>NZ_JAQIYM010000015.1 GCF_028823535.1 Pseudomonas serbica | reverse complement strand
TGCCCAGGTCGCGGCACTGACCACTGCCCAAGTGGCGGCCCTGAAACCGACCCAGATCAGTGCCATGGAAACCGCCGACGTGGCGGCCTTGACCACTGCTCAGGTGGTGGCCTTGACCACGGCCCAAGTAGCAGCCCTGACCACCGCGCAAGTCGCTGCGCTGACCACCACCCAAGTGGCGGCCATCGAAACCGCTGACATCGCCGCCCTGCCAGTGACCAGCGTCGCGGCGCTGACCACCGCGCAGGCCGCTGCCCTGACCACCGCCCAGGTCGTGGCCCTGACTACCGCTCAGGTGGCCGGACTGAAACCGGCCCAAGTCGCTGCACTGACTACCACGCAAGTGGCCGCCATGCAGCCTGCCGATGTCGCCGCACTGACCACCGCCAGCGTCGTCGCCCTGACCACCGCTCAGGTCGCGGCACTGACCACGGCCCAGGTCGCTGCACTGACCCCGGTTCAGATCGCAGCCATGGAAACCGCTGACGTAGCGGCGCTCACTACCGCTCAAGTGGTGGCCCTGAGCACCGCCCAGGTGGCAGCCCTGACCACCGCTCAAGTGGCTGCGCTGACCACCACCCAAGTGGCGGCCATCGAGACCGCGGACATCGCTGCGTTGACCACAGCAAGCGTCGTTGCCCTGACCACCGCTCAGGTCGCCGCCCTGACCACCGCTCAAGTGGCAGCCCTGAAACCGACCCAGATCAGCGCCCTGCAGACGGCCGATGTCGCCGCACTGACGACCGCTCAGGTGGTGGCCTTGACCACCGCCCAAGTCGCAGCCCTGACCACCGCGCAAGTCGCTGCGCTGACCACCACGCAAGTGGCGGCCATCGAAACCGCTGACATCGCCGCACTGCCAGTGACCAGCGTCGCGGCCCTGACCACCGCGCAGGCCGCTGCCCTGACCACCGCCCAGGTCGTGGCCCTGACTACCGCTCAGGTGGCCGGACTGAAACCGGCCCAAGTCGCTGCACTGACCACCACGCAAGTGGCCGCCATGCAGCCTGCCGATGTCGCCGCACTGACCACCGCCAGCGTTGTCGCCCTGACCACCGCTCAGGTCGCGGCACTGACCACGGCCCAGGTCGCTGCACTGACCCCGGTTCAGATCGCAGCCATGGAAACCGCTGATGTAGCGGCCCTCACCACGGCTCAAGTAGTGGCCTTGACCACGGCCCAGGTCGCGGCACTCACCACCGCCCAAGTGGCTGCGCTGACCACCACCCAAGTGGCGGCCATCGAGACCGCTGATATCGCTGCGTTGACCACCGCTGGCGTCGTCGCCTTGACCACCGCTCAGGTCGCCGCCCTGACCACCGCTCAAGTGGCAGCCCTGAAACCGACCCAGATCAGCGCCCTGCAGACTGTCGATGTTGCAGCGCTGACGACCGCCCAGGTGGTGGCATTGACCACGGCCCAGGTCGCGGCCCTGACCACCGCTCAAGTCGCTGCGCTGACCACCACGCAAGTGGCGGCCATCGAAACCGCTGACATCGCCGCCTTGCCAGTGACCAGCGTTGCGGCCCTGACCACCGCGCAGACCGCTGCGTTGACCACCGCCCAGGTCGTGGCCCTGACTACCGCTCAGGTGGCCGGGCTGAAACCGGCCCAAGTCGCTGCACTGACCACCACCCAAGTGGCGGCCATGCAGCCTGCTGATGTCGCCGCACTGACCACCGCCAGCGTCGTCGCCCTGACCACTGCTCAAGTGGCGGCACTGACCACGGCACAAGTCGCAGCGCTGACCCCGACCCAGATCGGCGCCCTGGAAACCGCTGATGTGGCGGCCCTCACTACTGCTCAAGTAGTGGCGTTGACCACGGCCCAGGTTGCAGCGCTGAAAACCACCCAGCTCGCGGCCTTGACCACCACGCAAGTGGCGGCCATCGAAGCCGCTGACATCGCCGCCCTGCCAGTGGCCAGCGTCGCAGCCCTGTCCACCGCACAGACCGCTGCCCTGACCACCGCCCAGGTTGTCGCGCTGACCACCGCCCAGGTGGCGGGCTTGAAAACTACGCAAGTGGCGGCGCTGACCACCACCCAGGTAGCGGCCATCGAGACCGCCGATATAGCCGCCCTGACCTCCACCCAATTGGTAGCCTTGACCACCGGACAGGTCGCAGCTTTGACCACGGCACAAGTGGCGGCCCTGAAGCCAACCCAGATCAGTGCCATGGAAACCGCCGACGTGGCGGCCTTGACCACTGCTCAGGTGGTGGCCTTGACCACCGCCCAGGTCGCGGCACTGACCACCGCGCAAGTGGCTGCGCTGACCACCACGCAAGTGGCGGCCATCGAAACCGCTGACATCGCCGCCCTGCCAGTGACCAGCATCGCGGCCCTGACCACGGCGCAGGCCGCTGCCCTGACCACCGCCCAGGTCGTGGCCTTGACCACCGCCCAGGTGGGCGCACTGAAGCCGGCCCAAGTGGCTGCACTGACCACCACGCAAGTGGCAGCCATGCAGCCCGCCGATGTCGCCGCACTCACTACCGCCAGCGTCGTCGCCCTGACCACCGCCCAAGTGGCGGCACTGACCACGGCCCAGGTCGCAGCACTGACCCCGGTGCAGATCGCAGCCATGGAAACCGCTGATATTGCGGCCTTGACCACGGCTCAAGTAGTGGCATTGACCACGGCCCAGGTCGCGGCCCTGGCCACCGCCCAAGTGGCTGCGCTGACCACCACGCAAGTGGCGGCCATCGAAACCGCGGACATCGCTGCGTTGACCACCGCTGGCGTCGTCGCCTTGACCACCGCTCAGGTAGCCGCCCTGACCACCGCTCAAGTAGCAGCCCTGAAACCGACCCAGATCAGTGCCCTGGAAACCGCCGACGTGGCCGCCTTGACCACCGCTCAAGTGGTGGCCTTGACCACGGCCCAGGTCGCGGCACTGACCACCGCCCAAGTGGCTGCGCTGACCACCACGCAAGTGGCGGCCATCGAAACCGCAGATATCGCGGCCTTGCCAGTAACCAGCATTGCGGCCCTGACCACCGCGCAGGCCGCTGCGTTGACCACCGCCCAGGTTGTGGCACTGACCACCGCCCAGGTGGCCGGCCTGAAACCGGCCCAAGTGGCTGCACTGACCACCACGCAAGTGGCGGCCCTGCAGACCGCCGATGTCGCCGCACTGACCACCGCCAGCGTCGTCGCCCTGACCACTGCTCAAGTGGCGGCACTGACCACGGCCCAGGTGGCGGCCCTCAAGCCGACCCAGATCAGCGCCCTGGAAACCGCCGACGTGGCCGCCTTGACCACGGCTCAAGTGGTGGCCCTGAGCACTGCGCAGGTAGCGGCACTGAAGCCGACCCAGATCGCGGCCCTGACCACCACGCAAGTGGCGGCAATGGAAACCGCCGACCTGGGCGCACTGACCAATACTCAACTGGTGGCCTTGACCACTGCCCAGGTTGCAGCCCTGACCACCGCTCAAGTGGCGGCCCTGAAACCGACCCAGATCAGCGCACTGGAAACTGTTGATGTGGCAGCACTGACCACAGCGCAAGTAGTCGCCCTGACCACCGCTCAGGTAGCGGCATTGACCACGGCACAAGCTGCGGCATTGACCACCACTCAAGTAGCGGCCATTGAAACCGCGGACATCGCTGCTCTGTCGGTGGGCAACGTTGCAAGCCTGACCACTGCGCAGACCGCTGCTCTGACCACCGCCCAGGTGGTTGCCCTGGGCACCGCCCAGGTGGCGGCGTTGAAGGTGACCCAGATCGCAGCCCTGACCACCACGCAAGTGGCGGCCATCGAAACGGCCGATATCGGCGCCCTGACCTCTGCCCAACTGGCAGCGTTCACCACTGGCCAGGTCGCGGCACTGACCACGGCGCAGATCGCGGCCCTCAAGCCGACCCAGATCAGCGCTCTGGAAACCGCTGATGTAGCAGCCTTGACCACCGCGCAGATCGTGGCGATCGAAACCACCGACATGGCGGCACTGACCACGGCGCAAGTGGCGGCCCTGACCACGGCGCAAGCTGCGGTGCTGACCACGGCGCAACTGTCGCACCTGTCGATGACCCAGGTTGATTCGTTCACCACGGCGCAACTGCAGGCGATGAGCGCCACCCAGATCGATGCACTGGCCCTGTCCACGCCACTGGTCCTGGACCTCAATGGCGATGGCGTGCAGACCACGCACCTGAGCACCGGCGTCAAGTTCGACCTCAATGCCGACGGTCACAAGGAAGCGACCGGCTGGGCCACTGGCGGTGACGGCCTGCTGACGCTCGACCTCAATGGCGATGGCCAGGTCAACGATGGATCCGAGCTGTTCGGTTCCTCGTTCCGTCTGCCGGACGGTTCGCTGGCCAAAGATGGCTTCGAAGCACTCATCAGCCTGGACAGCAACCATGATGGCGCCGTCAACGGGGCTGACCAGTTGTTCGCGTCGCTGCAAGTCTGGGTCGATGCCAACAACGATGGCGTCAGTGACAAGGGAGAGATGCACAACCTCAAGGAGCTTGGCATCACCCAGTTCAACCTGGATGTGGCCAAGACTGCCGAGCTCAACCACGGCAACCTGATCGGCCTTAACGGCAGCTATGAAACCAGCGATGGCCAGAGCCACACGATCGCCGACGTCTGGTTCCGCACCGACGCCAATGGCAATCAGTCCTTCGACCTGACCAAGCTGGATTCGACAGCAGTCGAGGCCCATTCCCTGGGGGCTATCGATCTGGCCGCCGATGGCGGCAAGGCCAGCGTAGTGACCGTCGACGCCGAAGCCGTCAGCAAGCTCGGCCAGGCCGGCCAGGTGGATGTGGACAGCGGTGCCGCGGCACCCGTGCAGATGATCATCAACGGTGACCACAACGACACGGTCAACATCACTGGCGACAGTGGCGAGTGGCAAGCGGCCGGTACCACCACGGTCGACGGCGCCAGCTACAACGTGTTCAACGATGGTGATGTGCAATTGTTGGTTGCAACCGATGTGCAGACTTGGATTCACTGATCTTCAGTGGTAAACCTTGACTGATCCGATACCGGGCTCGAAAGAGCTCGGTATTTTTTTATTGGAAGAGACCTTCGCGCAAAATGCCTAGAGAGAATCTTGAGAGCCCGAACCTTGACGTCGTGCTGGCCGCAGCCCTGCAGCTGGCCGAAGGTGTCGCGCTGGAACCGATGAAGTTGCTCGAAACCGCAGAACGGCTCAATGGCGCGCAGCGTATCAGGGATGCCGCAGCGCTCTACCAGCGCTGGCTGCAGCACTGTCATTCGTCGGTCAATTACATTATCCAGTTCAACCTGGGAGCCACTCTGACTCAATTGGGGCAGATACAGGACGCCGAGACCGCCTACCGCGCCGCCATCGCCCAGAACCCGGAATTTGCCCAGGCCTGGTTCAACCTGGGGACCTTGCTGGAGCGCCAGCAAAAACCGCAGGAAGCCCTGGCCATCTGGCAGTCGATGCTTGATGAAAACCTGGTCGACACCGCACAAAGCCGCGAGCTGTACCTGATGACCTGCAATAACCTGGGTCGTCTGCTGGAAGAAACCCGTCAGCTGCAGAAATCCGAAGCCATCCTGCGTACCAGCCTGGAAGCCGACCCGGCTCAACCCAAGGTGATCCAGCACTGGGTGCACCTGCGCCAGAAACAGTGTGTCTGGCCGGTGTATGAGCCGCCGGCGGGCCTGAGCCGGGGCGACCTGCTCAAGGCCTCCTCGCCCCTGGCCCTGCTCGCCGGCAGCGATGACCCCGGCCTGCAACTGGCCGCTGCGGTGCACTTTGTCAAAGAGCGGGTCAATGTCCGGGTCCCCGCCCTGGCTTCGCCCCAAGGCTATGGCCATCAAAAGCTGCGCATCGGGTTCCTGTCGTCGGACTTCTGCCTGCACGCGGTGTCATTGCTGACCGTGGAGCTGTTCGAGTTGATCGATCGGGAACGCTTCGAGGTGTACGGTTTTTGCTGGACCCGCGAAGACGGGTCGGCCTTGCGCGAGCGGGTCAAGCGGGCGATGGACCACTTCGTGCGCATCGACGCCATGGATGATGCGAGCGCCGCACAATGCATTCGCAACCATGAGATCGACATCCTCATCGACCTTCATGGGCTGACCTCCGGAGCGCGTCCGGACATTCCGGCCTACCGCCCGGCCGCGGTGCAAATGACTTACCTGGGTTTTCCTGGGTCGACCGGCCTGCCTGGCATCGATTTCGTGATCGCCGACCGCTACCTGATCCCCGACAGCGAGAAGGCGTACTACAGCGAGACACCGCTGTACCTGGCGCAAATCTACCAGTGCAGCGACCGCCAACGCCCCGTTGCGGCGTTGCCGACCCGCACCGAGTGCGGCTTGCCGCAGGACCGCTTCGTGTTTTGCTCGTTCAACAACAACTACAAGTTCAACGAAGAGGTATTCGACTGCTGGATGCGCATTCTGCAGCGCGCCCCCGAGAGTGTGTTGTGGCTGCTGGCCGACAACCCCTGGGCCCAGGAAAACCTCTGCGCCAGGGCCCAGGCACAGGGCGTTGACCCGGCACGCCTGCTGTTCGCCCCGCGCGTCGCACCGGCACAATACCTGGCCCGCTACAGCGCCGCGGACCTGTTCCTGGACGCGTATCCGTTCAACGCCGGCACCACGGCCAACGATGCCTTGTGGATGGGCCTGCCAGTACTGACCCGCTCGGGACGCACTTTTGCCTCACGCATGGCGGGCAGCCTGCTGACGGCGCTGGACCTGCCGGAGCTGATCACCACCACGCTGGCCGAGTACGAAGAACGTGCCGTCGAACTGGCCACCCAGGCTGATCTGTTGCCCGCCTTGCGCGCGCGCCTGCACAAGGGCCGCGAGCACTCGGTGCTTTTCGACACGCCGCGCTTCGTCAGGGATTTCGAGGACGCAATCAGCAGCGTGGCGCCCGGCAGGGCTCAGGCGTAATGTCCTTTCTCTCGCGGCATCGCAGCGATGACGGCGCAACGCTCCTACAGAGGGGTGTCATGCCGCCATTCAGCATGCACCCCGCAACCCTGTAGGAGCTGGCTTGCCAGCGATGGCGGCCAATCAGGCGAGCACTCTCTCCTGGTTGTACGCGATCTTCTGTGGGAGCGAGGCTGCTCGCGACAGAGCCTGTCAGAACAACCCCTGAACCTTCTCCAGCTGGCTGCGGGTCATCTGTCCCGTCCTCGTATGCAGGTTGACGTAGCTTTGCAGCATCGCCAGCTTGGTATCGAGCAGGTCTCGCTTGGCGGCGAACAGGCGCTGCTGGGCGTCGAGGATGTCGACCGTCGAGCGCACGCCGGCCTCGTAGCCTTTTTCCGCGGACTTCAGGGCGGTCTGGCTCGAGCGCACGGCGGTCACCAGGGCCTTGCTCTTCTCGTAGCCCGCCACCACCCCCAGGTAGTTGAGCTCGAGATCTTCGTTCATTTGCTGGAGCTGGGCCTCGTAGCTGGACCGGGCGCTTTCGAGGGTGGCAAGGGCTTTTTCCGACGACGCAGTGACCCCGCCGCCCTGGTACAGCGGGATATCGATCACCACGCCCACGTAATAGGTCGACTGGCGCTGGGTGTAATCGTTGATGTCGCTCTGGCCGACCCGCGCCAGCCGGCCGCTGAGCGCCACGGTCGGGTAGTGCCCGGCCTTCTGCTGATCGAGGTTGGCTTCGGCCACCTTGATCGAAGCTCGGCTGATGCCCAGTGCGGACGCGGCCTGGTCAGCCTTGAACAGCCAGTAGTCCAGGTCCTGTTCAGGGGCGAGCAAGGCGGCGGCCGGTGCCTGTTCCTGCATCTGCGGGATCTCGCTGACGGTGATACCTGCGCGCCCCGCGAGCTTGCGCAGGGCCGAGCGATGCTGGGCCTGCAACTGGATCTCCAGGGCGCGGATCGAATCGAGCCGTGCTTGCGCCTCTTCAAGGTCGGTGATGGTGCCTTCACCGGCTTCGAACAGACGCTTGGATTGCTTGGCCAAAGCTTCGATCGAGGCTTTCTGCTGGGTCGTCAGCTTGAGTTCGTTTTCCACCTGGGCAAGGTCGAAATAGGCCTGCACCACGCGATCGAACAGCGCCTGGTCGGCGCCCTCGTGTTGGATTTCGCCCAGTTGCCCCCGAGCCTTCGCCTGTTCGTAGGATGCCCAGCGGCCTTTGTCGAACAGCGGCTGGATGACCGACAGGGCAACACTGTCGGAAGCGAACTGATCGTCCTGGCTGCTGGTCGAGGGCTGGTTTTCAAACTGGCCGCCATGCCCGTAGCGAGAGTTGATGGCCACCTGTGGCAGCAAGCCGCTGCGGCCGATCGCCTCCTCCTGGCGCGAGGCTTCGTAATCGTGGCCGGCGACCTTGTAGGTCGCATCGTTGATTCGCGAGGCGTCGTAAAGGGCGACCAGCGACAATGGCGGCTCGGCAGCCAGCAGCGGGCACGAGCAGAACACGGAGAGCATCAAGCCTATACGTAGAGACACGATCATTCTTCCTTGAAAGCACCGGCCATACGCTCGGTCACCGGCTGCATCAAGTAGTTGGCGAGGGTCCGCTCGCCGGTTTTGACCAGGACTTCGGCCTGCATGCCCGGCTTGATATCCAGGCCCAGCTCGCGCAGATGGATGATCGCCTCGGGGCTGACCGAGACTTCCACCGAGAAGTAAGGCGAACCGGTGTGCTCGTCGATCAACTGGTCGGCCGATACCGTGGCCACCTTGCCGACGATCACCGGGGTGTGCACCCGTTGCAATGAACCGAATCGCAAGTCGACAGGCAGCTCCGGCTTGAGCCGGTCGGCCATCATCGGCGGGAACTGCGCCTTGACGACCCAGCTGGAACCTTGCGGCACAATGTCCATCAGGCGCTGGCCCGCCGGTGCGATGCCGCCGACCGTGTGCACGGTCATGCCCATTACCTGGCCGGCGACAGGCGCGACGATGGAGGCGCTGTTGACTTCGAATTCCAGTGACTTGATCTGGTCGGTCAGGCTTGAGGTCTGTGCCACCACCTGGGTCAACTGCGACTCGGCCTCGCTGCGGAATATCTGCGCCTGTTGCAAGGCCTTGAGCTTGCTTTCATTGATCGCCTGGCGCGTACGGCCGATATCGGAAATGCTCGAAGCCAACTGGGCGCCCAACTGCGCCGCACTGCTTTCCGCTTCGAACAGCCTGTTGCGTGGCAGGTAACCTTCACGGGCCAGTTCGCGCAGGCCGTTGAGCTCTTGCTGCTGGAATTGCAGTTGTGCGGCGTGGTTGCGCTTGATCTCCTCGAACCCCTTGAGTTGTTCGTTGAGCGAGGCTATTTCGTGCTGGCTGATTTGCATGCGGCTGGCCAGCTCGGCACGGCGAGTGGCGAACAGATAGCCTTGCAGCTCCATCGCCGCGACGGCACGAGGGTCACTGGCACGGGCGAGCAACGCCGCGGACCACTGCACGCTGGCGCGGTCCAGGCGCTCGGCCATCAGGCGATCCTCGACGGCACGGGCACCGAGCCATTGGCCCAGGGCGACATCCAGTTGCGACTTGGCCTGGACGGTATTGAACTGCACCACCACCTGGCCTTGCTGCACCCGGTCGCCTTCGCGCACCTGAATGCTCTCGATCATGCCGCCGGTACGCGACTGGACGGTCTTGCGCTCGCCGGAAACCACCACAGTGCCGCTACCCACCACGCCGCGGTCAAGCGGCGCCAGGCAGGCCCATAGCAGAAACCCGCCCAGGCCCAGGAGCAAAAACCAGACACCGATCCGGGCAATGCCCGCGGCATCCGCATCGGGCTTGTGCTCGGGGGTCGAAATGTCGCTCGAACTGGCTTGCATTGATGCCTCAGGCTTCTTCATTGCGGGTTTCGACGGCTTTTTGCGGCGTCGGTGGCAGCAGGGTCTTGAGCACCTGGTCACGCGGGCCGAACAGGGTTTGCACGCCGTCCTTGAGGAACAACAGTTTGTCGACCGCGCCGAGAATGCTCGGCCTGTGGGTGACCAGCACCACGGTGCAGCCTGCGGCCTTGAGCTTGCGCACGGCCTGTACCAGCGCCGCTTCACCGGCATCGTCGAGGTTGGAGTTGGGTTCGTCGAGCACCACCAGCGCCGGTTGGCCATACAGCGCGCGCGCCAGGCCGATGCGCTGTTTCTGGCCGCCGGACAACCCCAGTCCACCGGACCCGAGCAAGGTGTCATAACCCTTGGGGAAATGCAGGATCATCTCGTTGATACCGGCCAGTTGCGCCGCTTCGATGACCTTGGCGGAATCCACCTCACCGAAGCGCGCGATGTTTTCGGCGATGGTGCCATCGAACAGTTCGATGTCCTGGGGCAGGTAACCCAGATAAGGGCCGAGGGCTTCACGCGACCACTGGCTGACCTCGGCGCCGTCCAGGCGTACCGAGCCCTGTTTGGCGGTCCAGATGCCGACCATGGCACGCGCCAGGGAAGACTTGCCCGAAGCGCTGGGGCCGATGATCGCCAGGACTTCGCCCTTGGCCAGGCTGATGGTCACGCCGTTGACCGCAGGCTTGTGCATACCCGGCGGGATGATCACCAGGCGGTCGATGCCCAGCGCCCCGGTCGGCGGCGGCAGCGGCATGCGCAGCGCGGCCTTGGGGAATTCGGTGAGTAACCGGTTCAATCGCTCGTAGCTGCTCTTGGCATTACCCATTTGCTTCCACGAACCGATCAACGCTTCGGCCGGCGCCATGGCGCGCCCCAGCAGAACAGACACGGCAATCATCACTCCGGCGGAAATCTGGTTCTCGATCACCAGGATGGCGCCCAGGCCCAGGGCCAGGGATTGCCAAGTCATGCGCACAAAACGCGACAACGCGGCGATCCGCGAGCTGCGGTCGCTGGCTTCGCCCTGCTCAGTGATAACCCGTTGCTGCACGTTGTACCAACGCCGACGCAGGGGCGTGAGCATGCCCATCGCCTGAATCACTTCGGCGTTCTGCAAGGTACTGTTGACGTAGCTGGAAGACGCGACGGCCAACCGGTTGGCTTCGCTCATGCTCTTGCGTGTGGTCAGTTCGTTCCAGACCGCCAGCCCGGCCAGGATCAGCGAACCGATGACGGTGAACACTCCCAGCCACGGATGGAACAGGAACGTGGCGATCACGTAGATCGGCAGCCACGGCGCATCGAAGATGGCGATCAGGGCCGGACCGGTCACGAACTGGCGGATGCTGTTCAGGTCGCTCAACACCTGCGCCGGGTTGGCGCTGTGCTCCTTGAGGCTGCGCTCAAAGGCGGCATCGAATACCCGCTCACCCAGTTGGGTGTCCAGGCCTGCGCTCATCTTGATCATGACCTGGCCGCGCACCCATTCCAGCGCACAACCGAGCGCAAAGAACCCGAGCAGAATCAGGCTCAGCATCAACAGGGTGGTTTCATTGCGGCTGGTCAGGACGCGGTCGAAGACCTGCATCATGTAGATCGAAGGGACCAGCATCAGCAGGTTGATCACACCGCTGAACAGTGCCAACACGCCGAAAAGCCGACGATACCGTAGCAGCGCTGCATCGATATCTCGCTGGGGATCTAGGAAAAATCGCATAAAGTCCGAAAATGAAAAAAACATTGGGAAAAACGACGGTTGCGGTGGTGACCGGGGTGCATCAGGCGGCGGCCGATGCTAGCACTTTGCCTCTAGCTAATGAACTGGCGGAAGGCGGTCAGCCCCCTACTTCATCGGCTTGAACGAACCGTTCTTGAGGCTATTTTAATTGTGCCGACCCGCCGCTGATGGGCGCTGGACAAAGTCGCCTGGCAAAACCCCGCGTTCAAACGACTGGCAGGTGTACCGGTCAGTTGGCGGATCTCGACGTACGGCAGGATTACCCCGGCGTAAAACGAAAAAAATCCCGGAAACAGAACGTCTCCGGGATTTTTTGTTTGCACAGGTTAGACGCAATAACTAGCGGTTCACCCTGTAATGATCAACTGATTGCGACTGGCAATTTCTGCTCAATGGGATTTCTTGGCGGTAGACGCCCCGGCATTACTCAAGCCCTTCGCGTTGTGATCTCCTGGCGTCGAGGCCGAAATGGCAGTGGCTTTAGTCAGCCCGCGCGTATCTTTGGAATGTGCAATACCTGAGGTGGTGGTGCCGTGACCCTTGTCACTATTGCGGTCACTACCGTACCGGTTGCCGCTGATGCCATGGTCGCGAACCGCCTTGCCGGCATGATCACTGCTCAATCCCTCACCGCGGCCGTTACTGCCGGAGTGACCCGTACCACTGTGACCGCCACCATGGCCGCCGCCATTGCCGCCACCATGGCCACCACCATTGCCGCCGCCACCACCACCACCACCACCACCACCACCACCACCACCACCACCACCACCTTCTTTGGCGTAGGCGGAGTTCATGATGGACAGGTCAGCAGGGAGTAACGGGGCGGCTGCAAGCATCATGGCGAATGACATTACAGCAACGAAACTCTTGTTTTTTAAAAGCATGATTGCTTCCGTGAGGGTTGATTGCGCGTATCTTAGGACGCTCCAAATCCCTTTGAGTTCAAACCCCACGACGGACGGGATGCTTGAAGCGATGATCAATCAAAAGCCCCGTTGAGAACTTCATAGATAATGCCGGTAGCGATCGCCACCAGTATCAAGTCGGTGCCTGCCTGCTGCCATTCGTACCCATCATAGTGGGGCAGCCTGCCCATCAGCCGACCATCGAGCTTCTTGGCAATCCCGGGGGGAAGCGGTTTACCTCGGGCAAGATTCTTTTGAATGCCGGGCGGCAAAGCAGGCCCGGGGCTCCAGTAGTCCCGATACCCGTCAACGATGCCAAGAACGCTTCCTCGATTGATGCTGGGGCCATGATCCCAATCATCGCCCCCTGAATTTTTTCCTTTATGCCCCTGGTTGCCGTGCTCCTGGCTGTTTTGTGGATTGCCCTTTGCGTTTCCTTGCCCTTTCCCGTTACCGGGGTCAGCCAATGCCGTAGCCGAGCCGGAGACCAATGCAATACATGCAATAGCTGCAATCAACGAGCGGTATCTGAACATATCCGTACTCTCAGAAAGGGAACACTCCCTGCAATGTAGACGCTTTGGACCGAATTGGTTCCCCTGTACATCTCTCACTTGTCTCTCACCGGGTGGTGTACTGGGGGCGGGCAAGGCGATGCTATGCCAAAATTAAATGGAACGCCGTCGGCCGCACCGGAGTGACCCGTGATCGAATCCATCGAGGTGTCACGCATCAAGCGCTTCGCTGCAAACACAGCGGGCCGGGATTTCGCGGTGGGTGACATTCACGGCCACTTCACCCGGATACAGGCTGCGCTGGAGGGGATCGGTTTCGATCCTGCTGTCGACCGCTTGTTCAGCGTCGGTGACCTGGTTGATCGCGGACCCGAGAGCCGCGACGCTCTCGACTGGCTTGCCAAGCCATGGTTTCACGGGGTGTGCGGTAACCATGACGACTACGTGATCCACTTCGACACCTGCGACGTCGACAGCTGGATCTGCAACGGCGGCTCCTGGTTCACCGGGCTTTCGCCGTTCGAGCAGATAGCATTCGCGGTTCAGTTCGCCGAGCTGCCGATCGCCATCGAGATCGATACACCTGGTGGATTGGTGGGGATTGTCCACGCCGACTGCCCGGTGCCGTCATGGGATCAGTTGCGCAGCGAACTGGAATCACCTGAGAACAACACACGGCTGCAACTCGTTCTGCACAGCTGCATGTGGTCACGCACCCGGATTCAGGACGGCGATACCGGCGGCGTCGAAGGACTTCGCGCGCTGGTCGTCGGCCATACACCGCTCAGGTTCGCTGCAGTTCTCGGCAACGTGTACCACATTGATACCGCGGGCTGGCTGGACGGTTATTTCACACTGCTGGATCTGGCGACCCTGCAGTGCATTCCGCCCATCGATCCGGGACTCGGCTTCGACTGGGACTGAGCCTTCCCGAGGGCTCTAGAGTTTGCCGTTCGTCCAAAGCCAGGCACTCGCCGTGAGCCGCTATCTCTCATGTATAAGCACGGACATCCCGCGCATAAAAACGGAGAACCAACATGGACATTGACGAGAATGCAGTGGGTAACAGGTCGCAGCAAGACGTGACGCGAACCACGGACAACGAAACCGGCCATGACCCCAGGAATGACGCGCCCGAGGTTTCATTGCCGCCGAACGACGAAGCGCCTGTCACTGAAGATATGAGACAGGCAGAGGTAAATAACCCGGTCTCGAGTGAGCATCCGGACTTTGGAAAAGGTGCCCGCCTCGATGATTCTGACGCCGCCCCGCACATGAACGAACAGGACGAACATGACAAGGAGGCTCGCGGCTTGCCTGCGAGCGACCCGGAATCAGGTGCCTGAAGCGTTCGGATCATGCCTGATGCCCGCGACGCACCCTCCTGCACTCACTTGAGAAACGGCAGCGGCGCCCTGGCCGCACGAATGGCAGCGATCCGCTGATCCGCTTCCGGCAGCAGGTAGGCGAAGAAAAAGCTCGCGGTTTGCAGCTTGCTGATGCGCAGCGGATCGCTATCGGTTAACGCCAGGGCAACACGCGCCGCCCGAGCCCAGGCAAAAGCCAGGAGGGCCACACCACACAGGCGCAGAAAATCGCCCGCCGCCCGATAGGGGTATTCAGGGTCATCGACTGCATGATCACGTAGCTCTATTTGCACGCCCTCGAACTTGTTGCAAAGCAGCGCCAGTTCGGCGCAAAAGCTGGCCCCGCCTGCGGGTTCGCAGACCTGCGCGGCTTCTTCGCGCATGACCGCCAACAATTGCCTGAAGGCGCGCCCCTCATCACCCAGCACTTTGCGCAGTAGGAGGTCATTGGCCTGAATTTCGTTACTGCCCTCATAAATCATGGCAATGCGGCTGTCGCGCATGGTC
Organism: Pseudomonas serbica; assembly: GCF_028823535.1. Lineage (GTDB taxonomy): Bacteria > Pseudomonadota > Gammaproteobacteria > Pseudomonadales > Pseudomonadaceae > Aquipseudomonas > Aquipseudomonas serbica. Next base: position 145,722 of record NZ_JAQIYM010000015.1, on the reverse strand, counting down.
TGTTCGATGGCGAACTCGGCGACGTAGCCGTAACCACCGAATACCTGCAAGGCATTGCTGGCCAGGCGAAAACCCTGCTCGGTGAAAAAAGCCTTGATCACCGGCGTCAGCAGCTGCGCCAGTTGCAAGGCCCCTTGCCGAGTGGACGGGTCTGGGGCCTGCTCGGCCTGATCGAGTAAATGCGCTGCCCAATAGCCGACGGCGCGCATGCCCTCGGCGTAGGCCTGCAGCTCCAGCAAAACCCGGCGCATGGCCGGATGATAGTGAATCGGGTCGACAGCGTCGGCGGCAACGCCGGCGGGGCGAATGGGCGCGCGCATTTGCCTGCGCTCCAGCCCGTACGCATAGGCGTTCTGCCATGCAGCTTCGGCATGTCCCAGACCCTGGAGGCCGACATGCAGTCGCGCCGAGTTCATCATCACGAACATCGCGGCCAAACCACGATTCGCCTCGCCAATCAGCCAACCCTGGGCGCCGTCGAAGACCAGCGAACAGGTGGCACTGCCCTTGATGCCCATCTTGTGTTCGATACCATCGCAGCGCACCGCATTGGCTCGAGTGCCATCCAGCCGCTTGGGTACCAGAAACAGCGAAATACCACGACCTCCGGCGGGTGCCCCGGGCAGTCGAGCCAGCACCAGATGCAAGATGTCCTCGGTCAGGTCATGTTCGCCTCCGGAAATGAACAGCTTGCTGCCGCTCAGCCGATAACTGCCGTCGTTCTGCGGTTCGGCGCGGCAGCGCAGCAGGCCGACGTCGCTGCCGGCCTGGGGTTCGGTCAGACACATGGTAGGCAGCGCTTCGCCACTGACGATCTGCGGCAGATAACGCTCCTTGATCCACAGCGGCGCATGGGTCTTGAGGCACAGGTAAGCGCCATGGGCGATCCCCGTGTACATGGCCCAGGCGTGGTTGCTGGCGTATAGCATTTCCTGCAATGCAGCATCGAGCAATTGCGGCAATCCCTGGCCTCCGAAGGCTTCATCACAGGCCAGGGCCGGCCAGCCACCTTCGGCGAATGCCCGGTAAGCCTGGGCAAAACCGTCCGGCGTAGTGACCCGACCATTATCGAAACGGCAGCCCTGGCGATCGCCACTGCTATTGAGCGGCGCCAATACATCCGCGCTGAAACGCCCGGCCTCGCCCAGCACCTGGAGTGCCAACGGCAAATCGAGGGCCTCGAACGCGGGCATCTGGCTCCACGCCTGGGGGGCCTGCAGCCAATGCTCGAAGATAAACTGCATGTCGCGCAACGGCGCCTGGTAGTGCCACATGGCCAACCTCGTGTTGTTCAAAAAGAAAAAACACCGCAACGATTCAGCCGCGAAAATCCGGGTTTTCGATCAGCACGGCCATGCCCTGCCCGCCGCCGACACAGGCGGCGGCGATACCGTAGCGCTTATGTTGCTCGCGCAATTGCCGCGCCAAGGTCAGCACCAAACGCAAGCCGGTGGCTGCCAATGGATGCCCCAGCGCGATAGAACCACCACGACGGTTCAGGCGGTCGTTATCCAGCTCCAGCGCCTGAGCCACCGCCAGCACCTGCGCGCCCTGCGCCTCGTTGACTTCGAACAGGGCGACATCGTCCTGGTCCAGCCCACTGCGTTGCAGTAACAACCGGATTGCCGGAACCGGACCGATGCCCATGAACTCCGGCGCCACCCCGACCACCGCCGTCGCCAGCAGATGCGCCAGTACCGGACGCGTACTCAGCGAAGCTCGGCCGACCAGTGCCGCCGCCGCGCCGTCCACCACCGCACAGCTATTGCCGGCGGTTTGCACCCCTTCGGCGTGAATCGCCTGCAGCCTGGCCAGCGCGGGTAAATCGGTCGGCCGGGGATGGCTGTCCTGGGTGACCGGCTCACATCGACGCGGCAGGGCAATTCCCCGAGGCTGATAGCCTTGCAGTTCAAACACCGCATTATCCACCGGGACGATTTCATCGCTGAACCAGCCGCTGGTCTGTGCGTGCAGTGCCCGTTGGTGACTGTCGAGGGCATAGCCGTCTACCGCCTCGCGGCTCAGGCCGTGACGCTTGGCGAGATTTTCCGCCGTGGCGATCATGTCCAGTCCCGGCGCCGGGTCGTACAGCGCTTCCCACAGGAAATCCTTGAAGTCCACCGGCGCCCCGAGGCGAAACCCGCCCCGGTGGGTGTAAGCGGCAATCGGGTTGCGCGACATGGATTCGGCGCCCACACACAGGGCCAGTTGCGCGCCCCCTTGAAGCTGCTCGCCGGCCTGGCGCAACAGCTCGAAGCCGGTCGCGCAAATGCGCTGCACGGCCAAGGCCGGCACCTGTTGTGGCACACCGCTGTAGAGGCCGATATGGCGTGGCAGCATGTAGGCGTCGAAGCTGGCCTGGGCCATGGAGCCGGCCAGCACCGTATCCACGGCCCGCGGATCGAGCCCGGTACGGGCCAATACTTCGCGACCGACCTTGATGCCCAGGTCAATGGGCGATACCTGGGCCAGTGCGCCACCGATGTCGACCCAAGGCGTTCGCACCGCATCAAGAATCGCCACATCCGTGAATGACGAATATTGCCCCGGGCAGCTCAAGACCGTGGCCCTGCGCGCAGGATCGAGTGGTCTTCACCGCGATACATCGCCTCGACCTGGGCTGCACGCCATTGCAAGACCGCGCGCTGGTTGATCGAGCCTTTGTCGGTGATTTCACCCCGATCGATGGACGCGGGCTCGTCGAGCAACGCGATCCACTCCAGACGACTGGCATTGCCGCTGGCGTCGCGATTGAGCCGCTGCAGCCAGTTGGCGAACCACTCGCGCACCGGCGCGCTGGCAAGCACCTGGGCATCGCTGGCACTTCCCGCGAGCCCCGCCAGGCGGCGACATTCGTGCATCCGCGGGAATACCAGTGCGCCAAGGCATTCACGATCCGGCGCCGTCACTACCAGGTCCTGGACATAGGGCGAGCCTTCCAGAACCGCACGATTGCGCAGAGGGCCGACACTGACGAACACCCCGGAAGACAGCTTGAAGTCTTCGGCGATGCGCCCATCGAACATCAGCCCCAGTTGCGGGTCGTGCGGGTTGGCAAGCTTGAGTGCATCACCGGAACAGTAAAAGCCTTGCTCGTCGAACACCTCGGCGGTCTGCTGCGGTGACCGCCAGTAACCCGGCATGATATGCGGCCCACGAAAGCGCCCTTCCAGCTTGCCGTCCTTCGGTACCAGCCGAACCTCGCAACCCGGGGCCGGCAAGCCGATGTAACCGGCCATGGACAAGGGCCCGGTGGTAAAGGTGCAGGATGGCGCGGCCTCGGTCATGCCCAGCCCGGCCATCATCCGAATGCGTTCGCCACAGTGTTGTTCGGCGACCCGGTCCAGGCGATCCCAGACGCTTTGCGACAACCCGGCGGCGGCGAAGAAAAACAGGCTGACGCGCTTGAAAAAGCACTCCCGGAGCTCCGCGTCCTGTTCCAGGACCGACACCAGTTCTTCCCAACCCTTGGGCACGGTCAGGTAGGCGGTGGGAGAGACCTCCTTGAGGTTGCGCAGGGTCTGGGCAAATCCCTGCGCTGTAGGCTTGCCGTCATCCAGGTAAAAACTGCCGCCGTTGTAAAGCACGATGCCAAGGTTGTGGCTGCCGCCGAACGTGTGGTTCCACGGCAGCCAGTCCACCAGCACCGGAGGTTCTTCACCGAACACTGGAAAAGTCTGCAACAACATCTGCTGGTTGGCACAGAGCATGCGTTGGGTGGTGATCACCGCCTTGGGCAACCGGGTCGAGCCGGAGGTGAATAGAAACTTGGCGATGCTGTCCGGGCCGGTGGCGGCAAACGCGGCTTCAGCTTCGGCACCGCCCGGTTGCTCAAGCAGGCTGGCAAAGTTCGCATGGCGACGACCTTCGACCTGGCCCCGGACGGTAATCAGTGGCGTATCGGCCGGCAGCACGGCGTCGATGGCGCGCTGGTACGCTGGCGCGTCACTGACGAAAACCAGGCCTGGTTGCAGCAGGTCGCACACATGGCGCAGCTTGGAGAAATCCTGGGACAACAGCGAATAGGCCGGCGACACCGGACAGTAGGGAATGCCCGCATACATGGCACCCAGCGCGACCTGCAAATGCTCGATGTCATTACCCGAAAGCAACACCAGCGGCTTGTCTGCCGACAGACCGTAGCCCAGCAGGCATTGGGCGATTGAACGAACACTGTCGAGCATTTGTGCGTAGCTCACCCGACGCCATTCCCCGTCGTCCTGGCGGGCTGCGATGAACGTCTGCGCTGGCCGAACCTGGGCCCAATGCACCAGGCGGTCGAGCAACCGCCCGGGCATCTCGGCCAACGGTTCCAGGGAGCGCATGTGCAGTTCGCCCTGCTGCTCGGTCACCTCGACCGCCGCACAACCGATGGACACCTGGCGATAGCGTGGTGCGCCGGCCTGGACATGGGATTGCAAACTGAATTCGGAACTCAAGTGCTTGTACTCCGTCGAGGCACGCTAGAACCAAGCCATACACAGATGACTCAGCGATAGCGTGGCAGCCGTTGGCTGCAGCCTTGTTATTGTTATTTCGGCCTTGCACGCGGGCAATTGACTTGTTGGGAAGTCGATGCCCGCCTGTTCAGATCGGGTAGTGCCGCGGTCCGTTCTGCAAGGTAACCCAACGCAACTGGGTGAAATGCTCGATAGATGCCTTGCCACCGAAACTTCCGTAGCCGCTGGACTTGACCCCGCCAAAGGGCATTTGCGCCTCGTCGTGCACAGTCGGGCCGTTGATGTGGCAGATGCCCGACTCGACCCGTTGGGCCAAGGTCAGGGCACGCCCGGTATCGCGACTGAAAATCGCCGCCGACAATCCAAACTCGGAGTCGTTGGCCAGCTGCAGCAGCGCTTCATCTCCCTCACCGCGCAGCAACACGGCCACCGGCCCGAAGGATTCCTCGCGGTACAGGCGCATGCTCGCGTTGACGCCGTCGAGCAAGGTCGGCTGCAAAATGCTGCCGTCCAGTTGCCCGCCGACCACCAGGCGCGCGCCCTTGGCCAGGGCATCATCGATCAAACCCCTGATGCGCGTGCCGGCGCTGGCGTCCACCAGCGAACCGAGCACCGATTGCGCATCCGCAGGGTCACCCGCGCGCAGGGTGGCGACCTTGGCCGCCAACTTGTCGATAAAGGCATCGGCGACCTTGGCATCGACGATCAGGCGCTCGGTGGACATGCAGATCTGCCCTTGATTGAAATAGGCGCCAAAGGCGGCCGCCTCCACCGCCGCATCCAGGTCGGCATCGTCGAGCACCAGCAACGGTGCCTTGCCGCCCAGTTCCAGCAAGGCCGGTTTGAGGTGGCGCGCGCAGAGTTCGCCGACAATGCGTCCTACATGCGTGGAGCCCGTGAAATTGACCCGTCGCACCGCCGGGTTGGCGATCAACCGCTCGACAATCGCCGCGGCATCCGCTGGCGCGTTGCTGACGACATTGACCACGCCATCACCCAGGCCAGCGTCCTGCAATACCTGACCGATCAAGCGATGCACCGCAGGGCTTAGCTCAGATGCCTTGAGCACGACAGTGTTGCCGCAGGCCAATGGCATGGCGATAGCGCGGGTGGCGAGAATCACCGGCGCGTTCCATGGCGCAATGCCCAACACGACGCCGCAGGGTTGGCGCAGGGCCATGGCGAAACTGCCTGGCACATCCGAGGGGATAACTTCGCCATTGATCTGCGTGGTCATCGACGCTGCTTCACGCAGCATATTGGCCGCCAGCCGCACGTTGAAAGCGTACCAGTTGGCCATGGCGCCGGTCTCGCCAGCCGCCTCGATGAACTCGGCACTGCGCGCCTGCAATTGCTCGGCCGCCTTGAGCAAACGGGTTCGGCGTTCATTGGGTGCCAGGGCGGCCCACTCGGGAAACGCCTTCTGCGCAGCGGCTACCGCGGCGTCGGCATCTTCCAGGGTGGCGGCGGCAACCCGCGACACCAACTCGCCGGTCACCGGGTTACGGCGTTCGAAGGTTCGACCGTCGCGGGCGGGGCACGACTGGCCGCCAATCAGCAGGGGCACGTCCAGCATGGTGATTCCTCTTTATAGTCTTTGTCGGGAATACAGTGGAACAAGGTAGGCAGCGATGTAACCGCAGCACCAGGGCACATCCGTCAGTAGCGGCATGCGCCCGGCTGCGTGCGAGGCACCTCAGCGTTTGTATGCTTGCAGGCCCGGCTTGATGCTCTTGTCGTCGAGGAATTGTTTCATGCCCTGCTCACGGCCGCCTTCGGTGTCCAGCAAGCGTGACTGATCGAGCTTGGCGTACAGGTAATCCTCGTTCTGCTCCCAGGTCAGTTCGCGGCAACGTTTGAAACCATGCTTGGCCGCACGCAGCACCACCGGGTTTTTCTCCAGCAGGTTACGCGCCAGCTCCACAGTGACTTCACGCAGTTGCGCCAGCGGTACGCTTTCATTGACCAGGCCCATCTCGGCGGCTTTCTGCCCGCCGAAGGTCTTGCCGGTCATGATGTAGTACAGCGACTGGCGATGGCCCACGGTGTCGGCCATGGCCTTGCTCACCAGGTTGCCCGGCGGGATGCCCCAGTTGATTTCCGAAAGACCGAAGGTCGCCTCGTCGGCGCAGATCGCCAGGTCGCAGGCCACCAGGGGGCTGAAGCCGCCGCCGAAGCACCAGCCATTGACCATGGCAATGGTCGGCTTGGCGTACATGCGCAACAGCTTCCACTGCCATTGCGAGGCTTCGCGGCGGATTTTTTCCTGGAGGATCTCCGGGCCAGCGTCCACTTCGCGGAAGTACTCCTTGAGATCCATGCCCGCGGTCCAGGCTTCGCCAGCGCCGGTCAGCACCAGTACACCAGCAGCCGGGTCCTGCTCGAGGGTTTCCAGGACATCGATCATCTCGCGGTTCAGGGTCGGGCTCATGGCGTTGCGTTTTTCCGGGCGGTTGAGGATGACCCACGCGATACCTTCCTCGATTTCCACTTTGACCGTTGTCCAGCGCCCTTCGTAATTGCTCATGACGATGCTCTCTTGTTCTTGGTTTGAAGATGACTGGAAATTAAACCGGCAAATTAGTTATGTCAATTAACTATTAATAAAATTAACCGATTTTCAACACACTGAAAGCTCCCCTGTCCGAAACGCCAACGGATATTGGCCATAGCAATCACCGGTCAACGCCGGCAAAATAGATAGCCTTGTTAACCTCCAATCCTTCAGGACTCACCTGCAATGGCCAAGCCCTCCCCCCTCGCCGAGTCGATCGAGGCACCCTCGACCAACGCCGAGATGCAGGCACCACTCGATTCGGCGTTGAACGACCTGATCGGCTACGCCATGCGCCGCGCACAACTCAAGCTGTTCCAGAACCTGATCAGTCGCCTATCTGCCCACGATCTGCGGCCCGCTCAATTCTCCGCGCTGGCGATCATCAATCAGAACCCGGGCCTGATGCAGGCCGATCTGGCCCGTGCACTGACCATCGAGCCGCCCCAAGTGGTGCCGCTGCTCAACAAACTGGAAAGCCGTGCGCTGGCAGTGCGCGTGCGTTGCAAGCCGGACAAGCGCTCTTATGGGATCTTCCTCAGCAAGACCGGCGAGACCCTGCTCAAGGAACTGAATCAGATCGCCGCGCAAAGCGACCTGGACGCCACCGCAGCCCTGGACAATCAGGAACGCGAAGAGCTGCTGCGACTGCTGAAGAAGATTTATCAGGAGTAACGCACGCCCCAAAGGGACGTGCCGGTGAGAAGCCTTCAGGGCCCTGGGGTTACCAGATTGGCAAGGTGTAGGTCACCAGGAAGCGGGTCTGGTTTTCATCGCGAAATGCCGCGCCGCTCGGGAAATCGTTGCGGTAAATCGCCTTGCGCGCCACCAGCGCGACATTCTTCAGCGGACCGCTCTGCACCACGTAGCCCAGCTCCATCTGGAACTCGCGCTCCTTGCGGTCCTCGGCGTTGAAGGCTTTGAGCTCGATATTGTCACCGCGCAAATAACGCAACCGCCCCCTCAGCCCGGGCACTCCGGACGCGACAAAGTCATAGTCGTAGATGGCCTGCCAGGTGCGCTCCCTGGCGTTGAGAAAGTCCGAAGCCATGGTCAGCTCACTCATCCCCATCAACTCTGTCCCGGAGATATAGGGAGTCGCCGAGTCGCCACTGGAATGCATGTAGCCGATGCCCAGCTTGTGTCCGCCGTAACGGTAGCTGAACAACCCCGAGACGTTGCGATTATCCACTTCACCACCCTTGGCGCTGCCATCCTCGCGACTGAAAAAACTGCGCAGATCGCTGGTCAATACCCCTGCGCCCAGCGGCAGGTCATGCAGCAACGCAAAGGTGTCCTGTTGGTACAAGTCGGTCACTTCGGCGTGGTAAGCACGTAGGCTCAGCGTCTTGCTGACCTGATAATCGCCCCCCAGATAGGCCATGTGCGAGGTCGTGGCAGTGGCGTTGAATCGCCGGTTGGGCGAAGCGATGGTCATCGACTCATAGTTGGTGGAATTACGCTTGTCGATGCGATCGATATACCCGGTGTTCAGCGCCAGGCCGTCGAAGTCCCTGGAGCTGAGGGTGGTACCGCGAAAGGTTTGTGGCAGCAGTCGCGAAGGGCTGGCAAAAGCAAACGGCAGGAAGATCGACACATCCCCGGACTTCACCGTGGTCTGGGCAAAACGCAGTTTGGCGGTCGGGGCAAGGCGCGAGTACTCATCCGCCGCCCGATTGTCGCTGGCCGACACCGGCAACAACTCGGTGCCGCTGCGATCCGGCGCGGAGTCGAGCTTGACCCCCAGCAGCCCGCGAACGTCCAGCCCAAAACCCAGCGGTCCTTCGGTAAACCCCGACTCCATGTTCATGATGAAACCCTGGGCCCACTCCTGCGCGGCGGTCTTGGCCCCATCGTCCTTGTATTGGCGGTCCAGGTAGTAATTACGCAGGGTCAAGGTGCCATGGCTGTCTTCGATAAAACCTGCGGCTCGAAGCTGGGTGGGTAGAACGCTCAATCCGAGCAGCGCCAGGACCAACCCTCGGTTGATACCGGGCACACAGGTGGCTGACGCCGTCGCAACGTCGTGCGTGGGGAGATTTGGCATGTTCGATTTCCATTTTTATTGTTGTTTGTGCTGCCGGAGGAGCGCAGTGCAACCGGCTTCGCGGACAGAGAATGGAAACAGCCAATGACCCCTGTCAATGGTGAATGATCGATAATCGAACATTAATATTATTATCTATTTTTACACCATGCGCATGATCCACATCTTACCGACTGATTTATAAGCCTTATTTGCTATTTTTCTCGATTTTAAAGGGACAGTTCATTTTTTAGTTATCTTTGTTATCTTATTCGCCAGCAGCCATCTACAGCGTACCCCGTGCGATGGGACGGCTCGACTCCACAACAAAAACAACAATGAGGTTCCACCCATGGACAGCCCATCGCGTCGTTCGACGCTGACAATCGCTTTGTGCTTTATCGTTGCGCTGATCGAGGGTTTCGATCTGCAGGCCGCCGGCACCGCTGCCGCCGGACTGCGCCAGAGTTTTGCCCTGGACCCGAAGATGATGGGCTGGGTGTTCAGCGCCGGGATCATCGGCCTGCTGCCCGGGGCGTTTTTTGGCGGCTGGGTCGCCGATCGCATCGGCCGCAAGAAAATCCTCGTCAGTGCCGTGCTGCTGTTCGGCGTGTTTTCCCTGTGCACGGCCTACGTCGAGAGCTACTCCAGCCTGTTGCTGGTGCGTTTCATGACCGGCCTGGGCCTGGGCGCCGCCCTGCCCAACCTGATCGCCTTGTGCGCCGAGGCCGTGAGCGAGCGCAACCGCGGCACCGCCATCAGCGTCATGTATTGCGGCGTTCCCCTGGGCGGCGCGCTCGCGGCGGTGGTGGCGATGTTTTCCAGCGAGCACTGGCAAACCACCTTCATCATCGGCGGTGTGGTGCCCTTGCTGGTCGTGCCGTTGATGGCCCTGCTGCTGCCTGAATCCACTGCCTTCCGCCAGCAACATTCGGCCACTGGCAGCCAGCGCCCTTCCACCGCCCAGGCGCTGTTCGGCGAAGGCCGCACACGCAACACCCTGGCCTTGTGGCTGAGCTATTTCTTCACCTTGACCGTGATGTACATGCTGCTCAACTGGCTGCCTTCGTTACTGCTGGAACAGGGCTTCAGCAAACCCCAGGCGGGCATGGTGCAGATGCTGTTCAACATCGGTGGCGCCCTCGGCTCGCTGCTCGGTGGCTTGCTGCTGGACCGCTGCAACGGTCTCAAGGTCGTGCTGTTCGTGTATGCCGGGTTGCTGACTGCACTGGCCGGAGTCGGCCTGTCGGTGGGCATGATACCGATGGCAATCGCCGGTTTTGCCGCCGGGTTGTTCGTCATGGCTGCGCAACTGGTGCTCTACGCCCTGGCGCCACCCTCCTACCCGACCGCCGTGCGCGCCACTGGTGTCGGCGCCGCCGTGGCGATCGGCCGGCTGGGCTCGGTGGCGGGGCCCTTGGCCGCCGGGCAGATCCTCGCCGCCGGTGCAGGCACCACGGGCGTGCTGCTGGCGACTTCACCCGGGCTGGTGATTGCTGCCCTGTCGATCCTGACCGTGATCGCCCGCACCGGATCGACTGCGCAAGGGCAGTTGAAGACCGCCAACTAAGCAGTTGAGGGATTTGAAGCGAGGGTTCTGCTCCGAGCCCTCGACTTCATCAGCCTAGCCCTCGTGATCAATCGAATCCAGATAGTCGAGGTCATCCTGTTCCTCGTCATCATCGTCAAGAATGCCTTGGGCATCTTCTTCGACCCAGCGTTCTTCTTCGTGGAATTCATGATCGAGCAGATGGTCGTGCTCGGGTTCAGGAATATCGATCTCTTCGCTCATTTACATTTCCTGCGTTGACTGTACTGCACATGGTTGAGGCGGCAGATAGGGTATCAGCAAGTGACCCTTGGAGGCTCGTGCTGCCCACAGCCTCCTTGCAAGACGACAAAACCGCTGCAGTCATGCATGCATGTTTGTCTTGTGATCGTCTATTGATCGGGCACTGGGTGTAAGATCCAGATACCCGTAAACAGGTGTAACAATCACAAAAAAAGAGATGACGCAGTCCCTGTCGGCAGCTTGCCGTCGAGTGCGTCACTTATGCAGCTGAGGAGCGGTAAAGATGGCGAAACTCCAGGCGGCGAAGCCCGCCGCAGGACGTTCGGCGCATGAACTACATCCAGTGAAAACCGTGGGTTTCCTGGTCATCCCCAACTTCACCACCATCGGCTTCGCCTCCGCCGTGGAAACACTGCGCATGGCCAACCTGGCAGCACGCAAACCGATGTTTCGCACGGTCATCATCGCCGCCAGCCTGGACCCGGTCACGGCCAGCAATGGCATGCGCATCCTGCCTGACCACACCATCGCCGACGCACCCGAACTCGACATGCTGTTCGTGGTTGGATCAAACCCGATTGTCTCCAATCACAGCAGCCGACCACTGCTCAACTGGCTACGCAAGTTGGCGCATGATCAGGTGCCGCTGGGCGGGATTTGTACGGGCAGTCATCTGTTGGCACGCGCCGATTTGCTCAAGGGCTATCGCTGTACGATTCACTGGGAAGATATCGAGGCACTGAAGGAGCGTTTCCCGGGGATTATCATTTCCAACCAGCTGTTCGAGCTGGATCGGGATCGCTACACCTGCTCCGGTGGCGTGGCCTCCATGGACATGACGCTGCAGCTGATCGCCCGCGAACCCGGAGGCCGGGACATCGCAGCCCATGCAGCCGAGTTGCTGTTGTGCGATCGGGTACGAGGTGCAAAGGAACAACAACGTGTGCCATTGCGGCAGAAGCTGGGCACCTCGCAGCCCAAGCTCAGTCAGATGGTGGCGATCATGGAAGCCAATCTCGAGGAGCCGGTTGGCCTTGAGGAACTCGCGCGGTTGAACGAGGTGTCGGTGCGCCAGCTCGAGCGCCTGTTTCACAAGCACCTGCAGCGCACGCCGAGCCAGTACTACCTGGAATTGCGCCTCTCGCGGGCGCGGCAATTGCTGTTGCGCAGCGAATCGCAGGTACGTGATATCGCCCTCGCCTGCGGCTTCGTTTCCCCGGCGCACTTTTCCAAGTGCTACAGCCGCTTCTTCGGCGTATCGCCCATTGGTGAGCGTAAGCAAGTAGCGGCGGTGCATTGATTCGAGATTGATGTTGGCCGGACTTGCCTCTTCGCGGGCAAGCCCGCTCCCACAGGAATCTCTAGTGGATACACAATCTGTGTTCCCCGAAAATCTCTGTGGGAGCGGGCTTGCCCGCGATGGCGCCCTGAAAGACAACCCTGGCCTGTCAGTCCTGCAACGCCTTGTGCGCAGTTTCCCGACTCGCCAACATGGCAATCAAGGCGACCGCCGCTGCCGCCAGCAGATACCAGGCCGGGGCCATTTTGTTGCCGGTCAGTTGGATCAGCCAGGTAGCGATAAACGGCGCGGTGCCGCCGAATACCGCGTTGGCGATATTGAAGCTGAAGGCAAAACCACTGAAGCGTACGCGGGTGGGGAATATCTCGGCGAGGAAGCACGGCAAGGTGCCGTCGTTCATAGCCAGAATTGTGCCGAAGGCAATCTGGATCATGAGAATCACGATCAGCGGCTGATTCTCCAGCATCCCGAACAGCGGAAATGTCAGCAGCAAGAAGAGTACCGAAGCGGTCAGCAACATGGTTTTGCGTCCGAACCGATCCGACAGCTTGCCCATCAGGAAAATGAGGCCGATATAGGTCGCCAGCGACACCGTCGACGCCAGGAACGAATCACTCTCGCTCATGCCCATTTCGGTGGACAGGTAGGTCGGCATGTAGCTGAGCAACAGGTAAAACGCCACGGCATTCAGGCAGGTCACGCCGATCCCGATCATCACGCTGCGTCGGTGCACTGTCAGCAACTCACGCACTGGAGCGTGGGTCGCGCACTCCTTCGCTTCGAGGCGTTTTTCCATCTCCAGGAACTTGGGTGTGTCTTGCAGACTCATGCGGATGTAGCGTCCCACCAGCCCAAATGGCGCTGCGAGCAGAAAGGGTAACCGCCAGCCCCAGTCATGCAGATCCTCGACACTCATCCACGCATGCAGGCCGGCGACAAAGACCGCACCGAATAACAAGCCCGCCGCCGTACTCGCCGGGACAATGCTGGTGTACAAACCGCGCTTGCCCTCGGGAGCATACTCGGCGAGAAAGGCCGATGCCCCGGCGTACTCACCTGAGGCAGAGAAGCCCTGGCACAAGCGAATCAGTAACAGCAAGGCCGGCGCCCACAGGCCAATATGGTTGTATGTCGGCAGGATGCCGATACAAAAGGTCGAGACAGACATGATCAGAATCGACCAGGACAGCGCACTGCGCCGCCCGTATTTGTCACCGAAGTGACCCCAGACCAGCCCGCCAATCGGGCGGACGATGAACGACAGCGCGAATACGGCGAAAGTCGCCAGTAGCGCGGAAGTCTTGTCGGTTTGCGGAAAAAACGTCAGGGCGATGACGGTGGCCAGGTAGCCGTAGGCCGCATAGTCGAACCATTCGACAAAGTTGCCCATGAAGCTGGCACTGGCTGCGCGTCGCAGGGCCTTGCGCTCGGCCGTTTGTTCAAGTTTCTGCGCCATGGTCAGCGTCAGGCTTGCGTCTTGGGTGCTCATTGGGCACCTCCGGAGTTAGAGGTGCGGTTATCGAGGTAAAGAGTCGGGACGTAGAACATGACAAAACCCTCTATTGTTTTACTTGGCAGGGTTAAGGTTCATTAATGCTGCGCGCTTTTTTGCGCGCATGCGTTTTTTTTTGCTGGTACTCAACCACTCATCAAAAAGAAACGCCGCACAGGTTCACTGTGCGGCGTCGCAGCTTACTTCCTGATGATGTTGTGTTGCGGTCCATACGGGAATTTCGTGATGTTTTCCCCGCCGTGCTCGTTGACGATCAGGATGTCGTGCTCACGATAACCGCCGGCACCTGGAAGGCCTTCAGGCAGCATGATCATCGGTTCGATGGACACAACCATCCCGGGTTCCAGCACGGTGTCGATGTCTTCGCGCAGCTCCAACCCGGCTTCGCGTCCGTAGTAATGGCTGAGCGTACCGAAGGAATGGCCGTAGCCGAAGGTGCGGTATTGCAGCAGATCGTGTTCCAGGAAAATCTCGTTCAATTGCAGCGCGATATCGCAGCAGCGCATGCCTGGCTTGATCAGCTTCAGACCGGCCTCGTGCACTTTGACGTTCACTTCCCATAAGCGCAGATGCTCATCGGAGCAGTGGTCCAGGAACAAGGTACGTTCCAGTGCGGTGTAGTAACCGGCAATCATCGGGAAGCAGTTAAGGCTGAGGATGTCGCCCTTGTTGACCCTGCGCGACGTGACCGGGTTATGAGCACCGTCGGTATTGATGCCCGACTGGAACCAGGTCCAGGTGTCCATCAGTTCGGAGTCTGGAAAGGTGCGTGCAATTTCGCGCACCATGGCCTGGGTGGCATGCAGGGCTACTTCGTATTCTGGAACCTGATCACGCAAGGCTTCGACGATGGCCGCACCACCGATGTCCGCTATACGCGCACCATGGCGGATGATGGCGTGTTCTTCAGCAGACTTGATCATGCGCATACGCATGCACGGTGCGGCGATATCCACCAGCTCGGCCTGCGGATAGCAGCTGGCGAGTTTGTCGCGATTGAGCAGGTTCAGATGGTCGAATTCGATGCCGATGCGCCCGGCTTTGGGCAAGGCCTTCTGGATCGCGACGAAGTAATTGTCGCGCTGCCAGTCGGTGTAGACGATGTTTTCAGTCCCAACGGTACGGCGCCACGGCTGACCGCCATCAATGTTCGCGCTGATGGTCACGGCGCTGTCCTGGGTCACGACCAGCGCGTATTGACGCCCGAAGGAGCAGTACAGGAAATCGCTGTAGTAGTTGATGTTGTGATAGGACGTGAAGACTGCCGCGTCGATATTGTTCTGCGCCATATAAGCCCGCAATTTGGCCTGGCGGTTGGCATATTCGCTAGCCGAGAACGTCGGTTTCACTTTTTCGCCGTTCTTGATCTGGATGGTTTTTGGCATTTGCATGTCATTTATCCTTGTCATTGTTTGAGCAACAGAAGGCGCCAATCTGGCGGGCCGCTGAAGATCATTCGAACAGATGCAAGGTGAGGTTTTTTGCGCGAATCCGACCTGTAGTTGGCCATACCCGCTGTTTGCCCCTGTGCTCTGCCAAGCCTCCCGGCAGAAACAAAAATGCCCCCGAAAGCGCAGTGACAGCCGCTTGGCGAGGGCATTGGCAAAGGATGACGCAGTCAGTGCGTGAGCGAGCTGACGCCGATATGATCGCGCGGGTGTGCTCCGAAGTATTGGCGATAGCAACGGTAGAAGTGTTGTACCGAGACAAAACCACACTCCCCGGCGACATCGGACAAGGCATGTTCACCGGACCGCAACAACTGGCGTGCCTGTTGCAGCCGCAAGTCCAGGTAGTGTCGGGCCGGCGAACAACCCAGGCTGCGCTTGAATAGCCGTTCGAGATGGCGTTGGGAAATGCCCATGGCGTGGGCCAGTTCGTCGATCCCCAGTGTCCGGCACAAGTGCTCGTTCATCAATGCCAGTGTTGCTTGAAGTTTTTCCGGGGCGTCATGCAGGGGAAGTAGCGGTCGGGCCTGGCGTACTGCATGTTTTTCCATCCGCAGTACCAGGCCACGACCATGGGTGCGGGCGAGAAGCTCGTGCATCAACCCTTGAGCGGCCTGCGGGCCGACGCAGGTCAGGCGTTGGCGATCGACACAGAACGGTGCTGCTACCGGCGTCAATTCGCGCAAGGCGGCCAAGGTCATTGACGGGGTGGGCTCCGGCAAACTGCAGCGGAACCCCTTCAACGCGCCGATCTGAGCCAGCAGCCAACCGGCCTTACCCAACGCCCCCAGGCTGATCGGTTGCCTTGCCCAGTGGTCCAGTTGCTGGAGCATGCCTGGATGTTCAGTCTCAAGATGCAGGTCATCGCCACCGCAAAGGATCAATACATCGAACATGTGTGCCTGATCCAGCCGTACAGTGGCGGTTGCGATGCCGTTGCTGGCATTCAGTGGCTGTCCGTCCTGGCTTAGCATTTGCCATTGGCAAACATTGCACTGCGCCAATTGATTGGCCTGGCGCAATGGCTCCAGCGCATTGGCAAGGGCATATAAATCGAAGGCATTCATCAACCAGAAACCAATACGCAGCACCGGTGGTTGCGGCCGGCCAGACCCGGTCAGTTGCAGCATGTTCCACTCCCCTTTGGTGAAGGTCACTCAGCGCTCGATGGCGCTGAGGCATCCACCCGATTGTCGTGTTCCGGTTGCACCTGCGAGTGTCAAATATCGACCCCAAAATGCTCGTCACTACCAATGGAGAGCTGTATGTGTGGTGTCGTGTTCTAATGGAGCCTGGGCTGAAGCCGTTGTTGGTATCCGTTTTGACAACTTACCCTTCTGAAATGAGCGCCGAAAAATGCCGGATCCCCGGTGTCGCCGCTCGACCACTTGAGCAATTTTTACAATGTCAAAGAAGCGGCAGACAGACACACCTGCAGCAACCGCTGCAGACATTGAACGATCCATCCAGGCCCTGAACAAAATGGCCGAACGCCTGTGGGGCGATGGCCGGGAAGCCGAGGCGAAAGCCCTCCTCGATGCCTTGGACGCATTGAACCGGGCGCTTGACCGGATCAGGATTGGAGAGAGCCGCCGGGTTCTTCATTGAGGGGCACCGCACAAGTCAGTGCAGACCGTCACGCCTTCGTCACACTCGCCATGCACACTGCTGTCAGCCAAAAGGAATTGGCTACGTGATTGGAAAGCCCGGCCCAGTGCCGGGCTTTTTCATTGGCGGTTTACACACTTCAGGCTTTCGCCTCGTCAGTCCGGGTGCCGTCAGGATCGACGGCATTGTGGATGGCCAACACCTTGCCATCGCGCACCTCGAGAATCTGGTCTGCAATGCGAATCATGGCGGGGCGATGGGACACCGCGATGACGGTGATGCCAGGGGTCAGATTCTTCAGTACCTGGCAAATATCGGCCTCCGACTCCGGATCGAGCGCGCTGGTGGCTTCGTCCAGGATCAGAAGCCTGGGACGATGGGCCAGTGCGCGCGCGATGACGATACGCTGTCTTTGACCTCCGGAAAGTTTCGCACCGCGCTCGCCTACGATCGATTGCAGCCCGCCAGGACACTCCTGTACGAACTGCCATGCACCGACCTGACGGAGCGCGCGCTCGGCGTCCGCGGCAGTCAAGGCCCTGTCGCCCAAGGTGACGTTCGCCAGGATGCTGTCGTGCAGCAACAAGGTTTCCTGGGTGACGTAGCCGATCATGCGGCGCCACGCCCTTCTGTCCAGATCATGCAAGTCGCAGTCGTCTACCCTGATGCGTCCTGACTGTGGCGCGAGCAGCGAACAGATCAGGTCGAGCACGGTGGTCTTGCCTGCACCGGAAGGGCCGATCATGGTGGTGAATGAACCGACCGCAAAGCTCATCGACACGTCGTCGAGAACCTGCCGCCCCCCATAACCAAAGTGGATATTTTCAAAAACGATATGCCGCTTCAAGGCAGGCGCGCAGTTCCCCCCGACGGGCTCGGCATCGGCGATAGCGTTGTCGATCGACTCGTTGATGGCCCAGTAGGCACTCTCTTGCGCGACCATCCGGTGATAACGCTGCTGCGCCTTGTGCAGCAGCCCCAACATGCGCACCACCACGAAGATAAGCACCATCACTGAAGACAGTGGCAGTCCGCCGATGACCAGCCCTGCGTAGAGACCTGCCGCGGCAAGGACCGCGAGCATGGGCTCCTGCAAGGCCCTCAGCGTTTCACGACTCATCACTTCGCGTTCCAGTGCTGCATTGAGCTCACCGGCATGATGACGCAATAGAGAGTCGGCGATGTCATCCCGGGCCATGGCTTTGAGCGGTTTTACTGAAGCCAGCGTGTCTGTCAGGTAGACCAGCAGTTCGCGCATCAGTCGGGTCTGGCTTTTCCCCACGCGTCGGGAGGTCTTCACCAGCCCGCGCACGGCCACCAACAGGACAAAACCGATCAGCAGCGCCAGGATCGCCGCCTGCCAGGAAACAAAAAGCGCAATGATTGCGTAGGCCGCGGCCTGAATAGCCAGCGCCAGCATATTGGCCGCGTGCTCATAGGCGGTGGACGCGCGGAAAGCCTCGGTTGCCACGGCATTGGCCAATGCTCCGGCCGGTTGCCGTAGATAATATTCCCAGCGGCTGCCCAGCGACGCCTTGATAAGGTCAATACGCAGGTCGGTGGCCACATGCGCCACCGTGTAGCCGACCTGTCGATTGCCCAGCAGGATCAGCAGGTTGCTCAGCGTCATGCCCACGACAATGATCACCAGCATGTTCGGGATCGAAGGTTGCAGGCCTATCGTGTCCATTATTCCGAAGACCTGGACCGCCAACTTTGAATGGGGCTGGTCTTCAAGCACGGCCGATATCAGCGGAAGCATCGTGCTCAGGCTGACGCTTTCAACCACCCCTGCCAACAGCAGGCTCAGCAGCATCAGGACGGTGCGGGCCGGATAGGAGCGGCCAAAGGCAAAAATAATCCGCATGAGTGTCGTTCACTATGTCGTAGGTAAAGATTAGCTCACCGACAGCTCGCGACACTCATCAAGCGCCCACTGTGACGAGTCCCATCGGGCCACGCAAAGAAGCGAAGGCCTCGATGATCTGGTCTATTTGCTCAGGTGTATGGGCCGCACTGACGCTGCAACGCACCAAGGTGACGGCGCCGGGTGTCGCGGGAGGTAGGACCAGATTGACATAGACGCCCTTCTCTATCAGCGCCCGCCAGACGGCCAGGCCCTCGTGTGGCGACTTCAGCATGACGGCAATCACTGGACTGGCTTGCGGCCCCAATTGGTAGCCTGACTCAGCCAACCCCTGATAAAGCCGCCGCGCGTTCGACCACAGCTGACGCCGCAGCTGCGGGCGTTCCTTGATGGCCATCAGCGCCGACCTCACCGAGGCAATCGCCGAGGGAGCGGGGGACGCGGTGAAAATGTAAGGTCTGCTGGCATAACGAAGCAGATCCATTTGCGCGTCGTGACAGGCGGCGAATCCGCCGACGGCGCCCAGGCTCTTGCTGAACGTGCCCAACAGGATGTCCACCTCCGAATCCACACCCAACTCCTCCGCCAGCCCTCGCCCATTGGCCCCCAGGACGCCAAAGGAATGCGCCTCGTCAACCAGCAGGTAACCTCCAAGGCGGCGCTTGACCTCGACTATTTCCCTGAGCGGAGCCTGGTCACCGAGCATGCTGTAGATGCCTTCCACCAGGATAATCGCTTCCCGGGCGCGGTCGCCGAGCCGGACCATGCGCCGTTCCAGATCAGCGACATCGTTATGGCGAAAACGGATGATCTCCGCCCCACCCAGCTTGCAAGCGTCGTAGATGCTCGCGTGGCAGTCGGCGTCAAGCAGCACCACCTCGCGCGCGCTCGCCAGCGTGCCGATGACGCCTAGATTGGCGACATACCCTGTCGAGAACACGATGACCGAGCGCCGCCCGAGAAAATCAACCAGTTCCTCCTCCAGCGCGCTGTGCCCGGCGTAACTGCCGTTGGCCATGCGAGAGCCGGTGGTGCCGGTGCCTTCAAGCTCCAGTGAACGCTGCGCCGCCTTGATGCCATCGGGGTCGAACGTCAACCCCAGATAATTATTGGTGCCGGCCAGGATGACCCTTTTGCCCTGGATACTGCCCTCGGTGGGGGAGTACATCTCGTCGATGCGTATTCCAAAAGGATGCAGTTGTGAATCACAGAGACTGGCGCGCTCGGCTGCCAGCTTGCCGAATTTATCAAACAGTCCCATCGACATGCTCCATCTGTTTGAGAATGGCGCGAGCCAACTGAGCAGGCGTGCTCACATCCATCAAGATATTGATATTGATCAAAATGTGGTATTCGTCTTCCAGATTCATCAGCATGTCCATCACCTTTATCGACTCGATCCCCAGGTCCTGAATCAGGTCGGTATTGGGGTAGATAGGCGTTCCTTGAGGTGCGAGCGGCGCGATGAACTCTATTACCTTTTCGAGTATCTCTTCTTCTGTGAACATCATGGGTTTCCTTGAGTTCAGTGGCTCTTTGCCCGCTCAAAACAGGTGATTGCGCAACGCTTGCCGTAAAAGAATCCGGGGCTCCCAGCCCAATGTCGCGCTGATGCGGGCATTGCTGCAAGTCCAGTCAGGGTGCATCAGCTCATTGACTTTACCGGGCGTGAGCATAGGCGCCTGCCGGGTAAGACGAGACAGCATCAGGTTCGCTCGTGCGATCCCCTTGACTACCGCGGCAGGCACTGCCGCCTGGCGTACCGGGGCATTGCGGATGTCGGAGGCGATGCTGGCCAGGCTTGCCCAGTCGTACCCCTGCGCCTGGCCGTCGCATAACTCAAAGGTCTGCGATTGCCCCACGGGTGCATCCAGCCATTGCATGACGGCACCGACCAGATCCTCCACATGGAGAAAGCTGAACTGTGAATCGTTTCGACCAAGGGTCACCAGCCAGCCGCGCAGTAGCCACTCGAACACCGGACGCAATTCCCGGTCACCCGGTCCATACACGGCGGTCGGCCGGAAAACGCACACGGGTATCGCCCCGGCCGCGGCCCTGACCTGCCGTTCGCCTTCGAATTTGGAAGCGGCGTACCAGGACAACGTCGGATGCCTGGCCGCCAGGGACGAGATGAGCAGGAAACGCTTGCAACTGCCGCTCAGCCGCGCCGCCTCCATCAAGCGCTTGCTGCCCTGCACATTGACCGCATCGAAGTCCCGGGCGTCGCTGCCCCTGACCTTGCCTGCGCAGTGAATGACGGTGTCCGCCCCACTGGTGAGTTCGACGAGGGCCTGTTCATCTTCCAGTGTTCCCCTGATCCACTGTGTTCCATCCTCTGCCGTTCCGCTCCTGGAGCGAGCCAGGGCACGCACCTTCACGCCACGGGCGACGAGTCGTTCGCGTAGGACACTGCCGATGAAGCCCGTCGCACCCGTCAGTGAAACAATGCCGGCGCTCACGTCTCCTCCAGCGCTGGATAAGGAAGATCGGTGTTCACCTGGGCCATGAATCGTTCAAGGGCTTCGGCACGGGAAGGCTTTCCCGAGGAAGTTCGAGGCAGCGAGTGGGGTGGTACGAGGTGCACCTCGGCAGCGAGACCGAATTCACTGATGATCTTTGCGGCCAGGGTACGCACCAGATGTTCGCGACTTTGCGGCTCACGGATGCGGCATTGAATCTGCACCACGACCTTTGGCTCATCATCGCCGGGTACGACAAATACGATGGCATCGCCGGGCCTCAGTTCAGGCGCGGACTCCACCAGGTATTCAATATCCTGTGGCCAGATGTTGCGACCGCGGACGATGAGCAAATCCTTGTGCCGGCCAGTGATGTGCAGTTCGCCCCGGGACAGGTAGCCCAGATCACCGGTGTTCAGCCAGTCGTCTCGTAACGCGGCCCCGGTGCTCTGCGGGTCATTGAAATAACCTGACATCACACTGGGTCCCTGCACGAATATCTGCCCGACCTCACGCTCGGCGACCACCCGCCCCGCCGCATCGCGGATTTCCACGCGATGGCCGGGCAAAGGCGCGCCACAATTGGTAAAGCCACAGCTTCCCGGATCATCGGCGGCGCACGCTTGCGCCTTGAACTGATACTCCAGAACGTGGCGAGAGACATGATCCACCAACACCCCGCGGCGGGCGAAGCTGACGGCAAGCGTGCTTTCCGCCAGACCGTAGCAAGGCGTGAATGCGGCCGGATCGAAGCCGGTGTCGTAAAAACAATCCGCGAATCGGCTTAACACCGATGCCCGAATGGGTTCTGCCCCGATCCCCGCTACACGCCAGCAGGAGAGATCCAGCGCAGCTTTTTCCGAGTCACGGACTCGCCGCGCACAAAGGTCATAGCCAAACGGCGGAGCGACCGAAATGGCTACCCGATTCTGGCTGATCAGCTTGAGCCATTGCCCAGGCCGAGTGGCGAAATCCTGGGTGTGCAGGTAATCGACCGTCAGTTGCGCGGCCATGGGCGCCAGGACGAAACCCACCAGCCCCATGTCATGATAAAAGGGCAACCACGAGGCGCACCGGTCCCCCGGGCGAACGCCAACACCGTCCACGACGATGCCCCTGACATTGGCCATCACCGCACGCTGGGTAATGATCACGCCACGAGGAAAGCGGGTACTGCCAGAGGTGTATTGCAAGTAGGCGATGTCCTCCGGCAAGACCGTGGGAAGCGCCTGCACCGCGGGCAATTCGGCCAAATCCGTCACAGTTCCGACGAACACCTGCCGGGTCTCCCCCAGTGCTTCGCGGATATAGGGAAGCCACTCCTGCGCCCCTAGAACGGCCGCCGGTACGCAGTTGATGAACAGCCCTTGCAACTTGTCGACGTAAGAACGATGGCTTCCCAGGCTGGCAGGAACCAGTAGAGGAACGGCGATCAAGCCGGCGTATTGGCAGGCGAAAAAGGCCTCGATAAAGCTTGGGTGCGTATCGGCAATAAGCGCGACCCGGTCGCCTTTCTTCAACTTGAGCCCAAGTAGTCGATGAGCAATCGCGACGGCATTAGTTCTGAGCGACGCGTATTCAACCGCCGAACTCAAGTGGCAATGCCTGTCGTAGAAGTTCATGCCGGCCTGACCGGTAGCGGCATAATCGAGTGCTTCCACTAACGTGGAAAAGTCGGCTAGACGTTGGGGGAGTGCCTGATTTGCAAGGGTCGCAGACATAATAAGACACCCATCCATTTAGCCCATGTAAGGATAAGTCAAATAGCGGGTTGATCACCGGCGCCGGTAAAACACGTGACGTTTTACTGCCCTCGAATCCGTTTTCATGGGGTCTGGGCCCCAAGGATAAGCGGTTCGGCCTTTTCAATCATTTACAACGCCTCACGCAATACTAATCGGCATCTGCGTGATCGCAAATTTTTTCCCGAGTGAGCGACGACCGGCGGAATCGAGGGTAGCAAAGCTCACGTTACAGAATGCGCTAATGGTCGCAAAGTGCACGGATTACTAGCGTTCACTAAAGCAGTGGCGCCAATTTCCCCGGCATTCGTGCCCTGTGGCATTACTTCAGCTACGCTCTCCCAGGTACCGAAAAAGAGATGCTAGTTCAACTGCTACGGACTTTTGTGGCCAACGATGATCGATAAGAAGTTACCCATCATTACGCGACCCGTCCTCTCAAGCTTGGATCTCAAGACATTCATCAGTTTCCCCGGCACCCTGTATCGCAACGATCCTTGCTGGATCGAGCCGATCCATTACGAGCGCCATGAACTCCTTTCCGAAAAGAATCCGGCGTCCCCTCATCTGACATGGCAGGCGTGGCTGGCCTGGTCGGGAACGGAAGTCGTGGGGCGAATCACCGCTCAGATCGACAGCCTTCACCGGCAATTGCACGGCCATGATTCGGGTCACTTTGGAATGCTCGAAGCCGTGGACGACCCTGCCGTATTCGACAGCCTGTTCGCGGCGGCAGAGGCCTGGCTGCGAGACCGTGGCGCTGCATGCATCACAGGCCCCTTCAACCTGACCATCAACCAGGAAAGCGGACTGTTGGTAGAGGGGTTCGATCGTCCCCCGTCCGCCATGATGGGGCACGGACAGCGTTTTTATGATCAAAGGCTCGCCGCCCTGGGCTACCGGCAAGCCAAGGATCTGCTCGCCTACTGGATGCGCACCGACCAATTGCACTTCCCACCGGCCTTGTCGGCGATGATGGCGCGCGAGCGAAAACGCGTTGTGATCAGGCCCTTGGACACCCGTCAGTTCCGCCGGGACATGGGAATTCTGCGAGACATATTCAATGACGCCTGGAGCCGCAATTGGGGCTTCGTACCCTTCACCGAATCCGAATTCTTCGAGCTCGGCAGCCAACTGCGACTGTTGGTCCCCAAAGACCTGCTGTACATCGCCGAAGTCGACGGCAACCCCTGCGCGTTTATCGTGGCCATGCCTAACATCAACGAGGCGATCGCCTCCCTCAAGGGGCGCTTGCTGCCCTTTGGCTGGCTGCGACTGCTGTGGCGGCTGTATGTCAAGGGCACGCGCACTGCACGCGTGCCCTTGATGGGCGTCAAGCAGGCCTACCAGTTCAGCCGATTGGGACCCACACTCGCCTTGCTTCTGATCGAAGCGCTCAAGCCGCCCTTCGTCAAGCGCGGCATAGAAGCCCTGGAAATGTCCTGGATCCTCGAATCGAATGCGGTCATGCGCAAGATTCTCGACCAGATCGGTGCCACCCCCTACAAACGCTACCGGGTTTATGAAAAGCGAATTTGAGCCAAGACAGTTCACCGCGTTGGTCCTGGCTGCTGACAGGAGCCCGGCCGATCCCGTTGCCGCCATGGCCGGGACAGGCTGCAAGGCGCTGGTGCCGGTGGCAGGGGTACCCATGGTCCGTCGGGTCATCGAGGCGCTGGAGGCCAGTGACCGGATCGACCGAATCGTACTGGTAGGCCCTGCGCGACATTTACTGGCGCAAGATGCCTCGATGACGCAACTGCTCGATACCGCCAGAATCAGTTGGCTGGAACCCGCCAGCTCCCCCAGTACCAGCGCGGCGCAGGCGCTGGCGCGTCAACCGGCAGACCGGCCAGTGTTGGTGACCACGGCGGATCATGCGCTGCTCTGCCGGGAAATGGTCGACTATTTCCTTCAGCAAGCGGCTGCAGGCGGCCATGACTTTGTGGTGGCGGTGACACCGTTGGACACCGTGCTGGCCCGTTTTCCAGGAACCCGCCGCACCAGCATTCGGCTTCGCGGCGGCCCGTATTGCGGCAGCAACCTGTTCGCCTTCATGACCGAGGATGCTCGACGCCTCGCCAGCTACTGGCAACGGGTCGAACAGGATCGCAAGCACCCCCGGCGAGTCATCGCCGGCGCCCTGGGCCTTGGGGGCGTACTGCGCTACCTGTTGGGACGGTTAACCCTGGAACAGGCGCTGCAACAGCTTTCCGCCAGGTTGGGGGTGAGTCTCGGCGCGGTGATCATGCCCTTCGCGGAGGCCGCTATCGATGTCGATTCGCCGCTGGATTATCAAATGGTGGAGAGGTTTCATGCCCAGAGAAATCAATCGATACCGAGCGATACCTGATGGTTCTGGACGGCAGCAATGCCCGATCGCGGGCGCCCGGCGCAGGCACGGCGAAAGCTCAGGGCCCGGGACATGTTCCTGATCGAACGCTACGTGATCGCCGAGATCCGCCGGCCGATGATGGTGATGGTCAGCATCCTGGTATTCATTTTTGCCAGCTATTCCGCAGAACGCTATCTCTCTGACGCCGTCGAGGGAACGCTCGCGGTGCAGTCAGTGCTGCAAATGGTGTTCTACAAGGTACTGATTGCCCTCGAAATGCTGGTGCCGGTGGCGTTATATGCCTCGGTGACCCTGGCGGTTGGACGCCTGTGCCATGACTCCGAAATCATTGCGATAGCGGCCTCGGGTGCAAGCCCGCTGCGCATCTATCGGGCTGTCCTGCTGCTGGCCATTCCGATCTCGCTGGCGGTGGCAGTGCTTTCGCTCTACGGGCGCCCCTGGGCTTATACGCAGGCCTATGTACTGGAGCAGCAATCGCGCACAGACCTGGATGTCAATCATCTGCAAGCGCAACGGTTCAACCTGAACAACGAAAACGGCAGGATGATCCTGGCAGAACGGATAGACCGCAATGATGGCCGACTCCTCGACGTGCTGATCTATGATCCGGGTGATTCCAGGTCCCGGGTGTTTCGCGCCGGGCAAGCCCGCATCCTCGATCCAGACCCAGAGGACCCGATCGTGGAGCTGACGCAAGGCCATTCCTATTTGCTCAAGCACAGTACTTCACGGGACATTTCGGAAGAGTTCGAGCAGATGCGGCTGCACTTGCTACCCATCGAACGGGCCGCCGAGGGTAAGCGCAAGGCGGCTTCCAACGAAATGCTGAAGGCCTCCAGCGCGCCCCTGGACAAGGCCGAATTGCAATGGCGCCAGACACGGGGTGTCAGCGCGACGGTACTTGCACTGCTCGCCATCCCGTTGAGCCGCACCCGGCCCAGGCAGGGACGATTCGCTACCCTGCTGCCCGTGACCGCCGTCTTCGCCCTGATCTATTACGCAGCGGACATCTGCAAGACGATGGTGGGCAACAACACCCTGCCTTTGTTTCCGGGCTTGTGGACAGTACCTCTGCTGATGAGCCTGGCCCTGCTGATTTTCCTGGTGCGCGATCTGGCAAACTTTCGGTTCGGTTACCGATGAAAATCCTCGACCGCTACATCGCCCGTCATGTGTTCTTCGGTTTCGCGGCGGCCGCAGCGCTGCTGCTACCGCTGTTCTCCACCCTCGACCTGGTGGGTGAACTGGACGACGTGACGCCTGGCGGATACCGGTTGAGCCAGGCCATCGAAGTCGTATTCATGACACTGCCACGCCGTGTTGTCGAGCTTGGTCCCTTTATCGCCCTGCTGGGTGGCATTGCCGCACTGGGTCAATTGTCAGCCACCCGGGAACTGACGGTCATGCGCGCCACCGGGCTGTCGATTGCCCGGATCGGGTTCACCGCGACATTGGCCGGGCTCGCGCTGGCGCTGGCCTGGGCGGCGCTGGATGAATGGGTGGCCTCTCCCCTGCAGCAAAACGGCCTGGAACTGCGCAACGAAGCCATGGCTGCCGGCGCGCAGGCCAGCAACGATCAGGGCAGCGTATGGGCTCGAGAGGAAGATCAGATCGTTCGTATCGGCAATCTTGCGCACAAACGATTGCCGGTCAATATTGAAATATTCAGGTTCGACAAGGACCGTTCACTGGTTTCCTACATCTTTGCAGAGACGGCGGACATACAGGACGCAGGCCAGTGGCGCTTGAACAATGTCAAGGTAAAACAGTGGGACCAGGGCGTTGAAACGACGCAACAGCTCGATCATATGCCTTGGCACTCGATTTTTGGCGGCGCACGCTTGGGCGACATCACGCTGCCGACCGAAAGCCTGTCTGCTCGCCAGCTCTATCGTTACATCGCGTACCTCAAGGGCTCGGGCCAGCCCTCGGCACAATACGAAATGGCCATGTGGCAAAAGCTCGGGCGACCGATCCTGACCCTGGCGATGATCCTGTTCGCCATCCCGTTCGCCTTTGCCCAGCCGCGCTCGCCCAACCTGGGTGCGCGGTTGGCTTTGGGTGCGCTCGTCGGGTTAATGGTCTATGTAAGTAATCAGATCATCGTAAACCTTGGACTACTGCTAAAGATAAACACCCTGATCACCACGTTGGGGCCGGCACTGGTCTTGCTCGCAGTGGCTATTGTGATGGTGGCATACCTGGACCGGGGCAATCGTTGAAACCGGTCATGCTATTCAATGGACAGGGCGTTGCCGCCCGCTCCTTCGATCAACGTGATTCGGTGCAGGCGCAAAAATGAAGACTCCCGTATACCTGATCTGTAGTAGCCCGGTGCGGCTGTGGGGCCTGACTTCCAGGGAGCGATTGGGCCGTATGCTGGCAAAGCTGCCCAACGCCCATCTGTGCAACGCGGACGATCCGTTGCCTGCCCAAGGCGAGGTCGTCCTGCTGCGCGAAGATTACCTTTACGATGACCGCGTGCTCCGCGGGCTGATGGCAACGCCTGAGGTCGCGCTACAGGATCCCCGGACCGGCACCATCGTCGCCGCCCATGCCAGTGTCGACCGGCTTGCACACTTGCCCAGCCTGGACAGTGACGCCGTAGCGGGACTGCGCAAAGTGGTTCCCGGCACCGTGGCCACCGCGATGCAGACGCAACTGCGCAAATTCGATCCTCCGTGGGTCGCGCCAATCACCGACGCCAATCAGGCGCATCTTGAGAAGTCCCTGTTCAACGGTTCCTACAAAGGCGTCACCGACTTCATCACCCGGGCGGTCTGGCCTGTCCCGGCGCGCTGGGCCACCGTCTGGTGCGTGCGGCTGGGGCTCAGTCCCAATCAGGTCACGGCAGCCAGCTATGTCCTGGCCATCCTGGCAGGCATTCTGTTCTGGCATGGGCATTTCGGCGCGGGCCTGGTGGCCGGCTGGCTGATGACGTTTCTGGATACGGTGGATGGCAAGCTGGCACGCGTGACCGTGACGTCCACGCGCTTCGGGAATATTTTCGACCATGGCCTGGACCTGATTCACCCGCCGCTCTGGTATATCGCCTGGGGAATGGGCTATGAGGCGACGTGGGACTCGGATATCCCCCTCGACCCCGTGCTCTGGGCCATTTGCCTGGGCTATGTCGCCGGTCGGCTGTGCGAGCTTGCGTTCAAGTTCGCCGCGCCTTTTTCGCTGTTTCTCTGGCGCCCCTTCGACTCACTCAACAGACTGGTCACCGCGCGGCGTAATCCCAACTTGCTCATCCTGACCTGCTTGTGGGCGCTGGACGCCCATGACACGGGGTTGATCTGGGTGGCCGTCTGGACCTGCTTCTCGACGCTGGTCCTGGGGGTTCGCTCGGTGTCCGCCATTGTCTTGAAATACCGAGGGCACCCGCCACAGCCCTGGCTCAGCCGAATCGACATGAACGCCGAACACGACCGTTTGATCGTGCGCATGTTCGCGCCCCGCTCGGGCCTCAACGATGCATGACGCCTGCCCGCGGCCACAGAAAGTCGGGATCGTGCTCAACCCTTGCAGCGGAACCATTCGGCGCGCCTTGCCCAGGTTCCGCCTGCTCGCGCGCAACGTTCCCGGCGCGGCGGTGCTCGAAGCGACCGCCGCCCAGGAGATCGCCGACGCCGTGAGCCACTTCCAGCTCAGGGAAAGTGACCTGCTGGTGATCCTCGGTGGCGACGGAACCCTGCAAGCCGCCCTCTCCCTTCTGCTGAGCCGCGAGCCCACAAGCCTGCCGACGATTCTGGTGGTTCCGGGGGGTACCACTAACATGAGCGCGATCGATCTGGGCGCGCGCCTGAGCGCCGAAAAGGCCTTGGTGAGCTTATCCGCCTGGCTTGCCGGCAATGCGGCCACGCCAACAGTCGTATCGCGCGCGGCGCTTCGGGTGGATGACCCGCTGGACCACGGGCCGCGATTCGGGATGTTCTTCGGCATTGGCGCGGTTGTGAACGGCGTGCGTTACTACCATCGGGAGCTGCGGCCCAAGCACGTACCCGGAGCGTTGGGACCGTCGCTGGCCTTCGGCCGAATGCTGCTTTCAGCGCTGCACACCTTGCCACACGATCTGTTCAGGGCATTGCCTGCTCGCCTTGGCACCCATCGCGGTGCCTGGGAAGGCGATTGGCTGGTGGTGTTTGCCACGACCCTGAACAGGCTCCTGGCTGGGATCAGGCCTTATTGGGGCACCGAACAGGCGCCCATTCATCTAACCGCAATCGCGCATCGGCCCAAGCGACTGGCCCTCATCCTGCCGTTCCTGCTCTGGGGGCGGGCCAACTCGCTGATCAAGGAGCAGGATGGTTACTTCAGTCACAACTTCACCCGGATGGACCTCGATGGTGCTGACGAGTACGTGCTGGACGGTGAAATTTTTCCAGCACAGGGCACGATCACGCTAGCCGCCACCGACCCGATCCGCTTCATGACCTTCCAGGACACTTGAGATCCGATGCGCGCCTCTGATTCCATGCCGCCCCCCGCAGACCTGCTTGAACAAATCAGGGCGCAATGCACGCAGCCAATGCCCGGCGAGCTGGACGGGATTGTCCAGGCATTGCACACACGCCTGGGCGATGCGCTGGTAGCGCTGCTGGTTTATGGTTCGTGCCTGCGTAACGGCGATCTCACCGACGGCATGATCGACTTTTATGCGCTGGTCGATAACTATGCTCACGCGCATCACAAGCGCTTGCAGCAGCTCGCCAACGCATGGCTTCCGCCGACCGTGATCCTCGTCAGGGCTGCCGCGCCCGATGGCCAGATACTCCACGCCAAATGCGCCATCCTCACGCTACAGGACTTCGAAGCGGGCACCGGTTCATGGTTTCAAAGCTACCTCTGGGCCCGTTTCGCCCAGCCGTGCCGACTCGTTTATTTCAAGGATGTGGAGACACACAAGCGTATCCATTTCGCACTGGCTCAAGCCGTGATGACGCTGATGAGTCGCTGCATCGCCAATCTACCGGATCGATTCGACAGCTTTTCTCTATGGGAAAGCGCGCTGTCGCAGAGCTATGCAGCCGAGCTGCGTCCCGAGTCAGCCGATCGCCCCGGGCAACTCGTCAGGCATGACAAGGCTTATTATTCACGCATCACCCGAGCCGCCGCGCCTGCGGTGAAGCACATGGCAGCCTGTGCGGGCGAAGAGGACTGTTATCGCAACCTTTGCCCGGCTGCCATGCGCCGAGGTAACGAGCGACTGTGGAGAGTCAGGCGAGTGCAGGGAAGAACGTTGAACGTAGCGCGGCTGGTCAAATCCTTTTTCACCTTCGAAAACGGCGTCGACTATCTCGTCTGGAAGCTGGAACGCCACTTGGGTGAGCCCATCGTGGTGACCCATCGATTGCGCCGATTCCCGTTGGTCTTTGCATGGCCATTGCTCTGGCGCCTGTTGAAAAGCCGCCGGCTACGCTGATGACGTTGCTCCTCGCCAACGCGGACAACAGCGGCAACCCATGAATAGAGGCAGGATTTCCAGCAACGATGACCAGACTTCTGCATATTTCCGATACGCATTTCGGCACAGAACAGCTCCCCGTCATGCAAGCCTTCGAAATGCACGTCAAGGCCCATGGCGCCGACCTGGTGGTTTTTTCAGGGGACATCACGCAACGCGCCAGACGCGGGCAGTTTGCCTCGGCGCAGGCATTCATCAAGCGCATCAAGGACTACGGAGTACCGCAAGTCCTGTCGATACCCGGCAACCACGATATCCCCCTGTACAACCTGCTCGCGCGCCTGTTTTCACCCTACGGGAATTACCACCGGTACATCGACGGCAATCTCGCACCCATTTTCGAGAATGACGATGCATTGATCATCGGCTTGAATACAACCCACCCTGCCCGCCGCAAAGACGGCAAGGTCACTGCCCGCCAAGTCGAGGAAGTGGCTGAGCGGCTGCAGCGGTGCGATCCGCAAAAACTGCGCATCGTCGTCGCTCATCAACCGTTCGGCTCGATCGTCGCCTCCGACCGGCGCAATCTGCAGAGGGGTGCAAGGGCTGCACTGGAGTGCTGGGCCTCGTCAGGGCTCGACCTGGTGATGGGAGGGCATATACATCTTCCCTATGTGCAGGCACTCAGCAAGCAATATGCCGGACTGGCCAGGGAAATCTGGGGGGTTCAGGCGGGAACGACCCTGTCGTCACGTATTCGCGGCAATGCCCCCAATTCGTTCAATCGAATCTATCTGGACAAACGAATAAGGCAAGTCACCATCGAGCGCTGGGAGTATTGCTTCTCCCGTGCCGCCTTTGAGCGCAGCGCCGAATTTCATTGTGACTGTCCGCTGCCCTCGTCCCTTCGTCAGGCCCCTGGTTTATCGCCCTGAGCAAGGTGCAGTTCCGTGCCAGGCTTACGGTCTGCCCAAGGCCTGACCAGTGCGTGCGCTGCCCGGAGGTCGGCAGGATAATCCAACTCCACCCAGCCCAACCCTTCGATTGACTGTGCGAAAACCTGTCCGGTAGTCCCTGCAAGGTAATCGATGATGCTCAAGTACCACATTTGCAAGGCTTCAGGGCGGCGCATGCTGTCTTCCAGCGCACGTCGAAACAGCGGCCCTCCGCCTGCCTGGAAATGCATCATGCCAATAGACTCCCCGTCGACATAATCGAGCGGAATCAGTTTACTGATGGCGCTGATCCGGTCACCGATGAGTTGGACTTTCATATCATCGCTGTCGTAAGCCGATTTCCTGTCGACCGCGAGGGTAATTGTCCTGGGAGGCGCATCAAGCAGTCGCTCCAGGACTGGCTGGTCAAATAGCGTATCGCCATTGAGCAGGATGAAATCGTCATGCATGATCTGGCGAGCCATCCAGCAACTGGCCAGGTTATCGGCAACCTCAAAGAACGGGTTGTAAATCGTGGAAATGACGCCTGGCCCGTAACGGTCGTTCAATACCCGTTCCACCTGCTCTGCCCCATAGCCGATCACCACGGTGATCCGGCTTATCCCGGCAGCCATCAGGGCATCGATCTGCCATTCTATGACTCGCTGCCCACCGACCTCGATCAGGCACTTGGGGGAGTTCGTCGTATAGGGAAGAAGCCGTCGTCCTTGTCCGGCGCTTAATAGAATTGCAGTTGTACGGGTGCGTTGTTCGAATAGACCCATTTTTCCCGGGCTCCTATTTAAGGATTTGAACTAGCAGGACCCTGCGATCATTTAAAGACTTGGTGGGTAGACTAGAACAATCTATTCGCTCGGTTGAAACTTTAGACCCCCGCCCATCGCCTCGATTCAAAAAATACCGTACGCAAAACTTATCCTCGACTTCTCGTATTTCGCTCTATGCTGTGGAGATTAATTTTCCGAGGAAAACGCTCATGCGCTTGGAGGGTTCAGCACAGTCATCCCCAAGCCTCGATAGCTGCGACCCCGTCGCCTCAGGGGACATCGGCGAACACGTCGCGATTCCCCACATCGAGCCGATCGTCCTGGCAGCCCGAGCCGGAGCCTCGCACGCTCCCCCCGTGCGCATATTCCTGGGTACCGAACCTGCTCAATACCGAGCCGAGCGCATGTTTGTCTTTGCCCTGGAGCAAGTGCGAAACCCGGACCGGCGTTATGAGATTTACCGGATGACGGGCCTGCCCGGATTCGCCCAGGCGGGCTGGCGTACCGGCTTCACCAATTATCGCTTCGCTATCCCGGACCTGGCGGGGCGCCACGGTCGCGCGCTGTATAACGACGTCGATCAGCTTTATACCGCCGACCCGGCCCCTCTGTTCGACCAACCGATGGGCGAGCACGGCTACCTGGCGCTTGCCCCCAGGGAAACGGCCGTCATGCTCATCGACTGCGAGCGCATGCACGGCTGCTGGAACATGAAAGCCGCCACCACGACCAGCAAAAAAAAGCTGCACGCGCTGGCAGCCGACATACCGGGCTGCTTCGGGACACTGGATGCCATCTGGCACGCCCGGGATCTGGAATACAAACACGGCGAATCCCGATTGCTGCATTACACAACGCTGCATCTACAACCCTGGAGACCCCTTCCCGCCCAATACAGCTATCAGATCCATCCCTTCGCGGAAATTTTCCTCAGCCTGGAGGAGGCGGCAGACGCGAGCGGGTATGAGCTCTACACGGCAGCACAGCCCAGTCCTCGGTTCGTCCACTCCCGCCGGGAAGTCACCTCGCAACCGGCGCTGATCCCGCAAGATGTCCAGCTGCTCAGTCGTAAGCTGCAGTGTGCGAAGCTCGGGCTGATCGGGCCATGGCAACAAACGCAGGCACAGGGCCCGGTGGTCAGGCAGTTCGATATCGACCAATTGCGCCAAAGCGATTTACCCCCTCAGGATTTCATCGCAGCCCAGGGTCTTGAAAAGCTGCCTGCGGAAGACCTGCCCTGGGTCATCGATCGCCTGTTCAGCCTGGCCACTCGCTTGCTTTACATTCAGGCCAGGCTCAGTGGCGATGGTTCGATGACCAGCGCTGTCAGCGGCTGGCGCCGACTCCTGCGACGCATTGCGCGGCGCTATCCGGATCGTTGCTGGCAGCTCGACTGCGAGGATGAAAAAGGTCGTACGCAGCGCTTCGTCGCCGACTATGCGTTGCGGCTCAAGACCGCCGATAGCCCCAAGGTCTGGGTGCTGCTGAGCAATCACGCAGGCGACAACGCACAGCTGATTGCCATGGCCGACGCGCTGGGCTGGCCCTACGAATGCAAACGCATAACCGTTCCCCCCCGCCCTTATCTGCTCGACGCCCTGCTGGGCACCCGGTTGCCCAGACGGCCAGTACCGGGCCTGAGCGCGCCCTGGCCAGACCTGGTCTTGAGTGCGGGACGGCGTTGCGCCCAGGTTGCCCAATGGATCAAGCATCGCTCCAAGGGTACGACGCAACTGGCCCATGTGGGACGAGCCCAGGTCCCGTTGTGGCGCTTCGACCTGGTCCTGTCGACTCCGCAATACGGGCTTGCCCTGGCGGACAACGTCGTGGACCTCCCTGCCCCGTACATGAACCCGCGCACGCTGGATCAGGCGCAACTGGAGCTTTGGCGACAGCGCTTCACTTCCCTGCCTCGCCCCTGGATCGCCGTCCTCGTGGGAGCGAGTGCCTCGCCCTATTGCATGGACGCGGATGCAGAGGTTCGCCTCGGCCGTGAAGCCAATGCTACGGTCAAGGCCTTGGGCGGCTCGATTCTGCTTTCAACCAGCCCGCGCTCATCTGCAACAACCACCGATGCGTTGCTGTCTGGCATTGACGTTCCCTGCTGGTCGTATCGATTCGGTGAGACGCAAGACAACCCTTATCCTGCATTTCTCGCGCTGGCGGATGGCTTTATCGTCACCGGCGACAGCCTTTCAATGCTGACAGAGGCTTGCATGACCGGGCGTCCGGTTGCGGTGTTTCCATTGCCCATCAAACGCAATGGCAAAGCCCGACTTCGCCACGCCCTGGAACAACGACTGGGCGTTATCGACCGGACAACGGGCGTACGTGGCACGCCCAAGCAACAGGAGGGCTTCAGCCGATTCTATTTCAAACTGGTGTCGGGCGGCTTGATAAGACGAGAACGACAATTCGAGCAGGCGCACATCGCACTGGGCGTGATGCCCTTGTCAGAAGGGCTGATGCAGCCACCCAGCCTTTCTCCACAATTGCTGGCAAGCGCCCGCGAACGAGCCATTAACGCCATTCGCGATTTGATCATCGGCGAAAAACCGTCAGGCTGAACAATAGCGGCGCTACTGTGAATGAAAAGCTCAGATAGCGGGCGGGGAATTATCGCCAACGATTGCGAGCGGGGCATTCATGAAGGCATCCCAGCACTGATAGGCGTCGTGCTGCCGCTTGGTGGCAATTTCCCATTCAGGTCCCGAAACACACCGGGATGACACAAGCATCATCATTCCCATGGTGGAGGCATCAAGTTCTAACAAGAGTTCGTGTGATTTCATCCTGAAGTCGTCGATAGATGCCATGTCTTTACCCTGGGCGGAGCACACCGCCATCGAGAAACAGTTGTCACTCGGGTGGTTGAGTGTGGCGTGAGGAAGATAGTTCATACCCATTCGACCGTAGCGGATACAGCGATGAGGGTGGTCTGCCGGCGGGGCCGTCAAGTCGACGCTCAACCCCGCTCTACTTGCCCTGGCTCATATACAAGGCGCCATGACTTCAGGCGACCTTCAATGGCTCGACACGTACTCGCCCATCGGCCATGTGCTGAAGATACTCTCGCCACTTTTGGAAGGCTTGCTGCTGCCTGGTGGTAGCCGCCAGCCACTCTGCGCCACCAATGAGCCCGATCGGGATGGCCATCATCTGCTCGATTGCAAGATCAAGTTCATTTGCGAGCTCACGCCCATTCGGCAAATCGAGGATTGGTGGTCGCATGAAAAACCTGTCGTTTTTATGGGCTACTTCATCGACTGATCAATTTGCTGATCGTGCGTGAGCCCTGACGAACGGTAAATCCCAGCGCTATTACTTAGACAAAAAAGCCAGATAAGACGGGCAGAATCTTGCAGCTCATGCGAGCGGGGCGTGAACAATAACGACCCGCGTGGCCACGAGGAAGTCTTGCGCCAGTTTTGCGCGGGTTTTGTGCGGGTTTTGCGCAGACACAAAAAAGCCGATCTAGCTGATCGGCTCAAGTGTCTGATTTTACTCAGGAATAATGGTCGGGACGGAGTGATTCGAACACTCGACCCCTAGCACCCCATGCACGCAGGCCCCATGCAAGACCCTTTGTTTTGGCCGTAATCATTGGCGCTCGCTGCAACCGAATGCCCAGTAGTGCTTAAAGGTGCGTGAGAAAGTCACGCAAAAGTCACGCACGCCTTTTCGGCCCCCCCCCCGGCCTCCTGCCGACTGAACACAATCCCCCTATCGCAGTAGTGAGTCACCGCTTCAACGCTGGTATTCTCGCCGCCACGTTCGCCAGGCATTAAGGGATGCGGGCGAAAATAGAAGCCCCGGAGCCGCGAACCTACGGGGCTTTGCTTTTCTGAACCCTACGACCCGGCATCCCCCCGACCCTCCGGTGCTACGCTGAAATCTCCACGGAGGATTTCGCGATGCCAAACTCAGACCTAATCCCTTCCCTGCTGTTCAAGATCAATGAAAACCAGCTCGCCCTGGAAGCAGCCATCTTGGAGCTTTCGAACTGGGTCGAGCAGCGCGGCGCTGCCGAAATCGCAGATAACGTCCGCGGGGCGTTGGACACCATTGATAAAAATGAAGAGTTCATCAAGTTGACGCTCGCGGTTTTAATGACACCGGAGTGACTGCAATCGGCCGATCCTGTTGAAAAAGTCGGCCATGGTCCATGAGTTCGCTAAGACGGGGGTGGATGCAGGTGTGCCTATTCCTTTGGCCTGAATTGCCTGAGCTGATACTCAAGGGAGTCAAAAAGTTGAAGAATTTCGTCGCCGGTGACATTCAGTCCGTGAAAGCGATAACACCAGAACTTCGCAAGAAACTGATTGAAGACATCATGCTGCAGCATGATAGGGGAAATGAAACCCTAGGGACTTCTATTCGCCGACTACGACTTGAGGTGACTGGTTTCGACCAAGCCACCTTTGCCACCATGTGCAACATGTCGATTAAAGCCTTGTATCTGATAGAAAGCGACAAGGGAAATCCGACCATCGCTACCGTTGACGCTATATTAAAGGAATTCGGACTTCAACTAGGGTTGGCTATGAGAGCCACAACAACTTACACACCGTCTGAATCGCCCCCAGTTTTCTAGACACTCTCCAAGCTTGCTGTGTAACGCATTTCAAACTCTAACGGCGACAGCTGATTGTTGAAAACATGACGACGCTTCGAGTTGTAAAACATCTCGATGTAATCGAATACATCACCACGAGCGTCCTGTCGTGTGGTGTAAATTTTCCGCTTGATCCGTTCCCGTTTCAGCAGCTGGAAGAAGCTCTCAGCTACGGCATTGTCGTGGCAGTTTCCTCGACGGCTCATGCTGGCGACCAGGTTGTTGGCCTTTAAAAAACTGCGCCAATCAGAGCTGTTTTACTGGCTGCCCTGATCAGAGTGAATCATCACCTCCTGCTTCGGTTCGCCTCCAAACCGCCAATAGCAGCCCTTCAGGATCGGCTGCTATTGGCAAAAAAGGTAGCACTGGCCGACACCGACCTACGTGTCAGCAATGGGTCGCACTACTTCGATACCACCAGCGCCGGTGGCTGCCAGCTGCCTTCGCCAGCGGGAAGAATTGAAGGGGGGGCGGTCTTTGGCCAATAGAGGCGCATTACCAGAAAGACAGTGTCGTCAGGCGCGGGCAACCAGTTTGCCTCCTTAGTCTTGCCGGGGGAGTCTTTCTGGATGTACAGCGTCAGTGAACCATCCGTGTTTTTCTTCATCGCCGACAGCATCGGCGAATTGATCAGGTAACGGTTGAGCGGATTCTTGACCAGCAGCTGGCTCTTGCCGTCGTACATGGTCACTGACCAGAAGGCATTGACTGGCGGCAGTTTGCCGGTCGGGAAAGTCAGCGTGTACTTGCGTTTGCTAGTATCCAGCGTCTGGCCGGTGCCGTCGGTGCGCGTGTTGGGATACATCGCCTCGACGGCGTCGTTGCCGTAAAGGCCGCCTTTCGCAGCACCAGCACGCTTCAGCCAGTCGGCCTTGTAGAACGTCTGGTCGCCGAAGTACGCGCCTACGTTCCAGCCGTTGATTATCTTCGTCCCGCTCGCGAGGAACTTGTCGACCTTCTCGTCACCGGCCTTCATCCCGAGCAGGACCACGGCCTTGTGCTCGAGCGAGAGGTCCTTAAATTCGAAGGTGCGACCAGGTCCCACCCCAATGCTCGCCAGCTTGGCCCGGATCTCCTGGTCGTCGGCCGATGGCGGCACATACTCCATCGCGGCCGACAAGTACTCGTAGAAGTTGGCCTTGATGCCTTCCGTCGTAGCCGGCACGAAATCAATCTTCGGCGCAGTGGGCGGCGCGGGTTGATGGAGGAAGGCGGAGAGAGGCTGGACCTTATAGCCCGCTTGCACCTTCTCGACATTCGGCATGTCCTTGGCATTGTAGAGCTGAGTCCGAATGGCGCTCACGGCAAAGGGGGTGGTCGAGGTGAAGACTTTTTTGATACCGGGAGGGGGCGCGCCTTTCCAATCGGGACCGACCACCATGTAGTCGCCCGCTTCGTTGCCGGTGGCACGGCTGCCGATGTAACCGTAGTTGTAAGTGTTGCCGTCGATCATCTGCACCGAGTAGTAACGCCGCTTGTCCACTGCCGGCACCGAGATAACCATCGGCTCCGCGCGCAGGTCCAGCCAGACAAATGAGTACGGGGTGTCGCTATTCGGAGTGATGATGGCCGTATCTTGGTAGGTGAAGACGCGAGGCTCGTTCTTGATCTGGTTGAACGGCGCCTTGTATTGCGGGCCGCCCTTGTCGACTGCATATTCGTGCATCACGGCGTAGTTCATCACCAGCGGCAAGCCGTAGATGAAACCTTCCTCGGCGATCGCCTTGGTCTGCTCGAGACTTGGTGCGGGTACGCCCTTGGTCACATCGGCCTTGTTTGCCTGTGTAATCGGATCGTTCTTGCTCGCACACCCAGCAAATAACGTTGAACCCACTACGACGAGTGCCGCAGCCATCGTCCAGCCCCGGTTTGACTTCCTGTTCATTTTCACCTCGTTGGTTTAGTGCAAGCTGGCGTCGTGAGTTTTCATGCCGTCGGTTAGATACCATGCATGACACATGAAACGCTCTTGGATTTTTCTCAGTAGCGCCAAGTCGTGTTGGCGGTCAGGGCTTGAATTTAGGCGTTGTCGAACTCGCCTGATACACGATAGCCAGACAAGGTTTTTACGGATCGACTGGCATGCCCCCATCCACACGCCCAAGTAGTGTAGATCACAATAAGCCGGCATCCCCTTACGAGCTAAAGGCGAACAGTCAGAAAACTACTGATGTGTGTCCGATATCATTCATGAGGACTGCCTGCGACTGCTATGGGTCCGGTTTCGGCAGGTCGTGAAAGGCAGTAGCCATCACCGATCCAATGGTGGTCATTCCTGCCGCGAAATAAGGGGCGCACCACTTGCAACCTCCCCTCGTCGGAGCGGACTCGCGAAATTTTCAAGAGTTACTTACTGTATATGAAAACAGTATTAGCAAGGCGCTATCTTGGCCCCCTACGAAATTGAAGACACCAACGATTGGCTCGGCAGTCCGACCAGACTGGAAACCGTCAAGCATTACGCAAGCATGCTCGAGGAAGACGTCAAAGATCTGAAGCGTCAGCTGCAGGTGGCAAAGGAAAACATTTCCACCCTTGTCGAAATGAACGACCAGCTGTCAGCCGAACTCCAAAAGAAGGGTGTATGGATGGCGAACCTGGAGGCGGAAACCACCGACCAGCTTGGCCAGATCCGGAGCCTGACAATGGTCCTTGATCAAAAGGAACGGATCATTAATGAGTTACAAGCGGGCAATCAAAGAGGTTGAACATGTGCGGACGACTTTCCCAATACGATTGCATCCACGACTTCGTGGCGGCACTCAGCATGCCCAACCCTCTGGTGAACAGCACCGGTGACCGGCCTTTCGAGCGGTACAACGCCGCCCCGACAACCCAGCTCGCCATCTTTCACCAGGAAGGGAAATACCTGCACGCCGATATGGTTCGATGGGGATGGCGCCCGCATTGGGCCAAGGGCCGCGCAGCTCCGATCAATGCCAGGGTAGAGAACGTCGCCCACGGTCCTTTTTTTCGGGCTATTTGGCCCCACCGAGCAATCATCGCCATTAACAACTGGTTTGAATGGGTGGACGAAGGCGGACCAAAGAAGCAGCCGTATCTGATCCGCCGCCGGGACCGGGCGCCAATTCTGTGTGCAGCGATCGGCCAATACCCGAACGCTGAGCCGAGCGAGCATGACGGCTTCGTCATCATCACCGCCGACAGCGCTGGCGGCATGGTCGATATCCACGACCGCCGACCCGTGACGCTATTACCTGAGCTGGCCAGAGAATGGCTTGACCCCGCCACGCCAAAGGAGCGCGCTGAACAAATGGTGATGCTCCAGGGCGAGCCCACCGAGGCGTTCGAGTGGTTCAAAGTGGATCACGCAATTGGCAATGTGCGGAATCAGGGCCCCGACCTTATAAAGCCAGCTGAGGAAAGCGGCTTGTTCTAAGTTGCGGCCAACGATCTCAGCCGCTCTTCTGTCGCGGTATCGAAGATCACGTAGAGCCGATCAATGGTTGCTTCACTCAAACCGCGGGCTGATTCCAAGCCGAGAACAAAGCCCTCAGCGCGTGCACCGGCTTTCACCGCAACAATCATCGAATCCGCCTGGGCGATCTGAGCAAGAAGCTTGTCGGCTTCGCGCTCAATCTTTGGGCTTAGCTCTACGCCGTCCATTTCGACACCGTGTCATTTGAAGATCGGCTACAGGATAGCGGGAAGAGTCGTGTGACTGCCGATGTGAGCAGCTTTGCATGCCTTTCGACAGCGTTCGCTATCGAGCCCGATCCCGTAGCGTATTTTACCCTTGTCATCTTAAAGTTGGGTCATACCCAAGATAAGTGGTAATGCAATTCGCCAATACTGCCGCACCTATGTCTTTAGCGGTCTTTAATACTTCGAAAAAAATCTTTTTGACTTGGTGTTCGCCTTCTTGATTTAGAGGCTGAGCCTCCGCTTGTCGGAGAGCATTCTTGATCTTTTGCTTTGCCAAATCATCAGTTATCGAGTCAATAGCGGTACGTATTTTTGCGATTTCACTGAAAAACTCTGATCTATCATTTTTAAGCTTTTTTGCATAAGACTCAGGGGTGTGGACCTCGTTGCCGTCAGCGGTGAGCGTCGTGACCTCGCCATTTTTACCCACCCCTACAAAGGTCTCGATTTTAGAAATGTCGTCAACAACAAGGATATTTTTTGTCAAATTTAACTCGCCGACTTTACCGCCTTCGGCAATATCAATAAATTTCATAAGCGCTCCATAATTATTTTTTTTGACAGTGGAATATAGCACCCACCGATAACTGTGTGCGGCTTTTGATTGGCAAGGAACAGTATGATTTACGGCACGTTTTTGAAGAAAATGTGCCCCCCTAGCTTTAGGGTTCGCTGCGCTCCCAACGCCCACGCCGGCGGCTTTGGCATTTTCGCCGCATAGTAATGGGTTGCACCACCAGTGGGATCTGGGAGCTTTTCTCCCATTACTTGGTCTGCGGCAATTTGCGCTTGGGCAAACTCTCGGAATGGGATCTGTTTTGCACCAGACAAGTAGGCGTAGTTCGGGTCGCTCTTATTCCAGCAGCTGAACTGATACGGTTTCTGACACACCCCCGCATAGCCCTCACCCCACCAAGACCTTGCCTTGCCGTCGTTCACGCGATTTCGAATGGTCCAGGCCACGGCGATCTGGCCGGCCAGTGACTCGCCCCGGGCCTCACCCCACAGGGTGCGGGCAAAAATATCGCGGTCTTTTTCGGTGGCGTTCATACAATTCTCCAAGCGTAAAAAAACCGGCCACTCGGCCGGCGTTTCAGCGTTTCAATCCCCCAGGCCATGGCGGCCGAAGGCTTATACCAGCATGCCGCGCGGGGCGTAATAGCTCTTGACCGCGGCATGCATGACGTCCATTTCCTCGACGCTCAGTACCCGGCTCCAGATCGCCACAAAGAAGATTTCTGACGGCAGGCTGCCGGCCACGGTTACATAGGCGGAGCCAATGCGTAACGGCCCACCGAGGTCGGGGGTCTTACCGTCCGGGATCGGAGAGCTGCTATTCACCAAACCCGCTGTCTTGTTGTAGATCGTGCCGATCCGCGTGGCCTTGCTGATGGTCGCGGCCACGGTCTTGAGCTCCGACACGGGACGGCTCGGCATGTAGATGGAATACAGCACGGTCGGCGACGACACACCATCCCAATGCGACCAGGCTAACGTTTCCCGTGCCATGCCATCGACCACCGGTGAAGCCGGCCGGGTCATCACCGAAACGCCCGCCGCGATGCCCACGCCACCCACGCGCGTGCTGTAGTAGTTGGACACCAGATGGCTGTCGACATCGTCGGCCGGCCCCTTGGCGACGACCATGATGGTCATTTCATCGGTCTG
Source organism: Pseudomonas serbica (assembly GCF_028823535.1). GTDB lineage: Bacteria > Pseudomonadota > Gammaproteobacteria > Pseudomonadales > Pseudomonadaceae > Aquipseudomonas > Aquipseudomonas serbica. The sequence goes on along the minus strand of NZ_JAQIYM010000015.1, from coordinate 103,515 downwards.
CGGCACCGCGGTCTGAATGTATTTCGACATCTGCGTCGCCGTCATGCTCTTGTCGGTGAACGCGGGCGCACCGACCACCTGACCCGCTGGCTTGCCCGGCGCCAGGTTGCGCGCCAGGTTGGCCGCGCCGCCGAAGAAGTTCAGGTACTCCAGACCCAGCGGGACCGGGGGCACGTAGTTGATTGCCTTGGCCGAGAAGTCGGCACCTTTTACAACGAAGCGAAGACCGCTCATGAACAGATTCCTTAAATGAGTTCAGGGGTTAAGCTGAAGGCGATGCACCAGTTGTGCAGCGGATACGGCCGGTCCACCAGCGCGAGGATATTGGCCCCGGCGTACTGGCCGCTGCCGGCTTGATAGACGTAGTTCTCGCAGGCGACCGTGCCGTCACTGTCGCGCAGATTGCCGTTGCCATTGCTGACGGTTTTGCTCGCGTACTGGACCTTCACCACGCCGAAGGTATCGCGGCCCAACACCAGTTCGACCACGGTGTCTGCGGCAATCGCCACCGAGGCAATCGGCACGGCGCCCAAGTCATCCAGCACACGAAAGCCCTTGTCCGCGTAGTCGGTACCGGCCAGCAGCACATACGGCTGATCGAACACCAGCGGCGGGCACGGCACATGAAAATCAATCAGCACCTGGCGCCCGCTCAGGGTCAGGCGACGCGGCGACAGCGGCTTCCAGTCCTGCCCCAGGGTGACCACCCGGTGCAACACCTTGCCCAGTTGCATGCCGACCCAGCGATAACCGTTAGAGTCGAGGTGGCCACCCTTGTCCGTGTAGGGGTAGATCGGCGTGGCCATGAACCAATTGCGCTCCTCCTCGCTCAACTCCCACTGCGCCATGCCAATGGCCAGGTCGTTGCTGTCGGAGGTATAACCGGCGCCGGCCTGGTAGGTAATGATCGCCGGCGGGCTCGCCTGGCCGGCCACGCCCAGGGCAATGTCGGCCTTCCAGATCTCGGCCTGCGCTTTGAGCTTGGCCTTGTAGCCGGCCTTGGTCGTATCACCGCCATAGGCCGTGGTGTAGTTCCACTCGCCCTGCATCCAGAAAATCGCCGGCACGCAGTAGCTGGCGGACTCGGCGGCGGCAATCGTCTTGACCCCTTGCGCCGCCTGCAGCAGGCGCTGATACAACTCCGGCGATGCGCCCTTGCTCAGTTGTTCAATGGAGCGCCCCGCCACCCCGGCGCTGGAGGCCACGAACAGCCGCGAATCATCCTTGGCCAACCCGTGGTGCTGCAAAAACAGGTGCCGGGCAAAATTCACCGCGCCCACTTCTGGCCCCTCGCCTTCGTTCGCCGCGCCGGGCGCCAGGGCCGCCACGTCCGCATCGGAGAGGATCGAGCCGCCACCGGCGACCTGCACCACCGACTTCAAGGGTTTGAGGGCCGCGCCGCCCAACGGGGCGAAGGTCGCCGCTGCGCCGGAGGCCGGACGGGCGCAGTCGCCATACATCAGCGAGCCATCTTTGGCGATCTTCGACAGTGCCGGCCAGCCCTCATAGGCGGTCGACAGGCTCTGCCCGTACATCAGGAAATGGTTGTATTTCGCCACCGCTCGCTGCACTTCACTGTTGAAGTCGCCGCGCACGGCCGCCGACGCCGCCAGGTTGGCCGCATTGCGCTGTCCAATCTGCAGGCGCTCCAGTTGATCCACACCGCCGCTACCCTCACCGGAAAAGGCCGGCGAGCGCAGCACGCCATCGACCATTTCCATCGAGACAAAGCCGACCTCGTCCATCATCTGAAAGTCAGCGCTGTCGGTGGTTTCGATGCGGGCCTTCTGGTTCTCTATTGCGTCGGCCCCCATGTAGGCCTCGGCCGAACCGAAGCCACCGTCGGCGTCTTGCATAAAGGTGCCAAAGCCCGCCGGATCGGCCACGAAGAACCGGGCCCCGGCGGCCGCGTCCAATTGGTTCACCGTTGCATGCAGCTCCGCCATCGACGCCGCACTGGCGTCATCGACGACATGCACCGAGGTGTCAGCGTTGATCCGCTGGTACAGCGAACGGCTGATCAGCGGGTTGCTGCTCTTGACGTAAAAGTAGGCCAGGTCCGCCACCGCCAGGCGCCCCGCCGCTTCGCTGGGGTGAATCTTTCCATCCGTCATCTGCGCGCTGAGTTCCACCACCGCATCCGGGATGGCCTCGCTGTACAAGCGCGCCTGCTTGGCCAGGGTCGGCACCGGACCGGACTCGGTCAGCACATCGGTGTGCGCATCCCCGTTCATCAATTCGTGCTGCATCAACGACGCGGCCTCAGAACGCTGCGCCGCTTCCGACAACGTCCCGGCGTAGCTCTCCAGCGCTGCAATATCGGTCATGTTTTCTTTGCTCCAGACAACAAAAAACCCGCCGAAGCGGGTCAGGGGAAATCATAAAAGGGCGATGGCCGCCGCCGGTCAGTCCGTGACGGGCGCAATCTCTTCAAACGGCACCGCCGGGGCCACCGGCCACTCGATGCTGCCCGGATAGCCGGGTTGCGTTTCGATCCGCGACAGGTACACCCGGTAGCTGCGCCAGGCGTCCAGTTCGGCCTGCTTGAGCGGCAGCGAGGCCGCCTCCTGGTCAGTAGCCAGGCCCAGGCGCACGGCATCCTGCAAGGTCTCCAGCGCGGGCTGTAGCGTGCTGATGGTCGAAGTCGCCAGGGCGCTAAGACGCGCGCGGGTCAGCAGCGCGGCCTGTGCCAGCGCGGGGGTCTCCGGCTCCAGGATCGGCCCGAACTCCAGCGCCACGGCACGCGCAAACAGCTCGCGGCCATACGCTTCGCTATCCTCGGGCGAGGCGGTGAACGGAATGGCGCCCAGGGTGGCGGCGTGTTCCTCGAACACCACCAGCAGGGTGATGGCGGTGCGCTCGAAGTTCCAGCTGGGCTCGCTGGCAGATTCCACAGTCAGCATTTAAGAGATCCTTAAGAAAAGGGTGGTACCTTGGTCGTTCGGATTCGCCGTAGCGACGCCCATGCACCGCCAGGTGCCCGACGCCGCGCCGCCGCTTTGCACGACGTCTTCGGTGTTGGCATACGTCAGACTGCCGCCGGCGACGACCTGCCCAGGACTGAGCGCCCCGCCGCTGCGGTTGGTCATCAGCGCATAGGTGCCGACCCCACCGACCGCGGCCGAGGCTTGAGCAATGATGGCTTTTGGCGTGGCATTGGCATCGTTCCAAAGACCCGCCAGCGCCGCATCGATGGTCGCCTTGGTGTAGGCATCACCGATGCCGTAGGCCGCCAGGGTGCTGCCCCAATTGGCTTTGCCAGCCAGCAAGCCGTCGGTAGTCGTTTTGGTGTAGGCATCGCCGATGCCATAGCCCGCCAGCGAAATCGCGTTGTTGGCTTTGCTGGACAGCAAAAAATCGACATCGACATTTCGATAGGCGTCCCCAATACCGTAGCCCGCCAAGGTCGTCGCTTTGTTGGCCTTGGTCGCCAGCGCCGCATCGATCACCGTCTTGGTATAAGCATCGCCAATGCCGTAGGCCGACAGGGTAATGCCCCAATTGGCTTTGCCGGACAGCAGGAAATCGGTCTGGTTTTTGGTGTAGGCATCGAGGATGCCGTATCCGGCCAGGGTCGTGGCCTTCACCGCCAAGTTGGAGATCATTTCCCGGGCGGCCTTTAACAACTGCTCGTCGTCCTCGACGTCCAGCGCCGGCAGGTACGCCAGAATGAAGTTGACCAGCTCTGCCTGAACCATGTTCAACCATTCGGCACTCAACGGCGTCGGGGGCACCCCGAGCGTCAGCGAGCCATAACGAAAGCCCCCGGCCGGCGTGACCAGGTCAGACCAGGCTGAAATTCTCTGCATGTTTAAAGATCCTCGATTCCTGCGATGGCGGCCGGAAGGGTGTAATGAAGGGCAGTGAACAACTGATCGACCTTGAGCACGATGTCGTCGACCTGCGCCCGGCCATAAGCCAGCACCACATCGGTGTATTGCGGGGCATCACGCTGCAGGCGGCAATCCAACGCGGCCGCCGCCGGGGTGCCGTAAACCTCCAGCGGCGCCGCCGCGATCCAGCCCCAGGGCCAGCCATCGCCATAGAGAAAATCGCCGGCATTGGTGGGCCCGACCCGGGCCGGCCGGAATTCTTCAATGGTGGTCGTGATCCCGACCTGCCGGGCCAGCTTGAGGTAGTAGCTCAGCTGCGGGGCCCCGGTCGCGGTCAGCTTGTCGACCACCGCCTGCCGGCGCTCTTCCAGGCTTTGCGAGCCGGGCACGGTGCAGACATCGGGCAAGCCGAGGTAGCCCTCCCAGTCCGGCAACAGCGCAGTGGCCGTGGCCGGATTCAACTCCAGCAACAAGGCCTCGCCACCGGCCTCGATCCGCGCCAGCTCCGGGGCCAACGCGGCCACCAGTTGCACCCAATCCGGCTCCAGCTCCAGATCGAAGGCCGGGCCCGGCGGCAGCATCTGCCGCAGCTTGTCGACGTAGTCCGCCTCGGTCATAGCCATGTCATCACCCCCGGCACCGCCACCTCATTCGCCGCCATCACCACATCACCCGCCGGCACACTCAACACATGGTCGGTTTCCCCAGGGGTGTTGCTGATCGCCGCCCGCACATGGGTGATTTTCAGGGTCTGATTCGACCCGCCTTCGTCAACGGTCAACCCGCGCAGCGCCTGCGTCACCGCCGCGCGCAGGGCGGTGCTGTCCGGTACCAGGCGGATGCTGAAATTGATCGGCCGCGCGACCGGGGCAATGGCATACACCTCGGCGGTCACCGGGCGTTTTTTGTCCAGGTAGGCCTGAACCTCGGCGACCTGCGCCGGCGTCGGGATAAGGTCGAGATCGCCATCGCGGACAAAGACCAGGCCAAACGTGCCCGGCCCCATCCAGCGCGGCAGAGCCCAGGCGCGAGTAACGCCAGGAACCTCCTTGGCCCATTCGATATAGTCGTCGCCGTTGCCGACCTTGCTGGGGTTTTTGAACGCGGCTTGCACCCGCACGCGCAAGGCTTCCACGCTTTCTAGTTCGGCGCCGCCGACCAGGCCATCGGCGCCGATCACCGCACTGGAGTTGACCCCCAGCACCGGCGTCACCCCGGTCAAGGTACCGGCGGCGACATTGCCCAGGGCGCCGACGTCCTCGGCCTCCAGTGCCAGGCTGGCCACCCCGTCCATCAGGGTGACCGCGGCGGTGACCCGGTAGCGCCGGCCGTCCGGCAATTGATAGAGCTGGTCGGCGTCGACCAGGGCGCCGCTGGAGCCGGTCACCGTGGCCAAGCCCCTGGCCGCCACGGCCGGGGTGCGCCCGTCCTCCAGGCGCCAATCTGCCCAGCGCAACAGCATCTCCTCATCACAGGTCGCCGGGTTGGACTGGCGCGCAATGTAGCCTTGATAGCCGTATAGCTCGAAGGCGGTACCGCTCAGCGCACGGGCCGCCACCTTGGCATCGGCGCGGCGCAGGGCATCCGGGGCATTGCGTTCGAAATCGGCCTCGGTGCGCTGGGTCAGCGCCGGCAGCGTTGGAATGTCATACGGCATTGATCAGCCCCCAGGTGTTCTCAAAGTCCAGCTCCAGGGTGTCGCCGCTCTGTTCGGTCAGCGTCACCCGCAAGTTCATCCGGTCGGTGCCGCGGCGTTCGGGCGTAACGCCCACGGCCGTGACAATGCCGTCATCAAGCAGCCAGGCCAGCGCCTCTTCGGCGTAAGCCTGGGCATCCTGCAGCGTCTGCGCGACCAGCGTGCGGCGCGCCAACAACCACAGGCGCGAGCCGATCTGGTCGCCGACCACCGAGGGCAGGCAGTCGCCCCACCACCCCTTGCGGTCGCTGTCGTCGACCGCGTCATCCGGGCCGGCACGGCGCCAGGTGAACAGGCTGATGGTCACGGCGCGGCGCAACAGATCCTCACGACTCATGCGCCACCCCCCAGCGGCGGCCCGCTTTGATCGGTGCCCCGTTGCACACCGCCGTGTGAGTGCTCGATCTGGCTGACGCCGGCGGCGACCTGATCGCCCTGCGACTCGATGCGGCCCGTCGTTTTGATCAGCGGCGTATCGAATTCCACTGCCGTGTGCGCCTTGACCTTGAGTGTCATGGTCTCCACCTCGATCACACGGTCACGCTTGAAATGAATGAAATCGCCTTCGTCGGTGTACAGGGACACCTCGCCCGGCTTCAGCCCCTGCAGGCGAAAGCGCCGGTCCGCCACCACGATCACCACGCCGTGGCTACGGTCGCCACCGATGAAGGCCGCCAGCGCCTCGGCCCCCTCTTTGGGGCAGGCGGTGAAGCCATAAGGCTCCAGGTGCTCCATGTTGTCTTTGACCTCGCCGGCCAACAGCCGCAGCTGCAGGCTTTGCAGTTTGCTGGCCGAGTTGCCCAAGGCCACCGCCCCGCGCGCCAGCATGTTCGCTATGCCGTTTCTCATGGTTTGTAGTCCGCTGGAATGAGGTATTCAAAGTTGTCGGTCTTCTTGCCCTTCTTCGCCTTGCGTTTCTCGTAGGCGTCGTTCGGCTCCGGCAGAAAGGCCTCGGGCGGGGCCACGCTGATCTTGGCCGTGGTGCCCTGCTCGCTCAGCTCGTAGCTGATTTCACTGATCAGCATGTCGCGGTCCAGCCCGATCAACGGATCGACTACGCGCACCAGCATGTTGTGCCGCCACAGCGCGCCGTTGCTTTGCCGCCAGCCCTGGACCACATAGTTGACCGCCAAGGCCTTGCCGACCGCGCTGGCCCGTTCCCACTCGACCCGCTCACGGGCCAGCTTGGCGGTCAGTTGCCCGGATTGCTGAATGACCTTGACCCGCCGGCGCTCGATCCGCGCGTCGGAGATCCGCGCCTCGACCTCGTTGGCCTGCGCGCCATAAATGACGTCAGAGCCGCTGCGCTGGCCCTTGCTGATGTACTCGGAAAACACCCCGGAAAAGTCCAGATTGGTGTCACCCGACAGCAGGTTCTTGCCCAGCTCCAGGGTATCGACCGCACGCCCGGCGCTGCCCGGTTTGGCAATCACCAGGCGGCCCTGGCCATCGTCGGTGCTGAACAGCCGCGACAGAGTCAACAGCCGGTCGATGCTTTCAAACGCCGTCTCGCCCGGCTCGATGGTGTGGTCTTCCACGCCCAGGGTCAGCGCCGCCTCATTGACCACCGCGATCCCGTATTCGCCGGCCAGCGCGGTGATGATCTGTTGCACGTTTTGTCCGCGCCACTGCCCCGGCTGATTGACCGCGGCGCAATCCACCAGATCCGCGGTGCGCGAACGCCCGCTGATGCTCAGGGTGACCGACTCACTGTCGTAGCGAATCGGCGTGCTGAACACATAACCGGTCAACAGCAGCTCCTGGCCAATGCGCACCTCTACCGCCTCGCCCTGGCGAATCCGCACCGGCACCTCACCGCCGCCCGGCCAGCGCCAGGTGATGCCCAGGGTGAAGTCGCGCGCCTGACGTTCCAGGCCGGCACCGATGCTGACGGCTTTCCAGCCGCCGTAGTCGTGCCCGCCCACGCTCAGGGTGACGTTATTCAGCTGATCCATGGTCAGGCCTTCGCTACTTGCAGTTCAGTGGCCGGGACAAAGCCCGGATGCTGCACCCGGTTACGCGCGACAATTTCCCCGCCGCGCAAGGCATCGCCATACAGCGCATGGGCCAGCACCAGGGCTGACATGGTTTCGGCCGGGGCATAGGTGCGCAGGCCCACGCCGCTGCGCGCCACCTCCGTTAAGTGCCGGTCCAAGGCCTGGCGGGCCTCGCTGAGCGCGCCGAAGTGATCCGGCTGACTTTCGCCCGCCACCGACCACATCGCCTCGCTGATCGTGTCACGCACGGCCAGCACGTCCTCGGCGACCGGCACCGCCGTCTCGACCGCGGCACCAGCGGCCACCGTCGCGCCTTGTTCCGCCAGTTGCACGTCCAGGGCCGCCGGTGCGCTGACGCCCGGCAGGATCGCCACCGGCACCTCGGCCATGTCCAGCAGCACATCCAGCAGTGCCGCGTCCTGCACCAGGGCAATCACCGCGGCTTGGATCACCGCCACCTCCGCGTCATCGGTGGCCGGTGCCTCGGCCGATAACGCCGCCACCGCCGCCGCCTTGGCACTGCTGGCCGGGAACGAACTGCTCGCGCCGGTACCGACGACCGCGCCGCTGGAGCTGCTCGCGCCGGTGTCACTGGAAGACCCGCTGGAACCACCGGCGCCATAACCGCCGAACGAGCGCGCCAGGCCGGTAATCCCCGCCAGCAGACTATCGGCAAACGCCCCCGGCCCATTCAGCAGCGAGGACACCAGGCCGTTGAGGTCGGTGCCCAAGGACGAAGCCGGCTGCAGGAACCTCAAGGCAAAGCCCAAGGCGCCCGACAGCGCCGAGCGCACCGCGCTGGCACGCTGCCGCGCCAGATCAACCGGCGCCATCGCCGCGTTGAAGCGGCCCTTGATCGAGGTCAGCAGGCTCGGCGCCTGGGCCGCCAGTTGCCGGCGAGTGTTCGGCGATTGCACCGGGAAGGCCAGCATGCCGTCGATAAACTCCAGGTTGAAGCGCACCATGCCCAGCTCATTGCGCGCATGCGACACCTCACACTCACCGGCTGTAACGGTCATGCGGCCGAACCAGGGATGCACCAGCTCGCCCGAACCGGGCTTGTCCAGCGCGGTCAGCAGACGATCGCGTTGCGCCAGGCAATCATCCCCGGCGACAAACCCGGTGAACTTGTAGTGCCGAGTGCGCCGCCCCAGGTCTTCGACAAAGGGTTGATCGCGCTGCGGGAACTCATGCAACTGAGTCCGCCGACCGACAGGCACGCTGTCGGTATCCACTAGGAACGGCACCCCCCGAAAGGAGGCGCCTTGTTTACGGTCGCGCCATTCAGTCATTGCGGCTTACTCCCTGAGAGCGAGCGGTAGCCCACTTGCGGCGTGATCGACAGCCCCGGTTGATTGCTCGTGCCCGGATCGACCCGGACACCGGGCGGTGCGCCTTCAAAACGCACCACCAACGCACCGTCAAGCTGAGTGCGGTTATTCGCCAGGGTGGGCTGGAGCAAGGCACCCGGCTCCGGCAGTCGCGGCTGCAGCAAAGCACCCGGCGCCGGCAGCCCCGGCGGACGCAATAGCTGCCCCGGCGCGAGGCCCGGCTGGGTCAGATTGCGTTCGTTTGGCGGATTGCTCGCAAAACTCGCCGCCTTGGCTTGCACGAACGCACCCGGCGCCGACAGTCCCGGCGGGCGTAACAGTTGCCCCGGCACGAATCCGGCCTGGGTCAGATTGCGTTCGTTCTGCTGGATGTTCGCCAAGCTCACCGCATTGGCATGCAGGAACGCCCCAGACCCGCCCCCGGCACCGGCATTGCGCTGGCGTTGCTCGTCGGCATAACCGGCAACTTTGGCGGTGAGGCCGACCCCACCGTCCTCCATCCCAAACATGCTCAGGATCGGTTGCAGGTAAGGTTTGACGCCCTCCCACAAGCCTTTGAAAAAGGCGGTAATCGGTGACCAATGTTTGACGATCAGGCCCAGCGGCGACCAATCAAACACGCCCTTCATGAACTCCATAAAGGGAGTGGCCAGCGCCTTGATCAGCTCCCACAACGCGGTGAAAAACGGCCCAACAGTTTCCCAATTGGCCACGATCAGCCCCGCCGCAGCGGCGATGCCCACGGCGATGATGCCCACCGGAGTGGCGGCAAACGCGACACCCAGAACCCGGGTGGCCACAGTGGCCGCGAACACGGCAATGCGCAGCGCAGTGAAGGCACCGGCCGCCATGGCGATGCCTTTGACCAACTGCGGGTTGTGCTGAATCAAGTCCGCGATCCCGGACATCATCGGCCGCAGGCCTTCGACCACCGCATTGATTCCCGGCAGCAAGGCACTGCCGACGGCCCGCGCCACACTGGCCACGGCATTGCGCAACAGCTGCAGGTTGTTGGCTGTGGTCGCCGCGCGCGAGGCGTACTCGTTTTCCATCGAGCCGCTGTATTTCTGCGCATCCGCGACCTTTTGCAGGTTGCCTTTGAGCAGATCCAGATTGGTCAACAGCGGCGCGATCGCGGTGATCGACTCGGTGCCAAACAGTTCCGAGAGCAACCCCGCCTGCTTGTCCTTGTCGACGCGCTTGATGCGGTCGAGGATGCCCAGCACCGCCCCCTGCGCATCGGTCTGCATGGCCTTGGCCACCACCTTGGAATCCAGGCGCAAGGCTTTGAAGGCCAGCGCCTGATCCTTTGTTGCCGCCGAGCCTTTGGTCATGGCCAGCATGAAGTTCTTGATGCCGGTGGCCGCTACATCCTGCTCCACGCCGACGCCCGCCATGGTCGCGCCGAGCGCCGCGATCTGCCCGGAGGCCAGACCGGCAATCTCGCCCAACGGGCCGATGCGGGTGACGATGTCGGAAATCTGCTTGGTGTTGGCCGGGCCGGTGTTGCCCAGGTAGTTGATCTTGTCCGCGAGCGTTTCCACATCGCCCTGGGTCAGTTTGAACGAGGTGCGCCACTTCGCCATCATGTCGCCCGACTCGTCGGCGGTCTGGTCGAAGGCAATGCCCATCTTCACCGCCGCCTCGGCAAAGCCCAACAGTTCCTCACGGGCAATGCCCGACTGCCCACCGGCCGCCACAATCTTGGCGATGTCATTGGCGGCCATGGGCAGGCGCTCGGACAGCTTGCCAATGTCGTCGCCCATCTGCTTGAACTGCACCGGGGTGTCGAAGTTGACCACCTTCTTCACGTCAGCCATGGCCGTCTCGAACTGAATCGCGGCCGCCGCGCCGGCAATGAACGGGGCGGCCAAAGCCCCCCCGGTCACGATGTCGCTAAAGCCAATCTTGCCCAGCCCCGTACGCTCCAGCCCCTTGCGAAAACCGGCGACGTTTTTGCGGATACCGGCCAGGGTCGGCGACAGCTTGTCGACACCGGTGATCAGCGCCTTGAGTTGAAACTTGTCGGCCATACCCTACCCCTGCGGAATTTGATTAATGCGCTGGGCGTTCGCCAACGACTCGGCAAACGTATCCAGCGGCAGCGCCATCATCTGCTCGGGCCCGACCTTCCAGAAGAAAGCCAGGTCATACACCACGGCGATCAGGCCTTCGACGTCTTCGATGCCGCAGTCATGAAAAAACCCGTCACAGCCCAGCCCAGGTTGTTCAAGTCGTAGAGGTCCAGCTGGTTCACCGACGGTGATGGAATCCCGGCACAGACCGCGATGTATTTGGCCGCCACCTCCATGTCGAGGGTGACCTCTTCGTTTTTGTCGATCTTGTAAGGCAGCGCCTTGATCGCGCGCACCTCGGCCACCGTCGGCCGGCGCAGGGTGACTTCCAGCACTTCCTGGTCATGCGCCTGAATCGGCGCGGCCAATTGGTAGGGCTTCGCTTCCTTTACTTGGCCTTCTTCCACTTCGCTCATTGGAAACCTCCTTTGTTGCCGTCCCATTGAATGTCAATGGTGCCGTCATCGCCCTTCGCAGTCGGCTCGTCCACCACGTAGGCGCCCGACAACACGTAGACGCGGCCGTTTTTGAACTCGACGGTGATCGTCGCATCGGTGTCGGCCATGATTTCTTTGATCGGTAGGTCCGGCGCATCGACAATGGTGGCCTTCACAAACGGCACCAGGTCTTCTTCCTTGAAAAAGCCCGGCGCCACCGACTCGCGTTTTTTGTCACCCAGCAGCACTTCCACGCCACCGGTGACGGTGAACTGAACCCCGTTTGCCTTGATGTAAACGGTGCCCGCAACTTTCTGGCCCATGGCCTCTCTCCTACAAAAAAGCCCGCACGCGGCGAGCTATAAACCTTGGTTGGATCAGACCGCGTACTGCAGGCGGAATTGATACTGCAGCGCGAAGATCCGCAGCTGATTGACCAGGTCCGGCGGATATAACACGTTGAGCCGGTTCGGGTTGGTGGCCGAGCGCTCCACGATCAGATTGGCCGCGAAAGCCTCGGCGTTCTCAACAATGCCCAGCTGCTCCAGCGCGTAGTAGCCGGCGATCATTTCCGCGCGAATCACGTTCGGCGTGACGATGGCCTGGCCAGCACCGAAGCGCGTGCCGTCATTGGCCAACTTGTGCCGGCCATATTTGCTGGTGACCCGCGACTTCAGGTAGCCGATGACAAACGCCGACTGGTGCAGTGTCTCGCTGTCCAGGCAGGAATCGTCGGCCTGGCCGAAGGCGTTGAACTGGTAGCTGGTAATCGCCCGCTCGATGCGCTGCGCACCACCGCCGAAGTAGGCCGTGGCAATGCCGCGGTTCAACAGCGACTGCCGTTCGGTCAAGGTGAAGCGCGCACCGGCCGGGGCCGGGGTGATGCCGGCCAATTCGCCGGTTTGCGTCGGCCGTGCCGGGTCGGCCGAGATGAACACCGCGGTGCGCGCCGCGTAGGCCGCCGCCACATTCCATACCGGATCGGGGCAGGCCGCCTCAAAGCCGTGAATCGTCGCGTGCTGATCGTTGCGCGATGCACTCAAGGCAACCAATTCGCCGAGGGTGCCGCGCTGGGCGGTGTAGACATGCCCATAAAGCTGCTTGGCCCAGCTCCAGCGACCGCTGGAATCGTCCATGAAGGCTTTCCAGGCATCCAACGAAGTGGCATCGGCCCACGGCGCACAGATGAACTCGAACGGCTCGTCGCCGAGGCTGGCCAAGGCCGCCGCGACGTCGGGCGTGCCCACACCCCCGGTCATCGGCGCCACCACGGCGGTCAGGCCGGCTGGCGTGGCTTCGCCGTTGTTACGGCCCAGGCGATTGAGCTGCAGCGCCAGGTCATTACCGCTCAGACCCGACCATTTGCAGGTCAGCGTCACCACGCCGACGGCCGCCACTGCGGTCACCGCCAGTCCGGCGGCATTCACCGCCGCCGCCAACGCCGCGGCCGCCGCGGTCGGGGTGGCGCCCTTGGCCACGGTCGCGCGCACACGACTGCCACCGACATACAGGTTCAGTTCGCCACCGGCGGTGGCCGTGCCAGTGATGGTCACTGTGCCAGATGCCTTGGTGCCGGTGGCCTTGATCGGCAGGCACCAGACCTCGCCCGCTGGATCGTTGCGGCGCCAGGTGTCATACATCTGCGCGAGCATCGAGCCATTACCGCCGATGCTCCTGGCCAGGCCCAGGCTCGACACCAGGGTCAGTTGGCCAATTTCCGTGGCGGTGGCGTCGTCATTGACCTGCGCCACGATGAGCCGCGGCATGCTCGAACCGCCGCTGTTGGCCTGCGAATTGTCGACCTCAGCGTAGAACAGCGGCACGCGTAGATCGCTGGGGATGGTGTTAAAGCTGATGGTCATTCTTCAGCGCTCCCAGTGGTGGCCGGAGCCGGAGGGTTTGGGGTGGCCTTGGCCTTTTTCGGCGCGTCGCGGGTGACGTCCTGGTCCTGCAGGCGGCGCAGCCAATACGCATCACGCGGGACATCACGTCCGTCCGCGGGCAAGTTGCCGCCGGCTTCAGGGTCGGGCACCACTCGGCCCGCGGCCGGGTACACAGTCATGCGGCTCATGGAGAGTCCTCAGTGGGTTGCGGTAGTTCAACGGAGAAAGTCGCCTCGACTCGACCATCGGGGCCAGGACGCTGCAGGTTGGGGTCAGCCGGGTCGATAAAGTCCACGTTGAAATCGACACCTGTGAACCCGGGCAGACCATCGAGTTCGAACTCTTGCCAGGTTTCGGCAGGCTCATCGTCACGATTGCGACCAAGTTGGAACTCGGAAAAGAACGTGAACTGGTAAACCACTCGGGCACGACTGATATGTAGAAGCGCGCCTTTGCCATATTCAATGGGGTCGTACTCAGCGGAAGGTATCCAGCCAACCAAGGCCCGCCAGAGCTCGGCGCGGAGATCGTGCAAAATGTCGTTGTCCGCCTGCCCCCGCTCGTCAGAGGCTTCCAGAACAATCACCACATTGAATTGATCAGTGATGTCCTGGATCACCATGTTCTGCGCTTTGCTCGAGCTCGCAGCGTCAGCAGTGGCAATGACGTAAGCAGCAGGGAGAGCCAGGTGGGCACTTTCAACGACTGCATCCCAGTCGATGCCGCCGGAAACTCGGCCGGCAAAAGACGGGCACGTCACTCGCAAGTGAGCAACGATCGGGTTCAGTTTCATAGAAGTGTCCGGAGGGGGCAGCGATCAACGCAGGGCAGCGGCAAACGCAGCAGAAAGTATCGATTGAACTTGCGATGATGAATCCTGCAAAGCATCGGCCATGTAGTTGTCGCGAGGCTTGATGCGCCATGCGCCGGCGGCACGCTCAGCAAGCGCGGCAGCCCTTGCGCCAATGGCGCGGCGGTTCGATTTGCCCTTGCCCTTACCAGGTGCGAGCTTTCCGAGTTTTCGACCCTTCTTCACCCCATAGTGAAGGTAAGCCGGGTAAAACTCTTCCATCGCCGAGGTCTTGGTCGGGGAGATACGGACAAGGAAACCCGAGCGGGAAACCTTAAAACTTACCGATTCAACCGTGGCGCCCGTTCGATTTACCGGATAGCCGTCCTGGCCTTTGCCCAGCGCAAGATTCATCTGTGCTCGCTGGGTGATCAGCAGACCAACTTTGCGCATCCCGGCGCGAATCATTCGCTTGTCGAAGGCGTCTCGTTCAAAGCTGTCGAAACCCTCAACGTGTAGATAACCGTCAATCGAAGCGGAGTTAGACATAGATGTCGCCTCCGCTCTTGAGTTGGCCTAACTCCTCAACTTCAAGGACTGTAAATCTGTGCGCCCCATTCAAGTCGGCGATGCGTTTCACTCGGTACAATGTCTCACCGTGAACGATTTCATGAGCATCGGTGATACCAGAGTGGTAGCGCAGCGTGATGCGATGAGTGAGCTTGTTGTCTGTCTGAACTCCATGGGCGTATATCGCGGTCCCGACAGGCTCTATCTTCGCCCAGCGTTTTCTAGGCTCAGAAAACACCGGTTCCAGGCCCATATCCGAAGCTGGGACATCGGATCTGAGTCGAAGGGTGATACGCCTGTTGAGCTCGCCGGTATGCGGTTCACGAAGCTGGTTTGCGCCACGAGCCATTAGATCCCCCACCCTATCCGATACGGCGTCAGCAGTGACCGCGAACCGGCAGGCATGCTGCTGAACTCGCCCCCCACCAACTCGTCTTCGCGATTACTGTAAAGGTCTCCCAAAATCAGCAAGCACGCTGCGCGAATGGAAGGATTGATCAAGATCGGTTTCAAACCGGCAGATCCGTTGAGGACAGCGGCGTCCAATGCAGCCGCATTTGCATAGAACCGGCGATTGAGAAACTGCGCCGCGCTGTCTTCGGCCGCCGCCAAAAGCAACTCCACATGCGCTCGATCATCTTCCTCCGCCCGCAAATGCTGAATTGCTTCGTCGGTCGATATGGCGTTCATATCAGGCCTTTGAATCTGTATCAGTCGCGAGGCCAGCAGCGATCAGCGAGGTCGCGTCATGCTTCGGCGAAAGATAACCGGCACCACCCCGGCGGCGGATTTCTTTGCCGTCCAGGTAGCTTCGCAGCGGGTAAATCATGATCGAGTTGTCAGTAACCGCTCCGCCCGCGGGAGACGTGTCCACAGACGTATCAGTGGCATTGTCATTTTCCACAGGCGAGCTTGGAGTATTACGCGCCATATCGATATCTCCTAAACGAGCAAGGCCACCAAGCGGTGGCCTTTTTATCGGGGATTAAGCGGCAGTCAGGTCGCCGGTAACGAACGCTTCAGGTCGGTACACGGTGAACGCCAAGCGTTCTTCTGCACGGATGGTGACCATGTTGTTTTCGAAGTCCTTGTCGTTCTCGGTCGAGATGAGCACCTCGATGCCCATACGGTCGAAGATCTGCGCGGCAAGGCTGAAGGCACCGACCAGGAACTGGTCTTGGACAATGGCCTGGGTTTCAACCACCGGCAGGTTCCATAGGCGAGGCGCGGTACCGTCCTGAGGCTTGCCGATGATGTAACGACCTTCGCCGTCCTTCAGGAGCTCGATCGCTGCCCAATCGATAGGGTTAAGGACCACGCCGGTCGATGGGAACTCAGCCAAGGTCGCCTGCAGTAGTGCCAGGCGAATGCGGTCGATGCGCTGCTCGGCGGCCACGGTGATTCCGGCCGGTGCAGCGTACGTTTGAGCTTGAGGAATGATGCCTTTGAGGTTGTTGCCAGTACCGTTGCCATACAGCAGCTGGGCTTCTTCGGCCAGCAGCAGCCCGTAACGCGCACGTGCGTCAATGTAGCTTTGAAGTGCGGCGGCATCATCCAGAATCTGGCGGCTACCTTTGAACAGGTGAGCAATGGTGCGAACGTTGGCGTTATCCAACGCGAAAGTCAGATTGCTGTATGGCTTGGCCAAGCCTTCGCCGACGATCGCGGCGTTGTTGGTAAAGCCGGTCTCTCGGACGTATTCAACAGCGTTGCTGCCAGTGGTACCCGGCGCGACCAAGTCGCGAATAGTCAGGCGGCGCTGAGGGGCAATAATCACGCCGACGCGGTCAGGGGCGACCAGGGCGCCGCCGGTGGCGGTGGTGATGGCGGCGCGCGGAACCTCGACTCGACGCGAGCCGCGAAACGAACTGGTCACGCCCTCTTCGGTCATCTTGGCGGCCACCAGGTGACCAGCAGACTGCTGCACTTCTGGCTCATGCAGCTTGCCAGCATTGACCAGCTTCTGCTCCGCCTCCTGCACACGGGCTTGCAGCTCGCCTTGCTTGAGCAGCAGCTCATCAACCTTGCCACGGGTTTCCGCCTGCATCTCACCGGAAGCTTTGATTTCCTTCTCGGTGCGCTCGGCATAGGTTTTGATTTGATCGCCAACCGCTTTTAGGTCGGCCTGGGTTTGCTTCTGGGAGGCTTCGATTTGAGCGTAATCCGGAGCAGGCATTTTTTGGTCCTTTCAGAAATGAAAAAACCGCCACAGGGGCGGTAGGTAATCGAGTGCGGTTACAGCCGCTCAGCGGCTCGGGAACAAACTTCGAAGCGCTGACGCCTGGTTTGCGGTTTCTTCAAACGCGGATACATCAAGGGCAGCGCTGGGCATGCCCGGCACGACAGCGCGAAGCGTGTCGCCGCCAGCAGCGCTAGACGTGCTGGTCTTGATTTCGGAAATGAGTTTTCGCCGTTCGCTGCGAGGCATGCCGGACTTCGCCAGTGCGGCGTCGAGCTTACGCGCTGAGTGGGCCTGCGCCCCCGTTTCGCTTGGCGCTTGCTCAACCTCGGTTGCGGAAATAAGACCCGTAGCGAACCCCTTCTCGACGGCATTAGATCCGTTCATGTAGGTCTCGGCGTCGAGCATTTTCTCTACCGCAGCTTCCTTTTGCCCGCTGGTGTCTGCGTACAAGCTGATCATGGCGCGATCGAACTCCTCCATGGTATCGGCCAGCTCTCGGATGGCGTGCCGGTTGCCAGCGAAGTACGTCCAGCAGTTGTGGATCATCAGGAACGCGGTCTTGGCAACTTCACGTTTGGCGCCTGCCATGGCGATAACGGATGCCGCCGAAGCGGCCAGGCCAAGCACCTTGATGGTGACCTCTTGCGAATGCTCGATCAGGCGGTTGTAAATCGCGATGCCTTCGAACATGTCGCCACCTGGCGAGTTGATGTAAACGGTGACCGGCTTATCACCAATGGCCCGCAGCGCTGCGTCGACGCGTTTGAGAGTGACGCCCTCGCCGTACCAGTCCTCACCAATAATGCCGTACATGGTAATGGTGTCTGTACCGGCCTCCAGGGCCGCGCGCAGATCCGGGTTCCATAGATCGAGCGCGCGCGGGCTCAGCTCACAGTTGAAACTGCGAGCATTGATATTCAGTGCCATGGTTACTCCTTATGGCCGAGCCAGCTTTTCAAGGCTGTCTGCGCGGCCTGGCCATCGGTGGATTCGCCCAGCTTGTCGATGGGGGTCAAGTTTGTTTGAACCGTTAGCACGCCTGCATTGCCGCCGTGCCGGGGGAGGTTCTCTTTTACCCTGCACTCGTCACGAGTCATGATGCCGTTCTGGGTCATCTGGCTATACCAGGCTGAGCGCCCGGCAGTGTCGGCTTTCAGGAATGCCTCAAGCGAAAATTCGGCGTAGTACGAAACGCGATCTGCCGGAGTCAACAATCGCTTGTTAACGCACTGCTGAATCTGATTGGTAATTGAACTGATGCTAAAGGTCAGGAAGGCAATCATCTGCTGCTCGAGCCCGGTACCCCAGTTACTGCCCGCATCCGTTTTTCCAACCATCCATGGCGGAACGCCGAACCAGCGGCACACCTCTTCAACGCTGTACCCCCTGGACTCGAGCAGCTGAGCATCCACGGGGTTAATCCCAATGGATTCTGGCGTAATTCCCTGCTCAAGCACTGGCGATCGCCCAGCATTCAAAGCCCCCGACACCTGCTTTACATAGTCGCGAAACTCTTCTCGCTGCTCTGGCTTGAGCACGCGATCAACCTTAAATGCCACCGCGGGAAGCAACCCGTTCTTGAACGTTCCATTCGCGGCATCATCCGCGGACATTGCAGCGCCGAAAACATCAGCGCCATAGCGGATGGCTGAAAGACCAACACGCCCGTCCAGGCTAAACGCCGGGATATGCAACATGTCTGAACGCTGGATCTGGCGCCTGGCACCTTTTTTCGGGCGGTACCAGTAGGTGATCCTGCCATCCGCATCCGATTCCAAATCGACACGGCTCGGTAGCAGGAAATCTAAGGCGACAACTCGGTTACCAATACGCAAGATTTCCGCAAATGCATTTCCGCGCAGAAGCATGGCGGCAACCATCGCCTGCCAGAATTGAAACGCCGTCATGTCCTCGTTGGGGCTTGTATGTACGATGTCGTAGAGGCCAAAGTCCCGGGCATCCTTGCGTCCACCGTCAGCTTCGCGTCGATACACACCCATCGGTAGGCCGGCCACCGACGTCGAGATGATCCTGACGCAGGACCAAACCGCCGAGAGCTGCATAGCGTTGTCGACCGTAACGTTCTTGCCCGAGCTGGATTCGCCACCGAGGAACTGCCCCCAAAAGCCGCCGTCGCCCAAGCCGATCTGCCGACCGATCCATTCGTTCAGGGTGTGCCCCAGCGACGCGCTCGGCTTGCGGGCCGCGCGGCCCAGCACGGCCGATAATGATTTAGTCACTGATCAGCCCCTTGCGCACAAATCCAGCGATCAGAAGTAACGCAACGCCTCCGGCGATTAGCGCCCAGCCCAAGCCTTGCAGAACGTAAACGCCTGCAACGGCCGAACCGAACCCGCACAGCGCGAGCAGAATGAATACGTGCAATGGGTTCATACGATGATCGGGTTCCTAATGGCGGCCATGAAGTCATCGTTACCCCGGCCTTCGGGGTTTAAAGAAATCAAGGTCACCGCGTTGAATAGAGCCATCAAGGGATCGATCTTGGCCGAGCCACTGGCTTGCTTGGTGATCAGGATTGAGTTCGCGCGCGGCTCGACTTTCGCATTGCTGACACACCAGGCCATCATGGGTTGGCCACCGTGCTTCATCCCGCCTTCGGCGAGCTTGCGTTCCGCCGTCTTGATCGCCCCGCCGAGCTTCCAGCCCTGGCTGATGGCAACAATTTTTTCCGGGGGAATTTCGCGCTCAATCATCGCGTCATAGATCGCACCAATACCCACAGGGTCGACCCCGACCTTGTCCAGCAAGCCCGACTCTTCCACCTGTTCAACCAGGTCAGCCACCTCAAGCACGTCATCGCCGATTCGCTTTGACAGGGTCAGGTCGCCGTCTTTCTCAAAATCGTGAAAACGAGGGGCTTCTGCCTTTCTTCGCTCGAGCACCGAGGGATGCGCCCAGGCGTGAGTCCAAACCAACCAGTCACGGGTTCGTTTGTCCCGGCCCACCGCGGCAAAGCCCAGCAAGTCGTCCAGGCCACCACCATCGATCCCGATGTCGATGACGTCGCATCGGGCAATTACATCATCGAGGGTGAGCTTCTTTTCAGCTGCGCCGACCCAGTAATCAGCGCCTGCCCACCGATCGGAGCGCAACGCGAGTCCGATCTCGACGTTGAGATGCTTGGACATAAAGCCCAGTATTTCAGCCTCACCGGCCTCCTCCGCCTTTTTCATTTCACGGATCAGGAATTTCTCGCTAACCGAGTACCCCATGTTCGGGTTGGTGATGTAGAAATTCTCGGACTTGCGGTGATCATCAGCCTCAAGGATCTTTTTCGGAAACTCGTAGATCACCGGCAGGAAGTTCGGATCGACAATCGTCCCGTCACGCACGCCCCGGGCGTACTGGAGCTTTTCGCGAAACACGCCCGCCGGGGGCTGGTCAGACTGTGTCGTGAGATAGATCACGAACCCTTCGGGCCTTGACGCGAGCCCACCGGTGGCTTCACGCAGCATGTTGGCCGCGTGCGGGTTCTTGCCGAACAAGTGAAGCTCGTCGACCAGGACGACAGCGGCCTTCTTCCCACCGACAGTGTTTTGATCAGCGGCTACTACCTTCAGCGTGGCACCGGACTCGCGGTGCGTGATCGTCCGAACGTGATCCTGCACATGCAGCAGTGCCGACAGCTCTTCGTCATGTTTGACCATGTCGCGGGCCGGCGCGTAGGCGTTGTTCGCCACCTCGATCGTCGGCGCCAAGATGATGAACTCGGCTGACTGGCGCCAGTTCCGGATCAGCACCGTGAGCATGATCGCAGCAGCGATGGTGCTCTTTGCGTTCTTCTTGCTGATAAGGAGAAAGAACTCCTGAATCAGCCGCTCGCCGGTATTGGAGTTGTAGGCACCGAAAATAGCGCCGGCCAGGTCACTGATCCACGGCGCACAGGATTCGCCAATCAGCGGGCTACCCGGTGCGTCGACAATCCGCAGGTCATTCAGGACCTGCATGCACGCAGCCGCCTCATCTGGAAACAGAGGCGGAAACGGAACCAGCGATTGTCGATGGATGATTCGCGATTCCCAGTCTGGGCACGCTGTGTCCCAGGTGGGTTCGTTCACTTATTTCACCGATCGCAAATGAGTTGGGGGTGGAGGTGCAGCGCCGAACTTGCCTTTGGCAGCCTTCTTCGCGGCATCTTCCTTTTCTTCTTTTTTGCCGCCTTCACCTTTACGCGGATGAATGAACGGCATGAGCGCTTTCGCTGCGTCGACCCGAAGCTTCGCGTCCGCGTCGTAGTCGTTCATGGTCGCGATCAAGAATGCTTTTGGATCGGTGAATGTCATCGCCTTGGAAAAGTCGAAGGAGGATTCGGCATCACCCCGGGCTAGGTCCTCGGCCGGCGGTTTTTCATTGACCGGCTTGGGGCCGGCTTTAACATTTTTGTTAATGGGTGAAGAGGCCAATGCGGCGAGAACGTTCGGGTGTTTGGCCAATCGTGAACCGGCCACCGAAGCGCTGGAGGCCGCATATCCTGCGGCTATCGCTGCGTCTTTGTTGGACGCACCTCTCCTCACAGCGTCGACAAAAGCACGCTGCTTGGTTGTTAACGCCATTAACAAAAAACCTGTGTGGGGGAAAAAATCTGTCCGTGCGGGGGCGAGTGGTGGCCGAGGCTAAACCTCCCACGGTTTTGACCCGCCCCCTCCCTCGGGGATGGGGCACTGGCGTGCCGCAAGCGAAATCGACAACGATTCTCAATTGCAGGAAAGGCGGCGCAACTTCACGCTCGCCCTGCTCCAGCGGCAGCCTCGGCGGCAGTCTTCAGCTTGTGGCACGGGATGCAGAGCGCCTGGAGGTTCTCTTCATCGTCCGACCCACCGCGAGCGCGGTTCACGATGTGATCCACCTCCAGCTGTAGCGTTACCAAGCCACAAGCCCGACATGTGTACTCATCACGCAAAAGAACTGCGGCGCGCTTACGGCGCCAAGGACGCCCTCCTCGCCCTGCCCCCCAGCCTGCTTCACCCTCCGGTCCAACTGGCAGGGCGAAGGACCTGCCTTCGAGTTGTTTCATGCGAGGCGGGAGTGTTTTGAGTCGAGGCATGCATGACTGACCTTTGGCGACAATTTTCTGATTCGCGCAACGTGCCGCGACGAATGCTTTGATCGATCTTCCAGCTTTACGAAATTCCCATTCATCCACCTTCCTTGATAAATGCGCATCAGGGATTAAGGTGTATGGATGACCAACAGGGGGCCAGATGATGGGGGAAGTATTTATCGTGCAAAAACGACCCGCCCACGGAGTTTCGAACGGTTTCTACTACCGAATCGTCGACATTCGTACAGGGGAGGCAGTGAATCGAAATTTCTTACAGGCTGAACAGGCAGACAACCATTGCCGTCAACTGAATGGATTGCTTTCTCACCCCATCACAGCCGACTCTCCTGCGGTCTTCCTAAGGCCTGATTGGTAATTGGTTTCAACTGTCACTTCACCAGCTTCGGCTGTAGGACCACGCGGGCGATCATCACCAGCAGACCCAGTACGCCGTAGGCCACCGGTGGCAGCACAGCCTGAAGTTGCGGCATCAGCTGCTCAGCCACCCCCAGCACTGCGATAGCGCCGCCCGCCTGAACACTGGTCATGCTCAGCGCTTGTTTCCAGTTGTCGATCAGTTGCATGGATCACTCCTGCCGTTTGGGCAATTTGAAGTCGGTGAATCGGTCAGCCAAGGCTGCAACCTTCTTCACGCCGAGCGTGCCGATGCAGGCGCCAACGGCAGCTGCAAGGCTCGATGGGAGGTTGAAGTATTCAAGCAGCGGGAATGCTCCCGCTGTGATCGCACCACACAGGCAGGATTCCAGCAGGGCCTGACGTCGCCCCCCGCCGCCGTAGATGACGCGGAGGAAGGCAATCCAGCACGACAGCGCCGCGGCATAGAACATCGGGGCATGCTGGCTAAGCCAGGCCATGACGATGAGCCATGTTTCTGGGTTCTTCTCTGGCATATGTGGCATCCAGCGTCCTCCCTTGCGGGGAGCGATATAGGTTCGGCCCCAACATCACTCCCAGCTCGGAGCGATGGGTGTGGTGGAGCCGAAAACGAAAAAGCCCCGGCAAATGCCAGGGCTTCGGTATTTCTTGATGTCTTAAGCGCGTGCTTCGCACCCGGGACGAGATGTGTCGATGACCAAGTCGCCTTCAACGCGGAAGCCAATCATCCCGACCAAGAAGGAATGGTTCAACTGGCTCATGACCACATCCGTCAGGCCTACTGCGCAGGTGTCCTGCTGGATGGCGTTATCCATTGCTGTCTTCATGTTTGGGATCCCCGTTGGGAAGATAATCACTGGGTAATTATCCTCTCCAGTGACGCGCTTGCCCTTTACAAATTTCGAGGCATTGATGTTGTAGTTCTTCGTGCTCGCGACGGTCATGTCAGCAACACGAATAGTACAGCCCGAGGTTGCAACAGCAGCAAGAAGTAGGGCAATAGCGGCTTTTTTCATGGGTCCCTCCTAAAATTAGGGCGGGAATATATCAATTGGCCACTACCAAGGACAGGAGTTTCCAACAAAAAAGCCCAGCGATTGGCTGGGCTTTTTTTGTCGTCTCTCATAACTCGCAAGATCGACATGATGGGGCTAATTTATGATCATTCCGCCACTACGTCAAGCGGCGTCGATGAAGATTTCTTCCCGATCGAATATTTCAGTCGCATGGATTACTGCAGCCTCCTCCAACGACTCAAGACGCTTTGCGATGCCGGTCTTCCAGCGTCGGCGCGTCGACTCTGGCTTTCCTTCAATGTCCCAAGTATTCATGTCGTAGAACTCAGCCGGAAGCACGATCATGTCAGTGGAGCGCTTGCCGGCCTGGACTCCCTTGAGCTTCGGTATCGCCCAGGCAGTGAGCGATTTATAGATGAACAGTTGCGGCGCCGGGGACACCATACGAGCTACCAGGCGGCCGATGGCGGCGACCTTATTGGCCTTGTGTGTCGAGTACTTGGCGACCAGAACATCCCACTGAGCAGGCTCGAGCTGACGATGCAGGAGCGCATAGAGGCAGCAGTCGTAATCGAACTTGTCACGCACTGAGAGCGAGCTGCCGGTGCCACCCTGACGAAGGTCGGCGTCGATCAGCTTCTGCCAGGACTGCTTCGTGCTGTTGTCGATGTTGTCAGCGGCCAGTACCCGAACCAGCGTGCCCATCACGTCTTTGTAGATGCCCATGACTCAATCCCCCTTGTAATTCGAGCGGCCGGCGCCGCGACTATTGCTCTGCTGGTATTCATCAACGATGCAGCGTGATGGGTTCTTGTCGACCAACTGACTGCGCTCCCGGCGAACCATCCTGCCCAACTGAACCACCAGGTCTTCGATAAACAGCGGCTCCAGGGTCTGGGCATGAACGAAGCCCGAGGAGTGACAACCGATGCAGTCGAGTTCGTGAAACACCCCTTTGATGATCCCTTTCCCGGCACAGGACGGGCACTCGGTGAGCGGTATCAAACTGCGCACAAGGGCGGGTCCGTGAGTCCTTTTATTCATTTTTAAACCTCGCCTATGGTTGATTCTTGAATGGCCTCGCAGCCCTTGTGTTCTGCGGCTTCCAGCGCATTACCGGAATCTCCGAATCTAAGGCCGGTCAATCCGTGAATCAGGGCAAAACCCTTCTGGTCTAGATGGGTGTGCCACTGTTGCAAGGCATCGCGCTTGCGCCCCATCACGTCCGACTGGATGTACACCTTCACGTTGTGGCCCATCGCGTGGTTGATCAGTAGCTCACCAATCAGGTGGTCAATGCCGAGGTCTGCCCAACCGGTACGGGCCACCTTGCGCAGGTCATGACTGGTCCACTCGCCCTGCCCCAACCGTGCAAACACGGCGCTGGCTTGGCCTTCGCTCAGGGCCTTGCCATTGCGTGCCGGAAACAGGAACTGGCCGTCGTATCCCTTGGCGTACTGACCTTCGCGATAGCTGACGAGCAGCGCGCACACCTGCTCGGTCAATGGCAGGTGGTGCTCGACGCCGGTCTTGGTGTGTTCGGCCGGAATGAACCACTCACGCTCGGCCAGGCTGATGTGCGACCACCGTGCCTGCCGGGTTTCGCCGATACGCGTGCCGTGGCAGAGCATCATCAGGGCGAGCATGGCATCCAGCGGCGCGGGCTCCATGACGGCGGCCAGTTGTTCCAGCAGGCCCGACAGCTGCACACCACGAAGGCGCGACGGCTTGATCCCGACCTTCGCCTTGGAGAAGTCGTTGAACTTGATGGTCGCCATCGGGTTGGCCGAGATAAGCCCCAGCTTGAACGCCTGGCGGAAGGCCAGGGCCAGCAGCTGGAACACCGAGCGCACGTAGTCGATAGAAATGCTTTCCTGCAGTGGCCACATGAGCTGGCTGTCGAGGGTAGCCTTGTCGATGCCGGTCAGTGGCAGGTCACCCAGGCGCGGCCTCAGGTGACATTTGATGGCCGAAGCACCGGTCTTCTTGCGCTTGCTCGACAGGTTGCGGTCGCGGGACATGCGTTCTGCGTACCAGGTCAGCAGCTCGCCGACAGTGGCCCACTTCGACAGGTTCGCGCCGGTCCCGGCTTCCAGCCGCAGGCGGATGGCCGGCAGCGCCGCGACCACCTGCTTGGTGTTGAGGTCCGGGAAGGCGCCTATTCGCTTCCACTCACCCTTCACCACCAGGTACCAGGACGCACGTGCGCGAGCCCGGGTGAAGCGCAGGTACAGGCCGCGATTCTCGATGTCGCGCAGATCCCGGACATCGCCGGCAGCCTGCCGTTTGATCTCGGCGTCGGACATCTTCACGGCGGCGCTGGTCATGCGGCCACCACTGTAGGAGCGAGCCGAATGTAGGCGCGGATCTGCTCCATCGTGTCGAAGTGCCCGCGGCACACCACCGCCAGATACCCTTGGGCATTGAGCTTGCGAATCCGTTCATGCTGGCTGGACGAAATCGCGGCATCGTTGGGTGGCGTGGCCTTGAATTCGATGTACAAACCAAAGAACCCGCCGCGGGCTATCGGCAGGACCAGATCGGGAATGCCGGCCTTCACGCCCTGGGCCTTCAACTTCGCGGCAACGGCCTTCACGCGATGCCCGCCGTTCGGGACGTGATAGATCAGGTCAGCGACCCCGGCCATGCGGGCACGAAGCTCAGCCATCAATGCGGCCTGCTCCAGCCCCTCACGGTCGACTGGCTTGGCCCTGGCGGTTCTGGTCTTGAACAACTTCATGTCAGCGGGCTTCATTTGCGGTCACCACGCGTTTTAAGGTACCGGTCATTCAGGCGACGGCACACTTCGTACAGCGCCCAACTAGCAAGGATCATCAGGACGAGCAAAGTCTTTGGGTCAATCATGCAGCCCCCTTCACGGTGAGTATTCCGGCCCGGATCAGGGCCTCATGTGTTTCAGCGATAGCCCGCGGCATATCCGACCAATCCACCTCGCCGGCGGCGCGGCCATCGATCACGTCATGGCAGGCAGTGCAGGCGTACACCGCCACGGTGTCGAAGCCTTTCATGTCCATGCCCTTCTGCCCGCACGGCAGATGGGCGAGCACGGTGGTGGCCGGGTTGAAGTTGCAGACGCTCGGCAGGCGGACGGTGCAGTCCTGTCCATTGGCCGAGGCGCGGAGTTTCTTCGAGGTCACGCGCATACCCGCTCCCCCGTAGTGATATCGATGACTTCGCAGGTGGATGGCCACATCGACTGCCCGAACCGCAGAGCTGCTGCCGAGTCCGAAAACAACGCCACTGCGCGGTCTGGCTGGTAGCCCAGGTCCCACTTGTAGCCGCAGCAGTGCACGGCAAAGCGGTACTCGGCAGGGTCAGTGGGCGCGAGATAAGGGTTAGGCATGATGATCAGCTCCCACGGCACGCGGCGAACGCGTCAAACCGAAGCCGCGCAGGAGCTGCTCCCGGGCGGACTGCCCGTCAGTGGGAATGCCCAACCGCGAAACCTGGGCCTGCGCAACTCGCTCAGTCAGCTCAGAGGCCTGCTCGAGTGGGGACTTGCTACCGTCATGGCCAATACCAACGGCGATCTCTTCCAACGGAAGCCCCTTCACCAGCCTGCGAATCGTGATGTCGTAAGCCCGATCGAAAACCTTGCTGGCTTTCTCGGGAATCTGGTCGCAGAGGTTGTGGATCTCACATTGGAGCGCGGCGTGCCGTACAGCCGGATGAGACCAAGTGCGCTCGCCAAATCGGCTCGGGTGCGAATTATCCAGGGCTTCGCGGAAGGCCCTGTCGTGCGAAGGGATACCCAGCATTTCCGGGGTGGGCTGGCACCACTTAATGAACTTACCGACGCTGGGCGCGAAGTCGCCGCCGAGGTTTCGGCAATTCTGGATGCCGTACCGGATCTGCTCGATCTGGTTGATACCCTCGGCGATGAACGCTTTAATCCAGCTACGCTTCGCCGCGTCCAGGGTTTCGTCGTCTGGCCACGCCTGACGCCAAGCCGGAAAGATGGCCTTGAGTTCCTTGAATAGAGCGTTGACGACTTCGGCGGTCCCCGGGGCGAGCTGAGTCGGCACCGACGGAATAACCGGGGGCAAATTGCCCATGGTCTGTAGGAGCATGGTGGCGCTTTTGACGGTCGGCTTTTTCGCAGGTGCGTTCATCACAGACCTCCAAGGTCGTCAGCCCAGCTGGTGCTATCGAAGTCAGGCGCCTTGCCCTGCCCCGACGCCTTGACGCGCTCACGCTTCACCCACTGCACCAACCGGAAGCACCAGCCAGCAGCCGAGTCAACGGTGGTGGGCTTGGCCACGAAGAAACCCTTGAACGCACGGACGGCTGCGTCAGGTACTGCGTCAGCAGGCAGACCAGCAATCGCGATCTGGTCGGATAGGGATTTGGCATTCGGCTCCCAGGCAGCGAACATGGCGAAGCGTTGGCGATCATCCGGCGCATCGACGGCGGCCTGGTCCAGTCGAGAAATTTCATCAGCAAACTCGCGCTGCAGCTGCTCTTCGGTTACCTGATGGTTAAGTGATGGATTGGGTGCAGATTCTGCACCCCGGTCTGTTCCAGACTGCACCCCGTTCTGTTGTGAGTTGCACCCCGTTGCGTCATCTGCACCCCGTTTTGTACGGGGTGCAGGATTTGCACCCCGCGAAAGCTGTAGGTCGTAAACGACTGGGCGGCGGTCATGACGATCAATGTGCACCGCGGCGATGGCTTGGTTGCCCTTCTGGATCAGGCCGACCTTCTCCAGATCGTCCAGCTTGTAGCGAACGGTGCGCTCGGAAAGGCCGGTGTCTTGAGCCAGAGTTGAGGCCGACGGGAATGCACCAGCGCCGTTAGATCCGGCGTAGTTGGCCAGGCACAGCAATACATGACGTGCGCTTGAGTCTTTCAGGGACTCGGTGGGCAAAGAAAGCGCCCAGGACATTGCTTGAACGCTCACAACGAGTTTCCTTGGAGTTGTTCGGCTAGGGTGGTGATACCGCGGCGAGTGACCATGACCTGCTCGACGACTTTGAGCTCTACGCGTTCGGTACCGACCTTCACCAGCTTGTGCTCAAGCAGCCCGGACGACAGGCGCGGTTGGAACGCAGACCAACTGGAGTGACTGGTCCGGCGATAGATCCAGCGGTTGTCGCTCAGCCACTTGAATAACCGAAGAGGCGCCACGCCAAGTTGCTTGGCCGCGCTGGTGATGCATACGGACCCATGGGTATTGGCGAGGCGATTCAACGCTTCGACCTTCGGCGCCTGCTTTTGGATGACGGCCTGAAGTTGAAGATTTTGCTCTGCTTGGTCGGCAGCGAGCCTGAGGGCGTCAGGGAGATTCTGCGGAACCGTGACAACCTGTCGTGACACGTTTTCGAGTTCGCCTAAACGTGTCACGACACAATGGCGAAGCGGAGTGCTGTAGCCTGTGAGCAACGTCATGACCAGGTCGTGACCGAGGAAGTATTCGGTTTGAGCACGGTTACGCTCGTCCCGGTAGATGCATCCAAAAGTGGATGCATCGATATTCAGCTCGGCAAGGTTGCGCTTGATGTCGCGGACGACGTGGTGATGGTGCTTGCCGGTAAGGTCAGCGATCTCACGGCTCGACATGGTGACCGTATTGCTTGGAGCGACGATCGTGTTCATAATGGCCCCACTGTGTTTTATAAGTTGTTGAAAGAGCCGGGTTGCAGCCCGGCTTTTTTGTGCCTTTTATTCAGGCCGCCTTGAGCGACTCGCGCAGAACATGGAGCGCCTCAATGGCCTCCAGAATGGCTTTCTCGCCCTGGGCTTTTTCGTGCTGACTGATGTGGTTGTCCTCGGCAGCATCAAAAATCAGCCGGCCAACATCTCCGCACTCAGCCGAAAGCTGACCAAGCGCAACCATCAACGGCTTGACCGCTGGCTTTTCCCGCGCGACCAAATCAAAACCGAATCGATCAGCCAACGCCGCCAACGGGCGCATGTCACTGGTGTGCAACAAGATCCCGAACAGATGTTCGATGGTCAGATGGTGAGCGTCGTTATCCGGGTTCGAGCGCTGGAGCAGGCTCACATGCGGAACACCCATCTTGGCGCTCAGCGACTTTGCTTCGTTGTCCTTGACCGCGTCGTGGCAGGCCCGCAGGAACTTGTCCATTCGTAAAACCTCGTTTCTGTTTCCGTGGTGGCGTTATGCCAACCAGGAGATCATTCGTTCATCAACTGATCAGGGACGACCCCATGACCATTTCTTCTTCCAGTCCCGAAACAGGGACCAGCGTCAATCTTAAAATCTGCAACCGGCCTGCCTTCCCTGCCGTGGGGTCCCTAATGAGGACCGGTGCTCATCGCTTGGGAGCGAAGGCAATCACGTTGCTATCAATCGGCACGTTGTCGCTTGCCGCCTTCTTGAGTCCCGGCATGGCCATTCGCAAAATCTGCGAGGCCAATGCATCCGGGGTGATCCCGATCTCCGACGCCCATCGCGCCAGGTCTTCTGTGTCGCCCTTCCTTAAGTCCACAACTGCACTGGGCATGAATCCCCCTCTACGGCCTTCTCAGGCCCTTCTTTTCTCCAGCTCAAACGGCAGCTCTCCGAGCGTTCGCTTGACCTCAAGCGCGGCCTCGATGATTTCTCGGCTAAGCACGCTGTGTTGAAGCTTCATGTCGCGGGCAACGTCCTTCAGTTCCTGAAAGACTTCGTCGTCGAGACGTACTTTCACTTGGTGTTCGTGTCGATGCGCTTTGTCGTCGTAGGCCATAGGTTCACTTCCGCTTTCGGGGTGGCGAGGCTTGGGTTAGGCGGCGGAAAAGGTTTGGCGGGGCGCAAGGCTGATCTGCCCCCAAGGGAAAGATGGGCAAAGGTCGGCCTTTTTGATTTGGCCCTCGGTCAATGCCTCGATTTGCAACGCTCGCTTTGCTGGTACAGCGCGCTCGCCTGAGCACCATTGGTTGACGGTTGGCGCTGTAACCCGCAGGAGGCGCGCCATCTCCGCCTGGCTGCCCAGCAAGCGGGATGCTTCTTTGGCTGCTTCTGCTGATTTCATGATTTCTCTCCTGGAGATTGGAAGTGAATATAAGGCATTACCTTATCTACGACAAGCCATTGCCTAACCAATCAGCCAGTAGGCTTAATTAGGCAATGCTTACCGGACCAGAATTAGGCGCAGCTATTGAGGCTGCGCGGATCGCCAAGGGCGTATCGAAAAAGAAACTCGCAGACGACTTCCATGTGAAGCCTCCGTCGATACAGGGCTGGGTTAAAAACGGCCGGATCGACAAATCGAAGCTGATGGATGTGATCGCCTATTTCGCTGATGACGTTGGCCCTGAGCACTGGGGACTACGACCTGGCTTCGTTTACGAGCGCTCGGAGAAGGATCTCGACGTTTCGATTGATACGAGCGATGCCCAGCCACCCGCATCATCCGCCGCCGAGATGGTCAGGCAGATGCTCGAAAAGCAAGGAAGGGGATTGTCCGAAGATTCTCGCAGGCGATTACTTGCAGCTGCCGAAAGCGAAAATGGCGGTGGCGCAATCGAGATCGACTACTACCGTCCCGGTGCAATGGGTGATGAAGTGTGGATCGCGCATTACGATGTCCGCGCCGCTATGGGTGGCGGGCAAATTCCACACGATTATCCGGAGATGCTCCAAGATGTGAGGGTAAGCCCCCAACATCTTCGTGAGATGGGAGTTGAATTCAAGGAACACTTCCATCTAAAGATGGTGACAGGGTGGGGTCAGTCGATGGCGCCAACGATCAAGCACCGCGACCCTCTCCTCGTCGATATCAGCATCCGTGAATTCACTGGTGATGGGATCTACATGTTCTCTTGGGAAGGCCACCTTTACATCAAGCGTCTCCAGTGGCTGGGCGACGAGCATATCAACATGCTCTCTGATAACCCTCGGCATCCGCCTCAAACTATCAGGGCTGAAGAGACCTACATCCAGGCGCGCGTGCTGCTGGTGTGGAATGCGCACTTGGTTTGATGCAGCATCAGTTGCTGGCGGTTTCGCACCTAGGTGTTAACCCGGTTAACTGTTTTCCGGAGTGCTATTAAAGGTTCAGCGGTCTACCTTTGGCACATGGAAGTCCCAGCCGATCTGGAACAAGGGCTTGTGGCATGGCGCACTCACTTCAATACCAAATAGGCGAATCCATCCGCACCATTGAGGCCGAGGTGGCCAGACTTCTCGATGTGGTGGACGCTCTAAAAGAAGCTGGAAGTGACGAATTGGCTGAGTCTGTCTTGTCTCAGGCACACAAGATTCTTGAGGCTGCGATAGCGTTGAGAATCGCTGCGGCAAGCTGAGCCACACAGGGTCGACTGGCGGGTTGCAAATAAGGTGAGCGTTGGAAGGATTCGGCGGGATTTGTTTCCGCTCAAAACTCCAAAAAACAAGCAACTCCCTGTAAACGGCTACCCAATGAGGAAACAGAGGAACAGTAACGCAGCGGCGACTGAAGCGGAAGCCCTCCTCGATGCTTTGGACGTATTAAACCGGGCGCTTGATCGAATCAGGATTGGCGGGAGTGGTGCTCAGTTAAGCCGGTTAGATCACCGCGGAGCCTATCACGACAGATGGAAAAACTGCGCAGATTCGCCTTGTGAGGCGGAGATGCATCATCTAGAACTACAATGCATTGGATATACCCCTTCGCTGACCCATCGTGAATTTTCTAGGTTTGGAGCGACGTTTCTCACGAAAAACTTGACGAAACCCCAAATAAATTAGACATTCGCTTAAATTTCCAAGCGTTGATGACATGTCCCTAGACATCACTATACCCTCTCAAGACCTTCTGCGGCTGATAGATGCCTCTCTAAACGCGGACTACACCAGCGTGAGGCAAATCTCAAACCGCATCGCCTCTCATTCCGCTTCGTTTGCTCCCGAGGTGAGCAAGAAGATCAAGCTTGCGATTCGAAGAAATGGCGTCCCGCTTAGAGCATCTGGTTACTCCGAAAACCTTCCTACCGATCCAAAATCAAGGAGTGCCTTGGTAGAGGAGCAAGCTTGGCCGGTATGTCCCGTTTTTTTAAATGAGAGTCTGAAGAAGACATTCGAGTCGTTCATCTCTAGCGTAAAAAATTACGAGTTGTTATTAAAAAATGGCCTTACGGGCAGAATGAACCTGCTGATGTCCGGCCCGCCGGGAACTGGTAAAACATTAGTTGCCGGACATATTGCATCCGCTTTAAATATGCCACTTTACGTGGTTAGACTCGACTCATTAGTTTCTTCTTTGCTAGGAGATACTGCGAAGAACATTAGAAGCGTTTTCGATTTTGTGCCCGAAAAAAACGGGATTATATTCTTAGATGAATTTGACGCCATTGCAAAACTACGTAACGACCACCATGAACTTGGCGAATTAAAAAGAGTTGTAAACACTCTCATCCAAGCTATCGATTCGCTCGATGATAGAGCCATTGTCATTGCTGCAACCAACCATGCCGAATTATTAGATAGAGCGATATGGCGTAGATTCCCTTACCGAATGGATTTCGAACAGCCAGACATAGACCTAAGGGCACATTTATGGGATCACTTTCTTTTTCAAGACCAGGGCGACGCCACAACTACGTCAGCCCTTGCGAAAATATCATCTAACTTGAGCGGCGCTGATATTGAATCAATATCACTTTCAGCACGGCGCCTGTCAGTTATATCCGACACAAAGCTTGACTTACAAGATGTTGCTATTGACTCTATCCGCAGCGCACACCCCGACATAAATATATTATCAGGGGAGCAACTTAATAAAAAAGAACTCTGCCGAACACTACACCAACAGTTCAGATTAAACCAAGTTGAAATACTATCAATAATAAAAACCAGCCGCCAAACACTCTCAACATATCTAAAGGAATAGTAGCATGGTAAGTCGGCCATTAGTAAACCCTGTCTTGAAGCTTCTAAAGTCCCCCGTACCGAAAACTGTTCCTGGCGGAGGCAAAAATGCAAAGGGAATTAAATCTGAATTATTGGACAGCAAAAGACAACGCCTTTCAACGAGCGTTAAGAACATTGACAAGGCCGACATTGACAATCTTACCTTTTCCGGGGTTGTTCATCTAATTGCAAAAATGGATGACGACTCTCTTTCACCCAGTTGGACACCAACGGATGTTTTCGACTCCAGATCAAACTGTAGGATCGTCGCGCCAGCTTACAAAGGTTTTTTGGTTGAAATTGAGAGGAGCAAACTAGAAAAACTATCAAACCACCTATCTTCTACCAATAAAACCAATGACATGGTTGATATTTCTCGCATCTCGAGTATTGATGCGTACGATTTAGCTGAAACGTTGAGAGGGTCGTCTGAAGAAGACTTCTGGAAATCATTGCCTTCCGAGGGTAATGACAAAGCCCTGAACATTTGGTTGAAACCGTTCAAAAGCCAGCCAGCAAGAAAAGCGCTCATAAAAAAACTCAAGTCTGCCCTGTCAAAGACAAACTGTACATTAGGACATCCGGAATTTGAGAACGCTTGGGGCTCAACCAGTGATGAAACCTTATCAGACAATCTTGAAGACGTTCTTGATAACTACTTAGATTTAGGAAACGCTGTCTTTTCACTTAACTTTTCGACCAAACAAGACTTTCAACATATAATATCTTCAGGAGCGGTATACCGAATCGAGCCGGCTCCTAGTGTGAGAATATCTTCTGCGCCAGGAAATGGTAAAGACCCCATTCCGGCGACCGTATCCAAGACGTCACCGACAGTGTTAATCATTGACGGTGGTGTTAGCGCACGGAGTTACCTTCCCCTCCAAAAAATACCGTTGCCACCTCTGGTTCAGGATTCTCATGCCAACCAAAGCCATGGTAACAAAGTTGCATCTTTGATTTGCCACGCTCATGCCTGGAATAATAATAGGCCATTGCCAGAGTTAGACTGCACTTTTATCTCTGCGCAAGCAATATGCAAAGATAGTGCTCCAAGGGCACCCAATCATCGCCAACTGCTCAAGTATCTTGATCAAGTTGCACAACTAACTTCAAATCACGCAAAAGTTTGGAACTTATCATTCAATCAAGTCGCATCTAAAAACCCCAAAGACGAAGTCAGTTATTTAGGACACGAAATAAGTAAACTAGCAAGAAAATACAACATCCTTCCTGTTATCTCTGCTGGAAACAACAACCACAACCCGAAGCGCAAACTCATATGCCCGCCTGCAGACTGCGAAGCGGCTTTGACAATCAGTGGTCGAACCTACGATAGTTCTTCAAAATCTTTGGGCGATGGTTGCAAACAAAGTTTACGAGGACCGTCACCCGCAGGAATGCGAAAACCAGATTTATCATGGTTCTCGGAGCTACGAATGATTGGGGGTGTGATTGAAACTGGCACTAGCTTTAGCACGCCGTTGGTCTCGTCCCTCGCTGCACATGCATTCTCTAATATTAAGGAGGCAACTCCAGACTTGGTTAGAGCTCTGCTCATCAACCGTGCAGAACTTATGGCCCATAGCAACACAATTGGGTGGGGGACACCTTGGAATGAAAGTAACCTGCCATGGTTCTGTGCACCTGGCGATGTGACTTTAGCTTGGACATCAAAATTACAACCTGGCTTCAATTACTATTGGAACGATATTCCAATCCCTCCAGAGCTTATCAAAGATGGTAAATTTGTTGGCCACGTGGCCCTTACCGCGGTATTGAACCCTTTGGTATCGAACTCCGTAGGTGAAAATTATTTTTCATCTCGCCTCCAGACATCTTTGCAGGCCACCTCTGCTGCAGGAAGCACCATTAGTCTAGCGGGTAGCATGCGAGAAGATAAGGAAAAGGAAGCGA
The DNA here is from genome assembly GCF_028823535.1 of Pseudomonas serbica. Lineage (GTDB taxonomy): Bacteria > Pseudomonadota > Gammaproteobacteria > Pseudomonadales > Pseudomonadaceae > Aquipseudomonas > Aquipseudomonas serbica. The sequence continues at coordinate 68,474 of NZ_JAQIYM010000015.1, read as the reverse complement.
TAGCGAGATCCGACTTGTCAAAATGGAACCCTATCAGAAATCATTTTAAGCCTCACAAGGGAACAGGCATTAGTGGGTCTACTATGCGTTTGAATGCCCGCATTTTCACTCGTGATCTTTATCAATACGACATGAGTCATCATTCTGAACTTCCCCCTCAGGAAGTAGCATTCGTTCTGACTCTCAGCGCACTGGATGAGGATAGCTCTCTTTACGACTCCACCGTACAAAGCATGCGTGCAGAGTTAGAGAGCGCAGTACTGAATCAAGAAATACAGGTGAGCTGAAACCATTCCTTCTTTTGATTCCGCCCGGCCCAACGCCGGGTTTTTTGCTTCCTTCTGACACGCCTTCGTTACCCAGCACAGTGCAATCTGCCTGATGGATTTGGCTACGTAGTTAGTGAGCCCGGTCTAGTGCCGGGCTTTTCCATTAATGACTTGCACATAATTCAACGGCGCCTGACATAGGTTGTACTCAGCTCCTTCAATTATTAGCCCGTGTCCCCCAGCACGCCCCACCACTATGTTCTGCCCTCAAGTCCTTCTCTGGCTTGAGGAAAAACTACGCCAGCATTCCTAATCATTTGTCGCCACTCTGGCCCGATTATCAGCCCCTCCTGCTCCATCAAGTCTGCCATCTTCAACAGCTCGTCATATTGCTCTTCAGCATCCATTCGAATCTCGGGCTGAGCAAGAAGCTTCAGCCAATCTGTAAGCGCCTGCTTTTTTCGATCGTTAAACATGTGTGCATCCTCTGTCGACTTCAACGGTAGAGGCACATGCAAAAATAGCGTTCAGGGTTGGCGACGTATGGCAGCACGCCCGGGCCGCCGCAACCCATAGCCGGCTACCGAGCGGGCTTTTTTCACAAGTCAGAAAGGCGCTGGCTCTTCTTCCGGCTCCGACACTTCTACAGGTCGTTCGTCTTCAGCACTGGCCTCCCACTTAAGCGTCACCGACTCGTCGTCATTGAATGTCATGTCTATGCCGTCCGTCTCGGACAACAAGCCCATCACCTCATCCCACTCTCGCTCACCATCCGTGTCGAGCCTATGGATCATCACCCAGCGCTGGGTCTGCGCTACAGGGTGATTGATCATCGACGACACGCGCAATCCAAGCCTTTCAATCCCGCTGATCTCACGACGCTCAATTGGTTTTTCCTGCTTCTTGGGCTTTGCCATTCACACCTCCTAAGTGCTGTATATCCGTACAGGTTTAGCAGAGCTTATAGGAGCAGCCATGAAATGCAAGACCAAGATCCGATCCCTGAAGAGCGTAAATTTTATTGGAAATTATTAGGCATTACCTATTTACAGATATTAGGCATTGGCTTACTGTTTGTCTGTCGTTGCCGAGTACCCAACAAGGGACCAGCAAGCGACAGGGCCCATAGGCCTGCCGCTCTTTAACAGTCAGCGCAACAAACAACAGACCGCATTGCCTCTACCGGCGACCGGCGAGCAGACAGGCCCGAAAGCCTGCCCACGACAGGAACAACCTGGACGGCTGCTCGATGGTGAAACGCCAGAACCGTGTGAATGACCCGGTAAGCAATGCGCCCCGCCCCTCCGGCGGCAATAGGACGGACAGCATCACTGAAGCACCTGGATGACCGGGTGCTTTGGGATGAAAACCAAGGAGCAGGACCATGTTGATACTCACCCGCAAGCCAAGCGAAACCATACGCATCAATGACGACATCAGCATCACGGTGCTGAGCGTTAGCGGGCAGCAGGTAAAGCTGGCGTTTGAGGCACCGAAAGAGGTCGCCGTACATCGTGAAGAGATCTACCAGCGTATTCAGGATGCAGCTAAGGCCTGATCGAAAAGCATCACTGCTGCACCTTGGCGACAGGGTGCAGCGGGATGTAGGCCTACATCAAGCGAAGGGCTCAACAGAGCACAGGTGACATCAAATGAAATAAGGAATCGACAATGACTGTAGATATCAGCAATTTCATCATCGCCACCCCTCTTCCAATTTCCGACACAAACCCTATCTCCCTGGACTTGATCGGCTGGCGAGCGTTGATCGAATGCCCAAGCATCATTTCGATGCTTCCCGACGGATCGCTGCAGATGACAGCGCCCACCCTGGGCGCTTCCAGTAAAAGCGTCCATCGAACTCGCTGTGAATGGAAAGAGCCTGGCTATTGGCTGTTTGCCAGTGCCGCAGACCATTGGTGCCGTCAAGAAATGCGGCTGACGAAGGTCAATTCGTTGCAGAAGGTCGTGATCGGCCAAATTCATGTGCAGGGCTCTGAACGCCCACCGGTAAAGGTGTTCTGGAACAAAGGCAAAATTACCATGGGTTTCCGGTCGAGCTACCTACAAGACGATCCGGTCAACTCAACGGTATTGGAAAACGTGCCGCTCGGTGCGCTCTTCAAAATCAACATTCACGCCAATTCGAGCGGCGCTGTATCGGTATCTGCCAGCTGTAACGGCGCCAAATCCACCTCAGCAATCATGCGCCTCGACAACACCTGGGACACGAAGACTCTCGCCTTCCACGGCGGCGTGTACAACCAGATCGACTACTCCGATTCAACCGATCCTGAGGACGGTTCGATTTGTGTGATCAGTGATCTATCCATCACTCACGTGTAAGACCAACCAGCGCCACGTCAGCCTGACGATAACTGCCCGATGCCCTGGTACTCCCCAGCACCAGGACACATCGGAGTGTGATCTGAGTACCGCCAGTCAGCGCGAGAGCAACGGCTGACAAACGTCATGCAGATCACACCCCGATGCGGATGATTCTGCACCGCGCAAAGCGGCACCCTGCATCCAGCGGGACCGGAAACAAATTGCACCTAACCGGGATGGTTTTTCCATCTCAAGCACGGAGGGTTTGCACCAATGCAGCATTAACCGCTTCACCTGTGTGGTGCAGTAAGCCTGAAGGCTGCGCCCTTCACTCTGGCAGGCAGCGGGCATCTGGGCCGACGGTGTCACCGCGCACCAACCGGGCAACCGATAGGCCACCCCAAGTTCAAGGTCACCGCTGATGATTCAAACCCAGGCCGTCGCCAGTAGCGGGCCTGGGAGGCGCTCACGTAGGGAGGTCTTCGTGACGCAAACAGAAGCCCGGTTCCGATCGGGCTTTTTTACGCCTGCCTTTTATCCGCCAGCACTCTCCCCTGCGCCCCAACGGCAACCAGCAGGAGGCCCGAGTGCTGACGAATACACGCAACCCCACCGAGGAATCGCCATGCATCCATCACTTCAACAGCGAGTCGACGGGGTTGCCGCCCTGCGTGCTCGTGCAAGCATCGCCACCGCCGCGTTCTACGCCATGATCGGCCAGGAGCTGCCCGAGCAAAAGATTCGCTACCAGGTCGTCACCAAGGGCAAGGCGTACCACATCATCGAATTGGCCACCCGCAAGGTGAAGGGCTTCCGCTGGACTTGGAAAGAGGCCGTGAACTTCGCCCAGCAACTGGAAGCGCGCGCCGACGGCATCAAGCTCTCGCTGCCAGGTGATCGGAAATGATCGGCGTACCAATGCCCAACCCGCGGGACTCGATCATCACCAATCTGAACCAGCAGCTGGATCAGTTCTTCGGCGCTGGTAATACGGTGCAGCTAATAGCATCAGGCGTTAGCGGCGAGACCAGCCTCTCCGGCGCCAGCGGCCACAGCGAACGCCTGCGTACAGAACGTGACAAGCTCGCACCCATGCTCAAGGCTCTGGCGGCGACAGGCATCACGTCCAGCGCAGCAGCAACGCAAACTCGTATCCGGCAGAAGCGCATCGAGCTGATCGCCAGAGAACACGGCTTCAAGTTCGCCTCGTCCAAATGAAACGAATGATCAACCGGGCGCACCAGCGCCGACGACAGACTTGGCTTGACTTGCCGGCAATCGGAATTGAAGAGGTAGGCCATGGCCAAGAGCAACGCGGATATTCAGAGGGACAAGCGCGCCAAGGAGAAGGCATTGCTCGACCGGATCGGCGCCGAGAAGCGATCGCTGATTGTGTCGAAGTCGCTGGATGATGCCCTTAATGTTTTGGGCGAGCGTCACGGCTTCGAGGAATGGCAGGAAACGCTTTCGACGCTACTGATCAACCTGGCCAAAGCGCCAGCCGAAGACACCGTCCGCTTCGCCACCATGTCGCGACCTGAAATCGTGATTACCGAAAAGCAGTCGCGACAGCTTGAGAAGTTCGCTAAAACTGGCATCGAGGTGAGTTAAATGCTACTTATTGGCAGCCCATCAAAATCGATTGGCCGTGTATGAATGAAGAGCCCGTCTTGCAGCCCAATAATCTTGGCAAGCACGGCTTTTGGAGTCTCTAGCCCAAAGTAAACGATGTATTCGTTGCTGCCGCCTTTCCTTTGGATACAAGTGACGTAGTGCTCCACCTCGATGGACGTAAGCCCGATCGCGTTGCCAATAGCTCTATTTCGCCGAACCTCCGATGTCTCCTCAGATTGGTTACTCATAGCGAAATACTCAGGTGCTATCTAAGACAAAGCTTAGACCAACAACCCATCCCCGCTTTCGCCACCGGTCAGGGAGGGCGGCGCCTGACCCAAACACATTTATTGCGCTCAGCCACTACTATGGCACAGCTCAAAGGTTGAAGCGGCGCGTTGCTTCCAGTTCTTCGGCAGTCTTTATCGCAATATCAAGTCTGTAATTCCAACTCGAATCGGTACCTGGGCCGACAAGCTCAAAGCCTCTGTGCTTTTTACCGTCAGGTCCGATCATGACCCTATGAAAAATTAGGTATCTGCCAATCCTGCATTCTAGAGAGCCGCGGCATTCCATCTGATCGCGCTCCAACAGAAGTAAATACCAGAGTACCAATACACCTCATCAACCAGTAGGGGCAATAAGGGTAAGCTAAATACCAATCGTCTCCCGGCCGTATCACCAATCAGCCATGACTCGTGACTCGGAATGTGTCAGTGGCTCGCCCTTGTAACGCAGCACGGTCAACAAGCGGCGCCGATCAATGTTCCTGCTCCCTGCGGGCACCATGAAAATTGCGCCGTCATTCGAGAATCGCCCGGCTTCAATGAGCGCTCTGAGCTCTGCTTCATTCATTCCAAGACACACCATTTCTTCAGGGTCGAAGGTGTAGACAAACTTCCCTTTCTTAGACCCCATCTTGAATTTGTAAGGGTGGCAGATGAGCCCTGCTCGATTTATCCCAATGACATCTTCCAACAGCTCCAGCATGCGGCTATCTCTGAAAGTGAGTCTTATTTAAGTAATAGCCCAGCACCATCTATATCACCAACCCCACTTCAACGAATCACGCCTCCCGGCGAGGCAGGCGTATACCCCGAGGAAATCGCAATGCCTGTACTCCACAGCGTAATTCACAAGATCGACAAAAAACCTGACGGCGCCCCGGCTGTTTTATTCCTCGGCAGTTCCGAGCAGGTCGAAAGCCAGGCGCGTGACGATCTGATGAATCAGTTCAACGAAAGCTACAACGCCACCGGCTGCAAGGGCTGGGGGTTCTTCCACGCCGAATCTGGTGCGTACCCTCTGAGCGGCTGGCTCTCCAAGTACCTGGCGGGCGGCACCGACTTCCTCGATTTCAGCATCATCGCCGTCGAGCACTTGACCCGGTTGATGGAGGAATCGAACTTAACTACAGGCGGCCACGCCCTCTTCTGCCACTACCGGCAAGGTCTCACCGACTATCTGATCATTACCTTGGTGCAGGAGACGGAAGCGGTGACCATGACCGAAGAACTCAGCCTGATGACGGTCAAGCGTCTGGATCTGGATCACATCCGCTTGGCCGCGCGCATCAATATCAGCGAGTGGCAGAACAATCCGCAATCGAAGCAGTACATCTCGTTCATCAAGGGTAAACAAGGTCGCAAGCTGAACGACTACTTCCGTGATTTCATCGGATGTCAGGAAGGGATCGACGGCCCCGGCGAAACCCGGACCCTGCTCAAGGCGTTCAGCGACTTCGTAGAAAGTGAGGACCTGGGCGAAGAGTCGGCACGAGAGAAGACGAACACGCTGGTCAATTACTCCATGGCCCAGGCCAAACTGGGGGAGCCGATCACGCTCGAGGAGCTCTCTGGGCTGATCGACGAAGATCAGCCGAAGACCTTCTATGACTTCATCAAGGCGAAAGATTACGGGCTTTCCGAGATCCTGCCGCCGGACAAGAAAACTCTAAACAAATTCCGGCGCTTCACCGGCCGCATCGACGGCCTGTCGATCAGCTTCGAGCAGCACCTGCTCGGCTCGAAAGTTGAGTTTGACGAAGCCGGCGGCACCCTGACGCTGCGCAGTCTGCCGACCCAGCTCACCGACCAACTCAAGCGCGCAGCCGCCTGACACCAACCGCATCGCCGTGCTCTGGACGGAGGGCGGCACCTGCACGGAGAACACCATGAAGATGAGAGGCGAGGTTGTCCGAAAGTGGGAATGCGGCGCCTGCAATGATCTGCATGACCATGAGTTTCAGGCTGAAAACTGCTGCGCGCCTGAAATTACAGAGTTGTGGGTCTGCCCGATCTGCGATGAGGGCCATGACAAAAAAGCAGATGCAGAATCTTGCTGTATTGATACAGACGCATGCGTCACCTGCCCGCAATGCTTGAGAGATCACGACATTGGATCGCTGAGTTATGAGGCAGTGAAGATCGCTGGTCACTGCACAACATGCACACCGAGTTTCACCATTGATCAACAGCAAGCGATTCAGGATCTGCACTACCAGCAGACCGGGAAGCGCGAACACTTGCACGACTGAGGTAAAAACATGACCCCTCAATTCGAAAGCCCCAACGGCCTATGGCGGCGACTGGGCTACGCCGTTGAGCGTGGCCCGCGAGGCGAACGCACGATTCGCCGACCAGATGGTTCAACGGTAAGCATCGACACCGAGCATGGTCACCACGCCGGTGAAGTGGCCGCGGCCAAACAAGAGCTCGCGCGCTTGCCGCATGGTGAACTCGAGTGCAATGCGGCACAGATCGACATCTTCGCCTGACTCTCCCAGATGTCTATCGAGGCACTACATTTCATCGCGTCTTCCGGTTCTTATCGAAACAGAGCGCTTCCGGATGTGGATACTCCACATGTCTTCCTCCCGTCCAGTTGAAAGCTTTATCCGGTCATCGTGGCTACATACATATCGAACCCTGTCCTCGGTCAAATTGTTGTGGCTGGCAATCGATCGCGTCGACCGGAATGGGTTCTTTTGCTCGTCAGTATTTCCCTGCATCCACTTATAAACACGATCTGAATCTCGGCAATCCAACCAGGCACTTCTGGCGCCTTGGATCGCCATTATCACGACGCCCGCAACGGCTCCTCCCGCTGCGCCACCGATCGAGGTGGAAATGATGTCGTTGAGCAATCCCTGATCCATTAACAAAACCTCCTATTTGAATCCGCTGAATATACTCGGCGAGGATCCCCTATGTCCGCAGAACAGAAATTGCCCCAGTTCATCCACCGTCAGCCAAGCATGGGCCTGCCATTCGAAAAGGAACTGGTGGTTGACCTGTTCGCCGGCGGCGGCGGTGCCAGCACCGGGATAGCCCGGGCGTACCGGGAGCCGGATGTCGCGGTGAACCACAACCCTATTGCCCTGGCCGTTCACCGCGCCAATCACCCGCAGACGGCGCACTATGTTGCGGACGTGTTCGAGGTGGATCCCGTCCATGCCACCGGCGGCCAGCCGGTCGGCATTCTCTGGGCTTCGCCGGATTGCCGGCATCACAGCAAGGCCAAGGGCGGCGCACCGCGTGACCGAGGGGTGCGCGGGCTCGCTTGGGTGGTTGTTCGCTGGGCGCACGCCACCCGGCCGCGCCTGATGTTGTTGGAGAACGTCGAAGAGTTCTGCGACTGGGGCCCGATCGACGAAGACGGCCAACCGATTAAGGCCGAGCGTGGCCGAACCTTCAAAGCATTCATCGCCGCGCTCAGCAACGGCCTCGCCGCCGATCACCCGGACATGCCAGAGATCCTGCAATCGATCGGCGAATACGTACCGGCGGAAAGCCTGGTCCGCGGCCTGGGCTACAACGTAGAATGGCGCGAGCGCATCGCGGCCAACGCAGGCACCCCGACCATCCGCAAGCGCCTGTACCTGGTGGCCCGAAGCGACGGAAAGCCGATCGTGTGGCCAGCACCAAAGCGCCACAAAGTGCCGACGGCGAAGCAGCAACCTTGGCGAACTGCCGCGGAATGCATTGACTGGAGCAACTTGGGCCGCACGATCTTCCGTGACAAGCCGATGGCCGTGAACACCATGCGCCGTGTGGCCAAGGGCTGCTGGCGGCATGTGCTGACCAGTGCGAAGCCGTTCATTGTGCCGATGCGCGGAACATCGGAAGCGCACACCAGCACCCACGGCATCGACGAGGCGTTATCGACCATCAGCGCCGGCGGCACGCATCACGCACTGGTGCAGTCGATTGCAGCGCCGTTCCTCACCGAGTGCGCCAATGGATCATCGCAGCGCAACTTCGACGTGCAGGAGCCATTGCGAACTCAGGTGGCACAGGTAAAGGGTGGGCACTTTGCGATGGCCGCAGCCAACCTGGTGACACTACGGAAAGGTTCGTTCGGCGCCGACGTCACGGACCCGCTTGGCATTGTCGCAACCAGCACCGGGCATCACGCGGTATCGGCCGCATTTTTCGAACAGGCGAATGGCGGGTATTACAAAGGCGACGGCCGCTCGGCCTTCGACCCTATCTCGACTATCTGCCAATCCGGCGCCAACCAGCGACTGGTGAACGCCTACCTGGTGAAGTACTACGGCAACGAGAAGGACGGCATTTCGCTCACCGAGCCAATGCACACCCTGCCGACGAAGGACCGTGTTGCGCTGGTCGAGGTGGTGCAGGTGCCGGACACGCTGACGCCTGAGCAGTTGGAAGGTGCGCGCCGCTGTGCCGCCTTCATGCACGAACATCTGCCGGAACACTTCAAGGATCCGGCGGACCTGGTCATGGTCGGCGGTTATGTGCTGGTCGACATCACCCTGCGCATGCTGCAGCCGCCTGAGCTCAAGGCAGCCCAGGGCTTCGACAAGGACTACATCATCGATCGCGGCCTGTTCGTCGACCCGGTCACCGGCGCCGAAGAATGGCGCGACATAAACAAGACGGACCAGGTCCGACTGATCGGCAACAGCGTCTGCCCGGATGAGGCGGAAGCACTGGTCAGCGCCAATGCTGCCGACATCATCGAACTGTACCAGCGCCTCGCGGCATGACCCACCCTCAACTATTGCGCTGACATGGTGAATGCTCAGTAATTGTCGATCGGTCTGGGGCTGTAACCTGAGCTATGCACTTTTGCGTAGTCCATTATTTGCTGCAGAGCATCTTCAATAGTTTTCGCGGGAACTGGTGCTGGCTTCTTCGGCCTAGACCCTTCGTCAATTACATGATGACTGATATCCCATAGAAAACCTTCTGGCTCACTGACGTCCTGGGTGATTCTGGCTTGCACCTTTTGGCCATCTAAATCCAGCACGTAACTTGCCACAACTTCTTTAATTTCAATCTTCATAAGGGCTCCTGCCGTTAGTGAAGTTGAATTTTACCCTACTTATCACTTGCCGTTTTTTAACAGCATAGGACGCCCCATGCCCACAGAAAGCAAACCGGCCGAGCCGCTGAAGGTTGAGCGCTCGACTGTCACGAAGCTGGTGATCACCGGCGCGCCGCGGCTTGATCCGATCACCGTATTCCTCGAAGACTTCGGTCGCCGCGATTGCCCGACCGAATCAAATCCGAACTACCAGACCGCCCCGGGCAAGATCACGATCAACTGCTGGGACAAGAGCTGGAACGCTTACTAGGGAGGCATGGGGCCGCGCACCGTGGCGGAGTTCGTCACCAACTGCGGCTGGGACTACGTCTTAAACTGCCTGGATCGCGGGATCAGCAGCACGCGATTCAGCGGTGACGCGCTCCATACCTTAGCCAAAAAGTGCATCGTCCAGCGTCGTCGGCAACAGACCGGGCGCCACGACTGGGAGCTGGGCGAACTGAGCAAAGGTGAAGCCCGCGAGCTTTGGCATGACATCGATGTTCTGAGCAGCGTCGAGATGGCAAACGAATGCTGGCATCACAGCAAGTTGCTGACTGAGCTGTTCGGCGATGAATGGCATTACCCGCTCGATGGTAAGGCTGTCGAAGAAAACCACGAATTCACGTACCTGCGCCGCGTTGTCGAGGCTGTTCAGCAAGCGCTACGCCAGGAACAACATCAGGTAGCCGCATGAAGCGCATCAACTTCAATTCGCCAAATGACCGATCTGCCCCGGGCAGCTACACCCTAAGCGCCAATCAGGTGGCCTGCCTGGTTCGAATCAATTGTTGGGATGGATCTGGTGTTTTGGTGTTTTGTGATCCATTTCCGAGCGAGCTCTACGTCGAAATGCCAGTCGTGAGCGTCCATAAGTATTAGCGCCGTATCTGTAATTCGATATTGTCCGCACTTTGGACAGGCTCTTTCATCGTAATCACCATCAGTACTGACAACGGCCGCAGGCTCACCACAAATCAAGCAGGTCATGATCAACTCCTTTTGACTGATCGGTTAAATGTAGTCGACCCCAGAGAAGTGTTTCATTTCTGCAACAAATTTCAGCTCGATTTACCCGAGCAATCCGATAAGTGGATGCCCTTTGGTAGCTCCCTCCCCCTTCAAAGTCAGCCGCTATAGCGGCAAAGGACAGGTATTGCCCATGGAAACGATACAGCTGATTCAGCCAGCCCCCATCGTGCGCGACGAGGAAGGCATGTTCCAACACCCCGATATGCCTGATTTTGATGAGGGCGATGAGGAAAAGAAATTCAAAGTCTGGGTCGCTGATCAGGGGCTGCAGGTGAAAATGGTCGAGCTCGAATACCATAGCGACCAAACTGTATCTGACCGCTACTTCGAAGCGGGTGATTCGGATTACAGCTACTGGGAGCCAGACCGCCCAGATGGCGAAGGCTGGTTCTGTCTGGCTATCCACGACACCGACAATGGCCCGGTCTGCTGGTGGGCACGACGCGAGGTGAAAGCATGAGCCAGATAAAAGAACGGCCGATCTTGTTCTCGGCGCCGATGGTGCGCGCAATCTTGGAAGGCCGGAAGACAGTCACGCGCCGACTGGTTAAAGGTGGACAGATCCCCACCGAGGAGACCTCCGTTCCCACCGGTGAGCGCCAGCGCTGGAGCGCAATCGGCCAGCGTGATCCGCGCTACGGCTTCTGCGTATTTGGATCGACTGAAGCAGAGTGCGCCAAGGAACTCGAAGAGTTTGCACCTTGTCCGTACGGGCGTCGCGGCGACCGGCTATGGGTGCGCGAGACATTCAACACCTCTACCGACTGTCGCCCACAAATCGACGAGCCATATATCTACGCTGCTGACCTGAACAGCGACGGATTCCAGAAATGGGCGGCAAGGTGGAAGCCCAGCATTCACATGCCCCGGGCAGCAAGCCGCATCCTGCTGGAGATCACCGACCTGCGCGTCGAACGGCTGCAGGATATCAGCGATGAACAGGCACTTGCTGAAGGCGTACGGCCCTACCTTGATCATGCAGAGTTTGGCGATTGGTATCACGTCGAAGGCATCGAAACCTACAGCGCTGAGCCGAGTAAGTCCTTCGAATTGCTCTGGTCTTCCATCAACGGTACCGAATCATGGAACGTCAACCCCTGGGTCTGGGTCGTCGAATTTAAGCGGGTGACGCCATGATCTTGCTCACAGCGCCGATGAGCCGAATCGGCGCCGCACCGAAGATAGATCGGTGCGGCGCCGCCTTCGGGATTGCTTTTAGGCTGCTGGCTGGTGATGAGACTGAGTAGATGCACCATTCGCAACATGAGATTGAGCCGACAAAACACAATTGCCAGCCGCGATACCTCGTGCACGATTCACACCCCACGCAAGCGCGGTGGTCATGGTGTCATTCGGCAAGGAATCATGGGCTTCCTCAAACAGAGGAGCTCCATTTTTGTTGTAGACCCCGATAAACAATTGCGTTCTTCCCTTCCTCGAAATTCTGGCCTGCACGTCAATGATGGTGCCGTCGCTGACAACCTCATCGTAGGACCTACAGTGCAGCTCGCAGTCCGCCCAAAGCCAATACGTGGAACCTCTACGCATCATCTTAGTGGCCTCCGGTCTTGTCCGAGTTTCTATGGATACAGCACGGTAGAAAATATTTAGTACGACGAACAAACCGCGTCAACCGTCCCATAGCTGCCATTTGTCGGGCAGCTTCTTCGCGTGTAAATCACACATTAACCACCTTCTGCCGCCGCGGGCGGCATGGAGCACTTATGTCTGCAGAACTGGCGCAGGCGCCCACCCGGCCCCGCCGCGAAAGCATCCTTCCCCGTTTCATCCGTGCCGGTGCCGCGCCTATTTACTTGGGCATGTGCCGCGCTGAATTCGACAAAACCGTGCGTCCTTATGTGAACGAGTTTCCCATCGGTGAGCGCGGTGTCGGCTTCGACCGTCAGGAGCTGGATGACTGGGCAACGGCGTATGTCCAGGCCAAAGCAATTGATAAAAAACGCGCCCCGGAGCAACAATTGCCCCGCAGCGAGCGCCTGAAAGGAGATAAATCATGGCGCGAAAATCGATCACAGGCCTCTCCGAGAGGAAAGGCATCTGGCATATCGACAAGAAAATCAACGGAGAACGACTTTACGAAAGCACTGGAACTGGTGACCGGGAAGAAGCAGAACGCTACCTGATCTTCAGGCTGGAGCAGATCCGCCAGCAGAAGGTGTATGGCGTAAAGAAGGTCAGAATCTGGCGGGAGGCGGCGACTCGCTTCCTGCTGGAGTTCAAGGACCAGCCTTCAATTAAGTTATCGGCACACCACCTCTCTCAGCTGGACCCGTTCATTGGCGATATACCGCTTACCCACATTGATGACGAAGCCCTGGCGCCTTTCATCAAGGACAGGTTGGCGACCAAGAAGCTCGAGGACGGCAAGGTAAAGAAGGGTGTGAGCAACAGAACGGTGAATATCTCGATCGAGCGCGTGGTTCGGGTTTTGTCGTTGTGTGCCAGGAAGTGGCGAGACGATGAGCGCAGGCCGTGGCTGGATAGCGTGCCAATGCTCACGAAATTGGAAGAGAAGAAGTCGAGCCGCAAGCCCTACCCGATGTCCTGGCAAGAGCAGTCGATTCTATTTGCGGAATTGCCGGTTCACCTGCAAACGATGGCGCTGTTCAAGGTGAACACCGGCACCCGTGAGCAGGAAGTATGCAAGCTGCGATGGGATTGGGAAATCTCGGTACCGGAACTCGGCACGAGTGTATTTCTAATCCCTGCTGATTTTGGGGGCAGACACGAACGGTCCGGCGTGAAAAACGGTGATGAGCGCCTGGTCGTGCTCAACAACGTGGCCAAGTCGATCATCGAGCAGCAGCGCGGTCTGAGCAAGGAATGGGTTTTTCCCTACAACGGTACCGCGATGCACCGGATGAACGACTCGGCTTGGAAGAAGGCGCGGGTGAGAGCGGCGAAACTCTGGCAGGAGGAAAACCTTCGCCCCGCTCACCCAGGTTATGCATCCATAAGGATCCACGACCTCAAACACACATTTGGCCGTCGGCTACGCGCAGCTGGCGTCACCGAGGAAGACCGAAAGGCACTTCTGGGCCACAAGAACGGCAGCATCACCAGTCACTATTCGGGCGCTGAGCTCGGGCACCTGATTGAAGCTGCAAACATGGTATCAGCAACCGATTCGCGTGGACCGGTCCTGACAATCTTGAAGAGGAAACAGGCGTGAAAAATCGAGAAGTCACGCAAAAGTCACGCACATGAAAAAGCCGAACTCGCGAAAGTTGGGCTAAGTCATTGAAAAATATGGTCGGGACGGAGTGATTCGAACACTCGACCCCTAGCACCCCATGCTAGTGCGCTACCGGACTGCGCTACGCCCCGACTAGGCGTGTTACTTGTTCCTCATCTCGAGGAACGCTCAAGAATATATCGCAAGCTTTTGAAAACTGGAAGTATTTAAAAGCAGAAATTTATTTCTTGAGGACAACCAGGACGTCTTCGAGCTCGGCAATCATCTGCCGGATCATCTGTTTGTACTGGGTGGTGTCATCTTTGGCTTCATCGCCGGACAGGCGCAGGCGTGCGCCGCCGATGGTGAAACCCTGATCGTATAGCAGCGCCCGGATCTGCCGGATCATCAGCACGTCCTGGCGCTGATAATACCGGCGGTTTCCGCGGCGTTTGACGGGGTTGAGCTGAGGAAACTCCTGCTCCCAGTAGCGCAGCACGTGTGGTTTTACCGCACACAGCTCGCTGACTTCACCAATGGTGAAGTAGCGTTTGCCCGGGATAACCGGTAACTCGTCGTTATGACTTGGTTCCAGCATAAGCCTCAACTCGGGCCTTCAACTTCTGCCCTGGACGAAAGGTGACCACACGGCGAGCCGTGATCGGGATTTCTTCCCCCGTTTTCGGGTTGCGGCCAGGCCGCTGGCGTTTGTCCCGAAGGTCGAAATTGCCGAAACCGGACAATTTGACCTGCTCGTTGTCTTCAAGAGCGTGCCTGATTTCCTCGAAAAACAGTTCGACCAATTCCTTGGCTTCCCGCTTGTTCAGGCCCAGCTCTTCATACAGACGTTCCGCCATCTCAGCTTTCGTCAAAGCCCCCATACGTCACTTCCTTAACGTGGCGTCCAACCTTTGTTCGAGCGAGGTGAGGATGTTTTGCGTCGTGGAATTCACCTCATCGTCATTAAGAGTGCGCGATGGATGCTGCCAGGTCAAGCCAACTGCAAGGCTTTTTCTATCAGGATCAATGCCTTTACCCTGATACACGTCAAATAGCCTGAGGTCTGTCAGCCATTCGCCTGCATTTTCACGGATTACGTCCAGTACTGCCGCGGCGGCAACATCTTTGTGTGCAATCAATGCAAGGTCACGACGCACTTCAGGAAAGCGCGACAACTCGTGGAATTTAGGCATTTTACCCGAGGCCACTTCCGCCAGGACCAGTTCGAAAACGAAGACTGGACGGTCCAGACCCAGGGTTTTCGACAGTTCCGGGTGGATGGCGCCGACGAAACCGACCAGACGACCTTCACGCTCGATGCGCGCAGTCTGACCCGGGTGCAACGCAGGGTGTTTGCCCGGCACGAAACTGAAGGCATCCAGCGCCCCGGCAAAGCCCAGCACCGCTTCCACGTCAGCCTTGACGTCGAAGAAGTCGACCGTGTCGCGACCTTGTGCCCAGCCTTCCGGCAGACGGCTGCCGCACACGACACCGGCCAGCATCGGCTCTTGTTTCAGGCCTTCCAGCTGGCCGACGAAACGCAGGCCGCTTTCGAACAGGCGGACGCGATCCTGCTGACGGTTCAGGTTGTGCTGAAGCGCCTTGACCAGGCCTGGCCACAGGGACGAACGCATGGCAGCCATGTCGTTCGAAATCGGGTTAGCCAGCAACAGCGGCTCGACACCTGGATTGAACAGCTCGAACTGTTTTGGATCGATGAAACTGTAGGTGATCGCTTCCTGGTAACCACGGGCGACCAGCAGTCGACGCAGTTCAGGCAGTTCGCTACGGGCTTCAGCCTTGGCTTGCGGCGCGAGGCGCGCTTGCGGGTAACGAACCGGCAGGCGGTTGTAGCCATACAGGCGAGCCAGTTCTTCGATCAGGTCGACCTCCAGGCTGATATCGAAGCGATGGCTTGGCACTTCCACGCGCCACTGCCCTGCCCCATCGGCAGAAACGGTCAGGCCCAAAGCGTTGAGCAGGCGCTCAACTTCGGCCGAATCCATTTCCATGCCCAGCATCTGGGTGATGCGCTGGGCACGCAGGGTGACCGGGGCAATCTTCGGCAGGTGTTGTTCGCTGACGGTCTCGATGACCGGGCCGGCTTCACCACCGGTGATTTCCAGCAGCAGGCCTGTGGCGCGCTCCATGGCTTCACGGGCCAGCTGCCAGTCCACGCCACGCTCGTAGCGGTGTGAGGCATCGGTGTGCAGGCCATAGGAACGGGCCTTGCCAGCGACAGCGATCTGATCGAAGAACGCGCTTTCGAGGAAGATGTCGCGGGTGGTCGCGGTGTTGACACCGCTGTGTTCGCCACCCATGACGCCGGCGATTGCCAGGGCGCGGGTGTGGTCGGCGATCACCAGCGTATCGCTACGCAAGCTGACTTCCTGACCGTCGAGCAGTACCAGCTTTTCACCTTCTTCGGCCATGCGCACACGGATGCCACCATTGATTTCGGCGAGATCGAAGGCATGCAGCGGTTGACCCAGTTCCAGCATCACGTAGTTGGTGATGTCGACGGCCGCGTCGATGCTGCGCACGTCGCCACGACGCAGACGCTCAACCATCCACAGCGGCGTTGGCTTGGTCAGGTCGACGTTGCGAATCACACGGCCCAGGTAACGCGGGCAGGCCGCCGGCGCCAGGACTTCGATCGAACGCACTTCGTCGTGCACCGCAGGTACGGCAGGCACCACCGGACGGGTGACTTCAGCGGCGTACAGCGCACCGACTTCACGGGCCAGGCCGGCCAGGGACAGGCAGTCACCACGGTTCGGGGTCAGGTCGACCTCGATGCTGGCATCGTCCAGTTTCAGGTATTCACGAATGTCCTGACCGACCGGCGCATCGGCCGGCAATTCCATCAGGCCGTCGTTGCCTTCGCCCACTTGCAGCTCGGCTTGCGAGCACAGCATGCCGTTGGACTCGACGCCCCGCAGCTTGGCTTTCTTGATCTTGAAGTCGCCCGGCAGCTCGGCACCGATGGTGGCGAACGGGATCTTCAGGCCGGGGCGCACGTTTGGCGCACCGCAAACCACCTGGAAAGTCTCCGAGCCATTGCTGACCTGGCAAACGCGCAGCTTGTCGGCGTCCGGGTGCTGTTCGGTGCTCAGCACCTCGCCCACGATGACGCCACTGAATTCACCGGCGGCCGGCGTAACGCTATCGACCTCAAGACCGGCCATCGACAGACGGGCAACCAGCTCGTCGCGACTTACCTGCGGGCTTACCCAGCCACGCAGCCATTGTTCACTGAATTTCATCCTGCTCTCCTAAGAATTCGTTACGACTAGCGAAATTGCGCGAGGAACCGCAAGTCGTTGTCGAAGAACAGACGCAAGTCGTTCACGCCGTAACGCAGCATGGCCAGACGCTCGACGCCCATGCCGAAGGCGAAGCCCGAAAACTCTTCCGGATCGATCCCGGACATGCGCAGCACGTTCGGGTGAACCATGCCGCAGCCCATCACTTCCAGCCAGCCAGTTTGCTTGCAGACGCGGCAGCCTTTACCGCTGCACATCACGCATTCCATGTCGACTTCGGCCGATGGCTCGGTGAACGGGAAGTAGGAAGGACGGAAACGCACGGCCAGTTCCTTTTCGAAGAACACCCGCAGGAATTCTTCGATGGTGCCCTTGAGGTCCGCGAAATTGATGTCGCGATCGACCAGCAGGCCTTCGACCTGGTGGAACATCGGCGAGTGGGTGATATCCGAGTCGCTACGGTACACACGGCCCGGGCAGACGATGCGGATCGGCGGCTGTTTCGACTCCATGGTGCGGACCTGTACCGGCGAGGTATGGGTGCGCAGCAACATGTTGGCGTTGAAATAGAAGGTGTCATGCATCGACCGGGCCGGGTGATGGCCTGGGATGTTGAGCGCTTCGAAGTTGTGGTAGTCGTCTTCGACCTCAGGGCCTTCGGCAATGCCGTAGCCAATGTGGGTGAAGAACTGTTCGATTCGTTCCAGAGTGCGAGTAACCGGATGCAGACCACCCGAGGTCTGGCCACGGCCAGGCAGGGTCACGTCAATGGACTCGGCAGACAGTTTGGCGGCCAGGTCGGCCTCTTCAAACAGTGCCTTGCGGGCATTGAGAACCTCTGTGACACGCTCCTTGGCAACGTTGATCAGGGCGCCGACTTGCGGACGCTCTTCTGCCGGCAAATTCCCCAGGGTCTTCATCACCTGAGTCAATTCGCCCTTCTTGCCAAGGTAGTGAACCCGGATTTGCTCCAGGGCATTGATATCTTCAGCGCTTTGCACAGCCTCTAGTGCTTGAGAGACGAGCGCATCCAGGTTTTCCATGTACAGACTCCAGATACAAAATAGGGGAAGAGCTTGAAGGCTCTTCCCCTATTTATGACGTTTAACACCTGGCCCCACAGAGGTGAGGCCGGGTGACTGTCGGGGGTACTTAAGCCAAGGTGGCTTTAGCTTTCTCGACAATCGCAGCAAACGCCGCTTTTTCGTTCACTGCCAGATCAGCCAGAACCTTACGGTCGATCTCGATGGACGCTTTTTTCAGGCCGGCGATGAAACGGCTGTAGGACAGACCGTTGATACGAGCACCAGCGTTGATACGAGCGATCCACAGAGCGCGGAACTGACGTTTTTTCTGACGACGGTCACGGTAGGCGTATTGGCCTGCCTTGATTACCGCTTGCTTGGCAACACGGAATACGCGCGAGCGAGCGCCGTAGTAGCCTTTAGCAAGTTTCAGAATTTTTTTGTGACGTTTACGGGCAATGACGCCACGCTTTACACGAGCCATGAGTTACTTCCTCTATTCTTGACTAAAATTAACGAAGGCGCAGCATGCGCTCGACTTTTGCCACGTCAGACGGATGCAGCAAGCTGCTACCGCGCAGTTGACGCTTACGCTTGGTCGACATTTTGGTCAGGATGTGGCTCTTGAAAGCGTGCTTGTGCTTGATACCGTTAGCAGTTTTCAGAAACCGCTTAGCAGCACCACTTTTGGTCTTCATTTTTGGCATGTTCGGATACTCCGCATTCAGTTGATAAACATAATCAGAAGGCCTGCCGTGCCCTGTTGATTACTTCTTCTTTTTCGGGGCGATGACCATGATCAGCTGGCGTCCTTCCATCTTAGGATGCTGTTCGACCGAACCGTACTCGAGCAAGTCACCTTCAACTCGCTTGAGGAGTTCCATCCCCAGCTCCTGGTGGGCCATCTCACGGCCGCGGAATCGCAAGGATACCTTGGCCCTGTCCCCGTCACTCAGGAAACGTACCAGGTTGCGCAGTTTTACCTGGTAATCCCCTTCCTCCGTCCCTGGACGAAACTTGATTTCTTTAACCTGAATCTGCTTCTGGTTTTTCTTGGCCGCAGCAATCTGCTTCTTCTTCTCGAAGATCGATTTGCCGTAGTCCATCAGTTTGCAAACAGGTGGTACTGCATCGGCGGAAATCTCCACCAGATCCAGCTTGGCCTCTTCAGCCTTAAGAAGCGCGTCTTCAATTGACACAATCCCGAGCTGTTCACCTTCAGCCCCAATTAACCGAACCTCGCGTGCCGAGATATTCTCGTTGATCGGGGCTTTCGGTGCAGTTCGTTTATCTTGTCTCATTTCACGCTTAATAATAATTACTCCGAATCTTGGCGACCACGCCGGGAAACCGCTTGCGCGAGGAACTCAGCGAACTGGGCGACGGGCATCGAGCCCAGGTCAGCACCTTCACGAGTACGCACAGCGACAGTCTGCATCTCGACTTCCCGATCTCCGATAACCAAGAGATAAGGAACCTTGAGCAAGGTATGCTCGCGGATTTTAAAGCCGATCTTTTCATTTCTCAAGTCAGACTTGGCACGAAACCCGCTTTCGTTGAGAGTTTTTTCCACTTCGGCGGCAAAATCCGCCTGCTTGTCAGTGATATTCATGATCACTGCCTGGGTCGGAGCCAGCCACGCAGGGAATGCACCCTCGTAGTGCTCGATCAGGATTCCGACGAAACGTTCGAAGGAGCCCAGGATCGCCCGGTGCAACATCACCGGATGCTTGCGGCTGTTGTCTTCGGAGACGAATTCGGCACCCAGACGGACAGGCAGGTTAAAATCGAGCTGCAGGGTACCACACTGCCAGACACGGCCAAGGCAATCTTTCAGCGAGAATTCAATCTTCGGACCGTAGAACGCCCCCTCACCCGGCTGCAGATCGTACGGCAGGCCAGCACTATCAAGGGCTGCAGCCAATGCGGCTTCAGCGCGATCCCACAGCTCGTCGGAACCCACGCGTTTTTCCGGACGAGTGGACAGCTTCATCTCGACATCTTTAAAGCCGAAATCGGCGTAGACGTCCATGGTCAGCTTGATGAATGCCGCGGATTCGGCCTGCATCTGCTCTTCGGTGCAGAAGATGTGGGCGTCGTCCTGAGTGAACGCGCGCACGCGCATGATGCCGTGCAGCGCACCCGACGGCTCGTTACGGTGGCAGGCACCGAACTCGGCCAAACGCATCGGCAGCTCGCGGTAGCTTTTCAGGCCCTGGTTGAACACCTGCACGTGGCAAGGGCAGTTCATTGGCTTGATGGCGTAGTCGCGGTTTTCCGACTGGGTGGTAAACATGTTGTCGGCGTAGTTGGCCCAGTGCCCGGATTTCTCCCACAGGCTGCGGTCAACGACTTGCGGCGTCTTGATCTCAAGGTAACCGTTGTCGCGCTGAACCTTGCGCATGTACTGCTCGAGCACCTGGTACAGGGTCCAGCCGTTCGGGTGCCAGAACACCATGCCCGGCGATTCTTCCTGGGTATGGAACAGGCCCAGGCGCTTGCCGATCTTGCGGTGATCGCGCTTTTCGGCTTCTTCGATGCGCTGGATATAAGCCGCCAGCTGCTTCTTGTCAGCCCAAGCGGTGCCGTAGACGCGCTGCAACTGCTCGTTCTTGGCATCGCCACGCCAGTAGGCGCCGGACAACTTGGTCAGCTTGAAGGATTTCAGGAAGCGGGTGTTCGGCACGTGCGGACCGCGGCACATGTCGACGTATTCTTCGTGATAGTACAGGCCCATGGCCTGTTCGTTCGGCATGTCCTCGACCAGGCGCAGCTTGTAGTCTTCGCCGCGAGCCTTGAACACTTCGATCACTTCGGCGCGCGGAGTGACTTTCTTGATCACGTCGTAATCTTTTTCGATCAGCTGCTGCATGCGCTGCTCGATGGCGGCCAGGTCGTCCGGGGTGAAGGGACGTTCGAAGGCGATGTCGTAGTAGAAGCCTTCGTCAATGACCGGCCCGATGACCATCTTGGCCGTCGGGTACAGCTGCTTGACCGCATGACCGACCAGGTGGGCGCAAGAGTGGCGAATGATCTCCAGCCCCTCTTCATCCTTTGGCGTAATGATTTGCAGCGTGGCGTCGCTGCTGATGGTGTCGCTGGCGTCGACCAGCTTGCCATCGACCTTGCCCGCTACGGTGGCCTTGGCCAGGCCGGCACCGATGGATGCGGCGACCTCGGCTACGGAAACCGGGTGATCGAATGAACGTTGACTGCCGTCGGGAAGAGTAATAGTTGGCATGGCGCCTCCTCTCCTAGTGGTGACCCCTACCAAAGGTCACGTGGGTTGGGATGAGCCAGTACAAGATCCGATCCAGGCCATTCAATGACGAACGCCTGCCTTACAGCGGCAGGAGCCTTGCGGCCAACCGGAAAATCGAACCAGAGTGACTGGGATTCAAATCAGGGTTAATCGGGCATCTGCCGCGGCCGGGACTGAAGGTCGACCGGCGCCTGCGAACGCCCGAGCCAGGCATGCTAGCACAGATGAACGGTCGTGGCGGTGAAGAGGTTTTCTGGCGGGGCAAATCCGCTGTTTTATGCCAGAGTGCTGAACTTGAACCGCGCTTTACCCCTCAGATAACAAGACATTGACCCACAAGGAGCATCCCAGCATGCGTCTGAATCGTTTGTTCGCCGTCATCGCCCCCGTCGTTCTAATGCTGCCCCTGGCCGCCCATGCAGAATGGCCCAAGGGCGAACGGGAGAAATACATGGCGCAGTGCGTGCCTGCGGCCGCGGAGAAGATCGGCACGCCAGCGGCGAAATCCCACTGCGCCTGTGGCGCCGATGCGATCAAGTCGTACCCGGCCAGCGATATCCAGGCCTTGATGAACAACACTGCCAGTGACGAATTGAAGAAAGCGGCCCTGGGCAAGATTGCAGCCTGCAAGGCCACCAGCAAAGAGGCTAAATGACCCCTCACCCGTGCTTTCGGGCCATGATTTGCCGGTAAAAAGCCGCTCAATCTGGCCCTTTCGTACAATTTATTCAGGTTTTACAGCTTTTTTTATAGCCTTTACTTTGCGCTGAAAGCCTTTAAATACGGGGCTTTCAGCCACATCAGCCAACAAAGAATGTGCGACTGTAGGGCAAACAACCGCTGTGGGGGGCTCCCAAAGCGAACATTTCGACTATGATACTCGGGTGTGCCCAGTTGGCCTGAGCAGCACAGTACTACTGAAAATATATGTTTCTTGGAGATACACCATGTCTAATCGCCAAACCGGCACCGTTAAATGGTTCAACGATGAAAAAGGCTTCGGCTTCATCACTCCTCAAGGTGGCGGTGACGACCTGTTCGTACACTTCAAAGCTATCGAAAGCGACGGTTTCAAAAGCCTGAAAGAAGGCCAGACTGTTTCCTTCGTGGCTGAGAAAGGCCAAAAGGGTATGCAAGCTGCTCAAGTTCGCCCAGAGTAATTTCCAGGCGCACTAAAAAAACCCCGTCCATGTGACGGGGTTTTTTATGGGCGATTCAAAAGCCTGACGATCAGCCGCAGTTGACGCGGGTGACCACCCGATTGGCATCGGTGTTGAGGTTCAGGCGATCGGAGCGGTACTCCAGCGTGACCATGTCGTTAGGCTGCAGGAACCGTGCGTTCTGTGCGCCTGCACGGGTGCGCGCCTGCTCCAGCAGTTGCGGCGATGCCTGTTTGCCGATGGCGAATTCGGCCGCTTTGGCCTCGCAACGACTATGACCTGACTCCGTGGTAGTGGCTGGGTCAGTCGGCTCGGTGGTGGCCGTGCTGCAACCAGCCAGCATG
Source organism: Pseudomonas serbica (assembly GCF_028823535.1). Lineage (GTDB taxonomy): Bacteria > Pseudomonadota > Gammaproteobacteria > Pseudomonadales > Pseudomonadaceae > Aquipseudomonas > Aquipseudomonas serbica. Next base: position 45,644 of record NZ_JAQIYM010000015.1, on the reverse strand, counting down.
GCAGCAGCCAGCACAGTACCCAATGACGCGAGCTTCCAAGGCATGACGCCTCCTTATTTATTTCGATGATTTAGCTGAATTCTTGCGACCGCCAATCTGGCGTTTGGTTTCAAGGGGAGCCCAGGCACCCTGCCCTTCACAACGGACAAACGGCAAGTTTGCCTGAGCTGCGCCCTGCCCTTCATCTTTCAATCGTGACTGGATATGAACAGCCTTCAGTACACGTCGATGTAGTCAAACGCCGGTTTTGGCCAGTTCTGCTTCAACGCGTTGTAGATCTGCATGACCCAGACTTCGTCACTGGCCGCCACCCGCCCGACATAACCGGAGCCTTTGGCCCAGGTTTCCAGGCGAAACAGCAGGCCGTCGATATCGCTGCCACCCACGACCCCCGATGAAATATAGGCGATACCGCCCTTGGTCACCCGCAGTTGGGTGTGTTCATCGTCGCTGGCGGCTGCCAACATTTGCCGTACCGCTTCAAGGGTCAAGCCGTCAGGCGTGTTCAAATCGATCTGCACAGCGCAGTCCTTGTAATGCCGTTTAAGACCAAGTGTCGCATAGCCCTGCGCCCATGCCTAAGTCGCAGTGCCAAAAGCGCCATAAAATGATTAACTCGACACTCACAATTACCCTGACTCCCGAGCCCAACCATGCACACCGTCAGTATCGAAGCCGACATCAGGATCAAGTGGCCAGAGGGCCACATCTCTTACAGCCCTGGCAGCCCGGAAGAGCTGGCCATCATCGGCATAGACCTGTTGGTCAAGGACCTGGGCACCGAAGCAGCACGGTCCTTCATCGACCAGATCTTCGAAAAACACTCGAACAACCACGGCACCGGGCATTCGCAGCGCGAGTAACCCCCCCAAGACTCAAGACTTATTTCAGACGCGCCAGGCGCTCGGTCAATAGATCGAAGAAGCCCTGGGCGTCTGCGCTTTCCACCCAGAAAGCGTTTTTCGGCGCCTGGAGGCTGTCATACCAGTCGACGATGGTCTGGCCGAACGTTGGGCCTTCGCGGCTGTCGACCACCAGGTTGACCGAGCGGCCACTGAACAAATCCGGCTTGAGCAAATAGGCGATGACCGTGGCGTCATGCACCGGGCCACCAGGGATGCCATACCGGGCCATATCGCCGCCGATGCACTCCTTCAGGATATCGCCCACCAGCTTGCCGGCCTTGTTGTTCAACGCCGCAATGCGCTCCAGGCGCGCATCACTGGTGAGGATCTTGTGGGTCACGTCCAGCGGCAGGTAGACCAGCTTCACGCCACTCTTGAGCACCACCTCGGCAGCGTGCGGATCGGCGAATAGGTTGAATTCCGCCACCGGCGTAATGTTGCCGCCGTTGAAGTGCGCGCCGCCCATGATCACCACTTCCTTGATACCCCGAACGATGGCCGGCTCGCGCATCAGCGCCAGGGCCAGGTTGGTCTGCGGGCCCAGCATGGCGATGGTCATGCTGTGGGGCCTGGCGGCCAACAAGGTGTCGATCAGGAAATCGATGGCACTGCCCTCGGCCAGGCCTTGCTTGGGCTCATACACCGCGACGCCCGGCAAACCTTCCTCGCCATGGACGTGCTCGGCATAGATCGGCGTGCGCATCAGCGGCTTCGGCGCTCCGGCGTACACCGGCACCTCTTCGCACCCGGCCCACTCAAGGGCAAGCCGTGCATTGCGCGAGGTTTTGTCCAGGCGCACGTTGCCGGCGACGGTGGTCAATGCACGGACGCTCAATTCTTGCGGCGATGCCAGGGCAAACAGCAAGGCAATCACGTCGTCGGCACCGGGATCGGTGTCGATGATCAGGTCGATCGGTTGTGGCGACTGGGCGCCGGCGGTGTTGATCAAAACGTCACTCCGGCAACCAGAATGATATTGCAGTAAGGCTGGCACTCGCCGGTGCGCACGATCGCCCGCGCCTGTCGACTGAGGACCTTGAACTGCTCATGACTGAGCAGTTCGCGCCGCCCCAGCGCACCTTCGGCATCCAGCGCGTTCAGGGCCGCCAGTGCCGGTGGTTGCCTGACGAGGATCTCCTGTGCCAGCACATGGCTTTCGACCTGCATCTCGCTGAGCACGACTTTCAAGGTGCTGACGAAATCCGGTATGCCCTGGGTCAGGGCCAGGTCGATCAGCTCGACACCGGGCGGCACCGGCAGTCCCGCATCGCCGATCACCACCGTGTCGCCATGCCCCAGGGAGGCAATCAGCCGCGACAGCGCGACATTGAGCAAAGGGGTCTTTTTCATGGTGCTTTAAACGCCTGCACATCAGCCAAGGTGGGAATCGAGGGTTGCGCGCCAGCCCGGGTGACCGACAACGCGGCGGCGAGCTGCCCGAAACGGATCGCCTGGGCTTCGCTCTGGCCGGCTACAAGCGCTGCGGCGAAGCCGCCAACAAAGGTATCGCCCGCCGCTGTGGTGTCGAGCGCCTTCACGCTCGGCGCCGGAAAATGTTCGAAACCTTTGCCATCGGCAAACAACGAGCCTTGGGCGCCAAGGGTGATGATGACCTTGCCGGCGCCCATCTCGATCAGGCGAGTGGCCGCGATCTGCGCCGATGGCAAAGAGTCCACTGGTAAACCGCTGAGCGCCGCCGCTTCACTCTCGTTGGGGATCAGGTAGTCGATGGACGCATACCAATCCGCCGGCAACGGTTGACTGGCCGGCGCAGGGTTGAGGATCACGATCTTGCCCAGCTCACGGGCACGCTTGAGCGCATGGCCGACCGTGGCATCGGGCATTTCCAGCTGACAGATGATCACGTCCGCCTCCTGCAGCACCGCGTCAAAACAGCCGAGCACCGCTGGCGTCAGTGCGCCGTTGGCCCCGGCGACAATCACGATGGCGTTCTGGCTGTTGTCGTCGACCACGATCAACGCCACGCCACTGGTACCGTCCACGACACTGACAGCCCGGCAATCGATGCCCTCGTCCAGCAACGCCTGGCGTAACACCTGGCCATAGGCATCGCTGCCCACGCAGCCGACCATCGACACCTGAGCACCGAGGCGCGCAGCCGCCACCGCCTGGTTCGCCCCCTTGCCGCCACACACCGTCGAAAACGACTGGCCGATCAGTGTTTCTCCACCACGGGGCAAGCGTGGCGCCCGGGTCACCAGGTCCATGTTCAAGCTGCCGACTACCACTACTTTTGCTGACATTGCGTTGCTACTCATCAAGACGGTTTCAGCGCTGCTTTGGATTCAGCGGTGCCTTTGGTTTAACGGTGCTTTTGGTTTAGCGGAATTGGGCAAACACCCCGGCCAATGGCGCGGTCGATTCGCGCATGACGATGCTGGGGGTGACGATCCGTTGTTCGGTCGCCAGTGAGGGCGTGGCGATCCGGCGCAGCAACACCCCGGCCGCCATTTCGCCCAACTGCAGGATCGATTGCCCCACGGTGGTCAATGCCGGATAGACATAACGACTGATCTGGATGTCGTCGAAGCCGATCACCGAAAGGTCCGTGGGCACGCGGATATTGCGTTCGGCGGCGGCACGCAGTACGCCGATGCCGATCATGTCGTTGGCAGCGAAAATCGCGCTGGGCGGATTCTGCTCCAGCAGCGTCGCGGCGGCGCTGTAACCGCCGGTGCTGGTGAAATCGCTTTCGAGCATGCGCTCGGTTGCAACACTGATGCCGGCCTCTGCAAGGGCCCGGCAAAACCCGGCCAGGCGCATCTGCGCCACGCTGGTGATGGCCGGGCCGCTGATGGTGGCGATATCCCGATGGCCCAACTCCAGCAAATGCCTTGTCGCCAGGTAGGCGCCGTACTCGTGGTCGATGCGCACCAGGTCCGCATCGACGCCGTCAAGCCCGCGGTCAACGATCACCATCGGCGTGCGCACGTTCGCCAGGCCCTGGGCCAGCCCGATATCGCCACCGGCCGAGGCGACGATCAGCCCGTCGATGCGTTTCTCCAGCAATACCCGCAGGTAGCTGCGCTGCTTGTCCGGGTTGTCGTCGGAATTGCACAGGATCACGCAGTAACCATTGCGCTCACAGTAATCCTCGATACCCCGCGCCAACTCGGCGAAGTACGGGTTGAGGCTGTTGGGCACCAGCAGGCCGATGGTTGCCGTTGTCTTGGCCTTGAGAGACCGGGCCACGGCACTCGGCACGTAGTCGAGGGTCTTGATCGCCGCCTCGACCTTGACCCGTACTTCTTCACTGACCGGACGGGTCTTGTTCACCACGTGGGAAACCGTGGTGTAGGAAATACCCGCCAGTGCTGCTACATCCTTGATCGTTGCCATGACTCAGGTCCGCCGGCTTGCGCGCTGACTGCGATAAGTATCCAGCACCACCGCCACCACAATCACAGCGCCAGTGATGATGCGCTTGGTCGGCTCGGTGGCGCCGATCTGCGCCAGACCGGCCGCCAATACGGAAATGATCAGGACGCCGAAGAAGGTGCTGATGACCGAACCGCGCCCACCCATCAGACTGGTGCCGCCGATCACCACGGCAGCGATCACTTGCAGCTCCAGTCCGGAGCCGGCATTGGGGTCCGCCGCTTCCAGGCGCGAAATCTGGAACAACGCGGCGATACCGGCCAGCAGCCCCATCAGGCTGAACACCAGGATCTTGTAGGGTTTCGGATTGATCCCCGCCAGGCGCACCGCTTCCTCGTTGGTGCCGATGCCGATCAGGTAACGGCCGAACACGGTACGGGTCAACACGGCCTGGGCGATGAAAATGATCAGCAAGGCAATGATGAACGACGGCGAAATGCCGAAGGCGATCGGGTTGGACAGCCAGGCAAAGGCATCACCGATGTAGGCCGTGCGCGAGCCGGTCATCTGGTAGGCCAGGCCACGAGCCATTTCCAGCACCCCCAGGGACACGATGAACGACGGAATCCGCCAGGCCACGGTGATCGAACCGGTGACGGTCCCCGCCAGCGCGGCAGCCACCATGCCGAGCAATGCCGCGGGCAGTACGCTCCAGCCCCAGCCGAGAATCGCCACGCTGACCGTCGACGCGGCGAGCGCCAGCACCGAACCCACTGACAGATCGATGCCGCCGATGATCAGCACGAAGGTCATGCCGACCGCCAGGACCATCAAGTCCGGAATCTGGTTGGCCAAGGTGCTGAAGGTGTTATAGGAAAGGAAATGGCTGCTCAGGGTCGAGAACAGCACGATCATGGCCAGCAAGGCACCGGCCAGCCCCAGGTAAGTGCCCAGCCCGTAGAAATTGCCACTGCGTTGGCCGGCCGAAGTTGCGGTTTTCATTGAAGATCCCTAGGCGCCGCTTCGTTAAGCAGCGCATCACGTTTCTGGTAGCCGGCGAACGCGGCGGCAAGCAAATCATCCTGGGTCCAGCTGTCGCGCTCGAAGGTGTCGATCAGACGCCCCGCCGAGAGCACGCCGATGCGGTCGCAGATCAACATCAATTCGCGCAGGTCGCTGGACACCACCACCAACGCCTTGCCCTGGCGCGTCAGTTCGCCGAGCAGCGCGTAGATGTCGAACTTGGCGCCGACATCGATGCCCCGGGTCGGCTCGTCGAACAGCAGCACCGAGCAATCACGCTCCAGCCAGCGACCGATCACCACTTTCTGCTGGTTGCCACCGGACAGCTCGGACACCAACTGCGCCGGCCCGGAACTGCGGATGCGCATGGCGTCGATCTGACGCTGGGCCAGCGCCGCCTCATCGCCTGGGTTGACCAGGCCGCCGCTGGAAATACCGGGCATGTTGCCCAGCGCAATGTTCGCGCTGATCGATTGCGTGAGCAGCAGGCCCTCGCCCTTGCGGTCCTCGGTGATCAGGGCGATGCCATACCCGACTGCGTCCACCGGAGAGCGGATATTCACCACCTGCGCCGGTGAACCCAGGGCCACCGTGCCGCTGTCCGCGGTGTCCGCGCCGTAGATCAACCGCAGCAACTCGGTGCGCCCTGCCCCGATCAATCCAGAAATGCCGAAGATCTCCCCGGCCCGCACTTCGAAGGACACATCCCGCACCTTGTCGGCGCGGGTCAGCCCCTTGACCGTCAATGCCGCAGCGCCAATGTCGCGCGGCCCCATGTCGAGGTGCTCGCCCAGCTCGCGCCCGACCATCAGCGTGACCAGTTGCTCACTGTTGTAGTTGGCCATCGGCTCGACGCACACCAGATTGCCGTCACGCAGGACCGCAATGCGCTGGGCCACCCGAGCCAGTTCTTCGAGGCGGTGGGAGATGTAGATGATCGACACGCCACGGGCCTGCAGCCGCGTGATCTGCTCGAACAGCATTTCGACTTCACGGTTGGTCAGCATCGCGGTCGGCTCATCGAGGATCAGCACATGGCAATCACCGATGAGGTTGCGTGCGATCTCGACCATCTGCTGATGACCGATGCCCAGTTCGCCCACCAGCATGTCCGGGTCGATCGCGTCGAGCCCGACCTGAGCCATGGCCTCGATCGCAGCCCGGCGCAGTTGTTTGCGGTTGATCCAGCCAACGGTGCTGGGCAGCTTGTGCAGGAACAGGTTTTCCGCCACCGACAGGGTCGGCAACAGGTTGAGCTCCTGCATGACCATGCGGATGCCCAGGTCTTCGGCCTGGGTGCGGCTTCCCGGTCGGTAATCCTGCCCCTGAAACTGCATCTGCCCGGTGGTCGGCGTGACCAGTCCGCCGATGATCTTCGACAGGGTGCTTTTGCCCGCGCCGTTCTCGCCGGTCAGTGCCAGCACCTCGCCGCGCATGAGCGTGAGGTCGATGCCGGCCAGGACCGGCTGGGCGTAAGTCTTGCCAATGCCGCTGACCGACAGGACAGCGTGCGTCGCGCTAACAGACATAAAACTCTCCATGCGCTCGCCGGGAAGGGCGAGCGTCATTGTGTCGCCGCAAAATCACTGTGTAACCAGCTCTACCGGAGTTTCGATCACGCCGTTGGTGCCGCTGTCGACTGTCTCGCCCTTGATGATCTTCAACGCGGTCTCGATGCCGAATACCGCCTGCTTGGCGGCAAACTGATCGGCGGTGGCCAGGACACGGCCATCCTTGAGCATCGGCTTGATGGCATTGATGTTGTCGTAACCGACCACCTGGACCTGGCCAGCCTTGCCCGCGGCACGCACGGCCGACACCACGCCTACGGCCATGCTGTCGTTGCCGGCCAGCAAGGCCTTGATGTTCGGGTACTCGCTGAGCATCGAGGAGGCAACCTGGTTGCCCTTGTTGATTTCCCAGTCGCCCGATTGCACGGACACGACCTTGATCTGCGCCGCCTCCATCGCATCCTTGAAACCTGCGGTGCGGGCCTGGGCATTGGTGGTGGTGGACACCCCTTCGATGATGCCGACCTCATCTCCGGCCTTGAGTTTCTTGGCCAGATATTCACCCACCAGCCGCGCGCCCTTGCGGTTGTCGGGCCCCACGAACGGCACGCTGATGTCCTTGCTCTTGACCACGGCCGGGTCCAGCTGATTGTCGATGTTGATCACGGTGATGCCGGCGTCGACGGCTTTCTTGATCACCGGCACCATGGCCTTGGAATCAGCCGGCGCAATTACCAGCGCATCGACTTTGGAAACGATCATCTGCTCGACGATGCGGATCTGGTTGGCAGTGTCCGTTTCGTCCTTGATGCCGTTGGAGATGAGCTCGAACTCGGCAGAGTGTTCTTTCTGGTAGGCCTTGGCACCGTCTTCCATGGTCAGGAAGAATTCGTTGGCCAGGGACTTCATTACCAGCGCGACTTTAGGTTTTTCGGGCGTCTGGGCGAACGCCGAAGAAACAGGCAGCGCGGCGGTTGCGCCAGCCAGTAGTGCGACAGCAAGAAGACGTCCAGCGAATGGCAGCTTCATGAATTCACTCCGATCTTATGATTATTGTGAGCAACGTCGAGGCGGCATCTAGAGGTGTCGCAAACGTTTGCGAATCTGGACTATGCGAATACAGCCCAAATTTGTCAACGACCGTAGTACCTCGAGACATCGACCTGCCACCCGCTTTCTTTAACGCCGACGTTTAACTTGCGCTCGTAATACTTTCGGAAAGCCGAATGAAGAATGACTGAATAGTCGGAAAGCCGGACAAAAAAGCCGGGGAACCATTCAACCTGTCGTTTAAATAGCTAAACAAATCAGGGTGTTAAACGATTTTTTATGATTCCAGTTGTAACTGGTACGCGTCGTGCTTTTCTCCAGCACCCCAACGGTTCAGATCCGTTTGGGGCGCATCTAGATGAACCTGCATCGGCACCGTCACCCCTAGAGAGAAAAATAATGACATCTGCTTTGAAAAACCTTCTTCCGGGCACCTTGGCCCTCCTGCTGCTCCTGCCTGCCGCCCTCCAGGCAAAAGAAGCCGAAACCCAACAGAAGCTGGCGAACGTCGTGGTCCTGGCCACCGGCGGCACCATCGCCGGTGCTGGCGCCAGCGCCGCCAACAGCGCCACCTATCAGGCGGCGAAAGTCGGCATTGAACAATTGATCGCTGCGGTTCCGCAGCTCAGCGAGCTGGCCAATGTTCGCGGCGAACAAGTCATGCAGATCGCCTCCGAAAGCATCACCAACGACAACCTGCTGCAACTGGGCCGTCGCGTCGCCGAACTGGCGGACAGCAAGGACGTTGATGGCATCGTGATCACCCACGGCACTGACACTTTGGAAGAAACCGCTTATTTCCTCAATCTGGTGGAGAAAACCGACAAGCCGATCATTGTCGTGGGCTCCATGCGCCCGGGCACCGCAATGTCCGCCGACGGCATGTTGAACCTGTACAACGCCGTCGCCGTGGCCAGCAGCAAGGATGCGCGCGGCAAAGGCGTGCTGGTGACCATGAACGATGAAATCCAGTCGGGTCGCGATGTCAGCAAGATGATCAACATCAAGACCGAGGCGTTCAAAAGCGCCTGGGGCCCGCTCGGGATGGTGGTCGAAGGAAAATCCTACTGGTTCCGCCTGCCGGCCAAGCGCCACACCATGGACTCGGAATTCGACATCAAGACCATCCAGAGCCTGCCTGACGTCGAAATCGCCTACTCCTACGGTAACGTTAGCGACACCGCCTACAAGGCACTGGCGCAGTCGGGTGCCAAAGCCATCATCCATGCCGGTACCGGCAATGGCTCGGTCTCTTCCCGGGTCGTTCCTTCGTTGCAGGCCCTGCGCAAGGACGGGGTGCAGATCATCCGCTCTTCCCACGTCAATGCCGGTGGTTTTGTCCTGCGTAACGCCGAACAGCCTGACGACAAATACGATTGGGTGGTGGCGCATGACCTGAACCCGCAGAAAGCCCGCATCCTGGCGATGGTCGCGCTGACCAAGACCAATGACAGCAAAGAGCTGCAACGGATGTTCTGGGAATATTGATTCGCCCCTCGCCCGACCGACTCCGGTCGGGCACCGCACGGGCCACTCGCCATCCGGTGACTGGCCCGCCGCACTTGCCTGACAAAAATACTCTCGTCCCCCTACACCAATCGGTAAAAACCACTGTCAGAGGATTCTCTTGAATTTTAAGCAGTTGCGAAAATGCCTACAGTTAAATACTGTATGCACGTACAGCTTAATAAGGATAATCCTGTGGACACTACCTCTTCCTCACCAGACACCTATGTACGCATGGGCCTGCGCGTTCAGAAAATCATCAACGGTCCTACCGCTCAAAAAGCCAGGGCCGCTTTGATCTTCCGCCTTCCAGACGAGCCCGTGGACGAATGGGAACGCCTGCTCGAAGAAATTGACGAGAACGACAACGTCACCCTCGCCTATCGCGACGACGGTGGTGTGCAGATTTTCTGGGTAGTGCCGAAGGAAGATTGAGTCAATGAGTGCCCGTTGTTTTGCTTTGCTGTTCCTGTTATTCGCCACCGCTGCCCAGGCTGATGCGCCACGCACTTTCAGCGAAGCCAAGAAAGTCGCCTGGAAGCTGTACGCGCCGCAATCCACCGAGTTTTATTGCGGTTGCAAATACACCGGCAACAAGGTGAACCTCGCCGCGTGCGGGTATGTGCCGCGCAAAAACGCCAAGCGCGCCGCGCGCATCGAGTGGGAGCACATTGTCCCGGCGTGGCAGATCGGCCATCAGCGTCAGTGCTGGCAGGAGGGTGGGCGAAAAAACTGTACGCGATACGACCCGACCTACCAGAAGGCCGAGGCCGACTTGCACAACCTGGTGCCCAGCATCGGAGAGGTCAATGGGGACCGCAGCAATTTCAGCTTCGGCTGGCTGCCGGAGCAATCGGGTCAATACGGCTCGTGCCTGACCCAGGTCGACTTCAAGGCGAAAAAAGTCATGCCCCGCCCTTCCATCCGCGGCATGATCGCCCGAACCTACTTCTACATGAGCAAGCAATATGGCTTGCGTCTGTCGAAACAAGACCAGCAGCTGTACCAGGCCTGGGACAAGACCTACCCGGTACAAGCCTGGGAGCGCCAACGCAACCAGAGCGTGGCGTGCGTCATGGGGCGCGGCAACGAGTTTGTCGGCCCGGTCGACATGAAAGCTTGCGGTTAAACGCCAACTGAACAAACAAAGGCCCGGGGCTGAACACCCCGGGCCTTTGATTTTCAGCCACCCGCTTGAGTCTTTACTGCGCCAACGGGCGCTCCAGCACCAGTACTTCAATGTTCTGCTTCTTGGCCTTGATCAGCGCGGCGTTTACCTGCGCCTGCTTGGCCTCGGCTTCTTCCTTGGTGCTGTAAGGCCCCATGAGGATCCGGGTCTTGCCATTTTCCCTGATCACATTGGACATGAAGCTGTGCTCGATCAGCCAGCCGCTCAGATCGCTGACGGCCTGGGGTGTTTCTCCCCGCACTTCGAGATCCCACTGTGGGCCCGATACCTGTGCCGACGTTGCCGCCGCTGCAGGCTGCGGCTTTTGCGTTTCCTCGCGCTTGCCCTCACCGCATCCCGCCAGCGCCAATACCGCGATAACCAAGACCATTTTGCGCACAGCGTTTCCCTCTGAATGCTTAAAGCGGGGGATCTTAGCATTCATGAATACTTCGCGAGTGCCGCAAAATGGGCTCAAAACAACGAGAATCATGCTGGCGGCCTCTGTATAGTTACGCCTTGGGAATTAATGCTGCATCTGCGCGTCAGAAAGAGGCACCCAAACCGTGAGACTTCGCACTAATCTATACATAACACCGACCTCTGCACTGTCCGAATCAGGTGCCCCACAAAGCAATCAAGGAGAAGACCATGCTGATACTCACCCGCAAAGTCGGTGAAAGCATAAACATTGGTGATGACATTACGATCACCATTCTGGGCGTAAGCGGCCAGCAAGTCCGGATTGGCATCAACGCCCCCAAAGACGTCGCAGTGCATCGCGAAGAGATTTACCAGCGCATTCAGGCCGGCCTGACCGCCCCGGAAAAGCCACAGACCTGAATCCTGCCGTAGTCAGTAGCCAGCCCGTTCGCCCCGCAACGACGGCTGGCTAAAGATTCAAGGGCAACATCGCCTGCGCTTTCCCCGCCCCCCCTTCGATCAGCCGAATACGATACCGCGCGCCATGCCAGTGGCCGCCACCATCATCAACAACACCAGCAATGCCTCGATATGACTGATTCGCGCAAACAGCGTGGCACGCCAGGTATCGATAGCCGCACCACGCGACCGTGCAACCCGCCATTTTATCAACGTCACCATCGGCGCAATTTCCAGTAGCAGGATGAGCACGAACAACGTCATCTTCAGATGGAACAATGGCTGGTGCAGGTAGTAATCCGTGCCTTTTTCAAAACCGCCAAAGGCCCGCATGCCGCCGGTAACCAGCAGGACAACGGCTGAAATCCCCCATATGTTGTCTGCCACCAATACACTGCGAGCCTCTCCCGTGCCGATCGCCAGGCGCCGAAAGGCCGTGCCACGCGTCAGGACAGCCCAGAATCCAAGGGCAAACGCCAAAAGATGAACCGCTGCAAGCAACCAGTGAGTCAGCATCGGGAAACTCCTGTAGGGTCGAAGTCAAATCAGCCTGTCAGTAGTAGCCCATGAACCCAGGGTTTGCACCTGCCAGGCGATCGGTTTCTCCCCGCGGCACGCTCGGCTGCCCAGCTCTGGAGGCCGCGTAAAATATAATGTGACAGACCCACTAGACTCCAACCCCCCAGTGCCGAGGCCCCTCGTGGCACTATCCCGATAGCAGTCATTCCCACCGATTTGACCTGAGTACACAACATCATGTGTGAATCTTGTGATTCAACCTCCGCCCCAACAATCAATGAGCGGCGTCGTTTTCTGCGCCTGGCCGGTCTAGGCGCAGGTGCCCTGCTATTGGGCAGCACCCTGCCGAGCCGAATCATCGAGGCAGCCGAGAAAACCGCCGTGCCGCCAAAACCGAAAAACGTCATCAGCCCGGATGAGGCACTGAAACGACTGATGGAGGGTAACCAACGTTATGTCAGCGGCAATTCGCAAACCCACGACTTCAAGGATGAACGAGAGGCGCTGGTTTCCGGCCAGAACCCGTTTGTGGCAGTGCTGAGCTGCTCTGACTCGCGCATCGCCCCGGAATACGCGTTCGATACCGCCCGCGGCGACCTTTTCGCCGTACGCCTGGCCGGCAACTTCGTCACGGACGAAGGCCTGGCAAGCCTTGAATACGGCGTTGCCGTGCTCGGCGCCCCGCTCATCCTGGTATTGGGCCATGAGCGCTGTGGCGCCATCGAGGCCGGCGTGAAAGCCGTCAAGGATCACAGGGTATTCCCCGGGAAGATCCCTAAACTGACCGATGCCCTCAAATCCACTGTCGAGCAGGTCAGCAGTCAGCCGGGCGACCTGGTCGAAAACGCGACCGTGCAAAACATCAAGAACTCGATCGAACGCCTCAGGCAAGCCACGCCCTTGTTGACTGACGCGCTCGACAAGGGTCAGTTGAAAATAGTGGGTGGCATTTATCGCCTGGCCACCGGCAAGGTTGAGCTGGTTGCCTGAGTCGCCGATGTGAAGAGCCCAGCGCGAAGGCTGGGCTCTGGTTATTTCCGGCTGTCCATCATCTTGTCCGCGAGCGCCTTGGCCCGTTCGATCAACAGGTTCTGCCGGTCTTCATGGGTGGCCCCGCCGACGACGGGGGCCGTCAGATTGCTTTCGGCAATCAACGCGGCGCAAAAATATTGATCCCACACAGCCTTGTGCTCGGATGCCTGCCGGTTCACTTGATCGGAGGTCATAAAAGGACTCCTTCAGATGAGGTAACACTGCTTATCTTACGCCTGAGGCCCCTGTCGGGCCCGTAGCGTTACAGGATCCAGCGCAGCAGCACATGACTGGCAATCCAGGGAGACGCCTCGACCACCGTCCATTGAAGCAAAAGGCAAATGGACAGGTAAGCCGCAAAGAACTTGATCATTGTCCGCCTCCTCATCAATTCACTCCTGCCGCAATGCACTTGAAACGCCCGGTTGCCTGTCCTGATTTGATGCGGTTGACTACTTACAGTTCAACGCGGGATGTATTGATTTTCATTCGAGCTGCGATATCAAGAAATGTTATCTAAAAGGCCTGCCACATCGACGCCTGGAATTCGCCCGCTAAATAGGTCAGGAATGCGGTGGGGTTGAAACACACCTACTGATGACGGGCCGTCGGAACCAGATCAACTAGCGTCTGCGCATGGCCGCGCTCAGGTCGGGCATGACTCGGGACAGTTCCGCTATGTGCGCTAACTCGGCGAAGACCAGTACCTGAGCAAGTACGATATTGGCCGCCTGGCCAACTCGTGAACGGGCTAAAGAGCAGGTCTACCAACAGGCAATCATCGCGCTTCTGCGCACGGCTTGCGCGGAGCAGCGGATAACCTTGCCCGTCGCTTCGCAGCCAGTGAAGCCAGCGGTGCTTCCTGCACTGCCACTGCAAGCACAGCAGCTGCCCGCGCCGCAATGGTGCTTGCTGACGTGCTCAAGAGCGCTGACCAGCGAGCGGGTGATCTGGCTGCAGCTGTTGAAGAAGCCAAAACCAGGGGGATTAACCTGTGAGAAGGCGTATGAATCAATAGGGGTACACTGAGTCCGGCAAGGTAGGAGGAGATTAGGAGTAGGCCTTAATAGCTTACGCACGATAACATGCCCCTGCTACCAACGATCTTTGAATTTTTAAGTTGAGGAATCAAGTGGAAATAATAAGCATAAGTGCTGCTGTCGTTTCTCTTCTTGTTGCACTGTTGGTGGCGCGATTATTATCAAATAGCTTGGTGACGCCTTCTGATCACGGCCGCTTTTTAACGATAGATGGTTTGCGTGGTTATCTTGCATTTTTTGTTTTTATGACTCACTCGAGCATTTGGTACTACTATCTGCACACAGGTGCCTGGACTATCCCGCCTTTACAATTGTTCGTCCACTTTGGACAGGGTGGTGTTGCGCTTTTTTTCATGATTACCGGGTTTCTATTTTTTTCAAAGTTACTGGACGGTAGAGATCGAAAGATCGACTGGTTAAGGCTATACGTATCCCGACTTCTCAGATTGACGCCGCTTTATTTTTTTTCAGTGGGATTAATCTTCTTGATAGTATGGGTAATGACAAGGGGTCGCCCGATAGAGCCGCCATCAAAAGTACTTTTAGATGTTATGACATGGTTGGGTTTTGCGATTTTCGGAGAGCCGGTACTGAATGGCCTAGAGGTAACCCATCTGATAAATGCGGGCGTTACTTGGTCATTGGCCTATGAGTGGTTCTTCTATATGGCGCTACCCCTCATCGCCTTGGTAGTAGGACTAAGGCCGCCAATTTCATACCTGGTCGTAAGCACTTTATTGCTTGTGGCGATAGCCATGTACTACCCAAACGATAGTTATTATTGGCTTTTTGGTAGCGGCATGTTGGCAGCGCTTCTAGCTCGATTTGAGCAATTTAGAAAATTTGCGACTTCCAAGTGGGCAACGTTTTTGGTGGTGGCATTGGTCGTTTATACCGTTATTCATTACTCGGCTCTTTACAGCAGTACAAAGGCTAAAGTTTTTATGACGATAGCCTTTTGCCTTGTCGCAGGCGGCAATAGCATTTTTGGAGTTCTTAAATACAGAGTTTCTCGAGCACTGGGGGAGATGGCATATAGCATGTATCTGATGCACGGAATTTTGTTATTTGTTGCCTTTCATTTTTTGATTGGTTTGCCCGCTGCTAAAGAACTTTCTCCTGTTCAGTACTGGGCCGTAATCGTAATGTTGACGCCTGTATTAATAGTCGTTTGCGGCATGACGTTCAGGTTTATTGAAAAACCAGCAATGAGACGTGTAGGTCCATTAACTGAGTGGCTAAGAGTGAAAAAGTTAAATCTGCTTGCGGGTGAGAAAATCTAGCAGTCGTAATGGTGCATACCGCTTGTACACGCAAGAATGAGCAGGAATATTAGCCGCCCATTCTTGACTCGGTATCATGCGTAGAAATGAATCTACTGCTTCACGCTTAAAGCTAAGGCTGCATGTTCGCGCCTAATGGATTTTGAGCGCGCCCAAGCTTTCAGAATAGGTTCTTCCATATACCGCCAAGAAACCTCGGCCAAAGGTATGGCTACGATAATTCCAACGACGAGCATTTGTTTCGAATCGAACCCGTTGGAGTACATGAGTGCGGCAATTGGGTAGTGATACAGGTACAGTCCGTACGATATTTTTCCGAAGTACCGCATCGGGCTATTGTCGAAAATATTGTTATAGATCGAGTCGTAGTTGATGGTGAAAAACAAAATGGCGATCATCGTCATCACTGAAACCACCGTCTTTGGTGGCAGCATGGTATATGGCTGAGCCACATTAAAAACGAAGGCTACCATTACCAGAATGGCTGGACAAAAAATCAAAAGTCCGGCGAAACGGTTTTTGAAAAGTCCGACAATAAACTTGTTGTCTTTTATAAGCGGGATGAGAGAGCCCAGAAGAATTCCGTCAAACTGCAAAAACCTGTCTCCAGCCAAACGTAAAATCCATATTGTGACAATGCCCGCGCAGATTGACACTACCATCAGTGGTTTTGACTTAAGGCCGCACTTAGTAAGAGTAAGTAAAATCAGCGGCCATGCTAGGTAAAATTGCCACTCCACCGCAAGGGTCCACGTATGCTGAAGGAAAGGGATCGGGTGTAGGTCTTGGGCCATGTAGATATTGGCCATGAATATCATGCCCAGCATGGTCGTGATATCGGCTGTTTCATTAGCCGGATAGCTATATTTCCCAAAGCAGTAATAGATTGCTAAATACAGTGCGCATACAGCCAGAAACGCTGGGATCAATCGTACAACACGATTAAGGTAGAATTTTACAATATTTATGGTCCTCGTTCTTTCGATCTCATTGAATATCTGAGATGAGATTAGAAAACCGCTCATTGTGAAGAATATATCGACACCTATATCTCCACTTACCGGGATGCCAAGCGTGTGATAAACAAAAACTACTAAAACAGCAAACCCCCGCAACCCATCTATTGGTGTTATTCGGGATTTTTGGGTGGCATCACTCATTGTTTACAAGACCGTCTATTTTTTATGGAATATTATCAAAACCGCCTAGCGCAATTTCGGCGAGATGATGCCACCTTATAGATGCATTGAGAAGCAAAAGGGCGCGTTTGTGGTCAGACTTATGCAGGACGGTCGGTTTTAGACTGTCTGCTCGATTGATGTGCACCATTCGCTGGTGGCTTCGATTTCGTAGGGGTCCACAGACGCCGACCTGGCTGAAGCGTGCCATCCGATTGGCGTTGCTGAGCCTTCAGCGGCGAGAGGATATCGTGATGTGGCGGAAATCGGCCGTGGACCTTGAGCAGATCACAATCAGGGCGTCGCCGGGAAAGACGCAGAACTGGGAAGCCCGTCCACCTGGAGATCGTCATGGGTCAGGCGCTGAGGGAGGTGGTGCAGGAGTGCATGAGGTCACCGGTTGCCTGCCCGTACCTCATCCACTACTCCCCGAAAGCACGCAAACGTACCCAGTTGGACCCCAAGCTACACTGGAACGCAGTTACAGCGGATTACCTGACCAAGTCATTTACCCAGGCTCGGAACGATTCACACGCCTACGACGACATACCGGCTGGGGAGCGCCCCACTTTCCATGAGATCCGCGCGCTGGATGCCTGGCTATATAAGCAACAGGGTTTCGAGCAGGAATACATACAGGGATTGATGGGGCATGCCGACGCGAAGATGACCGAGCACTACCAGGCGGGGCACGGTGATGAAGCGGTGGTGTAAATGAAGGTGAAAGCCGACCTGAAGGTGTAACGCGGTGGTCGTTTGCCCAAAATATTTCCAAAGCAGAAAGCAAAAAGGGGTCACCGTTTCCGGTGACCCCTCTAGACCGCCCAGCAGAGCGGATTTTGTTTGGTAGGCGCGATTGGACTCGAACCAACGACCCCCACCATGTCAAGGTGGTGCTCTAACCAACTGAGCTACGTGCCTGCTGTGAGGCGGCATTCTACGGAATTCCGGGAGGGTGTCAACACCTTTTTTCGAGCTAACCCTATGAATATGCAAAATATTTAAATTTTCTGCGGCGGGGATGATTTTTCGGTGGCTGGCGGCGGTTTTCCAACTCGGGTAGGATCAGCGCACTCGTTAAATTTATTAAACAGAGGCTGCAGGATGTCGCACACCCCATACCCAGAATCCTATTACGCCGCATCGGCCAATGCGGTGCCGCCCCGCCCGTCGTTGCAGGGTGAGGTCGAGACTGACGTCTGCGTGATCGGCGCCGGTTATACCGGATTGTCGTCGGCCCTGTTCCTGCTGGAGCACGGCTTTCGGGTAACGGTACTGGAAGCGGCCCGGGTGGGTTTCGGTGCGTCGGGGCGCAATGGTGGGCAGATCGTCAACAGCTACAGCCGTGATATCGATGTGATCGAGCGCAGTGTCGGTCCACGCCAGGCCCAGCTGTTGGGGCAGATGGCGTTCGAGGGTGGGAGGATCATTCGTGATCGTGTGGCCAGGTACAACATTCAATGCGACTTGAAGGACGGCGGCGTGTTTGCCGCCATCACGGCCAAACAGATGGATCACCTGGAATCGCAGAAGCGTTTGTGGGAACGATTCGGGCACACGCAGCTGGAGTTGATGGATCAGCGCCGCATCCGCGACGTCGTGGCTTGCGATCAATATGTCGGGGGGATGCTCGACATGAGTGGCGGGCATATCCATCCGCTTAATCTGGCGCTGGGCGAAGCGGCGGCCGTGGAGTCGTTGGGTGGCATCATCCATGAACAGTCGCCGGCAGTGCGCATCGAGCGCGGCGCCAGCCCGGTCGTCCACACGCCTCAGGGCAAGGTCAGGGCCAAGTTCATCATCGTGGCGGGCAACGCCTATCTGGGCAATCTGGTTCCGGAACTGGCGGCCAAATCGATGCCCTGCGGCACGCAGGTCATTACCACGGAGCCCTTGGGCGATGAATTGGCGAAAAGCCTGCTGCCCCAGGATTACTGCGTCGAAGACTGCAACTACCTGCTCGACTACTATCGCCTGAGCGGCGACAAGCGCCTTATTTTCGGCGGCGGCGTGGTCTATGGCGCACGGGACCCGGCAAATATCGAAGCGATCATTCGACCGAAGATGCTCAAGGCGTTCCCGCAGCTCAAGGATGTGAAAATCGACTACGCCTGGACCGGAAATTTCCTGCTGACCCTGTCGCGCCTTCCCCAGGTCGGGCGACTGGGCGACAACATCTATTATTCCCAGGGCTGCAGTGGCCACGGCGTCACCTATACCCACCTGGCGGGCAAGGTGCTGGCCGAGGCCTTGCGCGGCCAGGCTGAGCGTTTCGACGCCTTTGCCGACCTGCCCCACTACCCGTTCCCGGGTGGTCAGCTGTTGCGCACACCCTTTGCCGCGCTGGGAGCCTGGTACTACGGATTACGCGACCGGCTCGGGTTCTGAGGCGCTAAACAAAAAATGCCCGTGATACGGGCATTTTTTTCTGCTTGATAAACCGTCAGCCGGCGATGGCGCGGTCCGCCGACAGCTTGCCGGCGCCTTCGATCAGCACCGCGATGCTGCCGCCCAGCAGCGCCAAAGCGAACTCATAACCGTTGTTGGCCATGAACAGTCCATTGCTGATATGCACGGTAAAGATCGCCACCAGTGAAAGGAAGGTCAGGCCCAGTGCCGCCGGACGGACCAGCAAGCCGATGATCAGCGCCAGGCCGGCAAAGAACTCAGTACCGCCCGCCAGCGTCGCCATCAGGTAGCCCGGTGCCAGGCCGATGCTTTCCATGTACTGAGCAGTACCCGCCAGGCCATAACCACCGAATGCGCCGAAGAGTTTCTGCGAACCGTGGGCAGCGAAGATGATGCCGACGAAAATCCGCAAAACGGTCAGGCCGTAGCCAGCGCGGGTAAACAGTACCTTGTTGATCAATGTGCTCATGCTGTGACATCCCTTGAGAGTGTGTGTTGGATGGCCGCTATATTAATCAGTAAATATCATGTTAAAAGCGCAATTAATCCGCCATAACGATCAGTTTATTCGATCATTTACGCAAGGCAACTTTTTGCCCCTGGGGCTCCAACGACTCCCGCTCCCGATCGAACGCCAGGTAATACTTGTTCACGCTATTAACATAGCTGACAGGTCCCATTCCCACCTGCTCCATAGCGATGCGCTCAACCTGGAAAAACCACTGATTGGGGTTCAACCCCCGTCGCCGGGCCTCCGCGCGCATCCCCTGCACCCGCTCCGGCCCGATATTGTAGGCCGCCAGCACAAAGGCCATGCGCTCGCGCTCATTGAGCTTGGGGCTGGCGAAGAACTTGCGGCGAATCATCGCCAGGTACTTGGCACCGGCCTGCACATTGGCATCCAGCTCCTGAATGTTGTTCACGCCCACCCGCTGCGCCGCTGACGGTGTGATCTGCATCAGCCCGGTCGGCGCCCCGCCACTGCGCGCCGCGGGTTGCAGGCCGGATTCCTTGAACGCCAACGCCGCCAGGTTAAGCCAGTCCATGTCCTGGGCGCTTGCATGTTTTTGCAGCACGGGCCGCAGCTTTTCCAGGCGCTGGCGATCAGCCTTGGCCAGGGGATAATGGACCTGGTACAGGCGTCGATAGATGCGCAGAAACGCCACATCCTGGTCCGACGGCTTTTTATAGCCCGCCAGGAAACGATCGATGCTGGCCCGCAGCATCGACGCGTCGCGGCGCACGAACCAGAACTCTTCGCCCGGCTCGCTGATCAGCACCTGGCGATCGATGCGCAATTTCGGCAGGATCTTGCCCCAGCGTTCGGCAATCGGCTGTTCGACGATGGTCAGATGAAAGATCCCACCCTGGACCATCTCCAGCACGTCCTCGACCGCCAGGCTCGGGTCGACCCACTCGACCTTGACCGGCGGCAGTTTATGCAGCGCCAGCTTCTGGTTGATCTGGCTGACGGCGTCCCCGGCCGCACTGCCGTTGGGCAGCGCCAGGGTCTTGCCTGACAGCTGTTCGAGACGGGTGTAGCGACGTTCGCCCTTGATGCCCACCAGCACCAGCGGGATGTCACTGGCAACCGGTTCACTGCTGCTGACGGCGAAGCCTGGCTGCAGGTCGAGCAGCTCTCCGGGTGCTACCAGGTCGCCCTCCCCGCGCTGCAACGCACCGAGCAATTGATCCTTGGCCTTGGGAATGATCTTGAGGGTGATTTCCTGGCCGTCCCGGGCGTGGCCATTGAGGTATTGCTCGAAGGCGCGCAAGCGGTGGTATTCAACGCCAATGGCCTGGCCCTGGACTTCGCCGGAGCTGTTGCGGCTCTGGTTGACCAGCACCCGCAACACACGACTGCTGCGGATGTCCGTCAAGTCACGGACTTTGGACGCCGGCACGGCTTGCAGCGGCCCGGGCAGACGCGCGACCGCCGACACCGGCAGCAGCAGCGAGCAACACAGCAGTAGCAAAACCGAGGGACGAATCATCCACTCTCCGCAAAGAATTCAGGTCGACCACATGAATGAATTCATGCAATCAAGCGACAGAAACTGAGCGTCTGAAGACGCTGGCAATGCGCGAAAGACTGGCACAATGATGGCATCGCCACCACCCAGGCTTGCTCGCGGCATTAAGAGACCGCCATAACTCGTTGTAGTTCTTGGCTTTTCTGATAATTCTAGAGCTCTGGTATGCTTTGCGACCCTGGGCCCGAGGTAGCACCATGCAACTCATCGATATCGGCGTCAACCTGACCAACCCCAGTTTTGCCGACAAGCACCAGGCAGTACTGGACCGCGCCTATGCCGCCGGTGTCTGCCAACTGGTGCTCACAGGCACCGATGTCGACGGCAGCGAACAGGCGCTGGAGCTGTGCCGGCAGTTGGATGAAACAGGGCAACGGCTGTTCGCCACCGCCGGTGTTCATCCCCACGCGGCCAGCGACTGGAGTGCCGACAGCGCGAGTCGCCTGCGCAGTCTGCTGAAAGAGTCGAACGTCGTGGCGGTCGGTGAATGCGGCCTGGATTTCAATCGCGATTTTTCACCGCGCCCACAGCAAGAGAAAGTCCTCGAAGAACACCTGGCGCTGGCGGTGGAACTGCAAATGCCGGTGTTCCTGCACGAGCGCGATGCCAGCCAGCGCCTGCTGGAAATCCTGCGCGACTACCGCGATCAATTGCCCGCCGCTGTGGTGCACTGCTTCACCGGCGAACAGAAAGCGTTGTTCAGTTACCTGGATATGGACCTGCACATCGGCATCACCGGCTGGATTTGCGATGAGCGCCGGGGCACGCATTTGCACCCCTTGGTCAAGGAGATCCCGCGCGGGCGGTTGATGCTGGAGAGCGATGCGCCGTACCTGTTACCGCGCAGCCTTCGCCCCAAACCGAAAAACGGTCGCAACGAGCCGGCGTATCTGACGCAAGTGTTACGTGAGGTGGCTTTGCACCGCGGCGAAAGCCAGGAAGACCTGGCCGCCCACAGTACCGCTTGCGCGCGAGCGTTCTACGGGCTGCCCAACGTGGATTGAATGCGTTGAGTGAGCGCGGACCCGGATTGGGCCCGCGCTGCCGTCTTAGTGACTGCTGCGCAACATCTCTTTAGGCACGTACTTGCCGATCTCGAACTTGCCGATGGCCGCCCGGTGCACTTCATCCGGACCGTCTGCCAGGCGCAGGGTGCGCTGCATGGCATACATATAGGCCAGCGGGAAATCGTTGGACACCCCTGCCCCGCCATGGATCTGGATCGCCCGGTCGATCACGCGCAAGGCCACGTTCGGCGCCACCACCTTGATCTGCGCGATTTCACTCTTCGCCACTTTGTTGCCGACGGTGTCCATCATGTACGCCGCCTTGAGTGTCAGCAGGCGGGCCATGTCGATTTCCATCCGCGAATCGGCGATCTTGTCGATGTTGCCCCCCAGGCGCGCCAGGGGTTTGCCGAACGCGGTGCGGTTCACCGAGCGCTTGCACATCAGCTCCAGCGCACGCTCGGCCATGCCGATCGAACGCATGCAGTGGTGAATCCGCCCAGGGCCAAGACGACCTTGCGCGATCTCGAAGCCGCGTCCTTCACCCAACAGGACGTTTTCGTACGGCACCCGAACATTTTCAAACAGCACCTCGGCGTGACCGTGGGGGGCATCGTCATAGCCGAACACGGGTAACGGACGCAGGATCTTCACGCCGGGGGTGTCCACCGGCACCAGGATCATCGAGTGCTGCGCATGGCGCGGTGCGTCGGGATCGCTCAGGCCCATGAAGATCAGGATCTTGCAACGCGGATCGCAAGCGCCGGAAGTCCACCACTTCTTGCCGTTGATCACCCACTCGTCACCATCGCGCACGGCACGGGCGGCCATGTTGGTGGCGTCGGACGATGCAACGTCCGGTTCGGTCATGGCGAACGCCGAGCGAATCTCGCCCCGCAACAAAGGCTCGAGCCAGCGTTGTTTCTGTTCTTCGTTGGCGTAGCGCACCAGTACTTCCATGTTGCCAGTGTCCGGTGCCGAGCAGTTGAACGGCTCCGGTCCCAATAACGAACGCCCCATGATTTCCGCCAGTGGCGCGTATTCGAGATTGGTCAGGCCTGCCCCGAGCTCGGACTCAGGCAGAAACAAATTCCACAGGCCTTGCGCCTTGGCCTTGAGCTTGAGTTCTTCCATGATCGCGGTCGGCTGCCAGCGATCGCCTTCGGCGACTTGGCGCTCGAATACCGCTTCGGCGGGATAGACGTAGGTGTCCATGAACGCGGTCACGCGCTCACGCAGTTCTTGCACCTTGGGCGAATAAGCGAAATCCATGGCCAGCTCTACCTTTTCATCGGGGTTTTCGAGGAGTTGTTCAGTGATGAAATCGATGCTAGAACAGCTACGAAAATTTACCTAGCCTATTCTCGGCGTGTATTAACATTCATCACCGATATATGATCGACTGATCGAGCCCACCTAAAACAAGAGTGCAGCGCAATGAATCTGAGCAAGGTCGACCTCAACCTTTTCATCGTCTTCGACGCGATCTACACAGAGGCCAACCTGACCCGCGCCGGGCAGATTGTCGGGATTACCCAACCTGCGGTATCCAACGCGCTGGCCCGATTGCGCGAGACGTTCAACGACCCGCTGTTCGTGCGTACCGCCCAGGGCATGGTGCCCACGCCGATGGCGCAGAACATCATCGGGCCGGTGCGCAACGCCCTCTCCCTGCTGCGTATCTCCGTCCAGGAAAGCCGCATCTTCAACCCGCAGCAGGCGAACAAGACCTACCGCATCAGCATGACCGACCTCACCGAAGCGGTGATCCTGCCGCCGCTGTTCCAGCGCCTGCGTCGTCTTGCGCCGACCGTGATCATCGAAAGCTTTTTGTCCAAGCGCCGCGAGACCACCAAGGAACTGGCCGCCGGCCGACTCGACTTCGCCGTGGATGCGCCACTCAACACCGACCCGCAGGTGCGCCACGTCAAGCTGATGGAAGACCGTTATGTGTGTGCCATGCGCAAGGGGCATCCGTTGGCGGGCAAGGAAAAACTCACCCTGGATGATTACCTGGGCCTGACCCACATCCACATTTCCAGCCGTCGCAGCGGCCTGGGTTATGTCGACCTGGCCCTGGGAAAAATGGGTATCCAGCGCAAGATTGCCCTGCGCTCCCAGCATTACCTGATGGCCTCGCAGGTGCTGCAGCAGACCGACATGGTCATGACCGTGCCGGAACGCTTCGCTCGACGTAACGACCTGCACGCCTTTTATCTGCCGGTCAACGATGTGCCGCCGGTGGAAACCCATCTTTACTGGCACGAAAGCACTGACCAGGACCCGGCGAATCGCTGGATGCGCGAGCAGATGATCGAGTTGTGCCAGCAGGTGACGGCGCAGGAGAAGAAGCTGGACAAGGTGTAGGGCGTTACTGCGCATTATCGTTCTTCGCGAGCAAGCCCGGTCCCACTCGATCTTTGCTGGACACAGTATTTGTGTTCGACGCAAATCAAAGGTGGGAGCGGGCTTGCTCGCGAAGAGGTTCGCAAGCACTCTGAAACTCACGACCCTTGACGTAAACGTCAACCTGCCATTAGCTTAGCGCATGACCTTTTGCGAGCGCGCCGATGAGCAGCCAGACTTACAGCATTTCCGACCTCGCCCGCGAGCTCGACATCACCACCCGGGCCATTCGTTTCTATGAAGAACAAGGCCTGCTCAGCCCCGAGCGGCGTGGTCAGGAACGCATCTACTCACCCCGCGACAAGGTCAGCCTGAAGCTGATCCTGCGGGGCAAGCGCATCGGCTTTTCCCTGGCCGAATGCCGCGAGCTGATCGAGCTCTACGATCCATCCAGCGGTAACACCAAGCAACTTCACAGCATGCTGGCAAAAATCAGCGAACGCCGGGAACAGCTGGAACAGCAGTTGCTGGACATCGAACAGATGAAACTGGAGCTCGATACCGCTGAAGAGCGCTGCGTGCTAGCGCTGGAGCAAACGCTCAAGAGTCAGGAATCCATTCAGTAGGCCTACACAATCCACTGTGGGAGCGGGCTTGCTCGCGAATGCGGTTTTACATCGATACGTATGTCGACTGTCCCACCGCGTTCGCGAGCAAGCCCGCTCCCACACTTTGATCTCCGTTCACCCATTACTACAGGTGGATCCTCATGTCTCTTCCATCCCACGTACGCCTGGTCGAAGTCGGCCCCCGCGATGGTCTGCAAAACGAAGCCCAACCGATCAGCGTCGCCGACAAAGTACGACTGGTCGATGCCCTGACGGCCGCGGGCCTCGGCTATATAGAAGTCGGCAGCTTCGTTTCGCCCAAGTGGGTGCCGCAAATGGCTGGCTCTGCCGATGTCTTCGCGCAGATCCAGCGCAAGCCTGGCGTCACCTACGGCGCCCTCGCCCCCAACCTGCGAGGTTTTGAAGATGCCCTCGCCTGCGGGGTCAAGGAAGTCGCGGTGTTCGCCGCGGCGTCGGAAGCGTTTTCCCAACGCAACATCAACTGCTCGATCAGCGAAAGCCTGGAGCGGTTCGTCCCTATCATGGAGGCCGCCAAACAGCATGGTGTCAGCGTGCGTGGTTACGTGTCCTGCGTGCTGGGCTGCCCCTATGAAGGTCACGTCGCGCCGGAACAGGTAGCGCGGGTGGCTCGCGAGCTCTACGCCATGGGCTGCTACGAGGTTTCGCTGGGCGACACCATCGGTACCGGCACCGCGGGTGCCACGCGCAAGATGTTTGAAGTTGTATCGGCCGATGTCCCGCGGGACAAACTGGCCGGACACTTCCACGACACCTACGGCCAGGCCATGGCCAACATCTACGCCAGCCTGCTGGAAGGCATCTCGGTGTTCGACAGCTCCATCGCCGGTCTCGGTGGTTGCCCTTATGCCAAGGGTGCCAGCGGTAACGTCGCCACCGAGGACGTGGTTTACCTGCTCAATGGCCTTGGGATTGAAACCGGGATCGACCTGGATGCGCTGATCCTGGCTGGTCAGCAAATATGTACCGTGCTGGGACGTCCAACCGGCTCCCGCGTAGCGAAGGCCCGTAGCGCACATTGAGTGTGCGCATGTGTCCGGGTGTTACCGCAACATCCGGAATGTGGGGCGAAAGCGAGTAACACGGAAACAAAATGTCTGGTTCTGCCATGCTGGAAAAATCCAGAAAATCTCAACCACTTGATTTTAAAGGAGTTTTTAAAGTTGGCACGGCTCCTGCTATATCTATCGCACAACAAGAATAAAAAAATTGCGACAACCCCAATAAAAACAAGACGTAACGACTCTGACATAACAAAAACAACACGGCAGAGACGCAGCTAACAGATTTTTTTGGAGAGGATGTGCTTTTCAGGGTGCTTTTCGGAGTTACCCGCAACCGGGCAGAGAACAATAAAACTACCTTCAGGTAGCTCCCGAACTGGTTGGATCGCTCAGCGAAAAAGTAGATCAGCGCTCAAAAAAATACGTTTGCTCTTGATCCCGGATGGGGATCGACAAAAACAGCGGTAAAGGGTCAACGGTCACCAAAAACAACAACAGACCGCCCCTCAATAATAAAAAAAGAGCACGCGCAACGAAAATTAAAGGGGAGCCTCGGCTCCCCTTTGTGCTGTCTGGCGTTTGTGTTTCCAGCACCTCCCCCCTTTGGGAGCGGGCTTGCTCGCGAAGGCGGTGAGTCAGTCAATGCATGTATCGACCGATACGCCGCCTTCGCGAGCAAGCCCGCTCCCATAAGTGGATTGTGGTCAGCCTTGCTTGCTACGCAGTTCCTCGACGCTGATCTCGCGCATGCGGAATTTCTGGATCTTGCCCGTCACCGTCATTGGAAACTCTTCCACGAACTTGAAGTAACGCGGCGTCTTGAAGTGCGCGATGCGCTCCTTGCACCAGGCTTGCAGCTCCTGCTCAGTGGCACTGTGGCCGGGGTGGAACTTGATCCAGGCAACGATCTCTTCGCCATAACGCGAGCAAGGAATGCCGATCACCTGCACGTCGGCCACCGCAGGGTGAGTGAAGAAGAACTCTTCCAGTTCGCGCGGATAAATGTTCTCGCCGCCACGGATGATCATGTCCTTGTTACGCCCGGCAATGCACACGTATCCCTCGTCATTCATGCTCGCCAGGTCACCGGTGTGCATCCAGCCGGCCTGGTCGATGGCTTCGGCCGTGCCTTGCGGGTTGTTCCAGTAACCGAGCATCACGCTGTAACCGCGCGTACACAGCTCACCGATGGTGCCACGGGGCACCAGGTTGCCCGCTTCGTCGATGATTTTGCTTTCCAGCTGTGGCTGGGTACGGCCGACCGTGGTCACGCGCAACTCCAAGTCGTCCGACGGACCGGTCTGCAACGACACCGGGCTGGTTTCAGTCATGCCGTAGGCGATCTGCACTTCGCTCATGTGCATTTCGCTGATAACCCGGCGCATGACTTCGATCGGACAGGTGGCACCGGCCATGATCCCGGTGCGCAGGCTCGACAAGTCGAAATCGGCGCGCTGGGGTTGATCGAGCATGGCGATGAACATGGTCGGCACGCCATACAACGCGGTGGCCTGTTCTTCGGCGACGGTGCTGAGGGTCAACAGCGGATCGAACGCGTCGTTGGGATAGATCATGGTGCTGCCGTGGGTGATGCAGCCGAGGTTGCCCATGACCATGCCGAAGCAGTGGTACAACGGCACCGGGATCACCAGCCGGTCGACGTTGCTCAGGCCCAGGCTTTCGCCGACCATGTAGCCATTGTTGAGAATGTTGTAGTGACTGAGGGTCGCGCCCTTGGGGAAACCTGTCGTGCCGGAGGTGTACTGGATGTTCACCGCCTGATCGAAGTTCAGGCTGGCTTGACGTTCGTGCAACTGCTCAACCGATATGCTGCCCGCCAGATCGGTCAGTTGCGACCACGGCAGGAAACCGACGGGAGGCTGTGCATCCAGGCTGATCACCCCACGCAAATCCGGCAGGCGCTCGCTGTGCAATTTGCCGATGGATTGCTCCGCCAGTTCCGGCACCAGGCCCTGCAGCATGGCGTGATAGTCGGAGGTCTTGAACGCCCCGGCGCTGACCAGCCATTGACAGCCGGACTGCTTCAATACGTATTCGAGTTCGGAACTGCGGTAGGCCGGGTTGATGTTGACCAGGATCACGCCGATTTTCGCCGTGGCAATCTGCGTGATGCACCACTGGGCGCAGTTTGGAGCCCAGATGCCCAGCCGGTCACCGGCCTGCAGACCCAGCGCCAGCAGCGCCCTGGCATGCAAGTCTGCCGCATCCGCCAGTTGCCGCCAGGTGTAGCGCAGCTGTTGATGGCGCACCACCAGCGCCTCTCCGTCCGGGTATTGCGCGACCGTGTTGTCGAACGCCTGGCCGATGGTCATCGCCAGCAAGGCTTTGTCCTGGGAACCACGGGTGTAACTGCGTTGCGGGCTTGCACTGGGTTGATCCATGACGACCCCTATTGTCTTTATTAATGGGCTACGAATGGTCCCTGCAGGAGCTGGCTTGCCAGCGAAGAGGCCAGCACGCTCTACACTGATGTCGACAGATCCGACGCCTTCGCGGGCAAGCCCGCTCCTACAGGTTTCAATGCCCCTACTCTCGCTCAAGTTGACGTTAACGTAAAGGGCGATTGACAGCCTTTCGTCACAGGTTTACGTTAACGTAAAGGTGAGAGCTGAATCACTGCCCTCCCCACCCTACAAAAATGCCAAAAGGTGACCCATGAGCTACCCATCCCTGAACTTTGCCCTCGGTGAAACCATCGACATGCTGCGCGATCAGGTCCAGTCCTTCGTCGCCAAGGAGATCGCCCCGCGCGCCGCTCAGATCGACATCGACAACCTGTTCCCCGCCGACCTGTGGCGCAAATTCGGCGACATGGGCCTGCTGGGCATCACCGTGCCGGAAGAGTACGGCGGTGCCGGCCTGGGTTACCTGGCGCACGTGGTCGCCATGGAAGAAATCAGCCGTGGCTCGGCCTCGGTCGCATTGTCCTACGGTGCTCACTCCAATCTCTGCGTCAACCAGATCAACCGCAACGGCAACCACGAACAGAAATCCAGGTACCTGCCCAAGCTGATCAGCGGCGAACACATCGGCGCCCTGGCCATGAGTGAACCGAACGCCGGTTCCGACGTGGTCTCGATGAAGCTGCGCGCCGACAAACGTGGCGACAAGTACGTGCTCAACGGCAGCAAGACCTGGATCACCAACGGTCCGGACGCCAACACCTACGTGATCTACGCCAAGACTGACCTGGAAAAAGGCCCACACGGCATCACTGCCTTCATCGTCGAACGTGACTGGAAAGGCTTCAGCCGCAGCAACAAGTTCGACAAGCTCGGCATGCGCGGTTCGAACACCTGCGAATTGTTCTTCGATGACGTCGAAGTGCCGCAGGAAAACATCCTCGGCGTGCTCAACGGCGGCGTGAAGGTACTGATGAGTGGCCTCGACTACGAGCGCGTCGTGCTGTCCGGCGGCCCGACCGGGATCATGCAGGCCTGCATGGACCTGATCGTGCCGTACATCCACGACCGCAAGCAGTTCGGCCAGAGCATCGGCGAATTCCAGCTGATCCAGGGCAAGGTCGCCGACATGTACACCCAGCTCAACGCCAGCCGCGCCTATCTCTATGCGGTGGCCCAGGCCTGCGAGCGCGGCGAGACCACCCGCAAGGACGCTGCCGGCGTGATCCTCTACAGCGCCGAGCGCGCCACGCAAATGGCCCTCGACGCGATCCAGATTCTCGGCGGCAACGGCTACATCAACGAATTCCCGGCTGGTCGTCTGTTGCGTGACGCCAAGCTGTACGAAATCGGCGCCGGTACCAGTGAGATCCGTCGCATGCTGATCGGGCGCGAACTGTTCAACGAAACCCGCTAAACGGAGCTGTCCATGGCTATCCTGCATACCCAGCTCAACCCCCGTTCAGCGGAGTTCGCGGCCAACAGCGCGGCGATGCTCAAACAGGTCGACGCCCTGCACACCCTGCTGGCCCAAGTGGCGCAAGGTGGCGGCCCGAAAGCGCAAGAACGCCACACCTCCCGCGGCAAACTGCTGCCCCGCGAGCGCATCAACCGTCTGCTCGACCCGGGTTCGCCGTTTCTGGAAATCAGCCAGCTGGCGGCCTACGAGGTGTACGGCGAAGACGTGCCTGCCGCCGGCGTGATTGCCGGGATCGGCCGGGTAGAAGGCGTCGAATGCATGATCGTCGCCAACGATGCCACGGTAAAAGGCGGCTCGTACTACCCGCTCACGGTGAAAAAGCACCTGCGCGCCCAGACGATTGCCCAGCAAAACCGCTTGCCGTGCATCTACCTGGTGGACTCGGGCGGCGCCAACCTGCCGCGCCAGGACGAAGTGTTTCCGGACCGCGAGCACTTCGGCCGGATCTTCTTCAACCAGGCCAACATGAGCGCAATGGGCATTGCGCAGATTGCCGTGGTCATGGGCTCCTGCACCGCGGGCGGCGCCTACGTACCGGCCATGGCCGACGAGGCGATCATGGTGCGCGAGCAGGCGACGATCTTCCTCGCCGGCCCACCGCTGGTGAAAGCCGCAACGGGCGAAGTGGTCAGCGCCGAAGACCTTGGCGGGGCCGATGTGCACTGCAAGATTTCCGGTGTGGCCGACCATTACGCCGAAAGTGATGAACATGCCCTGGCCCTGGCCCGGCGCAGCGTCGCCAATCTCAACTGGCGCAAGCAGGGTGAAGTGCAGCAACGCACCCCCATCGCCCCGCTCTATGCCAGCGACGAGTTGTACGGTGTGGTGCCGGCCGATGCCAAGCAACCGTTCGACGTGCGCGAAGTCATCGCGCGGCTGGTGGACGGTTCGGTGTTCGACGAGTTCAAGGCCTTGTTCGGGACGACATTGGTGTGCGGGTTTGCCTACCTGCACGGTTATCCGATCGCCATTCTCGCCAACAACGGCATCCTGTTCGCCGAAGCCGCGCAGAAAGGCGCGCACTTCATCGAGCTGGCGTGCCAGCGCGGTATCCCACTGTTGTTCCTGCAAAACATCACCGGCTTCATGGTCGGCCAGAAATATGAAGCCGGCGGCATCGCCAAGCACGGCGCGAAACTGGTGACCGCGGTGGCCTGTGCCAAGGTGCCGAAATTCACCGTGATCATCGGCGGCAGCTTCGGTGCCGGTAACTACGGTATGTGCGGCCGTGCCTACGATCCACGCTTCTTGTGGATGTGGCCGAATGCGCGCATCGGCGTGATGGGTGCCGAACAGGCGGCGGGCGTACTGGTGCAGGTCAAGCGCGAGCAGGCCGAGCGAGCCGGCCAGGGCTTCAGCGCCGAGCAGGAAGCCGAGATCAAGCAACCAATCCTCGACCAGTACGAAGAGCAGGGCCACCCCTACTACTCCAGCGCGCGCCTGTGGGATGACGGCGTCATCGACCCGGCCCAGACCCGCGACGTGCTGGCACTGGCCTTGTCCGCGTCGCTGAACGCGCCAATCGAATCGAGCCGCTTCGGCGTGTTCCGGATGTGATTTTCTGTGGGAGCGGGCTTGCTCGCGAAGGATTCGCCGCGGTTCATCTGATGCACCGCGTTATCGTTCTTCGCGAGCAAGCCCGCTCCCACAAGGACCGTGGAGACGGATGAATATGAGCGACTTCAACACCCTCGAACTGCTGACCGACCCTCGTGGCTTTGCCACGCTGTGGCTCAGCCGTGAAGAAAAGAACAACGCCTTCAACGCCGAGATGATCCGCGAACTGATCCTTGCCCTGGACAAAGTGGCCAGCGATGCCAGCCTGCGATTCCTGATCGTGCGTGGCCGTGGCAAACACTTCAGCGCGGGTGCCGACCTGGCCTGGATGCAGCAGTCGGCTGAACTCGACTACGCCACCAACCTCGACGACGCCCGGGAACTGGCGGAGCTGATGTACAACCTCGCCAAGCTGAAAGTCCCGACCCTGGCGGTGGTGCAAGGTGCAGCCTTCGGTGGCGCGCTGGGCCTGATCAGTTGCTGCGACATGGCCATTGGCGCCGATGACGCGCAGTTCTGCCTGTCGGAAGTGCGCATCGGCCTGGCGCCGGCGGTGATCAGCCCGTTCGTGGTGCAAGCCATCGGCGAGCGCGCGACGCGACGCTATGCCCTGACCGCCGAACGTTTCGGCGGCCAACGGGCACGGGAACTCGGCCTGCTGTCGGAGAGCTACCCGAGCGCCGAGCTGGAACAGAAAATCCAACAATGGATCGACAACCTGCTGCTCAACAGCCCCGCCGCCATGCGCGCCAGCAAGGACTTGCTGCGTGAAGTCGGCGACGGCACGTTGACTCCGTCCCTGCGTCGCTACACCGAGAACGCCATCGCCCGCATCCGCGTCAGCGCCGAAGGCCAGGAGGGCCTGCGCGCCTTCCTGCAAAAACGTCCGCCGAGCTGGCAAGCCGCAACCACCACCAAGGAGCCGCGTTGATGAGCGCACCCGTCCTCACTACCCTGCTGGTGGCCAACCGCGGCGAAATCGCCTGCCGGGTGATGCGCACCGCCAAGGCCCTGGGCCTGACCACCGTGGCCGTGCACAGCGCCACCGACCGCGATGCCCGGCATAGCCGTGAAGCCGACATACGTGTCGACCTGGGTGGCAGCAAGGCCGCTGACAGTTACCTGCAAATCGATAAACTGATCGCTGCGGCCAAGGCCAGCGGTGCCCAGGCGATCCATCCCGGTTACGGCTTCCTGTCCGAGAATGCCGGGTTCGCCCGCGCCATCGAAGAGGCGGGCCTGATCTTCCTCGGCCCGCCCGCCTCGGCCATCGACGCCATGGGCAGCAAATCCGCGGCCAAGGCCTTGATGGAAACCGCCGGCGTGCCGTTGGTTCCGGGCTATCACGGAGAAGCCCAGGACCTGGAAACCTTCCGCGCCGCCTGCGAACGCATCGGCTACCCCGTGCTGCTCAAGGCCACGGCCGGTGGTGGCGGCAAGGGCATGAAAGTGGTCGAGGACGTCAGCCAGCTGGCCGAAGCCCTCGCCTCGGCCCAGCGCGAAGCGCAATCGTCGTTCGGTGATTCGCGGATGCTGGTGGAAAAGTACCTGCTCAAACCCCGTCACGTGGAGATCCAGGTGTTCGCCGATCAGCACGGCAACTGCCTGTACCTCAACGAACGCGACTGCTCGATCCAGCGTCGGCACCAGAAAGTCGTCGAAGAAGCACCCGCCCCAGGCCTCAGCCCTGAACTGCGTCGCGCCATGGGCGAAGCGGCCGTGCGTTCGGCACAGGCGATCGGTTACGTCGGAGCTGGCACCGTGGAATTCCTGCTCGATGCCCGCGGCGAGTTCTTCTTCATGGAGATGAACACGCGCCTGCAGGTCGAACACCCGGTCACCGAAGCCATCACCGGCCTCGACCTGGTGGCCTGGCAGATCCGTGTGGCCCGTGGCGAAGCCTTGCCAATGACCCAGGAACAGGTGCCGCTGATCGGTCATGCGATTGAAGTGCGGTTGTACGCCGAAGATCCGGGCAATGACTTCCTGCCTGCAACAGGTCGCCTCGAGCTGTATCGCGAATCTGCGCCGGGTGCCGGTCGCCGGGTGGACAGCGGCGTTGAAGAAGGCGATGAGATTTCGCCCTTCTACGACCCGATGCTCGGCAAACTGATTGCCTGGGGCGAAGACCGCGAACAGGCGCGCCTGCGTTTGCTGAGCATGCTCGATGAGTTCGCCATCGGCGGGCTCAAGACCAACATCAACTTCCTGCGTCGAATCATCGCTCACCCGGCGTTTGCCCAGGCCGAACTCGATACCGGGTTCATCCCTCGTTACCAGGAACAGCTGCTGCCACAGCCGGCCGCGCTCAGCGACGACTTCTGGCAAGCCGCCGCCCAGGCATTTGCCCAGAGCCTGCACAGCACGGCGCGTGGCGATGATCCGAGCTCGCCATGGGCAATCGGCAACGGCCTGCGCGCCGGCTTGCCCGCGCAAATCACCCTGCACCTGAGTTGCGAGGGCCAGGATCGCGCGTTGACGCTGGGCAACTCCCAGTCCCACAGCGCACGCCTCACCGGCGAGCAGTTGCTGATCGATCACGATGGCGTGCGCCGCCAACACCGGGCGATCCGCCGCGGTGACTATGTATACCTGCAATGGGAAGGCGAACTGCGCCGCATCGAGACCTACGACCCGATCACGGCCGTTGAAGCCAGTCACAGTCATCACGGCGGGCTCACCGCCCCCATGAATGGCAGCATCGTGCGCGTGCTGGTGGAGGCCGGGCAATCGGTCGAGGCCGGGGCGCAACTGGTGGTGCTGGAAGCCATGAAGATGGAGCACAGCATCCGCGCCCCCCATGCCGGTGTGGTCAAGGCGCTGTATTGCCAGGAAGGCGAGATGGTCAGCGAAGGCAGTGCGCTGGTCGAACTGGAAGAAGCCTGACCACAAGGTCGGTCCTGCGCATGGCGCGGACCGGCCTGGCTAGAACTTCACGGTGGCCTGGACTACCACGCCGATGATTCGGCATTCTTCGGTGAACAGGCTTTTCGGATAGGTCGGATTGAGCGGGACCAGGTAACGCTGCCCGCCCTCTTCGCTCATCTTGCGGAAGATCGCCTCATTGCTGTCGGACCATTGCGCGATCACCAGTTTGCCCGGCACGGCTTCAACGTCCGGGTCCACCAGGATCAACATGCCCTCGGCTACGCTGGGGCCACTGGGTGCGGTCATGGCATCGCCAACCACCGTCAGCCAGAACGCCGCCCCCTGGGCGTGGTAGTCGGACAGTTCGAAACGGTACGGCGCCTGCTCCCCATCGCGCACCTGCGCGGTGTCCCGCCAGTCACTGACTGGGTAGCGAAAGTACGGGTTGTACTTTTGCGTCAGGCAAACCTCGTCGTCCTGTTCGTGCGCAGGCTCGCGAATCACCAGCGCCACTTCGAGAAAGCCCAGGCCCAGCGCCTGCAGGACACGATTCATGTCGTCGATGCCGGGCTGACGGCGTTTCGTCAACCAATGCCCGATGCCGCCCTGGGACATCCCGAGGCGGTCGGCGAGTATTTCCTGAGTGATCTTGAGCTCACTCATCTTGGCCTTGACCAATTCTATCCATTTATCCATGTGCGGCACGATACGTGGCGGCCCTCGCCCAACAAAACACAAAATGTAGTATTAATACTATTGTCACAAATACGTAACGTATTAGGATGAGTTCACGGACCTGAATTTATCACGGAGCTCGCTTTAATCATGAATATACCCAGCA
Organism: Pseudomonas serbica; assembly: GCF_028823535.1. Taxonomy (GTDB): domain Bacteria; phylum Pseudomonadota; class Gammaproteobacteria; order Pseudomonadales; family Pseudomonadaceae; genus Aquipseudomonas; species Aquipseudomonas serbica. Next base: position 10,593 of record NZ_JAQIYM010000015.1, on the reverse strand, counting down.
ATGACTTGCCCGACCTGCAAATCGATACGTCCCTCAACACCCCCCTGGGCTCCGCAGCCGCACAGCGAGCACTGGATTACTACTTGAAACCAGCTGTTGCAGAGGAAGGGGTGCAGGAGCATTTCTTTGACGTAAACCGTAACGTCAGTATCGAGGAAGCCCTGGTGCATGCTTCCGGGCTGCTACGTTGCGCCGCCGCCACTGCCTATGAGTCAGCGAGCCACCTGCACGGTTCGCATAGGGACCTGGCGCTCTCGACCGTGCATATGATCGACATGGCAAAGGCAATGGTGAACCGCTCCCTGGAGGGCGGCAAGAAACTCTAGCGAGAAGAGGCAGAAGCGAAGGGACAGGAAAGAATTTTCCTGGCGCGCAGGGAAAATCGTTTGACTTGCAAACGAGAATGATTATTATTGCACCAGCTGGTCGCGAGATCAGTCGATGGACCAGGTGACCTTAGGTCGGTCTCCTGGACTATCTCCTCATCAGGCTAATCACGGTTTTTGACCCGGCTTTTTGCCGGGTCTTTTTTTTGCCAGTTATCTGGCTTATGGCTTCAGGCTAATGAAGTCTGTAAGTGTCGCAAATTCAATGGCGCGGATCATATCAAAAGAATATCAGTTGGCAAGAGAAGCCTCATGGCATTGGGGCAAACTGATGGCAAAATAGCACTTGAGAATCAATCGCATAATCTCTAAGCTGCGACGGCGTCAGGGAAGACGCCCCCCTCAGATTATCAAAACACGGCGATATGCGCGTCCGCACGCGGCTCGGTCCCGCCACACAACACGCCGGTTTCAGGGTCGCGCAGGATGATTTGGCCACGCCCGTAACTCGTCCGATCACACACCACCTGCACTTCGTGCCCGCGACGTGCCAGTGCCGCCGCCATGTCTCGCGAAGCGTCCTGCTCGATGCCTACCTTCATTTCGCCCAACCACTGCCAGCGCGGCGCATCCAGAGCCGCTTGTGGGTTGAGCCCGAAATCCACCAGGTTCATGACCATCTGCACGTGCCCCTGGGGCTGCATGTAACCACCCATCACGCCAAAAGGTCCCAGCGCCTCGCCGTCCTTGGTAAGAAACCCGGGAATGATGGTGTGAAAGGTCTTTTTCCCGGGTGCCAGGCAATTGGCGTGACCCGGATCAAGGCTGAACTCCTCACCGCGGTTTTGCAGGGCGATGCCGCTGTCCGGCAACACCACGCCGGAGCCGAAACCGTGATAGTTGCTCTGGATGAATGAAACCATATTGCCGTCGGCGTCGGCGGTCGCCAGGTAGACCGTGCCACTGGCATGGGGGTCGCCCGGTTGTGGTGCCGCCGCGCGTTCGCCGATCTGGGCCCGGCGCTGGCTGGCATAGGCGTCGCTCAGCAAGTCGTCCACTGCCACCCGCATGTGCTGCGGGTCGGTGATGTAGTGCAAGCCATCGCTGTAGGCGAGCTTCATGGCTTCGAGCTGACGGTGCCAGGTCTGTTGGCTGTCACGGTGGTCGAACGCGAAACCTTCGAGAATCTTCAGCGTCATCAAGGCCACGAGCCCCTGGCCGCTCGGTGGAATCTCCCAGACGTCGACGCCGCGGTAGTTGACCTTGATCGGCTCGACCCACTGGGCGCGATAGTCTTGCAGATCACTGGCGCGCAGATAGCCGCCCGTGGCGCGCGAATGGGCGTCCAGTCGTTGCGCCAGCGCGCCGCGATAAAAGCTTTCACAACCGGTGGCCGCCAGTTCGCTCAAGGTGCGTGCCTGGGCCGGATTGCGAAACAGCTCGCCGGCGCGCGGTGCGCGGCCATCGATCAGAAAGGTGTCGAACCAGCTTTCAAGCACGTCCTGACGATCCGGGGTGAAGTCTTCCAGCGCGGTTTGCCACTGCAACGCAACCACCGGCGACACCGGAAAACCATCCCGCGCCAGGCTGATCGCTGGCTGCAACAAATCCGTAAAAGGCAGGCGACCGAAACGCGTGGACAACTCTGCCCAGGCGGAGGGACAACCCGGCACGGTCACGGGTGTCCAGCCATGCAGCGGCATTTTTTCGTGGCCGGCCGCCTTCACCGCCTCGATGCTCAGGGCTTGCGGGGCTGCTCCGTTGGCGTTCAGGCCGTGCAGTTTGTTTTGCGTCCAGACCAACGCAAAGGCGTCGCCGCCAATCCCGCAACCGGTGGGCTCGACCACCGTCAGGGCCGCGGCCGTGGCAATGGCGGCATCGATGGCATTGCCGCCGCGACGCATGATTTCAATGCCGGCTTCGGCGGCCAATGGCTGTGAGGCGGCGACCATGCCGCGCTTGGCAAAGACACTTTGACGTTGTGAGGCGTAGGGATACTCATGGGCAGAAAACTTGAACATGGCAGGACTCACACAAATGGGTTGGATGGGCTCAAAGCACGCGACTGAGAAACGCACGGGTACGGGCGTGCCTGGGCTGGCTGAAAATCTGCTCGGGCGGCCCCTGCTCGATCAGTTCACCCTGATCGAGCACCACCACCCGGTCGGCCACCTCGCGGGCAAACCCCATTTCGTGGGTGACCACGACCATGGTCATGCCCTCCTCGGCCAACTCCTTCATCACTTGCAATACTTCGCCGACCGTTTCCGGGTCCAGGGCACTGGTGGGTTCATCGAACAGCATCGCCTGGGGTTTCATGGCCAGCGCCCGGGCAATGGCCACCCGCTGCTGCTGGCCACCTGACAACATCGACGGGTAGTGATCGGCCTTCTCCGCCAAGCCGACGCGCTTGAGCAGCGCCCTCGCCTGTTCAAGCGCCGCCGCGCGCGCTACACCAAGCACCTGGATCGGCGCTTCGATGATGTTTTCCAGGGCGGTCATGTGCGGGAACAGGTTGAAGCGCTGGAACACCATGCCGATGTCCCGGCGCTGGCGCGCAATGTTGCGTTCCGAATCCCGGGCCAGGCTGCCATCGGCCCGGGTGCGATAGCCCATGGGCCGACCGCCGACACGGATCTGCCCGGACTGGATCTCTTCCAGCAGGTTGATGCAGCGGATAAAGGTGGTTTTGCCGGAACCGGAGGCGCCGATCAGCACCACCACTTCACCGCGTTTCACTTGCAGGGAAATGCCCTTGAGAATTTCCAGGTCACCGAAAGACTTGTGAATATCCAGCGCCTCGATGACCAGTTCTTCACTCATGTGTGCCATCTCAACGCCCCCTCAACAGTTTCATGGTGTTGCGGCCGAACATCCGGCTGGCGGCCGGGGCCGGACGATCGGACTGGCCGAAGCGCTGTTCCAGCCAGCGCTGGAAAAAGCCCCACAGGGTGGTCAATGCCAGGAAGTAGATTGCGACGACCAGGTACAGCTCGAACACGCGGAACGTCGCCGAGGTCACCATTTGCGTGCTAAGCAGCAGCTCCTGCACCCCGATGACGCTGACCAGCGTGGTGTTCTTCAGCATCACGTTGAACTCGTTGCCCAGTGGCGGCACGATCACCCGGAATGCCTGGGGCAGGACGATGCGCCGCATCAACTTGGCAAAGGTCATGCCCAGCGAACGCCCGGCTTCGTATTGCCCCTTGTCCACCGCACCGATACCGGCGCGGATGATCTCCGCCATGTACGCGCCTTCATTCAGGCCCAGGGCGATGATCGCCGCCTGGATGTTGCCCGGCACGATGAACCAGCCGAGGTCCAGGTCTTCAAAGCGGAATATCCCCCCCGCCGCCAATGCCGTGTACAGAAAGACGATCTGCACCAGCAATGGCGTGCCGCGCATCAGCCAGACATACAGCCGCACCGGGTACTGCAACAACGGGTTACTCGACAGCTTCATCAACGCCGCGACCAGCCCCAGCACGCAACCGAGCAACATCGCCGACACGCTGATCAGGCAGGTCAGCCACAGCCCCGTCAGGTAGACATCGCTGGGCTGCAACAGGTACTGCCAGAACACTTCCCAATTGAAATTCATTCGGTTTGTCCTCAGTCCAGTTTGTCACCGTCGACATGCCATTTACTGAGGAGCGCGGCGTAACTGCCGTCGGCGCGCATGCCTTGCAGGACTTCGTTCAACGCCACAGTCAACTGCGGGTCGCTTTTACGCACCCCGAAGCCGGTGAGAATGCGGTTGAACGCCGGGACCGCCGACTGGAACAGATCCGGTGCGAGTTGTTGATAATGGCCGGCGGATTCGACCGTGGTGCCGAAAGCGTCCACCTGATTGATGCGCAAGGCCTGGAACGCATCGGCGTCGACGTTGTACACCACCAGTTTCATCGGCGCCTTGCCGGCCGCTTCGAGTTTTTCGTTTTCCTTGCCCAGCAGTACCCGGATCGTCGAACCGTTGCTGACCGCCACCTTGAGCCCGGACAAATCCTCCAGGGCAGTCACCGCTTTCGGGTTGCCCTTGGGCACCACGATGGATTGGCTGGAGTACATGAAGTTGACGATGTCGATCACCTCGCGGCGCTCGGGCTTGTCGAACAACTGATCGACGATCATGTCGCACTGCTGCGCCAGCAGCGCCGGGATCAGCCCGGCAAAAGGCGAAATACGCCACTCGACCTTCTTGTCACCCAGGCGCTGGGCAATCGCTTCGCCCATGTCGACCTGCAGCCCCACCGGCTTTTGCTTCATGTCGAACGACACCAGCGGAGGGGAATCCATGCCAGAGCAATAAACGATCTTCTCGCTCTTGCTCAATCGCTCGGGCAACTCGGGGGCGGCGAACGCCCATTGCGAACACAGACTCAAGGTGAACACGGCAACTAACGCGCAAGGCTTGTGCATGGGCATGACTCCAGTTGGCTGCAAGGGTGCCCCCTGTAGGAGCTGGCTGGCCAGCGATTGGCTCTTGAGTCTTGCTTCGCTCATTCGGCCGCCATCGCCGGCAAGCCGGCTCCTACAGGGAGGTGGGGTATCTGCTTTATTGGTGGGCTTCGAGGAATTGAATGAGTCGAGGAATGGTGCCCTCGATGTGCTCGCAAACCACCGCGGCCGCCTTGTCCGGAACGCCACTGCGCAATGCGGTAATGATCGAGGCGTGCTCGTCCCGGGCGCTGCGGGGTTTGTCGGCGTGTTGCAGCCACAGGCGCATGTGCGGCTCGATCACCGAATACAGCGCCGATATCTGGCGCATCAGGCGCGGGCGCTCACTCAGGCTGCACAGGTATTCGTGAAAGGCCCGATGGCGGCTGACCCACTCGGCACCGTCGTCCCGGAAGTCGTCCATCTCGTCGAGCAGGCGGTCGAGATGGCTGAAATGGCGCTCGGTGATTTTCGCAACCGCGACCCGGATGGCGAGGCCTTCAAGGGCGCTGCGCATCTCGAAGACTTCACGCATTTCCTCGATGTTGAGACCGCGCACGATTGCGCCGCGATTGGGCCGCAACGTCACCAGGCCATCGGCATCCAGGCGCCGAAACGCCTCGCGCACCGGCATGCGGCTCATGCCGATTTCACCGGCGATGTCCTCGGCGATCAGGCGCTCGCCTGTGCGGTAACGGCCTTTGCAAATGGCTTCCAGAAGAAAGTTGTAGGCCTCCTCTTCAGCGGTCACGGGCTGGCGCTCGGTGTAGACAGGGGCAAATTTCATCGGTGCTCCTTTTGTATATTTGTATCCAATTATCCATATATCCAAAAAAGCACATTGCATGCCAGTTTTCACTCGCCTCATGCAGGTAGCTGATTGGATTGAAGTATTGACGTATGGGAGGGCCTGCTCCCGCCATGTGGGTGCGTAGCAAGCGAGTTGAAATGCCCCAAGTTGTCACCTGACGGCCACAATGAGGTGCGCGGGGTAACACGACAGAAAAACAAACCGCAGCAGGCCGGGTGAAACGATTTGTCCGCGCTGCTAACCCTCTACGCTTGCGTGTAAAGTAGCCGCCATAAAAACTCAATCAGGAACCCTGACCGTGGCCAAATCCTCACTCGAAATCAGTGCCAACTTTGACAGCGGCAACATCCAGGTCATCGATGTCAGCGACCCGCTCAAGCCCCTGCTGGCCATCCGCCCCGATACCAAAAGCAATCATTTCCAGTGGTTCCACTTCAAGGCCAGCGGCCTGCATGTCGGCCAGGACCATTGGTTTCGCCTGAACAATGCCAGCCAGTCTTCCTACAACAAGGCCTGGACCGGTTATCAGGCGGTGGCGTCCTACGACCACGTCAACTGGTTCCGCGTGCCGACCATTTTCGAAGGCGACTGCCTGCGTTTCAGCCTTGAAGCTGAACAGACCCACGCCTGGTTCGCCTACTTCGAACCCTACAGCCGAGGTCGCCACGACTGGTTGATCGAGCAGGCGCTGAGCAAGGCCGGCACTGAACTGCTGGCCACCGGCAAGAGTGTCGAAGGTCGCGACATTCAACTGCTGCGCAAAGGCACCGGCACCGAAGGCCAGCGCAAGGTGTGGATCATCGCCCAGCAACATCCCGGCGAACACATGGCAGAGTGGTTCATGGAGGGTGTGATCGAGCGCCTGGAAAAAAACGACGACCCGGTGCTGAATAAACTATTGGCGAGCGCCGACCTGTACCTGGTGCCGAACATGAACCCGGACGGTGCCTTCCACGGTCACCTGCGCACCAATGCCATGGGCCAGGACCTGAACCGCGCCTGGCAGAGTGCGAGCCAGGAACTCAGCCCGGAAGTCTTTTTCGTCCAGCAGCAAATGGAGAAGTACGGCGTCGACCTGTTCCTCGACATCCATGGTGACGAGGAAATCCCTCACGTGTTCACCGCCGGTTGCGAAGGCAATCCAGGCTACACGCCGCGGATCGAAAAACTTGAGGAGCATTTCCGCAGCCATCTGAAACACACCACCAAGGACTTCCAGACCAAGCACGGCTACACCCGCGACGAACCGGGCCAGGCGAACATGACCCTGGCGTGCAACAGCGTTGGCCAGAAGTACGACTGCCTGTCGCTGACCCTGGAAATGCCGTTCAAGGATCATGATGATCATCCGAATCCGTTGACTGGGTGGTCGGGCAAACGCTCGAAGCAGTTGGGTAAGGATGTGTTGACCACGGTGGCTGATATGGTTGATTCGTTGCGTTGATTCAAGATCAAAAGATCGCAGCCTGCAGTAGCTCCTGCAGGGGTTCACCGCGCAGGCTGCGATCTTTTAGTGCTTCGATCAACCGCGATCCTTGCCTCGCAACATGCTGTCCAGCACCTCATCACGCCGCACCCAACCATGAAACAACGCCGCCGCCAGGTGCAGCAACACGGTCAGGAACAGCAGATACGCCAGATACCCGTGAGCCTTGCGCAAGAAGGCGAACACCTGCGCATTCGCCGGCACGATCGATGGCAACTGCAATGAACTGCTGAGCATCACCGGTTCGCCCGACGCCGAGATCATTGCCCAGCCCAGCAACGGCAAAATCAGCATCAAGGCGTACAGCAGGACGTGCGATGCCTTGGCCGCCAGCACTTGCCAGCCTGGGAGGTCGGTTGGCAGCGGCGGTTGTTGTGTCGAAAAACGCACCGCCAGGCGCACGATCACCAGCAGCAGGATGGCGATGCCCAATGGCTTGTGCAGGTGAATCAGCCATTCATGACGCTCGGACACCGAGGCGACCATGCCGGCGCCGATAAACAGCATGGCGATAACCATGAGTGCCATCAGCCAGTGCAGCAGGCGCGCCAGGGGTGCGAAATGCTTCGGTTGAGTGCTCATTGCTGGGCCTCCTGCTTGGCGGCGGGCAATTGGCTGACTTCGCTGGTGCGACGCAGGTAGGAATTGGAATAACCGGCCGAACGAGCGGCGAGCAACGGGTCGTCGGAACCTTCGATCCCGGCAGGCAACACCAGCGGATCGTAGTTGATGTCGCGGCATTCGCCGCTGAGTTGCGGCTGGGTGCTTTCAAGGACCAGGGTCCCGGCGTTCAACACTTTGCGCCCTTCTGGCCAAGCCTTGCTGGCATCGTTGACCGGATCGCCGGGGTTGGCCAGGATAATGTTCAATTGCCAACGCAGCGGCCCTGCGGCGATGCGCTGGACCAGATCCTTCTCCAGGAAATCATTGCCCTGCGGCGCTGTGGCACCCGGCGCGTCCTGGGCCACCGGCACCATGCTCCAGCGCACCGCTTGCCGTTGTCCTGCGGCGTTCACCAGGTAAAACGCATTGACGCTGTTGTAGGTTTCCGTGACGTAGCTGGCAGACGGTTTGGCGGTCTTGATCCAGGCCAGGAACGGCGCGGATTCCGGATGCGAACCGAAGAATGCGGGCACCGCGGCGGGGTCCGGTTTACCGGTCGCCGGAACCGGCGACTGGGCTTGCTGCAATTGATAGAACGCCTCGGGCGTGCCCACCGGGAACACCGGCATGCTGTTCATCCCGGTGCGCCATTGCTGGCCGTTGGCCTGGGTGAACCGCAAGGCCATGCTGCGGATCGGCACCGCGCTGTCCGGTGCATAGGGGTTGCCCGCAGGCAAGGCAAACCGACCAACCACGGGCGTGCGTGCCTCATTGAACACTTGCGCGCTGGAATAGCTGCGCGCCTCGCCACTGCTCTCGAAATGGCCGATCACGCACACGCCCTTGGAATGATTGCGGCGGAAGCCCGGGTGCACGCCGTTGTTGGTTTCCAGCACATTGATCAGCTTCTTCGGCGTAAGACGCTGTGGGTCAAAGGTGCCGTTGACGTAGGCAAACGCCCCAGCCACTGCAGCAACGACCACGGCAATACCCGTCAGGCGCAGTATCAGGCTCGCGCCACTCAAGGGAGGCCGGGTTGGCGGTGATGATCGATCTACCATGAAAGACTCCAGGGCCATCGGCCACAAGTGAGAAGAATCAAGCAGACGAACCGCGCACCGGTTTATTCCCGGGTGCGGTGTTTATTTTTTCAGGTGTGGAATAACCTTGAATGCCGGGCGTCTTCCTAGTCCACAGCGTAGTGACTAGCCAGAATTTCATGAACGATATCGACGAACAGCTCAGAGAAATCATTCCCCGGTTGCGCCGATTTGCCCTGTCATTGGCGCGTAACCCCAGCAGCGCCGACGACCTGGTGCAGTCCTGCCTGGAGCGCGCGCTGTCGAGTTGGGGCGACAGGCGCGTTGATGGCGACTTGCGCGCCTGGCTGTTCTCGATCCTGTATCGACAGTTTCTCGATGCCCACCGCCGTACACGACGCTATGCGCGAATGCTCGAATTCTTTACCGGACGCGATGATGCGCAGCCTTCCGTAGAGCGCACCGTCATCGCCCAATCAACCCTCGATGCCTTCGATCGACTGCCCACCGAACAGCGCGCGCTGCTGCTGTGGGTGTCGGTGGAAGGCCTGAGCTACAAAGAGGTCGCCGAGATTCTCGACGTCCCCACCGGCACCGTGATGTCCCGCCTGTCCCGGGCTCGCCAGGCCCTGCGCCAACTCAGCGACGGCGAAATCAACCGCCCTTCCCTGCGGAGACTCAAATGATCAGCATGCCCCCCAGCGAGCGCGACCTGCACGCTTACGTCGACCATCAGCTCGGCGAGGAAGACCGGCGTCTGGTGGAGACTTTCCTGGCCAGTAACCCACAGGTAGCCGCGCAGGTTCGTGGTTGGCAGCAAGATGCCCAGCACCTTCGTGCGGCCCTCGGCGCCGCCTTGCAGCAGCCGGCCAACCCCGACCTTGATCCGGCCGTCATTCGCCAACGCATAAAGCGCCAGTCCCGTCGCCATCTGGCCAGCGCCGCGGTGTTGCTGATGGCGGTCAGCGTCGGTGGGTTCGGCGGTTGGCAGGCGCGTGAGATGTCCCTCGCCGCCGCCCCGGCACCGATGACCGACGCCCTGCAGGCCTATCGCCTGATTGCCCAGCAAGGCATCCTGCCGGCTGATTACAAGGCCGGCGACAACGGTGACATGCAAGGCTGGCTCGACCGTTATTTCACCCAGGCCAATCGCCTGCCGGACTTGTCGGGCGCCGGATTCAAACCGGCCAGCGGGCGCTTGCTCAGCACCGAGCAAGGACCGGCGGCGATGGTGGTCTACGAGAACCTGGGCGGGCAGAAGATCAGCTTCTACGTGCGCCCACCGGGCCCGAAGAACTTCCTGCTGCCACGGGGCAGTCGCCGCGATGGCGGGTTGCAGGCCGAGTATTGGTCCGGTAGCGGGTATAACTACGCGATGGTCAGCCCGGCGGATACGCCGGCGGCGCAGATGCTCAGGCAGACCGTGCAATTCTGACTACACCACAAATCCCTGTAGGCGCTGGCTTGCCAGCGAAGGCGTCCTTCCCGTCAACAACGATGCTGCCTGATCCACCGCTTTCGCTGGCAAGCCAGCTCCTACAGGGTTGCGTGGCGGTTTAGAAATCGCGCTTGTAGAAGATGTCCAGCGAACTGGCCACGCCACCGGCGGCTTCCAGGTAAACATGCGATGGTCAGGCAGACGGTACAATTCTGACCACACCACAAATCCCTGTAGGAGCTGGCTTGCCAGCGAAGGCGTCCTTCCCGTCAACAACGATGCTGCCTGATCCACCGCTTTCGCTGGCAAGCCAGCTCCTACAGGGGGTTGCATGGCGGTTTAGAAATCCCGTTTGTAGAAGATGTCCAGCGAACTGGCCACGCCACCGGCGGCTTCCAGGTAAACATGCGATGCTCAGGCAGACGGTACAATTCTGACCACACCACAAATCC
>NZ_JAQIYM010000014.1 GCF_028823535.1 Pseudomonas serbica | reverse complement strand
TAGTAGAAACATCAAGAATTCGCTGGCACGTCGTTACGACGTACTGGCACACAGAATTTCTTGACGACCATAGAGCGTTGGAACCACCTGATCCCATCCCGAACTCAGAAGTGAAACGATGCATCGCCGATGGTAGTGTGGGGTTTCCCCATGTGAGAGTAGGTCATCGTCAAGATTCAATTCCGAAACCCCTGTCTGCTAGCGCAGACAGGGGTTTTGTCGTTTTGGGCGTAGGAGTGAGCCTTCTCGCGAATGCCCAAAGCCAATTCACGAAAACAACTGCAGTACGTTTCTCATCGAATCATCGGCAAAGCCCTGCACGAAGTCCTTGAACCCTGGTAATGCGGCAGAAGCGCCCTGCGCTGGTTCGGCGATGATGGTCCAGGTCGCCACGGACTTGCCCGCACCCACAGCTTCCACCTGCATCGCTGCCCACAGATTGCCCACACCCAAGGTGTTGTAGATCGTGGTCCAGGTCATGCTCAGCGCTTCATCGTCCCGGGAGTTGAGTTGCTCCACCACCAGGTTGCCATCCTTGAAGAACTTCTTGCGCAGGGATGACACGCCTTCGCCGGTCATCTCGATGTGCGACAACGCCGGGATGAACCGATCGAATCCAGAGAAATTGCCCACCACCGCCCAGACTTGCGCGGCATCGGCGGGTACTTCCACAGAGGACACGACGTGGCAGCCTTGCGGGTTCCTGATCAGGGTATCGGGTTGCATTGTGTTCATGGTCTTGCTCCGTTTGTTTGGGATGAGTCAGATGAAATTGATTTCCTTGAGGTAATCGCAGCCGCGGCGCAGCAGCGCCGGGGATTTTTCCGGGTAGTGCGCGCCCATCTGCCTGACACCGGCCCGGGCGTTCGCGTGGCTAATCATCGAGATGTCACCGATGTCTTCTTCGAAGCCGTTGAGATAGAAACCCAGCACGCCAAACAGAGCATTGTCGCTGTCGACACGGCCCAGTTGCCTTTGCCAGTCGGCGACACTGACCAATGAAAACTCCCGACCGGCTTCGCGGAACGACGTCACGTAGGTTCCCCAGTCCAGCGGTTCGGGGTTGTGCAGGTTGAACACGGCCTTGTCACGCTCATAACGGCTGGCGTGGAAGGCAATGAAGCGGGCGAGGAAATCCACCGGCATCAGGTCGAAGTTCAGTGCAAACTCCGGCACCTGGCCGAGCTGGATCGAGCCTTTGAGCATCAGCATCAAACGGTTCTTGTGGGGCTGGCACACCCCCGTCAGGCTGTTGAAGCTGATGTTGCCCGGGCGGTAGAGATTGACCAGCACGCCGCGTTCCCTGGCACGTTCGAGGATGCGTTCGCCAACCCATTTGGACAGGTTGTAACCGTTCTTGATGTAGATCGGCGGAGTCTGCGCGGCGGGCTGTTCAAGGACCCGGCCATCGGCGGTCATTGTGCTGGAGGCCGAGAGTGTCGAGACGAAGTTGAAGATCTTTTTGCTGCGCCCTTCGCACAGCCGCAGGCATTCGAAAATCGGTTCGACGTTGTCCCCAGCCAGCGACCCGTAATCGAGTACGTGATTGACGTTGGCGGCGTTGTGCACCAAGGCGCCGAACTCCAGATCGAGGCGCGCATAGTCGTCGTCAGTCAGTCCCAGCGCCGGACGCGTGATGTCGGCCGGGTAAACCCGAACCCGGCTCCTATCCAGATGCTCAAGACGGTTCTCGCGCAACGCCTGGGTGAAGCGTTCGTCAGCCGATTGGTCATTGCCATCGCGAACCAGGCAAGCGACTTCGCTGGCACCGCAAGCCAGTAGCGCTTCGACGATGTGCACACCGACAAAACTGTTGGCGCCGGTGACGATCACTTTGCGCACATCGCCCATGCGACTGACAGGCAATGGCTGCACTTGCAGTTCACGCAGGGCATCGGCCATGGCTTGTTCGCTCAGCACTTCTTCACTGCCAGAGCCGCGCACCAGCGTCGCCAGTTTGGTTATGGTGGGCAGTTCGATGAAGCGGTTGATCGAAATACTGCGGCCGAACTCTTCACGCAAACGCAGGAGCATGCGCGACAGCAGGATTGAGTGGCCGCCCAGGTTGAAGAAGCTCTCGTCCGTGGAGATATCGTGGCTGGGCAACGCCAGCAGCTCGGCCCAGATCTTGAGCAACAGGGCCTCATCGGCGTTTGCGGGCAGGCGTCTGCGGGTGTTTTCACTGACGCTGACCGGCAGCTCAAGCAACGCCTTGCGGTCGACCTTGCCGTTGCTGGCAAACGGCAAGCTCGTCAGTTCCGTCCACGCAACAGGCTGCATATAATCCGGCAAGGACCGCAGGGCGTGGGTCTTGAGGGCCTGTTGCGCCTCGCCAAACCGGTCTTCCCATGGTTGGGCGAGATACGCCAGAATTCTTCGATGACTGTCGATGACCACTGCTACCTGGCGGTACAACTGGCTGTCGCGCAGGCAGCGCTCGATCTCTTCCGGTTCGACGCGAAAGCCGCGAATTTTCACCTGGTTGTCCCGGCGGCCACACAACTCGATGCCACCCTTTGTCCACTTCGCCATGTCACCGGTGCGATAGACACGCAGGGTCTGGCCATCCGGGAGGGTCAGGTTCAGATAGCGTTCGGCAGTCTGCTGCGGGTCGTTCAGGTAGCCCAGACATACACCAGGACCTGCGACGTACAGCTCGCCGATGGTCTGCTCGATCACCGGTTGCAGATCGTCATCGAGAATCAGCACCTGGGTATTGGCGATCGGACTACCCAAAGTCCGATTATTGTCGCCGGCCTGCATTTGCCTGGCGGTGATCAGCACCGTGGTCTCTGTGGGGCCATAGAGATTGTAGAGGTTGCCCTGGCGCGACAGCTGCTCGATGACCCAAGGTTCGCAGACATCGCCCCCGGTCATTATGTGATCAAGGGTTTGCAACGGCTCCAGCGGCAGGATGCTTAGCAATGCTGGTGGCAAGAAGGCATGGCTCAATTGCTGGCCGCGGATGAATTCCACCAGTTGCTGCGGATCGCGGCGTTGATCATCGCTGGGGACGACCAGTTCGGCTCCCTGCAACAGGGTAGGGAAGATATCGATCAGCGACGAGTCGAAGCCCAGTGACGAAAATTGCAGCACTCGAGCCTGCTCGGTCAGTTGCACGTAGTCGGCGTACCAGGCAGTAAAGTGTGCGAGGTTAGCCTGGCTGAGCAGCACGCCTTTGGGATGGCCAGTGGTGCCCGACGTATAGAGCGCCATGCACGGCGCGTCCGGGCCGAAAGAATGGCGCACCAAGGGTTGAGCGATGTCCACTTCTTCGGCGTCGATGGCGGTGATATCCAGGTGCGGCATGTCGGGCGCGAGCGGGTGCCGCCCGTCATGCAATAGCAACACCGCGCCGGCATTCGTCAGGATGTATTGCTGACGTTGCGGCGGGTGGTCTGGCTCCAGCGGCAGGTACACCGCACCACAGCCCAGGATGGCCAGGATTCCCGCATACAGCGCACTGCATTTGGGCAGGCAGACGCCTACCACCACCGGGCCGTCATGCTGATCGAGCAAAGGCAGCAATCGCTGCTGGATCGCCCGACTCAGAGCATGTAAATGGCCGTAGTCGAGGGCGGTACCTGCCACATTCAGCGCGGGTCGTTCAGCGCACTGAATGAAGCGCTGCTCCAGCCGCTCGATCATCGGTACCGGCGCCAGTTTCAGCAGTTGGGGATCGGCGGTCGCATTGCGCCGATGGACGAAGGCCAGGCTGTCGAGAAACACCAGGCTTTCAACGGCCCCCATGTGAGCAGAGGCTGTTGCTTCGTCCGGCCGAAAATACATGGCGTCCCTGGCGAAGCGGCTGACCAACAACGCCACGTGATCCACCAGTTCCGCCACCGCGCGCTGACGTAGCGCCTGGCCGTTGCCCGAAGGTTCATCGGCGATTGGCACGCGTGTGAGCAATGTCGAACCGACGATGCACAACAGGTCCAGCAACGGCAGGCTCGAAGCCCCTGGAGGGTCGATACCCAGTTGCAGCGTCAGGCGCGGCGCATCTTTGAAAGCCGGTACGTCCAGGCTGGCGTCATCGATTACAAGATCCGGATACTTGGGGGGCTGTTCGTCAAGCGCCGTTACCCGTGTCGGTTCATGACCCTGTTGTTCGAGCTCCAGCGCCAGGTCATCGAGGGCCCGGCTAGGTCCAACGAGCAGAATGTCGAGACGTCTCATGTTGGGCTCCTCGTCAGATCAGGTAGTCGCTCAATGCGCTTTGCACGCACGGCGAGTCGAGCAGCGAACTGCTGCGAAAAAATCGCATGATGTTGGCCACCAGCGGATGGTGGCGGTTGATCGGGAATTCCAAACCGGCTACCTCGCTCTTGAGTGCATCGCGTGCGGCATCGCCGATCTGCAAGGCGTCGATCAAGCGCAAGTCGAAGGACCGCTGGATCTCGTTGGTCAGGTAATGCTCGATGAACACCGGGAGGATCCGCGCGATGCACTGGCGGTCGTCATCGCACGCGGTATGCCAGTAGATGCGCACCATCCGCGACCAGAATCCGGAATGCCGGCCTTCGTCCAGCAGATGGTCGGCCATCAATCCCTTGATCGACTGTTTGATCGTGTCGTCCTTGGCGAACGCGGAGACATCGCCGGTCACGGTGTTTTCGGCGATGGCCACACAGATCAGTTCGACAGCGTTGCGCAAGTGTGGCGGCGCAAGCGCGACGGCCGCTGGAATGGCTTGGCTCAGCTCGATTTCGAGCGGCAGGTCGATGGGGGCGATGCCTGTCATGGCAACGGTCTGCTGCATGAAATCCATGGCCACCAGGGCGTGATAGTCCTCGTCCACCACCACCGTCATGGCGTCGTAGCGGCAGGCGAACGGAAATTCAACGGCGAAGCGATTCTTGGCGATGCTGCGGGCGATCTTGTCGACGATCTCGGTTTCGAAAATAACCACGTCGTTGATGAATTTGTAGAGCGTCTGTACCAAGGCGAAATCCCGTTGCCCAGGGCACTCGCGCAGGAACGTCTCGCTGAGCACCAGGGGTTGGCGGCTTAACGGGTAGATCAGCTTGTCGTCGTTCTCGAGCACACGACGCGGACGGGTGCGGATGGTTGCGCGGCTCTCCCAGGCGTCGGCGAAGGACTGGTAGTCGGTGGCGTTCATGCGTCCACCTCCACCAGGGACTCGCTCATGCTCTGGCGCAGTCCGTCCCATAGGGCGATGCGACTTTCCACGGCCGCGATGGCGCACGCGTAGGCGTCTTCTGCCCGTTGCGGGTCGCCATCGACCAGGTGAACGAGCAGTTTTTCGGCGGCCGGGCCGTGGTCTTCGGAGTCGACCTCAACGTGCCGTTCGAGGTAATAGCGAAAGGTTGGCGCCTGTCCGATGTCGATACCCCAGTCATCGAGAATGCGCTGGAACATCTGCGGGATGACGCTCTCGCGACCATGCACAAACGCCGCCGCGACACTGTGGCCTGGCGCATGCAGCGCCGTGTGCAGCGTTTGCCGAACGAAGCGGGCCACCGCTGGATGGGCGTCCACACTTTGCAGCGCCACGTCGTAGCTCACGCCTTCCTGTTGCAGCGCCACGAAGCGTTCGACGGCGACGGTGCTCGCTCCGACTTCACGCATCGCATCCAGGTACAACTCGAAATGGCTGTAGTGACCTTGGTCAGGTCGGTTATCGGACTCTTCGCCCAGGACGATTTCATTGATCAACCGGGCGGCTTGCGGATTTCCCGGTGGCAGCCAAGGCAATTGTATGCAGGTCAATTCCTGCTGCAGGCGCTTGGTCAGCGACATGAAATCCCAAACGGCAAATACATGGGTTTCCATGAACCGTTGCAACACTGACAACGAATTGATTTCGGAGAAAATTGGATGGGCAGAAAGTTCAGCTTTCTTTAGGTCAAGCCGGTCTTTAACGGGTTTCATTTGTGGGCCTCTCAATTGTCGGGCATGAGCTTTGATCAATGAGTAACGGCTGTTTAAATTTTCTGTCGGCGAGCGAATACCTCAAGACAATGTATGGGTTCGTATATCCAGGTCGTGTCTTGTGCCGTCACAGCCGTTATTGGTTGGGGCGTGGAAAAACTAATACACAAATAAAGATTCAGGCAAGTTGTTTTGTTGATAATTTGAGTTTCAACTTTATGGTGTGCGAGAAGTGTCGATAAAACTCTTGGGTAAAGTTTTACATGGGCGTAGTTGCTTCTTCTGTCTTATATATTTCAGAATTTAATAAAGAGTGAATGCCTCACTCGAAGCAACTTTCTAACTGGGATTTATTGAAATGATCTGAGGGGGAAGTTTGACGAGGGTTGGCGCCGATTCTTCCATTCCCGGGCAATACTCCTTGCGTATGTCCTTGGTGCGGCGACTGCTCTACGTGATGCGTCGCCCCTCCGTTTTTGCTGGCAACCCAAGAGTGAGCGTAATTCAAGGCGTCAACCATCACTCAGGCATAGCGAAGTCGGGGGGATATTGGGCCACAGGTGAAGGGGTTGGACGTGGCTACAACAGGCTGGAGCGGAGCGGGGGGGATTTTGTAAGCAGATTATGCGCGGGCTATCAGCGGCAAAACGTGGCGGCAAGCGAAGGCGGTTCACCCGGGCTTGCCGCAGTCCTTTATGACGACGTTGTTCTGTTCTTGGCTTCCGGGCTCGCGAGATAACGGGTAATGACCTCAACCCCGCGATTGAGATGGTTTACCAGCAACTGCACCGATCCTTCGACATCCCGCGCATTGGCGGCCCGCCACATGGCACGGTGATCTTCCTGGGATAATTTGCCCAGGCCCATGGCTTCAAGGTTGAAGCGCAGGAAGCGTTCTTCTTCGTTCAGCCCGTCCTCGACGAGTTTCAGCAGCCGGCGATTGGGTGCCTTGCTGTAGAGCGACATATGGAAGAGGCGATTGAGCCGGCCAATTTCGGTGTAGTCCTGTTCCATCTCCAGTTCTTCGATATAACGCGCGGCCTGTTCGAGATCTGCCGCCTCGAGCAACGGGACCGACAGGCGCAGTGCTTCGGACTCCAGCAGAATCCGCAGGGCATAGGTTTCCACTGCATCACCCTGGACCAGCGGGGCAACCACAGCGCCCTTATGGGCAACCACGTTGAGCAAAGCCTGGGCTTCCAGTTGGCGCAATGCTTCGCGCACGGGCATGCGGCTGACACCGAAGAGATCCGCCAAGTCTTGCTGGCGCAAAGCGATGCCACACGGCAGGCGGCCGTCGAGAATGGCCGAACGCAAGGTTTCTTCGATAACCGAGCGCGCCAGGTGCGGTGCAATGGGACCGTTGACCTTGATGCTGCTGAGCGGGTTGGGTTTTTGTGTCACTACAACGCACCCTGTTTGAATGAGTTATTTTTTTGGATCCAACTGACACTAGTGACTGCCTTAAAGCTTGTCAAACTATCAGCAAGGCGCCTTATTTCAAGTTTAGCGCGCTATCGATGATCTCACTGTGCCATTGTTTTTTGCTGTACTAACCTACACCATCAACCGACTCTAAACTGCCTATCCTGGATGCCTCGCATTGGCGGCACGTTTTTTCCCGATTCCACGGATGCTGCGCTGGCTGGCCTGCGCATTGCTGCTGGCCGGCGTGATGCCGGGCGGGCTGCATGCCGATTGGGATTTTTCCCTGATCAGTCGACGGGCGCAGGCATTGTACGGACCTTTGGGCGCAGGCCAGCAACGCATCGATGATTGGCAGCACTTGCTGGCCAGCCAGAAGCAGCTTGGCGAGTTGGACCAGTTGAATGTGGTCAACCAGTTCTTCAATAAACAGTTGCGCTATGTCGAAGACATCGACTTGTGGCAACAGGTCGATTACTGGCAAACCCCCGTCGAAGGCCTGTGGAAAGGCGCCGGTGATTGCGAAGACTATGCGATCGCCAAATATTTCAGTCTGCGCCACCTTGGCGTTTCCAGTGACAAGCTGCGTATCACCTACGTAAAGGCGCTGAGCCTGAATCGCGCGCACATGGTGCTCACCTACTACTCCTACCCGGAAGCCGAGCCGCTGGTGCTCGACAGTCTTATCGATGCGATCAGGCCGGCCAGCCAGAGAAAGGATTTGCTGCCGGTCTACTCTTTCAATGCAGAAGGGTTGTGGTTGCCGGGGGCCAAGGGCAATCAGAAGGTGGGTGACACCAAACGGTTATCCCGTTGGCAGGATGTACTGAAAAAAATGCAGGCCGAAGGATTTCCGGTCGAGACGACTAACTAGGAGCACGACCACAGATGTCTTTGTTCAAACAGCTTTTGATCGCTATCTGTCTGTTCCTGGTCGTCGCCTTCACCGGCAGCTTCATGGTCAGCCTGGAAAGCTCGCGCTCCCAGTACGTCAACCAACTGCGTTCCCATGCCCAAGATGCAGCGACGGCGCTGGCGTTGACACTGACGCCGAATATCGACGACCCGGCGATGACGGAATTGCTGGTCAGCTCAATCTTTGACAGCGGATATTACGCCAGCATCCGCGTCGTCGATTTATCCAGTAACAAGACCCTGGTCGAACGCAGCGGCATTGCGGCCGATACCCAGGTGCCAAACTGGTTCGTCACACTGATTGGCCTGGAGCCCGCCGGAGGCGATGCGATTGTCAGTCGCGGTTGGGAGCAGGCCGCGCGGGTCGAGGTGGTCAGTCACCCGATGTTCGCACTGGCCAAGCTGTGGCAGAGCGCGTTGGGCAGCCTGGGGTGGTTGCTGATCTGTGGCGTGGTCAGCGCGATACTGGGCGCGCTGTTGCTTCGTCGGCAATTGAAGCCCCTCGACTATATGGTCCAGCAGTCCCACGCCATTGCCCGCCGCGAGTTTCTCAGCCTGGCGCAATTGCCGCGCACTCCGGAATTGCGTCGTGTGGTGCAAGCCATGAACCAGATGGTCGAGAAGCTCAAGGCGCTCTTTAAGGAGCAGGCCGAGCGCAGTGAAAAACTGCGGGTCGAGTCTTATCAGGACAACCTGACAGGGCTGGCGAACCGTCGTTATTTCGAGATGCAGTTGAACGCCAGGGTGAGCAATCCCGAGCAAGCCAGTTCCGGTTATTTGCTGCTGTTGCGGGTTAAGGATCTGGCCGGGTTGAACCAGCGGCTTGGCGGCCAGCGCACGGATGCATTGCTCCAGGCGGTCGGCCAGCAGCTGTCCCGCGAGTGCGCCAGATACCCGGAAACAAACAACCTGGTCACACGGATTCGAGGCGGCGAATTCGCCGTTCTGGCCCCGGGCCTGGTGCGTGAGGAAGCGGTGCAGCTGGCGCAGCACCTCGACATGGCCCTGGCCAGTCTTTACGCGACCGGCGCTACTGACGTCCCCTCTGTGGCGGCAATCGGGCTGGCGCCGTTTATTCATGGCGATGCCCCGCAAACCGTGCTCGGGCTGGCGGATCAGGCATTGGCGCAGGCCGAAGGCCAGACCGATTCGAACTGGGTCTGCCTGGATCGCAGTGCCCTGGCCGGTGTCGGCGACGACCATCATGCCTGGCACACCCTGTTGGACCAGGCCTTGGTGCAGCGACGTTTCAAGTTGTTTTTCCAACCCGTGGTTGCCAGTCAGGACACGCAGTTGGTGCTGCACTACAAAGTGCTTTCCCGCCTGACCGACGACCAGGGCCAGAGCATTCCCGCCGGACGTTTCTTGCCGTGGCTGGAGCGGTTTGGCTGGGCGGCCCGACTGGATCGGCTGATGCTGGAGCTGGTACTGGAGCAGATGGGCACGCACGAAGAGTCGCTGGCGCTAAACCTGTCGTCGGCCACCCTGGAGCATCCGCAAGCGTTGACTGCGCTCTTCGACACGCTGCGTTCGCACTCCAATCTGGGGCCGCGACTGACCCTGGAAATTGGCGAAGAGCAGTTGCCGGAGCAAGCCAGTCTCGAAGAGCTGACGCGGCGTTTACGAGCGCTCGGCTTCTCGTTGAGCCTGCAGCATTTCGGCGGGCGCTTCAGCATGATCGGTAACCTGGCGCGGCTGGGTTTGGCGTACTTGAAGATCGACGGCAGCTACATCCGTGCGATCGATCAGGAAAGCGACAAACGCCTGTTTATCGAAGCCGTCCAACGTGCGGCCCATAGTATTGATCTGCCTTTGATCGCCGAACGGGTCGAGACGGAAGGGGAGTTGGCGGTGATTCGCGAGATGGGCGTTTACGGCGTGCAGGGGCGGTTGGTGGGTGAGCCCAGACCTTGGGCGTAAGTTAATAGCAAAGGTCGCAGCCTTCGCAGGCCTGTAGCTGTCGAAGGCTGCGATCGTGTAATTATTTCCCGGCCTTCAGATAAAGCCTTCCTCGTCATCCTCAACCAGGCTACTCAACCCACCCAGCGCCTCACGTGCCTGGAAGCGGTCCATGAGTTTGGTCTGCGCGGGCCCTGGCAGGTCCGTAACGAGGATCACCCCTTTGCTGATCAGCACGGCGATCAAGTCATCGAGTACCCGAATCATTTCCAGGTCGCTCTGGCGCAGCTGCTTGAGCTGTTTGATTTGCAAAAGTTGTTTGTGGCTGGTGGCCATGACTTCATTGGCGAACCAGGCCTGGAGGTCAGGGTGATCGGCCGGCAGCATTTCTGTGGATTCGGCGTAGGCTTCGGCTTCCACGCGCATCAGTTGACCGTCTGTATTGCGTTGCACGAAGAACATCAAGCATCCCTCAAGAGTGAACAGCGTCATGCTGTGAGCAGCATAGTCAACATCGCGCATGGCAGCGGGACTTCCCATCGTCACCGCATATCCGCATACGGTGTTACGGGTTCGATCGGCATCGGGAGGTTGCCTTGCCATTCATCGAAGGTATAACGCAGATACAGCATCGCACGGCTTGGAGCGTAGCCTTCGCTGTGTTGCAGGGTGATCCCCGAGCCTACGACCATATGGTTGGTCAGGCGGCGTTCGACCAAGCCTTGCAGACGGATACTCGCGCCGCTGCTGCTGCTTCCGGCCTTGGTCAGGGTCGTGTCTGGATCGACTTCCAACCCAGCGGCGGCGACCTGGCTGAATAGCTTGCCCGCTGGACCATCCAGTGGATACAAATCGCTGCCCTCGGTTTTTGAGATAGACCAGCCCACCGAACTGTCCAGTTGAGCCGACCAGTTGGCATTGCGCCACGCGTAGCTAAAGGGTATGCCGATCGAATAGTACTGTTGTGGACTGTAATAGCCGCCCTGACCCAAGGTGTACTCGCTCAAGTCCTTGTCGTAACCCCAGTACATGAGGGTCAAACCGGTGCGCATGCGTTCGTCGGCACGGTCCACCAGTCGGTAATAGTAGCCGGTCATGGCCGAAAGTCGCTGATTGTCGACCACGTTTTTGCCGCGTAGCCAATGGCTGCCGAGACTGGCCCACACGCCATCAACGCCACCTTCATCATGGCTCAGACTCAAGGTCACACCGTTGCTGGTCACGCCACCCCAGCGTGTACCGGTCACAGGATCGACGGCTCCGGCGTATGACACTACCGAGTTGCTCATGGGCCGGCGTGAGGCGGTTAGCGTCCAACCAATGGACCTCCAGTCACTGCTGTAGGCGACACCGCCAAGCCAGTTGCCCACTTCGAAACCTTGCGGCGAATGGCCAAGATCGAGCGCCCATTGGTCGTTTTTCCAGCCCACAGCGAGGCTTGGCCCACTGGTGCTCAGTGAGGTGCCGGGGCAGCCATTGGGTACCAGTGCACCCGTCGCTCGATCCCGCAGCTGCACGGCACAGGTGCCGAACTGTTCCCGGTGTAAACCATCGGCGTCGGTATCGAAGGCGCTGGCGTCAAGGTCCACCTGTTCCGCCTGAACGAAACCCTCCCCTTGGGCGACCGGCGAGTCGATACGCAGAATAGTTATCTGCGTCGTCAGGTCGGAGATGCCCGGTGCCGTGTTGTCGGTACGCCAAGCGTAGTCATGGTAAAGATTGACGGTCGGGTTCTGCTGTTTGTATAGCTCGTCGACATCACTGCGCAGGCTTCGCGCCAGCCACTCATCGCTGTCCTTGGCGCGACTGGCCTCGGTCATGGCTACGTTGTTGCGGGGGCTGGCTTGGGCAGGTGAAATCAAACCTGCTGCGGCCATGCTGCGGGCGTAATTATCCAGTGCCTGTTGCGGCTGATCTTTAGCCATGAGACGCGCCGCATCGCGGTAGATCAGCGGATCGGTCTGCGGTGTTTTCAGCAGATTGGCGAACATTGCGGTGGCTTTGTCTTTTTCCCCCACTGCGGACCAGGCGTTGAACAGGCGTCGTTGCCAGGGCGCAGATGCAGAAGGCGATACGACGATTTTTTCCAGGCCGGCACGCGCTTGTTGGATATGCCCGGTGGCAATCTGCATTTCGATCAAGCCCAACTGCGCCTCGTCATTCTGCGGCTGGAGCTTGAGCACCTTGCGGTAGTAACGTTCGGCTTCGACGTAATCTTCACGCTGGGCAGCCCAATCGGCAAGGGTGCCAAGATCATCCACCGTTGGATCACGCAACAACAAGGCAATGGCCTCAGACTCATGCCCGGTGTTGCGTAGCTGCTCGACTTGAGCCATCAACTGCCGACGTTTAATTCGAGTCTCCAGTTCACGCATGTTTTCGGTCCAGGCGGCGGCCGGAATCTGCCCGAGGGTGGCCAATACTTCGCTGTCGCGGTTCTCATTAGCCAGGTACAGGCCGTGGGCGTAACGCGCCTCGGGATTGCGGCTTTGCAGCGCCAATAATTCATGGAACGCTTTATCAGCCTCTCGCGGTTGTCCCATGGCAATCTCGGCGGCGGCCAGGCGATAGGTCGTCCAGGGATTGTCGGGGTCCAGCGTGCGGATTTTCTTCAGCAGGGATGCCAATTGAGCCCAGTCCGAATGCTGGCTGGCGAGGTCAGCTTGTAAATTCAGCCGCTCAAGTTCAATGCTCCGACGCAGGCTGGCAAACTCAGACTGGTTGCTGGCCGGCAACGTATTGAGGAAGGCTTCGGCCCGCTCGTTTGACTGACCCCGATACAGTCGGACCAGTGCCCGCACGACGCTGCCATTGCCCGGTTCGATCGTGCGCGCCTGTAACAGTAATGCCTCAGCCTCGATTTCATTGGACTCGGCCATGGCGACATTGGCGAGGCCAATCAATGGGGCGGCGGAATCAGCCTTGAGGGTTCGCGATTGCCGATACGCGCTACGCGCCGCGGCATAGTCCTTGCGTTGCAGGGCTTCATCACCTTTCTGCAGGAGCATCCAATTGTGCGTAACAGCCTGTAGGTCCTGCCATTTGCTGATGTAATCGGTGTCCTGTTCCTTGCTCAGAGCCGTGGAGAAAGCCTCATGTGCCGCCGAGTATTTGCTCTGGCGCATCAACGCGGTACCCAGTGCGCCATAAAGGCTTGAGTCTTGCGGATAAGCCTTCACGGCACGGCGTAACAATCCTTCGGCTGTTGCAGCCCCGGCCGCAGCGTCTGTGGCATTGTCTTGCTCAAGCAGGCTCTTGGCCTTGACGCCGGCCTGCCAGGCAGGATCGGTCAACAATCCTTGTTGCAGCGCAAGTCGCTGCGTAGCGTCTTTAGCCAACGGTGAATACGGGTAATAGTGAATGAACGCCTGCCATGCCTGCACCGTTTTCGGGCCAGTTGGCAATTTGATCAGGTAATTGTATTCCCGCTCCGCCGCATTGGCGCTGGCCCGAGGATCAGCCGCCAATTGATGCAGCGTGGCCAGCGCCTCGTCGTTGCGACCCTCGGCGAATAATAGGCCGACCAGCATCTGCCGTACGCCGGCATTACCTGGATAATCCCGTTCCAGTGCCTGTAGGTGACCGATCACAGCCACTCTCTGGCCGCTGATGCGGCTGCGCACGCTCCAGTATTCAAGAGCTGACGCGAGGTCCGGCGGCTCTTTTGCGAATAGCTGTTCAAAGGCCTCACTGGCTTCGTCGTAGCGCCCGGCAGCAGCCAATAGCCGCGCCTGTTGCAACTGACGCTGTCCATCCTGGCTTTGCAATTTGATCAGTGCCTGAGCCTGGCGCAATTGTGGGGAGTCCGGAGCTAACTGGCGCAGGCGAGTCAATCTCTGCTCGATCCAGGCGCTGTTCTGCTCCTGAGACTTATCAGCCAACGCTTGGCGTATTTCACCCACCAGAACTTGAAGGTGGTCGGGGGCGATCAATTTCAGCCGCGCCAAAGAGTCGCGAACCAGATCTTCGCGTTGCAACGCCTCGCCGATACGCATTTGTTGAAGCAACCACTGCTGTTGCTCCTGTTGAGTTACAGGAACTGTCGCTGCGAGCGTGGCACCGCTGAAACAGGACAGCAGCAGTGTGCAACGCAAGACGAGTACCTTGAATGCACTGGTTTGGGGGGTTAAGTTCAGTGCGTGCATGTACTCATCCAGTTCGGTTTCAGTCGCCCATCCTTGTCAAACCGATAGCGCTGTTCGTCCCAGCCCTGGCCAAACATCAACAGCGACTGGTTGTAATAGGCATCGGCCAACGGCGGCGATTGACGCAGGCGTTCACGCTGGGCAGAGAGCGCCGCAGCCGTCGATGCATCGGCGGCCAGCAATGGCAAGAGTGCCGCGGAAAACCCGACCGGCCCGGAGCCCAGGGTCTTTGCAGAGACGGAATCGACGTGCTCCGGCACATACCCCAGGCGGGCGGTGGCCTCAAGCATGGGTTTGAAGTGATCGAGCAAGTCGGTGCGCCCGGGGGCATCGGTCGCTAACATGCCGAGCCACAAATAGACACGGATAGCGTCGTAGCTACCCTGCGCGTCCTTGCCGTCGACGGAAGCAATTTGCCCGGCCTGCCACACCAACCAGTCCGGTGCGAAGCCTTTGGGGGCGCCTTCGATCAACAGGCGCCGAGCGTTTTTCGCCACTTCGGCCCATACCGGTGCGATGAGCGCAAAGCGGGATAACAATTGTGGCGGCAGATAACTGGGGTTCAGGCGCCAGCCCTGGCTGGATTCGAAACCGACATCTGCGGGTAGCAACATAAGGCCAAGACCCGGCAACTTGCGCAAAGTTTGTGCAGCGCTTCGCCACAGCAAGTGATTACCTAAAGTCAGATAATCAGGCCTGTGCCACAGGCGACCGGCTTCCAGCAAGCTATAGGCAATCCACAGGTCCGCGTCGCTGGCGTTGTTGCTGTCAAGTACGCCCCATTGACCGTCCTTGTCGAGGCCCCATTTCCAGGCGGGAAGACGATGGCTGAGATCGCCTTGCGCGAGATTGTTTCGGGTCCAGGTCAACAGCCGTTCAAAGCTTCGCCCATCGTTGGCCACCAACGCAAAAAACAGCCCATAGCTCTGCCCTTCAGATGTGGTTATCTGCTGCGGGGAGGACGCATCAATAACCCGCCCATCATCACTGATCATGTGCTTTTTGAAGTTTTCCCAAGCCGGCCAAACGCATTGGTTCGCACCTTGCGCAGGCCATGCCAGGATTAATAGAACCGCCGCAAAAAATCGCGACCGGGCGTTACTCACCGACTTACTCTTCATAAGCCAGACGACGACGAGCTAACCATTGCAGGATACGCCAAGTCAGAAATGCACTGAGCAGTACGCCAGACACCGCGAGAAAGGCGAGCAGGACCGGGTGCTCGGACAACTTGAACCAGAGCATCAACCACCATGGCAGACTACCGACGTAATAGTGCTCGCCGACCATCTGGCCTTGAACGCCACTATTGCGGATCAACACGACTGAGCCAGCTACCGCATCCATCTTGCCGCTGTCATTGAGGGTCTCGCGCAATAACTGGAAGCCAGCATCTTCATTGGCCAATAGGGCCACAATACTGCGTTGATCATGGAAAGGTGATTGCATGCCGACCATCGCAGCAATCGGACCTTTGGCTGAGACCTCGACACGAGTGGCAGCTGAACTGCCCGCGTTGTTGTTTGGCGACGAGCCTGGGCCCTGGTGATTTGCTTTCAGCAGCCAGTCCCGGGAGCTGTCCAGGAGAACATTCATGTCCTGGTTATCGCGCATTTCAGGAGCGAAAGTGCCGAGGATCAGCACGTCTGCATCCAGCTTCGATACCTCGCCCCAGTTGTCGCTCAGAGTCAGATTGATGGCAGGCAGACCCGAGCGTGCCGAAATTCCGGCTACAGCTTCAAGGTAAGTGCTCAGCTGCACAGCGCTGGGCTGCGGCGGTACCACTACCACAGTCTCGGAAAGATCCGCCATGCGGCTGAAGGGGAAACCACTGCGGGCAAACGCTGCCAAATCAGGCATGGCGATGTAATGGTGATAGCCCGACATATCGATAGTCGACTGATCGTCGATAACCGCTTGAGTGTCCACTGGTAACGAGGTCTGGCAACGATCTCGTTGGGAGCTGCTGGTCGTGGTGGCGAAGCTGAAATTGAACCGCAAGTTGTTGCGGTCGCCGATTTTCAGAGCCGGGACCGACAGTTTTTCATTGATGTTCGCTGACTCGCTGGATAACACGGCAAGACGTAACTCCTCGAGCCGGTCCTTACTGTTGGCCAGCAACGGCAGGCTGGTGATGAACTGATTATTGAGGCTGATGTTCAGGCGCGAACCGTCATTGGAAGCCGATGGTGTATAGCGGTACTTTGTTTGAAGCGGGATACCCTGGTTGCGCCATACGAAAAGATCTGGCGGCAGGTTGATGTCCAGGCTGATGGGCATTGGCTGTAGCCCGCTGGTACGCAATTGCTCGGGGTACTTGATCAACTCGGAGAAACGGACGGCCCGATCGGTACGCATCCAGTTTGGAGCATCATAGGGTTGGCGAGGCTGGATCTGCTGCACCTTGTCGATAACAACCCGTTCACCGCGGAACAGATCGCCACCCAGCACCAGCGCTTGCGCGGCAACGGCCAGGTCAGCCTCGTCACGACCCAGCACCAGCAACACTTTGCTGAACCGGTCTGTCGGGTTGTCAATCATTTGCACCACTGGCGCGTTGACCGGCGGGAACTGACTCATGTCACTCAGAAATGCCGGACGATGAGTGTTGGTTGCGAATACGATGGACGCGGTTACAGGTGTGGCGGCGGTCGCAGCGGGAATTTGATCGAACAGCACCGGGAATTTTGTGCCACGCCACGCGGCCAGACTGCCGAAGTACGAGGCGAGAATTCCCGCCGCACGCTGCTCGCCAAGCGTCGGTGAAGCCGCGAACACCATATTCAGAACAGGTTTTTCATAGTCGCGCGCGTCGTAAAAAGGCA
Organism: Pseudomonas serbica; assembly: GCF_028823535.1. Lineage (GTDB taxonomy): Bacteria > Pseudomonadota > Gammaproteobacteria > Pseudomonadales > Pseudomonadaceae > Aquipseudomonas > Aquipseudomonas serbica. The sequence continues at coordinate 193,697 of NZ_JAQIYM010000014.1, read as the reverse complement.
TCGGAAAATATGCCAGATCGTTCTGCACGATCAACGCTTGTTCTTTCAGGGATACCAGGCTGGCCCGGCTGATGTTGACCCATAACGCACTATTGGAAGGCTCTTCACAGATGTCGGTGTAATGGCCGACAAACTCCAACCTCACCCGATTGAAGTCGCTGATCAGGCGCGGATCAAGATCGACTTGGCGGATGGTTTTTTTCCCCAGTTGCTCTTTGTCGATGGTGACCACGCTCATCAACACGTCATTGAGGTAGACCCGCAGGTGCGACAGCGTTGGCAGCAGTGCCGGGGATGGTGTGTATTCAAGTTGCAGTTTCGCATCGCTGGCGATGCGGTCGCGACGCATGGTGAACTCAAACTGTTCGGTGTTATGCGTGCCCAGCAGCAGACTGTCAGTCAGTCGCCCAAGCTCTTCGAAATTACGCGAAACATCCCAGCTAGGCGTGTAGGTCACGGCAGCCGAAACTGGCGCTGGCGTCGTGATTGGCGGCTGCACCGTGACGCTTTGCTCTTTTATGGATTGCGCCTGAGCGCAACTCATTGCCAGCGACAGCAGACTTACCAGCGTAAAACTGAAATAGCGACTCATGGTGCGCATACCGATCGAGTAGTAGAAGAAGGGGTGGGCGCTTTGGGGAAGCGCGGCACATAGCTGATCAGCCAGGCGAGCAAATTCGTCAGCGGTCGGGCCAGGGACCGTGCCCAGGCAGGCAAATATTCATACAGACGGTAATAGCCACTGGCACCCAGACGCAGGACGTCGATAAAACTATGCAGTGGCCGGTCTGGCACAAAATCTTCGTTCCAGTTCAACCAGGCATCGGCACGGGAAAAAGTGCATTGCACGTAATCGATTTTCTGTTCCGATGAAAGCTCGTTGAGGGCGATCCCAATAAAATTTCTATGGCTGCGGCTGACGATGCCGGAGAACAGAAACTCGCGTTCGCCGCGCTGCATCATCAGAAAAACCCGCTCACCGATTGACAGGGAAAGCTCAACGTCCAGCTCGACGCCGGTACCACCGTCGGAGTAATCCACCAGCATGCAGGGGTAGAATTTCCCGTTTTGCAGACGCACCGCCGCCGGCAGCTTGGCCTGCACACGATGAGTTTCTCGCACCTGGCGAACCTCAGCGGCAATGGCCACCGCAGAGCCGACGATCAGCAAGTTGTAAATGACCCAAAGACTGCTGACCAGTGTGGTGCCGATTTCATTGCTCGGCCCGTAAATCAGACGCCATATCGCAAAACCCAGGCCGACGATATTCAGCAACGCCAACACCAGGTATGGCCTGGCGATACCCCAGTCGAACTGATCCTCAGTCATCAAGCCGCCCTTGGCGGTCACGTTGAACTTGCCTTTCTTGGGGTTGAACAGGGCAACGGTGGTCGGCCTCGCGATGTACCAGGCGAGTACAGTTTCATAAACCTCTCCCCAGAACGTCAGGCGGTGTTCTCCCTGCATGCGTGAGTTGGTCAGGCTCGCATGAACCATATGCGGGATCACATACAGAATGATCATCAAGGCCGGTGCGTAGATGATGTAGGCGTGCAACAGCAGGAACGCCAGAGGCGCGGTCAGGAACACCAGGCGCGGCAGACCTGCGAGAAAGTGCAGCATGGCGTTGGCGTAGCAAATGCGTTGAAAGATCGTCAGGCCTTTGCCCAGCAACGGGTTATCCGTACGGAAAATCTGTGCCATGCCCCGAGCCCAGCGAATCCGCTGGCCAATATGTGCAGACAGGCTTTCAGTGGCCAACCCCGCAGCCTGAGGAATACGCACATAAGCCGAATTCCAGCCCTTTCGGTGCAGGCGCAACGCGGTATGGGCATCTTCGGTAACGGTTTCCACGGCAAAGCCACCGATTTCATCGATAGCCGAACGCCGTAGTACGGCACACGAACCGCAGAAAAATGCGGCATTCCACATGTCGTTGCCATCTTGTACCAGGCCGTAAAACAGCTCACCTTCATTGGGCCGTTGCCGAAAGGTATCGAGGTTGCGCTCGAAAGGGTCCGGCGATAGAAAATGATGCGGTGTCTGCACCAACGCCAGCTTGGGGTCGCGCAGGAACCAGCCCACCGTGAGTTGCAGGAATGAACGCACGGGCACGTGATCGCAGTCGAAAATGGCCACCAACTCTGCATCAAGCTGCTTCAATGCCTGATTGAGATTGCCAGCTTTGGCATGCCTGTTGTCGCTACGCGTGATGTAATTCACCCCGGCCTGTTCAGCGAACAGCCGGAATTCATCACGCTTGCCATCGTCGAGTATCGAAATACGCAACTTTTCATGGGGCCAGTCGATGCCGAGGGCGGCATACACGGTGTTGCGAACGATGGACAGGTCTTCGTTGTAGGTCGGGATCAACAGGTCGACAGTAGGCCATAACCGTGTATCAACAGGCAGTTGCGCCGGTGGGCGGTTCAACGGCCAGCAGGTCTGTATGTAACCGAGCAACAAGACCAGCCATGAGTATGTTTCGGCAATCAGCAACAAAACGCCGCAAGCCAGATCCAACGGGCTGTCCCAGTTCAGCGTCGAGGTGTAGCGCCACCAAAGGTACCGGCAGGATACGATGATCGACAACATGATCAGCAGCAGCGTTGGAAACCTACCCGGCACGCGCCGAATCACCATCGCTACGACCCACAGCAGAATCACGAAAATCAATTGATATAAGTAATTGAATGGCTCGGTGATGCACACCACCACGAGGATCAGCCCGACGGCGGCGCAAATGTAATTCAGCCAATGTTGCTGGCGAGGATTGAGATTGCGCCACCATTTGGCGCTGTCATGTACGACTTTGCTCTCGCTGGTGTGCTCCGGCAGGCCAGCGAGAAAAACCCCGACACGGCTCCAGAGACGCTGGTTGGATTTTCCAACGCTCTGCACCCATTGCGGTGCAGCGCGCCGGCGAGCTTGCGGCCAGGGACGGAATATCAGTAACCACAGGCTTTGCAGCGCAATGCGCAAAGGGTCACCAGCACTTGGGACTTTACTGGCCAAATGCGGATACCAGCGCTGGCGCTGCTCTATCAGGCGCTGCCAGGCCGGCGACTCCAGTCGCAGGAACAGCCAGGCCAATGAGGTGAACGTCGCCAACAGCAACGCCGTCAACGGGTAGCAATCATAGCGACGACGCAGATACAGGTAGGGGAACGGATGCCTGGTCATTTCATTTCTCGGCGTCTCGCCAGACACCAGGTCGCCAGACTCAGTGCATCCTGCGCAGCAAGGCTGTCAGGTGCGTATTGCCCCACTGGCTGCTTGAACGCGAGCGCTTCGCGCATGGCTTCGTCAGCATGGACTTTCATGGGCAAGAGACGGGCTGCATAGTGTTTTCGCCAAATCAGTAACAAATCGCGCTGCAGCTGGCTGCCGGGATCAAAGCGATTCACCAGTACGTGTTTGTTACCCGCCTGCTGCAACAGAAGCACATGGCAAGCCGCATCAGCCTCGGCTACCTGAATCGGGAGCAGGCAGGGGCCAAGGGTGGCATGCCCTGGCAAGCGTTGAGGTACATCGAATAGCAGCCAGTCAAAGTGGGCCGCCAGGCTCGCCTGACGCCGGGCCCATATCCGCGGGTCATGGATCAGTTGCTGCTCAATGCTCATGGACTCTTCGGCACTCAGGCGACCATAAGGCAAAAGCTGCAGAAACGGCTTCAGACTCCAGGCCTGCTTGTGCCAGTCCTGACCATCGAGCATCGCTCGCGCCCAACCCGAGTCCCGGGAGTCCAGCAGATTGAAATGCAGACGCAGCAGGTTTTCCGGGCACAGGTCGATCATCAGTACCCGCTCACCGAGGCTTTCCAAGGCATGACCGAGCGCGGCCACCAACGAAGTGGTACCGACTCCTCCACGTACTCCGCAGATACTCAGCGATGTCACTTAAGCGCTCCGAACTTGCCCTGGTGTACTGGCGCGGCAACCGGCGATGACGACTGGATGTCAGTGATCGCGAAGTCAGCCAGCAACGGCCAGCGCTTGAGAGCCCGGCTTAATTCCAGCAGTGCCGAAACGTCGACGTATTCCAGGCTCGGCAAATGCAGCTCGGCTTTTAGCCGAGCAATATCATCGGCTCGCTCATTGCGAGAGAGCGTCTGGTTCTTTACTTGAGACTTTGCGGGTAAGGAAGCCAAGCTCCTTTCTCCTTGATCCGAACATAAGGCTTGCCCGCGTAGTCGAGGACAACGGTTCCAGCGTTTTCCGAGACCGCCGGGGTTTGCGGCAGATTGGTCAGCAATGCCTGCCAGTCCGGGCCCAGGCCATCGCCTTGAGGAGGCGCGGCGTACAGGCGCGAGATAATTTCCGATAGAGCCAGATAACTGCTCGGGCCTTTGATGAGAATCGGCTCCGATCGCGGATTCTTACCCATGCCCACTAACTTGATGCCGACCGGCACGTGGGTAATCGACGAACTCGGGATTTCCCGCATTCCGGATATCTGCATGCGGTCACCGTGCAAGGCGGCACCATGCTCAGGCACGATCACCACCGCTACCCGACGTCCGCTTTTTTCCAAGTCTTTGAGGAAAGCGCTCAGGTCATCGATCAGTGCTTGGGCGCGGGGCTTGTACTCTGCGCTCTTCGTGCCGCCATCGAGGGTCAGGCTGCGGTTGCCGTCATGCAGCGTCGTGGTGTTATAAAAGAGCGCTACCCTGGAATCACTCTGCCCTTCCCGGTGCTGCCACCATTTGTTCAGAACTTCTCGATCGCGCCAGATAGGCGAACCATCGAAACCCACCAGAACGCGCTGCAAACTGGCGATGCTGACTTCCGGCGCCGGCAATGACCCTTGGGCACGTACTTCGTCGATAAAGCCTTCAAACTGACCAGTGTGGTTGAGCATGACTTCGCTGTTGAATCCCAGTTGGCGCAGGTCATCCATCAACAGGCATTGCTCGGGCGCCGCGTCGTAAAGCTTGCTATGCGACTGCTGGCCGCAACTGGCGCGCAACAGGCGAATGGCCGCCGGCCCGCTGTAGGACGTTGCCGAGTTGAAGTTCTCGAACACGATGTCCATCTGTTGCAACAAGCTATTGTCACGCAAACCAACGGCGTCCAGATCATCCCAGGCCATTGAACAGATATTGATGAGCAGTAGATCGAACGGCTGAACAGCCGAAGGTGATGGCTGGAATACAACTTGCCGACCGGCCTCGGTGTTGTAGAAATTTTGCAGGTAAGCGTCGAGTGTCGCGCTGTCCGGTTCGGCGCTGACAATCGGCGTGCTACCGGACACGGGTGTTTGCATATTGCTTTGCTGTACCTGCCCATGCATTGCCATCAACCCTGCTCCGCCCACCCAGGCGAAACCGGCAAGGGTCAAGGTGGTCAGGCGCAGCCACTGACGCAAGAAGAAATAGGCCACCACCAAAAGCAGCAATGCGCCGCACAGGTTCAGGTCAATGAAACGTCCGGCAAGATCGAACAGATAATCGCCGCTGAAATTCAGCACACCCGGCTGGTCCAGTAACCTACTGAAAGGCGGCAGCCACGTGTCTTGATAGAACAACGCTACACCCAGCGGCATGGCGATCAACGTGCGCAGCAGCGCCAAGTATCGATTGCGCAGCGGTACCAGCAATACCGCGGCGAAGACCAGGTTTGGCAGGATCTGCAGGTTCAGGTAACCGCCCCAAAACAGCGCCAGCTTAATGAGAAAATACAGATTCCACAGTCCCAGGCCCGGCCAGGTCCAGTCGCTTTGTGCGTCTGTCTTTTTTACTTCGATTCGCTCAGGACGGTTCATGTGCGTCACTCTCAACGGGCGACACGGGCTTGCGCCGACGCACCCCCCGCGGCTGCAGATAACGCGGTGACAAATACCGCTGGAGCAAGCGATTGAAGCGCTGCAAAAAACTGCGCAGTACCAGCATTAATGCGACGGTCATCAGGCAGCTTGCCGCGATAACCTGGAGCAATTGGACGTAACTCATGGGCACGGTTCCGACAACGGCAGCGTGATACGTTGCGGCGTGTAACCGCTCTGGGTGATGGCGCGAGTCAAATCAGCGGTTACTTGCCCGGTGGCCAAACGTGTAACTTCAAGAGCCTCGGGGGCATCGACAAAATCCTGACGCGGCAAAGCATCCACACCGGACAGTACCTTGCACTCGCTGAAAAGATCACTCCATGGCAGACGGCAGATATTGCCCAGTGCGGGTTCCAGTCCATCGCCACGGCAAGCGAACAGAAACAGATAAAACACACCGTCGAGAGCGCAGGCGACGTCGCCGAAGCGACGCAAGGTGATCTGACTCAAGTATTGGTCGATGTTCAGTTCGCCTCTTGGGCGCAACCGCAACAATTGATGAGCAAGCTCGCCCGAAGCGCCGGCGTAGACCTCATCAAGCAACTCGATAAATTCACGTGGTGGCAATATCCCGCGCCGCGCAGGAGGACGTAGACGTGTAAACAGTGACTGGATATCGAGTGTCTGGCGATAACGCCAGATCTGTCCCTGGGCGCTTTCCACCATGCTGAGGAAGTTCGCCAGAGTGGTTTTGGCAGGCACGATGAGGTTAGCCCCACAAGTCAGCAGAAGGCGTTCGTCGCGGTAACGCAGGCAAGACTCCATTTCCCGCACGATGATCTTCAAGGCACCGCCACATTGCTCGCGTAATCCGTGTAATTGCCGGGCCAACGGTTCTACATCCTGGTTGCTTTCCAATGTCACGATCACGCAGGCCGCGCGCGCGCGCGCCGCCTGCTGCAGGAGATCGTCACGATATTCAAAAAGCCGCCATTGCTCAGACAAGGGGGCCGACCCCTCAAGGGCAGAGCGCTGGGTAAGGTAGATGCGTTGGTCGTCGGTACGGGTTGGCGAGGGACTGGAGAGTTGCGAATCACTCAAGGAAAAACCAGTGTCGGACACTTCCAGGTCAAATGCTTGAGCGGCGCAAACACCTAATTCACTGTGCCAAAAATTCAGTTGGTAGTGAATCGCGCCATCTTGGCGATACAACTGCGCCAAACCGGAAAGTTGTTCATTAAGACGTGACAGGCACTCATGTAACAGGGGCGCTTGACCGCTGCACAGTACTAAAAGTGTGCAGTCGATATTCAACAACCATTGGCGAATATTTTCACACCAGCGGTGTAACTGTTGGGTACTCAGGTTTTCGATATTGTCCGAATTCACCATCAACAGTAGATGACTACCGCGTGCGATGTTTATTCGATGTAAGTCCGCGGTCAAGGCCGTGAACGCCTGACGAGCAGACGCATCGTGAGGCATGGCAAACATGCGCAGCGTCGATGGACCGCAATCGGCAGCCAACGTCTCGACAATTGCTTCGGGGGCGGTGCCGCTGCATATTAACGTCGCGGTATCGTCTTCAGATAACGCCGACAAAAACTGACGAGCAAAAATTTCCGCATCGCTCGCACGGTCCAGGGCAATCCAATATACCCCGCCTGCGCGTAGCAACATTTGCTCATCCTGCAGATGCCGGATGGCCAACGTGACATGTCCCACAGCCTTCTACTCCAATCGTCCCAATGCACGAAAAACACTCAACCCGAATGGTTAAGAATCGGCAAAATTTGAAGGCCGCTAACAAAGAGACAATGAGACAATGAATATCCAGGCATCGCTATCGGCGGCGAAACTCGTCTCAATAAATGATAAAAACTTTTATCAATCAACTAAGCCAGAGAAACCTATCACCGCGCCAGGGCGTGATGGCCATTTTGCAGCGCGCGAATAATGTGGCACCCGGCTGGCGGTGTCAATATTTTGTGGGGAAGAGTTTAGAGTCGTAGGGACAGACGGCGAAAGTTAGTCATTTTATTGGCGCCTTTAATCTGTTAATGAACGATTATTACTGGCGAGCTATCGACGTGTACGAGCGGGTTACTTTGTGGCGTCACGATTGAGATCAATTTCGTGATCAGCTGTGTGGAGCACAGCAAAATTCATATCGTTATTCATTAACGGTATTTAAATTTAATTTCTTATATCTATAAAGTTACACCCCTGCGTACCTGCCGACCAATCGGCGCGCCGCACGACACGAACCAACACGGAACCTCCGTGAGTTTCTGATCGACGAGCGCGCCCTTGAGCGTGCCGTGCGTGGGAGTGATTTATGTCTGCAGCTTCAGCATCGCCAAGCATCGCGCCACAATTCTTCGAAGTCCGCCCGTTCAGCGGGGCGGTGGGTGCCGAGATCGTCGGTCTCGATTTGTCCCGCCCGGTCAATGACCAGGACTTCGCGCGCATTCACCGTGCGCACCTGGATCATCATGTGGTGGTGTTCCGCGACCAACGCATCACCCCCGAGCAGCAAATCGATTTCAGCCGTCGTTTTGGCGTGTTGCAGATCCATGTGCTCAAGCAATTCCTGCTGGCCGGGCACCCGGAAATCCTCATCGTTTCCAACATCATCGAGAATGGCCAATCCATCGGCCTGGGTGACGCTGGCAAGTTCTGGCACTCCGACCTTTCCTACAAAGAACTGCCAAGCCTGGGCTCGATGCTGCATGCCCAGGACCTGCCGTCCGAAGGCGGCGACACCCTGTTCGCCGACATGCACAAAGCCTGGGACAACCTGCCCGAGGCGCTGCGCAAAGCCGTCGAAGGTCGCTCGGCCGCGCATTCCTACACGGCGCGCTACAGCGAAACCAAGTTCGAAGGCAACTGGCGCCCGACCCTGACCCCGGAACAACTGGCGCAAGTCGCCGAAGTCATCCACCCGGTCGTGCGCACCCACCCGGAAAACGGCCGCAAGGCGTTGTTCGTCAGCGAGGGTTTCACCACCCGCATCGTTGGTTTGCCGCAAGACGAGAGCAAGCAATTGCTCGACGAACTCTACGCCCACAGCGTGTTGACGCAAAACATCTACCGCCATCAGTGGCAGCCCCATGACCTGGTGTTCTGGGACAACCGTTCGCTGATCCATCTCGCCGCCGGATGCCCCAGCCATCTGCGCCGCAAGCTGTATCGCACCACCATCCAGGGCGACGCGCCTTTCTGATTTGCCGGAGATTCGACCATGTCCAAACGTCTACCCTTTGCACCGCTGGCCGCGGCCATCGGCCTGGGTTTCAGCCTGATCGCCGGCAGCCTGGTGGCCCCGACCGTGGCCCGGGCCGAAGGTGAAATCCGCATCGCCGAACAGTTCGGCATTGTTTACCTGCTGCTTAATGTGGTCCGCGACCAGAACCTGATCGAGAAGTACGGCAAGCAGGAAGGCATCGACATCAAGGTCGACTGGACCCAGCTCTCCGGTGGCGCGGCGGTCAACGATGCGCTGCTCTCCGGCTCGATCGACATTGCCGGTGCCGGCGTTGGTCCGCTGCTGACCATCTGGGATCGCACCCACGGCAAGCAGAACGTCAAGGCCGTGGCGTCCTTGGGCAACTTTCCGTACTACCTGGTGAGCAACAATCCCAAGGTCAAGACCATCGCCGACTTCACCGAGAAGGACCGCATCGCGGTGCCGGCCGTAGGTGTGTCGGTGCAGTCTCGCTTCCTGCAATATGCGGCCGCCAAGCAGTGGGGCGACAAGGAATTCAATCGCCTCGACAAGTACACCATCGCCGTGCCGCATCCTGATGCCACGGCCGCGTTGATCGCCGGTGGCACCGAGTTGAGCGGGCACTTTTCCAACCCGCCATTCCAGGATCAGGCGCTGTCCAATCCAAACGTGCACGTGGTGCTCAACACCTACGACCTGCTCGGGCCGAACTCGCCGACGGTGCTGTTTGCCACCGGGAAATTCCGCGATGAAAACCCGAAGACCTACAAGGCCTTCGTCGATGCGCTGACAGAAGCGGCGCAATTCGCGCAAAACGATAAAGGCGCGGCGGCGGACACTTACATCCGCGTCACCAAGGCCAAGATCGACCGCGCCGAGCTGTTGAAAATCATCGACAACCCGCAGTTCGAATTCAGCGTCACACCCAAAAACACCTACCCGTTGGCCGAGTTCCTCTACCGTGTGGGCGCGATCAAGCACAAACCGGACTCATGGAAGGACTACTTCTTCCAGGACGCCAAACCGCTGCAAGGGAGCTGACCGACATGAACGCCCCGTTGCAAGGCCACACGGTCAGCAAACCGATCGCCACCGCCCAGTCGCTGCTCTCGGTCGACAGCGTCAGCCTGGAATACCGCACACCCCAGCGGGTGGTGCGTGCCACCCACCAGGTCAGTTTCGAGGTGGATCCGGCGGATCGCTTCGTCCTGCTCGGGCCGTCCGGGTGCGGCAAGTCGACCTTGCTCAAGGCCGCTGCGGGATTTATCCAGCCAGTCGAGGGTGAGATCCGCCTGCAAGGTCAGCGCGTCGATGCGCCAGGGCCGGACCGCATTGTCGTGTTTCAGGAATTCGATCAACTGCCGCCGTGGAAAACCGTCAAGCAGAACGTGATGTTTCCGCTGCTGGCCTCGAACACCCTAAAGCGTAAAGAGGCCGAGGAGCGGGCGCTGCACTACCTGGAAAAGGTCGGCTTGGCGGCGTTTGCCGACGCCTATCCACATACGTTGTCGGGCGGCATGAAGGCGCGCGTCGCCATCGCCCGGGCGTTGGCGATGCAGCCGAAAATCCTTCTGATGGATGAACCCTTCGCCGCGCTCGACGCCCTGACCCGACGCAAGATGCAGGAAGAGTTGCTGCTGCTCTGGGAGGAGGTGCGTTTCACGCTGCTGTTCGTCACGCACTCCATCGAAGAGGCGTTGGTGGTGGGCAATCGTATCCTGTTGCTGTCGCCACACCCGGGTCGGGTGCGGGCGGAAGTCCACAGCCATCAGTACGACTTGCACAGCCTTGGCGGCGTGGCGTTCCAGGAGTCGGCGCGGCGCATCCATCGCTTGTTGTTCGATGAAGGCCAGTCGCCGGAGACCGAGCGCGAGCTGGATTTCGCCGACATCCGCATCGCTTATTGAGCCGTTTGAGAGGAGGGCCCGATGAGCCATTTATCATCCCCGCGTGAAGAATTCGAAACCATTTTGCAGCCACTGACCAGCGTTGCGCTGGAACGTGAACTACCGCTTGGCCAACGCCTGTGGCAACAGGGCTGGCTGCGCAAGAGCCTTATCCTGTTCTTGCTGGCGCTACTCTGGGAAGCCACTGCGCGTTATACGAACAACGACTTGCTGTTGCCGAGCTTTGTGCAAACCGCCAGCGCGCTGTACGACGGCCTGCTCAGCGGCGAGTTGCTGGGCAAGGTGTGGATTTCCCTGGTGGTGCTGCTCAAGGGCTACCTGATTGGCATCGTCCTGGCGTTTGCCCTGACCACCTTGGCGGTGTCGACGCAATTGGGTCGCGACCTGCTCAGTACCCTGACCTCGATGTTCAACCCATTACCGGCCATCGCACTACTGCCGCTGGCGCTGCTGTGGTTCGGCCTGGGGCAGAACAGCCTGATCTTCGTGTTGGTGCATTCGGTGCTCTGGGCCTTGGCGCTCAATACGTACGCAGGTTTTCTCGGCGTCTCGGAAACCCTGCGCATGGCCGGCCGCAATTACGGCCTCAAGGGCATGCGCTTCGTGCTGTTCATCCTGATCCCCGCGGCACTGCCGTCGATCCTCGCCGGACTGAAAATCGGCTGGGCCTTCGCCTGGCGCACGTTGATCGCCGCCGAGTTGGTGTTCGGCGCAACCAGTGGCAGGGGCGGGTTGGGCTGGTACATCTTCCAGAACCGCAATGAGCTTTATACCGACAAGGTGTTTGCCGGGTTGGCGGTGGTGATTCTGATTGGGTTGCTGGTGGAGAATTTGGTGTTTGATTCGTTGGAAAGGGTGACGGTGAAGCGGTGGGGGATGCAGCGGTAGAGTGGGTCGGTATTAGCGTGAAGGCATAAAAGACTGGCATGCACTAACCAAATCAACTGAATTTAACGACTGCGAAATTGACTTGTATACAAGACAAGCTCCTGTGCTTTTACTACAGCATTTTGTGCTTCCTTGTAACCAGGCGGCATGGCGTCGGCATAATTGGGTAGTGAAGTTCGTTTGTTGGAGGGTTGATCGGAAGCTGTCGGTGTTTGTTTGGGGGGCGAAAGTTTTGAGCTTTCTGACGTGTCAGGTTGGTGACCACTGCTACGCCCCCGACTTGAAGTGTTGAGTGAGCTGTTGCCACGTCGCGCACTGGATTGGTGGGCACTCATTGCGGTTGGCCACACGCCTCCGACACCATGCCCCGATTGTTCAGGGAGGCTTGCTGTGTTTGGGCGAGGACGCCATTTTGGAAGCGAATCCAAATGTTCGCCCACTCGAGGCAAAAAAGATGACGCAGTAGTATCGACAAACTGCGGCGCGCTACTACCAATAAAGCTATTCGCTATCGTTTGTCTCGCGATTGATCGTGCATTACGCGCGGCGACTCTTGCATTCAGCGTCGCTTGAGAGCTCCCAAATGACAGATTTTCCCGAATGAAGAGTTTAATCACCTCCCAAGGGCCATGCCCGGATGGATCCCCCCGATTTACCGGATCCCCTGCGCAATACATATAAGGATTCAACCAACCCCGCCCAAATGGACTCCAACTGTCCGGACTATGAAACCGCATCAATCGCGGGTTGTAGACACGGTAGCCATTACCCAACACATACCAACTGGTTTGCATCTCACGCAATTGGCCATTGAAGCCCAAACGTGTTGTGACCTCCTGTTGCCCGGACTGTTGGCCGTAAGCGGAATAGGCGATGGCGTTGGTTTTGCCATCGACGATTTCGCCGATGATTGAACGGCTGTTATCCGTTGCCAATAACAACAACGTCGTGCGTTGCGAAGTGGAAGTCTTCTGATCAACGGGTTTTGACTGGGTCATGCCGCTGGCTTCGCCGAAGTATGGTCGAGGGCTTTAGTTGTACACCTCACGACCTCAGTCGAGAACTATCAGAACTGCTAGGAGTACAGGCGTGTACGCCAGCCTGTGGAGCTGCCGGAGGCTTCGATCTTTTGATCTGCTAGCATTGCGCCTAAATCAACCCTGACCAGCCACGAGTGCTCGCCATGCAACTACCAGACATGAACCTCTTGGTCGCCCTCGACGCCCTTCTCGACGAGGGCAGCGTAGTGGGCGCGGCGCGGCGGATGAACCTCAGCCCGGCGGCCATGAGTCGCACGTTGACGCGCATCCGCGAGGCTATTGGCGATCCGATCCTGGTGCGTGCTGGCCGTGGTCTGGTACCGACGCCAAAGGCACTGGAGTTGCGCGAGCAGGTACGTGACCTGGTGGAGCAGGCCGCGCAGCTGTTCCACTCGGCCAGGGTGGTGGATTTGGGCAGCTTGCGGCGGCGCTTCAGTATCCGCGCCAATGACTTTTTCATCGGCATCTACGGCGGCAAGCTGTTCGACACCATGGAGCGTCAGGCCCCGCATTGCGAATTGCGTTTTGCGCCAGAGGGCGATGGCGATGATGAGGCCTTGCGCGAGGGTCGCATCGACCTGAGCGTCAGCAACAACCGGCCGCTGATGCCGGAAGTAAAGGTACAAAACCTGTTTTCAACGCAGTTTGTCGGCCTGGTGCGCGAGGATCATCCCTTGCTCGATCAAGAGATCACCGCTGAACGCTTTGCAGGCTACTCCCATATCAGCATGTCCCGTCGCGGCATCGCGCGCGGGCCGATCGATGCCGCACTCAACGCCTTGGGCCTGGAGCGGCGAGTAGCGGTGATCGCGCCGAGTTTCCATGCGGCGATGTTCGCCTTGCCCGATTCCGACCTGATTCTGCCGGTACCCAGGGAGACGCTGTTGAGCGTTCGCCGGCTGGGGCTGAAGTTGCGCTCGTTTACTCTGCCGATTCCGTTGCCGACCATCGTGCTCAGCCAGGCCTGGCACCCTCGCTTCGACAATGACCCCGCTCACCGCTGGCTTCGTGAAACCCTGAAAACCTGCTGTGACGAGACATGGCTGGCGGCCCAACCAGTCTTGGGTTGAGCGACTATCCCCTGTGGAAGCGGGCTTGCTCGCGAAAGCGGTTCAGGCGACTTCATTGTTGTCTGACCCGCCCTCTTCGCGAGCAAGCCCGCTCCCACACATTCCATATCGTTGCGTCTGGCACACTTATAACCTGTCGATAAGTCAGTTTTCGTCAGGTACCGCGCTTCATAGAATGCTCCGATGTTTAAATCCCGGAGCTCGCAGTAATGTCTTCCCTCACGGTCACGGCCCCTCTCGCCGCGGCCAGCCCGACAGCCGCCGCACCACCGGTCTTCGGCCCGCGGATCATCATCGGCCTGGTGGGCGTATTGCTCGCGGTGTTGGTATCGGGCCTGAACGAGATGGTGACCAAGGTGGCCCTGGCCGATATTCGAGGCGCCTTGGCCATCGGCTACGACGAAGGCACCTGGCTGGTCGCCAGCTACGCCGCGACCTCGGTGGCGGCCATGGCATTTGCGCCCTGGTGTGGCGTCACGTTCTCGCTGCGGCGCTTCACCCTTTGCGCCATCAGTGCCTTCACCCTGCTGGGGGTGTTGTGCCCGTTGGCGCCGAACTACGAAAGCCTTCTGGTCCTGCGCACGTTGCAAGGCCTGGCCGGTGGCGCGCTGCCGCCGATGCTGATGACCGTCGCCCTGCGTTTTCTGCCAGCCAACGTCAAGCTCTACGGCCTGGCCGGTTATGCCCTCACCGCCACCTTCGGACCGGGGCTGGGCACGCCGCTGGCCGGGCTCTGGAGCGAGTATGTCGGCTGGCAGTGGACCTTCTGGCAGATCGTCGTACCGTGCCTGATTGCCATGCTCGCCGTGGCCTACGGCATCCCCCAGGACCCGCTACGCCTGGAACGCTTCAAACAGTTCAATTGGCGTGGTCTGCTGTTGGGTTTTCCGGCGATCTGCATGCTGGTGATCGGCATCCTGCAGGGCAATCGCCTGGACTGGTTCGAGTCGAGCCTGATCAGTGTCTTGCTGGTGGGCGGTACGCTGTTGCTGGTGCTGTTCCTGATCAACGAGTGGTCGCAACCGATTCCGTTTTTCAAGATACAGATGCTCGGCATCCGCAACCTGGCGTTCGCCCTGATCACCCTGGCCGGCGTGCTGGTGGTGTTGCTGGCGGTAGTGATCATTCCGTCCAGCTATCTGGCGCAGGTCCAGGGTTATCGCCCGGTGCAGACCGCGCCCATCACCCTGTTGGCGGCGCTCCCGCAGTTGATAGCGCTGCCCTTGGTGGCGGCGCTGTGCAACCTGCGATGGGTTGATTGCCGCTGGGTGTTGGGGATCGGCCTGAGCATGCTGGTGTTGTCCTGCATCGGCGGTTCGCAGCTGACCTCGGTGTGGATTCGCGACGAATTCTATGCCCTGCAACTGCTGCAGATCTTCGGTCAACCCATGTCGGTCTTGCCGTTGCTGATGCTCTCGACCGGCAGCATCAGCCCCATGGACGGCCCCTTCGCGTCGTCCTGGTTCAACACCGTGAAAGGCCTGGCGGCGGTGATCGCTACCGGCGTGCTGGAAACCCTGACCACGCATCGCCTGCACTTTCACTCGAGCATGCTGGTGGACCGCCTCGGCAATTCGCCCCTGGTCGACAGCGACACCCCGGGCCTCGCCCACCGCTTGCATGAGCAGGCCGTGGTGCTGGCTGCGGCGGACCTTTACCTGTGCATGGCCGGCGTCGCTTTGGCGCTGATCCTGCTGATTTTCTGGCTGCCGACGCGGATCTATCCGCCCCGTGCGCCGACCTGAATGCATCACTGAAACAGAAGGTTTTTCATGACGACTCAATCCAAGCAAAAAGTAGCCGTGGGCGTCTGTGTCGTGATCGCGACGGGCGTACTGATTTATCTGCTGGCGCCCGGCCTGTTCGGCCAGCGCACGCAGCAGAGCACCAATGATGCCTATGTCTCGGCAGACTACACGCTGGTGGTGCCCCGCGTTGCCGGGTTCATCAAGCAAGTACTGGTGGAAGACAACCAACAGGTCAAGGCGGGGCAGTTGCTGGCCCTGATCGATGACCGCGACCTGCGCGCCGCCGCCGAAGCCGCTGCCGCCGAAGCAGTGGTCGCCCAGGCGCAACTGCAAAATGCGCGAGCGACACTTGAGCGTCAGGCTTCGGTGATTGCTCAGGCACAGGCGCAGGTGGTGTCCGCCAAGGCTGAACTGGCTTTCGCTCAACATGAACTGGACCGCTACGACCATTTGGCCGGGGTGGGGGCCGGCACGGTGCAGAACGCACAGCAAGCGCGCACGCGCATCGACCAGGCCAGTGCCCGGTTGACCAATGTGACGGCGGTACTGGCGGCAGAACGCAAGCAGGTGGACATACTCGCCGCCCAGCGCGACGGGGCCGAAGGTGGTTTGAAACGGGCGCAGGCCAAGCTGGAAATCGCCAGCTACGACCTGTCTTACACACGGATCACCGCGCCGCAGGACGGCATGGTCGGTGAGCGCGCGGTACGTGTTGGGGCTTATGTCACGCCGGGCAGCAAACTGCTCGCGGTGGTGCCGCTGGCGCAAGCCTACGTGGTGGCCAATTTCCAGGAAACCCAACTGACGAATGTGCAGCCGGGGCAGGACGTGCAGGTGCATGTCGACACCTTTGGCGGCGCAACGTTGAACGGGCGGGTCGAGAGCATCGCACCGGCCACGGGGGTGACCTTTGCATCAGTCAAACCGGATAACGCAACGGGCAACTTTACGAAGGTGGTGCAACGGATACCGGTGAAGATAGTGCTGGAACCGGGGCAGGCACTGGCCCAGCGGTTGCGGGTGGGAATGTCGGTGGAGGCGAGTATCGATACGGCAAGCGTCAAGGCTAATGAGGTTGTTCAGCGATGAAGATTTTCGTTGAATACGATCCCCTGGGGGAGCGAGCCTGCTCGCGAAGAGGCCATCAGCCTCGACTCACCTTTTGCGCCTTGCTCGTAATGAGCCTCGGCGCCTGCACCGTAGGTCCGGACTTCCAGAAACCTCAGGCACAGCAAGTCACCGAGTGGGCGAAACCATCAAAAGCCGCCACCAGCCAAGCCATAGCCGAGACCATGAACGAACGTTGGTGGCAGGTGTTCAACGATCCGCAACTCTCGGCCCTCACTCAACGTGCCTTGACCGACAACCTCGACCTCAAGCTCGCCAGCAGCCGCTTGCAACAAAGCCGTGCGGTGCGCCAGGTGGTGACGGCCGATCGTTATCCCAGCAGCGCCGTTGGCGGCAGTTACGCCCGTAAACGCAACAGCGGTGAAGGCCTGAGCGACCCGTCGGGGCATGACGGTAACTCCGCGTTCAACCTTTGGGATGCCGGGTTCTCCGCCTCGTGGGAGCTGGATTTCTGGGGCAGGGTGCGCCGCGAAACCGAAGCCGCCGATGCCACCCTGGAAGTCGCGGAAAACGACCGTCGCGGCGTGCTGTTGTCGGTGCTTGCCGAAACCGCCCAGGACTACATTCAACTGCGCGGCGTGCAGAACACCCGGGCCGTCACCGAACAGAACCTCGACGTCGCCCGGCACAGCCTCAAGCTGTCGCAACTGCGCCTGGCCGACGGCGTCGCAACCGACCTCGATGTCGCCGAAGCGGCCGCCCAGGTCGCGGCCATCGAGTCGCGCCTGCCAGCCCTGGAGCAACGCCAGGCGCAATTGATCAACGCCCTGAGCTTGTTGATGGGCGAGCCACCACAGGCGCTGACGGCCGAGCTGTCCACCGACGCACCGGTGCCGCAGACCCCGCGCCAGGTCGCCATCGGCTTGCCGTCGCAACTGGCCGAGCGCCGCCCGGACATCCGCCAGGCCGAAGCCCGCCTGCATGCCGCGACCGCCAGTATCGGCGTGGCCAAGGGTGATTTTTATCCGCGCATTACCCTGTCGGGCAGTGTCGGTTCGCAAGCCATGCAATTGAGCGATTTCGGCTCTTGGGGATCACGCGCGTTCGGCATCGGCCCGCAATTCAGCCTGCCACTGTTCGACGGCGGCCGGCTGCGCGGTGTGCTGGATTTGCGCGAGGCCCAGCAACAGGAAGCAGCCATCGCCTACCAGCAAACCGTGCTGCGCGCATGGCATGAAATCGACGACCAATTGAGCGCCTACAACGCCAGCCAACTGCGCCGAGACAGCCTCGCCGAAGCCGTGCGCCAGAACCGGATCGCCCTGCAAACCGCGCAACAGCAATACGTCGAAGGCGTGGTGGACTTCGTCAACGTACTCACCGTACAAAGCGCATTGCTGGCGACCCAGGAGCAATGGGTGGAGAGTTCCACCGGTGTGTCACTGGCAGCGGTCGGCTTGTATAAGGCGCTGGGTGGCGGATGGGAGTCGGTTTATCCGCTGACTGCGCAACGGTGAATGAAATCGTGTAGCCGGACGTAGGAAGCGTCCTGATTTTTTTATGTGGGCATCCGAGATGCCCATCAGGGGTTAGCATTTTGGTCCACTTCATGACCCTGGTTATGCATCCCTATGAATGCCAATCCTTATGCGCCTCCAGTGGCCGAACTTCATTGCACTGAAACACCCCGCGCGACCTTTTTCGTTGTGGGGACAAGCAAATTCGCGCTGATGATCGTTTTCACCTTTGGTTTGTACCTTACCTATTGGATGTATAAAAACTGGAAGTTTTACCGCACCGCCACGGGCAACAAAGTGTTACCCATAGTTCGTGCAATTTTTTTCGTGTTTTTTGTGTACTCGTTGTTCACCAGCATTGATCGGCGAATACGCGCTTCAGGTAAGGACTATCGTTGGTACCCGCGCTTGCTGGCGTTGATTGTGATCATGAATGCGCTAGCGGGCATGGGGCTGATATGGTTACCGGATCTGCACATCAGCTTTGCGCTGAGTCTTCTGGTCCTACTCTTGCAAGTCTGCTCCTTGTTGCGTGTACAAGAAGCAATCAACTATCTGGAAAACGACGTGCGCGGGACGGCGAACTCGACACTGACTTTTGCCAATGGTGTCGGGTTCGCATTTGGCTTGTGCTTTTGGGGCGTGGCGATTCTGGGTTTTTATACCCTGTTGTAGTGCCGCTCTCGACTCAAGGTTTGGCCGACAGATCCGCCATGCCCTTGAGCAATTCGATCGGCAACGGAAAGACGATGGTCGAGCTCTTGTCCCCGGCGATCGAACTCAGCGTCTGCATGTAGCGCAGCTGCATGGCGCCGGGTTGGCGGCCGAGCATTTCGGCGGCTTGCATGAGTTTTTCCGAAGCCTGCAATTCACCTTCCGCGTGGATGACTTTTGCCCGGCGCTCGCGTTCCGCTTCTGCCTGCCTGGCGATGGCGCGAATCATCGATTCGTTGAGGTCCACGTGCTTGATTTCGACGTTGGCCACCTTGATGCCCCAGGTGTCGGTCTGGGCATCGAGTACTTGCTGGATATCGATGTTCAGCCGTTCGCGCTCGGACAGCAATTCATCAAGTTCGTGTTTACCGAGCACTGCGCGCAAGGTGGTTTGCGCCAGTTGGCTGGTGGCCATGAGAAAATCCTCGACCTGGATGATTGCCTTCTGTGGATCGAGCACGCGGAAATACAATACAGCGTTGACCTTGACCGAGACGTTGTCGCGGGTGATTACATCTTGCGGCGGGACGTCGAGGACGATAGTGCGCAAGTCGACGCGAACCATTTGCTGGATCACTGGAATCAGCAGGATCAGGCCGGGGCCCTTGACCTGCCAGAAGCGCCCGAGCTGGAACACCACCCCGCGCTCGTACTCGCGCAGGATACGGAACGTCGCCCCCGCCAGTGCGATCAGCAACAGCAGCAGCGCGACAAACCCGATTTGCAAGCCCATGACTAATCTCCAACCGTTACCGCATCAGCCGCGGCCACTTCCAGCAACAATCCCTTGCGTGCCACCACCCGGACCTGTTGCCCGACATGCAATGGCTGGGTGCTCGCTACCTGCCAGTTTTCGCCCTGCAAGTGCACCCAGCCCAGGCATGCATCGGCGGCCTGCAAGGCCAGCACCGAGGTCACGCTGCCCAGCAGGACGGCGTCGCCGCTGACGGTGTGGCGCGGCCGGGTCTTCAGGGCGCGGATCAGCAGGAATATCAGCAGCAGCGCGCTGATCAGTCCCAGGCCGATCATCAACGGCACGGGCAATTCGGCATTGGTCAGGATCAGCGCGCCGATCACGAACATCACGATCCCGCCCAGACCGATCACGCCGTAGTTGGGCAGTGCCGCTTCGGCGATCAGGAAGGCGATACCGAAGGTGATCAGCCACATCCCCGCGGGGTTGGAAACCGGCAGGCCGGCGGTGTCCGCAGCGAGGACGGAGCCGCTCAATGCCAGCAGCAACGCAACGGCACAATAGCGAGTGTTCACGTGACCCTCCGGGAGAGTCGCAGGTGCTTCTGTATACAGTCTAGTTGAGGCGCCGACTGTATGAATTTTAACCAGTTGTCGACGCGGCCGATGGGCGGATTTCCCGCGGGCTTGCCCCAGCGGGCCTAGACTTTTACTACGTACAAAAGTGTTAACCATCGTCCGCAGGCGTTCTCGCGGACACCGAGGTGCATCATGCGTATGGCAAGAACCGTGCAGCGAAGCCTGGAGCAGGCTAAATGCGAATATGACATCGTTACCCATCCACACTCGGCCAGCAGCCTCGAAACCGCGCGGGTCGCGGGTATTCCCGCGGAACGTGTGGCCAAGTCGGTCATTCTCGACGACCACCACGGCCATTACCTGATGGCCGTGCTGCCCGCCAGCCGTCACCTGGACTTGAGCAAAGTACGCAGCAGCGGTGAATGGCAGGTCTCCCGGGAAAGCAACCTGCCGCACCTGTTCGACGACTGCGAGCGCGGCGCCGTGCCTGCCCTGGGCGAAGCCTATGGCCTGGACGTGGTCATCGACCCGCTGCTGACCCGGCAGAAAGACATCTATCTGGAGGCTGGCAACCACATCAACCTATTGCACATGGACATGCCGCAATTTCTGAAAATGGTGCCGCATGCGGAGGTGCGAGAGTTGAGTCATTGAGTCAATGCTACCGTCTTCGCGAGCAGGCTCGCTCCCACAGGGTCACCGCATTCCCCTGTAGGAGCGAGCTTGCTCGCGATGGACCGCGCAGCGGTCCCTTTATCAGATTTACAGGAGCCAGACATGGAAAACCCAACCCACAGCCTTCCCTCCCTGTTCAAACAACTCGGCCTTCCCGACGACGCCGAGAGCATCGACAAATTCATCGCCACTCATTCGCCGCTCAAACCCGAGTTGCATCTGGCGGATGCTTTTTTCTGGAATTCGAGTCAGGCGGATCTGTTGCGCAATGAAATTCTGGATGATGCCGATTGGGCGGAGGTGGTGGATCAGTTGAATGTGCTGTTGAGGAAGGGGCGAGGGGCGTAAAGCAATTTGTTTCAAAACTTGACTGAAAATCTCCTCCAATGGCATATTGATAGTTAGCAAACTAACAGTGTGTGTTTTCCCTCGTGCCGAATTCCCTCGACGTTCTCCAGATGAACATCAGCAGCACCATGGTGGTGGCCGCTCGGCATTGGCGAAAAATCTGCCAGAGCACGTTGGCCAACTATGGAATTTCCGAAGCCTGTGCCGTCCCGCTGCTGATGATCGGGCGCCTGGGCGAGGGTGTGCGGCAGGTGACGGTGGCGCAGGCGGCGGGGATGGAAAGCCCGTCCCTGGTGCGATTGCTCGATCAGTTATGCCAGGGCGGCTACGTCTGCCGCACCGAAGACGCCCAGGACCGTCGCGCCAAATGCCTGAGCCTGACCGATACCGGTCGCACCCTGGTGCAAGCCGTTGAGGTCGAGTTGGTGCGGCTGCGTCATGAAGTGCTCGAAGGGATTGCTGAGGGAGACCTTGAAGCGACGCTGCGCGTGTTGCAGGCCTTCGAGTCGGCCAGTCATTTGCCGGTGGCCAACCCTTGAGTGGCTTTTTTACCGGCATGCCCTCGGCGCGGGATTGGTTCTACGGCGTGCGCACCTTCGCGGCTTCGATGATCGCGCTGTACATCGCCCTGCTCATGCAAATGCCGCGGCCATATTGGGCGATGGCTACGGTGTACATCGTTTCCAGCCCGTTTGTCGGTCCGACCAGTTCCAAGGCGCTATACCGTGCGGTCGGCACTTTCCTGGGGGCCGCCGCGGCTGTCCTGTTCGTGCCGATGTTCGTGCAGAGCCCTTATGTGCTGGTAGTAGTCATCGCGCTATGGACCGGGACGTTGCTGTTCCTGTCCATGCATTTGCGCACCGCCAACAATTACGCCTTGATGCTGGCCGGCTACACCTTGCCGTTGATCGCCCTGCCGGTGGTGAATAACCCGTTGGCGGTGTGGGACGTGGCTGAAGCGCGCACAGAAGAAATCTTCCTCGGCATCGCCGTCGCTGCGGTAGTTGGCGCAATGTTCTGGCCGCGACGGCTGGCGCCGGTATTCAACGACTCAGTGAGCAAATGGTTTGCCGACGCGTCGACCTACAGCGCGCGCTTTCTCGGGCGCAACGTGCAGCCCGACGAAGTCAGCGCGTTGCGCACCTCGATGGTTGCCACGTTCAATACCCTGGAGCTGATGATCGGCCAGTTGCCCCACGAAGGCGCGCGCCCACAAACGGTGCGCAACACCAAGGAGTTGCGCGGGCGGATGATTCACCTGTTGCCGGTGATCGATGCCCTCGACGATGCACTCTACGCCTTGGAAAGACGCACCCCCGAGCTGGTGGACAAGTTCGCTCCCTTGCTCGCCGCCGCCAGTGAATGGCTTGAGCACAAAGACGCCGAGATCGGGCGCTGGCAAGCGCTAAAAGACCAGCTTGAAGCGCTGCAACCCAGCGCCGAAGAGCTGGGTGATCGCAAGCAACTGCTGTTCTCCAACGCCATTTATCGCCTCGGCGAATGGGTCGATTTGTGGCAGGACTGCCGCAGCCTGCAACACGCGATCCAGTGCGAAAGCCAGGACAGTTGGCGCGCGGTTTATCGGCATTGG
Organism: Pseudomonas serbica; assembly: GCF_028823535.1. GTDB lineage: Bacteria > Pseudomonadota > Gammaproteobacteria > Pseudomonadales > Pseudomonadaceae > Aquipseudomonas > Aquipseudomonas serbica. Next base: position 170,864 of record NZ_JAQIYM010000014.1, on the reverse strand, counting down.
CGTCTGGGGCGCCTGACCCCCTTTCTGGATCGTGGCCTGATGTTCTACTCCGCCGCCTCCACTGTCGCTGCGATCATTGTCGCCTCGGTGCTGTGGATTCTGCTGGGCTGGACCGATGGCGGCAGTGCAGTGATCCTGGCGGCCGTGGCGTGCAGCTTCTTCGCCTCGATGGACGACCCGGCACCGCAGATCTACCGGTTCTTTTTCTGGACGGCGATGTCGGTGGTGTTCGCCAGCCTCTACCTGTTTCTGGTCCTGCCCAACCTGCATGACTTCCCGATGCTGGTGCTGGCTTTCGCCGTGCCGTTCATTTGCATCGGGACCCTGACGGTCAAGCCGCAGTTCTATCTGGGCATGTTGCTGACCCTGGTCAACACTTCATCGTTCATCAGTATCCAGGGCGCCTACGACGCGGACTTCCTCAGCTTCGCCAACTCCAACCTGGCAGGCCCCGTCGGCTTGCTGTTCGCCTTCGTCTGGACCCTGATCGCCCGGCCGTTCGGTGCTGAGCTGGCGGCCAAGCGCCTGACCCGTTTCGCCTGGCGCGACATTGTCAGCCTCACCGAGCCGGCGAGTCTGGCCGATCACCGACGCCTGGGCGTGCAGGTACTGGATCGCCTGATGCAGCATTTGCCGCGCCTGGCCGTAATCGGCCAGGACACCGGCATCGCCTTGCGCGAGGTACGTGTGGCGCTGAACCTGCTGGACCTATTGGCCTACACGCCGCGGGTTCAGGGTGCACCGCAAGCGTTGCTGCATCAGGTGGTTGCCGAGGTTGGCGAATACTTCAGGGCCTGCCTCAAGGCTGGCGAACGCCTGCCGGCGCCGAGCCCGTTGCTGATGACCCTCGACCGTACCCGTCGGGCATTGGCCGGCGCGCCGGACGAGCAAACCCGACTGCACCTGCTGCACGCCTTGAGTGGCTTGCGCCTGGCGTTGTTGCCCGGTGTCGAATTCGTCGGTTCTGCCGAGCCCGAAGAACCGCTTCCCCATGGCATCGATGGAGCGCCTTTATGATCGGTGACCTGGATATCAGCGGGGTGTTCCTGCCCACGCTGCTGGTGCTGATGGGCATTACCTATGTGTTGTACCTGTTGGTGCACGGGGTGCTGACGCGCCTGCACTTTTACCGTCTGGTCTGGCACCGGGCATTGTTCAACGTGGCCCTCTACGCCCTGCTGCTTGGCGCCGTGGACTCACTCAGTCGATACCTGATGACATGAAAAAACCGTTTTTAACCCTCGGTCGCGTAGTCCTGACCCTGCTGATCGTCACCTTCGCCGTGGTCGTGGTCTGGCGCATGGTGATGTACTACATGTTCGCGCCCTGGACCCGCGACGGGCACATCCGTGCCGACATCGTGCAGATCGCGCCGGACGTATCCGGGCTGATCCAGCAAGTGCAAGTGCGCGACAACCAGTGGGTCAAGCGCGGCCAGGTGCTGTTCAACATCGACCAGGACCGCTTCAAGCTGGCCCTGCGCCAGGCGAAAGCGGCGGTCGCCGACCGCGAGGAAACGTTGGCCCAGGCCCAGCGCGAAGCCAAGCGCAACAAGGGCCTGGGCAATCTGGTGCCGGGCGAGCAACTGGAAGAAAGCCAGTCACGGGTAGCCCGCGCCCAGGTGGCGTTGATGGAAGCGCAGGTCGCTGTAGACAGCGCGCAGCTGAACCTCGATCGCTCGGTGATCCGCAGCCCCGTGGACGGCTACGTCAACGACCGGGCGCCGCGCGCACAGGAGTTCGTCAGTGCCGGGCGGCCGGTGTTGTCGGTCGTGGACAGCAATTCTTTCCATATCGACGGCTATTTCGAAGAAACCAAGCTCAACGGCATCCATATCGGCCAAAGCGTCGACATCCGGGTGATCGGCGACAACGCGCGGCTGCGCGGCCATGTGGAAAGCATCGTCGCCGGCATCGAAGACCGCGACCGCACCAGTGGCAACAACCTGCTGCCCAACGTCAACCCGGCCTTCAGTTGGGTGCGCTTGGCCCAGCGGATTCCGGTGCGTATCGCCTTTGATGATGTCCCTGAGGATTTCCGCATGATTGCCGGGCGCACCGCCACGGTCTCGATCATCGACGACCAGCACCGGGAGCTCGCGCAATGAGCAAGGCCTCTGGTTTGGCGATCGCCGGATTAGGCTTGCTGCTGTCGGCGTGTCAGATGGTCGGTCCGGATTATCACTTGCCGGACGAAGCCGCGATCCACCGTGAAGACCTGCAGGGCGAACTGGCGGTGAACGGCAAACCGGTGGTTTCGGCGCCGGTGCCCGCCGACTGGTGGCGCCTGTATCATGATCCGCGGCTCGACCAGTTGGTACAGCAGGCCTTGGCCTCCAACACTGATTTGCGCGTAGCGGCCGCCAGCCTGCTGCGAGCGCGTGCTCAGGTCGACGCGGCCGAGGCAGCGGGCGGCTGGAGCGGTGGGGTGAAGATGGGCGCCCAGCGCTTGCAGGAATCCGGTGAGGCGTTCTTGCTTCCGGAAAAGGTGCCGGTGGCCAACATTGGCGATATCGGCATCAGTGCGTCGTATCAGTTCGACCTGTTCGGCACCTTGCAGCGCGGCATCGAAGCGGCCAGGGCCAATGCCGACGCAACCCAGGCGGCCGCCGATACGGCGCGCATCACCTTGGTGGCCGATGTGGTCCGGGCTTATACCCAAGTGTGCGCGGCCAACGAAGAGCGGGAAATCGCCCAGCACTCACTCGACCTGCAAGCCCAGAGCACCACACTCATCCAGCGTTTGCGCGATGCCGGGCGTGGTGACGAAACCCAGGTCACCCGTTCGCAAACCCAGTTCAAATCCTTGCGCGCCGACATGCCGCGCTATGAAGCTGCGCGCCAGGCTGGGCTGTTCCGCCTGTCGATGCTGCTGGCCAAACCGCTGGATCAATTACCGGCCGGCACCGATAGCTGCGCCGAACTGCCAAAAATTGCGCAATTGTTGCCGGTGGGTGATGGTGCATCGCTGCTCAAGCGCCGTCCCGACATCCGCCAGGCCGAACGGCGACTGGCGGCCGCGACCGCTGGTATCGGTGTTGCCACCGGTGAGCTGTACCCGGACATCCGCATCGGCGCGACCATCGGTACGGTTGGTATCCTGGAGAACCTTGGCGAACCCTCCACCAACCGTTGGGGGTTCGGCCCGTCGCTGACCTGGAACGTGCCGACCAACGGCGCTCGAGCACGAATTCGTGAGGCCGAGGCAGTCACCCAGGCCACGCTGGCGCACTTCGATGGCGTGGTACTCAACGCAATTCGTGAAACCCAGACCGGCCTGGCCCAGTACTCCGCCTTGCTGCAACGCCGCGAGGCCCTGGCGGACGCCGAGCAGTCGGCGAAACTGGCCGCAGACCAGACCCATCGCTTCTTCCAGGCCGGTCGTGCGTCTTTCCTGGCGGACCTGCAGGCGACACGCACTTACACCGACGTCACCGCGCAACTGGCCGCCGCCAACACTCAGGTTGCCATCAGCCAGATCGATTTGTTCCTCGCCTTGGGTGGCGGTTGGGAAAGCGGACGAACGCAAGCGTCGAACTCCAGCAAACCCTGAGGCCGTTGCTATGCTTTGAAGTGTTGAAAGGGCGTTCCTGCAAAAGCGCCCTCGATTCGCACAAGGCTCGCGCAGGTCATGGGGAAACCAATAATGAAAAACCCTTATGCTCTCGGCTTCTGGTGCGCCGTGGTGGCGTTAGTGCTGCTCACGGGCACCTATTTCTACGGCATCATGCTGGCTAACCAGATCGACACGGCGCTGACGTTCCTCGACAGTGCCGCCCTGTTGATAGCCGCGATGTCCATTTCGGTGGTGGCCTGGGCCACGGTCCAAGGGCAGCGAACCAAAAAAAGACAGCTTGAACAAGGCAAGACCCTGGTGATGATCTGGGACACCAAGGTGGCGCTACGGCGTGTCGAATCGGTCTTCGATCGTTATTTTTGGGGCAGCTATTGGCAACCGGGCAGGACCTTCCAGGAAGTCATGGGGGAGCTCACGGGCACGCCGCTGGAAAAAAGCCTCGAGACCCTGAAAAAGCAATGCCTCGAGCTGGACAAACAAGTGGCTGACGACGGTCGCCACTGGCTCAACAATGCCCGCGAATTGGCTGACGTCGCCACCGCCATGGCTCGCGAGCGCTATCAGCTGGACTTCTGCGACCCGCGCGGGGAAGTGACGGGTGGGGCGGTGATCAACCGGGATTTCGAAGTGCTGATCTATACGTGGACGGCGCGGCTCAAAACCTTTGATCATCAGCTTGATGAGATCGAGGTTCAGTATTCCTGATTCCGTGTTGGCAGGACTGACGCCTTCGCTGGCAAGCCAGCTCCTACAGGTATGAGGTGATCCTTGTAGGAGCTGGCTTGCCAGCGAAGGCGGTCTTGTATTCGCCAAGACACTTTTTCACCCTTAACCATTGGGCCACCCATCGCGCCTGATGCTAACCTGCACCCCACTTTCAGCGCTGTCGTGACCGCAACCCGTCATGGGTCCAGGGAAGACGACCACACCTTCAACAACGGACATTGAACGGGTCATTCATGAATAAATCAGCAGGCGTGCTCCTGGGAATCGTTGTCGCCATGGGTGCAATCAGCGCCGGCGGCGCCTGGTTCACCGGCACCAAGATCGAAGGTGTGCTCAACACCTCCCTGGCGGATGCCAACAAGCAATTGCAGGCCGCCATGGTCGGATACAAAGGCACCGCCTCGCTGGAGCTGGTATCCCTGGAACGCCATGTATTCAGCAGCACGGCGCATTACCGCCTCAAGGGTGAGGGCGAGATGTTCGGCGAGGCCCCGGTCGAGTTGCTGTTTGTCGATCACATTGAACACGGCCCGCTGCCGTTCTCGCGCCTGGTGTCGCTGAAGTGGTTGCCGGTCATGGCTACCAGTCACTACGAACTGGAAAAGACCCCGATCACGGAAAAATGGTTCGCCGCCACCAAGGACGCTTCACCACTCAAGGGTGTGGTCAACATTGGCTACGACAACTCCACCAATGGCACGCTTGAATTGCTGCCGCTGGAAACGGCACTGGATGACAAGTCCAGCCTGAAGTTTTCCGGCTTGAAAGTTGACGTAGCGGCCAGTGCCCAGGCACAGAAGGTCAAGGCCGACGGTTACATGGACAGCCTGAAGCTGACCACCGTTGCCGAAGACCAGACACCTGTGCAGGTCGAGTTGAGTGGTCTTACCCTGGCCAGCAACCTGGCAAAAAGCACCTACGGTTATTACACCGGCGATAACACCGTCGAGCTGAGCAACAGCAAAACCACCTTTGGTCCCAAGCAGTCGGTACTGGGCTTCAAGAATTTCGAAATGAAGAACCATACCGAGGAATCAGGTAGCAGTGCTTCCGGGCGCGCCGATTACAAGATTGCCGAAGTGTCCCTGAACGGCAAGGCCGTGGGTTCTGCCCAACTGGCCATGAGCCTGAAGAACCTCGACATCCCGGCGACGTTGTCGTTGATGCAGATCTACCAGACTAAATTGCAGCCCTATGAGCAGGTCGCCGCCGAAGCTGTCGAGGCCGGTCAACCGGTCCCCGAGCTGAACTTGACCGAAGCAGAAGAAGCGCAGCTTAAAAACGGCCTGGAGCAATTGCTGGCGGCTGGCCCGCAGGTGGCCCTGGAGAACCTGTCGTTCAACACCGCCAATGGCGAAAGCCGCGCCAACCTGGTGCTGGACCTGACCAAGCCGCAATCGATCGACCTGCCGGCCGACCAGTTGGTCCGCCAGATGATCGCGCTGCTGGACGTCAATTTGAAAGTGTCGAAACCGATGCTGGTCGACCTGCTCACCGTACAGTCGCAAATCGACGGTCAGACCGACGCCAAGCTCATTGCCGATCAGGCCACCGCCACCGCCGACATGTTCAGCAGCATGGCGGTCGGCTCGCAACTGGCAAAACTGGACAACAACAACGTTGTCAGCCAACTGCACTACGCCAATAACCAGGTGGAGTTCAACGGCCAGAAAATGACCGTCGAAGAGTTCGTCAGTTTCTTGATGAGCAAGTTCGGTAATCCTGGCTTAGTCCAAGAGCCATAACCGTCCCCTGTAGGAGCCCGGCTTGCCGGCGAAGGCGTCTTTGAAATCGCCTTCGACGGCGAGCCGGGCTCCTACGGGTCCGTTTCAACCGCGAATCAACCGCCATGCTTCGTCCACAGGTAACGGCTGTTTCATTCGTTCGGCAAGCATTGCCATCGTGCGCTCTTCGTCACAGGCCACGGCCGCCATCACCACGCCGTTTTTACCGAACAGACCGATGAAGGGCGGATTGAATGGATCACCTTTGAACTCCACTTCATCCCACGCTTCGACGTGGCCGAGGTAGTCGTAGTTCTTGCCAAAGTGCCAGGTCCAGAAATACGGTACGTCGAGGTAATGCTCATCGCCACCGAGCATATTCGCCGCGGCAATCCGTGCCTGCTGTTGGGCTAGGCGCCAGTGTTCGATGCGTTGCGGATGACCGTTGAGCGGGAAAGTGGCGATATCACCAGCAGCCCAAAGGCCATCGGCTACGCGCATCCCGCCATCGACCAGCAGCGACTGGTCCTTTTCCTTCGGCAGATCGGCAAACGCCGAGGTCGCCGGGGTGACACCAATTCCGACCAGTACCAGGTCTGCCGCTAGACGCTGATCATTATCCAGGCGTACCGCTTCGACTCGCGTCGTTCCTTCTATCTGCACTGCCTCGCCCGCCGTGCGGTACACCACGCCGTTGGCCTGGTGCAGGGCGAGAATCGCCTTGCCCACCGTCTCGCCGAACTGTTTGGCGAAAGGCACCGGTTGCCGGGCCAGGACCGTGACGTCCAGACCGTATTGGCGCAGCGATGAAGCGGACTCCATGGCGATGAAGCTGTCGCCAATGATCACCGCGCGCTGACCGGGTTTGGCGCTGTCCAGAATCTGCCGGGCATGATCCCTGGAGCGTAATACGAATACCTGCGCAAGTTCGGCGCCGGGTAGCTCCAGGGGCTTGGGGCTGCCTCCCGTTGCCAGCAACGCGGCGTCATATTCGAGTGACTGGCCGTTGGCCAACTGCAATACCCGGTTTTCAGCGTCCAGGCTCGTCACTTGCGCGTTGATCCGTTCGATACGTTGCTCGCGATAGAACGCTTCATCGCGCAGGGCCGGGACTTCGTCCGGTGGGGTTTGCCCGGCGATCACGAATTTGCTCAGCACCGTGCGGTCATAGCCCGCTGTTTCGCGGTCGATCAGCAGCACTCGGCCTCCAAAACCTTTCTCACGCAGCGCCGATGCCGCCGCCGTGCCAGCAGCGCCGGCACCGACGATCACAAAGGTGCGCTCGTCATCGGCCGGTGGCGTATGGGCATCCCGCAGCGGCTGATCGCCCACCCAGACTTCTCCGTCCCGCACTTCAAGCGGATAGCGCTTGAGGCTGTCCAGGGCGGGAGGTTCACACAACCCACCGTCCTCGATCCGAAACTGCGCCTTGTGCCACGGACAGGTCAGCCGCCCATGGCACAGCGCGCCTTCGGCCAGGGGCGCTCCGGCGTGGGGGCATTCGCCTTGATAGGCGCGCACTTGATCGCCGACTTTCAGCAGGAGGATCTTGCTGTCCTGGACACTGACTTCCAGGCCACGGTCTTCGGGTATATCGTCGACACGAGCAACGCGATGCAGGGTCATGATCGCTCTCCAGACAGGCGTTTCAGTTATGAGTCTGGCGCTTAACGCGAGGTTCATCCAATTCCCACTGCCACCGCGTGAACGGTCCGGCTATAGTCTGCTCGCCGACCACGGCCCCACCCCGCACTAGGTGCTCCCGGTATGACCCGATTGACCTCTCTGACCCCTTGGCTAGCGGCCGTAACAGTCGTCCTTTGCGTGCAATTTCCGGCGCAGGCGGCCCAGGAGCGTTTCACCCTGAACATCCCGGGCGTCTCGGATGACCGACTGTTCACGTCGGCCGCCGCCAGCGATGCCCAGGGTTGCGGTGGGCACAATGTCTCGCCAGCACTGAACTGGAACGCTGGTCCGGCAGGCACGCTCAGCTACGCCATCGTCATGCACGATCCGGATGGCCAGAAAGGCCAGGGTGTCGACCATTGGGTGCACTACGGCATCAAGGCCGGCACTCACCAGATTGCGGCGGGTGTCGGCGCCAAATCCGCGCTCGAGGGCGTGGGTGGCACCAACAGCAAAGGCACGACGGGGTACGTCGGTCCTTGCCCACCGGTTGGCGACAGCGCGCATCATTACATCATCCAGCTCTACGCCCTGGACCTCGCGCCGGATGCGCTGCCAGCCGGCCTCACTCGCGCCCAGTTGCTGGAAAAAATCAAAGGTCACGTGCTGAGAAACAGCAGCGTGGTACGGCGCTACCACCGCTGAAGAATTTTTAGCGCGGGTTAACCCGAACTCTCCGGGCTGTCCGTCTCACAGGATGAATGGATCAATTTCCTCCTGAGGTCAGCCCCATGTCCCTCCCTCTGCATGTTCTTCGTCCGGTAGCCCAGGGTTTCGCCGCCGGGCTGTTACTGGCCGTTGCCGGTTGCGGTGTGTCGTCCAAGCCCGATGCCGGCGCCGTGTCATCGCCGGCCCAGGCCGAGTTGAAAGCCGAGCCGCTAGTGCAGCAAGAAAGGCTCGACGCCGATGCGTCGATGAGCAAGCGCAGCGTCAGGCCGGCACCGATGGCGGGCTTCGCGCCAGTGCCCGCGGGCGAGGCTTATCCACAGGGCTATCGCGACGAACAGCGCGAGCAGTACCAGGCCCTGGCCGACAACCCGATCCACAGCGTCGCCCAAACGCCGGTCTCGACCTTCAGCGCCGACGTCGATACCGGCGCCTACGCCAACGTCCGCCGTCTGCTCAACCAGGGGCGACTGCCACCGGAAGGGGCGGTGCGGCTGGAGGAGATGGTCAATTACTTCCCTTATGACTACGCCTTGCCCGCCGATGGCTCGCCCTTCGGCGTGACCACGGAGCTGGCAGCGTCACCCTGGAATCCGCATACACGCCTGTTGCGCATCGGCATCAAGGCCTCGGACCGCGCGTTCGCGGAACTGGCCCCGGCGAACCTGGTGTTTCTGGTGGACGTGTCCGGCTCGATGGATCGCCGCGAGGGCCTGCCGCTGGTCAAAAGCACCCTGAAATTGCTGGTCGATCAACTGCGCGATCAGGATCGGGTGTCCTTGGTGGTCTACGCCGGGGAATCACGGGTAGTACTGGAGCCCACTTCCGGACGGGAAAAGGCGAAGATTCGTACAGCCATCGATCAACTGACCGCGGGCGGTTCCACTGCCGGAGCCTCGGGCATCGAACTGGCTTATCAACAGGCGCAACAGGCGTTTATCCCCAAGGGCATCAACCGCGTCCTACTGGCCACTGACGGTGACTTCAACGTCGGCGTCAGCGACTTCGACAGCCTCAAGCAAATGGCTGTGGATAAACGTAAAGCGGGCGTATCCCTGACCACCCTGGGTTTCGGTGTGGATAACTACAATGAACACCTGATGGAACAACTGGCCGATGCCGGCGATGGCAATTACGCCTACATCGACAACCTGCGTGAGGCGCGCAAGGTGCTGGTGGATCAACTCGGCTCGACCCTTGCCGTCGTGGCGAAAAACGTCAAGCTGCAAGTGGAATTCAACCCCGCGCACGTCAGCGAATATCGACTGCTGGGGTATGAAAACCGGGCGTTGAAACGTGAGGATTTCAGCAATGACAAGGTCGATGCCGGTGAAATTGGTGCAGGACATACCGTGACTGCGCTGTACGAAATTGTCCCCAAGGGCGAGAAGGGCTGGCTGGAGCCGCTGCGCTACGCTCAATCGGGCGCAGTGGGTTCCGAAAAGCATGGCGAGTTGGCGATGCTGCGTGTGCGATATCAGTTGCCCGAAGGCGGGAACAGTCGCTTGATCGAACGGCCGATCGTTAACGACCCAGCCACCAAGGCCAGCGATGACCTGCGCTTTGCAGCGGCAGTGGCGGCGTTTTCCCAACAGCTCAAGGACGGACGCTACACCGGCGAGTTCAACCTCAAGGACACCGAAGCGCTGGCCCGCGGCGCCCGGGGTGATGACCGCTTCGGCCTGCGCAGCGAGTTTGTGCAACTGGTAGAGCTGGCGCAGAGTTTGCGCACCACCACAGCGTTGAATCCAACCGCCACTGAACGACGGATTGAATAGTGAGCCGATTGAAGGGGTTCATCAGCCAGCTGTTTGCGCCCGCAAGCAGCGCCGAGGCCAGTAGCGACGAAGCGCTACTGGCCCTTTATCGCGAGGGCGACGGCGCGGCGTTCGAGATTCTGTACGCGCGCCACCGTCAGGGCTTGTACCGGTTTCTGCTGGGGTTGAGCGGCAGGGCGGAACTTGCCGAGGAGGTCTATCAGGAAACCTGGCTGAGCCTGATCCGCAGCGGCAGTCAGCCACACGGTCGGGCGACTTTTCGTACCTGGCTCTACCAGATTGCCCGCAACCGCTTGATCGATCACTGGCGCAAACACGGCGTCCATCAACCGTTGCACGACAGCTACGACGAACAGGCCCATGCGCTGCCCGATGACACCACCGATCCTGAGCAACTGCTGAGCCTGAGCCGTGACAGCCAGCGTCTTGAGGCCGCCCTGCAAGCCTTGCCCGCCGACCAGCGCGAAGTGTTCCTGCTGCGCGCCTACAGCGATCTCGATTTGCCGCAGATCGCCACCCTCACCGAAACACCGCTGGAAACCGTCAAGAGCCGCTTGCGTTACGCCCAGCAAAAACTGCGTCGGCTGCTGGCCGAGGAGGTACTGACATGACTGACGCCAAGCACACACCGAACCGAACGCTCGAACATTACCGCGAGCAGGCCACCGGCGAACCCCCTGCGCATCTCGACGCCTTGATCCTGGCCGCCGCGCGTAGCGCGGTGCCCGCGCCAAAGCCAGGCTTGTGGCAACGCTGGCTTCGCGCCTGCCAGCAACCCCGCTGGCAAGTGGCATTCGCCAGCCTCGTCGGCATCGCACTGATGCTCTCGCTGGTCCAGCGCACGCCAGAGCAAGTGCCCAGCTACGACTTCGCGCCTGCGGCACCGGTTGCCAAACAGGAAGCCGAAGCCGCGCCGTCAGCGCTGGCCCGTTCCCTCAACGCCCCGGCCGGCGCGCTCTCCGCCCCCGCCGCGCCAATGGCGGAATCGGCGGTCCCAGCCCAGGCAGAATCCTTCAGCGCCGATATGGCGGACGAAGCTAAAGCCAGCAAGCGTGCCGCGGCCCCAGTGAAATCCCTGGACGAGCAATTGCGCGAAGTGCTGCGCCTGGAAAAAACCGGGCACCCGCAAGCCGCCGATAAGCTGCTGGCCGACCTGCACAAACGCTTTCCCGACGAAAACCTCAGCGCACGACTCAAGGAGCTGCAGAAAAACTGATCGACCCGACGCTCGACGATTTGGCATCAAGGCCCGAAAGCGCGCACTATCGGGCCATAGTCGATGCGTTGGAGGATGCCGTGACAAAAAAAATCGACCGCATCGCCCAAATGCTCAACTGCCCGGAAAAGGGCGAGGAATTACGGCGGGCAATTACCGAGAGCCGTAAGGATTTTCTGCTGAGTCAGCAGGAAGAGGGTAATGCTGAGGAAGAAGACGTTCGTGAAGAGGAAGAGTTCGAGGACGATGAGGATGATGAATACGACGAGTTTGACTGGACCACAGAATGAAAAAACCGCTTAGGCGGTTTTTTTGACCCACAAAAAAGCCCCAGACCCAACGGCCTGAGGCTTTCTCGATTCTATGTATGGTGCACCAGGCGGGATTCGAACCCACGACCCCTGCCTTCGGAGGGCAGTACTCTATCCAGCTGAGCTACTGGTGCAGCGGGCGCCATGATACTCATATGCATTGCAGGCGTCCATGCTGCTGAATCGCCTGTGTTTTTTTAAAGCGTAACCTGCGTTTGCTACGTTGATCAGAAAAATGAAGCAAAAAAGAGGTTTTCGTTCTTTTTTTCGAACGCCCTATTGTCCTTTACCCCCTTTGATCCTAGGATTCGTTTGAGATTTCAAACGCTCTTGTCTGGGTGCTGAACCGCACGATTTGAATCAGTGCGCTATTTATGTGCTTCAGCCCGGTGAATGATTTCCCTGACGGCAGCCTACTGAGGCGCCTTTCTACAATCATAATTTGCTCCGCGCCTGCCGCGGTGCTGTTAAGGAAAGCCGACATGCAGCTTAAAGACACCCAGTTGTTCCGCCAGCAAGCCTTCATCGATGGCGCTTGGGTTGATGCGGACAATGGTCAGACGATCAAGGTCAACAACCCGGCAACGGGCGAAATTCTGGGCACCGTGCCGAAAATGGGCGCTGCCGAAACCCGCCGTGCAATTGAAGCCGCTGACAAAGCGCTGCCGGCCTGGCGTGCACTGACCGCCAAAGAACGTGCGAACAAGCTGCGTCGCTGGTACGAGCTGATCATCGAGAACCAGGACGACCTCGCTCGCCTGATGACCCTGGAGCAGGGCAAGCCATTGGCCGAAGCCAAGGGCGAGATCGTTTACGCCGCATCGTTCATCGAGTGGTTCGCCGAAGAAGCCAAGCGCATCTACGGTGACGTGATTCCGGGCCACCAGCCAGACAAGCGCCTGATCGTGATCAAGCAGCCAATCGGCGTGACCGCTGCCATTACCCCGTGGAACTTCCCTGCGGCCATGATCACCCGTAAAGCCGGCCCGGCCCTGGCCGCCGGTTGCACCATGGTGCTCAAGCCTGCTTCGCAAACCCCATTCTCGGCGTTCGCCCTGGCTGAACTGGCCCAGCGTGCCGGCATCCCGGCTGGTGTGTTCAGCGTTGTTTCCGGCAGCGCCGGCGACATCGGCAGCGAGCTGACCAGCAACCCGATCGTGCGCAAGCTGTCCTTCACCGGTTCGACCGAAATCGGTCGTCAACTGATGTCGGAATGCGCCAAGGACATCAAGAAAGTGTCCCTGGAACTGGGCGGCAACGCGCCGTTCATCGTGTTCGACGACGCGGACCTGGATAAGGCCGTCGAAGGCGCGATCATTTCCAAATACCGCAACAATGGCCAGACCTGCGTCTGCGCCAACCGCCTGTACATCCAGGATTCGGTCTACGACGCGTTCGCCGAGAAGCTGAAAGTGGCCGTGGCCAAACTGAAGATCGGTAACGGTCTGGAAGACGGCACCACCACTGGTCCGCTGATCGACGAAAAAGCCGTGGCCAAGGTGCAAGAGCACATCGCTGACGCCGTTGCCAAAGGCGCCACCGTGCTGTCCGGCGGCAAATCGATGGAGGGCAACTTCTTCGAGCCGACCATCCTGACCAACGTGCCGAACAACGCGGCCGTGGCCAAGGAAGAAACCTTCGGCCCATTGGCGCCACTGTTCCGCTTCAAAGATGAAGCCGACGTGATCGCGATGTCCAACGATACCGAGTTCGGTTTGGCTTCTTACTTCTATGCTCGCGACCTGGGTCGTGTGTTCCGTGTGGCGGAAGCCCTGGAATACGGCATGGTCGGCGTTAACACCGGGCTGATCTCCAACGAAGTCGCGCCATTCGGCGGCATCAAGGCCTCGGGCCTGGGCCGTGAAGGCTCCAAGTACGGCATCGAAGATTACCTGGAAATCAAATACCTCTGCCTGGGCATCTAACAAGCCCGGCAAGGCATTGCTTCAAGCGCAAAGGGCACGAGAGCGCTGTCCCTTTGCGCGGCTTCAAACCGGAATTTTCTCTGTGGTCGGGAAAGCTGTGGCAGTCGATCATCGCATGCTGCTTCAGTTACCTCCCCACCGCTTAATCCTTGAACCACGCCGACCGATGAGCGGCGAATGAGGAATGTAATGAGCAAGACTAACGCTGATTTGATGGCCCGCCGTACCAACGCAGTTCCACGTGGTGTTGGCCAGATTCACCCGATTTTCGCCGAGTCCGCGAAGAACGCGACCGTGACCGACGTTGAAGGTCGTGAGTTCATCGACTTCGCTGGCGGTATCGCCGTACTGAACACCGGCCACGTACACCCGAAAGTCATCGCGGCGGTGACCGAGCAACTGAACAAGCTGACCCACACTTGCTTCCAGGTGCTGGCTTACGAGCCGTACGTAGAAGTGTGCGAAAAAATCAACGCCAAGGTTCCTGGTGATTTCGCCAAGAAAACCTTGCTGGTCACCACTGGCTCCGAAGCCGTGGAAAACTCGATCAAGATCGCTCGTGCCGCCACTGGCCGCGCTGGCGTGATCGCGTTCACCGGCGCGTACCACGGTCGCACCATGATGACCCTGGGCCTGACCGGTAAAGTCGTGCCTTACTCGGCCGGCATGGGCCTGATGCCAGGCGGCATCTTCCGCGCGCTGTACCCGAACGAACTGCACGGTGTGAGCATCGACGACTCGATCGCTTCCATCGAGCGCATCTTCAAGAACGACGCCGAGCCGCGTGATATCGCTGCAATCATCATCGAGCCGGTTCAGGGCGAAGGTGGTTTCTACGTCGCGCCTAAAGAATTCATGAAGCGTCTGCGTGCCCTGTGCGACCAGCACGGCATCCTGCTGATCGCTGACGAAGTACAGACCGGCGCTGGCCGTACCGGCACCTTCTTCGCCATGGAACAGATAGGCGTTGCTGCCGACCTGACCACCTTCGCCAAATCCATCGCTGGCGGCTTCCCGCTGGCTGGTGTGTGCGGCAAGGCCGAGTACATGGACGCCATCGCTCCAGGCGGCCTGGGCGGCACCTACGCCGGTAGCCCGATCGCGTGCGCCGCGGCCCTGGCCGTGATGGAAGTGTTCGAAGAAGAGCACCTGCTGGACCGCTGCAAGGCTGTTGGCGAGCGTCTGGTAACCGGTCTGAAGGCCATTCAGGCCAAGTACCCGGTGATCGGTGAAGTGCGTGCCCTGGGCGCGATGATCGCAGTCGAGCTGTTCGAAAACGGTGACAGCCACAAGCCGAACGCTGCAGCTGTGGCGTCCGTTGTGGCCAAGGCTCGCGATAAGGGTTTGATCCTGCTGTCCTGCGGCACCTACGGCAACGTTCTGCGCGTCCTGGTACCGCTGACTTCGCCGGACGAGCAACTGGACAAAGGCCTGGCGATCATCGAAGAGTGCTTCTCCGAGCTCTGATCACCAAGTGTGACCTGCTTCACAAAAAACCCGCTTCGGCGGGTTTTTTCTCGCCTTCAAAAACACAACCCGCGTATTAGCGCTGTATCCGATAGCCGGCTTTGGCTTAAGGTTTACGCATTGCCAGGGAGAGCTGTATGACAGTCGTCATTTTACCCGCGATTCCGAGAGTATTGATCGCCGAGGCCGACCCCTGGTCCCGCGATCTGCTCAAGGAAGTGTTGTTGAACGTTCGCTGCGATGCGCGGCTGGACTTGTGCGCCGATGGCCAGCAGGCGATGGAGTTGCTGGCGTCCAACCCTTACGACCTGGTCATCGCCGACTGGGAGTTGCCTGGTGTCAATGGCCTGAATGTGTTGCGCAGTGTGCGTCAGCGCAAGCGCAATCCACCGTTGCCGTTCATCCTGATGAGCAGCCGCAACGACAGTGCGAGCGTGCGTGAGGCCTTGCCGCTGGCCCCCGCTGCGTATCTGACCAAACCCCTGAACATGGAGAGCCTGACCCAGCGCTTGCAGGTTTTGCTGCTGAACGCCGGGGAAGAGGTATTGTGCGAGGTGCCGGCGCTGGCGCCAGGCATGACCTTGCCGGTATTCCTTGAGCGTCGTCGTGAACTGGCGGAAGGCGCGCCGCTGATGACGGACGTGCAAGTGGCGGTCAAGCGCAGCCTCAACCCCAACGGCCTGGATTTGACGATGCTTGAGGACGAAATCCGCACCGATCCACAAGTAACTGCAGTGCTGATCGCCGCCGCCAACAGCGCCGCCCAGCACCATGGTACCGCCGTGCAAACCCTGTCCCAGGCCCTGCACCGATTGGGCACCGGGCAAAGCATGAACCTGATTCTGGGCCTGACGCTCAAGCGCAGTGCGCGGCTAAGCGACCCGCAGCTGGCGGACTATGCCGAGCGTTACTGGGATCTGTCGCTACACACCGCTGAGTACGCGCGAACGCTGGCGCGCTTGCTGGACCTGGATCAGGCGCGCTGCTACTGCGCCGGCATGCTGCATCGTCTGGGCGACCTGGCGTTGTTGCGTTGCTTGCAGGAATGGAAACAGGCTGGTGGCGAACTGGACGAGCAGGAGCAAGTGGGCGAGGCGCTGGCGGAGTTCAGTGCCGCCTACGGTTCGGCGTTGCGCACCCGCTGGCGTCTGCCGCTGGAGCTGCGGCAGCTGATTGCGGCCGCTTACCAGCTCGGCGGCGGGGTTTACTCCCGAGAAGCCCTGGTGATGAACATGGCGGCACAACTGGCGCGCCTGACCGAGCATGAGGGTGTTGAGGACCTGGCCAAGAGCCGCACGGCGCGGCTGCTGAAGATCGGCTTGCCGGAGTTGGTACGGATGCGCAAGAAATAAGCCTTGCGACGCCCTCTGTAGGAGCTGGCCTGCCAGCGAATCCAGGCGACTCGGTGAGTCAGGTACACCGCTTTCGCTGGCAAGCCAGCTCCTACAGAGGGGCGTGCCGTTCAAGCGCTGATGATCCGGTTCTTGCCCTGGCGCTTGGCCTCGTACATCGCGGCATCCGCCCGGGCAAACAGGCTTTCCAAACTTGCATCCTCGGCCGTAAGGCTGGTCAGGCCCTGGCTGACGGTGATGCCGAATGTATGGCCGTCATGGTTGAAGCTCAAGCCCTGAATCTCCCGTTGCACGCGCTCAGCCACTTGCAGGGCCATCTCTGGCGTGCAGCCGGGGAACACAGCGGCGAATTCCTCGCCGCCAATGCGCCCGAACAGATCGCCGCGCCGCAATGCCGCACGGCCACTGTCGGCAATGCGCTGGAGCACGTTATCGCCTTCCTGATGGCCGTAGGTGTCGTTGATGACCTTGAAGTCATCGATGTCCAGCATGAGAAACGAGAGCGGCGTGCCCTGTTGTCGCGCCTGTTCGAATTCTTGCTCGGCACCCTCGAAAAAATGCCGGCGGTTGCTGCTGCGGGTCAGGGCGTCGGTTGTCGCCAGCCGTTGCAGTTCGGTCTCCAACTGCTTCTTGTCGGTGATGTCTTCGGCGATGCCGACGATGATCACCGGCTGCCCAGGCTCGGCCTGGCGGTTGATGAAACACTTGTCGCTGAGCCAGCGCAACTGACCGTCGGCGGTAATGATCCGGTACTCGCGGTCTTCGACGGCACCCTTGACCAGCACGTCCGCCAGGCTGTGCTCGGCGTATTCAAGGTCGTCGGGGTAAATGCTGTCGCGCCATTGGTTGTAGTCGGCCAACAACAGGTCGGCACTGCGGCCGAAAATCCGTTCATAGGCGGGGCTGACATACAGCACCTGGCGGGTTTCCCAATTGAATGCCCACAGCACTGCGTTGACGCTCACCAGCAAGGTGCTGAACAGCTGTTCACGTTCGCTCAGGCGCGCCACCTCGCCTTGGGCGTGCATCAGCGCCATCAGGGTTTGCGCGGCCTCGGGCCACTGCATGGGTGATGAGTCTTGTTGATTATTGACCATCGGCACAGATCTCAAAGGGGTGCGCCGCTCAAGGTCGAAGCGGCCACGGCGAAGCCCGCCTGGATGGCGAAGTGACTTTGAGATAAGGGATTTGCAGCGAAGTTCCGAAGGGTGCGCCCTGAAGAAAGGGCGCACCGATCAACGGTGTCAGGCGGCGCTTGGGCGCAGGGAATAGGTTTTCAACTGATCGGCGAAGTCACGCAGGGATTGAATCCCGCTGGCTTCCGCTTCGTGTACCCAATCCTTGATGGCGGCGAGCATGTCGTGGCCATTTGAGCTGGTCTTGACCCAGATCTGCTGCAAGGCCAGGCGTTTCTCGTAGATGACCTTCAGCGCCTGGCTGTGTTCGAGCATGTTCTGGATGCGAACGTGATGCTTGTCGTCCAGCAGGCTGGTTTCCCGCGAGAGCAAACCCTTGGCACGGTGGAACTGGTGGCGGACCGAGTGATCGACCTTTTCCAGTTCTTGCTTGACCAGCGGCCCGATCACCAGCTTGCGGTACTGGGCCATGATCTGGAAGCGGTTGTTGAGGATCGCCATGGCGGTGTCCATGTCCAGGTGGCCCTTGCCTTCGACACGGTGCGCAATGGGCGCGACCCGCTGGACCTTGGCCAGGCGCAGGAAGCTGAACACCTGGATCCAGGCCCAGCCCAGGTCGAACTCCCACTTCTTCACCGACAGTTTTGCCGAGTTAGGGTAGGTGTGATGGTTGTTATGCAGCTCTTCGCCACCGATCAGGATGCCCCACGGCACCAGGTTGGTCGCCGCATCGCGGCACTCGAAGTTGCGGTAGCCGACGGCATGGCCCAGGCCATTGACGACGCCAGCAGCCCACACCGGGATCCACATCATCTGGATGGCCCAGATGGTGATGCCGATGGTGCCGAACAGCAGCAGGTCGATAACGGCCATGATCGCCACGCCCAGCAGTGGAAAACGGGTGTAGACGTTGCGTTCGATCCAGTCATCCGGGCAGTTCTTGCCGTAGATGCGCAGGGTCTCGGGGTTTTCCGCTTCGGCGCGGTACAGCTCGGCGCCTTTGCGCAGTACGGTGGACAAACCCTTGATCACCGGGCTGTGCGGGTCGTCGACCGTTTCGCACTTGGCGTGGTGCTTGCGGTGGATGGCAGTCCACTCGCGGGTGTTCTGCGCCGTGGTCAGCCACAGCCAGAAGCGGAAGAAATGTTTCAAGCCAGCATTCAGCTCAAGTGAGCGATGGGCTGAGTAACGGTGCAGATAGACCGTGACGCCGATGATCGTGACGTGGGTCATCAGCAGGGTGACTGCCACCAGAGACCAGGGCGACAAGCCGAGAAAACCTTGGTACCACATAGGCTATAGGGCCCTCGAAAAAGAAAAAAACAGCCGATGCATTATCACTAAGCGGACAGATAAAACCAGTCGCCCTTTCAGATAAGAGTGGCAGGATGTGTCTTTAAACTATAATCCCGACTTTTCCGTAGGGACATGGACAGCCTTATGTCTGCCAGCTATCGCGATGCCGTGCGCGCAGCGCTGCTCTACCTGTTGATTTCCGTGGTCTGGATGCAGCTGAGTGGCTTTTTATTGAGCAGTTTATTCGATGATTCGGCCGAGCGCTTACACTGGCAACTGATCAACGGTTATGCCTGGGTGGTGTTGAGCGCCGGCTTGATCTTCATGGCCCGGGCCCGCTTGTCACGTGGCCAGGCTGTAGGCGAGAAATTGCCTGAACGAAGAGAAGATCGTGAGCGTCTGCGCCAGGCGGCGGCCGTGTTTGATTGCACCCGTGAAGGCGTGCTGGTCACAGATGCCCAAGGGCTGATCGTCCATGTGAACCGCGCCTTCATGTCGATCACCGGCTATCAGCGTGAAGAAGTGCTGGGGCGTCAGCCCAGTCTGTTCAAGTCAGGTCATCATCCACCGGCTTTCTATCAGGCGATGTTCGCCACCCTCAACAGCGTCGGCGAGTGGAGCGGGGAAATCTGGAACCGCCGCAAAAGCGGGGAAATCTACCCGCAATGGCAGACCATTCGCATCATTCACGACGACCATGGGCATCGCAGTCATTTTGTGGCGGTGTTCTCTGATATCAGCGCTATCAAGGACTCGGAACACGAGTTGAGGCACCTGGCGCATCACGATCCGCTCACCGGCCTGCCCAATCGCCTGCTGTTCACCGACCGCGCCACCCAGGCCCTGGCATCGGCGCAGTTGCACAAGCGGGGTTGCGCGTTGCTGATCATCGATCTGGATCACTTCGTGATGATCAACGACAGTTTCGGGCACGCGCTGGGTGACCAAGTGCTCAAGGCGGTGGCCGAACGTTTGGGAGCCATTTTCGATCCCGGAATTACCTTGGCGCGCCTCGGGGGCGACGAGTTCGCCGTGCTGGCCGAAAGTTGTCCACAACTGATGCAGGCGGCGGCGCTGGCCGAGCGGATCATTGAGGGCCTCAAGGAGCCCTTCGATATTCACGGGCATCGGCTGTTCATCAACGCCAGCATCGGTATCAGTCTTTTCCCCAGCGACGCCATGAGTGCCGAACAGTTGTTGCGCAACGCCGATTCGGCGCTGTTCAAGGCCAAGAGCGGCGGACGTGATGGCTATGCCCTTTACACCGAAGAGTTGACGGCCCATGCCCGGCAGCGGGTCGAGACCGCCTCTGATCTGCGCAGGGCCCTGGAGCAAGACGAGCTGCGCGTGTTTTACCAGCCTGTCCACGATCTCAAGACTTGTCGCCTGATCGGCGTCGAGGCGCTGGTGCGCTGGGAGCATCCGCAGCGTGGCCTGGTACCGCCCGCGCAATTCATCCCGGTGGCCGAGCGGACGGGGCTGATCGCCCGGATCGACGCCTGGGTGATGCGCCAGGCCTGTCACCAGATGTGCCAGTGGCAACAGGCGGGCGTGGTGTTGTCGTTTGTCGCGGTGAATGTATCGTCGCGCCTGTTCGCCGGCCGCGAGCTGTACCAACAAGTTGCGCAGATACTACGCGAAACCGGCCTGGACCCGGCCTGCCTGGAGCTGGAAGTCACCGAGAGCGCGGTGATGGAGGATCCCGAGGTCGCGCTTGAGCAAATGCACCGGCTTCGTGAATTGGGTGTGCAACTGGCCATCGATGATTTCGGCACCGGTTATTCGTCGCTGTTGCGGCTCAAGCGTTTACCGGTACAGAAACTCAAGATCGACCAGGGCTTTGTCGCCGGATTGCCGAGAGACGAGGACGACGCGGCCATTGTGCGGGTCATCATCGCCCTGGCGCAGAGCATGGGCATGCAGGTGCAAGCCGAGGGCATCGAGCAGGTCGAACAGGCGGCGTTCCTGCTCGATCACGGCACTCATCTGGGGCAGGGCTACTGGTTCGGGCGGCCGGTGCCGGCAGCGGAGCTGGATTGGACCCGAACCCCCGTCATCTGACGTTCCCACACTCCGCGTGGGAACGCACCAAGTGACGCTCTGCGTCATCTGAGTCTTCTGGTTATATAAACATTCTTAAATAGTCTTTTTAAGAATATCTGCGCCTCTCTACTATTGGTCTCACGCCGCAAGCAGTGCCGCCACTGCCAGGCAACCTCTCAGTCGAAGGAACAGCACCATGAGCGCATCTCTACGTAGCGTTGACGGCCAGGACGAAGCAACCATCCTGCGCGAAATCCAGAGCGCCCTGCGCGACCTGCGCTTTGGCGCAGTGGAAATCACCGTGCACAACGCCCAGGTGGTCCAGATCGAACGCAAGGAAAAATTCCGCTTGCAGCAGCCGGGCAACAAACCGGGCTGAAGCGAGCTTTGAACCGACACCGCGATCCCAGAAATCCATAAGAACCAGCCAACACAATTAGAATTCCAGGAGCTTTCACCATGTCGTCGATTCGTCATTTCGCTTTGGCCGCCTTGGCCAGTGCCCTGTTTGCCGGTTCCGCGGTTGCCAAGGATTACGAACTGCTCAACGTGTCGTACGACCCGACCCGCGAGTTGTACCAGGACTACAACGCCGAGTTCATCAAGTTCTGGCAGAAGGACCACGCCGGCGACAGCGTGAAAATCCAGCAGTCCCATGGTGGCTCCGGCAAGCAGGGCCGAGCGGTGATCGACGGCCTGCGCGCTGACGTAGTGACCCTGGCCCTGGCCGGTGACATCGACGAAATCGCCAAGCTCGGCAAGACCCTGCCGGCCGACTGGCAGAAGCGTCTGCCGGAAGCCAGTACGCCGTACACCTCGACCATCGTGTTCCTGGTGCGCAAGGGCAACCCTAAAGGCATCAAGGACTGGGGCGATCTGGTCAAGAACGACGTTTCGGTGATTACGCCGAACCCGAAAACCTCCGGCGGTGCACGTTGGAATTTCCTCGCTGCCTGGGCCTATGGTCTCAAAGCCAACGGCGGTGACGAAGCCAAGGCCAAGGAATACGTGCAAACCCTGTTCAAGCACGTGCCTGTGCTGGACACTGGGGCACGCGGTTCGACCATTACCTTCGTCAACAACGGTCAGGGTGATGTGTTGCTGGCCTGGGAAAATGAAGCGTTCCTGGCGCTGAAAGAAGATGGCGGTGCCGACAAGTTCGAGATCGTCGTGCCTTCGCTGTCTATCCTGGCCGAGCCGCCAGTGGCCGTGGTCGACAAGAATGCCGCGAAAAAGGGCAACGAGCAGATCGCCGAAGCCTACCTCAAGCACCTGTACAGCCCTGCTGGCCAGGAAATCGCGGCGAAAAACTTCTATCGTCCACGTGACAAGGAAGTTGCTTCCAGATACGCCCAACAGTTCCCGAAACTGGACCTGGTCACCATCGACAAAGACTTCGGCGGCTGGAAAACCGCGCAGCCGAAATTCTTCAACGACGGCGGCGTATTCGACCAGATCTACCAGGCGCAGTAATCTTAAATCGCCATCAAGGAGCCTCGAATCGCGATTCGAGGCTTAGTGCATTCTCAACCAAGGACTTTTATGTCGCGTCGTATCTCCCCCGTCATACCCGGCTTCGGGCTGACGCTGGGCTACACCTTGGTGTACCTCAGCCTGATTGTGCTCATACCACTGGCGGCGATGTTCGTGCATGCCGCTCAACTCACCTGGGATCAGTTCTGGGCAATCATCTCGGCGCCACGGGTGCTGGCGGCATTGAAGCTGAGCTTCGGCACCGCCCTGTACGCCGCCATCATCAACGGCATTATCGGCACGCTGCTCGCCTGGGTGCTGGTGCGCTATACCTTCCCTGGACGCAAGATCATCGATGCCATGATCGACTTGCCCTTCGCATTGCCCACTGCCGTGGCCGGCATTGCGCTGACCGCGTTATACACCCCCACCGGCCTGGTGGGTCAGTTTGCAGCGGATCTGGGATTCAAGATCGCCTACACCCCCCTGGGCATCACCCTTGCCCTTACTTTTGTGACACTTCCATTCGTAGTACGTACTGTACAACCGGTGCTGGCCGATATTCCCCGTGAAGTGGAAGAAGCAGCGGCGTGCCTGGGCGCAAAACCTTTGCAGGTGTTCCGTCACATCCTGGTGCCGGCCCTGTTGCCTGCCTGGTTGACCGGTTTCGCCCTGGCCTTTGCCCGTGGAGTCGGCGAGTACGGTTCGGTGATTTTCATCGCCGGCAACATGCCGATGAAAACCGAGATCCTGCCGCTGCTGATCATGGTCAAGCTCGACCAGTACGATTACACCGGCGCTACCTCCATTGGTGTGCTGATGCTGGTGGTTTCCTTCATTCTGTTGCTGCTGATCAACTTGCTGCAGCGGCGCATCGAAACCCCATAAGGAGGCGCGAACAATGTCCCAATCGTCTATTGCTGCCGCTTCCTCGAACGCTGCCCGTCGTGGCAGTGCGACTTCGCGGCGAATCCTGATCGGCCTTGGCTGGCTGATTTTTGCGCTGTTCCTGTTGTTGCCGCTGTTCATCGTGGTGTCTCAAGGGCTGAAGCTCGGCCTCGGGGCGTTTTTCAGCGCGATCTTCGAGCCGGACGCGCTGTCGGCACTGAAGCTCACGGTCATCGCCGTACTGATCTCCGTGCCGTTGAACCTGGTGTTCGGCGTCAGTGCCGCCTGGTGCGTGAGCAAGTACACGTTCCGCGGCAAAAGCATGCTGGTGACCCTGATCGACCTGCCGTTCTCGGTATCGCCGGTCATCGCCGGCCTGGTCTATGTGTTGATGTTCGGCGCCCAGGGGCTGTTCGGCCCGTGGCTTTCGGACCACGACATCCAGATCGTCTTCGCCTTGCCAGGCATCGTGCTGGCGACGATTTTCGTCACCGTACCGTTCGTGGCCCGTGAACTGATCCCGCTGATGCAGGAGCAGGGCACCCAGGAAGAGGAGGCCGCGCGCCTGCTCGGGGCCAATGGCTGGCAGATGTTCTGGCACGTCACCGTACCCAACATCAAATGGGGCCTGATCTACGGCGTGGTGCTCTGCACCGCGCGGGCCATGGGTGAATTCGGTGCGGTGTCGGTGGTTTCCGGGCACATTCGCGGGGTGACCAACACCTTGCCGCTGCACGTCGAGATCCTCTACAACGAATACAACCACGTGGCCGCGTTCGCCGTGGCGAGCCTGTTGCTGATCCTGGCGCTCTTCATCCTGCTGCTCAAGCAGTGGAGCGAAAACCGTATCAACCGCCTGCGCGCCAGCGCCGCGGAGGAATAATTCATGTCGATCGAAGTGCGTAAAGTCAGCAAGAATTTCAATGCGTTCAAGGCGCTGGACAACATCAGCCTGGACATCCAGAGCGGCGAACTGGTCGCGTTGCTCGGCCCGTCGGGCTGCGGCAAGACCACGTTGCTGCGGATCATCGCTGGCCTGGAAACCCCGGACCAGGGCAATATCGTGTTCCACGGTGAAGACGTTTCCGGCCACGACGTGCGTGATCGCAACGTCGGTTTCGTGTTCCAGCACTACGCCTTGTTCCGCCACATGACGGTGTTCGACAACGTTGCGTTCGGCCTACGCATGAAGCCGAAAAAACAGCGCCCGAGCGAAAGCCAGATCGCCACCAAGGTGCACGAGTTGCTGAACATGGTGCAGCTGGATTGGTTAGCGGATCGCTATCCGGAACAGCTTTCCGGTGGTCAGCGCCAGCGCATCGCCCTGGCCCGTGCCTTGGCGGTGGAGCCTAAAGTGCTGCTGCTCGATGAGCCCTTTGGCGCCCTCGACGCCAAGGTCCGCAAGGAGCTGCGTCGCTGGCTGGCGCGCCTGCATGAAGACATCAACCTGACGTCGGTATTCGTGACCCACGACCAGGAAGAGGCGATGGAAGTTGCCGACCGCATCGTAGTGATGAACAAGGGCGTGATTGAGCAGATCGGCGCACCGGGTGACGTCTACGAAAACCCGGCCAGCGATTTCGTTTATCACTTCCTCGGCGATTCGAACCGCCTGCACCTGGGCGAGGACAATCACGTGCTGTTCCGCCCGCACGAGGTGTCGCTGTCGCGGCATGAGCTGGAAGATCACCATGCGGCGCAAGTGCGCGATATCCGTCCATTGGGCGCCACGACGCGGGTGACGCTGAAGGTCGAAGGCCAGAATGATCTGATCGAAGCCGAAGTGGTCAAGGATCACGACAGCCTGATCGGACTGGCCAAGGGCGAGACACTGTTCTTCAAGCCGAAGGTCTGGCAGAAGGTCGCCAACATCTAACCGGTAGGAGCTGGCTTGCCAGCGATCAACGATGACGCGGTGTGTCATACACACCGCTTTCGCCGGCAAGCCAGCTCCTACCGATCCGTTCAGGCCGCCGCTTTGTTTGGATTGACCCGCACCCCGCCCGCCCGCGCCTCGATCTGCTCTTTCAGCACCCGTCGCAACCCCAGCAAAAACGCCAGCTCTACCACCACAAACAACGGCCCGACAATCAACCCCGTCACATCATCGACGAACGCCGGTTTGCGTCCTTCGTAGTGGTGACCAACAAACTGGATCGCCCAGCCAATCACGAACATCGCCACGCCGCTGCTCAACCAGACCAGCGTGCTTTGCTGTGCCAAAACCTGGCCTGCCCAAATGCACAGCCCCAGCAACACCGTCATCAACAGCCCAAGGCGCAACTCCAGGCGCAGGTAGAACCACGCCGATGCCAGCGCGACCAGTACCGCGGGTGAAAGCCAGCCCCCCGCCCATTGCGGACGAGACAGCAACACCGCCACCGCCACCACGATCAGCGGAATGCCGATGAAGTGGGTAGCGATGTTGCGCGGATCACGGTGGTAGGCGGCGTATTGACTGAGATGGTCAACGAGGCTTTTTTTCATTGTTATTCCTCCTGTAGGGTGAGCGATCATGCCCCGGGGCCATTCATGGCTCTGTCAGCCAGGCGACAATCTCTAGGAGTTTTCATGGATATGCAGGTCTGGCGACCACGCCTGTTACGCGGTCAGTGGTTCAGCCATTTACCTGTTTCTCTACAGGATAGTCTGCTGGCCGTTGCCAGGGTGCGGCGCTTATCAGCCGGCCAGCGCTTGTTCCAGCGTGGCGATCCGCCCTGTGGCTTGTACGCGGTGCTCGAAGGCGCGGTGCGTATCGGTGCGGTGAACGAACAGGGCAAAGAGGCGTTGTTGAGCCTGGTGGAGGCGCCGCACTGGTTTGGCGAAATCTGCCTGTTCGATGGTCAGGCGCGTACCCACGACGCCTTTGGCCTGGGCCCGTGCACGTTGCTGCACATCCCGCAAATCGCCCTGCTCGCGTTGCTCGATGAGCAGCCGGTGCATTGGCGGCAACTGGCGCTGCTGATGAGTCAGAAACTGCGCCTGACCTTCATCAATCTCGAACAGCTGAGCCTGATGCCGGCGCCGATGCGCCTGGCCCATCGCTTGCTGATGATCGCCGAAGGTTACGGCGAAATCGACGAACCCCGCCGCGTCCTGCAACTGCCGCAAGAGCAGCTTGCTTCGATGTTGTCGCTGTCCCGGCAGACCACCAACCAGATCCTCAAGGATTTGCAGGGGCAAGGGATGTTGAAGCTGGGATATGGCGAGATCGAAATCCTCGATGTGCAACGGTTGCGGGCGTTGATTGCCGTTTAAGGGTGGGCTTTAGCCGCAAACGCGCCTAGCCTGTCGGAACGACAATCGAGGTGTGCCATGCGTGTATTGCTAGTGGAAGACGAACCCGGACTTGCCCGGCATTTGGCCGATGGCCTGAGCGAAGCGAGCTATGCGGTCGATGTGGCGTTCAACGGTATGGACGGTCGGCGCTTTATCGAGACGGGCGAATATGAGCTGATCATCCTCGACGTCATGCTGCCGGGGCTTAATGGTTGGCAGCTGCTGCAACAGATCCGCAAGCTCGGTGAGACCCCAGTGCTCCTGCTCACCACCCGGGATGGTATCGAGGATCGCCTGCGCGGCTTGGAGTTGCACGAGGATGATTACCTGCTCAAGCCGTTTGCCGTGAGTGAGCTGGTGGCGCGGGTGCGCAAGTTGTTGCGGCGGGGGCAGGGGCGCTGAGATCCTTCGGATCTGTCAGCGCAACCCATCCCGAAACTGCCCCGGCGTCATCCCCGTCCAGCGCTTGAACGCGCGGCTGAAACTGCTGGTGTCGGCAAACCCCAGCAAGTAGCTGATCTCGCTCAACGAGCATTGCGGATCGCGCAGGTGCAGCAACGCCAGGTTTTCGCGGCTTTCGTTGAGCAGCGTATCGAACCGACAACCCTCATCCGCCAAATGCCGTTGCAGGCTGCGCAGGCTCAGGTGCAGGGCCTTGGCGATGTGTTCGGCACTGGGTTCGCCTTCCGGCAATTGCTCTTCTATGGCGTCGCGGACCTTGCGCTCCCAAGTCAGCGGCTTGAGTTGCGCCAGTGTGCGGTTGAGCACGGCTTCGTTGTGTTCGGCCAGTTCCGGATTGGCGTCGTCCAGGTGACTGTCAAAGTCCGACAGCGCGAATTCCAACCGGTCCTCCCCGGTGGCGAAATACACCGGAGAGCGAAAGACCTTGTGCCATTGATGCGGGTCCGCCGGCTCCGGGCGCCGCAAGTACACCGCCAGCGGGGCATAGTCGCGGCCCAGGCGGTTGCGGCAGGTGCGCACATAAATCGCCACGAAGGCGTCGATGGCTTCGAAGGCTGGGGCCGGGTTGCCTGGCGGAATTCTCAGGTGGAAACAGTAGCGGTCATCGGTGCGGGTCAGCTCCAGTTCCAGGGCGTCACTGACCACCTGGTGATACCGCACGATGCGCTCGAACACTTCCCGCAAGCTGCCGCTGGCCACCAGCGCATAACCGAGCGCATGAAAGGTGGTGGGGCTGACGAAGCGCGAGACCCGCAAGCCGATCGCCGGGTCGCCGCTGACCTGCACCGCGATTTCCCACAGGCGCGTGGTACCGGACAACGGATAACGGGCGTTCGGGTCGTCCATCAGTTGCGGGTCGAGCCCGGCTTGCTGGCACAGGGCAGTGCTGTCGAGGCCCAGTGCGTCGAGTTGCTTGCGCAGGGCGCGAGTCCAGCTGGCGAGGGAGGTCGGTTCAGTCATGCTGGTTGGCGCTTCCGGTCAACAGGTTGGCGTTCTCGGCTACCGCTCCAGGCATGTGAAGCGGGCAGGATGCGAACATCAATAACCAGAGGATGGAAGCATGCAAGGTACTTCTGCAAGTCCCCAGCGACTGAATGCTGCTCAGCGATCTGCACATATTCGCCAAGTGGTGCTGGCCAAGGGCGTCGAACTGCGCCAGCGCTACCCGGTTCTCAATCATCAGGACGCGTTGGGCGCAGGCATTCTGGCCTTCGCCCTGGCTGGCATGATCGGTTCGGCGGCGCTCTACATCGAGGGTTACATGGCGTGGTGGGTGTGTTTGCTGCTCAACGCATTTTTCGCTTCCTTGACCCACGAACTCGAGCACGACCTGATTCACAGCATGTACTTTCGCAAGCAGCGGCTGCCGCACAACCTGATGATGGGCCTGGTCTGGCTGGCGCGTCCGAGCACAATCAATCCATGGATTCGTCGTCACCTGCACCTCAATCACCACAAGGTGTCCGGCACCGAGACCGACATGGAAGAACGCGCCATCACCAACGGCGAGCCTTGGGGATTCGCGCGGTTGTTGATGATTGGCGACAACATCATGTCGGCGTTCATCCGCATGCTCCGGGCCAAAACCTGGGCGCACAAGTTCAGCATCATCCAGCGCACGCTGAAGGTCTACGCACCGCTGGCGCTGCTGCACTGGGGCGCGTGGTACGTGTTTCTCGGCTTCCACGCCGCGAACGGCATCGCCTACCTGACGGGCACGCCGATCGAGTGGTCGGCGACCACGCTGTCGGTGATGAACGTGATCGATATCGCCGCAGTGGTGATCATCGGGCCGAACGTGCTGCGGACGTTCTGCCTGCATTTCATCAGCTCCAACATGCACTACTACGGCGACATCGAGCCGGGCAATGTGATGCAGCAGTGCCAGGTACTGAACGCCTGGTGGCTGTGGCCGTTGCAGGCGTTCTGCTTCAACTTCGGAAGCAGCCACGGCATCCACCACTTTGTGGTGAAGGAACCGTTCTACATCCGCCAGATGACCGTGCCGGTGGCGCATAAGGTGATGCGTGAAATGGGCGTGCGGTTCAATGATTTCGGGACGTTTGCGCGGGCCAATCGGTTTGTGCGCGGGGAGGAAGTTCAAGGTGAAACCGTAGAGGGTGCGCGGGTCTGAGGGCCTCATCGCGAGCAGGCTCGCTCCCATAGTTTGATTTTCAGTGAACACAAAATCTGTGAACAACCAAGAACCACTGTGGGAGCGAGCCTGCTCGCGAAAGCGGTAGTTCAGTCACTACTAATCCGGCTGAAACGGCGACTCACTAAAAATCATCCCGGTCTGACCTGGCGCTGTGAACGGCGGAGTTTCGTGCCCGCCAGGGCGATGTCCAGGGACGGTTGGGTCAGCGTGCCCGTCGATTTCAAGATTCATTAAACCGACACCAATTTAGCGCGAAACGTTTACACGAGGAGTTCACCATGTTGTCGGTGATCATCGCACGCTGACAGGTTTGAGTTTTTCCGGGGCCGTCTCCTTGGCAGGGTGCGGCCCTTTTTTTGTTTCTGTCAAACACATCACCCCTGTAGGAGCTGGCTTGCCAGCGAAAGCGGTGTGTCAGGCACGACGCCTTCGCTGGCAAGCCAGCGCCTACAGGTTAGCTTGTTGCATATTCGATATAGGTCTTAATAAATAGCTTCTTATTCCTTAACGAATATAAATCCCGTCCCTATACTCGACCAGGAACAGACACGCAGCAGGAGAGCTTCCCCCATGCGCAACGAATCAATTCGCTACCTGATTGTGCCGGGCTGGCAAGGATCGCCGGAAGATCATTGGCAAAGCCATTGGCAGAACAGCCTGCCGAACAGCGCACGGGTGGAGCAGGCCGACTGGCTGACGCCGCGTCGTGAAGACTGGGTCGCGGCACTGGCCGAGGCGATTGCCGCCGACAGTACCCCGGTCATCCTGATCGCCCACAGCCTTGGCTGCATTACCGTCGCGCATTGGGCGGCAACAGCGCCCGTGCAATTCCTCCGTCAGGTGCGTGGCGCCTTGCTGGTCGCGCCAGCGGACGTCGAGCGCCCGGCCTGCGCGCCAGCCCTGCGCAATTTCGCACCGATTCCAACCGATCTGTTGCCGTTTCCCAGCCAGGTCGTCGGCTCCGACAACGACAGCGCCGTCAGCGCGCCGCGGGCCCTGGAGCTGGCGCGTAACTGGGGCGCGGAAGCGGGGATCCTGGCGGGTGCCGGGCACATCAATGTGAAGTCGGGTCATCAGCGTTGGGAGCAGGGTTTTGCCTATCTCTATCGTCTGCAAAACCGCATGGAACACCACGCCCTGCGCCGCGCCTGAACCTTTTGTTCTTTTCAACGCCCCCGTCCTTTGGCGGTCTTGGGCGGGAGCCTGCCATGAGCTTTGAAACCTTTGGCCAGCCGCTGCTGACCTTTCCCGACGCAGAAAAAAGTCCCCTGAGTATCCGTGCCAAGGCGCTGGTATTCGTCGATCCACGCTCGCGGCAGTTGCGCCAGGAGCTGGAGCAACTGGCGCCGCGCTCAATCTCGGTGCTGATACGTGGTGAAACCGGCAGCGGCAAGGAGCTGTTGGCGCGGCACATCCATCGCGCCAGTGATCGGGGTGGCTTGTTCGTGTCGGTCAATTGCGGCGCGATCAGCCCGACCTACGCCGATGCCGAATTGTTCGGCTATGCCGCCGGCAGTTATAGCGGGTCGGCCAGCAGCCGCGCGGGTTGGTTCGGTTCAGCCAACGGCGGTACTTTGTACCTTGATGAAATCGGCGACCTGCCGCTGCCGATCCAGATCAAATTGCTCGCTGCCCTGGAAAACCACGAAGTGACCCGCGTCGGCTCGCACCAACCCAGCCCGGTGGACGTGCGCCTGGTCGCCGCCACCAGCATCGACCTGGCCCAGGCGGTGGCCGCCGGTAAATTCCATGAGCGGCTCTACCACTACCTCAGCGAAGGCCAGCTCGAACTGCCGGCCCTGCGCGAGCGGGTGGGCGACATCCTGTCCCTGGCCGAATATTTCCTCGGCATCTACAGCCAGCGCCTGAACCTGCCCGTGCCACTGATCAGCGAGGCCGCGCAAGCGGTGTTGGAGCGACACAGCTGGCCGGGCAATACCCGGGAGTTGGAAAACGTCATTCACTTTGCGCTGTTGGTGAGTACTGGCGACGAGATCCTGGCGGAGCATTTGAATTTGCCCAATGAAGGTTTGGCGCAAATCGAACGGCAACTTCAACAGATTCTCGACAACGGCTCCGCCGCCGAAAAAGAAGCTCTGAAACAACTCCTGAAAAACACCGCCCTCCTGTAGGAGCGCGCTTGCTCGCGATTGGGACAACGCAGCTTTTCTGGAGGGACGCCATCGCTGGCAAGCCAGCTCCTACAGTTGAATGCGTGGGCTAGAGCTGTATGAACAAAATGGAATATGAAAGTGAATAAAAGATATTGTTCGGGAATAAAAAATCCCGGTATCGTCCGCGTCACGCCAGCGATAGCACTTCACTGGCACTTAAATATCTAGCCGTCGCCACAAGCGACCGTGATTTTCGATAAGGACACTGCATGAAAAAGGTTCTGTTGTTCACCGCACTGGCGGCTGCCCTGACTGCGGGCCTGGCCCAGGCTGGCGAGAAACTGGTGGTGGCGGCGACCCCGGTTCCACACGCCGAGATTCTTGAACTGATCAAGCCAACCCTCGCCAAAGAAGGCGTGGACCTGGATATCAAGGTCTTCACCGACTACGTTCAGCCAAACGTACAGGTCGACCAGAAGCGTCTGGACGCCAACTTCTTCCAGACCCTGCCGTACCTGAAAAGCTTCAACGAAGGCAAAGGCACCAATCTGGTGACCGTGATCGGCGTGCACGTTGAACCGTTCGGCGGCTACTCGAAGAAAGTCAAAACCCTGGCCGAGCTCAAGGACGGCGCGACCATTGCCATCCCCAACGAAGGCAGCAACAGCGGCCGTGCCCTTATCCTGCTGCAGAAGGCTGGCCTGATCGAGTTGAAAGACCCGAAAAACGCCGTGTCCACGCCAAAGGACATCGCCAAGAACCCACACAACTTCAAGTTCAAGGAGCTTGAGTCGGCCATGTTGCCGCGTGTGCTGGATCAGGTCGACCTGGACATGATCAACACCAACTACGCGTTGGAAGCGGGCCTGAACCCGGCGAAAGACGCGCTGATCATTGAAGGTTCGGATTCCCCATACGTGAACTTCCTGGTAGCTCGCCCTGACAACAAGGACAGCGCCGCCATCCAGAAACTGGCCAAGGCATTGACCAGCCCGGAAGTGAAAGCCTTCATCGAGAAGAAGTACAGCGGCGCGGTACTGCCGGCGTTCTGATTCGCGAGGTAAACCCGTAAGGTTTCCAACGCCGACGGCTGATAGAGCGTCGGCGTTTTTTATTGCACCAGAACAATCAAAGGTCAGGCCAATACCACGCCGGCTCATCCAGCAGCCGCTGCCCGACAATCCCGGTTTGCCCGAGATTCTTCTCCAGCACGATGCAATTGCATTGCGCATCTTCCTGCAACGCCGAAATCAGCCGCCGCGCATGGGATACCACCCACACCTGACTCTGCGCGGACGCGCGGATGATCAAGCGCGCCAGCGCCGGCAGCAGATCCGGATGCAGGCTGGTTTCCGGTTCGTTCAGCACCATC
This sequence comes from Pseudomonas serbica, assembly GCF_028823535.1. GTDB lineage: Bacteria > Pseudomonadota > Gammaproteobacteria > Pseudomonadales > Pseudomonadaceae > Aquipseudomonas > Aquipseudomonas serbica. The sequence continues at coordinate 138,216 of NZ_JAQIYM010000014.1, read as the reverse complement.
AACGTCGGCGGCCTGGGCGTCAGTAGTGCCGCCACCAGCAGTAGATAACGCAATGTCCCGTCCGACAGCTCGGCTGCCGATAACGGCCTCAACAGTCCCTCCTGATAAAACTCGATAGCAAAGCGCCCGCCGGCCAGCGGCTCGATGTGCAGCCGCGCACCGGGGAATGCATCGCTGATCGCGTTGCGTAATGCCTCGGGGTCGCCGATTTCGATGATGGTCTGCAACGCCGCCGCCAGGTCCCTGCCGTCGTGGTGCAGCACCGGCGTGCGGGTACCCAGTTGTGGCTGGCGCACCGGGGCGTCGGCATCACTGCGAAAGTGATCGTAGAAGCGCCAGCGGCGGATGAACTCGCGCATCTCCAGTACTTCCGGCGAGGTGCGCAGGCTACCGACCTGATCGAACAGGCTGTCGAAATTCGGCGTGTGTTGAGCCAGCACGTCCCAACTGCGGTTGGCCCGGGCACGAATCAGCGGGCCGTTGCGATCCACCAGCAGGCTCGCTGGTCGGTAGAACGGCCCGGCCCACAAGCACTCGCGCTTGATTTGCGGGTCGAGGCTGAAGCGGGATGGAATAGGAGTACTGTGCCCGGGCAGCATGAAATGACCATTGGAATCGGGCAGCCCCAGGCTGATCGAGTAACCGAAGTCTTCCCCGGAGAATCCCAGTCGCAGGCGCTTCACGCCCTTTGGCAGCGTCGCCTCGATCGGCACTTCGCCATTGCGCATGCGCCTGCTGATGGTTTCCGGGCCGGCCCAGAAGGTCGAATGCAGGCCTCCCTCGCGGGCCAAAGCATTGACCACGCCGCCCTGGGCAGTTTCCGCCAGCAGGCGCAGCGCGCGATAGAGATTGGATTTGCCGCTGCCGTTGGGCCCGGTAATCAGGTTCAGCCGGCCCAGCGGGATCACTAGTTTATTGATCGAGCGGTAATTGGCCACCGCCAGGGTTTTGAGCATGAGGACCTTCCCTGTGACCCGCGTAGGTAAGCGTTGCAAGCCTGCGATTTAACGCTTTTTTATAGATCAGGATCAAAAGATCTCAGCCTTCGGCAGCGCCTGCAGTGGAAATGACGATTATTGCGTGGGCGAAGGTTAAACGCTGTTCTAAGCTGACAGACGAATCGCGCCCGTTCAACGCAAAGGAGTCTGCATGGCTGGTCCCGGATTGAAAATAGTGCTTGGCCTGAGCCTCCTGGCTTTGCTAAGTGCTTGCGACAAAGAGAAACCGGTCGAGAAGGACCGGCCACGGGTTTTCGTGCAGGAGGTCAAGCTGGCCGACTACGCCGTCAACATCACGTTGACCGGTGATGTCCAGGCCCGGGTGCAAACCGAGCTGTCGTTCCGTGTCGGGGGGAAGATCATCCAGCGTACCGTGGATGTCGGTGACCGGGTTTCGGCCAGGCAGGTGCTCGCCAGGCTCGATCCCAAGGACCTGCAGACCAACGTGGATTCGGCCCAGGCACAAGTCGTCGCCGAACAGGCCAAGGTCAAACAGAACGCCGCCGCCTTCGTGCGCCAGCAAAAACTCCTGCCCAAGGGCTATACCAGCCAAAGTGAATACGATTCCGCCCAGGCGGCCTTGCGCAGCACCCAAAGCTCGCTGGCGGCGGCCCAGGCCCAATTGGCCAACGCCCGTGAACAACTGAGCTACACCGCGTTGATCGCCGACGCGCCGGGCGTGATCACGGCGCGGCAAGCCGAGGTCGGCCAGGTGGTGCAGGCTACGGTACCGATTTTCAGCCTGGCCCGGGATGGAGACCGGGATGCGGTATTCAACGTCTACGAATCACTGCTGGCCGAGCCGCCGTCCGATAGAGCGGTGGTGGTCAGCCTGCTGGATAATCCAGCGATCAAGACCACCGGGACCGTGCGCGAAGTCACCCCGGCCGTCTCCGAGCAAACAGGCACAGTGCAGGTCAAAGTCACCCTCGACGCCTTGCCGCCAGGCATGCAGTTGGGCTCGGTGGTGAGTGCCACCGCCAACACCCGGGGCAAGTCCGCCGTGGAGCTGCCGTGGTCGGCGCTGACCAAGAACGTCACCCAGCCGGCGGTGTGGCTGGTGGATGGCGAGGGCAAGGCGCAGTTGCACAACGTTACGGTTGGCCGTTACCTGACCGGTAAAGTCATCATCAGCGCCGGGCTCACCGGCGGTGAAAAAGTCGTCATCGCCGGCGGCCAGTTGCTGCACCCTGGTGTGAAGGTGGAAATCGCCCAGGACACCTACAAGGAACTGGCAGCGGAGTCTCAGCCATGAAGCGTCTGTTACTGGTATTGGCCGGTGTGATGCTGGTGGCCTGCTCGAAAGAAGAACCCGCTCCGGAGCCGGTGCGTCCGGTCCTGTCCATCAAGGTGAAGGCCCTGAATGAAGAGAACCTCGGGCGTTTCGCCGGCAGCATCCAGGCCCGTTATGAAAGCAACATCGGTTTCCGTGTGCCGGGGCGCATTGCCAGCCGCAGCGTCGATGTCGGTGCCGAAGTCGACAAAGGGGCCTTGCTCGCCACGCTCGATCCCACCGACCAGCAGAACCAGTTGCGCTCGGCCGAGGGCGACCTGGCGAGTATCCAGGCGCAGCTCATCAATGCCCAGGCCAGCGCCCGACGCCAGCAGCAATTGTTCGATCGCGGGGTGGGCTCACAGGCGCAACTCGACAGCGCATTGACCGACCTGAAAACCACCCAGGCCTCGCTCGATCAGGCCAAGGCTGCGGTCAGCCAGGCCAGGGACCAGCTCAACTATGTTGAGTTGCGCGCCGATCACAAGGCCGTGGTCACGGCGTGGGCTGCCGAAGCCGGGCAAGTCGTTACCGCGGGTCAGCAGGTGGTGACCCTGGCGCAGCCGGATATCAAGGAAGCGGTGATCGACCTGCCCGACACCTTGATCGATCAGCTACCCACCGACGTGGTATTTCAAGTCGCTTCACAACTGAACCCGAGCATCGCCACCACGGCTATCGTGCGTGAAATCGAACCCCAGGCCGAAAGCGCGACCCGAACCCGCCGTGCCCGCCTGACGCTGACCGAGACACCGCCCGCGTTTCGTCTCGGCACGGCGATCAGCGTGACCTTGAAAAGCGCGATCAAACCGCGCATCGAACTGCCCCTGAGCGCATTGCAGGACGTCGACGGCAAAGCCCGCGTCTGGGTCATCGATACGCAGACGCAAACCGTATCCCCGCGGGATGTCAGCATCGTCAGCCGAACGAACAGCACGGTGGTACTGGCCAACGATATCAAACCTGGCGAGCGAGTCGTCAGTGCCGGTGTGAACAGCCTCAAGCCGGGGCAAAAAGTGAGAGTCGACGAGGGCAACCCACAATGAAAGGGAGTTTCAACTTATCCGAATGGGCCCTCAAGCATCAGTCGTTCGTCTGGTATTTGATGTTTGTCTCGCTGCTGATGGGGGTGTTTTCGTACCTGAACCTGGGTCGGGAGGAAGACCCGTCGTTCACCATCAAGACCATGGTGATCCAGACCCGCTGGCCCGGTGCGAACCAGGAAGAAACCCTCAAGCAGGTCACCGACCGTATTGAGAAAAAACTCGAAGAGCTCGATTCCCTCGACTACGTGAAAAGCTACACGCGCCCCGGCGAATCCACGGTCTATGTGTACTTGCGCGACACCACCAAGGCCAAGGACATTCCGGAAATCTGGTACCAGGTGCGCAAGAAGATCGGCGACATTCGCTACTCGTTTCCCCAGGGCATTCAGGGCCCATCGTTCAACGACGAGTTCGGTGACGTGTTCGGCTCGATCTACGCCTTTACCGCCGACGGCCTGACGCTGCGCCAGTTGCGCGACTACGTCGAGCAGGCGCGGGCCGATATCCGGGGTGTGCCGGGCCTGGGCAAGATCGAGATGGTCGGCCAGCAGGACGAAGTCCTCTACCTGAACTTCTCGACGCGCAAACTGGCGGCGCTGGGTATCGACGAACAGCAAGTCGTACAAAGCCTGCAGACCCAGAACGCGGTGACCCCGGCCGGGGTGATCGAAGCCGGTCCCGAGCGGATTTCCGTGCGCACCTCCGGGCAGTTCATTTCCGAGAAGGATCTGGCCAACGTCAATTTGCGCCTCAATGATCGCTTCTATCGCCTGGCCGATATAGCCGACATCCAGCGGGGTTACGTCGACCCGTCGACGCCGGAGTTTCGCTTCAACGGCCAGCCCGCCATCGGCCTGGCCATTGCCATGCAAACGGGCGGCAACATCCAGGACTTCGGCAAGGCCTTGCACAAGCGCATGAGCGAACTGACGGCCAATCTGCCGGTGGGCGTCGGCGTGCACAACGTGTCCGATCAGTCTGTGGTGGTGGAAGCCGCCGTGGGCGGGTTCACCAGCGCCTTGTTCGAAGCCGTGGTGATCGTGCTGGTGGTCAGCTTCATCAGCCTCGGCGTGCGCGCGGGCCTGGTGGTGGCGTGCTCGATCCCGCTGGTGCTGGCGATGGTGTTTGTGTTCATGGAATACAGCGGCATCACCATGCAGCGGATTTCCCTCGGTGCGCTGATCATCGCGCTGGGCCTGCTGGTGGATGACGCGATGATCACGGTGGAGATGATGGTCTCGCGCCTGGAGTTGGGCGATACCAAGGAGCAGGCCGCGACCTTTGCCTACACCTCGACCGCCTTCCCGATGCTCACCGGTACCTTGGTGACGGTGGCGGGTTTCGTGCCCATTGGTCTCAATGGCAGCTCGGCCGGTGAATACACCTTCACCCTGTTTGCGGTGATTGCCGTGGCCATGATGGTTTCGTGGGTAGTGGCGGTGCTGTTCGCCCCGGTGATCGGCGTGCATATCCTCAGCGTCAATGTGAAGCCGCACTCGGCCGAGCCAGGGCGCCTGGGGCGGGCCTTCAATGGCGGTCTGCTGTGGTGCATGCGCAATCGCTGGTGGGCGATTGGCATCACCGTGCTGATATTCGGCTTGTCGGTTGTCGGCATGCGCTTTGTGCAGAACCAGTTCTTCCCGGCCTCGGATCGTCCGGAAATCCTGGTGGACCTGAACCTGCCGCAAAACGCCTCGATCGCTGAAACCCGTAAGGCCGTGGACAAGCTGGAAGCAACCCTCAAGGGCGACCCCGACATCGTGCGCTGGAGTACTTACATCGGCCAGGGTGCGATTCGTTTCTACCTGCCACTCGACCAGCAACTGCAGAACCCTTACTACGCGCAGCTGGTGATCGTTGCCAAAGACTTCGAGACGCGTGCGGCCCTCAGTGATCGCCTGCGTGAGCGCCTGCGCAAAGACTTCGTCGGCATCGGCAGTTTCGTCCAGGCACTGGAGATGGGCCCGCCCGTGGGGCGGCCGATCCAGTACCGCGTCAGCGGCCCGGACATCGACCAGGTGCGCAAGCACGCCATCGATCTGGCGACCGTGCTGGACAAGAACCCGCACATCGGCGAGATCATTTACGACTGGAACGAGCCCGGCAAGGTGCTGCGCATCGACATCGCCCAGGACAAGGCACGCCAGCTGGGCTTGTCGTCCGAAGACGTGGCGAACTTGATGAACAGCATCGTCAGCGGCTCGACCGTGACTCAGGTCGACGATGACATCTACCTGATCAACGTGGTCGGGCGCGCGGTGGACGCCGAACGGGGTTCGCCGGAAACCCTGCAGAACCTGCAGATCCTCACTCCCGGAGGCACCTCGATTCCGCTGCTGGCGTTTGCCACTGTGCGTTACGAGCTGGAGCAACCGCTGGTGTGGCGTCGCGACCGCAAACCGACGATCACCATCAAGACTGCGGTGATCGGTGATATCCAGCCAACCGATCTGGTGAAACTGCTCAAGCCGGACATCGACACCTTCGCCGCCTCGTTGCCTGCAGGGTACAAGGTTGCCACGGGCGGTACGGTGGAAGAAAGCGCCAAGGCCCAGGGGCCGATCAACCAGGTCGTGCCGTTGATGGTGTTCCTGATGGCCACCTTCCTGATGATCCAGTTGCACAGCGTGCAGAAGATGTTCCTGGTGGCCAGCGTGGCGCCGCTGGGTCTGATCGGCGTGGTGCTGGCGCTGGTGCCGACCGGGACGCCGATGGGCTTCGTGGCGATCCTCGGCATCCTGGCGCTGATCGGCATCATCATCCGCAACTCGGTGATCCTGGTGACCCAGATCGACGCCTTCGTGGCGCAAGGTTCGTCACCCTGGGATGCCGTGGTGGAAGCCACTGAACATCGTCGGCGACCGATTCTGTTGACCGCCGCGGCGGCGAGCCTGGGCATGATCCCGATTGCCCGGGAAGTGTTCTGGGGCCCGATGGCCTATGCCATGATCGGCGGGATTATCGTCGCCACGCTGCTGACACTGCTGTTTTTGCCGGCGTTGTATGTGGCCTGGTACAGGATCCACGAGCCGAAGAAAGACGCCGCTTAATGATCGTTCCCACGCGGAGCGCGGGAACGATCAGTCGGCGCGACGCCACACACTCGCCAACCAGGGCTGCTGCTCCCGCGGCAGCCCTGCCGGCCGGTAGTAATGCTCCAGCTCCACAAACCCCGCCTCGGTCAGCAACTGCTGCCACGCCTGAAGATCGTGATACGCCCCATACCGCGCCCCGTTCCAGCCTTCCTGGTTCTCGCCACGGGGATTGGAACTGAATAACACACCCCCCGGCTTCAATGCCGCGCGCAGCTCCTTCAACACCCGGGGCAACTCCTGGCGCGGGATGTGAAACAGCACCGCGTTGGCAAAAATCCCGTCGAAGCGCTCATCCGGCAAATCCAGCTTCAGGAAGTCCTGCTGCCAAACCTCACAACCGCTGTCCTCGCGGGCCATCTGCGCAAACTTCTCCGAGCCATCAAGGCCGACCGCCGTGTGGCCCATGCGCGTGAAGGCCTGCAAGTCGCGACCGGGGCCGCAGCCAAAATCGAGAATGTCGAACGGCGCCTTGCCCTGAATGTGTCGCAACAGCGCATCGATGTTCTGGCTGACATCGTGATCGCGGGTGCCTTCGCGGAAACCTTCGGCCACCGAGTTGTAATGGCCCAGGGTGGTGGACGTGATCTGCTCAAGGTCGGCGGGGGTCTGTTTCATGGTGGGCTGCGCAGGCAATTTGGATTTGTCGAATATACGCCATCAAGCCTGGGGCTGCTGCGCAGCCATTCGCTGGCAAGCCAGCTCCTACAATGGATCGCGTCGGTCACCTGTAGGAGCTGGCTTGCCAGCGAAGGCGATCTCACTGACTCAACCCTTTTTCATCCCCAAACATTCAATGGACCGATCAACCATCGCCTTGGCAATCGCCAACAAATGCCAAACCGAAAACACCATCGCCCGGTCGGCGCTCTTGAGTTGATCGCCGGTGAGGTAGAAATCAATGGCGCGGTAGAGGGCGGAACGGTCTCTGAGCAGGTCTTCAGTGACGGCTTCGTTGGTGGGGGTTTCGGAAGGTGGATCGGGGACGGATCTTTCCATGTGTTTCTCCTATTGCTGCATGGAGCCGTCACTTATCGCCTACTAAACGATTGGGTGGCGGCTGTACGCAGGTTAGTAGGCCGGTCAATAGGAAAACCGGTGCACCCGAAGGTGCCCCACGCACAGCCACCATATTCTGCGTGCGGCAAAAACGCCGGACATGAGCATGGAAACGCTATGCGCCTATTGTTCCGGGCTACTAAACCCGATCACTGATAAGCAGTGACGGACCGAGACTAACCACCGAATCTGGCAGGCGCAAGCGAGCGGAATAATCTAGGAAACGTCCTGCAAAGGAAAGGGATTTACCCCTCGGAATTGCCGATTTTCCTGTACGAAATATCGCCAGGATCTAGCGTTTGTTCAGTCCCCGAGCCAACCGATCCCCACCCAATTGAATCACCGCCACCAACGCCACCAGCAACACGATCACCGTCAGCATGATCTGGCTGTCAAAACGCTGATACCCATACCGGTACGCAATGTCCCCCAAGCCACCCGCACCAATCGCCCCGGCCATGGCCGATGAGTTGATCATCGTCACCAGCGTGATGGTAAAGCCGCCGACAATCCCCGGCAGCGCCTCAGGCAACAGCACATGCCAGACGATATGCCCACGTCGGCAGCCCATGGCTTGCGCCGCCTCGATCAAGCCGTGATCGACCTCGCGCAGGCTGACTTCGGCGATGCGCGCAAAGAACGGCGTGGCCGCAATGGTCAACGGCACCACGGCCGCCCACACGCCATAGGTGGTGCCGACGATCAACCGGGTGAACGGAATCAGCGCCACCATCAGGATCAGGAATGGTATGGAGCGGAACAGGTTCACGAAGGCACCCAATGCGCGGTTCAGCGCCGGGGCTTCGTAGATGCCGCCCTTGGAGCTGGTGACCAGGATCACCGCCAGCGGAATGCCCGCCAGCAGTGCGATCAACGACGACACGCCAACCATCAGGAAGGTGTCGATGAAGCCTTGCAGCAAACGATCAAACCACATAACCCAACACCTCCACCTGTTGCGCCCAATTGCCGGCGCGTTGACGCAATTCTTCGGCGCCGAGCGGCGAAGCTGTCACGGCCAGCAGCAGTTGGCCCAGCGCGTGCCCCTGAATTCGTTCCACGCCGCCCTGCAACAGGCGCACGTTGCCACCGAGGGCACCGAACAGCGCGGCAAGGTCCGGTTCGGCGTGGGCCGTTCCGGTAAATTGCAGGCGCAGCACCACCGCGTCTGTCGAAGACTGCGGTTGTTGATGCAGGCGGCTTTGCAGTTCCGGCGGCAGAGCGTGTTGCAACGGCGCGAGCAATGTCTTGCTGACTTCATGCTGCGGGTTGCCGAAGACTTCCCAGACCGGGCCTTGCTCGACGATTCGGCCATGTTCCAGGACCACCACGCGATCACAGATCTCGCGGATCACCGCCATCTCGTGGGTGATCAGGATGATGGTCAGGCCCAGGCGTTGATTGATCTCGCGCAGCAGGCCGAGGATCGATTGCGTCGTCTCCGGATCCAGTGCCGACGTGGCTTCGTCGCACAGCAAAATCGCCGGATCGTGGACCAGCGCGCGGGCGATGCCGACGCGCTGTTTCTGCCCGCCGGACAGTTGCGCCGGGTAAGCCGTGTGTTTGCCTTGCAGGCCGACCAGCTCCAGCAGTTCGCGAACCTTCTGCTCGCGTTTTTGCTTCGGCACACCGGCGACTTTCAGCGGCAACTCGACGTTCTGCCAGACGGTCTTGGCCGACATCAGGTTGAAGTGCTGGAAGATCATGCCGATGCGCCGACGCAGCGCCACCAGACGGTCTTCGTCGAACTCGCCAATGTCCACTTGATCGATCAACACGCGGCCCGAGGTCGGTTGCTCGAGGCGGTTGATGGTGCGGATCAGCGACGACTTGCCGGCGCCGCTGCGGCCGATGATGCCGAACACTTCACCGCGCTGGATCGCCAGGTCGATGCCTTGCAGCGCCGCCACCGGGCCTTGCTTGCCGTCATAGGTTTTGCCCAGGCCGACGAAACGCACGTGGGCCCGATTGAGCGCCGGGTGCAGTTCGGTCTGTTGAGCATTCTTGAGCTCCGGAATGTCCAGTAGCCGTTGCGTGGCAGCGGTCATGCTCAACTCTCCCAACCGGCTTGATAGAGCTTGCCGTGGGCTTTATCCAGGGCTGCGCGAACGGCTGGCGAATGCTGGTAGATGTCGACGAACTTGATCAGGCGCGGGTCGGTTTTGCTTTTTGGCTGGATCACGAACTGGATCACGTATTCCTTGTGGTCGAGGCCGTCGAACAGCAGGGCAGAACCGGCGTCGAAAGTCTTCGCCAGGCGGATATAGGCTGGGTAGCCCTGGACCAGGTCGGCGTCGTCATAGGCGCGCACCAGTTGCACGGCTTCGACTTGCAGGATCTTGATGTTCTTCGGGTTGGCGATGATGTCCTCTTCGGTGGCCTTGTAGCCCACCCCCGGTTTGAGCGTGATCAACCCGGCCTTGGCCAACAGCTGCAAGCCACGGCCGCTGTTGATCGGGTCGTTGGCGATGGCCACGCTGGCGCCTTGTGGCAGTTCGTCGAAGCTTTTGTATTTCTTCGAATACAGGCCAACGTTGTTGATGATCCCCGGAGCGAAGGGCTCCAGGTCGAAACCGGAGGCGTTCTTGGCGTTTTCCAGGAACGGGATGTGCTGGAAGTAATTCACGTCGATATCGCCGGCGGCGAGGCTGACGTTGGGCGCAATCCAGTCAGTGAACTCCACGAGCTCGACTTTCAGGCCTTGTTTGCCGGCTTCTTCTACTGCTGCTTCCAATGGAATGGCGAAGGCGGCGGTGGTGCCGATTTTCAGTGGCGCGTCGGCGGCGAACAGCGCGGAGCTGAACAGGCCGAAGGCCAGGGCCAGTGCTTTGACTGGGTTGGAGAGGTGGTGCTTGGTCATAGTGGTATTTCCAGTCAGTGCATGAATTTGGGGTGTTTGGTCGGGCCTCTTCGCTCCCACAGGGGATTGCATTCCAAATGTGGGAGCGGGCTTGATCGCGAAGCTTTTAACGGCGAAACGCCGATCCCGTATGTTGCTCAGGCAAATGCGCCTCTGCGTGAAACAGCTTTTCGCGCAAAGTCCCACTGTCGTAGGCGGTCTTGTACGACCCACGCCGTTGCAGCTGCGGAATTACCAGCTCAATGAAGTCCACATAGCTTTCCGGTGTGACGATCCGCGTCAGGTTGAAACCATCCAGGCCGGTTTCGGCGATCCACGATTCCAGTTCGTCGGCGACTTGCTCAGGCGAGCCGACCACGGTGATGTAGCGTCCGCCGAGGGCGTGTTGTTCGAGCAACTTTCGGCGGGTCCAGTCGTTGTTCTGCAGGTTTTTGGTGGCGGACTGGATCGCGTTGCTCTTGACGTACTGGATCGGTTCGTCGATGGCGTACTCGGAAAAATCGATGCCGGTGGAGGCCGAAAAATGCGCCACCCCGGCCTCGGCGCTGGCGTAGCTCAGGTATTCGGCGTGTTTGGCCCAAGCGAGTTCTTCCGTCGCGCCGACGATCACGTTCAAGCCCATGAACACCTTGATGTCGTCGGGATTACGCCCGGCCTCGACGGCGCTCGCACGGACCTTGTCCACCTGAACCTTTGTCGACGCCTTGGTCTGCCCGCTGATGAACACGCACTCGGCGTGCCGCCCGGCGAACAGCAGGCCACGATCGGAACTGCCGGCCTGGAACAGCACCGGGGTGCGCTGCGGCGAGGGTTCGCACAGGTGATAACCCTCTACCTGATAAAACTCGCCCTTGTGCTCGACCTTGTGCACTTTTCCCGGTTGCGCGTAGATCCGTTGCTGCGGATCGTTGATCACCGCGTCGTCTTCCCAGCTGCCTTCCCAGAGTTTGTACAGCACTTGCAGGTATTCATCGGCCTGGTCGTAGCGGCGGTCATGCTCGACCTGTTCGCTCAGCCCCATGGCCTTGGCGGCGCTGTCGAGGTAACCGGTGACGATGTTCCAGCCCACTCGGCCGCGACTCAAATGATCCAGCGTCGACATGCGCCGGGCGAACAGGTACGGCGGTTCGTAGGTGAGGTTGGCGGTGAGGCCGAAACCGAGGTTCCTGGTGACGGCGGCCATGGCCGAGACCAGCAGCAGAGGGTCGTTGACCGGCAACTGGATCGACTCTTTGAGCGGCACGTCCACCGAGTTCTGGTAGACGTCGTAGACGCCGACGATGTCGGCGATGAACAAACCGTCGAACAACCCGCGCTCCAGCAATTGCGCCAGTTCGGTCCAGTATTCAAGGGTCTTGTACTGGGTCGAGGTATCGCGCGGATGCGTCCACAGGCCGTGGTTGATGTGCCCGATGCAATTCATGTTGAACGCGTTGAGCAGGATCTTCTTTTTCGCGTTGGCCATCAGATGGTCCCCCGCAGCGGCGGGTTTTCATCGTTGAGGTAGTAGTTGCCGACCGCGTGGTACTTCCAGCGCACCGGGTCGTGCAGGGTATGCACCCGGGCGTTGCGCCAATGGCGATCCAGGCCGTGCTCAACCAGGGTGGCCTGGCTGCCGGCCAGTTCGAACAAGGTAGTGCCGGTGGCGAGGGAGATTTCGGTGCTGATGGCCCGGGCTTCGGCGACGGCGATCGATGCGGCGGCGACGCTCGCGGCGTTGGTGTCAGCCTGGGCCTGGTCGAGGAATTCCCCGGCGCGCTCCAGCAAGGCCTCGGTGGCATGCAGGCGAATGCTCAAATGGCCGAAGCTCTTGATGGTCAGCGGGTCGTCGGTGGCTTTTTCATGGGTGGCGTCGATCCACGGCCGAGTCTTGGTGCGCACGAATTGCAGTGCATCTTCGTAGGCCGCGCGGGCGATGCCGGTGTCGATGGCGGCATGGAGAATCTGCGCCAGCGGGCCGACCGGGGTCGGACGCTCAAAAGCGCTCTGGAACGGGATCACGTCTTCGGCGGCAACGTAGACATCTTCGAACACCACCGAACCGCTGCCGGTGGTGCGCTGGCCGAAGCCGCTCCAGTCGTCGATCACGGTCAGGCCTTTGCTTTCACGCGGGACGAACGCCAGTTGCTGCACGCCGTTTTCATCGATCACCGAGGTCGGGATGCGCTGCGCGTAGATCGCACCGGTGGCGTAGAACTTGCGACCGTTGATGCGATAGCCATCCCCATCGCGTTTCAGGCGGGTGACGCGGTCGTGGGCGGTTTTGGTGCCCAGTTCCGCCAGCGCATTGCCGAAGCGCTGACCGGCCAATACTTCGGCGTACAGGCGTTTTTTTTGTTCCTCGCTGCCGTTCACGCGCAGCACTTCCAGTGCGTAGAAATGGTTCTGCGGGATTTGCCCGAGGGAACCATCTGCCTGGGCGATCAGGGCGATGACCTTGGCCAGGGTGACGTTAGACACGCCGGCGCCACCGTATTCCTTGGGCACGCTGATGCCCCACAGGCCCGAACGGGAAAACACTTCCAGTTCCGGGTGCGGCAAACGGCGCTCGCGGTCGCGCAGGGCGCTGTCGCGTTTGAAATCTTCGGCCAGGTCGCTGGCGACGATCAGGGCTTGCTCATCGCTGGTGATGACCGCGACGTGTTGAGAAAGGGTCATGTGTTTCTCCAGAGCTCTGGTAAAAAGTGTCTGGGCGTTAAATCCAGGAGTGACGAGCCGGCAAAGTGCCGTTCAGGTGATAAGCGCCCACCGCGTGATATTTCCAGCGCACCGGGTCGTGCAGGGTGTGCACCCGGGCGTTACGCCAGTGGCGGTCGAGGTTGAATTCGGCAAGGGTGGCGCGGCTGCCGGCCAGTTCGAAGAGCTTTTCGCTGGCCAGCAACGAGATCTCGGTGGTCAGCACTTTGGCTTCAGCCACGGCAATCGAAGCGCGGGCGGCGGATTCGGCGGTAAGCGGCGCGGCGCTGACCTGGTCGAGCACCTGCCCGGCCTTGCGCAGCAGGGCTTCGGCGGCGTGCAGTTCGATTTTCAGCTTGCCGATGTCGGCGATCACGTACAGGTCATCGCTGGCCCGTTCGACGTTGGCGTCGATCCATGGCCGGGAACGGGTTTTCACGAATTCAATGGCGTCGTCGATGGCGCCACGGGCGATGCCAGCGTCGATGGCGGCTTGAATCAGCTGCGAGACGGCGCCTTGGGTATTGGGCTTTTCATTGATCTTCCAGTTGTCCACCACCAACTCGGCGTCGACTCGCACGTTGTTGAGCAAAATGGTGCCGCTGGCGGTGGTGCGCTGGCCGAAACCGGACCAGTCATCGACGATGCGCAGTCCCGGCGTACCGCGACGGACAAAGGCCAGTACTTGCTTGCCGTCGTCATTGAGTGCCTTGACCGCGACCCAGTGCGCGAACAGCGCGCCGGTGGAATAGAACTTCTGGCCATTGAGCACAAAACCATCGCCGTCGGCGGTGATACGCGCCTTGAGTTCCAGGGTGTTTTTAACGCCGCGCTCCGGCCCGGCATTGCCGATTCGCCAGCCTTCCAGGACGCTCTTGAACAGCTGTTTTTTCTGCGCCTCGGTGGCGCTGCCGAGTATCAGGTTGAGAATGCCGAACTGGTTCTGCGGAATCTGCCCCAGGGCGGGGTCCGCTGCGGAAATGATCGCGAACACTTCGGCCAGGGTCACGAATGAAACCTGTGGGCCGCCATACTCGCGGGGAACGGCAATGCTGCCCAGGCCGCTTCGGGTGAATTGTTCGATTTCCGACCACGGCAGCTTGCGCTGCTGGTCGCGCCGGGCTGCCTGCAGGCGAGCGACTTGCGCCAGCTCATGGGCGGCCTTGATGGCTTGGGCGTCGTTGCGCAGCACCTGTGCGGGCAACAACAAGGGGGCGATGTCCAGGTCACTCTGGACGATTGCATCAGCCAGACTGGACATCAGTGCCGCTCCTTGGCTACACGCAATGCCCTGGCGATCTGCACTGGGGTGATTGTGTTCCGGACCATACCTACCTCACATCTCATGGAAACGCCGCGGGGTGCGGCGAACGAAAACAAGAATGTCCGGTGGTCCGGTTTATATACCCTAAACGTGTATAAATTATTTTTGAACTAACTTTTAGGAATATGTATAGAAGGTCAAAAGCTCGCACCCTGCGGCAGCTCCCGCAGGAGCTTTTATCGGCTGCGGCTTTCAGCGGCCTTAAGCAGTTCTTTCTTTGGGATTCTCAGGTAAGGATTGGCGCAGCCGATTTTCAGATGGCGTGCTGGCGCCCAGCGCGAGTTGTTACCGACACGGTCGAGGATGCAGTAAGTCACCTCCAGGCGCAGGTCTTCGCCGGCTTCCAGAATGATCGCCGGTGGCACCCAGACCTGAATCGGCTGGCCCACATCACTCGCCTTCAGTGGCGGCAAATCCATGCGGGCATCGCCCCAGCGCAAGGTGATTTCGTCATCGGCAGCCATGTTCAGGTATGGCTCGATGGTCACGGGCACGCCGCGCTTGATCTGGTTGGGGTTCACCCCTTGCCGACGAATCGTTTCGGGAAGTTTTACCGGAGCCAGGCTCTGGTTCTCGTCGCCACTCAGCGCAGTTGGCTGGCCACCAGGGCACTCGAGTTTGGATTGAACGCGCCGGGCGGGCGAGACAATCGGGGCTTGTCCTATCTGCATGATCCGATAGTGAATGCGAGAAGCTCCACTGGCGATAAAACTCTCGGGTACCCGTAGTTGAACGGGTTGGCCAATCTCGTTGGTCTTGAGGGCCCTGGAGGCGACGTAGCAGTTGTCCCAGAACAGTTCGATCAGGTCGCCTTCATCCATCCCGGGGTAGGGCGGCACCTCGATCAGCAGGTGCGCCGCCGAGGCGAGGTTGATCCCGGCCTTGTGAGATTGCGCCAGTGTCGGGGCGGCAAGTTCTATTTTGTTTGAGGTGCTTGTCATGGAAGTCTCCTTGATGTTTTGCAATGAAGTCCGTTTCGGGAAACAACAGCAAAACCGTTCATTACTTTGATGTTAAATAATGATTTGGCGTGATCAGTGCCGCTGGCAGGAGACTAGATAAGAGTGCGCTGGAGTCGGTGTCAATAGAATGGATTAGTTAAGTTGAAGATTGGATGTTATTCAGAAAACTCCTACGCATTGAAGTTAATAAACCGTTCCGGCACGTCGAATTTACCTGCTCGGAGCGCCATTTTATAAGGGGTTATAGCCATTTGTCGGTTCGCGATGCGCATGCGTGCCCTGTCGGTAAACTGTTGCGCGATACATATATGTATCGAGTGCGCTGACAAGATGTGCTTGTCGTGCGCATGCATTTAATTATGTAAAGGTAAGGGGTTATACAGGGAGGGGTGGCACTTCCATCCATGGAAGTTAACCGATGTTGCGAGAGTTTTTAAGGATGGGCGTTATTCAGGAACTTGCTGAGAAACTGTTTCGTGCGCTCTTCCTTGGGGTTGGCAAACAACGCCTTCGCTTCGCCTTGTTCGACGATCACGCCCTTGTCGAAAAACACCACGCGATTGGCCACGTCGCGGGCGAAGCCCATTTCGTGGGTGACGATGACCATGGTGCGATTCTCTTCGGCAAGGCTGCGAATGGTCGCCAGCACTTCGCCCACCAGTTCCGGGTCGAGTGCCGAGGTCGGTTCGTCGAACAGGATCACTTCCGGTTCCATCGCCAGCGCGCGGGCAATGGCCACACGCTGTTGCTGGCCACCAGAAAGGCGGCGCGGGTAAGCGTCTTCCTTGCCTGCCAGGCCGACCCTGGCCAGCAGCTTTTTACCCAGGGCAACGGCGTCGGCGTGCGCGATCTTCTTGACGATGATCGGGCCTTCGATGACGTTTTCCAGGGCGGTGCGGTGGGGGAACAGGTTGAAGTTCTGAAACACGAAACCCACGTGCTGGCGCAAGCGACGCACCAGGCTCTGTTGCTGGTTCAGCGGGCGGCTGGTATCGATCTCGATGTCGCCGACCTTGATCCGGCCGCTGGTGGGTTCCTCGAGGAAGTTCAGGCAACGCAGGAAGGTGGTCTTGCCCGAGCCGCTTGGGCCGATGATCGCCACCACCTCGCCTTCCTTCACTTGCAGATCGATGCCGTTGAGCACGACTTGACCCTTGAACTGCTTTGTCAGTTTTTCCACGACAATCATGGGGTCAGGACTCCTGGTCGTGCCGGTTGACCCGTGCTTCCAACTGGTTCTGCAGGTGCGACAGCACCGTGGCCAGGACCCAGTAGATCAGCGCGGCGGCAAGGTACATGGTGAACACTTCGAAGGTACGGGCGGTAATCAGTTGCGCCTGGCGGAAGAGTTCCGGCACCTGGATGGTGGCAGCCAGAGCAGTGTCCTTGACCAGCGAAATGAAGCTGTTGCCCAGCGGTGGCAATGCCGTGCGCATGGCTTGCGGCAGGATGGCCCGGCGCAGGGTTTGCGCACGGGTCATGCCGATACTGGCAGCCGCCTCCCATTGGCCGCGCTCGATGGAACTGATCGCCGAACGCAGGATTTCACAGGCGTAGGCGGCCATGTTCAGCGAGAAGCCAATCAGGGCCGCCGGCAGCGGGTCGAGTTCCATGCCCAATTGCGGCAGGCCGTAATAGATCACGAACAGTTGCACCAGCAACGGCGTGCCGCGAAAGAACGACACGTAGATGCGGGCGATCCAGCTCACCAGCTTGAAGCGCGACAGGCGCATCAGTGCCAGGCCGAAGCCCATCACCAGGCCGAAGAACATCCCGCCCAGGCTCAAGATGACCGTGTAGTAGGCTCCCTTGAGCAGGAAGGGCAGGGAGTCCAGTGCGAGTTGAAAAGCTTCTTCCATTATTGAGTGACGTCAGCGCTGAAGTATTTTTCCGAAAGCTTTTTCAGCGTGCCGTCGGCGCGCAGCTTGTCGATGGCCTTGTTCACGGCTGCCAGCAGTTCAGGCTCGCCTTTGCGCAGGGCGATGCCGGCTTCCTGGCGGGAGAACGCTTCACCGGCGGCGGTGGTGTCTTTGGCTTTCTTGGCATATTCCAATGCGGCCAGACGGTCGATCAGGATGGCGTCGATACGGCCGACACGCAGGTCCTGGAACTTGGTCGGATCATCTTCGTAGGTGCGCACGTCAGCGGTCGGCACGTTGGCTTTGACCCACTGCTCGTAGTTGGTACCCAGGCCGACGCCGACTTTCTTGCCACCCAGGTCGGCAGCGGACTTGATGTTCAGCTCGGCGGCTTTCTTGGTCAGTACCAGTGCCTGAATCCCGGAAACGGTGTAGGGCTCGGAGAAGTCATACTTCTTCTTGCGCTCTTCGGAGATGGTCACCTGGTTGATCACGGCGTCCAGACGCTTGGATTCCAGGGCTGCGAGGATGCCGTCCCATTTGGTCGGTTGCAGCTTGACCTTCACACCCAGCTCTTTGGCCAGGGCTTCGGAGAATTCGACTTCGAAGCCGGTCAGTTTGCCGTCGGCGTCGACGAAACTGAACGGCGGGTAGGTGCCTTCCAGGCCGACGTTGATCACGCCTTTGTCCTTGATTTGTTGCAGTTGCTCACCGGCCACTGCCTGGCCAATCAAGCCGGCGCTGAGTGCAAGGCCCAGCGAACCCACCAGCAGATTTCGACGTAGTGCGGAAAAATTCATGACAAGCCCCTGTGTTTTCTTATGGAAGACGCTTAAGGAAAGTTGGCAAATTCGGGATTCGGACGACTGCGATATCCTGCCCTAAAGCAGCCTATGCGTCTCGTCGCAAATTCGCCTGCGGCGTGACTATATGATGGTGCTTTTAGATTAGAAAATAATAAATTCTATTTTTATTATTTCTTAATTGCATATGTGATTGATAGACCGCTTTCGCTGGCAAGCCAGCTCCTACAGGAGCTGGCGCAGGTTGCGATCTTTTGATCCTGGCCCTTACAAGAAGCTCGTGTAGGCAAACAACGCCGGCGCCCCACCGGTGTGCAGGAAGATGATCGGCCCCTTATCGAAACGCGAACGTCCGATCCCGTCCAGCAACCCCGCCATGGCCTTGCCAGTGTAGACCGGGTCCAGCAACAGGCCTTCCTGGCCGGCCAACAGTTTCACCGCTGCCAGCGTGCCGGCGTTGGGCTCGCCATAGCGCGGAGCGAAGTACTCGTCCCACA
Source organism: Pseudomonas serbica (assembly GCF_028823535.1). Lineage (GTDB taxonomy): Bacteria > Pseudomonadota > Gammaproteobacteria > Pseudomonadales > Pseudomonadaceae > Aquipseudomonas > Aquipseudomonas serbica. Next base: position 119,767 of record NZ_JAQIYM010000014.1, on the reverse strand, counting down.
ACTCGACCTTGAAGCTCTCCGGTAATGTCACCCCCAGCAACTCGGCGGTACGCTCGGCCAGGCCCTGGACTTTTGGCCGCTGATCTTCATCACTGCGCGAAACCGTGACGCCAATGACTGGCAGTTCCGGCAATGCTTCGCTCAACGCCAGTGCCAGGCCGCTGTGGGTTCCGGCGCTGCCCGAGGCGAGGACGACGGCGGCGAAATTCAGCCCGGTGTCCTTGATCTGCTCGGCCAGTTCCAGCCCGGCTCGTACATAACCCAGGGCGCCCAGCGCATTCGAGCCACCGATCGGCACCAGGTACGGCTTCTTGCCGTTGCTGCGCAGGCGGGCGGCCAGGGAGTGCAATTGCTCGTCGGCGTTATCCAGGTTCTCGACCAGTTCAACCTTGGCATCGAACAGGTCCAGCAACAGCCGATTGCCGTTGCCGACATAGTTGGCGTCGTCGGTGCCCAGCGGGTTTTCCAGCAGGGCCACGCAGCCAAGACCCAGCTTGGCCGCGATGGCAGCAGTCTGGCGTACATGGTTGGACTGCAGCGCCCCGGCCGTGATCAATGTGTCGGCGCCCTGGGCCAGGGCATCGGCCGCCAGGTATTCGAGTTTGCGCAGCTTGTTGCCGCCCATCGCCAACGGGGTCAGGTCATCGCGTTTGATGTAGACGTCGCGCCCGAGCCAGGCCGACAGGCGATCGAGTTTTTCCAGGGCGGTGGGCTGACTGAGCAGGTCGAGACGGTTAAAGCGGGCAAGCTGTTGTTTGATCATGGGTCCGTACTGGCGGTGAAAGGTCTCTGGACTATAGGCACGCCACTTTGTCGGGGCAACCGCCAATCGCTTATAGCCGATTGTAATTACGACAGCACAATTGGTTCTTAATTTTGCTTGCAAGCCTTGCCGTAAAGTAATCGCCGTCAGTGCGGCCAGACAGTCCGGCCGCCCGTGAGGAGTTTTTACCGTGAGTGAGCGTTCCAGCCATTGGCAATTGCAAACCATCGTCAGCCAGCTACGCACGGCACGTGAACAGTGGCGTGCACAGAACGGCCGCGCCAGCGGTGAGCAGGGTGGTCGCGAGTTGCCCTCACGGGCGGCCATGGCGGACATTCTCGAGGCACTCTGCGGTGCGCTGTTTCCGATGCGCCTGGGGCCGGTGGACTTGCGCGAAGAGAGTGAGGATTTCTACGTCGGCCACACCCTCGATGTGGCGTTGAATGCGTTGCTGGCCCAGGCACGCCTTGAATTGCGCTACGCCGCTCGCCACAGCGCCCAGGCCGACACTGAGGTCGAGGCGAAAACCATTCAGATCATCCAGGACTTCGCCCTTGCGTTGCCGGGGCTGCGCAGCCTGTTGGACACCGATGTCCTGGCGGCCTATCACGGTGATCCGGCGGCACGCAGCGTCGATGAAGTGCTGCTGTGCTATCCCGGCATCCTGGCGGTGATTCACCATCGCCTGGCCCACCATTTATATCGCGCAGGGCTGCCGTTGCTGGCGCGGATAAGCGCAGAAATCGCCCATTCGGCTACCGGCATCGACATTCACCCGGGCGCGCAGATCGGCCGCAGCTTCTTCATCGACCACGGGACCGGTGTGGTAATCGGCGAGACCGCGATCATCGGCGAGCGGGTGCGGATTTATCAGGCGGTGACCCTGGGGGCCAAGCGTTTTCCAGCGGATGAAGACGGCCAGTTGCAGAAGGGCCAGGCGCGGCATCCGATCGTCGAGGACGACGTGGTGATTTACGCCGGGGCGACGATTCTGGGGCGGATCACCATTGGCAAGGGCTCGACCATTGGCGGAAATGTCTGGCTGACCCGCAGCGTGCCAGCGGGCAGTAACCTGACCCAGGCCAACCTGCAGCTGGACGATGGGGCGCAGAAGTAAGCCCCAGTACACCTGATCGTTCCCACGCTCCGCGTGGGAATGCCTCAAGGGACGCTCCGCGTTCCCGCCGCACCGCCACCTCCAATTTGATACCGCTGTGACGCAGAGCGTCACGGGCTGCACTCCCACGCAGAGCATGGGAGCGATCGCGTCATGCCCTTCCTTGAGCTAGCGTAGGAAAGCGACCGTCGAGCCCTGGAATTAGTCCTTAGCACCCTATTCATGTTTAACTTGAACGTTCATTCAAGTTAAACCGGTGGTTCGCTGCCCGCTCACAACAGGAGGCTTGCCTTTGCTGAGTCCGATTTCTACAGCCACGATCGACCCCTTCGAGGTGCACCTGCAATGAGTGCATCGTCCATTCCCCCAAGCGGCCTGGTCCGCATGAATCCGCCGGTGTTCTACTTCGCGGCGACTTTCATTCTGTTGTTCGGCGTCGTGGTCATTGCCATGCCCGAACAGGCCGGCGCCTGGTTGCTGGCGGCGCAAAACTGGGCGGCCAACACGGTTGGCTGGTACTACATGCTGGCGATGACCTTGTATCTGGTCTTCGTGGTGGTCACCGCGTTATCGGGCTACGGCAAGATCAAACTCGGTGCCGACCACGACGAGCCCGAATTCAGTTATCTGTCCTGGGCCGGCATGTTGTTCGCCGCCGGGATCAGCATCACGCTGTTTTTCTTCTGCGTGTCCGAGCCCCTGACCCATATGCTGCAACCGCCCCAGGGCGAGGCCGGCACGGCGGATGCGGCGCGCCAAGGGATGCAGATCCTGTTCCTGCACTGGGGCCTGCATGGCTGGGGCGTGTTCGCCTTTGTCGGCATGGCGCTGGCCTACTTCGCCTACCGGCATAACCTGCCGCTGGCCCTGCGCTCGGCGCTGTACCCGCTGATCGGTAAACGCATCAACGGCCCCATTGGTTACGCGGTAGACGGCTTCGGCATCATCGCCACTGTGTTCGGTCTGGGGGCCGACATGGGTTTTGGCGTGTTGCACCTCAACTCGGGCCTGGATTACCTGTTCGGCATTGCCCACACCCAGTGGATTCAGGTCGGCCTGATCACGCTGATGATGGGGGCGGCGATCATCGTCGCGGTGTCCGGCGTCGACAAGGGCGTGCGGGTGATGTCCGACATCAACATGCTGCTGGCCTGCGCGCTGCTGCTGTTCGTGTTGTTCGCCGGGCCCACGCAGCACCTGCTCAATACCCTTATCCAGAACGTTGGCGACTACCTCGGCGCCTTGCCGATGAAGAGTTTCGACCTGTACGCCTACGACAAACCCAGTGACTGGCTGGGTGGCTGGACGGTGTTCTACTGGGCCTGGTGGATCGCGTGGTCGCCATTCGTGGGCCTGTTCATTGCGCGGATTTCCCGTGGCCGGACCATCCGCGAGTTCGTCTTCGGCGTGCTCCTGATTCCGTTGGGCTTCACCCTGGCGTGGATGTCGATCTTCGGCAACAGCGCCATCGACCAGGTGCTCAACCACGGCATGACGGCGCTGGGCATGTCGGCCATCGACAACCCGTCGATGACCCTCTACCTGCTGCTGGAAACCTACCCCTGGAGCAAGACCGTGATCGCGGTCACGGTGTTCATCAGCTTCGTGTTCTTCGTCACCTCCGCCGACTCCGGCACCGTGGTGTTGTCGACGCTGTCCGCCAAGGGTGGCAACCCCGACGAAGACGGGCCGAAATGGCTGCGGGTGTTCTGGGGCGCGATGACTGCACTGGTGACCAGCGCGCTGCTGTTTTCCGGCAGCATCGATGCCTTGAAGTCAGCCGTGGTCCTGACTTCGCTGCCGTTCTCGCTGATTTTGCTGTTGATGATGTGGGGGCTGCATAAAGCGTTTTATCTGGAGTCGCAGAAGCAGATTGCGCAGATGCATTCCCTGGCACCGGTGTCCGGCTCGCGGCGCGGTGGCTGGCGTCAGCGCTTGAGCCAGGCGGTGCATTTCCCGTCGCGGGATGAGGTGTATCGCTTCCTCGATTCGACAGTGCGCCCCGCCATCGAAGAGGTGTCTGCGGTGTTTATCGAAAAGGGCTTGAACGTCGTGACTCATCCGGAACCGGTCAATGACAGCGTCAGCCTGGAAATCGGCCATGGGGACGAACACCCGTTCATCTACCAGGTACAGATGCGCGGCTACTTTACGCCGTCGTTTGCCCGGGGTGGCATGGGCTCCAAGGAGCTTAACAACCGTCGCTATTACCGGGCCGAAGTGCATTTGAGCGAGGGCAGTCAGAACTACGATCTGGTGGGCTACACCAAGGAACAGATCATCAACGACATCCTCGATCAGTACGAACGGCACATGCAGTTCTTGCACCTTGTGCGTTGAGCGGGCCTAGGCCTCGGTGCTCAACACCATGAACAACACCAGCGCCGCCACCGGGATACCGAACACGGCGCTGCCAACCACCAGTTCCGTGCCCAACGGCTGGCCGGCATGCACCATGCCCACCGCACCATTGATCAGCGTCAGGGCCAGCCAGAGCACGATGAAACTGTAGGCGAGGACCTGGCGGGGGAAGCCGATCTTTTCGCCGATGTACAGCATCAGGGTAAGCAGGATCAGGCCGAAAGCGATGATGATGGTGGTGTGCATGGTGTGTTTTGCCTGCCGGATGTGTATTGACTGGTCGGCCGCCTTCGCGAGCAAGCCCGCTCCCACAGGTTATCTCCTTTGAACACTCATCTTGTGAGCAACCGGGATCGATGTGGGAGCGGGCTTGCTCGCGAATAGGTCACCTCGGTACAGGTTTGAGCATAGTTAAACCAATCCGCCATTCACCCGCAAAATCTGCCCATTGACCCAAGCCGATTCCGGCCCGACCAGAAAAGATACCACCCGGGCAATATCTTCTGGTTGCCCAAGACGCTCCAGCGGCGCCATCTTCGCGAAGTTCTGGATCTGCTCTTCGCTCTTGCCGTGCAGGAACAAATCGGTCGCCACCGGCCCAGGCGCCACGGCATTGACCGTGATATCGCGCCCGCGCATTTCCTTGGCAAACACCTGGGTCAAGGATTCCACCGCCGCCTTGCTGGCAATGTACACCGCATAACCCGGCAGGTTCAGGCCGACGGTACTGCTGGAGAAGTTGATGATCCGCCCGCCGTTGTTCAGGCGCGTGGCGGCTTCGCGCAGGGTGTTGAAGGTACCGCGGGCATGGATGTTGAAATTCTGCTCGAACAATTCATCGCTGTGTTGCGCCAGCGGCATGACCTTGAGGATGCCGGCGTTGTTCACCAGCACGTCGACCTTGCCCAGTTGTGTCTCGGTCTCATCGAACATCCGGCGCACGTCGTCGGCACTGGCCACGTCCGCCTTGATCGCTATGGCTTGACGGCCAGCCTGACGTAACTCCACCACCAGTCTTGAGGCTTCGCTGGCACTGTTGGCGTAGTTGATGGCGACGGCGAAACCTTCGCTGGCCAGTTGCCTGGCAATGACCGCGCCGATGCCGCGGGAGGCGCCGGTCACGAGGGCAACCCGGGAAGTTTGAGTGGTCATGGCGATGTTCCTGTCGATGGGGTGTGGGGCCAATCTCACATGTTTACTCTGGCCGATAAATGCACGAGAGTTGCCTTGACTGTTCAATAATCGCCAACAATCGAGCGAAGGAGCCCAGGGTGGATCAAGTCAAAGCCATGAAGGTGTTCGTGCGCATCTACGAGCGCAGCAGCTTCACCCAGGCGGCGGATGACCTGAACCTGCCGCGCGCAACGCTGACCCATACGCTGAATCAGTTCGAAGCCTGGCTCGGTACCCGATTGCTCGAGCGCAGCACACGCAAGGTGCGTCCTACGCTGGATGGCGAGGCGTACTACCAGCGCTGTGTGCAATTGCTCGCAGAGTTGGAAGAAGCGGAATTGGCGTTTCGCAGCGTGGCGCCCAAAGGTCGGCTGCGCGTCGACTTGCACGGCACCTTGGGCAAACATTTCGTGATCCCGGCCTTACCGCAATTCATGGTGCGCTACCCGGACATGGAACTGTCCATCAGCGAGGCCGACCGCCACGTTGATCTGATCAGCGAAGGCGTCGATTGCGTGCTGCGCGCCGGTACCCTTGGCGATTCCACGCTGATTGGCAAACGCGTCGCCAACCTGCGCCAGATCACCTGCGCCAGCCCGGCCTACCTGCGTCAACACGGCGAACCGACAAACCTCGACGACCTGAAAAACCACCGTGCGGTGAACTACGTCTCGCGCACCACCGCCAAGTTGTTCCCGTTCCAGTTCATGGTCGGGGGTGAACTCAGGGAGGTCGCCATCGAGGGCGCCGTTTCGGTATTCGGCGCGCAAATCTATGCCGCCTCGGCGATTGCCGGACTGGGCCTGATCCAGTGCCCGCACTACCGCATGGAGGCGCAGATCGCCCAGGGCCTGGTCAAGGAAATCCTCACCGACACACCGCCGCCACCCATGCCGGTTTCAGTGCTGTATCCGCACAACCGACACATGTCGCCACGGGTTCGGGTGTTTGTGGATTGGTTGGGGGAGGTGTTTGCGGGGACGCAGTGACAGTGGATCGTTTGTGAAACGTTTCAGCAATTGCTCGAGTCTGTGGTTTTTTGGCGAGTGTCTGGGCGTATGCTGGGCGACTGGCGAAGCAGTCGAGACCAGATTCAAGACAGACAAGAGAGGATTCGATGACCTACACCGCTGCCGAAAACCGCTATGACTCCATCCCTTACCGCCGCGTGGGTCGCAGCGGTCTGGTACTGCCGGCATTGTCCCTGGGCCTGTGGCACAACTTCGGCGACAGCACACCGATAGACATACAGCGTGCATTGTTGCGAACGGCGTTCGATTTGGGGATCAACCATTTCGACCTGGCCAACAACTACGGCCCGCCGTACGGCAGTGCCGAGATCAATTTCGGTCGTTTGCTGCGTGAAGACTTCAAGCAGTACCGCGACGAGTTGATCATTTCCAGCAAGGCCGGTTGGGACATGTGGCCTGGCCCGTACGGTCAGGGCGGCGGATCGCGCAAGTACGTGCTTGCCAGCCTCGACCAGAGCCTGCAGCGCTTGGGGCTGGACTATGTGGATATTTTCTATTCCCATCGTTTCGACCCGGACACCCCGCTCGAGGAAACTGCCAGCGCATTGGCAACGGCGGTGCAACAGGGCAAGGCCTTGTACATCGGCATCTCGTCTTACTCCGGGGTGAAAACCCGGGAAATGGCGGCGCTGCTCAAAGAGTGGAAAGTACCGCTGCTGATTCATCAACCGGCTTACAACCTGCTTAACCGCTGGGTGGAAAAAGACCTGTTGGACACCACCGACGAACTCGGCACCGGCGTCATTGCGTTCACGCCGCTTGCCCAGGGTCTGCTGACGGACAAGTACCTCAACGGCGTGCCGGCGGATGCGCGGGTCAATCGTCCGGGCGGCGGTTCATTGCAGGCCTCGCACTTGTCCGAAGCCAACATCGCCCACGTGCGTGCCCTCAACGAGATCGCCAGGCGTCGTGGTCAGAGCCTGGCGCAACTGGCACTGGCCTGGACCCTGCGTGACCCACGGGTGACTTCGGCACTGATTGGTGCGAGCCGGCCGGAGCAGATCATCGAGAACGTCGGGGCGTTGAAGAACTTGAGCTTCAGTGCTGAGGAGCTGGCGGAGATTGATCGGTTTGCCCAAGAGGGTGGGATCAATCTTTGGGAGAAACCTTCGACGGCTGAGTAAGCGTTCAGGCGTGATCGTTCCCACGCAGAGCATGGGAACGATCGGATCAGCGGAAGAACGGCACATCCCCCAACACCGTCGCCCGCTGCATCACTCGCCGCGCCGGGCGGTAGTCATCCACCGCGTAATGTTGGGTTACGCGGTTGTCCCAGAACGCGATGTCGTCTTGCTGCCAGCGCCAGCGAATGGTGAATTCCGGCCGGCTCGCATGGGCGAACAGGAACTTCAGGATCGCCTCGCTCTCGGTGTCCGACAGCTCGTTGATCTTCGAGGTGAAGCCTTCGTTGACGAACAGCGAGCGACGCCCGCTCAGCGGATGCGTGCGAATCACCGGGTGTGAAAGCGGTGGATTCTTGCGCCGGGCTTGCTCCCATTGGGCCAGCGCTTCAGGCGAGTTGCCATAGCGCTCCAGAGGAAACGAGCGGGTGAAGTCGTGGGTGGCCGTCAGCCCTTCGAGCAGGCTTTTCAGCGGTGCCGACAAGGCTTCGTACGCCGCAATTCCACTGGCCCACAGAGTATCGCCGCCAAACTCGGGCAGCAGCTTGGCACTGAGTACCGCGCCCATGGCCGGGGTCGGCAGGAAGGTCACGTCGGTGTGCCAGATCGCGTTGTCGCGCACGTCAGTGACGGCGGTGTCGAGGATCAGCACTTCCGGTTGTTCCGGTACGTTCGGGTAGATCGGGTGAATGTGCAGGTCGCCGAAGTTGGCGGCGAATCGCGCCTGCTGCTGCGGCGTGATCGGCTGGTCGCGGAAGAACAGCACCTGATGCTTGAGCAGCGCCTGCTCGATGGCGTCGCGTTGTTCCAGGTTCAGTGGCTGGCTGACGTCGACGCCGCTGATTTGCGCGCCGAGGGCCGAGCTGAGGGGGACGATGGTCAGGTTGCTCATGGTGGTTCTCTTCAATTCGGGCGGTCGAGCTGTTTGTGGGAGCGGGCTTGCTCGCGAATGCAGCCTGTCAGGCAATGAAAAGTGACTGTCACACCGCTTTCGCGAGCAAGCCCGCTCGCACATTTGAAAATCAGTGAGCCTGGCCGTGCCATGGCACCAGTTTGCGTTGCAGGGCGCGCAGGCCCATTTCCATGGCGAAAGCGATCAGCGCAATCACCAGAATCCCCAGCACCACCACATCGGTGACCAGGAACTGCGCAGCCGACTGCACCATGAAGCCCAAGCCGCTGGTGGCGGCGATCAGTTCGGCGGCCACCAGTGTCGACCAACCGACACCAAGGCCAATGCGCACGCCCGTCAAGATATCCGGCAAGGCGCTTGGCAGAATCACATGGCGGATCAACTGCGCGCGGGTCGCACCCAGTGACTGCGCGGCGCGCAACTTGGCCGGGTCGACGGTTCGCACACCGGTCGCTGTAGCGATGGCGATCGGCGCGAAAATGGCCAGGTAGATCAACAGCACCTTCGACAACTCACCGATGCCGCACCAGATCACTATCAGCGGCAGGTAGGCCAGCGGTGGAATAGGGCGGTAGAACTCGATCAGCGGATCAAGCACGCCACGGGCAATACGGTTGGCGCCGATGGCAATGCCCACCGGCACGGCGGTCAGTACTGCGAAGCCGAGGCCCAGGCCGATGCGGCTCAGGCTCGCGCCCAAGTGCTGCCACAAGGTTGAATCCATGTAGCCGCTGGTGACCAGCAGCCACCCCTTTTGCAGCACGTCGGACGGTGGCGGCAGAAACAGCGGCTCGATCGTTCCCGTGGCGGTGACGGCCCACCAAATAACCACGAGCGCGACCAGCGTCAGCACGCTGATCCAGCGAGTGCTCAAACTGCGACGCTGCGGAGTGATCGCGGAACCTGGCTTGACTGCCGCGGCGGGAATTTCGTAGCTGCTCATGCGCGCTCCTGCCGCTGGGCGGCGCTGCGTTGGGAGAACACTTTGGCGAGCACGTGTTCGCGGGTTTCGATAAAACGCGGATCGGACTTGATCGACCGTGCCGACTCACCTGCGGCGTAGCGCTGGCCGAAATCCAACTGCAGACGTTCGACGATCTGCCCGGGATCGGGTGCCAGTAGAATCAGGTCCGTGGCAAGGAACACCGCTTCTTCAATGTCGTGGGTAATCAGGAACACCGGCTTGGCGGTGCGCCGCCAGACTTGCAGCAGCAGCTCCTGCATCTGTTCGCGGGTGAAGGCGTCGAGGGCGCCGAAGGGTTCGTCCATCAGCAATACGCGAGGGTCGGCAGCAAGCGCACGGGCCAGGCCGACACGTTGCTTCTGGCCACCCGAAAGTTGCCAGATGCGGCGACTTTCAAAGCCGGATAGATCCACCAGCGCCAGCATTTCCCTGGCGCGGACTTCGCGTTTGTCCCGGGCGATGCCGGCCAGTTCCAGGCCGAAGCCGACGTTGGCCAGCACGTCCTGCCAAGGCAGCAGGGCGTCATCCTGAAACACCACGCCGCGTTCGGCGCTTGGGCCTTTGACCGGCACACCGTCAAGGGTGATGCGCCCGGCGCTGGGCTCGACGAAACCGGCAATCAGGTTCAACAGCGAAGTCTTGCCACTGCCGGACGGGCCGAGGGCCACCAGCAACTGCCGGGGGCCGAGGGTCAGGGAAATATCCGCCAGCACAGGTGCAGGGCTGCCGGGGTACTGTGCGCTGATGCGCTCCAGCTGTAGCAAAGCCATCGTCATTAACTCCCGATCAATCCGTGATGAACTTGGCGCTGACGTACGGCGCGTAGTCCGGCAGCACAGCGTCGACCTTGCCTTGTTCCTTGAGGAACGTGGCGGTGTCGGTGATGGCCTTGGTGGTCGGCGCGCCCAGCGTAATCACTTGATCAGCCGCGAGCGGGTAGACGTTGCCTTGCAGCAGCAGCGGAATGTCACTGGCCTTGGCGCCAGACAGTTTCACCAGCTTGTCGACGTTGCCTTGATTGGCCAGCCAGGCCTGTGGGTCTTTGCGGTAATCGGCGTAGGCATCCAGGGTGACCTTGGCGAACGCGGTGACGATTTCCGGGTGCTTCTCGGCGAAGTCCTTGCGCACGATCCAGGCATCGAAGGTCGGCGCGCCGAACTTGGCCAGTTCGCCGGAGGTGATCAACACCTTGCCGTTTTCCTTGGCCACACCCAGGGCAGGGTCCCACACGTAGGTGGCGTCAATGTCACCGCGTTTCCACGCGGCAATGATCGCGGGCGGAGCGAGGTTGAGCACGGTGACTTTCGATGGGTCGATGTTCCAGTGCTTCAGCGCGGCCAGCAGGCTGTAGTGACCGGTGGACACGAACGGCACGGCGATTTTCTTGCCGATCAGGTCCTGCGGGGTCTTGATCCCGGAACCGTCGCGCGCCACCAGGGCTTCGGCGGCGCCGATCTGGGTAGCGATCAGGAAGGTTTCCACCGGTACTTTGCGGGTGATAGCGGCTGTCAGCGGGCTGGAACCGAGGTAGCCGATCTGCACGTCACCCGAGGCGATGGCAGCGATGATGTCGGCACCGTTATCGAATTTGCGCCAGTCGATGTTGGCCTTGGTGGCTTTTTCATACGCACCGTCGGCCTGGGCGACTTTTGCCGGGTCTACGGTGGTCTGGTAAGCGACTGTCACGTCGGCCGCCTGGGCGAACAGACTCGCCGCAGCCAGGGAGGCGGCCGCCAGCAAGCGAAGTGGGAAATTCAGTTTCATCGAAAAGCTCCTTGTCAGGCGACCGAGAGTCGGCGTGAAAAGGAGACTAAATGATATAAGAAATCTAAAATAAATAACTTTTTAGAATGAGCTTATGAGCGGAAAATTCTAAGAGCATCTTTGTAGGAGCTGGCTTGCCGGCGAACCAGGCGGCGCGGTGTGACGGTTGCACCGCCTTCGCTGCCGCGACCCTACAAGTCAGCTCCTACTGGTTTTGCGTGATCTTTGTTTAATTACTGATCGCCAGGATGCTCGCCTGGTAGGACCCAACAAACACATCGAAATCACCGACCTCGTTCTGCTCCAGCTCCGCTTGCTGAGCCAGCGACGAGCGCGCCAGTTCCTCAAACCTGGCCTGTTCCTCGGCTGGCAACGGCTCGCTACGGAAAAACTCGGCGTGGGCACGGCTCTGGCGCAGGGAGAATTGCGCAAAGCTTTCCTTGTGCTCGGCCATTGCCGCCAGTACCTGGGCCGATGGCGTCAGGGCAGGGTTCTGGACCTTGGCCATCTGCGCGTCCAGCGCTTTGCTGTGGGCATCGCCGCCATGGCTCTGATCCAGCAGCGCGGCCAGCGGGGCAATGCTTTCCAGCAATTGGCCAGCCCACTCTTTCAGGTCGACCGATTGCCCGTCGCGTTGCAATTGCAGGCCTGGGCGACGACCTTCCTTGACCACGCTGAGGAAGTTGGAGGTCGCATTGCCGCAGCTGGTGTTGGTCAAGAGCGGGCTGTCGTTCAGCGCGCAGTACAGCAGGAATGCGTCGAGGAAGCGCGATTCGGTGAGGTCGATGCCCATCGGCAGGAACGGGTTGATGTCCAGGCAGCGCACTTCGACGTACTGGATGCCGCGGGCCATCAACGCCTGGATCGGCCGTTCGCCGGTGTAGGTCACGCGTTTCGGGCGGATGTTGGAGTAGTACTCGTTTTCGATCTGCAGGATGTTGGTGTTGAGCTGGACCCACTCGCCATCCTGGTGGGTGCCGACTTCGACATAGGGCGCGTAGGGTGTCGCCACCGCTTTACGCAGGCTGTCGGTGTAGCTGTTCAGGTCGTTGTAGCACGGCGTCAGGCCGGCCTGGGCGTTGCTCTGGTAACCCAGGTCACTCATGCGCAGGCTGGTGGCGTACGGCAAGTACAGGGTGTCCGGATCCAGCTGTTCCAACTGGTGGGAACGACCGCGCAGGAACCCGGCGTCCAGTGCCGGCGAGGCACCGAACAGATACATCAGCAGCCAGCTGTAGCGGCGGAAGTTACGGATCAGCGCGATGTAGGACGACGACTGATAGTCGCGATCGGTGCCGACAAAACCTTCGGCCTGCTTGAGCAGCGGCCAGAGTTTCTCCGGCAGGGAAAAATTGTAGTGAATACCGGCGATGCACTGCATGGTCTTGCCGTAGCGCAGGGCCAGACCCTTGCGGTAGACGTACTTGAGCTGACCGATATTGGACGTGCCGTAGTAGGCGATCGGGATATCTTCCTCGGCCGGCAACGGACACGGCATCGAGGGGCTCCACAGGTACTCGTTGCCGAGCTTGCTGTAGGCAAAACGGTGAATGCTGTCCAGGCTCGCCAGCGTATCGGCCGGGTCGGGCAGGGCAGGAGTGATGAACTCCAGCAGCGACTCGGAATAGTCGGTGGTGATCTGTTCGTTGGTCAGCGCGGAACCCAATTCTTCCGGGTGCGGCGTTTGCGCCAGGCGACCTTCATCGGTCACGCGCAGGCATTCACGTTCGATGCCGTGAAGGCACTGTTCGAGCAGAGAGAGGTTAGCGCGCTCGCCGAGCAGAGCCAGGCGGCGGTTGAGAAGTTCGCTCAAGTTGGATTCCTTCACGCGTCAGTCGCCCCAATATGGGGGTGGGCAAGACGGTCTACAAGGGTGAAGTTAAAACTGGCGTTTTCGCCTGGTTTTCCTGCCGCACTGAATCGGTCAATCACTGATTGCAGTAACCCCCTGTGGGAGCGAGCCTGCTCGCGAAGAGGGTGGATCAGTCAGCATTGTCGCCGACTGACACACCGCCTTCGCGAGCAGGCTCGCTCCCACAGAGGGCTATTGCTGAAATTAACTCAAAATGATGACCGGTAGCTACAGGACAGCGAACGTGCCTTGTGCTTTAGCGACGAGTTTGTCGCCTTGCATCACATCGGCTTCGACCACCAGCGTGCGCCGACCCGGGTGGATCACCCGGGCCGTGCACATCACTTCACCGTCAGCGACGGCGCGAATGTAGTTGATCTTGCACTCGATGGTCGCGCTCTGCTGGTCAAAGCCGTGGGTGCTGGAACAGGCCAGTCCCATGGCAATGTCCACCAGGCTGAACAAGGCCCCGCCGTGCAGCTTGTTGGCACGATTGCGCAGTTGTGGCTCAAGGGCCAGGGCGACTTGCGCCACCCCGGTTTCCAGGCTGTGCAAACGGCAGCCCAGCAACTTGAAAAATGCGCTTTCGGTGTACCCGGCAGGGATGTCCATCAGCGTTTCTTCAGCTGTTTGGCGTTGGCGAACAGCGACGCCATGGCGTTGTTGCTCGGCGCTGCGGCCGTGGTTTCCTTACGCGGTGCGGTGTTCTGGGACTGGCGGGGCGCCGATCCCGGACGCGCACCACGAGCACCGTCGATTTTCTCGCCCGGGGTGTCGCTCATGCGCATCGACAAGCCTACGCGCTTACGCGGGATGTCGACTTCCATGACTTTCACCTTGACCACGTCGCCGGCCTTGACCGCTTCCCGTGGATCCTTGATGAACTTCTCCGAAAGTGCGGAGATGTGCACCAAACCGTCCTGATGCACGCCGATATCGACGAAAGCACCGAAGTTGGTCACGTTGGTTACCACGCCTTCGAGAATCATGCCCAGCTGCAGATCCTTGAGGTCTTCGACGCCTTCCTGGAACTCGGCGGTCTTGAACTCGGGACGCGGGTCGCGGCCAGGCTTTTCAAGCTCTTGCAGGATGTCGGTGACCGTTGGCAGGCCGAAGGTTTCGTCGGTGTATTTTTTCGGGTCCAGACGCTTGAGGAACGCGGCATCGCCGATCAGCGAGCGGATGTCACGGTCGGTTTCGGCAGCGATGCGCTGAACCAGCGGATAGGCTTCCGGGTGAACCGCCGACGAGTCCAACGGGTTTTCGCCGTTCATGACACGCAGGAAACCAGCGGCCTGTTCGAAGGTTTTCTCGCCCAGACGCGCGACTTTCTTCAGCGCAGCGCGGGTCTTGAATGCGCCGTGCTCATCGCGGTGGCTGACGATGTTTTGTGCCAGGGTCGCGTTGAGACCGGAGATCCGCGCCAGCAGCGCCACGGAGGCGGTGTTGACGTCGACGCCCACGGCGTTCACGCAGTCTTCGACCACGGCATCCAGGCCTCGCGCCAGTTTCAGCTGCGACACGTCGTGCTGGTACTGGCCCACACCGATGGATTTCGGATCGATCTTCACCAGCTCGGCCAGCGGGTCTTGCAGGCGACGGGCAATCGACACCGCGCCACGGATCGACACATCCAGATCCGGGAATTCCTTGGAGGCCAGTTCCGACGCCGAGTACACCGAAGCGCCGGCTTCGGAGACCATGACTTTGGTCATCTTCATGGCTGGGTATTTTTTGATCAGTTCGGCGGCCAGCTTGTCGGTTTCCCGGCTGGCGGTGCCGTTGCCGATGGCGATGAGGTCCACGGAGTGCTTGGCGCACAGGGCGGCAAGAATCGCGATGGTCTGATCCCACTTGTTGTGCGGCACGTGCGGGTAAACCGTGGCGTGATCGAGCAGCTTGCCGGTGGAGTCGACCACCGCCACCTTGCAGCCGGTACGCAGGCCCGGGTCCAGGCCCAGGGTCGCGCGTGGGCCGGCTGGCGCCGACAGCAGCAAGTCGTGCAGGTTGTGGGCGAATACGTTGATCGCCTCGGTTTCCGCGCCATCGCGCAGTTCGCCCAGCAGGTCGGTTTCCAGGTGGGTGTAGAGCTTGACCTTCCAGGTCCAGCGCACCACTTCGCCCAGCCATTTATCGGCGGCGCGGTTCTGGTTCTGGATGCCGAACTGCTGGCCGATCATGCCTTCGCACGGGTGCATGGTGCCCGGCAGTTCGTCGCCGACTTTCAGCGCGGAACTGAGGATGCCTTCGTTGCGGCCTCGGAAAATCGCCAGGGCGCGGTGCGACGGCATGCTCTTGAGTGGTTCGTCGTGTTCGAAGTAGTCGCGGAACTTGGCGCCTTCCTCTTCCTTGCCGGCGATCACGCGGGCACTGAGGGTGGCTTCCTGCTTCAGGTAGCTGCGCAGCTTGTCCAGCAGGCCCGCGTCTTCGGCGAAGCGTTCCATGAGGATGTACTTGGCGCCTTCGAGGGCGGCCTTCACATCGGCCACGCCTTTTTCGGCGTCGATGAAGCGCGCGGCTTCGGTTTCCGGGCTCAGGGTCGGGTCGTTGAACAGGCCATCGGCCAACTCGCCGAGCCCGGCTTCCAGGGCGATCTGGCCCTTGGTGCGGCGCTTCTGCTTGTAAGGGAGGTACAGGTCTTCGAGGCGGGTCTTGGTGTCGGCGAGCTTGATGTCGCGCTCGAGTTGCGGGGTCAGCTTGCCTTGCTCCTGGATGCTGGCAAGGATGCTGATGCGCCGTTCGTCGAGTTCTCGCAGGTAGCGCAGACGCTCTTCCAGATGACGCAGCTGGGTGTCATCGAGGCTGCCGGTCACTTCTTTCCGGTAACGGGCGATGAAGGGCACTGTGGAGCCTTCATCGAGTAGCGCGACGGCCGCTTCGACCTGTTGTGGGCGTACGCCGAGTTCCTCGGCGATGCGGCTGTTGATGCTGTCCATATAACCACCTGACAAATTGTGAAAGCAGGCTCGCAGGCGCACAGATAAAGGCCCGGCGAGTCTGGTTGAGCGGCCTGGCCTGCGCCGCTACCTGGATCAAAGGTATCCCGTTGACCCGTGAAATCGAACAATTACTGCCGGCGCCATGAAAATAAAAAGCAGCTACCCGGCGTAACGATCAGACGTTGCCTGACACAAAAGGCCGCGCATTATAACCAGCGTTCTGCCATTCGGGGGCATCGCGGGGCAACGGCCCAAGGGCCGGTTTCCTGGCGATAAAGGAAAAATCTGCTAACAATGCACACGGTGCGTATAACGGCAGCTACGCCATAATGCGCGCCGAGATCAAAGGAGCATCCAATGAGCAGCACTGCAAACATTGCTGAAGGCGAGAAAATTCTGATTGTTGACGACGATCCGGGCCTCAGCAGCCTGCTGGAACGTTTTTTCGTCAGCAAGGGCTACCGTGCCCGCGCCGTACCGAACACCGAACAAATGGATCGCCTGCTGGCGCGTGAAGTGTTCAACCTGGTTGTCCTCGACCTGATGCTGCCCGGCGAAGACGGTCTGACCGCCTGCCGCCGCCTGCGCGGCGCTAACAATCAAATCCCGATCATCATGCTGACCGCCAAGGGCGATGAGCTGAGCCGGATCAAGGGCCTGGAACTGGGCGCCGACGATTACCTGGCCAAGCCGTTCAACCCGGACGAGCTGATGGCACGGGTCAAGGCGGTCCTGCGCCGTCAGTCGGCTCCGGTGCCGGGCGCGCCGGGCAGCGAAGACGAAAGCGTGACCTTCGGTGACTACGAGCTGTCCCTGGCCACCCGCGAACTCAAGCGTGGCGAAGAAGTGCACATGCTCACCACCGGCGAGTTCGCGGTGCTCAAGGCGTTGGTGATGAATGCCCGCCAGCCGTTGACCCGCGACAAGCTGATGAACCTGGCCCGTGGTCGTGAGTGGGATGCCCTGGAGCGCTCCATCGACGTGCAGATTTCCCGCCTGCGCCGGATGATCGAACCCGATCCATCCAAGCCGCGCTACATCCAGACCGTCTGGGGCGTGGGCTACGTGTTCGTTCCGGATGGCGCCGCCACCAAGTGATCGACGATTTGTAGGCGCGGGTTTGTGCGGGCAATGGCAAGATGTCCTTGCCCGCAGACTCACGACCGGCAATGTGCGAGCATCGCTCGCTCCTGCACGTGTTTAACGGTTACCCATGAAAACCCCGGTTTGGTTCCCCCAGAGTTTCTTCTCCCGCACCCTTTGGCTGGTGCTGATCGTTGTCCTGTTTTCCAAGGCGCTGACCCTGGTTTATCTGTTGATGAACGAAGACGTGCTGGTGGACCGGCAGTACAGCCATGGCGTCGCCCTGACGCTGCGCGCCTACTGGGCGGCCGATGAAGAAAATCGCGAAAAAATCGCCGATGCCGTGCCCCTTATTCGCGTGGTAGGCGCCGGTGTGCCGGAAGGCGAACAACACTGGCCCTACAGCGAGATTTATCAGCGACAGATGCAGGCCGAACTGGGTGCCGACACTGAGGTGCGCTTACGAATGCATGCGCCTCCGGCCTTGTGGGTTCGAGCTCCCAGCCTGGGGGACGCCTGGCTGAAAGTCCCGCTCTATCCGCATCCGCTTCGCGGCCAGAAAATATGGAACGTGCTCGGCTGGTTTCTTGCCATCGGCTTGCTGTCCACTGCCGCAGCATGGATCTTCGTCAGCCAGCTCAACCAGCCTCTGAAGCGATTGGTGTATGCCGCTCGGCAACTCGGCCAGGGCCGCAGCGTGCGTCTGCCAATCAGTGATACACCGAGTGAAATGACCGAGGTCTATCGCGCCTTCAACCAGATGGCCGAAGACGTCGAGCAGGCCGGGCGTGAGCGGGAATTGATGTTGGCCGGGGTGTCCCATGACCTGCGCACACCGTTGACCCGGTTGCGCCTGTCTCTTGAGCTGATGGGCGATCGCACTGACCTGACAGACGACATGGTTCGCGATATCGAAGACATGGATGCGATTCTCGATCAGTTCCTGGCGTTCATTCGCGATGGTCGTGACGAGTCGGTGGAGGAAGTGGACCTGAGTGATCTCGTCCGGGAAGTCGCTGCGCCCTACAACCAGACCGAAGAAAAAGTGCGCTTGCGCCTTGAGCCGATTCAACCATTCCCGTTGCGTCGGGTGTCGATGAAGCGGCTGTTGAATAACCTGATTGGCAACGCCTTGCATCATGCGGGCAGTGGGGTCGAGGTGGCGGCATATGTGTCCGGCGATACCAGTGCGCCTTATGTCGTCCTGAGTGTCATGGACCGTGGCGCGGGGATAGATCCTTCGGAGCTGGAAGCGATTTTCAACCCGTTCACCCGGGGCGACCGCGCCCGGGGCGGCAAGGGCACCGGTTTGGGTTTGGCAATCGTGAAGCGAATTGCCTCGATGCATGGCGGCAACGTTGAGTTGCGCAACCGGTCTGGCGGTGGGCTGGAAGCGCGGGTGCGCTTGCCGTTGGGGCTGATGTTGCCGCGGGATGCTGTTTAACCCGAGCATTCCCGCGCTCTGCGTGGGAATGCAGCCCGGGACGCTCCGCGTCCCTTTCAGAGTCGAATGCGGAGCGTCCGTTGAGGCGTTCCCACGCGCAGCGTGGGAGCGATCGGTGCGTTAACCCTTGCCTTTGGTCCGGGTCATGTTCGGCCCGCCATTCTTCTCAAGATGCTCGATGATGATCCCTGCCACGTTCTTGCCGGTGGTGGTCTCGATCCCTTCCAGGCCTGGCGACGAGTTCACCTCCATCACCAGTGGCCCGTGGTTGGAACGCAGGATATCCACCCCTGCCACGGCCAGGCCCATGACCTTCGCGGCGCGCAAGGCCGTCATGCGTTCTTCAGGGGTGATCTTGATCAGGCTGGCGCTGCCACCGCGATGCAGGTTGGAGCGAAACTCCCCGGGTTTGGCCTGGCGCTTCATGGCAGCAATGACCTTGTCGCCCACCACGAAGCAGCGAATGTCGGCGCCACCAGCCTCCTTGATGTACTCCTGAACCATGATGTTCTGCTTGAGGCCCATGAATGCCTCGATCACCGACTCCGCCGCCGTGGCGGTTTCGCACAGCACCACGCCGATGCCCTGGGTGCCTTCCAGCACCTTGATCACCAGGGGGGCGCCGTTGACCATTTCGATCAGGTCGGGAATATCGTCCGGCGAGTGGGCAAAACCGGTGACTGGCAAACCGATGCCCCGGCGTGACAGCAACTGCAGCGAGCGCAGCTTGTCCCGCGAGCGAGCAATGGCCACCGATTCGTTGAGCGGAAAAACCCCCATCATTTCGAACTGGCGCAACACCGCGCAGCCATAAAAGGTAACCGATGCACCGATCCGCGGGATCACCGCATCGAAGCCTTCCAGCGGCTTGCCGCGATAGTGGATCTGCGGCTTGTGACTGGCAATGTTCATGTAGGCGCGCAGGGTATCGACCACCACCATTTCATGGCCGCGTTCGGTACCGGCTTCGACCAGGCGGCGGGTGGAATACAGACGCGGGTTCCGCGACAGCACAGCGATCTTCATGCAACACCTGTGGAGGAGGTAGATACCGGGAACACCGGCTTGTCTTGTACATATTTGATTCCCGGATTGACGACCAACTGGCCATCAATCAGGGCTTTGGAGCCAAGCAACAGGCGATAACGCATGGACTTGCGGCAGGCGAGCGTGAACTCGACCCGCCAGACCCGGTCGCCGAGGGCCAGGGTGGTGCTGATTACGTATCGCACCTGCGCATGACCGTTGGAGCTTTTAATGGTTTTTCTTGTTACCAGCGGTGCTTCGCAGCGGCGGTGACGCAACTGCACCACCGTGCCCAGGTGCGCGGTAAAACGCACCCACTGCTCGCCGTCACGCTCGAACGTCTCGATGTCGGTGGCATGCAGGCTGGAGGTGCTGGCGCCGGTGTCGATTTTTGCCCGAAGGCCCGCGACTCCCAAATCCGGGAGCGCCACCCACTCGCGCAGACCGACAACGGTCAAATGGTCAAATGTCTTCAAATTTGCTCAACCGGTAGAAACCGCTCAGGCCGCAAGCGGCCGAATTCGCGGTATTCACGCAGAATAATGGTTAAAAGGCGACAGATATCTACGGCCCGGATTTCCAGCCCCGCGAGGAGGTTCTGGAATGTCTGCATTGTAATCCGAGACGGCGTAATTCTTGGTACGAGGAAACGGTAGTACAGTTCATCAATATTTCAGGATGAGGAAATTCCATGGCACAAAAAAACGATGAGGATGACAAAGTCCGGCTGGATAAATGGCTGTGGGCAGCGCGGTTCTATAAAACCCGCGCCCTGGCCAAGGCGGCGATCGAAAGCGGCAAGGTGCACTGCCGGGGCGAGCGCTGCAAACCGGGCAAGGAGCCGCGCATTGGCGATGAATTCGTGATCCGCACCGGTTTCGAGGAGCGCACGGTGGTGGTCCAGGCGCTGTCGATCGTGCGCCGAGGTGCTCCGGAAGCACAGACCCTGTATGCCGAAACCGAAGCCAGCATCGCCAAGCGCGAAAATGCCGCGGCCGAGCGCAAGGCAGGTGCCTTGGGTGTGAGTACCGATGGCAAGCCGAGCAAGAAGCAGCGGCGCGATCTGTTCAAGTTTCGCGGCAGCAGCAACGAGCAATAGAGCGGGGGCCACCGATCGCACTAATCAGGCCAGGACTTGTAATTTCGCCCGTGCGTAGCCATATGAGGTAATTGGCTTGCCGCTCATGTGCCATTCGTCGTAAAGCGCGCACCGCCACCGGCCTCTAAGCCACAACCAGGCAGCCATACGCTATAGCCAAGGCGTAACCTCGTTCTGTAAACACTTTTGTCACCTATTCAGATACCAGACTTATGACCGACTTACCGGATAACGACTTCACCCAACGCTTCATCTTCGATGACAGCGACACCCGTGGCGAGATGGTTTCGCTGGAACTCAGCTACGCTGAAGTCCTGGCCAAACACGCCTATCCGGAGCCGGTTGCGCAACTGCTCGGCGAACTGATGGCGGCTGCGGCGTTGCTGGTCGGCACCTTGAAGTTCGATGGCCTGCTGATTCTTCAGGCCCGTTCCGAAGGCCCGATTCCGCTGCTGATGATCGAGTGCTCCAGCGAGCGCGATATCCGTGGCCTGGCCCGTTACGAGGCCGACCGGATCGCCCCCGACGCCACCCTGGCCGACTTGATGCCGGATGGCTCGCTGACGTTGACCATCGACCCGAAACAGGGCCAGCGCTATCAGGGCGTCGTCGATCTGGACGGCGAAACCTTGTCCGACTGCTTCACCAATTACTTCGTCATGTCGCAGCAGATCGGTACTCGCATCAAGCTCTGCGCCGATGGCCGCCGCGCCCGTGGCCTGTTGCTGCAGCAACTGCCTGCCGATCGCCTGAAAGATGAAGAAGAACGCGCCGCCAGCTGGCAGCACCTCACTGCGCTGGCCACCACCCTGACGGCCGATGAACTGCTGGGCCTGGACAACGAAACCGTGCTCCATCGTCTTTACCACGAAGAGCAGGTTCGTCTGTTCGACGTGCAGAAACTGCGCTTCCGTTGCAGTTGCTCGCGCGAACGTTCGGCCAATGCGCTGGTCAGTCTGGGTATGGAAGACGCGCAAAATCTGGTGGTCGAACACGGTGGCAAAATCGAGATCGATTGCCAGTTCTGCAACCAGCAGTACCTGTTCGACGTCGCCGATGTCACCCAATTGTTCGCCGGAGCGGGTGTCGAGACGCCGTCAGATACCCGGCACTAAAACGGTTCAGCGCAGGTAAATTCACTGGAAAGTGGCGTAATAGCGCCGTTACGACGGGAGGGCCCTACTTTTTTTGGGCTTTTCTGGCATAATCCGGCCCACTTTTTTCGCGGTAGTAGTGCACGACTTTCTACTACAAAACGTTTGGAGCACTCGGCCACTGGCCGACGGGGAACCTCATGACGCAAGCCAATAACGCCGTGTACACCGATCTGAGTGTTGATGATCTGGTTAAAGAAGCCCTCAACCGCGGTGAAGGCGAGCTTGCCGATACCGGCGCACTGGTTGTTCGTACCGGTCACCGTACCGGCCGTTCGCCAGTCGATCGTTTCATTGTTGAAGAACCGTCCACTTCGGCCGCCATCGCCTGGGGCCCGATCAACCGCAAGTTCCCGGCCGACAAGTTCGATGCCCTGTGGAATCGCGTCGAGGCGTTCAACAACGCGCAAGAGCACTTCGTTTCCCACGTACATGTAGGTGCGGCTTCCGAGCACTACCTGGCCGTGAAGATGACCACCCAGACTGCCTGGCAGAACCTGTTCGGTCGTTGCCTGTTCATCAACCCGGCCCAGTACAACCCGGCGGGTCGTGAAGAGTGGCAAGTGCTCAACGTTGCCAACTTCGAATGCGTTCCAGAGCGTGACGGCACCAACTCCGACGGTTGCGTGATCATCAACTTCGCACAGAAGAAAGTGCTGATCGCAGGCATGCGTTATGCCGGTGAAATGAAGAAAGCCATGTTCTCGGTGCAGAACTTCCTGCTGCCGGCCGCCGACGTGCTGCCAATGCACTGCGCTGCCAACATCGGCGAAGAAGGCGACGTGACCCTGTTCTTCGGTCTGTCCGGTACCGGCAAGACCACCCTGTCCGCTGACGAAAGCCGTTACCTGATCGGTGACGACGAACACGGCTGGGGCGAAGGCGTTGTGTTCAACATCGAAGGCGGTTGCTATGCCAAGTGCATCGACCTGTCCGAGAAGAACGAGCCGGTCATCTGGAAAGCCATCAAGCACGGTGCGGTCCTGGAAAACGTCGTTATCGATGATGCCAAGCACGCCGACTACGCCGATGTCAGCCTGACCCAGAACAGCCGTGCCGCCTACCCGCTGGAGCACGTTGCCAAGCGTTCCGAGAAGAACCTGGGTGGCGAGCCGAATGCTGTCATCTTCCTGACTTGCGACCTGACCGGCGTACTGCCGCCAGTGTCGATCCTCAACGAAGAACAAGCGGCCTACCACTTCCTGTCCGGCTATACCGCTCTGGTGGGCTCGACTGAAATGGGTTCGGGCACCGGCATCAAGTCGACCTTCTCCACCTGCTTCGGCGCACCGTTCTTCCCGCGTCCGGCTGGCGAATACGCAGAGCTGCTGATCAAGCGCATCCGCGGCTTCGGCTCCAAGGTCTACCTGGTCAACACCGGCTGGACCGGTGGTGGCTACGGCGTCGGCAAGCGCTTCAACATCCCGACCACCCGTGCGGTGATCGCAGCGATTCAGAGCGGCGCACTGATCGGTACCGAAACCGAGCACCTGGACACCATCAACCTCGACGTGCCAGTGGCCGTGCCGGGCGTTGAGACTGGCCTGCTGAACCCACGCAACACCTGGGCTGATAAAGCCGCCTACGACGAAGCCGCCAAAGCACTGGCCGGCCTGTTCATCGAGAACTTCAAGAAGTTCGACGTGAGCGACGCGATCAAGGCTGCGGGTCCAAAGTTGTAAGTGTTGGTTTGAAGCCATGAAAAAGCCGCCCTTCGGGGCGGCTTTTTTGTGAGCGACGGTTCAGGTCTTCAGGTGTAGAACGAATGCGCCGACCAACACCAGAACTACTCCCAGTACCTGTACCTTCCCCAGCCGTTCCTTGAAAAAAACATACCCCAGGATCGCCGCGATCCCGCCTGACAATGTACTGATTACCGTTACTACCGAGACCGACCCGGCCACCGCCCCCCAGGCGAATGATGAAAAACCGCCGAGGTTCATCAGGCTGGCGCCGGTCAGCGTCAGGCAGTTTTTCAGCGGCGGGATTTTCAAGCCATCGTCGATCCTGAGCACGATCACCACCAGCACCATCAGGCCCACCAGGTACGCGAGCCAGAGCATCGTGACCGGCCCGAGGGACGGCAGGACGAAGCGACCTTGCAGCCAGAAACTGGTGCCGTAGAACAGCGCCGCCAATAGTGCATAGGCAATCGAGCTGCTCGCCTGTGTGGTGTGGGGCACCTTCGGGTCGGAATGAATACTGGAGAGAACGACACCAACGACGCACAGCGCAATGCATAGCAATTGCAGCAGACTGATCTGCTCACCACCGGCCCAGGACAGCAGCGTTGTCACCACCCCGTAGGACGTCACCAGCGGCGCGACGATGGAAGCCTTGCCGAGGGCGAAGGCCTTGGACAGGGCCAGCGCGCCAGATACCGTCAACACGGCAGCGGCGACGCCGATCAGCCAGGTCTCGAGCGGCGCGGCCATCGAGCGAAGTAAGAACACGGGGAAGACGACCAACAGCAGGCTCATGATGGTAAAGCCCAGCGCCTGACCAAAATACACGGCACGTTTGACACCCACCGCGCGGGCATTCATACCCACCAGAAAATCCGTACCGCCCCACAGCAAGGCGGCCAGCAAGCCCATCAGAACGTCCATGTAAGGTCCTTATCGTTATGCGCCGGGGACGCTACAGGCCTTCAAGCTCATCCGTGTCCCAGCGTTGGGCTTTGATTGCCCGGTAGAGCATGCCAATGGTCAGTGGCACCTTGTCGCCGCGACCCTTGGCTTTGCGCTTGAGGAATACATCGTAGCCGTCAGGCTGGTAATAGCGATAACTGTCGTAGTCTACAAAATCGATGGCGAAGTGGTCTTCCAGGGTTTCGATCAGATGTTGTGCATCGGCGCCGTTGCAGCCGAGGTCGATATTGATCGAGATGTCGGCGGTCAGATCTTGTTGTTCATTTTTAGGGTAGATCATCAATAAAGCGATTTGCGATGCCGAGATAATGATAGTAAATCACTCGAGCTCCGCCTCGTTTACCCTGCCCCTTCGCTGCAACCCGCATTTTGTGGATCCCGCCTGTCCCTTCGATAACGTCGCCGGCTGAAGGGTTCGAGGGCGTTGCTGACGGACTTATCCACAGTGGACCGCGTTATCGTTCATCGCTGGCAAGCCAGCTCCTACAAGGGATCGTGGTGTC
Organism: Pseudomonas serbica; assembly: GCF_028823535.1. Lineage (GTDB taxonomy): Bacteria > Pseudomonadota > Gammaproteobacteria > Pseudomonadales > Pseudomonadaceae > Aquipseudomonas > Aquipseudomonas serbica. The sequence goes on along the minus strand of NZ_JAQIYM010000014.1, from coordinate 94,809 downwards.
CTTCAGCCGGTGAGTTTCGGCAGGCGTTGCCGGGCGATGTCGAGCAGCTCGTTGCCGTCCTGGGTCAGCAGGTACAGGGCATTGACGATGTTGGGGATATCGCTGGCGTCGGCCTGTTTGAAGCACAGGCAGTACAGGGTTTCCAGCAGGTCGCTGGCGGCGCGGATGCGTTGGCGGGCGGCGTCGAGAATTTCCAGGGGATCGGCCTCGGTGTCGATCACCAGTACCGGGGTTTCGCTGATGCTGGATTTGAGCGGGCGATAGCGGTCGGTCAGTGGCTCGGGGCGGTTCATCGAGGTGGGTCCTGTGGGAAATCGGCAAATGCGCCCGGTCGGCCCAGACACTGTTTTCAGCCTTGCCGGAAACTATAGAAGGGCGTGGTGTCGTGCGACAAGACGGCTGAGATCGACAGGTTTTGTAAGGTTTTGCGCAGTTGTTGAGGAAAGGGACTACAGGCGCCTCAGAGGGTGTAGGTCGTTTCGAATTTTGCTGCCCGCGAAGGCGATTTGCCAGGCGCCGCATTCCCAAAGCCATCCGCTGTATCATCCCGTATCTTTTTTACCCCTGACCTTTTCTCGACTCGCTGCGATCGCCGGCTAGGCTTTGCTCATCGCAGCAGTCAACGGAGTGACAGCTTATGCACAACACCCTGGAGCAGGTTTTCGGTTATCCACAGTTTCGGCCTGGCCAGGAGGCGGCGGTCAGCGCGGTACTGGCGGGGCGCTCGGCGGCGGCAATTTTCCCCACCGGTTCCGGCAAGTCCCTTTGTTATCAGCTGTCGGCCGTATTGCTGCCGCACCTGACGCTGGTGGTCTCGCCCTTGCTGGCGTTGATGCAGGACCAGTTGGCGTTCCTGCAACGCCACGGCATTGCGGCGGGCAGTATCGATTCGGCGCAGAGCCGCGATGATGCCAGTGATGTCATGGCTCGCGCCAAGTCCGGCGAACTGAAAATCCTGATGATCTCCGTGGAGCGTCTTAAGAACGAACGATTTCGTAACTTCCTGCAGCAGGTGCCGATCTCGCTGCTGGTGGTGGACGAGGCGCACTGCATCTCCGAATGGGGGCATAACTTTCGCCCGGATTACCTCAAGCTTCCGGACTATCAACGCCAGTTCAATATCCCCCAGGTGTTGTTGCTGACCGCCACCGCGACCCCGAAAGTGATCGCCGACATGCAGGCGAAATTCGCCATCGAACCTGACGATGTGGTGACCACCGGCTTCTATCGGCCCAACCTTAATCTGTGGGTTGAGCCGGTTCGTGGCCAGGACAAGCGTCGACGCCTGGTTGAATGGATGAGTCAGCGACCCGGTCAGCCGAGCATTGTCTACGTCACCCTGCAGAAAACCGCCGAGCACATAGCCGAACATCTGCAGCGCCATGGCATCCAGGCCGAGGCTTATCACGCCGGTTTGCCTCATGAGCAGCGTGAAGGCATCCAGAAGCGTTTCATGGGCGGGCAGTCCAATTGCATCGTCGCCACCATCGCCTTCGGCATGGGCATCGACAAGAGCGACATCCGTAACGTGGTGCATTTCGACCTGCCCAAATCCATCGAAAACTACAGCCAGGAAATCGGCCGCGCCGGGCGTGACGGGCAGCCATCGGACTGCCTGGTGCTGGCCAATCGCGACAGCCTCAACGTGCTGGAAAACTTCGTCTATGGCGATACGCCTGAACTGGACGGTATCCGCTGCGTGCTCGACGAGATGCAGGCCGCGGCGTCCGAGGGGCAATGGGAGTTTCTGCTGGGGCCATTGGCGGACCAGAGCAACATCCGCCAGCTGCCGCTCAAGACCTTGCTGGTGCAACTGGAGCTTCGTGGCCTGATCGCTCCGCGTTATGCCTACTACGCCGAGTACCGGTTCAAGTATCTGCAGGAGCCCGAGCAATTGCTGGCGCGCTTCGAGGGTGAACGCAGGGATTTCGTCGCGGCGATCATCCAGACGTCCCCCCGCGCGCGTACCTGGGCCACGGTGAATTTCGATGCGTTGTATGAACAGCATCAGGCCGAGCGCAGCCGGGTGGTCAAGGCGCTGGATTACTTCCAGGAAAAGGGCTGGGTCGAGCTTGAGAGCAAGCTGATGACCGAGGTCTACAGCCTGCTGCAAACCGGGTTCGACAGTGCCGCATTGAGTGAGGAGCTTCACGCGGGGTTCACTCGGCATGAACAGACCGAGGTTGCGCGGATTCACGCCATGCTCGATCTTTTCGCCACCGATCGCTGCCTTGGATATCGCCTGGCCGAGTATTTCGGCGACGAAAATGTGCCCCGCCAGTGCGGGCATTGCTCGGTTTGTCACGGGCAGGTGGCACGGTTGCCCGAACCTCCAGCGCTGCCTGCGCTTGTGGATAAGAATTTCGAAGCCTTGTGCAGTGATTTTATCCACAGGCATGAACAGCATACCGGCAGTAAGCCATCCGCCGAGCGGGTCACGCGGTTTCTGTGCGGGATCAGCGTGCCGTTGTTCACCAAACTCAAGGTGCGGACGATTTCCGGCTATGCGGTGTTGGAGGATTACCCGTATGCCGAGGTTCGCGGGTGGGCCGAGGCGCACCTCTAAGCCGTGTGGGCGCATCCATCTGCTGAATGTCGCTCATCACAGGAATAAATTTCAAAAACTCGCGGAGGCTGACTATGGTGGGGGCTGTCTTTGGATCGCCAACAAGAGATCAAAACATGAGCCAGACACCGTTCAATATTCAGCGCGCAGCCGTGATCGGCGCGGGCACCATGGGCCGCGGCATTGTCATGTGCCTGGCCAACGCCGGGGTGGCGGTGCAATGGGTCGATAACAATCCGCAGATGCTTGAGCAGGCCCTGGTCACCGTGGCGGACACCTATGCCCATAGTGTTCGGCAAGAACGCATCGATCAGGCCGAGGCCGACACCCGCATTGCACGGGTCACGGCTGCCGCTGATTATGCGGCCATCCGCGATGTCGATCTGGTCATCGAGGCCGTCTACGAAAACCTGGAACTCAAGCAGGCCATCTTCCGCGAGCTGGACGGCCTGCTCAAACCTGAAGCCATTCTGGCAAGTAACACGTCGGCACTGGACATCGACGCCATCGCCGCGGTGACTGGCCGTCCGCAACAAGTCCTGGGCCTGCACTTCTTCAGCCCGGCGCACATCATGAAGCTGCTGGAAATCGTCCGTGGTGCCCAGGCTGCACCGGCAGTCATCGATGCTGCACTGGCGCTGGGCAAGCGCATGGGCAAGGTCAGCGTGGTCTCGGGCAATTGCGACGGCTTCATTGGCAATCGCATGCTCAACACCTACGTGCTGGAGGCCCGCAAAATGTTGCTGGAGGGTGCTTACCCTTACCAGATCGATGCCGCGCTGCAAGGCTTCGGCTTTGCCATGGGGCCATTCCGTATGTTCGACGTGGTTGGCGTCGATCTGCAATGGCGTGCCCGGCAACTGTCCGGAGTTGGGCAGGATGCGCCAGAGGTGCAAGTGGATAACCGTCTGTGTGAGCGGGGCCGTTTCGGGCAGAAGAGCGGCGATGGCTATTACCATTATGAGCCGGGCAGTCGCCAGGCTGAACACGATCCGCAGGTCGACGCGCTGGTGCTGGAAGTCAGCGAGGGGCTGGGCTTTCATCGCCGCGAGATAAGCCAGGAGGAAATTCTGGAGCGCTGCCTGCTGGCATTGGTCAACGAGGGTGCGAAGATTCTTCAGGAAGGGGTCGCGGGATCGGCCCACGACATCGATCTGGTGTACCTCAACGGATACGGGTTCCCGGCAGATAAAGGCGGGCCGATGGCCTGGGCGGATCAGCAGGGGTTGGCGGATATTCATCAGCGGCTGTTGGCGCTGGAGACACGCCAGGGTGATCACTGGAGCCCGGCACGGTTGATTGGTGAATTGGCGACGCAAGGTAGAGGGTTTGTTGATAGGTGATTGATTTGGTGCCTGCTCGCGAAGAGCGATAACGCGGTTTTCTCCTTAAACTGGTCATCCAACCCCAGGAACCAACACCGATGCCCCAGCGCTCCGACTACCCACACTTCCAACCCATCACCACACGCTGGCACGACAACGATGCCTATGGTCACGTCAACAACGTCACCTACTACAGCTTCTTCGATACGGCGGTGAACACCTACCTGATCGAAGTCGGCGGCCTGGATATCCATGAGGGCGAGGTGGTGGGTTTCGTGGTGAGTTCAGCCTGCGATTACTTTGCCTCCACCGCCTTCCCGGACCGGATCGAGGTCGGCCTGCGGGTCGGAAAGTTGGGCAATAGCTCGGTGCAGTACGAGTTGGCGGTATTCAAGCAAGGGGAAGATGAGGCCTGCGCAGCGGGGCGCTTTGTGCACGTGTTTGTCGACCGCGCCTCGAATCAGCCAGTGGCGATTCCGGCCGGGTTACGCAGTGCGATGGAGCGTCTGGTGGTTTAAAGCAGGCAAAAAAAATCGCAGCCCTCGGGCTGCGATTTTTATCTGCCAGCGAAACCATTCCGGTTTCAATGACGGTGGCGGTAGTACTTCTTGTGATGCTTGCGATGGCCATAGGCATGACCACGACCTGGATGGCCGTCACGGTAGTAACGACGATCATCATGGCCACGATAACGACGATCGTCATCGTCGTCGTCATCGCTCTTGTTGCCCATGTAGTTACCCAGTGCGCCACCGGCACCGCCGCCTGCTGCGGAGCCGATCAGGCTGCCGGTGGTGCCGCCCACGCTGCGGCCGACCACGTTACCGCCTGCTGCGCCCAACGCACCACCGATGGCGGCTTCGCCACGGCTGCGTTTGTCTGCGCCGACTGCGCTACCACCCGCGCCGCCCAGGGCCGCGCCGATGGTGGAACCTGTATTACCGCCAATCGATTGGCCGACGACCGAGCCCAAAACCCCGCCCAATGCGCCGCCCACACCTGCTTCGGTGGTGCCGCCAGCAGAGGCAATGCCACTGACCAGGCCAAGGGACAACAAGAGAATCGAGGAGAACTTCATGGAGGAACCTCATGGGGATGACGACGCGATCCTGAGGCCGTGTCAGTGGTGTGACAATCGAAATCCGACGAGTAACACGACTTCAGCACATTTCTATAAGTTACTGTTTTTTGGGCGGAACTTAATGGTTTTTCGCCGGTCTTTAGTTACTTCGGATAGGCCGTTTTTGTGAAAAAACGGCCTTTTTTGTGGGCGTTGTAGGAGCTGCCGCAGGCTCGGACCGCGTTCGGACGATCTTTTGTTTTTGGTCAGGCAGACTTCGCCATGATCAACCCGGTCTCACTCGCCGCTTCCAACCGGATCGCCACAAACTTCGACGTTGGCGTATGGCTGCCATCCCCTGTGCTTTCCAGCGGCACCAGCGGGTTTACTTCCGGATAGTACGCCGCCGCTTGCCCTGCAGGAATATCGAACGCCAGCAATGTGAAGCCCTTCACTCGGCGTACAACGCCATCATCCCAGATCGACACGATGTCAGCCTTCTGCCCCGGCTTGAAGCCCAGGCGAATGATGTCGGCTTCGTTGACGAACAGCACATCACGTTGGCCTTTCACTCCGCGATAGCGGTCATTGAGACCATAGATCGTGGTGTTGTACTGATCGTGGGAGCGCATCGATTGCATGATCAGGTCCGGCAACACACCGGTGGCACGGGTGCGTTCGTGAACCAGGTCCTTGGGCAGTGCGTTCGGACGGAAGTTGGCCCGGCCGGATGCAGTGTTCCACTTGCGTGCGCCGGCGCTGTTGCCCAGGTAGAAGCCGCCTGGGTTCTTGACCCTTTCGTTGAAGTCCTTGAAGCCTGGAATGGTATCGGCAATCAGGTCGCGGATGCGCCCGTAGTCGGCCACCAGCCAGTTCCAGTCCACAGGCTGGTTGCCCAAGGTGGCGGCGGCTATGCCGGCCAGGATCGCCGGTTCCGAGCGCATCTGGTTCGACAGGGGCTGCAACTGTCCGTTGGAGGCGTGGACCATGCTGAACGAATCTTCGACAGTCACCGCTTGCGCGCCTTCAGTCTGGATATCGATGTCGGTCCGGCCCAGGCACGGCAGGATCAGGGCGTCTTTGCCGTGAGTCAGATGGCTGCGGTTAAGCTTGGTGCTGATCTGCACGGTCAGGTCGCAGTTGCGCAGGGCCTGGAAGGTACGCGGGCTGTCCGGGGTGGCTTGAGCGAAGTTGCCGCCCAGGCCAATGAAGACTTTGGCCCGACCTTCGGCCATGGCATGAATCGCTTCGACCACATTGTGGCCATTGTCACGCGGTACCTTGAGCTGGAAGCGTCGTTCCAGGGCATCGAGGAACGCCACCGGTGGCCGTTCGTTGATGCCCATGGTCCGGTCGCCCTGGACGTTGCTGTGGCCACGCACCGGGCACAGGCCGGCGCCTGGTCGACCGATGTTGCCGCGCAGCAGCATCAGGTTGGCGATTTCCTGGATGGTCGCTACCGAATGGCGATGCTGGGTGATGCCCATGGCCCAGCACATGATGACGTTCTTGCCCTTGGCGTACATGCGCGCCGCTCGCTCGATTTCCACCAGGGGCAGGCCAGACTGCTCGACGATCTGCTCCCATGGGGTTTCATCGATGGCGGCCAGGTACTCCAGCACATTGACGCTGTGCTCATTGAGGAAGGCGTGATCGAACACCGCAGGCGCACCGGCTTTCTGTGCGTCGCGTTCCCATTGCAGCAGGAACTTGGCCATGCCACGCATGATCGCCATGTCGCCGCCCAGCGCCGGACGGAAGTACGCGGTGTTGGTCGGCTTGTCGCCGTTGGTGAGCATTTCGATCGGGTGTTGCGGGTGCTGGAAGCGCTCCAGGCCGCGCTCTTTCAGCGGGTTGATGCACACCACTTGCGCGCCGCGTGTCACCGCCTCACGCAACGGTTCGAGCATCCGTGGATGGTTGGTGCCGGGGTTCTGGCCCCAGACGAAAATCGCATCGGCGTGTTCGAAGTCGTCGAACGTCACGGTGCCTTTGCCGACGCCGACACTTTGTGACAACGCCACGCCGCTGGCCTCGTGGCACATGTTCGAACAGTCGGGGAAATTGTTGGTGCCGTAGGCGCGCACGAACAGCTGGTATAAAAAAGCCGCTTCGTTACTGGCCCGGCCCGAAGTGTAGAACTCGGCCTGGTTCGGGCTCGACAAGCCGTTCAGATGCTTGGCGATCAGGGCAAAGGCCGCGTCCCAACTGATCGGCTTGTAGCGATCGGTCTCGGCGTCATAGCTCATCGGTTCGGTCAGACGGCCTTGATATTCGAGCCAATAGTCGCTTTGCTCCAGCAATGAAGTGACGCTGTGCCTGGCAAAAAACTTAGCATCGACGCGGCGTTTGGTCGCTTCCCAGTTCACCGCTTTGGCGCCGTTCTCGCAGAACATCACCATGCCGCCTTCGTTGGAATCGCCCCAGGCGCAACCGGGACAGTCGAAGCCACCGTTCTTGTTGGTCTTGAGCATCATGCGCAGATTTTTCAGCGCGTTGTCACTGGTCAACCAGGCCTGTGCGACGCTGATCAGTGCGCCCCAACCTCCGGCCGGGCCTGTGTAGGGTTTGTAGCGAGGAACAGGTTTCTGGTCGGCTTGACGGTGTTGACTCACGCTTGGATCTCCAACGCTGGGCTGTAGACCCGCGGCGCATTCTTTTGTGGCAGATGGATGAGGTTGAGGTTGTGGCGACGGGCCCATTGCACGGCGAGGCCCGTTGGCGATGACAGGCTGACCAGGGTCTGGATGCCGGCGCGCAAGACTTTCTGGATCAATTCGAGGCTGCAGCGACTGGTGACAATCGCCAGCCCGCCCGCCGTTGGAATGTGTTGCCGGATCAAGCCGCCGATCAATTTGTCGAGGGCGTTATGCCGGCCGATGTCTTCTCGGCCCAGCAACAGTTCGCCCTGGTCGTTCATGAACACGGCCGCGTGCACCGCCCCGCAGTGCTGGCCAAGTGGCTGGAACGCGCCGATGCGCTGGCGCAGGCCGTCCAGCCATTCGGCCGGGGGCAGGGGCGCGCCGGGCAACACCTCGAGCTCGGGCAATGCCTGCTCGACCGCTTCCACGCCGCAGAGCCCGCATCCGCTGGTACCGGCCAGTTGCCGTCGCTGTTGCTTGAGGTTCCAGAACGCACGATTGGCGATGGTCACTTGCGCGTACTGAGCCGAGCCAGAGCCGCTGAGTTGCAGGTCATAGATGTCCGAGGCGTCCTGGATGATGCCGCTGCCCAGGCTGAAGCCGACGATGAAGTCTTCCAGGTCCGTGGGCGTGACCAGCATCACCGCCTGGCTGATGCCATTGAAGGCAATGGCTAGCGCGACTTCCTCGGCCAGCGCGGTGCTGGCGGATTCCGAGTGTTCAAGGTTGCTGTAGCTGTATGTCTGGCTGGCGGCGGGCGCGGGCGTTTCGAGGGCAGGCGCCGCGCAGGCTGGGCGCTTGGCGTTCATGGCATCACCGAGGGTTTGATCAGTCTTAAGACTAGGCGTGGCAACTGGTCGCGTCTAATCGCTATTTCTGATCTGCCGATAGATGCCGTCGATCAAAGCCCGTTCAGCGATTGTTGATAAATCGCAAAACAGGCTTCCGCCAAGGCCGAGCGTGGCGCGCTTCGGCGCATGATCAGTCCCAGCCGGCTGAGGGTCTGGGCGTTTTCGATCGGTTGCAGACGCAAATGATCGGTCAGTTCTTCCAGGCCTCCGTCCAACGGCATCACCGCGCAACACAAGCCACCGTGCACAGCTTGTAACAGTTGATGGACGGCATCGGTTTGCAACAAAGGCTGCGGGTTGAGGCCGCGGCTGTGGAAGTTGTGGTCGATGGACTGGCGAAAGTGCATGCCGCTGCTGAGCATGCCCAGCGGCAACTCGATCAACGACTCCCAGCTCAGGGGGGCTTCGCCGAAGGTAAAGAATCGCTGATCGTAGAGCAGGCCCATGCGGGTTTCACTGAAGGCCAGGGAGTCGAAGCGCTCGGCATCCAGGCGTTCTAGGTATGACACACCGAGATCCAGGCGATTGTTCGCCAGTTGTTCGAGGATTTGCTCGGAACTCAGCGCCGAGAGTTCGAAGCGCAGGTTCGGGTGCTCCGCGTGCAGGCGTTGCAACAGCGGCAAGGGATCGAAGCTCGACAGCGGCACCACGCCCAGGCGCAAGGTGCCGACCAGATTGCCGCGACAGGCGGCCGCCTCGGCGTACAGGCCATCGTAGGCTGCCAGAACGGTGCGCGCCCAGGCCAGGACTCTCTCGCCGGGTGCGGTGAAGCCTTCGAAACGCTGGCCACGATTGACCAGCGGCAGATCGAGTTCTTCTTCGAGGCTGCGCAGGCGCATGGAGAGGGTCGGCTGGGTGATGTGGCAGCGTGCGGCGGCCTGGCCGAAATGGCGGGTTTCGTCCAGAGCGATGAGGAATTTCAGCTGCTTGATGTCCATCTTCGCTCCTGGGGTCGGGAAGGTGTGGATTCTATCGCAAGCGGGGTCATTGGTCGGCCTGGATTGGCAAATGTCGGCCGTGGTCTAGGCTTTTGCGTCTGGACCCCGAAACCCAAGGAGAGCGAAACGATGAGCCTGTTCAGTTTTCTAAAAGAAGCCGGTGAAAAAATCCTCGACGCATTGACGCCGGACAAGGCCGAAGCCAACAGCGAGGCGTTGACCAAGCATGTGCAGAGTGCGTTGACGGGGATCGACACTTCCAAGATTCAGGTCAAGGTCGAGGGCGATAAGGTGATCGCCAGCGGCGAAGCGAATACGCAGGAAGAGAAGGAGAAAATCCTCCTGGCCCTGGGTAATGTGGCAGGTGTCAGCGGTGTTGAAGACGAGATCACCGTTACCGGACCTGTGGTCGTGGCCGCGAAGTTTGTCGTGGTCGAGAAGGGCGACACCTTGAGCGCCATTTCCCTGCGCGTGTATGGCGATGCCAACCTGTACAACAAAATCTTCGAGGCCAACAAACCGATGCTCAAGGATATGAACAAAATCTATCCGGGGCAGTCGTTGCGGATTCCTGAGTAATATTCAGGACCGCCATCGCGAGCAGGCTCGCTCCCACATTTGATTTGTGGTGAACACAGCATGTGTGCACGACGCAGATCCAATGTGGGAGCGGGCCTGCTCGCGATGCAGGCGCCGCGGTCTATAGCCCTGCGATCAAATCCCGATAATCCCCGACCGCCGCAAACTCCGCCGTGTCCTTGGGTCCTTTGCGGCTGTCCGGCTCTTTCACCGCCAGCAAATGCCTGACACCAAAATCCCGCGCACTGCGCAGGATCGGCAAGGTGTCGTCAATGAACAGGCTGCGTGCCGGGTCGAAGTCGATGTCGGCTTGCAAGGCATCCCAGAACTGCGGGTTTTCCTTGGGAAAACCGTAATCATGAGAGCTGATCAAACGCTCGAAATAGGGTGCCAGTTCGATTCTTTCCAGCTTCAATGACAGCGAATCGCGGTGCGCATTGGTGATCAGCACTACGCGCTTGCCTGCACGCTTGATCGCTGCCAGAAAGGTGTCCGCATCCGGGCGCAGGGCGATCAGATGGGCGGTTTCCAGTTTCAGCTCACGCACGGGCAGTTTCAGTTCGGCACTCCAGAAATCCAGGCAATACCACTGCAGTTGACCGGCATTGCGTTCAAACAGGGGCTGCAGCTCCATATCGGCCATGGCCCGGCTCACTCCGTGCCATTGGGCATAGCGCTCGGGCAGGTGCTCCAGCCAGAAATGGTTGTCGAAGTGCAGGTCCAGCAGCGTACCGTCCATGTCCAGCAGAACGGTATCGATATCGCGCCAGGGCAGCAGGGACATAAAAACTTCTCCAGCGGTAAAAAAGGTATCCGGAAACAACAATCAGGATAGGCCGGGTATAGTAACCCGCTATCGTCCAGGAGCCGCTCATGCGCCAGAAACCTACCGTCCTCGCCCGCGAAATTGTCGCCACCAGCCGTTTGTTCTGTGTCGAGGAGCTGAAGTTGCGTTTTTCCAATGGCGTGGAGCGCACCTATGAACGGTTGGTCGGCAAGGGCGCGGGCTATGGCGCAGTGATGATTGTGGCGATGCTCGATGCGGACCATGCCGTCCTGGTCGAAGAGTATTGCGGCGGCACCGATGCGTACGAATTGTCGCTGCCCAAAGGTCTGATCGAGCCGGGCGAGGATGTTTTGGCGGCAGCAGAACGCGAGCTCAAGGAAGAGGCCGGTTTTGGCGCGCGACAGCTAGAGCATCTGACTGAGCTGTCGTTGTCCCCCGGTTACATGAGCCAGAAAATCCAGGTGGTGCTGGCCACTGACCTGTACGAAGAACGCCTGGAAGGTGACGAGCCAGAGCCGATGGGCATGGACAAGGTCAATCTGCGCGAGTTGTCGGCGCTGGCGCAGAACCCGAAATTCACCGAAGGCCGGGCCTTGGCCGCCTTGTACCTGGCCCGTGACCTGCTGACCCAGCGCGGAGTGTTCCAGCCATGAATTTTCCCCATCCGTTGATGGCGCCGGTGATCGAGCTCGCACTGCAGGCCGGCGAAGCGATCCTGCCGTTCTGGCGCACCGGCACGGCGGTCACCGCCAAGGCCGATGATTCACCTGTGACGGCCGCCGACCTGGCCGCTCATCATCTGATCCTGGCCGGGCTGACGGCGCTTGATCCGAGCATCCCGGTGCTGTCCGAGGAAGACGCCAACATCCCCCAGAGCGTGCGCGCCGGATGGCAGCGTTGGTGGCTGGTGGACCCGCTGGACGGCACCAAGGAGTTCATTTCCGGCAGCGAAGAGTTCACCGTCAACATCGCGCTGATCGAGCAGGGGCGCGTGGTATTTGGCGTGGTGTCGATGCCGACGAACGGCCGTTTCTACGTGGGCGGTGCCGGGTTCGGCGCGTGGCGCGGGGATCAAGGGGGGACGCCCGTGTCGATTCAGGTGCGTGATGTCCTGGCCCCCGGCCAATCGTTCACCGTGGTTGCCAGTCGTCGCCACTCCAGTCCAGAGCAGGAACGCTTATTGGCAGGGTTGAGCGCCAGCCTGGGTGAACTGGAGCTGGCCAATATCGGCAGCTCTCTGAAGTTCTGCCTGTTGGCCGAGGGGGCGGCGGATTGTTATCCGCGCCTGGCGCCGACTTCGCAGTGGGACACGGCGGCGGCCCAAGGCGTGCTGGAAGGCGCGGGTGGCGAGGTGCTGGATTTGCAGGGCGCGCCATTTTGTTACCCGGCGCGAGAATCGCTGCTGAACGAATTTTTCCTGGCATTGCCGGCCAAGGCGGCGTGGCGAGAACAGTTGTTGGCGTTGGCTAACCCGTAGGAGCCGGCTTGCTGGCGGACCATGCAACGCGGTATGTCAGACACACCGCGTCGTATGGATCGGCGCTTCAGCGGTGCAGCACATACTGCCCGGCGAACTTCACCGCATCTTCATCGCTACCCGCATTGACCACCCGCGTATGCAGGACCAACCGCGCCCGTCCGTACCGCTGATACATCGCCAGAAACTTCTTCCACACCACTGCACTCGGTGCCTGGCAAATGGCGTGTGCATCGCCGGTCACCGGCAGCGGGTAGTTGATCTGCCCTTCCTGGATAACGATGTGCCCATCGGTTATTCCTTCTTCTTTCAGGCGTAGATGCAGCCAGCCCCAACCGGCCAGTACCGCGCCGCAATACAGGCTGCCGCCGAACATGGTGCTCTTGTGGTTGACGTTGGCATCCAGCGGCAAATACAGGCGCAGTTGCTGATCGTGCCAGTCGAGCACCTTCAGCCCCATGTCCCGGGTGAGGGGAATGTCGTGGTGGAGGACGGATTCCAGTTGACGACTGTCGCGGCTCATTCAGGGGCCTCTTGTTTGAAGTGGACGAGTGGGCGGCGGCTCAATCGAGGTCGTCGCCATGGGCGGAGGTGCCGCTGTCGGCAAAGCTCAGGCCGTGCTTGCGCAATTTGTCGTGCAAGGTCTTGCGCGGGATACCAAGCGCCTCGGCGACACTGCGCACCGAGCTGTGCGAGCGCGCCAGTTCGGCGGCAATCAGGGTTTTTTCGAAGTTTTCCACCTGCTCGCTCAAGCCGCCGCTGACCATGTCTACCGTCGTGCCACCCGAGCCTTGCACCTCGTTGTTGTCCAGCGCCAGTTCCAGGCCCAGGGCGAAGCGTTCGGCCGCATTTTGCAGCTCGCGCACGTTGCCGGGCCAGCTGTGGCGCAACAGCAGGGCGCGTTGTCCGGGCTGCAGTTCGTGGGGTGGCAAGCCGTGGCGGGCACTGGCTTCATCGGCGAAATGCTGGAACAGCATCAGCGCATCTTCACCGCGCTCGCGCAGTGGCGGAATGCGCAATGGCGCGACGTTCAGGCGATAGTACAAGTCGGCGCGGAACCGGCCCTGATCGGCGGCCTGACGCAGGTCTTCCTTGGTGGCGGCGATGATGCGGATGTCCAGCGGGATCAACTGATTACCGCCCAGGCGTTCGACCACGCGTTCCTGGAGCAAGCGCAGCAGTTTCACCTGGACGTCCAGGCTCATGCTTTCGATCTCATCGAGAAACAGCGTGCCGCCGTTGGCAAATTCGAACTTGCCGATGCGGCGTTTCTGCGCGCCCGTGAATGCGCCGGGCTCATGGCCGAACAATTCGCTTTCGACCACCGACTCCGCCAGCGCCCCGGCATTGATCGCCACGAACGGTCCATTGCGCCGACTCGACAGGTCGTGCAGCGCGCGTGCCACCACTTCTTTGCCGGCCCCGGTCTCACCGAGGATCAGCACGTCCGCCCGGGTCGCCGCCAAGGCGCCGATTTGCTCGCGCAGGCGCAGCATCGAGGGCGATTGCCCGACCAGGCGAGTGCTCAGTTCATTGCGATCGCTAAGGGCCAGGCGCAGGCTGCGGTTGTCCAGCACCAGTCGGCGCAAGGCCAGGGCGCGGCGTACGCTGTCGAGCAGGGCGTCGCTGGCGAAGGGTTTTTCCAGGAAATCATAGGCCCCGGCGCGCATGGCTTGCACCGCCAGCGGCACGTCGCCGTGGCCGGTGATCAGCAGCACCGGCAGTTCCGGGTCCTGGGCGTGGAGTTCGGTCAGCAGTTCGATGCCATCCATGCCTGGCATGCGGATATCGCTGACGACCACGCCCGGCCAGTCGCGCTCCAGTTGCGCCGCCAGGCCCTTGGCTTCGGCCAGCGGCAGAATCTTCAGGCCGGCCAGGTCCAGGGTCTGGCTCAAGGCCTGGCGCAGATGGGGATCGTCGTCGATCAACACGACCTGGATGCGGTTGTCGATGGTCATGCACTTCGGTCCTCGGACGGTTGCAGGCTCACACCCGGTGCGCCTGCGCGCAGTTTCAGGGTAATCAGGGCGCCGCCTTCCTTGTGGTTGGCGAACGACAGTTCACCGCCGAAGGCGCGCATCAGGGTCTCGCAGATCGCCAGCCCCAAGCCAAGGCCCTGGGTGCGGGTCTTGGTGGTGTAGAAGGGCTCGCTGGCGCGGCCGAGGGCCTCCAGGCAGAACCCGGGGCCGTTGTCGCGAATGTACAGGTTGACGCCTTCGGCGGTGGATTGGGCACTCAACCAGAGTTTACGTGGCGGGCCTTTTTCGGTCAGGGCATCCAGGGCATTGGCCAGCAGGTTGCCCAGCACCTGGCGCAGGCGGGTTTCTCCGGCTTCGACCCACAACGTGGCGGCGGGCAAGTCGCGGATCAGCTCGACTTCCATGCTGCGCCGTCGCTTGGCCAACAAGGCCAGGGCATCGTCCAGCGCCGGCTGCAGGGCAACGCTTTCCGGGGCGTGGCGATCGCGCCGGGCAAAGGCGCGCAGGTGGGCAATGATCGACGCCATGCGGCCGGTCAATTCGCTGATCAGCTTGAGGTTGCCGCGGGCATCGTCGGTGCGCTGATGGTCGAGTAACACTTCGGCGTTTTCGGCGTAGCTGCGGATGGCCGCCAAGGGTTGGTTGAGTTCGTGGCTGATGCTCGCCGACATCGTGCCCAGGGCCGACAGCTTGCCGGCCTGCACCAGGTCGTCCTGGGCGCGAACCAGCTCTTGCTGGGCCTGTTCGCGTTCCAGCACTTCCTGTTTGAGTCGTCGGTTCAGGCCCTCGAGATCGCTGGTACGCTCGGCCACCCGGCCTTCCAGTTCGCGCCGGGCCTTGGCTTCGAAGGCGATCCGTTCCAGGTAATGACGGCGGCGCTGCATCATCAGGCCGAGCAACAGCATCAACACCAGGAGCGTCGCGCCACCGATGGCGACGACGGTGCGCACGGGGCGATCGATCAGGGTGCGCGGGGCGAGGATGCTGACGTTCCAGCCGGTTTCCGCAATCGCCTGGGTCTGGGTCAACCAGGCGTTGGGGTTGAGCTTCAGTGGTTTGGGCTCACGGGTGGGGTAGGGCTGGATCGCGGCGATGGCCTTGCGTTCTTCTTCGCTCAATTCCCGGGTCGAACGAAAGCGCCATTCCGGTCGAGAGGTGAGGATGACCACGCCGTTGTGATCGGTCAGCAGCAGTTGCTCCGGGGTTTTGCCCCACAGGCTTTCGGTGTGGTCGAGGTCGACCTTGACCACCAGCACACCGGTGATTTTCTCGCCCTCGCGCACGGCAGCGGCGAAGAAGTAGCCACGTTTGGCAGAGGTAGTGCCCAGCCCGAAAAACCGCCCGAGTCGACCCGCCATGGCTTCGCTGAAGTACGGCCGGAAGGCAAAGTTACGACCAACGAAGCTGTCGTGCTTGTCCCAGTTGGAGGCGGCCAGGGTCTTGCCCGTGGTGTCCATCAGGTACATGACTTCAGCGCCAGTCTGGGTACTGATGTTTTTCAACAAGCGGTTGGCGTTGCCTTGGGTTACGCCATCGTCCGGCGCGCCAAGCACGGCGCGCAAGGCTGGCAGGTCGCCGAGGATCTGCGGCAATACTTCGTAGCGGTGCAGGGTGCCCAGCAGGTTGGCGACATAGAGATCGAGGGTCTGACGATTCTGCCCCGCCAGTTCGCTGCGGTAATAACGCTCGGCCAGATGCTCCAGCGGCCACAGCAAGGGTGCCAGGCACAGCGCGAGCAGGGCCAGGCTGCGCCAGCGGGGTCTGCGGGGAAGGGTTGGAGTCATGAGCATCGAGCGCCTGTGGGAACAGGTGCATTATGCCTAGGCTTTGTGGTGCAGTCTGCGCACCTTGGGCCGGGGGCTGCCCGGGGTGAATCCCGGGCCCGGTTTCAGGCGAAGACGTCAGCGTCCTTGATAAACACCCCGGCCTGATCCTTGGCCGACAGTTGCGGCGCCATGTCCAGCTGCCAGTCGATGGCCAGGTCCGGGTCGTCCCAACGGATGCTGCGTTCGGCCGACGGGGTGTAGTAGTTGGTGGTTTTGTAAAGAACCTCGGCGAAATCACTCAGCACCACGAAGCCGTGGGCGAAACCCTTGGGCACCCAGAGCTGGCGATTATTCTGCGCAGAAAGGCGCACAGCCACCCATTGGCCGAAATGCGGCGAGCTGCGCCGCACGTCGACAGCGACATCAAGAATTTCCCCTGCGCAGACCCGAACCAGTTTGTCCTGGGTATTTTCCAGTTGGTAGTGCAACCCGCGCAGCACCCCCTTTTGTGAGCGCGAATGGTTGTCCTGAACGAAATGCGGGTCCAGATCGGTGGCTTCCTTGAAAGCCTTCGCGTTGAAACTTTCGTAGAAAAAGCCGCGTTCGTCACCGAAAACCTTGGGCTCGATGAGCAAAACACCGGGCAGGTCGGTAGTTACAACATTCATGGCTTTCTCCAGAGGAGGGCGTTGGTGATTGTCATTCTTGCTTACAGTGTCGGTAAGGGCGAGCGTACAGGACATTAATTTCTCTTCATCTAGAGCGGTCAAGCCGCTTGGCAACTGGGAGGAGGGGGTTGCGTATCGCCCCGAGCAGTGGCGATATAGGCGCCTAATAAAATTACAGGGGTCGTTGTATGCCGCTCGCCACGTTGATTCATCGCGCCAGTTTGCCCAGTCCGCAAGTATCTTGCGAGCAAGCGCTTGAACTGTTGCAGACGCATTACGGGCTTAGCGCAAGATTACAGCCCCTCGGCAGCCAGCAGGACCTGAATTTTCGTGTCGACAGCGATCAGGGGCGGTTTGTCCTGAAAATTTGCCGGGGCGATTATTCGGCGCTCGAACTGCAAGCCCAGCATGCAGGGCTCAAGCACCTGGCCGGGCATCCTGACGTCCACGTTCCGCGGGTGATCGCGGCAAAAAACGGTGCCGACCTGTTGTCCCTGGAGGTCGCAGGCCAATCGGTGCATGTGCGTCTGCTGGATTACATCGAGGGCCAGTCCCTGACGCACCTGGAATATTTCAATCCCACCGTGGTGGCCGGTTTCGGGCGCCTGTGCGGTGAAATGGACCTGGCATTGACGGATTTTGACCATCCCGGGTTGGTGCGAACCCTGCAGTGGGACGCGCGCCACGCCCATGCGTTGATTGCGCATCTGTTGCCGGTCATCAAAGATGAAACCCAGCGCCGCCTGATCGTTGAAGCGTCCGAACAGGCCGAGCGCCATTTGTTGCCATTGCAAGACAAATTGCCCGTACAAGCCATTCACATGGACATCACCGACGACAACGTGGTGTGGCAGCGGGACGCACAACGCCGCTGGCAATTGCAGGGTGTGATCGATTTCGGCGACTTGATCCGCACCTGGCGCATTACCGATCTGTCGGTAACCTGTGCCGCGTTGCTGCATCACGGCGAAGGCGATCCCTTCTGCATTCTGCCAGCGGTGCAGGCGTATCACGCAGTCAATCCGTTGCAACACGAAGAACTGCTGGCGCTGTGGCCGCTGATCGTCGCCCGCGCGGCGGTATTGGTGCTCAGTGGCGAACAGCAGGTCAGCATCGATCCGGGCAACGCCTATAGCCGTGACAACCTGGTGCACGAGTGGGAGATCTTCCGTGTGGCCACATCGGTGCCCTTGGCGCTGATGGAAGCGGCCATTCTGTCGGCCGTCGGGCACAGCCTGCCGGACATTGGCGGCGAAGGCTTCGCACCGCTGCTGCCGAGCCTGGTGGGGCGTGAGTTCGCGTTGATCGACCTGGGCGTGCTCAGCCCGCATTTCGAAGCCGGTAACTGGGAGCAGGAAGGCATCGATCAGCGCCTGTTGGACGAAGCCGCCGCCGTCCACGGCCTGGCGGCCAGCCGTTATGGGCAATATCGACTGTCGCGCACGCGCCCGGACACTGCCGGTGAGCCGCAAACCTGTCCCCTGCACGTCGAGTTGCGTGTGCCCCATGGCACGGCAGTGGAAGCGCCGTTTGCCGGGGTGGTGCACCAGCCGATGCCTGGGGTGCTGCAACTGGACGGCCCGCAACTGAGCGTGCGGTTGTGGGGTGTCACGCCCTCGCTGCATAGTGGCGCGGCGTTGGTAAAAGGCCAGGTGCTGGGTTCGGTCAGCGGGCCGTTGATCGCGCAACTGTGCCGAGGTGCTTCGTTCAGCGCGCCGCTGTTCTGCAGCCCTTCGCGCGCCGCCGCCTGGCAAGCGTTATGCCCGTCACCTGCGGCGCTGCTGGGCCTGGCGTGCGATGCAGAAGCGGAACTTGACTCACAGACTTTGCTGGCCCGGCGGGACGCCAGCTTCGCCCGCACGCAAAAACACTATTACGTCGACCCGCCGCGCATCGAGCGTGGCTGGCGCAACCACCTGATCGACATGCAGGGTCGCTCTTACCTCGACATGCTCAACAACGTTGCGGTACTCGGCCACGGCCATCCGCGCATGGCGGCGGTGGCCAGCCGTCAGTGGTCGTTGCTCAACACCAACTCGCGGTTCAACTACGCGGCGGTGGCCGAGTTCTCAGAGCGCTTGCTGAAATTGTCACCAGAGGGCATGGATCGCGTGTTCCTGGTCAACAGCGGCAGCGAGGCCAACGACCTGGCCATTCGCCTGGCATGGGCCTACAGCGGCGGGCGCGACATGCTCAGCGTGCTGGAGGCCTATCACGGCTGGACGGTCGGCGCGGATGCGGTATCGACGTCGATCGCCGATAACCCCAAGGCCCTGAGCAGCCGCCCGGACTGGGTGCACCCGGTGACCGCACCGAATACCTATCGCGGCGAATTCCGTGGCCCGGACAGCGCGCCGGACTACGTGCGCAGCGTCGAACACAACCTGGCAAAAATCGCCGAGCAAAAACGCCAGTTAGCCGGGTTTATCTGCGAGCCGGTGTACGGCAATGCCGGTGGTATCTCGCTGCCACCCGGCTATTTGAAACAGGTCTATGCCATGGTCCGCGCCCAGGGCGGCGTGTGCATCGCCGACGAAGTGCAGGTGGGTTACGGGCGCATGGGCCATTTCTTCTGGGGTTTCGAAGAGCAGGGCGTGGTACCGGACATCATCACCATGGCCAAAGGCATGGGCAACGGCCAACCATTGGGCGCGGTGATCACCCGCCGGGAAATCGCCGAAGCGCTGGAGGCCGAGGGGTATTTCTTCTCGTCCGCCGGCGGCAGTCCGGTCAGTTGCCAGGTCGGCATGGCGGTGCTGGATGTGATGGAAGAGGAAAAACTCTGGGAAAACGCCCAGGTGGTCGGCGGGTACTTCAAGGAACGCCTTGAAGCGCTGATCGATATTCATCCATTGGTTGGCGCGGTGCATGGTTCCGGGTTTTATCTGGGGGTGGAGTTGATCCGCAACCGTGAAACCCTGGAGCCGGCCACCGAGGAAACCACCGCGCTGTGCGATCGCTTGCGCGAGCTGGGGATTTTCATGCAACCGACTGGCGATTTCCTCAACGTACTGAAGATCAAGCCGCCGATGGTCACTTCGCGCCAGAGCGTGGATTTCTTCGTGGACATGCTTTCGAAGGTGCTCGCGGAGGGACTGTAAACACATACCCCTGTGGGAGCGGGCTTGCTCGCGAATCCAGTGTGTCATTCAGTATTCATCCCGGCTGACACGCCGCCTTCGCGAGCAAGCCCGCTCCCACATGTGAATTGCGATGTTAATTCGATTGTTATCGGGTTTAAGTGATTAATTTTAGACGTGTGGCATATCTGTCGCTTCTAAAGCCGATATTTATCGGCTATAAAGTCGCCAATGCCAGGGCGTGGATGAACCATGCCCGACCGTCACGCACTTGCCCGGAGATGATTCATGAGCCGTAACGTTACCGTCGCCGCCACCCAGATGGCCTGTTCCTGGGACCTTGAAGGCAATATCGAGGTTGCAGAAAGGCTGGTCCGCGAAGCCGCCGCCAAGGGTGCGCAGATCATCCTGATCCAGGAACTGTTCGAAGCGCCGTACTTCTGCCAGAAACCGAATCCGGATTACCTGCAATTGGCGACGACGGTGGAAGACAACGTTGCCATCAAGCACTTCCAGAAAGTCGCCAGGGAACTGCAAGTCGTGCTGCCGATCAGCTTTTACGAACTGGCGGGCCGCGCGCGTTTCAACAGCATCGCGATCATCGATGCCGACGGCAGCAACCTCGGGATTTATCGTAAAAGCCACATTCCGGATGGCCCTGGCTACCACGAGAAGTACTACTTCAACCCGGGCGATACCGGCTTCAAGGTGTGGAACACCCGTTACGCGAAAATCGGCGTGGGCATCTGCTGGGACCAATGGTTTCCTGAGGCCGCGCGCAGCATGGCGCTGCAAGGCGCGGAGATCCTGTTCTACCCGACCGCCATCGGCAGCGAGCCGCACGACAAGACCATTTCGTCCCGCGATCACTGGCAACGCGTGCAACAGGGCCACGCCGGCGCTAACCTGATGCCGCTGATCGCCAGTAACCGCATCGGCAACGAGGAACAAGACGGCTACGACATTACGTTCTATGGTTCGTCGTTCATCGCCAACCAGTTCGGCGAGAAGGTGCAGGAGCTCAACGAAACCGAAGAAGGCATCCTGGTTCACACCTTCGACCTCGACCAACTGGAACATATCCGTAGCGCGTGGGGCTCGTTCCGTGACCGTCGTCCGAACCTGTACAGCGCGCTGAAAACCCTCGACGGTTCCCTGGAGTCCTGATCGACATGACCACTTTGAGCAGCACCCCTCGCGCAGACGGCTTCTACATGCCAGCCGAGTGGGCACCCCAAACCCAGACCTGGATGATCTGGCCCGAACGCCCCGACAACTGGCGCCTGGGTGGCAAGCCTGCGCAAGCCGCGCACGTAGCGGTGGCCAAGGCCATTGCCCGTTTTGAGCCGGTCACCGTGGCGGTGTCCGCCGGCCAATACGAAAACGCCCGTGCCCGCCTGGACGTACCGAATATCCGCGTGGTCGAGATGTCCAGCGACGACGCCTGGGTCCGGGACACCGGCCCGACATTCGTCATCAACAACAATGGAGAAGTCCGGGGCGTGAACTGGGACTTCAACGCGTGGGGCGGGTTTGACGGTGGCTTGTATTCGCCGTGGAACCGCGACTCGCAGGTGGGCGGCAAGATCCTCGAGATCGAGCGCAGCCCGCGCTATCGTACCCAAGGCTTCGTGCTCGAAGGCGGTTCGATCCATGTCGATGGCGAAGGCACGCTGATCACCACCGAAGAATGCCTGCTCAACCGCAATCGCAACCCGCACATGAACCGCGCGGAAATCGAAGCGGTGCTCAGCGCGCATCTGGCTGTGGATAAGATCATCTGGTTGCCGGACGGCTTGTTCAACGATGAAACCGACGGCCATGTGGATAACTTCTGCTGCTACGTGCGTCCGGGTGAAGTCCTGCTGGCCTGGACCGACGATCCACAGGATCCTAACTACTCGCGCTGTCAGGCGGCCATGAAAGTGCTGCAAAACAGCACCGACGCCAAGGGGCGCCCGTTCACGGTGCACAAGATGCCGATTCCGGGGCCGCTGTATGCGACTGAGGAAGAATGCGCGGGGGTTGATCCGGTTGACGGAACCCAGGAGCGTAACCCGACTGTCCGTCTGGCCGGTTCTTACGTGAATTTCCTGATCGTCAACGGCGGCATCATTGCCCCAAGTTTCGATGACCCGCTGGATGGTCCGGCAAAAGAGATTTTGCAGACACTGTTCCCACAGCACGAAGTGGTCATGGTGCCTGGCCGCGAACTGTTACTGGGAGGTGGCAACATTCACTGCCTTACCCAACAACAGCCAGCGCCGCACAAAGAGTGAGTGCAGTTGTAACAGCTTGAGTAGTGGCGAAATCAGACAGGCAAACGTTTTCGTCTGCAACTTTGTGCAAAGCCCGCAGCCCTTCAGGACTGCGGGCTTTTTTGTATCCGCTGGTCGACAGCGCGCATACCTTGGCATAGCTCTTGTATCTGGGAAGGGGTAATGCCGGGAGGGGAGAACCTAGTTGTTCTGTCATAAACCTTGGATAAGTTAGGCCGCTCAAAAACCAGGAGAGAGCGTGGAAATGAACGCCGAAGTGAATGTAGCAAGCGAGCGGGCTTTGCATCCCCTGGCGGTAAACAGCGAATCGCTGCAGATCCTGGCGCACTGGTTCAAGTCCAATGGAACGCGTCAGATCGCCGAAAGCGATCCGCGCCGGACGATGATCGAGCGCTACCCCGCTGGCTTGTTCAGCGAAGCGGAGCTGGATGCGTTGTGGGATGTGATGGAAGGATAAGAAGAAAAACAACGGATTGATCAAAGAAAAGCGCTGCCGGGATGACAGCGCTTTTTTTATGGATAAGGGATTTTTCGCGTTATTCGATGACGACCTGGCTGTACGCCAATTGAATTTTTCTGCCAGGTAAATTCGTTTCTTAGACGAATTTCGCCTGGTTATAGACGATTCATGAAATTGACACATCGTTAGGGCCGCGGCTACGATCCGGCCCAACGCCTGTGGCAGACCGCCATGACCGAAAAATAATTAAAAGGCCCGCCGCGAGTGATCGTGGGCGGGCCTTTTTGTTTGCGGGATGAAAAAAGAGCGCGATAGCGCCGTTTCGGCCGTTCGACACAGCGCGTTTCAACCCGTAATAAGGAAAACAACATGTTGAATAAGCGAATCAGCCTTATCGCTCTGGGGATTTTGAGCGCTACACAGGCCATGGCTAACGACCAGGCCGAATCCAAAGGTTTCGTTGAAGACAGCAGCCTCAAAGTGCTGCTGCGCAATGCCTACATGAACCGTGACTACAAAGACGGCAACCCGGATAAATCCGAGTGGGGCCAAGCGGCCATCGGTACATTCTCGTCCGGCTTTACCCAGGGCACCATCGGTGTGGGTGTGGATGCCTTTGGGCTGTACGCGCTCAACCTGGAGCGCAACGAAGACCGCAGCGGCGCCCAAGGCATCGATTTTTTCAAAAAGGGAGCCAGCGGCGAACCGGCTGACGACCTGGCCAAAGGTGGCGCGGCCGTAAAATTCCGCTTGTCCAGCACAACGCTGACCTACGGCGACCAAATGCCGGCCCTGCCGGTATTGAGCTACGACAACGGTCGTCTGCTGCCGGAAAGCTACACCGGTACCCTGATCACCTCCAAGGAAATCAAGGGTCTGGAACTGAACGCCGGTCGTTTCACCGCCGAATCGCGTAAAAGCGCCGAAGGCCGGGACAGCGGTGGCCTGAAGTCGATCAACGTGTTGGGCGGTAGCTACCAGTTCACCGAACAGTTCAAGGCCGCGCTATACGCGTCGGACGTTGAAGACGTGTTGAAGAAGCAATACGTCAACGCCAACTACGTGTTCCCGTTCGACAAGGATCAGTCCCTGACCCTGGACTTCAACGGCTACCGTACCAAACTGGACGACTCCTACGTCCGTGATAACGGCATTACCGGCGACGACAACAAGATCTGGAGCCTGGCAGCCACCTTCGCCACCGGCGCGCACTCGTTCACCCTCGCGCACCAACGCAGCACTGGCGACAGCAACCTGGGCTACGCCTATGGCGGCTACCAGAAAGATCAAAACCGCGTCGGTGACGGTGGCAACACCATCTACCTGGCCAACTCCTACTGGTCCGACTTCAACGCCGAAGACGAACGCAGCTGGCAACTGGGCTACGGCCTGGATTTCAGCACCTTCGGCGTCCCGGGCCTGAGCTACAACTTCGCCTACGTACGCGGTGACAACATCACCACCTCCACCAGCGAAGGCGGCACCGAGCGCGAGATCTTCAACCAGTTCAAATACGTCGTACAAAGCGGCCCGGCCAAAGACCTGAGCATCAAGCTGCGCAGCTCGGTCCTGCGCGTGTCGCAGAAGTCGAGCGAGTACAACGTCAGCGGTAACGAAGTGCGCGTGTTCGTGGATTACCCGATCAACGTTTTCTGATGACGGCTTGCGGTATCGAAGCCTGATTCAAGGCTGAGAAAGAAGAAGCCCCGACTGGTTCGGGGTTTTTTTGTGGGTGCTTGGTGGCTCGTGTCGTCATAACGCGATTTCGAGAACACGTCTCGGGAACGTGTCGTGCGCGGCGACATGTTCAGCAGCTCCCTGGATTCATTTGATTGATTACCTCACGTAACTAATGATGTTCCCGTCCCCACCTTTATCCCCTCCCGCGAACTCCCTACATTGAGCTCCAACGCCTCTCCCATCATTCCGACGGGAAGGTCACTGGAGTTTCCCTCATGCCTTTTGTAAGCGTACGCATCACCCGCGATGGCGTTACCACTGAGCAGAAAGCTCAAGTGATTGCCGAGATCACTGAAACACTGGAACGCGTCCTCAATAAAAGCCCTGAGCTGACCCACATCGTGATCGAGGAAGTCGACACCGATAACTGGGGTTACGCCGGCATCACCACCACCCAGTACCGCAAGCAACTGGCGGAAGAGGGGAAGTCATGACGGCGCCGGTGACCATCGATTTCGTCTCCGATGTGGTGTGCCCATGGTGCGCACTGGGGGCGACGGCGCTGGAGCAGGCGATCGAGAACGTGGCGGGTGAGGTGGCGGTCGAGCTGACCTACAAGCCTTTCGAGCTGAACCCGGACATGCCGGCCGAAGGCGAAAAAGCCGTCGAGCACTTGATGCGCAAATACGGACGCACCGCCGAGGACGTCGCCTCTGGCAAGGCGATGCAGATCGCTCGCGGCGAGGCCATCGGCTTCAAGTTCGATCTGGAAAAGCGCACGCACTTCTACAACACCTTCGACGCTCACCGTTTGTTGCTCTGGGCGCTGGAAGAAGGGCGCCAGGTGGCGTTGAAGAAGATCCTGCTTCGCGCTTACTTCAGCGAAGGCCAGAACCCGAGTGATCAGCAGACGCTCGTGCGGCTGGCGGGTGAAGCCGGGTTGGACGAGGCCCGTGCACGCAAGGTGCTGGCGTCGGGTGCCTTTGCCGAAGAGGTGCGTGAACTGGAAGAGTTTTACCGACAGCACGGCATCAATTCGGTCCCGGCCCTGGTACTCAACGGTCGTCACCTGATGTCCGGCTCCCAGTCGGTCGAGTACTACGAACAGATGTTGAGACAGATGGCACAAGCCTCGGCCGAAGCCTGATCGCAAAGTTTTTTCAAAATCATCATTTATCTGTGAGGTTCATCATGAGCAATTCGAAAAAAGTCGTTGTCATCACTGGCGCATCCCAAGGTCTCGGCGACGGCATGGTCAAGGCCTTCCGCGAGCTCGGTTACCAGATCGTCGCAACCTCCCGCTCGATCAAGCCATCCACCGATCCGGACATCCTCACCGTGGCCGGCGACATCGGCGAGCCAGAGACTGCACAGCGCGTGATTCGTGAAGCCATCGCCCGTTTCGGCCGAGTCGATACCCTGATCAACAACGCCGGGATCTTCATCGCCAAGCCGTTCACCGCGTACACCGCTGAAGACTATGCCAATGTGTTGTCGGTGAACGTCAACGGCTTCTTCTACATCACCCAACTGGCCATCGCCGAGATGGAAAAACAGGGCAGCGGCCACGTGGTCAACATCACCACCAGCCTGGTCGACCACGCCATCGACGGCGTGCCGTCGGTGCTGGCCTCACTGACCAAAGGTGGCCTGAACGCGGCAACCCGTTCCCTGGCCATCGAATACGCCAAGCGCGGCATTCGGGTGAACGCAGTATCGCCCGGCATCATCAAGACCCCGATGCACGGCGAAGAAACCCACGCCGCCCTGGGCGCACTGCACCCGGTCGGGCACATGGGCGAGATCGATGACATCGCCAACGCGGTCGTGTACCTGGACGGCGCCAAGTTTGTCACTGGCGAAATCCTCCACGTTGATGGTGGGCAGAGCGCGGGTCATTGAGACCTGGCTTTTCTTGGCAACAGAAACAACTAAGCCCTCGTACTGCTACGAGGGCTTTGTTTTTCGGACAGTATCAGGATGCAGTTTCTTTCACGACTTCGAACCAGTACGAATCAGGAAGTCTGCCGATCAATATCGCGTCGAAGCACGACAGCAGTGGTGATGTCTTCAACGGTTTCGTGGCTGGCTACTGCATCTCTGACCCGATTCAGATCATCGATGGTTCGCGATTCGATCTCGATGACCAGATCAAGCTGGCCACTGACCGAAGAGACGCGCCGTACCTGCGAGTTTTGGGCGAGCAGGTCCAGCAGGCTGATTGCGGGCGTGCGCTTGAGGCTAACGAGAAGGATCGCGCGAATCACATTGGCATCGATTTCGCCGATATCAGCCCGGTAGCCTCGGATCACACCATTGCGCTCAAGGTTGATGACGCGCTCGCTGGTGGCGCTTCTTGAAAGTCCGATTCTCGCGGCCAGGGCCTTCAGGGCAATGCGAGCCTCTCTGGACAGGATTTCGAGTATTTCGCGATCTTTCGTGTCCAGGTCGCGCATCAGAACTCCCTATATTTGCTACCGGATTTGTGCCGGTCGATTCCGACAATATGCAGGCCAAAGTCGACCGCATACCTACTGCCGTCCAAGGCTTCGCGTGCCAAGCTATCTGAAAAAAATGGCTTGGAAAACAATTACCATGACTAATCTTTCTCATCCCGCCCCCCAGTTCTCGACGGGGGATGCCGAAAAGCTCGGTGAACAGCTTTTCAACGTTATCGGTACGGCCACGCCACTGGACGGCGAACGAGACCGCAACTATCGGTTGAAGACAGGAACCGATGCGGGGTGGATCCTGAAAGTTGTCAACTCGACGGAACCGCGAATTGAAAGCGAGTTTCAGACGGCCATTCTCAGTCACCTTGCCAGTAACAGCCCCGAGCTTGCCGTGCCCTTTCTCAAGAAAAGCCGCGAGGGTGATTTTCTCGCCTCGGCGGTGGCAGCTTCTGGCGAAACCCATGCGGTTCGCCTGGTCAGCTGGTTGCACGGAACGCCGCTTGCCGAGGTCGAGCGTACGTTCGAATTGATGCGTAGCCTCGGTCAGTCTTTCGGTGATGTGGATCGTGCACTTCAGGGTTTCATGCACGCGGGCGCGGTACGTGATCTCGACTGGGATTTGCGTCACGCCGCACGTTCGCGCTCACGCCTGCATTTCGTGAAAGACGCTGGCAAAAGAGCAATTCTGCAACGGTTCATTGATACGTTCGAAAAAACGGTTCAGCCCAAGCTCGCGCGTTTGCGCACTCAAGTTATTCACAATGATGGCAATGACTGGAACATCCTCGTCGACTCCGGGAACCATCAGAAAGTCTCAGGCATCATCGATTTCGGGGATGCGGTCCATACGATCCTGATTGCCGAAGTTGCCATCACCTGTGCTTATTCCATTCTCGACATGGAAGATCCAATCGGCGCGGCCGCCGCCCTCACGGCCGGTTTCCATGAGAAATACCCTCTGCATCCGGAGGAGGTCGACGTCCTCTTCAATCTCATAGCGATGCGCCTGGTCACGAGCGTCACGTTGTCGGCATCGCGATACGGCCAGGCGCAAGACAATCCCTACCTTGCCATCAGCGAAGCGCCGGCCTGGCGCCTCCTGGAGAGGATGGATCGCATGAACCCTCGACTGGCGACGGCAATCTTGCGCAAAGCCTGTGGTTTTGACGCGATCGAAGGCGCTGGCGCGGTTCGCCGCTGGGTGGCGGAAAACAGCAAGTCTTTCGCGGATATCGTGCGTCCATCGGCTGCCACCATGAACAAGGCGATTGCTCCATTCGGCGATGCTTCGCACGTGATGACGATTGCCTCAGCCGAGCAGCGTCCAGCGCAGGCAACCCGGTGGTGGAATGAGTTTTCCACCGCGCACAAGGTGCCGCTTGGCATTGGACCATGGGGCGAGGAAAGAACCATCTACACCGACGCGGCATTCGAATCGCGTTTCATTGAAGGGCAGCGTCGGATCATTCACGTCGGTGTCGATTTGATTATGCCCGCCGGCACGCCTCTCTATACACCTGTTGCGGGTGTGGTGCAGAGCGTCGAGGTCGAGCGCGAGCCGCTTGGCTATGGTGGCTTGATCATGCTCAAGCACTCACCAGAAGGTTGCCCACCCTTCCTGACACTTTGGGGGCACATGGCTCATGAAGCGCTGGCGCGTCTCAAACCCGGCGACCACCTTGAGCCTGGCGCGCTTGTCGGATACATGGGCGCAGATGCGGAAAACGGTGGGTGGATTCCCCATGTGCATTTTCAGATGTCCACCGACACCGGATTGAAAGCCAGCGAGTTCATTGGCGTAGGTGAGCGGGCTTATCTAGATGTATGGGCCGACCTTTTTCCCGATGCATCGACTCTCGCGGGGATTCCTCCGGAAACCTACAGCCAGGACGGCCGCACCAAGGCAGAGATCGTTGCCAAACGTAAGGAACTGTTGCTTCCAAACTTGTCGATTTCCTATTCAGATCCGATCAAGTTCGTTCGCGGTGACGGGGTTTGGTTGATCGACAACTTTGGAAGAGCGTATCTGGATTGCTTCAATAACGTGTGCCATCTCGGCCACTCTCATCCAGATGTGGTGCAAGCGCTTTCACGGCAGGCTGCGCGCCTGAACACCAACACGCGATACCTGCACGATAATATCGTGGAGTACGCAGAGCGGCTCACCGCTACGTTACCTGAAGGTTTGGCGGTCGCTTCCTTCGGCTGTTCAGGCAGTGAAGCAAACAGCCTGATGCTTCGTATGGCGCGCAATCACACGGGGCGTAACGACGCCATTGTGCTGGATTGGGCGTACCATGGCACGACACAGGAGCTGATCGACCTCAGCCCTTACAAATATAAGCGCAAGGCCGGTAAAGGGCGTGCAGGCCATGTGTTCGAGGCGGCTGTCCCGGATGCTTACCGAGCTGCGCAAGACTGGCCGTTCGAGGAACTTGGCAAGCGATTCGCTGAAAGTGTGGCGGATCAGATCGAGATCATGCGCAAGCAAGGCAGATCCCCAGCTTTCTTTTTGGCGGAGTCCATTCCAAGTGTCGCCGGGCAACTGTTCTTCCCGCAAAACTACTTGAAAGAAGTTTATGCAATGGTTCGGGCAGAGGGCGGTCTTTGCCTGGCTGACGAAGTCCAGGTCGGCTTTGGTCGAGTCGGTAGCCACTGGTGGGCATTTGAAACCCAAGGCGTCGTTCCCGATGCAGTTTCCATGGGCAAACCCATTGGTAACGGACATCCCATGTCCGCAGTCGTGACCACGCGTGAGATTGCCGACAGCTTCAATAATGGCATGGAGTATTTCAATACTTTTGCCGGCAGTCCGGTTTCCTGTGCGGTAGGGCTTTCTGTGCTCGATGTAATTGAGCGCGATAACTTGAAACTCAACGCACTAACCATGGGCAACTATCTGCTCGACGGCTTCCGAAAATTGCAGCAGCGATACGATGCAATTGGCGATGTGCGCGGGCTGGGTCTTTTTCTGGGGATAGAACTTGTCACCGATCGCAATACGAAAACTCCAGCCACTGCGCTGGCCAAAAAAGTAGCCGACGGTGCCAGGGAACGAGGTGTTTTGATCGGTACTGAAGGCCCCTATGACAATGTCCTGAAAATGCGTCCGTCGATGATTTTCAGTCAGAAGAATGCAGACTTTCTGCTTGAAGTCCTGGACGAAAGCTTCAAGACCGCACTCCAGTAAGTCGTTTAGGTCGATAGCGTGCGACCAGGGTCACTTGCTCAGTCTCGTCGCACGCTGTCTTCCCGGCATAGTGTCGGTCAACTCCGGCAATGTGTCAGGCAAGCTGGCACCTTGCTGGGTGCTTTCCAGAATTGCCTGTGCAAAGCTTTTCCTGAAGGCTGGGTGAAGAGCCCTAAAAAAATAAATAATAATTCTTCCGAGGTGCAATCCAATGCTAATTAAAAAGCTCAAGGACTTGATTGTCACTTCCACCGTGTTGGCTGGGGCACTGGTTTTCACCTCCGCTGTTCACGCTGATGATTTGAAGTCGATTAAGGATGCCCAAGAGATTCGTATCGCGATGAGCGGCCAATACGTTCCTTTCAGCTTTGTTAACGAGAACAACAAGGTTGTCGGATTCGACGCCTCCATCAGCGAGGCACTGGCAGAGCGGATGGGGGTAAAAGTGACGATCATCACGACCCCGTTCGACGGAATCATTGCGGGTCTTCTTGCGAAAAAATACGACGCCATTATCGCGTCCATGACCATTACCCCGGAACGCCAGAGGGCCGTGGATTTCGTTGGGCCCTATTACCATGCTGGTCGTACGATCGTGGTGAAGGACAACTCTTCGATCAAAAGCTTTGATGATCTTAAAGATGTCACTGTTGGCGTTACGCTCGGAGATGCCCACGATAAATGGGCCAGGGCTCGCGGCAACTTGAAGGTGAGGTCGTATAAGGGGCTTCAGGAAATGCTCGTTGACCTGGATGCCGGTCGTATCGACGCGCTGGTGATGGACAGTGTTCCGGTGTTGGTCGCAGTCAAGGAGACCGGGCAGAAGGTCCGCATCATTACGCCGCCCGAGAGCGATGGTGGCATTGAAGGCATGGGTATTGCCCTGCGCAAAAATAATCCCGAGCTCAAGGCGACGATGCAGAAGGCGCTTGAAGAAATGCTCGCCGACGGCACCTACGAAAAGATCTCCATGAAGTGGATTGGCAACGATATCCGCTAATTCATCTTTAGCGTGGCCCGACTTTTCGTCGGGCCAGTCAATCGGCCTCTTCCGAGCGTTTCCATGGATCTGACACTCATACAGCGTACATTCCCGTTTTTCCTGGAAGCGTCCTGGATTACGGTGCAAATCTCGGTACTTGCACTCCTGCTGGGTTTCCTGGTCGCTATCGTGTTGGTTGCTGCGCGCTTGTCCACTTTTCTTATATTTCGCAGCCTCGCAAGAATCTACATCAGTGTTTTTCGCGGCACTCCCTGTCTGGTTCAGCTATTCATTATTTACTTTGGTGGTCCGCAGGTCGGACTTGAATTGGAGCCGTTTGCCGCCGGCGTGATCGGCTTGGGCCTGAACATCGCGGCCTACATGGCGGAATCGATCCGTGGCGCAATCATCAACGTTGATCCTGGTCAGGAAGAAGCCGCACGTTCAATTGGTTTTGGGCGCGGGCAAACTTTATGGCTTATCAAGCTGCCACAAGCGGCAAAGCTGATGATAAGGCCGTTGGGCGTAAATGCTGTCGCGCTTATAAAAGGGTCTGCGTTGGTGTCGACGATCTCCGTTGTTGAACTGTCCTATACAGCGCAACGTTTTATCAGTTCAACGTACAAGCCTTTTGAGATTTTCATGGTGTCTGCATTGCTTTATATCGTGATGGTCTATTCGGTTAGATTTATTGTTGACTACCTCGATAATCGCTTCGCGGCAAGGTGAGAGCATTCAGATGCAAAACCTGGATCTTAGTATCGTTACTCCCTATTCCGAATTACTGGCGACGGGCCTTTGGTGGACGGTCGTGATGTTTCTAAGCTCAAGCGTATTGAGCTTGATCGCCGGGGTAGCCTTTGCACTGATCGTTCTTTATGCGCCTAAAATCCTGGCGCTACCCGTGCGCTTTATGACCTGGCTGCTCATGGGGACCCCACTCCTGCTTCAGTTGTATTTGATCTATTACGGCCTTGTGCAAGTGGGGATCGATATTCCTGCACTGGTGGCTGGCATCATAGGCCTTAGCCTGCACTTCGCCGTCTACAATGCCGACGTCATTCGTGCTGGTGTGATGTCAGTAGACCCTGGTCAAATTGAAGGTGCCCGGTCCATAGGCTTCAGTCGTGGACAGACTCAGCGCTACATCATCGTGCCGCAAGCGCTGCGCAGGACTATTGCGCCGCTTGGAAATAACATGATTGTCCTGCTCAAGGATACTTCACTGGTTTCTATCATCGGAATTGCCGAATTGGTATATAGCGCGCAACTTGCAGTAAGCGAGACCTATAGCCCGTTTGAGTTTTATCTGACGGTCGCGGTTATTTATTATGCAGCCAATCTTGTTCTCGAGGCTGGCTTGCATCTTCTCGAAAGTAAGGTAGAGATGTCACGATGACCAGAAATGAATTCATGGTTGAGGTGAAGGGCGCTCGTAAGGCCTACGGAGCACTTGAAGTACTCAAGGGAATCGATCTCTGCGTAACTCGCGGGCAAATCATCGCTATCATAGGCCCCAGTGGCTCTGGCAAAAGTACGCTCCTGCGGTCAATCAACCACCTGGAAGTTTTGAACGATGGCGAGATCTGGCTAGAGGGTGAGCAAGTCAATCGGGCGTTGAAAGGTCGTGCGTTTGAACAGCATATAAACGCTGTGCGCCAGCAGATGGGCATGGTATTCCAGCACTTCAATTTATTCCCGCATTTGACCGTGTATGAAAATATAGCCCTTGGCCCGATCAAGCTTAAAGGGCTTTCGAAGAAAGAAGCTCGTGAGTTGGCAATGGAATATTTGTCAAAAGTTGGGCTGGCCAACAAATTCGATGAGTATCCTTCTCGACTGTCAGGGGGGCAGAAGCAGCGCGTTGCCATCGCCAGGGCGCTGGCGATGCAGCCAAAAGTCATGCTGTTCGATGAGGCCACATCGGCACTGGACCCTGAACTCGTCGAAGAGGTCAATCAAGTCATGAAGCAGCTCGCGGCCGAGCATATGACAATGCTGATCGTCACCCATGAAATGCGTTTTGCAGGCGAAGTGGCAGACCGGATTGTCTTTATGGACGGTGGAGTTGTTGTAGAGGAAGGGGCGCCAGCAGAGATCTTGCAGAACCCAGTCCACGAACGAACCCGGTCGTTCTTGAAGAAGCATCTGCACGATAGATGAGGTGCGCTTTGCTTTATCGCAGATAAACAAAAGGCCCGCATCGCTGCGAGCCTTTGTTTTGTATGGTGCCGGCACCAGGAATCGAACCCGGGACCTACTGATTACAAGTCAGTTGCTCTACCATCTGAGCTATACCGGCGTGTCAGGGCGACGATTATAGCGAGTGGGAAGGTTCTGTAAACCCCTGAATTCAGACTATTTTTGACTGGGGCTTGATCGAGTGTTTCCAATGCTTGCCGAGCGTCATTGCGTGGTGCAAAACGAGGTGGCAGAACCGCTGCTTCATGCGTGTGTTGTTGTCCCTTCGTCACTCGGTTATGTCTTTTGCTCGAATGCTTATGCACAACGCGATTTTCGATTCACCCGGTTTACAGTGTTTTTGTGGATCCGTTCTCATTAGTTCGCAAATGCCTGTTTTTCGGGTTTTTTATTCAGTGTACGAATTTTGATCAGCGTTGTTTCAGGGCTGAAGCAGCTGTAAAGATTGGATCCATGAATATTTCATCAACAGAGTTATCCACAGGCTTTGCCGTGTTAGGAGCGTTCGGCCAGCAGCAGGATGTTGCGCGGTGTGAGCGAGGTTTCGCAGAAGGTGCCGAGGCGAACGGTGTAACCCTTTTCTTGCAGGAATAAGGCTCGATCCAGCACCAGCCATAACTCCAGCGGGCGTCGGAAAAGCCCGCGCAGAAGCTCTAGATTGCGCACCTGCGCCAGGCGCTGCCAACCGGCGGCTTCGAGTGCGGGCCAATTCTCTGTGCCGATTGTGGATAACTCCTTGAGATCGGCCAGGTGCTGGCAGTATTCGGCAAAGGGTTTTTCCAGCCAGGCGCTGGGCAGGGATGGGGTCGGCAGGTATTCGTCGACGCCGCGCAATTGTCTTTGCAGCAGGTCGAAGCCCAGGCGGCGGGCCATCGATGTGTCGCGTTGGCGTCGCACGCGTGCGCCGGCGGTGACGGTTTCACTCATCGGCAGGCCCAGGTCATCCAGGGACAGCTGCAGGTCAGAGCGTTGGGCGGCGGCGGACATCGGCGAGTACGGGGTCAGGCTGGTTCGGTTGTAACAGCAAGGGGCAATGGCGAGTTGCTTGCAGCCGACTGCGCTGGCGAGTTGGATCAGTCGCACATGTAAATCGCCGCAGGCATGCAGGGCCACGGGAGTGTGCTGAGCTTCCAGCAGCGCAGCGGCATCGGCCGCCAGGACGTCCTGTTCGACATGTAGTGCGTTCAGTCGATGGCGCTGGCTGAGGGCCTGGCCACTGGCAACCAGCGCGGGATCGTATTCCAGGCAGGTCAGTTGTTGACCGGTTTGCAGCAGGCGTCGCCCCAGGTGTCCTTTGCCCGAGCACCAGTCCAGCCAGTGCCTGGAGGCATCGACAAATTGCAGTCGGCTGGCAAAAGCTTCGATTTGCTGCCACTTGCGCCCCGGTACATCCACATTCAGTCGATGGGCTGGCGCTTTCAGCGCATGGGCAGGCACTTCGTCCAGCGCACTCAGCGCCAGGGACATGGCCGCCAACGAAGCAAATGGCTGCGGCGCATCCACAAGGGCAGGGTGGTTGTGAGCGCTTTCCGCCTCTACCAGCGACCGCCCGCGTAACCAGGCGGCCAGTTCGGGGCAGGAGGTTTCCCAGGGCAGCTGCAGATGGGTGAACGGCCGTGGTTTCCACAGCGCTTGATGCACTGTCAGAAAAGTGTCCAGCGCGGTGAAGCGGGCGAGCAGTTCCTCGCCCGTCAGCACCTGGGGATCAACGCCCTTGGCAGGCATCGACGCGCAACCAGCGCTCCAGCAGCTTGAAGCCGCGTACCAGCACGTAAGCCATCAGCAGATAGAACATGCCGGCGGCGAAGAAGATCTCCACCGGCAAGTAGGTCCGGGCGATGATGGTGCGGGCCATGCCGGTCAATTCCAGCAGGGTCACGGTGCTGGCCAGGGCGCTGGCCTTGAGCATCAGGATCACTTCGTTGCTGTAGGCCGGCAGGCCGATACGCGCGGCACGGGGCAGCATGATGTAGTTCAGCGCCTTGGTTTTCGACATGCCCAGCGCCCGTGCCGCTTCGATTTCACCCGGTGGAATTGCCTGGATGGCGCCGCGCAGGATTTCTGCGATGTAGGCGGCGGTGTGCAGGGTCATGGTCGCCGTTGCGCACCAGAACGGATCGCGCAGGTAAGGCCACATGGAGCTGTTACGGACCACGTCGAACTGCGCCAGCCCGTAATAGACCAGGAACAGCTGCACCAGCAATGGCGTACCACGGAAAAAGAAGATGTAGCCGTAGGGAAACGCCCGCACCCACCACAGCCGTGACGAGCGCGCGATACCCAATGGAATCGCCAGCAGCAGGCCGGCGATGACGGCAATGGCGACTAGCTCCAGAGTCAGGGTTGCGCCCTGGGCCAGTTTCGGCAGCCACTTGATGATGACTTCCCAGTTCATTGGGTGCTCCTCGCGAAGCCGCGAGCGGCGCGTTTTTCCAGGAAGTGCATGCCGGTCATGGCCAGGATGGTAAGGCTCAGGTACATGAACGCAGCGACCATATAGAAGGTGAACGGCTGTTTGGACACGGTCACGCCGATTTGCGCGTGACGCATGATTTCTTCCAGGCCGATCACCGAGACCAGTGCGGTGTCCTTCATCAGGATCATGAACAGGTTGCCCAGGCCCGGCAGGGCGATGCGCCACATCTGCGGCATGATCAACTTGGTGAAGATGCGAAATTTCGACAGGCCCAGCGCCACGCCGGCTTCTCGATGGCCTTTGGGGATCGCGAGGATCGCGCCACGAAACACTTCCGTGGCGTAGGCGCCAAAGCACAGGCCCAGTGCGATCACGCCGGCGGCGAAGGCATTGAGTTCAAGGTCCGGGTTACCGAAAAACTCGCCCAGGGCGCGCATCAAGTTGACCGTGCCGAAGTAGATCAACAACACCCAGAGCAATTCCGGGATGCCGCGCACCAGTGTCGAGTATGTACCGCCAAGCCATTGCAGCGGCTTGTACGGGGAAGTCTTGGCCAAGGCGCCCAGCAGACCGAGCACCAGCCCCAGGCACAAGGCCGAGAGTGCCAGTTTCACAGTCATCAGCGCGCCAGCGGCGAGCGCCGGGCCGAATCCGTAGAGGTCGATAATCATGGGTTTCTTTTCAAATTGCGGCAGGCAATACCGTGAACCGGCGCCTTCAGGCGCCGGCCAGGCAGGTCAGGATCAATAGATGCTGAAAGGGAAGTACTTGTCGTTGATCTTCTTGTAAGTGCCGTCAGCAACGATTTCTTTCAGCGCGACGTTCAGCTTTTCGCGGATCGGGTCGTTTTTACGGACAGCAATGCCGATCTTGTCGCTTTCTTCCACAGGGTCGCCTTTGAACTCGTAGGATTTGCCTGCATCGCTCTTGAGCCACTCGTAGTTGACGTACTTATCGGCCAGGATGCCGTCCAGACGGCCGGAAGTCAGGTCCAGGTAAGCGTTTTCCTGGGTGTCGTAGAGTTTGACCTCTACGCCTTCCATGTTGTCTTCCAGCCAGGTACCCGCCAGCGTCGCGCGCTGTGCGCCGATCACTTTGCCTTTCAGCGAGTCCTTGTCGGTCTTGAAGTCGACGCTTTTAGGCGCGATGAACTGCAGCTTGTTGGAGTAGTACGGGTCGGTGAAGTCCACCGCTTGCTTGCGCTCGTCGGTGATCGACATCGAGGAGATCAGGAAGTCGAACTTCTTGGCGTTCAGGGCCGGGATGATGCCGTCCCAGTCGGAGGTCACGACGGTGCACTCGACTTTCATCTTGGCGCACAGGGCGTCGCCGATTTCCTTGTCGAAGCCGACGACATTGCCGCTGGCATCTTTGTTGTTGAACGGCGGATAGGCCGCTTCGATGCCCATCTTCAGGGTTTCAGCCATGGCACCGGCGCTGAACGCCAGGGTAACGGCGGCGGCCAGGAAGACCTTCTTGAAATTCTGCATGCGGTTAGCTCCGTTAGCGGTTGCTGGACATGAATTGTTTGCAGCGCGCCGAAAGCGGGTTTTCGAACACCTGCTGTGGCGATCCTTGCTCTTCTACCAGGCCCTGGTGGAGGAACACCACTTCGCTGGAGACCTGACGGGCAAAGCCCATCTCATGGGTAACCAGCAGCATGGTGCGGCCTTCTTCGGCCAGTGCGCGGATGACATTAAGTACTTCCTGGACCATTTCCGGGTCAAGCGCGGAGGTGGGCTCGTCGAACAGGATGACCTTGGGCTGCATGGCCAGGGTGCGGGCGATGGCCGCGCGTTGTTGCTGGCCGCCGGACAATTGCGCCGGGTAGGCGTGGCGCTTGTCGGCGATGCCGACCTTGGCCAGCAGGGCTTCGGCGACTTCGATGGCTTCGGCCTTGCTCTGGCCGAGCACACGGCGCGGGGCCTCGATGATGTTGTCGAGCACGCTCATGTGCGGCCACAGGTTAAAGTTTTGAAACACAAAACCGATTTCGCTGCGCAGGCGATTGATCTGCTTGCCGTCGGCAGCGACCAGTTCGCCGTTCTTCGCGGCCTTGAGCTTGAGTTCTTCGCCGGCCACCAGGATCTGGCCCTGGTGCGGGTTTTCCAGCAGGTTGATACAACGCAGGAACGTGGACTTGCCGGAGCCGGATGAGCCGAGGATCGAGATCACGTCGCCGTCGCGGGCGGTCAGCGAGATGCCCTTGAGCACCTCCAGCGAGCCGTAGCGTTTGTGCAAGTTGCGGATTTCAAGCGCGGGCGTGGCCTCAGCCATGTGCGTTCCTCATTATGTATTCGCTCCTGCTGTTGGTGGCCTTCCTGGCGAGGCGGCCAAGCTAGCATAGCGTTTCAAAGGCAGCCAACAGCGCTACGGGCAGTAAACGGGTGGCATGTGGCAGGTTGTCGCATCGGCGCAGCAGACTGTCGCCCCATCAACAACCGAACAGCCGTTTGAACCCTGTTTTCAGACAAAAGCGCGGTGGCTGTCGCGTAAAAAAGGGCGCGATGTTGCCAGCTTTGGCGGGGGGTTGGAAGCGCTAACCGGCCAAAGGTGGCGGATCTGCCCTTTTATCGTGCATCGCAGGATTTCTGCGTGTGTTTCCGGTGCGCTGTTTCGTCCTTAAAGTGAGTCGCAGGGTAACGTTCTGGCAAAGTGCCATTAATATCAATGGCTTGCGATGACTGTCCGGTCCAGGCGAGATCACCGTGGTAGACGGTGTTGAAACATTTTGGCGCAAATATTGCGTGCAGATTCCGGAACGCCCCGTTTGTTTCTTTTTACAAGAGGGAACACGAGCGGGATGAACGCATTCGCTTTTCCTTACAAAGGTAGTTTCAATGAGCAGTACCCAAAGCTCTAACGGCCTCGAACAGGGGCTCAAACCGCGGCATGTCACCATGCTGTCGATTGCCGGGGTTATCGGCGCCGGCCTGTTCGTTGGTTCGGGCCACGCTATCGCTGCAGCAGGCCCGGCCGTGCTCCTGGCTTACGCCGCTGCCGGCATGCTGGTGGTGTTGGTGATGCGCATGCTTGGTGAAATGGCTGTTGCCTCGCCGGACACGGGCTCCTTCTCGACATACGCCGATCGCGCGATCGGTCACTGGGCCGGCTTCACCATCGGCTGGCTGTACTGGTGGTTCTGGGTGCTCGTCATCCCGTTGGAAGCCAACGCCGCCGCTACCATCCTGCATGCCTGGTTCCCTGGCGTAGACATCTGGGCCTTCGCCCTGGTGATCACGATGCTGCTGACCGTGACCAACCTCTTCAGCGTGAAGAACTACGGCGAGTTCGAGTTCTGGTTCGCCCTGATCAAGGTCCTGGCGATCATCGGTTTTATTGTGCTCGGCGTGATGGCGATCTTCGGCTTCCTGCCAAACAGTCAGGTCAGCGGCGTTTCACACCTGTTCGACACCCAGGGTTTCCTGCCTAACGGCATGGGCGCGGTGCTGGGTGCCATCCTGACCACCATGTTCTCCTTCATGGGTACCGAGATCGTGACCATCGCGGCCGCGGAATCGAAGAACCCAGGCAAGCAAATCTCCAAGGCCACCAATTCGGTGATCTGGCGGATCGGCTTGTTCTACCTCGTCTCGATCTTCATCGTCGTGGCCCTGGTGCCATGGAACGACCCGGTCCTGGCCAGCCTCGGCTCCTACCAGACTGTGCTTGAACGCATGGGTATCCCGAACGCCAAGATGATCGTCGACATCGTGGTATTGGTCGCCGTGACCAGCTGCCTGAACTCGGCGCTCTACACCTCGTCGCGCATGCTGTTTTCCCTGGGCAAGCGCGGTGACGCACCGGCCATGTCTACCCGCACCAACAAAAGTGGCACGCCTTACTGGGCAGTCATGCTGTCGACTGGCGCAGCGTTCCTGGCCACTTTCGCCAACTACGTGGCCCCGGCTGCGGTGTTCGAATTCCTGCTGGCCAGCTCCGGCGCCATTGCGCTGCTGGTGTACCTGGTGATTGCAATCTCGCAACTGCGCATGCGCAAGCAGCGCATGGCTCGCGGTGAGAAAATCGTGTTCAGCATGTGGTTGTTCCCGGGCCTGACCTACGCGGTGATCGTGTTCATCGTCGCGGCCCTGACCATCATGTTGTTCCAGGAGGCTCACCGCGTGGAGATCCTCGCGACTGGCTTGCTGGCCGTTCTGGTCGTTGCTGCCGGCTTGCTGGTAGCACGTCGTCGCAAACTGGAGCAGCGTGGCACGGTCGTGCTGAGCTGATTCGTAGCGCGTAATAAAAAACGGCCGCTGTCAGTGATGACGAGCGGCCGTTTTTGTTTGAGTCGATTGCTTTATGTTCATTCGGCATGAACCCAGTCTTCTACGCGTAACCCTGGAACACGCTCAAACTCCCGCAAGTTATTGGTGACCACGATAAACCCGCGTGAGCGTGCGTGACCGGCAATCATCTGGTCGTATGGACCTATGGGTTTGCCTGCCTTTGCCAGTTCGGATCGAATCATTCCAGTGTGTGCTGCTGCTTCGTTGTCGAAGGGAAGGACTTCAAGTCGGGCGGCGAAGCCTTCTATGACCGCCAGGTTTCTTTCGGGGGCTGCCGACTTTTCCGCTCCGTAAATCAGCTCCATCAACGTGACCGCACTGATGCACAGTTGGCCGTGATGACGGTTGAATGCCTCCCGTACCATTTGTGGTTTGTTCTTGATGGTGAAGGTGCAGATGTTGGTATCGAGCATGTACTTGATCATCAGAACGACTCGCGCTCCTGATCGGCGGGTTGCTCGCGATCGGCCATGAAATCTGGCGTGATGCTTTCGCCATCGAACCAACTATCCCAGGTCTCGCCGGCGGGCGTGATGATGCGGCTTCGACCGACGGCGACGACGTCGACTCGTTTCACGTCGTTCGGCATCGCTACAGCTTTCGGCAGGCGAACGGCCTGGCTTCGATTGCTCATGAAAAGAGTTGTCTGTTCCATAGGGGCCTCCTGCGCTTTTTTAGCGTGATGAGTCCAAAGGATAGGTTTTGTGTTGGATATGTCAATGGGATATACGTTGGGG
The DNA here is from genome assembly GCF_028823535.1 of Pseudomonas serbica. Lineage (GTDB taxonomy): Bacteria > Pseudomonadota > Gammaproteobacteria > Pseudomonadales > Pseudomonadaceae > Aquipseudomonas > Aquipseudomonas serbica. The sequence goes on along the minus strand of NZ_JAQIYM010000014.1, from coordinate 54,400 downwards.
CTGACGGAAGGAGTGCGCTCGATTCAGAGCCAAAAAAACGGCCGCTGTCAGTGATGACGAGCGGCCGTTTTTTGTTTGAGTCGTAACCCTTACTCGGCTTTTTCTTCCGGCGCTTCCAGCGACTCGCGGTAGACATCCAGTGCAGCGCTGAAATCGGCGATGAACTGTGGCTCGCTGAGCCATGCCTGGGCGGTTTCGCGGTCCATGCCGTCGGCCCACATGCGGTAGTCGATCAGCATGTCGGCGGCCAGGTGGGTAGCGGCCATGCCTTCGTCGTCGGCGTTTTCCATGTCCAGCAGTTCTGGATGGTCGATGATGATGAAGGCCAGGTTCGTCAGCAACACCGAGAGCATTTCGCTGCGGCTGACGGCTTCCGCGTCGCGCATTTTGCTGAACATCGCCAGGGTGTATTCCGGGATCGGCTCGGCGAGGTGGCCTAGGTCATCGTCCAGCGCGGCGGGCTTGCGGCCGTGGATATTGATCTGCTTGGCTTTGGCTTTTGCGCGTTTGGCGCGTTTCTGTTGCTTGTTCAGGGAGGCCATGGGAACTCAGTTCGGTTTCTGTTGGGTTTGCGCGGCAATAGCGTCGGACGCCGCCACGTAGTCAGCCTGGAAGGCTGGGGATTCGATCCACGCCAGGGCACCGGCTTCGTCGGTTTCGGTGGACCATTGGCGATATTCGATCAGGGCGGCGAGGATAAAGTCCATCGCGCCTTCTTCGCCTTCCTGCTCGTACACCAGCTCCAGCAGCGGGTCTTCGAGGAAGGCCGTGCACATGGCCTGCTGGCTGAGCTTCTCGGCGTCGATCATTTTCTTGAACAGTTCGGTCAGGTCCACCGACTCGAAGTCGATGCGATCGTCGTTCGGGTCCAGCTCGACCGGCGCAGCCGCCCTTTGGGTGCGGTTCTGCTTGGCCTTGGCCTTGGCGCGGGAGGCGCGTTTTTGCTGTTTGTTGGCAGAGGCCATGGGCGTCGTTCCGTAATTCGGTGAAAAGGGCAGGTGACTTAGCTGCGAGGTACTGTCCGCCCGGGTGCGTCGGGGGGCAGCTCGCCGTTTTGCAGCCAGGACAATGCGATGGGCCATAGTGTGGCTTGGTATGCGCTGCGAAAAAAGGCGAAATGTCCAACTTCTTGTTCGCCGATGTCTCCGGGGGTAATGCGCAGGTGGGTGTTTATGCCCGCGGTGAAGTAGCCGAGCAGGCGTTCGATGGCCGGGACAGTGCCGTAGGGATCGTCGCTGATACTGATAGCCAGGGTTCTCGCGGTGACGGCTGCGAAGTTTTTGACATGGATGTCCTGGCCGCTGGGGCGCTTCTCGTATCGCGGGGTGGGCGTGCTCCAGTCTCGGACCACACCGGCTGGCGTGTCTTCTAGCCAGCCGAGGCGTTTGCCGGGAAAGTAGCCGCACAGCATCGTCACCAGTGGCATCACTACATGCCACTTGGCAAACATCCGCCAGCGCTGAGCGGGCTCATAGTCGCGCCAGTAAGCGAATTGCGCACCGACTGTCACCAGGCGACGGATTAGCGCTCCGGACGATCCCAGGCCCGCTGCGCAACCTCCAAAACTGTGACCGACCACATCGATCGGTTGACCGGGAAATTCACGCTGTGCGCGCTTGAGCATCGCCTCGAAGTCCAGGGTCCCCCAATCGGACCAGGACGCCTCAAGTGTTTTCATCGATGCGGGCCGAGATTCGCCGATGCCACGGTAGTCATAGGTGATGACATCGAAGCCGTTGGCAAACAGGTAATCGGCGAAGCGCGAGTAGTGTCGGCAGCGCACCGAGGTGGCGGCGTTGATGATGACGACTGCTCGAGAAGAGTCCTGATCCGCCTGTCGCCAGGTGAAGCCGCCAAGGACGAAACCGTCGGAGGCGGGTTGCTTGAACGGTTCGCCCGAAGTGCCAGGCTTGAGCGGCAGCTCGATTTGACGGGGGGTGAGGGATGGAGTGTCCTGCAAATTCATCGGCGTCGGACCTTTGCGGGTAGCTGCCTAAGATAGTCCTCAGGTCGACGGCTTGACCAGTTTTGCTCAGCTGCATCGTCCATATACCACTTGCGTGCCTTTTCGTTGTCTACGCGTAGAAGCCTGCGGTAGAGCGTCCAGCTCAATTCGAGGCGCAGTGCGTCTCGAGCCGAACTCCACGGTCCGCACCTTCGCAAGTGTTGGGGAGCAAGCAGATAGATGTGAAGGTTGAGGGAGCGATCCCCGTAGTACGTTTCGTAGTGGCTGCAAGTTCAAATCGTTCTAAAACACGACGACCGTGCCGGAAATCCAAGTTGAGTAACGATTGGGTTCCATGGGACCCGGGAGTCGTCATCATGAAATCTGTGAAGTCACTGTTCCTGCCCCTTGTCGCTATCGGCGTGTTGATGTTGCCGGTTGCACCGCAGGCCGCCAGCCTCGAGCCGATCGACAATTCGGGTGTGCAGGTTCAACGGCAAGAACAAAACGGAATTACCTATTTGTCCGGAGGTATTGGCGAGGATGAGGCGAAGGCAATCCAGCAAACTTCGGGTTACAACTTGCATATGACGTTCTCCGTCGGCGTCGAGAATGAATATATTCCGGATGTCGATGTAGCCATTCATAACGCGCAGGGTCAAAGCGTGTTGAACCTGACGGGGGCGGGTCCGCTGGTGTACGTCCAACTGCCTCCTGGCAAGTACACGGTGGTTGCGACGCGTGCGGGTGAGACAAGGCGTGATACCGCGGATGTTGGGACAGGAACCGCGCGCAATCTGGTATTTCACTGGAATGGCGGTGTATAGCCTAGTCGCAGACGCGAGGCTTTTCGTCAGCACTCAAATCCGCAAACAGCCGCTTTCACGGCCGTTTGCGGAACACCGCGCGCTAGAGTTTCGGTTTGCCAATGCGCGATGGATGGGTTGCTGAACAAACACCTGGGGGATGGAGTTAGCGGATGCTGCGGATGTTGCCTTTGTTGCCTTTTACCGTGACGGATACTTTCTTGAAGATGAAATAGTTTTCTTCGTTCACTTCATAGCGAGGGGCGACGATCAGGTCGGCACCGGAAGACTTGACCGCTTTGTAGGCCGCAGCAGATTTGACTGCGCTGACCGGATCAAGGCCCAGGCTGCTCAAGCCACCGCTCTGGCCGCCATAGCTGACGCCGTCGGCAAATTGCGAGTCGCCACCAAATTTAAGAAAGCCGAACAGAACGTTGACCGAAGACTGGCCGGAGATCGCGTCACCGACGGCGATGTCCGCTTTCAAGTCTGCTTTGACGGTGCTATCGATTGGCGAGGACGGCTGGCTATTGTTGTAACTGACGCAGCCGCTGGCGGCGACAATGATTGTCGATAGGGCGAGGAATTTCAAAAGCTTATTCAAGAGCTGCTTCCTTACGTTTGAACGTGAATGCATGCAGGCAGATTTGCTGCTGCCGTATTTTCGCCGCCTAAACTTTTGCGCTCTATGAGAGGGATCCTAAAACACTGTATGAAGAGCGGGCACAACTGGAAGGAAGGAGTGCTTGATAGGTGTAGGAATTTTCGTTTGCAGTGGAGTTGTTAAATCCCGGACATACAAAACTGAGTCATACCTACTGCTCCTCACCCCCGGCACTACCGAGCTTTTTCTTGGGGACCGAGCATATTTTTACTATTTTTCCTCGCCGCCAGAGTCGAGCATGATCCTGCGAAACCAATAAAAACTGACCGTATCAGCGGTCGGCATGGGAGTAGCGTGTGCTCGATCTCAACTACTGGCAGCAGCGGGCTGCCCGCCAAACATTCATTGAAAATGCGTTGATCGGAGGGCAGCAGGTTGCGTGCGCCTCGGGTGCGACTTTCGAGGTGATCAATCCGGCGACCAACCAGCTGCTGGCATCTGTTACTGCATGCGGCGAGGACGAAGTGAACCTCGCCGTGCGTTCGGCGCGCCGGGCGTTCGAGGAGGGGCCGTGGGCGCGGATGGCGCCGGTGGAACGCAAGAAGATCCTGATCCGGCTCTGCGAACTGCTCCTGGCCAACCGCGAGGAGTTGGCACTGCTCGACTCGCTGAGCATGGGCAAGCCGGTCATGGATGCCTACAACATTGATGTACCTGGCGCGGCCCATGTGTTCGCCTGGTACGGTGAGGCCCTGGACAAGCTCTATGACCAGGTGGCGCCTACCGCGCGCAATGCCCTCGCCACCATCACCCGCGAGGCCCTTGGGGTGGTTGCCGCCGTGGTGCCATGGAATTTCCCCCTGGACATGGCGGCCTGGAAACTCGCCCCGGCATTGGCTGCCGGAAACAGCGTGGTCCTCAAGCCTGCCGAGCAGTCGCCATTTTCTGCCTTGCGCCTGGGTCAGTTGGCGCTCGAGGCCGGCATGCCGGAAGGGGTATTGAATGTTGTCCCGGGCCTGGGTGAAAGTGCCGGCAAGGCCCTGGGACTGCATCCTGATGTGGACTGCCTGGTGTTCACCGGTTCGACCCAGGTCGGCAAGTACTTCATGCAGTACTCGGCCCAGTCCAACCTCAAGCAGGTCTGGCTGGAGTGCGGCGGCAAGAGCCCGAACCTGGTCTTCGAAGACTGCCAGGACCTGGATCTGGCCGCGGAAAAGGCCGCGTTCGGCATCTTCTTCAACCAGGGCGAGGTCTGCTCGGCCAACTCCCGGCTCTACGTGCAACGATCTATCCATGATGAATTCGTCGAGCGCCTGATTGCCAAGGCTCGGACCTGGATGCCCGGTGATCCCCTCGACCCTCAGAGCAGGGCCGGTGCCATCGTCGATAGCGAGCAGGCCGACCGCATCATGAGGGCGATCGAGCAGGCTCAAGGCGAAGGCGCGAAGATCCTGGCAGGCGGTGAACGCCTGACGATCAATGGCTCTTCGAACTTTATCCAGCCGACGATTTTCGCTGGCGTGGGTCGAAACATGAGCCTGGCCCGTGATGAGGTTTTCGGTCCGGTGCTGGCCGTCAGTGCCTTCGACACCGAAGAAGAGGCGATTGAGTTGGCCAACGACAGCATCTACGGGCTCGCCGCGTCAGTCTGGAGTGATGACCTGAACCGTGCGCATCGTGTGGCCCGGGCCTTGAAGGCCGGGACCGTCTCGGTCAACACCATGGATGCACTGGATGTCGCCATTCCTTTTGGTGGCGGCAAACAGTCCGGTTTCGGGCGCGATCTTTCCCTTCATTCGTTCGACAAGTACACGCAACTCAAAACCACCTGGTTCCAGCTTCGTTAAGTCCGCGGCCCTCGGCCACGTCGCACGGCGTGGCAGGAAAAAACCATCTGCACGCACCTCTCGGGGTGGCGTGCTTTTCCTGCTGGCGGGGCAGCAGGGGCGCTCATTCTGCGCCCTTTGGTCGACTCACCCCAACGGGTGATATCGGCAGTTTTGCGAGCGTGGGAACATCATTTCAACCCCGGCACCAGTCAACTTGTGTCGCTCCCAACCGTTCTTTCGGCGAGTCTTTGAAGTGGAAAACGATCGGTTTTTTTCTGCGCAATGGTTCGAACAGATGGCCAAGGTGACCGAGAGTATCGGTCAACCGGGATTCACCGCGACGCTGTTCGAAACCCTGGGCTGTATCTGGCCTATTCAGGCGACGACGCTGTACCAGTATCCGCATGGTGGCATGCCCAGCGCGCTGTTCGAACTGGATGGCCCCTGGCTGCCGCAAGGCAATGTGCGCCAGTACCTGTCTGGGTTCTACCTGCTCGACCCGTTCTACGGTGCCTGTGTGGAAGGCGTCAGCTCCGGTTGCTATGACCTCGCCGAGGTCGCGCCCGACCACTTCGAACTCAGCGAGTACTACCAGTCGTTCTATCGGCACTCGCACCTGCAGGACGAGCTGAACTACATCCTGCAGTCTGCTCCCGGGCTGAGCCTGGCTGTTTCACTGGCGTTCACGGAAAAACTGGATGCAGCGACGACGCAGCAGTTCAAGCGCATTGCACCCTGGGTCCTGACCTTGCTGGGCAAGCACTTTGTCGGCCTGGATACGCGCGGCGCGCGCTTCGAAAACCAGCTGGAGCAGCGCATCCACTCGGCCCTGAATAACTTCGGTTCGTCGATCCTGACCGAGCGCGAATGCCGCATCGCCCAACTGATCCTGCGTGGCCATTCGACCCGCTCCCTGGCCGAACGCCTCGGGGTATCGGAGGACACCATCAAGTCCCATCGCAAGAACGTCTACTGCAAGCTCGATATCGGCACGCAATCGGAGTTGTTTTCACTGTTTATCGATTCGTTGGCCGAAGCCCAGGGCGTGCTCAGCAAAGACCCTCTTGAAAGCTACATGAGCAAGAGCCGCTGAGCGCACTTGCTACCCCTCGCGTGACTATCAACAAAAGAGAAAAAAGCCATGAATGCACCCTTCGAACCGAAACGGCAGACTGAGGATTACCAGCAGTCCGATGCCGCCCACCACATCCATGCGTTTGTGGATCAAAAGGCGCTCAATGCCGAAGGTCCTCGAGTGATGGTCCGAGGCGAGGGCCTGTATCTCTGGGACAACGATGACAAACGTTACCTGGACGGCATGTCGGGCCTGTGGTGCACCCAGCTCGGTTATGGTCGCAAGGACCTGAGCGCCGCGGCGGCTGCGCAGATGAACCAGTTGTCGTACTACAACATGTTCTTCCACACCACCCACCCAGCGGTGATCGAGTTGTCCGAGCTGCTGTTCAGCCTCCTGCCGGGCCACTACAGCCACGTCATCTACACGAACTCCGGCTCCGAAGCGAACGAGGTGCTGATCCGTACCGTTCGCCGTTACTGGCAGGTTGTCGGCAAGCCGCAGAAGAAGATCATGATCGGCCGCTGGAACGGTTATCACGGCTCGACCCTGGCGGCCACTGCGCTGGGCGGGATGAAGTTCATGCACGAGATGGGCGGCCTGATTCCGGACATCGCGCACATCGATGAGCCTTACTGGTTCGCCCAGGGTGGCGAGCTGACCCCGGCCGAGTTCGGTCGTCGCTGCGCTTTGCAGCTGGAAGAGAAAATTCTTGAGCTGGGCGCCGAAAATATCGCGGGCTTTATCGCCGAGCCTTTCCAGGGCGCTGGCGGCATGATCTTCCCGCCCGAGAGCTACTGGCCGGAAATCCAGCGCATCTGCCGTCAATATGATGTGCTGCTGTGTGCCGATGAAGTGATAGGTGGCTTTGGCCGCACCGGCGAGTGGTTCGCCCACGAGCATTTCGGTTTCGAGCCGGACACCCTGTCGATCGCCAAGGGCCTGACTTCCGGTTATGTGCCGATGGGTGGTTTGGTGCTGGGCAAGCGCATTGCCGATGCGCTGGTGGAGCAGGGCGGTGTCTTCGCCCACGGCCTGACCTATTCCGGACACCCGGTCGCGGCCGCAGTGGCGCTCGCCAACCTCAAGGCGCTGCGTGATGAAGGTATCGTTCGCCAGGTGAAGGAGGATACCGGGCCGTACTTGCAGCAGATTCTGCGCGAAGTGTTCGGCAACCATCCAATGGTCGGCGAGATCCAGGGCGCGGGCCTCGTGGCGGCCTTGCAGTTCGCCGAGGACAAGGCCACGCGCAAACGCTTCGCCAACGAAAACGACCTGGCCTGGCAGTGCCGCACCTTCGGTTTTGAAGAGGGCGTGATCATTCGTTCGACCTTGGGCCGCATGATCATGGCGCCGGCACTCGTGGCAACGCGCACAGAACTGGACGAGCTGGTGGAAAAGACCCGCATCGCGGTAGACCGCACGGCACGGATCGCGGGAAAGCTTTGAGGTCATCTGTGAGCGGGGTGGTGATCGACAGCGTTACATCGCCCTGCGTGCCTATCGATTGAACAAGAGGCTGCCCGACATTGGGCAGCCCGCCCTTCAGCAGATCAATTCACTCACGGTATCCGTGCTTCGGATACCGCAGCGTCCTGCATTCAAATTTTCAGGAGTCAGCAATGAATACAATAACAAGCGTGGCCGATACTCCTTCCCATCATTGCCCGTCGCAAGCAGATTCGCCCGGCAGGTTTCGACAATCCCTGGGGCTTGGCGCGCTGGTGCTCTTCGGCCTGGCGTATATGGTCCCGCTGGCGGTGTTCACCACCTATGGCCTGGTGACCCAGATGACCAAGGGGCACTTACCAACTGCGTATTTGCTGACCCTCGCCGCCATGCTGCTGACCGCTTACAGCTACGGGCGCATGGTGCAGGCGCATCCGTATTCGGGATCTGTGTATTCCTATACGCGCAAGGCCTTCGGTAGCTACTTTGGCTTCATGGCTGGGTGGACCTTGTTGCTGGACTACATCTTCCTGCCGCTGCTCAGTTATTTGCTGATCGGCATCTACATGTCCGAATACTTCCCCGCGGTCCCCGCTGCGGTGTGGGTGCTCGGCTCCATCGCCCTGGTGACCTTCCTCAACCTGATCGGTATCGAATCCATCACCCGGGTCAACTTGCTGCTGGTGGTTGTCCAGTTGGTCTTCATCGTGGTGTTCGTTGCGTTGTCGATCCACAACCTGGGGGATCAGGCAGAGCCCGTCTCGCTGCTCGCACCCTTCCACCATGAGGGCTTCAGCGTGCCGCTGATCATGTCTGGCGCGGCGGTTCTCTGCCTGTCCTTTCTCGGTTTCGACGCGGTGTCGACCATGGCCGAGGAAACGCCCAACCCGCGGCGTCTGATCCCCCTCGCGATCATGGTGGTGAGCCTGCTCGGTGGCCTGCTGTTTGTCCTCGTCTCGTATTTCGCGCAAATGGTCTACCCGCAATGGAACACCTTTGCCGACCCGGACTCGGCGTCGCTGGACGTCATGCGTCGCGTGGGGGGAGAACTGCTGGTGACCGCGTTTACCGCCACCTATGTGGCCGGCTGTTTTGCCTCGGCGATGGTCTCCCAGGCCAGCGTCTCCCGGGTGCTGTTCGCCATGGGCCGCGACGGCGCGCTGCCCCGGGTGTTCGGCAGGCTGGTCTCGAAGAAACGGGTGCCGGCCACCGCGATCATGCTGGTCAGCCTGTTCTCGCTGATTGCCCTGTTCATCACCCTGGATACCGTGGCCAACATGATCAGCTTCGGTGCGCTCTTCGCGTTCTCGGCGGTGAACCTGGCGGTCATCAAGCATTACCTGGTCGACCAGAAGCTGCGCGGCACCCGCAACTGCCTGTTGTACGGCGCGGTACCGGCCCTGGGGTTCCTCAGCACCCTCTGGCTGTGGACCAGCCTGTCCAGCATGTCGTTCATGATCGGGCTGTGCTGGATGGGGTTGGGGCTCGTTTGTCTGCTGGGCGTCACACGCGGGTTCCGGGTGCAACTGCCGGAGCTGCAGATGGCGGAGTGATCCGCTGAGGCCGGGCTGCTCCCGTCGCCCCTTGTGATCGCCTGCACCAGGCTTTCACGGGGGGCACGCAAGAGTACAAACCCTGGAAAGCAAAAAACCCGCACTAGGCGGGTTTTTTGTGTGCTTTCAGGTGTGCTTGGCATCACCTGAAAACGAAAGGTGGTGCCCAGAGACGGAATCGAACCGCCGACACGGGGATTTTCAATCCCCTGCTCTACCGACTGAGCTATCTGGGCAACGGGGCGCATTAAACTGGTTTTTCAGGGGGTCGTCAAGCAAGTTATCAAAAAATATTTAATTATTACCGTCGCTTACGATCCGCCCCCCGACTCCACAGGCTTACTCCGCAGGCGGAACGTAGCCTTCGGCCTTGGCGTATTCCTCGCCGGAGAAGTACTTGTCCATCTCGCCCTGCAGATATTTGCGATCTTCGGCGTTCATCATGTTCAGGCGCTTTTCGTTGATCAGCAGGGTCTGGTGTTTTTGCCAGTCGGCCCAGGCCTTGGCCGAGACGTGGTCAAAAATGTCCTGGCCTTTGGCGCCCGGGAATGGAGCGCGCTCCAGGGCGGGCAATTCTTCTTTGTACTTGCGGCACATGATGGTGCGGGTCATGACGACTCTCCTGCGTTCAATACGACGGCCGCGCGTTCGAGCAAGGTCTTGACCGGGGCGGCAAGGCCCAGGCGCGGCGGGGTGGCGAGGTTATACCAGAGCCAGTCGGCCTCGGCCACGTGATGGCCGGCTTCCTGGACCTGGACCAGCCAGGGTTCGATGGATAACTGGAAATGGCTGAAGGTGTGCACCAGGCTCGGCAGTGCCTGCGGGTTGCCCAGGGCCAGCGAGTGTTGCGCGGCGAGGTGTTGCAGGTCGTCGAGGTCATCGAGTTCCGGCAGGCTCCATAAACCGCCCCACAGGCCCGTGGAGGGGCGGCGGTAAAGCAGGATCGCCCCTTCGGCATTGGCGAGCATCGGCATCAGCGTGCGTTTCTGCGGGATGGCTTTGCGTGGCTTGGGAATCGGGTAGCGGGTTTCCAGGCCGAGCATGTGCGCTTCACAACCCTTCTGCAGCGGGCAGAGCAGGCAGCTCGGCTTGCTGCGGGTGCAGAGCGTGGCGCCCAGGTCCATCATCGCCTGGGTGTAGGCGTTGACCCGATCGTGCGGCGTAAAGCGCTCAGCGTTGGCCCAGAGCTGTTTGGCGACCTTCGGCTCGCCTGGGTAACCCTCTTGTGCGGTAAAACGCGCCAGCACGCGCTTGACGTTGCCGTCGAGGATGGGCGCGCGCAGGCCCATGCTGATGCTGGCGATCGCGCCGGCCGTGGACAGGCCGATGCCCGGCAGGTCGGTGAGCTTTTCCACGTCCCGGGGAAACTCACCGCCGTACTGCTCGACGACGATCTTCGCGGTCTTCTGCAGATTGCGCGCACGGGTGTAGTACCCCAGGCCCGTCCACAGGTGCAGCACTTCGTCTTCGGGCGCCGCTGCAAGGGCTTCTACCGTCGGCAGCGACGCCATGAACCGGTCGAAGTAATTGAGCACAGTGCTGACCTGGGTTTGCTGCAACATGATTTCCGAGACCCACACCCGATACGGGGTGATGCCCTGTTGCCAAGGCAAATCGTGGCGGCCGTGGCGGTCGAACCATTCCAGTACCGCCGATGAAAACTGCTCGGCTCTCATCGCTTGAACAGCCCCTTGAGTGCGTCCTTGAGTTCCGGGCTGACCTTGTCGCCCAGTTTCTCGTCGATTTTGTCGCCGATGCGCTCGCCCGCCAGTTTGCTCGCGACCTGGCCCATGCGTTCGTTATCCAGGCGGCAGGCCTTGGCGCCGAGCTCCAGCGGGCCGCGGCAACGCAACGGCCACTGGATGCCGACAAATTTTTCGCCCACCTGGCAAGCCGGGTCCGGCATGTCGCTCTTGTCGCCTTCGACAATGATGCCCACGCGGTAATCCATGCCCAGGACGCGCAGGTCGACATCGCCGTCGCCGTTGACGGTCATGCCCGGGATGCGCACTTTCAGGTCCGGGTTGCTCGCGACGCCGTTGCGCAAGGTCAGGTTGCCCTTGAGCTCCTGGAAGGGTGTGTCCTTGCCCCGCGGCTCGCCGCTGAGGGTTTTGCGGTTGAGCGTGGCGATGCCTTTGCACAACTGCTGTTCCAGGTTGGCATTGAGCAGCACGCCATTGTTGATGACGAAACTGGCGTTGCCGTTGAGGGTTTCGATCAGCGCTTTCTGGCTGTTGCCGCTACCGGTGAGGGTGCTGTTGAGGGTTACAAGGCCCTTGACCGGTGGTTCCTTGCCCTGGCTTTCAAGGATTTTTTCCGCGGGCACCCGGCTGATCTGTGTCTGCATGCTAACCACAGGTGTCTGCTGGCGCACATCGAGGGTGCCTTTGGCGTCGAAGTTGCCCTCGTACAGGTCGCCGCGCAGGCTCGTCAGCGTCAACAGTCCGTCCTGGCCGCTGGCCTTGAGTACGGCGTTCTTGATCGGCAGTTTTTCCAGGGTCAGTTGGCCGAAGGTCAGGTCGGCGTCTACATCCAGCTTGGCCAGGCGCTCCACTGGCAACAGGCGTTCGTTGCTCCACGCCTCTTTGGTCGGCGATGGTGGCAGCGGTGTGCTGCCGGCCCCGGCCATGGCATCGGCTTCGGTGCTGGCGACTTCGGCCTGGCGCACTTGCTTGGCGCTGTTGGCTTCGGCCGACTTGGGCGGCAGGTAACGGTCGACGTTGAAGGTGTCGGCCTTGAGGGTTGCGCGCAGGGATTGTTTGGCAAAGTCCTCGACGGCGATGCGCCCAGTAAAGGTGCTGTCGTCGACTTTCAGATTGAGGTCATCCAGCGTAAGGCTGGAAGGCGTGCCGGCCAGGCGCGTGGCCACTTCGACTTTGCTCAGGCTGCCTTCGGCCATGGCCGGGAGTTTCTGGCCGATGCTGTCGACGAATTTCGCCAGGTCGAACTGGGCAATCGACAGTCCGCCGCTGACCTGCGGGGTCTTGTCCAGGTCATTGACTTTCAGCTCGCCCAGCGCTCGCAACTGGTTGGCGGAGACCTTGATCCCGGTCCATTCGGCGACGTTGGCGGCCTTGTCCAGCAGCAACTGCCCCTGGGCGGCGAAGGTCATGGTCTTGCCTTGCAACGGATCGCCGGCGACTTCACCGGACAACTTCATGTCTTCGAGCTTGTAGCGCTGCAGCGCGCGCTCGAAGCGCAACTCGCCGCTGAGCTCTGTACGCACCCGCAGAACCGGCTGGTTGGTGCCCAGGAATGCGGTGAGCTTGAGCGGGATATTGGTCGAGTCGTGCACCGGGCCGGTACTGAGCTGGATGCTTTCGGCGCTGAATTGCTTGCCGGTTTTTTCGTCGCTGTATTCAACGCGGGCGTTGTTGACGGTCAGGCTGTCGATGTCCAGGCGAATGGGCTGGGCCGGTTTCTCGGCCTGGGCGGTGGTTGGCGACTCGGGTTCGCCGCTGCTCTCGGCAGGCGTGGCCGTGGTTGCAGGCTTGGGCGCCTTGCCGATGTCTTCCCAGTTGCCGTGGCCATCCTTGTCACGGTTCAGGCGCAGGTTCAAGCCTTCGACGCGCACATCGCTCATCTGCACCTCACGGCGCAGCAACGGCAGCACGCGGACCGACAGGCCGAGCATCTGCAGGTCGGCGAACGGATCGGCAGGCTTGGCCAGGGTGGCGACCGCCGCATCGTGCAGTTCCAGGCCCAGCCACGGGAACAGGCTCCAGCCGATATCGCCATTGAGCGTCAGCTCGATGTGGGCCTTGTCGCGGGCTATCTGGCGTATCTCGTCTTTGTAGTCGTTGGGATCGAAGAGGTGGGTCAGGGCGAAGCCCAGCGCCACTACGATCAGCAACAGCCCGAGAAGCACCAGACCCAGGATTTTGCCGAACGCTTTCATGGGCGAGTCCTTGTAGTTAGTCGAATTCGAAATTTAGCCGGGGAGTATAGCGCTCCACCGCGAGCGACCGGGCAGATCACGAGGGCAGAGTGTCGAGCATCCAGGCAAAAAGTAATTTTTCCTACAATTTCGGCGCGGTACCGAAGAACTTGTTCAGCCGTTCGACCATGACCGGACGGGAGGTTCCTTCAGGGGTAGGAAATCGAAAACGTGATGTCACTTTGGTTTTTTGCTCATTGGCAAATGCTACCCTTCCTCTGTTCGTCCGTCCCTGCGCGGCATGATGTCGCATAAAACGAGCTTTCCCTGAATAAAACAGTCATGTCTGCGTGCATAAAGGCTGAGGGCGGAGAGTGGCTGGCCGAACCTTATAATAATTGGGGGATACACAATGACCACGAGTATCACGGCGGACGGCCTTCAGGCCGACCAGACCGCGTTCCTTTCCAAGGAACGCATCATCGCCAGGCCCGGTTTCAACCGGTGGCTGGTGCCACCGGCCGCGTTGGCCATCCATCTGTGCATCGGCATGGCCTACGGCTTTTCGGTGTTCTGGTTGCCGCTGTCCAAGGCGCTGGGCATCACCGCCCCAGTGGCTTGTGCACCGGACATGAGCTTCATCGCCCAGGTCTTTTCTTCGCAATGCGACTGGCCGATTTCAATGCTCGGCTGGATCTACACGCTGTTTTTCATCTTCCTGGGTTGCTCGGCAGCCATCTGGGGTGGCTGGCTGGAACACGCCGGACCACGCAAGGCGGGTGTCGTCTCGGCGCTGTGCTGGTGCGGCGGCCTGCTGATTTCCGCGCTGGGGGTCTATACCCACCAGATCTGGCTGATGTGGATCGGCTCCGGGGTCATTGGCGGTATCGGCCTGGGCCTGGGTTACATCTCGCCGGTGTCGACCCTGATCAAGTGGTTCCCGGACAAGCGCGGCATGGCGACCGGCATGGCGATCATGGGGTTCGGCGGGGGCGCGATGGTCGGTGCACCATTGGCGGCAGCGTTGATGAGTCACTTCGCTTCACCGACCAGTGTCGGCGTGTGGCAGAGCTTCCTGGTCATGGCGGCGATCTATTTCGTGTTCATGATCGGCGGCGCGCTGTCCTATCGTGTACCGCCTACCGGCTGGAAGCCTGAAGGCTGGACGGCGCCGGCGAAAAAAGCCGCGAACGCGATGATCACCCATCGTCATGTGCATGTGAATGTGGCGTGGAAAACGCCACAGTTCCGCCTGGTATGGCTGGTGCTGTGCCTCAACGTATCGGCGGGCATCGGCATCCTCGGCATGGCTTCGCCGCTGTTGCAGGAGGTGTTTGCCGGCAAGTTGTTGGGCAACGATCTGACATTCGGTCAACTGGATGCTTCGCAACTGGCTTCGATTGCAGCAATCGCCGCCGGATTCACCGGTCTGCTGAGCCTGTTCAACATCGGTGGCCGGTTCTTCTGGGCATCGTTCTCCGACTACCTGGGCCGGAAAAACACCTATTTTGTGTTCTTTGCCTTGGGCTTCGCGCTGTATGCGTTGATCCCGAACCTTGGCCATCTGGGCAACATTGCGCTGTTCGTGGCGGCGTTCTGCATCATCCTGTCGATGTACGGCGGTGGTTTTGCGACTGTTCCGGCGTATCTCGCGGACCTGTTCGGTACGCAAATGGTCGGCGCGATCCATGGGCGTTTGCTGACGGCGTGGGCGGCGGCGGGCGTGTTGGGGCCGGTGCTGGTGAACTATCTGCGTGAGTATCAGCTGAGCATTGGTGTTGAGCGTGCTGCGGCTTATGACATCACCCTGTACATCCTCGCGGGCCTGCTGGTGCTGGGTTTCCTGTGCAACCTGCTGGTTCGTCCGGTGGCTGACAAGTACTTCATGACCGACGCGGAACTGGCTGCCGAACAGGCGCTGGGTCACGACAAAGGGGCTGACGCCAGCACGTCGCTGGAGTGGAAAGCGGCGCCGGGTAGCAGGCCTCTGGCGATTGCTGCCTGGCTGGTGGTGGGTATTCCATTGGCATGGGGTGTCTGGGTGACGTTGCAGAAAACGGCGGTGCTCTTCCACTGACATCCAGCCCTCTGTAGGAGCCGGCTTGCTGGCGATCAATGTGACGCGGTCTGTTAGATAGGCCGCCTTCGCTGGCAAGCCAGCTCCTACAAAGGGGCGAACGCCGTGCATTGGCAATGAATGCCGGCTTGTATGGACATGTCTATCCCCGACGACTGGGGATTCTATCCGTCAGCGATATCACCTCTCGTGTTTCTGTTTCGCGCCCGCGCCCCTATAATGGTTGCCTTTTTCGCCCAATGATTTTGCGGAGCTGGTGATGGCCGAACGTATGGCGTCAGTCGAGCGCGACACTCTGGAAACCCAGATCAAAGCCTCGATCAACCTGGATGGCACCGGAAAGGCCCGATTTGATATCGGTGTTCCTTTTCTTGAGCACATGCTGGACCAGATCGCCCGTCACGGGCTGATCGACCTGGATATCGTCAGCAAAGGCGACCTGCATATCGATGACCACCACACCGTGGAAGACGTCGGTATCACCCTGGGCCAGGCATTCACCAAAGCCATCGGCGACAAGAAAGGCATCCGTCGCTACGGCCACGCCTACGTGCCGCTCGATGAAGCGCTGTCGCGCGTGGTGATCGACTTCTCTGGCCGCCCGGGCTTGCAGATGCATGTTCCGTACACCCGTGCCACCGTCGGCGGCTTTGACGTTGACCTGTTCCAGGAATTTTTCCAGGGCTTCGTCAACCACGCCAACGTCACCCTGCACATCGACAACCTGCGTGGCCACAACACCCACCACCAGATCGAAACCGTGTTCAAGGCTTTCGGCCGCGCGCTGCGCATGGCTGTGGAGCTCGATGACCGCATGGCCGGACAAATGCCTTCGACCAAGGGCGTCCTGTAATGCAGACAGTCGCGGTTATCGATTACGGCATGGGCAACCTGCACTCGGTGGCCAAGGCCCTCGAGCACGTCGGTGCCGGCAAGGTCCTGATCACCAGCGATGCCAACGTGATTCGCGAAGCCGACCGGGTGGTTTTCCCCGGTGTTGGCGCGATCCGCGATTGCATGGCGGAGATCCGTCGCCTGGGGTTCGATTCGCTGGTGCGTGAAGTCAGCCAGGACCGTCCGTTCCTCGGCATCTGCGTCGGCATGCAAGCCCTGCTCGAGCGCAGTGAAGAGAATGACGGCGTCGACTGCATCGGCCTGTTCCCGGGCCAGGTGAAGTTCTTCGGCAAGGATCTCGTCGAGGATGGCGAGCATCTGAAAGTCCCGCACATGGGCTGGAACGAAGTGAAGCAGAAGGTCAGTCATCCGCTGTGGCATGACATTCCGGACCTGGCGCGTTTCTACTTCGTGCACAGCTACTACATCGCCGCCGGCAATGCCCGGCAGGTGGTCGGTGGCGGTCACTACGGTGTCGATTTTGCCGCAGCGCTGGCCGAAGGCTCGCGTTTCGCCGTGCAGTTCCACCCGGAGAAAAGCCATACCCATGGCCTGCAGTTGCTGCAGAACTTCGCCGCGTGGGACGGTCGCTGGTAAATGGCCGTCAAGAAGAAGCCGCCGATCCTGACCCTCACTCCCGAGCAGGAGAACGAGGCCAACAGCAAGATCAAGCGTTTCATGGAAGATCGCTTCGAGCTCGACCTCGGTTTGTTCGAGGCGGCTGAAATTCTTGAGCTGTTTACCCGTGAAATTGCTCCGCACTATTACAACAGGGCGATTTTCGATGTGCAGGCGCACCTCAAAGAGAGGTTCGAAAGCATCGAAAGCGACCTGTGGGCGCTCGAGAAAAACTGATTTCCGAGCCAAGCTAACATTCGAATTTGAAGGTTTGCCAGATGCTGATTATTCCCGCTATCGATCTTAAAGACGGTGCCTGTGTTCGTCTGCGCCAGGGCCGCATGGAAGATTCCACGGTGTTTTCCGATGATCCGGTGAGCATGGCTGCCAAGTGGGTGGAGGGCGGTTGCCGTCGTCTGCATCTGGTCGACCTGAACGGCGCGTTCGAAGGCCAGCCGGTCAACGGCGAAGTAGTCACCGCGATTGCCAAGCGCTACCCGAACCTGCCGATCCAGATCGGCGGCGGTATCCGCTCCCTGGAAACCATCGAGCACTACGTCAAGGCGGGTGTGAGCTACGTGATCATCGGCACCAAGGCTGTGAAAGATCCGGCCTTCGTTGCCGAAGCCTGCCGCGCGTTTCCAGGCAAGGTGATCGTGGGTCTCGACGCCAAGGACGGCTTTGTCGCCACCGACGGCTGGGCTGAAATCAGCACCATTCAAGTGATCGACCTGGCCAAGCAGTTCGAAGCCGATGGCGTGTCCGCGATCGTTTATACCGACATCGCCAAAGACGGCATGATGCAAGGTTGCAACGTACCTTTCACCGCTGCGCTGGCTGCTGCCACGAAGATCCCGGTGATCGCTTCCGGCGGCATCCACAACCTGGGTGATATCAAGACGCTGCTCGACGCCAAGGCGCCAGGCATCATCGGCGCCATTACCGGCCGTGCGATCTACGAAGGCACCCTCGACGTCGCTGAAGCGCAAGCTTTCTGCGATTCGTACAAAGGCTGAGGACTGACCATGGCGCTGGCCAAACGCATCATCCCTTGCCTGGACGTGGACAACGGCCGGGTCGTCAAAGGTGTGAAGTTCGAGAACATCCGCGATGCGGGCGACCCTGTTGAAATCGCCCGTCGCTACGACGAGCAAGGTGCCGACGAGATTACCTTTCTCGACATCACCGCCAGCGTCGACGGTCGCGATACCACCCTGCATACCGTCGAGCGCATGGCCAGCCAGGTGTTTATCCCGCTGACCGTGGGCGGTGGCGTGCGTACCGTGCAGGACATCCGCAACCTGCTCAATGCCGGTGCGGACAAGGTCTCGATCAATACCGCGGCCGTGTTCAACCCGGAATTCGTCGGCGAAGCGGCGCAGCATTTCGGTTCGCAATGCATCGTGGTCGCGATCGATGCGAAGAAGGTCTCGGGGCCGGGCGAAACCCCGCGCTGGGAGATTTTCACCCACGGTGGCCGCAAGCCAACCGGTCTCGACGCCGTTGAATGGGCGAAGAAGATGGAAGGCCTGGGTGCCGGTGAGATCCTGCTGACCAGCATGGACCAGGACGGCATGAAAAATGGTTTCGATCTGGGCGTTACCCGCGCCATCAGCGACGCGCTGGGTATTCCGGTGATCGCCTCCGGTGGTGTCGGCAACCTGCAGCATCTGGCCGATGGCATCATCGAAGGTCACGCCAGTGCGGTGTTGGCGGCGAGTATTTTCCACTTCGGCGAATACACCGTGCAGGAAGCCAAGGCGTACATGGCCCACCGCGGAATCGTGATGCGTTAAACAAACCGGTACAGGCCAGTGGACATCATGGCGGGCTCAGGGCACTCTTGAGTACGCCATGGATTTCGGTAGCCAGACATGTTTAAAAGCATTCTTCTTGTCCTCGCCAGCGCTTCCTTGTTGCTCATCAGTAGTGCACGCGCTGCAGGCAGCTCCACCACGGACCTGGTGCTGCTGACGGAAAACTTCCCGCCCTACAACATGGCCAAGAATGGCAAGAACTTCGCTCAAGATGAGAACATCAATGGCATCGCCGTGGACATCGTCCGCGAAATGTTCAAGCGTGCCGACGTCTCCTATAGCCTGACCCTGCGTTTTCCGTGGGAACGGGTCTACAAGCTGGCACTGGAAAATCCCGGTTACGGTGCATTCGTGATGGCGCGTCTGCCAGACCGTGAGCAGCTTTTCAAATGGGTCGGGCCAATTGGTCCGGACGACTGGATCATGCTGGCCAAGGCCGACAGCAAAATCACCCTCGAAACCCTGGAAGACGCGCGAAAGTACAGGATCGGCGCGTACAAGGGCGATGCGATTGCGCAAACACTCGCCAAGCAGGGCCTCAAGCCCATCGTGGTGCTGCGCGACCAGGATAATGCGAAGAAGCTGATCAATGGCCAGATTGACCTGTGGGCTACCGGTGACCCGGCCGGGCGCTATCTGGCGCGCCAGGACGGGGTCAACGGGTTAAAGACCGTGTTGCGTTTCAACAGCGCCGAACTGTACCTGGCGCTGAACAAGAACGTGCCAGAGACAACCGTCGCCAAATTACAGGCTGCGCTGGATCAGATGCGCAAGGACGGTGTGGTCGACGAGATCATGAGCCGGTATCTATAGCGGCGGGCAAGTTATCTGCTGCAATGTCTGGTGCGGGCGGATATTCCGCCAGGTACAGGCTGTTGCCATCGATGTAACTGACTTCGGCGGGCACTTGAGTGTTGTTTGCGCGAAGTAGTCTGTAGGTACTCTGCAACTCGTAAGCGGCAACAGTTTTGTTTTTCGCAACAATGGTGACCACCTCTGCTGCTGCTGGCCCATTCCAACTGTCGGAGGGTTCGGTGTGAGCAAAACGCGTGTTCAGCCGCGCCGAGAATAAGGATGGTTGTCGCGCTGGCCACTGGCCGTCGACCACGATCGAGGTGGCGCGGGAGAACCCTTCCAGACTCTCAGTGCTCTGTGGCCGGTTTGTTGACCACTTGAAGGTCTGGCTCACCGCGTATTGGTTGTTGGCGTATCCGATGAGTACATATTGGTCCGTTCTTTCCAGGCGGTAAAACGGTGATGTGTGTAATTGCTCGAGAGGTCTTAGTTGGGGATCTCTGACGGTAAACCAGGGCAGTTTGGCAATGTAGGTGATTTTGGCCGGTTCGGCAGTTAAGGGTTGTTCGTTCCCCAAGAGTACCGGAGCCACCGGTGGGGGACTTTCTTGCAGAGGGATCTGCATTCGCAATGAATAAGCAGTGATGTGTGTGGCGGGTTTGTTATAAGTACCGACACCGACGAAAGTACCTGGCGCGAAGTAGATCTCGCCGGCCTGTGCGTTTGGAGGGTAGATGCCCCAGGCACTGAAGCTCTGTTTGGCGCCGCTGCCCTTATCGTTCCAGATCAAGTCACTGATGAATGATGGGACGACAAGATCTGCCCGGACGCAACGAACGCTGTTAAGCGAAGGTCTGTCTCGTCCATTCGAGCTAACCTGACCCAATGCAACATATCCATCGGGAGGAATCGGTCGCCATATCGAACAGTCCGCCTTGGCGCCTGAACCTGTATCTCTCCAGACTTGTTCAAAGTCGATGGGAGGCTTGAGTGCCAGTCCCTTGCTGCTATCGCCACTCTGCTGATCACCCTCGCAGACCACCATCACCACTCTTTTCTCGTTGATGTCCTGGTGTCCGGTGGCGGCCACATCGCCGAGGGGAAAATAGCCCGGCAACAACTCAGGGTTGGGTGTAGGGCGCCAAAAGGCTGCGGGGTTGGACCTGGAGCCGCTGCTGTCCCAGATACGGCGGAACTCCGTTGTATAGTTGATCAGCAGGTTGTCGCATTTTATCGATTCCGTTCGCCTCACGGCCAATGGAGCGTTGTCTTCGGGGTTCATAGTCATTCCTGATAGTTGAAAAGGCGACTCTGTGGAGTCACGACCTGTTGCAGGTTTCACTATCCGAAATGTGGCGCCGCTTCTGGCGGTAACTATGTATAGGTCGAGACAGGGTATTACCGATAAACGCCGTCTTTGCCATGAGCGACCATGGCGCGATTGCTGCGCACGCTGATCATTTGCTTGAGATCAATCCACTCGATACCCAGCGTCTTGAGCTTGGGCAATTCTCTCTCCAGCACCGCCAGTGTTTGCGGATAAGGATGGCCGATCATCACCGCCGAGCCCTGCTTGCGCGCAAGGCTGATGGCCGTCTGCAGCTGGGCGAAGATCGCCGCTTCAGTGCGCTCATCATCCAGAAACACATCCCGCGAAACGCTCGCCAAGCCAATCTTCTGCGCCTCGGCGGCGGCAACGGTTTGAGCGCTGGTGCGGCTGTCCAGGAAGAATTTGTGTCGGTACTGCAAGTGCGCCATCAACCACGTCATGGCCGCCGGCTGGGCGGTCATGCGACTGCCCATATGGTTATTGATTCCGCTGGTATACGGCACCTTTTTGAACGCTGCGTCGAGGCGCCTTTCCAGCTCATCGATGGGCAGGTCGGGGCGCCAGGCGAACGGTCCGGTAGCCGGGTCCATGGGCATGTGCAGGATGACGATCTTGCCGGCGCGATGGGCTTCGCGGGCGAATTCGGTGGCGTGGGGCGTGTCGGGCATGATCGCCGCCGTCACTGGCCCCGGCAGGGCCAGCACTTGGCGATCCCGGGGCAGGTTCTGCCCCAGGTCATCGATGATCAGACTGATGTAGGCCTTTTGAGGGGTGGGCGCTGCATGAGCAATACCCGCCAGACAACACAACAGCCCCAAGGCTAACCGCAAAAGCATCTCAGCGGCCGGACGTGATGCTCAGGCCTTTGAGCAGGCTCAGGGCCTGGGCCAGTTGGTAATCATCGTCCTGCGGCATTGGCTTGGACTTGCCACCGGAACTGCTCGGCTTGTCGGCGCCGCCGTTGCCGTTGCCCAGATGACCCTGCAGATCGGCTTCCTTGAAGTAGTCGCCGTCTTGCTCGTTGGTGATCTTGGCTTTGCGCACTTCGATGTCCGGGATGATGCCCTGGGCCTGGATCGAGCGGCCGTTGGGCGTGTAGTACAGCGCCGTGGTGATTTTCAGGGCGCGATCGTTGTTCAGTGGCAGCACGGTTTGCACCGAGCCTTTGCCGAAACTCGGCGTCCCCATGATCACCGCGCGTTTCTGATCCTGCAGGGCGCCCGCTACGATTTCCGAGGCCGAGGCGCTGCCGCCGTTGATCAGCGCGACCAATGGTACGGCTTCGCTTTCGTCCTTGCCGGTGGCGGAGAAGCGCAGTTCGGAGTTGGCGATGCGCCCCTTGGTGTAGACGATCAGGCCCTTGGTGATGAAGTGGTCGACCACTTCCACCGCCGCTTGCAGCACGCCACCTGGGTTGTTGCGCAGGTCGAGGATGATGCCGTTGAGCTTCTTGCCGTTGTCTTTGCGCAGCTTGGCCAGGGCCTTGGACACCTCTTCGCCGGTCTTGACCTGGAATTGGGTGATGCGTATGTAGCCATAGCCCGACTCAAGCAACTGGCTCTTCACGCTCTTCACCTGAATGATGGCGCGGGCCAGGGTCACATCGAACGGCGTACCGCCGTCGCGTACCAGGGTCAGGGTGATTTTCTGGCCGATCTTGCCGCGCATCTTGTCCACGGCTTCGGTCATGCTCTGGCCGCGGGTGGGCTGGCCATTGATCTTGACGATGAAGTCACCCGCCTGGATGCCAGCCTTGGAAGCTGGCGTGTCATCGATCGGCGACACCACTTTGATGAAGCCATCTTCGGCACCGACTTCGATGCCCAGGCCGCCGAATTCGCCGCTGGTGCTTTCCTGCAGTTCAGCGAAGTCTTCAGGTCCCAGGTAGGCAGAGTGCGGGTCAAGGTTGCTGAGCATGCCCTTGATCGCGTTTTCCAGCAGGGTCTTGTCGTCTACCGGTTCGACATACGCGGCCTTGATCCGATCCATGACCTCGGCAAAGGTGCGCAACTCCTCCAGCGGCAATGGCGCCTTGGTGGTCGCGGCAGTGCCCGCAGGCGCGATTGCCGGGGCCGGTTGAGCGGCAAACGCCAGAGGCGCGCCGATCACCAGGGCGATCGCCAGGGCCAGCGAGGTAAGGCGGGACAAATGCAGCATGTCGAACGAACTCCTAATGTAGGTGACTCAGCGCCTATCCTTGCGCGCGGCACCATTGCGCCGGATCACTCGGGTGACCCTGCTGACGAATCGCAAAATACAGCGCTGGCGAGTCCTGCCCGCCACTGTTACCGACAGTGGAGATGGACTCACCGGCCTTTACCACGTCACCCGCAGACTTGAGCAGCGTCTGGTTGTGACCATACAGACTCAAAAAACCGTTGCCGTGATCGAGAATCACCAGCAACCCGGCGCCGCGCAGCCAGTCGGCGAACACCACGCGACCGCCGTGCACAGCATGTACCGTACTGCCTGCAGAGGCGCTGATCATCACGCCGTCCCATTTGGTCCGGGCATCGTCGCCACGGCTTTCACCGAAGCGTGCCAACAGTCGACCATCGACCGGCCATGGAAGTTTGCCGCGGGTAGACGCAAATGGACCGCCAAAAGTTTCGCCTGAGCTTGAAACCAGTGCGCCGGGGGACGATTTAACGGGTTTGCGTGGGGCATCATCGCTGGCATCTGCCTGCGCCTGGGCCTCACGTAAACGCTTTTTTTCGGCTTCCTGCTGGGCAATCAGCGCTTTTTGTCGCGCCTCTTCTGCCTCGCGAGCCTGGCGTGCCAGGGTTTCTTCAATGGTTTTAAGGACTTTAGACAGGTCTGCCTGATCCTGCTCACGGGCTGCCAGTTTCTGGTCGCGAGCCTTCACGTCGTCATTGAGCTTGGCCAGGACTTGCTGGCGCTCCTGGCGAACCTTCTCGAGTTCACCACGCTGGCTTTCGAGGCTGCTTTGCTGGACCAGCAATTGCGCTTGCTGCAGGCCGATGTCTTTTTCGACATTGGCCAGCTGGCGCAGGGTCTCATTGAAATTCTTCAGCTGCTCCAGGCGGGCCTGGCTCAGGTAGTCGTAATAGGTGAGCGTGCGGGCGAACTTCTCGGGGTTCTGCTGGTTAAGCAGCAGTTTCAAGTACTCCTGGCGGCCGTTCTGATAAGCCGCGCGAGCCTGGATGGCGATCAGTCGCTGCTGTTCAGTGCGCGCGCTCTGGAGTTTTTTTTTCTCCGCATCGAGTCGCTGCAACTCGGTTTCGCTTTTCTTCAGCTCTTTCTGCAGGGCATCGACCTGCTTCTCGAGCTTGCCCATCTCGGTCTCGGTGCCCTTGAGGTCTTTCTGCACGCCGGACTTTTCTTCCTGCAACTTGCCCAGCAGTTTTTTCAGCTCGGCAATGTCCTGACGCGTAGCGTCCAACTGTTGCTGGGTTTGCGCGCGCTCATCGGCGAAGGCCGGTTGGAGCAGGCAAGTCAGGGCAAGGGCTATCAGGGTGCGAAGCATAGAGGCGGGCGACACCAGGGAAAGGGACGTCCTAGTATGCCCGCCATGGCCGGCAAAAAAAATGCCCATTTCTGACTGTGTGATGACTGGAGCAGAGTTGTATCCAAAAAGACCCCAAAACCAATGTGGGAGCGAGCCTGCTCGCGATGGCGTCCGATCATTCAACATAGATGTTGGTTGTCAGATTGCTATCGCGAGCGGGCTCGCTCCCACAGGGGTTATCTGGCGTTTCAGGGCTCGCGTCAGACCAGAATCGAAGTGCCGGTCATTTCCGCCGGTTGCTCCAGGCCCAGCAGTTTCAGCATGGTCGGTGCCACATCCGCCAGCACGCCGCCTTCGCGGACCTTGAGGTCGCGCTTGCCGACATAGATGAACGGCACCGGCTCGGTGGTGTGCGCGGTGTGCGCCTGGCCGGTGGTCTCGTCGGACATTTGCTCGACGTTGCCATGGTCGGCGGTGATCAGGGCTTCGCCACCGACCTTTTCCAGGGCGTCGACGATGCGGCCGACGCACTGGTCCAGGCATTCGACGGCCTTGACTGCCGCTGCAAACACGCCGCTGTGGCCGACCATGTCGCCGTTGGCGTAGTTGACCACGATCACGTCGTAGCGCTGGTTTTCGATGGCGTCGACGATGCGATCGGTGACTTCCGGTGCGCTCATTTCCGGCTGCAAGTCATAGGTGGCGACTTTTGGCGACGGGATCAGGATGCGCTCTTCACCCGGGAACGGTTCTTCGCGACCGCCGGAGAAGAAGAAGGTCACGTGGGCGTATTTTTCGGTTTCGGCGATGCGCAGCTGGGTCTTGCCGTTTTTCGCCAGGTAGTCACCCAGGACGTTTTCCAGGCTGCCGGCGGCGAAGGCCGAAGGTGCAGGAATGCTGGCGGCGTATTGGGTCAGCATGACGAAACCGGCCAGTTTTGGCTGGCGGGCACGTTGGAATTCACTGAAGTCGTCTTCGACGAACACGCGGGTCAATTCGCGGGCGCGGTCGGCGCGGAAGTTCATGAACACCACGGCATCGCCGTCTTCGACTTTCACCGGCTCGCCGATGGAGGTGGCCTTGACGAACTCATCGCTCTCACCACGCTCGTACGCGGCTTGCAGGCCTTCCTGGGCGGTGGCGGCGTTGAATTCGCCCTGGCCATCGACAATCAGGTTGTAAGCCTGGGACACGCGGTCCCAGCGGTTGTCGCGGTCCATGGCGAAATAACGCCCGATGAGGCTGGCAATCCGGCCTTTGCCCAAGGCCTGGAAGGTGGCATCCAACAGCTCGATCGACGATTGCGCGCTTTTCGGCGGGGTATCGCGGCCATCGAGGAAGGCGTGCAGGTAGATTTTTTCAGCGCCGCGCTTGGCAGCCAGCTCGGCCATGGCGACCAGGTGATCCTGGTGGCTGTGCACGCCGCCATCGGACAGCAGGCCCATGAAGTGCACGGCTTTGCCGGCGGCGACGGCTTTGTCCACGGCAGCGCAGATGGTCGGGTTCTCGAAGAACTCGCCGTCGCGGATCGATTTGGTCACGCGGGTGAAGTCCTGATAAACCACGCGACCGGCGCCCAGGTTCATGTGGCCGACTTCGGAGTTACCCATCTGGCCATCCGGCAGGCCGACGTCCATGCCGCTGCCCGAAATCAGGCCGTTGGGCACGGTGGCCCACAAACGGTCCAGTACGGGCTTCTTCGCCGCAAAGATGGCGTTGGATTCGGGGCTCTCACTGTGACCGAAGCCGTCGAGAATAATCAGGACCAAAGGTTTAGGCGTGGTAGTCATGGAGTCCGCTCGTGGCTGAGTTAAAAGAGGGCGATGGAAAAGGGAGTGGCAGTTTAAAGCGAAGTTCCGGCCACGTCACCGCCGGACGGGGTTTGGCCCACCATAGGGGCTGTGTATACTGGCCGACATTTTAACGCCCTGGAACCTCCTTCGATGGTTGCTCACCTGATTGAATTTGCCACTAACCACTACATCCTCGTCGGTATCTTCGTCGTACTGCTGGCGTTGCTGATTGCCTATCAGATGCAGGGCGGCGGCCGCAGCCTGAGCACTGGCGAACTGACCGGCCTGGTCAACAAGGACGCTGGCGTGGTGATCGACATTCGTCCCACCAAGGACTTCGCCGCCGGTCACATTGTAGGCGCGTTGAACATTCCTCACGACAAGTTGACCGCGCGCGTTGGCGAGCTGGAAAAACACAAGGCCAAGACCATCATCCTGGTCGACGCCATGGGCCAGACGGCCGGTACCCACGCCCGCGAGCTGGTGAAGGCAGGCTTCACCGCCGCCAAGCTGTCCGGCGGTGTTTCCAGCTGGAAAGCCGACAATCTGCCGCTGGTGAAGTGATATGAGCAACGTCGTCGTCTATTCCAGCGATTACTGCCCTTATTGCTCGCGAGCCAAGTACCTGCTCGAGAACAAAGGCGTGGCCTTCGAAGAGATCAAGGTCGATGGCAAGCCGCAGGTGCGCGCCGCAATGGCTCAGAAAGCCGGACGTACGTCCGTGCCACAGATCTGGATCGGCAGCACCCACGTTGGCGGTTGTGATGATTTGTTTGCCCTGGAGCGCGCCGGCAAGCTCGACGCGCTGCTCAAGGCCTGAATTCCATACCCTATAAAAGCCCAAGATCAGAAAGGATCTGAGATGACTGACCAACAGAACACTGCAGCCAGCGAAGAAGAAACCGCACCGCAATTCTCCTTGCAGCGCATCTACGTACGTGACTTGTCCTTTGAAGCCCCGAAAAGCCCGGCGATTTTCCGCCAGCAGTGGGAGCCGAGTGTCGGTCTGGATCTCAATACCCGTCAAAAGGCTCTGGAAGGCGACTTCCACGAAGTCGTGCTGACCCTGTCGGTCACCGTGAAGAACGGTGAAGAAGTGGCATTCATTGCTGAAGTGCAACAGGCCGGTATCTTCCTGATCAAGAACCTGGACGATGCATCGATGAGCCACACCCTGGGTGCATTCTGCCCGAACATCCTGTTCCCGTACGCTCGCGAAGCGCTGGACAGCCTGGTGACCCGCGGTTCGTTCCCGGCCCTGATGCTGGCTCCGGTGAACTTCGACGCCCTGTACGCGCAAGAGCTGCAACGCATGCAGGCGGCGGGCGAGACGCCAACCGTTCAATAAACGGTTTTGAAACACCCCTGTGGGAGCGAGCCTGCTCGCGAAGAGGGAGTGTCAGGTAACTTCAATGTTGTCTGACACACCGCTTTCGCGAGCAGGCTCGCTCCCACATTTGTTTCGGGGTGTTATTTGAAGTCGTTTTGGCGCCAGGCTTCGTAAACGGCCACCGCGACGGTGTTCGACAGGTTCAGGCTGCGGCAGCCTTCCCGCATCGGCAGGCGCAGGCGCTGTTCGGCGGGCAGGGCGTCGAGCACCTCGGCGGGCAGGCCACGGCTTTCCGGGCCGAACAGGAAGGCATCGCCCGGGACAAAACTGGCGTCGTGAAATGGTCGCGAACCCTTGGTGGTGAAGGCGAACACCCGTGGATGACCGAGGCTTTCCAGGCAGCTGGCCAGGTCCGCGTGGCGTTGCAGGGTGGCATACTCGTGGTAATCGAGGCCAGCCCGGCGCAGGCGCTTGTCGTCCATCTCGAAGCCCAGCGGTTCGATCAAATGCAGGTGGCAGCCACTGTTGGCGCACAGCCTGATAACGTTGCCGGTGTTCGGTGGAATTTCTGGTTGGAAAAGGATGACGTGAAACATGCACGGCTCCGAAGGTAAAGATGAGCGGCATTCTACGCCGCAAGCCGACCCTCGTTCGAAACTATTCCCACGTGTGATGGCTTCACTGGCGATTGTCGGAGTCATGGTGGGGCTGATGATCGGTCGCCTGACCACCCCCGAGCCCAGTCAATTGCAGCAGGTCGAGGTGACCGGCGACGGACTGGTGGTGTGGTTCAACAACGAACCCAAGACCCACGGCGAGATCGTCGAGGGTAGCGTAGCGTTGCTGTTCGAGGCTCAAGGCGCGGCACGGAAGGGCCAGCTAAAGCTCCACGACAAGGACGTGAACTGGCGCGTGCGTTTGAGTGATGGGGGGTTGTTGCTGACGCTGGTGGCAGCCCGGCCCCTGCAGGGGGAGTGGACCGGCAGCGAGGTCGATGACCGCTGGCGGCTGGAGATCCATCTCCGGGAGCAATAAAAGAGGGGAATCCCCGGCCTGCCTGTACCAAGGTCCCCAAAACGGGAGGGTTCACGCATCGCGCCTGAACCCGGTGTAAAGAGGGAATCCCCGGCCTGCCTGTACCAAGGACCCCAAAACTGGGGGGCTCGTCGCTATGCGGTGTGAGCCCGGTGTAAAGAGGGGAATCCCCGGCCTGCCTGTACCAAGGTCCCCGAAACTGGGTAGTGATCTGAATCACTGATGAGACTATTGCAGGGGGCGTGCCAGGTTTTAACAAGTTGAAACAGAAAGTCGTCTGCAGACGTTGAAAGCCCCGGAATCCGGGGCTTTCGTGTTTTTTCGATAGGGGTTCGATTGCGAACGTACGCGGAATTTGCGATCAGTCGCGGTGCGCGATTGCGGGTCACGGTGCATTGGTGCGGTGCACTCGGCCCTGAATATGGGAGCGGGCTTGCTCGCGAAAGCGGTGTCCCATTCAACATGGAGGTTGAATGTGATGGCCTCTTCGCGAGCAAGCCCGCTCCCACATTTTTCGGTGTGAATCATCTAAATCAGAAGAGTGATGTCCCGCTTAACCCTCATCCCCCTCATCATCATCCCCACCATCAACCTTCATTCCCAATTCCTTGATCTTGCGAGTCAGGGTATTACGCCCCCAGCCGAGCAAGACGGCGGCATCGCGGCGGCGGCCGGCGGTGTGCTTGAGAGCGGTTTCGATCATGATCCGCTCGAAGGTCGGCACCGCACTGTCCAGCAGGCTGGATTGACCGCGAGCCAGCGCCTGGTCGGCCCATTGGCGCAGCGCCTGTTCCCAGTTGGTCACCGGCGCCGAATCCTGCGGCAGGCTCAGCAGCTCCGGTGGCAGGTCACTGATATGCACTTCGCGACCCGAAGCCATCACGGTGATCCAGCGGCAGGTGTTCTCCAGCTGGCGCACGTTGCCCGGCCATGGCAGGTTTTTCAGGTATTCCTCGGTTTCGGTTTTCAGCAGCTTGGGCTCGACGGCCAGCTCCTGCGCGGCACGGCTGAGGAAGTGCTTGGCCAGGGTCGGGATATCTTCGCGACGGTCCGACAGGCGCGGTATGTGGATGCGAATGACGTTGAGGCGATGGAACAAGTCTTCACGGAATTTCCCGGCATGCACCAGGGTTTCCAGGTTCTGGTGCGTGGCGGCGATGATCCGCACATCGACTTTGACCGGGACGTGACCACCGACCCGGTAGAACTCGCCGTCGGCCAGGACTCGCAGCAAACGGGTCTGGGTGTCGGCCGGCATGTCGCCGATTTCATCAAGGAACAGCGTGCCGCCGTCTGCCTGCTCGAAACGCCCGCGACGCAGGTTGGCGGCACCGGTGAAGGCGCCTTTTTCGTGGCCGAACAGTTCGGATTCCATCAGGTCCTTGGGAATCGCTGCCATGTTCAGTGCGATGAACGGCGAAGCGGCCCGCGGGCTGTGGCGGTGCAGGGCGTGGGCCACCAGTTCTTTACCGGTGCCGGATTCGCCGTTGATCAGCACGGTGATGTTGGAGTGGCTCAAGCGCCCGATGGCGCGAAACACTTCCTGCATCGCCGGCGCTTCGCCGATGATTTCCGGGGTGCGGGTCAGTGCGACCGGGACTTCCAGGCCTTGCTGTTCCTGTGCGTGCTGGTTGGCGCGCTTGACCAGGGACACCGCCTCGTCGACATCGAACGGCTTGGGCAGGTATTCGAAGGCGCCGCCCTGATAGGACGCGACAGCGCTGTCCAGATCGGAGTGCGCGGTCATGATGATCACTGGCAGCCGTGGATGTTGCTCGCGAATCCGCGCCAGGAGGTCCAGGCCGCTGGCACCGGGCATGCGGATGTCGGAGATGATCACGTCCGGCTGCTGGCGCGCCAGGCGGCTCATCACGCCATCGGCGCTGTCGAAGCTTTGCGTGGTCATGCCTTCCTGCTGCAAGGCTTTTTCCAGGACCCAACGGATAGAACGGTCGTCATCGACGATCCACACGGTTTCACTACGGCTCATGTCGATGTGGCTCCTTGTTCCAGTGGCAGAAAGATCGAGAACGTGGTGTGGCCGGGGTGGCTGTCACATTCGATCAAGCCCTGGTGCTGGCTGATGATGTTCTGGGTAATGGCCAGGCCCAGCCCGGTACCATCCGGACGTCCGCTGACCATGGGGAAGAAGATGGTTTCCTGAAGATCCGCAGGAATGCCCGGGCCGTTGTCGATGATTTCGATCTTGGTCACCAGGCGATGGCGCACGTGGCCAATGGTGAACTGGCGCATGGCGCGGGTGCGCAGACTGATGCGGCCCAGGCGCAGCTCGTTCTGGCTGCTGATGGCCTGCATCGCGTTGCGCACGATATTCAGCACGGCCTGGATCATTTGTTCGCGATCGATCAGGACGTCCGGAATGCTCGGGTCGTAGTCACGCACCAATGTGATGCAGCCCTGGCTTTCGGCCTCGACCAAGTGGCAGACACGCTCCAGCACTTCGTGGATGTTGCACATGGCCAGCGAGGGCAGCTTGTTCGAGCCGAGCATGCGGTCGACCAGGTTACGCAGGCGGTCGGCCTCTTCAATGATGACATTGGTGTAGTCGCGCAGGCTTTCTTCCGGCAGCTCACGGGCCAGCAACTGCGCTGCGCCGCGGATACCGCCCAGGGGATTCTTGATTTCATGGGCCAGGCCGCGCACCAGCATCTTGCTGGTTTCCTGCTTCGACAACTGGGCCTCTTCCTTGGTGATGCGCAGCAGTCGGTCCCGGGGGTGCACTTCGAGCAGGAGCAGGGTGTCGCCATTGCTCAGGATCGGCGTTACCGCGTAATCAACCGTCAGGGTCTGGCCGGTGAGGGCGGTGAGCATGGCTTCGCGCTTGGTGAACGGATGTGCCTGCTGCACCGCCTGGCGCAATGAGTTGAGCGCCTCGGTGGATTCGGTGAACAACTCGCTGATGAATTGCCCATGGCTGCGCTGGCCGCTGATGGCCAGGAGCATTTCCGCCGCGGGGTTCATGTACTCAAGGCGCAAGTCGGCATTGAGCAGGATGGTGGCGGTGGTCAGGTTGTCGAGAAGCAAACGATGCAGTGCGTCACTGATGGTCATTCAGGACCTCTTTTGGAGCAGGGCGCGCGCATGGATAAAGCGCTGATGCGAGGAAAATGCAAAAAACAAACCAAGGCTCCGAAAAGAAGCGCTTAACCCCTGAAACAGGCGTTTGACGCTCGATTGCGTGGCGTTCTGCCAGCTTTTGCGGGTAGTTTCGAACCAAAATGGGCTGCAATGTGCGCATGGTGCAACCAATCGCACCAATATAGTGCGCAAAGCTGAACGGGGTAAGTAGTCCCTCAGCGCTTGTGCACCCGCTGCAACGTGAAGGTGACGGTAGGACTTTGTTGCACGACGGTGTCGCCGTTGACGACCTGCACGGCGAGGTGGTGCATGCCGCGGTCGATATTCACCAATTGCAGGATCGGCACGTTGCCGGGTTGGCCATAAGGCTGGCCGTCCAGCAGCAGTCGCAGCAGATGCGGGCCTTGCAGGCGCGGTTCGATCAGCACGCTGACGGTGAAGGTGCCGTTGTTGGCGCGCAGGGCTTCGCTGGTGGGCAGGCCGGTGAGTTCCAGTACGTTGTAGGCGACAGGGGGCTGGCCTTGTTCAGGGGTGGGTGTGGGAGGTGCTTGCGTGGGCGGGGGTTGGGTGCGGTTGAGCGGTGGCAGTTCGACGGGCTGCGCGGTGACGCCATCAGGGGGTTGATTGCTATACGCCGTGTTGCCTTGGGCATCGGTGTACTTGTAGATCTGCGCTGTGGCGGGCAGGGCGATCAGCAGCAGGATGAAGAGAAGACCACGACCCATGAAATCGACCGGAAACGAAAGCGATGGGGTGCAGCATAGGGCAGGAAAGGTGGCTGGCCCAGTCCGTTAACATTCGGGCATGAAAAAGGCCTCCCGAAGGAGGCCTCTCTTGTCACGCCGCTTGCGCAGGCGCTACCGGATCAGCAGCTGTAGTACAGCTCGTATTCCAGTGGGTGTACGAAGGTACGTACCTTGATTTCTTCTTCGCTTTTCAGGGCGATGTAAGCGTCGATGAAGTCGTCGCTGAAAACGCCGCCTTTGGTCAGGAACGCACGACCTTTGTCCAGCTCTTCCAGGGCTTCTTTCAGGCTGCCGCAAACTTGTGGGATCTCTTTCGCCTCTTCAGGCGGCAGGTCGTACAGGTTTTTGTCAGCTGCGTCGCCAGGGTGGATCTTGTTCTGGATGCCGTCCAGGCCAGCCATCAGCAGTGCGGCGAAGCACAGGTACGGGTTGGCAGCCGGATCCGGGAAACGTGCTTCGATACGGCGAGCTTTCGGGCTCGACACGTAAGGAATACGGATCGAAGCCGAACGGTTGCGAGCCGAGTAGGCCAGCATTACCGGTGCTTCAAAGCCTGGAACCAGACGCTTGTAGGAGTTGGTAGCCGGGTTGGTGAAGCCGTTCAGGGCCTTACCGTGCTTGATGATGCCGCCGATGAAGTACAGGGCGGTATCGGACAGGCCGGCATAACCTTCGCCAGCGAAGGTGTTCTTGCCTTCTTTCCAGATGGACATGTGCACGTGCATACCCGAACCGTTGTCGCCGTACAGCGGCTTAGGCATGAAGGTAGCGGTGCGGCCGTAGGCGTCGGCAACGTTGTGTACAACGTATTTCAGGGTTTGGGTTTCGTCGGCTTTCTTCACCAGGGTGTTGAACTTGACGCCGATTTCGTTCTGGCCGGCAGTTGCCACTTCGTGGTGGTGAACTTCGACGGTCAGGCCCATTTCTTCCAGTGCGTTGCACATGGAGGTACGGATTTCGTGGTCGTGGTCGAACGGTGGAACAGGGAAGTAGCCGCCTTTGACGCCTGGACGGTGGCCCTTGTTGCCGCCTTCGATGTCCTGGTCGGACATCCAGGAACCTTGTTCGGAGTAGATCTTGAACATGGAGCCGGAAATGTCGGACTTGAACTTCACCTGGTCGAAGATGAAGAATTCTGGCTCTGGACCGGCGAATACGGTGTCACCGATACCGGTGGCTTTGAGGTGCTCTTCAGCGCGCTTGGCGATCGCACGTGGGTCGCGGTCGTAGCCTTGCATGCTCGAAGGCTCGATGATGTCGCAGACCAGGATCAGGGTCGGCTCTTCGGTGAACGGGTCCAGAACAGCGGTGGAGTCGTCCGGCATCAGGATCATGTCGGAGGCTTCGATACCTTTCCAGCCAGCGATGGACGAACCGTCGAACATCTTGCCGACTTCGAAGAAGTCGTCATCCAGCGCATCGCGAGCCGGCATGGTCACGTGGTGCTGAGTGCCTTTGGTGTCCGTGAAGCGCAGATCAATCCACTTGACGTCATGATCTTTAATGAGTTGAACCGACTTCGACATAGTGTCCTCCGGGTGGCTTAGGGCTGGTAGTGGATGCCCTTAATAGTTGGTGATGCCGGCGCGAATACTCTGCCAAGGCAACCTGCCTCACAAGGGAGCAAATTGCATGCCAGTGCCCCACCATGGGTTTTTTGCCCCAATTTCACGCTTATAGAGGTGCAAAGCGTATAAAAGCGGAAAATAGCGCCCCTTAATGTAGCGTCCAAAACGGAAAATGACCTGTTTTAGTGCGCGCAAAACCTTCTGCACATAAACTGGTTAAACCTTGAGCAATTTCCGCTATAATCCGCGCCCCCCTTTTTCGGCAGGCCCTGCGCGCGCTGTTTCCATGAAATTAATCGTAAAAGTCTTTCCCGAGATCACCATCAAGAGCCGCCCGGTCCGGATGCGTTTCATCCGCCAATTGGCCAAGAACATCCGTGCCGTGCTCCGTGACCTGGACCCGGCTGTGGTGGTGAACGGTGTGTGGGACAACCTCGAGCTGGAAACCCGCGTCAGCGAGCCCAAGGCCCTGAAGGAGATGGGCGAGCGCCTGAGCTGCATGCCGGGCATCGCGCATTTCCTGCAGATCGACGAGTACCCGTTGGGCGACTTCGATGACATCGTCGAGAAGTGCAAGCAGCACTACGGCGATGCACTGGCCGGGAAGATTTTTTCGGTACGTTGCAAGCGTGCCGGCAAGCACCCGTTCAGCTCGATCGATATCGAGAAATATGTCGGCAGCCAGTTGCGCCGTCAGTGCGGTGCCGCCGGAATTGACCTGAAAAAGCCCGAAATCGAAGTCCGCATCGAAGTTCGCGACCAACGGTTGTTCGTAATCCACAGCCAGCACAATGGTATCGGCGGTTATCCGCTGGGTGCGCTGGAGCAGACGCTGGTTCTGATGTCCGGTGGCTTCGATTCCACCGTCGCGGCCTATCAGATCATGCGCCGCGGCCTGATGGCGCATTTTTGCTTCTTCAACCTGGGCGGACGTGCCCACGAATTGGGCGTCATGGAAGTCGCGCATTTCATCTGGAAGAAGTACGGCAGCTCGCAACGCGTGTTATTTGTCAGTGTGCCGTTCGAGGAAGTGCTGGGAGAAATTCTCGGCAAAGTCGATAACAGTCATATGGGCGTAGTATTGAAGCGTATGATGTTGCGCGCTTCGTCGCAAATTGCCGATCGACTGCACATCGACGCGCTGGTCACCGGTGAGGCGATCTCCCAGGTGTCGAGCCAGACGCTGCCGAACCTGTCCGTGATCGACTGCGTGACGGACAAGCTGGTCTTGCGTCCGCTGATCGCCAGTCACAAGCAGGACATCATCGACCTGGCCAACGAAATCGGCACCGCCGACTTCGCCAGGCACATGCCGGAGTACTGCGGGGTCATCTCGGTGAACCCAAAGACAGCTGCCAAGCGCCATCGCGTGGAGCACGAAGAGAAAGAATTCGACATGGCAGTCCTTGAGCGTGCGCTCGAGAACGCCAAACTGGTACCGATCGATCGTGTAATCGACGAATTGGGCCAGGATCTGCAAATTGAAGAAGTCAGCGAAGCGCTGGCCGGTCAGATCGTCATCGATATCCGTCACCCGGATGCCGCTGAAGACGACCCGCTGGACCTCGCTGGCATCGAGGTACAAACGATGCCGTTTTATGCACTGAACGCTCGTTTCAAGGAACTGGACCCTACTCGCCAGTACCTGCTTTATTGCGACAAAGGCGTGATGAGTCGCCTGCATGCCCACCATTTGCTCAGTGAGGGGCATGCCAATGTGCGCGTTTATCGACCGAGCTAAGTGCCCGGGGCTGTTTGCCTGTGGCTTGCGTCACCGGCCCCCCGACGCCGCCGTCAAGCTGTAACGGCAAGGCCTGACTCTACTGTAAATCGCTGCCAAGACTTGTCAGCGCACCGAATCCTCTGATCGAGATACACAAGTGATCGAAAATCTACGCAACATCGCCATCATTGCTCACGTTGACCATGGTAAAACCACCCTGGTAGACAAACTCCTGCGTCAATCCGGCACCCTGGAGCGCAACGAGCTCAACGACGAGCGCGTGATGGACTCCAACGACCAGGAAAAAGAGCGCGGTATTACCATCCTGGCGAAAAACACCGCCATCAACTGGAACGGTTACCACATCAACATCGTGGACACCCCGGGCCACGCCGACTTCGGCGGCGAAGTTGAACGCGTAATGTCGATGGTCGACTCCGTTCTGCTGCTGGTTGACGCCCAGGACGGCCCTATGCCGCAAACCCGTTTCGTGACCAAGAAGGCTTTCGAAGCCGGCCTGCGTCCGATCGTGTGCATCAACAAGGTTGACCGTCCAGGCGCGCGTCCGGACTGGGTTCTGGACCAGATCTTCGATCTGTTCGACAACCTGGGTGCCACCGAAGAACAGCTGGACTTCAAAGTCGTCTACGCCTCGGCCCTGAACGGTATTGCCGGTCTGGACCACAACGAAATGGCTGAAGACATGACCCCGCTGTACCAGTCGATCGTCGACAACGTACCGGCGCCGGCTGTTGACCGTGACGGTCCGTTCCAGATGCAGATCTCCGCACTGGACTACAACAGCTTCCTGGGTGTTATCGGTGTTGGCCGTATCGCTCGTGGTCGCATCAAGCCGAACTCCCCGGTTGTCGCTATCGGCGCCGACGGCAAGAAGCGTAACGGTCGTATCCTGAAGCTGATGGGTCACCACGGTCTGCACCGTGTAGACGTTGAAGAGGCTGCTGCAGGCGATATCGTGTGCATCAGCGGTATGGACTCGCTGTTCATCTCCGACACCCTGTGCCACCCGGACACCGTTGAAGCGATGAAGCCGTTGACCGTTGACGAGCCAACCGTTTCCATGACCTTCCAGGTAAACGACTCGCCATTCTGCGGTAAAGAAGGCAAGTTCGTGACTTCCCGTAACATCAAGGAACGTCTGGACAAAGAGCTGCTGTACAACGTTGCACTGCGCGTTGAAGAAGGCGACTCGGCTGACAAGTTCAAGGTTTCCGGCCGTGGTGAACTGCACCTTTCGGTACTGATCGAAACCATGCGTCGCGAAGGCTTCGAAATGGCTGTAGGCCGTCCGGAAGTGATCATCCGTCTGGTTGACGGCGTGAAGCACGAACCGTTCGAAAACGTCACCATCGACCTGCCGGAAGAATCCCAAGGCAAGGTGATGGAAGAGATGGGCCTGCGTAAGGGCGACCTGACCAACATGGTGCCGGATGGCAAGGGCCGTGTACGTCTGGAATACAACATCCCTGCTCGCGGTCTGATCGGTTTCCGTAACCAGTTCCTGACCCTGACCAACGGTGCTGGCATCCTGACCTCGATCTTCGACCGTTACGACGTGATGAAGTCCGGCGACATGTCCGGTCGTCAGAACGGCGTTCTGGTTTCGGTTGAAACCGGCAAGGCTCTGACCTACTCCCTGGAAACCCTGCAGGCGCGTGGCAAGCTGTTCGTTGAACACGGTCAGGAAATCTACAACGGTCAGATCGTTGGTCTGAACAGCCGTGACAACGACCTGGGCGTTAACCCTACCAAGGGCAAGAAGCTCGACAACATGCGTGCTTCGGGTAAAGACGAAACCATCGCTCTGGTTCCACCTGTTCGTTTCACCCTGGAACAGGCTCTGGAATTCATCCAGGACGACGAGCTGTGTGAAGTGACGCCTAAGTCCATCCGTCTTCGCAAGAAGATCCTGGACGAAAGCGAGCGTACCCGCGCTGCCAAGAAAGCCAAGGCATAAGATTTAGCCGAAGCTGAACAAAAACGCCCCCGGTCGAGAGACCGGGGGCGTTTTTATTTGTCTGCGATTTATTTGTTGATTGTGCCGGCCTCTTCGCTGGCAAGCCAGCTCCTACAGGGTTTTGAGTTGTCCCCACTGTAGGCGCTGGCTTGCCAGCGAAGGCGGCCGGACAGCCGCCGCAGAATCAGGAAATATCAGAACCGCTCAATCGACCGCGAATTGGTTTCGCGCACCACTTCTTTCGGCTTATAAGCGCAATACCCCGGCCGCGGGCCGATTTTCGGGTGATTGCGGCAGGTATCCGGGCGCTTTTCATAAATAGTGCACAGACGGCTCTTACGATCCAGGTACAGGCAATCGTTGTTGCTCATGCGCTGGAGGGTGAAGATCTCGGACTTCTGGTTATAGCGCTCGACGATCCCTTCCTTTTGCAGGCGCTTGGCGATGTTCTTTGGCGGGTCGCCGCGTTCGAATTCATCGACGATGCCGATGCGGATCAGGTCCTTGATCTTGACCTCGACCGGCAGGGTGCAACAGCTCGATAGGCAGGAGCCGCACATTGGGGCAGAGTACTTGGCCCAGGTATCGAGTCGGTCGATCTCCGCGGCGGCGATCAGGTTGGGCTTCATCATCGGTTGTTACCAGCGTGTGCATCAGGGCGCGCGATCATACCGGGACTGGTGGATTTTTGAACAACCTTTCGCCAGTTTTTTTTCGCAGGCACCCGGCAACACCACTAATCCGGCACGGCCCCTGCATTGATTCGGGTACACGACAATGTATTGCCGGCTTGACGCGCATTAACAGGAAAAACCGCCGAACCAGAGTCTATACCGTCTGTCAGACCGTCTAGTCTCAGACAACTCCAAGCTCGCTCGAGGTCCTATCGATGACTCAAGAACCACTTGTTCGCGAAGCAGAGGTGGCCGCATTCCGCGACGCCGTCTTGACCAAACTCACCTACGCGGTGGGCAAAGACCCGGATCACGCCTTCGACCATGACTGGTTCGAAGCCATCGCCCTGGCCGCGCGTGATCACATGGTCGAGCACTGGATGGACCACACTCGGCAGATCTACCGCAAGGGACAGAAGCGGGTTTATTACCTCTCCCTGGAATTTCTAATCGGCCGCCTGCTCTACGACAGCCTGAGCAATCTGGGCCTGCTCGACGTGGCGCGCGAAGCCCTGACCGAACTCGGCGTCGACCTTGAACGCATCCGCTTGCTGGAGCCAGATGCCGCATTGGGTAATGGCGGTCTCGGGCGACTGGCGGCGTGCTTCATGGAAAGCATGTCGACCCTGGGTATCGCCGGTCACGGCTACGGCATTCGTTACGAGCACGGCTTGTTCCGTCAGGCCGTCGTCGACGGCTGGCAACAGGAGCAGACCGAGCACTGGCTGGATTTCGGTAACCCCTGGGAGTTCGAGCGGCCGGAAGTGGTTTACCCGATCGGCTTTGGTGGCAGTGTCGAGACCGTGACCGATGAAGCCGGCAAGTCCAAGCAGGTCTGGCACCCGGCGGAAACCGTACGGGCCATTGCCTACGACACGCCGGTGGTCGGTTGGCGCGGGGCGAGTGTGAACACCTTGCGATTGTGGCGCGCACGGGCCATGGAAGATTTGCACCTGGAACGCTTCAATGCCGGTGATCACTTGGGGGCGGTAGCAGAGGTGGCCCGGGCTGAATCTATCTCGCGGGTACTCTACCCGGCAGACAGCACCGAGGCCGGCCAGGAACTGCGGCTGCGCCAGGAATATTTCTTCGTCGCCGCGTCGCTGCAGGATTTGCTGCGTCGCCATCGCAACATGCACACCTCGGTGCTGACCCTGGGCGATCATGCGGCGATTCAGCTCAACGACACCCACCCCTCGATTGCCGTGGCCGAGTTGATGCGCCAACTGGTCGATGTCTACGACGTGGCATGGGATGCGGCTTGGCAGGTCACGGTCGACACGCTTTCCTACACCAACCACACCTTGCTGCCCGAAGCGCTGGAAACCTGGCCGGTGGGCTTGATGGAGCGCATGCTGCCAAGGCACATGCAGATCATTTACCTGATCAACGCGCAGCACATCGACTCGCTGCGGGCCAAAGGCATCCACGATTTCGATGTGCTGCGCGCGGTGTCGTTGATCGAAGAAGACAACGGCCGCCGCGTGCGTATGGGCAACCTGGCGTTCCTCGGCTCCCACAGTGTCAACGGCGTATCCGGATTGCACACGCAATTGATGCGCAAGACCGTGTTCTCCGAGTTGCACAAGCTCTATCCGCAACGGATCAACAACAAGACCAACGGCATCACGTTCCGCCGCTGGCTGTACCAGGCCAACCCGGAACTGACCTCGATGCTGGTCGATGCTCTTGGCCCGGACCTGCTGGACAAGCCCGAGGAGCGCTTGCTCGACCTGCAGCCGTTCGCCGACAAGCCGGCGTTCCGCAAGGCCTTCGCTGAACAGCGCCTGCACAGCAAAAAAGCCCTGGCCTACCTGATTCATGAGCGATTGGGGGTGGCGGTCAACCCGGCGGCGATGTTCGACGTGCAGGTCAAGAGGATCCACGAATACAAGCGCCAACTGCTCAACCTGATGCACACCGTGGCGTTGT
Organism: Pseudomonas serbica; assembly: GCF_028823535.1. Taxonomy (GTDB): domain Bacteria; phylum Pseudomonadota; class Gammaproteobacteria; order Pseudomonadales; family Pseudomonadaceae; genus Aquipseudomonas; species Aquipseudomonas serbica. Next base: position 14,384 of record NZ_JAQIYM010000014.1, on the reverse strand, counting down.
ACCAGGCGATTCGTGCGGAACCTGAAATCGACTGGGTGCCACGGGTGAAGATCTTCGCCGGCAAGGCGGCGGCCAGTTATCACCAGGCCAAGCTGATCATCAAGCTGACCAACGACATCGCCCGGGTGGTGAACAACGACCCGACCGTACGCGGGTTGCTGAAAGTCGTGTTCCTGCCCAACTACAACGTCAGCCTGGCGGAGAGCATCATTCCGGCAGCGGATCTGTCCGAGCAGATCTCCACCGCCGGCTTTGAAGCCTCGGGCACCAGCAACATGAAATTCGGCCTCAACGGTGCATTGACCATCGGCACGCTGGACGGTGCCAACGTGGAGATGTCCGAGCGCATCGGCGTGGAGAACATGTTCATCTTTGGTCTCAGCGCCCAGCAGGTTGAAGCGCGCAAGCTGAATCACGAGTTCAGTGCAGTACCGGACATTGCCGCGTCCCATCGACTCAATGACGTACTGCAAGCCATTCGCGGCGGGGTGTTCTCGCCGGATGATCCGTCTCGTTACACAGGGCTGATCGATTCGTTGGTGGACTACGACCGCTTCCTGGTTTGCGCCGATTTCGATTCCTACTGGAATGCGCAAATGCGCGTCGAAGCCCATTGGCACGATTCCGAGGAATGGTGGCGCTCGGCGGTGTTGAATACCTCGCGGATGGGCTGGTTTTCGTCTGACCGGACGATTCGCGAGTACGCTACGGAAATCTGGAAGGCGTTGGAGTAACGCTTCCAGCGGTTCGATATACTGGCGGCCGCAAAGATCGCAGCTTCCGGCAGCGCCTACAGGTAGGCGCTGCCGGGGCTGCGATCTTTTTTGGAGCTGGCTGCGCTAATCTTTCTGGATTGCGCTTAGGGATATCGACCATGCAATGGATGTTCATGCTTGTGGGCCTGGTGCTGGGCTGGACACTCGACGAGTCGTTCAGCGATGCGTTGCTGGGCGCGCTGCTCGGGCTGGGAGTCGGGCAGGCTGTTCGCATCGGCAGGCTGGGATCACAGGCCGATGAGCAGCGCCGTCTGCTTGAACAGGCGCAGCTTGCGCTGCAAACAGTCGAGCAACGCTTGGCCATGCTGGAACAGGCTGGAGTGAAGCCGCCTGAAGCCCGCGAAGTCGGTCCAGTTCCTGACATCGTTGCCGCGCAAACCCCTGCCGAAATCCCGGAACTGATCTGGGAGCTGCCGCCCGAACTTGAACCGGTCGCGGTAGCACAGCCCTTCGACGCCTGGAAATCAACGCCCGCCAAACCCTCTGAATCGAACCTCGTCGAGCGCGCCGTCAACGCGGCACGCGCGTGGCTGTTGGGCGGTAATGCCGTACTGCGGGTTGGTGTGCTGCTGTTGTTCCTTGGCCTGGCCTTCCTGCTGCGTTACGCCACCGAGGGCATGGTGGTACCGATCGAGTTGCGCTACGCCAGCGTCGCGGCAGCGGCGTTGGGTCTGCTCGGCCTCGGCTGGTGGCTGCGAACACGTAACAGTGATTACGCCTTGATACTGCAAGGCGCCGGTATCGCCGTGTTGTACCTGACGGTATTTGCCGCCATGCGCCTGCATCCGTTGCTCGATCCCTCGGCGGCGTTTGGCCTGTTGGTGGCGGTGACGGTATTTTCGGCGATTCTCGCCATTTCCCAGGATGCGCTGGGCCTGGCTGCCGCCGCAGCGCTGGGCGGATTCGCCGCGCCCCTGCTGGCCTCCACGGGGGCCGGCAGCCACGTCGCGCTGTTCAGCTACTTCGCCTTGCTCAATGCTGGCATCTTCGTCATCGCCTGGTTCAAGGCCTGGCGCTTGCTGAATGTCATCGGCTTTACCGGCACCTTCGGTATCGGGGTCGCCTGGGGCTTGCGCTCTTACACGCCGGATTTGCTGTGGAGCACCGAGCCGTTCCTGGTTCTGTTTTTCGTGATGTACCTGGCCATCGGCTTGTTGTTCGCCCGGCGTAAATTGCTGCAAACGAGCGAAGCACCCCAGGACGGCAGCCGTGAGGCGTTGTTGCGCTGGTCCGCGCGAAAAGGTGACTACGTCGACGGCACGCTGCTGTTCGGACCGCCGCTGGTTGGCTTCGGGCTGCAGTTCGCCCTGGTTCAGCACCTGGAATTCGCTGCCGCATTCAGTGCGTTGGCCTTGGGCATGATTTATCTGGGCCTGGCACGGCTGCTGATGCATGGCCGTGCGTTGTTGCTGGGGGAAACCTGTCTGGCCTTGGGCGTAATCTTCACCAGCCTGGCGATTCCGTTGGGGCTCGATGCGCGCTGGACGAGCGCCGCGTGGGCCGTGGAAGGTGCAGGGATCTGCTGGCTCGGCCTACGTCAGCAACGGCCAGTGGCCCGGGCCTTTGCCTTGCTGCTGCAACTGGGGGCGGCGCTGGCATTTCTCAGCGAGTTGCGTGGCGCGCAAAACAGCCTGATCAGCGGCGTTCCGCTGGGCGCGTTGCTACTGGGCGGCGCACTGCTGTTCAGTTTCTATCAGTTGCGTAATGCGCCGCCCGGGCAAATAAAGCCTTGGGAGCGCCAGGGCTTGCCGGTGCTCGCCTGTCTCGGCCTTGGGTTCCTGTATCTGCTGGCACCGCTGTTCTTCTTGATCCCTGGCACGACGATGAGTTGGGCATTGGCCGGATTAGCGACCTTGTTGGTGGGACTGCGCCTGCCATCGCGCACGTTCCTGGTCACCGCCTGTGCCGTGCAGTTGCTGGCGGGTGCGATGTTCCTGGTGGCCGGGTCACCCTCGGGTGAAGCGCTGCGGCCATTGGCCCATGGTGGATTCTGGGCGCCGCTGGTGTTGGGACTGTCTGGTTTGGTCGGCTCCTGGCGATTGCATCTCGGCAACGCCACTGTGGCGCTCGATGGATTGAATTTGCCGCGTTTGTCTCAGGCATGGCTGGCGTGGGGCGCGGCTTGGTGGACACTGGCCTGGCTCGGTGAAGTGCTGCGCTTTGCGCCATTGCCGCTGCAAGCGACATGGCTGCTGGCTGTCGCGACCGCGAGCGTTGCGTTGTGGACGGTGTTGGCACTGCGTCTGAAATGGCCGTCGCTCGGGCTTCTCTGCACCTCGCTGACACCCGCTGCTGCGCTAGTGCTGCTGGCGGCCTGGCACTCGCGGTATCACCCGGCGGCCCATTTCGGTTGGCTGGTGTGGACGGCGGTGTTCGTGGTGCATTTCATTTCTCTGCGCCGTCTGGCGCCGCTGCTGCCAGCGCTCGCGCTGGGTGCCGCGCATGTTTTCGGTTGCTGGCTGCTGATCGGTGTGCTGGCCCTGGAGTTGCGTTACGGCCTGTTGCTGTTGTCCGAGCAGTACAACGCCTGGCGCTGGTTGGGTTGGGCGATTCTGCCGGGCCTGTATCTGGTGCTGATGGCGTCCCCGCGCGCCTGGCCTTGGCCGGTATTGGCCTATCCGCGTGAATACCGCTTGTATGCCGCCGCGCCATTGGCGGTGCTGATGCTCGGCTGGTTCTGGCTGGCTAATGGCATCAGTGACGGCAACGCCGAGCCTCTGTCTTACGTGCCGCTGATCAACCCGCTGGAATTGGGTTTGTTGTTTGCGTTGTTCGGCGTTTATGTGTGGTCGCGTAGCGCCGTGACGCAACTTGCGATCCGCAAGGACTACGCCGCAAACGCTTCGCAAGTGGTTACTGGTGTCTCGCTGTTCGCCTTTTTCACCGCACTGGTGATGCGCGCGGCTCACCATTGGGGCGATGTGCCGTTCGAGCTCGATGCGTTGCTCGAATCGATGCTGGTCCAGGCCGGCCTGTCCATCGTCTGGACCTTGATGGCCCTGGGTTTGATGATCGGTGGCCATTTGCGCCATCGCCGCGAAGTCTGGTTGATCGGTGCGGCACTGATCGGCGTGGTGGTGGCGAAACTGTTCTTCGTGGAACTGAGCAACCGTGGCGGGCTGGCGCGGATCGTGTCGTTTATCGGCGTTGGCGTGTTGCTGCTGGTGGTGGGCTATTTCGCCCCGTTGCCACCCAGGCGCGTCGAAACTATGGCACAGGCCGAGAAACCGGCGCCGCCTACCGAAGGAGTGTCGTCTTGAGTCAGAAGCTGAACCTGGTCTGGTTGGGGCTCGTTGCAATGGGCATGGCAATTACTGTCTCTGCCCAGGAAGCACCGGCGGACTTCGCCACGCATGTGCCATTGTCCGTGAGTGGCGAAGGTCCATGGTATCGCCTGGAGCTGCCCCTGGCCGTGCAACTGAGCGCACGCCAGGCCGACCTCAGCGATGTGCGCGTATTCAACGCCGCGGGCGAACCGCAAGCCTATGCCCTGTCACAGGGATCCACGCAAGCGGACGACAACCGCACGCTGACTGACGTCAAATGGTTCCCGCTCTACGACTCGGCGGACGCCACCGGGCATGCGCCGAGCGTGCGGGTGCAATCGAGCGCCAATGGCACCCTGGTCCAGGTGCAGCCTTCCACTGAGCTGGAGGTGGGCGAAGAAGCGTTACGTGGCTGGCTGTTGGATGCCAGCGCCATCAAGGCGCCGTTGCAACAGCTGATTCTCGATTGGACCAGTGAGCGTGATGGCTTCCAGCGGTTCAGCATCGAGGCCAGCGACGATTTGCAGCATTGGCAATCCTGGGGCGAGGGGCAACTGGCGCGACTGACGTTTGCCGATGAGCGGGTCGAGCAGCATGAGGTCAGCCTGCCGGGGCAGTCGGCACGCTATCTGCGTTTGCTGTGGGACACGCCGCAATCGGCGCCGATCCTGACCTCGGCGCAATTGCAAAGCGTGCGCAGCCTGCCGCTGCCGTTGGTCTGGTCCCACGCATTGGCCGGCAGCAGCCCGAAGGCGGGTGAGTACACCTGGCAGCTGCCGAGGTTGCTGAACGTCGAGCGTTTGCAGATCGAGTTGAGTCAGGCCAACAGCCTGGCGCCGGTCATCCTGTCCGGTCGTCGCGACAGCAGCTTGCCTTGGCAACCGTTGAGCAGTGGCTTGCTCTATCGCTTGAACCAGAATGGCGAGGACGTGGTGCAGAACGAATTGCAGTTGCCGGGGCGGGCCGTGCAGCAGTTGAAACTGACGGTGGATGAGCGCGGCGGTGGCCTGGGCGCAGAGGCGCCAACGGTGAAGTTCGCCGTGCGTGCGACGCAATTGGTGTTTCTGGCGCGCGGAGCCGGGCCCTATACGCTGGCACTGGGTAATGCGACGGTCAAGGCGGCGAGTCTGCCGTTGTCGACGTTGATTCCCGATTACGTCCCGGCGAAGCTGGCGACATTGGGCCAGGCGTCGGTTGATGGTGGGGAACAGGTTGCCCCGATGGAGTCCACCGTGTCGGTATCGGGAGGCACCAACTGGAAGAAATTCGGCTTGTGGGCGGTACTGCTGCTCAGTGTTTTGTTTCTGGCGGCGATGGCGTTCAGTCTGCTGCGCCAGCCGCCAGCCGATACCTGAGAATACGGTCGATCAGTCGATTAAATGCCGATATGACCACTGCTTTTCGAACTACGCTGAACCCCGCGCATGAACTCTCTTCGGCCGATCACGTCTGATAGGAGGAAATGCGCCCCGACTCGCGTTAAACTGCGCGGGTTTTTAGTCCCCCCATTCCACCGGAGCCTTCCATGTCCCGCGTTACCTTGAGTCGCTATTTGATTGAGCAGACCCGCAGCAACAACACTCCTGCCGATCTGCGCTTCCTGATCGAAGTGGTGGCGCGTGCCTGCAAGGAGATCAACCACGCCGTATCCAAAGGCGCCCTGGGTGGCGTTCTGGGCAGCATGGGCACTGAAAACGTCCAGGGCGAAGTGCAGAAGAAACTCGACGTGATCTCCAACGAGATCCTGCTCGAAGCCAACGAATGGGGCGGCCACCTGGCCGGCATGGCGTCCGAAGAAATGGACAATGCCTACCAGATCCCGGGCAAATACCCGAAAGGTGCGTACCTGTTGGTATTCGATCCGCTGGACGGTTCCTCGAACATCGACATCAACGCCCCGGTCGGCACCATCTTCTCGGTACTGCGTTGCCCGAACGAATACCTGAGCCAGAACGAGCCTTTGAACGAAAAGGCCTTCCTGCAGCCAGGTACCCAGCAAGTGGCCGCCGGTTATGCGATCTACGGTCCACAGACCATGTTGATCCTGACCCTGGGCGACGGCGTTAAAGGTTTCACCCTGGACCGTGAAATGGGCAGTTTCGTACTGACCCACGAAAACATCACCATTCCTGAAGCCACCCAGGAATTTGCCATCAACGCGTCCAACCAGCGTCACTGGGAAGCCCCGGTACAGCGCTACGTCGGCGAATTGCTGGCAGGCGATGAAGGCCCGCTGAAAAAGAACTACAACATGCGTTGGGTTGCCGCGATGGTCGCCGATGTGCACCGCATCCTGACCCGTGGTGGCTTGTTCATGTACCCACGCGACAGCCGCGAGCCGTCGAAGCCGGGCAAACTGCGCCTGATGTATGAAGCCAACCCGATGTCGTTCCTGGTGGAACAGGCGGGCGGCGCCTCCACCGACGGCCACCAGCGCATTCTCGACATCCAGCCTGAAGGCCTGCACCAGCGCGTAGCGGTGTTCCTCGGCTCGAAAGAAGAAGTCGCACGCGTGACGGCTTACCACAAGGAATAAACCATGGACGCGCCTTGGCAGCCGTTGCTCGATTGGTGGTTCGGTACAGCCGAAACAGCCAGGGCAATCGCGGCTGACCGGGGCAAGTTGTGGTTCGGCAAGCGTGACAGCCAGGACCTCGAGGCGCGAGAGCGTTTCGGGGACCAGGTCGAGCAGGTACTGACCGGCGGATTGACCGAGTGGATGCAACGTCCCGAAGGTTGGCTGGCACTGGTGCTGTTACTCGATCAACTCCCGCGCATGATCTTTCGCGACACCCCCAAAGCCTTTTCCGGTGACTTGCGTGCCCAGAAGCTGGTCGCCCAGGGCATTGCCGCGGATTTCGATAGGCAACTATCCCCGATCCAGCAAGTGTTCATCTACCTGGTGTTCGAGCACAGCGAGAACCTCGCGGTGCAGAACGAAGGCGTCTCGCGTTACATCGAGCTGGTGGCGCAACAACCGGAGACTGATCGGGCGTTGTTTGCCGATTACCTGGATTTTGCCGAGCGGCATCAGAAAGTGATCGCGCAGTTTGGACGGTTTCCGCATCGCAATGCGGTGTTGGGGCGCGAGAGTACGGCTGAGGAATTGGTGTTTCTATGCAAACCCGGGTCGCGCTTTTAAGCGCTGCCTAAGGATTGCCTTGAAGCAACCGCTTCATCAGTAATGCTGGCAGGCTTTTTCGCGTATCGGCAATGATATGGACGAAGACTGTCTGTTCACGAACTTCATAAATGACTCTGTTCATTTCTGAAAGGATCTGTCGATACTGGCTGAGGTTCAGCTTTTCGATTTCTTCCGGTATGGACCCTGTATAGGGCTGCTCCCCCAAATGGCGGATGGCCGCCTTCAGGCTGGAGTAAGTGCTTTGCCAGGTTTGGTTTGAGAAATTTTTAATGAGACAGGAGCGAAGTTCTTTCAAGTCTGTTTCTGCGGACTGAAGAATGACGACCTTTGAACTCATGGGTGGTCAGCTCTGTCCATGTCAGCGAAAACATCCTCGGCATCGCGAAACTTGCCTTCCTCAATTTCACGATTGCCCATGGCAAGAAGCTTTAACAGAGCCATTGTATCTTCCAGCTCTTCAAAGCTTTTTACGTCCATGACCACAAGCTTCGCTTCACCGTTTTGAGTGATTACCAATGGCTCGCGGCTTTCTGTGAGTGTTTTGACGATTTCCGCGGTATGACTTTTCAAATAGCTGATTGGCTTGATTTGGGATGAAAGCTTCATGGCGGGCCTCCCGTCCGAATGAGTAAGACCGAATTTAGTCTTTATTCAGTCTTATGTCAGTGTGGGCTGACCGATGATTCATCAGCGTTACGGATGCGGTCATCGCCAGCAGGCTCCTACAAGGATCTATGCGCGCCGCAGATCACTGTAGGAGCTGGCTTGCCAACGAAGGAGCCGGTGAGAGCGCCTTAGATCCTGAAACTACCCACCAACTGCTTCAACCGCGCCGCCTGCTGCTCAAGATCGGCACACGCGCGCAAGGTCGACTGCAGGTTTTCCACGCCTTCCTGGTTCAACGTGTTGATCTCGGTGATGTCGACGTTGATCGATTCCACCACGGCCGTTTGTTCTTCCGTCGCCGTCGCCACGGACTGGTTCATGCCATCGATTTCGCCGATGCGCTGGGTCACGCTGCCCAGGCGCTCGCCGGCCTGGTTGGCGATACCGACGCTGCTTTCGCTCTGGCGCTGGCTGTCGGTCATGATGGTGACCGCCTCCCGGGCGCCGACTTGCAGCTCCTCGATCATCTTCTGCACTTGCTGCGCCGAGTCCTGGGTGCGGTGGGCGAGGTTGCGCACTTCGTCGGCAACCACCGCAAAACCACGACCGGCTTCACCGGCCCGTGCGGCCTCGATCGCCGCATTGAGCGCCAGCAGGTTGGTCTGCTGGGAGATACTGGTGATTACCTCCAGGATCTGCCCGATGTTGACGGTGTTGCTGTTGAGTGTCTCGATGTTGCCGCACGAGTCGCTGATCTTTGCCGACAGCTGGTGCATTGCCGAAATGGTTTTATCCACAACCTGCTGACCTTCTTCGGCCAGCGTGCGCGCATCGCTCGAATGCTGCGAGGCGAGGGCGGCGTTCTGGGCGATTTCCTGGGCGGCGGCACCGAGTTGGTTGATCGCCGCGGCCACACTGCTGGTGCGCGAGGCTTGCTGGTCGGAATTGAATATCGACGAGTTGGACGCGGCGACAACGCGCAGGGCTACTTCGTTGACCTGGCCCGTGGCCGAGGACACTTCGCTGATCGACGTGTGAATGCGTTCGACGAAACGGTTGAACGACAGCCCCAGTGCGCCGAACTCGTCATGGCCGTGGATGGTCAGGCGTTTGGTCAGGTCACCTTCGCCTTCGGCGATGTCGTGCATGGCTCGGCCCATGGTCAGCAGCGGCTGCATCAGGAAACTGATCAACATGCCCAGCAACGTGATGATGATCACCACTGCAATCACCATGGCAATGATCGCCGAGGTGCGGAATTCGCTCAGCATCGAGAACGCGGTGTCTTGATCCAGCACCAGTGCAACGTACCAGTCTGCGGACGGCACGCCGTTGACGTGGGTGAAGGAGATGAACTGGTTTTTGCCGTCGATCTCGACTTCTTTCATGCCCGGGCTGACTTTCGGCGCGCCATTGGGGTAAGCGTCGGTCAGGTTTTTCAGCACCCATTTGCTGTCCGGGTGAATCAGGATCTTGCCATCGGCGCCCACGATAAAGGCGTGGCCGTGGCCGCCGAAGTTCAGGGAGTTGATGATCGCACTGACGCTGGACAGGTCGATGTCAGCGCCGGCAACACCAATCATCTGGCCTTGGCGTTGAACCGGTGTGGCAACGGTGATCACCAGCTTGCCTGAGGAGGCGGCGATGTACGGTTCGGTGACGACGGTCTGTTGCGCGCTGTTGGCAGCCTTGTACCAACCGCGGGCACGGGGGTCGTAATCTGAAGCACGATTGCCCGCCGGGACCGAGAACATCACGCCATCGGCGCCACCGAAGTAACTCAGCTGGAAATTGCCGGTGTAGGCGGGCAGGTCGATGATCCGCTTCAGGCTGGCAGGGGCATTGCCGTCGGCGCTGACTTGCTGGGCCATTGACTGCAGCAACTGCATGCGGCTTTCCAGCCAGGTCTGGATGTTGCTGGTGGTCAGGCTGCCAAGCTCCTGCATCGAGGCTTCGGTGCTGCTACGCAAGGTCTGACGCTGGCGATAGTCGTTGAACAGGATGAAACAAGCGAATGCGACGGCCACCACGAGTGCGGCAGCCAACAGGATCTTGTGGCTGAATTTCATGTTTCTGGTCATTGGATGAGCTACCGCAGGAGATCGGGTCAACAAAAGGGGAGGCAAGTGCCACGGACGTGGCATTGCGTTGCCTGTATGTCGACTGGACGGCGCCAAAGATTAGGCGCTTTGTGCAAAAAACGACGAAATAACCGATAGCCGAACAAGGTGCTTGATAATTTGCGCACAGGTAGACGAGCGGCCTGACAAATAGCCTGTCGGGCAGGGAACCAGACAGGGGTTTTCTCTTCTAAGGTTCAGCTTGGCAGTCATGCCAATCCCTTCGTCCGTGGAGTTTTACATGTCGCTGCGATCCATCGCCCTGCTGTCGTTTTGCGTGTTGTTGGCTGCGTGCAGCAAGGTCAACCAGGAAAACTACTCGAAGCTGTCGTCAGGAATGGCCAAGGCCGAGGTTGAGTCTCTGTTGGGCAAACCCGCCGATTGCTCAGGCGCGCTCGGCATGTCCAGTTGCACATGGGGCGACAAGAATAGCTTTATCAGCGTGCAGTTCGCCGGTGACAAAGTGTTGATGTTTTCCGGCCAAGGCCTGAAGTAAACCGGGGCCACGCGCCCACGGGAGAAAAACAATGAAGCGGTTATTGATCATGCTTTTTGCCGGCCTGGTATTGGCCGGCTGTGCCAGTTCTGGCCAGGATCCGTTGGCGCCCAAGACCGTCAACAGTGTCAATCTCAAGCGCTATCAAGGTACCTGGTACGAGTTGGCGCGCTTGCCGATGTATTTCCAGCGCGACTGCGCGCAATCCGAAGCCCATTACACGCTCAAGCCGGACGGTAACGTCGCGGTGTTGAATCGTTGCCTGACGGCGCAGTGGCAATGGGAAGAGGTCAAGGGCACGGCGTATCCGCAAGTGCCAGGCAAGAGCGACAAATTGTGGGTCGAATTCGATACCTGGTTTTCCAGGCTGATTCCAGGTGTGGCGAAGGGCGAATACTGGGTGTTGTACGTCAGCGATGATTACAAGACAGCCATCGTTGGCGATCCGAGCCGTCGTTACCTGTGGCTGTTGTCGCGCACGCCTACCGTCAATGGCGTAGTGCGTGAAGAATTGCTGAGCAAGGCGCGTCAGCAGGGTTATGACACCACGCGGCTGATCTGGCGGGCGTCGGATACGCAGATGGCCAAGACGTCGAACTAACGACTAGCGCATAACCAATGTGGGAGCGGGCTTGCTCGCGAAAGCGGTGTATCAGTCAACAAATCTATTGACTGACACGCCCTCTTCGCGAGCAAGCCCGCTCCCACATTGTGTTTTGGGTCAGCCCAGGAGTTCGCGCAGGACCTGCGTGAAGGCGCGATTGCTTTCCTCTTCCCCGGCATGCCGCCCGTCACGCACGACCCACTGGCCATTGACCAGCACATCGCGCACCTGACGATCGCCACCGGCGAACAACCAACGATTGAGAATCCCGTCACCACTGGCGGTCGCCAGGTACGGATCGTTGCCGTCCAGCACCAGCCAATCGGCACGCTTGCCAACTTCCAGTGCGCCGATCGGTTGCCCCAGGGCCTGGGCGCCGCCGTCCAGCGCCGCGTCAAACAGCGTGCGGCCGACCATCGGCTGGTCCGCGCCATACAGGCGATTGCGCCGTTGATCACGCAGACGCTGGCCGTATTCCAGCCAGCGCAACTCTTCCACCACGCTCAGTGATACATGGCTGTCGGAGCCGATGCCCATGCGCCCGCCCTGGGCGAGGAAGTCCACGGCCGGGAAAATCCCGTCGCCCAGGTTGGCCTCGGTGGTCAGGCACAAACCGGCGATGGCGCGGCTCTTGGCCATCGACGTGACTTCTTCCGGGTTGGCGTGGGTGGCGTGGACCAGGCACCAGCGTTGGTCGACGTCGACATTTTCGTACAGCCATTGCAGCGGGCGACGACCGCTCCAGCTCAGGCAGTCGTCCACTTCCTTCTGCTGTTCGGCAATGTGGATGTGCACGGGGCATTGCTTGTCGCTGGCCGCCAGCACCTCACTGATCTGTTGCGGCGTGACCGCGCGCAAAGAGTGGAAACACAAACCCAGGGACTGCGCCGGCTGCTGCGCCAGTATCGGTTGCAGGCGCGATTGCAGCTTGAGGTAGTTTTCAGTGCTGTTGATAAAACGGCGTTGACCGTCGTTCGGCGTTTGACCGCCGAAACCGGCGTGGCTGTAGAGCACCGGCAACAGGGTCAAGCCGATACCCGCGGAACTCGCCGCCTGGCTGATACGCAGGGCCAGTTCGGCTGGATCTGCGTAAGCCTGGCCAGTGGTGTCGTGATGCACATAATGAAATTCCGCAACCGAGGTGTAGCCGGCCTTGAGCATTTCGATGTACAGCTGACGGGCGATGACGCCCAGTTGCTCCGGACTGATTTTTCCGACGAGGCGATACATCAAATCGCGCCAGGTCCAGAAACTGTCGTTCGGGTTGCCCGCCACTTCGGCCAGCCCGGCCATGGCCCGCTGGAACGCGTGGGAGTGCAGGTTCGGCATGCCCGGCAGCAGTGGACCGCTCAACCGTTCGGCGCCATCTGCATGGGAATCGGCCTGGATATGAGTCAAGACGCCGTCGGCGTTGACCTCAAGACGTACATTGTTGGCCCATCCGTTAGGCAGCAGCGCGCGTTCGGCAAAGAAGGCGGACATGGTTCAGCACCCCATCGTGTGTTATTTGTATATACATATACAGACGTTTGCCTGCCCGGTAAACTCCGGCAAGCTAGCGATATTCACTTAACGACCAAGGAATAACCGTGCCGACTCCGCCTCCAGTCTCTCCGTTGGCCGCGAACATGGGCGACAGTCCGGCGCCCTTGTACGCCCGCGTCAAACAGATGATCACCCAGCAAATCGACAGTGGAAACTGGCCGCCGCACTACCGCGTTCCGTCGGAAAGCGAACTGGTCAGCCAGCTGGGTTTCAGCCGCATGACCATCAACCGCGCCCTGCGCGAGATGACCGCCGACGGTCTGTTGGTGCGCATGCAAGGTGTCGGCACGTTCGTCGCCGAGCCAAAAAGCCAGTCCGCCCTGTTCGAAGTGCACAACATTGCCGACGAAATCGCCTCCCGAGGCCATCGCCACACCTGCAAGGTGATCACCCTTGAAGAAGAGGCCGCTGGCTCCGAGCGTGCCCTGGCGCTGGACATGCGCGAAGGACAGAAAGTGTTCCACTCGCTGATCGTGCATTTCGAAAACGACATTCCGGTGCAAATCGAAGACCGTTTCGTCAACGCGCTGGTGGCGCCCGACTACCTCAAGCAGGACTTCACCCTGCAAACGCCGTACGCCTACCTGAACCAGGTCGCGCCGCTAACCGAAGGCGAGCACGTGGTGGAGGCGATCCTGGCCGAGCCGTCCGAATGCAAGTTGCTGCAGATTGAAAAAGGCGAGCCGTGCCTGCTGATCCGTCGCCGAACCTGGTCTGGCCGCCAGCCGGTGACCGCCGCTCGCTTGATCCACCCCGGTTCCCGTCATCGTCTGGAAGGTCGGTTCCATAAATAGAGAGCCATAAATGAGTGAGCTGAAAGTTTTACGCGCCAAGGATTACCCGCGCATGCCGTGGAAAAATGGCGGCGGCAGCACCGAAGAAATCACCCGCGATGCTGGCACCGGTCTGGATGGCTTTGGCTGGCGCCTGTCGATTGCCGACATCGGCGAGTCGGGTGGGTTTTCCACGTTTGCCGGTTACGAGCGAGTGATCACCGTTTTACAGGGCGACGGCATGACCCTGACAGTGGATGGCCAGGACGCTCGACCACTGTTACCGCTGGACCCGTTTGCCTTCAGTGGTGAAAGCCAGGTTTCCTGCACATTGCTGGGTGGGCCGATTCGCGATTTCAACCTGATCTATGCGCCCAAGCGTTACAGCGCGCGGTTGCAGTGGTTGTCGGGCGAGCAGCGGTTCTTCAGTTCGGCGGGCACGGTGCTGGTGTTCAGCATCAGCGATGCGCTGGAACTGAAGGTCGGTACCAGTGCTTCGCAACTCGGTCGTCATGATTGCCTGCAACTGGTCGGTAACATCGGCTTGCTGGAAGTCTCCAGCAATAGTGCCTGCTGCGTGATCGAACTGATCGCACGCTGATCCAAAACCCTTAAAAGATCGCAGCCTTAGGCAGCTCCTGCAGGATGTACCACATCCCAATGTAGGAGTTTCCGAAGGCTGCGATCTTTCGCTTTTAAACGTTCCCCATTGCGCACCACTTTGTTACCGAACGCCCCAGCGTGGCGCAGAACCGCGCTCAAGTAACAAAACTCCCTCGCCACAAAAATCCTCCGGTAAATTTTCATCTGCGCCAGAACCCTTGTTCCAGGCGCCCTCCAGCCCTTTCAGGATTTTTCTTGAATGCCTATCCAAGAAGTTGGCCGCTTGATTGCATATGCTTGTATGTACAAGTAAAGACGTATGCGTATGAGTCACGAGGACTCGACCATCGTCCACTGATTCGCCGGTGTGCACTGATGCCCATTGGCTTGCTCGCCCACTGCCTGGGTTGGTTTTGGATTGATTGCTGAGGAGTTCTGTTCGTGACTAAA
>NZ_JAQIYM010000013.1 GCF_028823535.1 Pseudomonas serbica | reverse complement strand
AGGCAGATATTTTTGGGCAAGGGTGAAAAAATACCGCTCTAATTCAGGATGGGAGGCGCTACTTCCTGGTCCCGTGGGCTTGCTACGGGCGGCGTTCCGACGATAGCGATTCCTCAGGCGACAACCGTGTCGACTGTACGTCCACGATCGTCTGAACGCCGCCCGCAGCAAGCCGGCTCCTACAGGGCCATTGCACTCAGTATCTGATGAGCAATCTTCACCCGCTCTTCAATCGGATAGTTTTTATTGGCCAGAATCACAACCCCCATATCCTTCGCTGGCACGTACGCCACATAAGCCCCAAACCCACCCGTTGAACCGGTCTTGTTGAGCAGCACATTCCCAGCCTCAGGTTGCGGTGGGTTAAGCCACTGGACCTGATGCGCCTGCATGGCCATCGCCGTCGAGTTTCCCGCCAGCAAACGATCCAGAGTGACCGGATAACGATACATCTCCCACCCAAGCCCCTGGGTCATGTTGCCGACGCTGTAGTAACCGGTATGGGTCAAGGCGATCGCCTGTTGAAGGGGCTTTTCCAGGTTGGCCGGTTGCAGGTTGGCCTGGACAAAAGCAATCAAGTCCGCCGCACTGGTTTTCACGCCGTAGGCTTCGGCATCCAGCGCCCCCGGCCCGACCCGTACCGGTTGGTCGGCCTTGTTGTAGCCCTGGGCATACAGCGCCATGTGCTCCTGCGGCACCTTGAGAAAGGTGTGCTGCAGGCCGAGTTTGGGCAGCAGGGTGTTTTTCATCACGTCGTCGAAGGACTGGCCGATGGCCTGGGCGGCGAGGTAGCCGGATAGGCCTATGCTGGGGTTCGAATACAGGCGGTGGCTGCCCGCGGGGTAGAGCGGTGTCCACTGCTGGTAGTAGCCGAGCATTTTATCGGCCGAATCCGCTTCGGCCGGGAATTGCAGGGGCAGGCCGCCGGCTGTGTAGGTGGCCAGTTGCAGCACGCTGATGTGGTCGAACGCGCTGCCGCGCAGGGCCGGCAGCACCTTGCTGGCCTTGTCGGTCAAGGCCAGTTTACCGGTGGCCTGGGCGTAGGCGGCGAGGGTGGCGGTGTAGGTTTTGCTGACCGAGCCGATTTCGAACAGGGTGTCCTGGGTCACCGGGCTGCCGGTCTCTTTTGAGGCCAGGCCGTAGTTGAAGTACTGCGGTTTGCCGTGGACGGTGACGGCCACGGCCATGCCCGCGATGCCTTGCGCCTGCATGACCGGGCGCACCGCGTCGCTGACGATCGATTCGAGGGGAGCCTGCGCGATGGCCTGGCCTGCCGCGAGCATCGCAACACCGGCGGCCAGCAGTTTCAATTTGCCGGGATTGGGGGTGTGCGTCACGGGTTTCGCTCCATTCGATTGTCGCGGCGCATGGGAAAGTAGGGCAGCAAGCGTTCGGTTTCTTTTTTGACCACGGCGTAGCATTCGCAACTCAGCGCCTCCAGACGAGTCCTGTCGAGGACCTTGATGTGGCCCCGAGTATATTCGATGACCCCCAGGCGCTGCAGCTTGCCGGCGGCGTCGGTCACACCTTCACGGCGTACGCCGAGCATGTTGGCGATCAGTTCCTGGGTCATGGTCAGCTCGTTGCCGGGCAGGCGATCGAGCGACAAGAGCAACCAGCGACACAGCTGCTGGTCGATGGCGTGGTGGCGGTTGCACACCGCCGTCTGGGCCATTTGCGTGATGAGGGCCTGGGTGTAGCGCAGCATCAGCAGCAACATTTCTTCGTGGCGGTTGAACTCGTCCTTGAGTTGCTGGCCGGGTAGCCGGTAGGCATGCCCGGCGCTTTGCACGACGGCGCGGCTGGGGGTGCTTTCGCCGCCCATGAAGACTGCGACGCCAATCAGGCCTTCGTTGCCGACCACGGAAATCTCGGCCGAGGCGCCGTTCTCCATCACATACAACAGCGACACGATGGAGTCGGTGGGGAAGTACACGTGGCGCAGGGCGCCGCCGGATTCATAGAGCACTTGGCCAAGGGGCAACTCGACCAGCTCGAGGTGGGGCAGCAGGCGGTCCAGCGCTGGCGCCGGAAGCGCGGCCAGCAGGTAGTTCTGTTGTGGCTTGGGTACAGCGAACATATCAGCCACCCTTCGCGGGAAAATTCCCTGAGGGGACAGGTTACTCCAATGCGCACTATGCGGGGCAACGCACCGAAGTCGCCGCTGGCATCTGCGATGCTTGAGGGAGCGACGCTGCACCTGCAGCGCCGGACGTTGGAGACTGCCATGAGCAAACACATTGATCCGAATCTTCGCCAGGGCCCCGGCAAGCCCACGGCGAAACAGTCACAAAGCACGCCGCCGCCCCTGCATCCCAAGCACGGGCAGGCGGCCAACCAACCGGTTCACAGCAAACTGAGCGATGCCGTGCAGCCGCACCACCAGGGCCCGAACACTAATGCCTGAACCCTGACCCACCCAGCGTGCTGTAACTCAGCGCTCAAGATCGGCTTCGACGGTTTTGTCGTAGCCAGGCATTAGCGCCTGCTGCGCTTTTACCGGGCAGGTCACGAGCACCTGATGGTCCCTGCCATCATCCGACAATGGCAGTGCATCGTGACCCAGCAACTCGCCGTCCAGCATGATCACCTGCGTGGTGGTCGTGCCAGGGCGCACCTCGATATGGTAGGTCGTCGCCCCATGGCGATAGCGCAGCGTGTAGCCCGGCCAGCCCTGGGCCAGCAGCGGTTCGATGTGCAGCGAAGTGCCGACCCGCTGCACGCCAAGCAAAGACTCGACGATGAAGCGGTACATCCAGCCGGCCGACCCGGTGTACCAGGTCCAACCCCCACGGCCCGCATGGGGCGGCGTGCCATAGACGTCGGCCGCCATGACATAGGGCTCGACCTTGTAGGTCTCGAGCCGGTTGGCGACTGCACCACCTGCCGGGTTGATCATGTCGAGCAAGCGCCAGGCCCTGGCGCTGTCCCCCAGCTCGGCGAACGCCATGCCGGCCCAGACCGCGGCGTGGGTGTACTGGCCACCATTTTCCCGCACGCCCGGCACATAGCCCTTGATATATCCAGGCTCGAGCACACCTGTGTCGAAGGGCGGATCGAGCAGCAGCACCGCGCCGGTGTCGGGGCGAACCAGGTGCTGCTCAACCGAGGCCATGGCCGTACGGCGCCGGGTTTGCGGGGCGGCACCCGAGAGTACCGACCAGCTTTGCGCGATTGAGTCGATGCGGCATTCGTCATTGTTGGCCGAGCCCAGGACCTGGCCGTCGTCAAAGTACGCCCGCCGGTACCATGAGCCGTCCCAGGCATGTTCTTCCAGACTGGCCTGCAGCAGGGCGGCCTGCTGGGTACAGCGCTGTGCGAAAGCGTGGTCGCCATGCAATTGGGCGGTGAGGGCAAAGCGCTGCAAGACATCGAAGCTGAAGAACCCCAGCCACACGCTTTCCCCTTGGCCCAGATGGCCGACCCGGTTCATCCCGTCGTTCCAGTCGCCCGTGCCGATCAAGGGCAGGCCGTGGCTGCCGCGCTGCAGGCTGTGTTCGATGGCCCGTACACAATGCTGATAGAGGCTTTCTTCGAGGTGCGATTTGCCCGGCAGGTCGTAGTAAGACTCCTCCCCGGCATTGAGCGGCCGGCCTTCAAGATAGCCCGCGGGTTCGGCCAGCACACTGAGGTCGCCGGTGACGCTGACGTAGTTACTGGTCGCTAGCGCCAGCCACAGGTAATCGTCCGAACAGCCACTGCGTACACCGCGATCCAGCGGTGGGTGCCACCAGTGCTGCACGTCGCCTTCGGCATATTGATGGGCCGCACACAGCAACAGGTGACCACGCACGCTGGCGGGATCGGCATGGATCATCGCCATGCTGTCCTGCAGTTGATCGCGAAAGCCGATCGCTCCGCCGGACTGGTAGTAGCCACTGCGGGCCTGGAAGCGACAGGCGATCACCTGGTACATCAGCCAGCCATTGACCATCACATCGATGCTCGGGTCGGGGGTCTGGACCTGGATCACGTCCAGCTGCGAACGCCAATGCTCGCGCACCGCCTCAAGTTGCGCGGTTGCCGTCCCCAGGCCTCGGTATTGTTGAACCAGGCGCAGGGCGGATGCCGTGTCCCTGGCTGCGCCGAGGCGGAAGACCACGTCCTGCTCATCGCCGTTGTCGAGGTCCAGGGCCACCTGTATCGCCCCGCAAGGATCGAAGCCGCCACCGGTACGGCCCGACAGGCGTGCCTGCTGCAGTCCCGCCGGTGCCTTGAGGCTGCCGTTGCGGCCGATGAACTCGGTGCGATCGCCGCTAATGCTGGTGTCGGTCGAGTCGGTATCGAGGAACGCGACCCGTTCGCCAAACTCGATCGAATAGGCGTTCCTGGCGAAGAATGCGCCGCTGGTGGGATCGGCTTCCGTCACCACATGCATCGCCGATTTGCTGCGCAAGTCGCCCAGCACCCACTCGACATAGCAGGTCGTCGACAGGCGCCTTGGGCGGCCTGAGCGATTGCGAATCTGCAAGTGCGAGAATTTGATCGAAGCATCCAGCGCCACATACACCCACAACTCGGTGTGGATACCGTCTTCGTCGTGCTCGAAGACGCTGTAGCCGAAGCCGTGCCGGGTACGGTACGCGCCCGTGCCGGGACAAGGCTGTGGCGTCACCGACCAGACATGCCCGGACTCTTCATCGCGCACATAGATCGCCTCGCCGCTGGCATCGGTGATCGGGTCGTTGTGCCACGGGCTCAGGCGAAATTCGTGGGCGTTTTCCATCCAGGTGTAGGCGCCACCGCTTTCGGAAATCACCGAGCCGAAGTGCGGGTTGGCCAACACGTTGGCCCATGGCGCCGGTGTCGGCTGGCCAGGCTGCAAGGTCATGACGTATTCGCTGCCATCGGCACTGAAGCCGCCATAGGCGTTGCCCAGCAGCAAGCCGTCGAGGGCGGGCAGGGCCGTGGCCGCCGTTGCCTTGGCCTGGCGCTTGAGGGTGGGGACCAGCGCCGGGGCCACCGGGCTGGCGTGACGGCGCTGCAGCTGTTCGGCCATGCTGCCTTTGCTTTCGCTGAGCACCAGGCGCGCCACTGACAGGATCAGCGTGCGGTCCTCGTTCGACAACTGCTGTGCCGGACGCACGAATATGCCCCCGGGATGGTCGATCAGCGCGGCTTCGCTGCCGGACGTTACCACCCCCATGATCAGGTCCTGGAGTTGCTGGCGATAGCCGGCCTGGTCTTCGTTCCAGATCACCAGGTCGACCATCAGGCCCTTTTGTCGCCAGTAGGCATGGGCCTTGACCATCTGCTGCACCAGCTCGATGTTCTCCACGGTGGCGATCTGCAGCAGGACGATGGGCAGGTCGCCGGAGATCGCCTGGCCCCAGAGGCTCGATTGATTGCGCCGGTTGGCCATCAACACGCTGTTTTCGGCGCGCAATGCGGCGTTGGCGTAGAGGATCGACGCGGCCATATGTTCAAACAGGCGGGCATCTTCCGGCGTGACATTGAGTTGGCGCAGCAACACTTGGCTGTGGGTCCAGGCCAGGTCGAAGACGCGATCGGCGAGGTGGCGGTCGCGGTATTTGTTGATCAGGTACAGGCAACCTTCACGGCTGTCGGCGACGCCGGTCACCAGGTCGATGGTCGCCGTTTGCCCGGGCTCCAGGGCAATGCGGCAGCGGATCGCGACGATCGGGTCCAGCACCGAGCCGGCAGTGCCGGACAGCTGCTGGACATGGCCATCGAGCGCCGCCGGTGCTGCAACGTCGCGTCCCCGGCCGATGAAGCGCGCGCGATCGGTCTCGTAGGAAATCGCGTCGATGTCCGCGCCATGGGCGGCCAGCAGATGACACATCCAGGGCACGGCTTCCTCAGTGGAACGGCGCCTGCGGGTGCAGACGATGGCCTGCAACGCCGGCAACAGTTCGGTCTGCACGAACAGGTTGCTGAAAGCCGGGTGCATGGCATCACTGATGGCCGGTGCCAGGACCACCTCGGCGTAGGTGGTGATCTCCACGCTGCGCCGTACGCGGCCGCGGTTGGTGATGTGCAGCCGGCGCAGTTCGATATCGTCTTCGGGGGACACGACGATCTCGGTGTGCGTATCGAAGTCGAGCTCGCGAACCCGAAACTCGGCCCGCGCATCGCTGAAAATCGCCTCGTGGCTTTCTGGCCGGTGCCGGGTCGGCTGGTGCGCCGAGGACCAGAACACGCCACTGCTGACATCGCGCAGGTAGCAGAACATGCCCCAGTTGTCGCGGGTCGCGTCTTCATGCCAGCGGGTCACGGCGATGTCGTTGCAACGGCTATAACCGCCGCCGGCACTGCTGAGCATGACGTGGTAACGGCCGTTGGACAGCAGCTGGACGGCGGGGCGTTTGCGCCCGGGATCGGCGAATACGCGAAGGCTGGTTTCCTGTGCCTGTCCGTCTTGCGCAGTGGTAAGCGCCTGGGCCGCATGCAGGTAGGGCGCGGCGGTTTTCGGTACGCGTTCCTGCAGCAACAGGAGGGTCGCCTGGAAGGCCGGGATCGACTCGAAACGTCGCTGCATGGGCCGGTCCAGCAGCAGGCTGGTCAAGGCCAGCAGGCTCATGCCTTGATGGTGCGCCATGAACGACCGCACGACCGCATAGCGCTGGCCGCGAGGCAGACGCGCCTCGGTGTAGTCGACTGCTTCGTACAGGCCATAACGACCGGCCGAGCCCTGGGCCGCCAGGCGTTGCAGGTTGCGACAGGCCGCTTGCGGCTCGACCAGCAGCGCCAGGGCGCTGGCGTACGGCGCAATCACGGTGTCCTCGGCCAGCCCGCGCTTGAGACCGAGGCCAGGCACACCGAACGCCCGATATTGATAATTGGAATGGGCGTCCAGGGTGTTGTAGCCCGACTCGGACACACCCCAGGGGATGCCCAACTGGTGACCATGTTCGATCTGCAAGGCGACGGCCGCGCGGCAGGTCTGCTCCAGCAGCGTGCCTTCATAGCTGGGCATGACCAGGTTGGGCATCAGGTACTCGAACATCGAGCCGGACCAGGACAGCAGCACCGGCACCCCGCGATTGTTGCTGAGCAGGCGCCCGAGGGTGAACCAGGCCTGTTGCGGCAGCTGACCCTGGGCGATGACCACGAAATTGGTCAGGCGCACCTCGGAAGCGAGCAGGTCGTAATAGCCGTTGTCCAGCCGGCGTTCGTCGGCGTTGTAGCCGATGGAGAACAGGTCGCGCTGGGCATCGTAGAGGAAGGTGAAATCCATGCTCGCCAGTGCTGCGGACAGTTCGGCGAGGTGCTCGATCTGGCTGATGCGTGCCCGGGCCAGATGTTGGACCGCCTGCACTTGCGCCTGATCGGCGGCCAGCCACAGCGTGGTATCGAGCTCGGCCATTTGCCGCAAGGTGACTGCGGGTGTCGGTGTCGGCGGCAACTCGAAGCACAGTTGTTCTGCCCGCAGGTCTGCACACTGCGCCTGCAATGCCTGCAGCCAGTAGTGAGCTTCCTCGGCAGACCCGGCCGTGCCGTCGATTGCCAGGGCCTGCGCCTGATCGAGCAGCGGCAGGAGATTGTACGGGGTATCGCGGACAATGGCCGATTCGACCTTCTCGCGCAGTTCAAGCACGGCTTGGTCATCGAGGCCCGCGCCCTGTAGCGCTTGCTGCAGCACATCGAGGGTGTCGCCCAGCCCGCCAAGACCGCGTCGGTCGAACAGTGGGGTATCGATCAACCCCAGAAGCCCCGGCCGCAGGGTGAGCAACAGGCCCGCCAGGTTGCCGCTGTCCACGGTGGACACATACC
Source organism: Pseudomonas serbica (assembly GCF_028823535.1). Lineage (GTDB taxonomy): Bacteria > Pseudomonadota > Gammaproteobacteria > Pseudomonadales > Pseudomonadaceae > Aquipseudomonas > Aquipseudomonas serbica. Next base: position 222,867 of record NZ_JAQIYM010000013.1, on the reverse strand, counting down.
GCGGCGCCAGCGGCAGCAGTGTCTGGGTGTCGTACCAGTTGTAGAAGTGACCCTGGTGTCGCTCGAGGCTGGCCATGCTATCAAGCATGGCCGTGATGCGTTCAAGCAGGCGCGCGGTGCTCAAGTAACCGAAATCGTGGGCCGCCAGGTGAGAGAGCAAGGCCATGCCCATGTTGGTCGGAGAGGTCCTGTGGGCAATGGTCGGCTTGGGTATTTCCTGGACGTTGTCCGGTGGCAACCAGTTGTCCTCAGGGCCCACATAGCGATCGAAAAACGCCCAGGTCTGGCGTGACAGCCTGCGCAGAAAGCGCAGGTCCTGGGCTGACGGACTGAACCCGCTCGGTGTCGTCGGCAGACTGATCCACCAGGCAATCGCCGGGCTTGCCAGCCACACCAGCAGCAAGGGCGCCGCCAGGGCAAGTACGTGGAGAGAGGGGAGTAGGGCAGCACATAGAAGCAGGGCCAGCGCAGGCGCAATCCACAGGCTTTTATACATGCCGGCCAGATCGTTGCCACTGGAGCGCTCCACCTCACGGGAAGGTTGCCATTGCAGCAGGTGGCGCTTGCTGATCAGCATGCGCCACAGTGAGCGAGCGATCGCATCGACGCTCAACAACGCATCGGAGGGCAACCAGACAATCGACAGCAGTGCCCGCATGAAATGCTGGCCCGAGGTATGCAGCGCCGCGCTCAGGTGTTGCCCCAGGGGAATATCGGCCGCTTTCTGCACCAGCGCCAGGACCGACTGCAGCACGGGTTGCAGGCACACCAGAATGACCACCGCCAACGTCCAGGAGGCGGCCTCGTCCGAAGCCAGCCAGCCCCATGCCAGCATGGTCAGGAAGGCGCCCGGCTCCAGGCTGCGGCGCAGATTGTCGAAAATTTTCCAGCGGGCCAGGTTGCTCAGGCCATTGGCCGCGAAGCCGCCCTGGGGTTTCGGTGCCCATGGCAGGGCCCAGTACAGGACTTGCCAGTCGCCGCGAATCCAGCGATGTCGGCGCTTGGCATCGGCGCTGTAGCGAGACGGGTATTCCTCATACAACTGCACATCGCTGAGCAGCCCGCAGCGGGCATAGCAGCCTTCGATCAAGTCATGGCTGAGGATACGGTTGTCGGGCAGGCAGCCCTTGAGTGCCTGTTCGAAGGCGTCGACGGCATAGATGCCCTTGCCGATGAAGGACCCGTTGCGAAACAGGTCTTGATACACATCGGAAACGGCGCGGGTATAAGGGTCGATGCCGGCATCGCTGCCGAACAGGCGGGCGTAGGTCGAGCGTGCCGTGCTGGGCAGGCTGATCCCCACGCGGGGCTGGAGGATGGCGTAGCCGCTGACGATCTTGCCGCTCTGTTGATCGAAGACCGGATGGTTCAGCGGGTGCATCATGGCACCGACGCACTGACGCGCGACATCCCGTGGCAGCAGGGTGTCGGTGTCCAGGGTGATGACGAAGCGCACCGCCATCAGCGGCGCGACATCACCGACGATCAAGGCGAAGCGCTCCCGGCCTTGGCCACGCAGCAAGGTGTTGAGCTCGGCGAGCTTGCCACGCTTGCGCTCATGCCCCATCCATACCTGCTCGGTCGAGCTCCAGTGCCTGGGCCTGTGCAGCAGGAAGAAACGGTCGACCTGGCCATCGGCATATTTGTGGTTGAGCGCCTCGATCAGTTGACGCGCCAGGGCGAGCAGTTCGCCGTCTTCGGGCATCACTTCGGCAGGGGCGTCCATGAAGTCACTGAGCAGCGCGAAATGCAGGTTGGCATCGCGATTGGCCAGGAATCGCACTTCCAGCCCTTCCGCCAGCGCCTCGATGTCGCCGGCGTTGGCAAACATCGTCGGCACCGCCACCAGGGTGCGCGCCTCGGCCGGTATGCCTTTGCTGTAGTCCAGGCGCGGCAGTAGCGACGGGACTACAGTGAGGGTCACCAGCCAGTTGACCAGCCCGATCGCCAGGCGGCTGGTCATCAAGAGTGCGGGCACGGCGAGCAGGATCAGGCCCCAGGTTGGCGTGCCGCTGTGGTATGCACTGCTGAGAAATGGCCAGGCCAACAGCAGTGTCAGCAGCAGTGCGGGGCACAGGTAGAATTTCAATGGAGCGCTCTGCAGCAGGCGCTTCCATCGATCGTGCAGCGGCACGCTGGCGTGCAGCGCTCGTTCCAGGCTGAGTAATCCGTCGGCCACCAGGTAATAGCCCACGTGTGCGCTCACTCCGGCCGTGGGGGCGGGCTTGCTGGCCAGTTCGATGGCGGCTTGTGCCACCTGGGTTTCAGACTGCAAGCAATGCCGGGCCAGGCGTTCGACCACATGGCGGTAGCGATCGCGGGTGGCAAAGTCCATGTTGGAGTAGACCGCCGCCGGGTCCGTGCACAAGACCTGTTCGACATGGCTGAGCAGCTCGACGAACTCGCGCCAGTCGGTCGCTGCCAGCAAGCGCAGGCTGGCGATGCTGTTGCTGATGGACACCTGGTCGCCGGATTGCTGCTGGGCATCCATCTGCACCAGGCGTTCTACGGTCAGGCCGGCCTCACCGAGGGTTTGTTCTATCCACGCCATGGGCAAGATCAGGGCGGCGCTTTGCCCGTGCAGGCGGCGCGCCAGTTCTGCAACGAATGCCGGCGTCATTGGCGGTGCCGAGCGCGCCATGTCGGCCACGGTCAAGACCACGCTCTTGGCGTCGCGCTCGGCCATTTCGATCAAGCGATCGGCCCAGTCATCGGCCAGGTTACGGTCATCGCGGTTGGCCATGACCCGGGACGCCACGCGCCGCAGGTTCTCGATCAGCGCCAGGCGCAGCATGATCGGGATGGCCCACAGCTCGCCCAGGGCCAGCGGCGTGATGGTCTGGTACGAGGCGATGAAACAATCCAGGCTCGGCGCGTCGACCCGGCCATCGCCGTGGGCGATGGTTTCCAGGGCGATGTCGTAGACCCGCGGCAAGCCTGCCGAAGGACCTTCGGCCAGGCGTGGCAGCTCGCGGCTATAGCCGTCGGGCAGGTGGGTCCGGGCGGTGCGGATGTTTTCTTCGATCAGGTAGAAGTTGTCCAGCAGCCATTCCGCCGCCGGGGTAGCGCGTCGGCTGGACAGTTGCACGGTCTTGAGCGCTGCGCAGCTACGTTCCAGCAGCAATTGGTTGTCCGTCAGGCGGCCCAGCAAGGCATCCTTTCTTGAAAGACGACCGAGCACGTGTTGGCGGGCCAGTACGATTCCGTGGTCGGCCATCTGCTGCGCGTTGAACAGGTCGGAACGCAGGATGGGCTCGTACTCGAACTTGTGCCGCGCGGCACTCCACCGCAGCCAGATGGCCGGTGAGCGCCAAAGGCTGGACAGGGTGCGAGTCAGGATATTTTCCATGAAATCCTTCGTACGACCCGCGCAGGGCGGGTCGCATGTGGAATGAAGGCGGTTCTACGCCAGGCTGGGTGTGCGGGGCATTGCGCCGCCGGGCGCAGCATTCCACCGACGAGTGTGAGTTATTCGAGCGGGTGGGGTCTGTTCGGTAGCGAACATAAGCGGTGCTGGAGGCAGGTATCTTCCGTTGCGATACCTTCTAGCGAAGCACGCGATTGGCCGGAGCAATACCGGGTCATTAAAGTTGCCACTGTCCATTCCTTTGCAGCGGAAACAGCATGCGCTATCGACGTCTTGACCTGAATCTGCTGGTAGCCCTGGACGCCTTGCTCAGCGAATGCAGCGTCAGCAGGGCCGCCGAGCGCCTGTGCCTGGGCCAGTCAGCGACCAGTTCGGCGCTAGGGCGCTTGCGCGAGCATTTCAATGACCCGTTGCTGGTTCAGGTCGGGCGACGGCTTGAACCGACGGCATTGGGGTTGGAGTTGATGCCCAAGGTGCAGCAAGCCCTCGCTCTTACACGGGAGATTGTCGATGCCCCGGTGAATTTCGACCCGGCCACCTGTACTCGGCAATTTACCCTGGTGGCTTCCGATTATGTGGCCGCAGTGCTGTTGCCAGCGGTCAGTCTTGCGCTGGCGCACGTCGCGCCGGGTGTGCGTTTGAGTCTGCGCGACTTGCCCGTGCCGCGCGATGGCGATGTGGTCAGCGAAGCGCTCGACTATCGCCGCAGTGATTGTGTGATTGTGCCGCAGCGCCGCTTGAACCCGGCTTATCCCCACGTTCCCTTGATGAGTGACCAGCTGTGCTGCATCGTCTGTGCGCAACAGCCGCAGTTCGCCGGGGGCTTGAGCCTGACGGGCTACTGCACCGCCGAACATGTAGTGCGTGAGTTTGCCGATGGGCGAAACCTGGCCATGGATGCGATGCATCTGCATGAGTTAGGCGTTCATCGACGCGTGGCGGTGGCCCTTGAAAGCTTCGCGTTGATGCCGGAGTTCATTGTCGGTACCGCGCGAATCGCCACGGTGTTTCGCCGGCAAGCGCAGCGCTTTGCCCAGCGTTATCCGCTGCGCATTCACCCCGCCCCCCTGGCGTTTCCGGAGGCTGTGCAGGTGTTGCAATGGCACCCGTATCAGGAGCGGGATCCGGCGCTGATGTGGTTTCGCGGCCTGTTGCTGGAACAGGCCGCGTCACTCGATCAACCCGTCGGCTGATCGCCGGTATCGGCCACCAGCCCGGCCTGGTCAATGGCTTGTACGGCGCAGCGCTCGTCATTGTCCGAGGTGTCGCCGCTGATGCCAATGGCACCGAGCATCTGCCCCTCGGTATTGCGAATCAATACACCGCCCGCCACCGGAATGACTTCGCCAGCGGTCAGGCTGTTGATCGCATCGAAGAACGCCGGCATGGCCTGCGCACGCCGCGCCAACTCCCGTCCGCCGAAGCCCATTCCCAGGCAGCCGCGCGCTTTGCCGGTGGCGATCTGCGGGCGAAGGAAACTGGCCTGTTCATCACGCAGCACCGCCAGCGGATGACCCGCCGCATCCAGCACGGCGGCGGCCAGGGGTTTGATCCCGCTTTGCCGGGCGATGCGGATCGCGTTGCTGGCGATGTGAGTGGCTGTGATCAAATCGAGTGTGTGCATGACGTCGATCCTCATACGGCCCACTTGCCCAGTTGTGCGACCCGGTCGCGGGTGTACAGGTCAGTCCACTTCAACGAATTGAAATCGGACACTTGCTTGGGGTTGTAGGGGCTGCGTTCCATGCGCACCGGCTGACCGGCCTTGTACACGGCCTTGAGGCGCGAGCGGTCTTGCAGGATGCGGATGTCGTGCAGCGGCGAGCCGTCGAGCAACAGGAAATCCGCTTGCTTGCCCACTTCCAGGGAGCCGATGGTTTCACCGCGGGGCATACAGCGCGCACCAACAGCGGTGGCGGCATAAAGGGCTTCGGCGGGCGTGAAGCCCAGACGAGTGACCAGCAGTTCCAGCTCACGCGCATGCCACTCGCCATAAGGCGTCACGGCGAAACCGCTGTCGCTGCCGCAGGCGAACGGTACGCCGGCGGCCTTGGCACGCTTGAGCACCGCCGAGCCGACTTCCAGCGTGCGTGCGCAGTAACCGGCGTACCCGGTGCTGATGGCCGGGTCGTGGGGCTGGCAAAAGTCCACGGTGTTCTGCGGGAAGGTCATGGTCGGCGCGAGGATACTGCCCGCTTCGAGCAAGGCCTCGATACAGGCGTCGTCCATGTAGAAGGCGTGGAACACCAGGTCGACACCGGCGCGGGCTGCGTACATCACCGCCTCACGGCCATAGGCATGAGTCGCTACCTTGCAGCCCAGGCGATGGGCTTCCTCGACCATCTCATGGGTTTCTTCGGCGGTGAACGCCGCGATGATTTCGCCGTTCGGGCGGCGGTGGGTGCCGTCCATGGCGATCTTGATCAGGTCTACGCCATCCTTGGCCTGCTTGCGGATTTCTGCCAGGGCTTCACTGCGGCTGGTGACCAGGCGTGCGGTGAAATATTCCGGGGCGCCCACGCGGCTGGGAAACCAGTCATTGAGGCTTTGGCGATTGGTGATGACCCGGCTGCTGGCCGCGATGCGCGGACCCTCGAACAGGCCCGCGGCAACTGCATTGCGCACGGCGATGCTGAGCTGGCCGCTATCGCCTGGGCAAACCATGCTGGTCACCCCAGCGGCCAGCACATGCTGAGCGAAGAACATGCCGCGCAGGGCGCGGAATTCGTCGCTGGTCCAGATATCGATGTCTTCTTCGCTCTGCGCGTTGCCGAAGGCCAGGTGTGTATGCACGTCCACCAGACCCGGCATGACAAAGTTATCGCCGGCGTCCACAACGCTGTCACCTGCTTGTGGTTGCGGTGCCATGGCTGTCGGGCCGACGTATGTCAGCAGGCCGTTCTCCACCACCAGGGTTTGCTGTTGGCGGGTTTGCAGGCCGGTACCGTCGAACAAGGTCTGGCATTTGAGGTGCAGGGCATTCATGGCGTTTTCACTTTGCGGATAGTTATGCAAAGCGAGGCTAGGGCGCGGCCATGAACGCCACCAGCAACTTGCATCAATGCTCACGCATTGATGGCGTCGATAGCTGCTCAATCCCAACAGCGGCGGGGCCTTTGCGGCACCGAGCGAGATCAGGGAGCGGGTATCGCGAGTGGCGATGGCTGGCATCGTGATCGACGATTTTTTACCGGCTGTATCGCACGTCTATGGTGCGCGTTCCTCACCTACAGAGAGTCGTCCCATGACCACCGCAACTGCAAGAACCGAACTCCTGGCACTTGAGCAGGAACGCCGCCGGGCCTTGGTTGAAGAAGATTACCCACGCGTTGCCGAGCTGTTCGCCGATGACCTGGTGTATGTGCACACCACCGGATTGGTGCAAGGCAAGGCGGACTACCTGGAGTACGCCAAAAGCGCCGTGCAGTATCTGGACATTGAGCGTGGCCAATTGCAGATCCGCTTCTACGGCGAACACCTGGCGGTGATGACCGGTACGCAGTGCAACACCTTGCGCAAGCGCGGCGCCGACCAGTCGATTCGCGGCGAGGGCTTTGCCACCCAAGTCTGGGCGTTCGGTGCAGAGGGTTGGCAGATCAGCTCGTTCCATGGAACGCGTGCGCCTGACTGAGTTCATTCAACGCTCAATGAAAACGCCGGAGAGCCCTAAGGACTTCCGGCGTTTTGCTGTGGTCACCCCACACATCTGAAGAAGCCCATCGCGGCGGGCCCACGGAGCAGGACCGGAGCGAGGGTATGCCGAGCATTAGCGAGGCACCGAACGCCAGGGGCAAGAGCCCTTGGTTACTTGGGGCCGGGCGGCGTTCCGTTTTTCCAAGTGACTCGCCGTAAGGGCGAAACCATAAGTGGCCGTTACCGCAGAAATGGATATGTACGCGGTCAACAAACAATAGGTCGGCTGTCAGGCCGCCTTCGCTGGCAAGCCAGCTCCTACAATGGATCGGGTACAGCCGAGAGAGATGTGGCGGTTGTGAGGCCGCCTTCGCTGGCAAGCCAGCTCCTACAATGGATCGGGTAAAGCCGAGGGAGATGTGGCGGCTGTGAGGCCGCCTTCGCTGGCAAGCCAGCTCCTACAATGGATCGGGTAAAGCCGCGAGAGGTGTGGCGGCTGTGAGGCCGCCTTCGCTGGCAAGCCAGCTCCTACACGAGTCCGGTCAAGCCGTATGGCCACCCAGGTTTTCGGCAACCCAGTCAGCGATGTACTGACCCGCGTTGATGCTGTTGTCAAAGCTCGAATGCTGCACGCCACCTTCGCGTTCGGTGAAGATCTTCAGTTCACGCTTGGGGCTGTTGACCAATTGTTCGTAAGTGCGGTGTGCCCACTTCAGCGGGATCTGCGAATCCTTTTCACCGTGGGTTACCAGGAACGGCACCTTGATGCGATCCAGCACGCCGTCCAGATGTACGTTTTCGGCGATGGCCATGAACTCTTCCATGTCTTTGGCACCCCACACCCACTGCACGTGCGCCCAATAGTGCGGTACGGGGAAGCTGCCTTCTTTTTCCAGGCGACGCTTTTGTACATCGCGCCAGTCATGATTGGCGCCCCACACCACACCGCAGGCAAACCGTGGCTCGAAAGCCACTGCGCGCGGGCAGTAATAACCGCCGAGTGAAACGCCCTCCAGGCCGATACGCTTGGCATCCACGTCGTCGCGGGTTTCCAGCCAGTCGACCACGCGGCTGGCCCAGTGCTCGCTGTCGTAACGGGCGATCAGGTTATGCAAGCGCAGTGCTTCACCGGTGCCGGGCTGGTCGATGATCAACGATGAGACGCCGCGTTTTGCCAGCCAGGCGGGCAGGCCAACGCGGTATTTCATCTCTTTGGTCGAATCCAGTCCATTGACCTGCACCAGGATCGGTGCCGGGCCGCTCACGCCTTCGGCACGCACCAGAAGGCCGGAAATATGTTTGCCCTCGTAGGGGATTTCAACGCGCTCGCAGTTCTCCCGCGACAGTTCGACTCCGCGTTTGAAGGTCTGCAAAAAGCGCTGGTACAGCTCGGTGCGACCGGGTGCACCATGGGCCTGCAAGCGCTCGCAGGTCAGGTAATAGGTGGCGGCACGGTTGTATTTTTCGCCGGCGGACAGCAGCCGGCCGTTACCTTCATCTTCCTCGGCCAGGCCGCAGAGTTTGTCGGCCATCTTCGCCCAGGTTTCGCGGAACGCCTTGGTGCCAGCGGCGTCGGGCTGCTGGGCGGCTTCCTGCAGCGGTGCGCACATCTCTTCGATTTCGCCCATGCGGGCGCCCATCTCGATGGCCAGGTTGACAGAGAGATTCCACACGTAATTGGTCGGGAAATAACGGAACATGATTGTTGTTGTCCTTGTGGTTGCCTTGAGCTTTCACAAGGCACGTTAAGGACGCCCCGGCTAATTGACCAATCGTGACTCGGGATGCGAGGTATCGCGAGCGGCGATAGGATCCTGTTCCAGATGCTGGATGAATTCGCTGATGCGCTCGCGCAGCCAGCGGTGCATTGGGTCGCCGTCCACGCTGCGGTGCCAGAGCATGACTTCGCGCATGACCGGAATCTTCACCGGCGGATTGAGGATGCGCAGCGGCAGGTGCTCGGCGTACAAACGCGCCAGGCGCTGGTGCATGGTGGCGATGCGTTGGGTGCCGACGACCAGCTGCGGCAGGGTGTTGAAGTCGTTGGTGATGACTTCGATACGGCGGTTGAACCCGTACTGGTTCATGAACCATTCTTCGATGCTCAAGTGCCGGGTGCGACCAAACCCGACGGACACGTGGCCCATGTCCATGTACTGCTCAAGGCTCAGGCTGTCGCCGACCTGGGTATTACCGTTCCACACCACGCAGACGTGTTCTTCTTCAAACAGCAGTTTGTGGGGGTGGCCGTCGATGATGTAGCGCTCGGGCACGATCATCAGGTCGACCTCGCCGCGAATCAGCAACTCACCGGAATTGTCGCCAGGGCCGAGCATCTCGAACGTGATGTTCGGGGCTTCCTGATGGATCTTCTGAATCACCTGGGCAAACAGCACGCTGATCAGGTAATCGGAGGTCACGAGGCGGAAGTGGCGCTTGCTGGTGGTGGGGTCGAACACCGGCTTGGCGGTGATCGAGGATTGAATGGTCAGCAGTACTTCGCGGATCGGTTTGGCGAGTTCCCGGGCGTAGGGCGTGGGCTGCATCTTGCGCCCCACCTGCACCAGCAGTTCGTCTTCGAAATAACTGCGCAGTCGCCCGAGCACACCACTGGTTGCGGACTGCGTCATGTGCAGGCGTTCGGCGGCACGGGTGATGTTCTGCTCTTCGAGCAACACATCGAGTGCCACCAGGAGATTGAGGTCCAGGTGGTTGAAACGCATCAGGCAGGTCCGCTCTTGTATTTATTTTCACGATACATTCCGGTGAATTGATCGTCCCGTCAACCCCGTCTTCAGGTATCGCGTTTGCCGATAGGTCGCATCCCCACTCGCGATTAGTCAGCTGCCCAGCCGCACGTCAATCTTCGCCGCAGTCGGACCTCTGGCCGACACCACCACCGGATTCCATGCATCGCCGATCGGCCTGGTCGAGCGTTCGGCAGCAGTCTCCGGATCATAATTTCAATGGAGTGGTAGCCATGAACATCATTGGCCTTGACGCCCTGATCTTTGGCGTCGATGACATCCAAGCCTGTACCGATTGCCTGCGTGACTACGGCCTGACGCCGATTGACGTCGACAGCGATGGCGGGCGTTTTGAAGCACTGGACGGCACCGCCGTGATCATTCGCCGTGCGGACGATCCGACCTTGCCGGTGGCGATCGGCCCGGCGCCGTCGATTCGTGAAACCCTTTACGGCGTGGCCAGCGCGGCGGACCTGGACGCCATCGAAGACGAGTTGGCGCGCGACCGCCAGGTCTCACGGGAAAACGGCGTGCTGCACAGCGTCGACGACATGGGGTTCGCGATCGCATTCCAAGTCACCGTGCGCAAGGCGTACAGCGCCCCGGACGACCTGACCAACGCCGCCGGCCATGCGCCGCAGCGCCCGCTGAACCAGCCTGGCATTACCCTCGACATGAGCGCGGTGCCGCGCACCTTGTCCCACGTGGTGTATTTCGTCCCCGACGCGGCCAAGGCCGAAGCGTTCTACGCCGAGCGCCTGGGCTTTCGGACCACGGACACCTTCATCGGCGCCGGGCCGTTCATGCGCCCGGCGGGCTCCGATGATCACCATTGCCTGTTCATGATCCAGACCCCGCCGCACATGAAGGGCTGCGAACACTTCACCTTTCACATGGGCAGCGGCACCGAAGTGCTGTTGGCCGGCACGCGGTTCGAGCAAAAGGGCTGGACCAGTTTCTGGGGCCCGGGTCGTCACCTCTTTGGCTCCAACTGGTTCTGGTACTTCAACAGCCCCCTGGGTTGCCACATTGAATACGACGCCGACATGGACAAACACGATGACGCCTGGGAGGCCCGTCGCGCGCCTTTGTCTGCCGATAACTCGCAGCTGTTCCTGTTCAATTCGAAGGCGAAATGGGCACCCGGCGGCCCGCCACCCAAACAGGGTTGAACACGGGTGTCTGCCATGAGCCACAGCGATTTCTACCTGTGCCGGATGGATGAATTGGTGGAAGGGCAGGCGCGCGGATTCGATCCATGGCAACGCGGCAAAGACAGTGTGTTTGCCGTAATGCACGAGGGACAGGTGCGGATTTATCGCAACAGTTGCCCGCATCTGGACGTGCGCCTGGAGTACCGCAAAGACCGTTTTTTATCCGCCGACGGCCAGTTGATCGTCTGTTACGCCCACGGTGCGCAGTTCCTGCCAAGTACCGGCGAATGCGTCTACGGCCCCTGTCTGGGCCAGACGCTGGAGGCGTTGCCCTGGCGTGCGCAAGAGGGCTGGCTGGTGCTGCAAATGCCTGGCATGGAGGCCGCGCAGCCTCAGATCGAGGTATCGCGTTTGCAGATACATCGCATCCCTACTCGCGATTAGTCAAATCCCTGGTTTGACGGGAAGCTGAACCCAACGACGCAGTGCCCGACGCTGCATCGAATCACAAGAATAACAAGTGAGAAAACCATGAGTGCAGTGAACAAAGTTCTGATCGTGGGCGGTGGCATTGGTGGCTTGTGTGCGGCCATCGCACTGCGGCGCAAGGGCATTGAGGTCGATCTGATCGAACTCAAGTCAGAATGGACGGTGTACGGCGTCGGGATCATCCAGCAAAGCAACGTGGTCCGCGAGATGGCCAAGCTTGGCGTGCTGGATGGATATCTCGATGCGGCGTACGCCTTTGAAGACGTCGCCATCTATGGCCCGGCCGGCCAACAACTGGCGCGCATTCCGGGTCAGCGCCTGGCAGGGCCTGCGTACCCGGCCAACGTCGGCATCTCGCGCCTGGCGCTGCACAAGGTGCTCAGCGAAACGGCGCTGGAACTCGGCGCGCAAGTACGCCTGGGCCTTAGCGTGGAAGCCTTGAAAGACACCGGCGACAGCGTCGATGCGCTGTTCACCGATGGCAGCAGCGCTGTCTACGACCTGGTGGTTGGCGCGGACGGTCTGTTCTCCAGGGTTCGTGATTTGCTCTTCGGCGACACCTACACACCGCGTTTCACCGGCCAGTCGGTGTGGCGCTACAACTTCCCGCGTGCCCCGCAGATCGATCACCTCGCCAACTACCAGAGTGCCGAAGGCAACGCCGGCCTGGTGCCGCTGGCCGGTGACCTGATGTACCTGTTTCTCACGTCCCACGAACCGTCCAATCCGTGGATGGACCCGGCCACGCTGGCCGAGCAGATGCGCCAGCGCTTGCAGGGTTTCACCGGCCTCATCGGCGAACTGCGCGAGCAGATCACCGACAGCAGCCAAGTGGTCTACAAGCCGATGGAAGTGGTCTTCGTCAATGAGCCCTGGTACCGCGGTCGCGTGCTGCTGATCGGCGATGCTGCCCACGCGACTACGCCGCACCTCGGCCAGGGCGCCGGCATGGCGATTGAAGATGCCATCGTGCTCAGTGAAGAACTGACCCGTGACGGCAACGTCGAGCAACAGCTGCAGCGCTTCATGGCGCGCCGTTTCGAGCGCTGCAAATTCATCAGCGAAAGCTCGGTGCTGGCCGGCGACAAGGAAATGCAACACGACCGTGAGTTCGACCGCATCGGCCTGGTCAAGCGAATGCTCGCGCTGACGGCCGAGCCCATCTGATTCACCCACAGCAGTTACCACTATAAAAACAAGAGGTTAACGCGATGGTTAGTTCCACGACTGCGACGCTTGCGCGCCGCCCGGTCAGCCCCTCTGCACCCTTTGGTTTCACCCTCGCCGCGGCGTTGGTGCTGTGCAGTCAGGCTGCCCAGGCCTTTTCGGTAGACACCGGCAATCCGGATTTCAACCTGCGTTGGGACAACACGGTGAAGTACAGCGCCGCCTGGCGCACGCAAAATCCCAGCAGCAAATTGAGCGAGGGCCAGGTAGCACTCAACCAGGACGACGGCGACCGGGCCTTCAAGAAGGGCCTGATCTCCAACCGCACGGACATCCTTTCCGAGCTGGACATGTCGTTCAAGAACGTCGGCGCGCGCCTCAGTGGCGCCGCCTGGTACGACACCGAATACCAGCAGGACAACGACAACGACGACCCGGCCCGGGCCAACGCCCGTTCCGTGGCCTATGACGAATTCACCGACGACACTCGCCATCTGCACGGCGGTAAAGGCGAATTGCTCGATGCGTTCGTGTACTGGAACGGCGAGCTGGCCGACCACGCCACGTCCGTGCGTGCCGGTCGCCACGGCTTGATCTGGGGCGAGAGCCTGTTCTTCGGGGCCAACGGCATTGCCGGTGGCATGGCGCCGGTCGACGTGGTGAAGGCGCAGTCCGTACCCAACACCCAGTTCAAGGAAATCACCCGTCCGGTCAATCAACTGTCCGGCACGTTTCAACTGACCAACGACGTATCACTCGGCGCCTTTTACCAGCTGGAGTGGGAAGAGACACGCCTGCCGGGTGCCGGCAGTTACTTTTCCACCAGTGACACCATTGGTGAAGGCAACGAACGCTTGATCGTGGGCGCGCCATTTCCGGCTTTCCTCGGTGGCAATCCCGGCAGCCCGGCGGCGTTCTTCCATGGCAATGACAAGGAAGCGAAAAGTTCGGGGCAGGGTGGCCTGCAGTTGAAGTACAGCGCCGAGACGGTCGAGTACGGCCTGTACGCGATCCAGTATCACGACAAGACACCCAAGCTGTATCTCAAACCCTCCACCGGTGCGCCGAACTTCGGCACTGGCCAGATCGGCGAGTACTACTGGGTGTACCCGGAAGACATTCGCGCCTTCGGCGCCAGTTTTTCCACCACCGTCGACGAATACAGCTTCGCCGGTGAAGCCTCGATGCGCTGGAACATGCCGCTGGTTTCCAACGGGCAAACCGTCCTGCCCGGCGTGGTCGCCGACAACGATGACGACGCCCTCTACGCGGTCGGCCGTACCGCCCACGTCAACCTCAACGTCCTGGCGTCGTTCGGACCGAACTTCCTTGCCAGGGAATCCGGACTGGTCGGTGAGATCGCCTGGAACCGCCTGCTGAGCGTCACCAAAAACCGTGCCGCCCTTGACCCCAATGCCACCGATGACGGCCTCGGTTTCAAGGTGGTCTACACCCCGACGTACCGCCAGTTCTTCTCCGGCATCGATATCAGCATTCCGGTCGGCCTCAGTTATTTCCCACTGGGCAAATCGGCGGTTGTCAGCTCGTTCGGGCCGGACAACGGCGGCGACATGAACATCGGCATCACCGCCACCTACCTGGATCGCGTCACCGCCGGGCTGACCTACACGCATTACTACGGCGCCGAGGACACCAACCTCAACGCCGCCAGCCAGTTCAATTACAAGCAATCGCTGAAAGACCGGGATTATCTGTCTTTCTCCGTCAAGACCACGTTTTAAGAGGACTTGCGCATGACCCATAACAAGAAAACCGGAGCCTTCAAGCTCAAAACCCTTTGCTTTGCACTGCTGGGAAGCCTGGCCATTTGCAGCCAGATGGCGGGCGCTGCGACGGCGGAAGACGCGGCCAAACTGTCGAAAAACCTGACGCCTTTTGGCGCCGAGCGCGCCGGCAATGCCGACGGCTCCATTCCGGCGTGGGACGGTGGTTACACCAAGGTCGATCCTTCGTTCAAGGAAGGCGGCAAGCGTTCCGACCCGTTTGCGGCAGACAAACCGCTGTTCAGCATCACCTCGAAAAACCTGGCGCAATACGCCGGCAAACTCAGCGATGGCACCAAGGAAATGTTCAAGCGTTTCCCGGACACCTATCGCATCGATGTGTACCAGACCCGTCGCACCGCCGCCGCGCCGCAGTGGGTGTATGACAACACGCTGAAAAACGCCACCCGCGCCAAACTGGTCGACAGCAGCGCCGGCCCCGTCCCCGAAGGCGCCTTTGGCGGTATTCCGTTTCCGGTGCCGAAAAACGGTGCCGAAGCCATGTGGAACCATGTGCTGAATTGGCGCGGGACCTCGCTGTCGATGCATTTTCGTCACTACCTGATGACCGCCGATGGCAAGCCGGTCATGACCACCGATGGCCAAGCCATTCAGGAGATGCCGTATTACTACCAGGACGGATCGCCGGAGACTTTTGACGGTGACTATTGGCTGTTCCGCCTGCTCAACGTCGGGCCGCCGTTGCGCGCCGGCGAGCAGATCATGGGCCGTACCAACATCAACGGCGACTTGTCCCAGGCCCACGTCTACCTGACCGGCCAACGTCGCGTGCGCAAACTGCCGAATGCCTGCTGCGATACACCGACACCGGCGACTGCCGGGGTGATGTCCTTCGACGAATTGAGCGTGTTCCAGGGCCGCATGGACCGCTTCAACTGGAAACTGGTGGGCAAGCAGGAGATGTACATCCCCTACAACACCAACAAGGTGCAAACCGCCGCCAAACCTGAAGACCTGTTCCTCGCCCATCACATGAACCCCGATTACGTGCGTTGGGAATTGCACCGGGTCTGGGTCGTGGAAGCGGAGCTGGCGCCGGGCAAGCGTCACCAGTTGCCGAAGGGCCGCTATTACCTCGATGAAGACACCTGGCAAGCCATGTTGGGCGACCGTTGGGATGCCAACGGCCAGTTGGCCAAGACCCTGTGGTCGTTGCCCGCGGTCCTGCCGGACCTGCCTGCACAAGCGCAGTTGTCTTCCGGTTTTTACGACCTGACCTCCGGCGCCTGGTTTATCCAGAACGTCTACACCGGCCAGCCCGAACAGTACGGCGTGGTGGATCGCTACAAGGCCTCCGAGTTCTCGCCTGCGGCGATGGCGGGTGCCGGGGTTCGTTGAGTCAGACCGGGTCGCGGCTGGCGCAGCGTGATCCGGTATCAAACGGTTTTTCGAGGTCGGTATGAACAGATTCTGTCAGGTGGTTGGTCGGCTGATGTGGTTGATGGCGCTGCCTCTGGCGCCGTTGAGCCTGGCGCAGGCCGCTGCGGTGGGCGACGCACTCAATACGCCGGCGATGCTGGCACCGCAAGCGCAATCCGCGGTGCTGCTGGACCTGGCCCGGGCAGGCGCGCGGCTGGTGGCGGTGGGGGAGCGGGGCATCGTGCTGCTTTCCGATGACAATGGCGTGAGCTGGCGCCAGGCAGCGGTGCCGGTTTCGGTCAGCCTGACCGCCGTGCAGTTTGTCGACGCCAACACAGGCTGGGCCGTGGGGCATGGCGGCGTCGTGCTGGCATCGCGCGACGGAGGTGAACACTGGGTTGTGCAACTGGACGGTTTGCGTGCGGCACAACTTGAGTTGGCGGCCGCCACCGAGCAACTGCCATCTGCAAGCGATCCGGATGCCGCCGCCGCGCGCGTGCAAACGGCTGAACGGCTTGCCGGTGAGGCTGCTGACAAACCGTTTCTCGCCCTGCAATTCGTCGATGACCGGCACGGCCTGATTGTTGGCGCTTACGGCCTGGCGTTTCGCACCGACGATGGCGGTACCACCTGGCAATCCATCATGGGGCAAATCGATAACCCGATGGGCGCGCACTTGTCGGCCATCGCGCAACAAGGCGAGCACTGGTTCCTGGCCGGCGAGCAGGGTTATCTGGCTCGTTCGACGGATGCCGGCAAGTCATTCACGCAGTTGGAAAGTCCTTACGCGGGCAGTTTTTTCACCCTGCAAATGCGCGATGACGGCGTGTTGCTGGTGGCCGGCTTGAAGGGCAATGCGTTTGTCTCCAGCGACCTGGGCGAAAGCTTCCAGCCCGCGTCGGTGACGATGCCGGTGTCGTTCAGCGACGGGATTCGCACCGATGACGGCCAGTTGTTGCTGGTCAATCAGAGCGGCGCCCTGTTTCGCACCAACAGCCAGCCCGGCGCACTGCTCCAGCCCTACGGCAAGCCGCTCGGCAAGCCCGTTGCCAGTGTTGTCCAGGCCGCCGACGGCAGCCTGACGCTGGCCGGTTTCACTGGGTTGACGCGCATCTCGCCGTCAATCGCTACCGCTTCGGAGTGAGGTTATGAAGTCTTTCGACAACGCCACGGCCAGCCTGGCGAATTTCGATCCGCGCTCTGGTTCCGTGGTGGAACGCACGCTGTTCAACCACCGCCTGTGGGTGCTGTTGGTGTGTGTGCTGACCACCCTGGTGCTCGGCTATCAAGCCACCCGTATCGAGCTCAATGCGAGCTTCGAAAAAATGATCCCCACACAGCAACCCTACATTGCCAACTACCTTGAGCATCAGAAACAGCTCACCGGCTTAGGCAACGCGCTGCGCATCGTGGTCGCCAACAAACACGGCGATATCTACGACGCCGAGTACCTGAAAACCTTGCAAGCCCTGAGTGACCAACTCTACCTGCTGCCGGGTGTCGACCGGGCCTACATGAAGTCGCTGTGGACACCGGCCACGCGCTGGGTAGCCGTAACCGAGGACGGCCTCGACGGCGGTCCGGTGATTCCCGATGACTACAGCGGCACCGCCGCCAACCTCGAATCGCTGCGGCGCAATGTGCAGCGCTCCAACGAACTTGGCCAACTGGTGGCTCTGGACCAGACCTCGAGCATCATTTATGTGCCGTTGCTGGCCACCACCCCTGACGGCAAGCCGCTGGATTACGCGGTGTTGTCCGAGCAGCTGGAGACGCTGCGCAGCACCTATCAAAGCGCCAACATCGACATTCGCATTACCGGTTTCGCGAAAAAGGTCGGCGACCTGATTGCCGGCCTGAAGCAGATCCTGTTGTTCTTTGCCGTCGCAATCCTGATCACCACCGCCGTGCTGTTCTGGTACACCCGCTGCCTGCGCAGTACGGTGCTGGTGGTGTTGTGCTCGCTGGTGGCAGTGGTCTGGCAGCTCGGGTTGCTGCCCTTGCTGGACTACCAACTGGACCCGTATTCGGTGCTGGTACCGTTCCTGGTGTTTGCCATCGGCATGAGCCATGGCGCGCAGAAAATGAACGGCATCATGCAGGACATCGGCCGAGGCATGCACCGGGTGGTGGCGGCGCGCTTCACCTTCCGCCGCCTGTTCCTCGCCGGGCTGACGGCGCTGCTGTGCGATGCCGTGGGTTTTGCCGTGCTGATGCTGATCAAGATCCAGGTCATTCAAGACCTCGCGGTGATCGCCAGCATCGGCGTGGCGGTGTTGATCTTCACCAACCTGATCCTGCTGCCGGTGTTGCTCTCCTATGTCGGCGTAACGCCGCGGGCGGCTCAGCTGAGCCTCAAAAGCGAACAGGCTGAGCAAAGCGGCCAGACCCGCCATGCCTTCTGGCGCTTTCTCGACCTGTTCACCCATCGCCGCTGGGCGAGCCTGTGCATCGCCATCAGCCTCGCGCTGGCTGCGCTCGGTTTTGTGGTCAGCCTGCAACTGAAAATCGGCGACCTCGACGCCGGTGCACCGGAGCTGCGCGCGGACTCGCGCTACAACCAGGACGATGCTTTCCTGACCCGTCATTACGGCGCCAGCAGCGACCTGTTCGCGGTGATGGTGAAAACCCCGGCCAGCAGCTGTGCGCGCTACGACATCCTGGCCAAGGTCGATGCCCTGGACTGGCAACTGCGCGCCTTGCCGGGCGTGGATTCGACCAACTCGCTGGCGTTGCTCAACCGGCGCATGCTGGTCGGCCTCAGTGAGGGCAACCCGAAGTGGTACGAGCTGCAGAACAACCAGGCGATGCTCAACATGATCACCGCCAGCGCGCCGCGCGGGTTATACAACGAAGACTGCAGCCTGTTGACCCTGTACGCCTACCTCACCGACCACAAGGCCGAGACGCTGACCCGCCTGGTCGAGCACGTGGAGCAATTTGCCGCGGCGAACAACACCGACGAGGTGCAGTTTCTCCTGGCCGCCGGTAACGCCGGGATCGAAGCGGCGACCAATATCGTGGTCAAGCAAGCCAACCGCGAAATGCTCGTCTGGGTCTATGGCGCAGTCATTCTGCTGTGCCTGATCACCTTCCGCTCCTGGCGCGCGACCCTGTGCGCGGTGATTCCGCTGATGCTCACCTCCATCCTCTGCGAAGCCTTGATGGTCTGGCTGAACATCGGTGTGAAAGTCGCCACGCTGCCGGTCATCGCCTTGGGCGTGGGTATCGGCGTCGACTATGCGTTGTACGTGATGAGCATTCTGCTGGGCCATCTGCGCCAAGGGTCGAGCCTGTCAGAAGCCTATTACCGTGCGCTGGTGTCCACCGGCAAGGTGGTGATGCTGACCGGTATCACCCTGGCGATTGGTGTCGCGACCTGGACGTTTTCACCGATCAAGTTCCAGGCCGACATGGGCGTGCTGCTGGCCTTCATGTTCGTCTGGAACATGGTTGGCGCCCTGGTGTTGCTGCCGGCGCTGGCGTACTTCCTGCTGCCCGCACGCAGCGAGGCGCAAGGTCCAGTGGCGGTGCGCAACGTCGCAGGTTCCGAGACGGCGGTGGTTGCCAACGTTCCTCACCTGCGCATCAAGGAGCCGTGCCATGGTCGCTAATGTCTTCGTAGCACATTCCACCCGGCAAGCCGGATGGGCGCAATCGCTGTTGTTGCTGCTGGGCAGCTGTCTGCCGGTGCTGGGCGCGGTGTTGCTGGCCCCGGTGTTGCCGCGGATGCAGGCGCATTTTGCCGACGTGCCCGGCAGCGCCGTAATGGTTCCGATCGTATTGACGTTACCAGCCTTGGTGATCGCCTTGCTGGCGCCGTTCGCCGGGCTGATCGCCGATCGCCTGGGGCGCAAGCCGTTGTTGCTGGCCAGCATGACGCTGTACGTGCTCTGCGGCGTGCTGCCGCTGTGGCTCGACTCGCTGCCGGCGATCGTGCTCAGTCGCGCGGGCATCGGCTTGGCCGAGGCGGGCATCATGACCTGCTGCACCACGCTGATGGGCGACTACTACAGCGGCGCCCGGCGGGAGCGTCTGTTTGCCTTGCAGATGGTCGCCACCTCGTTGTCGGCAGCGGTGTTCATCGCGCTGGGTGGTTTCCTCGGGCAAAACGATTGGCGTACGCCGTTTGCGCTGTACGCCGTGGGCCTGGTTTTCCTGCCGCTGATGGCCTGGAAACTGTGGGAGCCACAGGCCGCTGCGCAACCCGAGCCAACCACCCCGCCGATGCCCACGGGCAAATTCCCTTGGCGCCCGCTCGCCCCCCTGTATGTGTTGTCGCTGCTGGCAGGGCTGAGCCTGTTCATCGTGCCGGTGCAGGCCGGATACCTGCTCAACCTGCTGCAGGTGGATGCCCCGCAACAGATCGGCATGACCATGGGCGCCAATCAGCTGGGCGTACTCGTCGGTGCGTTGAGTTTTCGCTTGTTCAGCGCCATGCGTGGGCAGCACATGCTGTTGCTTGCCTATGTGCTGGCGGGCATCGGCGGGTTGTTGATGGCTGACGCCTTGACCCATGTGCAGGTCGTGGTCGCCGTGACCATCAACGGCCTGGGCATTGGCCTGATGCTGCCGACACTGATCACCTGGATCATGGCGCAAGTCGATTTCCATCAACGCGGGCGGGCGGCGGGGTGTTTTACCGCGGCCATCTTCGCCGGCGAATTCATCAGCCCCCTGGTGGTGCTCGGCATGACCGGTGGCGTCGCCACCGCGCTACCCCATGCGTTGGCCATTGTGGGCGGGCTGCAACTGTTGGTGGCAGTGTTTTGCCTGGCCGTGCCGCGGCTCGGTGGTTTGGCGCCCCACGCAAATATTGTTGTCGATGGCTCGACCATCGGCGACGGAAACTGAATGAGGATTTTCCATGCAAGCGCTTCCTGAATTCAAACGAGTGGTCACCGGTCACGATCAGCATGGCCAGGCGATTGTCGCCAGCAGCGGGCCGACGCCGAACGTGTTCCCGCTGGCGTCGGTGCCGGGCACGGTGTTTTACGAACTGTGGAACAGCAGCACCAGCCCGGCCTTGCTCGACAACGCCAGTGACCCCAGCAGCAAACCCCTGCAACTGAGCCCCGGCCCCCTGGGCAGTGTGATTCGGGTGGTGGATATTCCGCCGGACAGCGTGCAGAACCAGGTCAGCGCGGAAAGTGCCGCGGCGGCGTTCGTCGAAATTGGCGAGTCCCACGCCGGCACCGGCAAAGCGGACTCTCGACATAAACTGATGCACCGCACCGAGACCCTCGACTACGGCATCGTCACTGAAGGCGAAGTGTGGCTGGTGCTCGATGAGGAGGAAGTGCACCTCAAGCGCGGCGACGTCGTGGTGCAGCGCGGTACCAACCATGCCTGGAGCAACCGCACCGAAGCGATGGCGCGCATGGTCTTCATCTTGCTCGACGGACGCTTCGCCGATGAATTGAGCCCTGCCCAAGGAGCATCGGCATGAAACTCGCCACCCTGAAAAACGCCAGTCGTGATGGTCGGCTCGTCGTGGTCTCGCGAGATCTCGCCTGGGCACTGGATGCCGGTTCCGTGGCGCCGACCTTGCAACAGGCGATCGAGAACTGGAGCAGCGTCGAGCCGCGCTTGCAGGCGCTGTCGAGTGAGTTGAATGCGGGCGCAGCGACGGGCGCTTTTGCGTTCGACCCCGCCCAGGCCATGGCGCCGTTGCCCCGCGCCTATCAATGGTGCGACGGCTCGGCCTTCCTCAGCCACGGTGCCTTGATGCAGAAAGCCTTCAATCTTGATCCCATCGATGGCGTCGAGCACACGCCGCTGATGTACCAGGGTGCCGGTGACGATTTCATCGGCCCGCGCGACGACATTGCATTGCCGAGCGAGAGCCAGGGCATCGACTTCGAAGGCGAATTCGTGGTGCTGGTCGATGACGTGCCGATGGGATGCGACGCGCAACAGGCGCTGCAGCACATCAAATTGATCCTGCAGATCAACGACGTCAGTTTGCGCGCCCTGGCTCCGCGGGAAATGCGCACCGGCTTCGGGTTCCTGCAGGCCAAACCCTCGTCCAGTTTCGCCCCGCTGGCCATTACCCCGGATGAGTTGGGCGATGCCTGGCGCGACGGGCGGGTACATCTGCCTTTGCACGTGCACTGGAATGGGCAATGGTTTGGGCAGCCCCACGGCGGCCAGATGAATTTCAGTTTTGGCCAATTGATCGCCCATGCCGCGCTGACTCGCCGATTGGGCGCGGGCACGCTGATCGGCTCCGGCACTGTGTCCAATAGCGAGCGCAGCGCGGGGTCGGCCTGCATCGCCGAGCGCCGCGCCATCGAGATGATCGAACAGGGCGCCGCGCAAACCGGCTTCATGCGCTTTGGCGACCGCGTGCACATGGACGTCCTGGATCGCGACGGCCAGTCGTTGTTCGGCGCGATCGATCAACGTGTCGTTCAGGCCCAAGGCTGAGGGGCGCCCTATGCGTGTGTTGATAACCGGCGCCAATGGTTTTGTCGGACGAGAGCTGGTGCGTTGCCTGCTGGCGCGGGGCAGCCTGCGGGGCCAGGTCATTGCTTCGTTGCTGGTCCTGGACAGGGATTTGCAGGGCTTGCCGGATGACACCCGTCTGCGTCGTCATTTCGGCAGCGTGACCGATCCGGCGTTGATGCGCCGGGTGCTGGCCGACGGCATCGACGTGGTGTTCCATCTGGTCAGCATTCCCGGTGGTGCGGCGGAAGAGCAGTACGAGCTTGGCTATCAGGTCAACCTGCTGGCCAGCCTGGAACTGCTCAACCAACTGCGCAACAAGAACCAGCCACCGGTTCTGGTGTACGCCAGCAGCGTCGCGGTGTACGGCGGTCATCTGCCGGAACGCATGAGCGAGGCCGCCGAGTTGCGTCCCGAATTGTCCTATGGCACGCATAAGGCCATGGTGGAAAGTGCCGTGAGCGACCTGGCCCGGCGCGGCGATGTCGATGGTCGAGCGTTGCGTTTGCCGGGCATCGTCGCCAGGCCCCGCGAGCCCAATGGCTTGCGCTCGGCGTTCATGAGCGACCTGATGCGCGCGTTTGCCGAGGGCGAAGCCTATCAATGCCCGGTCTCGCCGCAGGCGACGGCCTGGTGGATGTCGGCCCGCTGCTGTGTGAACAACCTGATCCACGCTGCCGAGCTCGATGGCGCCGTGCTCGGAGCCCAGCGGGTATGGCAGCTGCCGGTGCTGCAGTTGTCCATCGCCCAAGTGATCGACGCTCTGGCCGAGCGTTATGGGCAAGAGCGCCGCAGGCTGATCAGTTTTTCCCCTGACGCCGGGCTGCAAGCCTTGTTCGGGCGCATGCCGCCGCTGAAAACCCCACAAGCCCGCGCCGCCGGTTTCAACCATGACCGCAACGCTGCCGCGCTGGTCCGCAACGCCCTTAACCCCTCGGCCCCCCGACTTCTGCCGCTGACCGGAGAGACCTTTCATGTCACAGCCAACCAAGCCTAAGCGTCGTCTCGTCGACCTCTCGGTCACGCTCGACAACAACCCCTACACCGATCCGCCACCATTGTTGCCCAAGATCGATTACATGGATCACCAGCAAGGCTGGCCGGAGATGGCCGCGATGTTCCCCGGCTTGCAACTCGAACAGATGCCGGGCAACGAGTCCTGGGCCGCCGAACGACTGCACATCACCACCCACAGCGGCACGCACATGGATGCGCCCTGGCATTACGCCTCGACCACCGACGGCGGCCAGCCGGCCTTTGGCATCGACGAGTTGCCGCTGGATTGGTGCTTGCAGCCGGGGGTGAAGCTGGATTTTCGCCACATGGCCGACGGTCATGTGGTGACCGCTGCCGAGATCGAAGCGGAGCTTAAGCGAATCGGCCACGAGTTGCGGCCGCTGGACATCGTGCTGGTCAACACCCGCGCCGGCGCGCTGTTCGGCCAGCCGGGGTATCTGGATGCCGGCGTCGGCATCGGCCGTGAAGCCACGATGTATCTGCTGGAACGTGGGGTGCGGGTGGTCGGCACCGACGCCTGGAGTTGGGACGCACCGTTCAAGTACACCCGCGAACGTTTTGCCGCCGACGGCGATGCCTCGATCATTTGGGAAGGGCACAAGGCCGGGCGCGATATCGGTTATGGGCAAATGGAAAAACTCGCCAACCTGGAATCCCTGCCGGCCAGTGGATTTGTGGTGTCTTGCTTCCCCTACAAGATCAAGCATGCATCGGCCGGTTTTGTGCGAGCGGTGGCGATCTTCGAAGAGTAAGCAACGCCTGAAACAATCCTCGATTAAACAATAAGAGAGAACACATGCCTCTTTTGCGTCTGCCGCAAACAATACTGGCGACCGCGTTGGCACTGGGCAGCAGCCTGGCCATGACGGCCAGCGCCGACTCGGCAAAGCCCAATATCCTGCTGATCGTCGCCGATGACCTGGGTTATTCCGACCTGGGCAGCTACGGCGGCGAAATCAATACGCCCACCCTGGATCAACTGGCCAGGGATGGCCTGCAGTTCACCAACCTGTACGCCGCGCCGACCTGTTCGATTACGCGCTCGATGCTGATGTCCGGCACCGACAACCACCTCGCCGGCCTCGGTACCATGGCGGAAGCCCTGCAACCCTTTCAACGGGGCAAGCCGGGGTACGAGGGTTATCTGAACCAGCGTTCCTATTCGATCGCCGAACTGTTGAAACAAGGCGGCTACAGCACCCTCATGGTCGGCAAATGGCACCTGGGCCTGGAGGCGGACCAGGGGCCGGATCAACGTGGTTTCGAGCAGTCGTTCACCTTGCTGGAGGGCGGTGCATCGCACTTCAAACCCGCCAGTGTCGACCCGGCCAAGATCGAGCAGGTGCACTACCGTGAAAACGGCAAGGCCGTGGAGTTGCCGGAGAATTTCTATTCTTCGGACTTCTACACCGACAAACTGATCAGCTACCTGCAAAACAGCCAGAAGGACGGCAAGCCGTTTTTCGCCTACGCGGCGTTTACCTCACCGCACTGGCCGCTGCAAGCACCCAAGGAGTACCTGGACAAGTACAAAGGGCGGTTCGATCAGGGCTATGACAGCGTACGGCTGGCGCGGATCGAGCGGATGAAAAAGCTCGGCCTGATGGCAGGCGATGCCCAGCCGGCTAAGCCGCTACCGGTGAATCCCAAGCTGCCGGGCTGGGAGCAACTGAGCCCTGAGCAGCAACAGGTCGAGGCGCGGAAGATGGAAATCTACGCCGCCATGGTCGACAACCTCGACCATAACATTGGCCGCCTGGTCGACTACCTGCGCAAAAGCGGGCAGTACGACAACACGCTGATCGTGTTCATGTCGGATAACGGCGCGGCGGGGGAGAATCACGCCCAGTTCTATCCGCCGGGCGCACACACCGACAATAGCTATGCCAACCTGGGGCAGAAGGGTTCCCAGATCGACTATGGCCTACGCTGGGCCGAGGTCAGCGCTGCACCGTTCCACCTGTTCAAAGGCACCACCGCAGAAGGCGGTATCAGCGTGCCGGCGATCGTTCAGTTGCCCAAGTCACTGCGTCGCCAGGGCGTGGAACGCGGCGTTGCGCGGGTGGATGACCTGGCGCCGACCTTCCTGGAACTGGCGGGCATCGAAGCGCCAACGGACTCGAATAAACATCCGATTACCGGCAAATCGATGCTGCCGATGCTCGCCGGCAAAGGCAGCCCGCACATTAACGACAGCCTGGCCGGCGAGCTGTTCGGCAATGCTTATTACCGCGAGGGAAACCTGAAGCTGCTGGGTATGCGCCCGCAGGCAGGCTTTGGCGATAACGCGCAGCCGCCGCAATGGCAATTGTTCGATCTGGCCCAGGACCGCGGCGAAACCACCGACCTGGCGGCCGCCCAACCGGAAACGGTGCAACGGCTCAAGGCTGCCTGGTTGAAGTATGCCGAGCGGGTCGGTGTGGTGTTTCCAGCGCATTGACCGGGTTGCCCTCATGCACCGTTACGGATGCATGAGGGTAGGCACTTTTCCTGACGGTCAGCCAGGCTGTTGCTAAACGGTATGCCGACCATCAACGCCGATTTGCTCGCTTTCGTCAGGAGTCAAGTAGCTGCAGGGGCAGGTGCACACATCTGTAGGAGCCGGCTTGCCGGCGAAGGCGGAGGGTCAGGCGATGGAGATGTTGGCTGTGTCGGCCTCTTCGCTGGCAAGCCAGCGCCTACAGGTTTACTGCTCGCTGCCGGAATTTGCGTCTGGCCTAATCCTCTGTAGGAGCCGGCTTGCCGGCGAAGGCGGTGGGTCAGGCGAGGGAGATGCTGGCTGTGCCGGCCTCATCGCTGGCAAGCCAGCGCCTACAGGTTTACTGGGCGCTAGCGGAATTTGCGCCGGGCCTAATCCTCTGTAGGAGCCGGCTTGCCGGCGAAGGCGGTGTGTCAGGCGATGGAGATGTTGGCTGTGCCGGCCTCTTCGCTGGCAAGCCAGCGCCTACAGGTTTACTGGGCGCTGGCGGAATTTGCGTCTGGCCTAATCCTCTGTAGGAGCCGGCTTGCCGGCGAAGGCGGTGTGTCAGGCGATGGAGATGTTGGCTGTGCCGGCCTCTTCGCTGGCAAGCCAGCTCCTACAGGTTTACGGGGCGCTGGCGGAATTTGCGCCGGGCCTAATCCTCTGTAGGAGCCGGCTTGTCAGGCGATGGAGATGTTGGCTGTGTCGGCCTCTTCGCTGGCAAGCCAGCGCCTACAGGTTTACTGGGCGCTGGCGGAAATTGCGTCTGGCCTAATCCTCTGTAGGAGCCGGCTTGCCGGCGAAGGCGGTGGGTCAGGCGATGGAGATGTTGGTTGTGTTGGCCTCATCGCTGGCAAGCCAGCGCCTACAGGTTTACTGGGCGCTGCCGGAATTTGCGTCTGGCCTAATCCTCTGTAGGAGCCGGCTTGTCAGGCGATGGAGATGTTGGCTGTGTCGGCCTCTTCGCTGGCAAGCCAGCTCCTACAGGTTTACTGGGCGCTGGCGGAATTTGCGTCTGGCCTAATCCTCTGTAGGAGCCGGCTTGCCGGCGAAGGCGGTGGGTCAGGCGATGGAGATGTTGGCTGTGTCGGCCTCTTCGCTGGCAAGCCAGCGCCTACAGGTTTGTTGGGTGTTGCCGGGAATTGCGTCTGGCGGTGATCTGAACTGGCCTAATTATTCCGGACACCTCTTAAGGGCGATATGATTTCGTGGTGGAGGCCGAGATGCCGCCGTAAAAGAACACTGAACGCCAGCCCAGGGACGGAATGATTTGCGCCGCGATGAGACCGCCGATCGTGGCGCCCAGTGCGTAGGCGGTGGATTGCAGGCTGATGGCCAGGCTGCGCCACTTCTTGTTGGCGTACTCCCCCGGCGATGGAGCATGCAAGGGCCTGGAAAATGCGCACGCACACTCAATCGGTAAGCGTGCGCCGGGGACTTCAGGAAGCGGACTGGCGCAGCTGCTCGATGATGCGGCGGGCGCGATTGGCGCCGGCATCGACATGGATGTCGATCATCGGGCGTGCGCCGAACCGGCACATGTTTCGGTACTGGGCTTCGATCACCACCTTGTCTTCGTCGAAGGTCAATATCGTCTGCTCAACCACCTTGGCCTTGATGGCTTCGGGATCGCTTTCGGGGTTGGTGGCAATGGTCCAGAAGTAGTGACTGGTGGTGGCGGTCTCGGGTGTGACCCCGTGGAACCCGCGCATATGGAAACCACCACGATCGGGGTCGTCCAGGTTGTCAGTACCGGCATCCACCGCACCGGTCCAGATGCGCAGGTGGCTGACGTGAAATTCGATTTCCTGCCAACGGTCCACGGTACCTTTGAACGGGTAGGCGGCGGTGTAGGTGGGGGGTGGAACAGAGTCCGGCATGTGGCGCACGACCCGCACTACATCGCCTTCACTCTCCACGCTCATGCGGGCATTCATGTGGATGCTGGCGTTGCCGCCGATGGTGTGCAGGTGCACATAACCCAGGTGGCTCAAGTCCATCAGGTTGTCGTGGATCAGCTGGTAAGGCGCGTCGTAGTGGTAGACGTTGCCGTCGAACAAGTACTTGCCACTGCTGTGGACAGGGTAGGTCGGTGGCTCGCAGGTCGGCTCGGGATGCGCCTCGCTGCCCAGCCAGATCCAGACGATCTGGTCCTGCTCTCGCACATGATAGGAGGGCACTTTGGCCTTGCTCGGAATCTTGTCCTGGCCCGGGATTTCCACGCATGTGCCGCGTTCATCGAACAGCAGGCCATGGTAGCCACAACGAATGCCAGACGCTTCGAGGGTGCCATTCGACAGGGGCAGTGCCCTGTGGCAGCAGCGGTCCTCCAGCGCAGCGACCTCGCCGTCGGGTTTGCGAAACAGCACGACCGGCTTGTTGAGCAGCGTCCGGCCCACGGGTTTGTCCTTCAACTCCCAACCGAGGGCCGCGACGTACCACTGGTCCAGGGGAAAGGCAGGCAAGGTCGGCGCTGCAATTTCTTCGGCAAGCGACTGGATGTTCATGGGTGTTCTCCAGGTTTGATGTTGTTGTTCGATTCAGAGATCCAGCACCAGGCGTGGTGATCTGGCGCGAGAGCAGCAGGGGGTAAAACGGTCGTTGGCGGTGCGTTCGGCCGCTGTCAGGAATTGGTCACGGTGCTCGGGGATGCCCTTCAACACACGGGTTACGCAGGTGCCGCAGACGCCTTGCTCGCAGGATGACTCGATTGTTATGCCGGCCTCGTCCAGTACTTCGAACACCGTGCGTTCGGCTGGAATCTGGAAAACCTGGCCGCTGCGTGCCAGTTCGACCTCGAAGGGCGCATTGGCGCTTTGATCGACAGGGTCTGCGGCGAAGAACTCCTTGTGTACGCGGTGCTGGGACCAGCCTGCGTTCTGCGCAGCCTCGAGGATGTAGTTCATGAAACCGCCCGGCCCACACACATAAAGGTGGGTGCCGGCGTCGGGTGTGGCGAGCAGGGCGGGCGCATCCAGTTTCTGCAGGGCCGAGCCGCTGTCGTCATGCAGCTTGATGCGATCGGCGAACGGCGTTTGTGCCAGCAGCGCCACGAACGCCGCGCGTGCGCTTGAGCGAAAGCAGTAATGCAACTCGAAGTCGGCGCCCTGGTGCGCCAGCTCATAGGCCATGGCCAGCATGGGCGTGATGCCGATACCGCCGCCAAACAACAGGTGTCGGCGGGCTGAGCGATCCAGCGGGAAAAGGTTGCGCGGAGCACTGATGGTCAGCGTTTGCCCCGACCGTACCTGCTCGTGCATGGCCCTGGAGCCGCCACGGGAACTTGGGTCCTTGAGCACACTGATCATGTAGCGATGGCGTTCCCTGGGATCGTTGCACAAGGAGTACTGGCGGGTGAGGCCCTCGGCTATGTGAATGTCGATGTGGGCACCGGCTTCGAACGCCGGCAGCGTGCTGCCGTCCGCGGCACATAGTTCGAAACTGCAGATGCCTTCGGCTTCGTCCGCTTTGCGGGTGACGTTGACTTGAAGCATGACTTATCCCTCCACACTGAAGTGGCTGCTGAAAAAAATGGGTTAGCGCTTAGGCGAGGGGACGGGTCAGCCGGGCGCTGGCGCGTGGAGGACGGTCGTTGGCTTGGGCAAGGCGAAGGCGAAGGCGATGAGATTGAAGGGGTTCATGACCAGGACCTGATAATTATTTTTATGAGTCAGGGCGACGGCCTATCATGCAGGTCCCCGCCCGTGACGTTCGGTAGAGAAATCCTCCGATTATTTAGTTGCGGTGTCAACTAATATTCAGGCCCCGCCGATCCAAGGTGTTTGCTCTATGTCCGCAGAAGCCCAACTGAACCTGACGCGTTACGTCCCTGCACTGCTGAATTTCCTCTCCAACAAGCTCTCTTCCGGGGCATCGCAGTGCTATCGCAAGCATTTCGGCATCGGTGTGGTCGAGTGGCGGATGCTCTCGATGCTGGCCGTGGAAAACGACATCACCGCCAATCGAATCTGCCAGACGATCGGCCTCGACAAGAGTGCGGTCAGCCGCTCGCTGCAGTCGCTGGAAGTGGCCGGGCACATTTGCAGTCAGGTCGATTCCAAGGATGCGCGGCGCTACACCGTCAGCCTGACTGACAGCGGAAAAGCCCTGCATGCCCGGGTGCTCAAGGTCGCACTGGAGCGCGAGCGGCGCTTGCTCAGCGGGCTGTCTGCCGAGGAAGTGGACACGCTGATCGAGTTGTTGGGCCGCCTGCATGCCCAGGTGTCCAACGTGAACGACTACGATCCGGTCGACGCTTGAGCCTGCGCATCAATACCTGAGGTTCCGCTCGCCCGTCATTGAGGTATTGTGCCTGCCGATAGGACGCATCCCGACAAGCGATTAGTCATCCCCCCCTCTGTCCCGGCAACCTGTACCCGTTGTTTGGTCTGCCAACAAAAACAATAAAAGAGGGTTCGTTCGATGGCTATTCGCTCCATCGCTGCATCGCCGCGGGTGTCAGGTTTTTCCTGCCGATGACCAGCCATTTCCTCGGTGCCTTGACGATTCGCCTGAGTGTGGGCGGCAAGCTGTCGCTCGGCTTCGGGCTGGTGCTTGCCTGTACACTGGGCATGGCGCTCAGCGCCTGGTATGCGGTGCAGGTCAGCCAAGCCAGCGCCACCCGTTTACGCGAGCTGGACCAACAGAAAGCCAGCCTCGCCCAGGCGCGGCTGGCGGAGAAGGACTTCGGTTTGCTGCCGTCGGCGGAGACTGCCGCGCAGGTCGGGCAAGCGTTGAGTCAGTTGCGCGCAGGCGTGGGCGAGGAATTCGCACCTGCGCTTTCGGACGCCGCCGAGCGTTACCTGAAGGCGTTCCAAGCCTATGCCGAGGCGCGCCAGCAGGCGTTACAGGCGCGTCTGCGCATGCAAGAGCTGGCGCAGACGGCGGGGCAGCGTTTCGGCGAGGTGTTCCTCGACCAACTGGACGATATCAACCTGAATCTCGAGCAGCAGCGGTTGCCCGATGCGCAGTCCATGCAGCAACTGGAAGAGGCGGTGGCCTTACGCGAACGCCTGGCCAACCTGCGCGACAGCGAGCTGTTTTTTTCCCTGGACCCGCAGAAGCGCTACCAGGACGATTGGGTCAACCGGGTCAGTGAGCTGTCGACGGCGCTGAACAGCCTGAATGCGCAACTCGACGGCGATCGGCATCGGGCACTGGATGAGGCCAGCGCCGCGCTCAGCGAATATCGACAGGCTTTCCTGGCTTATGCCGCCAGTGGCGAACAGGCCATGGCGCAACAGCTGAACATGTCGAGTTCGGCCGAGAAAGTGACGATGCTGCTGGAAGACGAGCGCGTCAGGGCCGCGCAATCCTACGAATTGCTCCGCCAACGTCTGCAGTTGCAACTGGCGGTGATGGTGCTGCTGGCGGTGGTGCTCAGTGTCGGTGCCTGCCTGTTGATCCGGCGCTCGATTGTTACCCCGCTGAAGTCGATGCTTG
Source organism: Pseudomonas serbica (assembly GCF_028823535.1). GTDB lineage: Bacteria > Pseudomonadota > Gammaproteobacteria > Pseudomonadales > Pseudomonadaceae > Aquipseudomonas > Aquipseudomonas serbica. The sequence continues at coordinate 191,779 of NZ_JAQIYM010000013.1, read as the reverse complement.
AGCTGGCGCAACGGGTGGCGGCGGGGGACCTGCAAGAGCGTCCCGGATTACTCGCTCGGCACGACGAACTGGGCCAGCTCGGCCACGCGATCGACCTGATGATGCAGGCGCTGCGCAACCTGGTCGGACGCATCGGCAGCGAAGTGCAACAGCTTGACGGTGCTGCCATCACCCTGGACGCCATGGTCGAGCGCACAGGGCAGGGCGTGCGGGCTCAGCGCGAACAGGCCGCGCAGGTCGTGCAGTCCATGCAGCATATGACCCTGGCTGCGGCACAGGTGACCCGGCAAGTCGCAGACAATCAGAAAACCCTGGGTGCGACCTGCGAGCTGATCCATCAGGGCGACGATCTGGTACGACAAGCCAGTCAAAGTTTGCAGCGGTTGGCGCTGGAAATGACCAGCAGTGCCAGCTCCATGCACCTGCTGGAACAAGAAAGCCAGGCCATTACCCGTGTGCTGGACGTGATCAGCGCCATCGCCGAGCAGACCAATCTGTTGGCGTTGAACGCGGCTATCGAGGCTGCCCGTGCCGGTGAACAGGGGCGTGGTTTTGCAGTGGTCGCGGACGAAGTGCGAGCCCTGGCCAGTCGTACGCGAGCGTCGACGGGGGAGATCGACAGCATGATTCAACGTCTCGGCCAGATGACCGCGCAGACTGCCGCCAGCCTGTGTGACAGCCAGCGCCTGACCGCCGAGGGCGTTGATCTGACGGCGCGCGCGAACCAGGTGCTGGACGCGATTACCGAGGCGATCTCGCGTGTCGAACACACCGGACAGAGCATCGCACAGGCGGCAGCGACTCAGCATGAGCTGGTTTGCAAGGTCGATGCTGCCCTGGGTCAGGTGGACCTGGTGGTGGAGCAGAATGCCGAGGAGTGTGGACGCCTGGAAATGGCCAATGGCGACCTGCAGCGCCTCAGTGCAAGCCTGGGTGCAGCCGTCGGGGCGTTTCGCGCAAACAGCTGAAAACAGCAGCTCTGCGTTGATGACCGATGAGTCTTGGCCGTGAACGAATGGCGCGCGCGTGTCGAGATCAGGTACGGAGGCGGCGCGATCAGGTAACTGATTTGACGGAAAAGCCGGGTAAGGTGGCGCATCTTTTGCCGCGGTGCACACAATGACAAGCCCGAGTTCCAAGGATTCGAACGGCCAATTGGCGCAGGGCTTCAAGCCTCGTCACGTCACCATGCTTTCCATTGCCGGCATCATCGGTGCCGGATTATTCGTCGGGTCCGGGCATGCCATTGCGGCGGCCGGCCCGGCCGTCTTGCTGGCCTATCTGTTCTCCGGGCTGCTGGTGGTGCTGGTCATGCGCATGCTCGGGGAAATGGCGGTGGCCAATCCCGATACCGGGTCTTTCTCCACCTATGCCGACCAGGCCATCGGGCGCTGGGCCGGCTTCACCATCGGTTGGCTGTACTGGTGGTTCTGGGTCCTGGTAATCCCCATCGAGGCGCTGGCTGCCGGTCATGTGCTGAACCAGTGGTTTCCCCAGGTCGATGCCTGGCTGTTCGCCCTGGCGTCGATCATTGCCTTGGTGATCACCAACCTGTTCAGTGTCTCCAAGTACGGCGAATTCGAATTCTGGTTCGCCATGGCCAAGGTGGTGGCGATCATCGGTTTCATCGGCGTCGGTTTTGCGGTGTTGATGGGCTGGGTGCCCGATCGCCAGGTCAGCGGCTTGAGCGGCCTGATGGCCGACCACGGCGGGTTCGCCCCCAACGGCCTGTCGGCGGTGGTGGGCGCCTTCATCACCATCATGTTCAGCTTCATCGGCACCGAGGCCGTGACCATCGCCGCCGCCGAATCCGACAACCCCTCGCAGAACATTGCCAAGGCCACCCGTTCGGTGATCTGGCGCATCGGCGTGTTCTACCTGCTGTCGATTTTCGTGGTCATCTCCGTGGTGCCCTGGAACGATCCGTTGCTCGCTTCCGTGGGCTCCTACCAGCGCGCACTGGAAATCATGAACATCCCCCACGCCAAGTTCATGGTGGACGTGGTGGTGCTGATCGCCGTGGCCAGTTGCATGAACTCCTCAATCTACATCGCCTCGCGCATGCTGTACTCGCTGGGACGTCGTGGCGATGCGCCGAAGGCGCTGAAGGCGACCTCCAGCGAAGGCGTGCCGCGGGCAGCGGTCATCGCCAGCACCGTGCTGGGTGCGGCGATCACCGTGTGGAGCTACTTCATGCCCGCCGGCCTGTTTGAATTCCTGCTTGCCAGTTCGGGCGCGATTGCCTTGCTGGTGTACCTGGCCATTGCCGTGTCGCAGTTGCGCATGCGGCGGATGTTGCGGCGCCAGAAGGTCGAGCTGACCTTTCGCATGTGGCTGTTTCCCTGGCTGACCTGGCTGGTGATCGGGTTCATCTGCGCAGCGTTGGCGGTGATGATGATCACCCCGGAGCACCGCACCGAAGTGAGCACGACCATTGGCCTGGCGCTGGCGATTTCCTTTATCGGCCTGGTGACATCCCGTCACCCTGCACAGGCTGCCAGGGCGACTTCAGTGGGCTAGGTGGCCTCAGCGGTTATTGCGCCAAATGGAAAAATTCAACGCGGCCGCCACACACAGCCAGACGACGTAAGGAAAGAAGATCAGGCCTGTGATGACATCGAGCCGCATGGCCATCACCACCATCACCACGGCCACCACCCAGAGCAACGCCAGGATCAGCAGGGCGGCGAGAAGGTGGTGCGCGCCGAAGAACACTGGCGTCCACAGCGTATTGAGCGCGATCTGTGCCGCCCATAACGCCAGCACCACCTGACTGCCAGGAATCAGGGTCATCCGGTACCCACCCCAGGCGAGCAGCAGGTAGATGGTCGTCCAGGCGAGTGGAAACACCCAATTGGGCGGTGTGAAACCGGGTTTGACCAGGGATTGGTACCACTGGCCCGGTTTGAACAGGATGCCAGTGCTGGCGGCCGCTGCGCAGGCGAGCAGAAAAATGAAAAAAGTCATCACGAGTCCTTGGTTGAGGGTCAGTTGTCCGGGGTAGGCAGGCCATGTCGGCCTGTCTTAAACAAGGGACGCCCGGCGAAGGGAAAAGTGCAATACGAAGCGCCGACCCAGCTGTCGCAAATCGAAAACTGGATAGCCAAGGGCATTGCGTGGACTTCAGTCGTATCGACGAAGCGCAGACTCCACAGCGCTCAGCAAAGCTTCGCCGCTGAAGGGTTTACGCAAACATTCGATGGGCTCATAGCGGCTGGTTTGGGCCAGCGTTGCGTCATCCCAGTGTGCCGACATGCAAATCACTGGAAATCTTCTGTCCTTGAGCGTCAGCGCGTGCATGACCTCGATCCCTGACAGTCCGTTCATCTTCAAATCCAGTAGCAGACACGCGATGTCATCGAAGTTTTCGAGGGCCAGGAACTCCTCTCCCGAAATGAATACCCGAGAGTGGTATCCCGCCGACCTCAGCAGATTGGCCAGGCTTTTGCGAACGGAGGCATCATCGTCCACGATACAGACGATGATCATGGCGCTGGCGGATGTCCCTGGCGCGGCGCAGTCATGGTGGGTAGTCATGCAGGACTCTGCGAGCCAAACGTCGGCTCCGAGCTAATCAACCCATACAGGTTGACCAGGCTCACCAGCGAGCGCGTTTGCATTTTTTCCATGATGTGTTTGCGATGGACCTTGGCGGTGATTTCGCTGGTACCCAGCCGGTTGGCGATGTGTTTGTTGGACAGGCCCTCCACGATCAGTGGCAGCACTTCGCACTCACGGGGGGTCAACAGAGCGGCTTTTTTACGGGCGGCCTGAGTGCGCCGCCATAGCTCGAATGCCATCGCTGCACGCTGACGGGTGGTGCGCAGGGTGTCGAGTAGTTGCTCGTCGTTGAATGGTTTGGTCATGAACTCGACCGCGCCCGCTTTCATGGCCTGCACCGACATCGGGATGGTGCCGAACCCTGTCATGAAAATCACCGGCCACGGATGCCCACGTTGTCCGAGTGCCGATTGCAGTTCCAGACCTGTCGCCTCGGGCAGGCTGATGTCCAGCAACAGGCAAGCGGGACCAATGTCGAGGTCAGCGTTGAGCAGTTCTTCGGCCGAGCTGAATATCCGGTGCGCGATGCCTTCGGCCCGCAGCAAACGACTGAGTGCTGTGCGTACGGACGCTTCATCATCCACGATGTACACCGGCACGCTGTCAGGATCGATCGACTCCTGATCCTCGGATGCGTAGGTGCCCGGTGATACCGGATGGAACAGGGGCAGGGGCGATTCACGTTCTTTCAATAATCGGTAACCTCGGCGCGGGACCGTCTGGATGAACTCTTTTTCTCCAAGCAACTTGCGCAGCGAGGAAATCTGCACCTGGAGATTGTTTTCTTCGACGACGGTGTCAGGCCAGACCTGTGTGATCAATTCATCTTTGCTGACGATTCGGCCATCGGCCTGCAACAGCACCGAGAGAATTTCGAATGCCCGGCCCCCGACACGCAGCGGCCGTCCATCCAGAAAGGCTTCACGCCGTTCCAGGGAAATAGTGGCTTGGCCGAGTCGGATCATACGTTCCTCTGCACTGCGTTGACCGGTAGTGACGCCCAAACGTCGTTTCATCAGGGCTACACGCTAGGGGACGGCCTCGCATAATGCAATTATCCCGAGGGATAACACGCAGCGATTTCAGTGCGCAAAGACTACAGGCCGGCGCGGCCCTCAACTGCCATCCTGGTGCCGATAACGGACAGGATTGCTCGAGCGCAGCCATCGGGCCAGAGCCTTGCGTATACTCACCCGCTCAGCCCGAAACGAATCTTCAGCGGTGATTGTTCATGCCCAGCAGCTCTCTCTCAGCATCCGGTTTGCACAATCTTGATGTCGTACACGATGAAGCCTGGCTGGAGCGTTGCACCTTCACCCTGCTGCGCCGGGAAAACGACCTGACCTGGTTCACGCTCCAGGATCGTGCATCGGACACCCGCTGGCTCGCCGCCCGGGCGCCGATTCAGCGGCCTTCCCTATGTCAGCGGCTGGAGCGCGATTTTCACTTGCGCCTGGATCCGGCCTGGGCGATTGCCCCTGTTGCGTTCATCCGCTCGGCCGAGGGGCCTTTGTTGATCTATCCCGTATCCGGGGTACCGCTGACTGATTTGATCAGTGAAACAGGGCTGCCACTGGCACGCTTGCTGGCCATCGCTGTAGCGGCGGCCAACGCGCTGGCAAGCGCCCAGAAGAGGGGGGTACGACATGCCAGCCTGCTTCCTCACCACTTGGTGGTGGGTGCGGGCGACTCGGTCAGACTATTGAGTGTTCACAGCCATGCCGGGGAGGCGCCCGCCGTTGAACTGCCCCCTTTGGAGCAATGGCCTTACCTGGCCCCCGAGCAGGTTCGACGCGATGCCGCCAGTTTTGATGCGCGCAGCGATATCTACGCGCTGACTGCGATTCTTTATCAGGCACTGACCGGCCACCTGCCGCTCACCGCCCGTGACCCTTCCCAATGGCTGCACGTGCATTCCGCTGTCCAGCCTGAATCACCGGCGATTCGTATCACCGATCTGCCGGAAGGCATCTGCCAGGTGCTGCTCAAAGGCCTGGCGAAAGAGCCGGGTGCCCGCTACCAGAGCGCCGAATCAATGGCCGTCGATCTGGCCTGGTGCCAACAGCAGTGGCTGGAAAATAAGCGTATCGACGCGTTCCGCCTGGGCGCTTTCGATGTGTTGCCTTCCTCGGCCCGCGGCGATGTGCTGTTTGGTCGAGAGGCCGAACGCACGCAGTTGGTCGAGCTGATGGATCAGGTGGGCAGCGATGGCATTGCTCGGGTCCTGCTGGTCGGTGGCGCGCCGGGCGCCGGAAAGTCGACGTTGATACATCAGGGTGTCCGGCCCTTGGCGCCAGGCTACTGGGCCAGCGGCAAAAGCAATCTGTTGCAGCAGGAAATTCCATTTGCACCCTTGGCACAGATCTTCAAGTCGCTGTTGACGCAGTTGCTGGGCAAGCCGGCCCTGGAGCTGCAGACGCTGGGCGAGCAACTGGTGGAACGGCTCAAGGGGCGGGGCAGGCTTCTGGTGGAACTGGCGCCCGAGGCCGAGCTGGTCATCGGGGTCACAGCTGAGCTGCCGAACATGCCGGCCCGACATGCGCTCGAGCGCGCCAACCGCACCTTGCTGGATGTATTGGAAGTCTTCGCCCAGCCGGGATGCCCCCTGGTGCTGTTCGTGGATGACGTGCAATGGGCAGACGATTCGACGCTGTCGTTTTTGCAGGCCTTCGTCGACCGGCGGCCCCGGCATCTGGTACTGATCCTGGCGTATCGCGAGGCGCAGACGCAGGCCCTCAAGCGTAAGGGGGGAGTGCTGGAGGTGCTGGGCCGCGAGCAATCGTTGCCTTGTGCAAGTGTCATGCTGGGGCCATTGTCGGTCGCCGCGGTCGCACAGATGATCGGCGCAGAACTGGGCACCGATACCAGGGAGATTGCAGCGCTCGCGCAAGTCGTGCATTACAAGACGGCCGGCAACCCTCTGTTCGTCAGCCAAGTGTTGCGCGCATTGATCGATGAACGACTGGTGCGCTTTGACGTGCAGGGTCGCCGTTGGGTCTGGAATCAACAGGAGGTCGACGGTTATCGCTACGCCGACAATGTCGCGGACTTGATGGTATTGCGACTCGAACGCCTGTCACCGATGGAGCGCGAAGTGCTGCGCACGGCCGGTTATGTCGGCGGACGCTGTGACGAATCACTGCTGCATCGGCTGTTGCCGTGTGAGGCGCAACCAATCACCCGTGATGTGCAAAGCCTGGTCGATGCAGGTTTTCTGTTGCGTGAACGCGAGCAACTGGTGTTTCCCCACGACCGTGTGCTTGAGGCGGCCTGTCAGCTTGTGGCTTCAGCGGGACGCGCCGCCGAGCATGCGCGTATCGCTGGCGCCATGCTGGATCATTGGGGCGAGCAGATCCATGAGCGTGTGTTTGAAATCGCCAGCCAGGTCCAGCGCATTGACGTCGATGAACTGGAGGCGCATCGCCGCGCCGCGTTCGTCGAGCTGTTGGTCGAGGCCGCCGAACGCGCCCGCGACACCGCCGCTGTCGAGCAGGCCATGGGCTATCTTCGCACGGCCGAGCGTCTGCTCGGCCAGACAGGTTGGTCAAGCCTCTACAGCCAGGCGTTTGCCACCCAATGGCTGGCTGCCGAGTGCGACATGCTCCTGGCCGACCTGGAAGGCGCCCAGTGCCGCCTCGACGAGTGCCTGGCCCAGGCCACCACAGTGCTCGACCGCGCGAAGACCTATCGGTTACGGGCCACCTTGCGCACGCTGCACTCCGATTACGAGGGGGCGATCACCGAGGCGTTGAGCGGTCTGGCCTTGCTGGATATTCCCCTTCAGCGCAGGCCCTCGCAGAACGATTTGACCCTGGCATTTACCCAGGTTCGCGACTTTGTCGGCGCGCGCCGCATCGCCGATCTGGTGCATCTGCCCAAGGCCGATGACCCGTCTGTCGAAGCGGCCATGGAGCTGCTCAGTACGTTGATTTCTTCGTTCTTCGTCGACGACGACATTCGTTTTCTGCATCTGGCAAAAATGGTCGAACTCACACTGTTGCATGGCACCACGCCAAGCAGCGGTTACGGTTTTGCCTGGTTTGGCGTGATGATTGCCGAACGCTATGGCGAATATGTGGACGGGCAGGCCTTCGCCGAAGTGGCGCTTGAACTCACCGACAAGCACGGCTACGAAGCAGGGCGCACAGGCACGCTGGTGGCGCTCGATCAGGTCAGCCCGTGGACGCGACCGATGGCGTACGCTCGACAGAAGGCCTTCGCCGCATTCGAGTGCGGCCAGGCTGGCGGCGACCTGGGCATGTCCTGCTACGCCTGCAACCACATCGGTTCCGACCTGCTGTTCATGGGCGAACCCTTGCCAGGGGTGTTGAGCGAACTGGAGCATGGATTGGCGTGGGTGCGGCAATTTCACTACATCGATATCGAGCGTATCCTGCTGGCGCAACAGGCCTTCGCCACCGATCTGCGTGACGGGCGCCTGCATCGGCCGTTGGCCGAACTGGATGGCGTCGAACATGACCGTTTCGGCCCCATCGACCGTACCCGTGTATCGCAGCCGACGCTGTTCTGGTCGTGGCTGTATTCAGGCATGTCGGCGTTTTATTTTGGCGATATCCCTTACGCATTAAGACGTTTCGAAGAAGCCGCCGCGCTCGCCTGGTCCATTCCGGCGCATATCAATCTCGCCGATTACTACCTGTTCTACAGCCTGGCGCTGGGGAGTGCGCAAGCGCCGGGCGAGGTGGCGGCAAAACTGGAAAAACTTGAGCGGCAACGCCTGCGGTTCCTGCCGTGGATCGAACTCAACCCGATAACCTTCCGCAATAAACTGCTGCTGATCGAGGGTGTCATCGCCCGTTTGCGCGGTCAGGAGCTGGAAGCCATCCGCTGTTTCGATCAGTCTCAGATCGCTGCGGCGGCGGCAGGTTTCATCCATGAGCAGGCGCTGGCCCATGAACAGCTGGCCGATATCTGCCTAACCAACGGGCTGGTGTCGGGTGCCAACCACCACCTGCGTGTCGCGCGCGATTGCTACAACCAGTGGGGCGCCAACAGCAAGGCACACCTATTGGAAACCTTGCACCCGTTCCTGAGTGCGCAGCCATCGTTTGAACCGGTCCGGCCCATGACTCAGGTCCGCCTCGATCTTGAAGTGGGGATCGAAGCGGCGCGAGCACTGTCGCAGGAGGTTCTGCTCGAGCGACTGGTCGAAACCCTGATGAATCACTTGATGATTCAGGCCGGTGCCGACAATGGCATGCTGATGATGGTCAGCGGCGCCGAACTGCAACTGGCTGCGACGGCTTCGGTCGAAGCCGGCAATGTGCGGGTCACTCTGGCCTGCGCGCAACCGCTCGAACTGATGGCGCCGGCCTCGGTGCTCAACGCCACGATGCGCACGCGCACGACCCTGGTGCTCGACGACGCCCAGGCCGATTGTCCCGAGGCCTACAGCACCGATCTGCAACAGCGCCAGGTGCGGTCGGTGTTATGCCTGCCGTTGCTCAAACAAGGCCTGTTGATCGGCTTGGTCTATCTGGAAAATAGCCTGGTCCCCAAACTGTTCAACGCCCAGCGCCTGACCATGCTGGAAATTCTCGCCTCTCAGGCCGCCGTGTCACTGCAAACCGCCAAGCTGTATGAACAGCTGGTCGAGGATAACCGGCTACACGCGCAAATGGAGGCGGACTTGCGCAGCTCCCGCGCGGAACTGGCGCGTAGCTCGCACCTCAAGGTCATGGGCGAGCTTTCTGCTTCGATTGCCCACGAAATCAGCCAGCCGCTGCTGGGCATCGTGTCCAATGCCTCGGCCAGCCTGCGTTGGCTCAAGCGTGATCAGCCCGATCTGGAGGAGGCGATTCAGGGGCTGGAAGACATTCACTCAGACAGCGCCCGCGCCGCGGACATTGTCCAGGCGCTTCGCGTTCTCGCCAAGCAGGCGCCGTTGCAGCGGTTGCCGGTACAAATAGACAGCTTGATCGCAGAGGTCGTGCGCTTGAGCGCCACCGACCTGGCTAACCGCAAAGTGCGCCTGGAAACCCGGCTCGATGCGCAATGCCAGGTGCCGGCGGACGAGGTGCAGATCCAGCAGGTGGTGTTCAACCTGATTACCAATGCGCTGGAGGCCATCGCCGGAGCAGGGTTGTCCGATGGACGCATCATCATCGGCTCTGTTGTAAAGGACGCACATGTCCAGGTCTGCTTCCAGGACAATGGCCCCGGAATTGATGCTCACCAGCGCGAGCAGATTTTCGATGCGTTCTACACCACCAAAGGCAGCGGCATGGGGATGGGACTGGCCATCTGCAGGTCGGTGATCGGTGCACACGGCGGGACACTGGTGGTTCAGGACAGCGAGCAGGGCGCACGGATTTGCTTCAACCTGCCCCTGGCACCGGCCAGCGCCGGATGAAAAAAGGCCGCATGAGCGGCCAAGGGGAGGCGTTCGTTTTAGTTGATCTCGATCATTTCACGCGTGTAGTTCTCGCCCGTCGACCAGGCTATCGCGAATGCTCCAGTGGGGTATGTCTCGATCAATTACGGGTGGCGGGGCAGGGTGGCTCGTTGCTTGATCATAGGCCCGGCGCCATGCCTTGGGTGTTATCCCTTCCAGGCGGCTGAAGGTGCGGGTGAAATGCGAGTGGTCCGCGAAACCGCATTCATAGACGACATCGGTGATCGGCATCGAGGAGATCAGCAGGCGTTTGGCCTTTTCGATTTTCATCATCACCAGCCAGCCTTGCGGCGAGTGGCCGGTAACCTTTTTGAACGCCCGGGAAAAATGGCTACGGGACAGGTTGCAGTGTTCGGCAATCGCGCTGATGCGAACGCAGCTGCCCATGTCACGCAGCATCAGTTCCTTGGCCCGGTGCTCCTGCCAGCCGGACAGGGCGCCCAACGGCCGTACACCAGGGCATGGATGGTTTGTATTCACCGATTGCGGGTTCATGGTGGCTCTCCTGATCGTTCAGGAAAGTCTGTCCGCCGGCGACATTTAAAGTCCTTAAGCAAACCTTAAGAGTTATGAAGTGAGCCTTGTCACAGGCGTTGGACAGCACACCGCTACAGGCGGGTGAACCGTTGCGGATTTTCGACAGATCCGATGGTCGACGTCCATTCATATGCCGTGTCATACCCCTGCGCAAAATTAGCACATCGCTGCAATTTTCAAGGTGTTGGGCAGGTGCATGATCGAGTTTACTCGGCTGACGTGATCAGCCGCTTTCTGACTCGATCAAAGGTGAGGCATGAAGCATTCTCTGGTTTGCACACTGCGTGGATTTGGCCTGGCATTGGTGCTGACTTCGGCTGGCGCCCAGGCTCAGGCGCCGATTCAGTCCACTCAGGTCCCCGGCTACTACCGGTTGGCGGTGGGCGATTACGAAGTGACGGCGCTGTTCGACGGTTACAACGATCTTTCACCGAAGCTGCTGCAGGGCATGAGCCAGGGTCAGATCCGCGCGCTGCTCGCCCGTCGTGCGATTGAAACACCGGGCGTGCAGACGGCGTTCAACGCTTTCCTGATCAATACGGGCAAACAACTGATTCTGGTCGACACCGGGGCCGGGCAGTGCATCGGTGCCACCGCCGGCCAGCTCTCGGCCAACATGCAAGCCGCCGGCTACAAGCCGGAGCAGGTCGATGCCATCCTGCGCACGCACCTGCATCTGGATCATGTCTGCGGTCTGGTGGATGGTCAGCAGCAGCCGATCTTCGCCAATGCCACGGTGTACGCCGCCAAGGCCGAAGCCGATTACTGGCTGGACCCGCAGGCGCTGGCTAAAGCTGCGGAGGCGGCCAAAGGCTTCTTCAAGATCGCGCAGGACTCCACCGCACCTTACATCGCTGCGGGGCGCTTCAAAACCTTCTCCCCGGGTCAGTCGCCTTTGCCGGGTGTGGTCGAGGCCCAACTGGAGACCGTACACACGCCGGGCAGCAGCACTTACCGCTTCACCTCCCAGGGGCAGAGCATCCTGTTCATGGGGGACCTGGTGCACAACCTCGCCGTGCAGTTCCTGCACCCGGAGGTGTCGATCGGGTTCGACGTCAACAATCAGCAAGCGATCAAGAGTCGCAACCAGGTGTTCAGTGCCGCTGCCGCGAGCAAAACCTGGGTGGCGGCCGCGCACTTGCCGTTCCCCGGTATCGGTCATATCAGCGCCGTGGACAAGCATTTCGAGTGGGTGCCGTTGGAGTACGGACCGTACAAACGAGCCGCCAACGTTCCGCTGATCGAGTAACAAATCAATAAAAAGCGCCGGCCGAACTTGCCGGCGCCATCGTTGGATCATTCAAACTCAAACAACTAAAAAGGATTACCCATGGGCACCATCCAGAAAACTCTGGCCACCACCCTCTTGGCTCTTTCCCTGGACAATGCCTTTGCCGCAGGCAGCCCTGGCGTCGAGCACAATACCCAAGCCTTCCTTGAAGCCCTGGCGGCCGGTGGCGGAAAACCGCTGGAGCAACTGAGCCCGAAGGACGCCCGTGCGGTTCTGACCGGTGCACAGGCCTCGGTGAAGGTTGATCTGTCCGGGGTCGAAGTCAGCGACCGCTCAATCGCGGTGGGAGAGCAAATCATCAAGCTGAAAGTCGTCCGCCCGGCCAAGGTCAAGGGTGAGTTGCCGGTGTTCATGTTTTTTCATGGCGGTGGCTGGGTCTTGGGCGACTTCCCAACTCACCAACGCCTGATTCGCGACCTGGTGGTTGGCTCCGGTGCCGTCGCGGTGTACGTCGATTACACGCCGTCCCCAGAGGCGCAGTACCCGACCGCGATCAATCAGGCCTATGCCGCGACCCGCTGGGTGGCCGAACATGGCAAGGACATCGGTGTCGACGGTAAGCGGCTGGCGGTAGCCGGCAACAGTGTCGGCGGTAATATGGCGGCGGTCGTGGCGCTGATGGCCAAGGAACAGAAAGCCCCCGCCCTGCGCTTTCAGTTACTGATGTGGCCGGTGACCAATGCCGGCTTCGACAGTGGCTCGTATCAGCAATTTGCCGAGGGCCACTTCCTGACGAAGGGCATGATGCAGTGGTTCTGGGACAACTACACCACCCACCCGGCCGAGCGCGCACAGATTCACGCCTCACCGCTCAACGCCAGCGCCGAACAACTTGAAGGGCTGCCGGCAGCCCTGGTGCAAACAGCCGAGTTCGATGTATTGCGTGATGAAGGTGAAGGTTATGCCCGCCATCTGGATGCGGCGGGTGTGCCGGTCACCTCAGTGCGCTACAACGGCATGATCCATGACTTCGGCCTGCTCAATCCGCTGAGTTCGATTCCCGAGGTCAAGGCTGCGGTGCGTCAGGCAGCACTGGAGCTCAAAACGCATCTGAACTGAGCCCCCAAAAGAAGCCTGCCGTGTGGCAGGCTTCTCAGTGATCTGGCCTCACTCAATACAAAGCACAAGGGGGCGAGCCTGGCAAAGTCGAACACTTCAAAGTCATTGGGAAGTTCACTGACCAAACGGGAGCGAAAACCTCAATAGATCTGGTTGCGGTGTTTCAGCATCAGTTTCACCATGGTCTTGTACGCAAGCTTGCCCTCGCTTTGCGAAAAATAGTGGTCGATGTCTACCACTCGATATTCCTCTTCGTCGGTGGCCGTCCTGCCCCAGGCAACGTCAAGACCTACGTGATTGAAACGATCACCTATCGACACAGCGGGGAAGGGCGTTGATGCTTCAACGCTCCAAACAGGGGCATTGGTGAAAGACTCCTCGTAGACCTCGAAATGGTACTCAATTGACTGCGCGCTCATAAAACCTCCTGACACCTGGTTTGTTCGCAAAATAGGCAGTTCATCAATACCTGCCGTAAAAAAGTCTGCTCATCAAGTTGCCACCTCTGTCCAGTTCAAGGTTGCTGTCTTGCGCCATGTCACGTCACTGATCCCGTACTTCTCGGCTTGAGGCTTGGAGACGACCTTAAGCGGCGGCCTTCCCGGTTTGGGTATGGGTGCCACTCCTGCATCACAACTTGCCCAGTGCCATGCATCAGCGCTGCGCTTGATCGTCGTCCTGATAATGAATGACTTGGGCTCCCCATGAAGCTTGTATTCAATGACAAAAAGACCCGTGTTCATGAGATCCCCCTCCATTCGCTCATAGACAAAGGAGTGGCGGTGTCAGAAAAAATTCAAAGAAATTTCGAGAACGACATGGCCTGTCAGATCATGGTTTTGGCGGGGGCTGGAATAGTGGTTCCCACTAACAACGACTCGCTTATTTTCGTGAAAGCCGCTCTCTGTGCAGTGCTTGGAAGTAGAGGTCGGCAGCAACGCATAATTCATTGTTTCCGATGCCGAGCACATCGAGCGACTGTCCGGCAGTCGTGATTCTCAATGGTTTGAACATCTGCCGGTTTTCGCCAGTTCGCCTATTCTCACACTCCAGCCAAAACCCATTGACCTTGAAGTTGTCGTTAGTCCCAAGGTGTTTTGGCGGCCAAGCGGTGTAACCTTTCATTGAGGAGACGCGAACATGGGGTATGTCACAACGCAGGACGGTGTCGAGATCTTTTACAAGGATTGGGGGCCGCGCGATGCCCCGGTGATCTGGTTTCATCACGGATGGCCATTGAGTGCCGACGACTGGGATGCCCAGATGCTGTTTTTCCTGGCGAACGGCTACCGGGTGATTGCCCACGACCGGCGCGGCCATGGGCGCTCCAGTCAGGTATGGGATGGGCACGACATGGATCACTATGCCGATGACGTCGCCGCCGTGGTCGACCATCTTGGCGTGAACGGGGCCGTGCATGTGGGGCACTCCACCGGCGGTGGGGAAGTCATCCATTACATTGCCCGCCACGGCGAAAGCCGCGTGTCGAAGGCGGTCATCATCAGCGCCGTGCCACCTTTGATGGTGCAAACCCCAGGCAATCCGGGCGGCTTGCCCAAGTCGGTGTTCGATGACCTGCAGGCGCAGCTCAAGGCCAACCGCGCACAATTCTACCGTGACATTCCGGCGGGGCCTTTCTACGGGTATAACCGCCCGGGTGCGAAACCGTCCGAGGGCAACATCCAGAACTGGTGGCGACAAGGCATGATGGGCTGTGCCATTGCCCATTACGACGGGATCGTGGCCTTCTCCCAGACCGACTTCACCGAGGATCTGAAGAGCATCACGATCCCGGTGCTGGTGATGCATGGCGATGATGACCAGATCGTGCCTTATGAAGACTCCGGGCCGTTGTCAGCCAAGCTGTTGCAAAACGGCACGCTGAAAACCTACTCCGGCTACCCCCACGGCATGCCGACCACCCACGCCGATACCATCAACGCCGACCTGCTGGCTTTCGTCAGAAGTTAAGCAACACGGATCTGCAGGAGCCGGTTTGCCGGCGATGGCGTCGTTGGGATCGCCATCGCTGGCAAGCCAGCCTTTACAGAATCAATCCTGCCCCTGCCTTGTGCGGCAGTGGAATTTTGAACTCCCGATCCTGGGGCTGACTCCTAACTCACAACGCACTGCACATGACCCGTTGTGGCGATGACCCACCAACAAGCCGGCACGATATTCGAAACCGATCTTCCAGCCCGCCTGGACCGCTTGCCGTGGGGCCGCTTTCATACCCTGCTGGTGGTCGCGCTGGGCATCACCTGGTTGCTCGACGGCCTGGAAGTGACGCTGGCTGGCTCGGTGTCCGGCGCGCTGAAAAACAGCCCCGACCTGCGCATGAGCAACTTCGATATCGGCCTGGCCGGCGGCATCTATATTGCCGGCGCGGTGATCGGCGCGCTGCTGTTCGGCTGGCTGACCGATCGCCTGGGGCGGCGCAAATTGTTCTTCATCACCTTATGGCTGTACGTGGGCGCCACGGCGGCCACGGCGTTCTCCTTCAACCTGGAAAGCTTCCTGCTGCTGCGCTTCTTGACGGGCATGGGCATCGGGGGCGAATACACGGCGATCAATTCGACCATCCAGGAATTCACCCCGGCACGCTACCGCGGCTGGGTCGACCTGACCATCAACGGTACCTTTTGGTTAGGCGCCGCGCTGGGCGCCGGCGGAGCCATCGTCCTGCTGGACCCGCAGGTGGTCGGCGGCGACCTGGGCTGGCGCCTGTGCTTTGGCATCGGTGCCATGCTGGGCCTGGTGATCCTGGTGATGCGCCTGTGGCTACCGGAAAGCCCGCGCTGGCTGCTGATCCATGGTCGACACGATGAAGCGCAACTCATCGTCGAAGGCATCGAAGCGCGTCTGCGCGAACAAGACCATGAGTTGCCGGCCGTAACCCATCAACCCCTGCGCCTGCACGCGCGGGACCATACGCCGCTGGCGGAGATCTTCCATACCCTGTTCGTCAGCTTCCGGCGCCGGGCGCTGGTGGGGATGACCCTGATGGCCGCGCAGGCCTTTTTCTACAACGCGATCTTCTTCACCTATGCGCTGGTGCTCACCGATTTTTACCAGGTGCCCGCCGAGCAGGTCGGTTGGTACGTCTTGCCCCTGGCACTGGGCAATTTCTGCGGGCCGCTGCTGCTTGGGCGTCTGTTCGACCTGATCGGCCGACGGGTGATGATCAGCTTCACCTACGCGACATCGGGAGTTCTGCTGGCGCTCAGTGGCTATGCCTTCCAGCAGGGTTGGCTGGATGTTACCCAGCAAGCCGCGGCATGGATGGTGATCTTCTTTTTCGCTTCTGCGGCGGCCAGCTCGGCCTACCTGACCGTTGCAGAAACCTTCCCACTGGAAATCCGCGCCCTGGCCATCGCCGTGTTCTATGCGTTTGGCACGGGCCTGGGCGGCATCATTGGGCCGATGCTGTTTGGCCAACTGATCCAGACCCAGCAGCGCAGCAGTCTGTTGATCGGTTATCTGATCGGCGCGGCGCTGATGTGTGTGGCGGCGCTGGTGCAAGCGGTGTGGGGCGTGGCGGCTGAGCGTCGGGCGTTGGAGCAGGTGGCCAGGCCTTTGTCCCAGGCTAAAGGCCCATGAACAGCGTCAAAGCCCACCGCCGAAGCGATACTGCCAGACCATGCCAACCGCATCGAAATCGCTGCCCGTGCGGGTATAGCCCCCCTTGCTCGCGTTGAGCTTTATGGAATGGTTGCGGTTCAAGGGCAGCGTGAGGGTACAGCCGTAGCGGGAGTTTTCCTGATAATCGTGGTTACTGATCCCATCGACAGCGCTTTTCCCACCTTCGAACCAGGTCGCATCCAGCGAAGCCCAGATCCCGTTTTCAAACGCATAGATAAGATGCCCCTGTACCTGGTAAATCGGGTCCTGGGACAGTACGTGGTTGCCGAGCAGCTCGTCATTGTCGGTGAAAAAGGTTCCCGCACCGGACAACTCCAGGGTCACTTGCCCCACACGCTTGGACACCCCGAGTTCAGGCTTGAATGACCAGCGATTGTTGCCGAGATTGATCAGCCTGCTGTCGTCGTATTGGCCCAATGGCGCCGTGATCGCCAGGCTGGTGCCGATAATCACATCCTGTTGGTAACTGGGGAACTCGGCCAGGGACATCGCCGGGGCGCCATACAGGTTGACCGAGAAGCGAAATCTTGGATCGATCAACCCGGTGACATCACGTTTCCTGGGTTCACCGGCCAGCAAGGCTGAGCCGGTCAATTTCGCCTCGGGCACGACGATATCGAACTTTCCCGAGCGGCCCCAGACATCCAGGGACCTGGCGTAGGCAAACACGACTGTCTGGATGTTGAGCTTGGCATCCTCAAGCGGGATCGAGGGATTGGCCGTCACGTTGCCATGGAGATCGCTGTAGCCCATGAGCAGGAAATTGATACCGACCGGTGTATTGGCGTAGGACCTGGGTTCGAGATCCTCTGTCACTGCACCGGTGGCCAGCATGACGAGCGAAGCAGATGCGAACCGGACACACCTGACGACGCAGAGATTGCGTTTCATCCACATTCGCTCGCTTTCTGTGAGGACTCCGACGTTCTATGAGTTGTAGCGCATCTGCATTTGTTTGGCACACGCAGTGACCACTTGCATTGCGTGGGCGCACCTGCAATTTGAGGACCAGGCCAGCACCTGATCAAAGGCCTGCCGCGGTGCTTTGACATTCCTGGTGGGAATGCAGTGGATAAAATTAATGAATTTTTATTATCGATCTTTATGACCTAAGTTAATTCAAGGACATGGAGAACCGCCTTGAAATCACCACTTGAATCAGCTGAAAAGTTTGATAGCGCTCGGGCCAATGAGTACGGACGACAGAGCCGTATTGCACTGGCCGGTTATGACGCCTGCCAGGATTTGGTGGCGTGCATGCTCGCGGCAAGCCTTGAAAATGTCGGCTCGGCCAAAATACTGGTCGTCGGCGCTGGCGGTACGGCGCAGGAGATCATCGCGATGGCCAGGCTTGAGCCGGGCTGGCGCTTCACCGCCGTTGATCCATCTGAGCCGATGCTGCAAACCGCGAAACAGCAGTTAGCCGTAAACAACCTGCTTGAAAGAACGGACGTGCACCTTGGGCACGTTGAAGACTTGCCCGCCGATGAGTCCTACGACGCAGCCACTTTGATCGGTGTACTCCATCATCTCGATGGGGATGATGCCAAGGGAGAAATTCTGCGATCCATTCGGGCTCGACTCAAACCGGGAGCTGCGCTGATTGTCGCCGGCAATCATTATGCTTATGCCAGCCAGCCCTTACTCCTCGCTGCCTGGGGGCAACGTTGGCGGCAGCACGGAGCCAGCCCGGATGAAGTGAAAGTCAAACTTGGGAAAATTCTTCAAGGCGCTGACCCTCCACATTCTGAGGCGGCTGTTCAGAAGCTTTTGCATGATGCGGGTTTTGGGGACGCTACCCGTTTTTTCAGCAGCCTGTTCTGGGGTGCCTGGTTAACGTGTAAAACAGTCTGAGCGGCGATCTGGGTGGCAACTCCTGGTCGATTAACGGCCTGTCTGAAGGGGGGAGTCGAGCCAACGCGAACGCTCGACAGAAGCCTGGTGATAGGCGGTTTTACGATAAGCGCTCGCGGAGAAAATCGATGAATGCCATCGTCCGCGCTGAACGTCGTCGCTCACGACTGAGCACAGCGCTGACAGGCAGTGCGGTGGTCTGATAATCGTCGAGCACGATACGAACGCTGCCCTGTTCGACGTCAGCTGCAAACAGCCATTCTGGAGAAAGGGAAATACCCAAGCCGCAGAGAACCATTTCACGGATGGCCTCGCTGCTATTGCTGGTGACGTTGCCTTTGATGGCTACATCGAGCTCTTGCCCGATGTGCGTGAAATGCCAACTGTCGTAATGCTCCAGCAATGTGAAACCGATGCAGTTGTGGCCTGTCAGCTCATTGGGCTCGCGTGGCAGTCCGTGTCGATCCAGATAGGTGGGCGCGGCATAGACCCGCCGCGCGCTGGTACCCAGTGGCACGGCCACCAATCCCTCGTTCTTCACCGCGCCAATCCGGATGGCCAGGTCGATATTTTCCTTGAGCAGATCTTCGTTGTGATCGCTCAGCCGCAGGTCGATCCGGACATCTGGATGGCGCTGCAGGAAAGTCCCTATGAGCGGTGCTATGCACAACCTCCCATAGCTGACCGGTGCAGCGACTCGCAGAGGGCCGGCGATCTGCTCCTGACCGCTGGTAAAGCTGCGTGTGGCGGTTTCGAGGTGGCCGAGAATCTCCTGGCAGTGGCTGTAGAAGCGTTGCCCTTCGTCGGTCAGGGCCAGGTGCCGGGTGCTGCGGGCGAACAATGGCCCGCCCAGATACTGCTCCAGAGCGCGCACCTGCTTGCTCACTGCCGGCTGCCCCATGTTCAGCTCGCGAGCAACTGCAGAAAACGACCCGCGTTCCACGACCCGTACAAAGATGTGCATGGTGTCGAACAAGTCCATCGGCGATTAGACCTCTTTGTGGAATAAGTTATATGCCAATTTAGTCTCTTATCGGAATGATGAACGCGCGGCAATCTGTAAGCGTCCACTTGATCAGAGGTTGCCCATCATGAATCACTCCATGCTTGCCGCTATCGCCGAGTCCGCTCAGGCCCCTCTGGCTGTCCGCCAAATCGATCGCCCTGTACCCGGTAAGGGGCAGGTGCTGGTCAGGGTTCACGCGGCAGGGGTCAACCCTCTCGATACCAAGATCGCCGCCGGCGCAGGGGCTCACGCCCGTCAGGCACTACCCGCAGTGCTCGGCCTGGATCTCGCCGGCACGGTTATCGAGTTGGGCGGGGCGGTTGAAGGTTTCAACCTGGGCCAGGAAGTCTTCGGTATGCCCGGCGGGATCGGCGGTGCCCAGGGTACTATGGCCGAATACATTGCCGTGGATGCCCGGCTGATCGCGGCAAAGCCGACCACTCTCGACATGCGTGAGGCGGCTGCATTGCCTTTGGTATTCATTACCGCATGGGAAGGTTTGGTAGATCGTGCCAATGTCCGTGCCGGTCAGCGTGTGCTGATTCATGGCGGCGCAGGTGGGGTCGGCCAGGTGGCTGTGCAACTGGCCAAGGCTCGCGGTGCCGACGTCTACGCCACCGGTTCGGCGGCGAGTCTCGACTTCATTCGCTCGCTGGGGGCTACGGCCATCGACTATCAGGCGCAGAGCGTAGAGGACTATGTCGAGCACTATACGGCTGGTGAAGGTTTCGACATCGTCTACGACACCGTAGGCGGTAGCACGCTGGATGCGTCATTCAAGGCCGTGAAGCCTTATACCGGGCACGTGCTGAGCTGCCTGGGTTGGGGGCAGCACAGCCTGGCGCCGTTGTCGTTCAAAAGTGCAACCTACTCGGGTGTATTCACCCTGGCGCCTTTGCTCACCGGCAAAGGACGCGAACACCATGGCGCTATTCTGCGCGAGGCCGCCGCGTTGGCCAATGCCGGTCAACTGACGATCCGCGTGGATCAACAGCACTTTGAGCTGTCAGAAGTCAACGAGGCATTTCGCCAGGTCGCGCAAGGCCGCGGCAAGGGCAAGACGGTAATCCAATTGGTGAGTGAATAATCCTCGCCCTTGACCAGGCCGGCGTCGATGCAGCGACGCAGCAGATCGATATCAGGCCTGTGGGTGAAATCCGCAGCTGAAACTAATGTCGATCTCGACGCTGGCGTTCGGACTGTTTCTGGACTCACCCTTCTGCGAAAATCTCGATCAGCTCCGCCAGGAATGCACCCACCAACTCCCGTTGCCGCGCCGAATGGCGAACGGCCGCATGAAAGCCGACTTCATAGCGCAACAGCTCAGGATTGAGCGGATGCAATTGCCCCAGTTGTTCATGTTTGGCCGCGTAGTGCTGGGGCAAAAAGCCCACATGCTGGCCCGACAGGATCAGCAGAGCCGCGCCGTCCATGCTGTCAGTGAGCACCGTCAAGCGTTCGATGCTGGTGGGTGGGGGCATTTCCGGCAAAGGATGACTGGGCCAGACCCAGTCGTAATCGCGCACGTCATCGCGGGTCAGTGCACCCACGTGGGCGAACAGCGGGTGCGCAGGGGCGCAGTAGGCGATTTGGGTTTCCTTGAACAAGGGGTAGTAATCGATGTTGGGCAAGCGGTGCCAAAAGTAACCGATGGCCAGGTCGATGTGGCCGTTGATGATTTTCTCTTCCAGCAAGGAGGACGACAATTCAGTGAAGTGGAAGTACAACCCCTCATGTCGTGATCGCAAACGGGCAATGGCGAGGGCGATGTTTTTGTTGGCGGACGGATCGATTTGACCAAGCAAGCCGATGTTGATATTGCCCGATACCTTGCGATTGATGTGCTGAACCTCAACCCGAAAGCCCTCGGCCGCCGCCACTAACCGACGCGCCGCGTCGATAAACTGCCCACCCTTGGGTGTCACCGAAAATCCACCGCGCCCACGCTCGCACAGGCGAAATCCCACCCGCGCTTCCAGCGTCGCCAATTGCGCGCTGATGGTGGGTTGAGTGGTATTGAGCGCTGTCTGCGCGGCCGAGATACCGCCCGCCTCAACTACAGTCAGAAAGACCCGGATTAGACGCAAATCCAGTTCCGATACAGTGCCCAGCATGTATGCCTCCGAGTTTCGCTACATAGGCGCGAATCTATGTAAACAGTGCGCCTGCGATATTTTACCGTTCAGACCAACCTCCTACATTGCAATGAAACCGGCGCATTGCCCAGAAAAACAACAATTGCCAGCATAGGAACATTCATATGTCAGGGTCCCCACAGTCTGCGCACGCCCTTGAAGCGAGCGGCGGGTTGGCCATCGAAGGCCACTCGATCGATTACATTCCGGAAAACGAACGTCACGCCAAACTCAGCAGCCAGGGACCTTTCTGGTTTCTGGGCAACTTCCACTTCTTCACCATCTCGATCGGTTTCGTCGGCCCAAGCCTCGGCCTGTCGGCGCTGTGGACTATGTTGGCCGGCGCACTGGGCATCATGTTCGGCACCATCTTCATGGCCTTCCACGGTTCGCAAGGTCCGGAAATGGGCCTGCCGCAAATGATCCAGTCCCGTGCACAATTCGGTTATCGCGGCGTGATACTGGCCCTGATGGCGACGATGTTTGTGTTCGTCGGCTTCAATGTGGTGAACATCTCGCTGATCATGAACGGCCTCGAACATGTGTTCGGCATCGACCCGACCATAGTCGCGGTGGCGGTCGTGCTGATCGGCGCATTGCTGTCGATCTACGGCCACGACCTGATGCACAAAGCCTTCAAATGGGCGTTGCTGGCCACGTTGCCGCTGTACGCGCTGGTCACCATCGCCCTGATGTTCGGCGCTGGCCAAGAGGGCGTCACCCCAGCGGCGGACCTCGGTTTCAACTGGGTAGCGTTCGCCACGCTGTTTGCCATTGGCGCCAGCTACAACATTTCCTATGCGCCCTATGTCTCCGACTACTCCCGCTACCTGCCGAAAAACACCAGCAGACCAAAACTGATCGCTGCCGTGTTCATCGGAGCCTCGCTGTCCGGCAGCTGGATGATCGGCCTCGGCGCGTGGCTGGCGCAGCAGCTTAAAGCGGTGGACGCGCTGGTGGCGTTGAGCCAGGTCGGGTCTTCGATGATTCCTGGGTTGGGCAATGTGCTGGTGATCGTCTCGGTGGCGGGGTTCCTGCCGATCATCGCGCTCAACACCTACAGCGCCATGTTGACGCTGCTGACAGGCGTCGACTCAATCAACAAAATCACCCCGACACCCCGCGCCCGGATCCTGTCCATCACTGCGATTAGCGTGGTGCTGCTGACCTGCGTGCTGTCGATCAAAGGCGACGGCATCGCGTTGCTGAACACCTTCCTCGTACTGCTCCTGTACTTCCTCGTGCCCTGGACCGCCGTCAATCTGGTCGACTACTTCTTCGTGCGCAAAGGCCGCTACGCGATCCCGCACTTCTTCACGCCGAAGGGCATTTACGGCGCCTGGCAATTTCGCGGCATCGTCTCGTACCTGATCGGCTTTGCCGCGATGGTGCCGTTCTTCTACATCTTCGATGCCGCGGCCAACAAAGAAGTATTTGTTGGCCCGCTGGCACGCATGCTCGAAGGCGTGGACAT
The DNA here is from genome assembly GCF_028823535.1 of Pseudomonas serbica. Classification (GTDB taxonomy): domain Bacteria; phylum Pseudomonadota; class Gammaproteobacteria; order Pseudomonadales; family Pseudomonadaceae; genus Aquipseudomonas; species Aquipseudomonas serbica. Next base: position 168,805 of record NZ_JAQIYM010000013.1, on the reverse strand, counting down.
CGCTTGGCTGGTGGGCTTGATGGTGTCGGGCCTGACGTACTTTATCCTCAGTCGATCGCTGGACCTCGCGGCGGAACGTCGGGTCATCGATTCAATTACCGAGGGCGACATCATCTCCATGACCAAACTCACTGTGGAGGAGGTGCGTTGAACACTGCAAAAAATACTGTAGTTGCTTGCTGCCAGGTGGCGCCGAAAATCGGCGACCTCGCGTTCAACCGCACACTCACCGAACGCATTATTCGTTCGGCGGCGCGTCAAGGAGCGCAAATCGTGGTGCTGCCTGAACTGGTGCAAAGCGGCTACGTGTTCAACGACCGTGACGAAGCCTTTTCCTTGGCAGAAACAACCGAAGGACCGACCTTGCGTCTATGGACGGCGCTCGCCCGTGAACTGAACCTGGTCGTGGTCGGCGGTTTTTGCGAGCGGCTGGAAGGTGATGAACTGGCCAACAGCGCGGCGATGATCGACGCAAAGGGTTTGCGTGCCGTGTACCGCAAAGCGCACCTTTGGGATGCTGAGTCTGAAATTTTCAGTGTGGGTAACGCCGCTCCACCGGTAGTCGAAACGGTTCATGGACGAATCGGGATGTTGATTTGCTACGACCTGGAGTTCCCCGAGTGGGTGCGACTTCCGGCATTGGCGGGTGCTGAATTGCTTTGCGCGCCGGTTAATTGGCCGGATGGACCGCGGCCACCTACTGAACGTCCGGCGGAAGTGGTGCGGGTTCAGGCGAATGCTTCGGTTAATCGGATGTTTATTGCTGCGTGTGATCGGCATGGGCATGAACGCGGTGTTGGTTGGGTGCAGGGTTCGGTGATTGTCGATGCGGATGGTTATCCCTTGGCAGGGCCGGCGGAGCAGGGGAGTGAGCAGATTTTATTGGCAGCACTGAATCTTGGTGAGGCGCGCAATAAGCGAATCAGTGCACGCAATGATTTGCATCGGGATCGGCGGGAGGGGTTGTATGGAGGTGTCAGGGAATGACGTGGCAGCCCGATCCTGTTCGGTTACCAGGTGCCTGAACTGTTGACGACGTGAGCATTGCACCACGTGAGAACGTGAGAACGGGGACCGTGAGAACGGGGACGGATCTATTTTCCACAAGGTGGCGATAGAATAAATCCGTCCACTTGTTCGCGCATCCAACCCATTGCCGGCAGTCAGGAATGTCTGCAAAAGCGGTAACTCGCCTGAGTGGGGAGGCCACACCTCAGATTATTAAAACGATGTGAAGAGGTAAGTTGCTATTAAGCGTGTCTCGTCGATATCTCTGGCGTCGTCACTACGATAGGTTGCGTTTCTCAACCGTACAGAAAAGCCTTTAAGCTTTCCCTGGAAGGCATAGCTCACATCCACATCGCGCTCCCATTCCTTTTCAGTGCCGACTTTCTTCAATCCATCTCCATGGGTGTACGCGGTAAAAAAGTTCAGCCCAGGAACACCCATGGCTGCAAAGTCGTACCCGTACCGAAGCTGCCAGCTACGTTCGCCTGCACTTGCGAAATCGTGGTATTGCACGTAGTTCGGTAGGTAGGGGTTATTGATGTAAGGAAAGCCGGTTGCGCCCTCCATAACCTGATAGGCCGCTAAGACGCTATGCCCATTGCCTAAGGTGTAGCCCAGCGAAGCAGCGTATGCACGGTTATCAACTTCTCCGGCTTTGGCTGCGCCAACATCACTGCTTGCGAAAGCACGCAGATCAGTAGTCAACGTGCCTGTTCCGATTCGCGTGCTGTGTATCAATCCAGCGAACTGCTGACGGTAAACATCATCAAGTTCGCCATAAAAGTACGTCGCACTCAGCTCGGGTGTCAGCTTGTATGTGCCGCCGCCATATCGGTAGTAGTCGCCGATGCCAGTTGCACGATATCGTCCGTCCTTTACCGCAAGGTTGATGTCCTGAAGATCGGTTGAGTCAGGTGTGATCGTCTTATCGAACTGGGCCAAGTTTATGGTAAGGCGGTCGACGTCAGTAGAGGTAATCTGCCAACCTTGAAACGTCTGGGGGAGCAGCCGGCTATTGTTGTATTGCAGCACCGGTACCTTTGGCAATGACATCCCGTAGCGCAACGAAGTCTCGGATATCTTGAGTTTTGCGCCATAACCTGCTTTTGAGTATTCGTCAGCGGCCTCACCGGAAGCTCGTTTGGGGAGGAGGCCGCTACCAGAGCGATCTGGACTCGAATCCAGCTTGTAGCCTGCAAAGATCAACGCGTCAGCGCCGAAGCCAATGATTCCTGGTGTGTATCCTGATTCATAGTTGAGCAAAAATCCCTGAGCCCATTCTTCTTTTTTCGATACGCCAGCTCCCTGGCGATAATCACCGTTGTAATAGAAGTTTCGGGCTTCTAAACGAATTTTACTATCAGCGATGAAGCTGTCGGCCATAGAGGTGTCGATGTAGAACGATACGGATGCAAGCACAGCTACATATAAGGCGCGGTTCATTTTTATTATTTTCCTGACGCAGGGAGTCGCTGCTCGGTAGTAGACCGAACAGAGACTTTCTAGGGATGTTGTGATCGATAAGGCAGAAGGGTTACTGCTTAGTACCAAGTTCCTTGGCGAGTTTGTCGCGATCTAGCTCCTTCTCCCAAGCTGATACAACCAGTGCCGCGACACCGTTGCCAACCAGGTTAGTCATGGCAAGGCCGGTACCCATGAAACGGTGGATTCCCAGAATCAGCACCATGCCTGCTACAGGGACAAGTGGGACCACCATCAAGGTGCTGGTTAACATGACAAAGGCAGCACCTGAGACACCGCTGGCACCCTTGGAGGTGAGCATGGCCACGATAACCAATGTCAGTTGCTGCGAAAGTGACAGGTCGATGTTCAGCGCTTGTGCGATAAAAAGAACCGCCATCGTCAGGTAGATGTTAGTGCCGTCGAGGTTGAATGAGTAACCCGTAGGAATGACCAAGCCAACAACGGGTTTTGAGCAGCCCAGACGCTCCATCTTTTCCATAATTTGTGGCAGTACCACTTCAGAGGAGCTGGTTCCGAGAACGACCAACAGTTCCTCTTTGATGTAGGAGATGAAGCGAAGAATACTAAACCCACAGACTCTCGCCACACCGCCCAAAACGACGATCACAAACAATGCGCAAAGCACGTAGAAGCTGCCTACCAGTTTCATCAGTGGCAGCAGTGAGCCAACTCCGTAAGTACCTACGGTGAAAGCGATGGCGCCGAATGCGCCGACAGCGGAGAGCTTGGCAATGATGTGTACGATGCGAAAGAACACGCCGGAGAGACCTTCGATCATGTCGTAGACCGGCCGGCCCTTTTCACCCATAGCTGACAACGAGCATCCGAAAAGCACTGAGACCAGCAATATGCAAAGGACGTTGCCCTCGGCAAATGCCTGCACAAATGTCGAGGGGATGATTCCCATCAGGAATTCGACCATATGCATGTGTTGTGCTTTTTCAGCGAATCCGGTGACCGCCGATGCATCCAGGGTATTGACGTCCACATTGAAGCCACCACCTGGATTGAAAAGGTGACCACCGATAAGGCCAATCAGCAGCGAAACGGTCGAAATCACTTCGAAGTAGAGCAGTGCTTTGCCACCTACTCGACCAACCTTTTTCAAATCGCGCATTCCTGCGATGCCAGTGACGACTGTGCAGAAAACTACTGGGCCGATGATCATCTTGATTAGCTTGATGAAAGCATCACCCAGCGGCTTAAGGTCAGCGGCAAAGGTGGGCCAAAAGTGGCCGACGGCGACGCCTGCGATAATCCCTAGAAGTACTTGAAAGTACATTGCGCGATAGAAGGGCGGCTTGGTCTTCACCTTGATCGGAACGGTTACTTCGACCTGAGCGGTTGCTGGGCTAGGATTCATGGCGGTCACTCACTGAAAGTCTTATTTTTGGAGGTGCAGCGAAGGCTGTTGCGGTTATCGTCCGTAAAGCTTCATGGGGTTCTCGACCAATAGCTTTTGACGCAACTGAGGGTCGGTACAGAACTTGAACATCAGATCTACTAACTCCCCGTCGTTGGGCATATCTTTGCTAATGTTCGGATGCGGCCAGTCAGTGCCCCACAGCACGCGGTCTGGAGCGATTTCAATCAGTCTCTCTGCAAAGGGAACCGCGTCTTCGAATGGGCGACGGCCCACTGATACCCTTTCCGCGCCACATACCTTCACCCACGCCAATGGATTCTCCATCAGTTGCTGCAAGGCAATGAAGGACTGCTGCTCAATGCCATCCTGAGCTTTGACCCGCCCCATGTGATCGATGATGAAAGGTACGGGGATACGCGCGAGTCTTTCCGAGTAGGTCAGGATGTCTTGCGCATCAAGGTGTAGGACTACATGCCATCCCAGATCAGCCAGGCGATCAACAGTGCTGTCAAAGACATCCAGGTCTGGCGCGCCACCCAGATGTGCAACGAAGTTGAATCGCACCCCACGAACACCTCCAGCGTCCATCTCGGCAAGCTGCTTATCGGTTTCACTGCCGTCCACGATGGCTATCCCTCGATACCGCCCTTCGCTACGAGCGATAGCGTCCAACATCGCGCGATTGTCGCTGCCATGACAGCTGGCTTGGACAATCACACCACGAGTGAACCCCAGGTGGTCGTGCAACGCCCGCAAAGTTTCAAAAGGTGCGTCGGGCGGTGTATAGCTGCGATCTTCGGCATAGGGAAATTCAGCCCCGGGGCCAAATACATGGCAGTGGGCATCCCAAGCACCCACAGGAAGTGACTGCATAGGTTTTGTAGGATGGGAATCAGGTGCGAGGCAGGTTTTCATCTCGTGTCCTTTGGTCATTGTTAGCGGAAGCGATAGCCCCGATGGTGGCGGTCTCTACGCTCGACAACAACCAGATGCGGGCTCTAGCAGTTATGCTGATTTAGCATGCGCTTGCTTAGGCTATGCAGATTTCACGAACCAGAGCCATTGTCTCTACTGCCAAGCGAGACAAGGGGCGTTGCTCAAACGTGCCGATGAATAGATGTGTCTGGATAGATGGATCAACGATCTGCGCAGCTTTGAGCCCCTCCAGTTTCCCGTCTCTATTAGCGAGAGCCGAGCGAAAAAGCACACCGTAGCCCATGTTGAGGTTGATGAGTTCCAGCAGTGACGGAATGCTATCGATTTCCAGACATACGTTGAGGTGCACTTCGTGACGTGAGGCTTCACTTTCGATGAGACGACGTATGGAGTGAGGTTCGCTGGGAGTGATCAAAGGGTATTGACCCAAGTCTTTCATCGCTACCTGGGCGGGAAGGTTCGAGTGCTGGCCACCGATGAGCATCAGTGGCTCTGAATGGATGTGCTCATACTGCAATTGAGCGCTGTGGCCAGGATTGAAGAGTAGGGCGAAATCCAGGCGACCGAGTAGCAGCCACTCGCGCATCGAGTGAGTCAGACCCTCTTTGATCCCTAATATGCAGTCGGGAAAGCGTTCGCGAAAGGCCGATACCAGTGCCACGGTGTGTCGTCGGGAAATGCTGGGAGGAAGCCCGACGACCACTTTGCCCGACAAGGTATCGCGTTGTTCGCGGAGATCCTCACGAGCCACTTGCACTTGACGCAAGATTCCTTTGCCATGATCGAACAAGCGTTGTCCGGAAGCGGTAAGCAATACCCCTCGACCATTTCGCAGCAGTAGATGCTCCTGCAGTTCGACCTCAAGTTGCCTAACTTGACGGCTGACAACCGACTGGGAAATGTTCAGTACAGCCGCCGCCTTGGTGAAACTTCCGAACTCGGCCACCCTTACGAAACATTCGAGCTGTTTTAGATCCATGAGCGCGACTCTGGTAAAAGGCTATGTTACCGCTTTTCCTATATAGCGCTTTCACGGGCTACTGGACTGCCATACAACGTGTCGATTAGGTTTGGCCAGTCGAATGGCTCAAGACTTGGGTAACCGATATCAGCGTCACGCATGGCGTCGACGAGCCCTTTTTGAGCATCGACGATGGCAAGACTCATGTTCGGAACAACGTCTACGTCGCGAGAAGTTTTCGCCACCTCCTTCATTTCCTCAGATCGACGCCGACCATGTTCGGCCACACGACTTATCAAGTAGTGAGGCAGAGTGTCGTCCCAACCCATTTGCGGGAAACTTTCGTGCAACGACGCCAGCACCTCATCCTCGGCATGGTACTGGCGAGCAGTACTCAGGCATTCGGTTGTGAGCGCTTCCAGGCCTTTAATCATGATGCTTCGACACATCTTGATTGCTGATGCTACGCCGATCACGTTGGCCACTACCCGCACGTTCATTCCTAGCTCGCCCAATCGTTCGGCAACCTGGTCAGCACGTTCGCCGCCCAAAAGAATGGGGGTTTTCAAGCGCTGGGGGGGGACTGGTGCCATGACAGCCGCATCGATGTAATCGATGCCGTATTGCTGCATGGCCGTAGCCGCTGCACGCTTCGTAGAGGGGGCGACCGAGTTGATGTCGATGAACAGTTGTCCACGCCTCATCAGTGGCGCCGCGTTCAGTGCGACTTCGAGTGCGTTATCCGCCGTGACTGCTGATATTACCCACTCGCCAAGCGCTATCGCCTGAGCCGCACTTTCACATAGTTGAACGCCACACCGTTGAGAGCGAACACGCAGTGCAGTTCGTTGAGCAGGATCTTCAAGGAGTCGATCATAGGCGTAGATTTTTACATCCAGCGCGGCGAGGTCTTGGCCGAAAATAGCGCCTGCTTCGCCGAAACCGATTAGAGACAAGGTTGTGGTCATTATGATTTCACCGAGTTTTGCCAGATATCGCCAGGGATGAGAACGTTACCGTCGAACAGAAGTCGGGCCGTGCGCACCAATCCGCACCCGGCTACCTGACCGGCAATCAAACGAAGCTCGACCGTAAACTCTCCCGTTGGATGCTCAACAGACAATTGCACTCGATCAGCTGTTTCCACTTGGGCTAGGTTGCTTGCAACTGTCCCCCCAACCTGGCAAGCAGAGGCGACACTGACAGCGCCGAACACCCCGATCGATGTGTGACAGCGATGAGGAATGAAGGTACGGCTGCAAATTGCGCCACCATTGCGAGGGGCAGCTATCAATGACATTTTCGGTACTGTGCGCTCGCGGACATCCCCCAGATTCATCAAAGGGCCCGCTTGCAGTCGGATTGATTCCAATAACGCTTTGAGCTCGATGTTGGCGTCCAATTGCTCGGGGAGCTCGTAACCCGTGCAACCCACATCAGCGGCCCTGATCAGTACAACAGGCATCCCGTTGTCGATACACGTGACTTCGATACCGTCGATGCGATCAATGGCGTGACCAGTCGGTAGCAGTGTTCCGCAACTGGAGCCGGCAATGTTTTCAAACTCGACAATCAGTGGGGCACTGGTGCCTGGAACACCGTCGATTCGAGTCTCACCAGCGTACTCAATGATGCCGCCTGGCGTGGGTACATTAGCTACAGCGATCTGGCCGGTATTGACCATGAAAATCCGCACGCTTGTCTGCGATTTGTCGGTGTTTATCAGCCCACGCTCAATCGAAAATGGGCCGACGCCAGCGAGGATGTTTCCACAGTTCTGGCCGTAATCAACTTGAGCTTGATCGACTGAGACCTGGGCAAACAGGTAATCGACATCCGCATCCGGACGATCTGAGCGACTGATGATTGCGACTTTGCTGGTCAGAGAGTTTGCCCCACCGATGCCGTCGATCTGGCGTGCATCGGGAGATCCCATGACGGCCAAAAGTACTCGGTCACGCAGCTTGCCTTCGGGCGGCAGGTCGTCGGCCATGAAGTAAGCACCCTTGGAGGTACCTCCACGCATCAAGAGACACGGAATACGAGTCTGGTGCATGAAGGTTATCCTTGCAGGTCAGTGAGACTGTCGTGGTATCTCAGGCCTCGGTCAGCGAGCTTCTGACGCATCTCGTAGATATCCAGCCCCAATTCACCCGCTGCCAGGCGTACGCGTTTCTCTTCTTCGAGCCGAGCGCGTTTTCGGCTGGTTTCAAACACTTCGGGTAACTCGTCTCGGCGGACAACGACTACGCCATCATCGTCTGCCACGATAACGTCTCCGGGCTCGACCAATTGGCCAGCGCAGATGATTGGCACATTGACTGAGCCCAGGGTTTCCTTGACGGTACCCTGGGCATGAACTGCCCGCGACCATACCTTGAAGCCCATGTCGCGTAGTGTTCGGGTATCGCGTACACCGGCGTCAATGATCAGGGCGCGTACTCCCCTGGCCATTAACGAGGTGGCGAGCAAGTCGCCGAAGTAGCCATCGGAGCAGGGCGACGATGTCGCGACCACAAGAATATCGTCGGGTTGGCATTGTTCGACTGCTACGTGAAACATCCAGTTGTCACCAGGCGCGACCAACACGGTTACCGCTGTTCCGCTAATGCTCTGGTTTTGCTGGATCGGGCGAATGGCGCAATCTAGCAGGCCTTTACGCCCCTGGGCTTCATGCACGGTGGCAACCCCAAAGCGATCCAGTTCGTCGATCAACGCCGAGTCAGCACGGGGAATATTGCGTACGACAATGCCGGTTTTTCCGATCAATGTGCTCATGCCAAGTTCTCCGTTACCCGTGGGAAGATGCTTTGGTAGCCCTCTGCGTAAACGATGTTGCGGGTGGAGGCGATGCCCACGTTGCGTTTGGCCTGCACTCCACGTTGCAGCGCAACACGGGTGTAGTACTCCCAGAGATGTTCCTGGCCTGCCATGCACTGGATGGCGGCATATTTTTTGTCCCAGACCTCAGTGATATCCAGCAGTACATCCGGGCGCCATTCACATTGCTCAGGCTGATGGGGTTCGAAACTGTAGACAGGCGGGGCCCCCACAATTTTCTCGCCAGGTTTGTAGCCTTCAGCCTGGGCGATGATGCGGGCTTCCTGCGTCAGGTTCATCGCTAGCGGGTGATCATAGTTGTAGGGGTCTTTGATCGAGTGACTGAGGACAAACTCCGGTTGAACGCGACGAAATACATCGGCTAAGCGAAACAGCGTTTCTTTGTCGGCCCGCATCGGGTAGTCGCCGATATCGAAAAACTCCACGCTCGCGCCAAGGATCTCCGCTGCGGCTTCAGCCTCGCTGCGACGCGCTGTTTTGACCTTGTCTTCAGACATATCGCCTTTGCGCCAGAGCTTGGCCGACTCACCTCTCTCTCCATAGGAAAGGCACACGATGTGAACAGCGTGACCTTGTTGAGCATGCAGGGCTATGGCGCCACCAGCGCGCCAAACGAAGTCGGCAGAGTGGGCGCTGACAACCAGTGCGGTTTTTGTTTTTTCGATCATTGGAGGGCTCCTTTTGCGGTTGTTTGATAGAGCCCACGTTCGCATTTGAGGAGGGAGTTGAATAATGCGTTCGGCGGTAGTGGGTATACGTTTTACTTATCGCGATGGGTTCTGCATGTTGTGCATCTGCTTCCTCGAAAATTCGGTAGATGCACATGCACAGTCTTGAACTACCGAATCTCATGCAGATTCGGGCGTTCCTTCGTGTCGTCGAATACAGAGTGTTTCCAAGGCATCCGCTGTCCTTTTTCGTGGTCAGCCTGTTGTGACGCTCTCCATCCATTCTTTAGAGAAACGGCTCGGTATTTCGCTGTTTGAGCGACACGTCGATGGTATGCGTCTGACTGAGTATGGTGAGTGCATCGTGCATCGTGCATCGTGCCTCGGACTAGCAGGGCAATGGATGCGTTTTTCGCCCACATCGGCATCACTGTACCTAGCCCAGTGATTGAAACGGGCGATTTGGCGATTTTGCGCGGCGTGTTGTTACGTTCAGACATGCTCGCCGCCAAACAGCTTGAGAGGTTCATAGCTTGCATGGCTTTGACTAGCCTTCAGACATGGCAGCCATTCGTCTGCAAGACGACTCGACCCTTCTTGACAGCCGAGTCGTCTGGGGAAATACTCGACGCAAAATTCATATAGATGACTATATAACAAGGTGAATAAAGTCCATGAGTTCTCTCCCCAGTGATACTCGCCTGCCGCTCTACCAACGCCTGCGTGACCAATTGGCTGAGCAGATCGCCAACAATCGCTGGCGTCCTGGTGAGGCGATTCCTACCGAGGCTGTGCTTTCAGCGGAGTACCAGCTGTCTACCGGCACGGTGCGAAAAGCAATTGATGCGTTGGTCAGTGAGGGCATTCTGGAGCGTCAGCAGGGGCGAGGGACTTTCATTCGCCGACCGCAGTTTCAATCCTCTTTGTTCCGCTTCTTTCGTTTCCAAACTGCTTCCGGTGAGCGCCAGGTACCGGAGAGCCGCATCCTCTCGATCGAGCCAGTTGCCGCACCCTCGGCCGTAGCGCAAGCGCTAGGATTGCCGGTCGATGCGCCGGTAATTCGTATTGTCCGTGTGCGTCTGCTCGATGTTAAGCCAGTGCTCGCTGAAGAAATCTGGTTGCCCCGCAACCGCTTTCAGCCGCTTCTGGAGATCGACCTGAGTCGCAAAGGGCCGCTGCTTTATCCGATTTACGAAGAGGTGTGCGGACAGGTTGTCGCATCGGCCGAAGAAACGCTGACCGCTGAATCAGTGAATGACCTGCATGCTCGATTGCTGCAAGTACCCGTAAACAGTCCGGTGGTGGTGATTGAGCGTCTGGCCCGGGATTACGCCGGTACGCCACTGGAGTGGCGCCGTTCTCGCGGGCACGCAGAGCACTTCCGCTACAGCGTGGATATTCGCTAGCGCCTGCCCGTGTAGCGAATTGTTCAGCGACGCCCAGGTCGTCGCTGGTTTCCTGATTGTTTGCCAAAACTGGCCCTGTAGCGGTGCGGTTCGCTCTCGGCTGCCTTACGTTCTACTTATAAGGATAAGAATCATGTTTAGCTGGTATCGCCAAGTCACTCCTCGGGAGCGCAAAACGTTTTGGGCCTGCTTCGGCGGATGGTCGCTCGACGCATTGGAAGTACAAATGTTCGGCCTGGCGATTCCAGCGCTGATCGCCGCTTTCGCACTGACCAAGGGCGATGCGGGGCTGATCAGCGGAGTTACGCTGGTGACATCAGCCATCGGCGGTTGGGTAGGGGGGACATTGTCCGACCGTTACGGCCGTGTGCGCACGCTGCAGTGGATGATTTTGTGGTTCTCTTTCTTCACTTTTCTTTCCGCGTTCGTCACCGGATTCCATCAGTTGCTGGTCGTCAAGGCACTGCAAGGCTTCGGTATTGGTGGAGAATGGGCCGCCGGCGCAGTACTGATGGCCGAGACCATCAACCCTAAATTTCGTGGCAAGGTGATGGGCACAGTGCAGAGCGCCTGGGCTGTGGGTTGGGGGCTGGCGGTCGGTGTATTTGCGTTGATTTACTCGTTCGTGCCGCAGGATATGGCCTGGCGTGTGATGTTTATCGTTGGCTTGCTGCCGTCGTTCCTGATTATCTGGGTACGGCGCAATGTTGAGGAGCCTGACAGTTTCCAACGTCTGCAAAAAGAAAAAGCCATCCCGCAAAGTTTCTTCAAATCCCTGGCAGGTATTTTCCGTCCCGAACTGATCCGCGTGACACTATTCGGTGGCCTGTTGGGCTTGGGCGCGCACGGTGGTTACCACGCGGTGATGACCTGGCTGCCGACGTTCCTCAAGACTGAGCGTAACCTTTCGGTGTTGAACTCTGGTGGTTACCTGGCGGTGATCATCTTCGCCTTCTGGTGCGGGTGTGTGGTCAGTGGATTTTTGATCGACCGCATTGGCCGTCGTAAAAACATCGTGCTGTTTGCGTTGTGCTGTGTCGTCACTGTGCAGTGCTATGTGTTCCTGCCACTGACCAATACCCAGATGCTGTTCCTGGGATTCCCGCTCGGATTCTTCGCGGCAGGCATTCCAGCCAGCCTCGGGGCATTGTTCAACGAACTGTACCCCGCTGACGTGCGCGGCGCCGGTGTGGGTTTCTGCTACAACTTTGGCCGGGTGCTCTCCGCGGTCTTCCCATTCCTGGTCGGTCACATGAGCGACTCCATGTCCTTGGGGTCTGCGATCGGTATCGACGCAGGAATTGCCTATGGTGTAGCGGTGATCGCGGCGCTTTGTCTACCGGAAACCCGTGGTCGTGCCCTCGAAGCCTCGAATACTTTGGTGCAATCCACGGTCAACGGTAACGAGAGTGCGCGGGCCTGATGACCCTTACCTTCGAATGATGAAAGCCATGCCTGATACCTGTAATACGCCGATCACCGGCATCGATTCCCATGCTCACGTGTTCAATCGTGAGCTGAACCTGGCCGCCGTGCGGCGTTATACCCCTGGCTACGACGCCACGCTCAAGAACTACCTGGCGCATTTGCGAGCCCATGGTCTGAGTCATGGTGTGTTGGTGCAGCCAAGTTTTCTGGGTACCGACAACAGCTACCTGCTAGACGCGTTGCGCCAGGCGCCGGAGGCGTTAAGAGGGGTCGTGGTGCTGGATCGTGACATCAGTCGCGATGCATTGAACGACATGGCTCGGATTGGTGTGGTGGGCGTTCGCTTGAACCTTATGGGGAAAGTCTTGCCTGACTTTCGCGACGCTGCTTGGAAGGACTTCTTTGGCCACATCGCTGAACTGGATTGGCATGTGGAGTTACACCGCCACGTGGAGGATTTACCGAAATTGATCCGTCAGCTGATGCCATTTGGCATCAAACTCGTGATCGATCACTTCGGTCGTCCGGATGCCCGTTTGAGTGTTGATCAACCAGGCTTTCGCGAGATGCTAGAACTGGGGGTAAGCGGGCAGGTATGGATGAAAGTTTCCGGCATCTATCGATTGGAAGGAACGGATCAACAGAACCTGAAATTTGCTCGGATTGCCTTACCACTACTGTTGCAGGGTTTCGGTGTGCGCCGTTTGGTTTGGGGCAGCGATTGGCCACACACCCAGCATGAAGACAGCATTGGTTTCGGTACGGTGGTGGAGCAGTTTCAAGCGCTGGAGTGTTCGACTCAGATTATGCGGTCGTTGCTAGTGGAAGCTCCCGGAGAGTTATTCGGTTTTCATTCTGGCTGTGAACTGTTGACTCTCGGCGGTTAAGGAGAGGGCTGTTAAAGCCCGAACACCGGCGAACTCGTCGAAAGGGCCCGTTGAGGGGCCCATTTCATTAAGCGAAATGAAGCGAGTCCACATGAAACCATGCCTAAAGCCCGCAAAAGCGGGCCTTGGGTTGCAAACCGGAATTACGATTAGCGTGCAGTCAACGCCGAGTAGCTGTTCATCAAGTTGCGATAGTTTGGAATGCGCTGGGACAAGAGATTACCCAGGCCTTCGATGTCGTTGCGCCAGTCGCGCTGTAGCTCACAAGCCACCGAGAACCAGTTCATCATTTGCGCACCCGCCTGTGTCATACGGTTCCAGGCTGCCTGTTGCACAGTAGTGTTGAACGTACCGGAAGAGTCGGTTACTACGAACACGTCAAAACCCTCTGCCAGTGCCGACAAGGTCGGAAAGGCTACACAGACGTCAGTGACCACACCGGCAATGATCAACTGCTTGCGACCGGTGGCCTTGATTGCCTTGACGAAATCTTCGTTATCCCACGCGTTGATTTGGCCTGGGCGGGCGATATAAGGCGCGTCAGGAAACATCTCTTTCAGCTCCGGCACCAATGGACCATTTGGGCCTTGCTCGAAGCTGGTGGTGAGAATGGTCGGCAGCTCGAAAAAACTGGCTACGTCTGCCAGGGCCAGCACGTTGTTCTTGAACTCGTTGGGTGAAAAGTCCTGAACCAGAGAAATCAGGCCGGTCTGGTGATCGACCAACAGCACTACTGCGTCGTCTTTGTTCAAGCGGTTGTAGGTAGCGTTGCTCATGATGAAGTCCTTTTGAAGTGAGTGAATGTTGTCGTTCAACATGGGCTCAGATTAAGGATCTGGAGGGTGGGGAAAAAGCAGGTGAAATGCGTTTAACTGTCAACTGAGATGAGACAGTTCAGATCATTCTTGAATTGGAGGTGTTTTGAGGGCGATGCCTGACCTGCTTCCTCTTCTTTCTTGGGCGGTATGCAAGAGGGCGCGCTAAAATTTTGCGCCGTATCGTTGCCGTATCCATTGAGAAAAATGTCATTGCTTTTGAGTGAATGGTTTAGGGGAGCCATTCAAGGGTATAGGGGAGAGCTTTTATCGTCCGTGCGGGAATTGATCAGAACTTGAAACGCCTTATCGATTAATTTGACTTGTCGTAGCGAACATTAATGCGCTGATACGCAGCAAGCAGCATCTTGGGAACTTGGTTATCGGTGTGCTTTCTTCAGTCCTCTCAAGCACACATTCGCCGTCTGCACAGCGGCCTTTTCATCCACAGCGCTCGCTCAGATCACTTTAACGGCCCGTCCTATGAACTGAATCGGTCCTGTGGGTTTGCCAGTCGGCGATCCATTGGGGTTTTCCAGCGTCAACTCAAAAAGTTGGTTGGGTTCCAGCGGTGGCAATCTATCCAGGGGTACAGAAAGCGTTTGTCCAGGTTTGACCAGTCCAAGGGATACCGGACCTTGCCAGCCGTCACCCTTGGTCCAGAACTCAAGTGCTTTGTCGATTGGGACTTGCGCGACCCCTAATGGTATCAGTTGGATTTCTCTTGGGCTGCTGGCCTGTATCACCCAGCCGGGCGCCTGATTCTGGGGAGCCACCAGAACGACCAGGTAGGTGGTCGGATTCACCGGCGCTGTTTGTGTCAGCAGCATTGTTCCGAGCAACAACGCTGCGGCCAGACCTGTCCCCGCCAGCCCACGCCATAGCGGCAGAAGGTTCCACCATGAGATTCGCTGCGCGCTGGCCGTCACTCGTGGTGCTCGTCGGTCAATGCCGTTCAAGCTGCGCTCGATACGCCCCCAGAGTAATGCAGTAGGTGTTTGCGGTTCAGCCAGTTCGGTCAACGCAAGCAAACGTTGTTCCCACGCATCCACAACCGCTCGCAAATCGGCGTCATGAGCGAGACGCTTTTGTACTTCGCTACGACGCTCTGCCGACAACGTGCCTAACACATACTCACTCGCCAGCTCTTCAATGTTGTCGGGGCTTTCATCCTGTGGGCTCATGGTCATCTCATGCACTCGCGCAATGCCACCAGACTGCGTTTGATCCAGGCTTTGACGGTCCCTAGCGGTGCGCCCAGTTTCTGTGAAATTTCTGAGTGCGAATAGCCGTCGACATACGCATGAAGGATGCAGTTGCGACGTGCCGGCTCCAGTTGCTCGAGGCACACATAAATACGCCCTGAACGGGCTCGATAATCGAAGGCATCCACATCCTCCAGCGATGCCTCCATGGACGCTGAATCTTGCAGTGCTGTTTCCCGTTGCTCACTGACTTGTACCTCCCTGGCGCTATCACGCATGAAGTTGAGCGCCATATGCCGCGTTACGCAGAAAATCCAACCACGGGCAGAGCCTCTCGCCGGATCGAAACTGGCGGCACGGGTCCAAATCTTGATAAAGACATCGTGCACGATGTCTTCGGCCAGGGCGTTATCACGAGCGATGCGCTTGGCAACACCCAAAAGACGAGCACTTTCCTGCTCATACAAGTCCCGCAGTGCCTGCTGCTCGCCTCGGGCGCAAGCAATCAGGCAGGCTTCATAGTCAAAAAAGGGCTCAGGCAAGGACAAGGTTTTCAGCCATCAGCAGGTGGTAAATACCCCAGCCATAGGGCTGGGGTTGCATCGAAACAGAGTAGACGACTTGTGCGCCGACAACCTGGTCTGGATCGTTGGCTTAATTGGCTGCCCAAAAAATATAGTCAGCCTGATATTTCACTACCTCCCGTTTGCCTCTGTTTGCGGCGGAGCATTCGGTCATGGGCGCTACGCCTCCCTTAATGGCCACCCGCTGGATGTAACTGACACCGTTCATCGCGCCTTTACCTTCAGCAGGGTTGGCCTTGACCAATTGATAAGGGAGGTCGCCGGTACCCGAGGGGGCCACTGCCAGTTGTGTCCCTGTGATTTTAGAGCCGTCCTTAGCTTGCCAGGTAGCAGGCGGTCCGAAGTAAGTGCCAACCTGTATGCCGTTGCGATCATTGAGTACCGCTTTGGGGCCGACGAAAGTCCACTCAGTCTGGCCAATGGCGTTAGCCTTGTCGCGACACTCATACGTGATTTCGCCCGTCCCCACGGTCTCCAGCGCGATCTTATGACCGTCCGGGACCCTGATGGTGTCGGGCAGGTCTGTTTGCGCATAGGCAGCTGGCACAGTGACCAACAGGCAGGTAGCTGCAAGCGTAGTACTAACAGTGCACAGGAATCGTTTCGCGTTCATGCAAGTCTCTCCAGAAAGTGGTCAGTTCAGCAGCTATGGCTACTACCTTTACTACCCGCGGGAGGATTATCTGGATGCACCTGATTGAAAAAATATCTGTGGAGAAAAAGTCGTAGCGTAGACCCGCCAATTTGAACGACGGACAGGCGCAGTGTGGAATGGCGGCTTCTGGCCCAGAGTGTGTAAAAACGCCCGGACAAACCCTTGCTATGATTTCTGAGAATTTCATCGCAAGGGAACCCATGAAACGGTTTATCCAGGGTGAACACCGAGGTCAAAACACCTTACTTCCCGAAAGCCTCGACGACTATGTCAGCGATACCCATCCGGTACGCATGGTTGACGTTTTCGTCGATGAACTCAACCTGGCCAAGCTGGGTTTTGATGGCGTCATTCCAGCCGAAACCTGCATACCACCCTGCGATCCTGCTGAAGATCTATATCTACGGTTACCTCAACCGCATTCAGTCGAGCCGACGCCTTGAGCGAGAAGCCCAGCGCAACGTCGAGCTGATGTGGTTAACCGGGCGTTTGATGCCCGACTTCAAAACCATCGCCAACTTCCGAAAAGACAACAGCAAAGGCATTCGTGGGGTCTGCCGCCAGTTCGTTGTCCTGTGCCAGCAGTTGGGGCTTTTCGAGGAAAACCTGATCGCCTTCGACGGCAGTAAATTCAAGGCGGTGAACAATCGTGACCGCAACTTCACCAGCGCCAAACTAAAACGGCGAATGGAAGAAATTGAGTCGAGCATCAACCGTTACCTGACTGCGCTTGATGCGGCTGATCGGAAGGTTCCAACTGCCTCCGTGCTAGATGCCACGCGTCTGGAAGAGAAAATCGCGAAACTTAAAACTCAAATGAAAGAGCTTCTGGTGATCGAGGTTCAGCTCAACGAGTCGCCTGACAAACAGGTCTCACTGACCGATCCTGACGCCCGTTCGATGAAGACACGCGGCAACGGAATCGTCGGCTACAACGTGCAAACAGCGGTCGATACCCAGCACCATTTGATCGTGGTTCACGAGGTCACCAACGCTGGTTCTGACCGAGACCAACTCAGCTCGATGGCGAAGCAGGCTCGGGAAGCGATGGCCTCAGAAACGCTATCGGTACTGGCTGATCGAGGCTACTTCAAGGGCGAGGAAATCCTTGCCTGTCACGACGCAAACATCACCGCCTATGTACCAAAGCCAATGACCTCCAGTGCCAAGGCGGAAGGACGATTCAATAAAGATGCCTTCGTTTATGACCCGACGAAAAACGAATATGTCTGTCCGGCGGGAGAAGCGCTGATCTGGCGCTTCTCAAGCGTTGAAAAAGGCATGAATATGCACTGCTACTGGAGTTCACGTTGCCAGAGTTGCGCGCTAAAACCCCAGTGCACACCGAGTACGGAGCGGCGAGTCCGTCGCTGGGAACACGAGGCCGTGCTGGAGGAAATGCAGCGTCGAATGAATCATGCACCTGACATGATGCGAGTTCGAAAAAGGACTGTTGAGCATCCCTTCGGGACGCTCAAACAATGGATGGGCTCGAAGCACTTCCTGACTCGTAAGTTGGTCGGAGTCAGCGCGGAGATGAGCCTCAACGTGCTCGCCTACAATATGAAACGAGTCATGAAAATCATCGGTACAGAAGGCTTATTGAAAGCGATGGCGACGTAAAAGCCCCAGCATGCTGCTCCAAGAGGCGCTAAAGCGCTTAATAAACGCTTTGCAGCGCTACCGGTGCTAATCATGGCAAATGTTTAGGTAATCGCCTCGCCCAAGAGCGCTGGGCTTAGGCGTCCCTGATACGAAAGTGTTTTTACACACTCTGGACCCAAAGCTGACGTTCGAATTCATCATTCTGGAGCTTGCAGGCATTGATCAGGCGCTATTGATATCTGTTGTTGACGCTCATTCGGGCAATTGACGCGTGCATGGATATGCACATATAGTCCTCCGCATGACAAACCGAATCTCTACACGTTCCCGTGCAATTGATGCTGCAATCGACTCTCTCGATGGAGCCTTCTTCAAAGCTCTGTGCGAGCCGTCGCGGGTAGCTGTGCTCAAGCGAGTCATGCAACTGGGGCGTGCGGATATCGGCGAGATCGCTGAAGGATTACCTCAAGAGCGTTCAGTGGTGTCCCGTCATCTGCAAGTGCTATTAGAGGCGGGCATTGTCCGCGCTACCAAGGTCAGTAGGCAGATGTTCTACGAGGTAGATGGGCCGGCGGTGTTGGCACGGCTCGAAGCCATGCTTCAGCACATGAAGAGTCTGGCTCCGTTTTGCTGCCCTGGTGTATCTGAGTAGTTTTTTTATCATCTCAATATATGCATGAGTGCGCACACATGAACATAATTAATGAGCCCGCGGATGTCATCGTTATTGGTGCGGGCCAAGCTGGGCTCGCGTGCGGTTGGCATCTGCGGCAGCAGAATCTCAGTTTTCTCATATTGGATGCTGAGAGCCAGCCAGGTGGAAACTGGCGCAATTACTACGACAACCTGAGATTATTTTCTCCTGCTGCTTACTCGTCTTTACCTGGGATGCCCTTTCCAGCGGAAGCTCAGCACTATCCGCTACGCGATGAAGTCGTACGTTATTTGGAGCATTACGCGGACGCTTTCCAGCTACCCATTCGGCAGAACATACGAGTCCAGAGAGTGAGTAGGGAGGATGGACTCTTTTTGCTTCAGGCATCTGATGGTCAGCGTTTCTGCTCAAGAGCGTTGATCGTTTGCACTGGCGGATTCAACCAGCCGTTCATCCCTGACATTCAGGGGCTGGGGAGTTTTCGCGGGCAACGTTTACACAGTGCTGATTACCGAAATGTCGACGGCTTCAGTGATCAACGAGTAGTGGTCATAGGTGCTGCCAACTCAGCTGTACAAATTGCCCATGAGTTGGCTCAAGTCAGCAGCGTCGTATTGGCGACAAGGGAATCGATTCGGTTTTTTCCGCAAAAGATCCTCGGTGTGGACTTTCATGCTTGGCTCAAGTGGACAGGGATGGAGAAGACTCGTTGGCTGAATGATCAAAGTACCCCTGTACTGGATGATGGTAACTATCGTCGAGCCATGAAGCAGGGACTTTTTGAGCGCAAGCCGATGTTCACGGAGGTAACGTCAACGGGCGTGATCTGGGCTGATGGGCAGCACACTGACGTGGATAGTTTGGTTTTCGCGACCGGGTTTCGTCCGAACCTTGGTTTTTTGGCAGGTCTGCACGTGGCGGGCAATGAAAGCCTCACCCAACGCAACGGGAAAGCGGAGCATGTACCGGGTTTGTATTTTGTGGGATTACCGAAGCAGCGCAACTTTGCTTCGGCAACCCTTAGAGGCGTTGGGCCGGATGCTTCTCACATCATTCCTGGCTTGATGCGCTTCATTCACAATGCATCGGCCCCAGTGTTCGCTTGATGCAGAATCTGGGTGAAACCCATGGCCCATACGAGCCTGGAGCGATTGATCGGAGGATGAATCTGCTCTGGAAGTGTCACAACCGGTGCGTCCATTTTTTGTTGTCAGTGACAACAAGCTAACGCCTTCCTTTGGCTATCGTCAATCGAGAGATCGGTGTTGACGATTTCGGGAAATCAGGATTACTGTTGCACCTAACAACTAATTTGTGACGGTTATGACGAAGCGAAAAATCGATCAGCTCACTCAGGATTCCGAGGACTTGTACGAGGCGTTGAACCAGTTGGTTCGCGTCCATCAGTTCCGTGATCGAGATCGGATCTGCTGTTACGACGTGTCGGTGACCCAGTGCTATGCCGTCGAAACGCTGGTTAAAAGGGGCGCATTGCGCCTTCAGGTCTTGGCGCAAGAAATGTTCTTGGACAAGAGTACGGCGAGTCGAGTGATAGATACCCTGGAGCGCAAAGGGTATGTGTCCCGCGTTGAGGATGATGAAGATCGGCGTGCGGTGCGAATTCAGGCAACGGATTCTGGACGTGAGCTATACGCGAAAATCAGAGCGGACCTGATAGCTGAGGAGCGAGCGATGATTGAGAACCTGTCAGCTGAAGCCAGGCAGGGAGCACTGAGTTTGCTGAGGCAGATTACGCGGGCCACGGAGATTCGCTGCGGGCTCGTGAGTGAGTGCTGCCCAGCCGTGAAGAGTAAGGATTGAAAGGGAAAAATTTCCCTTTTTTGCCAATAATGTTGTTACTGCCAACGTAATGGGGCTCCAACGATGCGAGTTCGTTTAGCTGAACCGAAAGACACTGTTTCGATAGCTGCCATCTACAACAGGGGGATCGAGGAGCGCAGTTCTACGTTTGAAACGACTCCTCGAAGCCCGGCAGACATGCTTGATCGCATCAAAACAATGGAGCGTTTTCCAGTGTTGGTCATGGTCGACGAGGCAGATCAGGTTGTTGGCTGGGCTGGGCTCAGTAGTTATCGCGCTCGTGCCTGTTACGACGGCATTGCGGATTTTTCTATTTACCTGGACCGCAGCGTTCGCGGCCAGGGACTCGGCAAACAGTTACTTCAGTCACTGCTGAAAGAAGCCGAAGTTCGCGGATTCTGGAAAGTCCTTTCACGCATCTTCACCTTCAATCACGCCAGCCTCGCATTGTGCGAAACCTGCGGTTTCCGCCAAGTTGGGGTGTATGAAAAACACGCCTGCCTTGAAGGACGCTGGCTCGACTGCGCGATTGTCGAGCGCCTGTTCCCGAACAATCAGCCAACCTGAAGAAGGAGTTGATCATGGATAACGCTCACCTTCCCGTCGCCATAATCGGTGCCGGTCCAGTGGGCCTGGCGGCAGCTGCTCACCTGCTGGCGCGAGGTCTCACGCCGCTGATTCTGGAAGCGGGCCCGAAAGCGGGGTCCAGCATTGAAAAATGGGCGCATGTGAAGATGTTCTCTCCGTGGCAGTTCAATGTGGACAAGGAGGCGGCCAAACTTTTGCTGGCCGATGGTTGGACTCCACCACCGGAGAGCGAGTATCCAACGGGCCGTGAACTGCTGGATTGCTTTGTTCGACCTCTCGCGGACCTCGATCAGATCAAGCGTCACTTGCAGCTCAATACCCGTGTTCTGGCAGCCACTCGCGTCGGTCAGGATGTGATGAAGACTCAGGGCAGATCAGCAGCTCCTTTTTTACTGCGTGTCTCAGGGTCAGCGGGTGAACAAAATGTGCTGGCCAGTGCTGTCATTGATGCCTCGGGCACCTACCTGACACCAAACTGGATGGGCGCCCATGGCATCCCGGCCTTGGGCGAGATCGAGCATGCGGAACACATCGAGTATGGCATTGCGCAGGTGCTGGGTCGTGCGCGGAATCGCTATGCCAACAAAAGAGTGCTGGTGGTGGGTGGTGGTCACTCCGCGTTTAACGCCCTACAGGATCTGGTGCGTCTGATTCAGGAGGCACCGCAAACCAAAGTGCTCTGGGCGATCCGGGGTAATTCTCTTGAGCGCATTCTGGGTGGTGGTGCGAATGATCAATTGGAAGAGCGCGGAAAGCTCGGCCTGAAGATTCGCCAATTGCTAAGTGACGGCGTGATCGAGCTGTTCAAAAACGTCGCTATCGATAAGGTTGTAGGCAATGGCCAAGGGTTGGTTGTGAAGGCGGGAGACCAGATACTTCCACCTGTGGACCAAATCATTGTGGCGACTGGATTCCGACCTGACATGAGCCTGCTCGCCGAGTTGCGAATCGCACTTGATCCCGCAACTCAAAGCGCAGTGTTGCTCGCTCCAATGATCGATCCCAACGAGCACAGCTGCGGTACGGTCAGACCTCATGGCGCGATAGAACTTGCCCATCCTGAGGAAGGTTTGTTCATTGTTGGAATGAAGAGCTATGGTCGGGCGCCTACGTTCTTGTTGATGACTGGGTATGAGCAAGTTCGCTCTGTCATCGCGGCGCTGGCGGGTGATTGGGGTGCGGCCAAAAGGGTTGAGCTGATCCTCCCGGAAACGGGCATTTGCAACTCGGATTTCGATGAAGTCGATGATCGCTTGAAGGCTTCGGCAAGTCAGACGTCTTATTGTGGCACCGGAGAGACAATCCTTGAGGCAGCGCCTCGTACCTCGCCGGGTTGTTGCAAAGCCTAGTGCGCAGCTACCGAACCCGCCCTCGATGACCGGGGCTGGTTAGGGGCGACCTTCTTATTTTCTTTTGCACGTCCAGGTAGTCCTTGAACCAAGGAGCGACCTATTTCTGCGTGAGTGACAGATTCATTACAGAAACCATATATACACCGCCGCAGATATTTGAAGAGACACGGAAGGCTGGCTAGCGCCGTAATACACAGCTTTCATTGAAGGTGCTTGGCGGGGTCCAATCGTTTTGATGGATTAATGGGTCGCTGGCTCTTTACCTTGCATGCGGAAAAACATATATTCGTTAAATCGCATATGAGCTGAGGCTTCACAATGGCCAGCAAAGCCCGTGTCCTGTTCGTCTGTACTGCCAACGCTGCACGCTCCCAGTTGGCCCAAGCGTTGCTGAGGCATACCGATTCGGAGCATTTCGAGGCGTTCAGCGCCGGCACAACCCCAACTCAGGTAGATCCGCGCACCTTCGAGTCGCTTTCACACATCGGTGTGAGCACCGAAGGATTACGTAGCAAGTCGATAGACGAGTTCGGTGGTGAGCGTTTCGATTACGTCATCACCTTGTGTGATAAAGCCGCAGCGGAATGCCTGTCTTTACCTGGAACGGGTGAGGCATTGGCCTGGAGTTTTGAAGACCCGGTCACCAGCACCAAACCCGATGCCTTCCGTCACACCCTTCACGAAATTCATGAGCGCATCAAGATGTTCGTCTTGGTCAAAAACAAACATTGAGAAACGATATGGCTGACCATCTGACACCGACCACTGTTTTCAAATGCCTGGCTGACGACACTCGGGTCCGCACGATGATGCTCATCACTCGTGAAGGAGAGCTTTGTGTTTGCGAGCTGACCTGCGCGTTGAACGAGAGTCAGCCAAAGATCTCCAGGCACCTGGCGCAACTGCGTACTTGCGGCCTGTTGTCGGACCGTCGGCAAGGCCAATGGGTGTATTACCGACTGCACCCGAATCTCCCTGATTGGGTTCATCAAGTGCTGACCACCGTGCTGGAAAGCAACAAGCACTGGTTGAGCCCTGATGCCAAACGCCTTGATGAAATGGGTGACCGTCCTGAACGGGCAGTCGTGTGCTGTGAAAGCAAAATCGCCTGATTCCGCCTTCGACTACGAGAACGCTCGATGAAAATCCTGTTCCTCTGCACTGCCAATTGCTGTCGCAGCATCCTCTGTGAAGCGGTCTTCAATCACTTGGCACCGGAAGACATGAAAGCCTACAGCGCGGGCAGTCAGCCCAAAGGTGAAGTGCATCCGTTGAGTCTCAAGACGTTGGAAAACGCTGGTATGTCGACGCTCGGGCTGTTCAGTAAGTCCAGCGATGTCCATGTGAACCTGGCTCCTGATTTCGTCATCACGGTGTGCGACAAGGCTGCCAGTGAGGCCTGCCCGGTATTTTTTGGACCCGCCACCAAAGCCCACTGGGGGCTGGCTGACCCTTCTGAATACCACGGAACTCAAGAAGAGATTGAGGCGGCTTTTGAAGCCACTTTGGAGCAGATCAAAACCCGTATTGAAGCCTTCCTGGCTTTACCGCTATCCCAACTGAGTGCCGAGCAGCTCAAGGCAGAGCTGGCCCTGATTGGCACGCTGTAATCACAGGAGCAATGATCATGAGTAAAAGCCGCCTTTCCTTCCTGGACCGTTACCTGACCCTATGGATTTTTCTCGCCATGGCCTTGGGCATCGGTTTGGGGAGCCTGTTCGAAGGCTGGCCGCAGTGGCTCAACAGTCTTTCTGTGGGCACAACCAACATCCCCATCGCTATCGGCTTGATCGTGATGATGTATCCGCCTCTGGCTAAGGTTCGTTATGAGGAGCTGCCGGAAGTCTTCAAGGACAAGCGCATCCTTGTTTTGTCTTTGGTGCAGAACTGGGTCATCGGACCGGTACTAATGTTCGCGCTGGCGATCATCTTCTTGCGGGACCAGCCGGAATACATGACGGGCCTGATCCTGATCGGGTTGGCGCGTTGCATCGCGATGGTGCTGGTCTGGAATCAGATCGCAGGTGGCAACAATCAATATGTCGCCGGGCTGGTGGCGTTCAACAGCATCTTCCAGATCCTGTTTTTCAGCGTGTATGCCTGGGTCTTCCTTGGGCTGTTGCCGCCGCTGTTCGGGCTGGAAGGTAGTGTGATTGAGACCAGCTTCGTCAGCATTGCCGAGTCGGTTTTGATCTACCTGGGTGTGCCGTTCCTGGCCGGCTTCTTGACCCGCAAGATCCTCATCGCCCGTAAAGGCGAAGCTTGGTTCCAGGAGCGCTTCATTCCAAAGATCAGCCCGCTGACGCTGGTGGCACTTCTGTTGACCATCGTGGCCATGTTCAGCCTAAAGGGTGACGTGGTATTGCAATTGCCGCTGGATGTATTGCGTATCGCGATCCCGCTCACAATCTACTTCGTTGTGATGTTTTTCATCAGTTTCTGGATGGGCAAGCTGCTCAAGGCGGATTACCCGCGCACCACCGCACTGGCTTTCACAGCCGCAAGCAACAACTTCGAACTGGCGATTGCCGTGGCCATTGCCACCTTCGGCCTGGCTTCCCCGGTCGCTTTCGCCACGGTGATTGGTCCGCTGGTGGAAGTACCGGTACTGATTTCCCTGGTCGGTGTGGCCCTTTGGCTGAAACGCCGCTGGTTCGATGAATCCAAGAGCGCCATTGCGCAGGACAATGACTATGTTTGATGACCATATCCCCCAACTCGCTACCGAACTGGTTGATCTCCCATCGACAGACAAACTCGGTATCGAAAAGACCTCCATCCACAAGCCGCGCATTTTGCTGCTGTACGGATCGACCCGTGAGCGCTCCTTCAGTCGTTTGCTGGTAGAGGAAGCCGCTCGGTTGCTGGAGCACTTCGGCGCCGAGGCGCGGATTTTCAATCCGTCCGGTTTGCCGCTGCCAGACGACGCTCCCGACGATCACCCCCGTGTGAAGGAACTGCGCGAGCTGATGCTGTGGTCCGAGGGGCAGGTTTGGTGTTCCCCGGAACGTCACGGCTCGATGAGCGCGGTCTTCAAGGCGCAGATCGACTGGGTGCCACTGGCGATGGGCGCGGTACGCCCGACCCAGGGCAAAACCCTCGCGGTCATGCAGGTATGCGGTGGCTCGCAGTCGTTCAACGTGGTCAATCAGCTGCGCGTGCTGGGACGTTGGATGCGCATGTTCACCATCCCCAATCAGTCCTCCGTGCCGAAGGCCTATATGGAGTTCGACGATAACGGCCGGATGAAACCTTCTCCGTTCTACGACCGTGTCGTTGATGTGATGGAAGAGTTGGTGAAATTCACGCTGCTGCTTCGCGACCGCCAGGACTACCTGGTGGATCGTTATTCCGAACGCAAAGAGTCAGCGGAAGAACTCATGAGACGTGTCAATCAGCGCTCCATTTGAGGATTTTTCACCGTGCAACAACACCCTTATTCCGTACTGCCGCTGGCTCAGTTCAATGGCCAATTGATCTTCACCCCGTGCCCAGGCACGAAGGGCACCAGGCCTTTCGAGGCGTTGCAAACACTTAAGGATGCGGGCGCATCGGCGTTGCTGACGCTGATGCCGACCGAGGAGTTGCTTCAGAACGAGATCGACCTGCTGCCCGAAGAGTGCCAAATGCTCGGCATCGAGTGGTTTCACCTGCCAGTAGAAGATGATCAAGCGCCTGGCGAAGCATTTAAAGCCGCATGGGAACAACACCATCCACGACTTAAGCAGCTGCTGGCCGAAGGAAAAACCATTGCCATCCATTGCAAGGGCGGATCGGGTCGTACCGGTTTGATCGCGGCTCAACTGTTGATCGAGAGCGGTGTGCCATTCAGCGATGCCATCCGCGATGTTCAGTCGTTGCGTCCGCGGGCCATCCAGCATCCTGCCCATATCGAATACATCGGCCAGTTCGACACTCAGTCGAACTCCCACTGACAACAGATACAGAGCACAACAACATGACTATCAAAGTTGGCATCAATGGTTTCGGTCGGATCGGTCGCCTCGCGCTGCGAGCAGCCTGGGGCTGGCCAGAATTCGAATTCGTGCAGATCAACGATCCAGCGGGTGACGCGGCGACCCATGCGCACCTGCTGAACTTCGACTCGGTGCATGGCCGTTGGCAACACGAAGCCAGCGCAGAAGGCGATCAGGTGGTGATTGGCGGCAAGCGCATCAAGGTGACCGCTAACAAAGCGATTGCCGACACCGACTGGTCAGGTTGCGATCTGGTGATCGAGGCCAGCGGCAAGATGAAAACCGTGGCGGTGTTGCAAGCCTACCTGGATCAGGGCGTTAAGCGTGTGGTGGTTTGCGCGCCGGTGAAGGAAAAAGGGGCGTTGAACGTCGTCATGGGCGTCAACCATCAGTTGTTCAAACCGGCTGAACATCGCATCGTTACCGCCGCTTCGTGCACCACTAACTGTCTAGCGCCCGTGGTGAAAGTCATCCACGAGAAACTGGGTATTCGTCATGGCTCGATCACCACTATCCACGACCTGACGAACACCCAAAGCATTCTCGATCAACCGCACAAGGATCTGCGTCGTGCGCGTGCTTCGGGCATGAGCCTGATCCCGACCAGCACCGGCTCGGCCACCGCGATTGCCGAAATCTTCCCAGAGCTGCGTGGGCGCCTGAACGGCCACGCCGTACGCGTGCCGCTGGCTAACGCTTCACTGACTGACTGCGTCTTTGAAGTCGAGCATGTCACCACTGTTGAGGAGGTGAATCAACTCCTCAAGGACGCCTCCGAGAACGAGCTGAAAGACATCCTCGGTTTTGAGGAGCGTCCGTTGGTGTCCATCGACTACCGCACCGACCCGCGCTCATCGATCATCGATGCACTGTCGACGATGGTGATCAATGGCACTCAAGTGAAGATCTATGCCTGGTACGACAACGAATGGGGCTATGCCAATCGCGCCGTCGAACTGGCCAAACTGGTCAGTCTGGCGGACTAAGGAGCGGTCATGAAAGCGTTGTCAGCCCTCGCTCCGGAAGTGCGGCAGTACTTGCTCGTCACGGGCAACTATTGGGCCTTCACCCTCACCGACGGTGCCTTGCGCATGTTGGTGGTGTTGCACTTTCACGCGTTGGGCTACAGCCCACTGCAAATCGCGGCGTTGTTTCTGTTCTACGAAATCTTTGGCGTGATCACCAACCTGGTGGGTGGCTACCTCGGCGCCCGGCTGGGCCTGAACCGAACCATGAACATCGGGCTGGGCATCCAAGTCGCGGCGCTGCTGATGCTGACGGTTCCTGTCGCTTGGCTAACCATCCCATGGGTGATGGGCGCACAGGCGCTGTCGGGGATTGCCAAAGACCTGAACAAGATGAGCGCCAAAAGCTCCATCAAGCTTCTTGTTCCGGATGGGCAACAGGGAAAGCTCTACAAGTGGGTGGCAATCCTCACCGGCTCGAAGAACGCGCTCAAGGGTGTCGGCTTCTTTCTTGGCGGGGCCTTGCTGGCACTGATCGGCTTCAAAGGCGCCTTGTTGGCCATGGCGGGTGTCCTGGCGCTGATCTGGATCAGCAGCTTGATTCTGTTGAAGAAGGACCTGGGCAAGGCCAAAGCCAAGCCCAAATTTCGCGACATCCTGTCCAAGAGCCGGGCAATCAATATCCTCTCAGCGGCGCGGATGTTCCTGTTCGGTGCCCGCGATGTCTGGTTTGTGGTGGCCTTGCCGGTGTACCTGAGCAGCGTGTTCGGCTGGGACTTCTGGGAGGTTGGCGGCTTCCTTGCGGCCTGGGTGATTGGCTACGGCATCGTGCAGTCCTTCGCGCCCAACATCACCGGTAAGAAACGTGGACACGTACCGGATGGTCGTGCGGCATTTTTGTGGGCACTAGCACTGGCAGGCTTGCCTGCGGCAATCGCTCTCGGGCTGAACACTGGTTTGTCGCAGCAGATGGTGCTGCTCGGCGGTTTGATGGTCTTTGGCGCGCTGTTCGCGGTGAACTCGTCGCTGCACAGCTACCTGATCGTGTCCTACGCCAAGGAGGATGGAGTGTCGCTAGATGTGGGTTTTTATTACATGTCGAACGCCCTGGGGCGACTTATCGGCACAGTGCTCTCTGGCTGGGTTTATCAGTTTTATGGGCTGGGTGCGTGTTTATGGATATCGAGTGCATTTGTGCTGCTTGCAGCTTTGATTTCGATTGCATTGCCTCGTCACGCAGGTGAATGACTGCTTTTGGCCGTTTTCTACCCGTCGCGAGAGGCAGAAGTCGACCCAAAGCGGTCAATCGGCTTGGCATAACCGCTATGCCACGGCAACGGACAAAAACATCAAAGAGGTAAAAACCGCGGGTCAACCCATGCTGAACAACTGGCGGATCAGGTTCGGTGTGCTGCCGGTCCAGCGTTTGAATGAGCGACGAAAGTTGGCTGCATCGCTGAAGCTCAGGTAGTCGGCCACTTCTTCGTTGCTGAGTCCTTTGACTTGATAGAGATAGAGCGCCACCTGTTTGCGCACGCGATCCACTTGCTGCTGAAACCCGGTGTCGTGTTTTTGCAGTTTGCGCTTGAGGGTGGCGGGGCTCATGGCGAAGGACTGGGCGGCTTGTTCCAGGCTCGGCGGTTGGCGCACCTTTTCCAGCAAGTAGTTGTAGAGGCAGTCGGTGAAGCTCTGCGCAAAACCAAGCTGTTCGATTTGCCCCATGGCTTCCAGGCGGGCGACCTGGCCGGCGGTGGCTGAGGCATTGGGCCAGGGTTGGGCGAGGTATTTCCTCGGGATGCGCATCAGGTCCAGCGGCCGTTTGAACTGGGTGTCTTCGCCCAGGTGCACCCAATACTGTTCGACGTATCGCGGCTCGGCATGGCTGAGGCTGCACACCCACGGCAGG
Organism: Pseudomonas serbica; assembly: GCF_028823535.1. Lineage (GTDB taxonomy): Bacteria > Pseudomonadota > Gammaproteobacteria > Pseudomonadales > Pseudomonadaceae > Aquipseudomonas > Aquipseudomonas serbica. Next base: position 139,691 of record NZ_JAQIYM010000013.1, on the reverse strand, counting down.
CGGCGGCCGCTGAGCCACTGACTCATGGCCACCAGCGAGGTCATGCTCGCTTCCAGCAGGAATCGCCATTGCTCGCCCGCGCCGCAACTGTCCAGCCAATAGACATAGGCGAACTGTTCATCGAGCAACAGGCGCGGCGTGGCCAACGGGCTGAGCAACGCCTGTTGCTGCACTAGCGAGTCGAGGGCCTGGTGCAGGTTTTGCGCGTGGCGCAAGGCGTGGCTGACGGCGCCATAGTGCCCAGGCAATAACCGTTGGCCGAACAGGAAGCTGCTGTCGTCGGCATCCAGCAGGCGCCGGCTGTTGCCGATCAGTTGCAGAAACTGCTGCGGGCTGAGGCGAGTCTGGCCCGCCAGAATATCGACATGGAACAACCCTGTGCCGCGTAGCAGGCGATGGCTGTCGATATCCCGGGACAACGCCAGATCGATCAGGGTGGCGGGTTGGTAATGCCCGGGAATGAAACGGCTGTCGGCTTCGTACCAGGTGGTTTTGACGGTCATCGCCGGGCCTCAGGCGCTTTTTTTGGCGAGCGGTTGCCTGGCCCGCGACAGCGCCAGGTTCAGGCGTTTAAGCAGGGCTTCGGGCGTCTCGTCGAGGGCCATCACCACCGCCGTACTGGCCGCGAGTTGCAGGCGTTCGCCATGTTGGCGGGTCTTGTGCGCCAGGCGGTGCACGGCGTGTTGCAGCTCCTGCGCCAGGAGCTGCGCCTGACGCTCGCCGGTGTTGGGCAGCAGCACCACAAAACGGTCGCCGGCCAGACGGCAGAGCAGGTCCTGACGGCGCAGATTGAGCAGCAGCAAATGACTCAGGGCCTGCAGCACGGCGTCGCCCTCGGCGTGTCCGAAGTTCTGGTTGATTGAGGCAAAGTTGTCCAGATCCAGTACCAGCAGCGACAGCGGTTGTTGTTGCCTGATGCTTTCGTCAAGGCTGTCGACCAGTTGCCGTTTGAGGTAGTCGGCACTGCCCAGCGGCGTGAGTTTGTCGAACAGTCGGTGTTCGCGAAACAGCCGCTCGCGTTTCTCCATCTGTGCGCTGATCGCCAGTTGTTCGCGATGCCAGTGATAGATGCCGATGGTCAACAGAATCATGCCCACCGGCATCGGTCCGGACTCCAGCCAGTGGTCCCAGGTGATGCTGTCGGGCAGGCGGATGAACTCGTCGAGGCTGTCGATCCACCAGGAGAAAAAGATGCAACTGAGCCCGAGCGCCAGGTAGTTGGTGACCCGTCCAGCGGGGCGACTTTTGAGCACCAGCCCCAGCCAGACCAAGGCCAGCAGCGCCGAGCCGCCTTCGCCAATGATGTCCAGCCAGACCCACTCACTGACGGCTTTCAGATCGCCGCATGCCAGGTGCAGCAGCAACCCGAGGTTGGCCGCCAGCAGCAGGACGGTGAGTTTCCAACGGTGGGGCTTGAGCACTGAGAACATGACGGCGGTCCTTGGATGAGGAAGCGATGCGCGCCAGCACAGCAGATGTTTATGACAGTCGGGTGACGAGGTACGAAAGTAAGGGGGAGGTCGAATCAGCTCACCGTGAATTGTGTTTTCAGCGCTGCGCCGCGCGTTCCCATGAGCGCTTGCGTGTTTCGAACGGCGCTCCTGCAAGGGTGTGGGCACATCCAACAGCAGGTCAGGCTGACTCACTGTATTGCCAGCAGGTCATTTCAGCTCATTCCCACCCCCGATTCCCGGCAAACAGGCGGTTTAAAGGGCTTGTCGCCCGGTGCTGTCACAGAACCGTCACGCCCCGTGCCTAGCTTGCCCTCCCACTTGCCGGGCCACTTGCCTGGCGTTAAGGGACTCTTTGGGGAAGGGCATTCATGTACCAGCGCAGCAGTCATCCGCGCCGCGGCACCGGCGCAATCTTCAGTTTCACGCTCACGGCGTTGACCATGGCGTTGGTCAGTGAACGGTTGAGCGCGGCAGACGCCACGGCCAATGTCGAGCATGTCGAAGTGATCGGTCAGGCGGCGAGCATCGATTCGGCGCTCAAGGAGCAGCGCCGCTCGGATAACATCGAAAGTGTGGTGCATGCCGATGGCATGGCGCAGTTGCCCGACGAGAACGTCGCCGAAGCGGCGCAGCGCCTGCCGGGGGTCAGTGTCGAGCGTGATCAGGGCGAAGGGCGGTTTGTCAGCGTGCGTGGTTTGGGCCCGGACCTGAACAGCGTCACCATCAACGGCACGCTGGTGCCTTCGCCGGAAAGTGAACGCCGCGCCGTGGCCCTCGATGTGTTGCCGTCGGAACTGGTGCAATCGCTGTCGGTGATCAAGACCCTGACGCCGGACATGGATGCCAACTCCCTGGGCGGTACGGTCGATGTCCGCAGCCTGTCGGCCTTCGATCACCCGGGGCTGTTTTACACCGGCAGCAGTGAAGCCAGTTACGACAAGAACACCCACCAGACCAGCCCGAAATTCTCCGGCGCGGCCAGCGACCGTTTCAGCCTGGGCGACGGTATCGATAACTTCGGCGTGGCGGCAGCCCTGAGCTGGCAGAAGCGTGACTTCGGTTCGGACAACGTCGAAACCGGCGGTGCCTGGGATTTCCAGCGCGGTGCCCGCCTGGAAGAGTTCGAACAACGCGACTACGACATCAGCCGGGAACGCACCGGCGGCGGCCTGAACTTTGACTACAAGCCCGATGACCTGAGCAGCTATTACCTGCGCACCTTGTACAGCCGTTACAAGGACAGCGAGACCCGCAACGCCACCAGCATCGAGTTCGCCGACCCGCAGGCGGCCGGTGAATTGGGCGAAGCGCAAGGCAAGCGCAAGCTCAAGCAGCGTGAAGAGACCCAGGAAATCCAGTCCTACGTGTTGGGCGGTGAACGCCTGTTCGGTCTCTGGACCCTCAGCGGCCAGGCTGGTTACAGCCGCTCCAGTGAAGACAGCCCCGGCCACATCGCCAACGCGGCGTTCGATGCCAATGACGATTTCACCGATAGCGGCTTTTATAGCAACGGCGAGCCGCGGCCGATCATTGGGCAAGGTTTCTACGACCCGAACAATTTCACCCTCGATAAAGTCGACTGGGAAAAACAGAACACCACCGACACCGAGAAAAACCTGCGCCTGGACCTGGCCCGGGATTACGACCTCAACGGGTACGCCGCGCAGGTCAAGTTCGGCGGCAAGGTCAGCCGGCGCAACAAGGACAACGACCTCGACGCCTGGGTCTACGAAGACTTCGACGACTTGGGGTTCAACGATGAACAGCTCAACCTCAGCCAGTTCCGCAAAGGCTCGGTGGATTACCGCCTCGGCGAGTTCGGGCCGGGCATCAGTGGCAGTGCGATCAAGCAGTTGATCGGCGGGCTGGACCGGGACGACTTCTACGATCCAGTCGAATCGGCGGTCAACGACTTCAAGATGAGCGAGGACATCAACGCCGGTTACCTGATGAACACCTTCGACATCGACGACTGGCGGTTCATTGCCGGTTTGCGCTACGAGGGCACCGATTTCGATGCCAAAGGCACCGGCGTCAACGATGGCGAGTTCGAGGCCACCGACACCAAGCGTAAATATCACCACTGGTTGCCGGGCTTGCATGCGCGTTACCAACTGGACAGGAACACTCAGGTGCGTGCGGCCTGGACCAAGACCGTGGTGCGCCCGACCTTCGGTCAATTGGCGCCGGGCTTTGTCATCGACGGCGACGAGGCGACGTTTGGCAATCCTGATCTCAATCCGCTGGAGGCGAGCAACCTCGACCTCGGTATCGAACACTTCATGGGACGTGCGGGCACGGTCTCGGCCTTCGTGTTCTACAAGGACATCAAGAACTTCGTCTACAACACCGATCTGGCAGGCACCGGCGCCTGGGTGGACTTTGCCGAAGCCCACACCTTTGCCAACGGTGACAGCGCAAAACTGTACGGGCTGGAACTGGCTTATTCGCAGCAGTTCGACTGGCTGCCGGCGCCCTGGAACGGCTTGCTGGTCGGGGCTAACGCCACCTTCAGTCGTTCCGACGCCGAGATCAAGGGCTTCGACGCCGCCAGTGGTACGAACCTCAAGCGCAGCATCGATCTGCCGAATCAGTCGGACACGGTCGGCAACCTGATGCTCGGTTGGGAAAACGACACAATCAGCCTGCGCCTGTCGGCCAACTACAAGTCGGACTACCTCTACGAGTTGGCCCCTATCAACGACAAGGCCCACGACCTGCACGTCGATTCCCAGACCTTCGTGGATTTCAGTGCGCGCTACTCGCTGACGAAAAACCTGCAAGTGAGCTTCGAGGCGCAAAACCTCACCGACGAGTCGTACTTCGTCTACACCGGCCACCGCTCCTACAACGGCCAATACGAAGAGTACGGCCCGACCTACAAGCTCGGCCTGACTTTTACCCATTTCTAAAAGCCGGGACGGCAGCCCGGTGCTGCCGTCGCGATGGACGCACGACAAGGACTTTGCCTGTTCATGACTATTTCTTTGCGACACACACATTGGCTGCTGGCTGCAATGATAAGCCTGGCCGCTGACCAGGCCCTGGCGGCGACGCCTGGCCTGACGCTCACGCCTTGGGCGCCGAACCTCAAGGTCGAGGAACTGGCGTTCCTGTCCGCCGATCAACGCCTGGCGGTCAGCCCTCGTGATGGCTTGCTGCTGCTGGATGCCAAAGGCGCCGAACTGGCACGCATGAAGGGTTCATTCAGCAGCCTCGACAGCCGCGCCACCGCGCAGCAGGCGTTTGTCGCCAGCCTCGACACCCGTCGCCAGCAAGCATTGGTGGTCGGCCTCGATACGGCCAGGCGCACGTGGGGCACGCCGCTGTACTTGCCGACGCGAGACTTCGGGGTGAATGGCCTGTGCCTGTACCGCGACGACGCCAGCAACCTGTTTGTATTTTTGGTGGGTGAGGAGGGCAAGGGTGAGCAATGGCTGCTGGGCAACGGCAACGTTCTGAACGCCGGGGCACAAAAGGTCCGCACTGTGCCGCTGCCGCCGTCGGCACAGTTTTGTCAGGTCGATGACGCTGCGCACCAACTGGTCGTCAACGAAGAAAACGTCGGTTGGTGGGCGTACCCGGCTCACGCAGAAGCCGATGTGACCCGCACGCCCGTGGCGATGCGTGACCCCTTCGGCGATATCAAAGGCGCTGCCGGTGCGTTGGCGTTGGTCCCCGGTGGCGTTGTCGGGCTCGACCCGGAAGCGGCGCAACTGAAACTGTACCAGCAGCAGGGCGAGCGCTGGACGGCCCAGGCAACCTTGCCATTGTCCGGACTCAAGGAACCGGAAGGCCTCGCCCTGCGTAACACCGACCAAGGTTTGCAGGTGTTGATTCGCGACGATGCCGACGGGCGTGTGTACCAGGGCCAGATCGACTGGCAAGCCAGACCGGTACCGCTGGCGCCGGTGTTGCCGAGCGTGGCAGCGAGTGTCCAGACCGATCCGGTGGCCCGTCAGGGGGATGCTGCGGACGATCCGGCGATCTGGATTCATCCGCAACAACCGTCCCTGAGCCGTGTGCTTGGCACCAATAAAAAACAGGGCCTGTTGGCGTATGACCTGCAAGGCAAACTGCTCCAGGAGTTGCCCGTCGGGCGTTTGAACAACGTCGATGTACGACCGAACTTCAAGCTTGGCGAGCAAACCGTGGACCTGGCGGTGGCCAGTCACCGCGATCACAACAGCCTCAGCCTGTTCACCATCGACCGTAGCACCGGCGAGCTGGGCGATATCGGCGAAGTGGCCACGCCGCTCAAAGACATCTACGGCATCTGCCTGTTTCAACCGGCCAGCGGTGAGATCTACGCGATTGCCAACGACAAGGACGGCACCTTCCTGCAATACCGACTCAGTGCGGTCAATGGCCGGGCCCAGGGAGAGTTGGTGCGCCAGTTCAAGGTCGACAGCCAGCCGGAAGGCTGTGTCGCCGACGACCAGCGCCAACGACTGTTTCTCGGTGAAGAGGATGTCGGGGTCTGGGCCGTGGACGCGCGCGCCGATCAACCGGCGACTTTGACCAGCGTGATCAAGGTCGGCGCGCAGTTGCAGGCGGATGTCGAAGGCCTGGCGCTGTATCAAAGCGCGGGGCGGGACTATCTGGTGGTGTCCAGCCAGGGCAACGACAGCTACCTGGTGCTCGACGCTGAGCCGCCGTTCGCCAGTCACGGCGCGTTCCGGGTCGGTTTGAACGCGGCGGCGGGCATCGACGGCGCGTCGGAAACCGATGGTCTGGAGGTGACCTCGGTCAACCTCGGTGGCCCCTGGAGTCACGGCATGTTGGTGGTTCAGGACGGCCGCAAACGCATGCCCGAGCAAGCCCAGAACTTTAAATTCGTGCCCTGGGCCGAGGTCGCCCAAGCCCTGAAGCTGCCCTGATCCGGACCGTCATCACTCGGTCATCAAATTTCCATCGAATAGCCTCGCGACCGTTGCGCATCAACGGTCGCGCCGTAACCCACAAGGAGTTTCACCATGCAGGCCACGCTCGAACACATGACGATCTGGGGGCTGATCAGCGACGCCAGTCTATTGGTCAAAGCCGTGATGCTCACGCTGTTGCTGGCCTCGTTGCTCAGCTGGTACCTGATCATCCAGCGTAGCCGTGTGCTGCGCCGCCGCGAGCGCGGGTTGAACAGCTTCATGCAGCGCTTTCGCAGTGCACCGGAGTTGCTGCCGTTGCTGCGTGGAACTGCACAGGTCAAGGATGTGGAGGCCGGGATCGAAGCTGTTTTTCGCGCAGGTTTTCAAGAATTTTGCCACCTGAAACAGCAAGCCGGTCACCACGCCGACGCGGTGCAGGAAGGCGTCGAGCGGGCGCTGTACGTCGCCATCAGCGAAGAAGAAGTGCGCCTGGAAAAGGGTCTGCAGTTCCTCGCCACGGTCGGCTCGGTGAGTCCTTACATCGGCCTGTTCGGCACGGTGTGGGGGATCATGAATTCGTTCATCGGCCTGTCGCAGGTGCAGCAGGCGACGCTCTCGACAGTCGCGCCCGGTATCGCCGAGGCATTGATCGCCACGGCGATTGGCCTGTTCGCGGCGATCCCGGCAGTGATCGCCTACAACCGCTTCGCGGCGCGCAGCCAGACACTGCTTACGCGTTATTACGCCTTCGGCAATGAGCTGCAAGTGCGCCTGCACCGCACGTTGCACGGCGCGCCGTTGAACCTGGCCACAGCGGCCTGAACGGACTTCAAGGAGAGGCAAGATGCTAGTCAGGCCGCAACGCAAGCATGGGCCGAAGGCCGAGATGAACGTAGTGCCTTACATCGACGTGATGCTGGTGCTGTTGGTGATCTTCATGGTGACCGCGCCGATGCTGACCCAAGGCGTGAAAATCGAGCTGCCCAAGGTCGCCAGTGAAGCCTTGGCCAACGATACGCGCCAGCAGATCCTCACGCTGTCGGTGAAAGCCGAGGGCGGCTATTACTGGAACCTCGGCGGTGAACTCGACACCGAGCACCAGACCGACAGCGCCGTGGGTCTTGATGAACTGCGCGCCAAGGTTGAGCAGATCATCGCCCGGCGACAGGACACGCAGGTGTATATCCGAGCGGACAACGACGCAGGTTACGGCAGTGTCGTGGCCGCCATGGCGGCGTTGCAACAGGGCGGCGTCAGCAACCTCGGGCTGGTGACCGAGGCTGCGCAATGACCACGATGATCCTGCACGACACTGCACCGCTGGCGACCGGGAGATGGACCTCGATGAAGCGCAGCGACTTATGGCAGCACAGCTTTGCGGCGGGTCTGGCGGTGGCGCTGCATGGCGTCGTTGTGCTGTTGTTGATCAACAACTGGACCCCCGAAGTGCTAGCGGTAAAACCAGCGAAAGTCATGACCACGCAGTGGGTGATGTTGGCGCCGACGGTCCCGCCGCCTGCGTCAGAACCAGCACCCATGCCAGTGGCCGAGCCTGTGGTCGCGGCTGCAGCAGCCGTGACACCGAGTGTTCCGGTCGAGCCGACCAAACCGCTGATCGACCCGCAGATTCAGGCACGCAAGATCGAACAGGCTGCCCTGGCGCGTAAACGGGTCGAAGAACGCCAGCGCGAACAACAGGCCGAACAGCAACGCCAGCAACAGGCCTCTCGAGCGCGCGAGCAAGCCGCAGAACGACAGCGCCAGGCGCAACAACAAGCGCAACAGGCAGAGCAGTCCCGACTGAGCACCGAGCGCGCCCGCCAACAAGCCGCAGCGGACAGCCGTCAGTACCTGCCACTGAGCAAGGAAGCGCCAGAGTATCCGGCACGGGCTCTGGATAAAAATATCGAGGGCGACTGTTCCGTCGAATACACCGTCAACACGAAGGGCCAGATCGAAAACCCTAAAGTGCTGGACGGGTGTCACCCCTTGTTCATTCGTCCGTCGCTGGCGGCCGCGCAAACCTTCCGATACCAGCCGCGCATCGTCGATGGTGTGGCCGTCGCAGTGCCGTCGGTGCGCAACACCTTTCACTTCAGAATCAAGTGAGACCTGTCGGGCGCGGTGGGGAAGGGGGGGAGATAGACGGGATCATCAGGACTGGGCGGTTTCCGCCCATCACGTAGGGGCCGGCGTATTGGCTATTGCAGGCATGCGCCCTGCGGTACTAGCGATGGTTGTGATAGCGTTCGGTCAAGGATTGCACGAGGGTGACGTAGGATTGCGTCTCGGCGTAGGGCGGCACCCCGTTGTACTCGTCCACGGACGCTTCGCCGGCGTTGTAACCTGCCAGCGCCAGCATCTGGTTGCCGTTGAAGCGCTTGAGCAGCCAGGCCAGGTAACGCACGCCGCCACGAATGTTCTGTCGTGCGTCGAACGGGTCGTCCACGGCGAAGCGCTCGGCGGTGGCGGGCATCAACTGCATCAGTCCCTGGGCGCCGGCTTCGGAAATGGCGTTGGGGTGAAACGCCGATTCGGCATGGATCACCGCGCGCACCAGCGCCCTGTCGACACCATACTGATCCGAAGCGGCTTCGATCTCGCGCTGATAGGAGCGGGTGTCCAGGCGCAGCGAGGCGACCTTGAAATCCTTCGGCGCCGTGCACAGGTAGCAGCCCTTGATGTAATACACCTCAAGCACATCGACCCGTGCGGAGATCCCGACGGGGCGCCGGCTCACGTATTGACGAACACCCTTGTGCATGAAGGTGAAGACCCGAATCCGCATCGCGCCCGAGTCGTCGCGCTGCACAAGCCGTGGCAGGGCCGTAGCCTTGGCACCGGCACTGACATCGGTGCTCGCCATGCCATTCACGCGAGCGCAGCGGGCACTGGCGATGGCCTGGCTGTGGTAGCTGATGGCGCCGTCCCTGTCCTGGCATCTGAACAGGGCGCTGGCGCACAGTGGCGCGACCAGCAAGGTCAACCCGATGCCGCCATGAAGGCTCTTGCGAGCCCATCGCCATGCTCTGCAACTCATCACATCGCTCCGCGTCGAGGGCGCCTGGCCCGGGCGCTGTCTCTGGAGGGCCTGTCCTGTGTGACCAGGCTGTTGTACTGACAGTTATACCCCTTGTAGCCAGCCTTGGAACTTGCGTTGACGTACGGGCTGCCGGCGTTCCCGCAGCGAACTCAATGCTGTGATTCAACCGCTCGTAAATAGTCAATTTGCGTCTGTAACGCTTGCGGGTTTCTATCCGCAGCCTGGATAACCAGCGAGGAAATTTATCTATAGAGTGGTTTCGCTGTCCTCATTGCGGTCAGCCATGCGTCGTCTAAATAGGGAGACTCCAATGACCACTGCACATGTTTTCATCGCCACCAGTCTGGATGGCTTCATTGCCCGGTCCGATGGTGACATCGACTGGCTATTGCAGCGCGATGATCAGAGCGAGGATCACGGCTACCAGGCCTTCATCGCCGACAAGGATGCGATCGTGATGGGGCGGGGGAGCTATGAGAAAGTGCAGACCTTCGACACCTGGTTCTACGACCGGCCAGTAGTGGTGTTGTCTCAACAGTTGGCCGATTCGCAGGTGCCTGAGGCGCTGGAGGGCAAGGTGCGTTTTTCCAACCTCACGCCATCAGACCTGTTGGCGGAACTGGCGAGGCAAGGCGTGCGTCGAGTCTATGTCGATGGCGGGCAGTTGGTGCAATCATTCCTGCGTGAAGGGTTAGTCGCCGATATGGTGATCACCACTGTTCCCGTGCTGATCGGGTCGGGCAGACCATTGTTCGGGGCCCTTGCGCAGGACATTGAATTGAGGCTGGTAACCAGCCGGAGCTTTCCTTCGGGTCTGGTGCAGTCTACCTATCAGTTGACTCCTTGACCTTGCGGAGGGGAGGCCCGATCCAGGGCGAGGGTGAAAGGGCATTTCGTCCACGGTGCTGTCGTGTGACCGTTTCTGGCCGATTACTGTCTGTCACGATGGGCAGAAATCGACCCATAGCTGACGGTGACGAAAGGCAGATATTGGCTGAGTGGTCAGTCAGATATGTTTTCGAAAACAGGGTCGACTCACACCAGCGCAGTCAGCTATGAAGACAGTTATGGTTTTACTGCGTGATCATCGTCAAGGTGGGGAGCGTCCGCTGGTTTCTTCTACGGAACCATAAAACTCACTGTCGTACTGGTGAGGATTTTGTGGGTCGGGTCGGCCACTTCAAGAAGAATCTTGTGAGTTCCAGGCGCTAATCCAACCAGGATAATGGGGTCTTCGCTGGTGTGCGCCCATGTTCCTTTCCAGTCGTCGACGGTCACGTGGAGGTGACCGAGACGTGGTGATACATCAGCAGCCGCTTTGCCAAATACTGGCATGATCCTGGCGTGTTCCATTCGATACTGGATAATGACAACACCGCGGGCAAGCGGCTCGGCAAGCGGCGGATATGCAATGAGTTTTGGCGCAGTCTCAGATTCCAGTGGAAGTATTGCCGCTGGGGTATCGGTGTCTGCTACCGCTAGTCCACACACGGCTGTGCAAAAAAAGACACCTAAAGAGATAACCAATAGATTTCTGGGAGCCAGGGACATGGTGTTTTTTCTCTCGCGTGACTTCATTCAAGCCTAGACGAAACCGAGTGTTTCCCAGTGTTTATTTAAAATCGGAATCACCCACGTATTTCATTGATACCGACTGACAGCGCCTGGCCGATTGTTGCCCATCCCAAAGGGCGACAATCGACTCAAAGCAGTCATTTGTTTGCGGGATATGAAGCTAGAAATTTTCGTCATGTAGAAAAAACGAGGCCGCAATCGCGGCCTTGTTCTTTTCAGGGGGTTACTCGTGCGAATGGCCGTGATCGGCGCTCTCGGAAGTTGCGCCTTTTTCGCCACCGCCGCAGGCCGTCATCAAGCCTAGGAAGCAGATCAGGAACATCGAACGAAGCAGAGTGATTGGGGATTTCATGGGAAAACTCTTCAAAAATGGATTAAATAAATGGTCTGAGGTGCGGATGATTCTCACGTTTTGGTAGTGAGGGCAGCGGTCGCGTATTTGAATTACTGTTTAACGCTCAGGTAGTCACCGCTAGTTTGCAATGAAATGGTCACCACGTTGTTGCTGCGATTGCGCCAGAACCAGCCGTGGGTGCCGTCAAAAATGGCGGTGAATTCACCCTTATCACTTTTGACCTGTTTGCCCTTGTTGTAGCTGTGGAAGTAACCCTTTTCACCGTTGTAGGGCTCGCCATGAGTGTCGTAGTTCACAAGCCCACCAGCGGCTGTCCATTGATAGCTGACCGTCTTGTTTTTCAGCACTTCCAGCTTGATCTCTGTCCCTTCACCCGGTTTGAGCGTGACGGTCATTTGATTCGTCTTTTTAGCTGGGGTAGGAACCGACGCTGATTGGGCTACAGGTATCGCCGCATGTTGGGTTTGCGCAACCTGCGGAGCTGGAGCTGGAGCTGGAGCTGGAGCTGGAGCTGGAGCTGGAGTTACTGCTTGCGGCGGCGCCGCATCCGCCAAAGCCTCCTGGGCAAGGATGATTTTCAATTCGCCCATTTGGGTCAGGCCCAGTACGCGGCCTACACCCGTAGGGTCAATGGCATATTCCGAAGGCATGACCACTGTCACCAGCAGGCCGACCGCAGTCAGCAGGGCAATGACAGTGGAGCGCACCAGTTTGCGAGTGCTGGGCAATTCATTAACAGTGGGAAGCGGAGTATTGAACATGATCAGAATTCCTTACACGGAGACAAACAGGCCGGTGATCTGGTAACCCATCAGGAGGAAACCGGCACTCATCATGGCGACGTTGGTGGTATAGGCGTGGCGCCAGAAACTGCCAGTGCGCCGCCAGTACCCCATCAGAATGAGAATCGCGCTGAGGGCCAGTAATTGGCCGATCTCGACACCAACGTTGAAGGCGATCAGGTTCGGAATCAGGCCATCAGGCGAGATCTCGTACTCCTGGATCTTCGTCGCCAGACCAAAACCGTGGAGCAAGCCGAAGATCAGCGTGGCCACTTTGGTGTTGGGCTGGAAACCAAACCAGCGCTGGAACGCGCCCAGGTTATCGAGCGCCTTGTACACCACCGAGAAACCGATGATGGCGTCAATGATGTAAGAGCTGATGCTGATCTCAGTCAGCACACCCAGCAGCAGCGTGACCGAGTGGCCTATGGCGAATAGCGTGACGTAAAGCCCCACATCTTTCAGGCGGTAGAGGAAGAAGATCACCCCGAACAGAAACAGCAGGTGGTCATAGCCCGTCATCATGTGTTTGGCGCCCATGTAGATGAAGGGCAGCAACATGACGCCGGAGCTTTCCTGGATGAAGCCCTTATCGCCTTCCGCAACAGCGTGAGCCATCGCCTCGGGCATTCCGAGGAAAAGTGCAGCGGCAATGAATAACAACAGCAGTAGTGGGCGGTGCGAAGGCGCAGTAAATGCGCCAACGCCGCTCATCGAGTACGAATGCATAGATTAATCCTACGTTGCAGAGATCGAAGGCCGCTGTGCGGCCAAGGTCAAGATGCGAACGAAGGACGGGGTGGACGCTCGATCAAGAATATCGGCGGCAGGGGAACGAAATGTCGAAGCGAATCGACCCGGATGGGTAGCATTGGGGATGTTGCCAGCATCAACGCGGCGGTGAGTTGCGGCGTTTCATGCTGATGATCTGGTGTCAATGGCGAATGGTAGTGATCTGAAAGACTTGAATAGCTGGATGAAGCCTCTTCGCCGTGGGAGTGATGGGCGTCTTGCGCGATCTCCCAGGCTGGCTGTTTCGACGTCACTGATAACGAATAGGTATGCCCGGCCCAAGCCACCAACATGGCGAGAGCAAGCGCGATTACCACCGTCATTGTCAGTGTTTTGCTGAACATGGCGTTAAGGTTTCAACTCGGGTTATGGGGCTTTTACGCGTTTGACCACATCCCCCTAGGGGGGATAGGATGCCAGCGTAATTCATTGAGGCCTGAGGCTCAAGTCATGAGTGAGCACGAACACGAACACAGCCATCCCCACACCCACCAAAGTCACGAGGCGATCATCAAACGTCTCAAACGGGCGGACGGGCATTTACGCGGCATCATCACCATGATCGAAGAGGGTCGTGAGTGCGTGGACATCGCCCAGCAGCTGCATGCTGTTGAGAAAGCGATTTGCCAAGCCAAGCGCACGCTCATCCAGGATCACATCGATCACTGCCTGGAGGACACCGTCTCGGCGTTGAACAATGGCGAGCCCGCACCACTGGAAGCCTTCAAGCAAATCACCAGGTACCTCTAGGCCAGTCATGCCCAATTTCACTGAACTGCTGCAAGTTATACGTTTGGTTTGAATGCCGGTCATCAGGCTTGGAAAGTCTTGAGGCTTCACAATCTTTTATTGGGCCACCGGCGATGCTGATCATCGATCACGTATGGATGTTCGTGATCCGCTCCTTTCTGGTTGCCGATGTGCGTGTGATCTTCCGGCAGGTTCTCATGGGTGTGCTTGATCGACTCTTGGTCATGGGCTGGACGCCAAATCACGATACTGACCACCAGTGCACCACCTGCCACCACAGCCAACCCAACAAACGACGCCGTGAGGCTGATGTTCGCTCCCAGCCATCCCGCCAACGGGTAGGTAATCAGCCAGCAAGCATGAGATAAAGCAAATTGGGCGGCAAACAAAGCCGGTCGATCTTCGGCATGTGCCGAGCGACGCAACAGTCGACCGCTCGGAGTCTGTGCCAGGGAGTAGCCCACCCCGAGCACTACCCATAACGGCAGCAAGAAGTTATAGGTGGTCATGTTAATGCCGATCAATAAACCTGCGACCAATATTGCGCCGCCAAACAGCATGGCCGTTCGGTCTTTGATGTTTTTCAACAACCGAGGCAAGACGAGTGCCGCGACCATGGAGCCACCCCCAAACGCAGCCAGCGCCAATGCAGTAGAACTTTGAGGCAGAGCGAGGCGCGACTGCACCAGCACCACCGTATTGACTATGACCATTGCACTGGCGGCAGCCACTGTCAGATTGAGAGCCAGCAGCCCCTGCAAGCGGGGCGTGGCCAGGAATATGCGCATGCCACGGGTGATTCGTTCGTAAATGCTGCGTCGTGGTACCTGCTTCGCCTTGGGCAGCGGCACAGTGGCGACCAGGGCGGCGGAGGCAAGAAAGCCGATGACCGTACCAGCGAACAGGTTATGGAAGCTGATCACGGTCAGCAGTGCGGCGGCGAGCATCGGGCTGGCGACACTTTCGAGATCGTAGGCCAGACGCGAAAGCGACAAGGCGCGGGTGTAGTCGTCTTCATCCGGAAGGATGTCAGGGATGGTCGCTTGGAACGTCGGGGTGAACGCCGCCGAGGCCGACTGAAGAACGAAAATCAGCACATAGATTTGCCAGACTTCCGTCACGAACGGCAGAGCCAACGCGATGAAGGCTCGCACCAGATCCAGCGACACCAACATTGCACGACGGGGAAGGCGCTCTGCAAAAGCCGCTGCAATCGGCGCAACGCCAATGTAGGCCGTCATTTTGATCGCCAACGCCGTACCGAGTACGGCTCCCGCTTGGGCACCCGCAAGGTCGAACGCCAGTAGACCTAGTGCGACTGTGGCAAGGCCAGTCCCCACGAGCGCAATCACTTGTGCTAGGAAGAGGTGACGGTAGGTTCGGTTGGCGAGGATTTTCAGCATGAGAAGTCTCACATGAAGAAGCGGATGCCCATCTGGTTGTCGAGCTTTACTCGAAAATGAGAGCGACGAATTTCTCGTTTGCGGGGGATCTTGCATCCCCCCTGGGGGGATATTGAATCATCCTAAGCTAGAGCCAGTGGGAGCTCAAGAAATAGGCGCTCAGCCGTTCATCTAATGCCGGGGAAGCAGTCAGGAAGATACTTGCCGGTGAAGGCAATCAGCCATACTCTGCGGGGTGTGAGATGTCTCACGGATGTAAAAACGAAAGCATGGAGCAGGTACTGATGAAACTGTCCGCCATTTTGATCGCCGCTTTACTTGCGATTACGTCCGTTGCTGCCTTCGCACACAGCGGCGGCACTGATGCAAAAGGTTGTCATCGCAACCATAAAACAAACGACTACCACTGCCACTAAACGACAATGTCGAACAGACCCAAGCCGCTAGATCTGATCTGATATTTCGAATATCTGCCGTAAATTTTTTACGCTTTCTTTACGACTGCTGTTTCCGCCCTCAAAGATACTGGCCGCGACTTTCTAGAACGTCCATGCGCCTTGAGGCCTCAGTGGCCTGGGCATATCGTTTTGCCCAAGGATGGCATGCACTTCCTCCCCGTAATTCGAGAGAAGCGACCCTTGAGTGAAACAGCAGTCGGAGTACATGAAATCCCGCAATCCAAAACGTCAGGACTGGGCTTGCTCGTCGCTGCTGTCGGGGTGGTTTACGGCGACATTGGCACAAGCCCCCTCTACACGCTGAAAGAAGTATTTTCTGGCCACTACGGTGTTCAGGCCAACCACGACGGCGTGCTGGGTATTCTGTCGTTGGTCTTCTGGTCACTGATTTGGGTCGTTTCGATCAAATATGTACTGTTCATCCTGCGTGCCAACAACCAGGGTGAAGGCGGCATCATGGCGTTGACGGCTTTAGCCCGCCGCGCGGCCGCACCTTACCCGCACATGAGCAAGGTACTGGTACTGCTCGGCCTGTTCGGTGCGGCACTTTTTTACGGGGACAGCATGATCACCCCGGCTATTTCGGTGCTCTCTGCGGTTGAAGGGCTACAGTTGGCGTTTGACGGAATCGAGCACTGGGTTGTGCCCTTGTCAGTGATCGTGCTGGTGGCGCTGTTCCTGATACAGAAGCACGGTACGGCTCGCATCGGCATCCTGTTTGGTCCGGTCATGGTGTTGTGGTTTGTCGTTTTGGGCGCGCTAGGGATCTACGGAATTTTGCAGCGCCCGGAAGTACTGCAAGCGCTCAATCCATACTGGGGGGCGCATTTTTTTATCGCTCATCCGGGAATCGGTGTGGCCATCCTTGGTGCAGTGGTACTCGCGCTGACGGGCGCCGAAGCACTGTATGCAGACATGGGTCACTTCGGTCGCAAACCCATTGCCCGCGCTTGGTTCATTTTGGTATTACCAGGACTTGTACTCAATTATTTTGGCCAAGGTGCCTTGATCCTGGAAAACCCTGAGGCGGTGCGCAATCCATTTTATTTGCTCGCGCCGGGCTGGGCACTGCTGCCGATGGTCGCGCTCTCCACACTGGCGACCATCATCGCTTCTCAAGCCGTGATCTCCGGCGCATTTTCCCTGACACACCAAGCCATCCAGCTTGGGTATGTGCCTCGCATGTTTATCCAGCATACCTCCAGCCAGGAGCAGGGACAGATTTACATCGGTACTGTTAACTGGGCGCTGATGGTCGGCGTTGTGCTGCTGGTACTTGGTTTCGAGTCTTCCAGTGCTTTGGCCGCTGCTTATGGCGTTGCTGTAACGGGCACGATGCTGATCACCACCATCCTGTCCTCGGCCGTCGTCCTGCTGCTATGGAAAACCCCGCGCTGGTTGGCCGTTCCGATGCTGCTCGGTTTTCTGCTGGTAGACAGCCTGTACTTCGCGGCCAATGCTCCGAAGATCTTCCAGGGCGGTGCGTTCCCGGTGGTTGCTGGTATTGGCCTGTTCATTTTGATGACCACCTGGAAACGGGGCCGCAAGATCATTGTTGAACGGCTGGACGAAACCGCGCTGCCTCTACCACTGTTCATCGGTAGCATCCGCATGCAGCCTCCTCATCGGGTACAAGGTACAGCGGTATTTCTGACAGCCAGGTCCGATGCCGTTCCGCATGCGCTGCTGCACAACCTGCTGCATAACCAGGTTTTGCATGAGCAAGTGGTATTGCTCACTGTGGTGTCTGAAGATAGCCCTCGTGTGAGTGCTGATCGACGGTTTGAGGTTGAAGCGTACGGCGAAGGGTTCTTCCGGGTCAGTCTGCACTTTGGCTTTATCGAGGAGCCCGATGTCCCCTTGGCGTTGAGTCTCTGTCACTTGGCCGAACTGGACTTCAGCCCGATGCGTACCACCTATTTCCTGAGCCGGGAAACGGTGATCCCGACCAAGCGCATCGGTATGGCCCGTTGGCGAGAAAGCCTTTTCGCCTTTTTGCTCAAGAACGCCAACAGCAACCTTAAGTACTTCAAGTTGCCGTTGAATCGAGTGATAGAACTGGGCACACAGGTTGAGATGTAAGGAGTAAGCAAGGTCGCACTGGCGGTCTTGTTTGTTCCCAGATCAAGCGGTGTGAAGACCACCTTGATCAGCGTCTGATTCAGCAGTTGATCCCGGCCACCATGAATGTCTGCTCCTGGCCGATTGTTGCCCATCCCAAAGGGCGACAATCGACCCGGAGCAGCCGCTCATGAAACAAGGTTTGCCCCGCGCACACGTGTAAGGACGATGACTTTTCCTGACTCGTCATTTCACTCAGTAATTATGAGGGAGGTGCCATTTGCAAAAGCTGATGCTGTCCAATGTTCGCTGTTTGCTGCGTCAAAGAGGCAGTGGAGCCTGCCTCTATGTGGCCGTCAGTTTTTGAGCGGGATGTACATTTCGGTCACGCTGTCCGGGTGCATGGGGCCTAGGAAACGCTCACCGCTGTATTCGAACTCCACCCCTTCGTCTGGCTCCATGCCGGCAGCAGGCAGCCATTCACTGTAAGCGGCGCGGAAGGTTTCCGGCAACGTAGTGACTGTGCCGTGATGCTCTACCTTTGCGTAATAGCGAGCGGGTATCTGCAATTCCACCATGCCTGGCACCAGTGGTGCATCGGCATTCACCGGCAAACCTGCGACATAACGCCATTGGCCGTCATCCAATGGCTGGCAGACACCGAAGGTTCCGACTGGATCCTGCAAACGATCGATTTCCTTCTCCCGTGGAAAGAAGCGTTCCCACATCTGGCCAATAGTGCCTTCGTCCTGTTGTTGCCAGCTCATCCCCATGATTCGCAGCGATGGATAATAGATTCGCTCAGGTGTTTGCATCGCCGGCATGGAACGTTCTGGCTGAGCCAGGTAGCGAGTGAGTTGGTCGAGCACCTGCTGGTCGCGGGCGATGGCACCTTTGAGCTTGCGGGCATGCGCTTCCAGGGACTCACGGTGGCTTACGACACTGTCCAGCCCGCCACTGTTCGCCAGTATGCGGATATCCTCCAGTGGCATACCGAGTTGCTTTAGCCAGACAATTCGGCCCAGGGTAATGATCTGTTCGGGCTGGTAATAACGATAGCCGTTGTCGCGCCCGGTCAGGGCCGGGGTGAACAAGCCAATGCTGTCATAGTGGCGAAGCGTCTTGGTAGTAAGCCCGTGACAACGTGCCATTTGTCCGATGGTAAGCATGGAAACTCCTGTTTCTACTGGTGAAAACGTAGCTTATTCCTTGCCCTAGGGGAAAGCTCAAGCCCCCCAATTCTGCCGGTCGTCACTACGGCGTGTCTGGTCAAGGTATGCATCAGGGCGTCACGCCTTGCGTGATTAAACCGGTTGCCACCTATGCGGCAGCAACTGCTCAATTTCACTCGCCCGCTGCGTCGGCAGGTGCGTGAGGACACCCTTTGGTATGTGCGTATCGAACAGATCATCTATGCGCATTTTACTTACACCGCTTTATAAGAGCAGCCGACATTACGCTCACCAGCGGATCACGATCATCCGCCCAATTCCCCCCTTTCGAGGAAATTCAAAAGAAACGTGCGAATCAGAACAGCCTTGAACCCCTACCGCACAGGGTTGCGAGCATTTGAGCATTAAGTAAATACCAACAATGTCTGTTTGACATTAGTGCCCTTTGTAACGGCGATGAAAAAAATAGCCCCCGTTTGAAAATGTTTTCGAGCATTCGCGTTCATAAATGGGCAACCTGCCAGTATCCGGCCGAGCTTTCAACAAGTGTGGCAGCCCCGCCTCCTCTCAAGGACTTCACGAGTAAATGGATCTTTTAACCAACCTGCCCAGCTGGGACGACATCGAACGAAATTTCGACCAGAAATTCAATGCGTTGAATGAGGGCATTGATGACGGCTTCCAAAGCGCCCACGACGGCTGGAACGGCTTTACCCGCCGCGTCAGCAACGGCGCCACTCAAGCCTAAGGGTACGTGGGCGGGCATCGGATCGATAACGTCCGCCACGCGATGGCCCTATCTGTCCCCATCATGCAGATGAACATCAGCCGCAAATGGGCGTCGATCAATATCAACGAAATTCTGCCGGTGTTGCTCAAACTGTTGCAGGAAGTTGTGATGATCGTGGGCGGTAGCGTGACGATCGGCGCCGCTCTGGGTGGAGCGGTCGGCTCCCTTGGCTTTGGTGCTGGCGCCGTGCCTGGCGCAGCAATCGGCGCCGGTGTCGGATTGCAGGTCGGTAACTTGATCATGGCAGCGCTGGGGTTGTACGCCATCACCGGTTATTTCTCGGCGGGAATAGGGCCCTGCCTATCAACGATATTTGAAGGTCTTTGTACCGCGTGGCAAGCGGAAGACGGCTTGAAAAATCCAGGCCTCGACCCGGCTGGCGGTTCAGCGGCGATGATCCAGGAACGCAAAGAACGCGCAGCCAGACAGTTGGCCCAAGGGCAAGAGCAATTGGTGTTGCTGCTACTGACGGCAATTGTCACCTATCTCACCCGAGGGCAGATGAAAGCGGGTGTGGTCAACAGCGTGGAAAGTATTGCGACGAGAAGTGCCAAGCTTCGATCAGAGATATCCAACAGGCCGTTCGCTGTATGGCTCACGAAAAACGAAAAACTACTTTTGGAGCATCCGGAGCTACAGATTAGGGGGGTCACTTCAGTTGAGAAGCTGGCGCGGGAAAATCAGATGCGCGAGTTTTACGCGAAGCAAGATACTGAATTCGTTTCAGCCGAAAACAAACGAAAGTCGGTAAAGACATTTGAGCCAAGGGGCTTAAGTAACCAGGAAATCCATAATTATCTCCAGAGTGCGGACGGGCAAAAATACATCGCTAAACTCGCATTGGCAGACCCTAAGGCATCATCTGCAAGTCTCTTAGAGAGAGCTTTTGGCCAAGTGGCATCAGGAAGTACTGTACCCGTTACCACTAGCATAAGAACGCCGCTTGTGAAGATCGTACCTGTGGGTGAAAAAGGCATTTCCGACTACTCACCATTTTTCACTACAATGGAAGAATTGCAGGCGGCAGCTAAGTCCGATAAAACTCTAGCGGATTCACTCGGTTTGCCGGTCATCAGTGAAAATGCCAGATATTCTATTTTTGAAATTAAGCCACTTGAGCCTACTGAAGTTTTCGTTAGCAAGGTCGCGCCAACGGTAGAATTTGGGGGTAGAATCACGAGAACGGGAGAGGCGGTACAATATCTGGTGCCTAATCGGCAAGAGTGGTCTGCAGCAAAACTCATTGGCGAAATTGACAATTAGGAATTAGCATGGACATTCTAGCGTTAAAACAGACCGCAATCGAATTGCGAAAACAACTCGAATTGTATAAAGAAAAAGAACCGGCAGCACTGGCTTTGTACGGGCAAATGGAGCATTTGATATCCGCAGCTGAGCGTGGTGAGATCAATACCCAAGTTGAAGCAAGGGATATACCAGGCCATCGCATCATGGATGAATCAAACCTTCGGAAATATCGGGAGCTTTCGGATGCTTACAGCAATTTTTATGTTGAGCTTATCGAGGGGCGTGGCTCGGACACGCTTAAAATGATAGAAGAAATCATGAAAAAAGTCAGGCCGTAAAATAGCTGTCTCTGGGTTAAACTTGCACTGATATTCACCAAAAAACCGGAATTAATCGGCGATATGACAACTGCTCTTACTGTTGAGTGGTCAGCGGTAAAGCTAATGGGTAACCTTCCGGGCACCCGTAAGCGGCTGGCGAACCCACCTCGCCTGATTACGCTGGTTGCCACTTAAGCGGCAGCAACTCGTCAATCTGACTCATCTTCTGCGTCGGCAGCCGCGCCAGTACGAGCCACAGCCGACGCTCTCACGCTGCGACTGCACGCCATTTGTGCGGCCATTGAAGAGGTGACTAAGTGGCTCTCTGAGAATGGAGTGGGGAGTACCGCCGCTAACGCAATTGCGGCCATGGAAACACTGGACACGAATGCTCAAGGCATCACGGACGCCATCATGCGACTAGCGGCATCAATCAATCGGTCGCACCAACCAAGGCATCGGGGCGTATTGCGCAGATCGGCTTTTTGACAGGGCAAACCGTTGAACTCAATCTGATACCACTCATATTCCGCCAGACGACCATTCGCGGTATCGCCGTGGCGCCGCGCTCATCATTTGATCGGATGAACGCGTTCCTCAACGAACACAAGATCCGTCCCGTTATTGATCAGGTATATCCGTTCGAGAAAGCACGAGAAGCTTACGAGCATCTCGCGAGGGGAGCATTTGGAAAGGTTGTGATCAAAATCGCCTAATAACGTTAAGGCGCCATTTGGCGCCTTTTTCGCTTAGCGCAGCAGGTTCAACTCCGGAGTCTGAGCCAATCGAGACTCAGACCCAAACGTCCGCTATTGGCCGATTTCTGCCTGTCACGACCGGCTGAAACCGATCCAAAGCTGACCTTCAGGAAAGCCTTTTTTTGGCCGACTGCTGCCTGTCGCAATTGGCTAGTTTCGAGCAGCGGCCGATTGGTCTTGTGAATTCTGAAGCCATTGCTTTCTGGCGCACGCTAGCTGGTGCTTTATATGGGCTGTTCGTTGCGACAGCCTCTAACTGAATAACCCAAGAGACGACTTTCTTGGGGGGATCGGGGAGGGCTGGGTTCTCCAGGATGATGGACTGCAGTCGAACAGCCGGCTGAACCATCGGGAGAAGGCGCTCAGTTCGGAAAAACCGAGAACGCCGGCAATTTCGCTCAAAGGATGGTGAGGGTTTGCCAGGTAACGTGATGCAAGTTCCTTGCGGACTTGATCCAGCAGCGAGGAAAACGTCTCACCCTCTCGCGTCAGCTGTCGATGCAACGTCCGTCTGTCGCGTCCCAAGTGCGCGGCGACCTGTTCCACCGAGCAGCGCCCAGTCGGCAGCAGCATCCAGATCATTTGATGCACCTGCTCCAGCAATGCTGTTCGGGAATCTTCGCGAATGCTGTTCAGGTACTGTTGTACGTAGCGGGCCATTTCCGGATCGGCACTGGGCAGGGCGCGGTCGAGATCGCTGGTGCGGCAGACGATGCCGTCCATCAAGCAGTTGAACTGTACCGTTGTACCGAACAAACGCTGATGCCGGCTATCTTCCAGCGCGTTGCAGTGACGGAAACAGATCGCGGATGGATGCCAATGGTTGCCGAGCAAAGTCTTGAGCATTCGGTGGGTCACCGCTACCGCCAGCTCTACTGATTGGCGTACAAACAAGTGGTTGACCGACACCAGTTCCAGCCGTAGCACCGCCACACCGCCGCTTTCCTCGATGTCCAGCACCAGCCCCTGATTGTGCAGATGGAGGAATTGCTGGAGCGCCTTCAAGGCTGAGCGCAGGGTTGGTTCGCGCCATAACAACGCCAGGGGGCCGAGGTTGGAGGGTTTGCGACTTTCCGCCATGCGCAGGCCAAAATCTTCCACGCCCGCCTCTCGCGCCGAGCTGTCGAGCAACTGTGCTACGGCTTCGATGGAAATTTTCAGGTCCGGTTGCAGCAAGCAGCGTGGGTCAAGTCCGACAAGACGCAACTGCTGCATGGGATCGACGTTCAACGAGCGGGCAATTTCCGCGTAGTTGGTGAGGCTGGCACTGCGAACAAGACCTTTCATTGAGCGATTACCCATACGTTGCACGTGTCCCGAGATGTCACGCCGCTGCCCCCTGGAGTCAAGCCAGAGGGCACCGGCAGCGTTAGAGTTGAAAGCAACCACTCAACCTTGAGGAACTGCAAATGAATGAAGAACAGACCAACCCTGGCACCCCAACCTGCGATGCCATGCGTGACGCCGGCAGCTGGAATCCCGCCTGGGACCCGCTGGCCGAGCTGGACGCGCAATGGGTGGAAAAGTTTTTCGGCATGGCCACGCACCCGATACGCAAGGGGATTCTGGACCCCAAGACCTTCGAACTGATCGCCATCGCCGTCGATGCTTCCTGCACTCATCTGTATGCGCCCGGTGTGCGTCGGCACATTCGCAAGGCGCTGGAACTGGGCGTCACCGTCGAGGAAATCCTGGCGGTGCTGCAGCTCACCTCGATTCTGGGCATCCACAGCATGGCGCTCGGCGCCCCGATCCTCATTGAGGAAGCCAAAAAACTGGCCGACGAGGGGCCGGTCGCAGGCACCTTTTGAAATCATCACGTCACCTCTTGCTCTGATGCGAAGGCCGGGGCGGCCTTCGCAAACCCGCGCTTTACAGCCCCCAGTGCAGCAATAGAAGAACCAAACCCACGAGAAACACGGTTTCGCCGACCATCAACAGGATCGGTTTGATGCCGATTGAGGCGAGTTCCTTCAGTTGGGTTTTCATCCCCAGGGCACTGATGGAAATCACCAGGCACCAACGCGACAACTCATTGACGAATCCCTGCACCGCCGGTGCTATCCAACCGGTGCTGTTGATACACGCCAGGACCAGGAAGCCGACAGCGAACATGGGCAGCAGCGGAGGGCGCTTTCCCGTTGGGTCCGCACCCTGAGCACGAGTGATCAGCGTTGCGCAAAGAATCACCGGCAGCAGCATCGCCACCCGCATCAGCTTGACCACGGTGGCGGTGTCACCGGTCTCGGTAGACATGCTGTAACCGGCGCCGACGACTTGCGCCACGTCATGGATGGTCGCACCGAGGAACACCCCGGCCACCTGCGGCGACAAGGCAAACCACTCGGCGATCATCGGGTAGAGAATCATCGCTAGCGTGGACAGCGCCGACACGCCGATCACGGTAAACAGCGTGGCGCGTTCCTTCTGCGGGTGATTGGGCAGCGCGGCAGCCAGGGCCAGTGCCGCCGAGGCGCCGCAGATTGCCGTGGCACCGCCGGTGAGCATGCCGAAGAGGCGATTGAAGCCCAAAAGCTTGGCCGCCAGAACAGAAAAGGCAATGGTCACCACCACAACAATCACCACCAAGGCCACAGGCCTCCAGCCCAGGGTCGCAATCTGATCCAGGGTGATGCGCATCCCCAACAGGGCTACACCCAGGCGCAGGACAGTGCGCGCGGTGAACTCGATACCGGCCTTGCACTTGCCTTCGCCGGCGAGAAAATTCAGCGCAATACCGAGCAGCAACGCGAACAACATAACCGGCGCACCATAGTGCTCGGAAAGGAAGGCCGCCGCGGTGGCAACGATCACGCTGACGAAAAATCCCGGTGCCAGTTCGAGGACGCGAGAGTGAATATTGACGAGAGCAATTGAGCTCATGAAGTGAAGTCCTCGCAGGCGGAACCATGGGGATGTGGCATCGGTGTGGCAGTTGATTCACTCTAGAGCGATGGTGGTTTGAGCACTTCTCATTTGGTGCCAGCCACCTTTCATTTGGTGCCAAATGCCGTCGCTTATGTGCCTAAGAGAATGGCGAATGAAAACGGGACAAGGCCTTCATTCGCCATTCGGGTCGCTGGGTTGGGAAGAGGGTTAATGCCCTGACGTAACGTCGTTCAACTGACCGCCGTTAGTTCAGAGGAACTGCCCGCAATCGCAAGTACGCGCAAGTCCTTTCGTAATATCTTGCCCACCGTGGACTTGGGCAGCGCCGACAGGAACCGCACCTGGCGAGGTACTTTGTAGGCCGCCAGGTGCGCACGGCAGTGTTCGATCAGCATGGTTTCATCAAGCGTGGCATTGGCGGCCTTGACGACGTAGAGGCACACGGATTCCCCGCTGCGTTCATCCGGCATGCCGATCACGGCGCATTCGCTGACGCCTGTGCAACTGGCGACAACCACCTCGACCTCGTTGGGGTAAACGTTGAAACCCGAGACAATGATCAAATCCTTTTTGCGATCGACGATCTTGAGCAGTCCATTGGCGGTAAAGATGCCGATGTCGCCGGTGCGGAAGTAACCCTCGGCGGTGAACGCGTGGGCATTGGCCGTGGGCTTTTGCCAGTAACCGGACATGATCTGCGGCCCCTTGGCGCAAATCTCTCCGGCCTCGCCTGGCGCGGCGGGTTGATCATCGTCCTTGAGCAGCACAATATCAGTCGAAGGCAACGGTAGCCCAACAGCTGCCGAAAACTGGCTGCGTCCCATGACATTCAGGCACAGAATTGCCGACGTCTCGGAGAGGCCGTAACCTTCGAGGATTTCCTGACCAGTGATGTTTTTCCACAGAGTCGAGGTGGCCGGCAATACCGCGGCGCCCCCGCCGATGGCCAGACGCAGGCGCGAAAAATCCACTTCGCCGATGCGTGGATGGCGTACCAGCGCGCCGTACAGGGTATTAACCCCGGTCAGCAGCGTCGGGCGGGCCTTGATCAGCGTACCGACCAGGTCATCGCTATTGCGCGCATCGGGTACCAGCCAGTTCTCGGCTCCGGCAGAAAAGCCGATCAGCAGATTGATCGTCAGGGCAAACACGTGGAACAGCGGCAGCGCCGTGACCACTACGTTGTCACCGTCGGGGTCGAACATGTCGGGAAGAAATGCCCGCGCCTGCATGATGTTGGCGATGAGGTTGCGGTGGGACAGCGCCGCACCTTTCGAGGGGCCGGTGGTCCCGCCGGTGTACTGCAGAAAAAGCAAGTCATCACCCGTTAGCTCGACCGGTGTCAACTGCAGCTTGCCGCCCTCGTGCAGGGCGGCGGTGAAACGCGTCATCGGAAATGCCGACGATGACGGGATGTCGAAATCGCCGTTTTCGACGTGCCCGTCCAGGGTGTCGCGCGGCTGCACCACGATGACTTTCTTGATGGTCGTGCTGACCAGGATCGCTTCCAGAGCAGGGAGGGCACTGGCGATGATGACAATGATCTGGACCCCGGCATCGTTGAGCTGGTGCAAGAGTTCTTGGGGGGTGTACGTCGGGTTGACGTTGACCTGGGCTGCACCGGCCCGGAGGACGCCGAACATGGCGACGGGAAACGCCGGGATATTGGGCAGCATCACCGCAATTCGATCCCCGCGTTGCACGCCAAGGTGTTGCAGGTAGGCGGCAAACGCGCCTGACTGCGCGTCGACATCCGCATAACTGAGAGAACGGTCGAAGCAGTGGAATGCCGTGTGGCTGGCGTGACGCTGCATGGCATCTTCGGCCATCGCGACGACCGAAGGCCAGGTGTCGGGGTTGATATCCGCCGGTACGCGGGCGTCGTAACTCTGTTGCCAATGACGGGCGGTGGTGAATGATTGGGTCATGATCAACCTGCTATTGAAGTTATTGGTGGCGGGTGATTGAAGGGGAAGGGTGATTCGAATGCAGTCCTTGGCGACCTCGACGGGATAGGTGCGTACGTTCAACCCGCCACCGCGCATGCAGCCGGTGACCAGGTCGAAACGCAGGCCATGGGCAGGGCACTGCACCCAGCAACCATCGACGTGGCCGAACAACAATGAGGCGCCGTTGTGCGGGCAGCTGTCGTCGATGGCGTAAATCCGGCCATCGACATTGAACAAAGCGATATAGCGACCGTCGGCCTGCACACGCGTGCGCTTGCCGATACCTGGATCGACAGAGACCGGCAGTTCCAGGGTGTTGTTCATGACGAGGTCTCGCAGAGGGTGAGGATGCTTCGACGATGGGCGCTACGTGTCATTGCGCATGCCTCAGGAACAGGGCTGAGCACAGACGCGTTGAAGATCCTGTTGGTAGTTGCGCACCCCCACCATCAGGACCAGCGCGGCGGCAACGCCGGCCAATGGCAGCAGTTGCAGCGCTGAGGCCAGGCCGATGCGATCGGCGAGCAAACCGGTGACGAAGGGGCCCGGGGCCATGCCCAGCAGGTTGTTGGCAATGGCCAGCGTGGCCATCGCGGTGCTGTGCAAGGCCGGCGGCGTCAGGTCGGCGACCATGGTGCCGGACGGGCCGACAATGCCACCGCCAACAAACATGGCCAGGCCGATCATGACCAGTTGTGCCATGCCCACCGGCAGTTGAAAGGCTACGGTCAACAGCGCACTGCAGAGCAAGCAGTAGCCCATGGTCAATCTGATTTTTCGCGTCGGCGAACCGTGGCACAAGCGGTCAGCGATGGCGCCACACAGAGGCATGCCGACCGCCGTGCACAGCATAAAAATAGCCGCGACCGCACCGGCGTTCGTCAGCGGCATGTCGTAGAAGCGATTCAAGTAGCTGGGCAGCCAGGTCAACAGGGCGGCGATGGCGAACAATTGCAGGCCGCTGCCGATGTAGACACTCAGCACTGAAGACGTCGAGAACAGGCTCCTGAGCGGGGGAAGAACCTGACGCTGATCCGAGCCGGCAGCCGGGCGCGGCGATTCAAGGCGGCCAGGCCTGACGACCAGCGCATACACCGCCGTCAGGCCGATACCATAAATTGCCATGCCAACGAAGGACGCGCGCCAGCCGAAATGGGTCGCCAGGACGCCACCGAGGCCAATGCCAAGCACAGAACCGACCATGCTCCCGGCCAGGAACGCGCCGGTGATTGTGGACCTTTGCTGCGGCGGAAAAATGCTCAGAACCACGGCAAGGCCGACGCTGCCGTAGGCCGCTTCGCCGACGCCGATGAAGAAGCGCGCCACGAACATTTCTTGATAGTCGGAGGCAAAACCACACATCAGGGTGGCAAAGCTCCAGATCGCGGCCATGAGGATCAGGCTGCGGATGCGACCGAGGCGATCAGCGACGACGGACAGTGGGAAGGCCAGCACGCCGACGGCGATGGCGACGACGCCGGAGAGGGCGCCGAGTTCGGAATCGGAGAGACCCCACTCAGCTTTCAGCTGCGGGAAAACCACCGTCAGTACCTGTCGGGACATGAAGTCTGACAGCAACAGGCCGAAGGTCAGGGCGAAGACCACCCAGGCGTAGGGTCGTGCGACACGTTGCCAGGTGTCACTGCGTACTTCCATTGGAGCATGCAAAGTCACGGAGTCTTTCCTCTTGTTACGGCCGCGTTCATTCGCAGCTCTTGAAATGATGTGTAGCGGGACTCGCGGGACGCACGCAGAGACGGCTAGCGTGAGCCCCGCAAGGTTCGACTCAGCCGAATTGGGTAAAGCCTTTCTGACCGGATTTGCGGTTAGGCGCGAAGCCGTTCTCGGCCAGCGTCTCATCGGCGTCCTTGTAGAACGTGCCGATTTTGTAGATCTCGCGAGCCTCTTTGCCATTGGCAACTTCGCGACCCATTTCCCGGGAGATGCGCACCAGTTGCTCGATCTGCTCGACATTGCTCATCTTGCGATCACGGCCCTGAGTCCAAAGGTTGTCCTCGGTGCCGCAACGCACATGCATGCCCATGGCAATCGCCATTACGTTCAGCGGCAAGACGTTGAGCATGGCGGTTTCCAGTGTCAGCACCGATCCATCCGGACAGGCACGCACAAAGTTCGCCAGGTTGTAGAGGTTGGGCGCGTCCGAGCCGCCACCAATCGCCACCCAGGTCAGGACCAACGGCACGTTGCAGACGCCGCGACGCATCATGCGCTCGACCGTTTCGAACGAAGGGATGTTACCGAGTTGAAATTGCGTTTGAATGCCATTGGCCGAGAGTCGCTTGATGTGCTCTTCGACCCATTCAGGGCCGGCCGGAATCGTCATCTCGCGGTAGGCGCGATAGATTTCGGGCGTGGCAATGCTGGTGCCGGCAAGATCGGCTTCGCACATCTGCTCGACGATGTTCATCTGGTTGCTGTTGATGGCAATCGTCACCTGATCCGGCTTTGGTGATAGTTCGGCAAGCATGTGACGTGTGTCATCGGATAGCCATTTGGCGACATCGCTGTCATCTTCCGGAGCGAAGGAAATCGAACCGCCGACCTGAATGATCATGTCCGGTACCGCCTCGCGTACACCGGCGATCAGTTCGTTGAACTTGGACAGTCTCTTGGAGCCCTTGCCATCCAGCTCGCGTACATGCAGGTGAAGCACAGTGGCGCCGGCGTTGTAGCAGTCGACCGCCATCTGCACCTGCTCGGCCATGGTGACGGGGATGTCTTCCGGGAAGTCCGAAGGCATCCACTCAGGCGCGTAGGGAGCAACGGTAATGACGAGCTTCTGTTGATTTTCGGGGTGCAGGGATCCGTCTAGAAAGTTCATGCATGTCTCCAATCGGTTGTTGTTTTTATGCTTTGAGGGTGTCGTTGTTGGTGGTGCATAGCTTGTACTTTGGGGCAGCCGGCGGATGTAAACCTCTCATCACGTGCCAAAAACCTTTCATTACGTGCCAATACCAGTGTTCAATCGGTGCCCATATAATCGATTGCAGGCTTTATCGAAGAAGGCAGTCGATATCACGGGAGGAGGTGCGATGGACGCGTTTGTACGGGCTGCAACTCTCAAGAACTACACGGAGGTTGCCCAGAGCCTCGGCCTGAATCCGGGCGAGATGCTGCGTGGCGTCGGCCTGACTGCCGTCATGTTGAATGACCCGGAATGCATGCTGCCGCTGGAGGCGGCACTCAAGCTGCTGGAGTCCTCTGCCGCTCGCTCATCCTGCCCGACCTTTGGCCTGCGCATGGCTGAGGCTCGACGACTCTCCGATCTCGGCGCCATCAGCTTGCTCTTCAGCCATCAGCGCACACTGCGCGACATGCTGCTCACCAGTATCGAGTATCGACACCTGCTCAACCGGACCCTGGCCATGAACCTGGAAACGGTGGGAAACACGGTGCTGATCCGCGATGAAATCATGGCCGAAGCGGGCGTACCCAAGCGCCAGGCGGCCGAACTGGCGATCGGCATCCTTCATCGCACCTGCAAATCGCTGATGGGCAGTCAATGGCATCCGCATAGCATTCATTTCAGCCATGAGGCCCCGGCAAGCCAGCAGGAGCACACGCGATTCTTTCGTTGCCGGGTGGTGTTCGACGCCGAGTTCGATGGCATCGTTTGCGACGCGGAGGATATTGATCAACTCAATCCCCAGGCCGACCCGGCGATGGCTGTTTACGCTCGCCAGTTCATGGACTCGATCGCAGACGCCAGCGAGCACTCGGTGATTTTCGATGTGCGCAAGGCAATCTATTTGCTGATGCCGGTCGGGCGCGCCACCATCAATCAGGTTGCCTATGCCAAAGGCGTCAGCGTGCGAACCCTGCAACGAGAACTCGATGAAGCCGGCCGCACATTTTCCGAGCTTCTGAACACTGTGCGTCGCGAACTCGCCTTGCATTACATGGCAAACAAAAATTATTCCCTGCAGCGTGTCGGCATGATGATCGGTTACGCGGTTCCGACGTCGTTTACGCGCTGGTTTTGCACTGAATTCGGTTGTTCGCCACGGGCATGGCGCAACCGCAGCAAGCAGGCTGGCAACGATTCATCCACCTGAACGGTCGATGTCCCGCCAGGTCAAGGCTCAAGCCCCAAGGCTGGGCGACACTGCGTCTTCCATAAGACGGAGTGTTGCCTCATGAAAATGAATGGTCGAGTTGCCTTGATTACCGGTGGCGCAGGTGGGTTGGGCCAGGCGATAGCCCTGCGTATGGCCAGCGAAGGGGCCAATGTGGTCATTTGCGACATCAACGAGGCGGCGCTTGAAACCACGCGCGGCATGATCGAAGAGCTGGGCGCGCAATGCCTGGCGCTGCGTTGTGATGTCTCGTCGAGCGCTGAAGTGAACGCCATGTTCGACCGGATCGATGCGCGATTCGGCACGCTGCACATCCTCGTCAACAATGCTGCGTTGGTGCCGGACAAACCCCATGATGACGAGCGACGCAAGCGCCATTACGCGCTGGTGACCCAACCGCTGCCCCGTCAGTCGCTGGAGATCACTCGCAACATGGACGATGCAGAATGGAAGCGCTTCTGGACGGTAAACGTCGACGGCGTTTTCTATTGCACCCGCGCCGCCTTGCAGCGCATGGAGCCCCGGGGCTACGGCAAGATCATCAACATCGCCAGCATTGCTGGCATTTCCGCCATGGGCGCGCATAGCCCGCATTACTCGGCAGCCAAAGGTGCGGTTATCGCCTTCACCCGTGCGGTGGCCTACGAGGTCGCCGGCGCCAATGTGCAGGTCAATGCGATCTGTCCGGGTGGCGTCCAGACGCCAGCCTTCGAGCGCTACCTGGAACAGCAATCGCCTGAGGAACTCAGTGTGTTCAAGCAGGTCATGCCGCTGGGGCGTTTGGGCAAGGGCGAGGAGTACGCGGCGCTGGTGTCCCACCTGGCGTCGGACGAGTGTTACCTGGTCGGTTCGATCATCAACGCCGGTGGCGGCACCTACATCTGAGTTTTTCGGGACTGTCTGTCGGACGTCCCGAAATGTCAAACCGATGCCCCGATAAGTCAATCCCGATCACAACGCTGCTCTTAGAGTAGGTTCCGGGACTAGCGCTTATCCATCCGAAGCCTGAACCCCCATTTACCCGTCGTTAGCCGCCAGGTCTGACGGCAAGCCACAACAAAAACAATAAAGGTGTATCACCCGATGAAGAGTCGCAATCTCTGCGCGCGGCGCCAACTGCTCGCCACCGCTATCCTGGCCTCGAGTCTGCCGGCCGCCCACGCTGTCGAGTTGGATATGGGCAGCGAGGACTGGTCCATTCGTTTCGACAACACTGTCAAGTACAACTATGGCGTGCGTACGGAGAGTGCCGACAGGCGCATTCTGGGGACGCCCAACAGCAACGACGGTGATTACAACTTCCGCAAGGGCGGCACCAACATCACCAACCGTGTCGACCTGCTGACCGAACTGGATGTGATCTACCAAAACAAAACCGGCTTTCGTGTCAGCACCGCCAGTTGGTACGACAAGGCTTATGACAATACCGGTTCGAACTCCAACCCGTTCGTGAACGGCAACGATGAATACTCGTCGATTTCCGGTTTTGGCGGGCGTCCGGCGGCACCGGCCATTTTCGGCAGCCCGCACCTGAGCAACTATGCCCAGCGCTACTACAGCGGGCCGTCCGGCGAAGTCCTCGATGCCTTCGTGTTCTACAACACCCAGGTGGGCGACGATTCCCAGCTCAGTATCAAGGCCGGCCAGCACAACGTGTTCTGGGGCGAGACGGTACTCAATCCGGTGCACTCGCTGAGCTATGGCCAGGCGTCCCTCGACCTGGCCAAGGCAGCAGCATCACCCGGTACCGAAGCCAAGGAACTGTTCGTTCCGCGCAACCAGATTTCCAGCACCTTCACCCTCACTCCAGAACTGACCTTCGGCGCCCAGTATTTCCTTGATTGGGAAGGTGCTCGCCTGCCTGAGGCAGGTACGTTCTACAGCGGTTCCGACGTGGTCGGCTTCGGTGCGCAGTCGTTCCTGCTGGGGCATACCGGCGGCGCGGGCCTGGCGGGGCCGAATGGCACCCTGACCACCGTTCGGCGCGGACATGACTACACGCCGGACAATCGCGGTGACTGGGGCCTGATGCTCAAATGGTCGCCCGAGTGGCTGGACGGGACGCTGAGTGCGTACTACCGCAAGACCTCGGACATTCTCCCGCAAGCGGTCCTCGATACTCGGGGCCTGACCAGCGTGGGCGGTGTAGCGGGGCTGCGTAACTCGATCAGCACCGCCACCTATGAATTCGCCTATGGCGATGACATCGATATCTACGGTCTGAGCCTGTCCAAGGAAGTGGGCGGGGTCAGCGTTGGCAGTGATTTGAACATTCGCCACAACATGCCGCTGGCCAGTATTCCGGCGATCATCAGTGCTCCGGGGCCTGGCGGCTTGCAAGCGGGTCTTGGCTTGCTCCCGGCACGTAGCGCGGGTACCGGCGTCATCACCGATGTGCCGCGGAACGGCGACAGCCTGGCCGCCACGGGCGACACGCTGCACTGGACCATCAATGGCCTGGTGGCAATCGCTGACACGCCGCTGTTCGATTCCGCCACGCTGTTGGGCGAGCTGTACTACAGCAACCTGCTGAGCCTCGATAGCAAAAACAAGGCGCTCTACAAGGGCGAAGACACCTATCGCGGTATCGACCAACCCACCCGTGATAACTGGGGTATTGCCGTCAACTTCACACCGACCTGGTACCAGGTGTTCCCCGGTGTGGACCTGAGCGCTCCGATGTCGGTCAACGTCGGTATCGACGGTGTTTCACCTGTGGTAGCGGGCGGCGCGGAAGATGCCGGCAACTACGCCGTCGGGGTGAGCGCTGCGATCTACAACAAGTATTACGTCGACCTCAAGTACGTCGACGCCTTCGGCAAAACCACTGACTGCGACGACGGCGCAAACGATGGTTCGACCCCTAACGCCCTTGACGGTACACAGCGCTACACCTGCTACGCGGGCGGTCTGGCTTCGGCCTCCGGCTCCGGTGCCACCGAGGATCGGGGTGCGCTTTACCTGACCCTGAAAACCACCTTCTGATTCACCCAGCCTCGCGAAAGCAGGAGAACACCAAGATGAAATTCGCCTATACCCTGATGGCCGCTTCCCTGGCCATGGCCCTCGCCGGGCCAACCCACGCTGCTGTCGATGCCTCGGAAGCGGCGAAACTGGGTGCTCAGTTGACCCAGGTCGGCGCTGAAAAAGCCGGTAATGCCGACGGTTCCATTCCTGCCTATCAGGGTGGCTTGACTACCCCGCCGGCCAGCTTCAAGACGGGCGACAAATCGCGTCCCGATCCGTTCGCTTCTGAAAAGCCAGTGGTGGTGATCGATGGCAAGAACGTGGATCAATACAAGGGCCAGTTGACCGCAGTGACCGCCGAACTGGTCAAGCGTTATCCGAGCTTCCGTGTCGAGGTGTTCCCGACCCACCGCACGGCCGCGTTGCCTAAAGGCGTGCTGGACAACACAGTAAAAAATGCCACTGCGGCGCGCTCCACCGAAGGCGGCAACTCCATCGAAAATGCACTGCCAGGCATTCCATTTCCGATCCCGAAGACAGGCGCTGAAGCCATCTGGAACCACTTGCTGCGCTACCAGGGCGTCAATCTTCAAGTTAAGTATGACAACTGGAACGTCGACTCCGCGGGTGTTGCCAGTCTGGCCACGACCGGTATCGCGCAGATCAACTACGCTGCCTATGACGACCTGTCCAAACAGCTGGCGGCCGCGGACACTTATTACCAGACCAAATTGACCTTCACCGGCCCGGCCCGTCGTGCCGGTGAGGCTGTGATGCTGCGCGACTCGGTCAACCCGCTGGTGCAACCGCGCCGTGGCTGGCAATACCTGCCGGGGCAACGCCGCGTGAAACTGGCACCGAGCCTGGCCTACGACACGCCGAACCCGGGCAGCGCCGGGGCCTCAACGTGGGACGACTCCTTTGTATTCAACGGTGCGCTGGATCGCTTTGACTGGAAACTGGTGGGCAAACAGGAAGTGATCGTTCCGTACAACACTTACCGTGTGACGTACCAGAGCGATTTGAAACCGGTAATGACCCCCAACCATTTGGCCCCCGAGTTCGTTCGTTGGGAAAAACATCGGGTGTGGGTGGTCGAGGCGACGCTCAAACCGGGGGCACGGCACATTTACGCCAAGCGCCGCTTCTATCTGGATGAAGACACTTGGGTCGCTCTGGCATCCGACCAATACGATGCCAACGGCCAGCTGTACCGCGGCGTCTACAGCTTCCTCAGCCAAAGCTACGACCAACAGGTGCCGGATGCCTCGCCTTATCTGATTTACGACCTGGTCGGCGGCACCTACAGCGCCGTCGGCTTCCCAGGCCCATACGGCGGTATCAAGTACAGCGAGGCACTGAGCAAGACCCAATGGGCACCGGAATCGCTGGCAGGTGCCGGTATCCGTTAACACCTTCGTCGCTACTGCCGATTGTCAATCGAGCAGTTTTTGCGCCGGGTCGTATGCACGTACCTCCCGGCGCCTTTTTGCCAAGAGGGCGCAACATGGGCTCCTGTAACAAGAAGATCGCGCCACTGGTGCTGGGAATGCTGCTGGGGTTGCTGCAGGGCGGCGCGCAGGCATCGATCTACGTGGACGTGCTGGATCTGCCGGCCCAGACGAGTGCACTGGCAGCGAGCAGCCCCTTGCTGGGTGTTGCCCAGGCGGGGCATCGTCTGGTCACAGTAGGGCAGCGCGGCCACATTCTTTATTCCGATGACGCCGGACAGCACTGGCAGCAGGCCGCCGTACCGGTCAGCTCGGATCTCACGGCGGTGAGTTTTCCGACCGCCACCCAAGGCTGGGCGGTGGGCAACGATGGCGTGGTGGTGCACAGCAGCGATACCGGCGCCTCCTGGACCCGGCAACTCGATGGTCGCCAGATCGGCGAGTTGATGTTCAAGCATTACACCGCGCTGGCGGAGGCTGAACCGGACAACGAACAATGGGCCGTGTTGGCTGCCGACGGTCAACGTTGGATTGAGGAGGGCGCCGACAAACCGTTTCTCGACGTCTGGTTTGCCAACGACAAACTCGGTTATGCGGTCGGGGTTTTCAACCTGATTTTGCGTACCGAGGATGGCGGCCAGCACTGGGTCCCGTTCCAGGATCGCACCGACAACCCGCAAGGGTTTCACCTCAACGCCATCACCTCCACGGGCGATGCGCTCTACATCGCCGGCGAGCAAGGCCTGTTGCTCAAATGGGATGACAACGCCCAACGTTTCGCGGCCGTGCCGACACCCTATCAAGGCAGTTTTTTCGGTGTAGTGGGCCAACCTGGCGAAGTACTCACCTATGGCCTGCGCGGGCATGTGTTTCGCAGCACCGATGGCGGACTGAGCTGGGCCCGGCTCGATAGCGGCCTACAGGTCAGCGTCACCGCTGCCACGCTGGATGCCGATGGCCATTTCCGCCTGTTCACCCAGGCCGGGCACATGCTCATGAGCCGAGGCGGCAATGCCGCGCTGCAATTGATGCCGCAGGCCGGGCAAACGCCGGTCGCCGGTGCAGCATTGGCCGGCAATGGTGCGCTGGTGCTGGTCGGCGGCCGCGGTGTGCGTACGCTGTCCGTCGAATAATTATAAGAATCAGAGTGAGTACCCAGACATGGGCAATTTGAAGCAAGACACCATGCCGGTGATCCGCGAACTGCCGGACTTTGACCGGCACTCCGGCAATCTGCTGGAACGACTGGTATTCAACCATCGCCCGCTGTTCATGCTGCTCATGGCGTTGGCCACCGTGGTGCTGGGCTTCATGGCGGTGACGCGCCTGGAGCTGCGCCCCAGCTTCGAAAAAATGATTCCGCAGAGCCAGCCCTACATTCAGAACTACCTGGAGAACCGCCAGTCGCTGCGAGGTTTGGGCAACACGGTGCGCGTGGTGGTGGAGAACACCCAGGGCGATATTTTCGATCCGGACTACCTGACGGTTCTCAAGCAGGTCAATGACGAACTGTTCCTCATGCAGGGCGTCGATCGCGCCTGGATGAAATCGCTGTGGAGTTCGGCCGTGCGCTGGACCGAAGTCACCGAGCAAGGCTTCCAAGGCGGCGCGGTGATGCCGGACAGCTATAAGGGCTCGCCATCGGACATCGAACAACTGCGGCAGAACATCAGCCGTGCCGGCATCGTCGGCAGCCTGGTGGCCAGTGATTTCAAGTCGAGCATGCTGATCGTGCCGCTGCTGGACAAAACCTCGGCCACCGGCCAGAGCATCAATTACCACCAGTTTTCCCGCCTGCTCGAAGAGCGCTTGCGTGACAAATTCGAGTTCGCCAACGGCGCCGTACACAAGGCCGGGGAGGAGGGTACGGGTCAGTACAAGGTCCGGGTGATCGGTTTCGCCAAGTTGATGGGCGACCTGATCGATGGCTTGATTCAGGTGATGATGTTCTTCGGCCTCGCGGTCATCACCTCGTTGCTGATCATCTACGCCTACACCCGTTGCGTGCGCAGCACCCTGTTGGTGGTCGGCTGCTCGTTGATCGCGGTGGTCTGGCAACTGGGTATTGTTGCCTGGCTGGGTTATGCCATCGATCCGTACTCGGTGCTGGTGCCGTTCCTGATTTTCGCCATCGGTGTGTCCCACGCGGCGCAGAAGATGAACGGCATCATGCAGGACATCGCTCGTGGCACGCACAAATTGATCGCCGCGCGCTACACCTTCCGCCGTTTGTTTATCGCTGGCGTCACCGCACTGTTGGCCGACGCCGTAGGCTTCGCCGTGCTGATGCTGATCGATATTCCGGTGATCCAGGACCTGGCGATCACTGCCAGCATCGGTGTCGCGGTGCTGATCTTCACTTCGCTGTTGCTGATGCCCGTAGCGCTGTCCTACATCGGCGTCGGGCGCAAGGCTGCCGAGCGTGCGCTGAAAATCGACAACCGCGCCGAACACCACAAAGGCTTCGGCAAACTGTGGGATTTGCTCGACCGTTTCACCACGCGAAAATGGGCCACCGGGACCGTGCTGGTGGCGCTGATGCTGGGTGTCGGTGGATTCGTGGTCAGCCTGCAACTGAAAATCGGTGACCTCGACAGCGGTGCCCCGGAGCTGCGCGCGGACTCGCGCTACAACCGCGACAACGCCTACATCACCAGCCATTACGCGCTGTCCAGTGATCAGTTCGCGGTGATGATCAAGACCTCGCCGGAAGGCTGCCTGAACTACAAGACCCTGGTGCTGGCCGACCGACTGGCCTGGAAGCTGCAACAGCATCCGGGCGTGCAGACCACCGTGTCACTGGTCAACGCCGTGCGCCAGATTACCGCGGGCACCTACGAAGGCAACCCCAAGCTGAACAACATCCAGCGCAATCAGGACGTGCTGAACTACGCCGCACAACAGGCCTCGGTCAATGCTCCGGAGCTGTTCAACACCGATTGTTCGCTGATGCCGGTGATCGCTTACCTCAAGGATCACAAGGCCGAAACCCTCGACGCGGTGGTGGCGATTGCCGACCAGTTCGCCAAGGAAAACAGCAGTGACGATCGCCAGTTCCTGCTGGCCGCCGGCAACGCCGGAATTGAAGCCGCGACCAATATCGTGGTGCGCGAGGCCAACCGCACCATGCTGCTGTACGTCTATCTGGCGGTGACGCTGTTCTGCCTGATCACCTTCCGCAGCTGGCGCGCCACGCTGGTGGCGCTATTGCCGCTGGTGCTGACCTCGATTCTTTGCGAAGCCTTGATGGTGGTCATGGGCATCGGCGTGAAGGTCGCGACCCTGCCGGTGATCGCCTTGGGCGTGGGGATCGGCGTCGACTACGCCTTGTACTTGCTCAGCGTACAGCTGCAGTACCAACGCCAGGGTTTGTCGCTATCGGAGGCCTACCGTAATGCAGTGGCATTTACCGGGCGGGTGGTTGGGCTCGTCGGTATTACCTTGGCGGCCGGGGTCATCTGCTGGACGTGGTCGCCCATCAAGTTCCAAGCCGACATGGGCATCCTGCTGACCTTCATGTTCCTGTGGAACATGCTCGGGGCGCTGATCCTGATTCCGGCGCTGTCGTACTTCCTTCTGAACGGTGAACGACGCAGCAAAGAAACGGTTGTCCCGCAAGGTCAAGCCGCAGCCTTCTCTGTCGATACTGGCG
This sequence comes from Pseudomonas serbica, assembly GCF_028823535.1. Classification (GTDB taxonomy): domain Bacteria; phylum Pseudomonadota; class Gammaproteobacteria; order Pseudomonadales; family Pseudomonadaceae; genus Aquipseudomonas; species Aquipseudomonas serbica. Next base: position 100,860 of record NZ_JAQIYM010000013.1, on the reverse strand, counting down.
AATCCTGAATGTGTAATGTCCAATCTCCAAGCGAGCGATTTCATCATGGCTGACTACAAAGCACCCCTGCGCGATATGCGCTTCGTCCTCAATGAAGTTTTTGAGGTCGCCAAACTCTGGGCCGAGTTGCCTGCAATGGCTGAGACCGTTGATGCGGAAACTGTCGAAGCCATTCTCGAAGAAGCCGGCAAGGTCACCAGCAAAAGCATCGCGCCTTTGAGCCGCGCGGCTGACGAAGAAGGTTGCCACTGGGCGGACGGTGCCGTCACGACTCCGGCAGGTTTCCCACAGGCTTATCAGACTTATGCTGAAGGCGGCTGGGTCGGCGTCGGTGGCGATCCAGCCTACGGCGGCATGGGCATGCCCAAGGCGGTTTCGGCTCAAGTCGAAGAGATGGTCAACTCGGCCAGCCTGTCGTTCGGTCTGTATCCGATGCTGACCGCAGGCGCTTGTCTGTCGATCAACGCCCACGCCAGCGAAGAACTGAAGGCTGCCTACCTGCCGAATATGTACGCCGGTGTCTGGGCTGGTTCCATGTGCCTGACCGAGCCGCACGCCGGCACCGACCTGGGCATCATCCGCACCAAGGCCGAACCTCAGGCCGACGGTTCCTATAAGGTCAGCGGCACCAAGATCTTCATCACCGGCGGCGAGCACGACCTGACCGAAAACATCATTCACCTGGTGCTGGCCAAACTGCCGGACGCGCCAGCGGGGCCGAAAGGGATTTCGCTGTTCCTGGTGCCGAAGTTCATGGTCAATGCCGATGGCAGCCTGGGTGCGCGTAACCCGGCCAACTGCGGTTCGATCGAACACAAGATGGGTATCCAGGCGTCCGCGACCTGCGTGATGAACTTCGACGAAGCTGTGGGTTACCTGGTCAGCGAGCCGAACAAAGGCCTGGCGGCGATGTTCACCATGATGAACTACGAGCGTTTGGGTGTCGGTATCCAGGGCCTGGCCACCGGCGAGCGCTCGTATCAGAACGCTGTTGAATACGCTCGCGATCGTCTGCAAAGCCGTTCACCGACCGGCGCGCAGAACAAGGACAAAGTGGCTGACCCGATCATCGTCCACCCGGACGTGCGTCGCATGCTGCTGACCATGAAAGCCTCGAACGAAGGCGGTCGTGCCTTCTCGACTTACGTGGCCATGCAGCTGGACACCGCCAAGTTCAGCGAAGACGCCACCACCCGCAAACGCGCGGAAGATCTGGTGGCCTTGCTGACGCCAGTGGCCAAGGCGTTCCTGACCGACCTGGGGCTGGAAACCACCGTGCACGGCCAGCAAGTGTTCGGCGGTCACGGTTACATTCGTGAGTGGGGCCAGGAACAACTGGTGCGCGACGTGCGCATCACCCAGATCTACGAAGGCACCAACGGCATCCAGGCGCTGGACCTGGTGGGGCGCAAGATCGTCGGCAGCGGCGGGGCGTTCTACAACCTGTTTGCCGACGAGATTCGTCACTTCACCGCCACCGCCAGCGCTGATCTGGCGGAGTTCACCAAGCCGCTGAATGACGCCGTCACCACCCTCGACGAACTGACTGCATGGCTGCTGGATCGGGCCAAATCCAACCCGAATGAAATCGGCGCGGCGTCGGTCGAGTACCTGCAGACTTTCGGTTACGTCGCTTACGCCTACATGTGGGCACTGATGGCCAAGGCGGCCCTGGGCAAGGAAACCCAGGACGATTTCTACGCGAGCAAACTGGGCACTGCGCGGTTCTATTTCGCTCGCCTGCTGCCGCGGATTCACTCGTTGAGCGCTTCTGTGAAGGCCGGTAGCGAAAGCCTGTACATCCTAAATGCCGATCAGTTTTGATGCGGCACGTATCACGCCATCTGAATATCAAGGAATTACCATGAACGTTTTAATCGTGCATGCCCATCCCGAGCCAAAATCCTTTACCGCTGCGCTGCGCGACCAGGCCGTTGAGACCTTGCAGGCCCAAGGGCATCAGGTACGGGTATCCGACCTTTACCAGATGGACTGGAACCCGGTGGCCAGTGCCGAGGATTTCTCCATCAGAGAGAATCCCGAGTATCTGGTTTACGCGCTCGAACAGCGACGGAACAGCAAAGAACAAACCCTCGCCGCTGATATACAGCAGGAGCTTGATAAGTTGTTATGGGCAGACCTGCTGATCCTCAATTTTCCGATTTACTGGTTCTCGACACCGGCCATTCTCAAAGGCTGGATAGATCGGGTATTGGTGTCCGGCATCTGCTATGGCGGTAAACGGTTCTACGACCAGGGAGGCCTGAGCGGCAAAAAAGCTCTGGTATCCGTGACACTGGGCGGGCGGGAACATATGTTCGGTGAGGGCGCGATCCATGGTTCGCTGGAAGACATGTTGCGCCCGCTCTTGCGAGGGACTCTGGCATATGTCGGGCTGGAGGTGCTGAGGCCTTTTATCAGTTGGCATGTGCCGTACATCAGTGCTGAGGCTCGACAAGATTTTTTGCTCAGCTATCGCCAGCGCCTGGAGAACATCGATGCGGATGAGTCGATTGAGTACCCGCGCTTGAGTCAATTCGATGATCGGCTTTATCCCATCAAACCTATTTCCGTAAAACCGGACACTGACAGGCAAGTCTGAACTAAGCTTTTCCGTGTGCTTGCGGATGCAGGGTCTTGGCCATCCTGGCACGGTTGAAGTCCGGGATGGAGCCGCTGGAACAAGTCAGACGAAAACAACGTGTGAAGCACCGACCCTGCTGGGAATCCGCGATTGGGTCAGACGCCTTACGGTTCATTCCTTCGCACGCTCAGCGCTCATCTTCAACTCCGTTGCGGCGCTCGCATTCACTCTTTTCACCGGCCCGCGCTATGCCGCAACCGAAGCAATGGCACCCCCGGAGTCACCGCAACGTGAGCAACTGACCCTCTCGACCGATAGCGCAATGAAACCGTGGACTGGCGATCTCGACGGGATGCTCGATCGCAGGCCTTCACCAATGATTTCATTGCACGTCACGGTCAGGGAACCGCCATCGGGAACATGATCCTGACGCGTTTCTTTAGAAGCGAAAAATATGTAAAGGCGTCTGTCTCCGAGTCCGAACGCAAGAAATTTATCGCATTGGTTCAGTACTTTCAGCGGTACGGGGACAAATATGACGTGGACTGGTTGCTGATGGTCGCCCAGGGATGCCAAGAATCCCAACTGAATCAGGCAGCCAAGAGCAAGGTGGGGGCCATTGGCGTCATGCAAGTCATGCCCGCCACCGGCAAGGAACTCGGGGTCGGCAACATTGCTGAAGTCGAGCCAAACATTAACGCCGGGATCAAGTACATGCGTTGGATGATCGACCAGTATTATGGCAAGGACCCATGACCAACCTGGACAAGGCCTTGTTCGCATTCGCCTCTTACAATGCAGGTGCGGGCAAGGATCTCGAAACTTCGCAAAGAAGCCGCCCTTCGTGGACTGGATCCAAACGTCTGGTTTCACAATGTTGAGTACGTGGCCGCCGAGAAGATCGGTGCGGAGACGGTTACCTACGTCAGCAATATCTACAAGTACTACATAGCCTATCAGTGGATCATTCAAGCCAACGCGGCGAAAGCCGAGGCTGCGCAGACATTGAAAGACCAGAGCAAAGAGGCGCCTTGATACTGCGAACCATTATCGAGTGTATGCGCCAACCGCACGCTATGCGCAAGTCTATACGTCGACACTACATTCTGTTCGTTCGTGGTTGAATTTGTTGTCGGGGTATAATTCCCATTCCCGTGCGAGCTGGGCTGCCCTCCATCCTTTGCTTGTTTTGCAAATTATCCTCTTCTTTTTGGTCGTGACAGGACGCACCACCAAGACAGATGGTAGCGGCAAGTACAAATATAGGACTCAAATGCTTGATCATCGAATTCTCCACGCTTGGGAAGATCGAGTAGATTCTCTCCATGTAATCGCATCAGGTAAGAGCTTAGTCAAAGCTAGGGGATACTTGTAGATTTGCTGCCCAATAGTCGGACCAAGCTGATTTTGTCTAAATTGCCTTAATGACTGGGTGATTGCTTTTGGCCGGTAAATGCCGGCCACCAACGTCCGCTTCTGGCCGATTGTTGCCCATCCCAAAGGGCGACAATCGACCCATAGCTGCCAGTCATGCTCGAAGCAGCAGCCCGAGGTAAACATCATTCGGAAAACTCGCGCATGGGTATGCCAGTTCACGGCAATTACCTATGCGCGAGTTGAAAGGTGCAATTGCTTCAGCATTTTCAATCAACAGGATTGAGTACCGCACGCAAAAGCGCTTGCGCCTCGCTGGTGACGCCTTTGCTGATTAGCTTCTCTGGCAAGCTGGAGTGATCAAGGAAAAGATCACGCAGACGATTCAAAGGGGCTGGCACACCGTGATAAAGACGCCCAAGGAACCGAGCGAACGCCGTAGTCTGATTGGTGTAGTTAACGCGTTGGTCGTCATACCGTCGCAGCCCGATCTCCAGCGCCTTGGGGTCGCTGAGGTCGCGCCCTCGCAGATACTTCGCAAGGAAATAACCGTCTTCAATCGCCATTCCGGCACCGTACGCAGCGTAAGGAGACGTCGGATGAGCGGCATCGCCCATGATTGTCACGCGCCCATTTGACCATTGCTTGAGTGGATCTCGATACTTCACTACCCAGCGAAACAGATTATGCGAGGTATCCGTGGCCTCAAGGATCTGCGGCACAGGGTAGGAAAATCCGTTAATGCGTTCACGTACGTAGGCAGCAGGATCTGTCGGCTCAACCTGGTTCTCTTCGCATTTTTCGACGAACCACCATTCAAAGCAGTCCTTGTCCTTGTATCGAAGCGGTGCGTAGCCCATCTGATAGGCGTGGTTGTGCTGGATGACGATTTTTTTGCGCTCAGGCCCCTGAAGTTCGCACCAGCCCAGCCAGACTGCGATGCCAAGGTGCTTGAGTTCTGAGGCTCCCCACAACTGCTCGCGCACTTTTGACTGTACACCGTCAGCGCCAATCACAAGATCCGCGTCGTAAGTCCGTCCTTCTGCAAAGTGAACAGTCACGCCCTCGGCATGTTCCTCGTAATGGCTGAAGGTGTGGTTGGGTACGACCATGTCTGCCGGGGCCGCCGCAAGCAGACGCTCATAAAGTTCGGAACGCATCATTCCGGATTGCCAACCGGTTACGCCGGCCTGTTTCAACAAGTCCATATCAATGTCAAAGTTGACCCTTACTCGTCCATCGTAACGGCGAAACTCTGGAAGGCCAGCAGCAAAAATATCATCCACCTGTACACCCAAACTGCGCAGGATGACGATGCCGGTGGCATTAAGAATAATTGCGCCACCCAGAGGTCGCAGTTCGGGATGTCGCTCGAAGACCTTCACCGAAAAACCTGCCTGGTGCAAAGCCACACCCGCAGCGATACCGCCAGGACCGGCGCCGATTACAGCCACGCGCTTGCCTTTGATGCCTAAGCTGGTCGGTGCACTGACGTTGGATTCACTCATCTTGGAATACCTCGCTTTTGTTTTTATCTGTGCGCTGCTGTTGCGAGCGATAACGCATTGCGAGATACCTTAGCGACCCTCGTATTGGCAGCGCCAATCGCATACTTCGTTATCAGGCATCGTAAAATGCCATACCAGGTATCTAGATTTATCGTTTGTCTTGTGAACACGAAGCCAATGGTTCTGGATTTGAGGCGATATCTTTTTTCCATTCCTGGCTTGATACCCGCCTTCCGGACTGACTGCTTCTGGCCGATTGCCGCCTGTTACGATGGACAGCAACCGAGACAAAGCTGACGGTTACGAAAGTCAGAAATCGACCCAGGCTGTGTGAAAACGTCCTAAATACTGTCGGGAGTTTCTTGCATTGGCGCTGGGAGGTCTCAGCGGTGCCCGGCAGCAGCGTGCCGAGAGGGGCGGAGCGGGAAAGGGCAACCATCGACGGCGCTGGAGCCATCGGCGACGAATCACCTGCAGAAGCCGAAGCGGCCTGCTATCGATAGTTCGACTATTCTTCCATGGCGGGCGAAACCCACCCCAAAAAGCCAGCGCAATTCCCGGGGCGGTTCCTGATGAAAAGCTGCGACGTAGAAACCAATGTCCGTAGTAGCTACGGATTACCTAGGCGCGCCAGCGACGATTGGTAAAGCTCAGTTGATGAGGTTGCGCGATGCATCGCATGGTGAGACACGTTCTCTCAGCAACGGCCGTCGCAGCGGCGCTCGCTGGCTGCGCCTCTCAGCCTCCGCCGACGGCGAGCCTTGACTACAAGAGCAGCGCCGTGACACGCAGCGATGGTGGCTTGCGCGTGTCGACCGCCGTACTCTCGGCCGCCGAAAGCGAGGCGGTCTACGGCGTGCCTCTGGCGAATAGATCGATACAGCCGGTCTGGGTCGAAGTCAAAAATCAGGAAGACCGCGCCTACTATCTGCTTTCGCCGGGCCTCGATCCAAATTTCTTCCCCGCATCCGAGGCGGCCGAAGCATTTTTCTCAGGGGCCCCGCTGGACGAGCGGACTGCGCTCGACCGGCACTTTCGTCGGCTGGCCTTTCGCAACCCTGTCGCACCTGGCGCGACAACCTCGGGCTTCGTGTTAACCAATCTCGACGAGGGGTTCAAGTTCGTTAACCTCGATCTGGTGGCAGACGGGCGGTCGAGGCATTTCTCTGTCCTGGCCATCGTTCCGGGCCTGCGCACCGATTACCACATCAGTGAAGTGTTCAGGCAGGGCATCTATCCGCCCCAGGACATTGTGAACTACACGGATGACGCCAGCTTCCAGGCGGCGCTGGAGGCTCTGCCATGCTGCGTCACCAACGAGGAGGGTTCCAGGAACGGCGATCCGCTGAACCTCGTGGTCGTCGGCGGGCTCGATGATGCCTTTCCCGCATTCGCACGTCGCGGCTGGCGTGGGACCGAGGAGAAGTGGTCGGGGTCGATCATGAAGGTGGTCAATTCGGCGCTTTCCGGCGAGCGCTATCCCTATGCGCCGGTGAGCGATCTCTATCTGTTCGGGCGGGCTCAGGACCTTGCCTTGCAAAAGGCGCGTGACAACGTCCACCAGCGCAATCACCTGAGGCTGTGGCTGAGTCCGATGCAATACCACGGCAAGCAGGTGTGGGTCGGACAGATCAGCCGTGATATCGGCAGCCGGATGACCGTGCATACCGCGACGCTGACCACGCACAAGATCGACCCTGACGTCGACGAAGCGCGCAGTGCGCTGACACAGGATATGGCGTATTCGGTGACGCTGGCCAAATTCGGTTTTGTGAAGGGGGTAGGGGCCGCGCCCCAGAGCGCGCCGCGCGAGAACCTGACGACCGATCCTTACTACACGGATGGGTTGCGCTGTGTCCTGGTATTCGATCAGACGCACACCTCCCTGGCGCAAATCGAATTCTTTCTATCACAGGGCATCTACGAGAATGGCGGACAACCACCGGGGCGGGTCAAGCCATGAGCCGCTTGCCATTCGCGCCTCGCGCCAGGGGTTCTCTGCGATGTGCAATACGCTGCTTGTGCACCCTGAGTTGTGCAGCGACTCTTGCGCTCGTCGTTGCTTGTTCGACCTGGCAGGCGCCCGCCGATTTCAGTACCTCCGGATTGCGAGAACGTGCGCAGACGGCCACCCGTCACGAGATACGCGTCAGCGCCGCCGTGCTCAGTGCCGAAGACAGGCGGCAAATGCTGGGGGTCGAGTTGGACAAGACGCGCGTGCAGCCCGTGTGGGTCGAAGTTCAGAACCGGACTGCCGAGCCGCTCATGTTGCTGCGGCCGGGAACCGATCCCGATTATTTCTCGCCACTCGAAGTCGCCTGGTCCATGCACGGGATATTCGCCCCGGCAGCAAACGCGCGCATCAATGCACACCTGGACCAACTCGGGTTCAAGAATCCCGTCCTGCCAGGCGAAACGAAAGCGGGCTTGCTCTTCATCAACCCGGAGCGCGCTACGCGGCTGCTGAATATCGATCTGCTGCAGAGAAAGACGCTGATCCCGTTCTCTCTCTTCTTGCGGGTGCCGGACGATGCCGGGGAAAAATGGTTTGCCGAAGGCTTGTTCCAGCCTCACGGTTCCGAGATCAAGGACTATGACGATCTGGCCGCGTTGCGTGCCGCGCTGGAGCGCCTTCCCTGCTGCGCCGCTGACGCGAACGGCAGGGCGAACGGCGATCCGTTCAATGCGATTCTCGTCGGCGAGTTCGCCGATATCGCCACCGCCTTTGTGCGTCGCGGCTACCGGCGTTCCACGCACCCCGCGGATGCGCTGGAGCGTGCATTCGGCCGCATGCCCGATGCCGTGGTGCGCAAGCAATCGCAAGCCGGAGCGCCGGCGACCTGGGTGCGTGTGTGGATCACGCCAATGCGCTTCGACGGTCACTCCGTCTATCTCGCGCAGGTCGCACGACCTACCGGCGGACGCTTTGCACCGCGCGAGGCGCAAAACCTTGTCTTGCATGAAGACGTCGATGAGGCGAGGAATTTCCTGATCCAGGACATGATGTATTCGGCCGGCCTGGACAAGCTCGGGTTCGTCACCGGCGTCGGTCCCGTATCCCAGGCACAACCGCGAACGACGTTCAGCGGAGCCCATTACTTCAGCGACGGTCTGCGTGCGGTCATGTTCTTTGCGACGCGGCCGCTCAGCCTGTCGCAGGTGCAGATGCTCGATTGGGAACCGTATCTGGACTGGCGCCAATCGCCTGCACGCAAGGAGATCGACGATGCCCGCAAGTAACCTGTTCGGCCGGCAGGATGACTCGGCCGGCTGTTTGCGCGGTGTCCACCCGTTGCTGCGCAGCGCTGGCATGGCATGGCTGATGATCGCTGGCTGCCATGCACTCACCGCCTGCGCACCCGCGCCGCTGATGGCCTACTCGCCGGACACACCGCCGCTGGTGCTGGTCCCTGCGTCGCAGGCCGGCGTGCAGGACAAGCGGGGGCGCTTTCGCGAGATTTTTTGCTCGATCCTCAATACGCGAGGAAGCGAGATTCCCGATAGCCGCCCTTGCGAGGAGGCACTGACACGCGTCGGCAGCGAACCTGCTGGCACTGGCAAACCCGTCGATCTCGGTCAATCGAAACGCCGTCTGATCGGCGCTGTGGTGGCCGGCGTCGGCTACGAATGCTTCGAGCAATGGCTGCAAGCGCCCGGCAGCGTAGGGGTTCATCTGCGCCAGTTCGGCTATGACCTGGTGCAGATGAAGGTCGACGCCTTATCGAGTTCCGCAAAGAACGCTCGGCAAATACGCGACGCGATCATGGCGATGCCAGCCGAAGCCGGACCGCCGCGCCTCGTCCTGATCGGTTATTCGAAGGGCGCGCCCGACATTCTCGAAGCGATGGTCAATTACCCGGAAATCCGCGGCCGCGTGGCGGCAGTGGTCAGCGCAGCCGGCTCGGTCGGCGGCTCGGCACTGGCCAACGATGCCGAGCAGTACCAGGCGGACCTGTTGCGACACTTTCCCGGTGCGACCTGCGATTCGGGCGACGGTGGCGCGATCGACAGCCTGCGACCGGCAACGCGCAAGAACTGGCTGGCGCAGCACCGGCTGCCGTCCGAACTGAACTACTATTCGCTCGTTACCTTCCCGCAGCCGGATCACATCTCGGCCATACTGAAATCGAGTTACAACAAGCTGGCGAGCATCGATGCGCGCAACGACAGCCAGGTGATCTTCTACGATCAGATAGTCCCTGGTAGCCGCCTGATGGGCTATATCAACGCCGATCATTGGGCCCTGGCAGTGCCGATCGCCCGAACGCATTCGACCCTGGGTTCTCTATTGGTGACACAGAATGCCTATCCGCGCGAGGCGCTGGCGGAGGCGATGCTGCGCTTCGTCGAAGAGGATCTGGCGGCATCTGAGCATTTGAACATTAAGTAAATACCACCAATGTCTGTGCGACATCATTGCCCTTTGTAACGTCGATGAGAAAAATAACCCCCGTTTGAAAATGTTTTCGAGCAGCAGACCCTAAGGCATCATCTGCAAGTCTCTTGGAGAGAGTTTTTGGCCAAGTGGCATCGGGAAGTACTGTACCCGTTACCACTAGCATAAGAACGCCGCTTGCTGTTGAGTGGTCAGCAGTACAGCTAATGGGTAACCTTCCGGGCATCCATAAGCAGTGCTTCGCGGCAGTTACTAGCTGACAACCTGTAGATCCATATCTTGCGCAGATCTGGAATGTGTTGGCCTTCCTCGCCGCCGATCCTGGTAGGAGTTCCATGACTGAGCACGCAAGTTACCACCACGTTAGTGAAGTGCCCGGCCTCGTGCTGGGCTCGGCGCGCCTGACGGATGCCGGTTTCGATCGCCATTACCACCTCGACTTCCACGTTGGCTTCGTGACCGAAGGCATCCAGCGTCATCGAGCCAAAGGCGAGTCGTTTCTGCTGGGGCCGGGCAATATTGCCCTGATGCCGCCGGGCGAAATCCACGACGGTGTGGCCGAAGGCGGCGGCGCCTACACGCTCAAGACATTCCGTTTGTCCCAGGCGCTGGTCGCGAGCCTCGCAGAGGACATCAGTGGTCGGCCCAGTGAGCTGGAGCTGGCCGGCATGTTGCTCGAAAACACCGGGCTTGCCGGCCACCTGCGCGGCTTGCACGAGGCCATGCAGCAGGCCATCGGCCCTGGCGGTCTCGCGGTGCAGGCGCAATGGCTGACCCTTGTCGAGTGTCTGTTGCGTCAGTCGCGGGTGATCGTGCCCGAGGTGATTTCTGGAGCGCTCTCGGCCCTGCAATGGTCACGCCTCAGGGACTATTGTTTCAGTCACATCGATCAGCGCATTACCCTGGATGACCTCGCCGGTCTTTGCGGGCTGGGCCGGTTTTCGTTCCTCAAGCAGTTCAAACGGACCATCGGCATGACACCGCACGCATGGCTGCTGCGACTGCGTCTTGAACAAGCCTGTGGCCTGCTGTCGCGCAGCGAACTGCCAATCATCGATGTCGCCCATGCGGTCGGGTTTTACGATCAAAGCCACTTCAATCGTGCGTTTCGACACGCATTCGGCGTCGCGCCTTCACGCTACAGACATTGAGTGTCGACATTTCACCGGCCGGCAATTTTTTACAAGCCTGGGTACCGTCCCTCACCCTAGGATGCGCAAAACCGGACGACTCTTCTTCGCCCGTGCAGCCGAGGACAGGTAGATGAACGCTGAATCAAACCAACCGCCCGCATTGAGTTTTGCCAGCGACAACATCGCGGGAGCTTCGCCGGAAGTGGCGCAGGCCATGATCAGGCACAGCACCGGCCAGGCGAGTGCGTATGGCGCGGACGAACTCTCCCTGCAGGTCAAGCTCAAGCTCAGCGAGATATTCGAGCGCGACGTGGAGGTCTTTCTCGTCCCTACCGGCACCGCCGCCAACAGCCTGTGCCTGAGTGCGATGACGCCACCCTGGGGCAACATCTATTGCCATCCCGCCAGCCATATCAATAACGATGAATGCGGCGCCCCGGAGTTCTTTTCCAACGGCGCAAAGCTGATGACCATCGACGGCCCCTCGGCCAAGCTGGATGTAACCCGCCTGCGCGAACGGACAGGTGAAAAGGTCGGTGACGTGCACACCACCCAACCTGCCTGCGTCAGCATTACCCAGGCCACTGAAGTCGGCAGCCTCTACAACCTGGACGAAATCGCCGCCATCGGTGAGGTGTGTAAGGCAAGCGCCCTGGGATTCCACATGGACGGTTCCCGGTTTGCCAACGCGTTGGTTGCCCTGGGCTGCTCCCCCGCGCAGATGACGTGGAAAGCCGGGGTGGATGCCTTGTCGTTCGGGGCTACCAAGAATGGTGCGCTGGCCGCCGAAGCAATCGTCCTGTTCAACCCAACACTCGCTACCGAGATGAGCTTTCGCCGCAAGCGCTCCGGCCATCTGCTCTCCAAGATGCGTTTTCTGTCGGCGCAGATCGATGCGTACCTCACCGACGACCTCTGGCTACGTAACGCACGCCAGGCCAACACAGCCGCCCAGCGCCTGGCACGTGGGCTGGCGGGTCTGCGAGGCGTTGAAGTCATGGCCGGCGCCGAGGCCAACATCCTGTTTTGCAAGCTGGATTCGGCAATCATCGAAGCCCTGCTGAAGGCCGGGTTCGGGTTCTATCATGATCGCTGGGGACCAAACATCGTGCGCTTTGTCACCTCGTTCGCGACCACTGCCGAGGATGTCGATCATCTGCTGAATCAGGTCCGGCGAGTGATCGATACGCTGAGCGCGTAAGCGTTTGCCGCGCCGTTAGTGTGATCGCCTTTAGCAAGCATTTGTCCAAGGCGTTCACGCTCTTTGGCGCCGGGAACTAGCTCCCGGCCGATTGCTGCCTACCACGAAGCAGCCATCGGGCCGGACTCAAATAGCAGTCAGCACAACGACTTCTGGTAATAGAGCCGGGTATGCCCCGGTGGATAGTCTTCCAGGCGTCCGAATTCGCAGTAGCCAAGTTTTTGATAGAAGCCGGGGGCCTGAAAGCTGAAGGTCTCCAACCAGATACCCGTGCAGTTCTTTTTCTGCGCGATTTCTTCGGCCATGCGCATTAGCCGTTCTCCGATACCCTGGCCACGCATTGACTCGGGAACGCTGACAAGATCGATGAGCAGCCATCGATAGGAGACCTTGCCGTACAGCCCACCAATAACTTCGTTACTGTCAGGGTCGCGTAGCAACAGGCAGGAAGTACGAATGGAGGGCCGCAATGCGTGGCGGCACCCGTGGCCGAGCCCGTTCCGGGCTGATCTCCTGCAGCGGCAGGTTGCAGTGAAGGCACAGGCTGAAGGGTCGCGCACAACGCGCCAGGTCGAGGCGCTCGAACAATTCGCGGTCGCGCGTCAGCACGATGGGTCCATGCTGCGCAGCGATCTCGGCGATCTCGCCATCTTCGAAGGCATTGTCGTAGAGGGTGTCGAAGCCGCTCATGCGCAGCAGCCGGGCCAGCCCGTCAAGGTGCGTGTCAGCGACGCGCAGCACCCGTAAAGGTTGCGCACGCACCTTGAGCAGCAGCTTTTATCCGCGATTTGCTGAATCGCTCGGGACGACAGGATTCAAGGGCAGGGGATACCTTGTCGTCGACTATTTCCTCGCTGGCAAGTCGGCCCACGATCGCCGCCAGCGTGACGCCAGGATGCATTGCGCAAGCGTACACTGCGCCAATATCGGGCAGATAGCCGATGATGGGGATGCCATCGACAGGCATTGGCCTGAGTCCGACACAAGCCAACTCCGGTTCAATGGAAGTCATCCCATGCAGTTCATCCTGGATGGCCCGGGCAGTTCGTAGCGCTATTTCCAAGGGCTGGTTTTGCAGGGCGTCTCCCAGATAATCTTCCGCCGCCAGCAACGCCCCATCTGGGCTTTGCCTGACTTCCATCTGTGGGCTGGAGATGATGCTCTTCACCAGATCGGGTTGGGTCTTGTAGCGAATGAATATGGCCGCAGAGGCCTCTATCGGCAGGAACATGTTCAACTTCTCGGCCAGCTTAGGAATGCCTGTTCCCGCAGCCAGCACGACAACATCAGCCTCGATGATGCCCGTTGAGGTTTCGACGCCCGTCACCCTGGCGTTCTGAATTGAAAAGCCAAGCACCCGCGTATGGGTAAAAACTTTCGCGCCATGCTTGCAGGCGCCTGCGATCAAGGCGTGAGTGGCTTGCACGGCGTCCAGCGCGCCTTCTTCGGCTGCGTGCAAGGCATGCTCAGGCGGATGCTTGAGGTTCGGCTCAAGAGCGAGGATCCGCGGGCGAGAGACCAGGCTTGCCGACGGCGTGTTGCCTGGGGCTTGCAGCATTTCATCCAGGTTCGCGCTGTAGGACAGCGAGCCTGTCCATTGTATGTTCAGATCCGGCAGCTCGGTTTGCAGGCGGTGATATTCCTGGATAGCGGCGCCACGCAATGGCGCAATCACATCGGGACCTCCATGGGAGGTGTTGATCCATGCGAATGAGCTTGCGGTTACGCCGGACGCGATACCTTCAGCCTCGACCAGGGTGACCTTCGCGCCTTTACCAGCCAGGTGATACGCCAGGGACGCGCCCACAATGCCTGCCCCGATGACGACCACTCGCTTGCCTGCGTTATTTTCCATGACAGCTTCCGTTCTGTTGGCCTGATTAAAGTACTGGATCCGGGCTAGTGCTCCAATGTCTTCGCCATGATGATGGTGCGCTCGGATTGGTGAAATTCGTCGCGGATTTTCTTGAAGCCAAGTGCAGCGTAAAAACCTTGCGCAGTGATTGAAGAGGGGACACGCAGGAGGCTGACGCCATCTTTTATGGCGATCGATTGAATCATCGACATCAACTGTCTTCCGATGCCTTTCCCTTGCCAGGTTGGGTCGACAAACACGCTTCGGACGACGTCCTGATCAAGACTGGCTGTTGCAACGATATGACTGTCGGTTGTTGCGACAAGCACCTGACGCCGGGTCAAGAAATCAAGGATCGCCGATGGAGAAAAACTTAACGCCACTTGATCGATGATTGCGGATGAATAGTCCAGGGCATTGGACTCGCGAAGGGTGCCAATGATGATCCGACTGATTGCCAGGGGCATCTGCGTTCGTTGCGTTTCGAATCAGGCAACTCATTCTGGTGGCTCCTTGCGTGTGATCCCCTGATCGTAAAGGGATGTGGCGTTACTGGCGAGGATGAAGGCCCCTGATGTATTGCGAACGCTGTGTTCCAGTCAGGCAGACCACCCACTGATAGCGCGCCCAACGATGGGCTGTTCACTACTTGCTTGATGCGTACAGCATCACGTGCACCCGCAATGATCAAGTGACGCCACCGCTTACATGCGGTGATGTTCCAACAAGAAGTCCACGAACAACCGCACCCGAGCCGGCATTGCCGAGCCACCTACGAACACCGCATGAATCGGCTCCTGGTCGCCGGGGTTCCAGGCTTCCAGCAGCGGTATCAGGTCACCGCGCTGCAGATCCTCGCTCACGCTGAACTCGCCGATACGCGCAATGCCGGCACCTACTCGCGCGAGTTGTGCCAGCGCTTCACCACTGCTGCATTCGATGTTGCCGCTGACCTTCAGGGAAAACTCCTTTCCATCGCGGATGAACGGCCAGTTGGGTTCGGCACGCCGGAAGTTGAAGCGCAGGCAGTTGTGCTGTAGCAGGTCTTCCGGTTCCTGGGGGATGCCGTGGCGCTGCAGATACTCGGGCGAGGCCACCACTACCTGGCCGGTGTCGCCGATCCTGCGCGCGGTCAGCGGGCTGTCGGGCAGATAACCAAAGCGGACTGCGACGTCGGCCTGGCCGCCGAGAATGTCGACCACTTCGTCGCCGAGGGTGAGGTCGACGACGATGTTCGGGTAACGGGCGCTGAATGCTGCAACCAAGGGAACGATGGCCAGCCGCCCATGGCCAAGGGCGGCACTGACCCGCAATCGCCCTCTGGGTACGCCCTGGTCGGCGATGGCTTCTTCGACCTCGTCCATGTCGGCCAGGATACGCCGGGCGCCGCGCAGGAACGCTTCGCCCTCGGCAGTGAAGGTAATCGCTCGGGTGGTGCGCAACAGCAGGCGGGTGCCAAGACGTTGTTCAGTACGCGCGATGATCCGACTGACTGCCGAGGGTGTCAGGCCCAGTGCACGCGCGGCGGCCGACAGGCTGCCTTCCTGCGCCACGGTGGTGAACACGCTCATCTCACCTGACCTGCCGTTGAAATCCACTTGTGCCTCCTGCGCAAAGGTGATTGCCAAAAATGCTATCTACCGGCTGAAAAGACTGGATCGTAGCATTAGCGGCATAGATAAGGAGCCTTCCATGCGTATCAATCCACCCCTTGTCGCGCTCGCCATCGGTGCCTTTGGCATCGGCGTAACAGAATTCGCCCCCATGGGCATGTTGCCGAGTATCGCTGCGGATCTGGGCGTTTCCATTCCCGCCGCGGGCTTGCTGGTCAGTGCTTATGCGCTGGGCGTATTGCTCGGCGCACCGCTGATGACCCTGACCACCGGCAGGATTCCCCGGCGCTATCTGCTGATCGGGCTCATGGCGATTTTCACCCTGGGTAATCTGATGTCAGCCCTGGCCACCGATTACTACAGCCTCATGGTCGCCAGGGTGGTGACCTCACTGAACCATGGTGCATTTTTTGGCGTTGGCTCCATCGTCGCCGCCAGCGTGGTCGCCCCAGAGAAACGTGCCGGGGCGGTTGCGGCGATGTTCATGGGCCTGACCCTGGCGACCATCGGCGGTGTGCCGCTGGCCGCCTGGTTTGGTGAACTGTTCGGTTGGCGCACCGCTTTCTGGGGAATTACCGGCCTCGGCGTGATGACCATGGCCGCATTGTGGTTCGCCCTGCCTAACCTGAAGACACCGCAAAGCGTCGGTGTAATGGCCGAAATTCGGGTACTGGGGCGTGGTCCGGTGCTGGGCGCATTGGCCCTGACCGTAGTCGGATCGAGCGCAATGTTTACCGTCTTCACCTACATTGCGCCAATCCTCAGTAGCGAGACCCACGCGTCCACCGCTTACATCACCGCCATGCTGGTGCTGTTCGGTGTGGGGTTGACGCTGGGCAACATGTGGGGCGGCAAGGCCGCCGACCGCTCGATAGATCGCACCCTGATCGTTTCGCTGAGTGTGCTGATTCTCGTCTTGCTGGCGTTCACCGTGCTGATGCGTTGGCCGCTGCCGGCCGCCGTTGCCATCCTGATATGGGGTATCGCCAGCTTCGCCCTGGTGCCGCCGCTACAGATGCGCGTCATGGAGGCTGCCAAGGACGCGCCCAATCTGGCCTCGGCGGTGAACATCGGTGCCTTCAACTTGGGCAACGCGATTGGTGCGGCGCTGGGTGGAGCGGTGATCAATACGGGTCTGGGTTATCCGGCGATTTCCCTGGCCGGAGCGGCAGTGGCGGGTCTGGGGCTGCTGATGGTGTTGGCTTTTGCTTGGCGTTCCAGAACGATTGCAGCTGCGGTGGTGTGAGGGGGGTGTTAGTCACCATTGATGAGTGACGACTAGCGGCCAGTTGTTGCCTGTCGCGAAGGACTGCAAACGACCCAATATAGCGGCCGGTGGGGACAGACAGAAACCGGCCAAGAGTAGACGTTCGTGATGTGCGGTAAGGGACCAAATCGCGCCGGAAACGGCTGCTTTAGCATCTGATAGCCCGCAAAGTTGCACTCTGCTTGACCTTCTATTTGCTTTCAACCCCTGCTCTGGATGGCCGAAAGATCCAATGTGGGTCGCGTCAGCGAGTGCTACCGACCCGAGCTGAAGATCGACAATCAATGAGCACACACCCTTGACCGTCCATCCCGCAGGGTTGTTACTCATAAGAACCTTCCAAACGCAGATGCGGAAGAATGGAAGGTCATTTTTTAGGGCAGCAGCGCACATTAGCCGTCTACGATAAGTTGTACCAATGCATGAAATTCATCAAATGGCCTGCTATTTCTCAACCACCCCCTCGATCAAGTAGACGTCTGCCTTCGCAGATCTTTGACGTATCTTTCTCAGCTCCGTGTACTCAGGAGAGTTGTACCAGGCTTGTGCTTTCTCAACGCTATCGAATTCGATAACCACGCGCCGACGTTTCGGGGCGTCTCCCTCCAATGAGATGGTCTTACCCCCGCGCACGATGAAGTGGCCACCATAAGATTTGAATGTCGATTCAACATGGGTGCTGTAAGGCTGTATACCCTCGGGATCGGTTACCTCGAATTCCGCCACATAATAGGCATGGGGCAGTACAGCTGCGGCTTGCGCTGAATACAGGAGGCTACTGCCAGTCGAGAAAAGTGCCAGCCCCGCCAGTGTTCCAGTAACGACCTTTGCGAGATTCATCTATTCATTGCTCCAACTAATACTCGACTGATTAATTCCGACGTTGTCCCAGCCGATGGGCTCCAAGCGCTATCAAGGACAGCACTAACCCCAGTGCACATACGGCTGACCATATTCAGCGTGCGCCCAACCGAGGCTCGCAAGAGAGGCACGCAGCGACCCGCCTAGAAAGATGCTGGTGACGTACAAGACAGCCAAAAGAGGCTGGGCGTAATACAGGTTCGCTTCCGAGGCTGGCTCTCTAGACTCCCCGGAAAGTCGAGCACTGACCGACATCAGGGCGCCTTGGCGCTAAGCTGTACCGGTTGGGTCTCGATTAGCTCCCTGGACAAAATCATGTTCTTTGTCGTGGCTACGTACTTCTGGAAATGAGCAGACGCAATGTGGCTACGATAAGCCGTCTCACTCGCGTAAACCTCGAAGAAATGAAGTCGATTCGGATGGTCTTTTTCGGCAACACAATAGATCGATATCACACCCGGTTCGAGGCGTACTGAATCGGCCATCTCTTCTTTGACAGCAGCGTGATAAGCGTCCAGTTGGGCCGGGTCGATAACAATCTGTGCGATTCGCACAACTTTGTCAGTTGGCTCAGCACCAATGGCTGTCTGCACCAACATGCAAGACAGTGCAAACACACCCAGAAAGGCTGGCATCCGCATTCAATTCATTCCTGTTCAAGATTGAAGCCAGAGATTCTACAGCGCCAGCCCTCTAGGCATTCATGAGCGCAGCAGATAACTATTATCAGACGACTGCCTCACGTATCACCTCCTGCCCGCAAAGACTTCCTTGAGTACGGGCATCGCGGAGAACACATTTGGCCATTTGGCTAGTCCTTCACTGCTAAGCGCGCGGCCAATTCGTGGACGGCAGCATGGATGGCGTCGTAGGTAACGCGGCGACACAGATTGACTATCGTCACTTGGATATGCACATCGCTGGGCTTGGGGGTACCTTTAAGCAAGGCTGTCGCGGCCATCACCTGACCAGACTGGCAATAGCCGCACGGTCCCTCAATCGGTCCCTGCCTGATACCGCGCTCTGCCGCTGATTTTTTCCAAGGCCACTAGAATACGCTCAGCTCCATCCGGCTCACCGGCTCTCTTCAGTTCGCTAGCCACCTGATGCAGCTGCTGCACTGTCAGGCCAACATTCATGCTGATTTTCAGATGAGACTCCAGCTGCGGCTCTAACCCTGGCATCGCGGCGATGGCCCCTACGGTGGCCAGTTCACGGTCAGTCCATTCAAGGTTGTCGCGGGCGAAAATGTCGCCAAACAGGTGGCCTTTCAAAAACTGATCAATGGCGGGGGCGAATTCAAACAGCGGTCCTGACACCGGCGCGCCCAACAGCCGGGTTTGATTGTCGGTGCCAAGATCGAGCAAAGCGCGCCCCGAGGGAACAGGGCCTGGATCGCGCCCCGGCGCGTCATGAATACCCCGTACGGCACGGTCTTCCAGGACTTTCATCAGCAACGACAAGGCATTGAGGCTGCGCGGGAACCCGGCATAGGCATAGAGCTGAACCAGGATTTCCTTGCTCTCGCTAATCGTCAGCCCGGCATCGAGGCCGCGATTGAGCGCGTCGTGCAAACGGGACATATCGCCGACCGCCATGCTGGCGCCAATTGGGGCAATTACCTGTTGCTTGGCGGTTAAAGTCTGCTCACTCACTAGTTGTTTCTCCGGTTCATGGGAGGTATTGGCGCTGGATATCTGGGCCCAGGCGAAACTGACCAGGATTACGAAGCCCAGCGCGCCTAACCGGACATCGCAGCGGTTACTTGGCTGGGTACTGTTCATCGCTCACTTTCTCCATCCAATTGACGTTGTTACCATTCTTCGTGCCGGTGATAGCCATGTGCGTCATGGCAGTCGATGGCGCGGCGCCATGCCAGTGCTTGACCCCCGGCGGGCACCACACCACATCACCAGGACGTAATTCCTGCACGACTTTTCCCCATTCCTGAGTACGTCCTACCCCCGCTGTCACGACCAGATATTGTCCAGCAGGGTGCGTGTGCCAAGCCGAACGAGCGCCAGGCTCAAAGGTGACGTAGACCGCTGAGGTATTGAGGTCGGCGGTTACGGCAGTCAAAGGGTCAACCCGAACGCGGCCAGTGAAATAATCAGCAGGCCCTGTCATCGAGGCTTGCTCTCCCGCACGAGTGATATGCTGAGTAGTCGAGTTCTGCTCGGCCGCGGCGGCTGGCCCGAAATACGTGCCCGTGAGCAGCGCCAGTGCGGCTAGGGTTGAAGCGGAGCGTGTGGGCGTCATGGAAAACTCCTGAATCAAAGTTCAAGTGTGGGGCTGACGTGCAGCGCTTGAGTAGTCGTGGTCGCGTTAACTTTGCATCCCTAGTCAACGGAAAATGTCACGCGAACATCGTTGCGGCCTAGGGCCTTGGCAAGGCCTGCCGAGTTGTCGATGCGGCCGAGACGGGAATAGGAATAGGACGAGGTAAAGGTTGTATAAAAGACCACCAAGGTGTCTGCTCCGTACAAGAGCACATCACCGCTGTGGATGGTTCCTGGCCGGTAGGCTTGGGTGGGTAATGGATGCTGCAAGGTGGCGTACTTCTCGTTGTTGTGCAGCTCCGTCATGTCCAGGCTGAGCGGCAATCGGGCGACTAGCTCACGAGTGGTCGGGTTGTCTTCAAGAGATATGGCGAAGCGCTGTTGGCCGACGGTCATCCACATCGTTGTGTTCTCCATGCCTATTGGAGGGCTTGCGATTTCCGTCACAGCGGCGAGGGGGGAAGCCGATAGGGCAAATGGCATCAATGTCACCAGCCAGAGGCCCTTCCAGCCTTGGGAGTAATCGGTGCCAAGACTGCGCGTATGCATGGCCTTGCTCCGTCGAGTGGATGGGTCACCGGGTATGCGGCACCGGCGAGCGGGAGGTCAGAAAGGTCAACAAGGCGGCTAGCATCAATAGCGCTGCGCTGGCGATGAAAGTGCTCTGGTAGCCGAGAGTGTCAAACAGTACGCCGCCCACGATGGAACCCACTGCGATGGCCAACTGCACGATTGCCACCATCAGTCCACCGCCCGCCTCGGCGTGATTTGGCAAAGCGTGCGCGATCCAACTCCACCAGCCGACTGGCGCTGCCGTCGCGATAAATCCCCAAAGCCCCAGCAGGACCGCCACGGCGATAACCCAAGTGCCAGCAGGAATCAGCGCCAAAGCAATCACGGCCATCAGCAGTGAGATGGTACTCAGGATTCCATACAGGCTGCGTTTCAGCACCACGCCGATCATCGTCGTGCCACAAAAGCCAGCTATGCCGATCACCAATAGCAGCAGAGAAAGGGTCGGCACGTTGACCAGGGTGACTGTTTCCAGAAACGGGCGCAGGTAAGTGAACAGCGCAAACTGGCCCATAAAAAACAGGCCGCTGGCGGCCATGCCCAGTGCCACCGTGCGATTTTTCAGCAGTTTGAAAACATTGCCAGCACCTGGCGAGCGCTCCTGCGTTGCCATACTTGGCAGGCTGATCCATTGCCAGACCAGGGCAATCAGCGCCACCGGAACCAAGCAGAAAAATGCACCACGCCAACCTACTACTGAACCCAGATAACTGCCCAGTGGCGCTGCCACCACTGTCGCCAGGGCGTTGCCGCTGTTGAAAACAGCCAGCGCCCTGGGCACCTGAGCGGCCGGAACCAGGCGCATCGCGGTGGCTGCCGACATCGACCAGAAACCGCCAATCACCACGCCAATCAGGGCACGCCCAACCATGTAGATCAGGTAGTTCGGTGCAAGTGCCACAACGGTGCCCGATACAGCCATCAAGCCAGTTAGCGCCAGAAGCAGCGTCTTTCTATTTACGGTGCCGGCGACCCAGCTGATGGACAGGCTGGCCAACACTGCAAACGCGCCAGAGATGGCAAGCCCTTGGCCCGCCAAGCCTTGGCTGACCTGCAGGTCGTCTGCCAATGGAGTCAGCAGGCTGACTGGCATGAACTCCGATGCGATCAGTGCGAACACGCACAATGTCATCGCATAAACGCCGCCCCAGTGACCAGCACGCGTGCCTGTTTCGCTGGCTGAGGTGGCGCCCAAGCGGGTATCAGCGCAAGTGTTATTCATCGTGGGGTTGATTAGCCTTGGGGGTGCCTGCCGGTTGCTTCAGGTGGTTCTGGAAGAACTGGGTCAGCTTGGCGAAAGGAATCAGATCTACCCGGTCATACAGATCGACATGGCCGGTGTTGGGCACAATGACCAACTCTTTAGGTTCACCCGCCAGGCGGAACGCCTCTTCGCTGAACTCGCGGGAGTGGGCGTTTTCACCTGTGATAAACAACATCGGGCGGGGCGAAATACTCTCGATATCTACGAATGGGTAGAAATTCATGAACTTGGTGCTGCTGCTCAGCGTCGGGCGGGTGGTCTGCTGGGATGTGGAGTTTGTCGGGGTGAATTCGCCACGCGGGGTGCGGTAGAAGTCAAAGAACTCACGCTGAATGGGGTGGGTGTCGGCATTGAGCTCCTGCACGGTGCCGCCGGTATATTCGATCTTGCCGCCTGTGAATTCCACATAACGCTGTTCGGCCGCAGCTGCGATGACCTGCTTGCGCTGCTCAAGCGTTTGCGAATGCTTGAGACCGTTGCGGTTGGCGGCGCCCATATCGTACATGCTGACAGTGGCGATGGCTTTCATGCGCGGGTCGATCTTGGCCGCGCTGATCACAAAGCTACCGCTGCCACAGATACCCAGCACGCCGATGCGCTGACGGTCGATAAAGGGCCGCGTGCCGAGATAATCCACGGCGGCGCTGAAGTCCTCGGCGTACATGTCCGGCAGCACCGCATTGCGTGGCATGCCTTCGCTTTCGCCCCAGAACGACAAATCCAGCGCCAGGGTGACGAAGCCTTGTTCCGCAAGTTTTTGCGCATACAGGTTGGAGCTTTGCTCCTTCACCGCGCCCATCGGGTGGCCCACGATAATCGCCGGGCTACGAGTGGCGTTGTCCAGACCTTTAGGGATGAACAGATTACCTACCACATTGAGCTGGTACTGATTTTTGAAGCTGACCTTTTGCACGGTCACCTTGTCACTTTTGAAGAAATTATCTGCACCGTTGGACATATCGGCTCCTAACGCGGTGAATGAACTGAGCAGAAACCCGAGCATTACGACGAGTCTTTTCATGCAGCGACCTTTTCAGAGGAAAGTTAACGGCGACGTAGGCAGTTAGCGCGAGGCTTCGCCCTCTTCACGCAGGCCTGGGATGCCAGCTATTGTTGCTGAATATTGAGATTTTGATTAGCTAATGAATGCTTAATGCGGATATAAGTAGACCTAATCAATAGCCCGAGGCTATCGCTATGGCTAAACACAATTTCAACGATCTGCTGGCCTTTGTGACCGTGGCACGTGTGGGCAGCTTTACCCGCGCTGCGGTGCAACTTGGGGTGACCCAATCGGCCGTGAGTCAGGTGGTTTCGGCCCTGGAAGCACGTCTAAAAATTCGCTTGCTTACCCGCACCACGCGCAGCGTTTCTCTGACTACGGCGGGTGAGCGGCTGCTGGAAGCGGTGGGCTATCGCTTTGATGAAATCGAAGCCGAAGTGGAAGCCTTGACCGAGTTGCGCGACAAACCGGCCGGCACGGTACGGATAACCTGCGGTGACAACATCATCAAGACCACGCTGCTACCCAAGCTGACGCCGCTGCTGCAGATGTACCCGGATATCAAGCTGGAATTCGATATCAACTATGGCTTTCGCGATATCGTCGCCGACCGCTTCGATGCTGGCGTGCGCTTCAGTGACACGGTGGCCCAAGACATGATTGCCGTGCCCATTGGTCCGGCTATACGAATGGCCGTAGTGGCAGCGCCAAGCTACTTCGCCCAAAACCCTGTCCCTGAACACCCTCGCGATCTGGCAGCACATCGCTGCATCGACATACGTTTCCCCACCTATGACGGCATGGACGCGTGGGAATTCGAGCGCCAGGGCAAGAAACTGAAAGTGCGGGTAGACGGCCAATTGGTATTCAATTCCACCACCCATATCGCCGATGCTGCGGTGAGTGGACTGGGTATCGCCTATCTACCCGAGGATGAGTTTGCCCCGCATCTAACCGAAGGGCGACTTGTTCGGGTATTGGAGAACTGGTGTGAACCCTTCGGCGGTTTTCACCTGTATTACCCCAGCCGCCGACAACCCTCCCAGGCGTTTTCGCTGGTCGTTGAGGCATTACGGGTGGACCGCTTACCACCGGATGACAGCCTGACCGCCTCGGATGCGTGACCACGACGATTGGAGCGAGTACGCGGAGAAACGCCTAGCGTTTGCACGGGACACATGCAGATCGCCGTTCTTGACGAACTGGCGAGTAGTTTACCTACTTAGGGTGCTGACGCACGGTGCTTAGCAGCGGGATATCAGCAAAGCTTCGAGGGCAATGCGCAGGGTTCTGACTTGATGGGGTTCAAAATGAGGTTTTGACATTTGCAATGTAGGGAATGCAATGAGCGTTTACATCGGTAGATGCGCGAGGGGCATGTCCGCTTTTGGCCGGTTTCTGCCTGTCACGACCGGCTGAAACCGATCCAAAACGGTCGGTCGCGGAATTGCGACCATAAGTAGATATCGTGGTACAAACAGTGCCGAGCAGAGATGGGCAGCCATCCCACTGCTTGTGGGGTGTTATCAACGACAAGGAGTCCGTTCATGAAGATGAACACATTAGTTCCAGAGATGATTGTCTCTGACTTAAAACGAAGCTTAGATTTTTACTGCCTGATTCTGGGCTTCAAAATTGAATACGAAAGGCCTGAGGACAAGTTCACTTTCCTGTCCTTTCAAGGGAGCCAATTGATGCTGGAGCAGGATGACTTGGAAGAGTCTCCATGGCGTGTTGGCCCTCTATTATCACCCTATGGCCGAGGGATGAATCTTTCGATCCAGTGCTCTGATACCAAAGCTTTGGCTAGGACCATCGAAGATGCTGGTATTGAATTGCGCAGACCCATTGAAGAGTGCTGGTACCGAGATAAAGAGCGCCTGCACGGAGAGCTTAATTTTTTGGTGCTTGATCCAGATGGCTATCTGTTGCGGTTCACTCAGAGCTTAGGTTTCAGAGCAGTCGAGCATCAAGCAATAGCCTGAACAAGTGACGTTGCATAGCGCGATTCTGAGCATTTCAACGACCGCTTCTGGCCGATTACTGCCGGATGCCAAGGACAAAAAAGCCCGCTCAATAGCGGGCTTCGTAAACGGCTTTTCCTATGGCGCGAGGCTCAAACTCTTGCGGAATTCGTCCTCCAGCTTTCGACAAACGTCCGCGATAATGTTTTTCCCGGCTGCCGGGCCTGGATATCTGTTGACTTCCTCCTGGCATCGTTCGACGGCCTCTCGGGGCTGAGTGTTTTCCTTGCTTTGTGATGTGTTGCTGACTAGCAGCGGTTTTTGGCGCTGATGCGGTTTGATCCAAGCTAACGGAAATCGTTGACCTACCTGAGATCCGCTTCTCCCTTGATGGCCAAAACGCTGCAGGGCACCTGATAAAGAACATGCTCCGTGGTACTGCCAACCAGCTTGTCCACTCCTTTGTGATGGGTATTTCCCATTACGAAGACATCCGCTCGAGTATGAGTGGCAAAATCGGCCATTGCTTTGGTTGGCGGCCCTGCTATGAAGTGTTGTCGCTCAGGTGGCACGCCGTGGCGTCCAGCCAAGGCAACAAAGCACTTTTCAAGTGACCGGCGCACGTCGTCGCTGAAGCCTGGCATCGTCACGGCACCAGCACCTGCATCAGAGAAATGTGTGTGTGTCAGTTCGTAGGCATACAGCATGTGCAATTCAGCCTCACATTGCGTAGCCAGTTCGTTCGCCGCCTGAATGACGCTGTCGTTGATTCCGCTGATCTGACCCTCTGGATGCGATGGATCAACCGCCGCCACAATCACCCGAGGAAGCGGACACCTGACTTCGCTGACCAGATGTATGGGGGTCGGACATCCACGCAACAACTGCCAATCCAAAGGCGTGACGAATACGCGTTTGAGCGCTGATTCATGATGTACGTCCTTGATAATCATGTCCGGCAGCATTACAGCCACATGCCCAAGGATCTCTTGCAGCGGGTCACGGGTCAATGCAACTTCGATGGTCACATTGATGCCCTTCCTGCGCATGAGTTCGGCCTCATCCGTCAACCACTGCAGGTTCTCCTGCCGGCAACTCTCACGAAGTTGTTCGCTGTTGCTCATTAGCCGCATAAGGTCGAAGTCTTCGATGAACACTGCGATATGCAGCGCTGCGCCTGTAGCGTCGGCCAGTGCGATCGCCCGCTCCATCGCCGGCGAGTGACGCATTGTGGGACCTGCGATCAGAAAGAGTCGTTGATACTGCCTCATGTGACACCTCCAACGTTCCGGGTTATCCGCTAGCGCCCCCAGCACTCTCGCTTGTCCCACCATTGGCGATCTTTTATCGCCCAACTACCTGGATCGACACTACCAATATACGCCTGCATCGCCGGCTTACCAGTTGCCAAGGCTGTCGAAGGGGGTAGCAGACCTTTGCATCACGATCGAGCAGGAGACGGGATTGCTGGAAACGCGCGCCACGCCACGATAACCCCCGGCTTGATGAGGCTGTTCGGCAATCGGTGTTTCAGGCCGCAGCCCTCACACCTGCACCTTTACCCTGCGCCTGCACGTCATGCAGGGAAATCCGTGACGTCTCCGGCAATGCCAGCCCACCCGCCAGCGCCAGCAAGGCAATCGCGATCAGGTAGAACGCCGGCGACAGGTTGCTACCGGTGGTGCTGATCAACCAGGTAGCCACCAGGGGGGCGGTGCCGCCGAAAATGGTGTAGGCCATGTTGTAGGTGATCGCCGAGGCGGTATAGCGAGTGCGGGTGGGGAAGGTTTCCGAGAGCAGGGCCGCGGTGACCACGCCACACAATACCGCGCCGACCGCCAGTAGCATCACGCCGGCAACGGACGCTGCGAACGAGCCGGAGCTGGCCATCAGGAACGCCGGGTACACGGCAACGATCAACAGGGCGCACGCGGTCATCACCGTCATTCGCCGCCCGACCCGGTCCGAATACAGCCCGGCCAGCGGGCAGATCGCCGCGGCGAACAGCAAGGCAATCAGCGACACCAGCAACGCTGTCGCGCGACTCAGGCCACCTGCAACTTGCAGGTAGGTCGCGAAGTAGGTGGTGAACATGTAGAACGACAGCGCCGTGAGCGACACAAAGGCGCCCAGGCAACAGATGGCCGCGCCATGGTTGCGCAAGGTTTCCTTGAGTGGGGAATGGGCCACGGCATGTTCCTCGGTCACCGCCTGGAATGCCGGTGTCTCATCGAGCTTGCAGCGCAAATAAAGACCCACCAGGCCCAGCGGCGCGGCAATCAGGAACGGCAAGCGCCAGCCCCAGCTGCCCATCGCTTCGGCCGACAAAGAGGCCTCGAGTGCGTAGGCCACCACGGCGGCCGCGGCGAAGGCGGAAAACGTCGACACCGGAATGAAGCTGCCGTACCAGGCGCGTTTATCGCTCGGTGCGTGCTCCATCAGGTAGGCACAGGCTCCTGCGTATTCGCCGCCGGCGGAAAAGCCCTGGGCGCAACGGATCAGCGACAGAAGAATCGGCGCCGTGACCCCGATCGCGGCATACGTGGGTAGCAGGCCGATCAAGGTCGTCGCACCGGCCATCAGCAGGATCGTCATCGCCAGGGTGCGCTTGCGGCCGATCCTGTCGCCCAGCATGCCGAAGAAAATCCCGCCAAGGGGCCGAAATGCAAAAGCTACGGCGAATACCGCGAAGGTCTTGAGCAGCGCGGCACTGGTATCGCCGCTGGGGAAAAATTGCTGGGCGATGGTCGTGGCCAGAAAGCCGTAGACGGCGAAATCGAACCACTCGACGAAATTGCCGATGCCGGCAGCCACTATCACTCTTCTCAGTGTTTTCGGGCTGACTTGTTCCGTAGTTGTGCTCGTCATGCTTGACCTCGACAGTTCGTCAGTAAGCTATCGATTATCGAGGCAGGCGTTGAAGCGGTTGGCTTCAAAAGTGTCATCCACGTAGTCAGGACCGACTTGGCGTGCCTCGGGTGTTCGAAGGTCGAATATCGGTGTTTTGGTTTTAATGGATCCATTAGAGTTGTCGGCGCCGTAAAAAGCTTGACGGATATCAGGTTTATCCGATCAAATGGATCCATAAAAACAAGCCTGTCCCGGAGAACCCTATGTATCCGAAAAACACCTGGTATGTCGCCTGCACCCCTGACGAGATCGCTTCCAAGCCTTTGGGGCGGCAGATATGCGGTGAGAAAATCGTTTTCTATCGTGGCCATGAAGGGCGCGTTGCCGCCGTCGAGGATTTTTGCCCGCACCGCGGTGCCCCGCTTTCGCTGGGTTATGTCGAGAACGGCAACCTGGTCTGTGGCTACCACGGACTGGTCATGGGCTGTGACGGCAAGACCGTCGAAATGCCGGGGCAGCGCGTACGGGGTTTTCCGTGCAACAAGACCTACGCCGTTGAAGAGCGTTACGGGTTCATCTGGGTCTGGCCCGGCGAGCAGGACAAGGCTGACCCTGCACTGATCCATCATCTGGAGTGGGCGGTCAGCGACGAGTGGGCCTACGGCGGCGGGCTGTTCCACATCAATTGCGACTATCGGTTGATGATCGATAACCTGATGGACCTGACCCACGAAACCTATGTGCACGCCTCGAGCATCGGCCAGAAGGAGATCGATGAAGCGGCGCCGGTCACCACCGTCGAGGGTGACGAGGTGGTCACCGCGCGGCACATGGAAAACATCATGGCGCCGCCGTTCTGGCGCATGGCCCTGCGCGGCAACAACCTGGCCGACGACGTGCCGGTAGACCGTTGGCAGATCTGCCGTTTTACCCCGCCCAGCCACGTATTGATCGAGGTGGGCGTGGCCCATGCCGGCAAGGGCGGGTATCACGCCGAGCCGCAACACAAGGCCGCGAGCATCGTGGTCGACTTCATTACCCCGCAAACCGAGACGTCGATCTGGTACTTCTGGGGCATGGCACGCAATTTCAATCCCCACGACGAAGAACTGACCGCCAGCATCCGCGAGGGCCAGGGCAAGATTTTCAGCGAAGACCTCGACATGCTCGAACAACAGCAGAAGAACCTGCTGGCCAATCCCCAGCGCAACCTGCTCAAGCTCAATATCGACGCCGGTGGTGTGCAGTCCCGTCGCGTGCTGGAGCGAATCATCGCCCGTGAGCGCGCGCCGGCTGCCGAGCTGATCGCCACGGCCAACTAGCCCTGGGGCGCTAAACCAGTCCTCTTCTATTGATCTTGTTCACGGCCACTTCGGTGGCCAGTCCTGAAGGTGCGCCATGATTGAAGTCGTCGTGACATCCCGCAACAACGAAGCGCTGGATATCTGCAGCTACGAGCTGGCCTGTGCACAAGGCGGGCAACTGCCCGGCTTCAGTGCCGGGGCCCATATCGACGTGCACCTGCCTGGCGGATTGATCCGCCAGTACTCGCTGTGCAATCACCCGCAAGAGCGTCATCGCTACCTGATCGGCGTGCTCAAGGACTCCGCCTCACGCGGTGGATCCCAAGGCCTGCATGAGCAGGTCAACAGCGGTGATCGGCTGTTCATCAGCGAACCGCGCAACCTGTTCCCGCTGGTAGCCGAGGGGCGGCGCAGCCTGTTGTTCGCTGGCGGCATCGGCATCACCCCGATCCTGTGCATGGCCGAGCAACTGGCCCACAGCGGTGCCGATTTCGAGCTGCATTACTGTGCCCGCTCCAGTGACCGCGCGGCGTTCGTCGAGCGACTCAAAGGGGCCTCCTTTGCCGATCGCGTGCACCTGCACTTTGATGAAGAGGCCGATTCGCGCCTGGATGCCGCCAGGGTCCTGGCCCATCCGCAGCCTGATGTGCACCTGTATGTCTGCGGTCCTTCGGGGTTCATGCAGCATGTGCTCGACAGTGCCAAGGCCCAGGGCTGGAGCGATGGCCAGTTACACCGTGAGTACTTCGCCGCAGCGCCGGTGGATACCAGTGCTGATGGATCGTTCCAGGTCAAGCTGGGCAGCAGCGGGCAGGTGTTCGACGTTCCGGCCGACAAGACGGTGGTCCAGGTGCTGGAAAGCCACGGTGTCGAGATTGCGCTTTCCTGCGAGCAGGGCATCTGCGGCACCTGCCTGACCCGTGTGCTGGAAGGGGTGCCGGATCACCGTGACCTGTTCCTCACCGAAGAAGAGCAAGCGGCCAATGATCAGTTCACGCCTTGCTGCTCGAGGGCCAAGACCAGGCTGTTGGTGCTGGACCTCTAACCCGCCGATCACTCGCCGCGGGCGATCACTTTCATCCGGTCGCTGTTGCTGATCGCACCAAAGACCTCGGCGTAACGCAGTGTGGCATTGGCGTGCTCACGCATGATGGCTTCAGCGCGTGCGCCCTGGCGGCTGACCAGCGCGTCGTAGACCGAGTGGTGTTGCATGTGCGCGAAGTTGAAGCGCCGATATTCGCGCGCCATGTCCTGGCGATCGATCGCCAGCGCTGACACTGAAGCGAAGGGGCGATGGTCGTTGCGCGCCAAGGCTTCGGCAATCGCCGGGTTGGCGCTGCTCTCGACGATTACCTGATGAAAGCGCATGTTGAGGTCGTGGAACGCCTCGAGGTCTTCTTCTGTCACGTAGCCTTTGTCGAACAGTGCATCGCCTTGCACCAGGCATTCGCGCAGCGCCGCCTGCGCTTGTTCACTCAAGCCGCGTTCGGCGCTCTGCCGCGCCGCCAGACCCTCCAGTACCCCGCGTACCTCCACGGCGCCGGCGATATCGTCTGCACTCACCGAGCGCACCTGATAACCCCGCCCGCCATGGCGTACCAGCAAGCCTTCCTGCTCCAGCGTGACGAAGGCCATGCGCACCGGCATGCGCGAGACGCCGAAGCGTTCCGCCGTCGGGATTTCCATCAGCCGTTCGCCGGCCGCCAGTTCGCCCGAAGCGATCATCTTGCGCAGTGCGACCAGCACCATTTGACCCGGTTTGCTCATGCAGGCGACTTCCAGAGGTAGGTTCGCCATAGTAGCGCAAGGAGGGGAGAGATACAGGGGCGACACGCGCCCCTGGCGGGGGATCAGAGCGACAGGGGGTAGCTGACGATCACGCGGGTCTGATCGAAGTCGCTGTTGAAACTGCGACGGTTGGTGGCGTTGTTGACCCGCAGGCTGAGGTTTTTCAGCGGGCCGCTTTGCAAGGTGTAGCTGACCTCGGTGTCACGTTCCCACTCCTTGCCATTGCTGCCGGCCTTGGTGGTGGCGTTCTCGCCGTGACCGTAGCGGGTCATCAGCAGCAGGCCGGGAATGCCGACGGCGACGAAGTTGTAGTCATAACGCGCCTGCCAGGAACGCTCGTCGGCGTTGCTGAAGTTGCCGTTGAACATGTCGTTACCCAGGGTCCGTCCACTGCTGCCGTACACGGACATCCAGCCGGTATCGCCGCTGACCTTCTGCAGCCCCAGGTACAGGGTGTGGCCACCCAGGTTGGCCGAGAACAGCCCATAGGCGGTATGGCTCTGCACGTTGCCGATCAGGGCGCTGCCGTCATCCTTGTCGATGAAATACCCCAGGTTCGCGCCGAGGGTCCAGTCACCGAATTTCTGTTTGTGCAGCAGGTTCAGATAGCTTTGCTGGTAGATGTCTTCTAGTTGCGAGTACCAGGCACCGATCTGGGTCTGTTGTTCGTTGAAGCGGTATTCGGCGCCCGCATAGTTGAAGCCGTCCGACTTGACGGTGGGCGCAGCCCACGCCGAGAGGTCTTGCATGTCCGAGGAGTTGCGCAGGCTCACGGCGTTGTATTGACCGGCCTGCAGGCTCAGGCCGGGGAGTTCCCGGGACACCAGCATGGCGCCCTGGAAGGTCTGCGGCAGCAGGCGGCCGTCGTCGTAGCGCAGCAGGGGAATGTCCGGCATCAGTTCGCCGAGCATCATTTCGGTGTCGGAAACGCGCATTTTCGCCGCCAGCCCCGCGCGCCCGTAATCGTCGGCGGCGCGGCCATCGTCGTGCACCGGCAGCAACTCCGAACCGCTGCGTTGCGGACCGCTGTCGAGCTTGATGCCCAGCATCGCGATGCCGTCGAGGCCAAAGCCGACAACCCCCGGGGTATAACCGGAACTGAACTTGAGGATCGCGCCCTGGGCCCATTCTTCGATCTTGCTCTTGCTGGCACCGGGATCGTTGAAGTCGCGATTGAAGTAGTAATTTCGCAGGGTCAGGCTGGTCTTGGAATCTTCAAGAAAACCGCTGCTTTGAGCTTGCACCGAAGGCATCAGGGCAAGCGCTATTGCACCGCCGAGCAGGGCCCGGGGAGGGAGAGGAAAGTAAGTCATTATTGTTGTTTTCCTGGAGGATGTTGTCAGTAGCGAGGGCAGGGCCTCGCTACTGCTTTGTAATGGTCAGGCCTGGCTGGGTTGGGCGGCCGGTTGCGCCGGTGCCTTGGGCCGCAGTTGCAGCAACACGGCGGCGGCAATCACGAAGACCACGGCAAACACCCCATACAGGTGCAGTGGCTGCCAACCGCTGTCGAGCAACAGGCCGGCGACGGTGGGCGACAGGATCGCGCCGATGCGCCCGATACCGATGCCCCAACCGACCCCCGTGGTGCGCACGGAAGCGTCGTAGACAATCGGCGACAGCGCATACAAGCCCGCCACGCAACCGTTGGCGAATAGTCCGATCAGCAGGCCCAGGCCCAGTGCCATGGATACCGATGAAGCGGAGCCGACAAACAGCACCAGCAGGCCCGCGGTAATCAGCATGAACAGCGACAGCACCCGGGTCAGCCGCCAGCGCGAGGCCAGGCCGCCAATCAGCGCGGCGCCGAAGATGCCACCGACGCTCAGCAGCACGCCGCCGCTGATGCCTTGCTGTGCCGACAGCCCTGCCGAGACCAGCAGCTTCGGCGTCCAGCTCATCACGAAGTAGAAGCCGAACATCACCAGGAAGAACAGCAGCCAGATCAACAGGGTGGTGCGCCGTGAATCCGGCGAGAGCAACTGCGCCAGGCGGCCACGACCTGAAGTTGGCGCCGAGAGGGCCACGGGCAGATCGCGCAATGCGGGCTGGCCGAGGCGGGCGGCCAGGCGATTGATGCGGACCAGGGCATTTGCGGGGCGACGGGCGATCAGGAAGTCCAGCGATTCAGGCAAATACAGCAGCACCAAAGGAATCACCGCCAGGGTCACGGCGCCCCCGAAGATGAACACCGAACGCCAGCCAAAGTGCGTCAGCAGCCACACCGACAACAGCCCGCCCAGGGTCGCGCCCAAGGCATAACCGGTGGATTGCAGGCTGACCGCCAGCCCGCGCCAGCGCTTGTTGGCATATTCACTGGCAATCACGTTGCTGCTGGCCAGGATTCCGCCGATCCCCAGGCCGGTCAACCCGCGCAGCAGCGCCAGTTGCAGCGGCGTCTGGCTGAGGGCCGACAACAGCATGCCGGCACCGGAAAGCAGCAGGCAAAACAGGATCAATGGCCGACGTCCATAACGATCCGCCCACGGCGCAATGAACAGCGAGCCTGCCGCCATGCCAAACAATCCGGCACTCAGCAGCAAACCGATCTGCGCGCCATTCAAGCCCCATTCGGCAGACACCGAGGAGGCCGTGAAAGCCATCACCAACACGTCGAAGCCATCGATCATGTTCAGGACAATACAGATGCCTATGGCCAGCCATTGGAAGTGCGCCATGGGGCGCTCATCTACCACGCTCTTCAGGTCGACACTCATGGCTGCCCCTCGAGACGAGGCTGGCTAAAGGTAAAGCGAGAAAGGCACACGAAGGTGGGTGCAAGCCGAAGCTCGAACCCGATTGAGAAGTCATTCATCCCGACACCCTTGTTATTTTTATGAGCGGGCAGGCGCTGTACCTGACACCGTACAGTGCCAGTCAATCAATTTATGGATCCATTGAGAAGTGGGTTGTGAGGGTTTTTTATCTTTGTATTTTTTATTTTTTGCTTTAATTCGTTATAAAACAAATAGTTATCGTGTTTTATAAAGTGTTCGATTATCGGTCACTTTCACATTTTTCGATGATTTTTTGATAAGGGATCCATTGATTCCTGATTTCCAACCCAGGCAGCTTGTCGGACTTGTACGTCATGGCGCTGGCAACGGACCCGGTACGCTGGCTGTGTTCAATGTGGCACCGGTGTTGTGCCTGTTGCATCGGGTTCGAAAACCATACAGTTCACCCGCGTGATTTCTTCAGCCCTTTCAAACGCGCTTTAGCCCTTTGCACCGCGGCCATTTTTTCCGGTCGCTTCATGCGTTTCCACTGCCTGATGTCGTCTTTGCTGCGCCCGCAGCTCACACACAGGTCGCCGCTCAACTGGCAAACCGAGATGCATGGGTTTTCGATTTCCTTGGCCATTGTCAATAACCCTTGGACACGCTGAATTGCGCCAGGCGCTTGTGCCAATCGCCACCCTGGGTGCGTTGGCACTCCTCCTCAGAGTCCAAGCGCACAGTGCGATCTGAGGGCACAAGATCGATGTCTGCCTCCTTCAGCGCGATGGCCGTCAGCTCAAGAATCCGCACTTTCGCGGTAGTCTCGGCGAGTTTCCTGTCGGCCAGCGTTTCGAACACCCAGGTCACTTTCAGCGTTTGGGCAAGCGCGTTCAAGTCAGCCGTATGGGTGAGCCAGGTAAAGCCCTTGATTTCAGATTTTGCTGTTTCGCAGGCGTCGGTCAGTGTCGCTATCAAGCGGCGCTCGATCCGTGCAAGTTCACGTTTACCCAAGGGCATGGCGAGCTCCTTCAGATCGAAACTCGACCGTCAAGTGGCTGACTTCGTGAACAGGCTTCAATCGTTCACGAATGCTCTCGGCGTCTGCTGTGGCCTGGCCAATGACACTGACGATCGCGGCATGCGCTTGTGGCCCAACCCGCCAGACATGCAGGTCAGTGATGGTGGCATCGCCAGGTCTCTCAACCAGCTCGCGGATTTCCTCTGCGACGAGCTCATCGGTTTGATCGAGCAATACGCTGGCGGTGACGCCCATCAAGCTCCATGCCCAGCGTGCGATGACAATGGCCCCCACGATGCCCATTACCGGATCCAGCCATACCCATCCGAGGTATCGGCCAGCGAGCAATGCCACAATGGCCAGGACAGACGTCAGCGCGTCCGCCACGACGTGGAAGTAGGCTGATTTGAGGTTGTTGTCGTTCCCGTGATGTCCGTGGCCATGATGGTCATGGTCATGGTCATGGTCATGGCTGTGACCGTGGCCAAGCAGAAGCGCGCTCACGATGTTGACGATCAGGCCGACAATCGCAATGAGCGTCGCCGTGCCGAATTGAACCTCAGTCGGCTGCAAGAGCCGCATGACCGACTCTATTCCGACCGCCAGGGACACCACGCCGAGAATCAGCGCCGATGCGAACCCGCCCAGGTCCCCAACCTTTCCGGTACCGAAGCTGTAACGCTTGTTCGAGGCGTGGCGCTTTGCGTAGCCGTAAGCCGCCACCGCGATACCCAACGCACCGGCATGGGTCGCCATGTGGAAGCCATCGGCGAGCAACGCCATCGAGCCCGTGATGTAGCCGGCGGTAATTTCACCCACCATCATCACCAGGGTAAGCGCCACGACCCAGAGGGTGCGCTTGGCATTCTCATCGTGGGAGGCGCCAAGAAATACGTGGTCGTGTACGTGATTGAGGCTGGAGTTGTTCATGAAGCTGTACCTGTCGACTTCATTTTGAGTAGCGGCGAATGGCTTCAAGCAGCTCTTCGACACCCTGGTTGCGTTCCGCTTCGCTGAGCGCAGGGTTCGCTACATGCTCGCGGGCGTGATCCTCGATGATTTCCTCCATCAATCCGTTGATAGCGCCGCGTGTGGCAGCGACCAGATGCAATGTTTTCGCGCAGTCGAGATCCGATTCCAATGCGCGCTCAACGGCCTGGATTTGTCCGGCGATGCGTTTGACGCGCTTGAGGAGATCGTCTTTGTTGGCAGCAATATGACCCACGGTATACCCCCTTTACCTGTTCAGATTTAAGTATAGGTATACCCCCTATACCTATGCAAACTCCGTGAGTGCAGAGGCGGGCTTTTCGACCCTTTGTCGCCTCTCGGGTCAGCCCGCCTTTTAGGGGCTCTACTTTCAGTCAGGCCTGCAGTGGCACCCCGGCAGGTGCCGTCGACTCAAATCCAGACGTCGTTCAACGCCGTCCGCTCGCCACCTTCGTGACCGGTATTCAGAACCCCTCGCGGCTCGATCATCATGATTTTCGTTTCTCCGTGCGCTGCTGTCCTGTGTTCCACTCCACGCGGCACGACATACAGTTCACCCGGGTGTACATGAACGCAGCCCTGCGCCAGATCGATGCGCAAAATGCCTTCGAGCACAAGGAATGCTTCATCAGTCTCCGGGTGCGAGTGCCAGACGAACTCACCTTCGATTCGCACCACCTTGAATTGGTAGTCGTTCATTTCTGCGACGACCCTTGGGCTCCACTGTTGCTCGATCAGTGAAGCCTTTTGGGCCAGGTTCACGGGGTGTGGTGCGCGTTGCTGATTGAAGTCGGACATGACTGATCCTCTGTAGTTGAAGTGGTCAGCCTATCCAACGAAAAGCCTGCAGCTCTTGTACGATCCTGCAAGTCAGCAGGCAGGACGCAAGCGTTCAAGCCAGCGCAAAGGCGACACGCCGTAGCTGCGAGTAAAGTGCCGGGTCATGTGGCTCTGATCGTGAAAGCCTGCGGCCAGGGCGGCATCGACCAGCGTGAAGCCATCGAGGATCAGCCGACGAAAACTGTCCAGGCGCCGAAGCGTGACAAAGCGGTAGGGACTGGTGCCGTAAAGTGCCCGGAAGTCCCGTGACAGACTCCATTGTTCACGCCCACTGGCCTTTTCCAGCATCTCCAAGGTAATGCCCTGGTGAAGGTGCTCCATGATGAACGCCCTCGCGCGCTCGGCCGAGCGGTAATCAAGGCGTTTGCGGCCGCATGGTTTGCCACCGACCGCACGCAATGCCATTGCCAGGTCGTACAGGGCGTCCTGCTCCTCAAGACTTTCCAGAGGATGATCCAGTGCCTGCACGAAGGCTTCACTGGCGCGGTACAGGCGCAGGTCGGATGACAGTCCGCCAGCAATGAAGGGCAACGGCTCACCGCCGAGAATGTTTTGAATAAGCGCCGGATCGATGTAGGCCATGCGGTAGCGGAAACCCGCATCAGTACCCGCCATGCCGTCATGGATTTCGTCAGGGTGCAGCACAAGTGTGTTGCCCGGCACGCCGTGGCACAGCGCGCCCTTGTAGTGAAAACTCTGCACGCCAGCGAGGGTGCGGCCGATCGAGTAGGTATCGTGGCGATGTGGGTCGTAGCCATGGCTGCCGAACCACGCTTCGATGCGTTCCACGCTGCCAGGTTGAGCGCTACGTATGACCCAATCTGAGGTGGCTGGCCGACCTGCTGTTCCTTTCATGATCAGATTTTTCCGCGGGTGCCATCTTGTAGGGTATACGGCATCTAACGTGCGCAACTATACCGCTGCCTCGGTTCAATTGTCCTTTGAGCGTTCGTTACGGGTCGAAATCAGCTCCGGTAAGCAGCGCCTCATCATTCAGTTGCTGCAGCGTTTCACCTCTACTTGTATCCTTGTTCAAGGACGAATGGCTGCCGCTATGGGCCTGGCCCGATAGTCGCTGGAACGGAAAAGCGGACTTTCCATAAGGTAGTAATGTGAAGCGTGATACCCATCTTGTTGTGCTGTTGCTGCTGGTTATCGGTTGTTCCCTGGCGTCACTGACTGTCTGGAAGGTAGTGGCCTCTCGAGAACAGGCGTTGCAGGACGTGGATGTCCATGGCTTGAACCTCACCCAGGCGCTCGCGACTTACTCCGAAGGCATTGTCCGGCAAAGCTCGCTGCTGTTGCTCGGGCTTGTCGAACGCCTGGAAACCGAAGGCAGCGGCCCTGCGCAGATTGAGCGGCTCAGTGCGTTGGTCGACCGGCAGGTGCCGCTGATGCCACAGCTCAGTGGCATCACGATCTACGATAATCAGGGCCGCTGGTTGATGTCTTCCAACCGGCCGATTCCAGTCGGGGCGAACAGCACTGATCGTGACTATTTCATTCATCACCGCGACGACCCCTCCCGCGAGATCTTTATCGGCCCGCCCATCCAGAGCCGTTCCAATCACGAATGGGTGATCACCGTCAGCCGTCGTTTCAATGGTCCTGGCGGCGAGTTTGCCGGCGTCGTGGCGGTCACCTTGGGGGTTGAAAACTTCCTGCGCCTGTTTGGCAAGATCGACGTCGGGCAGGAGGGCGCTATCGGCTTGTCCTATACCGACGGTACGTTGCTGGTTCGTTATCCTTTTCGCGAGCAGGACATGGGGCGCAATTTTTCCAGGTCGCCCATCTTCGCCAAGTACCTCGTCGATCGATCAGTCGGCACCGCGTCGTTTGCCTCCAGCCTGGACGGCGTGGAGCGGCTTTACGCCTTCCGCAAGAGTGAGCTGCTGCCGCTGGTCACGACCGTGGCACTCGGCAAGCACGAAGCCCTCGCCGCGTGGCGAACCGAGGCGTTGCTGTCCGCGGTGGTGGTGACGGGGCTGCTGGGACTGACCGGTCTCATCGGTTGGTTCCTGATCCTGGATATCCGTCGGCGTACCCAGGCCGAAGATCGGTTGCGTGGGGCCCAGCAGCAGTTGCTCTCATCGAATCGGCAACTCGAGCTGCTTGCCATGAAAGATGCCCTTACCGGTTTGGCCAATCGGCGCTGCTTCGATGAGAGCCTTGCCATGGAAGCCCGGCGAGCACAGCGTGAGGGAACGTCGCTGGCTTTGCTGATGATTGATATCGACTACTTCAAGCGCTTCAACGACTCGCTCGGGCATGTGGCTGGCGACGCCTGCCTGCAGACGGTGGGTCGGATTTTCGAGGCGTGCGTGCGGCGGCCGTCAGACCTGGTGGCACGTTATGGCGGAGAGGAAATCGGCATCATATTGCCAGACACCGACGGTGACGGTGCCGCGGTGGTGGCGCAGCGTATCCTCGATCGTTTGCAACAGGAGAATATACCGCACCACTCCAGCCCGTTCGGACGGCTGACGGTGAGCATCGGCATTGCTGCAACCACGGGGTCCCAGCTGGACCCTCTGCAAGCCTTGGTCAAGGTGGCAGACCAGGCGCTGTACAACGCCAAGGCGTTGGGGCGTAACCAGTTTGTGCGGGGTGGGTGAAAAAAGTAGGAACAGAAAATTTTCGATAGAGGAGGGTGACCGCCCACTCCATCAAGGCATTTCTGCTCCTACGAAGCTTGTGAAACGAGAGTCAGGCTTGATGATGGACAACCAGGGCGCCCGGCGAAACCACCTGTAATGGGTAGGGGTGGGCAGAAGTCAGCATTGTCGCCCGCAAGCGTGGATGAGCCGGCCCACCCCACGCGGGTGGGTCGGTGTCGGGTGGCCATGGCGTAACCTGCAACCCTGATTAGAGGCCTCGTGCGCAGTGTGCGGGGCTGTCAGGAGCAAGGGGTTGAGCGTCGTGAGTCGTAGCATTTCCACTCTGGCAGGCACCTGTCGCAAACTGGACGGCGGCGTTCTGTTCGGCCATACACCGCGGCAGAAATGGTCGCAATGGATGACGCCAGACCTGGACAACCGGGTCGACCTTGCGTCACGTGCATTGCTGGTGCAGCAGGAGGGGAAAAACATCCTCGTGCTGGCTGGTGCCGATGCATTGCTGGCGCCGATACCGCGTGCCTGCCGCTGCCAGCCATCCGTTTCAGGGTTGCTGGAAAGCCTGGCGCAGCATGGCCTGGGCGAGGACGATATCGATGCGGTGGTGCTGACCCACCTGCATGCACCCCTGTCCGAAGAGCTGCTTGAGCGGGTCAGGGAAGGGGAGATGCCACGGCTGCTGTTTCGCAAGGCGCATTACCTGGTGGGCGAACGTCACTGGGTGCGTGCACGCCAACCCCACCCACGTGATCGGGAGTTGTTCATCTCGCCGCTTTTGCATCGCCTGGAAAACAGCGGGCGGCTGATCCTGATCGATGGCCATAGCTGCGACCGCCTCGGTCACGGCTGGCATTTTCATTTCAGCGACGGCTACACACCGGGGCAACTGTTGCCGGAAATCCTGCTGCCGGGCGGGCCTGTGGTGTTTGTCGGCGAACTGATCCCGGGAACGCACTGGCTGAGCCTGAACGTCAACAGCGCTTATGATCGCTACCCGGAATGCGTGGTCGGCGACAAGGAGCGCTTGCTCGATCATCTGGTGGCTACACGGGGTCGCCTGATCTTTTCCCAGGACCCGGACGTTGCCATGGTCAAAGTCATGCGTGACCGCCAGTCACGCTACATACCGTTCGATCCCTACACCTCGTTGAGTCGATTCGACAGCTGAGAGCGCCGTTTCACATAGGGCGCAACGGCGTTCAGTGCGCAAGATTTCAAAAGTTGATCTTGAATCCGAGCATCGCGTCATATCCATGGCTGTCCCCATCGAACCCCTGGCGATAACCTGCCGAGGCCGTGATCGTGGTGCGCCGGTTGGCCTGGTAATCCACCCCCAGATTCACCTCGCCCCAGGTGCCCTGGATGTCGGCTTCGAACGGGACGTAACCTGATTCAGAGGAAAACTCGGTCTTCGGTTGGCCCTTGAACTCATGCCAGACACTGGGGCGAACCCATGCGTTGGTGCGCCGTTCGCTCTTGTCGACGCCCTCGGTGTCCCAGTCCTTGGCGATGCGCACGCCGAGCCGGCCGATCAGCGAATCCACGTCCTTGAAACGAATGTTGGCGCCGACGTCGTCGCTGCTGTCCAGATCGACGTAGCTGTAGATGGCCTGCAACTGCGGTTCGACGTACCAGTCTTTGTCGAACTCGTAGGGGTAGCCGTTTTCCAGCGAGGCGGTGTAGCCCCAACCGCGGGTTTTCAACTTGGCCAGGTCGTTGGGCTTGGCCTCGATGTCGAAGCGGTTGACCTGCAGCACGCCGTCCAGATACCAGCCGGACGGGCCGAAGTGCGTCCAGTACGCGCCCACGCCATAGGCACGCAAAGTGTCTTCACCGGCGGGACGGCGGGTGTAGTGGCTGACGCCTGCGTCGATGGTGCCCGCCGACAGCGACACACCGGCCTGTTCATGACTGCCATCGGTCCTGACTTTACGGTAGAGGTCGGTGCCGACCTGAAAGGCGGTCAGGTCGTAGTTGTACTCGGGGGTGTTGCCCAGGGCGTTCTTGCGATCGCCGTCCTGTTTGCCACTGCGATAGATCACCCTTCCCCAGCCCATGGACGGGGCCACAGTGGACTCATCTTCCTTGGGCAATGGATCGCCGGCGTTGAGACGCTCTTCGCCGACCCGCTCGTGCAAGGTATCGACCATCGTCCTGCCGTAGACCAGCGCCAGCGCCGGAACCGCGCCGTACAGCGAAACCTCCGGACGAAAATTCGGCACGTGATCGGGAACCGGAGCGGGATCAGGCGTTGGATCAGGGTCCGGCGTCGGATCGGGGGTCGGGTCTGGCGGAACAGGGGGGGCAGGAGGCGTGGGCGCATCCGAGCGCAGGAACCAGGTGTCCCTGGCGCTGCCATCCTCGGCACCCTGTTGCAGGCGATACTCATAGGGCCCCGCGACGGCCCGGCTGGCCAGGCGAAAGGCGTTGGGGTCACTTGCCCCATCGGTCTTGTTGAGCAATTCGACGACAGCGATGCCGTTGCCCTGGGTCAACTCGCCCTGTCCGCCGACATTGCTCACGGTAACCCGGGTGGCACCGCCACTACCGGTGCTGGTGGAGTCCACCACCAGCATGTCGGAACGGCTGTTGCTGCCGCCTGCGTTCAAGGTGGTGTTGAGCAGCAGACTGCCGCCATTGGAGACGAACGTCCCGCCGCCATCGGTACCGGCGGTGGTCGCGCCACTGATCAGCAGCACATTACCCACGGTGCTGGTGCCGGCCGCAAGGTCGAGCGTGCCGCTATGGGTGAAGCTGTTCACGCCGAGCAATTGGCCCTGTACCGCGCCACCCGGCGTCGGCGTATTGGCCGCCTGGCCCAAGGGCAGATAGGCACCGCTGGCATTGAAATTGACGATGCCTGTAGCGGGTTGCGCCGCCAGGCGAATGACGCCGCTGTTGTCGATACTGTTGTTGCCCGCCGACCCCAGGTTGCTGGTCGAAACGCCCCAGGTATCACGGGTGCCGCTGCCGGTGCTGTCGGCGAAATTGCGCAAGATCCAGGTGCCGTTGTTGGTCACGGTACTGGCGGCACTGACGGCATTGACCGAACCGGTCATCTGACCGGTGTTGTCGAGTATGAAGTTCGTCCCGGGCGTGGTTGCATCGGCACGCACCGCTGAATCGCTGAGCGCGCCGATCACGCCGGTGTTCGTCAACGTCTGGGTGGCACCGCCCAGGGTCACGCCGCCGCTGTCTGCCCATCCACCTTGAAGGGTTGCGCTGTTGCTGACGCTGACCGCTCCGCCTTCGGTCAACGCATCGATCGCCGACGACCCTGTGCCCTTCGTGGTTATTGCCCCGGTGTTGGTGACCGAGAGCGTGGCCGCGCCGGATGCTTGCGCCAGAATGCCCTGGCTGTCGCTGGCACCCAGCGTCTGAATCGGCCCGGTGTTGACGATAGTCTGCTGGCCACTGACGGACAACGTACGGATGCCACGCTGCTGATTGCCCCGAGCGATCAGTTCCCCACTGTTACTCACATTCAGGGTACCCACGCCAGTGCCCGAGTTGAACGCATTGCCCGCCAGAATCGCCGCGCCCTGGCCATTGACGTCAATCAGCGGCCCGGTGAACGCAACATTCGTATTTCCGCCCAGGGTCAGGGCCTGTATGCCAAAGGAGCCAATGCCACTGCCGTCGCCCGACCCGGCATCGGAATGCGTGATGATCGTGCCGCCAGCGTTGACGTCCACGGTGCCTGTGGGTGATTGGGTCGAGGCATAGATCCCGTTGGCATTGCTGTTGATCGTTTCGATACGGTCGCCGGAGTAGTCGACCCGGACATTGCCGCCCGTCGAGTCGACCCGGATGCCGCCCGCGCCAAAACCACTGGCGAAGATGTTGCCGGAATAATCGATAAGGACATTGTTGTTTTCGGCGCTGACGATGATGCCGTAGGCGCGCGTGGTGTTGAGCCCGCCGAGTACGGTGAGATTGCCGCTGCCGGTGATGGTCGCGTCACCGGTGCCGCGCTTGATCACGTAGATCGCCCGCGAGCCGGCTGTATTGGCCGTGTTGCCGACGTTGATAGCGGCGTTGTTTTCAATACTGATTGAGCCGGTGGCGCCAACGTTATCGTTGGCATAGATACCATGTCCGCCGCCCCCGGTGGTGGTGATCGCACCGGTGTTGACGATGTCGATGCTGCCAACGGTGGAAAAGGAGCGAATGCCGAAACCATTGACGCCATTGGCGCTGAGTGTCCCGCTGTTGCTCAACCGGGTATTGCCGGCGCCGCCTTCGGTGAACAGGCCGAAGGCGTTCATGCCGACGGCCTGGACAGTCGCCGCGTTCACCAGGGTGGTGTTGCCATTGACCGCGCGGGTGTGGACGCCGGCGTGGTTGCCGACGCCAGCGGTAGGCAAGGTGTCATCGGTGATGGGATCGCCGGCGGACAGCGCATCGTCGTTGTTGACCAGGATGCTGACCCCGGCACCCACACTGACGCTGGTTGCTCCGCTGCCGGTGGCCTTGGTCCAGATGCCGTTGCCGCCGAGCAGTGTTATCTGACCACTGCCGTCGTGGGTAACGTTGATCCCACCGCCGCCACTGGCATTCACATCGATCCCGTCATGTTCATTGCCAACCACGCTGTTGAGGATGTTCAGCGTGGTGCCCGAAGTGACGGAGAACGTCGACAGCCCGCTGCTGGCATTGGTGATGGCCATTGCGTCGAGTGCGCTGCCACCCACGTTGACCGTGTTGGTACCGCCATCGACGCTCAGGGACGCATTGCCGGTAGATCCGATTACGTTAGAGAACACCGCGTTTGCAGCCGTCGGTGGCGTGCTGTTGATCGTGGTGCCGCTGAGGGTGACGGTTGAGTTGGCGTTGTTGCCTCGACTGAGCACCGAGGATCCGGCAGTGGTGGTGATGGCCGTACCCGCTTGAGTACTGATCGAGGCGTCGACGCCGGCGGCAGGCGTACAGGTTTGCGATACATTGTAGGTGCCGACGGCAAGCGGCCCACAGGCGGCCTGGGCGTCCGCCAGCATCAGGGCATTGGCCATGGCGACCAGCAAGGCGCTACGTTTGAAATGGGGGGCAAACCCGACATGGAAATGGTTGCGAGCGCTTTTCATCAAAACCTCCCTGTTCAACCGCTTGCCGATGCCTGCCAGCCAATGGGCGATGGCATGGCGATTACCGCTATAAACCTTAGTTGGTAATTCGCAGATTGGGGAAAAAAGGGAGGAAACGAGGCCAGTTCACTCCTGCGCCTGCAGGAGCTGCCGCAGGCTGCGATCTTTTGCTCTTGCCTTTAAAGATCGCAACCTCGTTGCACTCGACAGCTCCTACCAAATCAAAAGTAGTACCCAATGTTGATGTTGGTCCGGTAGTACCACTGGTTACTGCCGATCGAACTGGTATTGGTGAACCCCGTGCCGTTTTCCGCGCCGCCATAGGGGTTGGCGTTTTTAGCCCAGGTGAAATCAACCCACCCCATGATCGGCATCGCCAGGAACTGTGCGCCCACGGTGTACATCTGCGAGTCGTCCCAGCCGCTCTCGTCTTTCATCATGCGGCTGTAGTCGTTGTAGAGTTTGATTTTCTTCAGCGGTCCGAGTTTCGGCGTGGGAATGTCGTAGGCGACGTTCAGCGATGCGATGGTGGCCTTGGCGGCAATCAGGTAGGCGGGCGTCAGGCCGTTGCTGCCCATCAGTATCGAATTGTCGCTGACGCCGGCCGGATTTTTCGGGTCGTACTCGTAGCGAATGCCCTGGGTGCTGACGGTCCACTGGCCGGCGTTGATGATGGCGTGGATGCCGCCGGCCCAATAGTCGCCGTCATCTTTGGTGGTAGCGTTGTAGAGCTGTGCGGTGGCCAACGACGCGCCGATTTCGGTCTTCCAGCCATCGTTGACAAAGGTCCGCGCGACGCGGGCGTTGAGCTGGTTGTGTTTCTCGTTGTCCTGGCGCGACTGGGTGAAGGGG
The DNA here is from genome assembly GCF_028823535.1 of Pseudomonas serbica. GTDB lineage: Bacteria > Pseudomonadota > Gammaproteobacteria > Pseudomonadales > Pseudomonadaceae > Aquipseudomonas > Aquipseudomonas serbica. The sequence goes on along the minus strand of NZ_JAQIYM010000013.1, from coordinate 55,927 downwards.
ATGGCATTGTCCTTGAGGTCGGCGTATCGCCCGACTTCCGGCGAGTAGCGAATGTCGGACGGCAACATGCGCGGGAAGTAGCCCAGTTGCAGGTCCCAGTCCTTGTCCTTGTAGCTGTACTTCAAGCCGGTGCCGGCGCTGACGCCGTAACCCATGAAGAAGGGCAGGTGATAGCTCCAGCCGAATTGCGGGTAGGGTTCCAGCCCGAAGGGCTTGAACGGCGCGCCCACTTGCAGGTTGGAATTACTGTTCAGGCGATAACCAACGAAGCCGCGATCGATGGATCGTTTGCCGTCGTCCTGGAACCAGTAGCCGACATCGCTGTAGAGGTTTTTGTAAGTCGCTTGCACATCGACACGGAAGGTGTCGAACAGGAACCGCCCGTTGTTTTCGGTGGTGTCCCAGTGCTCGTCGCGGTAGTTGGTGCGCAAGGCACCGCCGATGTCCAGGCTGCTCTGGCCGTCATCGCTGCGCCAGGCGATATGCGGAAACGGCTTCTTGGCGGTGGTCGACGTCTCGGGGGCGGCAGGGCCGGGTTCGCCGGCGAAACTGGCGCTGCTGCTGATGATCAGTCCCAGGCCTATAACGTACTTCTTCATGCTGACTTCCCCTGCGCTGTTGAGCACTGCAAAGTGACCGGCAACACTTTCCCGCTCGCCCTGGAAGTGGCAATGAACGGAAGGCTTGATGTGTTGCTGTTATGCAGTGTGTTTTTGTTTGGCTGTTTCGTCGGTAATACGGTGTCTGACCTATGAACCTGACAGGGATAGAGCAGAAACCATGCCAGTCCTGCAATCCCATGTTGTTAACTAAAAAATCGAGTTAAAACAATTGTTTATATGGGAAACGCATTTTTATGTATTGCCTGCGAAACAGCGCGTTCAGGGGGTAACCAAACTGCACGTTCGTTGTGCGGCGATTACTTTACGCGCATTAAAAAGGCCGGCTAAAAAGCCGGCCTGTTCAACGGATGAAATAACGCAAACTTGCTACAAGTCGAGTACCAGTCGCCGGCTCTTGCATCCCGATACGCAGACCATCATCGATTTATTCGCGGCACGTTCGGCTTTGGTCAGCACGCCGTCCCGGTGGTCGACTTCACCTTCCAGGACCCGTGTTTCACATGAACCGCACACCCCCTCGCGGCAACTGTGCTCGATGTCACAACCGGCCTCGAGCAGCACATCGAGCAGGCTCAGCCCCGGCTCGATGGACAGCGTCTTGCCGGATTTCTTCAGCTCGACGCTGTAGCTGCTCTGCGCGTCTTCGGACGGCGGCAGTTCTGCCGCGGCAAAACGCTCGATGTGCGCATGTGGATAGCCGAGGCCTTCGCAGGTGCTTTCGAAGGCATCGAGCATCGGCGTCGGCCCGCAGCAATAAAAATGCGTGTCGTCGGGCTGGCCAGCCAGGTAGGTGCCGAGGTCCGGCGGCATGCCTTTTTCGTCATTGAAGTGGTAGACCACCTTGGCGCTCAGGCCGCTGAGCTCTTCCACCAGTGCGGCTTCCTGGCGCGAACGGGCGCAGTAGATCAGCTCGGCGGATTTTCCCAGGGCCAGCAGTTGGCGGAACATGCAGTAGATCGGCGTGATGCCGATACCGCCGGCCACCAGCACGCTGTGCCTGGCGCTCAGGTCGAGCTGGAAATTGTTGCGCGGCGACGAGATCGGCAGTTGCATGCCGACCCGCAGTTGCCCGTGCACATATTCCGAGCCGCCACGGCTGTTGCGATCACGCAGGATGCCGACCACATAGCGGCCACGGTCGCTCGGTGAGTTGAGCAACGAGTAGCTGCGCACCAGGCCGTTGGGCAGATGCAGATCGATATGCGAGCCGGCTTCGAACGGGGCGAACACGGTATCGCCATAGGGCCGCAACTCGACGCTGATGATGCCTTCGGCTTCGTAGCGCAAGGTGTGCACGAGCGCGGTAATGGGGGAGGAATGGGACATCGGTCACCTCTTTTCGACAGTTCGCAAATCGACACGCGCGCCGGCCAGAACACAATGCACGATCGGCTTCATGGCAACTGCTTCGCGTCGATCAGCTCAAGCTGAGCCTTGGCTGCGTTCTTCAGGTAGCGACGCAGGCGCACCACACCGAGGTCATGCTGGTAGAGGTTTTCCCGCTGGTTGGCGTCCGGTTCCATGAATTCGAGCAGCACCCGATCCTGTTCCAGCACCGCCCAGTGGCGTGCTTCCAGACGGTTCTTGTAGAGGAAGCGCCAAGTGTCGCGCTGCCAGCCGGTCAGTGGCCGGCACCGCCAGTGGAACACCGCCGACAAGGAGGTGCTGCTTGGCGTGTAGCTGCCGATGATGGTGAAGTTGCCGCCCGGGCCACCGGTTTTCGGATAAGGGATTTCCAGGCGCAGCCAGTGGCAGCTGTCGTCCATGAATTCGGTCCAGTCGAAGTTCACTCCGCGCTGGCCTTCCTTCTCGAAGAAGAAGCCCTTGTCGGTGTCGCGGGTGACGAATTTGGCGGTGGCTTCGCCTTCGCTCATGGAGTGCGACATCTTGTGCAGGTAAGTGCCGTGCATCGGGTCCATGACGTTGTCGATGACATAGCGGTAGTCGCCTTGCCACTCGGCGTAGCACAGGAAGCTGCTCCATTCGGGGGAGCTCAGTTGCTCGGGCAGCACCAGTTCCGGCGGGGTGTCCACGTGCGGTTCGGCGGCGTTGAAGAGAAAGATCGCGCCGGCGGCTTCACGGGTGTGGAACATGCGCGTCGGGCGGCTGCCTTCGAGTTTGCAACCGGGGCTGCCGGGCACCTTGGTGACCGTGCCGTCGCAACGCACTTCGACGCCGTGATAAGGGCACTGCAGGCGGTCGCCCAGCACCGGTCCCTGGGACAACGGCGCGCCGCGATGCGGGCAGTGGTCTTCGAGGGCGTGCACGCTGCCGTCATTGTCGCGCCACAGGGCAATCTTGTAGCCCAGTCGACGGATCGACACCGGCTTCTCGCCCAGTTGGTCAGAAGGCAGGACCGGGAACCAGAGGTTCTTCAAGCCGTTTGCCAGGAGGTGTTCTACAGGATCGACGGTTGTGTTCATGTTCATTTCTTGTTTACCTCCGGCGGGTCATTCGCCCAGCCGAGCCATCAGGGTTTTATAGGCGTCCGTTGTCCACTCACCGCTGGTCAGCGGGCAGGGCGGCCCGGCCAGGTTGAGGTGCGCGAGCAGCTCGGGCAACTCGGTCACACCGTTGCCGAAGGCGCGCTCGATGGAGTCGCCGAGCAGGTCCTCGAACTGGGTATTGGGGCGTTTACGGGCCTGATGCGGCTCCAGGTAGGGTTCGGTATTACGCATCTCATTGACCTCCGTCTGAAGATTTCGGTTTGTCAGTCAGGAACTTGCCCTGGGGCGCGTCGACATTTTGCTGGCGTCGGGTGTTGCCATCGATGCCGCCGGCAATCGCCCATTCGGCGAAGACGGTCGGGCCCGGCTCAAAGGTGCGTGGCTGCCATTCGCCGGTCAGTTGGTCTTCGTCGGCGTAGTACTCGACCAATGCACCGGCCGGGTTCTTGAAGTACCAGAAGAACGCCGAGGACACCGGGTGACGCCCCGGGCCGATTTCCGTGGCCCAGCCGCAGCGGGAGATGTGCATGCCGCCGCCGAACACTTCGTGCACATCGCGCACGGTGAACGCGACGTGGTTCAGGCCGGCGCGCGGGGCGGGCAGTTGCAGCATGAACAGGTCGTGGTGCCCGCCTTCTTCAGCGGTGCGCAGGAACGCACCGCGATCCGGATAACGGTCCGAGGCCTGGAAGCCGAAGCGCTCGTGATAGAAGGCTTCGCAGGCGTTGACGTCCTTGACGAAAAACACCACATGCCCGACCTCGATCGGTGTGGCGCGATCGTAGATCGGCGCAGCCTTGTTGATCCGGCCCTTGGTTTGCCAGGTGTTGTGGCCGCTGCACTCGATGTCGAGTTCGCGCTTGCGGGTCACTTGCAGGCGGATCGCCAGGCCATTGGGGTCGGTGCAGCCAACACGGCCGTTCGCCTCGATGAAGCCCGGGTCGTTGGCGATGCGTTCACTGTAAAGCTTGAGGTCGGCATCGCTTTCGACGCCCCAGACCACTTCGCGCACCGTTGAACCGGGTTCGATCGCCGGTGGCAGGCCCACCTTGTTGATGTCGGCGAGCACGACGCGGCAACCGTTGAGGGTTTCGAAGATCACCTCGTCTACCTGCTCGCTGACTTTGCTCAGGCCCCAGTCACTGAAGAACCGAGCGCTGGTCGCCAGGTCCTCGACGCCATAGGTGACTTCATCAATGCCTAAAACGCTCATAACCCTACCTCTGGTTGCACACCGGCCCAGGCCAGTGGCTGTTCATTCATGCCCCAATAAAGGCTTTTCTGTTCCATGTACTGCAGGATGCCCAGGCGACCTTTTTCACGACCCAGGCCGCTGTCGCGCCAGCCACCGAAGGGGGTGGAAATGGAGAATTGCTTGTAGGTGTTGATCCACACCGTGCCAGCCTGGATTTTTCGACCCAGTGCCCAGGCGCGCTTGTAGTCACGCGTCCAGATGCCGGCGGCGAGGGCGTACAGGCTGTCGTTGGCCTGCTCCAGCAATTGCGCTTCGTCGTCGAATGGCATGGCCACCAGCACCGGGCCGAAGATTTCTTCCTGGCACACCTGCTGGCTGTTGTTCAGACCTTCGAGGATGGTCGGCGGATAGTAGTAACCCTGATCAAGAACACCGCCGCTGGGACGCTGGCCACCGAGCAGCAGGCGTCCGCCTTCGGCCAGTCCGAGTGCCACATAACGTTCCACCGACTCGCGGTGGGCGGCGCTGATCAATGGGCCCATTTGCGTGCGCTCATCCGCCGGATCACCGACGCGCAATGCGGCCGCCGCTGCCACCAGGCGCGTCATGAACGGCTCGTACAGCGCACGGGCGACGAACAACCGCGACCCGGCGATGCAGGCTTCGCCCGACGAACTGAAGATGCCGTACAACACGCCGGCCACCGCGTGGTCGAGGTCGGCGTCTTCCAGAACGATGGTCGGCGATTTGCCGCCCAGTTCCAGGGACACCGGCATCATCTTGTCGGCGGCGATGTGGGCAATGTGTTTGCCGGTTTTGGTGCCGCCGGTGAACGACACGCGCTTGACCAGCGGGTGACGGGTCAGCGCATCGCCGAGCAGCGAACCCTTGCCCGGCAATACGCTGAGCAAGCCCTTGGGCAGCCCGGCGTCTTCGCAGATGCGTGCCAGTTGCAAGGCCATCAGCGGAGTGATTTCCGCCGGCTTGATCACTACGGCGTTGCCAGCCGCCAGCGCCGGAGCGACTTTCTGCGCTTCGCTGGCGATCGGCGAGTTCCATGGCGTAATCGCAGCGATCACGCCCATCGGTTCAAAGACGCTCATGCTGACGAAATCACCGCGAGATGGCGTGATGGTTTCTTCGAGCGTTTCACAGGCCGAAGCGAAGAACTGAAAAGTACCGGCGGCACTGGCCACCAGGGCACGGGTCTCGTTGATCGGTTTGCCATTGTCTTGGCGCTGCAACTGCGCCAGTTCTTCGCTGCGCTCACGGATCAGTTCGGCGATGCGGTACAGCACGCTGGCGCGTTCATGGGGTTTGCGCTGCGCCCAGCCGCTGTGCAAAAACGCCTGGTGGGCGCCTTGCACGGCTTCTTCCACGTCTTCGACACTGGCGGCGTTGAGCCAGGCAACGGCTTCACCGGTGGCGGGGTAGCAGGTGGCGTAGCGCTCACCCCGGCCGAGTCGCCATTGGCCGGCAATGCAAATGGGTAACGTCTGTTCGAGAGTCATCGCAGTTCCCTAAATCGAAATCGCGTGGGCGTGGTTGCCCAGGGCGCGGACGACGCTGTAGACGGTCAACGCCGAGGTTTTCGGGTTGGCCAGCAGCGGTTTGCCACGCAGGCTCAGTTCGAACCCGCCAAAGGCGCCGCGGGCTTCGAAGTGATGCACGTTCTCTTCGCAGAGCGGGTCGGCGATCAGGGTCACATGGGTGCGATCCAGGCCGAGCCCGGCCAGCGACAAGGTCGCGGCGACGTTGGCGTTTTTCGGGTACTGGCGGGCCGCTTCGCGGGCACTGCCCTGGAAAATCACCGTGGCTTCGCTGAGGCTGTCCAGGTCGAACGCCTGTTCCGCCGGGGTGTTTTTCCAGGCACGGGCCGGTTTGCGTCCGGTGTAGTTGACCGAGTCCAGGCCGCCGACCTTGGCCGCCGACAAGGCGTCGATGCCGCCGATGGCGCCGGGCAGCAATTCGATGCGGGTCTGACCGCGTTCGGCCGCTGCCTCCAGGCGCTCCACCAGGCCGACTTCGGACAGCGCGCCGACCGAGACGATCAGGCAGGCGATGCCACGCTCCAGGGCCGGCAACACATGTTCTTCGATGGCCTTGTGACCGGCACACTCGACCAGCAGGTCGGGGCGTGCGTCGGCCGGCAGGGCCGTGAGCACTTGCGGCGGTTGTTTGAAACTGGCCAGCCTTTGCCGTACCAGCTCTTCGGAACCGGCCGAGGCGATGACGTAGTCGACGCACAACTGCGGGTCTTTCTCCAGCAGCTCGAGCACGCCGACGCCGATGGCGCCGCAGCCGATCATGGTGATATGCAACATGGCGAAGTCCTCAAGCCGTGGCTTTTTGCGCTTTGGTTTCGCTGTTGGGCGGACCGGCGAACTGGGTGGCGAAGCTGCCGACGCTGAGCATGTCGACTTCCAGCAGGAACGGGCCCGGCTGCGACAGCGCACCGTCGACCACCTTGCCGAAATCCTTGAGGTCGGTGACCAGTCCATGGCGCAGGTTCAGCGATTCGGCCAGCTTGGAATAATCCGGGGTGTGCAGGTCGACGTAGCAGTGGCGACTGCCGTACACCGCGTCCTGGATGTTGCGGATCACGCCGTAGCGCTGATCGTTCATCAGCAGGATCACCACGTTGGCGTTCTCTTGCACCAGCGTCGCCAGCTCGCCGAGGTTGAGAATGAAACCGCCGTCACCGGCCAGGGCGAAGACCTTGCGCTCAGGCGCGGTTTCCGCTGCCGCCACGGCCGCGCCAATGCCCATCGACAAACCCTGGCCAATGCCGCCGCCGAGTGCATGCACGCCGGCACGCGGGTGGTACAGCGTCAGCAGGCGGTTACCCCAGATGCTGTTGGACAGCGTGACGTCGCGCACCCAGGAGAAATTGCGCCCGGTGAGCGCTTGCAGCTGTTCGACCATGGCCGAGTACGGGCCGAGGTCGGCGATCAGTTGCGTGCGAGACTTTTCACGCACTTGCTTGAGCTCGGCGAGGAACGTCGGGTCGATGTGCAAGCGACCTTCCAGGCGATCCGCCAGGCCTTCAAGCGCCAGCGCCGAATCGCCGCAGATGAACAGTTCGCTGTTGTAGCTGCGCCCTTCGATGGCCGGGTTGGCGTCGATGCGCAGGGTGTTGCGTGGCAGCTTCAGCGCATATTTGAAGGTCTCGTTGCTGCGCAGGCGTGAACCGGCGATCAGCAGGGCGTCGCAGCTTTGCAGGAACTGCTCGACCAGTTTGTTTTGCGAGAACGCACCGAGGCAACGCTCGTCATCTTCGTTGACCACACCGCGACCTTGAGTCGAGGTGATCACGCCGACACCCATGTCCAGCAGGCGCTTGACCTGCGGGCCGGCATGCCGCGCGCCGCCACCAAGCCACAACAGCGGGCGAGTGGCGCTGGCCAGACGCTCGGCCACCAGGTCCAGCGCTTCGGGTGCGGGCACGGCCACCGGAATCGGCAGCGGCGAGAGATCGGTCGGCATCGGGATGAACGTCGACTGGATGTCGATCGGGATTTCCACGCTGACCGGCCCGGTCGGCGCGGTCAGGGCAGTCTGCACGGCCAGCTTCAGGGTGCTGATCGCGGTTTCGACGCTGCGCACCCGGAACGCGGCCTTCGACACGGCCTTGAGCATGGTCAGCTGGTCGCGGGCCTCATGGATGTAGGCGAATTCCTGGTCCAGGTACGGCGTTTCGATCTGCCCGGTGATGTGCAGCAGCGGCGTGCCGGCGGTCAGCGCTTCGACCATCGCACCCGCAGCATTACCTGCTGCGGTGCCGGTGGATGTCAGGCACACACCCAGGCCACCGGTGGTACGGGCATAGGCGTCGGCCATGTTGGTCGCGCCGGCTTCGCCGCGGGCCATGACGAAGCGGATGTTGCCGCGCACGGCGAACGCATCGAGGATCGGCATGTTGTGGATCGAGATCACACCGAATGCGGCCTTGACCTCGCATTGCTCGAGAAACGCGGTGATGGCAGCGCCAACGGTGACAGTATTTTCATTACGCATGGCGGGACAGGCCTCCAGAAACATCGATATGGCTGCCTGTGGTGTAAGCCGACAGAGGCGAGGCCAGGAACAGGATTGCGCGGGCCGCTTCGATCGGCAGGCCCAGGCGCCCCAAGGGAATGTGTTTGCGTTGTGCCAGCTGGGCGGTCCATTGGCTCCAGTCCAGATCCCGTTCTTCGCGGGCTTCGAAACGGCGGCGCCATTGCCCGGACTCGACCAGGCCGATGAGGATGCCGTTGACCCGAATGCCATCGACGGCAAATTCGGTGGCCATCGAGCGCACCAGGTTCATCACCCCGGCGCGCGCGGCCGAGGTGGCGACCATGTGCGGTTCCGGCTGGCTGGCCAGCAGCGAATTGACGCAGACGATGGCGGCGTTCGCCTGACCTTGCAGCTGTGCCTTGAAGGCGCGGACGGGGTTGATCACCGAGAAGAATTTCAGGTTCAGTTCTTCGGTCCAGGCGCTGTCGGTAGTGTCGGCGAAGGTCGATACGCGACCTTGCCCGGCGTTGTTGACCAGCACGCTGGCTGGCCCCAATGCGGCCAGGCTGGCGGCGGCAAAGGCGTTGACCGAGTCGGCGTCCAGGACGTTGCAGGCCTGGGCCAGCAAGCGCGCCTTTGGAAAACGTTCACGCAACTGGTCTTCGGCGCTGCGCAGGCGATCTTCGTCGCGACCGCAGAAGGCCACGGCCGCGCCGGCTTCGAGCAGCAGTTCGACGCAGGCCAGGCCGATGCCCGAAGAGCCACCGGTGACGATCGCGGTGCTGTCTTGCAGTTGATAGAGACTCATCTCAATCCCTCATCAGCGCCGTTACGCGGTTGTGGCTGTCGTGCCCGGTCGCGCTGTTGTAGTCGAGCAACCGCGACAGTTCGTCGGCGCTGCGGCGTACTTGCAGGAGCAATTCGTTGAAGTTGACGTGGGCGATCTGGGTGGTCGGAATCGTCACGCCCAGCGCCGCGACGATCTGCCCGGACTGATCGCGCACCGGTGCGGCCACCGAGGAAATCGCCGACTCGAAGAAGCCTTCACCGCTGACAAACCCGCGTTGGCGGTCGGCCTGGACCATGTCGAACAGCTCCATCACGGTCTTCGGCGTGCACGGCGAGAACTGTTCCAGGTGATCTTCCGGGTAGAGTTCGCGCAACTCGGCCAGCGACAGGTCTTCGAGCAGGATGCGCCCGAGGACGGTGGCGTGGGCGGGCAGGCGCGTGCCGACATTCACCGCGCTGGAGAACACCGACGGCGGCGACACCTTGGCCACGTAGACGATCGAACGGCCGTCGCGCACCACCAGGTTGCTCGGGTAGTTGAGGCGGTCGCACAAGCGGGCCAGCAGCGGCTGGCCGAGCTCGGTCAGCTCCAGTGAGGCGAGGTACTCGAAGCCCAGGCGCAGCACCGACATGCCGAGGCGGTATTCGTTGCCGCTGCGGGTGACGAAGCCCATGGTTTCCAGCGTCGTCAGCAGGCGAAAGATGGTCGAGCGCGGCAGCGACAGGCGCCGGGCCAGTTCCGGTGCGGTCAGCGTGCGATTGCGCCGGCTGAATTCACACAGCAGCAGCAGGCCGCGCTCCAGGCCCGGCACGATGTATTTGTCCTGAGCGTCCTTCAGCAGATCTGAATCGTTCATAGCGATGCACCTGTCAGGGATTCTTTGATGGCGAAGGCCAGGCGGCCCGCCACGACATGAGGTTGTTCGATGGGACTGGCATGTCCGGCATCGTTGATAAGCGCGAACGTGCCGCCCAGGGTCTTGGCCAGGGTCCGGCAGTTGTCGGGGGTGGTGATGCCGTCGGCGTCGCCGCAATGCACTTCGCAAGGCATGGTCAGCGGTGCATGGCGCAACAGGTCTTCGCCGCACAGCAGTTCGATGGCCTGGCGATAACCCTCGGGATTGAGCCGTGCCATGTTCCACCGCACCCAGGCCTGCGCTTGAGGGCTGGCCACCGGGGAGAGCATGTAGGCGCTGCGTTGCTCGGCCATCTGTGCAATGCCCAGCTGTTGCAAGGCGTGCAGGCGTTTGTCGCGCACTTGCTGGCGCTGCACGGCGCGCGATGGATGGCCGTAGCCCTGGGCCGGGCTGATCAGCACCAGGCGGCTGATGCGCTGTTGCTGCACGCCGCTGGCGAAAGCGACGGCGGTAATGGCCCCCAGTGAATGCCCCACCAGCACGCAGCGCTCGATGCCCAGGGCGTCGAGCATCTGCAGCAGCCGCTCGGCATAGTCCGACGCATCCGGCGCCAGGGCTCGCAGGGGCGAGGAGTCGCCGTAGCCGGGCGCGTCCCAGGCGATCACCCGGGCGCTGCGGCCAAGCGCCTGCGCCACCTCCAGCCACGACGCCGAGCCCGAGCCGATCCCGTGCAACAACACAATGGCCGGCCCGCTTCCGCATTCGCGAAAGGCCTGGCGAGCGCCGGCGAGCTCCACTGTGCGCAATGGAAACTGCAGGGCCAGCTGCGCCTGAAGATCGGCGGTGAGCGACGGAGCGCGATGATCGATGGCGTGCGACATGGGCTTATCCGCGCTTGATCGAGGCCAGGGGGTGTTCTGGCGGGTAGGTCGGGGTCAGCGGTTTTTTCGCGCCGAGCATCACGCACATCAGCGCATCTTCATCGCCGATGTTGATCTCTTCGCGGTACACGCCGGGCGGCACGGAAATCACGTCGCGGTCGGTGAGGATGGTTTCGAAACGCTCGCCGTCCTTCTCGATCACCACCTTGAGTTTGCCGCGCAGCACGAAGAACACTTCTTCGACGTCGGTGTGCAGGTGCGGCGGGCCTTCATGGCCGGCCGGGATCACCATGGTCGAAAAGGTGAAGTTCTCCGACGGGATGGTGTTCATGTCCGAGGTCACCCCGGTGCCGCCGGTGCCGATGTAGCGCATTTGCGCGCGGCGGAATTTCGGGTCGTAGTCAGCCTGGAATTTCAGGGCATTCCAGTCGTACTTGCGGGTTTCGTAACGGGCGATGCGGGTGTTCATCCAGCTTTCCAGGTCGCTGCCGGCCGGCTGTTCCCAGCTTTTCGGGGTGGTTTGCTGTGCTGATAAATCGGTCATGGCTGTCTCCAGATCAAAGTCAAGGCATGACGAACCCGCCGTTGACCGGCAAGGTTTGTCCAGTGATGAAACGGGCGAGGTCGGACAGCGCGAACAGCACGGCGCCGCTGACGTCTTCGGGAAGTTGTGGGCGCTGGATGGCCCGTTGATCGTTGTACAAACGGTGGCGCGCCTCGGGTACATAGGCCGTGGCCTCGACCAGCACCAGGCCGGGGGCAATGGCGTTGACCGTGATGTTGTCGGTTCCCAGTTCACGGGCCAGGCTGCGGGTCATGGCGATGATTGCGCCCTTGCTCGCGACATACGCCAGCAGGTTCGGCGCGCCCCACAGCGGGGTGTCGGAGGCCAGGTTGACGATGGCGCCCTGGCCGCTGGCGCGCAGGGCCGGCAGGCAGGCCTTGGTCATCAACCAGGTGCCGCGCACGTTGACCTGCATCACCTGATCCCAGGTGTCCAGGGTCAGCTCTTCGCAGGTCTTGCCGCCGGAATTGGTGATCGAGGCGTTGTTGACCAAACCATCGAGCCCACCCAGCAAACGGGTAGTTTCAGCGATGCAGGCATCGATCGAATCCGGCTGCGCCAGGTCAACCGTGACGCCGTGCACGCTCAGGCCTTCGGCGACCAGTTCGGCGGCCGACTGCTGCACGCGTTCGGCGAGGATGTCGGCGATCACCACCTGGGCACCGGCGCGGCCAATGGCCTGGGCAAAGGCGTAACCCAGCCCGCGGGCGCCGCCGGTGACCAGCACGCGGCGGCCTTCGAGCAAGCGATTGAAGGTCGTCATCATTGGGTACTCAGCATGGCTTTGGGCATGTAGTGCAGGACACGCTTTTCGGCCCAGACCACTGCGCCGTAGGCGAATACGCCAATCAGCGTGAGCATGACGATGGCGACGAACACACCCGCGGTATTGCCCTGGCCTTCGGCATCGACCAGCAGGAAGCCCAGGCCCTGGTTACCGCCGACCAGTTCACCGACGGTGACGCCGATGACGGCCAGGGTCGAAGCAATGCGCAGGCCGGAGAACAGCGCGGCCATGGCCGAGGGAAACTCCACCAGGCGGAAGATCTGCCAGCGGCTGGCGTTCATGGTCCGCACCAGGTTGATCATGTCCGGGTCCACGGTACGGATGGCCGACAGCACGTTGATCATCACCGGGAAGAACACGATCAGGATGGCGATCAGGATCTTCGGGTAGATGGTGTAGCCCAGCCACATGACGAACAGCGGGGCGAAGGCGACTTTCGGCGCAATCTGCAGCGCCAGGATGTACGGCGACAGCATGGCCTCGGCGGCGGGCGAGAGGCCCAGCGACACCCCGATCACCACGCCGAGCAGGGCACCCAGGCCAAAGCCGACGATGATTTCGAAGGCGGTGACCAGGGTGTGCTGCCACAGCCCGCCGCTGTGCCACATCACCAGGCTTTCCTGGGCCACGCGGCTCAGTTGTGGCATGACGAATTCGGGCATGCCGAGCAATCCCGGGCCCCACTGCCAGAGCACCAGGAACAGGACCAGCAGGGCGACGCTGCCGAGCATGGAGTTATTGAGGTTTTTCATCGTGTCGTTACCTTGTTGTCACTGGCCGTCATTGCGCGGCGGTTTGGGTGTCGATGAACTGGTTGGTGTACAGGTCGTCCAGCTTGGGCTCCTGGGTGACGATGCCTTCGCTGACATAGAACTGGCGGACCGCTTCAAGTCGCGCCGGATCGACGCGGCCCAATACGGTCTGGTTGGCATACACATGCTCGACGTAGAGCTTGAAGATCTTCTCCAGCGAATCTTCCTTGCCGGCATAGGTGGGCACCGCCTTGGCAAAGGTCACTGCGGCAGCGCGTGGGTCGGCAATGATGTCGCGCATGCCCTGCAGCGTGGCCTGGACCGCGCCGCGAACGATATCCGGGTGATTCTTGATGGCATCGTCGGAGGCAAGGATCGACTGGGCCATGCTTTCGAAAATCTGTGATTGCGGTATCAGCCTGATCTTCAACCCGGCTTCTTCGGCGTTGACCACCCAATCCGGCACACCCGCCATCGCCTCGGCTTTATTGGCCGAGAACAATTGCCAGACACCGGCCGGGCCGGCGGCCTGGATATTCACGTCGTTCTTGCTCAGGCCGGCTTTGCGCAGGGAGGCGAGCAGGGCGTAGTAGGTGGTGTCCGAGTAGGACATCACCGTCATGGTCTTGCCCTTGAGATCGCTGATGGAATTGATGTTTTGCGCCGCATTGGTGGCAATCATGGTCACGCCGCCGGCGCCCAGCACGGCCACCGCACGCACCGGAATGCCATTGGCGCGCACCACGATCGGGGTATCGCCGAGGGCACCGCCGAGCATGGCGTTACCGGCGCCGATCTGTTTGGCCACGTCCACGCCGCCCTTGGCGGCGATGAAGGTCATGTTCAGGTTTTGTGCGGCGTAGTAGCCCTTCTGCTGCGCGATGATCCACGGAGCGAATGCCGGCAGGTTCGGTGGCGCCGGCAACAGGTAAGTCACGTCGGTCGACTGCGCCTGGGCGGCGCAAGCCATGCCCAGGCCGAGCGCGATGGCGGTGACCTGGCTGAAGCGTTGAAACAGGGACTTGAACATGCGTACTCCTAATCGGTTGCGGGCCTTCAGGCGTGATCAATGCAGTTCGGTGTGTTCGCTGACTTGCAGCAACTCCATCAGGCGACCCACCAGCGGGCCGATCTCCGGCAGCTTGCGGCGCTCCAGCGGGTTGTCGCGAAACGGCAGGTCGATGTTGATTTCTTCGATGATGGTGCCGGGACGGGCGCTCATGACCAGCAAGCGGTCGGACATGGCGATGCCTTCGATCAGGTCATGGGTGATGAACAGTGCGGTCTTCTTTTCGTCGAACAGCATGCGCGCCATGTCCTGTTGCAGGATCATCTTGGTCTGCGCATCCAGCGCCGAGAACGGCTCGTCGAGGAACAGCACTTGCGGGTCGATGGCCAGGGTGCGGGCCAAGGCCGCGCGCTGACGCATACCACCCGACAGCTGGAACGGGTAATGGTCGGCGAAGCCTTGCAGGTGGCAACGACCAATCAGGTCTTCAGCCACGGCCTTTCGTTTGGCGGCCGCCACACCTTGAATCTCCAGGCCCAGTTCAACGTTGCGGCGAATGCTGCGCCACGGCATCAACAGGTCTTTTTGCAGCATGAAGGCGACTTGGCGGACCGGGCCGGTGACCGCTTCCCCGCCGACGAACACTTCGCCTTCGGAGGGACGGTAGAGTCCGGAACCCATATTGAGGATGGTGCTTTTGCCGCAACCGGAAGGGCCGATGATCGACACCACTTCACCACGGCGAATCTTGAAGTTGACCCCGCGAATGGCAAACGGAGCTTCGGGCTTGCCCTTGGCCGAAAACATTTGCCGACATTGCGGAATTCAATCTCAGTGGGCTCCAGGTCTTCCTTGGGAGCGGGTTTGTTCCATTGCGGGGCGACGGCGTACATCTCTTTCACAGCCATTGGGAAGGGTCTCTGGTCTGTTTTATAGGTGATACGACGTTTAGTGCATGAACAATGCCAGAGATTGGCTGTAGCGTTACTTTGTTTAAAAACCGTTTTAAATTAACGAGTTAAGTAATAAATTGAAATTTATCGGCGTTTCATATATGAAACGTGGTTTCTTGTATGGCACGAAATTGCACATCAGCCGTGCGAGGTTCAGGAATTTGCGACGCAGCGGTGCTTTTTCAGGTAACGCTGAGTGTGGGGGAATGACGAATTTGTTTTATGTGTGAAACAAGATTGACTGGAAGGAAAAACGGGCCCTGTAAGGCGCCCGTTTTTTTTTCGAAGCCCTGCGTAGGCCGGGTTCGGCGTCTACATGATCGCTGGGGGCCAGATATCGTGCGCTTTGTCACCTCGTTCGCGACCACCGCCGAGGATGACGATCATCTGTTGAGTCAGGTCAGGCGAATGGTCGAAACGCTGCGCGCGTGACCATCTACAGCCGTCAGTGTGACCTCCTTCGCCCTAGCGACGGTAGTAGCGGCGATCGTCCTCGTAGCGGTGCCGCATGGCTCGATCCTGGTGGCGATCCCAATCACGATGGCGCTCAGCTTCCCGGCGGGCTTGCTCTCTACGCCACTGATTCCTGCGCCATTCGTCCCGGCGCCAATCGTCCCTGCGATTGTGCCAACGGCCGTCGTGCCAGTAACGGTCGTCGTGGGCAAGCAACGGCCCTGGTTGCTTGTCGGCCACACTGGCCAAGGTCGGCCAAGGGTTGCCGGCGGCCTGGACAGGCGCCTCAACGGCGGTGACTTCAGGGGCGAAAACAGGGGTTGAGGCCTTCATCTGTGTTGCTGATGCCGAGCCCACTGCCGCGAGCGCGAACAGGCCGAAAAGCACCACCCGTGGGTCATGGAATTTCATGAGCTAAGACAACCTCTGTTTGGCAATTGGACGTGTGGCCATCTGGTAACCGCAAGCCTGCGGGTTCGCGCTTGCTGAGCAAATGTGCCTATCCACATAGACCGATAAACAGGGAAAAGTTCTAGGGGGCGACTGTTTAAATAGCAGCTGGCCCTGCTCTTGGGTATGACAAGAAGGGCGCCGTACAGGCGCCCTGATCGTTTTCAGGCAATCCTGATCAACCGGCGGTGACGGTCATGCCGCCGTCGGCCATGACCACGGAGCCGACGACGAAGCTCGCGCGGTCCGACGCGAGAAATGCCACAACTTCAGCGATTTCCTCAGGCTGCGCGGCACGACCAATGGGAGCGGCTTCGCCGTGTCGGGCCAAAAAGCCAGGGCCGTCGTCTACCACGTCGTTGAGGATGTTGGTCACCACGTCGCCGACGCCGATGGCATTGACGCGAATGCCATGCTCGATCGCCTCGAGGGCCAGCGTGCGGGTCAACTGGGCCAATGCGCCTTTGGAAGCGGTATAAGCGGCAATGGTTGGAAAGGCGAAATAGGATGCGTAAGAGGCGATGTTGACAATGGCTCCCGATTTGTTGGGCATCATCGCCTTGACCGCTTCGCGGCAGTGCAGGAAGGCTGCGGTGGCGTTGACCGCCTGGATGCGCTCCCAGTCTTCGCGGGTCATGTCGATGACCAACTTGTTGATGATGATCCCGGCGTTGTTCACCAGAATGTCCAGTCGACCGAACGTCTCGACGGCCAAACCGACCGCGCGCTCGGCGGCGCCGTCTTCGGTGATGTCGGCCACCAGTGGCACTAACCCGGGGCGGGCGAGTTCTTCGACGGCGCAATGGCGATCTTCCGCAATGACCTTGGCGCCACGCGCGTGAAGTAACAGTGCGATAGCCTTGCCGATGCCACTGGCGGCACCTGTGACCAGCGCGACTTTGCCTTCTACTTCGTTGGGAATGCTGTGATTGATCTCAGTCATGGTGCTCTCCTGCCTTGCAAGCCGACGAAGTATTCGGCGGCTCAGCGCCCGTGAGGCGCTGTCGTTATCGACGGGTTCACTGTCTCGCAAAGGGGAGGAGGGGGCTTTCGCAGGCTTGCCGAAGCTGTCGGAGTTTTGCGCCAACGTTAAAATGACTGAGGGAAGCCTGTGCAAATTTCGTTTGCTGTCGCACGGGTCAGCGTTGAAAACGGCCTTGTTCAAGTATGCCGATGCCACGTTACCCTATCGACGCCAACCCCCATCCGAGGGCTTTTCGATGGAGCCTCTTGTGCACCAGCCTGAATTTGAAGACCTGACACCGAGCGATGCTCGGCTCATCACGGCTGAATCGATGCCGCATCACCTGCCGGGATCTGCACAGGCATTGCCGCTGCTCCCGCAGCTGCAGGATGTGATGGTGCAGTTGTTCAGCCATCACAGCAGCGCCGAGCCGATACTGGTACCTGCCGTGGTGGAGCCTCTGCTGGTATTGGTCCTGGCAGGCACGGCCAGGGTCGAGGAGCGCTCCCTCGGTGGGGCATGGCAAGCCGTCAAGGTGCAGGCTGGCGACTTCTTTCTCACCAACACAAGCAAGCCCTACGAGATGCGCTGGCAGACAATCGGGTGCGACACCTTCGAAGTGATGCATCTGTATCTCGGCCTTCCACTGATCGACCGGGCTGCCCGTGATCTACTGGGCGAGCACACCGCTCCGGTGACCTTCCTCGATATCTCCGGGGCCCAGGATGAGCGGGTGAATTTCATGCTCAATCAGTTGCGCTTCGAGTTGATCGAGGAGCGTAAGCCCAGCCTGTTGTTCGTACACAGCCTGGCCCAGGCGTTGACCGTCCACCTGATACGCCGTTATCTCGATCCACAAAGCACTACCCGTCGCAGCAACGCACTACAAGCGTACAAGCTGCGACGCGTCATCGATGCGATGAATGAACACCTGGCCGATGAGTTCCGCCTTGCGCATTTGGCTCATGTCGCCGATTTGAGCGAGTATCACTTCAGCCGGATGTTCAAGCGTGCAACGGGGCTGGCGCCATCGCAGTATTTCATCCGCCTGCGCATGAGTCGCGCCCGACATCTACTGCTTGAGACCGAGCGCAGCATTATCGATGTTGGCTTGGAAGTGGGTTATTCCAGCCCCAGCCATTTCTCCCAGGTTTTCCGTCGCGAGGTGGGTGTCACGCCTAGCGCCTACCGCCAAGCGTGACAGTTCCGGCAAGTTCTGCGCCTTGAGGCGCGCACCCGGCGCGAGTACTTCGTCTGCACACGCAAGTGGCGGCGCGTTACCAACCCTGTGCAATTAGTGGATCTTGAGGTTTGCCGCCAGGTAATCCATGAAGGCTCTGACACGCGTGGGCAATTTTCCTCCTTGCCCTACGTAGACCGCATGCACTTCAGTCTTCGCGACAGGCATGAAATCTTCTAGAACCGGAAGCAGACGGCCTTGCGCCAGATCTTGCTCAACCTGACAAAATCCGACGCGCGCGAGGCCAAGCCCGAGGATTGCAAGTTCTCGTACTCCGTTGCCGTCACTGACCCGTGCGTTACCGGTAACGGATACCGGGGTCAGTTGGCCATCCTCGCTCAGGAAGTTCCACTCCATCATCGGTTGGCCGAAGGTGAACCCCAGGCAGTTGTGGTCTGCAAGATCGGCTGGAATTTTTGGTGTGCCGTGTGCCTCAAGGTAGGCCGGTGACGCCACGATAAGGCCTCTTGTCTCGCCCAAGCGCCTGGCCACGAGATTGGAGCTTTTGAGTGGGCCGCTGCGGATGGCTACGTCAGCTCGTGCGCTGATCAGGTCGACGACTTCGTCACTGAGGAAAACCTCCACCGATACGCCAGGGTGGTGTTGCAGGAACGTCGTCAATAGCGGTAGCAGGTACAAACGCCCGATGTCGACGTTGCAGTTGACCCGCACTGTTCCCTGGGGGGTGGAGCTGGCTGCCGCTTCCAGCTCAGCCTCATCGAGCGCCGCCAGGATAGTCAGGCTGCGCTCATAGAATGCTGCCCCTTCAGGCGTGAGCAACTGTCGCCTTGTCGAGCGATTGAGTAAACGCGTACCCAGGCGGTTTTCCAGTCTTGTGACTAGCTTGCTGACCGCTGATGGGGTCATCGCACAGTTCTTGGCGGCAGCCGTGTAGCCGCCGTCTTCAACGACCCTGACGAACACGTTCATTTCGGCGAAGCAGTTTATGTCCAGTCGTCTCATATGAATTCAGATCACAAGTTGTATGCCCCAGACCCGGCTATATCAGCCGCGTTGCCCACTCGTACTCTAATCCAGAGGCTGAACGGTGCAGGTGAATTTCAGCAAATGACGTGCCACCACTTGGATGCCAAGTCTGGAGGATGAGATGAACAGCGTGATGAAACTGGTCCTGATTCACAGTGGTGAGGATGTAGAAGGATTCCGGCCTGTGCTGATGAAATGGGTGACGGATGTTTTAGCGCAACGAGCCGAGTTCGAGCCTTGGTTAGTAGAACCCGCCAGCCTCCTGGTCAGGCCTGGCAATGCGGCGGTTATACAACGACAGGAAAGCCTTCGCCATTTGGCCGAAGCTGATGCATTCCTGATCATTACATCTGAACAGAGCAATGTTTATCACTGCGAGCTGAAAGCTTTCATTGACCAGGTTTCGCTTCGCTGGCAAGCAAGGCCGGTTGCATTCATCGGCTACGGCGGCGCGTCGGGCGGACTGTGCGCGATCAGTCAGCTGCGCCAGGTACTGGCCGGACAGCACGCGGTACCCATCTGCAACTTCGTGTCTTTCCCTGATCCTTGGGCACTGATCGATGGGGCAGGGGCAATACGTCAGCCTGATCAGGCCAGGCTTCCAATGGCTCGAATGCTGGTCCAGCTGAACTGGTGGGCGAGAGCCCTGAAGGCTGCGCGTGAACAGATGCCCTATGAACGGGTGAGATAAGCCCTGGTGCAAAGGCCTCGCTGCAGAATTGGGCAAAGGTTAAGCAGTATTCGACTAACGGCAACTTGTTGTCCGTCCCTAACCTTGTTTGCAGGCCCGCTTCCCGGGCAAACAGAAGAGGAAACCGATCATGTTGAACATCAAGGACAAAGTCATCGCAATCACCGGCGCCAGCAGCGGTATCGGTGAGGCTACCGCGCGACTGCTGGCTAGCCAAGGGGCGAAAGTCGTGCTCGGCGCTCGTCGTACCGACCGGCTTGAAAGGCTTGCTGGCGATATCAACGCCGCCGGTGGCAGGGCTGAATTCCGGGTTCTGGACGTCACGGACAGAAAGGATGTCCAGGACTTCATCGATTTCGCCGTTACCCGCTTCGATCGGGTCGATGTGCTGGTGAATAACGCTGGTGTGATGCCTCTATCCAAACTCGAGGCACTCAAGGTGGACGAATGGGACCGCATGATTGACGTGAACATTCGCGGCGTTCTGCACGGTATCGCTGCCACGCTGCCGCTGATGCAGCGTCAACGGGCCGGGCAGATCATCAATATTGCCTCTATTGGTGCCTATGCAGTGAGTCCGACTGCAGCCGTTTACTGCGCCACCAAGTACGCCGTCCGGGCCATTTCAGAAGGTCTTCGGCAAGAGGTTGGAGGCGATATTCGGGTTACCGTGATCGCTCCAGGCGTTACGGAGTCCGAGCTGGCCGAGAGTATCTCTGATGAGGGGGGGCGCGCCGAGATGAAAGAGTTTCGCAAGATCGCGATCTCGGCCGACGCCATAGCAAGGGCAATCGCCTATGCCGTTGAACAACCTGCCGATGTGGATGTAAGCGAGCTGATCGTTCGGCCCACCGCGAGCCCATTCTGACGGAGTGCGTCATTGCGACCCCAAGTTGCCCTTTGACGCACGCAGCCCGGCTGGTTGTTTGCAGAAGTTTTACGCAAAATTTACGCGGCTTTCAGGTTGGGCATCCGATACTGCGCGGTGCAAATCTGGAACGCTACTGTCATGTCCCTCGCAGCAATTCGGCTTATCGGCTTCATCCTGGGCATTTTCCTGATCACGCTGGCCGTCAGCATGGCTTTTCCCATGATCACACTGGTGGCCTATGAGCGTAGTGACGATCTGTCGGCATTTCTCTGGTCGAGTTTGATTACTTTCGTCTGTGGCCTCCTGTTGATCGTGCGGGGGCGTCCGGAGACTGGCCAGCTTCGTCCCAGGGATATGTACCTGCTGACGACGGCAAGCTGGGTAGTTGTGTGCACCTTCGCAGCATTGCCGATGGTGTTCATCAGCGATATCAGCTACACCGACGCATTCTTTGAAACGATGTCGGGCATCACGACCACTGGCTCGACCGTACTCACAGGTCTTGATACCTCGTCTCCCGGCTTGCTGATATGGCGCTCCATGCTGCATTGGTTGGGAGGCATCGGTTTTATCGGCATGGCGGTGGCGATCCTTCCACTGTTGCGAGTAGGCGGCATGCGCCTGTTCCAGACAGAGTCCTCGGATTGGTCGGAGAAAGTGACACCGCGTTCCCATGTCGCCGCCAAGTACATTCTTCTGCTCTACCTGGGCCTTACCGGCATCGGCGCTGTGGCGCTTTGGCTCGCTGGAATGACGCCATTTGAAGCGGTCAACCACGCCATGTCGTTGATCTCCACCGGAGGATTCTCCACGTCGGACGCCTCGCTTGGGCACTGGACGCAGCCAGCGATTCATTGGGTGGCAGTGGCGATCATGATTCTGGGCAGCCTGCCATTCACCTTGTACGTTGCGACATTGCGGGGCAATCGCCGTGCCCTGATCAAGGATCACCAGGTACGCGGGTTCATTGGGTTCTTGCTCGTCACATCGCTGGCTGTGGGCACCTGGCTTTGTTTTCACAGCGATTACGGATGGTGGGATGCGTTTCGTATCGTGGCAGTCAATGTGACCTCGGTCGTCACGACCACCGGCATTGCGGTGGGCGACTACACGTTATGGGGCAGCTTCGCGGTCTTGCTGTTTTTCTATCTGACCTTTGTCGGTGGATGTTCAGGCTCAACGGCAGGCGGTCTCAAGATCTTCCGTTTTCAGGTGGCTGGCGCCCTGCTGGTCAGTAGTTTGAAGCAGTTGATCCATCCTCGAGCCGTGATCCAGAAGAAATACAACGGTCATCCCATCGACGAGGAAATCCTGCGTTCGCTTTTGACCTTCTCGTTTTTCTTCACCATCACTATCGCCGCCATCGCCTTGGGCCTGGCGCTCATTGGACTTGATTGGACAACGGCATTGAGCGGCGCCGCCACTGCGGTGTGTAACGTCGGGCCTGGGCTTGGCACGATCATTGGGCCGGCAGGTAATTTCTCATCATTACCGGATGCCGCCAAATGGCTACTGACCGTTGGAATGCTACTGGGAAGGCTGGAAATCCTGACGGTGTTGGTACTTGTCACGCCGGTTTTCTGGAGATATTGACCCACCTTGTCGGCGTTTGAGTCTGAAAGGTCCTGGGTGGCACGACAATAAATTTGTCGATACCCACCCAAGGGGCAGTGGCATCTGAAGCGAGCCAATCTATCAAGACCTCATTAATATGATCAGGCGATATAGTATGAAAATACTTATGTGGGGGCCTCATCAATGCTCAGGGAAAACGCCAGTGATCTGCTTGCCTTCCTCGCCGTCGCCAAGGACCGGAGCTTCACCAAGGCCGCTGCCAGGCTCGGGGTCTCTCAATCAGCGCTGAGCCACACGATTCGGGGCCTGGAAGCGCGGCTTGGCTTGCGTTTGTTGACGCGAACAACGCGCAGCGTTTCGCCTACCGAGGCCGGTGATCGCCTGATCAGACGGGTAGGGCCCCACTTCGGACTTTGCCAACCGTGAATTACCCATGACGCCTCGGGCACTCACCGATCACCTGTGCAATAACCTGCGGTTGCCCACGAACGGCGGGCTGTATGCCTGGGAGTTCGCCAAGGATGACGAACGTCTCAGGGTCCGAGTGACAGGCCAGGTGACCTACAACGGCGTCTATCAGCTGTTGGAAGCGGCACTGGATGGTTTCGGCTTGAGCTACATTCCCCATGACGTAGTCGCGCCACACCTGCAAGCCGGGCGCCTGATTCAAGTGCTGGAAGACTGGTCGCCATGGTTTTCCGGTTTTCACCTCTACTACCCGAGTCGGCGTCAGGCGTCCCCTGCGTTTGCGTTGTTGGTGGATGCGTTGCGTTACAAAAACGCCTGAGCAAGCCTGGACCGGCCATCTTCCATGGCCGGCCCAAACGACTCAGCGCATGTGCACGTAGGTACCCGGCGCAGCTTCAGCCGCGGGATATGCCCTGTTGCCCAGTTTCCGGGGGGGCTTTTTACTATCGCCGGAGCGTGCCTGCAGCCAGGCCAGCCAGTGTGGCCACCAGGAGCCTGAGTGTTGGCTGGCAGCGTCCATCCACGCCTGAGCCTCGACTGGCAGGTTGCTGCCGGTCATGAAGCGCGCCTTGGGGTTGCCTGGCGGGTTGAGGATGCTCTGGATATGCCCGCTGCTGGACACCACGAACTCGCCCTGGCCGCCAAACAGATGCATGGAGCGGTAGCAGGCCTCCCACGGAGTGATGTGGTCGGTCAGGCCTGCGATGCAGTAGAAGTCACTGGTGACCTGACCAAGGTCTATCGGTGTGCCGCCAACTTCCATGGCGCCGGCGCGGGCGAACGGATTGGTCTGGTACATGTCGATGAATTCGCCGTGCAGCGCGGCGGGCAGGTTGGTGGTGTCGTTGTTCCAGTAGAGGACATCGAATGCTGGCGGCTCGTTGCCCAGCAGGTAGTTGTTGATCCAGTAACTCCAGATCAAGTCATTGGGACGCATCCAGGCGAAGACCTTCGCCAGCTCGCGGCCCTCCAGCACGCCCGCCTGATACGAACGGCGCTTGGCCGCCGTCAGGGTCTTCTCGTCGGCGAACATCCCGACCTGGGTGTCGGGGCGTATGTCCAGCATGCTGACCGCCAGGGTAAAGGCATTGACCTTGTTCTCGTCCAGGGCGGCGTAGTGTCCCAACAGCGAGGACAGGGTACAGCCTCCGGAACAGGCTCCGAAGGTATTCAGGTCGGTACTGCCGGTTATCGACACAATCGCGTCGACCGCCTCCTTCAGGGCATCTACGTAAGTGGACAATCCCCATTCACGCTGGGCCTTGCCGGGATTGCGCCAACTGATGGCAAAGGTCTGGATACCGCTGTCGAGGAGAAAACGGATCAGGCTCTTCTCCGGCGTCAGGTCAAACAGGTAGAACTTGTTGATCTGTGGCGGCACCACCAGCAACGGACGCGCTTGCACCTGCTCGGTACGGGGCTTGTACTGGATCAACTCCAGCACTTCATTGCGAAACACCACCGCACCTTCGGTGATGCCCAGATTGTGGCCCACCTCGAACGCCGTCTTGTCCACCTGGCTGGGCATGCCGCCGTTTTCGATCAGGTCCCGGGTCAGCTGTGAGAAGCCATCGAGGATGCTCTTGCCGCCGGTTTCAAAGAAACGCTTGAGCGCTACCGGGTTGGCGAGGGTGTTGGTCGGCGCCATCGCATCGGTCAGCAGGCCGATGACGAACTGACCACGATGAGCGTCCTGTTCGCTGAGGCTGCTGGTACTGATCCAGTCGTTCATCTCCTGGCACCAGGCCAGATACGTCTTCATGTAGCGACGGTAGAGCGGGTTGCGCTGCCAGGTCTGCTCGTCGAAACGCTTGTCTCCCGCCGCGGGCTTGAGCGGCGAGCGGTCGAGCAGGATTTTTTTCAACTCAAGGCCGAATGCAGCCATATGCCGAGCGCTATGCACGGGCTGCTTCAACACTTGTCGCAGGACCATGCGGGCAGTGCCGAGCAGGTCGCGCCCGCGAGGACCGACCACCGGGTTCAAGCTCAACGTATGCATCGCGGCTTGCTGGGAGAGATCTTTATTCTTCTTGTTCATTGTGCCACTCCGGCAAGGCACCCAAGACGGGCACCCGACAGTTATAGGGCTGCGGGCCAGCCGGGTGTACCGCTCAAAGGCAGGGCTGACCGCGCAGATCTGTGGAGCAGCTTATAGACGGGGAAGCGGCAAACATTTCATTTGACGACAACGCCTTTTCACTTCGTGACAACCCATGACCTTTGATCCGGGATCAGGGCCATCAGTCAGTCGCCTGTTTGATCAAAGCGGTGCGCGGCCAATCGATGGCTAAAATTTTCAGCTTGATTCATAAGATAAAGGGGGAGGTGCCGAACATCGGTCTAAACTCTGAGCCTCAGTTGTGCTCCTCGCGAGGCTAGCGTGCCATGCAGTCCACCATCAAACTGCTCGATCAACCCACCCAATACATGTTTTTCACTGGCAAGGGCGGAGTTGGCAAAACGTCGGTCTCCACAGCGGTGTCAATCGCATTGGCTGATGCAGGCAAGAAGGTGCTTCTCGTTAGCACAGACGCGGCTTCGAATCTTGATGAGATGCTCGGCGTAAGACTGAGCAATCAGCCTGTAGCAGTGCCGGACGTTCCTGGCATGTTCATACTCAACATCGACCCTGCGACCGCCGCCATCGATTACCGAGCCAGAGTGGTCGAACAAATGGGCTCTGAGGCAAGCGATCAAGACATTGCTCTGGTGCGCGAGCAACTCTCGGGGGCATGCACGACCGAAATCGCAACCTTCGATGAATTCTCTTACCTCTTGTCGCAAGGCGGCGCGGCCTATGACCACGTCGTGTTCGATACCGCTCCCACGGGACACACGCTCAGGCTGTTGAGCCTGCCCAAAGCCTGGAGCGGATTTCTGAAAGGCAATGATCGTGGTGCTTCATGCCTGGGGCCCCACTCGGGCTTGAAAATGCAGGAGCAGCTTTTCAATCAGGCTTTGGCTGCGCTCAATAATCCATCCCTGACCACTATCGTGCTAGTGGCTCGCCCTGAAAGAGGCGCGCTCGGCGAGGCTGCGCGATCCTCCGACGAGCTTCGTGAGTTGGGTCTGGAAAACCAACGTCTGGTCGTGAACGCTGTGTTCAAGCGCAGCGACTTGAATGATCCGATCGCCGCGGCCATCGAAGCGGTTGGCCAGCAGGCACTCGACGAGATGCCAGCTTCGCTGCGCCAGCTTGCAGCCGACTACATCCCGCTCAAAGCCGTGGATTGCGTTGGCTTGCCCGCGCTACGCGGGCTGCTTGCCCCGGATCTTGTTCGGCCAGCAAGCACTGCACCCCACGAGCCCTCACGCCTCGAACATCCCAAGCTCTCGGAATTGGTTGCCGAGCTTGCGAATGATGAGCGCGGGTTGATCATGGTCATGGGCAAAGGTGGTGTTGGCAAAACCACCATTGCTGCAGCCATCGCGCTGGGTCTGGTCCAGCACGGCAAATCCGTGCATCTGAGCACGACGGATCCTGCGGCGCATCTGGCTGTGACCCTTAATGCCGATGTGCAAGGGCTCAGCGTCGGCCGCATCGACCCTAAGGTCGAGACCCAAAAATACGTGGACAAGATCGTAGCTTCCCGCTCTTCGACCCTGACGGAAGATGAAATAGCCTTGCTCATTGAGGATCTGCGTTCGCCCTGCACCGAAGAGGTGGCGGTCTTCCATGCTTTCTCCCGCGTGGTTTCTCAAGCCAGAACCTCGTTCGTGGTGCTGGACACCGCCCCCACGGGTCACTCGCTGCTACTGATGGATGCCACAGGCGCCTATCACCGCCAGATGGTTCGGGAATTCAAAGGCAAGGCCTCGGACCACATCGTCACGCCATTGATGCGACTGCAAGATGCGGTCTACACCAAAATCATCTTGGTAACCCTGCCCGAAGCCACGCCGGTGTCTCAGGCGGCAGGGCTGCAGGATGACTTGCGCAGGGCCAACATCGAACCGTTTGCCTGGGTGGTCAATAAGTCTCTGCTCGCCACAAACACAAATGATCCGCTGCTGCGAGCGCGCCTGGATAGCGAGCGCAAGCAGATGATGCGGGTAGCCGAACAAACCAACCATGCTGTCATCGTGGTGCCCTGGACCGCGGAGCCGCCTGTTGGCGTCGCTGCGCTAAAGCGCCTGCTGGATTGAAGCGCCAGCGACGACCCAATCACTAAGTCAAATGTCATCAGCGAAAGGCTGGTTCGGTTGCATGCCAGCAACGTTCGCGTTCATGGCGATCGCCCGATCAATGGCTGCGCCGGCTCTCCAGCGCAGTAAACAACACCATGCCGGCCAGCATGGACAACATGAATACGATCGCTTGCCAGCGTCCTGTCAGCAGAATTGCCACTGCGGGGCCCGGACAGATGCCCGCTATTCCCCAGCCGACACCGAACAACAGACTCCCGCCAATCAGGCGCGGGTCCAGCTCACGTTTGATCGGTAGCTGCATCGGCCTTCCCAGCAGCGAACTGGATTGGCGTCGCGCCCAGGTTAACGGGCCAATGGCCACAGCAATTGCCCCGACCATGACCAACGCCAGGGAAGGGTCCCAGGCACCGGCTAGATCCAGGAAAGCGAGTACTTTGCCGGGGTTGGCCATGCCTGCCAGAAGCAGGCCCAAGCCGAACAGCAGGCCAGCAATGAACGCAGTCAGTTTGGTCATGTTCAACCCCCCAGCAGATGACGCAAGATAAACACCGTGACGAAACCACTGAACATGAAACACGCAGTGGCAACCATCGATCGCGGCGAAAGGCGCGATATGCCGCATACCCCATGACCACTGGTGCAGCCTGATCCGTATCGTGTACCGATGCCCACCAGTACACCGGCGGCGATCAGTCCGACCCAGCCACTTTTGAACTCAATCTGTGGCAGCGTGGCAAACAAGGCCCATATAAGTGGCGCGATAAGCAGGCCCAAGAGAAAAAGTGCTTTCTCACTCACCCCCTCACTCCCTCGCTGTAGAAGACTGCCGATCAGGCCGCTGATACCTGCGATACGCCCATTGGCGATGACGAATAGGCTGGCCGCCAGGCCAATCAATGCGCCTCCGGCAAGGGATGACCAGGGCGTGAAGTTGAGCCAGTCGACATTCATGAAGCTTCTCCGTAGCAAAAATGTAACTAAATAGCTTTCACCAGCAAGGCCACCGCCACCACCATGGAAACCGCGGCGAAGCCTCTTTGTAAGTGTGGACCCGCCAGCCGTGCCGCGATGAGACGCCCGCCGAGCATTCCGACCAATGCCCCAGTGGAAAACGGAATGGCCACTGCCCACTGCAAGTGCCCGGCTGCGGAGCTTGCCGCAACGCCGGAAATCGAAACCAGCGCAATGACGGCAAGAGACGTTGCCAGTACCGACTGCGCTGTCAGATTGGTGTATCGCTGGAGCGCCGGCACCATCACAAAGCCACCGCCCACGCCGAGCAAGCCGGAAAGCCCGCCCGCGACAACGCCAGAGACGGTGAGTGCCCATGCACACGGACCCGTCCAGTTAAGCTTTCCTCGGTTCACGTCCAATAGGCAAGGCGGCGGTTTGGATGTGACGGGGGGCTTCGACTCCGTGGAGGAAGGTAGCGATCGTTGATAGACCCGCAATGCAACGTACATCAGCACAAAGGCAAAGATGATCGTCAACGGACGGTTAGGCGTGCGCTGCGCCAGCCAAAGGCCAAGTGGAGAACACACGATCCCCGCTCCTGCAATTAGAAGCGCAGCTTTATAGCGGACGGTGCCGTTTTTAAGTCCCATTACGGCGCCCAGGGTCGCGGCCAGTCCGACAGCCAATAAACCAATTGGCCCTGCCTCGGCCATGCTCAACCCCACTCCAAACACCAGCAATGGAACAGCCAGTATTCCTCCTCCGGCGCCGGTCAGGGCCAGAATAACCCCGACAGTAAGCCCGAGCAGTAAGACGACGATCATCTCAGGTTCCTTTCTTTGAGGCCTGGTTTCACAGGTCTGCCATCTCGGGTTTCGCCATCCACTCGTGGCCCTTGAGCATTGCCTTCCAATACAGCGGGGGAAGAATCCGCTCTTTGAGCAGCCATGCCAGCCTCGATGGCCGGGTACCGTCAATCAGCCAGGATGGAAAGCTGGGGGCGACTTTGCCGCCATAGGTGAATTCAGCCAGTACGATCTTGCCGCGTTCAACCGTCAACGGGCAGGAGCCGTAACCGTCGTAATGGGCGCTGCCTTTCGCTTTACCCATTGCAGCCAACACATTATGAGCAACGACGGGTGCTTGCTTGCGTGCTGCTGCCGCAGTTTTGGCATTGCCGGTGTTGGTAGCGTCTCCCAGCGCGTGAATATTTACCCAGGTTTTATGGCGCAAAGTGGCAGGGTCGACATCGATCCAGCCAGCCGCGTCAGCGAGAGGGCTGACCCGGACGAAATCTGGCGCAATCTGCGGTGGCACCACATGAAGGAGATCAAAGTCGCGCTTTACAAGACGGGAGCTACCATCCGGATTAACGCAGTTGAACGTTGCAGTCCGTGCAGGTCCGTTCACGCTGGTGAGTGTGTTGCTGAAATTCAGGTCGATACCATAGGCGGTGACGTATTCCATCAGAGCTGGCACATAGTCGGGCACTCCGAACAGCACCGCGCCAGCGCTGCAAAACTCGATTTCGACGTTGTCCAGGACACCGATACGTTTCCAATGATCGGCAGACAGGTACATCGCTTTTTGCGGCGCCCCGGCACATTTGATCGGCATCGGGGGTTGCGTGAAAATCGCCCGGCCTTCACGCAGTTGCTGCACCCGTTCCCAGGTATATGGCGCAAGGTGATACAGGTAATTTGACGTCACACCGTTGCGGCCCAGAGTGTCCGACAAACCTTCGATTGCATGCCAATTGAGCTTCAGGCCAGGGCACACGATCAGTTGCTCGTATTTGACGACTCTGCATCCATCAAGAATGACGGCATTTCTTTCGGGTTCGAAAGCGGCGACCGCCGACTTGATCCAATGCACACCGCGGGGGATGGTCGTACCCATCGTGCGGGCAGTTTGGGACGCATCGAAGACTCCACAGCCGACTAGAGTCCAGCCAGGCTGGTAGTAGTGCACATCGGCCGGGTCGATGATGGCAACGTCGAGCCCGGGATCTCGCGCCAATAAACTGGATGCAGTGGCGATACCTGCCGCACCGCCCCCGATGATGACCACGGCATGCTGCGCCTCAGCCACTTCGACCGGCGTGCGGCCCTGATTGGCAATCCGGCGAATGACACCTTTCATATCGACCCCGGCTTTCTTGGCCGTCTCGATGATGTGTGGCAGGGATTGTTTACCTGCTTGTGAAAGTGCCCACATCGTTGTCGAGCGCATGCCGGAACGGCAATAGGCCAACACCGGTTTTGGCAGTGTTTCAAGGAGCTTGCCGAAGGCAATACCTTGCTCGTCGGTGACTTTGCCTGATTCGGCGGGAAGGTAGTGCGCCTCGATGCCGAGCGCTTGGGCGACTCGTTCGATTTCGGCAAACAAGGGTTGATCACTGCCTTCGCCATCGGGACGGTTACAGACGATGGCGCGAAAACCGGCCTTTTTCAGTTCAGCCAATTGGTTGGGGAAAATCTGTTCGGATACCGACAGTCCGGGCGCAAGGTGGCGAATGTCCATAAGTGACTCCGTTATGGGGTTTTTCTTATGTGTAGTTTGGGGAAGGCAACGTCAGGCGACGTTGAGCGGGATTTTCAGGTAGCGCGTCCCGTTCGCTTCAGGCTCAGGCAAATGCCCGGCTCGCATGTTGACCTGAACGGATGGCAGGATCAGCGTCGGCATTTCCATCGATGCATCGCGCTTTGTGCGCATCGCCACAAACGCTTCCTCACTGATGCCGTTACGCACGTGAACGTTGTGGGCGCGCTGGTCGGCCACGGTACTGACGAATTGCACCTCGCGGCCACCCGGCTGATAGTCGTGGCACATGTAGAGCAACGTATTGGCCGGCAGGCTCAGCACCTTGTTGATTGACTGGAACAGCGTGCGCGCATTGCCACCGGGAAAGTCACAGCGTGCAGTACCGTAGTCAGGCATAAACAAGGTGTCGCCGACGAATGCCGCCGTTTCGGTGCCATCGCTGATTACATAAGTCATACAGGCGGGTGTATGGCCGGGGGTATGGAGCGCATGGCATTGCAGCGAGCCAATGGCAAACGGCTCGTCATTGACGAACAGGTGATCGAACTGACTTCCGTCGCGAGCCATATCGCCAGCGGTGTTGAACAGCTTGCCGAACACTTCCTGCACCGTCGAAATGTGGCTGCCGATGCCTATTTTTCCACCAAGCTTTTCCTTCAGGTAGGGCGCTGCCGTGAGGTGGTCTGCGTGGACGTGGGTCTCGAGTATCCAGTCGACCCTTGCATTGAGTTCGTTCACCCTCGCAATCAACTTGTCGGCAGACGTTGTGGCGGTGTGGCCGGACTTAGGGTCGTAATCAAGTACGCTGTCGATTAAAGCGCAGTGGTGGGTGCCCTCATCCAGCACAAGATAGCTGACGGTATTGGTCGCGGAATCGAAGAATCCTTCCACGTGAAGTTTTACGCTCATGACTGTCTCCTTAGGGGGCTTTCACCAAGCCGCTCACACTAAGGACTGACATAGCAATAAGTCTGCCAGGCCGGAGCTGTAGAGAGATATGAGCTTATCTATATGATTTTATTGTATTTAATTTTTTAAAGCGGTTTGATCCTATCTACATTTACCTGGATTTACTGCCATTGGCAGTCTGTGTTGACAGAGGTGGCAGTGCCATTGCAGGATGCTAGGATACTCAGGAGCCACGATGAAGACTGTCCTGCCCATCCCCAGCCATTCGCTCCCGCACTCGGATCAAGTGCAGGCACTTGTCTCGTTTCTTGAGCACGAACCCCAGCCGATGATCGTGCTCGATCCGGACTACAACATCCTGGCTGCCAACACCGCCTATCAACGGCAGTTTGGCAGCGCTGACAAACCCTTTATCGGCCATAAGTGTTATCAAATCTCACACCATTACGACGTTCCGTGTGATCAGGCGGGTGAGAACTGCCCGATGAAAAAGGCGCAGGAGATGCGCGGACCGGATCGTGTTTTGCACATTCACCACACGCCTCGCGGTCCTGAGCATGTCGACGTCGAATTGCGCCCGATTCTGGACGAGCAGGGTGTTATTACTGCCTATGTGGAGCGTCTCACCCTGGTCCGCAGTGCATCAGCTCGACCCAGCAACGAAGGGTTGGTCGGCCGTTCACCCGCCTTTAATCGTGCCCTGTCGGAGTTGCAGCGGGTGGCACCTTCAATGCTGCCGGTGCTGCTGCTAGGCGAGTCCGGCACGGGCAAAGAGCTGTTCGCCCGCGCCGTACATGAAACCAGCGAGCGGGCCACTGGGCCCTTTGTCGTCGTCGATTGCTCTGGATTGACCGAAACGTTATTTGAGAGCGAACTGTTCGGCCATGAAAAAGGAGCATTCACCGGTGCCACCACGCGCAAGCCTGGTTTGGTCGAAACGGCCCAGGGCGGTACGTTGTTTCTCGATGAGATTGGCGATGTACCCCTGGCAATGCAGGTGAAGCTGTTGCGCCTGATTGAATCGGGTACCTATCGCCGTGTAGGGAGTGTCGAGACGCTTCACGCTAACTTCAGGTTAATTGCTGCGACCCACAAGCCATTGGAAAAAATGATGGTGGAAGGTGAGTTCAGGCAGGACCTGTACTACCGCATCAGCGCCTTTCCAATTCATTTACCCCCCTTGCGCGACCGGGTTGAAGACATTGGGTTGCTGGTCAATTCATTCCTGCAGCGTGCCGCTACCGGCAAGCGCCCGCTGACAATGGAAGCCGAGGCGCTGACGCAATTACAGCGGTATCACTGGCCCGGAAATATTCGTGAACTGCGCAATGTTCTGGAGAGAGCCAGTCTGTTCGCTGACGATGGTGTGATCCGCTCCGTCCATTTGCCACGGGCATCGGTGGTGGCATCGGCTCGGGCCTCTGCTTCAACTGCGTTCGACGGCAGCTCGCTGGCACAGGCACTGGCTACTTTCAAAGGTACCCGCAGTGAGTTGGCCAGGCACATGGGGATTAGCGAACGAACCCTGTACAGACGCCTGAAAGAGCAGGGGCTGGCCTAGTAGCCAGCGCTCGTGCCGCAAGTCTGCCATTGACTGCCAGCGCTGGCAGCGTACGGATCCGTTACCGCATACCGCGCAACACTGCTGTTCTGTAAAAGGCGCCCGCTAGACCACCGCGCCAAACAAGTGCCCTACCAGTGCGGTAATGCCCATGGCCAGCGCCCCCCAGAAGGTCACCCGCCAGGCGCCGGTCATGACGTTGGCCCCGCCAGCCTTGGCGGCGATGGCGCCCAATGTCCCGAGAAACACCAATGACATGCCCGATACCCAGGGCACCACGCCGTGCTCCGGCGCGACAAACGTCACCCCCAGCGGCAACGCGGCACCCACCACGAAACTGGCGGCGGAGGCCAAGGCGGCCTGCAAGGGTTTGGCGGTGAGGGTGGCGCTGATACCCAACTCGTCCCGGGCGTGGGAGCCCAGTGCGTCATGGGCCATCAATTGATCGGCCACTTGATGCGCCAGTTCGGGTGATACCCCGCGATGCATGTAGATGTTGGCGAGTTCGATGTGTTCGGCTTTCGGGTCGCTGGCCAGTTCTGCCCGTTCGCGGGACAGATCGGCCCGCTCGGTATCGGCCTGGGAGTGCACGGAAATGTACTCGCCAGCGGCCATGGACATGGCCCCGGCCACCAGCCCCGCCATTCCGGTAACCAGCAATGTGGCATGGCTGGCGTTGGCGGCAGCGACGCCGATCAGCAGGCTGGCGGTAGAGACGATTCCGTCGTTGGCCCCAAGGACGGCGGCGCGTAGCCAGCCGATTCGATCGGTCCGGTGTGCCTCGGTGTGCCTGTGCATGAATTTCATTGTTTAACGCGATTCCCTGTCATTCGGCGGTTCACATCGGACGGGTTCCGAGCGGGCCGGCGATCGGCGTCAGCGGGTTTCAATTTGCGCCTGCAACTGGCCGCCGACAATGGATATTTCTTTGAAGTGTTCACCCTCGCGCAGCACGAACAACGCGTCCATCCCGCGTTCCTGAGCCAGGCGTGGGCCCTCGGTTTCGCCCAGGACCATCAGCGCCGTGGCCCAGGCATCGGCGAGCATGCACGAGGCCGCCACCACGGTGACGGCGGCGAGCGGGTTGCACAACGGCGCGCCGGTGGCCGGGTTCATGGTGTGAGCATAGG
Organism: Pseudomonas serbica; assembly: GCF_028823535.1. Taxonomy (GTDB): domain Bacteria; phylum Pseudomonadota; class Gammaproteobacteria; order Pseudomonadales; family Pseudomonadaceae; genus Aquipseudomonas; species Aquipseudomonas serbica. The sequence goes on along the minus strand of NZ_JAQIYM010000013.1, from coordinate 22,124 downwards.
ACTGACCGGCCACATCGACCCAGTGTCGATAGTCCCCGGAGGTCGCGATAGCGGCATCGCCAAGTTCCATCACGCCCATGACTTCACGCACGCCCCGGTGGGGCTTTTCCAGGGCCACGACCCAACACTGGCCGTCAGGTTTGATGCCCCGGGCGCGCATCTCGCCATCAATACCGACGAGATAGCGGGTGATGCCCCAGCCCTCCAGGCAACGGGCCAGTTCATCCACGCCAAAACCTTTGGCGATGCCACTCAGATCAAGGTTCAACGGCACGCGTTTGCGCACCTGATTGCGTTGCGGCTCAACCACCAATGCGGCGCTGGCTAACGGCCGGGCGCGCGGCGCAGTCGTGCCGATCGCCTGCTCTGTGACCGTCTGCTCCCCGGGGCCGAAGCCCCAGGCGTTCACCAGGTCACCGACAGCGATGTCGAAGGCGCCGCCGGATTGCTGACTGACGCGCAATGCAGCAGACAGCACCGTGGCCAGTTCCTTGGGCACCGAGACCCATTCCTGCTCGGGGGCGGCATTGAGGCGGTTGAGGTCCGAGTCGGGTTTCCAGGTGGACATTTGCTGGTCCACCCGGGCCACGGCGCGGGCCAGGTGCTGGCCAACTTCGTCGATATCGATCCCGGCCCCGGCATAAAACAGGGCGGTGTAGCGGGTGCCCATGGTTTCGCCGTTCAAGCTATAGCGCAGCAGCTCAGTAGACATCTTCACGGTAGCGTCCTTGTGCCTTCAGGGTCAGCACACTCAGGTTGAGAGGCGCCAATACTTCATCAAGGGCCTGCATCACGCCTTTGGCCATTTCGCGACTGCCACACACCAGCACTTGGGCACCTTTTTCAATCAGCCGGCGCAAGGTCAGGGCATCGCTGATCAGCCGGTCTTGCACGTAGCTGCGGTCCTGAACCTGAGAGAAAGCGGCGCACAGTGCCGTGAGGCGGCGGTCCGACAGGTATTGGTTGAGCTCCGGTTCGTAGAGAAAGTCCGAGGCCGGGTTGCGCCCGCCCCAATACAGGTGCATCGGGTGTCGGGCCTTGTTGTTGCGGATAAAACCGGCCAGAGGACCGATGCCGGTACCGGCGCCGATCAGGATCACCGGATGCGTGCCCGATGCCGGACGGAATTGCGGATTGGGCTGGATGAAGGCTTCGATCTGCGCGCCGATGTCCAGGCCATGAAGGAACTGCGAGCACATGCCACCGTTGTGTCTACGCACGCAGATCTCCAGCACGCCGTCCTGGGAACCGCTGGCCAGCGAGTAGAAACGCGGGATCGGACTGCCAGGGGGCAGAATCCCGACCAGATCACCGGCCAGAAAATCCGGCAGCTTGCCGGGTGCCTTGAAGCGCAGAACGTGGGTCGGCGCGTTCACCTGTTCACCGTAGACAATGCGCTCCGTCAGCTCCAACGGATGGGGCTGTGGCCGCTGCGGGGTATGGACCAGTGTCAGGTCATGCTGGAGCACTTCGCCCAACGCGTGGCCCCAGCGCGCAAACTCCTGGGAGGACTGGCGGTTGACGGTTTCCAGCCCCAGCAGTGGCGAGCCACCGGCCTGCAACATCGCGTCCTGCACCTGATGGGCGTACTGGCAGAACTGCGCAAACTGGCGGTCGCCAAAGCCCAGCACAGCAAAGGGCAGGCCGGGCTTGAGGCCGGTTTTGGCCAGCCGCGCCAGGAACTGCGAAGCCGAAGCCGGTGCATCGCCGTCACCATGGGTCGCGGTGAGGATCAACACCCGTTGGGCATTGCGGTAATCGCCCACCCATTCATTCATCGCCGCGCTATGCACCTGGTGGCCATTCTGGTGCAAGGCGTCGTGCAAGGTTTTGGCAAAGCCCCAGGTGCTGTTGTTTTCACTGCCCACCAGAATCACGCTGTCGGCGCAGTGGGCAGGGCTGTTGTGGCGAATGTTCGGGCCAGCCTTGCGGCGGCGCCACCACAACAGGATGCCGGTCACGCTCATCAACGGCACGCAGAGGGCGCAGAGCCCCAGCGGCAGGCCCAGCCACCAGAGGCCTTCGCCGGTGTGCAGCTGATAGATCAATTCGTAGAGGTTGTGCATCGAGTCGTGGGCTTGATAGGACAGCAAAGCGCCGCTGGCCTGATCCACGTAGCCGGCGCCCTGGGCCGTGCGCAGGGAAAACACATCGCGTGGGTTGCCGGGGCTTGGGTAGACCAGCTCGCGCAGGTCGTTCAGGTCGGTGGCCTGCAAGGCTTGCAGCTTCGCCACCGGCAAGGCCGGGCCGGTGCTGGCGTGGGCGGGGAAGGCGGGTTCACTTTGACTGCCGTCGGCGATAAAACCAAAAGTGGTGGCGGACATGTAGAGCCCGCTCAATGCCGACAGCAGCAGCCCGAGCAAGGCCGTTCGCCCGATTTCAGCATGCCAGCGCTGGCTGAAAGTGCCCCGCAGCGGCCGCAGCAGGTTGCGCCAGCCACCCAGGCGGCGGGCCAGCAATAGCGCGCCGGACACCGACAGCATCAGCATGAACAGCGCGCCGACACCCGACACCCCATGGCCCGGCGTGCCAAGGAACAGCGAGCGGTGCAGGTCTTTCACCCAGCGGGAGAACTCGGATGGCTCATAAGGGGCGAGACCTTGGCCGGTCAGTGGGTCAACCTTTTCCGCCCCGGCCTGGCCGTGCTGGTTGTAGTAGACGATCACCGTCCCGGACGCTGTGCGCTGGATCTGCTCCACGCCCGGAAAGTGGCTGGCAACGCGCCCGGCCAGTTGGCCGACGTTGACTTGTCCGGCAGAAGTGGACGTGCTGTGCAGGCGTTCCAACACCGGGTCGACAGACAGGATCGCGCCGCTGATGGCCAACAGCATGACCAACAGGGCGGCGATCAGGCCAGGAAGGGAATGGAACTGACGAAGCATGTTCAGCCTCCAGAAATAGCAGGTGCTACAAGTCGTAAGTAAAGGACTCGACGTAGGTGCTGCCTGTCGCCGGCTTGCCTGCACCCTTGGACGTCAGGGGCACGCTGACATCGGCGCGGGCGTCACGTTTGTCCTCGACGGCGCTGTCGATGCGGATCTGATACCCGGCATCAATCAGGGTGTCTGCCAGTTCGACGCTGACTTTGAGTGTGCGCCCACTGCCGACACTGGCGCCGCTGACCCCGTCAAACTCGCTCGGGTTCATCCCGCTGCCACGGGCCCAGTCGCCCAGGTGCTTGTAGTACTTGGCTTTCTTGCCGGCCACCCAAAGGGTTTTCTGGTATTGGCCATTGGCGTCGGTGACGTAGATCGCCAGGTAGGCGTCATTGCCGCTGTAGTCCTTGAGCTGTGTGGTCAAGGTCACTTCACGGGCCTGGGCCAACCCCGGCAGGGCAATGGCGCCGACGAGGCAGGTGGCTGCGATGATCTTTTTCATGAGGGTGTCCTTTTGATCGTTAGGTCGAGAGCCTGGACCTGCTTGCTGACAGCAACCTGAAGCACAGGAAAAACTCATCGACAGGTGAGGCGTCATTCGGCGAGCGGGCTGCCGAGGTAATCCCTGGCATCGCCGTCATCGCGGAAATGGATCTCGAGTGTGTGCAGGCGCAGCGATGCCGGTGAGTAGCTGGCTTCGATGGCATTGCCTTTGCGGTCCAGGCCCTTGAGCTCGTAACAACCGTCGTCGACCTTGATGCGCTGCACGCTCCAGCCGTACTGCCGCTCGACCTGCTGACGCAAGGTTTCGCGCGGTTGCCAGTCGCTCACCGGGTCGCTGCAGTCGTCATCGGCCAGGGCGTAACCGCTGAGCAGCAGGCTCAACAGCGTGGCATTGGCAATAAAACCTGATTTCATGATCTGTCTCCTGCCGCGGTCGGCGTCTGTGGCATACCCTAAGGTGCATTCCTGACAACCAGCTGAATCTTCAGATTCACGTCAGGCAGGGCGATTAAGGTGCTGCACGACAACCATCACAGGAGGTGCCAGATGCGGGTCTTATTGGTCGAGGACGCTCCAGGTTTGGGGGAGGCGGTGCGCGAGCAGATTGCCGATGACGGTCACGCCGTCGATTGGGTGCAGCGCCTGGACCACGCGCGCAACAGCGTGCGCACCACGCCTTACGACCTGATCCTGCTGGACCTGATGCTCCCGGACGGTCGCGGGCTGGACTTTTTGCGCCAGCAACGCTCGGCAGGGGACGTGACCCCGGTGATTATCCTGACCGCCCAGGATCAGATTTCCGATCGTATCGCTGGCCTCAACGCGGGCGCCGACGACTACCTGGTCAAACCGTTCGACCTGTTTGAACTCTCGGCCCGTGTGGCGGCGGTGGCTCGGCGTTATAGCGGCAACCCCAATCCGCAGATCAAACTCGGTGATTTGCAGGTCGACATGAGTGCCCGTACGGTGCAGCGAGGCGGTGCGACGGTGGACCTCACGGCGCGGGAATGGGCGCTGTTCGAGGCGTTTGTGCAGCGCCCCAGCGCGCTGCTGTCCAAGTCGCAGCTAGAAGAACGGCTGTATGCCTTCGGCGCCGAAATCGAGAGCAATACCATCGAGGTCTACATCAGCCGTCTGCGTAAAAAACTCGGGCGCGACCTGATTGAAACCGTGCGGGGCATGGGCTATCGGTTGATGTCAGCATGAAGCCGTCTTCAAGCCTGCAAACACGTCTCGGTCTAGGGTTGACGCTTGGTATGACGTTACTCTGGCTGGGGGCGACAGTCGGCGCCTGGCTGGTGGTGCAACATGAATTGAACGAGGCATTCGACAGCGCGTTGGAGGAGACTGCACAACGCATCCTGCCCTTGGCCGTGCTGGAAATCAGCAACCGGGAAGAACCACGGACGGCGCAACACGTCGCGACCCTGAAAATGCACAACGAATACCTGACCTACCTGGTGCGCGATGCCAAGGGCAAGATTCTGATGCAATCTCACGACGCCAACCCGCAGATCTTCAATCGACAACCGACTGAAGGTTTTTCCACCTCTGAAAAGTACCGCTTGTATGGCGCCAGTGCATTGCGCCAGACGCTGTTCATCGAGATAGCCGAACCGCTTGGTCATCGTCGAGAAGCAGCGCGGGAGGCCTTGTTTGCCTTGTTGTTGCCTCTATTGGTGTTGATTCCTGTCAGCCTGTTGGGCACCTGGTTATTTGTGCGTTTCAGCCTGCGCAGCGTGTTGGCTTACCGTCGTGCTATTGAAGCGCGCGGTGCGGGTGATCTGTCGCCAATCAAGGTGGTGCGCCTGCCGGCGGAAATCGATCCGTTGGCTGAGGCGGTCAACCACCTGCTGGAGCGCTTACGCAACGCCCTTGAGGCCGAGCGCAGTTTTACCGCCAACAGTGCCCATGAACTGCGCACACCATTGGCCTCGACCCTGGCGCAGATCCAGCGGTTACACCACGAAGCCCCCGAAGGCCCGTTGCGAGTGCGTGCGCAGAAGATCGAGAACGCGTTGCGCGAGCTTTCACGGCTTTCAGAAAAACTCATGCAGCTGGCCAAAGCTGAAGGCGGCGGCTTGTTGTCCGAAACGCCACAAGACCTGATTCCGTTGCTTGCCCACGGAGTGGACGAGTGGAACCAACGTAGCGGGCAGCGCATTGAGTTGCACCTGCCAAGCCAGGCCGGCGTGTACTCGACCATTGACCCGGACGCCTTCGGCATCCTGTTGCGCAACCTGATTGAGAATGCGCTGAAGTATGGTGCATCGGATCAACCGATCGAAGTCAGTCTCACTGAACAGGCAGAGCTACGGGTTGTCAACAGCGGCCCGGCGGTGCCACAGTCGAAATTACAGCACCTGACTGAGCGTTTTGTACGCGGTCACAGTGAGATCAGTGGTTCAGGACTGGGCTTGGCGATTGCCAAAACCATAGTGCAGGGGGTAGACGCCAGAATGAAATTGTTCTCCCCGGCAACAGGCCGGCAAGATGGGTTCGAAGTCTGCGTCTGGTTACCGCTTGCCCCATCATAAAAGACTGAGGGGCTCGCCAACGTGCTTGTATCGATGTGAATCTGCCCTATGCAGTGCCGACGAATCTCGCGTAAAAAAAATCCCTGGAGACATCTCTGTTCCCGGGATTTTTCGTTATTGCAGCCAGGTTAGTACGAACCGGTTTTTTGTTTCTATTCTGATAACAACAGCCGACCCTGAAAGCACTGACAGTGATGTGCGAATGCGTTCGCTGACGTTCAGTCCCTCAACTCTGCCAATACTGCATTAACCATGTTGTTATACGTAACCGGTGAATCGATCACCCGGGCATGACCCTGGCGATGCTGGTGATCATGGCCGAGACCACGGGCAACTGCCTGGCCATCGGCAAATTGACCGGCAAGCCGACCACCCCGCAAACCCTCGGCAATGCGTTCCGCGCTGATGGCCTGTCGACCATGCTCGGTGGCTTGTTCAACCGTTTCCCTTACAACGCCTTCACGCAGAACACCGGTTTGATTGCGCTCTCCAACGTCAAGAGCCGCTTCGTCGTGGCCGCTGCCGGGGCAACCATTCTGCTCAACGTGTTGCTCAACAATGAAAAAAAATCGACCGACAGCGTCGACGTCTCTGCGGCTGAATGGGTCGATTGATCTTTTGTTTTTCCACTGCCAAGGAGTTACCCCATGAATCAACTCACCCAGCTTATTCCGGCCGGCGTCAGCGATCTGGATCTGGCGTTGCTGCAGGCATCAAAAGAGCGTGGCCGTCATCCGTTCGCGGCGTGGGTGGCGGACCGCAATGGCTAGGTGATTGTCGAAGCGGGCAACAATTCGATGCCGCCGCAGGGCGACCCCACGCTGTACACCAGTGCCGAACCCTGCTGCTTGTGTGCCGGCGCGGTGTATTGGACCGGGATCGGGCGGGTGGTTTATGCCTTGTCGGAGCCACCGCGAGAGGAAGCTAGGGCGTAAAGCCCTAGCAAACAGCAGATGTCACTTTTTCTTTTTCGCCGGCTTTTCTGCCTTGTCTGATTTCTTGGCCTTTTCTGGCTTGCTATCAGCTCGTTTTGCAGCTTTTTTGGGTTCGGTATCTTTTTTCTTGTCTTTCTTTTCGGCCGCTTTCGAAAGAGCCGACGCCGCTGATTTCTTCGTCGTTGAAGACTTTTTGTCTTTCAAATCCTTGCTGGCTTTGGAGGACTCGCCTTTGCTTTTTTTCTCGTCTTTAGCCACGTTGACCACCTCTCGGAGTATGCCGGTATTGGCACATGGCCTATGGGATTATCCACAAGCTGATCATTAGGCGAGCGCGTTCAATAGCCGTTCAATCTTTTTGAGGGTGAAAAAGTTGTACATAGTTTCTGCTTGATGGGCAAAAACTATACATTGAGCTATTCTTGTACAGTATTTTCAAATAAGCCGAGGCGTTGAAAATCGTGGCTGATTCCAGGCGCTTTCACGTACATCGTCTGTCCAGAAGCTGGCTGTTAGTGCTGGTACTGGCCGTACCAGCCTGGGCGGACTGGCATCCCGGGTTGCCCAATGGGCGTCTGGTGGGCAGCGGCGACTTTACCTGGTTCGGTGTGAGTCTATACACCGCGCGGTTGTGGAGCCCCGGGTTGCCGCTGACCTGGGATCAGCCCTTTGCACTCGAACTGACGTATCACCGTGTCTTTTCCAGGGACACGCTGGTGGAGGCCAGCCTCAAGGAAATGCGTCGCATGGCCGAGGCGCGTCCAGATGAGTCCACCCTCCAGCGCTGGTCCGGTGAAATGCGTGGCGCCTTCGTCGATGTGCGGCCCGGAATGCGCATCACCGGGCTCTATCATCCCGGCAAAGGCTGCACGTTCTTCGTCGACGGCCAACTGCGCCGGCGGGTAGAGGACCCTGCATTCGCCCGAGCCTTCTTCGACATCTGGCTGGGTCCGCGCACGCGGGACAAGCTGTTGCGTCAACAACTGTTGGGGATGTCCGCGCCGGCTGACTGAGGAGGTTGAGATGCGTCAAGTAGTGGTACTGCTCGTTAGCCTGTTGCTGGTCAGCTGCAACAATGTTGGCGTGGAGCACTACGCGCAGGAGCGACCGACCCTGGATCTGGTGGCGTTTTTCTCACGGCCGGTACAGGCCTGGGGGCTGTTCCAGAATCGCTCGGGCGAGGTGGTCAAGCGATTCCATGTCCAGATCGAAAGCCGCGTCGAGGGACAGCAGCTGATTCTTGACGAGCGTTTTCTCTACAGCGATGGCACGCGTCAACGCCGCGTCTGGACGCTGCAACCAGCTGGCGACGGGCGTTGGCGTGGTCGTGCGGATGACGTTGTAGGAGAGGCCAGCGGCGAGATCGCTGGCAATGCGCTGCGCTGGCGCTATCGCCTTGACCTGCCGGTTGACGGCCGGCATTGGGAAGTGGATCTGGACGACTGGATGTACCTGATGGACGAAGACACGATGATCAACCGCTCGAGTATGAGCAAGCTAGGTGTCGAGTTGGGACAAGTGATTCTGTTCTTCCGCCGCGAGCCGAAGGCGCTGCCGTGATCTTCGGTATACAGATTCAGGAGCGGGGCGCAGCCATTCGCAGGATGAGCGGCATCCAGACCGCCCACAGTGGCGCGAGCAGCAGGGCCGTGCCAAGGGTGCCCCAAGGCAGGCCGACCCCGGCCAGCGGTGCGCCGGCGATGTAAGCCAACGGTCCGCCGCACAGCCCTAGCAACGCCCCGTACCACACAGGACGTCGAGCCCAGGCCAGGCTGTGGCGAAGCCCGCTGGCCAGCACCAGCCACAGCACGGCCAGCCACAAGGGTAGGGGGCGCTGGGCAAAATCGAAAACGCCCAGGGCTCCCAGGCTGGCATCCAGTGAACAGCCAGCCAACCCCACGCAGGCCAGAGTGATCGCTTCGTCGCCCGGCCGTGGGCAAGCAGCCACATGCACCAACAAGCCTGCCACCACCGCCAGTAGCAGCCAGGGATGCCGCTCACTCAGCACGCAAGCCCACCAGGCGGCCTGCATCCACAGCGCGTTGCCGATCAACCAGGCCCGGCTCAAGTCAGGCACCCGGTAGCGATGCGCGGCGTGCGGCCGGGGCTGCCCAGAGCAGTTGCGCGACGCCGATGGCACGCTCCTCGAAACCGCCCTGGCAGTAACACAGGTAGAACTCCCAGAGGCGCTGGAAGGTGTCGTCATAGCCCAGCTCGACCAGGGCGCTGCGCGACTGACGCAAGTTGTCACGCCAGTGCTGCAGGGTCCGCGCATAGTCCAGGCCGAAGTCCTCCATGTGCACCAGGTTCAACGCGGTATGCCGACTGGCGGTCTGCAGCATGACGTTCAAGGAGGGCAGGGCACCGCCGGGAAAGATGTGGCGCTGGATGAAATCCACCGACCGCTGGGCCTGTTCATAGCGCTGGTCGCGGATGGTGATGGCCTGCAGCAGCATCAAGCCGTCATCCTTGAGCAGTGACGCGCAGCGGCGGAAGTAAACCGGCAGATAACGGTGCCCGACCGCCTCGATCATCTCGATCGAGACCAGCTTGTCGAAGCGTCCGCCCAGGTCGCGGTAGTCCTCGCGCAGGACGGTAATGCGCTCTTGCAGGCCAAGATCGCGGACGCGCTGCAGGGTATGGGCGTACTGCGCCTCGGACAACGTGGTGGTGGTCACCCGGCAACCGTGGCGCGTGGCGGCATGGATCGCCAGGCTTCCCCAGCCGGTACCGATCTCGAGCAGATGATCGTCGGGGCGCAGCGCGAGTTTTTCGCAGATTCGCTCAAGCTTGTTCAGTTGGCCTTGCTCCAGGCTCTGCTCCTGACTGTCGAACATGGCTGCCGAGTACATCATGGTCGGGTCCAGCAGCCGCTCGAACAAGGCATTGCCCAGATCGTAATGGGCGAGAATGTTGCGCCGCGCGCCGCGCCTGTTGTTGCGATTGAGCCAATGCAGCAGGCGCAGGACCGGACGGCCCAGGCGCGCCAACCCGCCTTCAAGGGCGTCGAGCACCTCCAGGTTGGCGACGAAGAGGCGGGTGACCGCGGCCAGGTCCGGGGTACGCCAGTAACCGTGGATGTACGCTTCGCCGGCCCCGATCGAGCCGTTTGTAGCCACCATGCCCCAGGCGGCCTCGTCGAAGATCTCGACCTCGGCGTGCAGGGCGCTGCCGACATCGCCAAACAGCCACTCCTGGCCCTGGCAGATCAGGCGCAGACGGCCTTGGCGCAGGTTGCGAAGCTGAGTGAGCACGGCGCTTCTGGCCAGGCCGCCGAATAACGGCGCCAGGCTAAAGGATTTGCTAACGCTCAGGGTTGGATCGGACATGCTCGGGCTCCTCGTGGACGTGATGGCCAAGGTCTTGGTTGCTCTGACTGGACGTGTGGGCGTAGAGCGGGGTGCGCTTGAGCAGCAGGCGCATGGCTTGCCAGTAAATGGCGCCGAGGGTGCGCAGGCTCATCCAGGGGAAGGCCAGTACGTGGCGGCGCAGTGCGGCGGCATCCAGCGGCTGCCGGCGCAGGGCCAGGTCGGCCTCGAAGACTTTTTGCCCTTCGCGGCGGTTTTCCATGTGGATGCGCACGTGCGCGCCATCGCTGTGGAAGCGCATGTGGTACTGCATGTCCATCGGCATGAACGGCGAGACATGGAATGCCTTGGTGACCGAAAAGTGCCAGGGTTGACCGGGCAGCACAGGCAACACGTAGTGGAAGCGCTCACGCCAGGGCGTGTTACGCACCTCCAGTACAATCGCCGCCAGGAGGTCATCGCTGTCGTGGCAAAAATAGAAGCTGACCGGATTGAACGAGATTCCCCAGCTGCGCGGCTGGGTCAGCAAATGAATGGCGCCGCACGGCGCCTGGCCCAGGGCCTTGGCCACCACTTCGCGCACCGCGTCCTTCAAGGGCATGCCGCGACGCGTCCAGGCTGGCAGGTAATCGGTTTCTCGCCAGCACAACGGCGCCAGGCGAGAAGCACCGAGCAGCGGGGACAGGCCCAGCAGCAGGTCCTGTTCGTCCAGGTCCAGGTAAAGCATGGCGCTGCGATAGCGGAATCCATGGAACCGCGGTGCCAAACGCCGGTGGCTGACCCAACCGTAGCAAAGGCTGCTGTTCACAGGCGCTCCCCGAACCTTTGGGCGACGTCCAGTGCGCTGACCACGCCATCCTCATGGAAGCCATTTGCCCAGTAGGCACCGCAGAAGTAGCTGTGCCGGTTTCCCTGAAGCTCCCCCTGGCGCGCCTGTGCCGCCATGGCGGCAAGGCTGTATTGTGGATGCGCATAATTGAAGCGTGCCAGCACCTGCGACGGGTCCACGCAATTGGCCTGATTGAGGCTTATGCAGAAGGTTACCGGGGCGTCGAGGCCTTGCAGAATGTTCATGTTGTAGGTCACGGCCGCCGGGGCATCGGCCGGTCCGCCGAGGCGATAGTTCCAACTGGCCCAGGCCTTGCGTCGGTTGGGCAGCAGGCGGGTGTCGGTGTGCAGCAAAACTTCGTTGGCGGCATAGACGAGGGCGCCCAGCACCTCGTGCTCAGTGGTTGTCGGTTGCTCAAGCAGCGCCAAGGCCTGGTCGCTATGGCAGGCGAACACCACCTTGTCGAAGCGCTCCTGGCCCGCGGCGCTGGTGATCACCACGCCGGTGTCGTCCCGGCGCACGCTCATCACCGGGCAATTGAGCCGAACGCGCTCGCTGAAGGTCTTGCACAACGGCTCCACATAGCTGCGCGAGCCACCCTCGATCACTCGCCATTGTGGCCGCTGGCTGATCGAGAGCAGGCCATGGTTACGAAAGAAGCGGACGAAGAAGTGCAGCGGGAAGTGCAGCATGTCGGCCCTTGAGACCGACCAGATGGCCGAGCCCATGGGCACGATGTAGTGATGGATGAAACGCTCCCCGTAGCCTCGCGTGTGCAGGTAATCACCCAGACTCATGCCGGGCTCGATGCGCTGGCCGTCAAGGTCGGCCACCGCCTGGCGGTTGAAGCGCAGGATATCGCGCAACATTCCCCAGAAGCCCGGCGACAGCAGATTGCCGCGCTGGGCGAAGAGGGTGTCGAGGTTATTGCCGTTGTATTCCAGGCCGCTGCGCGGATCGTTGACGGAAAAGCTCATCTCGGTGGGGCGCGAGACGACGCCCAGGCGATCCAGCAAGCGAATGAAGTTGGGGTAGGTCCAGTCGTTGAAGACGATGAAACCTGTGTCCACGGCATAACGCTGGCCGTGCCATTCGATGTCGACCGTATGGGTGTGACCGCCGATCCAGTCCGCCGCTTCGAACACGGTGACCTCATTGCGACGTGACAGCAGATAGGCACAGGTCAGCCCAGAGATCCCGCTGCCGATGATGGCGATACGCATATGACGCTATTCCTTTTCGTTTCGCGCCAGTCGACGGCCCAGGGCCAGGCGCCAACGCGCTGGCAGGGCGCCAAGCAAGCGCAGGACAAGAATGAAGAAGCGTGGAAAGTTGATCTCCAGCGGTCGTCGCGTCAGGCGCGCGACGACATGCCGCGCGGCGCGGTCGGCCGTCCAGAGTTGTGGCATGGCAAAGCCGTTGCGCCGGGTCAGGGGGGTGTCGATGAACCCCGGGCTGACCAGCGTTACATCGATGCCTTCGGCGTATAGATCCAGGCGCAGGGATTCAACGAGATAACGCAGGGCCGCCTTGGACGCGCCATAGGCGCCAGCCCGCGGCAGCGCCAGCCAGGTCACCGAGCTGCCGATCACGACCAGGTGGGGTCGTTGCCCGCGGCGCAGCAGTGGCAGGGCCGCCTGCAGGCAATAACTGACCCCCAGCAGGTTAGTGCGCATCACACGCTCGACGGTCTCGGCCTCGAACCTGCCCGGCACCAGGTATTCGCAGGTGCCGGCGTTCAGGATCACCAGGTCCAGTGCGCCCCACGCATGCTCGATGTTCTCGCTGATCGCCGCGACCTGCCGTGGGTCAGTGACATCGCCGGTAGCGAGCAGGGCCTCAGGGTAGCGCAGCACCAGCGGCATCAGAGCTTCGGCCCGCCGTCCACCCAAGGCCACCGAATGGCCTTGCTCCAGCAGTTGTTCCGCCAGGGCGGCACCGAGGCCGCTAGAGGCCCCTGTCAGCCAGCAGCGGCTCATGCGAGCCTTCCCTTGATCCAGCCGATCACGCCGCCGACAACCGGTACGTGCTCGTAGAGCAGGGCGCCGGCATCGAAGTAGTCGTGGTGCAGGTAGACATGAGTCGCCCAGCGCAGGTGGCTGCAGCCTTGCAGGCTGATCGGCTGTCCACGGGAAAGGCGCGGATGACGGAAATGCAGGGTCCAGCGCAGATAACCGTGGCCGGGGGCGGTTTCATCCACGTCAAGGAAGTCGTAGCGGATATCCTGGACGTTGGTGTACAGCTTTTCAAAGTAGCTACGCAGTGCCGGCAAGCCATCCCGCTGATGCAAGGGATCACGAAATTGAACGTCGTTGCTGTAGAGCTCGCCCAGTCGATCCAGGGAGTCGAGGTTCAGCGTTGCGAACGTTTCAGCGAAATGGCGGAGATATGCAGACATGGCAGGCTCCAGGCAAAATTGTACAATTCGAAAAAACTGTACAGGTTTATCTGAAGCCTACGGGGAAAATTGTACAAGTCAATATTCTTGTACACTTTTTCTATCGGTTTAGCGCTATTCGTCGTTAGCCATCGAGCCTTGCCAGCTGGCGGCGCAGCTCGGCCACCTCGGTCTCAAGTGACTCGATTCTTTCCAGGGCGGCCATCTTGTCGCTGACGTCGTGCTGTATGCCGATGTAGTAGGTCAGCTGGTCGGCATCGTTGTACACGGGAGTGATCGACAACTCGTTCCAGAACGGGCTGCCATCCTTGCGATAGTTGCGCAGCACCTGGCGGCAAGGCTGGCCCAGGCGGATGGCCTCGCGGATGGCCTCGAGGCTGGCCTGGTCATGATCGTCTCCCTGCAGGAACCGGCAATCCTGGTAGAGAATTTCGTCGGCACTGTAGCCGGTCAGGCGCTCGAAGGCAGGGTTGACATAGATGAGGATGCTGTCATTGCCTTCCTGCTCGGCCACGACGATGCCGTCATTGGAGGCTTCGACCATCAGTTGCAGGAGTTTGGCGTCAATCATGGTCCGGTCTCGCGGTGGTTCGTGGGTGTGCCCCACAGCGTAGTCGTCAGCGGCAGCCATGCCTAGATGGCAGGGCAGGGAGCCAGCATCGATTGCTGCTGGTTAAAAAGGGTCATGGCTGGTTTAGAATGCCGACACACTCAGGACGCAACGACCTTCAATGACCGAACCCATCGAATCTGCCTCCGACGACGTCTTGCTCCCCATGCGGGAAGTCGCCAGCCTGACCGGCGTCAACCCGATCACCCTGCGGGCGTGGGAGCGCCGCCACGGGCTGATCCGACCCGTGCGCACGGTGGGAGGGCATCGCCTGTATTCGCAACAGGACATCGAACATATCCGTAGCATCATGCTCTGGACCAGCCGTGGCCTGCCGATCAGCAAGATAGGCGCTTTGCTCGCCCGCCAGCAGGACACGCCCGGTATCGCTGCATCAGGTTCGACCGAAGCGCCCCTGGTCCAGTGGCAAGAGGCGGTTCATCGTGCCACGCAGGCGTTTGATGGCGCGGAGCTGGAGCGCCTTCACGGGCAGCTGTTCACGATCTACCCGAAGGCTACGGTGTTGGAGGCTATTGTGCTGCCGGTGTGGCGCAGCCTGGCATCCGGCAACGCTTTCGGCCGACGCAGCCAGTGGTTGTACCTGGACGCCTTCTTGCGTGCGCGGATGTTACTGCGACTGCAGATGAACCCGGGCAATGGTGCTTGCGTACTGCTGGCAGACGGCTCGGGCCATGCCCACGAACTGGAGTTGCTGTGCGCCGGTTTGTTGATGAGCAATGACCAGCTGCGCATCGAGGTGCTGGGCACGGGCCAGCCCTTGGAAGAACTGCCGTTGCTGTGTAAAGCGATACAACCCGCCGCGCTGGTGCTGTGGGTCCAGGCGCCACTGCAGGCAGATGCGCTCAAGCGACTGCGTGCCCTGCAAATGGGCGTTACGTGCCCGGTGGCGTTGGCCGGCGACGCCGCTGCCGCTTCGTCGGCAGGGTTGCGTGGTTCTTCCATTGCCATTTTGGGCAATGACCACGCAAGTATCCTGCCCAGACTGGAAGCCCTGGTAAGGGGCACACTGCAAATTTGAGGCCAGTCGTTTTCCGTTAAGGAGGCTTGTCTGAAACTGCATTGCAAACCTCGGCCAGTTCCTGCCAAGGGTTGGATAGAGCGCCTGACTTGGAACACTGGGGAATGTGAGGGAATTTGAGTTCTCTGTCTGACTCGGACTGCTCTGCCCTGCAGTTCCTGCAGACGATCCTCGTTTGCGAAAGAATCCAGTTTCCGTGCCATGCAACGAGTTTCTCGGAAGGTGTCATGGCCATAAAACCTCTACAAGTTCTGTACAGATTTTACTGCGCTGTAGAGGTTTTATCTATCTTCAATTGGCTTTGTCCGCTGTTCGACGGGCCAGCCGTGAGACCCATGGATTGGCACTCAAGCCATGTAACAACACGCTGAGCAAAACGGTGCAGACGGCGGCAGCGACCAGAGTGCGACTGGCCTGGAGAGGGTAGTCCAATATCATCACTGCGAAGACGATGCTCGCCAGGCCGCGCGGGCCGAACCAGCCGATGAACAGGCGGGTTTCAAAATCGAAACGGGTCCCCGCCAGGCTAATGAGCACAGGCAGAATGCGAATCACCGTCAGGCTGAGCACGGCATAAAGCCAGATGTCCAGGGTGATACTGCTCCAGGCCCTGGGGATCACCAGGGCACCGAATACGACCCAGGTAACGACCGATAGCAGGCTGGCGAACTCTTCGCTAGCCTTGAGCAGCTGATGTTTTTGTTCGGTAAACAGATAACTGGCGAGCAAACCACCGACGAATGCGGCGATAAACCCGCTTCCACCCATTGCTTGCGCTGTGGCAAAACAAAGAATCGCCAACCCGGGCAGTGTCAGTTGTGACCACATGGGAGCTTGCCAGGCGTGTTTTGCCGAGTAGCGCTGCAACAGCCATGCAACCAGCGTAAGCGCGACACCGACGACTGCACCGATGCCCAGCTCCTCGATCACCAACTCCACTGCCAGCGAGAGGGGAGACTGTGTCTGCTCTTCGACCAGCAGGGCCAGGAACATCAGCAGCACCGGAACGCAGATACCATCATTCAACCCGCTTTCGACGTTCAATCCTTCACGTACGGATGCGGCTACCTTGGGATTGCTCACCACGGCCTTGCCCAACGCAGCATCGGTGGGCGCCAGGAGGGTCGCCAGTATTGCCAGTTCCACCGGGGGTACCTGTGGCAACAGCCAGAGGCCGACCAGCCACCCACTGAGCATGGTCAGGGGAAGCCCTATCATCAACAAGCGCACCGGCAATCCTTCGTGCGCTCTTAGAACCTTGAGGTCGGCGTTGGCCGCATCGCTGAAGAGAACAATCGCCAATGTCAATTCTGCCAGGATCCTGAGACCGTCCTTGTCAATCCGGGGTTGCAGAATGCCCAGTAACGCCGGGCCGAGAATCAGGCCGGCAAGCATGAACATCAGGGGGCCATTGAGCAGGCGAGATTCCATGCGTCCGGCAAAAATGCTGTAGGTCAGGAGGAAAGCGGCAAGCAGGGCTAGGTTCTGGTACATAGATGACCTGCTTGTCCAGGTTGATGCTACGGCAATGGAGTCATTGCCAACTGGCACAATGCTCGAAACACAGAAAAGTCAGGTCATTGGTGCTGTACATCTGTTGAATACCGTACTTCTCTTCACGTTGTTACCAAATTGTAGACTTGGTCCCTGGGCAGGAAGATTTTTATTCGGTTTCCCTGTCTTGGGCCTGCCGTGCAGCGTTGACACATGACCTTGAAACGCTAAAAGGCAGACTCGACCACCGACTGGAAAATACGCTTTGGGCCGTTACTTCCCTGGGAAACCGGTATGAAAAATCCGCAAGATAAAGCCGAATCCGAAGCGGATCTGGCCCAGCTGGTAATCGGGCATGGGCCCTGCACTTATCTGATGTTGCTGTTATTGGGATTGATTCTGCTGTTTCCCTTTCTTGAGGAAGGCATCCTGGCGCGCACGCTACTCGGCATCGTGTTTTCAATCGTGCTGTTCGTGGGCGCTTTCGCCGCCAGGCAGACTCGGCGAGGGGTCATCATCAAGCTGGGCTTGGCGTTGCTTGGGGTGGGCCTTCTATGGGCAGCGTTGTGGACTGAAAGTATCAGGATTCTCAATCTGGCCGGGATCGTTTACACGGCATCTCTTACCGTCTCGTTTAGCGGAGTGCTTCGCTACGTTCTCAAGCGCGGGCCGATAACTGCCGACAAGCTGCATGGCGCGCTTGCCGGTTACATCATGCTGGCTTTCGTCTGGTCCTTCGTCTATGCCCTGGTCGAGATACAGAGCGCGGGCTCATTCGGTCCTGGTCGCCTCGACTTCCTACAGCCCGGTAGCTTCTTCAAACTGATGTATTTCAGCTTCACGACACTCACCACCACCGGTTACGGCGATGTTCTCCCATTGACCAACCACGCCCGTTCGCTTGTGATGGTCGAAGAGTTTTCCGGGGTTTTTTACGTTGGCGTTGTGATTGCGCGGCTTGCCGGTCTTTATCCGTCCTATCAGGCGAAGTGACTGTCGGTTTGCCCGAGTCGGGTGAGATTCAAAACCTCGCCTCTCGAGCATTTTCCCTGCCGCTGGCGATAATGCGCATGACGCAACCCGTGAGCAGTTCTGTCAGGTGCTGCTGCGTAATCTCCACTTCGTTCCACTGCAATTGGCCATAGAGCATGCCCATCACTGCATGAGTGATCAGCCAGGTCTGGGGATCTGGCTTGCCCGTCAGATGGTATTGCTCGGTGATGATTTCGTTCAGCAGCGCGCTGTGCGCACGCTTCAACTTGTCGGCGTGGAGCCTGTGTTCCTCGTCGAGGTTAACGAACTCGCGGGTCACCAGTATCAATCGGTACTTCTCGTGCAAGGTAAAGCTGACGAAGGCCTGGACAAAACGACGTACCCGTTCGGCAGGGGTCCTGGCACCCTTCATGCGGCGCTTGGTCGTGACCAGCAGGTCTGACAAGGCGGACTCGATGAGCTCGAACAACAAACACTGTTTATTTTCGATGTGGTGGTAAAGCGACCCGGCTTGCAAACCTACGTGACCTGCCAGATCACGCAGGCCAATGGCCTGGAAGCCGCGTGTTGCGAAGAGCTCGACTGCAGCGTGAACGAGCCGGTCGCGAGCGTTGAGTGGCGATATGACGGATGCATTGACGGCAAGCATGGCGGTCCCCTCAAGGAAAAAATCGATCGATCGGTTTCGTGTACAGGGCGGCCCGGGCGAGCAGCCCTGTCTTGAGTGGATCAAAGGGTCTCTTGCGGAAGAATCAGTCGCGAAGGAATGCGTTGCCGCGAACCTCGCGCCACCCAGTAATAAACGACGGCGGGAACGGTCAGGCCGATCAGCCATGAGATATCGGTGCCACCCAGGGTTTCGACCAAGGGACCGGTGTAGAAACTGGTGGCAATGAACGGCATCTGAATCAGCACCCCAAGGGTGTAGACCGCAATACCAGGCAGGTTCCAGCGCCCATAGCGGCCATCTGGATCCGACAGGGCGGGTATGTCGTAGCGCTCCTTGGTCACCAGATAGAAGTCCACCAGGTTGATGGCGCTCCAGGGGGTGAAAAACGCCAGCAGGAACAGGATGAAGGCGGAGAAGTCATGCAGGAACGAGTGCCGCCCCATCAATGCCAGTGCCGTCGCCAGTCCGACCATGATCAGGATGTAGACCGAGCGCAGGGTCCTGGAGATTTCCTGATTGCCGCGAAAGCCGCTGACGATCGTTGCCAGGGACATGAAGCTGCCGTAGGCGTTGAGGGTGGTGATGGTGACCTTGCCGAACACGATGCTGAAGAACAGCAGCGACGCGACAAACCCGCTCGCACCCAGGCCCACGATGTAGGACACCTCATGGCCGGCGAACTGATCGCCCGCCAGTGCCGCGACGAACACGCCGAAGATCATCGAGATCTGTGTGCCAATCACTGATCCCAGGCCAACGGCGAGAAAGGTTTTCATGGCTGACGTGGTGCGCGGCAGGTAGCGCGAATAGTCTGCGACGTAGGGGCCGAAGGCGATTTGCCAGGAGGCTGACAGCGAGATGGCCAACAGGAAACTGCTCAGGGAAAAATGCCGGTTGGCCAACAGTTCGCCGATGTCATGGGCCGACAGCAACCGATAGAACAGGTAGAAGAACGACACCACGCCAATCAGGCTCGACAAGCGCCCGATCAAGTGGATGGTCCGATAACCGAGCACGGTCAACACCACGATCATCGCCGCGAATATCAGGATGCCGCTGGCATCGCTGACGTTCATCAGTTGGCTGATGGCCTGGCCGGCGAGCACCGAGCCGCTGGCGGAAAACCCCACGTACATCAGGCAGGCCAGCACGATGGGGATGACGGCGCCATAGACGCCGAACTGCACGCGACTGGAGATCATCTGGGGCAGGCCCAGTTGCGGGCCCTGGGCCGCATGCAGGGCCATGATCGCGCCGCCCAGCAGTTGCCCGACCAGCAGGCCGATCAACGACCAGAACACGTCGCCACCGAGCACCACGGCCAGGGCCCCGGTGACGATCGCGGTGACTTGCAGGTTGGCGCCAAACCATAGCGTGAACTGACTGAGCAGCCGGCCGTGACGCTCTGATTCGGGGATGTAATCGATGGATCGCCGTTCTATATACGTCTTGCGCTGCGCACTTTCTTTGGAGGCGGACATGGCGGTTCCTCTCGGGTGTCGTGGGATACGACAGCCTTCTCGGGTTGGGATATCAAGGGCGGGGCCTGGGATCAGGCCCCGGTTCTCGCTCTGTTAACGCTGGGCGTCGAGCACGCTTCGCGAAATGATGATTTTCTGCACTTCCGAGGTGCCCTCGAAAATCCGCAGGATGCGTGCGTCGCGAACGTAGCGCTCCAGCGGCAGGTCGCGAATGTAGCCATAGCCACCGTGCAACTGCAGCGCGGCATCGGTGACGAAGCCGGCGCATTCGGCGGCAAACAGCTTGGCGGTGGCCGATTCCAGGCTGAAGCGTTCACCGCTGTCGCGGCGCGCGGCGGCTTTCCAGGTGAGCATGCGTGCGGCTTCCAGCTGCGTGTGCATATCGGCCAGGCGCCATTGCGTGCCTTGATAGGCCGCCAGCGGCTTGGGCCCGATCTGCCGTTCGCGGACCCAGCCAAGGCTTGCCTGCAATGCCGCATTGGCAACCCCCAGGGACATCGCCGCCACTTCGACACGACCGCGATCGAGCACCGCCATGGCCGTGTTGAAGCCGGCGCCTTCGCTGCCGAGCAGTGCCGAGGCGGGCAGCCAGCAGTCCAGGGACAGCTCATAGATCGTACTGCCGCGCAGGCCCATGGTTTTTTCCGGGCTGGAAAAACTGATGCCCTCGGTGCCTTGGGGGATCATGAAAGCGCTGATGCCCTTGTGGCCGGCCTCGGCGTCGGTCTTGGCATAGAGCACGATGAATCCGGCTTCGCGGGCGTTGGTGATGTAGTGCTTGCTGCCGCGAATTCTCCAGCCACCGTCTTGCGGTTGCGCCCGGCAGCGCATGTCGGCGGGGTTGGAGCCCGCTGCCGGTTCGGTCAGGGCGAACGCGCCGAGCAACTCGCCGCTGGCGGCGCGCGGCAGCCATTCCTGCTTTTGCGCTTCGGTGCCGCCGATCAGAATCGAGTCGGTCGCGAGGAAGTGCGCGGTCAAGGCTGACGCAGTGGAGGCGCAAGCACCTGCTACCGCTTCAACCACTCGGCTCATGGCCAGGCTGCCAATCCCCAGGCCGCCATATTCCTCAGGCAAGTTGATGCCCATGCCACCCAACGCTGCCAAGGCTTGCAGGCTTTCGGCACAGAAGGTTTCGGTTTCGTCGTAATGCTGGGCGCGGGGCTGGATCACCTCGCGGGCCAGTTTTTCGGCGGATTCGATAACGGCCAGTTCGACCTGATCCAGTTCAAAGTTCATGGCAAAGCTCCTGTTTGTTCATGCCGAAGGCCGCGTTGTCGGCGCCCAGGCGTGGGGCGAGGGTGACGGCGTGAGGTTTGTGGCCATTGAAGAAAACCGGTTGCGGCACCAGGGGTTGTGCTGCGCCCTCGGGCCGGATCAGCAGTTGACGCACGTGCGCCTGTTCACTGTCGGCGGCCTGGGCGAGGTTCCACACCGGGGAGGACGGCACGCCGGCATCGAGCAGAATGTCGCAGGCCTGCTCGACGCTCAGTTGGCGCGTCCAGTGTTCGATCTGCGCGCGCAACGCCGGCTCGTTCAACGTCCGTTGCGGGTCCTCGGCGAAGCGTGGGTCGGTGGCCAGTCCAGGCTTGCCCATGCACTCGCACAGGCGCTGGAACAGCTTGTCGCTCGCCACTGCGATGACCACCTGGCCGTCGGCCGCGGTGTAGGTGTCGAAGGGGGTCGAGACCGGATGGCGGTTGCCGACAAGGCCAGGGGCAACGCCGTGGGCGAAGAGACTGGACAGCCCGGTCATTTGCAGGCTGAACAACACATCGAACATGGCGACGTCGATGAATTGCGCGCCCGGGGCGTGCCGCTCGCGGGCGAACAGCGCAGAGCTGATCGCCCAGGCGGCATAGACACCGGCACACAGGTCGCCGATGGACTCGCCGCTGCGCGTCGGCCCTGTCTCGGTAAAACCGGTGACACTCATCAGCCCGGACATCGCTTGCGCGACAATGTCATAGGCGGGCCTGGTGGACAGGGGGCCGTGCTGGCCAAAGCCGGAAATGCTCGCGTAGATCAGCTTGGGGTTGTATTGCTTGAGGGTATCGAAGTCGATGCCCAGGCGACGGGTCACGCCGGGGCGGAAGTTCTCCACGACGACGTCGGCGTCACGCACCAACTCATACAGGCGGGCCAGGTCCGGGGCCGACTTGAAGTCCATTTCGACACTGCGCTTGCCGCGATTGATCAGGCCGAAATAAACGCTTTCGCCATCCTTGAACGGGCCCAGGTGGCGGCTGTCATCACCGTGCCCCGGCACTTCGAACTTGATGACGTCGGCGCCGAGGTCCGCCAGCATGGCGGTGCAGTGGGGGCCGGCCAGTACGCGGCTCAGGTCCAGTACGCGAACGCCCTGTAGTTGTTGGGTAAACGGGGTGCTGCTCATGGCAGTTTCCTCGGGAAAGGGGCTGGATAGTCATTGCGGGTTGTGCACCCCTGTAGGC
>NZ_JAQIYM010000012.1 GCF_028823535.1 Pseudomonas serbica | reverse complement strand
CGGCACGCCGGCTCCTACAGTAAAAGCGTTACAACACCAGATGCGGCAACCACAGCGACAGCGCAGGAATGTAGGTCACGGCCAGCAGCACCAAAAACAGCACGCCGTAGAACGGCAGCAGGGCCTTCACAGTTGATTCAATGCTGACTTTACCCACGGCCGACCCCACAAACAGTACCGCGCCCACAGGCGGTGTGATCAAACCAATCCCCAGGTTCACCAGCATGATCATGCCGAACTGCACCGGGTCCACGCCAATGCCGAGAATCACCGGCATCAGGATCGGTGTGAGGATCAGGATCAGCGGCGCCATGTCCATCACGGTGCCGAGCAACAGCAGCATGACGTTGATGCACATCAGGATCACGTAACGGTTGTCCGACAGGGTCAGGAACATCGTGGTGATCTTCGCCGGGATCTGCATCAGGGTCATGATGTAGCCGAAGCTGGCGGCGAAGCCGATCAGGATCATCACGATCGAAATCGTGCGCACCGTGCGGTGCATCAATTTTGGCAGCTCGCTCCACTTGTAGTCGCGGTAGATGAACATGGTCACGAAGAACGACCAGAGCACGGCGATGGCTGCCGATTCGGTCGCGGTGAAGATCCCCGAGAGAATGCCGCCGAGGATGATGACCATTGCCATCAGCCCCCACAAGGCTTCGCCGCAAATCTTCAGTGCCTCGCGCATCGGAATGACTTCACCCTTGGGGTAGTCACGCTTCTTGGCGAAGATCAGGCACAGCACCATCAGGCACGCGCTCATCAACAGGCCCGGTACCACCCCGGCCATGAACAGCGAGGCAATCGACACCGTGCCGCCCGCGGCCAGCGAGTAGAGCACCGAGTTGTGGCTCGGCGGGGTCAGCAGGGCCTGCACCGAACCACTGACGGTTACGGCTGTGGCGAATTCACGGGGATAGCCGCGGCGTTCCATTTCCGGGATCAGCACCGAACCGACCGAGGCAGTGTCAGCTACCGATGAACCGGAGATCGCGCCAAAGAAAGTCGACGCCATGATGTTGACCAGCGACAGTCCACCGCGCACGAACCCCACCAGCACCCCGGCAAACGCCACCAGGCGCCGGGACATCCCACCCTCGGCCATGATCGCGCCTGCCAGCACGAAGAACGGAATCGCCAGCAGGGAAAACTTGTTCACGCCGCCAGCGACCTGAATCATCAGCGCCTGGAACGGAATGTCGATCCAGAACGCGCCGATCAGGGCAGAAAGTCCCAGCGCGTAGGCGACCGGCATGCCAATCAGGATCAACGCGATAAAACTGCCCAACAGAATAAAAGCGTCCATTCAGGCAGCCCCTTCGTTTTCTTCAACGAGGTCGAAACGCACGACCCGACGGTTGCTCTGGTCACCGAACAAGAGCTTCTCCAGCACAAAGATCAGCGTCAGCAGACCGCCAATCGGAATGGGCATGTAAGTGATGCCCACGCGCAGGGTCGGCAGGGCGCTCATGAACTGGTTCCAGGTCGACAGGCACAGCTTGGTGCCCCAGATCGCCATGAACAGGCTGATGGTCGCCATCAGCAATTGCGAAAATACGCTCATGGCCTGGCGCAGTTGCGGCGACATGCGGTCAGTGAGCATCGCCACCGCCATGTGCGAAGCGGAACGATAACTGGCCGCGGCGCCGATGAAGGTGAAGACCATCATCAGCAGGATCGCCGTGGGCTCGGGCCAGCTGGAGCCGGTGCCGAGCACGTAACGGGCGAACACGCCCCAGGGAATGATCAGGGCAATGGCCAGCACGGACAGCCCGGCGACCCAGATGCAGGTCATGTAGAGCTTGTCATTGAAACGCAGCAGTAGATTCTTCATCGGGTTCCACCGTAACCGGGCGCGCACGGACCTGTTCCCTGGTCAGTGCACGCCGGGCCTTTCTTGAATGCAGGGAGGGTTACTGGACGGCTTCGATGCGCTTGATCAGGTCAGCGTAGGGCGCGCCGTATTTCTCGCGGATCGAGGCGGTTGCCTCATAGAAAGGTTTTTTGTCGACGGTGATGAACTCGACGCCGGCGGCCTTGAGTTTTTCTTCGCTGCTGGCCGACTTGGCATCCCACAGGGTGCGCTCCTGGGCCTGCGCAGCCTTGGCGGTCTTCTTCACCAGGACTTGCTGCTCGGGGGTGAGCTTGTTCCAGGTGATCTTCGACATCACGATCGGCTCGGGCAGGATCAGGTGGCCGGTCAGGCTGTAGAACTTGGCGTTCTGGTAGTGATTGTGTTCGAGCAGGGTCGGCGGGTTGTTCTCCGCGCCGTCGATCACCCCGGTCTGCAGGGCACTGAAGATTTCACCGGTGTCCATGGCAATACCGTTGCCGCCCATGGCGTTGATGGTTTCGATGAACATCGGGTTGCCTTGCACCCGGATCTTCATGCCCTTGAGGTCTTCCAGGCTGCGCACCGGTTTCTTGGTATAGATGTTGCGCGTGCCGCCGTCCATCCAGGCCAGGGCGACCAGGTTGAATTCGGAGTTGGTGATCTTGTCGAGGATCTCGTCGCCGACTTCGCCATCGATGACCTTGCGCATGTGCGCCTGGTCACGGAACACGAACGGCATGTTGAACACGTTCACGTCCGGTACCACGGGGCCGACGATGCCGAGGCTGACCCGGGCCATCTGGATGGCACCGACCTGGGCTTGCTCGACCACTTCCTTTTCCGAGCCGAGCACACCGCCGGCGAACATCTTGAAGGTCAGCTTGCCGTCGCTGTCGGCCACCAGGGTCTTGCCCAGTTGCTCTTCGGCGACCACGGTCGGGTAGCCTGCCGGGTGGATGTCGGCAAATTTGATTTCCAGCGCCTGAGCGGCACTGCTGAGGGTGAAAGCCAGGGGAAGTGCTGCGGCGAGCAAGGTACGTTTGAAGTCCATCGGGGGTGTCTCCAGTCTTGTTGTTGTTTTTATTCAGGGCACAGCGTTGTAGCGCCAACAGTTGCGGTTATTGCTTGAAGTGCGGCTCCGGCAGACCCTTGACGCCGGGATCGAGGGCGAACACGCCACCGGCCAGGGAGTGTTCGTCCTGGTCGTCTCCCGGGCGGATCGAGGTCACGAACAAGGTGTCCAGGCGACTGCCACCGAAGGCGCACATGCTCGGTTTTTTCACAGGTAACGCGAGGGAGCGGTCGAGTCGACCGTCGGGGGTGAAACGGTGGACCAGCCCGGCATCGTTGCCGCAGATCCAGTAGCAACCCTCGGCATCGACCGCCGCGCCATCAGGGCGACCGGCGTGCTGGTTCATGTCGATGTACAGACGGCGGTTGGAAGGGGTGCCGCTGTCGATGTCGTAATCGAAGGCCCAGACCTGCTGCACCAGCGGGTGGGAGTCGGACAGGTACATCGTCCGGCCGTCCGGGCTGAAGGCCAGGCCGTTGGGCACGATCAGGCCGTTCAATTGCCCTTGGAGCGGCCCCTGTTGCCCGGCGGCATAGCGATAGAGCGTGCCCTCGGCGGCATTGGCGCCCATGTCCAGGACCATGCTGCCAGCCCAGAAGCGGCCCTGGCGGTCACAGCGCCCGTCGTTGAGACGCATGTCCGGGCGGGCGTGATCGACCTGGGCCAGGGGTTCGCTGTCGAGGCTGCCGTCAGCGTGCGCATGCAGGCGGAAGAACCCGCTCTCCATGCCGGCGACCCAGCCACCGTCGGGGTGGCGGGCGATGCAGGCGAGCATTTGCGGGGCTTTCCAGGCATGTACATGCCCGCTTTGCGCACTCCAGCGTTGCAGACCGCCAGCGGGAATATCCACCCAATACAGGGCGTTTTCCTCGGGTACCCAGACCGGGCTTTCACCCACGGCGTTGCGGGCATCGACAATCAATTCGGCATTCATGGCAACTCATTCCCTTGGTTGTGGGGGGGATCAGGACGGTCAGTCGCCGAACGGGCCAGCCGCACAAAAGGCTCCGCCCTGGTAGACCCGCGCCGGGTCATCAGCGGCCGGCAGCGGCTGGGCTTCGACTTTTTCACGGAACACTTCGGAAGTGTCCTGGGGCACGAAGCCCAACGCGCTGGCGTAGCGGTTGTCCCACCAAATGTCCTTGTTGTCGGACACGCCATAGACCACGGTATGGCCGACGTCAGGGGTGTAGAGTGCACGTTCGAGCAACCGGGTGAGGTCGCCGAAGCTCAGCCAGGTGCTCATCATCCGGCGGTTCTGCGGCTCGGGGAACGAAGACCCGATGCGCACGCTGACGGTCTCGATGCCGTAGCGATCGAAGTAGAAGGTGGCCATGTCTTCGCCGTAGGACTTGGACAAACCGTAGTAGCTGTCGGGGCGGCGAGGGGAGTGGGCGTCGATGACTTCATCCTGCTTGTAGAAGCCGATGACGTGGTTGGAGCTGGCGAAAATCACCCGCTTGACGCCGTGGCGGCGCGCCGCTTCGTAGATGTGGAACACGCCGCAGATATTGGCGCCGAGGATTTCTTCGAACGAGCGCTCCACCGAGACGCCGCCAAAATGCAGGATCGCGTCCACGCCTTCGACCAATTGATCCACGGCCTGCTTGTCGGCGAGGTCGCAAGGCACGACTTCTTCGCGATCATCGATGGCGGGGGCGATGTCGGCGATGTCCGACAGGCGAATGACGTTGGCGTACGGGCGCAGGCTCTCGCGCAGGATTTTGCCCAGGCCACCGGCGGCACCGGTCAGCAACAGGCGATTGAAGGGCGTTGGGGCGGATGCAGTGGTCGTCATGGGAATCCCTGGACAGCAGTTATTTTTATTGATTCGTTGTAGGTTGTCGTACGACTAGGTGGAAGTATCGTTAGGCTTTCCGGTTTTTGTCAACGCGACATTGGTGGAAATTGACGGAGGGTTGTCACCATCAATGGTCCGGAAAACCTCGACCCCTGTGAATGATCCGTGATCGCACTCAACCTGTAGGAGCTGGCTTGCCAGCGAAGGCGTCCGCGAGATCGCCTTCGCCGGCAAGCCGGCTCCTACAGGTACGAGGTCGATCCCCGGGAATTACAACAACGAAATCGGATAGCTGACGAAAATCCGGTTTTCATCAAATTCGTTGGTGCTGAAATCCTTGCGGATGCTTGCGTTGCGCCATTTGACGTTGAGGTTCTTCAGCGCGCCGCTCTGCACGGTGTAGGCCAGTTCCGATTCGCGGCCCCATTCCTTGCCGTCGGTGATGGTGCCGGTGTGCACGTTGTCGCCGCTGATGTAGCGGTTCATCAGCGTCAGGCCGGGAATGCCGAGGGCGACGAAGTTGTAGTCGTGACGCACCTGCCAGGACTTCTCCCTGGCGTTGTCGTAGCTGGAGTTGTAGCTGTCGTTGGCCAGGGTGCCGCCACTGGTGCCATTGACCCGCATCCACACGTCGTCGCCGCTGAGTTTTTGCAGGCCGACATAGAAAGTGTTGCCGCCGTACTTGGCCGAGAGCAGGGCAAATGCGGTCTTGTTATCGAGGTCGCCGGCCAGGGCGCTGCCATCTTCCTTGCCGATGAAGTAGCCGAGGTTGGCGCCCAATGTCCAATCGCCGATGGGCTGGCTGTGGCTGATGTTGAAATACTGCTGCTGGTAGATATCGCTGAGCTCTGCGTACCAGACGCCCACCTGGGTGCGTTTTTCGTTGAACGCGTATTCGCCGCCGCCGAAGTTGAAACGGTCCGAGGTAAAGGCCGCCGACTTGCCGTTCATGAACATGTCTTCCATGCTCGCATCGTTGCGCGGGCTGTTCTGGCGGAACTGCCCGCCATAGAGCGTCAGGCCGCTGATTTCGGTGGAGGTCACCTGGCCGCCGCGGAAGGTTTGCGGCAGCGAGCGACCGTCATCGGAGCGCAGGATCGGCAGCACCGGCATCCATTCGCCGACCTTCAGTTCGGTTTTCGAGATCTTGCCTTTGAGTGCCACGCCCAGGCGGCCGAAGTTGTCGGCCGGGCGCCCGTCGTCGTGGATCGGCAGCAACCCCGTACCCCCGGTGCCTTTGCCACCATCCAGTTTCTGCGAGTACAGGCCGAGTACATCCACACCGAAGCCGACCGGACCTTGGGTGTAGCCTGACTTGGCATCGAGAATGAAGTTCTGCGTCCACTCTTGCGCCTTGCCCTGAGGGTAGGCCGGGTTGGTGAAGTTGCGATTGATGAAGGCATTGCGCAGATTCAGCGTGGCTTTGGCGTCATCGGTAAAGCCTTCGGCCTGGCTGGTGAGGGGCAGGGCGATGACCAGGCTGCTGCAACCGATCAGGCTCAGTGTGTGCAAACGGATAAAAGATGGGCGTGGAGTACGGGCGGACGAATCGCGGACGAGCTTGCTCACTGTGACGCTCCCTTGCTGCTTTTTGTTTTTATTTTTGTCATACGTCGTCGTACAACATTGGCGCAGATATTTGCGAGATTTTCAGGAGTTGTCAATGGGAAGTTATACGATGACTTGAGGCAGCGGGCGCGCTTCCACAGGGCGGGTGTTACGCCGCTGAATCCGTGTTCGCCATGTATTACTGGCCAACCGTGAACGCGTAGACGCCCTCGCTTTTGTGGCTATCGACCGACACGACATGCCACTCGATTTTGTAGTCTCCGTCGGTGAAGGGGACAGCCGGAGTGACAATCAGGGTCCTTTTATCAGGACCTTGAGTGATCAGGCTTTTTACCAGGATGTCGTCACCGTCGTGGCTGATCGTGACTTTGCACAAGTCGGCTTCGACCCCTTCGGAAAAGGTCAGGCTCAATTCCGAGGGGGCGCTGACGGTGCTATCGGCGGCGGGCATCTGGCTTTGCAGACGGGCGTGAGCAAACACGGATGAGGCACACAAGAGCGAGGCAAGCAGGGCGGCGGTCAGGGTGTTCTTCAAGCGCATGTCGAGTCCCTCGGCGGCAGGTTCGAAGTGAGGGTCAGTCTAGCCGCGCAAGGCCTGTTGCACGAAGTTTGCCTGTCTGCTGTCGCCGCGAGGTAGAGCGGATGCTAGTCTTGTTCAATGTTGTTGCCAGGGAGCCCTCATGGGCAATCACAAGATCGAGATTCGTCGCAGTAACGTCGAGAAAATTCTGCTGGGGGCCGAGAAGGTCTTCGCCGAAAAAGGCTTTGGCAGCACGGCCATGGCCGACATCGCCGCCGAAGTGCAACTGCCGCGCTCCAACCTGCATTACTACTTCAGCACCAAGACCGAACTGTACAGCGCCGTGCTGTTCGACCTGCTGGAAGTGTGGAAGCAGGACGCGCTGTGCTTCGAGATGTTCGACGACCCGCGCGTGGTGCTCAGCAGTTACATCCGCGCCAAGATGAACCACTCGCGCAGCCGCCCCTACGGCTCGAAAGTCTGGGCCAACGAAATCATCCACGGCGCGCCGACCCTCGGCGAGAAGCTGGACGCGAGCCTGTACGACTGGGCCAAGATGAAAGAAGCGAAGATTCGCCAGTGGGTGGACGATGGCCGCATCCTGCCGGTGGAGCCTTCAAGCCTGCTCTACATGATCTGGGCCTCGACCCAGCACTACGCCGACTTCGATCACCAGGTGAACATTCTCAATGATCACCAGCCGCTGTCGGATATGCAGTTCGAGCGGGCGGTGCAGACGGTGACGAGTGTGATTTTGCGCGGGATCGGGTTGGAACCTTGAGATTTGTGTAGTGGCGCAGGGCATCTTCGCGAGCAGGCTCGCTCCCACGTTGATCCCTGGTGTACATCCAAGTCATGTACGACCGCAATCCACTGTGGGAGCGAGCCTGCTCGCGAAGGCGTTGCTCAGGCACCGAAAGCTTCAAGGACTGACGTGGTAGGGATTCCTAGGATCATGATTCCAGTCCAGAAACGGCTTGCCGTTCTCCATCGGCACCATCTCGATGCAATCCTGCACCGGGCACGTGATCTGGCACAGGTTGCAGCCTACGCACTCATCCTCGATCACCTGATACTTATGCGTGCCATCCGCCTGCTTGACGCTCGCCACCGCCTGGTGCGACGTGTCCTCACAAGCAATATGACAGCGCCCACACCCAATGCACGCCTCCTGGTCGATCTTCGCGATCACCTGGTAGTTGATGTCCAGGTACTTCCAGTCGGTGGTATTGCCTACCGCCCGCCCGGAAAATTCGGCGATGCTGGCGTAGCCTTGGCTGTCCATCCAGCGTGACAGGCCGTCCTTCATCTCCTCGACGATCCGGAAGCCATGCAGCATCGCCGCCGTGCACACCTGCACCGAACCACTGCCCAAGGCCATGAATTCGGCGGCGTCGCGCCAGTTGCCGATGCCGCCAATACCGCTGATTGGCAAGCCATGGGTCTGCGGGTCGCGGGCGATTTCGGCGACCATGTTCAAGGCGATCGGCTTGACCGCCGAGCCGCAATAGCCGCCATGGGTGCTTTGGTTGCCGACGATGGGATTGGCGACCATGCGCTCCAGGTTGACGCTGGTGATCGAGTTGATCGTATTGATCAACGACACCGCATCCGCGCCGCCACGGTGGGCCGCGCGGGCAGCCACGCGGATGTCGGTGATGTTCGGCGTCAGCTTGACGATCACCGGCAGCGAGCAATAGGTCTTGCACCAGCGTGTGACCTGCTCGACGTATTCCGGCACCTGGCCGACCGCCGCACCCATGCCGCGCTCCGGCATGCCGTGGGGGCAGCCGAAGTTGAGTTCGATGCCGTCGGCGCCGGTGGCTTCCACCAATGGCAGGATGTGTTTCCAGGACTCTTCGACGCAGGGCACCATCAGCGACACGATCAGCGCGCGGTCCGGCCAGTCCTTCTTGACCTGGGTGATTTCCCGCAGGTTGATCTCCAGCGAACGGTCGGTGATCAGTTCGATGTTGTTGAAGCCGAGGACCTCCCGGTTGGCCCCGAAGTGCGCCGAATAACGCGACGACACGTTGACCGCCGCCGGGTCTTCACCCAGGGTTTTCCAGACCACGCCGCCCCAGCCGGCCTCGAAGGCGCGGACCACGTTGTAGGCCTTGTCGGTCGGCGGTGCGGAGGCCAGCCAGAACGGGTTGGGGGACTTGATGCCAGCGAAGACAATCGACAGATCGGCCATTTATGCAGCCTCCACATTGAGCATCAGTTGAGCGTTCATCGCCTCGGCAGCGAGTTTGCCGTGCTGCACCGCCTGCACGGTCAGGTCCTGGTCAAGACTGGTGCAATCACCGCCGGCATACACCCCGGGGATGCTGGTGCACAGTTGTTCATCCACCAGGATCCGGTCGCCCTGGCGCTGCAGTTCACGGGCCAGCGGATCGGCGAGGGCGCGGCTGTCGAAGGCCTGGCCGATGGCCTTGAAAATCCCGTCGGCGGCCAGTTCGAAGGTTTCGCCGGTGGTTTGCAGGCGGCCTTCCACCAGATGGGTGCGGGCGAAGCGCATGCCGCGTACCTGGCCCTGGTCATCGAGCAAGACTTCCTCCGGTTGGGCCCAGGTCAACAGGCGCACCTGATTGGCCTTGGCGATGTCCTGTTCATGGTGGGTCGCCCCCATGTCATCAAAACCGCGACGATAGACCAGGTTGACGTCGCGGGCGCCCAGTCGGGCCATCTGCACCGCCATGTCGATGGCGGTGTTGCCGGCACCGAGGACGATGCAGCGGTTGGCCAGGGGTAACTGGCTCAGGTCATCAGCCTGGCGCAGTTCGCGGATGTAGTCGGTGGCCGCCACCAGGCCGGGCGCGTCTTCATGGGGTAGGCCCAGCTGCTTGCTGGCCGCCAGGCCGATGCCAAGGAACACGGCGTCGAATTGTTGATGCAGGTCGCTGAGGCTGAGGTTGTCGCCGAGTTTGTACCCGTGGCGGATTTCGATGCCGCCGATGTCCAGGAGGAAATCCAGTTCCTTCTGCGCGTAATCGTCCACCAGTTTGTATTTGGCGATTCCGTATTCGTTCAGGCCGCCGGCCTTTTCCCGCGCCTCGAATATCACCACGTCATGACCGTGCATCGCACTGCGGTGGGCACAGGACAAACCGGCGGGCCCGGCACCGACCACGGCAATGCGCTTGCCGGTGGCGGCGCTACGCGCGAACGGGTGCTCGGAGAAGTGCGCGTTGTCCACGGCGTAACGCTGCAACAGGCCGATCAGCACCGGCGCACATTCATGGGCGTTGTTGCGCACACAGGCTTGCTGGCAAAGAATCTCGGTCGGACAGACCCGGGCGCAACTGCCACCGAGGATGTTGGCCGAGAGGATCTTCTGCGCTGCACCCTGCACGTTGTCCTGGTGAATGTTGCGGATGAACGAGGGAATATCGATCTCACTCGGGCAGGCATTCACGCAGGGCGCGTCGTAGCAATACAGGCAACGCGAGGCTTCCAGGTGGGCCTGGCGATCGTTGAGTGGCGGCGCCAGGTCGGTGAAATGGCCGGCGAGGGCGGCCGCATTCTCAACGGGATGCGGGAGGTGAGTCAGGGTCTTGATCACGGTGTTGGCCTCACGGTAATTGAGGTGTTGCCTCTGTCGGGCATTGTTTTTGTGTTGACTGGGCCGGCCTCTTCGCTGGCAAGCCAGCTCCTACAGGGGAATGCATTTCAAACTGTAGGAGCTGGCTTGCCAGCGAAAGGCCGCAGGCCGCTATCAGCGTTTCACAGCAACCGGCTGATTCAACTCAGCCCGCTTGCTCAGCAAGTCGAACACCGCCGGGTACGGCGGCCGTTCGATGTACCGCCCGGCACCGCGCTCGGCGCGCAAGTCGCCATCGGCCCAGACCACGCGCCCCTGGCTGATGGTGTGGCTCGGTACGCCGCGCACGGTCTTGCCTTCGAAAATATTGAAGTCGACCTGCTGATGATGGGTCTTGGCAGAAATCGTCCGAGTACCTTGCGGGTCCCACAGCACCAGGTCGGCATCGGAACCGACGCGGATCGCGCCTTTGCGTGGGTAGAGGTTGAAGATCTTCGCGGTGTTGGTGGAAGTCAGGGCGACGAATTGCTGCATGGAAAAACGCCCGGTGTTGACGCCTTCCTCCCACAACACGGCCATGCGGTCCTCGATGCCGGCGGTGCCGTTGGGGATCTTGCTGAAGTCGTCCTTGCCCGCGGCTTTCTGCTCGGCGCAGAAGCAGCAGTGGTCGGTGGCGGTGGTGTGCAGGTTACCCGCCTGCAAACCGTGCCAGAGGGCTTCTTGATGACCACGAGGACGGAACGGTGGGCTCATCACATAACCGGCGGCGGTTTGCCAGTCCGGGTGCTGGTAGACGCTGTCGTCCAGCAGTAGATGCCCGGCGAGCACTTCGCCGTAGACCGGTTGGCCCTTGGCGCGGGCGTAGGTGATTTCGTCGAGGGCTTCCTTGGTCGAGACGTGCACCAGGTACAGGGGCGTGCCGAGGGTTTCGGCAATGCGGATGGCGCGGCTCGCGGCTTCGCCTTCCACCTGCGATGGGCGCGACAGTGGATGCGCTTCCGGCCCGGTCATGCCCTGGGCCATGAGCTTGCGTTGCAGGTGAAACACCAGCTCGCCGTTTTCCGCATGCACGGTCGGCACCGCGCCCAGTTCCAGGCAGCGTTCGAAACTCGCCACCAAGGTGTCATCGGCGGCCATGATCGCATTCTTGTAGGCCATGAAATGCTTGAAGCTGTTGACCCCGTGATGAATCACCAGCTCGGCCATTTCTTCGCGAACCTGTTCGCTCCACCAGGTGATGGCGACGTGGAAGCCGTAATCGGACGCCGACTTCTCGGCCCAACCACGCCACTGATGGAAGGCCTCCATCAACGACTGCTGCGGATTGGGGATGACGAAGTCGATGATCGAGGTGGTGCCACCGGCCAGACCCGCCGCCGTGCCGCTGAAAAAGTCTTCGCTGGCCACGGTGCCCATGAAGGGAAGCTGCATGTGGGTGTGGGGGTCGATGCCGCCGGGCATCAGGTATTGACCGCTGCCGTCGAGTATCTCGGCACCTGCGGGAACGTCAAGGTCTTCGCCAATGGCCTTGATCACGCCGTCTGCGCAATACACATCGGCGCGAAAACTTTCATCATGGGTAACAACGGTAGCGCCACGGATCAACAGAGACATTCCGAGTTCCTCGCAGGCAGTGACCGGCTGATGCCGGTTCTAGATGTTTTATAGACGCAAGCGGCAACCGGATTAATCCTGTCAACGCTGTCAGGAATAAAAGCTAGTCTGAGTTATAGGAATGAGCAAGAATATTTTTTATAAGCTTATTGCTGATTTAACTAATTGAAAAATAAGGAATTAATACATGAATCCGCATAATGGTGCGGCCTCTCACCATTTTGACGCACTTGACAGGAACCAAATATGGTCAAGATTTCTTATGTGAAATCAGCCGTTTGAGGATGGTCTATGGTTGAGGCGTGACGTTGAAAAAAAAAGGGCTGCACCAGATTGAGTCCTGACAGTTCGGACAACTTGCCTGGCATTCGGCCTGAGTGACATGGCAAGTCATCGAGGTGCCCTGATAAAACTGATACATATCATTTAGTTGCACAGTGTTTATGGAACTGCCCGATGCGCAAGCGGGGCACCCGGCACGTTTATTGATGCCGCCAGCCCTCGATGAGCAAAAAATAACTCAAAGAACAGTGGAGCGGCCATGCAACAGATCAGATCGCAAGTGACCGAGCGCGACGGCTTGTTTGAGCTGGAGGCCGGCAGCGATGTCCTCGACAGTCCCCGTTACAACCACGACATTGCACCGACCAAGGTGCGCGAACGAACCTGGAACAAATGGCACATCACGGCGTTATGGGTGGGCATGGCGATTTGCGTGCCGACCTATACCCTGGGTGGGGTGCTGACGGCGTATTTCGGACTGAGTGTCGGTGAAGCGCTGCTGGCCATTCTGTTTGCCAACATCATTGTGTTGATCCCGCTGACGCTCAATGCCTTCCCCGGCACCAAGTACGGCATTCCGTTTCCGGTGTTGCTGCGTTCGTCCTTTGGCATTATCGGTTCCAACATCCCATGCCTGATCCGCGCGCTGGTGGCCTGTGGCTGGTTCGGCATCCAGACGATGTTCGGCGGCCTGGCGATTCACCTGTTCCTGGGCTCGGTGTTCGAGGGCTGGAAGTCCCTGGGCGGCACTGGCGAGGTCATCGGCTTCATGGTGTTCTGGGCGCTGAACCTGTGGGTGGTGATTCGCGGCGCCGAGTCGATCAAATGGCTGGAAACCCTCTCGGCACCGCTGTTGGTGCTGGTGGGGGTAGGGTTGCTCGTGTGGGCGATGCCCAACGTGTCGATGACCGAACTGTTGGCAATCGCGCCCAAGCGTCCTGAAGGTGCGGGCGTGGCCAGCTACTTCGCCGCCGGACTGACCGCGATGGTCGGGTTCTGGGCCACGCTGTCGCTGAACATTCCCGACTTCAGCCGCTACGCGAAAAGCCAGAAAGACCAGATTGTCGGGCAGATCATCGGCCTGCCGCTGACCATGTTCCTGTTTGCCTCCCTGGGCGTGGTGATGACCGCCGCCTCGGTGAAACTGGTGGGTGTGACGGTGTCCGACCCGGTGACCCTGATCGGCCATATCCAGAGCCCGGTGTGGGTGGCGCTGGCCATGGCGCTGATCATCATTGCGACGCTCTCGACCAACACCGCGGCCAATATCGTATCGCCCACCAACGACTTCCAGAACATCGCCCCCAAGGCGATCAACCGGACCAAGGCGGTGATGCTTACCGGGCTGGTAGGGCTGGCGCTGATGGCCCATGAACTGCTGAAAAAACTCGGGCTGATCGTTTCCGATGTCAGCCTGGAAACTGTTTATTCCAACTGGTTGCTTGGCTATTCGAGCCTGCTGGGGCCAATAGCCGGGATCATGGTGGTGGACTATTTCCTGATCAAGAAACAGCGCCTGGACCTCGCTGGCCTGTATCGCGATGACGTTTATCCGGCGTGGAACTGGAGCGGATTCATCGCGTTTGGTGTGCCAGTGGTGCTGACGTTGTTGTCCCTGGGCAGCGATGCGTTCAGCTGGTTCTACAGCTATGGCTGGTTTACCGGATCGGCCCTTGGCGGGTTGATTTATTACGGGTTGTGCGCGATGCGTCCTAGTCCGTCGATCGCGAAATCTGCGGTGTGATCGAGGGCCCCTTCGCTGGCAAGCCAGCTCCTACAGGTGACCGCGATCCCTTGTAGGAGCTGGCTTGCCAGCGAAGGCGGCCTCAAGGACACCACCCAATTGCCTGAAGAAACACACAAGAACAGCCTGAGGAGATCCCCATGAACGCGGCCGTAGACGTTCTGCAATCCACCCATCAGCACATCAACCGCGACCGCCTGTGGCAGTCGCTCATGGAGCTGGCGAGGCTCGGCGCCACGGTCAAGGGCGGTGTGTGTCGCCTGGCCCTGACCGACCTCGATCGGCAGGCCCGGGACATTTTCGTGGCTTGGTGTGAAGAGGCCGGCTGCACCGTCAGCATCGATGCCGTGGGCAATATTTTCGCCCGTCGGCCCGGACGCAATCCGGATCTGCCACCGGTGATGACCGGGAGCCACATCGACACCCAGCCCACCGGTGGCAAGTTCGATGGTTGCTTCGGCGTGCTGGCCGGCGTCGAAGTACTGCGCACCCTCAATGACCTGGGCATCGAGACCGAAGCGCCGCTGGAAGTGGTGGTGTGGACCAACGAAGAAGGCTCGCGCTTTGCCCCGTGCATGATGGGTTCCGGCGTATTCGCCGAGAAGTTCACCCTAGAAGAAACCCTGGCCAAGGTCGACGCCGAGGGCGTGACAGTAGGCGAGGCGCTCAATGCGATTGGCTACGCGGGCACCCGCAAAGTCAGTGGCCATGCCGTGGGCGCTTATTTCGAAGCTCACATCGAGCAAGGCCCGATCCTGGAAGACGAACGCAAGACCATTGGCGTGGTCATGGGCGCCCTCGGACAGAAATGGTTCGACCTGAAACTGCGCGGCGTCGAAGCCCACGCCGGCCCGACGCCGATGCACCTGCGCAAGGACGCCCTGGTCGGGGCCGCGGTGATCGTCGGCGCGGTCAATCGCGCAGCCCTGGGTCATCAGCCACACGCTTGCGGCACTGTCGGTTGCCTGCAGGCCTATCCCGGCTCGCGCAACGTCATCCCGGGCGAGGTGCGCATGACCCTGGACTTCCGCCACCTGGAACCGGCACGACTGGACTCGATGATCGCCGAAGTACGCGAAGTCATCGAAACCACCTGCGAAGAACACGGCCTGACCTATGAACTGACCCCCACTGCCGACTTCCCGCCGCTGTATTTCGACAAGGGCTGCGTCGAAGCGGTACGCGGCGCGGCGCAAGGGCTTGGCCTGTCGCACATGGACATTGTCAGCGGCGCCGGGCACGACGCGATCTTCCTCGCCGAACTCGGTCCGGCCGGGATGATCTTCGTGCCGTGCGAAGGCGGCATCAGCCACAACGAAATCGAGAATGCCGCGCCGGATGACTTGGCGGCCGGGTGTGCGGTGTTGTTGCGGGCGATGTTGGCGGCGTCGGCAGCGGTAGCCAAGGGGGCGCAGGCTGCTTGAAACGAGGAAGATCGCAGCCTGCGGCAGGCTGCGATTTGATGATCTTCAAACGGTTGCCGAACACTCGAGCTTTGCACTGACCACAAGATCGACCTGATGAATCGGTTTGCTCCGATGCCGGAGCATCCCGCCCTGGCGCTGGTTCATTACCGCCGTCATCTCGGCGAGTATTGCCAGCGCCACACTCTGCGGGGTATCGCCACCCAGGTCGAGGCCCATGGGGTAGTGCAGCGCCGAGCTGCCCGGGCCGATGGCGGCCAGCAGGCGTTCGGTGCGCTCCCTGGGGCCGAGTTGGCCGAGGTAGGCGGGTGAGGCCTGCAGCGCCAGCCCAAGCCAATGGCGGTCCTGGCGGTAGCTGTGGGTCATCACCGCGACCGCGGCGCCGTCGATCAGCGGGGACAGGTCGAACGGGTTGTCGAGGCTGGCGAAGACGACTGCGTCGGCTTGCGGGAATCGTTCGGCGCGGGCGAAGTGGCTGCGGCTGTCGACCACGCTGACATGCCAGTTCAGCAGTTTGGCCATGCGTACCAACGGTTGTGCGTCGTGGCCGGCGCCGAATATCACCAGGCGCGGCGGCGGGTCGAGGTATTCGATAAACACCTCGACCTCTCCACGGGCGTCAGTGTAGAGGCGTTTCGAGGACTTTTTCTGCGCCAGTGCCTTGTGCAGGTCATGGCGAATCGCATCGGTCAGGTGCGGGCTGCGCAGGCTTCCCTCGGTGTCGGACAGCAAGCGCTCGCCGACCCGGACGCAGGCATTGCGCGAGGTGCCGATCACCGTGGCCATGGCAGCCGGTTGTTGACGGTCGCGCACCCGGCGCAGCAGTTCGATGGCCGGTGCAGGGGATTTTGCGCGCAGGCGTTCGAGCAAGACGAAAACCGTGCCGTTGCAACCCAGGCCAAAGGTCAGGGCGCTTTGCTCGTCGTCTTCGTCTTCGTCCTCGGTGGCGCCGGTGCTGTAGCGGCGCACCAGCGGTTCGCCGGAATCGGTCAGCCACCAGGCTTTTTTTGCCAGGTCCTGCTCCAGGCAACCGCCACTGACGGTGCCAACGGTGCGGCCGTGCAACGGGATGAGCATTCGCGCACCGGGACGGCGGTAGGCCGAGCCTTCCACCTTGACCACGGTGGCGAGAATGGTTTCTTCGCCGGCCTGGGCGGCGGCGTCGATGGCGTGCAAGAGTTCGTTGAGGCCGGACATGTAATCACTCCAGAAAATGACGGCGATCCTTGCAGGCGCTGGCTTGCCAGCGAAGAGGGCGCCAAACCCAGCGCAGATATGGGCCTGACACACCGCTTTCGCTGGCAAGCCAGCTCCTACAGGAAGGTGGGGTGGTGGGTCAGTCGTCTACCTTCATCAACTGTCGCACCCCCTCCCAGGCCTCGGTCCGCATCCGCTGCACATCCAGCCCCGGTATCACGCCGTCATCCACCACCACCCGGCCGCCGACCAGGCTGTACTTCACCGCAATCGGCTCGCCCGCCACCACTGGTGCCACGGCGATGTCGTGGAAACCGAAGAAGCGCGGATGATCGAGTCCATAGATCACCAAGTCCGCCGCCTGGCCGATTTCCAGGGTGCCCACCGCGCCCAGCCCCAGTACCTGCGCACCGCCAGCCGTGCCCCAGTGGATGACATCTTCGGCGGTGGTCGCCGATGCGCCTTGCTCCGCCCGGTGAATCAGCCACGCGGTGTTCGCTTCGCCGACCATGCTCCCTGATTCGTTGGACGCCACGCCATCCACGCCAAGGGAAATCGCCACCCCGGCTTCGAACATCTGCGGCACCGGTGCCACGCCGCTGCCCAGGCGCGCATTGCTCACCGGGCAGTGGGAAATGCCGGTTCCGGTTTGCGCGAGCATGCGTATTTCGCCGGGTTGCAGGTGCACCGCGTGGGCGAACCACACATCCGGGCCGAGCCATTCGTGTTCGGCGACGAATTCCACTGGAAGGCAGTTGTATTTCTCGCGGCAGAAATTCACGTAGTTCTGCGTTTCCGACAGGTGCGTGTGAAGCCGCAAACCGAGGCCGCGAGCGGTGTGGGCCAGTTCCCGCAGCAGCGTCGGTGGCAGGGAAAAAGTCGGCGTGGTCGGCGCGACCACCACCCGGCGCAAGGCGTCCGGGGTGTCCTGGTGATAGCGCGACTTGAGCCGTTCGATGTCACCGACCATCTGGTCGAGGGTTTCTGGTTGCAGCGCGGTTTTCGAGAACCCCGGGTGGGCACTGGCCGACTCCAGCGCGCCGCCCCGGCACAGGACGAAACGCAGGCCGAATGTCTCGGCCATGTCGAACAGCAGGTCACCGGTCTCGGTGGTGC
Source organism: Pseudomonas serbica (assembly GCF_028823535.1). Classification (GTDB taxonomy): domain Bacteria; phylum Pseudomonadota; class Gammaproteobacteria; order Pseudomonadales; family Pseudomonadaceae; genus Aquipseudomonas; species Aquipseudomonas serbica. The sequence goes on along the minus strand of NZ_JAQIYM010000012.1, from coordinate 219,265 downwards.
CGTTGGCATGGTAGAGGTAATGGTGATCGGCGCAGGTCGTCACCCCTGACAGCAGCAGTTCGGCCATGCCCAGTTGGGCGGCGATCCGCGCCAGTTGCGGGGTGAAGCGGTTGAGGCGCGGGTAGGGCACGCTGGCCAGCCAGCCTTGCAGGTCCTGGTTCAGGCCTTCGGGCACGGCTTTGAGCAGGTTCTGGAACAAGTGATGGTGGGTGTTGATCCACCCCGGATACACCACGCAGTGGCGCGCATCGATCACCCGCTCACCGGGTTGCGCTTGAAGGCCTGCGGCCATTTCGGCGATGCGCCCGTTGACGATGCGGATGTCCACGGCACCAGCCCTGGCTCGCGGGCCACGCAGGCCGGTCATCACCGCCACCGGGTTCTTGATCAGGATGTTTTGCAGTTGAGTCATGGTCGGCTCCAGTCAGAGGCTATGGGTAGCGGATTTGCTGGCGGCGGCATCGGGCACACTGACACCGTTAAGGGTGGCGTTGAGCAGCACCGCCACCAGGCAGGCGATGACCACGCTGCTGTGCAGGAATGGCTGGCTCCACTCGGGCAATTGCTTGAACAGCGCCGGCGCCAGCACCGGCACCAGGGCGGCGGCGATGGTGAAACCGACGATCAGCACGTTGTAGCGATTGTGTTCATAGTCGACCTTGGCCAGGGTCTGGATCCCTGCTGCCGCGACCACGCCGAACATCGCGATGCCCGCACCGCCAAGGGCCGCGGTCGGCATGGAGGCGATGATCGCCCCGGCCTTGGGCACCAGCGCCACCGAGCACATCAGCAAACCGCTGACGGCGACGACCCAGCGACTGCGCACGCCGGTGAGGATCACCAGTCCGACGTTTTCCATGAAGGCAATGAACGGAAACGCCGCGAACATGCCGGCGATGGTGCTCGCCAGGCCATTGGCCCGCAGGCCGTTGATGACCTGTTTTTCTTCCACCGGTTTGTCGACGATGTCGCCGATGGCCACGAACAACCCCATCGATTCGACCATTTGCACGATCATCACCACCACCATGGTGGCGATGGGGATCAGGCTGAAGGTCGGCATACCGAAGTAGAACGGGTAGGGCACGGTGAGCCAGGGCGACTCCTGCACACTGTGAAAACTGCCCATGCCCAGCCCGTAGGCCAACGCCGCGCCCACCAGCATGCCCACCAGCACCGCCATGTTGCGCAGCATCGGGCTGCCGTAGCGGCTGACCAAGAGGATGCTGAGCAACACCACGGCGGCGACTGCCAGGTACGCTGGCGCGCCGAAATCACTGGCGTGGCGGCCACCACCGACCCACTCGTAGGCGATCGGAAACAGCTGCAGGCCGATCACCGTGACGATGCAGCCGGTCACCACCGGCGGAAAGAACCGGCGTAATCGACCCACGAATGGCGCGATCAACATGGTGAAGATACCGGCTCCGATCACGGCCCCGCAGACTCCGGCGAAACCGACTTGCGGGTTGGTGCCGATGGCGATCACCGGCCCCACGCTACTGAACGCAACGCCCTGCAGGATCGGCAGGCGCACGCCGAATTTCCAGAAGCCGACGGTTTGCAGCAAGGTGGCGATGCCCGAGCAGAACAGTGTGGTGCTGATCAGCACCACCGTGTCGGCCTGGGACATTTTAAGGGCGCTGGCGACAATCAACGGCACGGCGATGGCGCCGATGTACGAGACGGCCATGTGTTGCAGGCCGAGGGTGAGCATTTGTCGGACCGGCAGAATCCGGTCGACGGGGTGGAGGGTGGATGTAGCGGGGGTATTGGCTGACGACATGGGGAATCACCTCTAGCTGTTGTTATTCGGTACAGAGGGGTATTCGTTCTGATGCCCGTTCAGGGACGCCTCATCCCTTGTGTAGGAGCTGGCTAGCCAGCGAAGGCGGCATATCAGTCGACATCCATGCCAACAGGCGCACCGCTTTCGCTGGCAAGCCAGCTCCTACAGGGTTTGTGTTGTCCTGAAAAATGGGCATCAGTTGTTCATGTGCCCGGAACCGCCATCCACCGGCTCCGATGCCTTTTTTCAGCCTGCCAGGCAGGCGGCGAAGCCCTGGTTCAGCGCCGCGCGGTCCAGGTCGCGGCCGATGAACACGATCTTGCTGGAGCGCGGTTCGCTGCCCCACAAGGTTGACGCACGGAACTCGACCAGGCTGTGCACCCCCTGCAACACGTAGCGCTGGTCCTGATCCGCCACCGCCAGCACGCCCTTCATGCGGTACAGGTTGTCGGCCTGTTCGGTGCGTAGGCGGGTGATCCAGCGGTGGAAGTCGCCCAGGTTGACCGCGCCGTCCACGGCAATGCCCACCGACGTCACGCTCGGGTCGTGCTCATGGTCGGGTTCGTCGTGGACGTGGTGATGCTCGTCAGCGTGGTGATCGTGCTCGGCACCGATTTCCATGAGTTTTTGCGTGGACTCGAAGGCGCCGATGCCGAGGATTTTCGACAGGTCGATTTCGGCATAGCTGGAAGTCACTAGATCCGCCGTGGCATTGAGCCCGCGGATTTTCTCGCTCAGGGCCGCCACTTCGGCGTCACTGACCAGGTCGACCTTGTTGATGACGATGCGGTCGGCGCAGACGATCTGGTCCACGGCCTGATTGTCCACGCCATCGAGTTGCAGGTCTTCCAGGTGCTGGGCGATGTGTTTGGCGTCGACCATGGTGACGATGGCGTCGAGCTCTACTTCATCGGCAATCGGGTCGTTGATGAAGAAGCTCTGGGCCACCGGGTACGGGTCGGCCAGGCCACTGGTCTCGATCAGGATATGATCGAGTCGCACCGGCCGCGCCACCAGCTCGCGGACGATGCGCACCAGGTCCTCGCGAACCTCGGCGGTGCAACACACGCAGCCGTTGACCATCTCGTAGATTTCTTCGGTTTCCGAGCTGAGCACCAAATCGCCGTCGATGCCGACCTCGCCGAACTCGTTCTCGATCACGGCGATCTTGCGCCCGTGGTTCTCCTTGAGGATGTAGTTGAGCAGGGTGGTCTTGCCGGCGCCGAGGAAGCCGGTGAGGATGGTCACCGGGATCTTGGTGTTGGGGGTTGGGGCGTTGAAGGTCGTGTTCATGTGATGCTCCTTGATTAACGAAAGGCTCGCAGTGCTTGCAACTGTGGGAGCGGGCTGGCTCGCGAATGCGGTGTGTCATTCAGCGAAAGTGGCGACTGATTCACCGCTTTCGCGAGCAGGCTCGCCCCCACAGGGGGGTTGTGTGATTGATGGTTCTCGCCAGCGCGTTGCCGTGCCGGCATCGAGGCCGAACAGATCGAGGACGCGGCCGAGGCTGTGATCGACCATTTGCGCCAGGTCTTGCGGGCGGGCGTAGAAGGCCGGGACGGGCGGCGCGATGATGCCGCCCATCTCGGTGACCGCCGTCATGTTGCGCAAGTGGGCGAGGGTCAGCGGGGTTTCCCGGGCCATCAGCACCAGGGTGCGACGTTCCTTGAGGGTGACGTCGGCGGCGCGGCCGATCAGGCCCGATGAGGTGCCGGTGGCGATCTCCGCCAGGGTGCGCATGGAACAGGGGGCGACCACCATGCCCAGGCAGCGGAACGAACCGCTGGCGATCCCGGCGGCCACGTCGTCGGCGCGGTGGTAATGGCTGGCCAGCGCGGTGACGTCAGCCAGTTTGTAGTCGGTTTCATGGGCCATGGTCAGCAGCGCGGCGCGGCTGATGACCAGGTGGCTTTCGATGTCGAGTTCGGCGAGCAGTTGCAGCAGGCGCACGCCGTAGATGAACCCCGACGCACCGCTGATGCCGACCACCATGCGCTGGCGATTCATGATTGCAGGCCTGCGAGCAGTTGGTGGGCGCGCTCGACCACCTCCAGGTCAAGCTGCGCCTTGATCCCGTCGAATCCCGAACCGCGCGTGGCGTCCAGGCCCATGCGCGAGGTGGTACCGTTGACCGAGGACGACGGGTCCAGCGGGCTGCCGGGCAGGCCATCGATGACGAAAATGTCCTGGTGCGGCTGGAAGTGCGTGGCCAGTGCCCATAGCACCTGGCTGTCGTCACTGATGTCGATGTCGCTGTCCACCGCGATCACGGTTTTCAGGTAAGGGTCCCAGCCGAGCAGGGCGAGCATGATCTGCCGTGCCTCGCCGTCGCGGCTCTGCTCCAGGGCGACGTAGCAATGAAAATGGGTGCCGGAGTTGGGGTAGTGCACGGCGGTGACGGCGGGGAAGCGCGCCTTGAGTTTCTCGCTCATCTCCGCTTCCCGGGGCAGCCGCGCCAGGGTCAGGTGTTCGGCGTAGCGACCACCGACCACGTCCACCAGCCAGGCGTCCTTGCGCCGCATCAGGGTGTCGACCCGCAGCACGTTGTTGGTCGAGCGATCCGAGGAGTAACCGCTGAACTCACCGAACGGGCCTTCTTCGGCATAGGCCGTCGGATCGATCGCACCTTCGAGCACAAATTCGGCGAAGGCGGGCACGCCGATGCCATAACGAGGTGTCTTGACCAGCTGCAGCGGCTCGCCAAACAGACCGCCGGCCACCGCGCGTTCATCGCTGCCGAAGGGCAGGCGTGCGGCGGCCGCGAGCATGAACAGCGGGTGCGCACCCACCACCATGGCCACGCGCAGTTCTTCGCCACGTTCGCGAGCGGTTTGCAGCATGCGCCACAGATGGCCACGCGAATGCAGGCTGGTGGCCAGGGTCTGCCGGGCATGGCGCATTGAGCGGTGGTAGCTCATGTTGACGATACCGCTAACCGGGTCTTCGGCAATGATGATCGCGTTGGTGATGTAGGGGCCGCGGTCGCTGGCGAAATGCTTGAGCATCGGCAGCAATGCGAGGTCGACCGCTTCGCCTTCGAAGATTTCATCCAGCACAGGGCCGGTCTCGACATAGCACGGGGCGATGGGATGGTTGGCGCGCTGTTGGAACGTCTCGTGCAATTGCGCCGGGGCGACGCCGAAGATCCGGGCGATGCGGGTGCGGGAGGCGAACAGGTTGGTGACCACCGGCGCACCGAAGTTGCCGACTTTTTCGCAGATCAGCAGCGGGTCGCGACCCTGGCTGGCGAGGGCATCGACCAGGGCGGTGACGTCCTGGTCGGCGCTGAGGGATTGCTGGACGGCGAGGACATCGTCCGGGTATTGCCGGCGATAGGCGTCGAGAAAATCGTGAAAATCCTGGGTATCGCCGAGCGTCGAGAGGGTCATGGTTTCACCTCGTGAAAAACGATGCGGTTTTTTGTAGGAGCCGGCTTGCCGGCGAAGGCGTCCGTAAAAGCCGCACACGACTCACGGGCCTCTTTGCTGGCAAGCCAGCTCCTACAAGGTTGGCGCTAGAGGTAGGTAGTGGTCAGACGAATGTCCGCCTCGGCCAGGTCCTTGGGTGGCGGCGTCGGTTCGATGCCGCACAACCGGGCGATGTTGTTGCCCAGGTAGTCCTCCAGGTGATCCTCATCAATGCCCAGGCCTTGCGGCGCCGGCGAGCACAGCACCTCCAGCTCGCGCAGCCACATGCCCGGCTCGTTCGGCGGTGAGTCGGTGCCGAACACGATCTTGTTGCGCGGCAGGTCCTTGGCGAACTCGACGATCCGCGATTGGAAGCACCAGCCGGATTCGCAGTACACGTTCGGCGTGTCCATGGCCATCCAGAACGCCTCGAACGAGTAGTTGCCGCCGGTCTGGATGCCGAAGTGACCGATGATGAAATTGACCATCGGGAACTCGCGGATGATCGGGTAGAACATGGTCGGGATGGTGTACGGGCCGTCGCCGGTGTGGATCAGCACGACGATGTTGTACTTGGCGCAGACTTTCATTGCCGGACGCAGCCAGTCCAGCGCCCGGTCCGGGCGATAACCGTGCATGTTGGCGTGCAGCTTGAGCATCTTGAAGCCGTATTCCTTGATGTGGAATTCCAGCTCTGCCGCACCATTTTCCGGTCCCCAGCGCGGGTTGAAGTTGAAGTTGCCGATGAAGCGGTCGGGGTACTTCACGCACAGTTCGGCGACGTAGGACATGTAGTCGCGCACGCCTTCACGGCCGCGGCGGTTGCCGTCGCGGTAGCCGGTGTTGCCCGGTGGTGGCTGGATGAAACCCATGTCGATGCGGCGCGGCTTGCCATTGATCATGTACGGGCCGTCCATCAGCTTGAGCATGCGCTCGCCGGTGAAGGGTTCGCCGGTATGGCGCCAGGCCTCGTCGACCAGATTGGTGGGGTGCAGATGGGTGTCGATGATCATCGGTTCAGCTCCTGGCCAGTTGAGTGGTGACGGGGCGCTTGAGTTGCGCCTCTGCTTCGGCAACGGAACGTGGCGGCGGGGTTGGTTCGAGGCCGATCATCCGGGCGGTGTTGTTGCCCAGGTATTCCTCCAGGGTGTCCTCGTCGAGGTTCAGGCCTTGCGGCGGTTCGTGGCACAGCACTTCGAGCAGGCGCAGCCACATGCCTGGTTCGTTCGGCGGAGTGTCGGTGCCGAAGAGGATCTTGTGGGTCGGCAGGACCTTGGCGAACTCGACGATCCGCGATTGCAGGCACCAGCCGGATTCGCAGTAGACGTTCGGCAGCTCCATCGCCCATTGCATCGGTTCGAACACGTAGACGCCGCCGGTCTGCACGCCGAAGTGCGCCATGATGAAATCGACGTTGGGGAATTCCTTGATCATCGGCACCCATTCCGACGGGATGCTGTAGGGCCCGTCGCCGGTGTGCAGCTTGACCGGGATGCCCAGCTCGGCGCATTTCTCGAAGGCCGGACGCACCCAATCCAGGGCGCGGTCGGGACGGTAGGCGTGCATGTTGGCCTGCATCTGCACCATCTTGAAACCGTGTTCCTTGACGTAGCGCTCGATCGCCTCGACACCGTTTTCCACGCCGCAGCGCGGGTTGTAGACGAAGCAACCGATGAAGCGATCCGGGTAGGTCTGGACCATTTTCAGGGTGTAGGCCATGTAGGCGTCGATGGACTCGCGACCGGTCAGGTCGCCATCGGTCCAGGTGTAGATGGTGTTGCCCTGGGGCGGCTGGATGAAGGCTTTGTCGATGCGGCGAGGTTTGCCGTTGACCATGTACGGGCCATCCATCATCTCCAGCAGACGCTCGCCGGTGAACGGGTCACCGTCATGCCTCCAGGCGAGGTCCACCAGATCGGTGGGATAGCAGCTGATATCGATGATCATTGAAGTCGATCTCCTGATAGCGGGAAGGGAACCTTGCGGTTCACAAGCAGCCACGTCCGGGCAATCGGCCATTTCTATGCGTGAAGGCTCACGCATTCCCTCGCCTGGTCGCATCCGGCTCGGGACGCTGGCTGCTTGGGGAGGAGTATTGGAAGGGGGGGTGGGGTTCGTACAATATTAATTGGGCGGGGGTTTGATATGCGTTCGATATGGGGAGATGGGTGGCGGATGCGCCGGCCGCTTCGCTGGCAAGCCAGCTCCTACAAATGATCGCGATCCCCTGTAGGCGCTGGCTTGCCAGCGAAGGCGTCAGGATTGTGTACGCAAAGCCAACTCTTTGATCGCCTCAACCACCGGCGCCACCCGCTCACCGTGCCCCGGCGGCCATACGGCGTAAAGGTTGTAATGCGCCGCAATCCGCGCCTCGTTCAACACCACCAGCCGCCCGCTGCGCAAGGCGTCCGCCGCCAGCAACCCACGCACCAACCCTGCGCCAACGCCGGCTTCTGCAGCGGCAATCAGGTTCGCTGCGTTATCGAACACCACCCGTGCCGGTGGCTCTACGGGTGGCATTCCCGCCGCATCCAGCCATGGAATCCACGACCGTCGCGTGTAGCCCAATAACGGTAATTCAAGGATCTGCTCCGGACTCAACGGTCGTTGCACACCCTGGCGTTCCAGCAGCTCAGGCGACGCCACCGCCATCACCCGATCCCCGCAAATCTGCGTCATCTCGCAGTCTTCCCAATCGCCATAGCCGTAGCGCAAGGACAGGTCCACGCGTTCGAACGCACTGCGATCCGATCGCGGCATCGACAGCATCACCACCTCATGCCCGGGCAACAGATCCAGCAGCTGCGGCAGGCGCGGATTGAGCCAGCTCTGGGCCAGTTCGCTGTCGACATCCAGGGTCAGCCGCTGCGCCACGCTACGGTTCTTCACCGAAGACAGCGCCCGGTCGATCTGTGCCAGGCCGTCGGACAGCACGCTGGCGAAGAGTTGCCCGGCGTCGGTCAGGTTGCTGCCGCCGCCTTCGCGCACGAACAGCGGCTGGCCGATGAAGTCTTCCAGGGCGCGGATCTGCTGGCTGATGGCGCTGTGGGTGAGGTCGAGTTTGCGCGCGGCACTGGAGAAACTGCCGCTACGGGCCGCCTGGATGAAGGCACTCATGGACTGCACCGACGGGTATCGCTTGTACATGCTGTTAGTCCTACTTACACAGGATGGCAGAAATCGTCGCTGGCCCGATTTTCCCAAGGCTCCCAATAATCGAGCACCAGGCCTGCACAAAGACGGGCCGCTCTCTTGGAGCCTGACAATGATCGAATTCACGGTAAACGGCGAACGACGCGAGCTGGTAGAGACATCGCCCTCCATGCCCTTGTTATGGGTGTTGCGTGACCACTTGAAACTCACCGGCACCAAGTTCGGTTGCGGCATGGGCCTGTGCGGTGCCTGCACCGTGCACCTGGACGGTGTCGCGGTGCGTTCCTGCCAGGTGCCGGTCGCCGCCGTGGCGGGGCACCGCATCACCACCATCGAAGGCTTGTCGCCCACCGAACAGCATCCGCTGCAACTGGCCTGGGTTGCCGAAGATGTGCCGCAATGCGGCTACTGTCAATCCGGTCAGATCATGTCCGCGGCCGCATTGCTCAACACCGGGGTGACGGTCACCGACGATGCGATCCGCAATGCCATGTCCGGCAACCTGTGCCGCTGTGGCACTTACGGTCGGATCAACAAGGCCATCAAGCGTGCGGCGTCTGCGCCGAAGGAGGCGTGATGACGATGTCCCCGATGAATCTTTCGCGGCGCATGTTTCTGCAGCGAACCGCAACCGTTACCGGCGGTCTGGCCATTGCGTTTTACCTGCCTGCGGGCCTGGCTGCGACTGACCCGAAAGTCCCAGCGCCTGTCGGCGAGTTCGAACCCAACGCCTGGGTGCGAATCCTGCCCGACGGTACGGTCAAGCTGGTGGTGCACAAACACGATTCCGGCACCGGCACGCACACTGCGTTGGCCGCGTGCGTCGCCGAGGAACTGGACGTCGACCCGATGACCGTGCAGGTGATCTCGCCGGAAGATCCGTTCTTCGAGACCTACATTCATCCGATCTGGAAAGTCTTCTCCACCGGCGGCAGCACCAGCGTATCGCTGGAGTACGAGCGTCTGCGCATGGCTGGCGCCACCGCCCGGGCGCTGCTGGTCACGGCGGCTGCCAGGCAATGGAAAGTCAGCCCCGACGGCTGCACCACCGACGAAGGCCGTGTGGTTCATGCAGCGAGTAAACGCAGCCTCGGCTACGGTGAACTGGTGAACGTCGCCGCGCATCTGCCGGCACCGGCCACGGTCGCGCTCAAGGACCCGGCGCAGTTCAAGTACATCGGCAAACTGCGGCACAAGCGCGACGCCCGGGCCAAGGTCTGCGGCCGCTTCAAGTACAGCATCGACGTGGTGTTGCCGGACATGCTGGTGGCGGTGATTGAACGGGCTCCCGTGGTGGGGGCGAACGTTGTGTCGGTGGACAGCGCGGCTGCGTTGCAAGTGCCGGGCGTGCGCAAGGTGATCAAGGTGCCGGGGCGTCCCGATGTCCTTGGCGGCAACGTCGAAGGCGTGGCGGTGTTGGCGGATAGCTACTGGGCCGCGCATCAGGGCCGTGAATTGCTCGAGGTGAAGTGGAGTGGCTCTGCGTTGGAGGGTTTTGACAGTGATGAACTGGCCAAGGCCCAGGCTGCGGCGCTGGATGACCAAGGCGCGCAGCGGGTGACCGCGATGGCTGCGGGTGATGTGAACGGACAATGGCCGGTCGCTGCAAAGCTGCTCGAAGCCGATTACCGCATGCCCTACAAAGTGCAGAATCCGCTGGAGCCGATCTGCATCACCGCGCAGGTCAAGGATAACGCCATCACTTACTGGGGCGGTGTGCAGGTGCCTTCATCGGCGCTGGAAGCCGCGCAAATGGTGTGCAAGATCGCCAAGGACAAAGTCACTATCAACGAGCTGGTGTCCGGTGGCAGTTTCGGTGCGCGGGAGGCCAAATACTGGTTGTTCGAAGTCGCCTACCTGGCGCAGCAGGCCAAGGTGCCGGTGAAACTGATGAACAGTCGCGAAGACGAAATGCGCTCGCTGTTCATGCACCCGGCCACTTTGCACCGGGCCAAAGGCGCGCTGGACGCCCAGGGACGCCTGACCGCGCTACAGCTCAACGCGGTGTCGCCGGCCTCGCCGGAGCAGTGGGAGCCGGGCTATTTTGAGCGCCCGGACAAGATGGACTACAGCACCACCGAAGCCATCACTGCATGGGACTTCGCCTATCGTCCGCCCCATCTGGATCTGGTCTGGGTCAAGCACGAAAGCGCCGTGCCGAGCGGCTGGTATCGCTCGGTGAGCTTCATTCCCAACGTGTTCGCCGTGGAGAGCTTCATGGATGAACTGGCCCACGGCGCAGGCCAGGACCCCTTGGCGTTTCGCCTGGCCAACATGCAAGACCGACCGCGCCATGTGGCAGTGCTCAAAAGCGCCGCCGAGCGTGCCGGTTGGGGCCAGCCACTACCGCCAGGGACGGCGCTGGGGATCGCCACCAACCAGGGCTACACCAGTTTCATTGCGGTGGTCGCCCGGGTGGCGCGCAAGGACGGCGAGACCAAAGTCGAGAAGCTCACCTGCGTGGTCGATTGCGGCCTGGCCGTTTCACCCGGCGGCGTCGAAGAGCAGATCTATGGCGGCCTGATGTGGGGCCTCGGCCATGCCTTGTTCGACCGCATGGATATCAAGCAAGGCAGGGTGGTGCAGAGCAACTTCCATGACTACCGCGTGACACGCATGTCGGACATGCCGGAGGTTGACATCCTGTTGGTCGAAGGTGAGCCATCCAAGCCAGGAGGTGTCGGCGAACTGGGCAGCCCATCGGTAGCCCCGGCCATCGCCAATGCCCTGTTCAGCCTGACCGGCGTGCGCCAGCGCTCGACGCCACTGACACTGGGGTAGCCACCATGGACTTGCGATTGCTGCGCTACTTCATGGCGCTGGCCGAGGAACTGCATTTCGGCCGGGCCGCCACGCGGCTGCACATCTGCCAACCGCCACTGAGCCAGCAGATTCGTTTGCTGGAAGAAGAGTTGGGCACGCCGCTGTTCGAACGCAGCCACCACCGGGTCGAACTGACAGCCGCCGGGCAGATGCTCAAGGAGCAGGCGCCACTGGTGTTCGAGCAGCTCAACCGTGCCCTGGACCTGACGCGTCAGACCGGTCGTGGTCAGTTGGGCGAGCTGGAAATCGGCATGATCAGTTCGGTGATGGTGGGGGTGCTACCACGGGCCTTGCACCTGTTTCGCGAGCGTTACCCTCAGGTGAACTGGCGCTTGCATGAAATGACCCCCGCCGCGCAGGTCAAGGCGCTCAAGGAAAAGCGCATCGATGCCTGCGTGTTCCGGGTCGGCTATGACGATCCGCAACTGCGCAACGAGCTGCTGATCTACGAGCCGATCCGGGTTGTGATGCCAATGGACCACCCCTTGGCCCGACGCGACAGCCTGGCACCCGCTGACCTTGCCCAGGAGCCGTTCGTGGCGCTGGAACTGAAGCAGTCGCGGTTTGCCGACTTTCTTTACCAGTGCTGCATCCAGGCCGGGTTCACACCGCAGATCCGCCAGCAGGTGATTGAAGTGCAAACCCTGCTCAGCCTCGTGCGCGCCGGTTTCGGCGTGGCACTGCTGCCTGCGTCCATCGAGCAGTTGGCGCCGGCCGGCCTGGTATTCCGGCGCCTGACCCCGGCCTTGCCGGAAGTGCCGTTGTACGCCACCTACCGTGCGGACGATGATTCTCCGGTGCTCAAGCTGTTTCTCGATACGTTGCGTGAACTGGTGATGCAAGACCGAATGGCTTGACACAGAACCTGTGGGGGCGAAGACGTCGAAGACAACGTTGAAATTTCCGACGGTTCGTTCACTAGCAGTTCTGATAGTAGGCAAAAGTTGAAAAAACTCCGACGCTAGATGTCCTGCTTTATGGACCTTGCACGGAGCTCCGTTGATGCCAACTTCACACCGCGAAACCGTACTGTGTCGCTACCGCTACGATCCCCTTGATCGACAAGACACATGCACGCCATATGAGCAGGCCAACATCCAACGGTTTTACTGCAAAAGCCGCTTGGCCACCGAAATTCAGGACACCGTGAGGCATTGCATTTTCCAGTACGACGATCACCTGTTGGCGCAACAGCAATCTCAGGGCGCCATTTTCAACACCACCTTGATGGCAACCGACCATCAACGTTCGATATTGAATGCGCACGACGGGAATCGACCTGATCCCATCGCCTATACACCCTACGGACATCGAACTTCGGAAAATGGCTTGCTCAGCCTGCTCGGGTTCAACGGCGAGCGGCGGGATTCCTTGACGGGTCATTATCATTTGGGCAATGGCTATCGGCAGTTCAATCCGGTGTTGATGCGGTTCAACAGTCCGGACAGGTGGAGTCCGTTTGAGGAAGGAGGATTAAACGCGTACGCGTATTGCGAGGGCGATCCGAGGAATCGGGTGGATCCGACGGGGCACGCTCCGATACCCAAAGTTGGGGTGCATATCAACAAGACGTTAGGGGGAGTAAGCAAGAAATCCCAAGCAATCTCAAGGCCAATGGCAGCCAGCGATGACTAACGGAAGGTGCCAGTTCGTCATCCCAGGTAATGAGTAAGCAGCAGTTACGGAGATTGAAACGAAGTGAAAATTCACGAAGAAATTACCACAAGAATAAGAATCTATTAGGCGTAATAAAAGACAATGAAGCCTTGCAGCCAAACCAGGGTCATTACAATGTCAGTGATGATTTACGCGATTTAGACTTGAGTAACCAAGCATATGAAACTGCGAAAAGTTCATACGGTTTTAAGCGATTCCCTGACCCAAAACAACCACATTATTGGACAGACCCCCAAGGCAACACCCTTTTGGACGTTGCTCATTTCGACGCGACAATTTCTCACTTTAGAAATATGGCAAACCGAGGCGTCAGCAGCCGTTCATATGCGTCGGTTTACCGACTGAAAATTTCTCGCGCACAGTACATTCAAAATTTTACACCTATCGATTTGATGGCTATTCGAAGGTAAAAGGCCTTCTTTGTGAGCAGGCCCAAATCGGGATGTGGCCTGCACTATCCCAACCCCATGCGGTCGACATATTCACAGGCAGGCGCACGCGCGCGCCGTCGCACCCTTGGAGGACCAATGAGCCAGGACGTCCTGACCACCGAAACCAACCGCCGGCAATTGCAGCAGATCATCGCCGGTCTGTCCGACGGGGTGATTGTGCTCGATCCCGACCAGAGCATCCTCTGGGCCAATGAGGCGGCGCTGGCCATGCACGGTGTCGAACGGGTCAGCGACCTCGGCGCCGATGCCAGGGCGTACGCCAAACGCTTCGCCTTGCGTTATCGCAACCATCACCCGGTGCCGGTCGACAGCTACCCGATCAGCCGGGTGGCGCGGGGCGAAACGTTCAGCGATGTACTGGTCGAGGTCACGTCCGTTGCAGACGAAGAGCGCACCTGGGTCCATCGCGTACGCAGCATGGTGTTGGCCGACAGCCACGATGAGCCGGAATCGCTGGTGTTGATCATGGACGACGTCACTGACTGGGCCAGTGCCGAGCAACGCTTCGAGAAAACCTTCGCCGCCAACCCGGCACCGGCCGTCATCTGCCGTCTCAGTGACTTGCGCTACATCAAGGTCAATCCCGGGTTTCTCGAAATGACCGGTTACTCCCGAGACCAGGTGATTGGTACTTCGACCTATGAACTGGATGTTCTGGAGCAGGCGCAAAACAAGGAGCTGGCCAAGCAGCGCCTGCGCGAAGGCGCGACCATTCCGCAGATGCAGGCCGAGTTGCGATTGGCCGACGGTGGCAACAAGCAAGTCATCGTGGCCGGCCAGCCGCTGGAGCTCAATGACGAAGCCTGCATGTTGTTTTCCTTTGTCGACATGGAGCCCCGGCACAAGGCCGAGGTTGCCCTGCGCCAGAGTGAGGAACGCTTTGCCAAGGCTTTTCGCCTGAGCCCGGTGCCGATCATGGTGTGCAGCGCCAGCGATCAAGTGGTGATGGATGTGAATGAGGCGTTTCTGGTTACCCTCGCGTACGCCAACGAAGAAGTGCTCGGCAAAACCATCGCCGATATCGACGTCTTCCATGACAAGGGCGCCCGGACACGGCTCTTCACTGCCCTGGAGAAAACCGGAAGTCTGGACCGCATTGACGTACGCGTGCGCAGGAAAGACGACGAACTGATCGATTGCGTCGTCTGTGCCGATACCGTGAATATCCAGGACAGCCCTTGCTACCTGCTGGTGTTGATGGACATCACCGAGCGCAAACACACCGAGCTCGAGATGCTGTCGGCCATTGAAGAGGTGATGAAAGACGCCTCCTGGTTCAGCCGGATGCTGATCGAAAAACTCGCCAACGTGAAACACGTCAAATCGCCGCAGCTGCCCAGCGTGGCTTTTACCGACCTGACGGCCAGGGAACGCGACGTGCTGGAACTGATCTGTGAGGGCCTGGCGGACAAGGAGATCGCCGCGCGCTTGAAACTGGCGCCTAACACCGTGCGCAACCACGTCGCGACGGTGTATTCCAAACTCGATGTGCACAGCCGCAGCGAAGCGATTGTCTGGGCGCGCGAGCGCGGGTTGTTTTCCAGTCAATGGGGCACGAAGGGCCAGCGGTAAGGTGCAAATGCACTAGTGTGTGGGGTGCAAATTTACGTTCTGAGTGGCTTTGCCAAGCAGTAGCCTAAGAGCGGGTGGATGACAGTTCTGGATCATTCCCCGTTTCTCGGATGCTAAAGGAACAGCCATGCACGACGAACGCCCCACCAGCGCATTTGATTGCAACACCGGGTTATCGCAATGATTCAGGTGTCCCAGTTGCGCACGCAAATTGAACGGACCTTTTCGCCCTTGGCTTGTGAGTGCAATGTCTCCGGCGATCATTCGTTGACCATCAAGCTTTACGACCCGGTGTCCGGACAAGTCGATCTGGTGGTCAGTGGGTTGAACGTGGCCAGGCTTCAGTCACCCGAATCGGTGGCGGCACTGCTCGAAGAATTGCGCTACGAACTGCAAAGCAACAGCCTGCAACGCCCGGACCCGGTAGTGTAGGAATTGCCAGGTTAGCCATGCCAGGACGGCTGAATGCGCGATAAAAAAGTACAAAAGTGATATTTCTGCGACCCCCCGTGAACTTTCCGGCGGGGTTCTGTTGTCACACAAATGTGTACATCCCTTATCGCGGGTCAACCTATGAAAAGTCTTGGGAAACGCGTTTTTGCACCCCTGTCGCTCTGCGCAATCATTCTCGGCGGCTGCGCCAGTCCGCCACCGCCACCGCCTGCCGCACCACCGCCACCGCCTGAAAAGACCTGCCAGACCTCCGATAGCACCCAAGTAATGGGCGATGTGCGGGCGGAAGGGCAGGTGACGCGCGAAACCACCGTGACGCGGTGCGTCACACAGTAAACAAAGCGCCAAGTTTGTGCAGGAGCGAGCCTGCTCGCGAAAAACGGCAACGATGACGCAGGGTGCCTGACACCCCGCGGCGCTCTGACGTCCATCGCGAGCAGTCTCGCTCATACATTGACAGGGTCGTATCAGGTCAGGACAGGAAGCCACCGTCCACGTTCAGCGAAACGCCGGTGGTGTAGCTCGAGGCATCGCTCGCCAGGTACAGCACCGCACCGGCCATCTCGCTCGGATCGGCTACGCGCTTGAGCGGGATTTGTTGCAGCGCGGTATTCAGGATGGCCTCGTTTTTCACCAGCGCCGAAGCGAATTTGGTGTCGGTCAGGCCCGGCAGCAGCGCGTTGCAACGGATGCCGAACTGCGCGCACTCCTTGGCGAACACCTTGGTCATGTTGATCACCGCCGCCTTGGTCACCGAGTAGATGCCCTGGAATATGCCCGGCGACACGCCGTTGATCGACGCGACGTTGATGATGCTGCCGCCGCCGTTCTCGCGCATCAGCTTGCCGGCTTCCACCGACATGAAGAAATAGCCGCGGATATTGACGTCGACGGTTTTCTGGAAGGCGCTGAGGTCGGTGTCCAGCACGTTGCAGAATTGCGGGTTGGTCGCGGCGTTGTTGACCAGGATGTCCAGGCGCCCGAACTGTTCCTTGATGCCGGCGAAGACCTGGCTGATCTGCTCCATTTCGCCGATGTGGCAGGCGATGGCGGTGGCTTTGCCACCGGCGGCGATGATCGCGTCGGCGACGTGTTGGCAGCCTTCAAGCTTGCGGCTCGAGACAATCACGTGGGCGCCTTGCTGCGCCAGCAGTTTGGCGATGGCTTCACCGATGCCACGGCTGGCGCCGGAGACGAAAGCGATCTTGCCGTCGAGGTCGAACAACTGAGTCTTGGACATGGTTTTTCCTTGTTATGGAGCCGAATCGCTGTTCGTAGGAGCCGGCAAGCCGGGCTCCTACAAGGGCTGTGTTGTATCAGAGGCTGGATTTGTGGATGACCTGCAGGCTCATCTGCTCCAGTAATTTGTTCATGTGAATGAACTGCGCGAAGCGTTTGTCCTGGGTCTGGCCATGGTAGAAGCGGTAGTAGATCTGCTGCACGATGCCGGCCAGGCGGAACAGGCCGTAGGTGTAGTAGAAGTCGAAGTTGTCGATCTCGATGCCGGAACGCTCGGCGTAGTAGTCGACGAATTCGCGGCGGGTCAGCATGCCCGGAGCGTGGCTGGGCTGGCGGCGCATCAGCTGTACCGGCGCCGGGTCACTGGCTTCGATCCAGTAGGCGAGGGTGTTGCCCAGGTCCATCAGCGGGTCGCCCAGGGTGGTCAGTTCCCAGTCGAGCACGCCGATGATCTGCATCGGGTTGTTCGGGTCGAGGATGACGTTGTCAAAGCGGTAGTCGTTGTGCACGATGCTGGAGGTCGGGTGATCGGCCGGCATCTTGTCGTTGAGCCAGGCTTTCACCGCTTCCCAGTGCGGCGCGTCGGGGGTCAGGGCTTTCTCGTAGCGCTCGCTCCAGCCTTTGATCTGCCGTGCCACGTAGCCTTGCGGCTTGCCCAGGTCACCCAGGCCATAGGCGTTGTAGTCGACACGGTGCAGCTCGACGAACTTGTCGATGAAGCTCTTGCACAGGGTTTCGGTTTTTGCCGAGTCCAGCCCCAGTTCCGGCGGCAGTTCGGAGCGCAGGATAATGCCGTTGACCCGCTCCATCACATAGAATTCGGCGCCGATCACCGCTTCGTCGGTGCAGTGCACGTAGGCCTTGGGGCAATACGGGAAGCCGTCGCGCAATTGGTTGAGGATGCGGAATTCGCGGCCCATGTCATGGGCGGACTTGGCCTTGTGACCGAATGGCGGGCGACGCAGGACGAATTCTTGCTCGGGGTATTCGAGCAAATAGGTGAGGTTCGACGCACCGCCCGGGAACTGGCTGATGCGTGGCAGGCCGCTCAGGCCTGGAATGTGGGCCTTGAGGTATGGATCGATCAGGCTGGCGTCGAGCTCTTCGCCGGTGCGGGTGCGGGTGGATTGGTCAGTAAGCGCCATGCTTATCCCTTCTGCTTATTCTGGTGGCCTGAAACTATTGGCTAATCTAATGCGCGCACCCGGTACCCACAACCTCCGCCGACCCTTATAGGTGAGCGTGTTGCCGGGCAATCATTGTTTTTGATACATCTGTTTGAATTGTCTTACTGGACGGCCTGGGTCACGCCCTTTGGCAGCTCGATGGGGGTCAGCACCGGCTGGCCGGAAAAAAACGCCACGAGATTGCGGCCCACCAGTTCCACGGTGCCTTGGGTGGCCTCGGGGGACAGCCCGGCCACATGCGGGCTGAGAATGACATTCGCCAGGACCTTGAGGGCATCCGGTACCTTGGGCTCGGCGTCGAAGACATCCAGCGCGGCACCGGCAATCCGCCGTTGCTCCAGCGCGCTGATCAGGTCGGCGGTGACCACTACGCTGGCGCGGGCGATGTTGACGAAAAAACCGTTGGGTCCGAGGGCTTCGAGCACCTGTTTGTTGATCAGGTGCTTGGTGCCCAGGCCGCCCGGAGTGGCGACGATCAGGAAGTCCGAGGCGCGCGCCAGTTCGGTGGGGGTCGAGCAGAACTTGTAGGGCACATCACTGCGGTGCTGGCGGTTGTGGTAGCTCACGCTCATGTCGAAGCCGGCGCCGGCGCGTTTGGCGATGGCCATGCCAACCGCGCCGAGGCCAAGAATGCCCAGGCGCTTGCCGGCCAGGGAAGGGCGCATGATTTTCGGCCATTCTCCCCGGCGTACGGCGGCATCGCAGCGGGGGATGTCGCGCACCAGCGACAACAGCAGCGCCATGGCATGGTCCGCCACCGAGGAGGCGTTGACCCCGGCGCCATTGGTGACGGTGAGGCCGCGGTCGGCGGCGGCTTGCAGGTCGACCTGCTCATAACCTGCGCCAATCACGCAGATGATCTTGAGGTTGGGCAGGGCGGCGATTTCGTCGGCATAGAGGCCGAGCGGGCCACGGGTCAGGACGGCGTCGATCTGGCCGCTGTGCCGGCTGATGGCCTCGGCGCGCTCGGCAGGCGTGGGCGCCAGGATCAGGTGAAAGCCCTGGCGTTCGAGAATGGGCAGGTAATCATTGATGGTTTCAACCAGTACCAGAACGGTTGCAGGCATGCTTTGCTCCTGTGGGCGCGGATCGTCGGGCTCGAACGTCGGTTGAGAGTGCTGGCAGCGGGGCAGATTGGCAACAGCCATGCTCCTAAGTGTAGGAGCTGGCGCAGCCTGCGAGCTTTTTTGATCGCAGCGAATTTTCAGGCCAAGGAAGGGGGGGCTGTCAGGAAGGACTGCGCCGCCTCGAGGATTTCCTCCGACAGCGGATCACCCCGGGTGGCCCGGGCCAGTGTCAACGCGCCTACCATCAGCGAATATTGCACCAGCGCCTGCTGCCGGTTTGCCGCGGGATCGTGCGAGTCCATCAATTGACTGAAGGCCTCGAGCAGGCGATTCAAGCCGGCCATGAAGGGTTCGCGCAAGGCGCTGTCGGTGGGCTCGTGGCACATGTCGCCGGCAAAGGCCACCACCGGGCAGCTTTCACCGGGATTGTCGCGGCTGTAGGTCGACAGGTAAGGCTCGATCAAGGCTCGCCGTGCCTGCGCTTTGTCTTCGCCGGTGATCCGTTCGCGCCATTTCGCCCCCACCTCCTTGAATGCCCGTTCACTGGCCTCCCTGGCCAGCGCTTCCTTGGATTCGAAGTGGCCATAGAAACCGCCATGGGTCAGGCCCGCAGCGGCCATGACGTCGACGACGCTGATCCCGTGCAGGCCGCGCTCGCGAAACAGCCGGGTGGCGGCCTCGACGATGATTTCGCGGTTAAGGTCGGCTTGTTTGCGGGAAACGCGGGGCATGGCTGGCTCACAGGTCAATAGGTGGTTGTCAGAGGGCGTATTGGGCAATCCCGTTGCCGAACGACCAGTTCTCTTTCTTCACTTCCACCAGGTTAATGAAAACATCTTCCAGGCGCACGGCCAGTTGGGTATTGAGGTTTTCGACGATGGTTTTATACAGCAGCTTTTTCTGCTCCAGGGTCCGGCCTTCGCTCAGGGTGATCTGGATGACCACCAGGCCGTCACTGCGCTGGATGCCCAGGTATTGGGGATCGAAGATGAAATGCTGTTCGTCGTGTTCGGCGAGGATCTGGAAGTTATCGTTTTCCGGCACGCCGATGGCGCTGCGCAGGGCGGCGTAGATCTGTTGGCCGATACGCTTGGCGTAGGTGGGGTCTTGCTGTTTCTTGAGGTCGACGCGAACCAGTGGCATGGGAAGACTCCGGAAGGTGGGCAGGTTTAGTTAAAATACATGATGGATAACCTTTATCAAGTAGGGAGTGATGAGATGCAGCTCTTCATTGTGGGAGCGAGCCTGCTCGCGATAGCGGTGTTTCAGTCACTTTGAATGCTGGATGTGCCACCGCTATCGCGAGCAGGCTCGCTCCCACAGGGGAATTTGGTGTTCACGCGATCTCAAATTGGTACCGCCGTTCCTCACCTAAGTCTTTGCTTCTGTTCACTAATCCTCCAGAATCGCGCCCCTGTTTCGGCCAGGGCGCTGCCTGTCGGGTATTCCGACGCGTTCTGGCCGGGTGGCAAGTGACCGGAATGTGGAGATCCCACCGGATGAATGATCAGGCCAATAGCGTTAACGAACGCTTTGTAGCAGCGACACCCGCAACCCTTTCGAGCTGGAACCGCCAGGACACCACCTGGATGCTGGGCCTGTTTGGCACGGCGATTGGTGCGGGAACCCTGTTTTTACCGATCAACGCGGGCCTGGGTGGCTTCTGGCCGCTGCTGGTGCTGGCAGTGCTGGCATTCCCGATGACGTTCTATGCACACCGCGGCTTGACCCGCTTTGTGCTGTCCGGTCGCGAAGGCGCGGACATCACCGAAGTGGTGGAAGAGCATTTCGGTCTCAAGGCCGGTGCCTTGATCACCTTGCTGTACTTCTTCGCGATCTTCCCGATCCTGTTGATCTACAGCGTGGCCCTGACCAATACCGTGGGCAGCTTTCTCGAACACCAGCTGCACATCATGCCGCCTCCGCGGGCGGTGCTGTCGTTCGTGCTGATCCTCGGCCTGCTGGCCGTGGTGCGCTGCGGCGAGCAAGTCATCGTCAAGGCCATGAGCCTGATGGTCTACCCGTTCATCGTCGCACTGCTGTTTCTGGCGGTGTTCCTGATTCCGCACTGGAATGGCGGCATCCTGAGCACGGCCAGCACGCTGCCCGAGCCGTCCGCGTTGCTGCACACCCTGTGGCTGGCGATTCCGGTGATGGTGTTCTCGTTCAACCATTCGCCGATCATCTCGGCGTTCGCCGTGGACCAGAAGCGCCGTTACGGCGAGCACGCCGAAGAACGTAGCTCGCAGATCCTGTCCCGGGCTCACGCCTTGATGGTGGTGATGGTGTTGTTCTTCGTGTTCAGCTGCGTGCTGACCCTGTCGCCGGCGCAACTGGCCGAGGCGAAAGCGCAGAACCTGTCGATCCTGTCGTACCTGGCCAACCACTTCAGCAACCCGACCATCGCCTTCGCGGCGCCGTTGATTGCCTTCGTGGCCATTTCCAAGTCGTTCCTGGGGCACTACATCGGCGCCAGCGAGGGTCTGAAAGGCCTGATCGTCAAGAGCGGCAAGCGTCCGGCGGCCAAGACCCTGGACCGTATTGTCGCGGCGTTCATGCTGGTGGTGTGCTGGATCGTCGCCACCCTGAACCCGAGCATCCTCGGCATGATCGAAACCCTGGGGGGGCCGGTGATTGCGGCGATCCTGTTCCTGATGCCGATGTACGCCATCCGCAAGGTACCGGCCATGGCGCGTTATCGCGGCCAGGCGTCAAACGTATTTGTGGTGGCGGTCGGCCTGGTGGCGATTTCAGCGTTGATCTACTCGCTGACCGCGTAATTCAAGGATTTTCAGCTACAGTGGCCGCTGCGCGTAAAACGTGCAGCGGTTTTTTTTTGCCTGGAGACACTGGATTGTCGAACGCCCCAAAGGCTTATCCCACCGAGCAACCCAACCGCTGGCAGGACCTGTTGGCCGGCTTGTCGATTGCCGGCCTGTTGCTGCCCGAAGCGGTCGCCTATTCAAGCATCGCCGCACTGGCACCCCAGGCCGGGGTGATCGCCTTGTTTGCCGGGTTACTGTGTTATGGCCTGTTCGGCACCAGCCGCTTTGCGATTGTCTCGGCCACTTCATCCTCCGCCGCCGTACTGGCTGCGGCGACCGCCACCCTGGCCAATGGCGACCCCGGGCTTCGTTCGACCCTGGCCTTCGGCCTGGTGCTGGTGACCGGGGCGTTTTTCTTGCTGGCCGGGTTGTTCAAGCTCGGCAGTGTGACCTCGTTCATTGCCAAACCGGTGCTGCGTGGTTTTGCCTTTGGCCTGGCGCTGACCATCATCCTCAAGCAGGTCGCCAGCGTGGTCGGCGTGCATTTGATTGATGCCAACCTGGTGCGCTTCCTGCCGCAACTGCTGGAGCAACTGCCGCAATGGAACTGGGTGGCAGCTGGCGTCGGCGCCGTGGCATTGGTCTTGTTATGGCTGTTTGCACGGTTTCGGCGCTTGCCGGGTGGTTTGTTAGTGGTGGTGATCGGCATTGCGGCAGGACAGTGGCTGGACCTGCCGGCCTATGGCGTGAAGCTGATCGGCGTGATCGACCTGAGCCTGGAGGTGCCGAAGCTGCCGGTACTGCCGTTTGCCGACTGGCTGCGTTTGGGCGAACTGGGGTTTGCCATGGTCATGATCCTGTACGCGGAGACCTACGGCTCGATCAGTGCCAACGCGCTTAAACACGGTGACCGCGTCAGGTCGAACCGGGATTTGCTGGCGCTGGGGGCCTCCAATCTGCTCTCAGGGCTGTTTCATGGCATGCCGGCGGGGGCAGGGTACTCGGCGACATCGGCCAACGAGGCAGCGGGCGCCACTTCGCGCCTGGCCGGCATCGTAGCGGCGCTGGTGGTGCTGGTGATTGTCCTGACGGTGCTGCCTTACATCGCCCTGACCCCGGAACCGATCCTCGCCGCCATCGTCATCCATGCCCTGGGGCGGGGCTTGAGCCTGCAGCCGCTGGGACGCTATTTCGTCTGGCGCCGAGACCGCTTGCTGGTGATCTGCGCCGTGGGCGCGGTGCTGGTGCTGGGGGTGCTGGACGGCTTGCTGGTCGCCGTGGCGATCAGTGTGCTGCTGATGCTCAAGCAGATGTCGGCCGCGGATATCCAGATCCTGGGGCGCATCGATGGCGGTCACGACTTTGTCGACCTGCAGCGCCATCCAACGGCGCAAACGGTGCCGGGCGTGTTGATTGTGCGGCCGGGTGAGGCGTTGTTCTTTGCCAACGTCGAGCGGATTCTTGGCGGTGCCTTGCACTTGATCCGGCATTCGCAAACGCCGGTTCATGCGGTGATCCTCAGTCTTGAGGAATCGCCAGATCTGGACGGTACCAGCATCGAGGCATTGCAGGAGTTTTTTGTGCGGGTGCATCAGGAAGGCAAACGGCTGATTCTGGCGCGTCTGAAGGACGATGCACAGACGGCTTTGGCGATGTTGCCAGAGGTTGAGGCCAATGGGGTGATGCTGAGCGGGTTGAGTGTGGATGGGGCGGTGCAGCAGGCGCTCAAGCCGTACGCATAACCCAATGTGGGGGCGAGCCTGCTCGCGAAGACGGTGGGTCAGCCAGCATCAATGTTGAATGTGCTGACGCTTTCGCGAGCAGGCTCGCTCCCACAGGGGCGGTGTTCAAATTGAAGGCATAAAAAAACGCCGCCCCTCTCACGATGGGCGGCGTTTTTCATTGCGTTGCAGCGTTAGGCTTGAACGACCGGGATGTTGGCGTTCGCAGCAGCTTCACGGAACTCGGCAATCTGGTCGAAGGACAGGTAGCGGTAGACATCGGCCGCCATGCTGTCGATCTTGCCAGCGTATTCCATGTACTCCTCGACGGTCGGCAGGCGACCCAGGATGGAAGCCACGGACGCCAGCTCGGCCGAAGCCAGGTAGACGTTCGCGCCGTCACCCAGACGGTTCGGGAAGTTACGGGTCGAAGTCGACACGACAGTCGAGTTCGGCTCTACACGCGCCTGGTTACCCATGCACAGCGAGCAGCCCGGCATTTCCATGCGTGCGCCGGCCTTGCCGTAGATGCCGTAGTAGCCTTCTTCGGTCAGCTGGTGAGCGTCCATCTTGGTCGGCGGCGACAGCCACAGACGGGTTGGCAACTGACCCTTGACCTGTTCCAGCAACTTGCCGGCAGCGCGGAAGTGACCGATGTTGGTCATGCACGAACCGATGAACACTTCGTCGATCTTCTCGCCAGCAACGCTGGAGAGCAGGCGAGCGTCGTCCGGGTCGTTCGGAGCGCAGAGTACCGGCTCCTTGATGTCGGCCAGGTCGATCTCGATGACTTCGGCGTATTCAGCGTCTTTGTCCGCTTCCAGCAGCTCAGGGTTGGCCAGCCAGGCTTCCATTGCTTGGGCGCGACGTTCCAGGGTACGTGCATCGCCGTAGCCTTCGCCGATCATCCAGCGCAGCAAGGTGATGTTCGACTGCAGGTATTCAGCGATCGACTCTTTGGACAGCTGGATGGTGCAACCGGCCGCCGAACGTTCAGCCGAGGCGTCGGACAGTTCGAACGCTTGCTCGACGGTCAGCTTAGGCAGGCCTTCGATCTCCAGGATGCGACCGGAGAAGGCGTTTTTCTTGCCTTTCTTCTCTACGGTCAACAGGCCAGCCTGGATCGCGTAGTAAGGAATGGCGTGAACCAGGTCACGCAGGGTGACGCCTGGTTGCAGTTCGCCCTTGAAGCGAACCAGGATCGACTCAGGCATGTCCAGCGGCATGACGCCGGTGGCTGCGGCGAACGCAACCAGACCGGAACCGGCCGGGAAGGAGATACCGATCGGGAAACGGGTGTGGGAGTCACCACCGGTACCGACGGTGTCTGGCAGCAGCATGCGGTTCAGCCACGAGTGGATGATGCCGTCGCCCGGACGCAGGGAAACGCCGCCGCGGGTCATGATGAAGTCAGGCAGGGTGTGGTGGGTGGTCACGTCGATCGGCTTTGGATAAGCCGCGGTGTGGCAGAAGGACTGCATCACCAGGTCGGTCGAGAAGCCCAGGCACGCCAGGTCTTTGAGTTCGTCACGGGTCATTGGACCGGTGGTGTCCTGGGAACCCACGGTGGTCATCTTCGGTTCGCAGTAGGTGCCCGGACGAACGCCGGTCACGCCGCAAGCCTTGCCGACCATTTTCTGCGCCAGGGTGAAACCCTTGGTGCTTTCAGCCGGTGCTTCAGGCTTCTTGAACAGTTCCGAAGGTGGCAGACCCAGCTCGGCGCGAGCCTTCTCGGTCAGGCCACGGCCGATGATCAGTGGAATACGGCCGCCAGCGCGAACTTCGTCCAACAGCACCGGCGTCTTCATTTCGAAGGTGGTCAGGACTTCGTCGGTGCCGTGCTTGCAGACTTTGCCAGCATGAGGGTACAGGTCGATCACGTCGCCCATGTTCATGTTGGAAACGTCGAATTCGATTGGCAGTGCGCCAGCATCTTCCATGGTGTTGTAGAAGATAGGAGCGATCTTGCTGCCGAAGCAGAAACCGCCGGCACGCTTGTTCGGCACGTAAGGAACGTCGTCGCCGAAGAACCACAGAACCGAGTTGGTCGCCGATTTACGCGAAGAACCGGTACCGACCACGTCGCCCACGTAGGCGATCGGGAAGCCGGCATTGCGCATTTCTTCGATCTGCTTCATCGGACCGGTGACGCCTTGTGCGTCCGGCACGATGCCGTCGCGAGCCATTTTCAGCATGGCCAGGGCGTGCAGCGGGATGTCAGGACGGGACCAGGCATCCGGAGCAGGGGACAGGTCGTCGGTGTTGGTTTCGCCAGGAACCTTGAACACGCGCAGGCTGATCTTGTCGGCCAGCACCGGGCGCTTCACGAACCACTCGCCGTCAGCCCAGGATTGCAGCACGCCTTTAGCGTGTACATTGCCGTTCTTGGCTTTTTCAGCGACGTCGTGGAAGGCATCGAACATCAGCAGGGTGTGCTTGAGTTCTTCGGCAGCTACTGGTGCCAGTTCGGCGTCGTCCAGCAGGTTCACCAGGGTCACGATGTTGTAGCCGCCCTGCATGGTGCCGAGCAGTTCAACAGCGCGCTTCTTGTCGATCAGGGGAGAGGTGGCTTCGCCTTTGGCGATGGCGGACAGGAAGCCGGCCTTGACATAGGCTGCTTCGTCCACTCCAGGCGGAACGCGATTGGTGATCAGGTCAACGAGGAATGCTTCTTCGCCAGCCGGGGGATTCTTCAGCAGCTCGACCAGGCCTGCAGTTTGTTCGGCGTTTAGCGGCTGGGGAACGATACCCAGTGCTGCGCGCTCTTCGATATGTTTGCGGTAGGCTTCAAGCACAGTATTACCCTCATCAGTGGTCCCAAATGGGTGTCCGGGACGCTCATCCCGAAATTGCCGTACTCATGCGCTGCATGGCGTTGTGGGCCACTTAGCCAGAATTACCGACAATTCCTTACAGAAGCTGCTTTCAAAGTTTTACGCCTGCAGAACGGGAGCTGATGAGGGTTGGCGCCGGGTTTTTCCCCGCTGGAAAAACCCTTCGCCAACACCGCTCTGAAGGAACGACTGTGCTCGTGACGCTTTGAAAACAGCTTCTAACGGACATTGGCGCCTAAAAAGGCAGGCTGATTCTACGGCAAAAAAATATTAAAGGTAAGTTGGCTCATGAAACTTTGAGGGGTGATCAATGTTAGACAAAGGGCTAACATGCCGTCCTGTTTTGCTTTTCGCGTTCTGCCTACCTATGCCCAATCAGACCATCAAGACCCCCTGCGTCGGCCTTTGCTCCACTGTTTACGGTGATCTGGTCTGCCGTGGCTGCAAGCGTTTCCACCACGAAGTGATCCACTGGAACGGCTACAACGAGGAAGAAAAACGCGCGGTATGGCTACGTCTTGAGCAGCTGTTGTCCCAGGTGATGGCTGCCAAGGTGGAAATTTTCGACCCGTTGCTGCTCAGAATGCAGCTGGAGCAGCGCAAGATCCGCTTCGTGCCCCATCAGTCGGAATATTGCTGGGCCTACCAGCTGATCGCCCGGGGCGCCCGGGTGATCAACAATCTGGAAGCCTACGGGATGGTGTTGTTGCCGGAATTTCGCGACTGGAACCTGCCGGAACTGCGTGATGCCATCGATCGGGAATTTTTCCTGCTCTCCGAGGCGCATTACCAGCGTTACATTGCGCCTGGATTCCTCAAAGACGCCTTCGGCGCGTAAAAGCATCGCGAGCAGGCTCGCTCCCACAGGTGAATACCTTTCGAGGTGGGAGCGAGCCTGCTCGCGATGGCGTCCTGAAAGGCGCGGAAAATCTCAATGCTTGACCGCCAGCTCCTCCAGGTGATCCTCAACCTCCCGGGGCTTGAGCACCAGCACATCGCTTTCCACCGCATCGAGCACCACTTCGGCGGTGTTGCCGATCAAGGTCCCTGACAACCCGCTGCGCGCCACCGTGCCGATCACCGTCACCGCCGCCTGCAGCTTGTGCACCATGAACGGAATCAATACATCCGCCGGGCCTTCGGCGATGTGCAGGTGATCGTTGTCAATGTCGAACTCGGCCTGGAACGCCCTGCACTGTTCGCGATAGCGCGCCTCGATGGTTTCGCTCAGTTGCAACGTCGGGTCTGCTGCCGACAGCATGGGCGACGGATGCGCACTGATCACATGCAGGTGCGCCTTGGCCAGGCTGGCGATGTCATAGCCGTAATCGATGATGGTGTTGTGCAAATGGCGGTGCTCACTTTCCATATTGCCCACGTCGACGGCGGCCAGGATGACTTTGTCCTTCCAGGAACCGGCGGTTTTAACCAGCAGCACCGGGGTAGGGCAGGCGCGCAGCAGTTTCCAGTCCACCGGTGTCAGCAGGGCCTTTTTCAGCGAGCTGTCGGGGAAATGCTGTTTGATCACCAGCCCGCAGCCTTCCGCCTGCTGCACCTCGACGATGGTTTCGTGCAGGCTCTGGTTCCAGGCCTGCTCGGTGGTGACGCTGTAACCGTCTTCCAGCAACGCCGCCTTGAGCACGCTGAGCATGGCGCTGTGATCGTGCTTGGGATCACAGACCAGCAGGTGCAGGTGCGCCTGGGTCACGCCGGCGATCAATTTCGCCCGTTTGAGCGCCAGGCTTTCCGAATGTTCGGGGTCGATGACCACCAGGATGCTGCGAATGGCTTGCATGATCGGGATCTCCTGAAAATGAAAAAGCATGGCGTTGCACAACTATAGTTGCTGCGCGGCAGTCGGCGACTTGATGCATATCAACGGTAGTGGCTGGTGGTCTCTGGGCAGGCCGGTATAATCGGCGCCCTTCGTTTTATACCTATTTATTTTTCCGTGAGCCCCATGATCCTTCCCGAAATTCACGAGTTCCTTGGCTGCCGCACTCCCGACGGCTGGGTTCAAGCCGCGCTGGCCGACCAGGAAACGCTGCTGATCGACCACAAGAACTGCGAATTCAAGGCCGCCAGCACGGCATTGAGCCTGATTGCCAAGTATCACTCCCATGTCGATTTGATCAACATGATGTCGCGCCTGGCCCGGGAAGAACTGGTGCACCACGAGCAGGTCATGCGCTTGATGAAAAAACGCAAGATCGGCTTGCGCCAGCTGTCCGCCGGCCGTTACGCCTCGGGGCTGCGCAAGGTGGTGCGCAGTCACGAGCCGGTCAAGCTGGTGGATACGCTGGTCGTCGGCGCGTTCATCGAGGCCCGCAGTTGTGAGCGTTTCGAGGCTTTGGTACCGCATCTGGACGAAGAACTGGGCAAGTTCTATTTCGGCCTGCTCAAAAGCGAGGCCCGGCACTTCCAGGGTTACCTGAAGCTGGCGTACCAATACGGCGACGCCAAGGACATCGCCCAAGTGATCGACAAGGTCCGCGCGGCCGAGCAGGAGCTGATCGAATCGCCGGATGTGGAGTTTCGCTTCCACAGTGGTGTGCCCGTAGCGTCAGCGGCTTAAACCCAGCCGCTCATGCCAGTCGGCGATGGACTCCTCGGGATAAACATCAAACTGTTTATCCTTTGGCCGTACCTCGGCTTCCACCCAAGGCGCCCTGGAACTTAGCATCAAGTGCGTATGCTCCGGCGGCACCGGCAGCGGTGTGTCGATGGCCGACGCAAACGGATGGATCAACTCCGGCCACTCCGGGCTGAACAGCCATAACCCCGAGCCGCACAGCGAACAGAAATGCCGCTCGGCGCTGCTGCGATGGGCGCGTTTCTCGCCTTCGCCCTTGAGCAGGGCATGGTAGATCGCGATGTTCTTGCGCCCGCGTACCTTGAGGCTGTTGGCATCGCCGGCAATGTTGATCGCATAACCGCCACCGCCCTGGGTCTTGCGGCAGATCGAGCAGTAGCAGCGTTGATAAGGATAGGGATGGGCGCTGGTCAGGCTGAACGACACCGCGCCGCAATGGCAGGAACCTTCGAGTTGCATGAGAACCTCCGGCTGTCTTGAGCGAGCTTCAAGACAGCCTAGACCGTCAGCGCTCCTCGACCGGCACCCGTTTCAGTTGATCGCCGGTTTGCGCGAACAACTCGGCATGGGTAAATACCTGCTTCTTGCGGGCCTTCACCACGCGACCCCGGGCGATGAACACTTCACCGACCGCGGGCGCCATCAGCATGGGTGATGGGCAGTCGGGGGCGCGGTGAATGGACTGAAGTCTTCGCTAGCAAGCCCGCTCCCACAGGGAACACCGCAGACCAACTGTGGGAGCGAGCCTGCTCGCGAAAAACGATAACGCGGTCCGACTGGACGCCCACGATCTACCGGGTCAGCATGAGCGCCTCGAACCCCGGACCCGACCCGATGCGACGACTACCTTCCCTGGCCGCCCTGCGAACCTTCGAATGCGCCGCCCGTCACGCCCATTTCGGCCGGGCGGCGGCGGAGCTGTGCGTCACCGACAGCGCCGTCAGCCATCAGATCCGCCAGCTGGAAGAACAGCTTGGGGTATCGCTGTTTGTGCGCGAAGGCCGGCAAATTCGCCCGACCATGGCTGCTGGACGGCTGATGCAAAGCTTGCAGCAGGCCTTCGAGCTGATCGGCGATGCCTGTGACGAACTGCGCGACCCATCGTCCCTGGCGGTGTTGCGCCTGGCGGTGACCGCCGAACTGGCGCAGAAGTGGTTGATGAGTCGTCTTTCGGATTTCTATGCGCGCTATCCGCACATCACCTTGCACCTCTATGAACAACCGATCGACGCCACGGCCCCGGGCGAGGACATCGACTTGGCGATCACCTATGGCACCGGTCCCGTGGACAGCAGTGCCTATTTCGTCCGGCCCTTGCCGGCGTTGCAGTTTTTTCCGGTGTGCAGTCCCGGGCTGTTCAACCAGGGCACCTTGAAAACCCCTAGAGACCTGGCCCGACACTGCCTGTTGCACGACGATCAGGACGGCAAGACCTGGACGGCTTGGCTCACCAGCCATGCCGGTGACCAGCGCCCCGAACGGCAACTGTATTTCGCCCACGCTGGATTGGCCCTGGAAGCCGCGGCCCAGGGGCAGGGCGTGGCCATGGGCGATAACCTGACAGCCCAGGAAGATCTGCTCAACGGTCGCCTGGTGCGTCCGTTCACTTCCAGCATGACGGCATTGGGGCAATACGCGCTGGTGTGCGAACGGGTCCGGCTGGAGAGGCCTGCGGTGGCGCAGATGCTCGAGTGGTTCAACGATCAGCTGATTGATTGATGAGTTCAATTCAAGTGTTCCGAAATAATCATCGTTGGCGAGGAGGGCGTGCGCAACCTTAGCCTGTGGTCATTCCAATCCCGGCTGATGAGGTTTGCCCATGGCACGTTTGCTCGATTCCACCCCCAAACTCGACGGTTTCCGTTTGCCTGGGGAATTCGAAACCAAGTCCGGATGCTGGCTCGGCTGGCCGGAGCGCACCGACGTGTGGCGCAATGGCGCAAAACCTGCTCAGAAAGTCTGGGTGCAGATCGTCACCGCCATCTCCCAAAGCGAACCGGTCACCGTCTGCGCCTCGGCCGCGCAATTCGCCACTGCGCGCCGGCAGTTGCCGCCGCAGGTGCGGGTGGTGGAAATGACCTGCAACGACACCTGGTTCCGCGACAGCGGTCCGTGTTTTGTGGTCAACGACCAGAGCGGTGAAGTGCGCGGCGTCGACTTCGAGTTCAACGCCTACGGCGGCCTCGACGGCGGCTTGTACTACCCCTGGGACAAGGACGACCAGATCGCCAGCAAAATCCTCGAGATCGAGCGCTTCGACCGCTATCGCGCGCCGTTGATCGCCGAACTCGGCGGCATCCAGAGCGACGGCCAGGGCAGCATCCTCACCACCGAACAATGTTTGCTCAACCGTAACCGCAACCAGCACCTGGGCAAGGACGAAGTCACTCGCCGCTTGACCGATTACCTCGGTGCCGAGCAGGTCATCTGGCTGCCGCGGGGGTGCAAGTTCGACGAAACCGACGGCCACGTCGACGACCTTGCGTGCTTCGTGC
Source organism: Pseudomonas serbica (assembly GCF_028823535.1). Lineage (GTDB taxonomy): Bacteria > Pseudomonadota > Gammaproteobacteria > Pseudomonadales > Pseudomonadaceae > Aquipseudomonas > Aquipseudomonas serbica. The sequence goes on along the minus strand of NZ_JAQIYM010000012.1, from coordinate 188,038 downwards.
GCCCCGGTGAAGTGGTGTTGCAATGGACCGACAATCGCGACGACCCGCAGTGGGAAATTTATCAGGAGGCCTACGACATCCTGCGCAGCACCCGTGACAGCCGTGGTCGCGAATTGATCGTGCACAAGCTGCCGCAACCGGATGTGCTGGAATGGACCTCGGAGGAGGCCGAGGGCCTGGACCAGCAGGACAGCACCCATACCCGTCAGGCGGGTACGAAAATCTGCGCGTCCTACATCAACTACTACGCCGGTAACGCTTCGATCGTGGTGCCGCTGTTTGGCGATCGCAATGATCAGGTCGCGCTGGCGACCCTGGCCGAACTGTTCCCGCAGCACAAGATCGTCGGCATCGAAAACTCCCGGGAAATCCTCCTCGGTGGCGGCAACGTCGCCTGCATCACCATGCCGCAGTACGCTGGCAAAGGAGTATAAAAATGGGCCTGCACAAACTGACCCAAGCCTTGATGCTGGTGCTTGCACCCCTGTGTGTGCAGGCCGCCGACACCGCCAAACCGGTGGTGAATCTCTACATCTGGGGCGAGTACCTGGCCCCGGACACGCTGACCAACTTCGAGAAAAAAACCGGCATTCATGTCGTCGCCGATCACTTCGACTCGCTGGAAACCGTCGAGACCAAACTGCTCACCGGTCGCAGCGGTTACGACCTGGTGCTGACGGCGGGACAGCATCTGTCCCGGGCGATCCAGAGCGGCGCGATCCAGGCCGTGGACAAGCAGCAGATACCGCACTTTGCCGGTGTCGGCGAAGAGTTTCGCCAGCACATGGCGGTGTTCGATCCGGGCAACCGTTATGCCGGGTTCTATGCCTGGGGCACCACCGGCGTGGGGTATCAGGAAGGGGCGGTCAAGCAGCGCCTGGCCGATGCGCCAACGGACAGCTGGGCCATGTTGTTCGACCCGGCGGTGGTGGCGAAATTCGCCGATTGCGGGGTCAGCCTGCTTAACGACCCCAATGAAGTGTTCGCCGCGGTCATGAAGTACATGGGCCTGGACATCAACCGCCAGAGCCTTGATGACCTGAAGCTGGCCGAACAGCAACTGGCGAAGATCCGCCCGTATATTCGCTACTTCGACAACGACCTGAATATCAGCGACCTGGCCAACGGCAATACCTGCGTGGCGATGTCGTGGAACGGTAACGTGGCCATTGCGGCTGGACAGGCAGAGGCGGCGAAAAAGCCGTTTTCGTTGAAGTACAGGATACCCAGGGAGGGCACGCTGATCTGGTTCGATGCCATGGTCATCCCCAAGGACGCCCCGCATCCGGAGGCGGGGTTGGCATTGATGGATTACCTGATGACGCCTGAAGTGATCGCGCCGATCACCGACACCATCCACTACGCCAACGCGATCACGGCGGCGGACAGCTTGATCGACCCGGCGATTCGCAATGACCCGGGGACCTATCCGGCGCAGGCGGTGCGGGCGTCGTTGTACAGCAAGAATGACAATGGCAAGGCGTTCAACCGGGCGTTGATTCGGGCGTTCAGTCGGTTGAAATCCGGGTTGTGATGACTGACGCTTTCGTGAGCACAAATGTTGTGCTCACTGAGAACGTTGTGGGAGCGGGCTTGCTCGCGAAGGACGATAACGCGGCCTACCTGTTGGACACCCGCCACAAATACCAGGCCGCCACGGTGCGATACGGGCGCCACGCCAGCCCGATGTCGATCATCTGCTTGCGCGTCGGCTGTACTTCAAGCCCCTTGAGCCGGCGATAGCCCTCGCGCACGCCAAAGTCATCGGCCGGCAAAATGTCCGGCCGTTCCAGGCTGTAGATCAATAGCATTTCCACGGTCCAGCGACCTACGCCGCGCAGGGCGATCAGGCGCTCGATCAGCGCTTCATCGTCCATGGCCAGCGCCGTGGCGTAATCCGGTACCACGCCATCGAGCGTCGCCTGGGCTATGCCCTGGATGGTTGCGATCTTGCTGGCGGAAAAACCGCAGCTGCGCAGTCGATCAAAGTCCGTCGCCACAATTTGCTCGGGCCGCGGAAACGACACCGAGGGGTACAGTGCCAGCAACCGGCCGACAATCGCATCCCCGGCCTTGGCGTGCAGTTGCTGATAGGCAATCGCCCGCACCAGCGACTCATAGGGATCGCGGGCGGCATGGGGTTGATGCAGGCAGGGGCCGACGGCGTCGATGTGGCGACGCCAGTCATCATCCAGGTTCGCCAGCCATTGGCTGGCCAGCCGGTAGGGGTCAGGCATGAAGCTTCCTTGGCAGGCTGCCGAATGCAGCCTGTGATCAAAAGGCCAATTGCTCGGTGATCTGCACCGCCGCGTTTTCCAACCTGAGCAGGAATGCCTTGCGCGGCTGGCCTCCAGCGTAACCGGTCAGCGAGCCATCGGCACCGATCACCCGATGGCAGGGCACGACAATCGAGAGGCGGTTGTGACCGTTGGCCAGGCCGACGGCGCGGCTGGCGCCGGGTTTGCCCAAGGTGGCGGCAAGCGCGCCGTAGGTGGTGGTCCGGCCGTAGGGGATGTGTGCCAGCTCGGCCCAGACCTGGCGGGAAAACTCGCTGCCGGGCATGTGCAGGGGGACGCTGAATTGCGTGCGCTCGCCAGCGAAATACTCGGCCAGCTGTGTCTCGATGTGCTGCAAATGCCCATTGTGTCCTGGCGCCACGGCATACCCATGGCGGTTTTGCAGGGTCTGCACCTCGCGGGTCAGCGAAGGCTGGTCGAGAAACTCCAGAAGCACCAGCCCACGACGCTCGGCCATGGCGATCATCGGCCCCAGCGGCGTCGTCAACCGGGTGAACAGCAGTGGCTCACTGTTGGCGGCGCGTCCCGGTGTGATGTGGAAAGACTTTTGAAACGCATCGCGAAAGCCGCTCAGGGATTCGTAGCCGGAATCGAACGCTGCACTGTCGATCGACTCGCCCTGTTTGATGCCGCCCAATGCCATGCCCAGGCGTCGGGTGCGCAGCCAGGCATGGAAGGTCATGCCGAAATGCTGTTTGAACCAGCGGCGCAGTTTCAGTGGTTCGATGCCTTTGGCCTGCAATTGGGCGTCGCTCCAGCGAATGTCCGGTTCAAGCTCTACTGATTTCAGCAGTTTCTGTACCCAGTCCGGTGCAATCGCGGCGGCATCCAAAGGCTTGCATCGCAGGCAGGCTCGGTAGCCCGCCGCCAGGCATTCGTCGGCGTGGGCGAAGAACTCGACGTTCTCGGGTTTCGGGCTGCGTGCGGTGCAACCCGGGCGGCAGAAGATCCCGGTGGTCTTGACCGCGGTAAAGAACACCCCTTCGTAAGTGGTGTCTCGTTCGAGCATGGCGCGGACCATCTCGGCGTGGGGCGGAAGCAGCGTGTGTTGTAGGTTCATGGACGCAGCATAGAACGGCACAGGGACCGTCTCCACCGAAAAATGAACAGAGAATTCCGCTCCCGGCGCTGACCCGCGGCAGCTCCTGCAAGGCCTTGCGATCCGTCAGCTGTTCCAGCATATCCGCCGGGAATTGTCCGGCGTTCCTCGGGGCCGAACTCGCGGCGGGGCGCGGGTGGCCGAACATGAGCGGTCGTTAATCAGGCCCGACGGGCCATCAGCAACACTGAAGCCGCCGCCGACAACAAGCCCGCGCAGCAGCGATTGAACAACCGCTTGCCCGAAGGCTTGGCAAACCAGCGGCGCATGTGCAGGCCCATGTAAGCGTAGGCGCCGATGGCAATCCATTCCAGGATCAGGAACAGTGCGCCCAACACGGCGAATTGTGGCGTGATCGCGCGGGTCGGATCGACGAATTGCGGCAGGAACGCGGTGAAGATCAGGATCGCCTTCGGGTTGCCCGCCGCCACCAGGAACTCCTGCCGGGCCAACGCCAGCATGCCCGCCGGCGGGGTGGTCACCGCGGTTTCTGCGCCGGGGTTGGCACGCCACAGTTGCCAGGCGAGATAAAACAGGTACGCCGCACCGACGATCTTGATCCCGTAGAACAGCAGTTCCGAAGTTTGCAGCACCACCGCCAGACCCGCCGAGGCGAGGGCGATCATCCCGGCGAACGCCAGCAGGCGACCGACGCCGGCCAGGCACGCGGTGCGGTAGCCATAGCGGGTCGAGTTACTGACCGACAGCAGGTTGTTCGGGCCCGGCGCCATGTTCAGGGCGAAGCAGGCCGGAAGGAAAAGGGTGAGGGTGGTGAGGTCCATGATCGGCTCCAGCAGCAGGAGCGATATTTCTATCACAGCTGCCGGTGGGCTTGACCCGTACAGTCATGGACGCAGGCGGCAGAGCAGTGCCTAGCGCGCGAACTTTTTCGCCCCGGCCACACACAGGATCACGGCCAGCGTGACGCCGAGCATGCCCAGGCTGACGTGTTCATGCAGCAAGGTAGCGGCCAGTGCCAGGCCAAAAAATGGCTGCAGCAGTTGCAGCTGCCCGACCGCGGCGATCCCGCCCTGGGCCAGCCCGCGATACCAGAACACAAAACCGATCAGCATGCTGAACAGCGACACATACGCCAGGCTGAACCAGGCCGGTGTGCTGATGTTGGCGAACGAGGCCGGCAGTCGCCAAAGGGTCAATGCAGCCATGACCGGCAGGGCCAGCACCAGCGCCCAGCAAATCACCTGCCAGCCACCCAGTGTACGGGACAACTTCGCGCCCTCGGCATAACCTAGCCCGCAGGCCAGGATCGCCAGCAGCATCAGGATGTCACCCTGGGGTGAAGCCGTCAGGCCCTGGGCGACGGCGAACCCAACCACCAACAGGCTGCCCAGCACCGAGAAGAACCAGAACACCGGCCGTGGGCGCTCACCACCGCGCAAGACGCCAAACACTGCGGTCGCGAGCGGCAGCAGGCCGACGAACACGATGGAGTGCGCGGACGTGACGTATTGCAGCGCCAGCGCGGTTAACAGCGGAAAGCCCACCACCACGCCCAGCGCCACGATCAACAAGGGCACGAGCTGGTTACGCGCGGGGCGTTTTTCCTTGAACAGCAACAGCAGGCACAGGCCCAGGGTCGCCGCGAGGGTGGCGCGGGCTACCGTCAGGAATACCGGGTCGAATTCCAGCACGGCCACCCGCGTCGCAGGCAGCGAACCACTGAAAATCACCACGCCGATCAGGCCATTGATCCAGCCGCGGGTGCTGCTTTCCAGCGCCGTGTCTTGCAAGTTAGAAGTCCGTTCCATTTGGCTCATGCTCATTGTCTGGTTGCACTGAAGCCATCGTATGGTCGACTATCGGGACAATCAAAAAATTGTCATGGATACATCTCGACATGCCTCGTTCCCGCTACAAGACGCTGGTGGATGCATTTGCCGCCGATATCCGCACCGGGCGTTTGTTGCCTGGTACGCGCCTGCCGACTCACCGCCAGCTTGCTACAGAGAACGGATTGGCCTTGGTCACGGCCAGCCGGGTGTATGCCGAGCTCGAGGGGATGGGGCTGGTCAGTGGCGAAACCGGGCGCGGGACTTTTGTCCGGGAAACATCGCTGCCGCCGGGCCAGGGCATTTCGCAGTCGGTGGTGGCGGCGGGGATGATCGACCTCAACTTCAACTACCCGTCGTTGCCAGGTCAGGCTGACCTGTTGCGCAATGCCTTGCGCCAACTCGCGTTGTCCGGCGACCTTGAGGCACTCCTGCGTTACCAGCCCCATGCCGGGCGCCTGCATGAGCGGGCTGCGTTCGCGCGTCATCTGGCCGAGCGCGGCCTGAATCTGCCGGCCGAGCAGGTGTTGATCGTCAGTGGTGCCCAGCATGGCCTGGCGGTGGTGATGATGACCCTGCTCAAACCCGGCGATGTGATTGCCGCGGACGCCTTGACCTATCCGGGTTTCAAGACGCTGGCCGAAACCCTGCATCTTGAGGTCCTGCCCATTCCCGTCACGGACAAGGGGCCTGATTTGCCAGCCCTGGAGAAACTGTGCCGGCTTCGCCCGGTGCGAGCCGTCTACTCGATGCCGACCTTGCACAATCCGTTGGGCTGGGTGCTGGACGCCGATCAGCGCCAGCAATTGGTGGCGATTGCACGCCGCCATGACCTGACGATCATCGAGGACGCGGCCTACGCTTTCCTGGCCGAAAATGCACCGCCACCTTTGGCTGAAATGGCGCCGGAAAGAACCGTGTACGTCAGCGGTTTATCCAAGAATGTCGCCACCGGCTTGCGCGTCGGCTTTGTTGCCGCCCCGACGCAATGGATGGCCGGATTCGAGCGGACGATCATGGCAACCACCTGGAACACTCCCGGGGTGATGACGGCCATTGCCACGGCCTGGCTTGACGATGGCACTGTCAGCAAGCTCGAGGCGCAAAAACGCGTGGATGCCCAATCTCGGCAAGCCTTGGCCCGTGAGGTGCTGGTGGGGCTCAAGACCATCAGCCATCCTTCATCGTATTTCATCTGGCTGCCCTTGGCCGAAGACGCGCGGGCCGACCAGATCGCCATGGCGTTGATGCGCGAGCAGGTGTCGGTGTCGCCTGCCGAACCCTTTGCGATCACCCATCATGTCCCCCACGCGATACGCCTGGCGCTGGGCTCGGTGGACATGGTCGCACTGCGCCAGGCGTTGGTGAAGGTGAAGAAGGTGGTCGAGTATTACTCATAGCCCAGGGCAGTTTTCTTCAATACGTGCAGCCCGGGGTTCCTTACATTGGCGCCTGGTTCAATTGACTGAGCAGGTGTGCAAATGAGTTTGATCATGTCCATGGCGGCGTTTGCGTTGGCCGCTTCCATCACGCCGGGGCCGGTGAATATCGTGGCCCTGGGTTCCGGAGCACGCTTCGGATTTCGCGCCAGTCAGCGCCATGTGGCCGGGGCGACGTTGGGGTTCGTGTTACTGCTTGTGCTGATGGGGCTGGGGTTGCATGAGCTGTTGCTGCTGTGGCCGGCAATGACCCAGGTGGTGCAGTGGGCGGGGGTGGCGTTCCTGTTGTACATGGCGTTCAAGCTGGCCGCTGACGATGGGCAACTGCAGGCAAAGGACGCGGAGCGCGCACCGTCGATGCTCTACGGCGCGGTGATGCAATGGCTCAACCCGAAAGCCTGGCTGGCCTGCGTGGCCGGCATGGGCGCGTTCGTCGCCGACGGCGAGGCCCGCCTGGTATGGCAGTTCGCGGCGGTGTACCTGGTGATCTGCTACCTGTCGGTGGGTTGCTGGGCCTACGCCGGCACGTTCTTGCGCGGCTACCTGAACAACCCGGCGGGCATGCGCTGGTTCAATCGGGGCATGGCGTCGCTGCTGGCGGTGAGTGCGGTGTATTTGTTGGTGCCGTAGGAGCCGGCCGGAAGATAGCAGTGTGGCTTAACCGCGATACTGCCCTGGCGTTGCCGCCAGATGCTGCTTGAACGCCCGTTGAAAATGCGCCTGATCGGCAAACCCCGCTTCCAGCGCCACGTCGGCGATCAGCTTGCCATTGCGCAATTGATCCCGGGCGAACTGGATGCGCCGGTTGACCAGGAAGGCGTGGGGCGTCATGCCGTAATGCTGCTTGAAGGCGCGGATCAGGTAGGACGACGACAACTGCGCTGCTTCGCAGATGTCTTCGAGCTTGAGCATTTGCGTGCAGTGCTCGCGGATGAAATCGGCGGCGCGCTCGAGCTTGAAGTTGGGCTCGCGAAGCGGTTGTTCGGCCGGGTTCAGTCCAAGCTGCACCTCGGTGAAAAACTCCACCGCGGCGCTCTGCTTGTGCAATACGTCTTGCTGCCCATCGACCAGCACCTGATACAACGCCTTCAAGCCAACGAACAGATCAGGGGCCGCGGTATGGGTGACCGCGAACCGGCGAAACGCCAGGTCGTTACTGAACCCGAGCTGATGCTGCAAGTCGGTGAGCCAGGCGGTGTCGACATACAGCATCAGGTACGACCAGGGCTGATCGTCGATCGGATTGCAGGCGTGGACATCACCGGGGTTCATCAGCACCACCGTGCCGGCACACACCTCGAAGTGCGAGTGCTCATGGACATAGGTGCTGCGCCCGGCGGTGATCGCACCGATGGAAAAGTGCTCGTGGGCATGCCGGGTGTAACAGACCTCGCGCCCGTCGGCGATGGAGCGGGCTTCGATGAAAGGCAGGGCGTCATCGCGCCAGAAGCGCGGGGCCTTGTCGGTGTCCCTGGGCGTTGCGAACTTCATGGTCAATCCTTGGCTGGTCAGCCACAGTGTATTAGCTCTCGCCGTTGAAGGCTCGTTGCAGTTCGGCGATATCAAGTTTTTTCATGTGCATCATCGCCAGCATGGCGCGCTGGGATTTTATCGTGTCGGGGTCCTTGATCATCTCCATCATCGCTACCGGGACGATTTGCCAGGACACGCCGAATTTATCCTTCAACCAGCCGCATTGCTGGGCCTCGACCGGCCCGCCGGCGGACAGGCGTCCCCAGAAGTGGTCGACTTCTTCCTGGGTCTGGCAGTTGACCTGGAACGAGATCGCTTCGTTGAAGGTGAAGTTCGGGCCACCGTTAAGACCCGTGAACGTCTGCCCATCGAGTTCGAAACTGACCGTCATGACCGAACCGACTTCCCGGCCGTGGAACTCCTTCCCGGCATCGCCGTAGTGAGTGATGGCGGTGATTTTCGCGTGATCGAAGATCGCACAGTAAAACTTTGCGGCCTCTTCGGCCTGACCATCGAACCAGAGGCAAGGTGTGAGTTTTTGCATATGTAGCATGGCGGGTCTCCTTGGCAGGTTTTGGCATGCTGGACTATCAGCGTAGCTAGCCTGAGGCAGTCTGGCCGTGCCGTAGATCGCCGAGTGTGTAAGGATTTCCTGCAGGGTGTTGTCGAAGTGACTGCCTTGTGGGTCATATTGACTCTGTTGGGTGCGAGTCGTTATGACCCGTACAGGCTCAGATGGCTGATTTGCAAGGGGCAAATATCTGGCACGACACTTGATACAGCCAACGTACAACTGAACTGCTTCAGGAGTACGGGAAATGTTCCACTTCTTCTGCAATCCCCAGAAAGTCTTGCACCTTTCCACTCGCGTGCTCGGCGTTGGCCTGGCGATGTTGCTCGCAGGCATCTACGGCGCCTACCTGTATGCCGGTTATCTGTCGATCATGGCGCTGGTGTCGTTGCACGCCATGACCATCGTCGGGCCGACCCTGTTGAAGATCGGCTACGTCATGCGCCTGCTGGCCCAGCACCGGTTGAGTAAACCTCAACGTGTGGCGCTGGCATGATGCGCAAACTGGCTGCTGCTCCGGTCTTCAGTCTCGGCTTTCGCCCGTTCTTTCTCGCGGGTGCCGCGTTTGCCGCTGTGGCGGTGGCGATCTGGGCCCTGTGGTTATACGGCCGCTTGCCCGGCGCGCATCCGGTGGGCGGCATGCTCGCCTGGCACCGGCACGAAATGCCGTTCGGGTTCGCCGCGGCCATCATCGCCGGCTTCCTGCTGACGGCGGTGCCGAACTGGACCGCTCGCCCGGGGCTCAAGGGCTGGCCGCTGATCGGGCTGGTGCTGGTCTGGCTGCTCGCGCGACTGGCCTGGGTGCTGCCGATAGCTCCTGCAGGGTTGCTGCTTGTGCAGTTGCCTTTTTTGCCGTTGCTGGCCTGGGCGCTGGGGCGTGACCTGGTGGCCGCTGGCAAGCGCGACAACTATCCGATCCTGCTGATGATCACCTTGCTGGCCGGCTGCCAGGTCATGACGTTGTGGGGACTCTGGGCCGATGACGCGGGTTTGCAGCGGCGTGGTGTGTTGGCGGCCTTGTGGCTGGTCGGCGCGCTGATGAGCGTGATTGGCGGGCGAGTAATCCCGTTCTTCATCCAGCGCGGCTTGAATCGTTCCGCAACGCCTGCGGCCAATCCATTGCCCACCCGGGTGCTGCTGGTGAGCGGGTTGCTGGCCGCGCTGACGTTTGCCGCCGGTTTGAATGACCAGCCCAGACCCTGGCTGGCGGCGTTGTTTGTGTTGATCGGCAGTCTGCACCTGCTACGCCTCTGGCGCTGGCATGACCGCGGCCTCTGGCGCGTGCCGCTGTTGTGGTCGCTTTATCTGTCGTATACCTGGCTGGTGGTGGCGGTGTTTGCCATGGCGCTGTGGCACGCCGGCCTGATGCCACAACAGAGCCTGGCCACCCACTCGCTGGCGGTGGGCGGCATTGGCGGGTTGATTCTGGCGATGATCGCCCGGGTGAGTCTTGGGCATACCGGTCGGGTGCTGCAGCCGTCGAAAGCCATCGTCACGGGGTTTGCCCTGGTGTTGATCGCAGGGGGGGCGCGGGTGTTGCTGGTGCCGTTCTCCGGATTGGGGGTGGGGGTGTCGGCGTTGTTTTGGTGTGTTGCGTTTGGGTTGTTTCTGGTGGGCTACACCTCAATTTTGCTAAGGCCCCGGGTGTAGGAGCCCGCGGCCCCATTGTCGGAACGCCGCCCGCAGCAAGCCGGCTCCTACACTATGTTGCGCAGGGCGTTGAACCCGTGGTCGCCTCGGACCTGTAGGAGCCGGCTTGCCGGCGAAGGCGTCCTCGAATATTGCACCGGGCTTTCTGGCCTCTTCGCTGGCAAGCCAGCTCCTACAGTGGATCGGGGGCGGCGGCGAGAGATGGACGCCTTTATCGGCAAATCGGGCGGGTTTAGTGACCGGTGGTCGATACACCCCGGCCTGCCTGGCAATTTGCGCTTAGCTGTAGGGATAACCCCAAGGCGCGCGTAGGTTCTTGATCGCCACAGCGGCGCCCACTTCAGGACCCCGTGCGTCTGAGGACCTTCGCAATGCTGACCCTGAACATCAATGGCAAGGACCAGGAGCTGGATGTCCCCGCGGACATGCCGCTGCTCTGGGTCCTGCGCGATGTCGCGCACCTGACCGGCACCAAGTTTGGCTGTGGCATGGCCCAGTGCGGTGCCTGCACTGTGCACATCGACGGCACGCCTTCGCGCTCCTGTATCACGCCCGCCACGGCCGTGGCCCATGGGCAGAAAATCCTCACCATCGAAGGCCTGTCTACCGATGGTTCGCACCCGGTGCAGCAGGCCTGGGCCGAACTCGACGTGGTGCAGTGCGGTTACTGCCAGTCCGGGCAGATCATGTCGGCGGCGGCCTTGTTGGCGAAGATTCCGCAACCGACCGACAGCGATATCGACCAGGCGCTGTCAGGCAATATCTGTCGTTGCGGCACCTATCCAAGAATCCGCGCCGCGGTCAAGCGCGCGGCCCAACTGGGTTGATGGCCATGAACAGCATCGATCCGCTGTCGCGTCGTGGTTTTCTCAAGGGCAGTGCCGTGCTGGGCGGCGGGCTGGTGGTGGCGTTTGTCATCCCCGGGGCCCATCGTTTTGCCCTGGGCGCGGAGAACCAGGGCAATGTGTTCGCCCCCAATGCCTTCCTGCGCATCGGCAATGACAACAGCGTCACGGTGTTGCTCGGCCATTCGGAAATGGGCCAGGGCATCTGGACCGGCTTGACCATGCTGATCGCCGAAGAACTGGACGCCGACTGGTCGAAAATCCGCGTCGAACACGCACCGGCGTCGGCCACCGATTACGGCCTGGCGGGCTTCGGCGGCATGCAGATCACCGGTGGCTCGACCTCGACCTGGATGGAGTTCGACCGTTATCGCCAGGCCGGTGCAGCGGCACGCTTGCTGCTGGTCGAGGCCGCGGCCAAGCGCTTCAACGTCGCGCCCTCGGCGATTCGCACCGAGTCGGGGGTGGTGATTGCCGGCGACCAGCACGCCACCTATGGCGAACTGGCCGATGACGCCGGCAAGCTGCCAGTGCCGGACCCGGCGTCGATCAAGCTCAAGGAAGCCAAGGACTGGAAGATCATCGGCAAACCCACCAAGCGCCTGGATACCCCGGAGAAAATCACCGGTCGCGCCAAATTCGGCATGGACGTGCAGTTCGACGGCCTGATGACCGCGATGGTCGCTCGCTCGCCCGTGTTCGGCGGCAGCGTCAAATCCTTTGAAGGCGCCGAGGCGCTGGCGATACCCGGCGTGCACAAAGTGGTGCAGGTGCCGACCGGCGTGGCGGTGATCGCCGATCACTATTGGGCGGCGAAACTGGGGCGCGATGCGCTGCACGTCGAGTGGGACCTGGGGCCGAACAGCGGGCTCGACAGTGAGCAATTGCTCGAGGAATTTCGCAAGCTCGCCGCCACGCCCGGGCTGCCCGCCAGCCAGGCCGGCGATGCCCAGGCTGCGCTGGCCAAGGCGACCAGGACAATCGACGTCGAGTACAGCGTGCCTTACCTGGCCCATGCGCCAATGGAACCGCTCAACTGCACCGTGAGCATCACCCAGGACAAATGCGAGATCTGGACCGGTACGCAGTTTCAGACCCTGGACCAGATGATCGCCGGCAAGATCACCGGGCTCAAACCCGAGCAGGTGCAGATCCATACCGAGTTCCTCGGCGGCGGTTTCGGCCGGCGAGCCAACCCGACTTCAGACTTCGTCGCCGAAGCGGTGCAGGTCGCCAAAGCCGCGGGCGGGCCGGTGAAAACCGTGTGGGCACGGGAGGATGACATCCGTGGCGGCTATTACCGCTCGGCGTTCCTGCACCAGGCGCGAGTCGGCCTGGGCGCTGATGGCCTGCCGCTGGCGTGGAAGCACGTGCTGGTCGGACAATCGATCATGGCCGGCACCTCGCTCGAAGCCGCCATGGTCAAGAACGGCATCGACAAGACGTCCGTGGAGGGCGTAGCGGACAGTCCCTATCTGCAGGGAATGGCCAATCATCAGGTGGAACTGCATTCGCCCAAGACCGGGATCAGCGTGTTGTGGCTGCGTTCGGTGGGGCATACCCACACCGCCTTCGTCATGGAATCGCTGATCGACGAGCTGGCCGCGGCGGCAGGCAAGGACCCGGTGGAATATCGACGGACCTTGCTCAAGGCGCATCCGCGGCATCTTGGCGTGTTGAACCTGGCGGTCGAGAAGGCTAACTGGAAAGCGCCATTGCCGGACGGCCATGCCCTGGGCGTGGCGGTGCATGAGTCATTTGGCAGCTATGTGGCGCAGGTCGCCGAAGTTTCCCAGGACAACCTGGCGATCCGTGTGCATCGGGTGGTGTGTGCGGTGGACTGCGGGATTGCGGTCAATCCGCAGAGCATCGCGGCGCAAATGGAGTCGTGCATCACCTTCGGCCTGGGCTTCACCTTGCACAGCAAACTGACGATCAAGGACGGCAGGGTGGTGCAATCCAACTACCACGATTACCAGGTGCTGCGGCTCAACGAGATGCCGTTGGTTGAAGTGCATATCCTGCCCAGCAGCGAGAAACCCGGCGGCATCGGTGAGGTGGGCGTGCCGCCTACGGCGCCGGCAGTGGCCAACGCGGTGTACGCCCTGACCGGCCAGCGTCTGCGTGAGCTGCCGCTGCAATTGTCGGGGGTGTGAGATGAAAAGCGAGATGAGGCGACATCATTGGGTGCTCGGTTCAGTCCTGCTGATCTGCCTGTTCATCTATGCGACAGAGCTCTTCGCCGAAGACCGGGAAGCCTTGAAGGCGTTCGATACTGTTCAGAAAGTCTTCCAGAGCCCGCGTTGCCAGAATTGCCACATTCCCGGCGACGCGCCGTTGCAGTTCAATGCCGGCATACCCCACGCGATGAACGTCGTGCGTGGCATGGACGGCAAGGGCGCGGCGGGTCTGCCTTGCGCCAGTTGCCATGCCGAGGCCAACCCTCCGGCCAGTTACGGCGCCAATGCGCCGCCGGGTGCTCCCCATTGGGGCCTGCCACCGGCGGCGCACAAAATGGCCTGGATCGGCCTGCCACCGGACATGTTGTGCAGCATGATCAAGGATCGTGCGGGCAATGGCGACCGCGATTTCGCCGCGCTGATCAAGCATGTCAGCGAGGACAAGCTGGTGCTGTGGGGCTGGAATCCGGGCGGTAATCGCGCACCGGTGCCGGTTCCCCACGACATTTTTGTAACCCAATTCAAGCTCTGGGCGGACGCCGGTGGGCCGTGCCCGGTGGCGGGTAGCTGACCAACGGCCCGTAAACAGGGAGTCAAACCCGGTATCGAGGACTCTAAACAACATACCCACCCATGGAGTATGTGATGCTGATTTCAGGCAAACCGCACAAACCAGGTGTACGTGCAGGGACGCCACAACAGGAGCGCGAGCTGCTGCGCGATCTCGCCCGCAAGGCCGAGCAGGAGCTGATCGGGGTGCAGATGGCGAGCATGGACGAGATGACGCTGCTGCCCAACCGGCACGGTTTCATCGCCCTGGCTCAATTGGGCCTGGAGGCCTGCAATGATCTGGGCAGACCGGCGACGCTGCTGTTCTTCAATCTCGACGAGTTCAAGCGCATCAATTACCTTTTTGGTCGCACCGAAGGTGACAAGGCACTGAAAACCTTTGCCGACGTGCTGCGTATTGGTTTTCGGGAAAGCGATGTGATCGGGCGGCTGGAGGGTGCAACCTTCGTGGCCTTGCTCACAGGCTCTGGCGGCGTGGACATCGCGACGGTCAAGGCGCGGCTTGAGGAAATGCTCGATGAACGCATGGCCACTGCGCATCGCGGGTATGAGATTCGTTTCAGTATCGGGCAGATCGAGCATGACCCGACAGTTCATGGTTCGGCTGAAGAGCTGCTGGTTGAGGTTGAAAAAGCGCTGGGTCATTAGTTCAGCGTTGATTGACGGGCCTATTGAGTCGCCACTCATTTGGCAAACAGCTGCCCAATATCCTTGAACGCCTTGAATTCCAGCGCATTCCCGCACGGATCGAACAGAAACATCGTCGCCTGTTCACCCACCAGCCCCTGAAAGCGAATCCCCGGCTCGATCACAAAACGCGTCTCCAATGCCTTCAGCCGCTCGGCCAACGCTTCCCACTCCGCCATCCCCAACACCACGCCGAAATGCGGCACAGGCACGTCATGACCGTCGACAGCGTTGGTGTGTGCCGCTTCTTGAGAGGCGTTTTTCGGCGCCAGGTGAATGACCAGCTGATGGCCGAAAAAGTTGAAATCGACCCAATGATCGCTGGAGCGACCTTCTTCGAGGCCGAACACATGGCCATAGAAATTCCGAGCGGCCGTCAGGTCGTAGACCGGGATGGCCAAGTGAAAAGGAGAGAGTTGCATCGGATGTGCCTCGACTGTGGATACAGACCGAGTTTAGCTCCGTGATTTTTGATTGAAAGACGATAATTCTTGCGTCGAGCTCAAACTATTTCTATCAACTGGAACCGTTATGCTACGGGAACTGAAAACCTTTATTCGTTATAGCCAGCGCACACAGCCGATCCAACAGCTGTTCGCGCAATGCCTGATACAAATGGATGGCTGAACACAAATACCAAATTTGTCCGAGTCCAATTTGAGACCGCAGACGAAGTGTGGCCGGTAAAGATACTAATACGGCGTATTGAGACACTAAAGTTGTCATTTTATACAGGTGCCAAACCAGCGCTACGTAGGCAATAGTCCTTCATGTAACCACGCCCGATCTTTTCTCCGTGATCCGTGAAGTTGTGGCAGAGACTGCTTGTGGAAAGAAGGAACCAACTTCCTGAAGGACTGGAACAACGGCTAAACAAGATCGCTCCACCTGATCCTGGACGGCGCAAGCCAGCCTTGACGAGATTTAACGAGAACGGTAGTCCTGATCTGGTTTTTGGTAACAAAATCCTGCCTGGAACAGATACCATTGTTGGACTCTCTGGTTGTTTGCAGGCAGACGCAAAGATATTGCTGCTGGTGAGTAGCTCGGTTAAGGCCGGTGATAAAAAAACCGTTCTTTATCGTCTGCTGCCTGATGGTGATTTCGATCTTGAGTTTGGTGGACAAGGATTCATCGACGTCCGCTTCGACGATCAGCTATCTCAAGGTCAAGCCGTGGCCATCAGTGCCGATGGTAAAATTCTGGTGGGTGGTAATGTCGAGCGAAAGGATCCTGACCAATTGAGCGCGGCGGTTGCCAGGTATTTCCCGGATGGACGTCTTGATCCATCTTTTGGGCGGTCAGGTATGTGGGAGTCGGAGAAGGATAGGACAATTCATAACATGATCGTTGACCAAGACGGTGTTACGGGTGTCGGCCATTACCTTTTGGCTGGGGAGGGGTATGTTGCGAGCATCTCCAGATTAACCCCCGATGGCGCTTGTTCGCCGACGTTCAATAAGGGCAAATCCCTCAACATCGATGTTCCCGCCGATGTTCCCCGCTACTTTGTGAGTTGCGAATCAGTATTAGTGCAATCCGATAAAAGTATTGTCGTTGGTGGTTGGGTGGGGTTTGAGACTTGGGCTTTCTGGTTGCGTATTTTGCCTGATGGTACTCCTGATCCGGCTTTTGGCAGCCAGGGGATTGTCGTTCACGATAGGCCATCCCTTCTCTATAACCTGCATCTGCAAAATGATCAGCAACGTGTGCTCGCTGCAGTTGTCGACACTCGCAGGCCTTATGTCCTTGGGATCCGGCTTTAATCGAGGAGCCCAGGAAGTATTTGGCGCTGTTGATATCACAGGCATTAAAAACCCGCCTGAAAAGGCGGGTTTTTTAGTGGCTAACCGAAGATCACTCTTCGAGGTTGCCCATGGCCGTGGTGTTGAAGCCACCGTCCACGTACATGATTTCGCCGCTGATGCCGGACGCCAGGTCCGAGCACAGGAAGGCGCCGGCGTTGCCGACTTCTTCGATGGTGACATTGCGACGCAGCGGGGTTTGCGCTTCGTTGGCGGCCAGCATCTTGCGGAAGTTCTTGATGCCGGAAGCGGCGAGGGTGCGGATCGGGCCGGCCGATACGCAGTTCACGCGGGTGCCGTCCGGGCCCAGGGAGCCGGCCAGGTAACGTACGCCAGCTTCCAGGGAAGCCTTGGCCATGCCCATCACGTTGTAGTTCGGCATGGTGCGCTCGGCGCCCAGGTACGACAGGGTCAGCAGGCTGCCGTTGCGGCCTTTCATCATTTCGCGGCCGGCCTTGGCCAGGGCCACGAAGCTGTAGGCGCTGATGTCGTGGGCAATGCGGAAACCTTCACGGGTGGTGGCTTCGGTGAAGTCGCCGTCCAGTTGGTCGCCCGGGGCGAAGCCTACGGAGTGCACGATGCAGTCCAGGCCGTCCCACTTCTTGCTCAGTGCTTCGAAGACCTTGGCGATTTCTTCATCGCTGGCCACGTCGCACGGGAAGCACAGCTCAGGGCTCGAGCCCCAGCCTTGGGCGAACTCTTCGACACGACCCTTGAGTTTGTCGTTCTGATAAGTGAAGGCAAGCTCAGCGCCCTCGCGATGCATGGCGGCAGCGATGCCGGATGCGATGGACAGCTTGCTGGCGACACCGACGATCAGTACGCGCTTACCGGCGAGAAAACCCATGTGTTGCTCCTCTTTTCAGGTTATTGCGCAGTGGCTGGTGCCAAAAAGGCGGCTTCCAGCAACTGCTGTGTATACGGATGTTGGGGGGCGGCAAAAATGCTTTGCGCGTCTCCCTGTTCGACCACTTGGCCATGCTTGACCACCATCAGCTGGTGGCTCAGCGCCTTGACGACAGCCAGGTCATGGCTGATGAACAGATACGTCAGGTTGTACTTGCTTTGCAGTGATCGCAACAGCTCGACCACTTGGCGTTGCACGGTGCGGTCGAGGGCCGAAGTCGGCTCGTCCAGCAGTATCAACGCCGGTTTTAGTACCAGTGCCCGGGCAATGGCGATTCTCTGCCGTTGCCCACCGGAAAATTCGTGGGGGTAGCGGTTCCGGGTTTCCGGGTCCAGGCCTACCTCCTTCAATGCTGCAATTATCGCCGCTTCCTGTTCCTCGGCGGTGCCCATCTTGTGGATCCGCAGGCCTTCGCCGACGATCTGGCTTACGCACATGCGCGGGCTCAGGCTGCCGAAGGGGTCCTGGAACACCACCTGCATCTGCCGCCGCAGCGGACGAACCTGCTGCTGCGTCAGGCAGTCTAGCTGCTTGCCTTCAAAACGGATGCCGCCTGTACTGCCGATCAACCGCAAGATCGCCAGGCCCAGCGTGGATTTACCGGAACCGCTTTCGCCCACAATCCCCAGGGTCTGGCCCTGGGGCAGGCTGAAATTGATGCCGTCTACCGCCTTGACGTGGTCCACGGTCTTTTTCAGCAAGCCTTTCTTGATCGGGAACCAGACTTTCAGGTCCTCGACCGCCAGCAAAGGCGGGCCGACGACATTGGTCGCGGGCTTGCCGCTGGGCTCCGCTGCCAGCAGTTCCCGAGTGTACGGGTGCTGCGGCGCGCGGAACAATTCTTCACACGATGCCTGTTCGACGATGCAACCGCGCTGCATGACACATACGCGATGCGCAATTCTTTTAACCAGGTTCAAATCGTGGCTGATCAGCAGCAATGCCATGCCCAGCCGGGCCTGCAGTTCCTTGAGCAATTCGAGGATTTTCAGCTGGACGGTCACGTCCAGCGCGGTGGTCGGCTCGTCGGCAATCAACAGTTCCGGCTCGTTGGCCAGGGCCATGGCGATCATCACCCGCTGGCGCTGGCCACCGGACAATTCGTGGGGCAGGGCCTTGAGACGTTTTTCCGGCTCGGGAATGCCGACCATCTCCAGCAGCTCCAGGGTGCGCTTGGTCGCGACTTTGCCGACCAGGCCCTTGTGGATGCCCAGCACCTCGTTGATCTGTTTCTCGATCGAGTGCAGTGGATTGAGCGAGGTCATCGGCTCCTGGAAGATCATCGCGATCCGGTTGCCACGGATGTGGCGGATGGTTTTTTCTTTCAGCTCCAGCAGGTTCTGCCCGGAATACTCGATGGTCCCCGACGGGTGCCGGGCGAGTGGGTAGGGCAGCAGGCGCAGGATCGAGTGCGCGGTCACCGATTTGCCGGAACCGCTTTCACCCACCAGCGCCAGGGTTTCGCCACGCTTGATGTCGAAGCTGACGCCTTCTACCACCCGCTGGCAACGCTCGCCAACGACAAATTCGACGGCCAGGTCGCGCACTTCGATCAGATTGTCCTGATTCATTTCACTTCCTCGGGTCGAAGGCATCGCGAGCGGACTCGCCGATGAACACCAGCAGACTCAACATCAACGCCAGCACGGCAAACGCGCTCATGCCCAGCCACGGCGCCTGCAGGTTGGATTTGCCCTGGGCCACCAGTTCACCCAGGGACGGGCTGCCGGCCGGCAAGCCGAAGCCGAGGAAGTCCAGGGCGGTCAGGGTGCCGATGGCGCCGGTCAGGATGAACGGCATGAAGGTCATGGTCGAGACCATGGCATTGGGCAGGATGTGGCGGAACATGATCGTGCCATTCTGCATGCCCAGCGCCCGGGCCGCACGTACGTATTCGAGGTTGCGCCCGCGCAGGAACTCGGCGCGCACCACGTCCACCAGGCTCATCCAGGAAAACAGCAGCATGATCCCCAGCAGCCACCAGAAGTTCGGCTGCACGAAACTGGCGAGGATGATCAGCAGGTACAGCACCGGCAAACCCGACCAGATCTCCAGGAAACGCTGCCCGGCCAGATCCACCCAACCCCCGTAGAAACCCTGCAGCGCCCCGGCAATCACACCGATCAGTGAGCTGAGCAGGGTCAGTGTCAGGGCGAACAACACGGAAACCCGGAAGCCGTAGATCACCCGGGCCAGCACATCGCGGCCCTGGTCATCGGTGCCCAGCAGATTGTCGGTCGAGGGTGGCGCGGGGGCTGGCACTTTCAGGTCGTAGTTGATGCTCTGGTAGCTGTAGGGAATCGGCGCCCAAAGCACCCAGGCGTCCTTGGCCTTGAGCAGTTCGCGGATATACGGGCTCTTGTAGTTGGCCTCCAGCGGGAATTCGCCGCCGAAGGTGGTCTCCGGGTAACGCTTGAGCGCCGGGAAGTACCAGCCGTTGTCGTAGTGCACCACCAACGGTTTGTCGTTGGCGATCAACTCGGCGCCGAGGCTGGCGCCGAACAGGATCAGGAACAGCCACAACGACCACCAGCCGCGTTTGTTGGCCTTGAACAGTTCGAAGCGCCGGCGATTGAGAGGGGACAGGTTCATCTCAATGCTCCCGGCTTTCGAAGTCGATGCGCGGATCGACAAAGGTGTAGGTGAGGTCGCCGATCAGCTTCACCACCAGCCCCAGCAGGGTGAAGATGAACAGCGTGCCAAAGACCACCGGGTAATCGCGGTTGATCGCCGCTTCGAAACTCATCAGGCCGAGGCCGTCGAGGGAGAAGATCACTTCCACCAGCAACGAGCCTGTGAAGAAGATGCCGATGAATGCCGAGGGGAACCCGGCGATCACCAGCAACATGGCGTTGCGAAACACGTGGCCATACAGCACGCGGTGATTGGTCAGGCCCTTGGCCTTGGCGGTGACCACGTATTGCTTGTTGATTTCATCGAGGAAGCTGTTCTTGGTCAGCAGGGTCATGGTCGCGAAGTTGCCGATCACCAGGGCAGTCACGGGCAGCGCCAGGTGCCAGAAGTAGTCGAGGATCTTGCCGCCCAGGCTCAACTCGTCGAAGTTGTTCGAGGTCAGCCCGCGCAACGGGAACCAGTCCAGGTAACTGCCGCCGGCAAACACCACGATCAGCAGGATGGCGAACAGGAACGCCGGGATCGCGTAGCCGACGATGATCGCCGAGCTGGTCCAGACGTCGAAGTGGCTGCCGTGCCGGGTGGCCTTGGCGATCCCCAGCGGGATCGACACCAGGTACATGATCAGGGTGCTCCACAGTCCGAGCGAGATCGACACCGGCATCTTCTCCTTGATCAAGTCGATCACCTTGGCATCGCGGAAGAAGCTGTCGCCGAAATCCAGGGAGGCATAGTTCTTGACCATGATCCAGAGGCGTTCCGGCGCCGATTTGTCGAAGCCGTACATGTGCTCGATTTCCTTGATCAGCGCCGGGTCCAGGCCTTGTGCACCACGATAGGCTGAGCCGGCCACCGACACCTCGGCACCGCCGCCGGCGATGCGGCTGGTGGCGCCTTCGAAGCCTTCGAGCTTGGCGATCATCTGTTCCACCGGGCCACCGGGGGCGGCCTGGATGATAACGAAGTTGATCAGCAAAATGCCGAACAGTGTCGGGATGATCAGCAGCAGTCGCCGAAAAATATACGCCAGCATCTGATTACTCCATGCCCGCAGGGTCGGCTTGCAATTTGGTTTCGATCTCTATGGCCGGTTTCGCATCAGGCTTGATCCACCAGGTGTTGACGCCGATGTCGTATTTAGGCGAGACCTTGGGGTGGCCGATGTGGTTCCAGTAGGCCACGCGCCAGGTCTTGATGTGCCAGTTGGGTATCACGTAATAGCCCCATTGCAGGACCCGGTCCAGGGCGCGAGCATGGGCCACCAGGCTGCGGCGCGAGTCGGCGTTGATCAATTGTTCGACCAACTGGTCCACCACAGGGTCCTTGAGGCCCATGGAGTTGCGGCTGCCGGGCTTGTCGGCGGCCGCCGTCATCCAGAACTCGCGCTGTTCGTTGCCCGGCGAATTGGACTGCGGGAAGCTGCCGACGATCATGTCGAAGTCCCGCGAGCGCACTCGGTTGACGTACTGCGAGACGTCGACACGGCGAATCACCAGCTCGATGCCAAGGTCGCTCAGGTTACGCTTGAACGGTAGCAGCACCCGTTCGAATTCGGTCTGGGCCAGGAGGAATTCGATGCTCACCGGTTTGCCGTTGGCGTCGACCATCTTGTCGTCGACGATGCGCCAGCCGGCTTCTTGCAGCAGTTGGTAAGCCTTGCGTTGCTGGGTGCGGATCATGCCGCTGGCGTCGGTCACCGGGTTCTCGAACGCCTCGCTGAACACCTGCTCGGGAATCTTGCCGCGAAACGGGTCGAGGATCGCCAACTGATCGGCGTCCGGCAGGCCGGTGGCGGCCATTTCCGAGTTCTCGAAATAGCTGCGGGTGCGCGCGTAGGCACTGTTGAACAACTGCTTGTTGGTCCATTCGAAGTCCAGCAGCAGGGTCAGGGCCTGGCGCACCCGCACGTCCTGGAACACAGGGCGGCGCAGGTTGAAGACGAAGCCCTGCATGCCGGTGGGGTTGCCGTTGGGGATCTGTTCCTTGATCAGTCGGCCTTCGGTCACCGCCGGGATGTTGTAGGCGTTGGCCCAGTTCTTCGCGGTCATCTCCAGCCAGTAATCGAACTGCCCGGCCTTCAGGGCTTCCAGCGCCACGGTGTTGTCGCGGTAGTAGTCGGTGGTCATCACGTCGAAGTTGTAGAAACCACGGTTGATCGGCAGGTCCTTGCCCCAGTAATCCTTGACCCGCTCATAACGCACCGAGCGCCCGGCCTTGACTTCGGTGACCTTGTACGGGCCGCTGCCCAGCGGCACTTCCAGGTTGCCCTTGTTGAAGTCGCGGCTGGCCCACCAATGCTTGGGCAATACCGGCAACTGTCCGAGGATCAGCGGCAGTTCGCGGTTGTTGCTGTGCTTGAACTTGAAGAGCACCGTGAGCGGATCTTCGGCGACCACGTCGGCGACGTCGCTGTAATAACCGCGGTACATCGGCGCGCCATCCTTGACCAGGGTCTGGAAGCTGAAAACCACGTCTTCGGCGCGTACCGGATGGCCGTCATGGAAGCGCGCTTCGGGCCGCAGGTAGAAACGCACCCAATCGTTGTTCGGCGCTTTTTCGATCTTGCCGGCGATCAGGCCATATTCCGTGAAAGGTTCATCCAGGCTCTGCCGGGCCAGGGTGTCGTAGATCAAGTCGATGTCGTTAGCCGACACGCCCTTGCTGATGAACGGGTTGAGGCTGTCGAAACCGCCGAACCCGGCCTGGCGGAATTTTCCACCCTTGGGCGCGTCCGGGTCGACGTAATCGAAGTGTTTGAAGTCGGCCGGGTATTTCGGCGGCTCGTTGTACAGGGTCAGGGCATGTTGCGGGGCGGCGCAGGCCAGCCCTGCGAACAACAGTGCGCTGGCCTGCAGGAGCAGGGCGCTTGCGGATTTCATCGATCTTTCTCCGAAGATTTCAGCCACCACGCGCTCAGGCCCAGGGTGTAGGGCGGCGTCGTGACGAAGGCCAGCCGGTTGCGGTAGGCCAGGCGGTGATAATTGAGGTACCAGTTGGGAATGATGTAGTGCTGCCACAGCAATACCCGGTCGAGGGCCTTGCCGGCGGCGACCTGTTCGTCACGGCTCTTGGCCGCGAGCAGTTGATCGAGCAGGTGATCAACCAGCGGATTGGCGATCCCCGCGTAGTTCTTGCTGCCCTTGACCCCGACCTGGCTGGAATGAAAGTACTGCCATTGCTCAAGGCCCGGGCTAAGGGTCTGGTTGAGGGTCATCAGGATCATGTCGAAATCGAACTGATCGAGGCGCTGCTTGTACTGGGCCCGATCGACCGTGCGCAGCCTGGCATCGATGCCGATGCTGGTAAGGTTCTCGACGTAGGGCTGGAGGATGCGCTCCAGATTTGGATTGACCAGCAGGATCTCCAGGCGCAGCGGTTGCCCGGCCGCATTCTGCAGGCGCTGGCCATTGAGCTTCCAGCCGGCCTCGGCCAGCAGGGTCAAGGCCTTGCGCATGGTTTCCCGGGGGATGCCCTGGCCCTGGGTCTGCGGCAGGCTGAAGGGCTCGGTAAACAGCTTGGCCGGCAATTGCTCGCGATACGGCTTGAGCAACAGCCACTCATGGCCGACCGGCAGCCCGCTGGCGGTGAATTCGCTGTTGGGGTAGTAACTCATGGCGCGTTTGTAGGCGCCGCTGAACAATGTGCGGTTGGTCCACTCGAAGTCGAACATCAGGCCCAGTGCTTCGCGAACCTTGGCCTCGGCGAAGATCGGGCGGCGGCTGTTCATGAACAGGCCCTGGGTCTGGGTCGGGATCTGGTGCGGGATCTGCGCCTTGATCACCTCGCCACGGCGGCTCGCGGGGAAGCCATAGCCGGTGGCCCAGTTTTTCGCCTGGTGCTCGATATAGATGTCGAACTCGCCAGCCTTGAACGCTTCGAACGCTACGTCGCTGTCACGGTAGAACTCGACTTCCATGCGATCGAAGTTGTACTTCCCCCGGTTGACCGGCAGATCCTTGCCCCAGTAGTCCTTGACCCGCTCGAACACGATCTGGCGCCCTGGATTAACCGATGTGATGCGATACGGTCCGCTGCCCAGCGGCGGTTCGAAGGTGGTCGCCTTGAAGTCGCGACCTTTCCAGTAATGCTGCGGCAACACCGGCAACTCCCCCAGGCGCAGGATCAGCAAGGGATTGCCGGCACGCTTGAAGACGAAACGAATGCGCTGCGGATTGAGGATGTCGACACGCAACACTTCCTGAAGGTTGGTGCGGTATTGCGGATGACCTTCCTTGAGCAGCAGGCGGTAGGAAAATGCCACGTCGTAGGCGGTGATCGGCGTGCCGTCGTGAAAGCGTGCTTCGGGGCGCAGGTTGAATACCACCCAGCTGCGGTCCTCGCTGTATTCCACCGACTGGGCGATCAGGCCGTAACTGGAGGTCGGCTCGTCCCCGGAGGGCGCGTATTGGCCGGTGCCGACCATCAGCGGCTCGTTCAGCTCGTTGATGCCGTACTGCAGGAAATTCGCCGTGGTCACCGGGCTGGTGCCCTTGAAGGTGTAGGGGTTGAGCGTATCGAAGGTGCCAAATGCCATGACCCGCAAGGTACCGCCCTTGGGCGCTTGCGGGTTGACCCAGTCGAAGTGGGTAAATCTGGCCGGGTACTTGAGCGTGCCGAACTGCGCATAACCATGGCTTTCGCTGATCGTCGCGCTTGCGGTGGAGCTCAAGGCCAGGCTGATCAGGAGCGGGAGGAGGGGACGCTTCAAATAAGGAATCCGATCCGGGCGGCTTGGGCATTGTGGATCGTACAGTAACAGCTTGTATGGACAGGAAAAAGACGGCGGTTGATGGGGGTGCCGGTTGTGCGACGGCGGTGCGGGGAGGTCGGGTAACATGCGGATAAAAAAAGCCCCTGAATTCAGGGGCTCATTTTTAATGCGGGTTGGAAACCGTCAGCATCTGCCCCGGCTTCAACGCCTGGCCGACACGAGGATTCCAGCGCTTGAGGTGCTGCATTTCAACGTTGAAGCGCTTGGCCACCATGTACAGCGAGTCGCCTTGCTGAACCTTGTATTGCGACTGCGGCTTCTGGGTCTTGGACTTGGCCGCGACCACGGTGTTGATGCGCCCCGAGTTGCGCTTGCTGGTGTCTTGCATGACCAGCGTCTGGCCCGGCTTGAGATTCTTGCCGCTCAGCTTGTTCCAGCGTTGCAGGTCCTTGACGGCGACATTGTTGGCCTTGGCAATGGAGCCCAGGTTGTCGCCGCGCTTGACACGATAGCTCCGTTTGGCACTCGCCAGTTGAGTATCGTTCGAGCGTTCGAAAACCGGTTTGAGCGGCTTCTTGCTGATCAACTCTTCCGGGCGCATGGTCTGCAGGCTGGTGGTCAGTAGCTGTGCCTTGGACGTGGGGACGAGCAAGTGCTGCGGACCGTCGATAGTGGTGCGCTGCTTGAAAGCGGGGTTGAGCTGGAACAGCTCGTCTTCGTCGATGTTTGCCACCGCGGCGACCTTGGACAGGTCCATGCGCTGGTTGATTTCGACGACCTGGAAATACGGTTCGTTGGCGATCGGGTTGAGGTTCACGCCGTAGGCATCCGGCGCCATTACCACCTGCGAGAGTGCCAGCAACTTCGGCACATAGGCCTGGGTTTCGGCGGGCAGTGGCAGGTTCCAGTAGTCGGTTGGCAGGCCGAGTCTCTCGTTGCGCTCGATGGCGCGGCTGACCGTGCCTTCACCGGCGTTGTAGGCGGCCAGGGCCAGCAGCCAGTCGCCGTTGAACATGTCGTGCAGGCGAGTCAGGTAATCCATGGCCGCCGTGGTCGAGGCGGTGATGTCGCGACGGCCATCATAGAAACGGGTCTGGCGCAGGTTGAAGTAACGCCCGGTGGAGGGAATGAATTGCCACAGGCCCACCGCATTGGCCCGGGAATAGGCCATGGGGTTGTAGGCGCTTTCAATCACTGGCAACAGCGCCAGTTCCAGCGGCATGTTGCGCTCTTCGAGGCGTTCGACGATGTAGTGGATGTACAGGCTGCCGCGGTCGCCGGCGTTTTCGAGGAAGGACGGATTGCTGGCGAACCACAGGCGCTGTTGCTCGATGCGCGGGTTGACGCCCAGGCCGTCCTGGAGCTGGAAGCCTTGGCGCATGCGTTCCCAGACATCCTGCGGAACCTGCGGTGTGGGTTTCTCGCTGAGCCAGACGGGCTTCTGCTTGGCGCGCGCGGCAATGTTCGGCGTATGCGCCGCATCGGTCTGCGGCGCATGACTGGAACAGCCCGCCAATGTCGCGGACACAGCCACCGCTATGGCTTGCGCCAGGCGGGTGAGGGCGTCCGAATTGATGGCTTTGCGTATAGATGACGACATTGGCTGGAAGTAAGTTCCGGGCAAAAATGTCGGGCGATTCTAGAAAGCGCACCCTCTGCGGTCAACCTTTCAGAGTTTTTGGACCATCGTGCAAACAGCTCAGAACGTATCTTTCCAGGCCCTTAGTGCAGCAAAAACCATATCGGGCGCGGAGTTATCGGTGCCGGTCCGTTCATCCGCTTTTTCTTTAACGGATGTTTCGCCGGTGCGCAAAAACGGATTTGTACGCTTTTCCAGGGCCACCGTGGAGGGCAGCGTGATGACCCCGGCTTCCCGCTGGCGGGTCACGCTGGCCAGGCGTTCGAGGGTGTCGACGTTGCCGGGTTCGACCGCGACAGCGAAGCGCAGATTGCTCAGGGTGTACTCATGGGTACAGAACACCTGCGTTTCCCCGGGCAGGGCGGCGAGGCGCGACAACGAGCTGTACATTTGCCTTGGCGTGCCTTCGAACAGGCGTCCGCAGCCGGCGGCGAAGAGGGTGTCGCCACAAAACAGCAGGCCGGTGTGATAATAGGCAATGTGTCCCAGGGTATGGCCGGGAACAGCGATGATGTCGAAATCATGGCCTAGCACATTGATGCGATCGTTGTCCTCGAGGGCCACGTCCCGCGCCGGGATGTTTTCGCTGGCCGGGCCGTAGACGGTCGCGTCTGTCGCTTTCTTCAGCGCTTCGACGCCGCCGACATGGTCATGGTGGTGGTGAGTGATCAGAATATCGCTCAAGGTCCATTGCGGGTTGTCCTTGAGCCAGGCTTGTACTGGCGCGGCATCGCCCGGATCGACCACCGCACAGCGGTGGGTACGGGGATCTTGTAACAACCAGATGTAGTTGTCGGTGAAGGCGGGCAGGGCAGTGATCTGTATCATCGTCGGATTCGCCAAGCGGAAAACAATGGCGCATCTTAGAACTTCCTGGCGCGTTGGAGAATGCAATGACCGATAAAGCGTTCGCTCAGGCTGATCCTGACTGGCTGGCGTTGATCAGCGCAGCCCGTGAGTGGCTGTCCGGCCCCCTCGGGCAATTGCTGCTGGATGAAGAACGGCGCATGCTCGAAGACGAGCTGGGGCGCTTCTTCGGTGGCTACCTGGTGCATTACGGGCCGTCGGCCCAGACGCCGCCGTCGGCGCCGCAGGTGCAGCGCAACGTGCGCCTGGGTGCGCCGTTGCCCGGGGTCGAGATCGTCTGCGAGGAACAGGCCTGGCCGCTCAGTGAGCATGCCGCCGATGTGGTGGTGCTGCAGCACGGGCTGGATTTCTGCCTGTCGCCCCACGGTTTGCTGCGCGAGGCGGCGAGCAGTGTGCGGCCAGGTGGGCACTTGCTGATCATCGGCATCAATCCCTGGAGCACCTGGGGGTTGCGTCACGTATTTGCCCATGACGGCTTGCGCAAAGCGCGCTGCATATCCCCGTCGCGGGTGGCCGACTGGTTGAACCTGCTGGGGTTCGCGCTGGAGAAACGCCGCTTCGGGTGCTATCGTCCGCCGCTGGCTTCGCCCACCTGGCAGACTCGTCTGGCCGGTTGGGAGCGCAAGGCCGGTGACTGGCAGCTGGGCGGTGGCGGCTTCTATCTATTGGTCGCGCGCAAGATCGTGGTGGGCCTGCGGCCAGTCCGTCAGGAACGTCGCGAGCCGATGGGCAAGCTGATCCCGTTGCCGATGGCCAAGGTCAATCGTCGCAACATCGAACCGTGATACTCCCTTTTTTCCGGCCGGGGTAAAACCCGGTCCTGGGCGTCGTCGATCATCGATTGGCGAGCCACTGTATTTTTCTGGATAGATTGGCATGAGCGATAGCGTAGAACTCTTCACCGATGGCGCCTGCAAGGGCAACCCTGGTCCTGGCGGATGGGGCGCATTGCTGGTGTGCAAGGGGGTCGAGAAGGAACTTTGGGGCGGCGAAGCCAACACCACCAACAACCGCATGGAACTGATGGGCGCGATTCGCGGCCTGGAAGAACTCAAGCGATCGTGCGACGTATTGCTGGTAACCGACTCCCAATACGTGATGAAAGGCATCAACGAGTGGATGGCCAACTGGAAAAAGCGCGGCTGGAAAACCGCCGCGAAAGAGCCGGTTAAAAACGCCGACCTGTGGAAGTTGCTCGACGAGCAGGTCAATCGCCATAACGTCACCTGGAAATGGGTACGTGGGCACATTGGCCATCACGGCAACGAACGGGCCGACCAACTGGCCAACCGTGGCGTGGATGAAGTGCGTGGCTTCAAGCAAGCGTGATTTGAGCTCGACCGATGCACCGAGTCGCGACCTTCGCGAGCAAGCCCGCTCCCACATTTGATCTCCTTGAGCGCAAATCTTGCACTCCCCAGCGATCCAGTGTGGGAGCGGGCTTGCTCGCGAAGGGGGCGACACGCTCTATCTGAAAGACCCCGGCAGGCGTGTTAACATCGCCGCTTTTGCACGATTGACCGATTGAGAGCTGAGCACCCGATGGCCACCAGATCCGTTGTACTCGATACCGAAACCACCGGCATGCCGGTGACCGACGGCCACCGGATTATCGAAATCGGTTGTGTCGAGTTGGTCGGACGGCGCCTGACCGGCCGGCATTTTCACGTTTACCTGCAACCGGATCGCGAAAGTGACGAAGGTGCCATCGGCGTCCACGGCATCACCAACGAGTTCCTGGTGGGCAAGCCGCGCTTCGCCGAGGTGGCCGAAGAGTTCTTCGAGTTCATCAAGGGCGCGCAGCTGATCATCCATAACGCGGCATTCGACGTTGGCTTCATCAACAACGAATTTGCCCTGATGGGCCAGCACGATCGCGCGGACATCACGCAACACTGCTCGATCCTCGACACCCTGTTGATGGCCCGGGAACGTCACCCAGGGCAGCGCAACAGCCTCGATGCCTTGTGCAAGCGCTATGGCGTCGACAACTCCGGCCGTGAGCTGCACGGCGCCTTGCTCGACTCCGAGATCCTGGCCGACGTCTACCTGACCATGACCGGCGGCCAGACCAGCCTGTCCCTGGCGGGCAATGCCTCGGACGGCAATGGCTCGGGTGAGGGGGCGGACAACTCCGCCACGGAAATCCGCCGCCTGCCAGCCGACCGCCAGCCAACGCGCATCATTCGCGCCAGTGAAGAGGACCTGGCCCAGCACATGGCTCGCCTGGAAATCATCAGCAAGTCCGCCGGTGGGCCGGCGCTGTGGCTGCAGTTGGCAGAGGCCAAGGCCTCGGCGTAGATCCTGCCCTTGATAAGGCGCAGCTGACCCATTTCAGTGCGTCGAACTCGCCACATCCGCTCCAACCCTCTACCCTGAGGTGATTGGCAGTCTCTAGCCTGCCGCCTCAGGACACTGAGCACCATGTATAAAGATCTGAAATTCCCGGTCCTGATCGTCCATCGCGACATCAAGGCCGACACCGTCGCTGGCGATCGCGTGCGGGGTATCGCCAGGGAACTGGAGCAGGAAGGTTTCAGTATCGTCTCGGCGATGGATTACACCGAAGGCAGGCTGGTGGCTTCGACCCATCACGGCCTTTCGTGCATGCTGATTGCGGCAGAAGACGCCAGTGCTCATTCGCATCTGTTACAGAATATGGCCGAGCTGATCGGGCTGGCGAGGGTGCGCGCGCCGGATTTGCCCATCTTCGCCCTGGGTGAGCAAGTGACCCTGGAAAACGCGCCTGCCGATGCCATGGCCGAGCTCAACCAGTTGCGCGGTATTCTCTACTTGTTCGAAGACACCGTACCTTTCCTTGCACGCCAGGTGGCGCGAGCCGCGCGCAAGTACCTGGATGGCTTGCTGCCGCCATTCTTCAAGGCGTTGGTGCAGCACACCGCCGATTCCAACTATTCCTGGCACACACCCGGTCACGGCGGAGGGGTGGCGTATCACAAAAGCCCGGTGGGGCAGGCGTTCCACCAGTTTTTCGGGGAAAACACCCTGCGTTCGGATTTATCGGTATCGGTGCCGGAACTGGGCTCGCTGCTGGACCACACCGGGCCCCTGGCCGAGGCGGAGGCGCGTGCGGCCCGTAACTTTGGCGCCGATCACACCTTCTTCGTGATCAACGGCACCTCGACTGCGAACAAGATCGTCTGGCACTCCATGGTCGCTCGTGACGACCTGGTGCTGGTGGACCGCAATTGCCACAAGTCGGTGTTGCACTCGATCATCATGACCGGTGCCATCCCGCTGTATCTGTGCCCGGAGCGCAACGAGCTGGGGATCATCGGGCCGATTCCACTGAGCGAGTTCAGCCGCGAATCGATCCAGGCCAAGATCGACGCCAGTCCGTTGACCCGGGGCCGCGCGCCAAAGGTCAAGCTGGCGGTGGTGACCAATTCGACCTATGACGGCCTCTGCTACAACGCCGAGCTGATCAAGCAGCAGTTGGGCAACAGTGTCGAGGTCTTGCACTTTGACGAGGCCTGGTACGCCTACGCGGCGTTCCATGAGTTCTTTGCCGGGCGCTACGGCATGGGCACGTCGCGCAGTGAAGACAGTCCGCTGGTATTCACTACCCATTCCACGCACAAGTTGCTGGCGGCCTTCAGCCAGGCGTCGATGATTCATGTGCAGGACGGTGGCGCCCGGCAGCTGGACCGCGATCGATTCAACGAAGCCTTCATGATGCACATTTCCACGTCGCCACAGTACGGCATCATCGCTTCGCTGGATGTGGCGTCGGCGATGATGGAGGGCGGGGCCGGGCGTTCGCTGTTGCAGGAAATGTTCGACGAAGCCCTGAGTTTTCGCCGGGCACTGGCTAATCTGCGCCAGCACATCGCCGCCGACGATTGGTGGTTTTCCATCTGGCAGCCGCCGTCGGTGGAAGGTATCGACCGGGTGGTGACCGCGGACTGGCTATTGCACCCGGCGGATGACTGGCACGGCTTTGGCGAGGTGAGCGATGATTATGTCTTGCTCGATCCGATCAAGGTCAGCCTGGTGATGCCGGGCCTGACCGCGGGCGGCGCGCTCAGCGAACGCGGAATTCCGGCGGCGGTGGTCAGCAAGTTTCTTTGGGAACGCGGGCTGGTAGTCGAAAAGACCGGGCTTTATTCGTTCCTGGTGTTGTTCTCGATGGGCATCACCAAGGGCAAGTGGAGCACGCTGCTGACCGAGCTGCTGGAGTTCAAGCGCAGCTACGACGCCAACGTCAGCCTGGCCAGCTGCTTGCCTTGCGTCGCGCAGCAGCATGGTGCGCGCTATCAGGGCATGGGCTTGCGTGACCTGTGCGATCAGTTGCACGCCTGTTATCGCAGTAATGCCACGGCCAAGCACCTCAAGCGGATGTACACGGTGCTGCCGCAAATCGCCATGAAGCCGGCGGACGCCTATGATCAGTTAGTACGTGGCGAAGTCGAAGCGGTCTCGATCGATGCCCTGCAGGGGCGCATCGCAGCCGTCATGCTGGTGCCATACCCGCCGGGCATTCCGTTGATCATGCCCGGCGAGCGATTTACCGAGGCGACCCGCTCGATCATCGACTACCTGGCGTTTGCTCGCACGTTCGACAGCAGCTTCCCGGGTTTCGTCGCTGACGTGCATGGATTGCAACATGAAGACGAGGGCAATGGACGGCACTACACCGTCGATTGCATCAAGGAATGAGGACCTTTCCCAGTATGCAACCGGTCATGAATCCGAATTACCCAGGGCTGTCGGTGCGTGTGGCCGACGAGGGCTTTGCCGCCTACATCTGGGGCAGTGATTTCAGTTTTGAAGTCGCCGCCTACGGTACTCCCGCAATAGGACACCCCGTGGAGCAGTGGCGGGTCACGCCAATCACCCCTTATCGCAAGTGCTATGGCATCGATCCGGAGGAGTTCAGCAGCTTTCGCGATGCCCCCGACAGTGCGATTTTCATGGCGTACCTGGACGATGAACCCGTGGGCCACCTGGTGATCAGTACCAATTGGAATGGCTTTGCCCATATCGACGAACTGGCGGTGCATGCACCGGCCAGGCGACACGGTGTGGCCAAGGCGTTGCTGGATGTGGCGCAGTTCTGGAGTCGCAAGAAGAAACTGCCTGGCATCATGCTCGAAACCCAGAACAACAACCTGGGTGCCTGCCGGTTATACGAGCGTTGCGGTTACGTGGTCGGCGGCATTGACCATCTGCGTTATCGGGGTATTGATCCCAACACTGCCGAAGTGGCGCTGTTCTGGTATCGATTGTTCGACAACCCGCTGGAACACCCGATCAGTTCGCCAACATCACCACGGCTTGTTCCGTGATGATCGTTAGCAACGCCTGGACGGCGGGCGAGGGCTCGCCGTTCTTCAGCGTCAGGGCATAAAGGCTGACCGGTACGGCCGGTGCCAGCGGGCAGGCATCGAGTCCGCCCCCTTTGGCGCCGAGGGCGGTGAAAGGGTCGACAATGGCCAGGCCTTCGCCGGCCTCGACCATGCTGCGCATCATCTGGTGAGTCTGCACCCGGGTCTGTATGACCGGGGCCGGCCGCAGGGCATGCAGTTTGTGTTCAAGTGCCGGGCTGAGCGGGTCATTGCCTTCCAGGCCCACCATCGCCTGGCCGGCCAGGTCCTGTAGCGAGATGTATTTCTGTTTGGGTTGCAGCCAGCCGTGGGGGGCGAGCAGTTGCAGCTTGCCCTGGGCGATCGGCTGGCAATGAATATCGGCGTGATCGGGATCATGCAGGCTCAGGCCCAGATCGCTTTCGCGCAGCAGCAGGCTTCGGACGATGTCGCGGGTGGGTTGACTCAAGAGGGTGCAAGGTGCGTCGGGCAGGCGTCGGCGCAGGGCAGCGATGCTTTGCGGCAACAGATGCTGGGCCAGGGGCGGGGTGCAGATGATACGCAGCGGTGGCGCCAGGTATTGCCGCAGGCTATTGGCCAGGCGCTGCAGCGGTTCGAGGGCATCGTAGACACGGGTGATTTCAACCTGCAACTCCCGCGCTTCACGTGTGGCCTGCAGGCGCCCGCGAACACTGGCGAACAGCATGAAACCCAACTGATCCTCGGCGTCACGCAAGATGCGTTCGACTTCGGCCACCGGCAACTGCAGCCATTCGGCGGCGGTGCCCAGGTGACCGGTCTGCAGGAGCGCCTGGATCACTTCGATATGGCGTAAGCGCATGCGTGAAGTCCATGTTCAGCAGGTGAAGGAGTCAGCAACTGAATCCTAACCCAAGTCTGCGCATCTGCCTTCTGCTCATAACATCGAGTTATGAAACGACGTTTACCGGTTCGCGGGTGATAGTCACGCCCGACTGCACCAGCATGAATTCGTTTTCATCGAGCTTGTTCACGCGATCGCCAATGGCCAGCTTGTAGGTGGTGACGGGCGTCGAACCGGCAAAACCGTCTACCGGCGGGGTGGATTCCTGGAACTCATGTACGGAATAAATGCGGCCTTCCGCGTCTCTTGCATGGAACTGACCGACGAGTACTGCTGCCATCTGCTTAGAACCTCTGGAGATAAATCACTCAATGTGCGGTTGGATAGACCGCCATCGAGTACGGTAAGTTTTCCTGCACAAAAAAAATATAATCAGGACGCGATATACCCGCATTCATTGGTTGAACTCTCGCCTGATCATCTATAACTACAGGCTCCTCCCACGGACAATCGAGAGTCATCCATGAGCAACGTCTATAACATCGCCGTAGTGGTTGGCAGCCTGCGCAAAGCATCGATCAACCGCAAGGTCGCCCTCGCGCTGGCGGATCTGGCGCCGGCCAACCTCAAGCTGAACATCGTCGAAATCGGTGATCTGCCGCTCTACAACGAAGACATCGATGGTGCTTCACCGCCGGCAGCCTACAGTACTTTCCGACAACAAGTCAGTTCATCCGACGCAGTGCTGTTCGTCACCCCGGAATACAACCGTTCAGTGCCGGCCCCGTTGAAAAACGCCATCGACGTGGGTTCGCGGCCCTATGGCAAGAGTGCCTGGAGTGGCAAGCCGGGGGCAGTGATCAGTGTTTCGCCGGGTGCGGTCGGTGGGTTCGGTGCAAACCATAACCTGCGCCAGTCCATGGTGTTTCTCGATGTGCCGATGATGCAGCAGCCGGAAGCCTACCTGGGTGGCGCCGGTTCGGCGTTTGACGAGGCGGGCAACCTGTCCGAATCGGTCAGGCCGTTCCTGCAAAAGTTTATCGATGCCTACGGGAAGTGGGTCGAACAGCACAAAAAGCTTTGATGGCTGGGATTACATAGCGCTGGCCAGTCGGCCACAGATCAGCGTTTCCATTTCCGACAACCATGCGGCGGTTTGCGCCGCCGCAGGTTGCGCGGTGACGCAGTAACGCCGTCCACCCCAAGCCATGATGACCCAGGCATCGATCGTTGCCTGGGAGGGCTGTACTGGCAAGTCGGTACAGGCCGCGAACGCTTCACGCCATTTTCGTGACAGTTCGTCGAACACCCTTCGATGATGTTTCGGCTCGGCGATCTGGTGTTCGATGAGCGACACGGCATGGTTGAACAGGGGCTGGCGAGCATCAAAGGGATTGCAGGTCATGTAGATGAGGCGTTTGATCCGGGTCGGCCAGTCCAGGTCATTCGCTTTGACAACGGATTCATCCAGGTGCCGTAACAGGGCATCCAGTTGATGCCGTATGTAACCGGACAGCAAAGCCTCCTTGCTCGGGAAATAGTCATACAGCGTACCAATCGCTACGCCAGCCTCCAGGGCCACCTCCCGGGTGGTCAAGCCGGACCAGCCATTTCTCTGCCAAATCCGAACAAAAGCCTGGTAAATCGCTTCGACGGTGAAAATCGCCCGGGCCTGGCTCGGCCGTTTCAGCGGTTTTGCCCGGGGATTGACGGTGGGCTCGCCGCCCTTGGAGTTTCCGAACCCGCTCTTCATCGGCTGCCATTACTCTGGTGCTACCCGCCACACTTGCGCAGCAGGAGACTGGAAAGATGCAAAGTTCAAGTACGGTAACACGGCTGATAACCCGTAAAAACGCCCTTGACCAAAGCCGGATCGAACGAGTGCAACGAAGCCTGATCCCGGCAGTCGGCGAGGTGATTCTGAAGATTGACCGTTGCGCGCTGACGACCAACAACATTACCTACGCCGCCTATGGCCATTCGATGAACTACTGGGGATTTTTCCCTACAGGTTTGCCGGACTGGGGGCATGTCCCAGCCTGGGGCTTTGCCGACGTCGTGGCCTCTGAGGTGTCGGGCATCAAGGTTGGGGAGCGCTTCTACGGGTACTTTCCGCTGGCCAGTCATCTTTGGATGCGCCCCGAGCGGGTCACCGAGCGTGGTTTCTACGACGGTGCCGAGCATCGACTCGGGTTGACCTCGGCATACAACCAATACACCCGTTGCAGCTGGGATTCGTACTACAGCCCGGCAACCGAAAACCTGCAGATTTTGCTCAAGCCGCTGTTCCTGACCTCTTCAATGCTCGCAGACTTTTTGCAGGACAAGCAGTTCTTCGGCGCAACCCGACTGGTGTTCTCCAGCGCTTCGAGCAAAACCGCCTACGGCAGCGCAGCCTGTCTGGGTGATCATCCCGAGCTGGAACGGGTAGCACTGACCTCGGCCGGCAATAAAGCCTTTGTCGAGGCCCTCGGTTGTTACCAGCGAGTGGTGTCTTACGCGGAGCTGGCGAGCCTGCCCAATGACCGTCCTACGCTGTATGTGGATTTTTCCGGCGACCTGGATCTGCGTGACCGGGTGCACCGGCATTTTGCCGGGCGGTTGGTCTACAGCTGCTTTGCCGGCTCGGCACAGAGCACCGATGAGGCCCGGTTGACGGCTATCGAGGGGCCGCAACCGGTGTTCTTCTTTGCGCCAATCCAGATCCGTAAACGCAATGCCGATTGGGGGCCGGAAGGTGTCAGTCAGCACATCGGTGAGGGGTTGCTGGCGTTTTTCCAGAAGGTGACGGCCGGAGAATCGCCGTTGCTGGAGGTGGTGGAGAGTCAGGGTTACGAGGCGGCCCAGGCGGTTATTTGCCGTTTGTTTCATGGAGAGGTCGCGCCGGTGGTGGGGCATGTGATTCGGTTGTAACCGAGACGGCCCCTTCGCGAGCAGGCTCGCTCCCACAGTTCAAATGCAGTCCCTTGTGGGAGCGAGCCTGCTCGCGAAGAGGCCAGTTCAGACGCCAAGAAACTCAACCTTGCCCCGGCACATTCGGCCAAAGATCCGCCACCAGAAACAATCGTTCGGCTTCCTCCCAATCGCCCAGGGCATTTTCCGTCAGGCGCACCAGCAGTTGCGCTGGCGCCAGCGGCTCCAGATCGCTCAGCCAGGCATTCAGTTGTTCCTCGTCCCACGTCTGCTCCGCCGGGTAGTGCGCCGGTGCCAGCCAGGCATGGCGGGGCAAGGGTTGCCAGCGGCCCGGCGGACTCTGGGCGAAAAACGCCGACCAGTCCTTCTGATGCAACCAGCGACCGCGCAAGTGCTGCGGGTGCGCGCCACTGGGTGATGCGGCCTGCCCCGGCCACGGGTAGAGCAAATAACCGCCCAGCCACAAATGCGCGTTGAACTGCCGGATGTCCAGCGCCGCCAACACTTCGCGACTCTCCGGGCGCGCGGAGATCGGCAGTTGATGCTGGCTCAGGTGCGCCAGTTTGCGGTCCAGCCGATCGTGGCAACCCGGGCCGAGCCATTGCGCAGTGTCGTGCCCGTCGCCATTTTGCGGGCCGAGATACAGTTTGATCGCCAGTTCCAGGTGATGCACGCCATCGCGATCGCGCAGCAGCATGTCCAACTCGCCCAGGGTGTGACCTTCGCGGCGGATCGGCATATTGGCGGCAATCAACTCGATACCCGGCGCATGCTGCACGGCGAACTGCCAGAGACGCTCATAGTACAGGCCCAGGCGTCGGGTACGGGCCTGGGCCAGCCAGTGCAGCAAACCGTAACTGTCCCGATCCAGTTTTCGCAGCCAGCTTTCGAGGTGTTCCGGGGCCTGCACCCAGTCGCTGCCGGCCAGCGGATGACGTTGCGGCCATGGCGTGGCGCTGAGCATCGGCGGGGCGAGGATGACCCACGCCAGGTCGCGCACTTCGGGGTGGCGCAACTGGTGGGGTAACTGCAGCAAATCTGGAAATAGGATCATCTTGCGAGCATAGCCCGAATCGTGGGTACACCTTGAGGCTGAAAGGATTTTGTCTATGCCGCGCTTTCGCCCATAATCGTGCTTTTCGCCGTCGCAGAGCTTAGGGGCCCCATGGAGCAATTTCGCAATATCGGCATCATCGGTCGCCTGGGCAGTTCCCAGGTGCTGGATACCGTACGCCGACTGAAACGTTTTCTGCTCGATCGTCACCTGCACGTGATCCTCGAAGACACCATTGCCGAAGTCCTGCCGGGCCACGGTTTGCAAACCTCGTCGCGCAAGATGCTGGGTGAGGTCTGTGACATGGTCATCGTGGTGGGCGGTGATGGCAGTCTGCTGGGGGCGGCCCGAGCCCTGGCCAAGCACAATATCCCGGTGCTCGGCATCAACCGTGGCAGCCTGGGCTTTCTCACCGACATCCGCCCCGATGAGCTGGAAGTCAAGGTCGCCGAAGTGCTTGACGGCCACTATCTGGTAGAAAACCGCTTCCTGCTGCAGGCCGAAGTTCGCCGTCATGCCGAAGCCATTGGCCAGGGCGATGCGCTGAACGATGTGGTGCTGCACCCCGGCAAATCGACGCGCATGATCGAATTCGAACTGTACATCGATGGCCAGTTCGTCTGCAGTCAGAAAGCCGACGGCCTGATCGTCGCCACACCGACCGGCTCCACGGCCTATGCGCTCTCTGCCGGTGGCCCGATCATGCATCCCAAGCTCGACGCTATTGTGATTGTGCCGATGTACCCCCATACCTTGTCAGGCAGGCCGATTGTGGTCGATGGCAACAGTGAGCTGAAAATCGTCGTGTCCAAGGATATGCAGATCTACCCGCAAGTCTCGTGTGACGGGCAGAACCACTTTACCTGTGCGCCCGGCGACACCATCACCATCAGCAAGAAAGCCCAGAAGTTGCGGCTGATCCACCCGCTCGACCACAACTACTATGAAGTGTGCCGGACCAAGCTCGGCTGGGGCAGCCGGTTGGGTGGTGGAGGCGACTGATGCTCGATCCCGCGCGTAGCTACGACCTGATCGGTGACGTGCACGGTTGCGCTCTGACCCTTGAGCACTTGCTCGACCGGCTCGGTTACCACAAGCAAGCGGGCGTCTGGCGCCATGCCTCGCGCATGGCGGTGTTCGTCGGCGATATCATCGACCGCGGACCGCGGATTCGCGAGGCCTTGCACATCGTCCACGATATGGTCGAAGCTGGCCAGGCGCTGTGCATCATGGGCAACCACGAGTTCAACGCCCTGGGCTGGGTCACCCCGGCACTGCCTGGCAGCGGCAAGCAGTTCGTGCGCGAGCACACCCCGCGCCATGCGCGCCTGCTGCACGAGACCCTGACCCAGTTCGAAAACCATCCGGCGGACTGGCATGACTTCCAGCAGTGGTTCTATGAACTGCCGCTGTTCGTCGATGCCGGGCGCTTCCGGGTGGTGCATGCCTGTTGGGACGCCGGCTTGATCGAGCCGCTGCGGGCCTTGTTCCCCGATGGCTGCGTCGACGAGCATTTCCTCCAGGCCTCGGCCATCCCCGGCAGTTTCGCCTGCACCGTGTTCGACCGCCTGTTGCGTGGTACCGACATGCGCCTGCCCCATGGCCTGACCATGAC
This sequence comes from Pseudomonas serbica, assembly GCF_028823535.1. GTDB lineage: Bacteria > Pseudomonadota > Gammaproteobacteria > Pseudomonadales > Pseudomonadaceae > Aquipseudomonas > Aquipseudomonas serbica. The sequence continues at coordinate 149,142 of NZ_JAQIYM010000012.1, read as the reverse complement.
CAGTGGCGACGGCCTGACACGCTCGTTCTTCCGGACCAAATTCTGGGAAGACGATCCGCAAACCTACGGAGACATCGTGTTCCAGCCTGACGCATTACCCGACCCGGTGGCCCGAACCCCGCTGTCGTCAACGGAAAAAAACAACCTGCTGCGCTACGGCGCCGACGAGCCGTTGCTGTTCGTCGGCCATTACTGGCGCAGCGGCAAACCGGCGCCGATTCGTCCGAACCTGGCGTGCCTGGACTACAGTGCAGTGCTCTACGGAAAGCTGGTGGCCTATCGCCTGGACCAGGAAAGCCGGCTCGACCCGCACAAATTCGTCTGGGTCGATGTCGAGCGACCGGAGGTGTTGCAATGAGCACCATCGCAGTCTTGCGCCTGCCGCTGGCGGTCGATCTGAGTGGTTTCGTCCAGTTGCTGCAACGCATGCAGGTACCGCATCGGGTCAGCGAGGAAGCGGGTGAGCAGGTGCTGTGGGTGCCGGCGAACATCAGCGACGACGTGCGGGTGTTGTACGAACGTTATCCGCAGGGCGATCCGGAGCAGAAACTCGACATTCCGGTGGCACAGTCGACTCGTCGACCGAACTTCGCCTCGCAGCTCCGCCATGGCAAAGCCACCGCGACGGTGCTGCTGCTGAGCCTGGTCGTCGGCGCGCTGACGTTGCTTGGCGATAACCTGACCACCTTGCGCTGGCTGACGTTTCTCGATTTTCGCGTGGTCGGCGAGTACATCCATTTCGTGCCATTGGCGGACAGCCTGGCAGCGGGGCAATGGTGGCGCCTGGTGACGCCGATGCTGATCCACTTCGGCATCCTGCACCTGGCCATGAACGGCATGTGGTACTGGGAGCTGGGGCGGCGCATCGAATCGCGCCAGGGCAGTGTCAATCTCATCGGCCTGACCTTGTTGTTCAGCCTCGTGTCCAACTATGCCCAGTATCTCTTCAGCGGCCCGACCCTGTTTGGCGGCTTGTCCGGGGTGCTGTACGGCCTGCTCGGGCACTGCTGGATCTTTCAGGTTCTGTCGCCGAACAGCGCCTATCGTCTGCCCCGTGGGGTGTTGGCGATGATGCTGATATGGCTGCTGCTGTGCCTGTCCGGGCTGGTCTCGATGATCGGCTTCGGCGAAATTGCCAACGCGGCCCACGTTGGCGGGTTGCTCGTCGGATGCTTGACCGGCTTGTTGGGTGGTTTGTACAACCGCCGTAAACTGGCCGCCTAAAACTTTTATGTGATTCAAAGAGCACGGAGACCCAATGTCCTCTTTTAACGAAATGATCAAGAACATCACCCCGGACATCTACCAGAGCCTGAAGCTGGCGGTGGAAATCGGAAAATGGTCCGATGGTGGCAAGCTCACCGCCGAACAACGCGAACTGTCGTTGCAGGCGATGATCGCCTGGGAAATCAAGAACCTGCCTGAAGAAGAACGTACTGGCTACATGGGCCCGCAGGAATGTAGCTCCAAGTCGATTCAAGTGCCCAATATCCTGTTCAAGTCGGATGCCATCCATTGATCGAGATTGGCCGCGGTGCAATCAGTAAAATGTCGGCGCGCCTGGACGGGCCGAACGTGCAATACGCATTTCGCCTGGGCGACGTCGAGGTTCCGGTCAATCCGTTGATCGGCACCACGGTGCGCCTGGAATACCTGGGGTCGATCCACTGCACCCATTGCGGACGCAAGACCAAGACCAGTTTCAGCCAGGGTTACTGCTACCCGTGCATGACCAAGCTGGCCCAGTGCGACGTGTGCATCATGAGCCCGGAACGCTGCCATTTCGACGCCGGCACCTGCCGGGAGCCGGAGTGGGGCCAGACGTTCTGCATGACCGATCACATCGTTTACCTGTCGAATTCCTCAGGGGTCAAGGTCGGGATCACCCGCGCCACCCAGTTGCCGACCCGCTGGATCGACCAGGGCGCCAGTCAGGCGTTGCCGATCATGCGCGTTGCGACCCGCCAGCAATCAGGCTTCGTCGAAGACCTGTTCCGCAGCCAGGTCGCCGACAAGACCAACTGGCGTGCCTTGCTCAAGGGCGATGCGGTGTCGGTGGATCTGCCGCAGATCCGTGACCAGTTGTTCGACAGCTGCGCCGAGGGCCTGCAAGGCTTGCAGGAACGATTCGGCCTGCAGGCGATCCAGACGATTGCCGACGTTGAACCGCTCGAGATCCGCTTTCCGGTCGAGCAGTACCCGGCGAAGATCGTCAGCTTCAACCTGGACAAGAACCCGATTGCCGAGGGCACGCTGATGGGAATCAAGGGCCAATACCTGATTTTCGATACCGGCGTGATCAACATTCGTAAATACACGGCTTATCAGCTCGCCGTGCATCGTTAAGGACTCCAGCATGCGCACCGAACAACCGAAGATGATCTACCTCAAGGACTATCAGGCGCCCGAGTACCTGATCGACGAAACGCACCTGACCTTCGAGTTGTTCGAGGACCACAGCCTGGTCCATGCGCAACTGGTGATGCGCCGCAACCCCGAGCGTGGCCCGGGCCTGCCGCCGCTGGTGCTGGATGGTCAACAGCTGGAACTGCTGGCGGTCACTCTGGCCGACCAGGAACTTTGCGCAGGCCAGTACCAGCTGACCGAAAATCACCTGACCCTGCACCCGACCAGCACCAACTTCACGGTCGACACCAGCGTCAAGATCCACCCGGAAACCAACACCGCGCTGGAAGGCCTGTACAAGTCTGGCACGATGTTCTGCACCCAATGCGAGGCCGAAGGCTTCCGCAAGATCACCTATTACCTCGACCGCCCTGACGTGATGAGCACGTTCACCACCACGGTGGTCGCCGAGCAGCACAGCTATCCGGTGCTGCTGTCCAACGGCAACCCGATTGCCTCGGGTCCCGGCGAAGACGGCCGGCACTGGGCGACCTGGGAAGATCCGTTCAAGAAACCGGCTTATCTGTTTGCCCTGGTGGCCGGTGATTTGTGGTGCGTCGAAGACAGCTTCACCACCATGAGCGAGCGCACCGTGGCCCTGCGCATCTATGTCGAGCCGGAAAACATCGACAAATGCCAGCACGCCATGAACAGCCTGAAAAAATCCATGCGCTGGGACGAAGAGGTTTACGGTCGCGAGTACGATCTGGACATTTTCATGATCGTCGCGGTGAATGACTTCAACATGGGCGCCATGGAGAACAAGGGGCTCAACATCTTCAACTCCAGCGCCGTGCTGGCCAAGGCCGAGACCGCCACCGACGCCGCGCACCAGCGGGTCGAGGCCATCGTGGCCCACGAATACTTCCACAACTGGTCAGGCAACCGCGTAACCTGCCGCGACTGGTTCCAGTTGTCGCTCAAGGAAGGCTTCACCGTGTTCCGCGATTCCGGCTTCTCCGCCGACATGAACTCGGCGACGGTCAAGCGCATCCAGGACGTCGCCTACCTGCGTACCCACCAGTTCGCCGAAGACGCAGGTCCCATGGCCCACGCGGTGCGTCCGGACAGCTTCATCGAGATCTCCAACTTCTACACCCTGACCGTGTACGAAAAGGGCTCGGAAGTGGTCGGCATGATCCACACCCTGCTGGGCGCCGAAGGCTTCCGTAAGGGCAGTGACCTGTATTTCGAACGCCATGACGGCCAGGCCGTGACCTGCGATGACTTCATCAAGGCCATGGAAGATGCCAACGGCGTCGACCTGACCCAGTTCAAGCGCTGGTACAGCCAGGCTGGCACACCTCGTTTGGCGGTGAGCGAGTCCTACGACGCCGCGGCGAAAACCTACAGCCTGACCTTCCGCCAGAGCTGCCCGCCAACGCCGGACAAGGTGGAAAAACTGCCGTTCGTGATTCCGGTCGAACTCGGCCTGCTGGATAGCCAGGGCGGTGAAATGGCTCTGCGCCTTGCCGGTGAGGCGGCGGCGCAAGGCACTTCCCGCGTCATCTCGGTAACCGAAGCCGAGCAGACGTTCACTTTCGTCGACATCGCCGAACAGCCGCTGCCTTCGCTGCTGCGGGGCTTCTCGGCACCGGTGAAACTGAGCTTCCCGTATAACCGTGACCAACTGATGTTCCTGATGCAGCACGACAGCGACGGCTTCAATCGCTGGGATGCCGGTCAACAATTGTCGGTGCAGGTACTGCAGGAACTGATCGCCCAACAGCAGAAGGGCGAAGCGCTGGTGCTGGATCAGCGTCTGGTTGCGGCCTTGCGGACCGTTCTGTCGGATGAGTCGCTGGACCAGGCGATGGTCGCCGAAATGCTGTCGCTGCCAAGCGAAGCCTATCTCACCGAAATCAGTGAAGTCGCTGATGTCGAAGCCATCCACATCGCCCGCGAGTTTGCCCGCAAACAACTGGCCGATGCGTTGTTCGAAGGGCTATGGCTGCGTTACCAGGCCAACCGCGACCTGTCCAAGCAGACTCCGTACGTGGCCGAAGCCGAGCATTTCGCCCGTCGTGCATTGCAGAACATTGCGCTGTCGTACCTGATGCTCAGCGGCAAGCCTGAAGTGCTGGCAGCGACGCTGGAACAGTTCGAGGCCTGCGACAACATGACCGAACGCCTGACCGCGCTCGCCGTGCTGGTCAACTCGCCGTTCGAAGAGCAAAAAGCCAAGGCCCTGGCCAGCTTCGCCGAGCACTTCAAGGACAACCCGCTGGTCATGGATCAGTGGTTCAGCGTCCAGGCCGGCAGTGTGTTGCCCGGTGGCCTGGATCGGGTCAAGGCATTGATGCAGCACCCGGCGTTCAACATCAAGAACCCGAACAAGGTACGGGCGCTGATCGGCGCATTCGCCGGGCAGAACCTGATCAACTTCCATGCGGCGGATGGTTTCGGGTATCGCTTCCTGGCGGACCTGGTGATCGAGTTGAACGGCTTCAATCCGCAGATTGCTTCGCGGCAGTTGGCGCCTTTGACTCGGTGGCGCAAATACGATGATGCTCGCCAGGCACTGATGAAGGGTGAGCTGGAGCGGATTCGGGCTTCGGGTCAGCTGTCCAGTGATGTGTTTGAAGTGGTCAGCAAAAGCCTGGCTTGAGGTTGGTGTTGTTCCCGCAGGGTTCACTCGGACCCTGCGAGGGCATATCTCCCACAGGTGTACACCGATCAACCTGTAGGAGCCGGCTTGCTGGCGATGGCGGCCAGACAGCCGACCTGTTTTTATTGACTGTGTACAGATCCGTTATGTAGGTAACGGATATGTACACGAACCCAAAACCTAAATCCTGAAGACAGCAATCACCCCACCTGATACCCAATCATTCAGAAATACCCCATCCCCCTGCGGTTAACAAAACATAACGTGCCGTCGATTGTCAGCCCTTCAAAAACACCGATAGGATAAGCCAGCTTCCGAAGGGGCTCTGGATTGCGGGTTTCAAGACTATGTGAAACAGGTCAACCCGCGAATACCCCTTACGGCGCCCTGAAAGGTTGAATGACCTAACAATAATAATGGGGGAAGGTCTATGAGTGAGCCTGTCATGGGTGTGGGTACCTGCCGCCCGCCGGCATTGCGCAAGTTCGCGTTGCTGGCTACAGCGCTCTCGCTGTTGGGCTGTGCCGTGTGGTCGGCACCGGCACCGGTGCTGGCCGCTGACGCGCCGGCATCCGACGTTGTTTATTCCGTTGAATCGGCCAAGGCCAGCAAAAGCCTGGTGCTCGATGTCGCGCACGCCGGCAAGCGCCTGGTGGCGGTCGGGGATCGCGGGCACATTCTGTATTCCGATGACCAGGGCGCGACCTGGACACAGGCCAAGGTGCCAACCCGGCAGCTGCTGACCTCGGTGTTCTTTGTCGATGACAAGCACGGCTGGGCCGTCGGGCATGATGCGCAGATCCTCGCCAGCGAGGACGGCGGTATCACCTGGACCAAGCAATTCGAAGACCTGAAACGCGAATCGCCACTGCTCGACGTCTGGTTCCAGGACGCCAGCAGCGGCTTTGCCGTGGGCGCCTATGGGGCGTTGATGGCCACCACCGACGGCGGGAAAAACTGGGAAGACGTCAGCGATCGCCTGGACAACGAAGACCAGTTCCACCTCAACGCCATCACTTCGGTGAAGGATGCCGGCCTGTTCATCGTGGGCGAGCAGGGCAGCATGTTCCGCTCGGCCGATTGGGGCCAGACCTGGGAAAAGCTCGAAGGCCCGTATGAGGGTTCGCTGTTCGGTGTGATCGGCACCGCGCAACCCAATACGCTGTTGGCGTATGGTCTGCGCGGCAACCTCTACCGCTCCACGGATTTCGGCAGCAACTGGGAAAAAGTCGAACTCAAGGCTGAACGCGGTAATCTGGAATTCGGCCTGTCCGGCGCTACATTGCTTGACGATGGGTCGATCGTGATCGTTGGCAACGGCGGTTCCGTGATCAGTAGCAGCGACAACGGCGAAACCTTCAGCGTCTTTAACCGTCGGGATCGTATCTCGCTCTCGTCGGTGGTCGCCGCAGGCAATGGCAATCTGATTCTGGTTGGACAGGGCGGCGTTCGCGCCACTTCGCCGAACGGCGCAGAGCTGGGCAAATGAGCCGGGTTAATAATAAGAAGGCGCAGCGATGACTTCCTTAAGCACACATCATCAGGACAAGGCGACGTTCCTCGAGCGCCTGATCTTCAACAACCGCCCGGCAGTGATTACGATCTGCTTGCTGGTGAGTATTTTCCTGTTCTGGCAGGCGACGCTGATCCGGCCGTCCACCAGCTTCGAAAAAATGATCCCGCTCGAGCATCCCTTCATCCAAAAGATGATGGAGCACCGTAACGATCTGGCGAACCTGGGCAACACCGTGCGCATTTCGGTGGAAGCCACCGATGGCGACATCTTCTCCAAGGAATACATGGAGACCCTGCGCCAGATCAACGACGAGGTGTTCTATATCTCCGGTGTCGATCGCTCCGGCCTCAAGTCGCTGTGGAGCCCGAGCATTCGCTGGACGGAAGTGACCGAAGAGGGCTTCGCGGGCGGTGAAGTGATTCCGCAGAGCTACAACGGCTCCCAGCAAAGCCTCGACTTGCTGCGCAACAACGTGCTCAAGTCAGGGCAGGTCGGGCGGCTGGTGGCCAACGACTTCAAGTCGAGTATCGTCGACATCCCGCTGCTGGAGTCCTACCCGGACCCGCAGGACCAGGGCAAGTTGCTGGCGCTGGACTATCGCAAGTTCTCCCACGAGCTCGAAGACAAGATCCGCAACAAGTTCGAAGCACAGAACCCGAACGTGAAGATCCACATCGTCGGTTTCGCCAAGAAAGTCGGTGACTTGATCGACGGCCTGGTGATGGTCGTGATGTTCTTCGGCATCGCCTTCGTCATCACCCTGATTCTCCTGCTGTGGTTCACCAACTGCCTGCGCAGTACCGTCGCCGTGTTGAGCACAACGCTGGTGGCCGTGATCTGGCAGCTGGGCTTGATGCACTTCTTCGGCTTCGGGCTGGATCCGTACTCGATGCTGGTGCCGTTCCTAATCTTCGCCATCGGTATTTCCCACGGCGTGCAGAAGATCAACGGTATCGCCCTGCAATCGAGCGAAGCGGAAAACGCCCTGACGGCCGCGCGACGCACATTCCGCCAGCTGTTCCTGCCGGGGATGATCGCGATTCTCGCCGATGCCGTGGGCTTCATCACGCTGCTGATCATCGATATTGGTGTCATCCGTGAGCTGGCCATCGGCGCTTCCATCGGTGTGGCGGTAATCGTATTCACCAACCTGATCCTGTTGCCGGTGGCGATTTCCTATGTCGGCATCAGCAAGCGTGCGGTCGAGCGCAGCAAGAAAGACGCGGTGCGTGAACATCCGTTCTGGCGCCTGCTGGCGAACTTTGCCAGCGCGAAAGTGGCCCCGGTTTCCATTCTGCTGGCACTGATCGCCTTTGGCGGCGGCCTCTGGTACAGCCAGAACCTGAAAATCGGTGACCTCGACCAGGGCGCGCCGGAACTGCGCCCGGACTCGCGTTACAACAAGGACAACAACTTCATCATCAGCAACTACTCCACCAGTTCCGATGTGTTGGTGGTGATGGTCAAGACCAAGGCCGAAGGCTGCTCGCGCTACGAAGCCATGGCGCCGATCGACGAGCTGATGTGGAAGATGCAGAACACCGAGGGCGTGCAGTCGGCGATTTCCCTGGTCACCGTGTCCAAGCAGATGATCAAGGGCATGAACGAGGGCAACCTGAAATGGGAAACCCTGTCGCGTAACCCGGACGTGCTGAACAACTCCATCGCCCGTGCCGATGGCCTGTACAACAACAGCTGTTCATTGGCGCCGGTACTGGTGTTCCTCAACGATCACAAGGCCGAAACCCTGGATCGTGCGGTGCATGCGGTGCAGGAGTTCGCCAAGGCGAACAATACCGAGAACCTGGAGTTCATCCTGGCGGCCGGTAACGCGGGAATCGAGGCAGCCACCAACGAAGTGATCAAGAAGTCCGAACTGACCATCTTGATCCTGGTGTACATCTGCGTCGCGGTCATGTGCATGATCACCTTCCGCTCCTGGGCGGCGACCCTGTGCATCGTGCTGCCACTGGTGCTGACCTCGGTACTCGGCAACGCGCTGATGGCCTTCATGGGCATCGGCGTGAAAGTCGCGACCCTGCCGGTCGTGGCGCTCGGGGTGGGGATTGGCGTGGACTACGGCATCTACATCTACAGCCGACTGGAAAGCTTCCTGCGTGCTGGCCTGCCGTTGCAGGAGGCGTACTACCAGACGCTGAAATCCACCGGCAAGGCGGTACTGTTTACCGGTTTGTGCCTGGCGATCGGCGTGTGCACCTGGATCTTCTCGGCCATCAAGTTCCAGGCCGACATGGGCCTGATGCTGACCTTCATGTTGCTGTGGAACATGTTCGGCGCCCTGTGGCTGCTGCCGGCGCTGGCGCGGTTCCTGATCAAGCCGGAGAAACTGGCGGGGCAGAAGGGCAATTCGTTGTTTGCTCACTGATCCACGCTGAAATGAAAAAGCCGCAACCCTGGTTGCGGCTTTTTTGCATCTCAAATTCACAACCAACCCCTGTAGGAGCTGGCTTGCCAGCGATGGCGTGTCAGCCGACATCAATGTGTCTGACACACCATCGCTGTAAGCCAGCTCCTACAGGGGATCGTGTTTTATGAAGGATCGCTGCCAAGCACCACATTCAACGCACTGCGCGCATCATCCAGCTGCACCAGCGTGGCATGGCGCGCACCCAGCGCATCGCGATTTTCGATGGCCGTGAGAATCGCCTTGTGCCGTGGCAGGGCCAGCTCATGCAGGTTCGGCCGCTGGTTGGAATGCTTCAACGCCTCGGCAATCGCTACCGAGAGCATGTTGCACAGGTTCGCCAGCAAGTCGTTGTGGGTCGCATCGGCAATACGGCTGTGGAAATCCAGGTCCGGTTGCAGCAAGGCTTCCGGCGTCGGCGCAGCTTCCATGCGTTGGTAGGCTTCACCGATGGCGGCGATATCCGCGTCGGTGGCGAACTGCGCGGCGAGTGCGGCGGCGGCCGGTTCGATGATGCTGCGCACACTGGTCAGCAGGTCAAAGAACTGGTTTTGCGGGCTGCTTTGCATCAGCCAATGCAGGACGTCCGGGTCAAGCATGTGCCATTCCTTGCGCGGCTTGACCACCGTGCCGACCCGTGGACGGGAATACACCAGGCCCTTGGCGACCAGCACACGGGTGGCTTCGCGCAAGACGGGCCGGCTTACCGCGTATTCCTCGCACAGCAAGGCTTCGGCAGGCAGCTTGTCATCGGGCTGGAAGCGTCCGGAAACGATCTGCATGCCCAGTTCCTGGACGATGCGCGAGTGCATGCTTTTGCGGTCGGAGGGTTTGCGGTAATCCATGGGGAACGGCGCGGTCCTGGGCGGTGGAGATGCGGGCATGATAACAGGCACGGCACAATACTGAGGCGGGCATGGAGCAAATGTGGGAGCGAGCCTGCTCGCGAAGGCGGTTTATCATTCAACACTTATATTGACTGACACTACGCTTTCGCGAGCAGGCTCGCTCCCACAGGGCTTTGTGTAATCAGTGAGAATGACGCGGCACTTCGGCCCCACGGCAGCCGACCAGGAAGTCGAAGTCGCACCCTTGATCCGCCTGCAGCACATGGTCGATGTACAGCTGGCGATAGCCGCCCACCAGCAATTGCTGGGGTGGTTGCAGGTCCGCCATGCGGGCCGCCAGTTCGGCATCCGGGATGTCCAGGTGCAACCGGCCGCTGGCGCAGTCCAGCTCAATCCAGTCGCCTTCCTTCACCGCCGCCAAAGGCCCACCGGCCGCCGCTTCCGGTGCCACGTGCAGCACCACGGTGCCATACGCCGTACCGCTCATGCGCGCATCGGAAATGCGCACCATGTCGGTCACGCCCTGGGCCAGCAGCTTGGCCGGCAAGCCCATGTTGCCAACTTCGGCCATGCCCGGATAACCCTTGGGTCCGCAGTTCTTCATGACCAGGATCGAGTTGGCGTCCACGTCGAGTTCCGGATCGTTGATCCGCGCCTTGTACATGTCGAAGTTTTCGAACACCACCGCACGTCCACGGTGCTGCATCAGCTCTGCGCTGGCGGCGGAGGGCTTGAGCACCGCACCCAGCGGCGCCAGGTTGCCGCGCAACACGCAGATCCCGCCATCGGCGCGGATCGGGTTGTCGAGGGTACGGATCACTTCGTCTTCGCCATAGATCGGCGCATCCTTGGTGTTCTCGCCGATGGATTTGCCGTTGACGGTCAAGGCGTTCGGGTTCGGGATCAGATTGGCTTCGCCGAGGCGGCGTAATACTGCTGGCAGACCGCCGGCGTAGTAGAACTCTTCCATCAGGAAACGACCGGACGGTTGCAGGTCGACGATGGTCGGCATGCCGCGACCGATGCGCGTCCAGTCGTCCAGGTCCAACTCCACGCCGATGCGGCCGGCGATGGCCTTGAGGTGAATCACGGCGTTGGTCGAACCGCCGATGGCGGCGTTGACCCGGATCGCGTTCTCAAAGGCTTCCTTGGTCAGGATCTTTGACAGCTTCAGGTCTTCACGAACCATTTCCACCGCACGCATGCCGGACATGTGTGCCAATACATAGCGACGCGCGTCAACGGCGGGAATCGCCGCGTTGTGGGGCAGGGAGGTGCCCAGTGCTTCGGCCATGCAAGCCATGGTCGAGGCGGTGCCCATGGTGTTGCAGGTACCGGCCGAGCGGGACATGCCGCCCTCGGCCGCGAGGAAGTCATCGATGGTGATAGTGCCGGCCTTGACCTGTTCGCTGAGCTGCCAGACCACGGTGCCCGAGCCAATGTCCTTGCCCTTGTGCTTGCCGTTGAGCATCGGCCCGCCAGTGACGACGATCGCTGGCACGTCGCAACTGGCCGCGCCCATCAGCAATGCCGGGGTGGTCTTGTCACAACCGGTCAGCAGCACCACGCCATCGATGGGGTTGCCGCGAATCGCTTCTTCGACGTCCATGCTCGCCAGGTTGCGGGTCAGCATGGCGGTTGGGCGCAGGTTGGATTCACCGTTGGAGAACACCGGAAATTCCACCGGGAAGCCCCCGGCCTCGATCACGCCGCGCTTGACGTGTTCCGCAATCTGGCGGAAATGCGCGTTGCACGGGGTCAGTTCCGACCAGGTATTGCAAATGCCGATGATCGGCTTGCCATGGAACTGGTGGTCGGCGATGCCCTGATTCTTCATCCAGCTGCGGTACATGAAGCCGTTTTTATCGGCGGTGCCAAACCATTGGGCGGAGCGCAGGGTGGGTTTCTTATCAGACATGATCGCTTCTCTTATTGTATGACTATATTGTTCGAGCTGAAGCGTAACATAAGCGCAAATTCGTCTCTTTGGAAGTGTTGTTGGTTAAATAGTATTACTATATAGTCCTTTTCAGCGGAGGGATGGCCCTGACGGTTTGCCGTGAGAGGCGTCCCCCGAGGTTCTATAAAAACAACAATCGGAGACCGATCTCATGAGCCAGGAACTGCGGCTGATACGTCGCATCACGCTGAAACTGATTCCCTTCCTGATCCTGCTGTACCTGATCGCCTATGTGGATCGCTCCGCGGTAGGGTTCGCCAAATTGCACATGGGCGCCGACATCGGTCTGGGTGACGCGGCGTACGGGCTGGGCGCGGGGCTGTTCTTCATTGGCTATTTCCTCCTGGAAATCCCCAGCAACCTGATGCTTGACCGTTTTGGTGCGCGGCGCTGGTTCGCGCGGATCATGGTCACCTGGGGCGCCATCACCATCGGCATGGCCTTCGTCCAGGGGCCGAACAGCTTTTACCTGATGCGCTTTCTGCTCGGTGCAGCGGAAGCCGGATTCTTTCCAGGCGTTCTCTACTACATCACCCAGTGGTTCCCGGTGCGCCATCGCGGCAAGATCCTGGGCCTGTTCATCCTCTCCCAACCTATCGCGATGATGATCACCGGGCCCGTGTCCGGCGGTCTGCTGGGCATGGAAGGCATTCTTGGCCTGCATGGCTGGCAGTGGCTGTTCATCGTCATCGGCACCCCGGCGATCCTGCTGACCTGGCCGGTGCTGCGCTGGTTGCCGGATGGTCCGCAACAGGTGAAATGGATGGATCAGGCGGAAAAGGACTGGCTCAGTGGCGAGCTGAAAAAGGACCTGGAACTGTACGGCCAGACCCGTCACGGCAACCCGCTGCACGCCCTCAAGGACAAACGCGTATTGCTGCTGGCGCTGTTCTACCTGCCGGTGACACTGAGCATCTATGGCCTGGGCCTATGGCTGCCGACCCTGATCAAGCAGTTTGGCGGCACCGACCTGGTGACCGGGTTTGTCTCATCGGTGCCGTACATCTTCGGGATTATTGGTCTGCTGATCATCCCGCGCAGCTCCGATCGATTGAATGATCGTTACGGCCATCTGGCGGTGCTGTACGTGTTGGGTGCCATCGGCTTGTTCTTCAGCGCGTGGCTCTCGGTGCCGGTGTTGCAATTGGCGGCGTTGTGCCTGGTGGCGTTCTCGCTGTTTTCCTGCACGGCGATTTTCTGGACCTTGCCCGGTCGCTTTTTTGCCGGCGCGAGTGCGGCGGCGGGGATTGCATTGATCAACTCGGTGGGCAACCTGGGCGGCTACATCGGTCCGTTCGTGATTGGCGCACTCAAGGAATACACCGGCAACCTGGCGTCGGGGCTGTATTTCCTGTCCTGCGTGATGCTGTTCGGCCTGGTGTTGACCGGTGTGGTGTATCGCCTGTTGGAGCGCAAGCATGTGTTGCCGGCGGATGAGTTCGCCGCCAGTGCCCGTGGCGCGACCCGCACCTGACCCAGACATTTGGCAATCACCATCACCCCTGTGGGAGCGGGCTTGCTCGCGAATGCGCAGTGTCAGTCACCTGTGACGTTGTATGTGACGACCTCTTCGCGAGCAAGCCCGCTCCCACAGTTGGATCTGTAGCGTTTTCGATAATGGAGAAAATTCATGCGTTTGGTTCAGTTCGAATTGAGTAACGGCGAACGCCGCGTAGGCGTGGTCGAGGAAGGATTGGTCCGTGAAGTCCAAGACGCCCGCACGGTGCGCGACCTGGCGCTGGCGGCCATCGAGGCGGGGGTCAATCTTGAGCAGCAGGTGCGCAGCCTCGGGTTGGGCATCAGCCATGACTACGCCGAGCTGCTGGCGCAGCTGCGCATCTTGCCACCGCTGGATCACCCGGACCCGGCGCACATGCTGGTCAGTGGCACCGGCCTGACCCACCTGGGCAGCGCGTCGGCCCGGGACAAGATGCACCAGCAGGCCGGTGATGAAGCTTTGATGACCGACACCATGCGCATCTTCAAGTGGGGCGTGGAGGGCGGCAAACCCGCGACGGGCCAGGCGGGTGTGCAGCCGGAATGGTTCTACAAGGGCGACGGCAGCATCGTCGTACGCCCTGGCCAGCCGTTCCCGCTGCCACCCTTTGCCGAAGACGCCGGAGAAGAGCCCGAACTCAGCGGCCTGTACGTCATAGGTCACGACGGCAAGCCGTACCGCCTCGGTTTTGCCGTCGGCAACGAGTTTTCCGATCACGTCATGGAGCGCAAGAACTACCTGTACCTGGCCCACTCGAAGCTGCGCAGTTGCAGCTATGGACCAGAGCTGCGGGTCGGCGAACTGCCGCAACACCTGGTTGGTACCAGCCGCATCCTGCGCGACGGCCAGGTGCTGTGGCAGGACGAGTTTCTCAGCGGCGAGGCGAACATGTGCCACAGCCTGGCGAACCTTGAGTACCACCACTTCAAGTACAGCCAGTTCCTGCGTCCGGGTGATGTGCACATTCACTTCTTCGGCACCGCGACCCTGTCCTTTGCCGATGGCATTCGCACGCAACCTGGCGATGTGTTCGAGATCAGCCAGGGTGAATTCGGCGCGCCATTGATCAATGGCATCGCTCCTGTCGATGCGGCTTTCGCACCCGGCACCGTCGGCACTCTTTAAGGAGGTACCTATGACCCCAATTCTTGGCCACAACTACATCGGCGGCCAGCGCAGCGCGTTGGGCAGCGTGACTTTGCACAGCGTCGACGCCGAAACCGGTGAGGCATTGCCCTACGCCTTCATTCAGGCGACGCCCGACGAAGTCGACGCCGCCGCCAGGGCCGCCGCCGCGGCGTATCCGGCTTACCGCCGCTTGAGTGCCGAGCGTCGCGCACAATTTCTCGATGCGATCGCCGATGAACTGGATGCGCTGGGGGATGAGTTCGTATCCCTGGTGTGCCGCGAAACCGCGCTGCCTGCCGCACGGATCATCGGCGAGCGTGGCCGCACCAGCGGGCAGATGCGCCTGTTCGCCAAGGTGCTGCGGCGTGGCGATTTCTATGGCGCGCGCATCGACCGGGCCTTGCCTGAGCGTCAGCCATTGCCGCGTCCCGACCTGCGCCAATACCGTATCGGGCTGGGGCCGGTGGCAGTATTCGGGGCGAGTAATTTTCCGCTGGCGTTTTCCACGGCCGGGGGCGACACCGCGTCGGCTTTGGCCGCCGGCTGCCCGGTGGTGTTCAAGGCCCATGGCGGCCACATGGCCACGGCCGAGCAGGTAGCCGATGCGATGATTCGCGCGGCGGAAAAAACCGCCATGCCGGCCGGCGTGTTCAATATGATCTATGGCGGTGGGGTGGGCGAAGCACTGGTCAAGCATCCGGCCATCCAGGCAGTGGGCTTTACCGGTTCGCTAAAAGGCGGTCGAGCCTTGTGCGACATGGCTGCGGCTCGCCCGCAACCGATCCCGGTATTCGCCGAGATGTCGAGCATCAACCCAGTGATCGTGCTGCCCCAGGCGCTGCTGGCGCGCACGGAAACCATCGCCCGTGGCCTGTCGGCTTCGGTGGTCCAGGGTTGCGGTCAGTTCTGCACCAACCCCGGCCTGGTGATCGGCATCCGCTCGCCGCAGTTCACGGCCTTCCTCCAGTTACTGGCCGACATGATGGCCGATGAACCGGCGCAGACCATGCTCAACGCCGGGACGCTGGGCAGCTATGCGAAGGGCTTGCAAGCGCTCCTCGATCATCCTCGTATCGAGCACCTGGCGGGCCATCCGCAACAAGGGCGGCAGGCGCAGCCGCAACTGTTCAAAGCTGATGTCAGCCTGCTGATCGAGGGTGATGAAGTCCTGCAAGCGGAAGTGTTCGGCCCGACCACCGTGGTGGTCGAAGTGGCGGACCAGGCACAACTGAGCGCCGCGCTGAACGGGTTGCACGGCCAATTGACCGCGACCATCCTCGGCGAGCAAGCGGACTTCGAGCAGTTCAGCGAGCTGACCGGGTTGCTGGAGCAGAAGGTCGGGCGAATCCTGCTCAATGGTTACCCAACCGGCGTGGAGGTCTGCGATTCGATGGTCCATGGCGGGCCGTATCCGGCGACGTCGGATGCCCGCGGCACGTCGGTGGGCACCCTGGCCATCGACCGCTTCCTGCGCCCCGTATGTTTCCAGAACTATCCGGATAGCTTGCTGCCGGATGCGCTGAAAAACAGCAATCCACTGCGCATTCAGCGATTGGTGGATGGCCAACCGTCTCGTGAAGCGATCTAACAGCCAAATACGATTCCTTGTGGGAGCGGGCTTGCTCGCGAAGGAGGCCGACCAATCAATAGGGATGTCCCTGACCCATCGCTTTCGCGAGCAAGCCCGCTCCCACATTGGTATGAGGCGCAATGAGCTATCATTGCGTTTTTCCCATTCAAAGATTGACTGCCATGACTGCCGTTACAGACACCTTGCTAAACGCCCTCGAACACTGCGGGATGGTGGAAATCGATGGGCTGCATGCCTTCGAATTCGCCCTCGATGAAGACGATAACCTGCATATCGAATGCATGGATGGTCGAAATGCCCTGCACTGGGAGTTCACCCCCGCGCAAATTCAGGCGGCAACGTTCGATGCGACCCTGCAAAGCTGGCTGATCAACGACAACGATGGCGAACACCGCCTGGTCTGCCTCGGCGATGTCATCAGCGGCGACAACGACGACGATGATGATCAACAGGATGCGTAACCTCTGGCCGCTGTTGATCGCTGGCAGCATCGGTGCAATGGGCGTCCAGGTGGCCGCCGCCGACGACTATCAATTGCTCGTGGGTTCCTACACGGCCGGCCAGAGCCAGGGCATTTATCGCCTGGCCTTCGACAGTGCCACCGGACAGATCGACCCCAAGCCACTGCAGGTGGTCAAGAGCGAAAACCCGTCCTGGCTGACCCTGTCCAAGGACCAGCAGCGCCTGTTCGTGGTCAATGAAAACGGCCCGGGCCAGGCCGATCCGGTCGGGCGCGTGAGCAGTTTCGCCATCGATCCCAAGACTCATGCCCTTAGCCTGATCAACCAGGTGCAAACCCTGGGCAACGAGCCGACGCATTCGAGCCTGAGCAGTGATGCGAGCCATTTGTTCGTCAGCAACTACTCGGTGGCTGAAGACCCGGGCGGCACCCTGGCGGTGATACCGGTAGCGGCCGATGGCACGCTCAAATCGGTGGTGCAGTTGAGCAGCCATACGGCCAGCCGGGTCAACCCCGAGCGGCAGATGTCGGCGCATGTGCATTCGACGGTCTCGTCGCCGGACGGAAAATACGTTTTTTCCAACGACTTGGGGGCAGACAAGGTGTTCGCCTACCGCTTCGACCCCAAGGCCAATCCTGACTTGCCGTTGACCCCGGCCACTCCTGCATTCGTCCAGCTGCCACCCGGTAGCGGGCCGCGCCATTTGCTGTTCAGTGCCGATGGCAAACATGCCTGGCTGACCATGGAAATGAGCGCGCAAGTGGCGGTGTTCGATTACCGTGACGGCAAGCTCGAGCAAACCCAGAGGGTCGATCTGGCTGCCGGCCAACCGGTTTCGGACAAGGCCGCCGCGGCATTGCATGCATCGAAGGACGGCAAGTTTCTGTATGTCAGCAACCGTGGCACCGCCAACCAGTTGCTGGTGTTCGCCATCGACCCGGCGACCGGCCATCTCAAGGAACTGCAACGTCGCGCGGTTGAGGGCGATCATCCAAGGGAGTTCAGCCTTGATCCAAGTGGCAAGTTCCTGCTGATCGCCAACCAGAAAAGCAACCAGATTATCGTCGTCGAACGCGATGCCACGACCGGCTTGCTGGGCAAAACCGTGCAAAAGCTGCCGATGGATGCGCCCAGCGACTTGAAATTCCTGGTGCGTCAATAGGCCGCAGGCCTCGTGTGGTGGGGCCTGCATCCTTCTATCAATGCGGGTGATATGTGGAAGTGCTACAAAGCATTTCAAGCTGCTAAGCCTCGAAGGTTAAGTTTGCTTCACGGCCCCACCGGGCACGCAAGCCAACTGACTTCGAGGTACACCCGCATGAACTTCAATCTCTTCTCCGTAATCGCCGCTTCCGCCATTTCCGCCACCGTTGCGCTGCCTGCCAGTGCTAACGTTGAAATCAGCGACAAGAAATCCCACACCCAGAGCTACACCCAGAAATACCTGCAACAGAGTGCCAACTTCTACGCCGCGCTGGATCACAAAGCCCAGCACTGAAATTCCAGTCCTGCCGCCTTTATGCAGGAGCGAAGTCACTTGCCGTTCGAAGCCCAGGCCGCGAAAGGCGTTGAAGTGATGTCGCTCCTGCATAACGCGTTTGCGACAAGCCATCCTGTAATGCTTGATATCAGGAGGCCATGTCTCTAAATTTGACGCTGATTTTTTGACTCCTCCTTCTACAGAAAAGGATTGCCAAAATGACCCTGCGTCTCGCCGTTGTGCTGTTGTTCCTCTACTCGACCCCAATCCTGTCCGCTGCGGTACCCGTTCCCGGCGAACCCGACGCTGCCCGCGAGCGCATGATGAGTTTTATTGAAGACTGAGATAGTCTGGATCAATGATCAACGAAGTTGATATTTGCTATGCATCAGACTCGTTGGTTACCGGTACTTTTTTGATTGATTCTGTGGACTCTGAAACATGTCCACGGAGCTCATCATGGCCAGCACCCTCATCACCTCAGCCAAACACGGCGCCTATGTGGCTATCGGTCTTTACCTGGTCATGGTGCTGGTTGTCAGTCTTTCGCCGCAGTCGCAGCAAAGTATCGAACCACCGATTCATGTCGCGCACCCTGGCATCCAGTTCGAACATCGCGCGCAACAGGCGATGGTCGATCCGGCAGAACTGGCGGGAGTGGGCGGAGCATGAACCGTTGCAAACTTTTGGTCATCGCATTCCTGGCCTTCATCACCAACGGATTTTCCTTGCTGGGGATAGGGCAAGGTTCGATAGGCGGGGTAGCCCGGGCCATCGAAGCCAACCACAACATCGCGCGCAACATCGAAACGGCAAAGGCCATGGGCATGCTGGCCGGCAATCCGCCGATCAAATCCGATGAAGGTTTTTTCGGACCGTTTCACGTCGATTGCTCGGCGATAGGCATGTGCGAAGTACTAGCCTGAGAACAGCACCACCCCTGTAGCGGCTGGCGCAGGGGCTTATTTCTTCATGATTGATGTGAACAAATCGGACTCCAGAAACCGCTGCAGCCACGCTTGCAAACGTCGATAGGGCGTTTGCGCGAACCACTCGCGATCGACATGGGCGAATTGCCGTACGAACGGCATCAGCGCCACGTCGGCCAGGCTTGGGTGATCCGTAAGCAAGTAGTCGCGTCCTTCCAGTAACTCATCCAGCTTGCGCAAGAACACCTCGCCTTCGGCGCGATAGAACGCCATCGGTTGTTCCGGATAGCGCTCGGCATACTTGTAGCGGTTCAGATGCACCTTGAAGCGTTGATCGTTCTCCTCGATCAACGCTTCAATGGCCAGTTGGCCTTGCGGATCCTCCTTGAGCCACCAGTCCTGCGGGTCATGGTGCGCCAGGGCCCAGCGCATGATGTCCAGGCTTTCATCGATGACCTGGCCGTCCACGTTCAGCACCGGCACCGTGCCTTTGCTCGACAGTGCGAGCATCTCGGCGGGTTTGGCCTTCAGGCTGACTTCGACAATGTCCACGGCCACTTCGCAGTAGCGCAGCGCCATGCGTGCCCGCATGGCGTAGGGGCAGCGGCGGAACGAGTAGAGCGTGATCATTTCACCTCCAGAGTGCTCAGGCCGTTGCCCTGGCGACGGACCTGGATCTGCACCGGAATCCGTTCATGCATTTCCTGCACATGGGAAATCACCGCGACCTTGCGCCCCTGGGCTTGCAGGCCGTCGAGGGCGTCCATCGCCAGTTGCAGGGATTCCGGGTCGAGGCTGCCGAAACCTTCGTCGATGAACAGTGATTCGATTTTCAGCGTACTCGAGGCCATCGATGCCAGGCCCAACGCCAGGGCCAGCGACACCAGGAAGGTCTCGCCACCGGACAGCGAATGAACCGAACGCAGTTCATCGCCCATCTCGGTGTCCATCACCAGCAAACCCAGCATGCTGCCGCCGCGTTTCAGACGGTAGCGCCGCACCAGTTGGCGCAATTGCACGTTGGCGTGGTGCACCAGCAGGTCGAGGTTGTAGGCCTGGGCGATCTTGCGGAAGGTGTCTCCGGTGGCCGAACCGATCAACGCGTTCAAGCGTGCCCAGCGCTGGTATTCGGCATAGGCGTCGGCGATCTGTTGCGCGAGGGCCTGATTGGCGTTCTGCCGGCGCTGGTCCTCGGCCTGTTCGGCACGCAGTTGCGCGCAGAGCTGTTCGCTGACGTCGAACTGGGTTTGCAACTCGCTGAGCGCGCTGGCGAGCTGTTCGGCATCCAGGTTGCCGTTGTGCTGTGCCTGATGCTCGAGCAGGCGCTTGTCGCGCTCCTGTAGCAGGACAGTGGCTTGTTCGATGGCTTTTTCGCTGTGCTGCAAGCGTTGACGCAGTTCGCTGACATGGGCGTCGTCGACCCGCAGGAGGTCTTCGAGGCCCGCGTCATCCAGTTCCGGGTGACGGGCGCGCCAGTCAGCGATTTTGTCGCCGAGTTCGCGCTGCTCGCTTTCCAGGATGTGCAAACGCTCTTGCTGCGCCTTGAGTTCAGCAGCGATTCGCACCCGCTGCGTGAGTACGTTTTGCAGTTCCGCGGCCGTGCTGGTTTCGGCGTTGCGCGCCTGTTCCACGTCCTGCTCCAGCTGCTGCTGCCACTGTTCGGCACTGGCGTGGGAGGCGAGCAATTGTCCGAGCGCCTGCTGGCTGGCCTGTTGTTGCGCGGCCAGTGCAGTGAACTGCAGCTCGGCGGTTTGCAGTTGCTGTACGCGGGTCTGCTGGCGATCCTGTTCCTTCTCCAGGTGTTGCTGGCGCTGTTGCTGCTCGGCCAGCTCTTCCTTTTGCTGATCGAGTTGCGCCAGGCGCTCGACGATCTGCCGATCCAGCTGCATGAAGGTCGCGGCAGGCTCGCTGCGCAGCGCTTGTAGGGTTGTGGCGGGCAGCAGGTTGGCGAACGCGCCGAGCTCTTCGTCGAGGCGTTGGCGGTCATTGCCCAGTTCACGCTGCTGATTGTCCAGATGCTGGGCCGCTTGCTGGTGCGCGATTTCAGCGTGGCGCAGTTGCTGGGTCAGGCGCGCGGCGTCCTGTTGCAGGGTGAGCAGGGCGGTTTGCCGTTGTTCGTCCTGGGTGATGCTCTGGTTCAACTGGGCATTTTGCTGGTTGAGCCAGGCGCCACGCTTGGCGTAGTCCTGATTGAGCAGTGGGGTGGCCAGCGGATGCGCTTCAAGGCTTGGCGTCAGGGCTTGCTGCTGGGTGGCCAGTCGTTCCTGCTGTTGCAGCAGTTCTTTTTGCTGGGCGATCAGTCCGCCCACTTCCCCACGCAGTTCGGTGAGCTTTTCCTTGAGCAGATCGACTGCTTTTTGTGCCGTGGCCTGTTCGCTTTCATCAAAGCGACCCAGGCTTTGCAGCAGGGCTTCGGGCTGATGATAGGGATGCTCGTTACTGCCGCAGACCGGGCAGGGCTGGTCGTCCTGCAACTGCGCGCGCAGCTCCTCGACACTGGCGCTGCGGGCCAGGCGCTGGCGCTCCAGCAGCTCGCGGGTGACGGTCAGGGTCTGCTCGGCGACGACGAGCTCAGCCTTGGCCTTTACCCCGTCCTGGGTCAGGCGCTCGCGTTCCTGTTGCGCAGCCACCTGGCGTTGTTGCAACTCGGCGCCGCGCTTATCCAGGTCCTGCTGGCTGTCCCACAGCCGCGTCAGGTCTTCGATGGCACGCAGTTGCTTGCGGTTGTCCTGCAACAGGCTGGCGAGGATGCCGATCTGTTCGGCGACGGCATCCGGCTCGGCGCCGGCCTCCTTGAACAGCACCTCAAGCTGCTGTTTCTGCGCAGTGAACGCCTGCGCGGTGCGCAGGGCATTCTGTTCGAGGCTGGCCAGTTCGGCCTGTCCCTTGTTCAGTCGATTGCCGATCAGCATCAGCTGTTGCAGGCGATCGCGGTAGGCATTCCAGGCTTCGCTCAACGGCGCCAGGTGAGCGCTTTGCTCAAGTTGCGCAGCCATGCGCTGCAGGTGTTCGGCAGCCCGGGCCTGTTGCTCGTGCAAGGTTTGAATCGCGCCTTGGCCCTGAGTGCAGGCCTGCTCGGCGGTCTGCCTGGCTTCGGCGCTGAGTGCCGCATCCTTGGCCAGGCGGGCGAGGGTGCTTTGTTCCTCGAACGCCTGACGCAATAGTGGAGCACAGTCAGTTTGCCGTTGCTGCGCTTCGCTCAACGCGATCCGGCTTGCCCCGAGTTGCTGTTCCAGCAGCGCCTGACGCTCACCGAGTTCGCCATGCTGGCGGGTATGTTGGGCGATTTGCTCGGCCAGGGGCGTGAGTAACGCATCGACCTCGGCCTTGCGGGCGAACTGGTGCCGCTGCGGGGCGAGCTGTTCGAGGCGCGTCAGCTGCAAGCGCTCGCCGGCCAGGCTTTCCCAGGTTTGGCGGGCACTGTGCAGTTGTTCGGCAGCAGCCAATTGCGCGTCATGCAAACGGCGCAGCTCCAGGAGCCAGGCATGCTGCAACTCAAGTTGCTTGAGCTGCGCCTGCTGATGTCTAAGCTGCTGTTGCGCGGCGTTGAAGCGCTCATCGAGCTCGGCACGGGCCTCAGGCGCCAGTGGCGTGACGCCGCTGGCCTGGTCCTGCAGCTGTTTGTGGGCCTCACGGGCTTCCTTGGTCTTGTCGAAGGCCCGACGGCCCAAGCGGGTGTAGAGCGCGGTGTCGGTGAGTTTTTCCAGCAGTTCGCTGCGGTCGTTGTCATCGGCCTTGAGGAAGGCACTGAACTCGCTCTGCGCCAACAGTACGGCGCGGGTGAACTGTTCAAAATTCAGGCCCAGTGCGGCCTCGAGTTGGGTCTTGTATTCACCTTTCTGGCTGGCCAGCAGTTGATCCTGATCGAGGTCGCGCAGGCTCTGGCGACTGGCTTGCAGCTTGCCACCGGCCTTTTCCCGGGCGCGATTGGCTTCCCAGCGTGCGCGATAACGACGGCCATCGACACCGACGAAATCCACTTCGGCATAACCTTCGCCGGTGCCGCGGCGCAACAGGGTGCGGGGGTCGCCGGTGCCGATTTCGCCATCGGCGTCCGGCACCTTGGCGTCACGCCCGGTGTTGTTCAGGCGCGGGACTGCGCCGAACAGGGCCAGGCACAAGGCGTCGAGCAGGGTGCTCTTGCCCGCGCCGGTGGGGCCGGTGATGGCGAACAGTCCGGCGCTGGCCAGCGGTTCGGCGGTGAAGTCGATTTCAAACGGCCCGGCCAGGGAGGCGAGGTTTTTCAGGCGGATGGCGAGGATCTTCATGGCTGTTCGTCCTCCATCTGCACGTCCTGCAGCAGCTCGGCAAAGTCCTTGAGGGTCTGCTCGTCGACCTCGCTGCCGTAGTTGTCCTGCCAGGCGCGGCTGAACAGTTCATGGGGCGTGAGCTGGTCCAGCTCGATCAACGCGCCAGACTCGTCGGCGCCTTCGCGGTTGCCGTTTCCCGCATATTCGGCGGCGATGCGCACCAGGCGCACGGCCTTGCCCAGCAGGGCGCTTTCCACTTGATGGCGCAAGTCCGGTTGCGGCTCGTCGAGGCGCACCCGCACTTCCAGCCAGGGCTGGCGCTGGTAGTCGGCCAACAGGTCGATGATCGGCAGGTCGGCCAGTTGCACGAGGATATCGGCCAAGGGCGCAGGGCCGATACGTTGCAGGTTCACTGAGCGGGGGATCAGTTTCGCTTCGACGCGGACCAGGGTTTCGCCGTCGAGCGTGACATCGAGAATCTGATGCTGGTAGCCGATCTCGGAGAATGACAACGGAATGGGCGAGCCGCTATAGCGAATGCGCTCCTCGCCATTGACCTTCTGTGGCTTGTGCAAATGTCCCAGGGCGACGTAGCTGATGGAGGCGCCGAACAGGCTGGCGGGCAGTGCTTCGGCGTTGCCGATGATCAGGCTGCGTTCGGAGTCTTCCGACACCGAACCGCCGGCCATGTGCGCGTGGCTGATGGCGATCAGCGCCTGACCGGATTGACGCTTGGCATTGGCCGCTGCGATCAGCCATTCGTGAACCTGGCCGATGCCGCGCAGATAGTTATCGCCCAGATGCGCACCGGTGACTTCGGCCGGGCGCAGGAACGGCAGCGCCAGGCACCAGGCGGCAATTTCGCCTCGGGCATCGGGCAGCGGCAGCAACAGGCGCTCGGCATCCAGTTGTCCGTCATCGAGCCACAGCACGCGGCCCAGGGCGTGGGTGCGCAAGCGGCGCATCAAGGGGGCGGGCAGCTCGATCCGCGAACCGGAATCATGGTTGCCGGCAATCATGACGATGGTCAGCAGTGGTTGTTGCTCATGGGCGCTGACGATGAAGTCGTAAAGGCGTTCCTGGGCTTTGACCGGCGGGTTGACCGTGTCGAAGATGTCGCCGGCGATCAGCAGCACATCCGGCTGATCCAGTTTGAGCTGGCGCAGCAGCCACTCGAGAAAACAGCCGTGCTCGAAATCGCGATCCTGGCCGTGCAGGTTCTGCCCGAGGTGCCAGTCGGAGGTGTGGAACAGACGCAAGGCGAACTCCGCTACAAAAAAGGTGATGGCCGCCAAAAGACACATGACAGCGGCTAAAGGGCTGAGAGTTTACTGGCAAAAGACTGTTGTTGCTGAACACCTTTAAGGGCGAGACGTCGACACCCGGGGAAGAACACCGACGACCGTCTGTCCCCACTGTCACATCTGTCAGTAGCCTCTATTCACGAGCCAGGTATCCAATGGGTTGGAGCATGGAGCCTAATAGTTCAACCGACAGGGTGTGCCTTTCAATAGATAAAGAGATGAGGCGGGTCGAGCTGAAACTGAAGTGGTTGGGGCGTTACATGCGATCCGAAAAATCGAAGCATGAACGGTCGTCAATGGAGAAATACTATGTCACAGGATCGTCCGAACACTATCAGTAGAAGTAACAATCCGCGTCATGGCCACGTTTTTTCACCCTCTTCACGGGCACATTTTGAGTGGTTGGCGGGGAGACTCGACGAAGGAGCGCTTAATCAACGCGAGTCCGGCAAGTTTTTTCCTCTGACTGCCGGCGGACTCCGAGATGTGTTTGCAAAGGATGACGACGCCAACGTCCCGCCGCCACCGGATGGAAAAATTGCCAGTGCCAATCAACTGACCGGCGCAGTACTGGATGAACCCGGGAGTCACTGGCAAAAGCATGACGTGCGAAGTGGCGAAATACTGGACATTTCCTGGAATTTCAGCGCAAAGCACGCGACTCGGCGCTGGAACTATTTCATCACGAAGGCAGATTGGGATCCTGCCAAGGTCCTGTCGCGGGATCAGTTTGAGGTAGAGCCGTTCTACACAGTGCAAATCAACCTGCAGCCGCATTGGGCTCATGGCGAGCAAATGTTGCCCGCTTCACCCACTAGCCATGGCGTCCCGCTACCAAAACGGCTCGGGTACAACGTGTGTCTGGCGGTGTGGGAAGTTGCCAATACTTCGATGGCTTTTTACCAAGTGATTGACCTGAATTTTCTGCCTCCGGAAGGCGGCGGTGAATTGCCTGATCCACCGACCGGGCTGGCTGCTGTCAGGGTCACTGACAAGCAGGTATTGTTGAATTGGAATGCAGGAACCGGCTCCATTCCGATCGCCTCCTACCGCATTTCGCGTAACGGAAGCTTCCTGGTTGGTGTAGACGCTCCGAATCTTGCTTTTGCCGATAACAGCGTGGCACCTGAAACCCTGTACAACTATGCCATCAGCGCAGTCGATGATCACGGCAATGTTTCCGCACCGAGCCGGCCGATTCAAGTGCACACCTTGCCAGAAGGCGGAGAGGGGCCTACCGCACCGACGAACCTGCACAGCATGGGTCAGACCGCACAAAGCGTCACCCTGATGTGGGGGGCAGCTACCGGCACGGCGCCGATAGTCGACTACCTGATCTATCGGGACGACATTCACGTCAAAACCGTGAGCGCGGTCCAGACCTCTTTTGACGACTCTGGCCTCACACCAGATACCCAGTATCGTTACGCTGTGAAAGCGCGCGACCTCAACAACAAGCTTTCGTTATCCAGTAACGTCCTGAGCGTCAGGACCCTGAGTGATGGCGGTGAGTATCCATCGTGGAAACTGGGTACTCAGTACGCAAAGAATGACGTGGTGAGCCACGCTGGACAGAACTGGTCGTGCATTCAGGCCCATACGGCACACGTAGAGGAGTGGGCGCCTGGGGCGGGGGACAATGTGCTTTGGAGGGCACAATCCTGACCTGTTGAAAGGGTCGCCTTGAATCGCTGAAAGGCGTTAAAGATCGCAGCCTGCGGCAGCGCCTTGCACGGCGGATAACCTGCAGGAGCTACCGCAGGTTGCGAACTTTAGATCTTATTTCGGATACAGCGGCGGCAACCCACTGTCGCCAACCGGATCCTGAACCCGTTCGGCGATCGGGATCGTCCGGATAGCCCGCCATAAGTCTTCCCCTTGCCAATGCTGGCCGGTTTCGCTGTAGAGCGCGCCGTTCAAACCGTCGAGGGCGTCGGACAGGGGGACGAAGCGGGCGGCCATGTCGGCCAGGGTCTCCGGCTGCTGGCGGGCCCAGGCGTCGAGCGCCTGGCGGGTGGCGTGGGAATCGTTGGCCTGGCAGGCACGCTTGAGGTCATCGAGCACCGTGCGGGGGCTGGGGCCGGTTTGCGCTGCACGCAGGATCGCCGGTTGCCAGCGTGCCCGCCACCACAGGCCGAATCCCAACAGGGTGGTGCAGGCCAGGATCAGGGTGCTGAGTTTCCAGCGCCAGAGGGTTTCGCTGCTCGTATTGTTCTCGAGCGCCGAGGTACTGGCCGGTGTGTCGACCATCAGGCTTGGATTGGCCGCCACCTGCAGGGTCCGGGCGGGCAGGCTACTGTGCTCCAGATGGTCTTCGAAGGTGTTCCACCAGACCACCTCGACCGAAGGCAACTCAATGGCGCCGCTGCGCGAAGGCACCAGGGCTTCGCGATCCTCGCGACTGCCTACCAGGCCTCGCTCGCTGTTCTGGTTGCCCAGCACCGGTTGATCGGGATAGCGCCGCAGGCCACTGACCTCGGTACCGGGCAGAGGGGGCAGTTGCGAACTGGCCAGGCCCTCGGCCTTGATTGTCAGGCTACGGGTGAGCGAATCACCGACCTGGACGTGCTCCGGCTCCGGATTCCAGCTTTCGCTCAGCGTCAGGTCGCGCGCCGGTAGCCAGGGCAGGTCGGCAGGATAGGTGACGGGCTTGGCTTTGACCGGTAGGAGGATTTCACTGGAGCTGACGCGCATCAATTTGCCGGATTTCGGCGTCTGGGAGCTGGCGTCCTGGACGGGTTGCGCGTCCACCAGCGCGGCATTGAATATTTGCCCTGGAATGATCAATTCACCGCTGTGTTGCGGGTAGATCGCGTAGCGCATTTCGATGACACCGTGGCGTATGCCGTTGATGTCTTTCTCGTAGGTGCGTGACTCGCCCAGCTGTTCGATGCGGGCGTCGGGAATCTGCAAGGGCGGCAGGCTGCTGTCGTCGTACAGCGACACCGAATGGTAGATGCGCAAGGTCAGGATCGCCTGGGCCTGCACATACACACTGGTTTGATCGAGGCTGGCTTCGATGAACACCGGTGCCTGCTTGACAGGGCTGGCCTGGGTGTCGCTTTCGACCACCTGCACGGTGATCGGCTGGCTCTGGACGTCGCCCAGCTTGAGCGGGGGGATTTCCACGGTGCCGTTGTGCAATGGCAGCAGCGTGACGATCCAGCGGGTCGTGGCCTGGTTGTCGCCATTGAGCGTGTTCAACTGGTTGACCTGGCGGGTGCCACGCACTTCGAACAGTGGCTCCAGTGGCGTCAGGTCCGGCTTGCCGAATTGAGTCACATCGTTCGATTCCAGGGTCAGTTCGATCGTCTCGCCGGAGTTCAGGCGAGCCCGGTCGACACTGGCGACCAGCTCGGCTGCCTGGGCCTGGGCGGCACAAAGTAGCAAGGCGGGCAGCGGGGCAAGCAGGAAGGCGGTGAAGCGGGTCATCGAGTTTTTCCCTGATCCTGATGTTGTTGCTGTTCGTACCAGAATTTGCGTCTGAGCAATTCACCCGGATCATCCGGGATCTGCCTTAGCCATTGCTCCAGCGCCTGTTGCTGCTCGGCGTCGAGACTGGCACTGGCCGGGGGCATGGGGGCAATGGTGTGCTGTTCGTCGCCCAGTTCGCTGCCCGGGACCTCGTTGGTGCCGGGACGAGGCGGTGTCGTGGCGGGTGGCTCGGTGGCGGCTTGCGTCTGTTCGCCAGCGGCTTCGGGTTCTGCGGATGTCGACGGCTGCGCAGCGGCACTCGGTGGTGATGGCTGCTCCGAATCGCTGCTCGCCTCCTCGGCGGCTTTCTCCGGCGCGGGCGGGCTGGCCTTCTGCTTGAGCAGGCTTTCCACCAAGGCCTTGTTGGTCAGTGCCGGACGCAGATCCGGTTGCCGTTCGAGGGCCTGCTCATAGGCATCCACTGCTGCCTCCAGTTCGCCGCTCTTGGCCAGGGCGTTGCCACGATTGTAGTGGGCATGGGCGTCGTTGCCCTCGGCGAACCGCTGGGCGGCGCCGCTGTAGTCGCCGGCTTCGTAGAGGGCCACGCCTTGCCACCGGTGATCTTCGAAGTGCCGGGCGGCCTCGGCCGGGCGTTTCTGCTTGAGTAATTGCAGGCCCTGCTGGTCGGGGCGTAGCCACAGGTCCTGGAAGTCGAAGGCATGGCTCGGTTGCGGCAGCATCAACAACAGCGGCAGGCAGAACAACCAGCCGCGACGACCGGCGCAGGCGGCCAGCAACAACAGCGGCAACAGCAGCCAATAGCCCTGGTCGGCCCAAGTGTCGAGGCGCAGGGTCTGGCCGTCGTTGCGCAGGTTGCGCGGACCGTCGAGCAGGCCGAGGGCGCGCAGATCGGCGTCGCTCAGGCGCGCGTGGCGGTAGTGTCCGTCCAGATCGTTGACGAAGGACTTCAAGCCGGGTTCATCCAGCCGGGACACCAGAATTGCCCCCTGTTCGTCCTTGAGGAAACTGCCATCTTCCTGGGTGATGGGGGCGCCTTCGGCGGTGCCGATACCGAGCATCAGAAATTGCGTCGACTTGCCGCTCAAGGCGCGGCTGATGCCCAGGCGCTCCGGCTCACTCAACGAGGAGCCGATCAACAGGATCCGGCCATCGCCCAGTGCGGCCTGTTCCAGCAAGGCCAGGGCCTTGACCACCGCCAGGTCGGCACGCTGGCCGACTTCGGGCATCAACGACGGCTTGAGTGCATCGAGCAGGTTGCGGCTGGTGGACAGGTCGTCCGATAGCGGCACCAGGGTGTGGGCGCTGCCGGCGTAGACGACGATTGCAGTCTGCGCGTCGTTGCGGCTTTGCAGCAGGTCGAAGAGTTTGCGCCGGGCCTGTTCAAGGCGGTTCGGCTGAACGTCGGTGGCGAGCATTTGCGGGGTCAGCTCAAGGATCACCACCAGCGGATCGGCGGGTTTCTGGCTGATCTGTTCGACGCGGGCAAAGCTCGGTCCCACCAAGGCGACCACGGCGATGAACCAGGCCGCGCCCAGGGCCACCCACGGCAATTTGCTTTCGCGCCCACTGCCGCCACTGAGCAATGCGGCGTGAAACGCCGGTGGCAGGATCATCTGCCAGCGCCCGGCGCGCTTCTGCCGATGCCACAGTTGCCAAAGCAACCAGCCTAGCAGCGGCAGCGACAGCAGCCACCACGGGCGGAAAAAATACGGCCAGAAGGCGCTCATCGGCGCCTCCGCAGGCGCAGGCGTTTGAGGCGCTGGCGCCAGTCAGGCAATGGCGATTGCAAGAACAGGTCCTTGTTGAAAATTCGTTGCAGCGGGTTATCCGGCCACAGCTCGCGCACCACCAGCAGCATGCTCAGCCACAACGCCAGCGCCAGCGGCCAGTGATACAACGCCTTGGCCGGACGGGCCTGGGTCGGTTGCTGGGTCACAGGCTCCAGTTGGTCGAGGGTGTCCTTGATCGATTGCAGTTCCTGGCCATCGCGAGCGCGAAAGTACTGGCCGCCGGTGGCGTCGGCGATCGCCTTCAGGGTGGGTTCGTCCAGATCCAGGCTCGGATTGATCCCCAGGAACCCCGGGGTGCCGCTTTGTTCCGGGTCGGCGCCGATGCCGATCGGGTAGATTTTCACCCCTTCCTTGGCTGCCAGGCGCGCGGCGGTAAGCGGATCGATTTCGCCACCGTTGTTGGCGCCATCGGTGACCAGGATCAGCACGCGACTTTGCGCCGGGCGTTGCCGCAGGCGCTTGAGGGCCAGCCCGATGGCGTCACCGATGGCCGTGTTCTTGCCGGCGATGCCGATTCGCGCTTCGTCGAGCCAGACGCGCACGGTATGGCGGTCGAACGTCAGGGGCGCCTGCACGTAGGCCCGGCTGCCGAACAGGATCAGCCCAACTCGGTCGCCGTCGCGACTTTCGAGGAAGTCGCCAAGCAAATGCTGAACCAGGGTGAGGCGGCTGACGTCATCGTCCTGCCACTGCATATCGGGAAAGTCCATCGAGCCGGACACGTCCACCGCCACCAGCAGATCGCGGCCACTGGCGGCAATCGGCAGCGGCTCACCGAGCCATTGCGGGCGCGCGGCGGCGCTCAACAACAGCAGCCAGAGCAGCAGGAACGGCGCCTGTTGGCGCCAGGCCGGCAAGTTGGCCCGGGCGCGGCGCTTGGCCAGGCCTTCGAGGTCTGCGAGGAAACTGACCTTGAGTGCCGGTTCGCCACTGTCGGCCACCGGCAACAGCATACGCATCAGCCAGGGCAGCGGCAGCAGG
Source organism: Pseudomonas serbica (assembly GCF_028823535.1). Taxonomy (GTDB): domain Bacteria; phylum Pseudomonadota; class Gammaproteobacteria; order Pseudomonadales; family Pseudomonadaceae; genus Aquipseudomonas; species Aquipseudomonas serbica. The sequence continues at coordinate 118,532 of NZ_JAQIYM010000012.1, read as the reverse complement.
GCGAAGATCCACGGCCAGGCGAACTCAAACATGTTTGCGAATCCATGTATCGACCGCCTGGGTCAGGCCGGCGATGGCCTTGTCGTCGAGCTTGCATTCGGGCTTGTAGGCGCCTTCGACCAGCACCATCCAGCGGGTCAGGCCGGCGGCGGGGCAACGGTTGTCGAGAAAGGCCAGCCATTTGCGGCCATTGAGGGTATGGCTCTGGCTGTAGGGGTAATGGTTGCGGCACAGTCGCTTAAGCAGGCCATTGAGCTGCTGCAGCCAGGCACCGGCGGGCGCGCCATCGTAAGGCTTGGGCAGGCGCGCCAGTTCCGCCAGCGCGGCCACACGCACCGGGTCCAGCGGTTGTTCGACAGGGGCGACCGGTTGTTTGCGGGCAAACAGGTGCCGCAGCTTCCATAGGCCAAAGCCGATGGCCGGCAGCAACAACAGCAGCAACCACCAACCCGGCGCCGGCGGCCAGAAATCCACCGGGGGCGGGGTAATCAGGGGTTGCAGTTGCTCGAGACCGCTCATCGACCTTTCCCCGGTTTCTGTGGGTTGAGGTACTCGCGCAGCTGCTCGACCATTTCACTTTGCGTGCTCAGCGGCATCAGCAACACCCGCAGCTTTTGCGCCAGCAACTCCCAGCGGGCGATGCGTGTTTCGGCCTGGGCGCGGTACGCCTGGCGCAGGTCGAAATTGAGGGTGTCGAGTTCCAGTTGCGCGCCACGCTCGGCGAAGCGCAACAGGCCAGCGGCGGGCAGGGCGTGATCCAAAGGGTCGGACAGCGGCAGCAACAACAGGTCGCAATGGCGCGACAACAGGCTCAGCTGTTGTTCGGCGCTTTCGGACAAGGCACGCTCGTCGCAGATCACGATCGCCAGGCTGCCGGGCCGCAATACCTCCCGCGCGCGACGCAAGGCAATGCCGAACGCATCGCGATCAGGCTCGCTTTCGGTGTGCAGCGACTGGTTGACCCGCACCAGGCGGTTGAGCAATTGCAGCAGGCTTTGTTTGCTGCGCCTCGGCTTGATTTCGTAATGCTCGTTGTCGCCGAACACCAGGCCGCCGACCCGGTCGTTATGCCCCAGCGCGGCCCAGCCGATCAGGCTCGCGGCCTGGGCGGCGAGCACCGACTTGAACATCAGGCCCGAGCCGAAAAACAGACGACGGCTCTGCTCGACCATGATGAAAATTGGCCGCTCACGTTCTTCGTGAAACAGCTTGGTGTGGGGTTCCTGGGTACGCGCGGTCACGCGCCAGTCGATGGTGCGCACATCGTCGCCGGCCTGGTAGACCCGCACCTGGTCGAAATCCACCCCACGGCCGCGCAGCTTGGAATGGTGCAGGCCGATCAGCGGGCTGCGCTGGCTCGGCGTGGAAAACAGCTGCACTTCGCGCACGCGGTGACGCATCTCGATCAGCTCGGCGAGCGTGACGCGGATGCCCGGTTGGGGCGGCAGGAGCGCGTTCATCGGGCTCAAGCGACAGCAACGACGTCGAGAATGCGCTGGACCACCCGGTCCTGGTCGATCCCGGCAGCCTCGGCTTCAAAGGACAGGATGATGCGGTGGCGCAACACGTCGAACAGTACCGCCTGGATGTCCTCGGGGCTGACAAAGTCGCGCCCGGCCAGCCAGGCGTGGGCCCGGGCGCAGCGATCGAGGGCGATCGAGCCACGGGGACTGGCGCCGTAGGCAATCCACTCGGCCATTTCCGGGTCGAACTTGCCCGGGGTGCGGGTGGCCATGACCAGTTGCACCAGGTATTCCTCCACGGCATCGGCCATGTACAGGCCGAGGATTTCCTTGCGCGCGGCGAAGATCGCCTGCTGGCTGACCCGGCGTTCAGGCTTGGTTTCGCCATTGAGGGCTTCACCGCGGGCTTGCTGCAGGATCCGCCGTTCGACGGCGGCATCGGGGAAGCCAATTTTCACGTGCATCAGGAAGCGGTCGAGCTGGGCTTCCGGCAGCGGGTAGGTGCCTTCCTGCTCGATGGGGTTCTGCGTGGCCATTACCAGGAACAGCGGCGACAGTTCATAGGTACTGCGCCCGACACTGACCTGGCGCTCGGCCATGGCTTCGAGCAATGCCGATTGAACCTTGGCCGGGGCGCGGTTGATTTCGTCCGCCAGCACCAGGTTATGGAAGATCGGGCCTTGCTGGAACACGAAGCTGCCGGTTTCCGGGCGATAGATCTCGGTACCGGTGATATCGGCAGGCAACAGGTCGGGGGTGAACTGGATGCGATGGAACTGTGCTTCGATGCCTTCTGCCAATTCCTTGATGGCCTTGGTCTTGGCCAGGCCAGGAGCGCCCTCGACCAGCATGTGGCCGTCGGCAAGCAGGGCGATGAGCAAGCGCTCGATGAGTTTTTCCTGGCCGAGAATCTGCGTTGAAAGAAAGGTTCGCAGCGCTAGCAGCGCTTCACGATGTTCCATCGATGACTGTTCCTGCAAAAGGGTGGCCGAGGACGTTCGGAAATACGCCAGGGCTGGGGGCGTTACTTTAATCCATCGCGGGGGGCGGCGACTAACGGCATTTTGTGCAAAGTGCGGGAAATGGTGGGGATTTGCGGGATTTTCGCAGGGCGATGCTCTTGGGATAACTGTCAGGGCCTCATCGCTGGCAAGCCAGCTCCTACAGCTATTGGTGGTGTGCAAGCAATCTGTGCAGTCCGAAAGCCAACCCATCTCTCGCGACCGAACGCGATCTACTGCAGGAGCTGGCTTGCCAGCGATAGGGCCGGTACAGGCACCCTCAAATCTGGCTGACGAACGTCCCGGTACCGTCAAGAATGTTCTTCAGGGTTTCCTGGACTTCCGCCAGATCCACCATGTCCGGGTTGAAGGTAATCTCCAGCACATCATCCCCATTCAACGCATCGGCATCCGCCGCGGCGATTTCGATCTTCAGCAGGGTAGGGCTGAGGGTCACCTTCACGCCATCGAGGGTCGAAGGCTCGCCATCGAGGGTGATTTCCAGCTCATCCTCATCCGGGTACCGGCTCATGAGGAACATCTCACCCTTTTCGCTATGGCAGCACAGCATCGCCATGTCGTCTTCTTCTTCATCGCAAGGGTTGACGATCAAGAGGGCGGTGGTCATTTGCATGGGGAATTCCTGGCTCGGCGAGCGTGATGAACGTTACGAAAAAGCAATTCTGCCAGTCCGCAGACATTTGTGCTGCCTCAGGTTGCTGGAGCGGCGGAAAAAGACCGATTTTCATTATTGACCTGATGTATGGAAAAGCATTTGAAGTTTGACTCTGTGAATGGTGAAAGGTGTTTCTCACAGACTTTTCCTCCCTTCCCATAGGAAATTTCCTTTGCCCTTGCAGGAGGTTTGTGAGGGCTAAAAATAACGTCCGGACGCAGGTTTTTTACTTGTATTGGCCCATTTCAATCCCTTAGCGTGAACGCCCAGACGCAAAGGAGTGCGCAGTCAATCACGAAAAAAGGACCTCTTTCGATGAGTCAGTATTTCGAACGGGCGGATGAGATCAAGCACCTGTCCGGGGAACAAATCGAGCATCTGTATCAGCGCTACCTGGACGGTGAAAAAAGTGCCGACCTGAAGATCGAGTTCAACATTGCGCCTGAAGTCCGCAGTTTGTTGAAAATATTGCCCCCCATCATCAGCAAGGACCTGACCTGCCCCTACTGCGACCTGCCCATGTGGGTGCGTCGGCACGCAAAGGGCACCCCAGTTTCAATTCGTAAGCCTTTCAAGTGCGTAGGTTGCGAGCACTATCACCATGAGCCCGGCCAGCAGGGGCGAATGAAGCGCTGTACCTGCCATGAGTGCTACAAGCTGCGCCAGCAGGAAATCGCCGACCAGGCGCAGCGCGATCGTCTCGAGCTGGCCAAACGCTACGCCATACCACGTCCGTCGGTGCCTTTTGCAGCGCTGGGCTTCGTACAGAAACTGGCTCTGCTCGCCTTGCTGGACGATGGCCAGGTTGACGGCGTCGAGCGCATTGCCTCGCTCGCCACCGGGCTCAGGAGCGAACCACTGGCACCCACTGACGAGGCCAGTGAAGCGCTGGTGAGGAACCTGTACGAGAGCGGCGCGTTGGAGGTCGATCTGGAGGGCGACATCAAGGCCTTCGATCGAGCGTCCGGCTACTTGATCAAAGACTTTTCTTCCGTGCGCTGGCTACCCAATATCGCGCTTGAGCCCGGCATACGCAGCACTCGCGACGCACTGTACCGGGCTTTGTATCAAGAGCTGTCCGGCAATGTTTTGCCCGCCTGGAAAAGCGAACTGTACGCGTTGATGTTGAGCCTGGCCCGGGACGAATCTATTCAGTACATCCAGGTGTTGGCCAGTGAAGTGAGTTTCGTGTTCAGTGCCCAGGGGCGCGCCCAAACCGTCGTCGGCCAGCTTCTGCAGGACTTCTCGGTAAGCCATATCTACTACTTTGCCCGGTTGGCGGTGAAGAATGCCGCGCATTTTTACGCCACCGGCAATTCAAAAGGGCGCAACCACGCCTGCAACACCATCCCCGGCAGCATGTTGGGCACGGCGCAGGATGCCAAGGCGCGAAACTGGCGCAAAACCGCCTATCGCGATTCGCGGGTGCCGCAGTCGGCCTTACACCGAATCCTGTACGACGTGGTGCTCAAGGACAGCGGAGCCGGTTTCTCCAAGTCTCCGGGCCTCTACTGGCGTGACGAGCTGGTGCCGCGGTTTTTCTCCGGCAATGCCTGCGGGGCGGACCTGGCCGGGCACCTGCAGCTGTTCTGCCGCGAGTGTGACTCAACCAACGTCGATGCGAGCATGGACAGGATGACGGTTCAAATGCTCTGTTACGACTGCGCGACAGTGAGCAAATTTCAGGCGATTGAAGACTTGATCGACTGAATCGGTCGCGGTTTCTACAAACAGCCCCCATAGCGTCCATGCTCGGCCCAGCAATCATGGACGCTGTCAATTTTTGGTTGGGGCGGGGCAGACGCGTCCCGACCCTTGGTTTTGGTACGGATGTCCCGCAAAAACCGTGCAATCAGCCCCGAAATCTTCTTCGGCTGCTAGTGTTGATCAATGCGCGCCTGCACAGCAGCGTACCGTTGACCGAATATGTCGCAGCACCGCAAGCATGGGCCTTGCCGCACTCGTTAAGCTGCGCAACGGATGAGCACCCGTAAAGGCATTGCGCTGCACGCAGCCCAGTCGCTTTTGCAGATGCCCATTCACGGAAGGTGAATGTGACCCGAGTGTCTCGTTTAGCTTCACCCACCTGTCACCCTGTTTCCTCTGCCCGAGAATCAGGAGCAGGGTGACGGGTAGCCCCTGAAAGGGGTTTTGCACGCGACGCTTTCATCAATAACAAGCCCAAGCGGAGTACCACAGATGGCGTTCTTCACCGCAGCCAGCAAAGCCGACTTCCAGCACCAACTGCAAGCGGCACTGGCGCAGCACATCAGTGAACAGGCACTGCCACAAGTGGCGCTGTTCGCTGAACAATTCTTCGGCATCATTTCCCTGGATGAACTGACCCAACGTCGGTTGTCTGACCTCGCTGGCTGTACTCTTTCTGCGTGGCGCCTGCTTGAGCGCTTCGATCACGCGCAACCACAAGTGCGCGTCTACAACCCCGATTACGAACGTCACGGCTGGCAGTCGACCCACACCGCGGTCGAAGTCTTGCACCACGACCTGCCGTTCCTGGTGGACTCGGTGCGTACCGAGCTGAACCGTCGCGGCTACAGCATTCACACCCTGCAAACCACGGTGCTGAGCGTACGCCGTGGCAGCAAGGGCGAGCTGCTGGAAATCCTGCCCAAAGGCACCCAGGGCGACGACGTGCTGCAAGAGTCGTTGATGTACCTGGAAATCGACCGTTGCGCCAACAACGCCGAACTGAACGTGCTGGCCAAAGAGCTGGAGCAAGTGCTCGCTGAAGTGCGCGTGGCGGTGGGCGATTTCGAGCCCATGAAAGCCAAGGTCCAGGAAATCCTCACCAACCTGGACAACAGCCGGTTCGCCGTCGATGCCGACGAAAAGAGCGAAATCAAGAGTTTCCTGGAATGGCTGGTGGGCAACCACTTCACCTTCCTCGGCTACGAAGAGTTCGTGGTCAGCGATGAAGCCGATGGCGGCCACATCGTCTATGACAAGGACTCCTTCCTCGGCCTGACCAAACTGCTGCGCGCCGGCCTGAGCTACGATGACCTGCGCATCGAAGACTACGCCGTGAATTACCTGCGCGAACCGACCCTGCTGTCGTTCGCCAAGGCGGCGCACCCAAGCCGTGTGCACCGTCCGGCCTACCCGGACTACGTGTCGATTCGCGAAATCGATGCCGACGGCAAGGTCATCAAGGAATGCCGCTTCATGGGCCTGTACACCTCCTCGGTGTATGGCGAGAGCGTGCGGGTCATCCCGTACATCCGCCGCAAGGTCGCGGAAATCGAACGCCGTTCGGGCTTCCAGGCCAAGGCTCACCTGGGCAAGGAACTGGCCCAGGTGCTCGAAGTACTGCCGCGCGACGATCTGTTCCAGACCCCGGTGGACGAGCTGTTCAGCACCGTGATGTCGATCGTGCAGATCCAGGAACGCAACAAGATCCGCGTGTTCCTGCGCAAGGACCCATACGGTCGTTTCTGCTACTGCCTGGCCTACGTGCCGCGTGATATCTACTCCACCGAAGTACGGCAGAAGATCCAGCAAGTGCTGATGGATCGCCTGAAAGCCTCGGACTGCGAGTTCTGGACCTTCTTCTCCGAGTCCGTGCTGGCCCGTGTGCAACTGATCCTGCGCGTCGACCCGAAAAACCGCATCGACATCGACCCGCAGCAACTGGAAAACGAAGTGATCCAGGCCTGCCGCAGCTGGCAGGACGATTACTCGGCGCTGACCGTCGAAAGCTTCGGCGAAGCCCAGGGCACCAACGTGCTGGCCGACTTCCCGAAAGGCTTCCCGGCCGGTTACCGCGAGCGTTTCGCCGCGCATTCGGCTGTGGTCGACATGCAGCACCTGCTGAGCCTCAACGACAAGAACCCGCTGGTGATGAGCTTCTATCAGCCGCTGGGCCAGGTCGGTCAGCGTGAGCTGCATTGCAAGCTGTACCACGCCGATACCCCGTTGGCCCTGTCCGACGTCCTGCCGATCCTGGAAAACCTCGGCCTGCGCGTGCTGGGCGAATTCCCGTACCGCCTGCGCCACACCAATGGCCGCGAGTTCTGGATCCACGATTTCGCCTTCACCGCCGCCGAAGGCCTGGACCTCGACATCCAGCAACTCAACGACACGCTGCAGGACGCGTTCGTCCACATCGTGCGCGGCGATGCCGAGAATGATGCGTTCAACCGCCTGGTACTGACCGCCGGCCTGCCATGGCGTGACGTGGCGCTGCTGCGTGCCTACGCCCGTTACCTCAAGCAGATCCGCCTGGGCTTCGACCTCGGCTACATCGCCAGCACCCTGAACAACCACACCGACATCGCTCGCGAGCTGACCCGGTTGTTCAAGACCCGCTTCTACCTGGCACGCAAGCTGAGCAGCGACGACCTCGAGCAACGTCTGGAGCATGCGATCCTGACCGCACTGGACGATGTGCAGGTACTGAACGAAGACCGCATCCTGCGTCGCTACCTGGACCTGATCAAGGCCACCCTGCGGACCAACTTCTACCAGACCGACGCCAACGGCCAAAACAAGTCGTACTTCAGCTTCAAGTTCAATCCACACTTGATCCCCGAGCTGCCCAAGCCGGTGCCGAAGTTCGAGATTTTCGTCTACTCGCCACGCGTCGAAGGCGTGCACCTGCGCTTCGGCAACGTTGCCCGTGGCGGCCTGCGCTGGTCCGACCGTGAAGAAGACTTCCGTACCGAAGTCCTGGGCCTGGTAAAAGCCCAGCAAGTGAAGAACTCGGTGATCGTGCCGGTGGGTGCCAAGGGCGGCTTCCTGCCGCGTCGCCTGCCACTGGGCGGCAGCCGTGACGAGATCGCGGCCGAGGGCATCGCCTGCTACCGCATCTTCATTTCGGGCCTGTTGGACATCACCGACAACCTGAAAGACGGCGCCCTGGTGCCGCCGGCCAATGTCGTGCGTCATGACGACGATGACCCGTACCTGGTGGTTGCCGCGGACAAGGGCACCGCGACCTTCTCCGACATCGCCAACGGCATCGCCATCGACTACGGCTTCTGGCTGGGTGACGCGTTCGCGTCCGGTGGTTCGGCCGGTTACGACCACAAGAAAATGGGCATCACCGCCAAGGGCGCGTGGGTTGGCGTACAACGCCACTTCCGCGAGCGCGGCATCAATGTCCAGGAAGACAGCATCACTGTAGTGGGCGTCGGCGACATGGCCGGTGACGTGTTCGGTAACGGCTTGCTGATGTCCGACAAGCTGCAACTGGTCGCAGCGTTCAACCACCTGCACATCTTCATCGACCCGAACCCGAACCCGGCGACCAGCTTCGCCGAGCGTCAGCGCCTGTTCGACCTGCCACGTTCGGCCTGGTCGGATTACGACACCAGCATCATGTCCGAAGGCGGCGGTATCTTCTCCCGTAGCGCCAAGAGCATCGCGATTTCCCCGCAGATGCAGGAGCGTTTCGACATCCAGGCCGACAAGCTGACCCCGACCGAACTGCTCAATGCCTTGCTCAAGGCACCAGTGGACCTGTTGTGGAACGGCGGTATCGGTACCTACGTCAAGGCCAGCAGCGAAAGCCACGCCGATGTGGGTGACAAGGCCAACGATGCACTGCGCGTGAACGGCAACGAGCTGCGCTGCAAAGTGGTGGGCGAGGGCGGTAACCTCGGCATGACCCAACTGGGTCGCGTGGAGTTTGGCCTCAATGGCGGCGGTTCCAACACCGACTTCATCGACAACGCCGGTGGTGTGGACTGCTCCGACCACGAAGTGAACATCAAGATCCTGCTGAACGAAGTGGTTCAGGCTGGCGACATGACCGACAAGCAACGTAACCAGTTGCTGGCGAGCATGACCGACGAAGTCGGTGGCCTGGTACTGGGCAACAACTACAAGCAGACCCAGGCCCTGTCCCTGGCAGCCCGTCGCGCCTTGCCACGGATTGCCGAATACAAGCGCCTGATGAACGATCTGGAAGGTCGCGGCAAGCTGGATCGCGCCATCGAGTTCCTGCCCAACGAAGAAGCGCTCAACGAGCGCATCGCCGAAGGCCATGGCCTGACCCGTGCCGAGCTGTCGGTGCTGATCTCCTACAGCAAGATCGACCTCAAGGAGCAGCTGCTGGGTTCCCTGGTGCCGGACGACGACTACCTGACCCGCGACATGGAAACCGCTTTCCCGCCAACGCTGGTAAGCAAGTTCTCCGCAGCCATGCGTCGTCACCGTCTGAAGCGCGAAATCGTTAGCACCCAGATCGCCAACGACCTGGTCAACCACATGGGCATCACCTTCGTTCAGCGACTCAAGGAGTCGACCGGCATGAGCCCGGCGAATGTCGCCGGCGCCTATGTGATCGTGCGTGACATTTTCCACCTCCCGCACTGGTTCCGTCAGATCGAAGCCCTGGACTACCAGGTTTCCGCCGACGTGCAACTGGAGCTGATGGACGAGCTGATGCGCCTGGGCCGTCGCGCTACGCGCTGGTTCCTGCGTGCCCGTCGCAACGAGCAGAACGCTGCCCGTGACGTCGCGCACTTCGGTCCGCACCTGAAGGAGCTGGGTCTCAAGCTCGACGAACTGCTCAGTGGCGAGATCCGCGAAAACTGGCAATCGCGCTATCAGGCGTACGTCCAGGCCGGTGTGCCGGAGTTGCTGGCGCGTATGGTTGCGGGCACCTCGCACCTGTACACCCTGCTGCCGATTATCGAGGCCTCCGACGTGACCGGCCAGAACCCTGCGGACGTGGCCAAGGCCTACTTCGCGGTGGGTAGCGCGCTGGATATCACCTGGTACCTGCAACAGATCAGTGCCCTGCCGGTTGAAAACAACTGGCAGGCCCTGGCCCGTGAAGCGTTCCGCGATGACGTCGACTGGCAGCAACGTGCGATCACCATCTCGGTCCTGCAACAGGGCGACGGCACCCAGGACGTGGAAACACGCCTGTCGCTGTGGATGGCGCAGCACGGCAGCATGATCGAACGCTGGCGCGCCATGCTGGTGGAAATCCGTGCCGCCAGCGGCACGGACTACGCCATGTACGCAGTGGCCAACCGTGAACTGCTGGACCTGGCGTTGAGCGGGCAAGCGGTGGTGACAGCCCCTGCAACTGCCAGCGCAGAGCTGGAACCGGCGGCCTGATCAGCCGTTGAATGAAAAAGCCCCGCATTGAGAGATGCGGGGCTTTTTTTGGCCTGGGTTTTTATAGCGTCAATTCCGGCCCCTTCGTTGGAGCGCCACCCGGGGGCCTATCTTTCAATACAACTTATGACCTTGTTTACTATCAATCATCGACACTTTATCTGTCGGCCTGGTCAATAAATTACTGAGCGACTGGTCAAACTTCTGCAGTGCCCTTACTTGCACATTCTGCTGTTCGTTAATATCGGCGACGATCTCTTCACTGCGTTTAAAGTCTGCCCACACCGGGCTCAGTGCTACGGCGTCATGACCTTTTGCAGTGCCAATGTAGTTGAAGTTGCGATCATAGAAGTCGGCACTGACATGAGCCTCGACGTCCGAACTGCGCGAGGTGATCAACTGGCTGCGGCTGTCGACGATGGCGACCACGTCCGGTTGCGCCGCCCTGAGGCTCTGCATGTCCGGGTAAACCGTGACCGAACCGAACTGGCGTTGCAGCGAGGCCTTGACCCAGTCCACGGCCAGATCAGGCTTGGACGTGGCGACATAGGCGTCGTGGATCGGTTGAACCAGCAGGCTCTGGCCGAAACCGGTGCCGGCATTGGCTTGGTAGTCCTGCAGATAGGCGCGATTTTCCTGGGTGTTGCGGCTGTACACCACGCCCAGGGAAACATGGTTACCGTTGGGAATAAGGGTTGTACTGCTGCGACCCACCGGTTCGGTGAAGATACCGTCCAGCGATGAAACCGCGGACGGAGCAGTGGGAATCGAGCAGCCGGCTAATAGCGCTGCCATCGTCAACGTACTGACCAGTACAAGTTTCATGGTGTTTCTCCGGTGAAACAATATCAAAGTCGGAAAGTTAATGGCCGGGCAATAACCGGCGCTGTCTCCAGACTAAACCGGTCGTGGAATAATCAAACAGCCCTAATCAACGGGTGGATAGTTTTGTTTGATTTAAAGAGCGTTGGTTAATTGCCGGGAGAAATAAAAAGTCCCGAATCGTCTGATTCGGGATTTATAGTTATGGCTGTTCGTTCAGCGATCAGTTTTTCAAGGGTACAAGTACTTTTTCGTCCGGCGACAACACCATGAATACCAGCAATTTTGCAGGCTCGGTCGCGCTGGCGTTTTTCGACACCAGGTGTTCGGAGCCGGCGGCTTCGTACCAGTATTCGCCGGCCTTGTAGGTCACCGCTTTCTCGCCCTTTACCTGAGAAACAATGGACCCCGAGAGGACGTACGCCATGGCGGTACCGTCGTGTTTGTGGGCGATGGATGATTGGCCGGGCTCATAGTCGACCTCGATCATCAGCGCCTTCTTGCCCGGTACGTTTTTCAGCATCTGGTCCTGCAATACCGTGACTTTTTCCGAAGGGTCGCCGGCTTCATGGGCGAAGGCCGAAGAGGACAGGATCAGGGCGAGGGCAGCAAGGGGAGCGGCACAGAAACGCAAGACGTTCATGGTTCATTAACCTGCAGGGGTGAGTTGTCAGGGACCAATCTATTGCGTCAGGGGGGGCAAACAAACAGCCAATTTTCGCGAAGGCGAGGGGACCAATATGCGGCGCGGAACGAAAAAGATCGCAGTCCCCGACAACGTTTGCAGAGGTACCCATACTCTGCAAGCGCGGCCAAGGGCTGCGATCTTTAATCGGGTCTTATCTGATCGGAAAGCTGTTGAAGTCGACGGCATTGGCCAGTTGGCAATCGATCAGGTCGATGAAGCCTTGCACCTGGGGACTGTTGAAGTGTGATTGCATGGCCGTTTCCGATTGCCAGTGGGCGCTGACAGTCCAGCGATTACTGTCCTCAGGGCAGCGGTCGACCATATAGGATTCACAGCCCGGTAGTTCGCGCAGGGTGTCGACAATCTTTTGCAATTGCTGACCCAGTTCATCCGAGCGGCCGGCGACGGCCTGAACCTTTACGGTATTGATTACGTTGTAGGACATTGGCACTCACTCCTGAATCAGGCCGGACGTATCCTGCTCATTGAGGGATAACGCCTATGCAGGATAGGCCTGCTCCCCCGGACCACCAATAGCCAATCGCTGAATAAAGGCGCAGACCAATGCGTCAGGCAACCTGCTGCAGAATGTCCCGAAAACGATCCAGGGCGATGTCGATGTCCAGGGTCTCGATGGCGCCAAACCCCAAGAAAAACCCGTCCTGGGGCGCTTGCTGGTAGAAAAAGCTGTCGATGGCATAGAGCCCGACTTCAACCTTTTTCGCCAGTTCGATCACCAGCGCCACATCGATCGGTACCCTGCACAGCACCACCATGTGAAAACCCGCGGTGGTTGGCACTGCCTCAAGCCAGGGCGAGAGATCACCGGCCATGCGCGCCAGGATCCGCTCACGCCGGCCCGCGTAGATCGTATGGCAACGACGGATGTGCTTGAGCAGGCAGCCTTCAGCGATGAATTTGGCCAGCGCCCACTGGGGCAAGGTGGAGGTATGCAGGTCGGTCAGTTGTTTGGCGCGCACCACCGCCTCGAGGATGGCGGGCGGCAGGATCGCGTAACCCAGGCGCAGCTCCGGCAGCAGGGTTTTCGAGAAGGTCCCGACGTAGGCGACGATCCCGCGATCATCCATGCTTTGCAGCGAGTCTGTGGGGCGGCCTTCGTAGCGGAACTCGCTGTCGTAGTCGTCCTCGATGATGATCGCGCCCAGTTCATGGGCCTTGGCCAGCAATGCGACTCGTCGCTCCTGGCTCATGGGCATGCCCAAGGGGAATTGGTGCGAGGGGGTGACGTAGATCAGCCGCGTGCCGAGAGGGATCTTGTCCACCACAATGCCCTCGGCGTCCACCGGCACGCCAATCACCGTGGCGCCGTGAGTGCCGAACAGCAGGCGTGCCGGCGGATACCCGGGGTCTTCCATGGCCACGATGCTGCCCGGGCGCGTCAATACTCGGGAAATCAGGTCCAGCGCCTGTTGTGCGCCATTGCACACCACCACGTCCTCATCCTGGCAATTGACCCCGCGAGAAAAAGCGATGTGCTGCGCGATGGCATTGCGCAGCGCAGGCAGGCCTTCGGGCAGGCTGTAGAAACCCTTGGACCCGGCAATCTGGCGCAACGCATGGGAGGTGCAGCGCCGCCAGTCGTCCTGGGGAAACTGGCCCTTGCTGGTGGCGCCGCCAATGAAGTCGTAACGCAGCGAGCCTTCGAGCGTCGGGTGACGCAGGAACACCGGCAGCTTGCGCCATGATTCGATCACCTCGAACCCGGCGAGCTCGTTATGGCTCTGCTTGCGCTGAACTTTGGAGGCCCGCGCGTTGACGTAGGTGCCTTTGCCGATCATCCCGGTGAGAAAGTTCTCATAGGTCAACTGCGCATAGGTATCGGAAATGGTCTTGCGCGAGATGCCCAGTTGCTCGGCCAGCAGGCGACTTGGCGGCAGTTGTGTCCCGGCTGCCAGGCGGCCCGATTCGATAGCGCCGCGCAGTTGCTTGTACAACTGGCCCGCCAGGTCCTTGCGGCCGTTGATGACGACATGTAGTTCCATACCGGCAAGGCTCCAGGGCAATTGAGTCGCGTGTGCATCGGGCCAGATTAACCTCAACCGGTGTTCATGCAGTAGTTGCGTGGTGGAAAAACCGCCAATTGGTCTGCGGCCCGGTGGTCCACGGAAAATTCGCATAATTGGATGTGTAACGCAGCGTTATCAACGACTACCTTGAGGACACACCGTCGCTACCCGAGGTCGCGCCATGAACCCCCGCCTGGATTACTACAGCGCCTCGCCCAAGGCGATGAAAGCGATGATCGCCATGGAAGCCCTGACCATCCACCTGAGCATCGAGCCGTCGCTGCTGCACCTGGTCAAGATCCGTGCCTCGCAGCTCAATGGCTGTGCGTTCTGCACCGACATGCACTCGGTGGATGCCCGGCGTCTGGGTGAAACCGACCGCCGCCTGTATTGCATCATGGTCTGGCGCGACAGCAATTTCTTCAACCCGCGCGAGAGGGCAGCCCTGGCCTGGACCGAGGCGGTGACGCTGCTTTCGCAAAGCCATGTGCCGGACGACGTCTACGAGCAGGCGCGAGGGGAATTCAGCGAAGGCGAACTGGTGGACCTGACCATCGCTGTCACCACCATCAACAGCTGGAACCGCCTGGCCGTGAGCTTTCGACAGGCGCCCAGCGCCTGAACCGCTGTCACACGTCGTTCATGCACGATGCTCAAAATGGAGCTCCCACTGATAGATCGACAGGGAGTCATCGATGTCATTCATGGAAACCAGCGACGACCCGCTTTTAGCGCAATATCCCGCCTCTCTCGATAAAACCCCTTCCTGGCGCAACCGTGCGGCGCAAATCGATCCGCAACAGGCACGGTGCTTCAGCATTACTGCCCGTTGCGGCTGCTTCATGCAGGCCGCCCGGCGCCTCAATATCAAGGCAACCCTGTTGCGCAAGCACTTGGCTCAGCTCGAAAAGCAGTTGCAGTGTTCGTTGTTTGGTCCTTCGGAGAACGGTCTGGTGCTCAGTCGTGACGGCCTGCAACTGCACAGGCAGTTGACAGCGCTGGCCCATGAACGGGAGCTGCCGGTGATCGAGCAGCCACGGGTGCGACTTGCGGTCGCCGAGACCATCCTGCACGACATCCTCGGTCGCGATCTGGTGGCGTTGCTGCGACGCAATGCCAGTGCTCGCCTGGACATCATCAGCCTCGATAGCGAATTGTCCCTGCAGGCCGTCAGCGCCGATGTCGTGGTGTGGCTGGCGGGTACCGACTCGCCGCTGCCGAGCCCGAGTTTCGCCGTCAGCGAGCCCCGTTGCCTGGCGCGACTCGACTACATGCCTCATATCGCCAAGCGTTATTCGCGGGTCGCCGCGCGCCCGGAGGGCCTCGATGACCTCGCCGATTTCATGCTCGTGCAATGGCAGCACGATCGGCAAATCGACAGTTTTCGGCCCTGGAACGACCTGGTCGACCAGCGCCTGGCCGGCGTCGTGCAGTCGCATTCCTATGAGCTGATGCTGGAGATGGTCCGTTGCAGCGCCTGCATCGGCCTGTTGCCCGCCTACATGCGCCACTTCGACCGTGGCTTGATCGGCTTGCCGGGGCTGTTCAGCCCGTCGATGCAGCGCCAGGTGTGGATGGCGGTGAATGTCGAGTCAGAGGGCGAGGTGCAGGTGCAGGCGATTGTCGAGTTGATCCTCAGTACCTTCGAAGAGCGACGGGAGTGGTTTTTGTAGGCGCTCGCTCCTACAGGGGCTTTGCCATCAATGATGCGTTAGAGTAGGCAGACCCTGTCTGCCATCAAGGATGAATCCCCCATGACCGCCACCGACGCCGTCATCACCCTGGAACGCCTCAACGATTCCCACGTTGCAGGCATTACCGAGCTTTACCGCGACCCGCTTGTCGCACGTCAAACGTTGCAAATGCCGTTCCCGTCCACCGAGACCTGGCACAAACGCATGGCGACGGACAACGAGCGGGTCATTCAACTGGTGGCCCTGCACCAAGGGACGGTGATCGGCAGCCTCACCCTGGAACAATTTTCCCGTATCCGTCGAAGCCATGTCGGTAATTTCGGCATGGGCGTTGCGCCCGCGTGGCAGGGCAAGGGCGTGGGCTCGAAACTGTTGGCGGCGGCGCTGGATATCGCGGACAACTGGATGAACCTGCGGCGGGTCGAGCTGAGCGTGTATGCCGACAACGCAGCCGCCATCGGCCTGTACCGCAAGTTCGGCTTCGAAGACGAAGGGCTGTTTCGCGACTATGCGGTGCGCGACGGCGCCTACGTCGATACCTTGAGCATGGCGCGCCTGCGGCGCATGCCCAAGGCTGATTGATCGCACGTCCTGAGGTAAATGCCACCGCTCGTGCTTTTAGTCGTACGCCGGTGGCACGCATCTGCCATGCTCAATGTCCGCAGCACCGCTCCAATCAAAGGAACACCGCAATGGACGATGTACAGCAACTGGGCGAGATGCTTCGCCACTACGCAGAAAGCGAAGCGCACAAGAAACAGTTGTTCGAGGCGCAATCGAGCGAGTGGGCGAGGCGCATTGATGAGTTGTTCGATCAGATCCAGCAGTGGCTGGAGCCGGTCAAGGCCCCCCATTTGCTGGAAGTGAGCCGCGAGGCGTATGTCGCGTCGGGGCCCAGTGTTCCGGTGGAGACATCCACCTTCAAGACGGAAAAGCTCAGCATCCTGATCGCCGGCAAGCCGGTGGAGTTCGTGCCCGATGTGATGGGTGTCGGCGGCCAGATTTCACTGGCGGTGATGGGGTTTACTGCGGCGCGTTATGGCAGCGTCTCGCTGGTGTGCCTGCCACCGTCCACGAACTGGCAGTGGCGCAAGACCAATGGCCTGAAAGACCCGGACACCTTTGCCTTCGATGCGAACTTCCTGGCCCAGCAGTTGCAGAGCCTGATTCCCCGCGAGCGCGGCTGATCCTGCAAGGCGGGCACAACCCCTGTACGAGCGGGCTTGCCCGCGAAGGGGCCTTCGGATCAGTCGTCGATCACTTCAGCGCCGGATCCCCCATGTTCATCTTCTTCCAACCCTGCAACAGCACCTGGGCCTTGGGTTCCTGGCCGTTATCCAGGTAGTACTGGATCAACGACAAACGGGCATTGCGGTTGGCCGGCTGCACTTTCAACAGCCTTTCCAACTCCTCGCACGCGGCATCGACCTTGCCACTGTCATGCAGGGCCACGGCCAGTACGTAGCCGTACTGCGCACTCTGCGGTTCCAGTTGCGCGGCCTTGCGCAGGAACGGCATGGCCTGTTCGGCTTTGCCGGCACGCACCAGCGACAAGCCCTGGGTGTGTTGCAGCAGCGCAGCGTCGGGATGTGCCTTGAGGCTAAGCGCCATCAGTGCCTGGGCTTCCTGACTGCGGCCGTTGGCTTCCAGCCACTGCACCAGGGTCACCAGCGCCGGGTAGAAGTTCGGGTCGCGCTGCAGTGATGTGCGCAACAAACCTTCGACTTCGCCACCGCGGCCGCTGGCCTGGTACAACATGGCCAGGTTGAGGTTGGCTTCGGCGCGTTCGGCCAGGCTTTTTTGCACAGCCTCGTATTCGCCGATAGCAACCTCCCAGTTGCCCTGGGCGCTGCCCAGGCCGTTGCGGGCCACGCTGAGCAAGTCGCGGGCAGCGGCGATGCGCACGGCCTTCACCGGATCGCTCAGCAAGGGCGACAGCAGCGCTGCACGCTCGGGCGGCGGCAGGAAGGCGCTGATGGCACGGATGGCGCTTTCACGCACTTGCGGGGCCGGGTTGCCCAGGTCCTTGGTCGCCAGTTTCAGCGCCTGTTCACTGGGATACAGCGGCAACTCGGCCAACAGCGTCGCCCGTTGAATCGCCGGCAGGTTGCTGCGTTGCAGCTGCTCGTACAAGGCTTGCGCCGCGCCGGGCTGGCCGTTGCGGATCAGCCACAGGCTTTCGTCGTAGCGCGGGGCCTGCACGACGCTGGCGTTGGCGGTGTTCCATAGCTTGAACTGCTCGGTGACCTTGTCGCCGGCCTTGCCCTGATGGCAGGTCAGGCAGGCGTCCGGTGTGCCGAGTTTCTTCGCACGCTCGGGGTTGGGGATGCTGAAGCTGTGGTCATGCCGCAAGTCATTGCCCATGTAGAACTTGCCGGGCATGTGGCAATCCACGCACTGTGAACCCGGCTGGCCCATGGTGTGGCGGGTGTGTTCGACGGAATCGTAGTTCTTCGCTTGCAGGCCTTTGCCATCGACGGTGTCCACCGGTGTCTTGCCAGCGGTGTTGTGGCATTGCAGGCAGACGCCATTGCCCGGTGCCTTGAGTTGCGTGCTGTGGGGGTTGTGGCAGTTGCTGCAGCGCACACCCTTGTCGGACATTTTGCTCTGGGCGAAGGAGCCGTGCTCGAACACTTCGTCCTTGATCTTGCCGTCCAGGGCGTACAGCTCGCGGGTCAGGGCGCTTGGCAGGTAATCGTCCATCAGGCGCTTGCCGACGGTGAAGCCATCACCCAGCGGCGCGCGGCGCGAGTGGCAGCGGGCGCAGGTTTCGATTTCGACGGTGGCGTTCTTGTCCTTGAGGTCGACGGCAAAACCCGCGTGGACCAGGTCGGTCTTTTTCGCCGTCCATTCCAAGTGATTGGAGGCCGGGCCGTGACAGGCCTGGCAACCGACGCCGAGGCTGTTCCACTGGCCGTCGAAGGTGTTTTTCGCGGCATCGAAATTGCGCTTGTAGCCGGTGGTGTGGCACTCGACGCACATGAAGTTGGCGTTCTGGCTGGGTTGGCTCCAGTGCAGCGGGTCCTTGAAGGTCACGCCCTGGCCCGGGTAGAGATGAAACCAGCGGTGCTTCTCGGTATCCCAGGCGATGCCCAGGGCTTGCAGGCGACCGTCGCCCACCTCGATCAGGTACTGCTGCAACGGTGCGATGCCGAAGGTGTAGGCGACCTTGAAGTCGGCGTTCTTGCCGTCGATGCCGGGGGTGTTGACCCAGAATCCGTCGTCCTTTCGCGAGAACCGGGTGGTTTCGTTCTCGGCCTTGAAGGTGACGCTGTTGAAGTCGCCGAGCATCGTCTCGGCATTGGCTGGCTGCATCGCCAACTGATGATGGGAACCTTGCCAGTCCTTGACCTGGGCGCTGTGGCAGCCTTGGCATTGTTGTTCGTCGACCATGTTCGCCGGCGCCATGGCAACGGGTTGTGGCTTGGCGGGCTGGACGACAGGGGCGCTGACTGGCGCAGGGGGCACGGGGGCCGGTTGGCTGCTGAACAGGAACCAGCCGATGCCCGCGACCGCCATCAGCAGGACGCCGATGGTGACGGGAAACAGGTAGCGATTGATCAGGGTCGGTGGCGAATCAGGGTTTGGGCTTGCTGCTTTATTTTTATGTGTCGGCATTACGACTTCCGTAGTCCAGGTGCGTTTGCCGTCAGGCGCGCGTTGATGCTCGAGGCAGCTTTGCCGCAAGGGCGGCGTGTGTCAATTGGTGATTGTGATGAAGCGGATGGCCCCATCGCTGGCAAGCCAGCTCCTGCAGGAGCGAGCCTGCTCGCGAAAGCGATCTGTCATTCCCCGACAAACCAGCGGAAATACGGATTCCCCCCATCCCCGCGCATCACCTCGCGCACATCCCTGGCCCAGGCATCCCGATCACCGTCGTAGGCGTGCAGGCTTGCCCGGTAGAACTGCATCAGGCGTTGCCGGTGAGCATCCATTCGCTCGTTGAACCCGGCTTCGGCATTCACCAGCGGCGGCGCGACGTGCAATTCCAGCAGGGCCGGCAGCACGCGGCTGATTTCCCTGGCCCGCACCCAAGGCGCGTATTCGATGCGCGGCTGATCGTCCGTCACCGCCGGTGCATCGGCGGCGAAACGTTCCAGGCCGGCGCGATCGGTCACCCAGGTCGCGAGCAGCGCGGCGGCCGAGCCGATGCCGACGTCCTGCAAGGTGCTGCGCACGCTGTCCTGCTGGAAGCGTTGGCTGATTTTCGCCGCATCCAGTTCGATCGGCTCCATTGAGCCCACCAGCAGCATCTCGTGGAACTCGCTGGTCCACAGCGTGGCGTAGGGGAAGACATCGAGGAAGCTACGCACCAGGGAACGCGAGTCGTCGATGTTCTGCGTGGGCAATGGCAGCCATTGGGCGACCAGGCCCTGTTTGTGCAGGCGACTGGCGGCCAGTTGATAGAAGTCCCGGGAATACAGGTTGACCACGCCGGCCGCGGAGGGCGGTGGCGGTTCCAGAGTGATCAGGTCATAGGGTTGCGGGTTGCGCAGCAGTTCCTGGCGACCGTCGCGCAGGCGCACGTCGACACTCGGGTCGGCCGCGGCATCGAAATTGCCCTTGAACAAGGGCGCCGCCTTGATCACCGATGGCAGCAGTTCGGCGACCACCCGATGCTCAAGGCCCGGATAGCGGGTCAGGGCGCCCGCGGTGATGCCCGTGCCGAAACCGATCACCAGCGCCGAGCGTGGTTCGCCGTTGTGGATCACCAGCGGCAATAGCGCCTGAATGCGCATGTAGCGCAGCGAAGGCATGGCATCGCCGGTATTGGACACACCCTGGATGTACAAGCGCTGGAACGCCCGCTGGCCCTTGCCCTGGGTAACCACGGCAACGGTGCCGCCGCGTCCTTCCTCGTAGAACGCCAAGGTGCCGTTGCGCGCGCCGGGTAAAAGGCTGGCCAATTTGTCCACTGGGGTCAGCAGCGCCAGCGCCAGCGAGACCAGGCCGACCGCGATCACGCCCTGGCGCCGAGCTTTCTTCACGCCGTGACCCTTGCGCACCGCGAAGTAGCCAATCGCGGCGGCGATGATCGCCAGCAATCCGAGGGTACGCACCAGCCCAAGCAGCGGGATCAGCACAAAACCACAGAGCATCACCCCGACGATGCCACCGAGGGTGTTGAACGCCACCACCTCACCGACATTACGCCCGACATGTTCGCGCCCGACACTCAAGCGCAGCGCCACGGGAAACGCCGCGCCGAGCAGCACGGTCGGCACGAACACGATGCACAGTGCGGCCACCGCAAAGCGTACGCTCATGCCCAGCAATTCACTGGCACCCAATGACAGCACCCAGGCTTCGGATGCGCTCTGCGCGAGCACCAGCCAGCGCCCCAGCAGGGCAATCTCCAGCAATGCGACCAAGCCGGCACCGGCGATCAGCAGGCCGAACACGCCCCAGGGATCGCGCAGGCGATCAACCCTACGGGCGAGCAGGGCGCTGCCCAGGAACAGCCCGGTGAGGTAGGTCGCCAATACCACGGCAAAAGCGTAGGTGCGGGTACTCATGAACTGCACGATGGATTGCGACCAGACCACTTCGTAACCCAGGGCCACGCCGCCGGCGATCGAGTAGAGCCAAAGAGCCAGGCGATCCGGAGCTTTTTCGGCATGCTGTTTGACCGGTGCCTGAACGACTGGCGAGCGCTGGCGCTGGAACCACAGGGCGCCAGCGGCGGCCAGCAGATTGAGCATCGCGGCGGCCAGGGCACTGCCACGCACGCCGAGGGTGGCGATCAGCACGAACGCGGCGAGCAGGGTGCCGGCGATGGCGCCGGCGGTGTTGGCCGCGTACAGGTGGCCGCCGGCCTTGCCCAGTTGCTGCGGGTCGCTGGCCAGGGAGCGAACAAGGACCGGCAGGGTGCCACCCATCAGCAGCGCCGGAGCGCCCACCAGCGCAAACGGTAACACCCAGGCCAGCAGGCCGATGTGCTGCTCCAGCCAGGCAAACGGGCTGGCCGCGACGCTCATGGCGAACGTCGCACCGACCCCCAGCAGCGCCACCAACACTTCCAGCCCGGCATACAGCAGTACTGGCTGCTGCAGGCGATCCGCCCAGCGCCCGAACAGCAAGCCGCCCAAGGCCAATCCTGCAAAAAATGCACTGATCCCGGTGGTGATGGCGTACACCTCGACGCCCACCACCAGCGACAGCTGCTTGATCCACAGCACCTGGTACACCAGCGCCGCAGCACCGGAGACGAACAGCAACAGGGCGGGGATCAACAGCGCCGGGGAGGCGACGTGAGGGGCAGGTATGGCCGACGACTTGCTGGCGACACGTGAGGACATTGCGGATTGCCTTGTTCCGGTTCAAGAACACCTGTGACTGTGCCGTCCCTTTCGCGAGCATGCCCGCTCCCACATTTGGAACGCGGTCCCCTGTGGGAGCGGGCTTGCTCGCGAAGGGGCCGATGCGGTCCCAAGCCAAAAATAAGTCCGCTCGCCGGTGAAGGCGAGCGGCGGTCGAGCAGTCCTACTGTGCAGCTTTCATTTTTTCTTCGATCTTGGCGTCCACCGCCTGACGAATCTGGTCGATGCTAAAGCTCGCCGGCCGTTGGCTTGGCGGGTAGTCGACGAAGGTCTGCAGGAACGCTGCCGATTTCATCACGGCTATTTCGGTCAGGTAGACGTTCTTGGTCATCCAGTCAGCGTACTGATCGGAAACCACGTCAGCACGTTCATACGGGTCCATGCGCAGGTTGAAGATTTTCGGTACCCGCAGGCAAACGAAGGGTTCGCTCCAGACTTTGAATCCACCGGGTTCGCGCTGTTCGCAGAACACCACCTTCCAGTTGTCGTAACGCATGGAAACCAGTACGCCATCATCGTTGAAGTAGTAGAACTCCTTGCGATCGCTTTTAGGTTGTTGGCCGGTCAGGTAAGGCAGTTGGTTGTAGCCGTCCAGGTGCACCTTGAAGTTGGTGCCGCCGGAAGTGGGTGCCCAGCCTTTGAGCAGCTTGTTTTTTACGTCGGGCTCACCCACGGCAGCCAGCAAGGTCGGGAACCAGTCCAGGCCCGAGAACATCTCGTTGGACACTTCACCGGCCTTGATCTTGCCCGGCCAGCGAACCATCGCCGGAACGCGATAGGCGCCTTCCCAGTTGGAGTTTTTCTCATTGCGGAACGCCGTGGTCGCCGCGTCCGGCCAGGAGAACTGGTTAGGACCGTTGTCGGTGGTGTAGACGACGATGGTGTTGTCGGCGATTTTCAGGTCGTCGAGGGTTTTCAGCAATTTGCCGACGTCACCGTCATGCTCGATCATGCCATCGGCATAGTCGTTGCCGGCCATGCCGCTTTGGCCCTTCATCGACTCGCGCACGTGGGTGAAAAGGTGCATGCGCGTGGTGTTCATCCAGACGAAAAACGGCTTGTCCGCCTTGGCTTGTTTTTCGATGAACGCCTGGGCCGCCGCGGTGGTTTCGTCGTCGATGGTTTCCATGCGCTTGGTGGTCAGCGCACCGGTGTCCTCGATCTTGCCGTCAGCAAAACTATGAATCACACCGCGGGGCGTGAAGGCCTTGGTGAACTCAGGATTGTCCTTGGGCCAGTTGGGACGTTCCGGCTCTTCTTCGGCGTTGAGGTGGTACAGGTTGCCGAAGAACTCGTCGAAACCGTGGTTGGTCGGCAGGTATTCATCGCGGTCGCCGAGGTGGTTCTTGCCGAACTGACCGGTGGCATAGCCCTGCGACTTGAGCGCCTGAGCGATGGTGATGTCACGTTTTTGCAGGCCCACTGTCGCGCCTGGCAGACCGACCTTCGCCAATCCAGTGCGCAGCACGGTCTGCCCGGTAATGAAGGACGATCGTCCTGCCGTGCAACTGTTCTCCGCGTAATAGTCGGTGAACATCATGCCTTCCTTGGCGATGCGGTCGATGTTCGGCGTCTTGTAGCCGACCACCCCCATGGAATAGGCACTGATGTTGGTCTGGCCGATGTCGTCGCCAAAAATCACGAGAATGTTGGGTTTATCGGCAGCCCCGGCCGTTGCCGAAATTGCCATCACCGACGTCGCGACCAAGGCGAGTTTCGGTAGCCACTTGCGTATGCGAGTCATAAGACTTGCTCCTTTTTGCTCATTGGCGTCGTTGGAATACGACAAACGTTTATTGCAGTCCTGCGTCACGCTTTCTTATTGCACTTGCCCGGTTGTGGCGGCATCGAACGGATAGATCCGGCGCCATTCGGCGGCCATGTCGACGACTGTCCAGCCACGTTTGTTTGCTTCGTCCAGCGCCTTGTCCAGGCGGCCGATCTGCGACTGGCGGTCATAGGCCCATTCGCGCTTGGCGTCGGTGTGATGCACCAGCCCCATGAATCGTTTGCCCGACCCTGCGGCCGTCCACTGCAGCATCTGCAGGTCGCCATCGGAGTTGCCGAAGGCGAGAATCGGTCGACGGCCGATCACCGCGTCGATGCTCACCGGCTTGCCCGGTCCGTCATCGTTGTGCGCCAGTTTCGGGGTGCGCAGGATCGACGCCTGGCCATCCTTGTATTCAAAGGTGGTGACGAATGTAGTACCGATCACCTGTTCGGGCGGGATGCCGTAGACCTTTTCGGCGAAGGCGCGCATGAAGGCGGTGTCGCCACCGGAAACGATGTAAGTCTTGAAGTTCTGGCTGCGCAGGTAGTCGAGCATTTCCAGCATCGGCTGGAAGATCATCTCGGTGTAGGGCTTGCCGGTTTTCGGGTGGCGAGCCTGGGTCAGCCAGGTCTTGGCGTAGTCGTCGAAGGCTTCGGTGGTCATGCCGGTGTGGGTCGCACCGAAGATTTTCATCATGCCGTCGAGGCCGCTGGCGGCCAGGGCCTTGTGATCGTTTTCCAACACGGCCTGGAACGGCTGGGTGGTTTTCCATTCCGGGTGCTGCGCGGCGGTGCGCTTGACCTCTTCCAGGGCGAACAGCAGTTCGAAATACATCGGCTGCTCGCTCCACAGGGTGCCGTCGTTATCGAACACGGCGATGCGGTCCTCGGGTTTGACGAAGTCCTTGCTGCCTTGATCGGTCACCGCCTGGACGAACTCGATGATGTTCTTTTTCGACGGACCGTCGTTCCACGACGGCAGTGGCTCGGCGGCCTGCACCAGCAAAGGCAGGCTCAGGGCCAGGGCAAACAGCAGTTTTAACCCGTGGAACTGGCGGCGCGCTATCGGGTTTGTCATGGGAAATCCTTCTCGTGAACTGGGTTGAGTGGGCGCAGTGCGGTAGCGAGTGATTCCTGTTCGTGCCCGGCCTGACTATGCAGCGTAGTCAAGGATTCCTTGAGTTGGTGCAACGCCTGATCTTTGGTTGGCTGACGGCCGTAGCACGCGCGCAGGAAAGCTTGCAGGCGCGGGCCGAAACCGGTCAGCTTCAGGCCGTTGCGGCTGCGTCGGGTCCACAGGTACAGGGCGCCCAGTTGTGGCGGCTGGCCATCCAGTTGCGCCGGGATCTGCCGCCAGGCGTAGTCGGGCGATTGCAGCCACGCCGCGTGGCGGGCACGGCGCCGGGCCTGCCAGGCGAGGTGCGCGCGGTGCATGTACGGGCGGGCAAACCAGGCGAGCAAAACCACGGCTGACAGCAGTGCCAGCAGGCCCAGGGCGAAACCCGAGAGGTGCAGGCGATGGCTCTGGCCGAGTTTTTTCAGGTCTTCGCTGATCGAGAACACGGGCTTGTAGGCGCTGTTGGCGGCGGCGTCGAAGCTCACGGCCGGGACCTGGGCGGTGCGGGTCTGCTGGCTGCTGGCGTCCCACCATTTCAGCTCGATGGCCGGCAGGCTGTGCTGGCCTTGGGTGTCGATGCGGTAGGTCACGCTGTCGATGCGCTGGCCGCCGGTGAAGTGGCCGCGCCCATCGTCCAGATTGCTGATTTGCGGGCTTTTCGGGTAGCGGCTCAGACCGCTGACGTCGCCCAGGGACGGCGTGGGCAGCGACATGGCCAGGGCGCCGTCAGCCTGAAGCGTAACCTCTCGGGTGAGGCTGTCGCCGACTTTCAGCGGCGAGGACGAATTGACGATCTTCTGGCTGAACCGCAGTTTTTGCGCGACCAGCACCGGCTCGCCAGGCTGGAAACCCGGCGGTTGCGTCGCGGTGAAGTGCAGCGGTTGGCTTTGTGCACTGAGTTCCGTGGTGGCTTGGCCCGGGGTCACTCGTACCGTCAGCGGCGGGATGTCGAACGCCTGGGCCAGGTTTGGCGTGATCAGGTAGGTGTAGCGCATGCCGTTGAAGGATTTGCCGTCGAGCGTCTGGTTCAGGTGTTCGGCGTGGCCGTCGGACGGCATTACCAGCGCGCCGGGCAGTTTGAGGCCGGGCAGGGTGGGGGCGCTGGTGAACCAGGTGTCGGTGAGCACGTCCAGGTGCAATTCGACGAGGCTGCCGACCATGGCGGTTTCGGCGGGCTGCAGGCTGGCCTGGATGCGCAGGTCGGGTTCGGCGGCGAGGGTGGTGGTGCTGATCAGCAAGGTGAGCAAGAGACAAGGGAGCAGGGTGCGGCGCATATCTCCTGTAGGAGCTGGCTTGCCAGCGAAGGGAGCGACACGGTCTTTCAGACTGATCATGGCCTGGTCCCCACCTGATCCTGCAAACTGAACTTCTGTTTCAGGAACTTCGCCGGCGATGTCGTCAGGTTCTGCAACCACTGAGCATCCGACGCCGCCTGTTCGGTTTGCACCTGTTTGCTCTGGCCCTTGCCCGGTGCCTTGTCCATCTTGATTTCGTCCGGCTTGACCTCAGGGGCGTTTTTCTCCGCGTCTTCGGTGTCTTTCTGCAGGGCGATGGCCAGGGCCAGGTTGGCCGCGGCTTCAGGAAACTGTGGCTGCAGCTTCAG
Organism: Pseudomonas serbica; assembly: GCF_028823535.1. GTDB lineage: Bacteria > Pseudomonadota > Gammaproteobacteria > Pseudomonadales > Pseudomonadaceae > Aquipseudomonas > Aquipseudomonas serbica. The sequence continues at coordinate 92,262 of NZ_JAQIYM010000012.1, read as the reverse complement.
CGCCTGGGTGTAAGCCGCAATGGCCTGGTCGAACTTGAAACGGCGCACGTAGATGTTGCCCAGATAGAAATACGCCTGGGGCGTTTCCAGCCGCGCGAAGCTGGCCAGGGCCAGGTCGAAATCGGCTGCGTTGTAGGCGGCGATGCCTTTCCAGTACGGGTCGACAAAATGCGCGGCGGCCTGGGGGAAGTGTTCGTGCTCGAAGGCCCAGCGACCTTGCTGGTCGGGGGTGAAAAATGCGTCGGTCAAGGCGTTGGCCTGTGCCGGGGCGGGCTGCAAGCCGATACCGATGGCCAGTAAAAGACCGGCCATCCAATTCACGCTCCATCCCTTGCGCACACTGAAAAACGCCAGCAACAGCAGCGGCCAGCACAACCAGTAACCGGCATCCTTCCAGTGCAACTCTCGCTGTTCATCGCTGGCACTCTGGAAATGCTGCTGGGCGTGGAGATCGATCCAATCCAGGTCGTCGTTGTTGAGCGTCAGGCTGCCCAGCGGCGCGTCCAGGGCTGAGGCCAGTTGCTTGAGGGCAGCCTGATCGAAACTGCCCAGCGCCGGGCGACCATTGCTGTCGGTGCGCGGCTGGCCGTTGGCATCGTGGATGATCCCGCCGTCTTCGCTGCCGACCGCGAGAATCAGCGCTTGCAGCGCGCCGTCGGCCAGTTGTTTGTCGAGGCCGGCCAGGGCCGAGGTGTCGGCGCCGTCGGTGATCAGCAACAGGGTGCCTGGGGTTTTTTCCGCCGCCAGCAGGCGCTTGGCCTGGTCGATCACCGCGCCGACGTTTTTCCCCGGTTTGCCGATCAGCTCGGTGCCCAGCGCCTGGATGAAGGTGTCGAGCAAGGCCGGGTCGTCCGTCGGTGGCAATACCAGGTGCGCGCTACCGGCGTAGGCGATCAGCGCATTGCGCGCGCCGGCGCGCCGCTGGATCAGGTCATGCAGCTTGTGCTTGGCCGCTTCCAGGCGACTGGGTTGCACGTCGTTGGCGTCCATGGACGGCGACAGGTCAATGGCGATGATCAGCGGCGCACGGTTCTCCAGGAAATCCGGGCGATCCTGTTCCCAGGTCGGCCCGGCAGCGGCAACCGCGCCGAGCATCAACAGCGCACAGACCAGGTGCACCGGGCGCAACCATTGCTGATCCTGGGGGGTAATCAGCAAATGCGGCAGCAGGTGTTCGGCGATGTTGCCGCGCAGACGCCGCTGCAAGTCGCGGCTACGGCGCCACAGCAGTGGCAACAACGCGGCAAAAGGCAACAGCAACAGCCAAAGTGGGCGCAGGAAGTGGAAGTCGCTGAGATTGATCTCCATTTCAGGCCTCCTGCCGCTGACGTGCGATGGACAGGCGTGGACGCAGCAGGGCGAACAGGTGATAGAGCGCGAGCAGGGCGATCGCCACCCCGAGTGGCCACCAGAACAGATCGCGTTTGGGTTGATGGCTGAGGGTTTTCACCTGATGCGGGGTGAGCTGGTCGAGGGTGCTGTAGACCTGGTCCAGGGCGTTGCGGTCTTCGGCACGGAAGAACTTGCCACCGGTGGTCGTGGCGATCTGCTGCAAGCCCTGCAAGTTGACCTTGGCTTCACCGGAAGCCGTGGGGTCGCCGATGCCGATGGTGTGGATCACCACGCCTTTGGCCGCGGCCATCTCTGCGGCGTGATCCGGGGTGATGGCGCTGCTGGTGTCATTGCCGTCTGTAAGCAAAATCAGGACTTTTTCCTGTTCATGGGCCTGGTCGAGCAGTTTCAGGCTCAGGCCGATGGCATCGCCGATCGCCGTGTTGGGGCCGGCCATGCCAATACCGGTGTCGTCCAGCAACAGCGACAGGCTGGCGTGATCGAGAGTCAATGGCGCCTGCGGGTAGGCGCCGCTGCCGAACACGATCAAGCCCAGGCGATCCTCTTTGCGTTTGTCGATAAAGCCATGCACCACGTCCTTGACCGCTGCCAGGCGATTGATCTGCTGGCCGTTGGCGTCGGTGAAATCGGTGGTTTCCATGGACTGGGAAATGTCGATGGCCAGCATCAGGTCGCGTACCGGTTGCTGGCGCTCGATGGGTTTTTCCACGTACACCGGCCGTGACGCGGCCAGCAGCAACAGCGCCCACACCAACAGGTTGAGCAGCATTTGCCAGTGATTGGTGCGCGTGCCGGCCTGGCTCGGCGCCTGGCCGACCGCGCGGCTCATGGCGGCGAAAAACGGCACCCGCACCGCGCTGCGCGCCTCTCGATAATCGGGCAGGTAGCGATAACCCAGCCACGGCAAGGGCAGCAGCACCAATAGCCAGGGGTAATCAAGCTGCCACATGATGATGCTCCACCCAGTGTTTGCAGGTGTTGAACAGTTGCTGGCGCTGCTCGTTGGGCATGGCGCGCAATACGGCATCGGGTGCGTAGGCCAGTTGGGCCAGCTGTTGGCTGAAGTCGGCGGGCAAGGCGGCTTTACTGTGCCGTTGCAGGAAGGCCTGCCAATCCCCACTCCCAAGCGCACCGGGACCCTGCAGGAGCTGGCTTGCCAGCGATGAGGCCCTTGAGTCGTGTGGTGTTCTGGCGGCCGCCTTCGCTGGCAAGCCAGCTCCTACAAGGGTTTTGTTCGGCATGGAGATGGCGGTGCGCTTGAGCAATTCTGGAAGCTCGCGCAGCGCATTCAGATCATCACTGCGCTTTTGCAACTGCGCCAAGCGCACCAGCGCCTCACGCCGATAGCGATCCCGCCGCCATTGCCAGTAACGCCTCGCGCTCAACAGCACAATTGCAACCACAAACACTGCCAACAACACCCACCAACCCCAGGTCTGCGGCGCGTAGCTGACCGGCGCGGGCAGGGCGATCTCCTTGAGTTGCTCGATGCTCGGGATATCAGGGCTCATCGCCGGGCTCCCGCGCGCTTGCCCAGCTCGGCGCGCAGTTGCTCATGCGCTTCGGTGGCGGTGCTGAACATCATCAACGGCACCTGGCTGCGCCGCAGCAGGGTGGCCACGTCCTTGAGCCGACCGCTGAGGAAATCACCCAACGGCTGGTGCACTTGACGACGCTCCACTGCCAGTTCCACCTGCATCTGGCCCTGGGTGATCAGCAGGCGGCCATTCCTGGGCAGGTTCAGCGCCAGCGGATCGTAGACCTGCATGGCGATCACATCGTTATGCGTCGCCAGCTGGCGCATCAGCTGCAAGGTGCGCTCGCCCGCGCCGGCAAAGTCGCTGACGATGCAGATCAGATGATCATGCCCGGCCAGCGCCAGGCACTGCTGCAGGACCTTGTCCAGCTGGTCTTCGCCCTCGGCGTCGGCGTTGGCCGCATTGAGTTCCTGGTTCTGTTGGGCGATGCGGCTGCACAGCGCTTCGATGCGCTTGCGGCTGCGCAGGGGCGCGATGCTGTCGATTCGCTGGTCGTTGAACACCAGCCCGCCGACCCGATCCCCCGCGTTGAACACCATCCATGCCGCCAGGGCGCCGAGTTCAGCGGCGAGCGCGGATTTGAAGCTGCGTTGCGAGCCGAAAAACATCGACATGCGCAGGTCTACGACAATCAACGCCGGACGGTCGCGCTCTTCGGTAAAGGTGCGCACCACCGGTTTGCCGGTGCGCAGCGAGGCGCGCCAGTCGAGGTGACGCAAGTCGTCCCCCGGTTGATAGCGGCGCAATTCATCGAAATTCAGCCCACGGCCACGCAAGCGCGACGCATGGTTGCCGGCGAGAATGCTGCCTTGGGGTTGGCGGGCAGCAAAACTCAGGTCGCGCGCCTTGAACTCCAGCGCCATCAATTGCGCCAGAGAGACGTAGACCAGCCCATCAATGTTCATGCGGGAATCGCAACTTTGTCGAGCAAGCGGTCGAGCACCTGATCGGCCGTCACGCCGTCGGCCACAGCGTCGTAGCTCAGTTGCAGGCGATGGCGCAGCACCGGGTGCACCACGGCGCGCACGTTGTCCGGTGAGACGAAGTCCTGGCCCTGCAGCCAGGCGTCGGCGCGGGCGCAGCGATCCAGGCCGATGCCGCCGCGCGGGCTGGCGCCGATGTTGATCCAGCGCCCGAGGTCGGCGTCGTAATCGGCCGGGTGGCGGGTGGCATTGATGATGTCGATCAGGTAGCGGTCGATGGCGGGGGATACATGCACCGCACTGACTTCCCGGCGGGCGGCGAAGATCACCTCCTGGGACAGCTCGAAGCCTTGCACCGGCGCAGTCCTCGCACCCAACGCCACTTCTTCCTCGCGCAACAGGCGCAGCACCTGGCCCTCGTTTTGCGCGCTCGGGTAATCCAGCAGCACCTTCATCAGGAAGCGGTCCATCTGCGCCTCGGGCAGCGGGTAGGTGCCTTCCTGTTCGATCGGGTTCTGCGTCGCCACCACGATGAACAGTTCCGGCAGCGCATGGCTGTTGCCGGCCACGGTGATCTGCCGTTCTTCCATGGCTTCGAGCAGCGCTGCCTGGACCTTGGCCGGGGCGCGGTTGATTTCGTCGGCCAGGATCAGGTTGCCGAACAACGGTCCCGGCTGGAAGCGGATCTCGTTCTTGCCCTCGACCTGGTGCAGCACCTCGGCGCCGGTAATGTCCGACGGCAGCAGGTCCGGGGTGAACTGGATGCGACTCATCTTCGCGTCCAGGTGCTTGGCCAGCGCCTTCACCGTCCGGGTCTTGGCCAGCCCCGGCAGGCTTTCCAGCAACAGGTGCCCATTGGCCAGCAGGCCGACGAGAATCTGCCGGATCACCTGGTCCTGGCCGAGCACCGCTTCGGCGATGCTCGCTTGCAGGGCGTTGAGGTCGTTGAGTGCGCTCATGTTGGCTCCTAGAAAAATGCCAGGGTCATGTTGGCGGCGATGCCGTTGCCTTCAGGCCGGTTCTTGGTGTCGAACTCCGGCACCCAGCGCAGGCTGAAGTTGGCCTGGGCATCGGCGAACTTGCCGGTCCAGCCAATCGCCGGGCCGGCACCGACCGAACGCCCGCGAAAGCCGCTGCTGGCGCCCGACCCGGAGTCATCGTTGATCTGCTGGATGTAACCCGCCGCCATGCCGGCCGCCCAGCCGTTGCCGAAACCGTGGGTCCACAGCAAATCGAAGGTGAAGAGGTCGCCGTTCTGGTAGTCCGTGTCGTCGTTCTCGGTATAGAACTCCAGCCCGCTGGAAAGCGTGAACTCGCCACCCTTGCCGTCGAGATGGGTGAAGGCCACGGTGGGCATGAAGGTGTAGGTGTTCTGCCCGGCGTTGGCCAGGCGATTGACGTTGTAGGCGCCGGTGGGCACGTAGATCGGCAGCGAGAACGAGATGTGGTTGACCTCGTCGAAGTGATAACCGGCGGCGATCGGCGTCACCAGCATGTCGGCGAACTGGGTGGCCTTATCCTCGGTGCCCAGGGTGCGGCCACGGGGGCCGGTGATGCTCGCGGTGACGTCGGTGTACTGCACCGGCACGCCGATGGCCGAGGCGTAGTTCCAGCGCCCCTTGCCGGTATCCCAGACATGGGTGAAGTTGGCCATGGTGTAGGACACCTTCATGTCCAGATCGGAACTGATCGCACCACCTATCGGTATCTGAGAGTTGCCCTTGAGGTCACCGTCGTACCAGATGCTGGTCAGGGACATCACCCAACCCGGTTCCGGTGGCACGATCCCGGCGTTGGAAAACACTTGTTGCCCGGTGATCGGCCGGCCAACGCCACCCTCGGCTGCCAGTAACAGCGGACAACTGCCGACCAGGCACAGCGCCAACAACGGGCGCACTACGTAAGGCTTGATCATGACTTGCTCCGCTTATTGATTGTGTGGGTTAACAGGGGTCATCAACGGCATCTGCCATTGGCCGTGGTGGCTTGCGGTTTTGGCAGATACAAGGGCGGATAACAGAATGCGGTTATTCATGACTCTTCCTTATTGAACACTCGGCGTCATTCCACGGCCGTGATGTCGTCGAGTTTCCAGCTCTTGTCGAAATAGGCCAGGGTCGGGGCATACAGGCGGAAATAGCTGAACCAGTGTTTGCCCGGCAGGGTCTGCACCCAGTTGCTTTCGAAACCTTCTGGCGCGGTGGGGCCGAAGTACAGGTCCACTGAGCCATCGGCGTTCTTTTTCAGGTCCTGGCGCGATGACAGGTCGGCCTTGCGCTGCGGGTTGTCGATCAGGCAGCGGCTGTCGATGTCATAAACCGTCATCGACCAGAACTGCTTGGCCGGCGGATTGGCGTCGACGTGCAGGCGATAGCTCTTGGCGCCGTCGAGCCAGTTGCCCTTGGCGTCGGTATAGGCGCCGAGGTAGGTCTGGCCCAGCCCCGGGGTTTTCGACACCATGCCTTTGGTGTTGGTGACCGCCTCGTAGAACCAGGCGCTGCGCTCCCACAGTTGGTCGTAGTAAGCGACGCGCTGGGACGGATCGCTGATGTTCAACACCGTGTCCCACTGCCGGTCCGGCCAGTATCGGGCGCCGGGAAAGCGTTTGGCGAAGGTGTTGGCCTTGGCGATCAGTTCGCCGATTTGTGCACCCTGTTCCAGGGCCTTGCGCTGGGCATCGGTCGGGTTGAACGGTTTGTGCTTTTCGATGCCCAGGCTGGCGAGCATGGCCATGTAGAAGCGATCCCGCTCGTTGACCGGTTCTTTCTGGATGACCTGGTGCAAGCGTTCCCAGTACGCCATGCCCCTTGGCTGGGTGCCGGACCAGGCTTTGCCGCCGGGGGAGAGCAGTTTGGTCTGGCCGGGCTCGCTACGTTTGGCGTAGGGGTACATCCGGAATTGCTCGACCAGCGCCTTGCCCTTGGCGGGGTCGGGGTCGAGCACGCGAAAACCCACCAGCACATTCATGGTGTGCGACTTGGCCAGGTAATACTTGCCCGCATCGGCCGGTGGCTCGGTGCCCGGGGGCAGCACCAGGTATTTGCCGCCCTTGCCTTCGTCCGGGCCGGTCTGGCCCATGTCGATGATTGCCCGTTGCCAGAAATCGCCAATACCGCCTGCGGTGGGGCCAGGGGGTAACTCGATCACCAGCGGGCCGGTTTCATTGAGATCGACAAAACCCAGGATGTAGGGCGTGGTGGCGTTGGCGGTGATGACCCCGAGCTTGTCCTCGTAACTGTCGAGCACCATCAGGTCACCGCTGCGGGCGCCCAGTTTGTCGCGGAACTCTTCCTGCCATTGCGCGTAGGACACCAGCGGCAAGGCCCACAGGTAACTCTGGGTGGCCTGCTGGAAATCCAGTTCGGCGTAGAGTTTGGCGATGGCGTCATGGGCCGGCAAATCACCCTCCATGGCGATCTTGCCGATCCGGCTGTCCAGTTCCTGGGCACCGACCCCGCAACTGACGAACATCGTCATCAGGCTGAAACCGGCTGCGCGAAGGGCAACGTGCATTGGGGATTCCTTATTGACCGAACGTGGCGTTGAGGCCGACGAACAAGGTGAATTGCGGCATGCCATCGCCTTTTTTCTCGACGGTCCATTGCGGTTCAACAAAGGCGTTGACGATATTAGGCCCGTCTTTCCACACTTTGCCGCCACCCAAACCGAGTGGGATGTAGTGGGTGTCGTTCTTCAGGTCGTAGGTCCAGATGCCGGTGGAGCGCAGGTACCAGCCTTTTTCCAGGTTATGGATGATGAAGGGCTGCATCGTTGCGCTTTCGACATTGGGCCGGTCGTGGTCGCCAGCGAACGAGCTCTGGTACTGAACCAGGGCGCCCAACAGGCCGCGGGGTGAAGCGTCGATCGCCACCGCGGCCAGGCCGCCTTGCCATTTGCCGGTGCCGAGTTCGTCCTGGTCGGCGGTGGGGGCGGTGATCATCGGCCCGATACCCAACTGCACGCCTTCGGTCTTCACCAGGAAAATATCGAACAGGTTCAGGTCGCCTTCGCCGGTGCTGTAGCCACTGTTCGGGTCCGGGTGGGTACTGATCGGCGCCGTGGCGCGTATCAGTTGCGGCACAGCGATGTAATCGTTGGGCGCAATCGGCAGCGTGCCGCGTATCAGCAGGTCATTGGTATGGATATTGGAGTCGTAGTACCTGGGGGTGTAGTAATCCTGAGCGCTCATGCCTGGCGCGAAGTTCAGTGGATTGTTGCTTTTATTGGCGGTGTCCGCGTTCTCCGCCTGGACGCAAACAACAGGCGCAAGCAAGGTCGCCAAAAAAAAGGCGTAGGTCCCCATTTTGTTCAGCATGATTCCCCGATTCCTTGGTGGCTCATTTGGATAACTCGGCACTTGGCGGCCGTTACTACGTAAGCTCTTTCCTATCAGCCTGTAGGACATGTCTGTAGACGCTAGCAGCTAACCACTAAATCGCTAGTCGAAAGGGTTAATTCCTTGGTTTTGTCTACGCGTTCGCAATAATTTTGTGTACCAAAAAGTTAATGCGAATCAGGGGGTTGGCTATGTGACGGGCGCTAAAATGACAGTCACCGGCCAGGCATTCGCACAGGCGCCAGTGAGGCATCTTGATACGAGGCAGCAGGGTTTCGTCATTATTCGCGCCTGATCCGGGATATTTGAGTGGATGAGTCCAGGCGAGATGAAATGTTTCCATCGGTGTCCAGAGTTAAGATCCTGTCTTCAAAATGCACCCGAGCTGATCCTGAAGGGGGTGGGGGAACTGTTCTTAGTGCCTCGTCGGGTATCAAACCAACATTGATGCGTCTGCCAGAGCCAGACCAGTCCGAATCTGATGAAATCGAGCCTCGCCTTGAGCCTGATGATGTCGTCGTAGTAGAGCTATTCGATCCGAATGAGTTGACCGAACTGTTCGATCCGAACGAGCCAGGCGGAAGATGGGAAACGGTCGACACTGATGAACGGGTTGCACTGGAGGACGAATAGATTGACTCCAGTGAGCCGTTCAATCTGGATCGATGCTGATTGCTCAATCCTCCTGAGGCGGGCCAGTAGGTGAACGGTTGCACCGTGACGGGAGCCCGTTGAGTGGCTGTAAGACTCGTCGCAGGCGATACGGGAGTTGGGGTTGCCTGCTGCAGGTGATTAACTGAGCTTCCTGATCCCTGTGCGAGTCGTCTCCAGCGTACAAATACGGTAAGGATATTGAATGGGGAAATATGTCCTGTTGGATCATTTCGGTTAATCGGGTCACCTAAGCAGTATGCATGGGAATTAATCCCCCCATTCCCAAAAGGACTCCAGCTGTCCGGACTGTTGAAACGCATCAACACTGTATTGAATATCCGATAGCCGATCCCCAAAAAATAATGACCAGTCACCGGATCTCGTCGTTCGCCGTTGAACCCCAACAAACTGAGCAATCCGTTGCTTATAGAGTGATGCCCGTAGGGTGAGTAGGAGATGGTTCGATGCTGAGTCGGATTGATGGCGATCAGTACCGAGCGCTGCTGATCGGTCGCCAGCAAGCTGGTTTTTACCGCATTGCCATCGTGTTGCTGCTGCGCCAGGTGTCGTTCTTCGTGCTGGAAAATCGAGTACGTCAGCGTTCCCTGTATCTCAGTGGCCAGCAGATTCTTGCAGTAAAAATGCCGGGATTCGGCATCGCTTAGCGGCAATGTCCCGACAAGCCGGTCAAGAGGATCGTATGAGTATCGGCAGAGCATGATGTTGCGCATTGCAAGCGCTCCCGAAGCCGTTAGGGAAGGGCTTGAGCTTCATCTTCGGCGACTCGGTTGTCCACTAGCAGAACTGATAGGTTGTTCCTTAGGGGAATTCTCTGAAATCGTGTTGTTTGTGGCAAGGGAACGTGCGCCCTCGCCACACTGGTTTTGAGTTACCAGTTAAAATTTCAGCTCTTGTTCCCTTGCCCGAACGCGCGCTCTTCCTGCTCGCGCAACTCCGGTGTCAACTCCGCGCCGAAATCATCCAGTTCGAACACCTGGCGGATCTCGATCTCGGCTTCGGTGCCCGGCATCGGGTTGGGGCAGCGCTTGACCCACTCGATGGCTTCTTCTTTCGACTTGACTTGCCACAGCCAGAAACCGGCGATCAGCTCCTTGGTTTCAGCGAAGGGGCCGTCGATGACCGTGCGTTTATCGCCGGAAAAGCGCACACGGGCGCCTTTGCTGCTCGGTTGCAGGCCTTCGCCGGCGAGAAGGATGCCGGCCTTGGCCAGCTCCTCGTTGTAGTTGCCCATGGCAGTCAGCAGTTCGGTGCTGGGCATGATGCCGGCTTCGGAGTCCTGGCTGGCCTTGATGATGATCATGAAACGCATGGTGTTGTCTCCGTTGGATTTGGGTTGTTCACTTATAGTCGAACGATCGCCGGCCGAATCGACAACGGTGTCGCAACAAATTCCTGTGGCCAAGGGTTGTATGCAATCCTGTGGGTCGACACATGACAATTTATGTTTGGCCATAGGTCGTCGGACAATTTCGTGGTTAACTTCTGCCTCTTCAAAATTCTCCACCACCAACGTTCAGAAGGACTCCGTTCATGGCTCAAGTCACTCTTAAAGGCAACCCGGTTCAAGTCAACGGCCAACTGCCTCAAGCCGGTTCCAAGGCGCCAGCCTTTTCCCTGGTTGCCGGCAATCTGTCTGACGTCACCCTGAAAGACTTTGCCGGCAAGCGCAAAGTGCTGAACATCTTCCCAAGCGTCGACACCCCGACCTGCGCCACTTCGGTGCGCAAGTTCAACGCCCAGGCCAACGATGTCGCCAACACCGTGGTGCTGTGCATCTCCGCTGACCTGCCATTCGCCCAGGCTCGCTTCTGCGGCGCCGAAGGCCTGGAAAACGTACAGAACCTGTCGACCCTGCGCGGTGCCGAGTTCATCGAGAACTACGGCGTGGCCATCGCCGACGGCCCGCTCAAAGGCCTGACCGCCCGTGCCGTGGTGGTACTGGACGAGAACGACAACGTGCTGCACAGCGAGCTGGTCAAGGAAATCGCTGAAGAACCGAACTACGAAGCGGCCCTTGCCGTTCTGAAATAAGTCAGGTTTTACAATTGTTAACGGCCTGGCCCTGTCCAGGCCGTTTTCATTTGTGTTTCAGTATCTTGGATATCTCTCCTGTTACGTAAGCCGAAGGTAAATTGCCGGTAAAGGCGCTTTGCTTATCACCCACCAGTGCTTATCGTTCAGCCTCATGTAAAACAAGCCCACGCCCCAATGGTTGATCACTCAATGCAATCCTCCGTTTCCCGTAGTCCCCGTCGCTGGCTGTTTGGCCTGCTGGTCCTGTTGGTCATCGCCGTCCTGTGCTGGAAATTCTGGCCGGGCAGCGCTGTGCCGAAAGAGGGCGCAGGGCAAAAAGCCGTGTCCGGGCACACCGGCAGGTCAGGCGGGATGCGCCCGGGGTTCGGCGGTGCTGCAGGGCCGGTGCCGGTGCGTGTGGCGCCGGCGGTCACCGGTGACTTCCCGCTGTATTACAAGGCCCTGGGCACGGTGACGGCGCTGAACACCATCAACGTGCGCAGCCGCGTCGGCGGTGAGCTGGTCAAGATCCATTTCGAGGAAGGGCAGATGGTCAAGGCTGGCGACCTGCTGGCAGAAATCGACCCGCGTCCTTACCAGAACGCCTTGCTCCAGGCAGAGGGCACCTTGCTGCAGAACCAGGCGCAGTTGAAGAACGCCCAGGTGGATGTCGAGCGTTATACCGGCCTGTACCGCGAGGACAGCATCGCCAAGCAGACCCTGGACACCGCCGTGGCGCTGGTCGGTCAGTACCAGGGCACGGTCAAGACCAACCAGGCGGCGGTCAACGACGCCAAGCTCAATCTCGAATTCACCCGGATCCGCGCACCGATCGCCGGTCGCGTCGGCCTGCGCCAGCTGGACGTCGGCAACCTGGTGGCGGCCAACGACACCACCGCGCTGGCAATCATCACCCAGACCCAGCCCATCAGCGTGGCCTTCACCTTGCCGGAAAACAGCCTCGACGTGGTGCTGGCGCGCTATCGCAGCGGTGCCAAGCTGCCGGCCGAGGCCTGGGATCGCGGCGACACCAAGTTGCAGGCCACCGGCGTGCTGCAGAGCCTGGACAACCAGATCGACGTCACCACCGGCACCCTGAAATTCAAGGCGCGCTACGAGAACCGCGACCAGTCGCTGTTCCCCAACCAGTTCGTCAATGTGCGCCTGCTGGCGGACACCCTCAAGGGCGTGGTACTTGCGCCATCCGCGGCGATCCAGTTCGGCACCAACGGCACCTTCGTCTATGCCCTGGACGGCGACAAGAAGGTCAAGATCCGTCAATTGAAAATCGGCGCCAGCGACGGCGAGAACACCGTGGTCACTGAAGGCCTGTCTGCGGGTGAAAGGGTGGTGCTGGAGGGCACCGATCGCCTCAAGGACGGCAGCGAGGTGGAAGTGGTCAACGACCCGCAGCAAGTGCCGACCAACCCGGCCGGCCACCTGCAGGGCAAATCGGCGGCCACCACGACTGAACCGGCACCTGCCGACAAGGCGAAAAAGGGCGGCGCATGAATCTCTCGCGGCTGTTCATCCTTCGCCCGGTAGCGACCACCCTGAGCATGCTGGCCATTATCCTGGCCGGCGTGATCGCCTATCGCCTGTTGCCGGTGTCGGCCTTGCCCCAGGTCGATTACCCGACCATTCGCGTCATGACCCTGTACCCCGGCGCGAGCCCGGATGTCATGACCAGCGCCGTGACCGCACCGCTCGAGCGCCAGTTCGGGCAGATGCCCGGCCTGACCCAGATGGCGTCCACCAGCTCCGGCGGCGCCTCGGTGCTGACCCTGCGGTTCAGCCTCGACATCAACATGGATGTCGCCGAGCAACAGGTGCAGGCGGCGATCAACGCCGCGACCAACCTGTTGCCCAAGGATTTGCCGGCACCGCCGGTGTACAACAAGGTCAACCCGGCCGATACCCCGGTACTGACCCTGGCCATCACCTCCAAGACCATGCTGTTGCCCAAGCTCAATGACCTGGTCGACACCCGCATGGCGCAGAAGATCGCCCAGATCAGCGGCGTCGGCATGGTCAGCATTGCCGGTGGCCAGCGCCAGGCGGTGCGGATCAAGGTCAACCCTGAGGCCCTGGCGGCCAACGGCCTGAACCTGTCGGACGTGCGCACCCTGATCGGCGCCTCCAACGTCAACCAGCCCAAGGGCAACTTCGACGGCCCGACCCGGGTGTCGATGCTCGATGCCAACGATCAACTGACCTCGCCCAAGGACTACGCCAACCTGATCCTGGCCTACGCCAATGGCGCGCCGTTGCGGCTCAAGGACGTGGCGGAAATCGTCGACGGCGCGGAAAACGAACGCCTGGCGGCCTGGGCCAATGAAAACCAGGCGGTGCTGCTGAACATCCAGCGCCAGCCCGGGGCCAACGTGATTGAAGTGGTGGACCGGATCAAGGCCTTGCTGCCGAGCATCACCGACAACCTGCCGGCCGGCCTCGATGTCACCGTGCTGACCGACCGCACCCAGACCATTCGCGCCTCGGTCACCGACGTTCAACACGAATTGCTGATCGCCATCGCCCTGGTGGTGATGGTCACCTTCCTGTTCCTGCGCCGGGCCAGTGCGACGATCATTCCGTCGGTGGCCGTGCCGCTGTCGCTGATCGGCACCTTCGGCGTGATGTACCTGGCCGGTTTCTCGGTCAACAACCTGACCCTGATGGCCCTGACCATTGCCACTGGTTTCGTGGTGGACGATGCGATCGTGATGCTGGAGAACATTTCCCGGTTCATCGAAGAGGGCGACAGCCCATTGAATGCAGCGCTCAAGGGCGCCAAGCAGATCGGCTTCACCCTGATTTCCCTGACCCTGTCGCTGATCGCCGTGCTGATCCCGCTGCTGTTCATGGCCGATGTGGTGGGGCGGCTGTTCCGCGAATTCGCCATCACCCTGGCGGTGGCAATCCTGATTTCCCTGGTGGTGTCCCTGACCCTGACACCGATGATGTGCGCGCGGTTGCTCAAACGCGAACCCAAGGAAGAAGAGCAGGGCCGTTTCTACCGCGCCAGTGGCGCAACCATTGATTGGATGATCGCGGCTTACGGGCGAAAGTTAAAGTGGGTTCTCAAGCATCAACCCCTGACCCTGATGGTGGCCATCGGCACGCTGGCGCTGACGGTGTTCCTGTACATGGTGGTGCCCAAGGGCTTTTTCCCGGTGCAGGACACCGGGGTGATCCAGGGCATTTCCGAAGCGCCGCAGTCGATTTCCTTCGCTTTGATGAGCGAGCGCCAGCAGGAACTGGCCAAGGTGATCCTGGCGGATCCGGCAGTCGAGAGCCTGTCGTCCTACATCGGTGTCGACGGCGACAACTCGACGCTCAATAGCGGTCGGTTGCTGATCAACCTCAAGTCCCACAGCAACCGCGACCTGAGCGCCACTGAGGTGATCGCGCGCTTGCAACCGGAGCTGGACAAACTGGTAGGCATTCGACTGTACATGCAACCGGTGCAGGACCTGACCATCGAAGACCGGGTCAGTCGCACGCAGTATCAGTTCAGCATGTCGTCGCCGGATGCCGAACTGCTCAGTCTGTGGAGCGGGCGCCTGGTCGAGGCCCTGGCCCAACGGCCGGAGCTGACCGACGTCGCCAGCGACTTGCAGGACAAAGGCTTGCAGGTCTACCTGGTGATCGACCGCGACGCCGCGTCGCGGGTCGGGGTGTCGGTGTCGAACATCACCGATGCCCTGTACGACGCCTTCGGTCAGCGGCAGATTTCCACGATCTACACCCAGGCCAGCCAATACCGCGTGGTGTTGCAATCGCAGTCCGGGGAGAAGATCGGCCCGCAGGCGCTGGAGCAGATCCACGTCAAGACCACCGATGGCGGGCAGGTGCGCCTGTCCAGCCTGGCGCACATCGAAGAGCGCCAGGCGCAACTGGCGATCACCCACATCGGCCAGTTCCCGGCGGTGATGATGTCGTTCAACCTGGCCCCCGGCGTGGCGCTGGGGCATGCGGTGGAGATCATCGAGCAGGTACAGCAGGACATCGGCATGCCGATTGGCGTGCAGACCCAGTTCCAGGGCGCGGCCGAAGCCTTCCAGGCGTCGCTGTCGAGCACCTTGCTGCTGATCCTCGCGGCGGTGGTGACCATGTACATCGTGCTGGGCGTGCTCTACGAGAGCTACATCCATCCCATCACCATTCTTTCGACCCTGCCCTCGGCGGCGGTCGGCGCCTTGCTGGCGTTGATCCTCAGCGGCAATGACCTGGGCATGATCGCGATCATCGGCATCATCCTGCTGATCGGTATCGTCAAGAAGAACGCGATCATGATGATCGACTTCGCCCTCGACGCCGAACGCAACCAGGGCATGGACCCGGAGACGGCGATCTATCAGGCGGCGCTGCTGCGTTTCCGGCCGATCCTGATGACCACCCTGGCGGCCCTGTTTGGTGCGGTACCGTTGATGTTGGCCACCGGTTCCGGCGCGGAATTGCGTCAACCGTTGGGTCTGGTGATGGTCGGCGGCTTGCTCTTGAGCCAGGTCCTGACCCTGTTCACCACGCCGGTGATCTACCTGTATTTCGACCGTCTCGGTCGGCGCTGGGGTCGCAAGCCTGAAGCCGTGGAAGCGGTAGAGCAGCCATGAACCTCTCCGGTCCTTTCATCAAACGCCCGGTGGCAACCATGTTGCTCAGCCTGGCGATCATGCTGTTGGGCGGGGTAAGTTTCGGCCTGCTGCCGGTCTCACCGTTGCCGCAGATGGACTTCCCGGTGATCGTGGTCCAGGCCAGCCTGCCTGGCGCCAGCCCCGAGGTCATGGCCTCAACCGTGGCCACGCCGCTGGAACGTTCCTTCGGCGCCATCGCCGGGGTCAACACCATGAGCAGCCGTTCCAGCCAGGGCTCGACCCGGGTCATCCTGCAATTCGACCTGGACCGCGACATCAACGGTGCGGCGCGGGAAGTGCAGGCGGCGATCAACGCCTCGCGCAACCTGCTGCCCAGCGGCATGCGCAGCATGCCGACCTACAAGAAGGTCAACCCGTCCCAGGCGCCGATCATGGTGCTGTCGCTGACCTCGGACGTGCTGGAAAAAGGCCAGCTCTATGACCTGGCGTCGACCATCCTGTCCCAGAGCCTGTCGCAAGTGCAGGGCGTCGGCGAAGTGCAGATCGGCGGCAGCTCCCTGCCGGCGGTGCGCATCGAACTCGAACCCCAGGCGCTGAACCAGTACGGTGTAGCCCTGGACGATGTGCGCAACACCATCGCCAACGCCAACGTGCGCCGACCCAAGGGCTCGGTGGAGGATGACCAGCGGCTGTGGCAGGTGCAGGCCAACGACCAGCTGGAAAAGGCCAAGGACTACGAGTCGCTGATCATCCACTACGCGGACGGCGCAGCCCTGCGCCTGAAGGACGTGGCCAAGGTCAGCGACGGTGTCGAGGACCGCTACAACAGCGGCTTCTTCAATAACGATTCGGCGGTGCTGCTGGTGATCAACCGCCAGGCCGGTGCCAACATTATCGAGACCGTCAACGAGATCAAGGCCCAGTTACCGGCGTTGCAGGCCGTACTGCCGGCCAGCGTCAAGCTGAACCTGGCCATGGACCGCTCGCCGGTGATCAAGGCCACGCTGCACGAAGCGGAAATGACCTTGCTGATCGCCGTGGCCCTGGTGATCCTGGTGGTGTTCCTGTTTCTCGGCAGCTTCCGCGCCTCGCTGATCCCGACGCTGGCGGTCCCGGTATCGCTGGTCGGCACGTTTGCCGTGATGTACCTCTACGGTTTCTCACTGAATAACCTGTCGCTGATGGCGTTGATCCTGGCCACCGGGCTGGTGGTAGACGATGCCATCGTGGTGCTGGAGAACATCTCCCGGCACATCGACGCGGGTGTGCGGCCGATGAAGGCGGCGTACCTCGGCGCCCAGGAAGTCGGCTTCACCTTGCTGTCGATGAACGTGTCGCTGGTGGCGGTGTTCCTGTCGATCCTGTTCATGGGCGGGATCATCGAGAGCCTGTTCCGCGAATTCTCCATCACCCTGGCGGCAGCGATCGTGGTGTCGCTGGTGGTCTCGCTGACACTGACGCCCATGCTCTGCGCGCGCTGGCTCAAGCCGCACACGCCGGGCCAGGAGAACCGCCTGCAGCGCTGGAGCCAGCGGGCCAACGACTGGATGGTCGGCAAATACGCTACCAGCCTCGATTGGGTGTTGCGTCACCGGCGCCTGACTTTGCTTAGTCTGTTTTTGACAATCGGCGTTAACATTGCGCTGTATATCGTTGTTCCTAAAACATTTTTACCGCAGCAAGACACCGGCCAACTGATCGGTTTCGTGCGTGGTGACGATGGCCTGTCGTTCAGCGTAATGCAGCCGAAAATGGAGACCTTCCGCCGCGCCGTGCTCAAGGACGACGCGGTGGAAAGCGTCGCCGGGTTCATCGGTGGCACCAACGGCACCAACAACGCCTTCATGCTGGTGCGCCTGAAACCGATCAAGGAACGCAGTATTTCCGCGCAAAAGGTCATCGAGCGCCTGCGCAAGGAAATGCCCAAGGTCGCCGGCGCGCAACTGATGCTGATGGCCGACCAGGACCTGCAGTTTGGCGGTGGTCGCGAACAGACCTCGTCGCAGTATTCCTACATCCTGCAAAGCGGTGACCTGGGCGCGTTGCGCGAGTGGTACCCGAAAGTGGTGACCGCACTCAAGGCGCTGCCGGAACTGACAGCGATCGATGCCCGCGAAGGCCGAGGCGCCCAGCAGGTGACGCTGATCGTCGACCGCGACCAGGCCAAGCGCCTGGGCGTGGACATGGACATGGTCACGGCGGTGCTCAACAACGCCTACAGCCAGCGGCAGATCTCGACCATCTACGACAGCCTCAACCAGTATCAGGTGGTGATGGAGGTCAATCCGAAGTATGCCCAGGACCCGATCACGCTCAAGCAGGTGCAGGTGATCACGGCGGACGGCGCGCGGATTCCGCTGTCGACCATCGCCCATTACGAGAACAGCCTGGCCGACGATCGGGTCAGCCATGAAGGCCAGTTCGCCTCGGAAAACATCGCCTTCGACATGGCCGAAGGCGTGACCGTGGAGCAGGGCAGTGCCGCCATCGAGCGGGCGATTGCCGCGGTGGGCCTTCCGGAGGACGTCATCGCGAAAATGGCCGGCACCACCGATGCCTTTGCCGCGACCCAGAAGAGCCAGCCGTGGATGATCCTCGGCGCGCTGGTGGCGGTGTACCTGGTGCTGGGCGTGCTCTATGAGAGCTACATTCATCCGCTGACCATTCTCTCGACCTTGCCTTCGGCGGGTGTCGGCGCGCTGCTGTCGATCTATGCCCTGGGCGGCGAGTTCAGCCTGATTTCGTTGCTCGGCCTGTTCCTGCTGATCGGTGTGGTGAAGAAAAACGCCATCCTGATGATCGACCTGGCATTGCAGCTTGAGCGCCATCAGGGCATGGCACCGCTGGAGTCGATTCGCAATGCCTGCCTGCAACGTTTGCGGCCGATCCTGATGACCACCCTGGCTGCGATCCTCGGCGCGTTGCCGCTGTTGTTGAGCCGCGCGGAAGGGGCGGAAATGCGCCAGCCGCTGGGCCTGACCATTATCGGCGGGTTGATCTTCAGCCAGGTGCTGACCCTCTACACCACCCCGGTGGTTTACCTCTATCTCGACAAACTGCGCCATCGCTTCAACCACTGGCGTGGGGTGCGTACCGATGCTGCCCTGGAAACTCCGCTATGACTGACCGTTCGCTGTTTAACCTGGCTGCACCGCTGATCACTGCCCGCGGCTCGCGCTTGCTGAGCCTGACGCTGTGCGTGGCGATGCTTAGCGCCTGCGCCGTGGGACCGGATTACCAGCGCCCGCAAACCGCGGAACCGGCGCAGTACAAGGAAGCGGCCGGCTGGCGCCAGGCCAATCCGAGTGATTCCCTGGCCCGGGGTGCGTGGTGGGAGCTGTACGGCGATCAGCAACTCAATGGCTTGATCGAAAAACTCAACAGCGCCAACCAGACCGTTGCCCAGTCCGAAGCCCAGTACCGCCAGGCCCAGGCCTTGGTACGCAGCGCCCGGGGCGCGTTTTTTCCGACGGTGGACCTGACCTTGGGGAAAAACCGTTCCAGCCAGGGCACCGGCAGCAGCAGTTCCAGCCTGACCAGTTCGTCCAGCGGTATTCGCGACACCTACACGGCCCAGGCCGGGGTCAGTTGGGAAGCCGATGTCTGGGGCAAATTGCGCCGCGGTCTTGAGGCCGACACCGCCAATGCCCAGGCGAGTTTCGCCGACCTGGCGGCAATGCGCCTGAGCCAGCAGTCGGAGCTGGTGCAGAACTACCTGCAACTGCGGGTGATGGACGAGCAGAAGCGCTTGCTTCAAGCAACCGTCGCGGCCTACCAGCGCTCACTGAAAATGACCGAAAACCAGTACCGTGCCGGGGTCTCCGGCAAGGACGCGGTGGCTCAGGCGCAGACGCAACTCAAGGGCACCGAGGCGGACATGGTCGACCTGATCTGGCAACGTGCCCAGCTGGAAAACGCCATCGCCGTGCTGATCGGCTTGCCACCGGCCCAATTCAGTTTGGCGGAAACCCAAACCATCCCCGCCCTGCCAGCGGTGCCACTGAGCTTGCCTTCACAACTGCTGGAGCGCCGCCCAGACATTGCCTCGGCCGAGCGCTCGGTGATTGCCGCCAACGCCAACATCGGCGTGGCCAAGGCCGCTTATTACCCGGACCTGACCCTGAGCTTGAACGGCGGCTACAGCAGCAGCACGTCGAAAGACCTGTTCAGCCTGCCGAATCGTTTCTGGTCGGTCGGCCCACAACTGGCCATGACCTTGTTCGACGGTGGACAGCGTTCTGCGGAAGTGGATCGCAGTGAGGCGGCTTACGACGAAACCGTGGCCAAGTACCGGCAGACCGTCCTCGACGGCTTCCGCGAGGTGGAGAACTATCTGGTCCAGCTCAAGGTGCTGCAGGACGAAGCCGTGGTACGCCAGCAGGCGCTGGACGCAGCACGTGAATCGCTGCGCCTGACCGAGAACCAGTACAAGGCGGGGGTGATCGCCTATCTGGATGTGGTGGTGGTCCAGGCCGCGGCCTTGAACAATGAACGCAGCACCCTGGACCTGCTGCAGAACCGCCTGATCGCCAGTGTGCAGTTGATTGCGGCGCTGGGGGGTGGATGGGATGGGCAGCTTGAGGTGAGTGATACCCCCTGATCGCCGACCCATCTCCCACGGCCGTACCCGATCCCTGTATGAGCTGGCTTGCCAGCGAAGGCGTTTGAAAGACTGGCGCAAGGTTCGAGGACGCCTTCTCCGGCAAGCCAGCTCCTACAGGGGCACGCGTGCGGACGGAGTTAATGTAAAACCTTAAAACAAGCGTTTCATCGGGCTGCTGGCCTTTTGCTCATTTTCTGAGTGTCGTTCTCATTTGGAATCAGTACAATCGCCGCATTTACACCTCCGAGAACGGAAGCAGTACGGGGGTGATTACGAGACACTTCCATGCTCATCGGTAGTTATTCCCCAACGCTGGTCATCATTTCGCTCTGTGTGGCAATCCTCGCCTCATACACCGCACTGGACCTGACCGGGCGCATTGCCACGGCCAAGGGCCGGGCTGTGCATTGGTGGACGGCGGGCGGGGCGTTTGCCATGGGCGTCGGTGTGTGGTCGATGCATTTCATCGGCATGCTCGCCTTCAAGTTGCCCATCGACCTGGGGTACGACCTCTCCATCACCATGCTGTCGCTGCTGATCGGCATCCTGTCCTGCGGCTTCGCCCTGTGGCTGGTGAGTCAGGCGCAGCTACCGATATGGCAGCTGGGGTTCGGTGCGCTGATCATGGGGGCCGGGATCAGTGCCATGCATTACACGGGCATGGCGGCCATGCGCATGCAGCCTGGCATCGATTACGACCCTGCGCTGTTCAGCGCGTCATTGTGCATAGCGGTTGGTGCCTCGGGCGCTGCACTCTGGATTGCCTTCCGCCTGCGCCAGCACACGCCTCATGTGCGCCTGATCCGTGGTGGCGCGGCGGTGATCATGGGCATTGCCATCGTCGGCATGCACTACACCGGCATGGCCGCCGCGCAGTTCCCCGCCGGCAGCTTTTGCGGCGCAACCGTCAATGGCCTGCAAGGCAACGGCCTCGACAACCTGGTCCTGATCACCACCCTGGCGGTATTGAGCATTGCCTTGCTGACCTCGATCCTCGATGCGCGCCTTGAAGCCCGGACCGCCAACCTTGCGCAGTCGCTGACCGAAGCCAATCGCGAACTGACCCAACTGGCCCTGCACGACACGCTGACCGGCCTGCCCAATCGGGTGTTGCTGGCCGACCGCATCGATCAGGGGATGTCCAGGGTCGACAACGAGGGGGGATGCCTGGCGTTGATGTTCATCGATCTTGATGGCTTCAAGCCGGTCAATGACGCTTTCGGCCACCATATGGGCGACCAGTTGCTGCGTGAAGTCAGCCTGCGCCTGCGTGAAGATCTACGTGGCCAGGACACCCTGGCGCGCATCGGCGGCGATGAGTTCGTGCTGCTGGTGCAATTGAGCGAGCCGGACGACGCGATGAACCTCGCGGCCCGCCAGGTCAGCCTGATCGGTCGCGCCTTCCGGGTGGCCGAACATGACTTGCAGATCTCCGCCAGCGTCGGCATCGCCCTGTACCCGGGCAATGGTCAGACCGCTCACGAACTGTTGATGAACGCCGACGCGGCGATGTATCACGCCAAGGGGACGGGCAAGAACGGCTACAGCTTCTTCGATGCCTCGATGAACAACAACGCGCGCAAGCAGCTGCAATTGCTGCAAGACCTGCGCAATGCCGTGGAGCAGAAAGAGTTCAGCCTGCACTACCAGCCAAAATTCGATGCCAACAATGGCCTTCCTGTCGGCGCCGAAGCGTTGTTGCGCTGGCAGCATCCGACCCAGGGCATGCTGCTGCCGGACAAATTCATCGAGCTGGCGGAGAAGACCGGGCTGATCATTCCCATCGGCGAATGGGTCCTCAACGAAGCCTGCCGCCAGATGCGCGAATGGTATGTGCTCGGTTACACCGACTGGCGCATCGCGGTGAACCTCTCGGCCTTGCAGTTCTGCCATGCAGGCCTGGTGCAGAGCGTCGCCAAGGCGCTGGCCACGCACCATTTGCCGGCCAACAGCCTGACCCTGGAAATCACTGAAACCACGGCCATGAGCGATGCCGATGCGAGCATGACGGTACTGCAGGAGCTGTCGGACATGGGCGTCGACCTGTCCATTGACGACTTTGGCACCGGCTACTCGAGCTTGATGTACCTCAAGCGCCTGCCGGCCAACGAGCTGAAAATCGACCGCGGTTTTGTCCGCGACCTGGAACGTGACAGCGATGACGCCGCCATCGTTTCGGCCATCGTCGCCCTCGGTCAGGCACTGGGCTTGCGGATCGTCGCCGAAGGTGTGGAAACGGGCTCGCAGCAGGACTTCCTGACTCAGCTCGGTTGCGACTCTTTGCAAGGCTATCTACTGGGGCACCCGTTGCCGGCCGAACGCTTCATGAAGGAAATCCACCGTTCCGAGCAATTGGCCCTGGCTTGATCTGCCGGGATCCATTACGGTTTCATGCAAAATCCGCCAATGGCGGTTATTCTTCCCCCGACTGCAAAGGCTTTAATTGGGGAAAGTGTGCATGGACAAAGTCATCGTCATCACCGGCGGAAGTCGCGGTATTGGTGCGGCAACAGCGCTGTTGGCCGCCAAACAAGGCTATCGGATCTGCATCAACTACCAGTCCGATGAACAGGCGGCGCAAACGGTGCTGGACCAGGTCCGGGCGTTAGGCGCCCAAGCCATCGCAGTGCGCGCCGACGTCAGCATCGAAGATGAAGTCGTCGCCTTGTTCAACCGGGTGGACAGCGAGTTGGGCCGAGTCACGGCGCTGGTGAACAACGCCGGCACTGTCGGGCAAAAGTCCCGGGTCGACGAAATGTCCGAATTCCGCATCCTCAAGATCCTCAAGACCAACGTGCTGGCACCAGTACTCTGCGCCAAGCACGCCATCCTGCGCATGTCGCCCAAGCACGGCGGGCAGGGCGGCAGCATCGTCAACGTCTCCTCAGTTGCCGCGCGCCTGGGGGCACCCAACGAGTACGTCGACTATGCAGCCTCCAAGGGCGCGCTTGACACCTTCACCATTGGCCTGTCCAAGGAAGTGGCGGGTGAGGGGATTCGGGTCAATGCGGTACGGCCGGGCTATATCTATACCGATTTCCATGCGCTGAGCGGCGATCCGGATCGGGTCAGCAAGCTGGAGTCGGCGATTCCGATGGCCCGTGGCGGGCGACCGGACGAAGTGGCGGAGGCGATTGTATGGTTGCTGTCGGACAAGGCGTCCTACGCGACGGGGACCTTTGTCGATTTGGGTGGCGGTCGGTAAGTATTCAGGATCAACAGATCGCAGCCAGCCTGTAGGCGCTGCCGTAGGCTGCGATCTTTGCTTTTAGAAGGATCTGACAATCCGCCCCAGCGTCTCCATCGCCTTTTCCGCCGCCTCATCCCAAGGGCTCCCATAATTCAACCGAATGCAGTTGCTGAACCGCTGCGTCGGCGAAAAAATCGGCCCCGGCGCAATGCTGATGCCCTGTGCCAATGCCATCTGGAACAACTTCAATGAATCCATCTGCTCGGGCAGTTCCAGCCAGAGGAAGTAGCCGCCCGCCGGCTGGCTGACGCGGGTTTGCGCCGGGAAATAGCGGGCAATGGCCGACAGCATGGCGCTTTGCTGTTCCTCCAGGGCGTACCGCAGCCTGCGCAAATGCCGGTCATAGCCGCCGTGCTGCAGGTAATCGGCGATGGCGGCCTGGGCCGGCATCGAAGCACAGAGCGAGGTCATGAGTTTGAGCCGTTCGATCTTCTGCGCATAACGCCCGGCAGCGACCCAGCCGATGCGGTAACCCGGTGCCAGGCTCTTGGCGAACGAGCCGCAATGCATCACCAGGCCTTCGGTATCAAATGCCTTGGCGGGTTTGGGCGCCTGTTGGCCGTAATAGAGTTCGGCGTAGACGTCGTCCTCGATCAGCGGCACCTGATGGCTGCGCAGCAATTCCACCAGTTCGCGTTTTTTCGCTTCGGGCATTGTCGCGCCCATGGGGTTGTGGAAACTGGTCATGCACCAGCAGGCCTTGATCGGATGCCGTTCCAGGGTTTGCGCCAGCACTTTGAGGTCGATGCCGTCGCGCGGATGTACGGGGATTTCCACGGCCTTGAGTTTCAAACGTTCCAGCACTTGCAGGCAGGCGTAGAACGCCGGGGCTTCGATGGCCACCAGGTCGCCGGGTTGCGTCACCGCTTGCAGGCACAGGTTCAGCGCTTCCAGGGCGCCGTTGGTGATCAGCAGTTCCTCCATCGGCAGCATCAGGCCGCCGACCATGTAGCGCAGGGCGATCTGCCGGCGCAGTTGCGGGTTGCCCGGCGACATGTCGGTGACCACCATGCGCGGGTCCATCTCGCGGCTGGCGCTGGCCAGCGAGCGTGACAACCGTTGCAGCGGAAACAGGGTCGGGCTGGGGAATGCCGAGCCGAAGGCTACGGTGTTCGGGTCCTTGATCGAGTCGAGGACCGAAAACACCAGTTCGCTGACGTCGACTTCCGTGGATTCAGTGACCTGGCTGCTGATCTGCGGCTCGGAAAACGGCCGTGGCGCGTGGGCGTTGACGAAGTAGCCGGAACGCGGGCGGGCGCGAATCAGGCCGCGGCGCTCGAGCAGGTAATACGCCTGGAACACCGTGGATGGGCTGACCCCGTAGGTCTGGCTGGCATAGCGCACCGACGGCACGCGCTGGCCCGGCCCGAGGACACCGGTGCGGATCAGTTCAGCGATATCATCGGCGAATTTTTCGTAGCGTTTCATCCTAAGCCCGGATTGGTGTCATTCAGAAAAAATGAGGTGAGTTTTTCGCGAGCAGGCTCGCTCCCACAAGAACGAGGCAGTACCTGTGGGAGCGAGCCTGCTCGCGAATGGCAGCACCGCAGTCTAAGGGATCAACGGTTCATCGGCGCAACAAACCGGCTCTTCGCCTCGCTGAAGACGCCTGGCTCATCGCTGTCGACGACCTTGAAGCTGATGCCCTGCGAGCTGCTGCCCGGCCGCTGCGTGGTCATTGCCACCGATACCGGCACATCGACGATCTCGCCCGGCGCCAGGCTCAGCTCGGTCTTGCCATGCAACTGGAAGCCGTCGCCGTCGACCAGGGCCAGGCGGTAGTCCTGGCGTTGCTGAGTTTTGTTGATGACCTTCAGGCTATAGATGTTCTCGATCTGCCCCTGACTGTTCTCGCGGAACAGGCCGCGGTCCTTGCTGACGTCCAGCGACACCATCGGCCGCTCCATCAGCGCGACGACCAGGGCAACGATCATCACCAGCAGCACGGCGGTGTAACCGATCAAACGTGGCCGCAACAGGTGAGTCTTGCCGCCTTGCAACTGATGCTCCGAGGTATAGCTGATCAGGCCGCGTTCGTAGCCCATCTTGTCCATGATCGAATCACAGGCGTCGATGCACGCCGCGCAGCCGATGCACTCCATTTGCAAGCCGTCGCGAATGTCGATGCCGGTCGGGCACACCTGCACGCACAGCTGGCAATCGATGCAATCACCCAGGCCGACCTCGGCCGGCTTGGCCTCGCGCTTGCGCGGGCCACGGTTCTCGCCGCGGGCCACGTCGTAGGAAATGGTCAGGGTGTCCTTGTCGAACATCACGCTCTGGAATCGCGCATATGGGCACATGTGCATGCACACCGCTTCGCGCAGCCAGCCGGCATTGATGTAGGTGGCGCCGGTAAAGAACAGCACCCAGAACAGGCTGACGCCGCCCATGTGCAGGGTCAGCATCTCTTCGGCCAGTGGGCGGATCGGGGTGAAATAGCCGACGAAGGTCAGGCCGGTCAACAGGCTGATCGCCAGCCACAAGCTGTGCTTGGCCGAACGGCGCATCAATTTGTTCAGCCCCCAAGGCGCCGTTTGCAGCTTGATGCGCTGGTTTCGCTCACCTTCGGTGATTTTCTCGCACCACATGAAGATCCAGGTCCAGGAGCTCTGTGGGCAGGTGTATCCGCACCAGACGCGGCCGGCGAACACGGTGATCGCGAACAGGCCGAACGCGGCAATGATCAACAGTGCCGAGAGCAGGATGAAATCCTGCGGCCAGAACGTCGCGCCAAAAATGTGGAATTTGCTTTCCGAAAGGTCCCAGAGCACCGCCTGGCGACCGCCCCAGTCCAGCCACACGGTACCGAAGAACAACAGGAACAGAACACCCGCGCCGCTGATGCGCAGGCTACGGAACAGACCGGTGAAGCTGCGGGTATGGATCAGGTTGTCGCTGGACTTGGCCTTCATCTTTGTACGCGAAGGCTCAAAAGTCTTGACTGGGGCGGCACTCTCAAGGGTTCGGACGGGGATTCTATCGCTCATGGTCTTTCGCTCATCAGCCTCCATCAGGCATGAGCACTATGAGCGGCGATCTGTTTTCATAACAGACTCAGGTATTGCATTAAAAACCGGATCAGATGCGCGCGTACAGTCCTTCTGCGACAAGTTGAAGCACCTGTCGCAGCTGGTCGCAGACGTTTATGTCAGGCACTTGCGGTTTAGGTTGATCTGCGTCAGTCAAATCACCGAATCACTGTCGGTGGCCTTCAAATGCCGGCGACCGTCCACCGCACCTGCAACGGTCAAAGCGTCGGCTTCTGCTTCGGTGATGTAGATCCGCTGGCCGTTAAGGTCAACCGCCGACATGGCTTTGGCCCCGTCGGTAACAATGGTCACATCGGGGCACAGGCGAATTTCCTCGCCGTTTTCGGTGGTAAAGAAGCAGGTCTCGTTTTCGATGCGTACGGTCATGACGTGATCCTTGTTTTTACGACTGATGCATCATTAGGCTACCTGCGCCGAGCATCGTTCTGTGCAACTGATTAATGGTTGCTGCGGTCCATGCTCCATGACCATTGCTGTTATCAAGGAAAGTGCGATGAACGCCTGGTGGCATGAAGTCTGGGTGACCCTGCAAGCCGAGTTCGCCGACATCGGCGATGCCGCGCAATTGACCCGCATCACCGTGCGCCTGCTGATGGCCGCGGTGCTGGGCGGTATTCTCGGTTTCGAGCGCGAACACAAGGGCAAGGCCGCGGGAGTGCGCACCCATATGCTGGTGGCGCTGGGTGCGGCGTTGTTCGTGCTGGTACCGCAAATGTCCGGCTCCCAGGCCGACGCCATGAGCCGGGTGGTGCAAGGGGTGATCGCCGGGATCGGCTTCCTCGGCGCCGGCACCATTTTGAAAAACCAGGAAGGCGACGAAGGCCATGTCAAGGGCCTGACCACTGCCGCCGGCCTGTGGATGACCGCCGCCATTGGCGTGTCCGCCGGGTTGGGGCGGGAGGCGACGGCGGTGCTCAGTACGTTGTTGGCATTGTTGATTCTTGGCGTGATGCCGAGGATCGTGAAGCTGATCGATAAAGACAAAGACCCTCTGTAGGAGCTCAAGCCCCTATCGCCAGCAAGCCGGCTCCTACAGATTGGCGCAGTGTCCATCAATTAACGTCCACCGACGAACCTGTAGGAGCTGGCTTGCCAGCGAAGGCGGCCGCCGGGTACTCCGCGCAGCGCTGCTCATTCGATAGCTCATGCTGGCTATAGTCGAACTCACCAAGAAGCAGATGATCGTCCAACTCCTTGAGTATCGAGCTTCTAGCGTCCTCTCGTAGATTGCGCTCGGTATGGAAGCAGAGAAATTCGTAGTTGAAGATTTTCAATGTGAGGCCAGCCATCGATCAAGGGTTCACGGATAAGCGCGTTTTCCTCTGCGCTTGCTCGTTCTGTGAATCTGCCGACGTTAAAAAAGATCATGCTCATGGCTGGCCGTACTCAAGGTGGGTGGCGTCGTCAGTATGTCGCTCGATAAGCGCAATATAACCGCCTTACCGGCAGATAAAATTCACTTCAGGACCGGTACTACGCACCCCGTAGGCAACGTCCTTCGGCTTAGTCCTGCAATCGATCCCCCGGTGCGCCAGGGGAGCGATCAACTGTCTTCATTCAGGGGTCACAATCACCGGTGGCATGGTCGTCGGTGGTTCTTCCCTGGGTGGCGGGTTGCTGCCGGGTGGTTCCTGCTCGGGCACAGGTTGCGGATCAGAGGGTGGAATCACCGGGTTATCGATGTTCGGATCAGGGGTTTCTGCCGGGAATGGATTGTTCATCGTTGATGTCTCCAGTGGCACATGGCGTGAGTCGTGCTTAAGTTGGTTGACCACTGTGTGCAGGATTTGATTCCCGGTAGATCCCGCTGAACTTTTCCCGGCGGCCGGCGTTCGGAACCTAAGTGAGTTCATTCCAGGGTGAATTACTCGGCGGGATGGCAACCAGACACAAGAGCGTCCATGGGGCGTAAAGGAGTGATGCTCGATGACTGCTGAAAAACCGACTGAACTGAGCTACAACCCGCACATGCCGCTTTCACAGGCGTTGTTGCTGCCGCGAATCGTGATCGAAAATACCCTGCCAACCCTGGAGGGCGGGCAGTTTGCGGTCAAGGCCGTGGTCGGCGAGGACGTGGTGGTGACCAGCAAGGTGTTCGCCGACGGTCACGACAAGCTGGCCGTGCGGGTACGCTGGCGGGCCGAGGGCGACGAGATCTGGCAAAGCGAGGTCATGGCCGAGCTGGGCAATAACGGTTGGCAAGGCCGATTTCGGGTAGAGAGTCAGGGCCGGTATGTGTTCTGCATCGAAGCCTGGATCGATCAATTCGCCAGTTTTCGCTACGAACTGGAAAAAAAGCACACCGCTGGCGTGCCCGTCAGTCTGGAGTTGCAGGAAGGCCGCCTGCATGTGCAGCAAGCCGCCGAACGCGCCGAAGGGCCGCTCAGCGAGGCGTTGGCAGCCTTGCACCATGAGTTGTCGGGCCTGCTCGAAACCGAGCAGGTGGCACTGTTCCTGCACCAGCGTAGCGCCGAGTTGATGGCTCAGGCCGATCATCGTGCCTACCTGAGCCTCAGCCCGGAATACCCGGTCGACGTCGAGCGACAGCTTGCGCAGTTTGCCAGTTGGTACGAACTGTTCCCGCGCTCGATTACCGACGATCCCAAGCGCCATGGCACTTTCAACGATGTGCATTCACGGCTGCCGATGATCCAGGACATGGGCTTCGACGTGCTGTATTTCCCGCCAATCCACCCGATCGGTCGCAGTTATCGCAAGGGCCCCAACAACTCGTTGACCGCCGGACCTGACGATCCGGGCAGCCCCTATGCGATCGGCAGTGAAGAGGGCGGGCATGAGGCGATTCATTCGCAGCTGGGTAGTCGCGAAGATTTTCGTCGACTGGTGGCGGCGGCTGCGGACCATGGATTGGAGATCGCCCTCGATTTCGCCATCCAGTGCTCCCAGGACCATCCATGGCTCAAGCAGCACCCTGGCTGGTTCAACTGGCGGCCCGATGGCACGATCAAATACGCCGAAAACCCACCGAAAAAATACCAGGACATCGTCAACGTCGACTTCTATGCCGTCGAGGCAATCCCAAGCCTGTGGATCGAACTGCGTGACATCGTCGTAGGCTGGGTGCAGGAGGGCGTGAAGATATTTCGCGTCGACAACCCGCACACCAAACCGCTGCCGTTCTGGCAATGGCTGATCGCCGACGTTCGTGCGCTATACCCGGAGGTGATTTTCCTGGCCGAAGCTTTTACTACCCCGGCAATGATGGCGCGACTGGGCAAGGTCGGTTATTCCCAGAGCTACACCTATTTCACCTGGCGCAACACCAAGGCGGAGTTGGCGACCTATTTCACCGAACTCAACGAATCGCCGTGGCGCGAATGCTACCGGCCGAATTTCTTCGTCAATACACCGGACATCAACCCGGCGTTCCTGCACGAATCGGGGCGCCCCGGTTTTCTCATTCGTGCGGCGCTGGCGACCATGGGCTCGGGGCTGTGGGGCATGTATTCGGGGTTCGAGCTGTGCGAGTCGGCGCCGGTGCCGGGCAAGGAGGAATATCTCGACTCGGAGAAGTACGAGATCCGCCCCAGGGACTTCAACGCGCCCGGCAACATCATTGCCGAAATCGCCCAACTCAACCGCATCCGCCGACAAAACCCGGCACTGCATACGCATCTGGGCCTTAAGGTCTACAACGCCTGGAACGACAACATCCTTTACTTCGGCAAGCGCAGCGCCGACGGCAGTAATTTCATTCTGGTCGCGGTGAACCTGGACCCCCATAACCCGCAAGAAGCGAATTTCGAGCTGCCACTGTGGGAAATGGGCTTGCCCGATGACGCCAGCACTCAAGGCGAAGACTTGATGAATGGCCATCGCTGGACCTGGCACGGCAAGTACCAGTTCATGCGCCTGGACCCGGCGTATCAGCCGTTCGGTATCTGGAGAATTACTGTTTAGTCCATGATCGTTCCCACGCTCTGCGTGGGGATGTCGCCCCTGGACGCTCTGCGTCCACCGCTGTGACGCAGAGCGTCACGGGATGCATTCCCACGCAGAGCGTGGGAACGATTTCGGTGAGAAGGGTGCTCTTTCGAATTCAACAGGAGTTTCAAATGGCGAAGAAACCCAAGGCAGCCACGTTCATCAAGGATCCGCTCTGGTACAAGGACGCGGTCATCTATCAAGTCCACGTCAAATCCTATTTCGATTCAAATAACGACGGAATCGGTGATTTTCCCGGTCTGATCGCCAAACTCGACTACATTGCCGACCTGGGCGTCAATACCATCTGGTTGCTGCCGTTCTATCCCTCGCCACGCCGCGACGACGGCTATGACATCGCCGAGTACCGGGGCGTCCATAGCGACTACGGCACCATGGCCGACGCAAAACGCTTTATTGCCGAGGCGCACAAGCGCGGTTTGCGGGTGATTACCGAACTGGTCATCAACCATACCTCGGACCAGCACTCGTGGTTCCAGCGCGCACGCAAGGCGAAAAAAGGCTCCGCAGCCCGAGACTTCTACGTGTGGTCCGATGACGACCAAAAATATGACGGCACCCGCATCATCTTTCTCGACACCGAAAAATCCAACTGGACCTGGGACCCGGTGGCCGGCCAATACTTCTGGCACCGCTTCTACTCCCACCAGCCAGACCTGAATTTCGACAACCCGCAGGTCATGAAAGCCGTGCTGTCGGTGATGCGCTACTGGCTCGACATGGGCATCGACGGCTTGCGCCTCGACGCCATCCCGTACCTGATCGAGCGCGACGGCACCAACAACGAGAACCTGCCTGAAACCCACGACGTACTTAAGCAGATCCGCGCCGAAATCGACGCCCATTACCCGGACCGCATGCTCCTGGCCGAGGCAAACCAATGGCCGGAAGACACTCAACTGTATTTTGGCGACACCGATAAGTCCGGCCTGAACGGTGACGAATGCCACATGGCGTTTCACTTCCCGCTGATGCCGCGCATGTACATGGCACTGGCCCAGGAAGATCGCTTTCCGATCACCGACATCTTGCGCCAGACCCCGGAGATTCCGGCCAATTGCCAGTGGGCAATCTTCCTGCGCAACCACGATGAGCTCACCCTGGAGATGGTTACCGACAAGGAGCGTGACTACCTGTGGAATTACTACGCAGCCGACCGTCGGGCGCGGATCAACCTGGGTATTCGCCGGCGCCTGGCGCCGCTGATGGAGCGTGATCGCCGGCGCGTGGAGCTGCTCAACAGTCTATTGCTATCGATGCCTGGCACGCCGACCTTGTACTACGGTGATGAAATCGGCATGGGCGACAACATCTACCTCGGCGATCGCGACGGCGTGCGCACGCCGATGCAGTGGTCGATCGACCGCAATGGCGGGTTCTCCCGGGCTGATCCCGCCAGCCTGGTACTGCCACCGATCATGGACCCGCAATACGGCTACCTGTCGGTCAATGTCGAGACCCAGGCCGGCGATCCGCATTCGCTGTTGAACTGGACCCGGCGCATGCTCACGGTGCGCAAGCAGTCCAAGGCCTTCGGTCGGGGCACCTTGAAAATGCTTTCACCGGCCAACCGCCGGGTGCTGGCCTATACCCGCGAATACACCGGCCCTGACGGCAAGCACGAAATCATCCTGTGTGTGGCCAACGTTTCGCGCAGCGCCCAAGCGGTGGAACTGGACCTGTCCGCATACGTCGGCATGGTGCCGGTGGAGATGCTCGGCGGTAACGCCTTTCCACCGATCGGCCAATTGAGTTTCCTCCTGACCCTGGCGCCCTACGGTTTCTACTGGTTCGGCCTCGCCGCGGAAAACCAGATGCCGAGCTGGCACGTGGAGCCGGCGCAGAGCCTGCCGGACTTCACCACGCTGGTGCTGAAAAAACGCATGGAAGAACTGCTCGAGGCCCCATCGCGCGCGACGCTGGAGCAGGGCATCCTGCCAAACTGGCTGCAGAACCGCCGCTGGTTCGCCGGCAAGGATGCGGCCATCGAACAGGTTCACCTGGCCTACGGCGTGCGTTTTGGCGATGCCCAGCATCCGGTATTGTTGAGTGAAATCGAAGTCACCAGCGCAGGCGTGACCAGCCGCTATCAGCTGCCGTTCGGCTTCATTGCCGAGGACCAGGTCGGCACCGCGTTGCCCCAGCAGCTGGCCCTGTCGCGGGTGCGCCGTGGTCCGCAGGTTGGCTTGATCACCGATGCCTTCAGTCTGGAAAACTTTGTCCGCACGGTGCTGCAAGGCATGCACGACAACAGGGTGTTGCCGTCGGACGGCGGCGAAATCCGTTTCGAACCCACCGCCGAACTGGCCAAACTGGGCCTGACGGCGGAGTCGGATGTGCGTTACCTGTCCGCCGAGCAATCCAACAGTTCAGTGGTGGTCGGCAATAGCCTGGTACTGAAGCTGATCCGCAAGGTCGCGTCGGGTGTGCACCCGGAACTGGAAATGAGCGCGTACCTGACCGCGGCCGGCTTCGCCAATATCTCGCCGTTGCTGGGGTCGGTGGTGCGTCGGGATGCGGCGGGCGAAGACAACCTGCTGATGATTGCCCAGGGTTACCTGAGCAACCAGGGCGATGCCTGGGAGTGGACCCAGAACAACCTGGAGCGGGCGTTGCGCGACGAGCTCGCCGATGCCATGTCCGAACAGGAGCAACACTACAACGCCCTCGGTGAATTGAAGGATTTCGCCGCCATGCTCGGCCAGCGCCTGGGTGAAATGCATCAGGTACTGGCGGCGCCGAGCGACAACCCTGACTTTGCCCCGTACACCACCACCCAAAAGGATGCGCTGGCGACGGGCAAGGATGTTGTGGCACAAATCGAGCATGCGTTGAAGCTGCTCAAGCAACATCAAAATGAACTGAACCCGGCGGACAAAACCCTGGTCAGCCGTTTACTGGACAATAAAAAGGTCATCCTCAGCCATGTCCAGGAGCTGGCCAAGAAAACCGCCGGTGGCCTGCGGATCCGCGTGCATGGCGACTTGCACCTGGGGCAGGTGCTGGTGATCAAGGGCGATGCCTACCTGATCGACTTCGAAGGCGAGCCGGCGCGACCGCTGCCGGAACGACGGGGCAAACATAGCCCGTACAAGGATGTCAGCGGCGTGCTGCGTTCCTTCGATTACGCGGCGGCCATGACCATCAACGTGCACAACGTTGATAACACCGACCAGGCCCAGGCGGCTCGCCAGCGGGTCGGCGATCGGTATTTAAGTGAGGCAAGACAGGCATTTATCCACGCTTATCGGCTGGCGGCAGCTACGCTAGGCCATGCGTGGCAAGATCCTGAAGGCGAAGATGCCGCGTTGGCATTGTTCGGTCTGGAGAAGGCAGCTTATGAAGTGGCCTACGAGGCGGAAAATCGCCCCGCTTGGCTGCCCGTGCCGTTGCACGGTTTATATGGATTAATGAGTGGGCTTAAACCCTTTTCCGATCTTGGTGGAGAGTAGTCATGAGTTTCTCGAACAAGGAAACGGGTCAACATCACAGTGAAGCGCTGCTACCCAAGGCGCGGGATATCGATGCGCTGGTGCGTGCCGAGCATCGCGATCCCTTTGCCATTCTCGGCCCCCACGGCGATGGTGCCGGCGGACAATTCATCCGGGCTTATCTGCCGGGCGCCTTGAGCGTGCAGGTGGTGGACAAGGCATCCGGCGACGAGTTGGGCAATCTTGAAGCGACCCAGACCCCCGGGCTGTTCGTCGGGCATTTCCCGCGGGCTCAGCCGTACTTGTTGCGAACCCGCTGGGCCGGGGGCGAGCAGATTTCCGAAGACCCCTATAGTTTTGGACCGTTGCTGGGCGAGATGGATTTGTACCTGTTCGCCGAGGGCAATCACCGCGACCTGAGCAGCGCCCTGGGCGCGCAATTGAAGACCGTGGACGGGGTCGATGGCGTGCGTTTCGCCGTGTGGGCACCGAACGCCCGGAGGGTGTCAGTGGTGGGGGATTTCAACGTCTGGGACGGCCGTCGCCATCCTATGCGCCTGCGCCACCCTACCGGTGTCTGGGAACTGTTCATTCCACGCCTGCAGGCGGGGGAGGCTTATAAGTACGAAATCCTCGGCAAGGACGGGATCCTGCCACTCAAGGCCGACCCCATGGCGCTGGCCACCAGCCTGCCGCCGGACACCGCTTCGAAGGTCGCACCGCCGCTACGGATCGACTGGCAGGATCAGGACTGGATGCAGACCCGCGGGGAGCGCCAGCGCCCGACGGCACCGTTGTCGATCTACGAACTGCACGCCGGTTCCTGGCAATGCGAGCTGGACGACCTGGGCGAAGTATCCCGCCAGTACACTTGGCCGGAGCTGGGCGAGCGGCTGATTCCGTATGTGAAGGACCTGGGGTTCACCCACATCGAACTGATGCCGATCATGGAACACCCGTTCGGCGGCTCCTGGGGGTATCAGCTGCTTTCGCAGTTCGCCACCAGCGCCCGGTACGGGACGGGCGATGAGTTCGCTGCCTTCGTCAATGCCTGCCACCTGGCGGGCATCGGCGTGATCCTCGACTGGGTGCCGGCGCATTTCCCTACCGACACCCACGGCCTGGCCCAGTTCGATGGCACCGCGCTGTACGAGTATGGAAACCCACAGGAAGGCTTTCACCAGGACTGGGACACCCTGATCTACAACCTGGGCCGCACCGAAGTGCACGGCTACATGCTGGCGTCGGCGTTGCACTGGCTCAAGCATTTCCACGTTGACGGCTTGCGGGTCGATGCAGTGGCGTCGATGTTGTACCGAGATTACTCGCGCAAGGCCGGCGAGTGGGTACCCAACCGCCATGGCGGCCGGGAGAACCTCGAGGCCATCGACTTCCTGCGTCACCTCAACGACGTCGTCGCGCTGGAAGCACCGGGGGCGCTGGTGATTGCCGAAGAGTCCACGGCCTGGCCGGGGGTCAGCCAGAGCACGCAACAGGGCGGCCTGGGCTTTGCCTATAAATGGAACATGGGCTGGATGCACGATTCGCTGCATTACATTCAGCAAGACCCGGTGTACCGCGCTCATCATCACAACGAACTGAGCTTCGGCCTGGTGTACGCCTGGTCGGAGCGGTTCATTCTGCCGATTTCCCACGATGAAGTGGTGCACGGCAAGCACTCGCTGATCGACAAGATGCCCGGCGACCGCTGGCAGAAATTCGCCAACCTGCGGGCCTACCTGAGCTTCATGTGGACCCACCCGGGCAAGAAACTGTTGTTCATGGGCTGCGAATTCGGCCAATGGCGCGAGTGGAACCACGACCAGCAGCTTGATTGGTACCTGTTGCAGTACTCCGAACACAAAGGCGTACAGAAGCTGGTGAGTGACCTCAACCGGTTGTATCGCGAAGAGCCGGCGCTGCACGAGCAGGACGACGTGCCGCAGGGCTTCCAGTGGCTGATTGGCGATGACGCGATCAACAGCGTCTATGCCTGGATGCGCTGGAGCAAGGACGGTCAGCCGATACTGGTGGTGGCCAACTTCACGCCGGTGCCGCGCGAGGCTTATCGCGTTGGCGTACCGTTTGCCGGGCATTGGAGCGAGGTGTTCAACAGCGATTCGTCGATCTATGCCGGATCCAACTATGGCAACAGTGGCGGGGCAACGGCCGAGGAAACGCCGAGCCATGGGCAGGCGTTGTCGCTGGTGTTGAATTTGCCGCCGTTGGCGGTGTTGATGTTGCGCCCGCAAGGCTGATCAGGCGCCGTCTTCGCGGGCAATCCGACTGGCCCGCGAAGAGCCTGCGTGGGGAACTGTCAGGTCCTGGCAGTTCCGCTCACCAACGCATCCGTACCCCGAGGCTGCCAATCAGCCCGTTCAAATCATTGTCATCCACATCACTGCTGTAGTCTGCACTGACGTACAGGCTCACGGTGGGTGTCATTCTGGCGACCAGTCCCAAGCCCAGTTCGACCGTCGAGGAGTTGCGGCTGCTGCTGATCTTGTCGACCTGGTCGAGGGTCACGGTATTGCCGGTGTACACCGTGTGCCACAAGTTGGTTCGCACATAGGGTTCGACGGGAAGGCCGTTGATGTCGTAGCTGCCTTTCAACTTGGCACCGACCCTGCCGCTCCACGAGGTGAGGTCACTGGAGGAGGCATTGCTCGAACCGGCATAAGGCGTGTCCAGGGTGATCCGCTGATTGATCAATTGCGCCTGGGGTTCTACCACCCAGTTTTCGCTGATGCCAATCGGAAAACCGCCTTCTACCGAAAGCGTCACCGCGCTGCCTTCGGTGATTTGTCGGGCGCCTTGTTCATTGCGACTGTAGCCATTGACCCGACCACCGCTGGCGGACAAATCGACGTGCCAACCCTGTGGGCCAGTCAGGCTCCAGTAGGCGCCGAGGCTCTGCCCTTGCAGGTTGAGAGTGTCGTTGCGCGGGTCCGACTGTGCGCGGTTGGTCATCAAGCCGTTGCCGTTGCCATGGAACTCGGCGGTGCCGCCAATCAGGCCGACCCGTTGGGTATGACCGCTATTGCTTTGCAGGGTCACCAGCGCCGGGCTTTTGTGTTCGCCGGAGCCAGGGATGGAAAAACCCTGGGCCAGGGCGTCGGTCTGTGCCTGGCGCGAGGCGTGGCCATAGAGTTGATCCCAGGCCCCGGGCGCGGCGTCCTCGACGGTCAGGCTGGAACTTCGGGTATCGGCAATCGGGCGGAAATGGCCCGGATAGTGGCTGGCGGGTGCGGGCAAGGTGAGGGCGGGAATATCCTGGCGGTACCAGGGTGTCGTTTCTTCGTCGGCGGGGGAGGCCTGCACTTCCATGGATGAACACAGCAGGAGCGTACTGGAGACAGTGCAAAAACTAATCCGGATCTCTTGTGAGGTGAATGAGGTTTTCATGGAGGTCTACCTTGCAATCGCATGCGGTATCTCGCTTTGGCGTCTCTCCTACCCCGAGTGAGGGGCGACCGAAGGAATTAGGACAAGCCGGGCCTCCTGCCCGTTTTCACGGGCGGCGGCGGTTGGTCCTGATGGTGATTCCGGGGTAGTAACGTGAAGTCAAGAGGACCTCAGGCATTGCGTCAAGAAAGTGGCCGATAAATGGTAGCTGTATTTTAGATCATATAAGTGACTGATTTACGACGCATCCATAAGCTCTTGTTTATTGGAAGGAACGTCAAAAAACTCGCGAGATAGAGCCTTTACTCAGACTACCAACTCAACCTTATTCCCAGGTTTGCGCTCATTGCACGCAACGGGTTGCTGTCGATATTGCTGCTGTAATCGGCATTGGCATACAGGCTGACAGCAGGTGCCAGTGTGAGGACGGCACCGATGCCGAGATCGGCCGAAGACGTGCGTTGTTCGGTCTTGATCTCGGTGCTGTCGTCGAATGTCACCGTGTCGGTTCCCGACAATGTGTGCCACAGGTTGACGCGCAGATAGGGTTCCAGGGGCAGCCCGGCGACGTCATAGCGCCCCTTGAGGCGGGCGCCGAGGCGGCCGGTCCAGGCCGGGTCGGCATCGAACGACACCCTGGAAATACCATCATCCTGGCTCTTCAGGTCAACCTGTTGATTGATGACTTGCACTTGGGGTTCGACCACCCAGTTGTCCGCCACTGCAACGGGGTAGCCGGCCTCCACCGAGAGGGTCATGGCGTGGCCGTCGTTGTCGATTTCCAGGCCTCGGTCGGAGTGGCTGTCGCCGTTCAGCCAGGTGTACATGGCCACGGTATCGACATACCAGCCCTTGGGATCGGTCAGGGTCCAGTAGAGCCCGAGGTTCTCACCTTGCAGCTCGACCTTGCCGGCGCGCATGTCCTGGAAACCCTGGTTGAATCCGTCGACATCACCCTTCAAGCGGCTATGCCCCACGAAAAAGCCGGTGCGCTGGGTTTGCCCGGCGGACGTTTGCGAGGCGAACAGATCGTTGCCGACCTGAAATCCATTCAACGAACCGTCGAGCCGTGGCGTGACGGTGCCGGCCCAGGTCTGGTCGAAGTTTTTCCCGTAGACCCGACCCCAGCCCGCGCCAAAGGCCCCGGTTTCGTTCAGCAGGCGTTGATCACCCTGGCGATCATGGAAGGTGCCCAGCGCCGTCAGGGCCAATTGCGCTGCCGCCGGTGGCAACACCGACCAGACCGGGACTTCCTGGCGGTACAGGGGAATGGGTGCGGCGCCAGCAACGGGCGCCGGCAAAGGCGGGGTGCCGACAGCTGCCACCGGTAGTGGTACCAACGGCACCAACACGGGCGGCAATGCTGGGTCGGGATTGGGATTTGGAACAGGCTCCGGATCGGGTACCGCTGTGGCCACCAACGGAGGCGCAACGACGGACGAACGCAGGTACCAGCTGTTTTCGCTGCCGACAGTGACGCCACCCTTGAACAGGTGGTAATCGAAAGCCCCGGCCGATAACGGCGCCTTGAGCGTGAAGGCGCCACTGTCGCTGATGGCCGTGCCCTGGGCCTGGACAACCTGAATGCCGTTTTGCAGGGTTGCCGCGCCCGTGCCCCCCAGATTGTTGACGGTAATCGAGGTGGTGCCGGTCAAGGTGCCGTCATTGACCACCAGTCTGTCACTGGGGGAGCTGTCATCGCCGAGCGTACTTTGTACCCGGAGCTGGCCACCGCTGCCGGCATAGTTGCCCTGCACCGTCAGGGTGTCGCTGGTGCGGGTATTGCCGCTGCTCAGGTCGATGACCCCGGCGTTGTTCAGCGTCGCACGCTGGCCTGCGGTGAATGGGGTAAGGCTGCCTTGGGTCGAAGTCACGACACTGCTGCCGTCGATGTTGAACACGCCGCTGCCAGTGGAACTGTCACCGAGGACAAAGTTGCCATCCAAGTCCAATCGCGAGCCATTGCCGAGGTTGACGGTTTCCCAGTTGGCGTAACGAGCGGCTCCGTGGGTGGTGGTGTTATCGAAGGTCAGCAGATCACTGCCGTTGCCACCGTTGAGGAGCGGCGTCTGGGCCAGGATGTTGTCATTGAGATTGCGCAGGGTTGCCCGGTCATTGCCGTCTTCCATCAGGATCGCCGAGCGGATGATCCCGCCGCCATCCCAGGTCAGGGTGTCGTTGCCCACGCTGGCACGAATCTCGCCGACGATTTCGCCTCCGGTCACCGTGATGCTGTCGTTGCCGCCGCTGACACTGATGTTGCCGCCGATCCTGCCACCGGAAACGATGATGGTGTCGGTGCCAAACCCGGTGACCAGATTGCCAAGAATCTGCCCTCCAGACAGATCGAACAGATTGTTGTCGAGCTTCATGTCGACCCGGCCGATGCTGCCACCGGTCATCCTGGCGGTGTCACCGTCCTCGAAGGCGCCGGTGATCGTGCCCGCGCTCATCTCGAAAAAGTCACGACTGTCGCCCTGGGCAAGCGACTGGATGGTCCCGCCGCTCA
Organism: Pseudomonas serbica; assembly: GCF_028823535.1. Classification (GTDB taxonomy): domain Bacteria; phylum Pseudomonadota; class Gammaproteobacteria; order Pseudomonadales; family Pseudomonadaceae; genus Aquipseudomonas; species Aquipseudomonas serbica. The sequence continues at coordinate 52,612 of NZ_JAQIYM010000012.1, read as the reverse complement.
TCACGAAGGTATCGACGCCATTGCCCTGGTTAACAGCGCCGGCGACCTGGCCGGCACTGATGCTGAACGTGTCGGCCCCGTCCCCCTGATTGACGCTTCCGGAGATGATGCCGGAGTTCATGCCCAGGGCGTCGTTTCCGCCGCCGAACGTCACATTGCCTGTGATGGTGCCAGTGCCATTGGTGGGAAAGGTCAGGGTGTTGTTACCCGCCAGGTCAGTCAGCGGCCCGCTATTGCCGCTGTCACACACGAAGTTGTCGTTGCCGGGGGAGGGCGTGAGGGTACAGGCGGCGTGGCTGGGCAGTGACCAGCCCATGCAGAGCCAGATGGAAATGGCGCAGGCGCTGTAACGGCAGTTGGGCAGTTCTTTACAAAGGTTCATGCTCGTCTCCGCGTAAGAATCGCACCGATGCCTTGCAGGTAAAGCAAGTCATCAAGTGCATCGGCAGCGCGAGTTGCGAGACATCATCAGGAAGGCATAAACCCTTCGGGCAACGACGGCTACGGGGCCAGTCCGCACGCCTCAGTCGAAACGGACGGGAGCACCGTAGCAGGTGTTTTTCAGGGCATCTACTGTCACAAATGACAGGTGGAGATCAGATCCGTAGCCTTACAGGTGCACTTCAACCGCCAACGGCAGGTGATCTGACAGGTGCGTCCAGGGCTTGTGGCCGAGGATTTTCGGTTCATGGCTGCTGGCGTTGCGCAGGTAGATCCGGTCCAGGCGCAGCAGAGGGAAGCGCGCCGGATAGGTTTTCGCCGGACGGCCATGGTGGCGTTCGAAGGCTTCGTGCAAGTAGTCACGACGTGAGAGGGCGACGTTGCCCTGCAACTGCCAGTCGTTGAAGTCGCCGGCGATGATGACGGGCGCCTCATCAGGCAAGGATTCGAGCAATTGGCAAAGCAACTGCAGCTGCAACTGGCGATGACTTTCCAGCAGGCTCAGGTGCACGCAAATCGCATGGACCTCGGCGTGACCCGGCACGTCCAGCACGCAGTGCAACAGGCCACGGCGCTCGGGGCCGGTGATGGAGACGTCGAGGTTGCGGTATTCGCGGATAGGGTATTTGGACAGCAGCGCATTGCCGTGGTGACCGTCGGGGTAGACCGCATTGCGACCGTAGGCGAAATCGCTCCACATGCTGTCGGCCAGGAACTCGTACTGCGACATTTGCGGCCAGTTGTTGTAGCGCGAAGAATGTCGCTCGTGTTCACCGACAACTTCCTGCAGGAACACCAGGTCGGCGGATGTACTGCGGACCGCGTCGCGCAATTCCGGGAGGATGAAGCGCCGGTTGAGTGCGGTGAACCCTTTGTGGGTGTTGACCGTCAGTACGCGCAATCGATGGATGACCGTCGGGGTGTCCAACGGCACTGAGTCTGCTGCCTGCCGATTAGAGTGGCTGCTCACTTTCACTCCTCTGAATGCGGGTTGCTTATGTATGCGACTCATGGAGGCGCGTGCAGTTCAGCTCTTTTGCGTACATATCCATTTCTGTGGTTTTTGCGGTTGTACCCGATTTACTGTAGGCGCTGGTTTGTCGGGCCGCCGCATCGCAGCGAAGGCGGCCTTATAGCCGACCTATTATTTGTTGATGGAGTACATATCCATTCCTGCGGTAACGGCCGCCTATGGTTTCGCCCTTACGGCGAGTCCCTTTTGTCAAACGCCACAAAAGGAACCAAAAAGTCTTGCCCCACCATTCGGTGCCTCGCTGAGGCTCGGCATGCCCTCACTCCGGCATTGCTCCGTGGGCCCGCCGCCATCGGCCATCCATGGCCGAGGGCGGCTATCCCGGCATCCATGCCGGGATGCCCACTGCGCAACGCCTGCGTTCGGCCTCTGGAAATGGGGCAGGTAGATCAAAAGCCAAAGCCAAGCAACAGCAAGATCAAAAGATCAAAAGATCAAAAGATCAAAAGATCAAAAGATCGCAGCCTTCGGCAGCTCCAGGGGGGCATGCTGAGCCTTGGCGAGGCACCGAACGTCAGGGGCAAGAGCCCTTGGTGCAAGTCGGCTATCAGACAAAGACAATCTCATAAGGCAACCGCATCCGCTCCAGCAGAACCCTCGGCAACCGTGGCGCAACCCCAATGGCCGGCTCGCCATCGAGCTGACTGGCGTAGGCATGGGTCGCGTGGCTCTTGCGCGCCACCGTCCAGGTGTCCAGGCGAACTTTGCGCGCCCGGTGCCAGGGGATCAGGGCGCTATCGCGGGTAGGCCAGTGCCAGGCCCAGACCGGTATCTCAGTGAAGACAGCGCCGGCGCCGCTGGCGGCGTTGGCGCTGGCGCGGCCGACGGCGTCGTGGTCGCTGTTGCCGTCCTCGCACCAGGTGCTGAACACCACGTCGCCCGGTCGTAGATAACGGGCGATGAACTGCGTGAGCGCCTGCTCATGCTCCGCCAGGGTGTTGTCGGTGAAGCCACCGCGTATCCATTTCAGGCTGTGCATCGGCAACCCGAGCCGGCGCAGGGCCTCGACGCTTTCCTGGGAGCGATACACGCTCAGGCGTTTCTCCGACCACTGTTGAGACCCTCGATGGCTGGCGCTGCCGTCAGTCACCGAGATCAGTTGCAAGGGGTGTCCCGTGGCACTGAGCAACTGCAGCAGGCCGCCGCAGGTCAGCACCTCGTCGCCGGGATGGGGAGCGATCACCACGGCACGGGCACCGGGGGGAAGAAGGGACTGGGTACCAATGACCGGAATATTGGCCAGCTGCGGAGCGCTGTTCCAGATTTGTTCTGCAAGGCTGCTGTCACTGATGGACACAGATTTCATGGCGTTACGTCCTTGTTCCGTTCGCCTTCAGTCGAGCGCTACGCAAACGCAGCAGTCATGAGGGCGGGTTGATAGCGATGCGCGGCGCTCCGAACCCTGGACAGCCGCGCATCGAGTATTGCTCATGTATCGGTATTCGTCGCGCCGGATGTGTGCGCACGCACATTTTTCCGACGCGCCGGCTTCATTCAACGAACGCTGTTTCTACTCCTCTTCGTCACGTTGCAGTTCGAACAACAGCAACGAACGTCCGGTGACCGAGTACTCACGACCGAAGTCGAAGCGCTCCTGGCCGCGTATGGAGGGTTGATTGGTGTCGATCAGGCAGGTCCAGAAGCTGCCATCGGGTACTTCCGGCAGCAAGAAATTGACGATGTCGTGATGGGCGTTGACCACCAGCAACAGGGTGGCGTCCGCCCCTTTGCGGCGGATGCCGGTTTCCTGGGCGCGACCGTCGAGCAACATGCCCAGGCAGCGGTTGTGCGCATCGTGCCAGTGGTCGGTGGTCATTTCGCTGCCATCGGGCGCCAGCCAGGTGACATCCTTGACGCCGATGTCCTCGTTGTAATTGCCGACCAGGAAGCGTCCACGGCGCAGGATCGGGTAGGTCAGGCGCAACTTGATCAGGCGCTTGACGAACTTGAGCAGGGCTTTGCCGTCTTCGCTCAGGTTCCAGTTGACCCAGCCGATCTCGCTGTCCTGGCAATAGGCGTTGTTGTTGCCCTCCTGTGTCCGCGCGAATTCATCGCCGGCCACCAGCATCGGCGTACCCTGGGCGAGCAGCAAGGTGGCAAAGAAATTGCGCATCTGTCGCTGGCGCAGCGCGTTGATTTCCGGGTCGTCCGTGGGGCCTTCGACGCCATGGTTCCAGGACAGGTTGTTGTTGCTGCCATCCTCGTTGTTCTCGTCGTTGGCTTCGTTGTGCTTGTCGTTGTACGACACCAGGTCGTTGAGGGTGAAACCGTCGTGGGCGGTGATGAAGTTCAGCGATGAATAAGGCCGTCGGCCGCGCTGGTTGAACATTTCGCCGGATGCGGTCATGCGGCTGGCGAAGTCCGCCAGCTGGCCATCGTCACCTTTCCAGAAGGAGCGCACGGTGTCGCGAAACTTGTCGTTCCATTCCACCCAGCCCGGAGGAAAGCGCCCGACCTGATAACCCCCAGGCCCGCAATCCCATGGCTCGGAGATCAGCTTGACCTGACGCAGGACCGGGTCCTGGCGGCAAGCAACAAGAAAACTGTGACGCTCATCGAAGCCGTCGTGATAACGCCCGAGGATGGTCGCCAGGTCGAAGCGGAAGCCGTCCACATGCATTTCCGAAGCCCAGTAGCGCAGGGAGTCGGTAACCATCTGCAGTACGCACGGGTGGCTCAGGTCCAGGGTGTTGCCGGTGCCGGAGTCATTAATGTAGAAGCGTTTGTCCTCTGGCATCAAACGGTAGTACGACGCGTTGTCGATGCCGCGCATGGACAGGGTCGGGCCTTGTTCGTTGCCCTCGGCGGTGTGGTTGTAGACCACGTCGAGGATCACTTCCAGGTTGGCTTCGTGCAGATGCGCGACCATTTCCTTGAACTCGGCGATCTTGCCGCTGGCCAGGTAGCGCGGGTCGGGAGCAAAGAACGCAATGCTGTTGTAGCCCCAGTAATTGGTCATGCCTTTGTGCAGCAGGTGCTGATCGTTGACGAAGGCGTGGATCGGCAACAGTTCGACGGTCGACACGCCCAACTTGCGGATGTGCTCCAGCACTTCATCGACCATCAGCCCGGCGAAGGTCCCTTGCAGGTGCTCGGGGACGGCGGGGTGACGCATGCTGAAGCCGCGCACGTGGGTTTCATAGATGATCGTTTTGTCCCAGGGCACGCTGACCCGATGATCGTGACCCCAGGTGTGCGCCGGATCGATCACCTTGCATTTGGGCACGAAGGGCGCGCTGTCGCGTTCGTCGAAGCTGAGGTCGCGGTCCGGATGGCCGATGGTGTAGCCGAACAAGGCCTCGGACCATTTCAGGCGCCCGACCAGTTGTTTGGCATAGGGGTCGATCAACAGTTTGTTGGGATTGAAACGATGGCCGTTAGCCGGGTCGTACGGACCGTATACGCGGTAGCCGTAGATCAGGCCCGGATGGGCGTCGGGCAAGTAGCCGTGGTAAATCTCGTCGGTGTATTCCGGCAGTTCGATGCGTTCGAGTTCCACTTCGCCGGCATCATCGAAAATGCACAGTTCGACCCGGGTGGCGTTGGCCGAGAACAAGGCGAAATTGACCCCCAGGCCATCCCAGGTCGCACCGAGCGGAAAGGGCAGGCCTTCACGGATGCGCGAGGGTTCGGCACGGGGAGGCGGCGTTTCTTTCTTCGGACGGGTCATATTGGCTCCAGCAACGGCAGACAGTAACGGGGCTCAGTATTTTTTTCGCGGGCGAGCACACCCCCCGGTGGCGAGTGAACTCGCCACTGAATGATTCAATGCGACGGCAGAAGCTTAGACGGCTGGCGGTTTTCGCGCAGCGCGGGGTTTTTTCTCGGTGGCTTTCTCCCCAGGCGGTATCACCGCGGAGGCAGCCGCCGGCTTGGCCTTGGCCTTGGGTTTTGGTGCGGCGGCCTTGCCATTGAGTTTGCTTTCGCCTTCTTTAGTCGCGGCTGTCTTGCTCGCCGCCGCTTTTGCCGGCTTTTTCGGCGCCAGTTTTTCGGCTTCGGCCAGTTTGCGCGCCATCTCCCAGTGACGTGCCTCCTGGCCCTCTGGTTTGCCTTCAGATTCCCAGATCTGATAGGCAAACTCGCGGATACGCTTATCGTCGCTACTCATCGCATTGCTCCTGAACTGAACTCAAGTGTGGGTCGTTTGGATAAAGAGATTGACCGGGACATCCCCCAGCGCGGCGCTGATCATCAGCTCCCTGTTTTTTGTGACTGCGACGCTGGAAAAAAGTCCCTTCAGATTTTCTTCGGCATTTGTGAATGGCAAACTGACCCGGGTATCGCCCCACTGCAGCGCGTCCACCTGAGGCACGGCACTGTTTTCCAGCAGTGCCGAACAACGGATCGGCACGATGACGATGGCGCGCTTACCCTCCCATTCGCGAACAAATCCCAGCACCCGGCTTGCCTGACTGCCGGTGACTTCAAGGGCCTGGTAAGTCCCGCGTCTAAACAAATCGGCGTGCTCGGCACGCAGGTTCAACGTCTGTGCAATCAAGGCTTGTTTGATGCGCCCGTCGCGCCAATGCGCCAACAGTTCAGGCAGATCCACGGGTTGCTGCAGGGCCTGTTGGCGGCTGGCGTAATCCACTGGCCGGCGGTTATCCGGATCGACCAGGGTGAAGTCCCAGTAGTCGTTGCCCTGATACAGGTCCGGTACGCCGGGCACGGTCATGCGCAGCAAGGTTTGCGCCAATCCGTTGAGGGCGCCGGGCAAGGCGATCGTGCGGGCTACCTTGCCGAGAGCGGTGCGTAGCAGATCTCCTTCCGGGCCCAGCAGCAGGCGCTGGGTAAAGCGTTCGGTGGCGTGTTCATAAACATCGTTCGGTGCACTCCAGCTGCTCTGTAGCTTGGCTTCGCGCAGGGCTTTGCGCTGCCATTGGCTGATACGCTGGGCGTATTCCTCCAAGGCCCGATGGTCGTCGAGACGCAGGTCCAGCGGCCAGCTGCCGAGGAGTGCCTGATAGAGGATCAACTCATCGCCGCCAGACGGTATCTGGTCATGGTCGCGCAACGGGCGGGCGAGGGCGCGCCACAGGCCGACCTGTTCGACGTACCATTGACTGCGTTCACTCAAGACGGCCAGGCGTGCGCGCGTATCCTCGCCGCGCTTGTGATCGTGGGTCGCGGTGGCGAGCAGGTTGTCCGCAAACTCCGTCAGACGCTGGGCACAGGCCCCATGAAAATCGGCGATCGGGGCGCTGAATTGCTCAGTGCTGAAGCCGACGTCATTGCGCGACAGCAACACCGCCGAGCGATAGAACGCGGTGTCTTCCACGGCCTTCGCGGCGGCAGGTGATGTCAGCTGTTGAAACCGCACGCAGGCGTGCTTGAGCCGTTTGCGCAGGCGGCCAGCCGGGCGTTTTCGCCAGGGCTCGCCACCCAGCCAACCCGCGAGGCACTCAAGCACCGGCCAGTCGGCTTCACCAAGGGTCTGTCGGGCGCCCTCCATGGCTTGCTGGAAAAACACCTCGTCCTGAGGCGAACGCCCCAAGGCGCTGATGTAGGTGCGATACACCGAGAAATGCACGATCAGTTCCTGCAAGGCTCGACGGATGGCACCCAGCGTCAGGTCGCGCGTCATCAGGTCATCCCGGGCCACTTGCAACAAAGCCTGGGCCACACTTTCGAAATCGCCGGCGAGCGAACCGTTGAGAATCTGCTGGCGCGCCAGTTGCGCTTCCTGACGGAAGTCGGCCGGGCGATCGCTGTAGCGGTGCCAGAGTTCGCCCAGTGTTTGTTGACCCTCGGGATCGTGTTGCAGCAACGACAACTGGTTCATGAATTCGTAGCCGGTGGTGCCATCCACTGACCAGTCGCGGCGCAGGGTTTCGCCTTCGCCAAGGATTTTTTCCACATAGATCGGCAGGTGCCGGCCCGGTGCCAGGCTGTCGACGCGCCGGCGCAGTTTGCGGCAGTAGCCCCGTGGGTCGGCGAGGCCGTCGATGTGGTCGATGCGCAACCCGTCGATCAGCCCCTCAGCCACCAACTGGAAAATCTTTGCGTGGGTCGCCTCGAACACTGCAGGACGCTCTACACGCAAACCGCCCAGCTCGTTGACATCGAAAAAACGCCGCCAGTTGATATCGTCCGCGGCGGTGCGCCAGCTGGCGAGGCGGTAGCTTTGGCGTTCCAGCAAGTTGTGCAGGCGCTGGAAACCTTCGCTGGTCGTGGAGTCGTAGGCCTGCAGATTCAGTTCAATGGCTTGCAGCATCGCTGGATCGCCAGCCAGTTCGCGCAATTGGTCTTTCAACGGAGTCGCCAGGCCGTGGGCGTCCGTCTGATAACTCAAGGTGCTGAATCGATCTGCCAGTGATTTGAGCGGTTCGGCATCGCCCTTGAGCAGTTCACCGTAATCGCTGGGGCAAATCGGAAAGTGATGATCATAATGCTCGACGTAGAACGCGCCGCGCTGCGCATTGAAACGCAGCGCCAGGGTGCCGTCCTGCAAGGCGACACCGTAGTCGCTGCCAAGGAACGGCAACAGCAACTGGCCTTCCATCAAGGGATCGGGCGAGTGCCACTGGATATCGAAGAACTCGCCGTACGGGCTCAGGCGACCCCACTCCAATAAGTCCAGCCACCAGGGATTGTCGTTTCCGCCGACCGCCATGTGGTTGGAGACGATATCGAGGATCAACCCCATGTCCTGGGCGCGCAGCGCGCTGACCAGGCGGCGCAATGCCGCTTCACCGCCCAGTTCCGGGTTGACGGTGGTCGGGTCCACCACGTCATAGCCGTGCATGGAACCGGCGCGGGCGCTCAGCAGCGGTGAGGCATAGACATGACTGATGCCCAGGCGAGAAAAGTAGGGCACCAGCGGCACGGCATCGTCGAGGGTGAAGCCTTTATGGAATTGCAACCGCAGGGTGGCCCGGAGCGGCTTGATAGAGAGTTGATTCATTGGTCACGCTCGGCCGCCTGAAGTCGCGCGCAGGCGAGCAGTTCCAGGCGCCGGGCGGCGTCGGGATCATCGAGCAGGGCTTCGCTGTATCCGGGCAGCCGTCGCGACCAATTGGGGTGCGTATCGATCGTGCCGGGCAGGTTGGCCTGCTGTTCGATACCCAGCGCATCCTCCAGTGGCAGCAGCACCAGCGGTGCGCGGGTATGGCCGAGGAAACGCACACTGGCGTCGAGCACCTGGTCGGTCTCATGGGACTCTTCGCGAAAGTTCTGCGGGTCCTGGCTCAGGGTACGGCGCAGCCCTTCGCGCTCGCGCTCGCGGTGTTGGCGCCACTCGATTTCAGCGCTGGCATCGACCAGGCCGAGACGGGCGTTCCAGTCGATATCGCGGCCATGCCACCAGCCATTGAGGGTGGGCAGGTCGTGGGTACTGGTGGTGGCCAGGGCGTTGTCCGGCCAGTCGAGGATCGGCTTGAAGTGCGTGTTGTCCTGTTCGAACAGCAACACCCGCATGCCGAGCATGGCGCGGGCGCTGAGTTTTTCCCGCAAGCCGTCCGGCACCGTGCCCAGGTCTTCACCAAGCACGATGGCCTGGTGGCGATGGGATTCCAGGGTCAACAGGCGCAGCAGGTCGTCCACCGGGTAATACAGGTAGGCGCCATCGGCTGGCGACGCGCCATTGGGGATCACCCACAGGCGTTGCAGGCCCATGACATGGTCTATCCGCAAGCCGCCGGCGTGGGCGAAGTTGGCCCGCAGCATTTCGATAAATGCACGGAAGCCGTTGCGTACCAGGCCTTCGGGGGAAAACGCGGAAATCCCCCAACCCTGGCCCGTGCGGTTGAGAATATCCGGGGGCGCGCCAACGGTGAGGGAGGCGAGCAGTTCATCCTGGCGACTCCAGGCCTGGCTGCCACCGCCATCGGCACCGACGGCCAGGTCGGCAATCAGGCCAATGCCCATCCCGCTGCTGCGGGCGGCGGCTTGGGCGCGCTCCAGACAACGGGTGATCAGCCACTGACAGAAAGCGAAGAAGCCGATGCGCCCGGCATTCTCTTCGGCGAATTCAGCCAGGGCAGCGCTGCGCGGGTTGCGCCACTGCTGTGGCCATTCACGCCAATCGAGGCTTTCGCCCCGGGCGGCGCGGGCCTCTTGAATGGCCTCGAAGCGGCAATGATTTTCCAGTGCTTCACCCCCGGCATGGCGATAGCTGCTGAAGTCGGCGTGCAGCGGATGTTCGCCTTGCACAAAGCCTTCGTACAGCGATTGCAACAGCCGATGCTTGGCTTCGGCGGCGGTCGGCCAGTCGATCAAAGGCAGATCTTCCAGGTGCTTGAGTTCGTCGGCCAGGCCAGTGGCGTCGATTGCGGCGCGCATCGCGCGCTCGCCAAGAATCGCCCCCGGCGCGCAATACAGGCTGTTGAGAAACAAACGGCTGGAAGGCGAGTACGGGCTATAGCGGTTCGTGTCATTGGCGAACATGGCATGCAATGGACTGATCGCCAACGCTTCGGCGCCACGTTCGCCCGCTACTCGGGCCAGGTCTTCCAATGCCTGGGTGTCGCCAAAACCGCCATCGCCGGCTCGGCGCAAGGCATACAGCTGCACGCTCAAGCCCCAGGCTCGCGGGATCGGGCTGTCCACGGCATCGCCCACGCTGTAGCAGCGCTCGGGGGCCACGGCCAGGGTGAAGCTTTGCCCGTCGATGTCGACGTGCTGGTAACCGACCGGAATCAACCCCGGCAGAACGGCCTCGGCATCCAGTTTGAGACTGAGTCGCGAGCCATCTTCAAGATGGACCTCACAGGGTGTCAGCGGCTCGAAAAAATGCGCCAGGTTGAGCCCGACGCCAAAATCGGCAGTGATCAGCGGTGGCAGGTGGCGGGTTTGCTGCACCTGTTGCAATTCGAGCAGGCTGGCGTCGATTTCCTGGGCGCTGCCGGCCGGGTGGCCGAGGCCGGTGAGGACGTTGCGCAGCACCGAAGGTGCGACTTTTTGCGGGCGCCCGTTGGCGTCGATCCAGTCGACCGCCAGGCCGGCCCGTGTGGCCAGGATTTCCAGTTGCGCATCACTCATTGGCGCTCTCCATCAAGGGGTAGCAAGGGGGCCGCGGCCGTGAGGCTGACAAGCGCGCAATACGGGGGCAAGGTGCCTTGATCCAGCTGTTGGCCAGACCCAGGCGGCTGTTCGAACAATAAAGTAGCCACAGCCGGCGGCGTGTGGCTCACCGGCCTGGCGCTGAGGTTGAGGTCGATGCGCAGTTCGCTGCCATTGCCCAGGCGCCACGACGCGCTCACCGCACCGGTGCCCAGCACCTCGGCATCCAGCGCCTGGGTGCCGGGCAGGTGAGGGATGATGTGCCGATGACGTACCTGCAACAGTTGACGATAGAGTTCATGCGTCGCCGATGGCTCGGTGGAGGTCAGGGCAGGGCGCGACGCTTCGAAGGTCTGCGCGGCGTTCGGATCGGGAATCCGTTCACGTTTATCCGGGTCGGCAAAGGCGCTGAACGCGGCAAATTCATTGCGCCGTCCTTCGCGCACCAGCCGCGCGAGCTCGCCGTGGTGGCTGGTGAAAAACAGGAAGGGTTGTTCGGCGGCGAATTCGTCGCCCATGAACATCAGGGGAATCATCGGCGACAGCAGCAACAACACTGTCGCCGCTTTCAACGCATCGGGGTTGGCCAATTGATGCAGGCGCTCGCCAAAGGCGCGATTGCCGATCTGGTCGTGATTCTGCAGGAACAATACGAATGCGCTGGGTGGCAAATGTCCACTGGGCTCGCCGCGTTGCTCACCATGGCGGTTGATGTGACCCTGGAACACGAAACCCTGGCTCAGGCAACGGGCCAGTTGTTCGGTGGGGTTGTGTGCATAGTCGGCGTAATAGGCATCGGTCTCGCCAGTGAGCAGTACATGCAAGGCGTTGTGGCCGTCATCGTTCCACTGCGCGTCGTAGCCCTGTTCGAGCAGGCTGGCCTGGTTGTGTTCGTTTTCCACCATCAGCCACACATGGCGCGACGGATCAGCCTGCTGACGCACCCGCTGGGCCAGTTCCTGGAGAAAATCCGGGTCTTCGATGGCATGCACCGCATCCAGGCGCAAACCGTCGAAACGGTATTCCAGCAGCCACATCAAGGCATTGTCGATGAAGAAGTCCCGTACCTCGCGACGACGGAAATCGATGGCCGCCCCCCAAGGCGTGTGCCGGTCTTCACGGAAGAAGCCCTTGGCATACCGGTGCAGATAATTGCCATCCGGGCCGAAGTGGTTGTAGACCACGTCGAGGATCACCGCCAGGCCAAGGCCATGGGCGGTGTCGATCAGATGCTTGAGCTGTTCGGGGGAACCATAGGAGGCCTGGGGCGCATAGAGCAGCACCCCGTCGTAGCCCCAATTGCGCTCGCCGGGAAACTGCGCGATCGGCATCAACTCGATCGCGGTGACACCTAGCTCGACCAAGTGCGCCAGGTGTTGCTCGACGGCAAGGAAACCGCCGAGGGCACCTACGTGCAGCTCGTAGATCACCGCTTCGTTCCAGGGACGCCCCTGCCAGGTCGTGTGGCGCCATTGGTAGGCCAACGGGTCGACTACCACGCTGTGCTGGTCGATGTCCCCGGCCTGGGCGCGGGAGGCCGGGTCGGGCACCTCCAGTTCGCCATCGATGTTGTAGCGGTAGCGCGTACCCGCCGGGCACGGGGTGTTAATCACGAACCAGCCGTCGGCCTGGGGCAACAACGGCAAGGACTGTCCATTTTCCAGCTCGACACTGACGTAGAACGCATCTGGAGCCCACAACGCGAATCGTGTGTTTTTCGGGTCCAGTTTGATTGCGCCGTGGGGCCAGGTCTCAAGGGTCCGTAACGGCATCTCTAAAGCCTCTTACTGTTTGTGCGATTTCCCCAAGGCTTTGGCCACAAGCTGTTCGTAGAGTTCGGCGTATGGTTCGACCGCCTTGCACCAGTTGAACGGTGCGGCCATGGCGCGGCAACGCATGGCGTGCAGCAGGTCGGGGAAGGCGAAGACCTTGAACGCGCGGCTCAGGGCTTGCTGATAACTTTCCACGGTGGATTCATCGAACAGAAAGCCGGTCACGCCGTCTTCGATGGTGTCCGCCAGGCCACCGGTATTGCGTGCCACCGGCAACGAGCCAAAGCGCTGGGCGTACATCTGGCTCAGGCCGCAAGGTTCATAGCGCGACGGCATCAACAGGAAATCGCTGCCGGCAAACATCCGCCGGGCGTCGGTTTCGTTGAAGCCGATGCGCACGCCGATCTGCCCGGGAAAACGCAGGGCCAGTTCGCGCATGGCCTGTTCTTCTTCCGGCTCGCCGCGGCCGATGATCGCGATCTGGCCACCGGATTTGACGATGTATTCGGAGACCGCTTCGGTCAGGTCCAGGCCCTTCTGGTAAACCAGGCGCGAGACCACGGCGAACAGTGGACCTTCACTGTCCTGCAGGCCGAACAACTGGCGGACATGGGCCGCGTTGACCGCTTTGCCGTCCCAGTCGCCGATGTTGAAGGGGCAGAACAGGTGCGGATCGGTGGCCGCATCCCAGCTTTCGTCGATGCCGTTGGGAATGCCGCTGAGCAGGCCTTGCTGGGTCTTGGCAGCCAGAAAACCGTCGAGACCGCAGCCGAAGTCCGGCGTGGTGATTTCCTGGGCGTAGGTGGCGCTGACGGTGGTGATGTGGCTCGAATAGGCCATGCCGGCCTTGAGGAACGACATCTTGCCGTAGAACTCCATGCCTTCCTGTTGCAAGGCGTGGTGCGGAATGCCCAGTTCGGGGCAAGACCCCAGGCTCGTCACGCCCTGGTAAGCCAGGTTATGGATGGTGAACAGGGTCGGCGTGCGCTGCCCACGCCAGTGCATATAGGCAGGGGCCAGGCCCGCGGGCCAGTCATGGGCGTGCACCAGGTCCGGGCACCAGTGGATTTGCGCGAGGTTGGCGGCGATATCGGCGGCCGCCAGGCCCAGGCGGGCGAAACGGATATGGTTGTCCGGCCAGTCGCGGCCATTGTTGGCGCCATAGGGCGAACCTTCGCGCTCGTAGAGCTCGGGGCAGATCAACACGTAAATGACCAGACCGTCAGGCATGTCCATGCGCCCGATCTTGCACGGCGGGAGCGCCGCATGACCACCGAGTTCGCCGATGATGTGAATCGGGTTTTCACTGTGCAGCACCTGCGGATAACCGGGAATCAGCACACGCACATCGTGCAGGTGCGCCATGGCCCGAGGCAGCGCGGCGGAAACGTCGCCCAGACCGCCGGTTTTCACCAGGTCGGCAATCTCGGAGGTGACGAACAACACTTTCTTCTTGTTGGGGTTCTGGCTGGCTACAGGTGCCAACGTCCGGGTCCCGGTAACGCTGATCGCTTGCGCACTGGGAGCACTGACGGCGCTCGATTCGCCGACCTGTTGATGAGCCAGCTCTCCCTGAACATCCAAAGCCGCACTAATCATATGAATCTCCCGTGTTGTTGATCTAATTCTTAGGTCTGGCAAACGGTGTTTCGTGGCCGATTCCTGCAGCCGGGCGCAAAAGCGCTACGCATCGGGAGCAAGCGCTGCCCAAATGCGCTGAAGCAGAATGGGTGAATAAGCCATTGCAAGGATTGCACCAGTCGCAACGCACCTACCTTCTACTCGACCGACCATGTGCGGCAAAAGTTTCGACTTTTTTTCCACTTTATGACCGACCGGTCTTCCCCCGAGAAACCCAGTCTAGGCCAGAACTTAGAGCGGTAAAGCGCTGATGGCAAAATTGTTCGACAATCGGTTTGTTTAGGTACGGACGTGCCGGATAGCGGTGCAAGCGCACCGACGAAGGGCAGTTTTTTTTGCGATTCAGCTGCTTTTGGTCACTTGGCAGTCACAGAACTGTGCGCAGTGTTGCGACGGCCTTGCACTGTTGTGGTGCGCTTGAGGGTCCCGCTTTTGGCCGAACCACTGCCTTACCGCCAGCCGGGCTGCCTTGTTATAGTTCGGGCTCTTTTTTTGCCCGCTGAAGGATCACTAGCATGTCTCAATACACAGCGTTCAACGTCGAACTGGTGGATAAAATTGCTCATGTGCAAATCAACCGCCCGGAAAAAGTCAACTCGATGAACGCTGCCTTCTGGACCGAGATCATCGAGATCTTCCAGTGGATCGACGACACCGATGAAATTCGTGCGGTGGTGATCAGTGGCGCAGGAAAGCATTTCTCCTCCGGCATCGACCTGATGATGCTGGCCGGCGTGGCCAATGAGCTGGGCAAGGACGTCGGACGCAATGCGCGCTTGCTGCGCCGCAAGATCCTCACCCTGCAGGCCTCCTTCAATGCGGTCGACCAATGCCGCAAACCGGTGCTCGCGGCCATCCAGGGTTATTGCCTGGGCGGGGCCATCGACCTGATCGCCGCTTGCGACATGCGCTATGCCGCCGAAGACGCGCAATTCTCGATCAAGGAAATCGACATTGGCATGGCCGCCGACGTCGGTACGTTGCAACGCTTGCCGCGGATCATCGGGGACGGCATGCTGCGTGAGCTGGCTTACACTGGTCGCACTTTCGGCGCCATCGATGCGCGGGATATGGGCCTGGTCAATCGCGTCTACAGCGATAGTGCCAGCCTGCTCGATGGCGTCATGGGCATCGCCCGGGAGATTGCGAGCAAGTCGCCGATTGCCATAACCGGCACCAAGGAGATGATCAGCTACATGCGCGATCATCGCATCGACGACGGCCTGGAATACGTTGCCACCTGGAACGCCGCCATGCTGCAATCGACCGATCTGCGCGTGGCCATGGCCGCCCATATGAGCAAACAGAAACCCGAATTTCTGGATTGATTGAAAAATGACTCAACGCTGGACCACGGCAGTACTGGACACCGACCAGCCCGGCGGCTGGGCGGTAGCGCGCAGCCCCGAAGGCTTTTTGTTCGATGACAACGGCGCACTGTTCCCGCGCGAATGGCTCAAGCGCCAGGACTTGGCGATTCTCGCCGAGCTTGGCATCGGCCACCTCGATGGCGAGCCGGTGTACCTGCTGGAGCTGCGCAGTCACAGCGAAGTGCCGGGCTGCAACTGGAAAGGCTTGCGGGCGTTCATGCTCGAGGGCGATCACACGGTGTTCAAGGTCCTGGGTTATGCCGCGCAGATCGGCACCTGGGCCCGGGAGCACCGTTTTTGCGGCAACTGCGGCCAGGCCATGGCCCAGGTGCCGCGTGAACGGGCGATGTATTGCCAGCCCTGTGATTTGCGCAGCTATCCGCGGATTTCCCCCAGCATGATCGTGCTGGTGACCCGTGGTGATGAGGTTCTGCTGGCACGCTCGCCACGTTTTGTCGCCGGGGTCTACAGCACGCTGGCGGGGTTTGCCGAGCCTGGCGAATCGGCGGAGGATTGCCTGATTCGCGAGGTGCGTGAAGAAGTGCGGATCGAAGTGAAGAACATCCAGTACATGGGCAGCCAGTGCTGGCCATTCCCGCACTCGATGATGCTCGGCTTCCATGCCGAATACGCCGGTGGCGAGATCGTCTGCCAGGAGGACGAGATCGAGGACGCCCAGTGGTTCAACGTCCACGCGCTGCCGCCGTTGCCGGCGTCACGTTCGATTGCCCGTTACCTGATCGATGCCTATGTGGCGCAGCGCTTAGGCCACGCTGAACCAGTGCTGCCAGGCTAGGCGTACGGTCAGGCCCAGCACCACGGTGATGAACACCGGACGGATGAACTTCGCGCCGCCACTGATGGCGGTGCGAGCGCCGAAGAAAGCCCCGACCATCACCGACAGGCCCATGCTCAGGCCGATGATCCAGTCCACTTGCCCGGAAAACACGAACACCGACAGCGCCGCAATGTTGCTGACGAAGTTCATGCTGCGCGCCACGCCGCTGGCCTTGACCAGATCGATCGGGTACATCAGCAGGCTGCTGACGGTCCAGAACGCGCCGGTGCCGGGACCGGCCACGCCATCGTAGAAGCCCAGGGTGAAGCCTTGGGTCGACTGCCACTTTTTCCTGATCGGTGCTTCGCTGTCCAGCGGCGCTTTCGGCGTGCCGCCAAACAACAGGTAAAGGCCGCAGGCAAACACGATCACCGGCAGCATCTTGTTCAGCCATTCCGCCGGCAGGTAATGGGCGACCACGGCGCCGGTCAGTGCGCCGACCAGGGTGCCGACGATGGCGTGCATCCATTGCCGGGGGTGGAACAACTTGCGGCGGTAAAAGGTGAAGCTGGCGGTGGCCGAGCCAAAGGTCGAACTGAGTTTGTTGGTGCCCAGTACCAGGTGCGGTGGCAGGCCAGCGGTCAGCAGGGCCGGGGTGGTCAACAGCCCGCCGCCGCCGGCGATGGCGTCGATGAAACCGGCAATGAAAGCGACAAAGGCGAGGATCGCCAGGGTGGTAAGGTCAACGCTGAGTTCGAAAGGCATGGAATCGGCTTAATCGGCGGGGGGCAGCAAAGGGCTGCGGGGAAGGGCCGGTATCTTACCTTTATCCAACTCTGGCCGCGACCTGTCTGGCCGCTCGTCGTTAGAACTTTTGCTGTGCCAACAGAGGAGCAGCAAATTGCTTCTGATACACCAACGAACCTTGTAGGAACCGGCTTGCCGGCGAAGGCGTCCCTGGGCCTGGCGCTGGTCTCGTGGGCCCTTTCGCTGCGATGCGGCGACCCGACGAGCCAGCTCCTACAGGGTGTGGGGGTTACAGGCCCAAATCAGACAGGCTTGGATGATCGTCAGGACGACGCCCCAGCGGCCAGTGGAATTTGCGCTCGCTTTCCTTGATCGGCATGTCGTTGATGCAGGCGAAACGGCGCGCCATCAGGCCGTGTTCGTTGAACTCCCAGTTTTCATTGCCGTAGGAGCGGAACCAGTTGCCAGAATCGTCGTGCCATTCATAGGCATAACGCACGGCGATGCGGTTATCGGTAAACGCCCAGAGTTCCTTGATCAGGCGATAGTCCAGTTCCTTGGCCCATTTGCGCGTCAGGAAGGCCTTGGCTTCTTCACGGCTATTGGCGAACTCGGCGCGGTTGCGCCATTTCGTGTCCAGGGTGTAGGCCAGCGATACCCGTTCCGGATCGCGGGAGTTCCAGCCATCTTCGGCCAGGCGAACTTTTTCGATGGCCGATTCACGGGTGAATGGCGGCAATGGCGGACGAACTTCGGCATTAGACATTCAGGTCTTCCTATAAGATTGACGTTCAAACAAGATGTCACTACTTGATCCAGTACTTACAGGTCCAATAACTTTCGCGCCATGCATTGCGCATTATCGGCGGCACTGTAGTCACCCATGACAAGTGCGACGGTGATGGCTCCGTCGATCAGGATCAGCAGCTGCTTGGCGAGCGTTTGCGGATCCTCGGCGCCATGTTCGGTACACAGCTCGCACACGTAGTCGAGCAGTTTCTGTTTGTGCTCTTTGGCGACCAGGCGAACCGGGTCCTGCGGGTCGCCAGTTTCGCCGCTGGTGTTGATGAAGGCGCAGCCGCGAAAGTCTTCGCGGACGAACCAGGACTTGAGCACGGTAAACAGGTTGAGCAGACGGTCGGCCGGGGTTTGTGCCTGGTCGACTTCGCTCCTGTACCAGTGCATCCAGCGTTGGTCGCGGCGTTGCAGGGCGGCGACGGTCAACTCCTCCTTGTTGGCGAAGTAGCGATAGATGCTTTTTCTGGAGACGCCGGCGGTTTTCACCAGGAGATCCATTCCAGTGGCGGCAATGCCACTTTTGTAGATCAACTTTTCGGTGACGTCCAGGATGATGTCGCGGGTGTCGTTGCTATTGATTTCGTTCATGTGGCTAACAGTAGAACGATCGTTCTCCTTGGTCAAAAGTTATTTTTGCGGCGTTCATTAAAAAGCCTTCGCTGGCAAGCCAGCTCCTACAGGGGAGTGCGATCAAACTGTAGGAGCTGGCTTGCCAGCGAAGGCGTCCGATCAGACACCAACAAGACCCAAACCGAACGATGGTGTAAGCTCTCAAACTCTTCGGATTCGACCCATTGCGAGCCCTATGCCGTCGCTTTTCAAACGCTCCCTGCTGCCCAAACTGCGCAGTTTCCCGCTGACCGCCGATGCCGTCACCATCCTCTGCGGCGCCGCCGAGTTCCGTCGTTGCCTGCTGGAAAAAATCGCCAGCGCCACCCAGCGCATCTATATCGTCGCGCTGTACCTGCAACAGGACGAGGCCGGCCAGGAAATTCTCGATGCCTTGCACGCGGCCAAACTGGCGCGTCCGGAACTGGACGTGGTGGTGGTCGTTGACTGGCTGCGTGCCCAGCGCGGGTTGATCGGTGCCGGCAAGCAGCCGGGCAACTCGGCCTGGTATCAGGAAATGACCCGCACCCACGAAAGCGTCGTGCCGGTGTATGGCGTGCCGGTGCAAACCCGTGAGCTGTTCGGCGTGCTGCACCTGAAGGGCTTTGTCATCGATGACTGCGTGATCTACAGCGGGGCAAGCCTGAACAACGTCTACCTGCACCAGTTCGACAAGTACCGATACGATCGTTATCACCTGCTGCACAACCGCGCCCTGGCCGACTCGATGCATCACCTGGTGCAGCACGGCCTGGTGGCCTCCAAGGCGGTGCATCGCCTGGACCTGCCGAACCTGCCGACTACCCGCAGCCTGCGCAACGACATCGGCGACTTGCGCAGCCGTCTCAAGCACGCGGCCTACGACACCACCCAGGGCACCACGGACAAAAGTGGATTGTCGGTCAGCCCGTTACTGGGTGTGGGCAAGAACAACCCGTTGAGCCGGGTGATCATCGAGTTGATTGCCAGCGCCCGGCATCAGCTGACCATTTGCACGCCGTATTTCAACCTGCCATTGGCGGTGACCCGAGAGATCAACCGGGCGCTGGCCAGGGGGGTGAAGATCGACATCGTGGTCGGTGACAAGACCGCCAACGATTTCTACATCCCACCGAGCGAACCGTTCAAGGTGATCTCGGCGCTGCCGTATCTCTATGAGATCAGCCTGCGCCGCTTTGCCAAGCGGCATCAGCGCAACATCGACAGCGGCCAGTTGAACCTGCACCTGTGGAAGGACGGCGACAACACCTATCACCTCAAGGGCATGTGGGTCGATCAGCGCTACACCTTGCTGACGGGCAACAACCTCAACCCGCGGGCGTTTCGTCTCGACCTGGAAAACGCCTTGCTGATCGACGATCCGCAAGATGAACTGCTGGAACCGCGGCGTACCGAGCTTGCACAGATTTTTCAGCACACCCGGCGCATCGAGCGCTACCAGGACCTGCAAACCCTGCCGGATTACCCGGCGGGGGTGGCGAAGTTTCTCAAGCGGGTGAGCAGGGTGAGGGTTGAGCGGCTGCTTTACCGCATTCTGTAAGGCCGAAAAAGCATCGCTGGCAAGCCAGCGAAAGCGTCCGCCCAGACGCTACAAAACTCAGTTCAACCCCAACTTTCCCCGCAACGTCGACAAATCCTCAGCCAACGTATTCACCGGCCCCACCAGCGCCTTGCGATCGTTTTCCTTCACCTTGTCATAAGTCTCGAAGCCGCCATCCTGCGTCTTGTACTTGGCCAGGATCTTGTCCACCGTGGCGAAGTTCTTATCGACCTTGGCGACGAACGCCGCGTCCTGTTTCTCGATCTGCGCACGGAACAGGTCGACGATTTTCTTCGCCCCGTCGATGTTGCCCTGGAAGTCGTACAGGTCGGTGTGGCTGTAACGGTCTTCCTCACCGGAGATCTTGGTTGCGGCGACCTCTTCCAGCAGCGCCGCGGCGCCGCCGACGACTTTTTCCGGCGGGAAGGTCAGGCCGGCGACGCGGGTTTGCAGGTCGGTGACGTCCCTGTTCAAGCGATCGGCGAGCTGATCCAGGCCCTGGGTGCTGTTTTGCGCGAACAGCGAGTACTCGATGCGGTGGAAACCGGTGAAGTCTTCGGCCGTCACGCCTTTTTCGTGGTCATCGACCCGGGAGTCAATGGAGGCGTCCAGGTCGCTGAACAATTCGGCGATCGGCTCGATCGACTCGTAGTAGACGCGAGTCGGGGCGTAGAGTTTTTTCGCGGTCGCCAGGTCGCCTTTTTTCACCGCGTCGGTGAACTGCCGAGTGTGACTGGCCAGTTCATCCAGTTGCTCGGTGACGTAGATCTTGTAGTCGGAAATCGGCTGCACCAACTCCAGCGGCGCCGTTGCCGCGAATGCCGCAAGCGGGGTGTTGAGCAAGCCAAGGGCCAGCAGTAATGCGAGTGGCGACTTATTCATGGGGCGGCTCCGTCGATGTTGTGGTGGTCAGACTGTTGTTGCGGGTTGTTCGGCTTCAAGCAGCGAACGGCCAAGGAAGTCCTGATCGCCGGTGACACCTGGCAGGGTGAAGAAGTACCCGCCGCCGACCGGCTTGAGGTATTCCTCCAGCGGCTCGCCGTTGAGTCGGGTTTGCACGGTGATGAAGCCTTTTTCCAGGTCGGCCTGGTAACAGATGAAGAGCAAACCCATGTCGAGCTGGCCGTTCCTGTTCACACCGTTGGAGTAGTTGAACGGCCGGCGCAAGATCAGGTTGGCCTGGGTCGCGGCGGTGCGTGGGTTGGCCAGGCGGATATGCGCGTCGAGCCGGGTTTGCTTGCCGTGCGGGTCCTCGGCATAGTTCGGGACTTGCGATTCATGCTGGCCGCCCATGGGCGCACCGCTGGCCTTGACGCGACCCAGAATGCTTTCCTGTTCCTGCAGCGGCGTGCGGTCCCAGCGTTCAACGAAGTTGCGGATGATCCGCACCGCCTGATAGCTGCCATTGGCCGCCCAGGCCGGTTCGTCGCCGCCGGGCTGAACCCAGACAAGGCTGTCCATTGCGTGGGCATTGTTGGAATCGGGGTTGGCCGAACCGTCGCGAAAACCCAGGAAGTTTCGCGCGCTTTGTGCCGGCATCCCCGGCTGGGCCGGGGCCTGGGGCGGCACGCTGCCTTCCTGCTTCCAGCGCACCAGGAGTAAATCCGGCAGGTTCTTCACGATGTCGCGCAGGGCGTGGATGTTGGTGTCGGTGGTGTTGGCGCAGAACTGGATGCTCAAGTCGCCGTGGCAGCAATCGGCTTCCAGCGCATCGTTGGGGAAACCGACCATTCGGATCAAGCGCTTGGGTTTGACGTCGCTCAGGCCGAAACGCTCGTCGAACAGTGACTCGCCGACCGACACGGTGATGGTCAGGTTATCCGGCGTGACCACAGGCCCGAGAATCCCTGAATCCAAGGGGGGCAGTTTCGGATCGACCTGAGCCACCGGGCCGCCTTTCATCAAAAACGCGATGCGTTCGTTCAGGGTGCGAAACAGCCGCGCCAGGTCCTGTCGATCGCTGGCCAGCACGTCGAAAGCCACCAGCATGCCGGACGCCGGGCGTGGCGTGACGATTCCACTCTGGTGTTTGCCAAGGAAATCATGACGGTCCTGGGTGCGCTCGCTGCTCGGTGCCTCGGTCACTTGCGCGGGGCTGGCGGCCATGGCCGGGCAGCTCAAGGCTACACCTGCCAGTGCGACACCGGCGGCGCCCATGCCCATTAGTACCCGGCGGCGCTGAAGGTTGAATTGCTCTGGATCATTCATCTGAAAGTCGTCTTCTGCTTACAGGCCGGAAAGGCCGAGGGCGGGGTCTATTGCATCGAGTGCGGCGGCCAGTGCCTTGGCCTTGTCGGCGATCTGTTGGCGTTGCGCGGGGCTGACGCTGTCGTAGCTGGCATAACCGCCGTCGACCTTGAACCCGTCGAGTTCGGCAGCGAAATCAGCCAATGCCGTGTCGATGTTTGTCAGCAGTGGCGCATCGGATTTGCCCAGCAATGGGCGCAACAGCTCGACGACCTTGCGGCTGGCGTCCAGGTTGCCGGCGAAGCCGTTGAGGTCGCTGTGGCTGTAACGCTCCTCTTCGCCCGACTGGGCGCGCACCTGGGCTATGTTGTCGAGATTGCGCACCACGATGCTCACCAGTTGCTCCGGCGCCAGGGACTGGGCCAGCAACTGTTGCTTGAGCGCGGTGACGTCCGTCAGCAGGCGCTGGGCAAGCGGTGCCAGGCCGTCGAGGTTGCGTTGCTGGAACAGCGCATATTCGAGGCGATGGAAGCCCACGAATCCCGGATCCTGTTCGCGCTTTTCGAAGTAGTCCGCACGGGCGTTGATCGCGTTGTCCAATTGCCCCAGGCGTTGCGCGGCGGGCGCCAGTCTCTGATATGCAGCGCGCGCCGGCAGGTACATCGCCTGCGCCTGTTCGAGGTCGCCGGCCCCAATGGCTTGCTCCAGCGCCGCGACGGCCTTGATCAGCGCCGTACCCTGACTGCTCAGGTACACGCGGTACTCCGACAGCGGTCCGACAAACGCCAGCAGTGCAGGCCCGGCCTTGGCGGCGGCTTGCGACGCCGCCGTCGGGGTGACGTGCAGCGTGCCGCGGGGGTTGCTCAGCAGGCCGCAGGTGATGGTGTAATCGCCGGGCAACAGGTTGGCGTTGATCACCTGGCTTAGCCCGGGCGCGATGTTTTCCCGTTCCTCGACCACCAGCACGCCGTCCAGGATTTCCCATTCGACGGCGCGATCGGAGCGGTTGACGATGCGAAAACTGGCGCGCCCGGCCGGCACCGTCAGGGCGTTCGGCTCGCAGCTATGGCCGGCAATGGTCACCAGCACCTGGTCATGGTTGGCCTGGCGTTCGCGCTTGGCCGTGGCCAATTGCGCGGCGTAGTAGAACAGCCCGCCGGCGGCGATCATCACGATTGCCGAACCGGCCACCGCCCAGCGCAAGGCTCGGGGTGGGGAGGCTTGGGGTGGAGTTTGATCTGGCATGGTTGCCCTTACTGACTGGAAGCCGAAGAAGATTGTTTGCCGGGAGCGGCGGCGGGCATGAAGAACATCGCCAGCGCCACCAGCAGATAAATCAGATAGGCGCCGAGGGTGCTGATAGTCGGGGTGTCCTGGTAACCGAACATCCCGGCCAGCACCGAACCCAGCGGGCCGTCCATGGGCAGCGTGGCGCTGAAGTCGAAGAGCACGGCCTGCCAGTGATTCCAGACCCCGGCTTCGTGCAGCGCCTGTACCGAGTTGGCCAGGATGCCCGCCGCCACCACCAGGATGAACAGGCCGGTCCAGCGGAAAAACGCGCCGAGATTGAGGCGCATGCTGCCGCTGTAGATCAGGAAACCGACGACGATGGCCAGTATCAAGCCGAGCAGGGCACCTATCGGCGCCGCCGGGCCTTCGCTTTGCTGGAACACTGCGAGTAGGAAAAACACCGTCTCCAGGCCTTCGCGGGCCACGGCGAAAAACACCATGGCAATCAGCGCGAACACCTGGTGCCGGGAATTGTTCAACGCATGATCGAGGGAAACGTGCAGCGAGTGCTTGATCGACCGCGCCACCTTGCGCATCCAGAACACCATCGAACTGAGAATACCGACCGCGACCAGGCCGACGACACCTTCAAACAGCTCCTGCTGTTTCTGCGGGAACTCGGCGCTGACCAGCTCCAGGCCACCGCCTACCAATAGCGAAAGAGCGGCGGCGAGAAACACCCCGACCCACACCGCGGGCATCCATTGGCCACGTCCGGTCTGCTGGAGGTAACTGGCGATAATGCCAACGATCAACGCGGCTTCAATGCCTTCGCGCAGCATGATCAGGAAAGGAACGAGCATTCAGCACCGTGGGGAATTAGATAGGGTGCTAATTTGTAACATAATGACACTCATTCCCATATGGGAGTGATTGACAATTAGCTGAACGTAAGCTGAACGATTCTCAAGATGTGATTCAGCTTCAGGACGCCTTCGCTGGCAAGCCAGCTCCTACAGGATTTGTGTAGGGGTGGGGATCTGTAGGAGCCAGCTTGCTGGCGATGGGGCCGTTGGATATTGCATCCGGCTTTGGGGCGCCATCGCTGCGCGGACAAGTCAGCTCCTACATAGGGCGATCAAGCGTTACGATGCCGCAAACTACGCTCCATCCGCGCAATCCCTTCCTCCAGCAATGACCGCGGGCAGCCGAAGTTCAGGCGTACGAACTGTTGGCAGTCATCGCCGAAATCAAGGCCCGGGCTCAGGCCCACTTTGGCTTGTTCGAGGAAGAACTGTTGCGGGTTGTCCAGCCCCAGCGCTGAGCAATCGAGCCAGGCCAGGTAGGTGCTTTGCGGCACGTTCAGGGTGATGCCTGGCAAACGGCGGCGCACGGCGTCGACCAGGTAATCGCGGTTGCCCTGCAGGTAGTCTTTCAACGCGGCCAGCCACGGCGCGGCTTCGCTGTAGGCGATGCGGGTGGCTTCCATGCCCAGCGGGTTGACGCTGTCGACCATGCCGCAGCGGGCATGGTTGACCTTCTCGCGCAGGTGGCGGTCCTGGATGATCATGAACGAGGTTTTCAGGCCGGCGATGTTGTAGGCCTTGCTGGCCGACATCAGGGTGATGGTGCGCTGGGCGATTTGCGGGCTCAGGGACGCCATCGGCAGGTGTTGGCGGCCGTCGAAGCACAGTTCGGCGTGGATCTCGTCGGAAATGATCCAGGCCTCGTTGGCCAGGCAGATGTCGGCAATGGCCAGCAGTTCTTCGCGGCCGAAGGCTTTGCCCAACGGGTTGTGCGGGTTGCTCAACAGCAGCGCGCCGCCACCTTGCAGGGATTCGTTCAAGGTTGCCAGTGGCGTGGTGTAGGTGCCGTCGGGCTGCGGGTCGAAATTCAGCTCGACCTTGTTCAGTCCCCAATGACCCGGCGCGTGACGCAGGGGCGGGTAGTTCGGGACCTGCACCACCACATTCTGCGCCGGCTGGACCAGCGCCTTGAGCGCCATGTTGAAGCCCGACTCGACGCCCGGCAGGAAGATCAGCTCCTGGGGCTCGACGCGCCAGGCGTACTTGTTCCACAGATCGGCCACGATGGCTTCGCGCAAATCGTCCTTGGCCGTGCTGTAGCCGAGCAGCGGATGTTCCAGGCGTTTTTGCAGGGCCTGGACGATCATCGAAGGCGCGGCGAAATCCATGTCGGCGACCCACATCGGCAGCACGTCGGCCGGGTAGCGGCTCCACTTGGTGCTGCCAGTGCCGTGGCGGTCGAACACCTGATCAAAATCGAAAGTCATGCGCAAATCTCATAAAGGCCGGGTTAAACATGGCTGCAATGATAAGCGCCAATCCCTGTATTGAACACAATCGCTATGGGAGCGGCGGTGTGTGCCGCTCGATGATGGGCCGACGGTCGGTTCTCATGGTGAATTCGACAGCCTTGTCTAAAATTCAAGAGTCGGCAGCCAGACTGCCGCCACCGTGAATGTCCAGAAAAATCCGCCAAAGCAGCGGATTTCCACCTGATCAGGAGTGCACGATGGACCTCAGCCGTCGTCAGTTCTTCAAGGTCGCCGGCATCGGCCTTGCAGGCTCGAGCCTGGGCGCGTTGGGCATGGCCCCGACTGCCGCTTTCGCCGAGCAGGTGCGTCACTTCAAGCTCGCCCACACCCATGAAACCCGTAACACCTGTCCGTATTGCTCGGTCGGCTGTGGGTTGATCATGTACAGCCAGGGCGATGCCGCCAAGAATGTCGCGCAAAATATAATCCACATCGAAGGTGACGCCGACCACCCGGTCAACCGCGGCACCCTGTGCCCCAAAGGTGCAGGCCTGCTCGATTTCATTCACAGCCCCGGACGCCTGCAGTACCCGCAGATGCGCAAGCCCGGCAGCAGCGAGTGGACGCGCATCTCCTGGGATGAAGCGCTCGATCGCGTCGCCGACCTGATGAAGGCCGACCGCGACGCCAACTTCATCGAGAAAAACGCCCAGGGCCAGACGGTGAATCGCTGGCTGACCACCGGTTTCCTCGCGGCATCGGCGGCGTCCAATGAAGCAGGCTATATCACCCACAAGGTGGTTCGCAGTCTCGGCATGCTGGGGTTCGATAACCAGGCGCGTGTCTGACACGGTCCGACGGTGGCAAGTCTTGCCCCGACGTACGGCCGTGGAGCCATGACCAACCATTGGACCGATATCGCCAACGCGAACCTGGTCCTGGTGATGGGCGGTAACGCAGCAGAGGCGCATCCGTGCGGCTTCAAGTGGGTGACCGAAGCCAAGGCGCACAACAAGGCGCGGCTGATCGTGGTCGACCCGCGATTCACCCGGACCGCTTCGGTGGCCGACTATTACGCGCCGATTCGCACCGGCACCGACATCGCCTTCATGGGCGGGCTGATCAATTACCTGCTGACCGAGGACAAGATCCAGCACGACTACGTGCGCAACTACACCGACGTGTCGTTCATCGTCAAAGCCGGCTATGGCTTCGAGGACGGGATTTTCAGCGGCTACGACGCGGCCAAGCGGACCTACACCGACAAGTCCGGCTGGGGCTATGAACTCGGCGAAGACGGTTTTGCCAAAGTCGACCCGACCCTGCAGGACCCGCGCTGCGTCTATCAACTGATGAAGCAGCATTACAGCCGCTACAACATTGAACTGGCGAGCCAGATCTGCGGCATGCCGGTCGACGCCATGCAGAAAATCTGGGAGGAAATCGCCACTTGCTCGCAACCGGGCAAGACCATGACCATCCTTTACGCCCTGGGCTGGACCCAGCACTCGATCGGCGCGCAGATCATCCGCAGCGCGGCGATGGTGCAACTGTTGCTGGGCAACGTCGGCATGCCGGGTGGGGGCGTGAACGCCCTGCGTGGGCACTCCAATATCCAGGGCCTGACCGACCTGGGCCTGCTGTCCAACGCGCTGCCGGGCTACCTCACGCTACCGGGCGATGCCGAGCAGGATTACAACGCCTACATCCTCAAGCGCACGCAGAAACCGCTGCGGCCGGGGCAACTGTCCTACTGGCAGAACTACAGCAAATTCCACGTCAGCCTGATGAAAGCCTGGTACGGCGCCAATGCCACGCTGGAAAACAACTGGGCCTACGACTATCTGCCGAAACTGGACATCCCCAACTACGACATCCTCAAGGTGTTCGACCTGATGGGCCAGGGCAAAGTCAACGGCTACATGTGCCAGGGCTTCAACCCCATTGCCGCGTTGCCGGACAAAAACCGTGTGATGGCCGCGCTCGCCAAGTTGAAATGGCTGGTGGTGATGGATCCCCTGGCCACCGAAACCTCGGAGTTCTGGCAAAAGGTCGGGCCGTATAACGACGTCAACAGCGCCGACATCCAGACCGAAGTGATCCGCCTGCCCACCACCTGCTTTGCCGAGGAAGACGGCTCACTGGTCAACAGCAGTCGCTGGTTGCAATGGCACTGGAAGGGTGCCGACGGCCCAGGGGAGGCGTACACCGACATCCGCATCATGAGCGAGCTGTTCCTGCGCCTGCGCCAACGCTATCAGGCCGACGGCGGCGCCTATCCCGACCCGCTGCTGAAACTGTCGTGGCCGTACAAGGTCGCGGACGAACCGTCACCGGAAGAACTGGCCAAGGAGGTGAACGGCTACGCCGTCAGCGATTTCACCGACGCCACCGGGGCGCTGATCAAGGGCAATACGCAACTGGCCGGTTTCGGTCAACTCAAGGATGACGGCGGCACGGCATCCGGTTGCTGGATCTTCTGTGGCAGCTGGACCGAAACCGGCAACCAGATGGCCCGGCGCGACAACAACGACCCCTATGGCATGCACCAGCATCAGGGCTGGGCCTGGGCTTGGCCGGCGAACCGGCGGATTCTCTACAACCGCGCCTCCGCCGACCTGCAAGGCAAGCCGTGGGACGAGAAAAAGCGCCTGGTGTGGTGGAACGGCAAGGCCTGGGCCGGCACCGATGTGCCGGACTACAAGGCTGACGTGGCACCGGAAGCGGGGATGAATCCGTTTATCATGAACCCCGAAGGCGTGGCGCGGTTCTTTGCCGTCGACAAGATGAACGAGGGACCATTCCCCGAGCACTACGAGCCGTTCGAGACGCCGATCGGCATCAACCCGCTGCACCCGCAGAACAAGAAGGCCACGAGCAACCCGGCGGCGCGGATCTTCGACTCGGTGTGGGATACCCTCGGCGTGGCCAAGGATTACCCGTACGCCGCCACCAGCTACCGGCTGACTGAGCATTTCCACTTTTGGAGCAAGCACTGCAAGCTCAACGCGATCACCCAGCCCGAGCAGTTCGTCGAGATCGGCGAAGTGCTGGCCAGGGAAAAAGGCATCGTCGCCGGCGACCGGGTGCGGGTCAGCAGCAAGCGTGGCTTCATTGAAGCGGTGGCAGTGGTGACCAAGCGGATTCGTCCGCTGCAGGTCAACAACCAGGTGGTGCACCAGATCGGTATCCCGCTGCACTGGGGTTTCACCGGGCTCACGCGCCACGGCTACCTGACCAACACCCTGGTGCCGTTCCTCGGCGATGGCAACACCCAGACCCCGGAATCCAAGTCATTCCTGGTCAATGTGGAGAAAGTCTAAATGGCCAGCCAAGACATCATTGCCCGCTCGGCCACCACCACTGTGCCCTCATCGGTACGCAACCTGGAGGAAGTCGCCAAGCTGATCGACACCACCAAGTGCATTGGCTGCAAGGCTTGCCAGGTCGCCTGTTCGGAATGGAACGAGCTGCGCGACGAGGTCGGCCACAACCTCGGCACCTACGACAACCCCCAGGACCTGACTGCAGAAACCTGGACCCTGATGCGCTTCACCGAGCACGAAACCGACGCCGGCAACCTGGAGTGGCTGATTCGCAAGGACGGTTGCATGCACTGCGCCGAACCCGGTTGCCTGGCCGCGTGCCCCAGTCCCGGGGCAATCATCAAGCACGCCAACGGCATCGTTGATTTCAACCAGGACCATTGCATCGGCTGTGGCTACTGCATCACCGGTTGCCCGTTCAACATTCCGCGTATCTCGCAGAAAGACCACAAGGCCTACAAATGCACCCTGTGCTCGGATCGCGTGGCGGTGGGGCTTGAGCCGGCCTGCGTGAAGACCTGCCCGACCGGCGCCATCGTGTTCGGCTCCAAGCAGGACATGAAGGAGCATGCTGCCGAACGCATCGTCGACCTCAAGAGTCGCGGCTTTGACAACGCCGGCCTGTACGACCCCGCCGGTGTTGGCGGCACGCACGTGATGTATGTGTTGCACCACGCCGACACGCCCAGGCTGTATGCCGGCCTGCCGAGCGACCCGGTGATCAGCCCGCTGGTGAGCCTGTGGAAGGGGGTCAGTAAACCCCTGGGCCTGTTGGCCATGGGATTGGCGGTTCTGGCCGGATTTTTCCACTACGTGCGGGTCGGTCCACAAGTGGTCGAGGAAGATGAACTGCCGCCGCCCATCGATCCTGCGGTACATGAAGTCGATCCATCGGTGCACACCTACGATCCGAAGCGGGAGGACAGGCCATGATCCGCAAACAGATCCTTCGCTATACCGCCAACCAGCGCACTAACCACTGGCTGGTGGCGATCCTGTTTTTCATGGCGGGGCTGTCCGGGCTGGCGCTGTTTCATCCGGCGCTGTTCTGGCTGAGCAACCTGTTCGGTGGCGGGCCCTGGACACGCATCCTGCACCCATTCATGGGCGTGGTGATGTTCGTGTTTTTTCTCGGGTTGGTGGTGCAGTTCTGGCGCGCCAACTACTTCATCGACAACGATCGCCTGTGGCTGCGGCGCATCGACCGGGTGATGAAAAACGAAGAGGAGGGCGTGCCCGCCATCGGCAAGTACAACCCAGGGCAAAAGCTGCTGTTCTGGACTTTACTGCTGTGCATGGTGGCACTGCTGTTCACCGGTCTGGTGATCTGGCGCGCGTACTTCAGCGAGTACTTCGGCATCACCACGATTCGCTGGGCGATGTTGCTGCACGCGCTGGCCGGTTTCGTGCTGATCCTGAGCATCATCGTGCACATCTACGCCGGCATCTGGATCAAGGGCTCGGTCAATGCCATGCTGCATGGCTGGGTCAGCCGCGCCTGGGCGAAGAAACACCACGAACTCTGGTACCGCGAGGTGACCCGAGAAGAGCGTCCGCGTTCCGACCCACCGCTGAGCAAAAAAGGATAACGACTTGGCCACTATCCTGGAGCCGGGACAGATCGAAGCGGCGGCGACATCGCCGCCATTTCTGCACCTTCCACCGCCCAACCTGTTTGCCTTGCGTGCGCTGCGCCTGGAGCGCCTTGCCGAAGGGCATCCGCTGGCCGAGTACCTGCGCCTGGTCGCGGGGCTGTGCCAGGCGCAGCAGCGGCTGATGGACGATCCACCCGAGTTGGCACTGCCAGACCCGCAGCGCATCCGCCTGTGCCTGGATCATGGCCTGCCGCCGTTTGCCGCCGACAGCCTGGTGCGCGAGGACGCGTGGCTGGCGTATCTGCGTGGGCTGTTGCAGCACTATCAACCGCCGGCACAACCGGCGGTGGTAAACGCCGTGGCAAGCTTGCGCGAGGCCAGCGTCGGGCAACTCAAGGCGTGGGCCATTGCCTTGGTCAGCGGGCAGTTCGCCTTGGTGCCAGCGGCGCTGGTGCCCTTTCTGGGTGCGGCCTTGCAAGTCGCGTGGAGCCATTGGTTGCTGAGTACCCCGGACCTCAGGTTGAAACCCGGCAACAGCCTCAACCAGTGCCCGGCTTGCGGCTCACCGGCCATGGCTGGGGTGATCCGCCATCGCGGCAAATACAACGGCTTGCGCTACCTGGTGTGTTCGCTGTGTGCCTGCGAATGGCATGTGGTACGGGTCAAGTGCGTGTATTGCGAACAGAGTAAAGGCTTGCAATACGTCAGCCTCGACAGCGACCGCCACGCCGCGGACAAGGCGCCGCTGCGCGCGGAAACCTGCCCGGGGTGTCACAGTTACCTGAAGCAGCTGTACCTGGAATGCGACGCCGAAGCCGAAGCGTTGTCCGCCGACCTGAGCAGCCTGGTCCTCGACATGCGCCTGGAACAGGAAGGCTTTGCGCGGCCTGCGCCCAATCTGCTGCTGGCACCCGGGGGCGACTGAAGCGAGCGTCTACACTCAGGCGGTCAACGTTTGCCGGAGCGCCTGATGTCCGCCCGATCTATCAGCCAAGTCTTGCGATTACCTTCGATCGACAGCCTGCTACGCCATCCGGCCTGCCAGCCTCTGGCCCAGCGTTATGGGCGCGACGCCTTGCTCGCCAGCCTGCGCCAGTTGCTCGATGACTTGCGCGAACCGGTCCTGGCAGGGCAGCTCAATGAGGTCGAACTCACCCCGCAGGTACTGGCGGGCAGGGTGGGCGAGCGCCTGGCCAGCCAGCACCGCAGCCATGTACGCCGGGTGTTCAACCTCACCGGCACGGTCCTGCACACCAATCTGGGCCGAGCCTTGTTGCCAGAGGAAGCCATCGACGCGGTGCAAATGGCGGCACGTTATCCGCTCAACCTCGAATTCGACCTGCACAGCGGCAAGCGCGGCGACCGCGACGATCTGATCGAGGGCCTGATCCGCGAGCTGACCGGCGCCGAGGCGGTGACCGTGGTCAACAACAATGCTGCCGCGGTGCTGCTGACCCTCAACAGCCTCGGCGCACGCAAGGAAGGCATCATCTCCCGGGGCGAGCTGATCGAAATCGGCGGTGCCTTCCGTATTCCCGACATCATGGCCCGCGCCGGCGTCAAACTGGTCGAGGTCGGCACCACCAACCGCACCCACGCCCGCGACTACGAGGCCGCCATCGGCCCGCGCAGCGGCTTGATCATGCGGGTGCATGCAAGCAACTACAGCATCGAGGGGTTCACCACCCGAGTATCCACCGCCGAGTTGGCGCAGCTGGCGCAGCAACATGGCTTGCCGTTGCTCGAAGACCTCGGCAGCGGCAGCTTGCTGGACCTGACCCGTTGGGGCTTGCCGGCCGAACCGACGGTGCGCCAGGCCCTGCTCGATGGCGCGGACATCGTCACCTTCAGCGGCGACAAATTGCTCGGCGGCCCGCAAGCCGGGTTGATTGTCGGGCGCAAGGACCTGATCGCGCGGATCAAGAAGAACCCACTCAAACGTGCGTTGCGGGTCGACAAGCTGACCTTGGCGGCGCTCGAAGCGGTGCTGGGCTTGTACCGCAACCCGGATCGGCTGGCTGAACGCTTGCCCAGCCTGCGCCTGCTCACCCGAACGCGAACCGACATCCTGGCACAAGCCGAGCGCCTGCAACCGTTCCTGGCCAACCGCCTGGGTGCGGGCTGGAGTGTCGCCGCGGTGCCGGCGCTGGGGATGATCGGCAGCGGCAGCCAGCCGGTGGCACGCTTGCCCAGTGCCGCGCTGTGCCTGCGACCTTTAACCTCGAAACGGCTGCGTGGACGAAGCCTGCATGGGCTCGAAGAAGCCCTCCGGACCTTGCCGATACCGGTGCTCGGGCGTATCGATGACGACGCGTTGTGGCTCGACTTGCGGCAACTGGACGACGAGCCAGCATGGCTGGCGCAACTCGAGCAACTGCAGGTGGAGGGCCGGGCAGGGTGATCGTCGGCACGGCAGGGCATATCGACCATGGCAAGACGGCACTGCTTGAGGCGCTGACCGGGCAGGCCGGGGATCGGCGCCGCGAGGAGCGCGAACGCGGCATGACCATCGACCTCGGCTACCTGTACGCCGCCCTGGAGCCGGGCGCGGTCCTCACCGGTTTTATCGACGTGCCAGGTCATGAGCGCTTCACCCACAACATGCTCGCCGGCGCACAGGGCATCGACCTGGTGTTGCTGGTGGTGGCCGCCGACGACGGCGTGATGCCACAGACCCGGGAACACCTGGCCATCGTCGAACTGTTGGGTATTCCCCGCGCGCTCGTGGCGATCAGCAAATGCGACCGGGTCGAAGCATCCCGGGTGCAAGAGGTGCACGAGCAGATCGAATCCTTGCTGGCACCCGGACCCTATGCCGATGCGCCGTTGATCACGCTGTCGAGCGTGACCGGGCAGGGCATCGACAGCCTGCGCCAGGCCTTGCTGGATGCGCAGCGTCAAGTGCAGCAACGCAGCCTCGGTGGTGGCTTTCGCCTGGCGATCGATCGGGCCTTCAGCGTCGCGGGCGCGGGGATCGTGGTCACCGGCACGGCGCTGTCCGGCCAGGTGGCAGTGGGCGATACGCTGCTGCTCGGCCCCCTCGGCAAACCGGTGCGGGTGCGCGGCCTGCACGCGCAAAATCAGGCCGCCGAACGCGCGACTGCAGGACAGCGCGTGGCGTTGAACCTGAGTGCGGGACGCCTGGCGCTGGAACAGATTCATCGTGGACAGTGGCTGTCGGCGCCGTGGCTGTACGCTGCGACCCAGCGTCTGGATATTGACCTGAGGTTGTTGCCCGGCGAGTCTCGCGCCTTCGAGCATTTTCAACCGGTGCATGTTCACATCGGCACCCAGGACGTGACCGGGCGCGTGGCCCTGCTGGAGGGCTCCAGCCTGGCGCCGGGTGAGCGGATGTTTGCGCAGATCCTGCTCAATGTGCCGGTGCAGGCGGTGAAGGGCGATCCGCTGATCTTGCGTGACCAAAGCGCGCAACGGACCCTCGGCGGCGGTCGAGTGCTCGATCCGTTCGCACCGACCCGTCACCGTCGCAGTCCCGAGCGATTGACGCAGTTACAGGCGCTGCTGGCGACTACTGGCCTGGAAGATGTCATGCCGATGCTGCTGGCCAACAGTGACAGCGGGCTTGATCTGCAACGTCTGGAGCGCCAGTTCAACCATCCGCGCGCGAATTGGGTGTTGCCGGATGACGTGCGGTTGATCGAAACCCGGCAGGGGCCGCTGCTGTTCAGCGACGAGCGCTGGCAAGCCTTGAAAGCGCAGGTGCTCGAACATCTGGCGCGCTTTCACCTACTGGAGCCGGACCAGATGGGGCCGGACCGCGATCGCCTGCGTCGATTCTGCGGGACGGCACTCGATCGCTCGACCTTCATCAGCCTGCTTGACGAGTTGCTGGTCGATGGCACCATCACCAGCAGCGGGCCATGGCTGCATTTGCCCGGCCATCAAGTGCGTCTGAGCGAAGAGGACGAAGCCCTATGGCAACAGTTGCAGCCACGGTTCGACGCGGCCGGGTTTGATCCGCCGTGGGTGCGCGAACTGGGTCACGATGAAACCAGGGTGCGCTTGCTACTGCGCAAAATGGCCCGGCTGGGGCTGCTGCATCAAGTGGTCCGCGACCTGTTCTACACCGATGCGATGATCCGGCGAATGGCGGCTATGCTGATGCAACTGGCCGAGGCTGACGCGGTCATCCAGGTGTCGGCGTTTCGTGATGCGGTGGGATTGGGGCGCAAGCGCAGTATCCAGATCCTCGAATACTTCGACCGGCTCGGCCTGACCCGGCGTTTTGGCGACAGACGCCATATTCGCCTGGACAATGCCCTGGCCAGGCACACGGATCACTGATTTTCAAGGAAGGTAATCGCGCCCGGTGGCGCGGCCGGGCTTCAAACCCGGTTGGGGACGGCATCCGTTCCCGGGCAGGTTCGACTCCGGCTACCTTCCGCCATATACCTCGCACCAGCCCGGCTTGCCAGCGAAAGCGGTCTGACAGCCGCCATTGCTGTCGACCGCCCCGGCGCCTTCGCTGGCAAGCCAGCTCCTACAGTTAATCGGCGTCGTACACCAAATCCGTGCCTGGCAAAGCCCCCTGTAGGAGCTGGCTTGCCAGCGAAAGCGGTCTAACAGTCGCCATCGATGACGACTGCCCCGGCGCCTTCGCTGGCAAGCCAGCTCCTACAGTTAATCGGCGTCGTACACAAAATCCGTGCCTAACAAAGCCCCCTGTAGGAGCTGGCTTGCCAGCGAAAGCGGTCTAACAGTCGATGCCGACTGCCCCGGCGCCTTCGCTGGCAAGCCAGCGCCTACAGGGGAGGTGTTTTTTTGGCAAAAAAAAGCCCCGCGACCGAATGAGGCGCAGGGCTAAAAAATTGGTT
Organism: Pseudomonas serbica; assembly: GCF_028823535.1. Lineage (GTDB taxonomy): Bacteria > Pseudomonadota > Gammaproteobacteria > Pseudomonadales > Pseudomonadaceae > Aquipseudomonas > Aquipseudomonas serbica. The sequence goes on along the minus strand of NZ_JAQIYM010000012.1, from coordinate 17,432 downwards.
GGTTGCGGCCAACCAAAGGAGCTCTTTAAAGACGCTTACTTGCTGGCCACCGTCTCCGGTTGCCAGCCACCACCGAGGGCCTTGTAGATCGCGACGATGCCGCGATACAGGTCGACTTCGGCCTGGGCCTGGGTGTCTTCGGCGGCCAGGCGCTCACGCTGGGCATCGAGCAGCACGAGGAAGTCGGCGGTGCCTTCGCGGTAGCGGATCTCGGCGAGGTCGGCGGCGGAGCGGCTCGATTCGCTCTGGCGAATCAGCGAAATCAGCCGCTGCTGGCGCTTGCCATAGTCGCTGAAGGCGTTCTCCGATTCTTCCAGAGCCAGTAATACTTGCTGCTCATAAGTGGCAAGGGCGCCTTCGGCATCGGCATCGGCGCCGCGCAAACGGGCGCGTACGCTGCCCAGGTCAAAGGCCGCCCAGGTGATGCTCGGGCCCAGTGCCCAGGCATTAGCCGCCGAGGAACCGATCTGCGAACCACGCCCGGCGGTGAAGCCCAGGAAGCCGCTGAGGCTGACGCGCGGAAACAGATCGGCCTTGGCTACGCCGATACGCGCCGTGGCCGACGCGAGTTGGCGTTCGGCGCTGCGAATGTCCGGACGGCGTTGCAGCAGTTCGCCCGGATCGCCAATCGGCAGGGCCTTGGCAATGGCCGGCAAGTTTTTCGGGCTCAGGTCCACGGTCAACTTGTCCGGACGTTCGCCCAGCAGGGTGGCGATACGGTTTTTCTGCCGGACCTGCTCGGCCTGCAATTGCGGCACGCTGGCTTCGACCGAGGCCAGGCGTGCGTCGGCGCGTTCCACATCAAGCTGATCGCCGACGCCGGCATCGCGCAGGCTGATGGTGATCTTGCGTGACTCCTGCTGGTTTTCAAGGTTGGCCAGGGCGATTTTCTCGCGCAGCTGCGCACCTCGCAGTTGGCCGTAGGCGTCCACCAGTTCGGCGATCATGGTCACTTGCAGTTGGTACAGGTCGGCTTCAAACGCCTGCTGCTCGGCGTTGGCCGATTCCAGGTTGCGCTGGATGCGGCCGAACAGGTCGATCTCCCAGGCCATGTCCAGGCCCAGGTCGTAGCGCTCCTGATTGACCCGGTCGGTGGTCTCGCCCGGTATCTGCCCTTTGCCAAGGTCACTGCTGACCCGGCTGGTGATGGTCGGCATGGCGTCATTGCTGACGTCATCACGGATCGCCCGGGCCGCCTTCCAGCGGGCGAACGCGACGCGCAGGTCGCGGTTGCCCTTGAGGGACTCGGTCACCAACTGGTTGAGCGTCGGGTCTTCGAACTGCTGCCACCAGATGCCTTCGAAACGCGAGCGGTCAAAGTTCTTCTGGCCGGCAGCGCCGTCGGTGGCCGTGGTGATATTCGCCGGTTCAGTGACCGGGGTCTTGTAGTCGGGGCCCACGGCACAGGCGCTCAGCGCCAATGCCAGCAGGCTCGGCAGGAAAGCTTTCAAACTCATCAGTGCGACTCCAGCTTCAGGGCGGCCTTGTTGGCTTTGCGCGCTTGGCCGCGCTCGACAAAGTTGCGAATCAGTACATAGAACACCGGCGTCAGCAGCAGACCGAAGAAGGTCACCCCGAGCATCCCGGAGAACACCGCCACACCCATGGCGTGACGCATCTCGGCACCGGCACCGCTGGAGAACACCAGTGGCACCACACCCATGATGAACGCGAAGGAGGTCATCAGGATGGGTCGCAGACGCAGGCGGCAGGCTTCCAGGACCGCGGCCAGCGGATTCATGCCTTCGAGCTGTTTGTCCTTGGCGAACTCGACGATCAGGATCGCGTTCTTGCAGGCAAGCCCCACCAGTACGATCAAGCCGATCTGGGTGAAGATGTTGTTGTCGCCTCCCGAAGCAATCACACCGGTAATGGCCGAGAGCAGGGTCATCGGCACGATCAGGATCACCGCCAGCGGCAGGCTCCAGCTTTCGTACTGCGCTGCGAGCACCAGGAACGCCAGCAGTACGCAGAGCGGGAAGACGAACAGCGCGGTGTTGCCGGACAGGATCTGCTGGTAGGTCAGGTCGGTCCATTCGTAGGTCATGCCGTTGGGAAGTTCTTCCTTGAGCAGTTTCTCGATGGCTTTTTCCGCTTGGCCGGAGCTATAGCCGGGAGCTGCGGCACCGTTGATTTCCGCAGTGACGAAACCGTTGTAATGGGAGACGCGATCGGGGCCCGAGGTGTCGCTGACCTTGATGAAGGTCGCAAGCGGGATCATCTCGCCTTTGTTGTTACGCACCTTGAGCTGACCGATCTGGTCGGACTCCAGACGGAACTGCTGCTCCGCCTGGACGTTGACCTGATAGGTGCGGCCGAAACGGTTGAAGTCGTTGGCATACAGCGAACCCAGGTAGATCTGCAGGGTGTCGAAGATGTCGCTGACGGCCACGCCGTGGGTCTTGGCTTTTTCCCGGTCGATGGCTGCATCGACCTGCGGCACGTTCACCGTGTAGCTGGTGAACAGGCCTGCCAGTTCCGGAACGCTGTGGCTCTTGGCGATGATGTTCATGGTTTCCTTGTACAGCTCTTCGTAGCCCAGGTTGCCCCGGTCTTCGATCTGCAGGCGGAAACCACCGATGGTGCCCAGGCCTTGTACCGGCGGCGGTGGGAAAATCGCCATGTAGGCTTCCTGGATGTCCGCGTACTGGCCATTCAAGGCACCGGCAATCGCACCGGCGGACATGCTCGGGTCCTTGCGCTCTTCAAAAGGTTTCAAGGTCACGAACACGATGCCGGCGTTCGGGCTGTTGGTGAAGCCGTTGATCGACAGGCCAGGGAAGGCCACCGCGCTTTCCACGCCAGGCTGTTTCAGGGCCAGGTCGGACATGCGCTTGATCACGTCTTCGGTGCGGTCCAGGCTCGAGGCATCCGGCAACTGGGCGAAGGCCACCAGGTATTGCTTGTCCTGGCCGGGCACGAAACCGGTCGGGGTGCTGGAGAAACCGAAGAACGTCAGCACCATGAGGCCTGCGTACAGCAGCAGGGCGATGCCGCTTGAGCGGATCACGCGGGCAACGGTGCCGACATAACCGTGGCTGGCCTTTTCGAAGAAGCGGTTGAACGGACGGAACAACCAGCCGCCGAACATCGTGTCCAGGACCTTGGAGAAACGGTCCTTGGGTGCGTCATGACCTTTGAGCAGCACGGCCGCCAGTGCCGGCGACAGGGTCAGGGAGTTGAAGGCCGAGATCACCGTCGAAATGGCAATGGTCAGGGCGAACTGCTTGTAGAACTGCCCGGTCAACCCGGAGATGAAGGCTGCCGGTACGAACACCGCACAGAGCACCAGGGCCGTGGCGATGATCGGGCCGGTCACTTCACGCATGGCGCGCTTGGTGGCTTCGACCGGGGTGAGCCCCAGTTCGATGTTCCGTTCGACGTTCTCCACCACCACGATCGCATCGTCCACCACGATACCGATCGCCAGTACCAGGCCGAACAGCGACAGGGCGTTCAACGAGAAGCCGAACAGGTGCATCACGGCAAAGGTACCGATCAGCGATACCGGCACCGCCACCAACGGAATGATCGAGGCACGCCAGGTCTGCAGGAACAGGATCACCACAAGGACCACGAGGATCAGCGCTTCGAACAGGGTGTGAACCACCGCTTCGATGGAGCCGCGCACGAAGATCGTCGGGTCATAGACGATGCTGAAGTCCATGCCTTCGGGGAAACTCTTCTTAAGTTCGGCCATTTTTGCCCGGACTTCGTTGGAGATCTCGATGGCGTTGGAGCCCGGGCGCTGGAAGATCGGGATTGCCACTGCCGGCTGGTTGTTCAGCAGCGAGCGCAAGGCGTACTGGCTGGAACCCAGCTCGACGCGGGCGATGTCCTTGAGGCGGGTGATCTCACCATTGTCGCCAGAGCGAATGATGATGTTCTCGAATTCCTCCTCGCTGACCAAGCGGCCCTGGGTGTTGACGGACAGCTGGAAGCTTTGCGCATTCGGGGCAGGGGGAGCGCCCAATGCACCGGCGGCCACCTGGCGGTTCTGCTCGCGAATGGCGGTGACAACGTCAGTGGCGGTGAGGTTGCGCGACGCGGTCTTGTTCGGATCGAGCCAGACACGCAGCGAGTAGTCGCCCATGCCAAACAGCTGCACATCACCGACACCGCCCAGGCGCGCCAACTCATCCTTGATGTTGAGGATCGCGTAGTTGGACAGATACAGCATGTCGTAGCGTTTGTCTGGCGAGGTCAGGTGCACCACCATCGTCAGGTCGGGCGACGCCTTGTCCACGGTGATACCGATGCGCGTCACTTCCTCGGGCAGTTTTGGCTCGGTCCGGGTCACGCGGTTCTGCACCTGCACCTGGGCGTTGTCCAGGTCAGTGCCCAGGGCGAAGGTGATGGTCAGGGTGATCTTGCCGTCGGCGGTCGACTGCGAGGACATGTACAGCATGTTCTCGACGCCGGTAATGGCTTGCTCCAAAGGAGCCGCCACGGTTTCACCGATGACTTTCGGGTTGGCACCGGGGAAGTTGGCGCGCACCACAACGGTCGGTGGCACCACTTCCGGGTATTCGCTGATCGGCAGCTGGAACAGCGAGATTGCGCCGGCGATCAGGATCAGCAGCGACAGCACTGCGGCGAAGATCGGCCGTGAAATGAAGAATTGGGAAAAATTCATCGGAGTCGTTATCCCTTAACCGCGTGGAGTCGCAGCAGCCACTTTCACAACCACACCCGGTGCGACCTTGGCGGGCGCGACTTGAGGCAGGTTGCTGGCTTCCAGCGCTTGTCGTTGTTGGGCCAGGGCCGCGAGGGTTTGCTCGCTGGCCATCGGGATGACTTCAGGGGTGACGGGCGAACCTGGACGTACTCGCTGCAGCCCCTTGACGATGATGGTGTCGTCCTTGTTCAGGCCGTTACGCACGATGCGCAGGCCTTCGATTTTCGGACCCAGCTCGACGGCGCGATACGCGGTCTTGTTGTCGGCATCCATCACCAGCACGAATTTCTTGCCCAGGTCCGTACCCACGGCCTCATCGTTGATCAACATGGCGTTGTAGGTGCCGCTGCCCACCAGCTTCAGGCGCGCATAAAGGCCCGGGGTATAGCTGCCGTCGCTGTTGTCGAACACGGCGCGACCGCGGATGGTGCCGGTTTTCGGATTGACCTGGTTGTCGACGAAGTTCATCTGGCCCTGGTGCGGGTTGCCGTCTTCGTTGGACAGGCCCATGTACACCGGGGTGGTAGCGCCGCGTTTGCCCTGGCGAGCGAGCTGGGTGTACTTGAGGAACACACGCTCATCGGCATCGAAGTAGGCGTAGACCTTGTCGGTGGAGACCACGCTGGTCAACGGAGTGGTATCGGCGGTCACCAGGTTGCCGGCGGTGATCTCCGCACGGCTGACGCGACCGCTGATGGGCGCGGTGACACGGGTGAAGCTCAGGTTCAATTTGGCCAGGTCAAGCTGCGCCTGCAGGGCGCCGACGGCGGCGCGGGCTTCCTGGGCAGCGCTGGTGCGCGAGTCAGCCAGTTCGGCAGAAATCGCATTGCTGGTACGCAGGCGTTCGCCGCGCTGGGCTTCGTTTTCGCTGCGGGTGGCATTGGCGCGGGACTGGGCGACCAGTGCTTCGAGGCGACGGACCTCAGCCTGGAATGGACGCGGGTCGATCTGGAACAGCAGGTCGCCTTTCTTGACCAGGGCGCCTTCGGTGAAGGCCACTTCATCGATCTGGCCCGAGACCCGTGGACGAATCTCGACGGTTTCCGGCGCTTCCAGGCGCCCGGTGAACTCGTCCCACTCGTTGACCGGTTGTTCCAGCACCTTGGCGACGCTGACCTTGGCTGCGGGCAGGGTGGCGGCAGACTCTGGTGCCTTGCCGCAGGCGCTCATCACCACTACGGCCAACATGGCCAACGGCAAGCGCAAATGTTTGAGTGACTGTTCCATGGATGCATCCGCCAATGTATTAAGATTGGCGAATGATGCTCGGCAGGGTTGTATCGCACGAATCGAATGGGGCGAAGGTAACTATCATTCGGAATGATAGGAGAGGCCTGGGCAGCTCTCTAGCCTGCGCCTTGCGTCAGCAGGCGATCAACTCGGTTGATGGCAATTGTGTGTTTCCGGATTTGCAATGGTCTGGGCTTGAGGCCGCGTCACGGCCATCGCTGGCAAGCCAGCTCCTACAGGTTCGCGATTTGTGCACGACAAGGTCATTGTAGGAGCTGGCTGCCAGCGATGAGGCCATCAGCCTCAATACACCCTTCAGATCAAGTCAGGCTATCCGGATCGCCGAAGAACATCTGTATCCGCGAACGCAACCAACGTTCCCCCGGATCATTATCCTGTGACCCCCGCCACGCCATGTGCAATTCAAAGCTGCGCACCGGCAAGGGTGGGTCTTCCGCTCGCACGCCGCCAGCCGCCGTCAGCGCGTCAGCCGTGTAGTCCGGCACGGTGGCGACGATATCGGTGCCGCTCAACAGCGTACTCAGCCCGTTGAACTGCGGCACCGCCAGCACCACATGCCGCTTGCGCCCGAGTTTTTCCAGCTCTTCATCGATAAAGCCACTGAGGTCACCGGCAAACGACACCAGCGCATGGGGACGCGCGCAGAAGTCATCCAGGCTCAATGGACCCGGCACGGTGTCGGCGCGCAGCAGTTTTGGCGAGCTGCGGCGCAACACTTTGCGCTTGGCATTGGCGGGCAGATCGGTGGTGTAGCTGACACCGATGGAAATTTCGCCGGAAGCCAGTAAGCCGGGCATCAGGATGTAGTTGACGCGCCGCACCACCAGGACGATGCCTGGCGATTCGGCACGCAGGCGCTTGAGCAGCATGGGCAGCAGGGCGAATTCGACGTCGTCCGACAGCCCGATGCGAAATACCGCGGTGCTGGTGGCCGGGTCGAATTCGGCGGCACGGCTGACGGCGGTGGAAATCGAATCCAGCGCGGGGGAGAGCAGGGCGAAGATCTCGACCGCCCGCGCGGACGGTTCCATGCTGCGACCGGTACGCACGAACAACGGGTCGTCGAACAGCCCGCGCAAACGTGAAAGCGCCGCGCTGATGGCGGGCTGGCCGAGGAACAGTTTCTCCGCGGCACGGGTCACGCTGCGTTCGTGCATCAAGGTTTCGAATACGATCAACAGGTTCAGGTCGACACGACGCAGGTCATTACGATTCATCTTGAGTCCTGGCAGAGTCAGCAAACTTGACGTGAGCGGCCATATGGGAACAATGGCCAGCAGGAATATTAAGGGTAAAGGCTGGTACTCTGCACCGAGTAATTCAGTTTTCCCACAAAGGCGGCTTCGGTTTCTAGCGACATTTGACGATGTCGCCGCAGCTGCGGAATCAATGACAGGCATGTCGACTATTAATAGCCACTGATAGTGTTGGGTTGAAAGCCCAGCTAGAGTTCAAGGCATTAGAGGTTCAATTGGCGAGGTTTGCGATGTCCCGCACGATCCGTTTTCACAAGTTTGGTTCAGCCGAGGTGCTCAAATGCGAAGAGCATGCGGCTGCTCTGCCTGCACCGGGCGAAGTGCAGGTGCGCGTCGAAGCCATTGGCATCAGCTGGTACGACACTCTCTGGCGCCAGAACCTGGCGTCGTCACACGCCCGTCTGCCTGCGGGTATTGGCCAGGAGATGGCCGGTATCGTCACCGCTGTCGGTGAGGGTGTCGATGACCTGGCAGTCGGTGACAAGGTTGCCAGTTTCCCGGCCCAGAGCCCAAACGATTATCCGGTCTACGGGGAGCTGATTGTGCTGCCGCGCTCGTCGCTGACCCGATACCCTGATGTACTCAGCCCGATCGAAGCCAGCGTGCATTACACGCCGTTGTTGATTGCCTACTTTGGCTATGTCGATTTGGCACGGGTCAAGCCCGGCCAATTTGCCTTGGTTACCGACGCCAGTCACTGCGCCGGCCCTTCCTTCGTGCAATTGGGCAAGGCCCTGGGCGTACGAGTGATCGCCGCGACCAAGTCCGCGGACGAGCGTGAATACCTGCTGTCGCTGGGTGCCGAGAAAGTCATCGTCACCGAGGAAGAAGATCTGCTGATGCGGATCAACAAGATCACCGACAACCGCGGCGTGGATGTGGTGTTCGATGGTTTGGGTGGCCCGCAGATGTCCTTGCTCGGCGACGTACTGGCGCCTCGCGGCAGCCTGGTCTTGTACGGCCTGCAAGGTGGTAACCAGACCCCATTCCCGGCGTGTGCGGCGTTCCAGAAGAACATTCAGTTCTTCGTCCACTGCATCGGCAACTTCACCGGCAAGCCGGAACTGGGCATCATCCAGGACCAGGTCGCACTGCAACGTGCCTTGCGCGATATCAACCAGCTGACCGCCGATCGCGTGCTGCTACCGCTCAAGACCCGGGTCTTCCCGTTTACCGAGTTTGTCGAAGCACACCGCTACATGGACGAATGCCCATGTCGCGAAAGGGTTGCCCTGCAAGTCGAACCTGCCTGACTCCCTCAAAGAGTCCGCGCCTGCGCGGACTCTTGCGTTTTGAGCGTTCACCCCAGCGCTTGCCCCCAGCACTTCCCCCGACATGAGACGTCCCACCAGCCAGAAGGTGGGTCGGTTCAGCAACTGAACCGGTTTTTGCTCTCGATCTGTAGCTTCTAATCAACATCCAAGTACTGATAATTGCATGATTACTTTCATCTCAAGGAATGAGTCATGGCCAGGTATCTAGCCGATACTTTTCAATGCCCGTCGACGACATATGTTCGACAACTAGCGGTTTGTTGTGCGCTCGTCACATTATTACGAGAAGCTACTTTCCTCATTTTTTGTATTAAATGTCTGTGGGACTCTGTCAGACATTTCCTAGGACGCCGAAGGCCATCGCAACAAGCCCCCGTGCAGGGCCTGTGCGCAGGGTCGCGCGTGTCTGTTTCGCTTGTCACGATCAATTATTTCAAATGATGACCAAAAACTTAAGTGTTAGCATTTGGTAATAAAGTCCAGATAATTAATCTCCATTCAGGCATCCCTTTGCGCTGTGCGTGCAGTTGTTTGCGCTGTGTCGAACTTACGAATATCAGGTAAATAGAAATGACCCATATCCATGATCAGGCGATGAACTATGTCTATCAACAAGTGCTGCAACGACTGCTGAGCTTTTTTTCACGCGCCGAACGCACCGCATTGCAGTTGTTGATACAGCGCCTGGGGGTCGCCGCCGGGGGCATGGATCGAATTGGTGACTACAAGGTATTGGCCGTTCAGTGTGGGTCGCGAGACAGTTGCTACACCTTGGCCTTGTTGCGAGCCGCTCAGTTGACCATCGCCAGTCGGGCACCCGCGACCTTCCAGTTGCGGGTCGCTACCCTGCGGCTCAATGGCATGAGCCAACTGGCGCTGGATAACATCCATCGCAGCTACAGCGCCTTGTTCGTCTACGACGATCCCCGTGTCGAAGTGCTGATGGTCGATAACCGGGAGGTGCTGCCGTTCGATCACCAGGCACCGGTTTCCAGTGCCGGGCGAGAAGCCAATCGGACGAACATGCTGATGATCGGCCATCGTCGTGCCGTGGATGGTCCGCTTGACCTGTGGGACGACGGGTATCTGGCCACAGCCGAGTTCCATGGACAAATTGCCCGCTGGAACAATGGCGTCGATGCCTGGGTCAGCGGTGACTCACCTCGCCGGCAGAAGCGCTTCATCGAAGGGCTCAAGCGTGCCGCCGCCAAGGCTGGCTTCGAGACGTCGAACCGTTACGAGGCGGATTATGGCGGGTTGTTCATGTTGCTCGATGAGTTGGGCTGCGATTGTTACCAGGCGTTCTATGCCGACTACGGCCAGGAGACCTGGCGTCCGGCTGACCAATTTGAAGCCTGCCGGCGTACCACCTACATCGATATTCACGACGTGCTGGTCAGCCACCTTGAAGAACGCTGGCCGCTGCTGACCGAGTTTCTGGGATTCAAGGCCGATGAACTGGCGGCTCATCTGGGTGAAAACCAGCAGGTCAGCGTGGCTGTCTCGGCGTATCTGCGCGGATTGCATGCCTGCTATATCCAGGGTGGCACCTACGAAACCGGTGTTGCCCACTATCTGCAGCGCGCCCTGGTGTTGATGCGTCGTAACCAGCTGCCGGAGTGCTTGTATGAACGGGCGGAGGAGGTGTATGGCAATCCGGCGAACCTGGCCGGGCAGCGCGCAAGGGCCGCCGAGGAGGCGCAGCAGTGCTTTGGCCTGAACGAGACACAATGGGTGTGCCTGCTGTTCGCACCTTTTGTCGAGCAGGGTGCTGCATTGGAGCGCTTCCTGCGCCAATGTCATCCGGGCATGCTGGTGGCCCTGCCCGAGTTGCATCGCGCCATGCAGGGGCATCCGGTCGCGGAGCAGATCCTGCAGTGGATGGTCGATGTCAGCGGTTTGCCGGTCAGTCTGATCGGTACGCTGTATCGCATGGGGCCGTCTGTGGCGCAGAGCCAATCGATGAACCCACCCGACAGCGATGCCTCAATGCCCGTGCAAGCAAGCGACGAAATGCCTGTGTGCCGTGAATGGTCGGCAGGGCGATGAACGTGCTCGTGTTGTCGACACCTTCGACTGTGCACGATGGCCACCGCCATGGGTGTGGTTGCCTGTCATGAAAGGACACCGTGAAACCGATTTCGCCTATCAGGCGGTTTACCGTTACCTGACCAGCCTGATCAGCGAACCTGTGAGCGACAGCCGTGTCCGCCTGCCGTCCTTGCGTGAACTGTCCGAGCGCCTGGGCGTTTCGATCTCGACCATCCAGTACGCATACTCGCTGCTGGAAAAGGAGGGCCGGGTCTATTCGGTGGCCAAATCCGGTTATTACGCGCTACCGGTCGCCCCCAACAGCACGCTCTATGACGGCAGTGACCTGCTCGAGAGTGTCTATGTCAACGCCCGTCTTCCCGCCATGCTGGTCCTCAGCGCGGATGAACCGGCCTTGCTGCAACCCCTCGACAGCCCGCTTTTGCTGCTGGAAAGAGAGTTGCTACGCCAATACCCACGCCAGCCGCAACCGTCTGCGCAACCTTGTGGCGAGCTGGAACTGCGCACCGCATTGGCGGCCCGCTACACCACTTCGCCGGTGCGCTGCTGGCATGCCGATGACATCTACATCGGCGCCGATCTTCGCGGCGTACTGGAAATACTGATCGTCGTGTTGGCTCTCAAGGACGCCACGGTGGTGGTCGAGGCACCCTGTGATTGGGCGATCCTGCGCCTGTTTCAGGCTGCCAGCGTGAAGGTGGTCGAATGGCCGCTGCTGGGCGACGGCAGTCTGGATTGCAAGCGCCTCAAGGACCTGCTGGAGGCGGAGCCGGTGCGATTGGTGATGGTATCGTCCGGGCTGAACATGCCCCGGGGCAGCAAGGCGCCCTATGAAAACCGGCAAGCGATCGCACAAATACTGCAAAAGCATGGCGCTTGGGTGCTGGAAAACGATTGTTATGGCGAGCTCGGGTTTGAGCCCGATCAGCTGCGGTTTCGCGACCTGTTGGCTCCGGAGCGCCTGATGGTGTTTTCCACCTTCGAAAAGATCATCGGCCCGGAAGCCCCTTACGGCTATCTGCTCTCGCGGCATATGAGCAGCGAACTGCAACGGCAATTTCTATTACGCGCCTTTCGCCTGTCGCCTATCCGCCAGAAAGCCATCGCGCGCCTGTACAGCAACGGACGAATCGATCAGCACCTGCAGGTACTGCGCCGGCGCTTGAAGGACGGCAAGGAGCAAATGACCCGGCTGCTTCAGGAGCGATTGGGCGATGCCTTGCAGTACGTCGAGCCCCAGGGCGGCGCGACGATATGGCTGCGCTCGCTGCGCCGTGTCGATATGAGCAGGGTATTCCAGCGTTTGCTCAGGCAACAGGTGTTGGTTGCGCCCGGGGAGCTGTTCAGTCTTCAAGGCCTGCATGCGCAACATTTGCGCTTGAGCCATGGCTTTGGCAGCGACCAGGACCTGGCCGCCGCGCTGGGCTTGCTGGGGGATGCGTTGCGCCTGGAAGCCATCGATTGAGCCAGGCCAGGTGAGGCCAATGGATCGATTCCATCGCGCTAAGGTCAAACTGCCAGTAAACTCCGATCCTACCCCCGAACTCCATTCCAGAGGTTTTGCATGACACTCAGTCCTTTTGCGGGCAAACCGGCACCGGCAGAATTGTTGGTAGACATCCCGCGACTGGTAACGGCCTATTACACCGGCCAGCCCGATGCCGCCATTTCGACCCAGCGAGTGGCCTTTGGCACGTCCGGGCACCGAGGCAGCTCGTTCGACTTGAGTTTCAACGAATGGCATGTTCTGGCGATCAGCCAGGCCATCTGCCTGTATCGCGAGGCCCAAGGCATCGATGGCCCGTTGTTCGTCGGCATCGACACCCACGCATTGTCCACACCGGCCGGCGCCAGCGCCCTGGAAGTGCTGGCCGCCAATGGCGTGACGGTGATGATCGCCGAAGGTGACGAATACACGCCGACCCCAGCCATATCCCATGCCATCCTGTGCTACAACCGCGGGCGTACCTCGGGCCTGGCGGACGGCATCGTCATCACCCCGTCCCACAACCCGCCGCAAAGCGGGGGGTACAAATACAACCCGACCAATGGCGGCCCGGCCGATACCCATATCACCAAGTGGATCGAAGCCAAGGCCAATGAGTTGTTGGCGAACAAGCTCGCCGGGGTCAAGCGCATCAGCTACGAGCAGGCGCTGAAGGCCAGCACCACCCATCGTCACGATTACCTCAACACCTATGTCGCCGACCTGATCAATGTGATCGATTTCGACGCCATCCGTGATGCCAAGCTGCGCCTTGGCGTCGATCCGCTGGGTGGCGCAGGCGTGCGCTACTGGTCGGCGATTGCCGAGCACTACCGCCTGGACCTGGACGTGGTGAACAAGCAGGTCGACTCTACCTTCCGTTTCATGACCGTGGACTGGGACGGCCAGATTCGCATGGACCCATCGTCGACTCATGCGATGCAGGGACTGATCGGTCTGAAAGAACGCTTCGACGTGGCGTTCGCCTGCGACCCGGATCACGACCGTCATGGCATCGTGACCCCCTCTGGCGGCCTGCTGGCGCCGAACAACTACCTGGCCGTGTCGATCGATTATCTGTTCCAGAACCGGCCGCACTGGCGAGCCGATGCCGCGGTGGGTAAAACCGTGGTCAGCAGCGGCTTGATCGACCGTGTGGCCAAACGCCTGGGGCGCCGCCTCTACGAAGTGCCGGTCGGTTTCAAGTGGTTTGCCGATGGCCTGTTCGATGGCTCGCTGGGTTTTGGTGGCGAAGAAAGCGCGGGGGCTTCGTTCCTGCGCAAGGACGGCAGCGTCTGGTGCACCGACAAGGACGGGCTGATCCCGGCCTTGCTGGCCGCTGAAATGACCGCCCGTACCGGTCGCGATCCAAGCCAGGCTTATCGTGCCCTGACCGATGAACTGGGCGAGCCGTTCTCGGTGCGGGTCGATGCCAAGGCCAACCCGGAACAAAAAGCCCTGCTGAGCAAGTTGTCGCCCGACCAAGTCACCTCGACTGAACTGGCGGGCGAGCCGATCCAGAGCATCCTCAGCCACGCACCGGGTAACGACCAGGCTATTGGCGGTCTGAAGGTCATGACTGAAAACGGCTGGTTTGCGGCGCGTCCGTCGGGCACCGAAGACATCTACAAGATCTATGCGGAAAGCTTTGTCAGCGACGACCACCTCAAGCAGTTGGTGGCCGAGGCGCAGACGCTGGTGGATGGCGCAATTTCCGCGAAGTGATCGAGGGCCTCATCGCTGGCAGGCCAGCTCCTGCAAAGGTTGCATGAATCCTGTAGGAGCTGGCTTGCCAGCGAAGACGGCAGCCCGGGCACCAGCAATGTTCGAACCCAAAAAAGGGCGACCCTCACGGTCGCCCTTTTTTTTTGGCATTCGTTAAATCAAGCCAGGTCCACCAGTACGATTTCGCTGTCCTCAATGGCCGTCACCCGCAACACCTGCTCTTGGGCAACCGCGACACCGTCTCGAGCTTGTGCACGCAAGCCATTGACTTCAATGACTCCAGTGGCCGGCACAAGATAAGCACGACGGCCGCTGTCCAAGTGATATTCAGCGGTTTCCCCGGCCTTCAGGTTCGCCGCCACCAGTCGCGCATTGGCGCGGATACGCAGGCTTTGATCGTCACCGGCCTTGCCGCTGGCCAAGGTTACGAAGCCTTCGCGCTGGCCTTTCGGAAACGGCTTGGCACCCCAGGAAGGTGCCAGGCCGGTTTCGTCGGGAATGATCCAGATCTGGAAGATCCGGGTCGGTGCCGCTTCAAGGTTGTATTCGCTGTGGGCGATCCCGGTGCCGGCGCTCATGACCTGAACATCACCGGCTTCGGTGCGCCCCTTGTTGCCCAGGTTGTCCTGATGGGTAATGGCACCTTCACGGACATAAGTGATGATTTCCATGTCCCGGTGCGGGTGCTGTGGGAAACCAGTGCCCGGGGCGATCACGTCATCGTTCCATACCCGCAGGTTGCCCCAGTTCATGCGCTTGGGGTCATGGTATTCGGCGAACGAAAAGTGGTGATGGGCATCCAACCAGCCATGATGAGCGCCGCCCAGCGAGTTGAAAGGTCTGAGTTCAAGCATGATCGTCTCCTGAAAGGCTCGACATGGGGCGTAATCGCCTGGCCACGAATCGAGACCGGTGGTTGATGACGGGCATCATCCAACAGGTACCAATCGATAAAAAGCGTAAAAAGTGCCTCATAATTATCGAATGGATTGATATAAATATGCTTCGAATTTGTGTTATCCAGCCTTCAATACCGCACATAAGTCGATGAGTCATAAGCAATTCACTAGAACTGAAGGGCAAATACAGACACCATAGCCCCCAACAGCCTCACACCCTGGAGTCCGTCCGCGTGCCGCAACACACCCCCGATCTTCCGCCTGAACTTCGCCCCCTGGCCGAGATGCCACTGCTCAAACGCCTGGCAGCGCGCTTCTTTGGTCATGGCCTGACACGCCTTCGCGCACAGCACCGCGCGTCCTGGTTGCACGGTCAGGCAGACGGTTTTCGCAGCGGGCATAGCGCCGGAGTGGACTACGGATACAAGGAAGGCAAGCTCGAAGGGCTGGAAGAGGGCCGGCAAGTCCTGCTGATTCGTGACTCGCGTTGCACCGAGCATCGGCCACCGAACATCGATGATCATCTGTTCGACGACTGGCGCCTGCCATTGAGCGCCGAATTGAAGAAGCGCATGAAGGTCGACGTTGCCCGGCTGCTGCCGGCACATGCCCAGCCCAGTGCCGCGCAGTGGAAGATGATCTTCAGTGACACGCCGTCGACGTCGGTGATTGCCGGGGCGGGCGCTGGGAAGTCGACGACGCTGGTCCTGCGGATTCTGCTGTTGAGCCACTACCTGGGGTTCGAGTTGGGATCGATGACGGTGGTGACCTTCACCCGCGAGTCGCGCAAGGACTTCATCAATAAACTGATCGAGCTGTTCGCGTTGTGGGGGCGGGCTGTCAGTTTCAAGGAAGCGCGTGATCTTGTGCGCACCTTCCATTCGCGGATACTGCCGATGGTCCGCAGCCTGCCGGGCTTCGAGCGTCTGCAAGCCTTCGAAAACCTCAGTCACCGAGCGCAAGGTGCCGATGAGGAGGCGGACAGCACCCCGTTCGACCTGCGCATCAATGAGGCTCAGCGTCAGCAACTCAACGCCTGTTATCACGCCTTGCATAGCCGCGATGAACGTTTTCGCGAGCTGATCCAGCCTTTGTCGCGCCACGCCTTGCAACTCAAGGAGCTGGAGCGGGATCACCCCGATGTACAGAAGCGCGTGGCTGTCACCGAGCTGGCCGCCAAGCGCGATGAAGAACTCTGCGACCTGGTGGAAGACTTGTGGTTTCGCGCCGGTGCCTGGCCAATCAAGGGTATTGAGCCCAATCGCCAGGCGTTTGATATCAACGGCAGCGCCTTTCATTGCCACGGTTACATCCCCTCACTCGACGCCTGGGTGGTCTTGGGTTTCGACCCAGGGGAAAATCCGCAACTGACCCGGCCCAACGCCAAGCTGACGCTGCGAGCGGAAAGCGCGGTGAAACGCACCCTGTTTCAAGCTTTCTGTCGTAAGCCATTGATATGGCTCGATAGTTACGAGTCATCCAAGCGCGTGTTGGCGTCCCTTGCTGGCGATGCCAGCGCCGGACCAGGCTTCGATTACAAGGTCAAGGGTGAGCTGGCGTCTGCGCCGTTGCTGGACTGTTTTGTCGCCGCCGCCGGGTTCATTGAGAACCTCGGCCTGGATGTGCCGACGGCGGTGGGCCAGATGAGCTTTGCCAAGGACGACCCGGACCGGTTTTTCTTCGAGGCATTGAGTCTGTTCTGGCGAGCCCTGGAAGACCATTTGCTCGACCAGAAGCCGCCGGTCATGACCTATAACCGCATGTTCGCGTTGTTCAGCGAACATTCCCCGGAAAACCTGAAACTGCTCAGCGACGAGCTGTTGCGGCCGCTGTCGCACTTGATGATCGACGAGTTCCAGGATGTTTCGCCGCAAATCGTCTCGTGGATCCGCGCCAGCCTGGCCGAGATCCGCAGCCGCGGCCCGGCCATGCACACAGGGCGCGGCGCCCAGCACTCGTCTTTGCTGTGCGTGGGGGATGACTGGCAGTCGATCTACGGATGGCGCGGCAGTTCGCCGAGCTATTTCATGGAGTTCAACAAAACGTTCTCGTCGCCGAGTACCACCAAGGTCATGCTCAGCGACAACTACCGCAGCCACCAGTACATCATCGACGCCGCCGAACACATCGTGCGGGCCGCGCCTGCGATTGCAGGAAAGAAGGCCAAGGCCAGCGGTGAGCCAAAGGCGTTGCTGCCGGTCAATGTGCTGGATCGGGATGACCAGGGCATGGCCCAGCGCCTGATTGAACACTACCGCAAGGGCGATTCAATCTTGATGCTTTATCGAAAAAGTAGCGATAAGTTGTTGATAGAACAGCATATTCAATCCGTAGTTAATGTTGATTCTAGATTGCCCTACGAAGACCGGCGCCTCAAGCAACTGACTTATCACAGCGCCAAGGGGCTTCAGGCGGACGCGGTATTCCTGCTCGGCGATTGCCAGCATCTGACCCGTTCGCCGTACAAGAACCAGGTGTACCGCATGGCGGGGCTGGGCAAGGCTGGTGACAGCGAACCTTATGACAATGCGCAGAAAGACGAGATCCTGCGCCTGGCGTACGTGGGAATTACCCGGGCCGTGAGTCATTGCTATTGGTACGTCGACGCGCAGGAGGCCCAGGCGGTGAACATGCCCAAGGCGTCGGACCGTATCGGTCAGGGCAAGGCGTTCTTTGCCGATCATCGACAGGCCAAGACAACGGCGTGAGCCCTCTAGGAGCCGGCTTGCCGGCGAAGGCGGTCTTGAATTCTGTATTGGACTGGCGGGCCTCTTCGCTGGCAAGCCAGCTCCTACAGGAGATCGGTGTACA
>NZ_JAQIYM010000011.1 GCF_028823535.1 Pseudomonas serbica | reverse complement strand
GCGTTGATTTGGTTTTTCTATCGACCGGCACAAAAACACTGCTTATATATAGATGCGCCCGCACCGATTGCGCAGTATATTGCTCAATACCAAGTACAACACTCAAGTTCCATACATACCTCGGACGGTGCCTCCCAATGAATGATCAGCCGCGCAGCCTTGCCTCGACCCTGTTTTCGGTCGGCCTGCTAATAATAGCCATGGCATCGATTCAGTCGGGAGCTTCACTGGCCAAAAGCATGTTCCCTATCATCGGCGCCCAGGGCACCACCACCCTGCGATTGACCTTCGCCAGCGTCATCATGGTGTTGCTGCTGCGCCCATGGCGGGCCAAGCTCACCGCAAAATCACTGCGCACCGTCATTGTCTATGGCATGGCACTGGGCGGCATGAACTTCCTCTTCTATATGTCCCTGCGCTCGGTTCCCCTGGGTATCGCGGTCGCGCTGGAGTTCACTGGACCATTGGCCGTTGCCATCTATGCTTCGCGCCGCGCCATCGACTTTTTGTGGATAGCCTTGGCCGCTGTCGGCTTGCTGCTGTTGATACCGACGGGGGCAACGGCACAGGGCATTGATCTGCTGGGGGCCGGTTACGCATTGGGTGCAGGTGTCTGCTGGGCCCTGTACATTCTTTTCGGGCAAAAGGCCGGTGCCGACAACGGTGTGCAGACCGCCGCCCTGGGCGTGGTGATTGCCGCGCTGTTCGTCGCCCCTATCGGTATTGTCCATGCCGGTGCGGCGCTGTTGACCCCGTCATTGATCCCGATCGCCATCGGTGTTGCCGTGCTGTCCACGGCGCTGCCCTATACCCTGGAAATGGTTGCCCTCACCCGCATGCCGGCCAGGACCTTCGGTACATTGATGAGCATCGAGCCGGCAGTGGGCGCCTTGTCCGGGCTGTTGTTCCTGCAGGAATTCCTGTCTCTGTCACAGTGGATGGCCATCCTGTGCATCATCCTGGCTTCCGTGGGTGCCACTATGACCATGGGCAGTGCCGCCAAGCCCGCCATTGCAGCCGATTGAGGGGCGGATTTGCACAGACTCTGGTATTTGCCGCTCAATTAGGCCATGTTTAAGCCCGCAACCCAGTGCCAGAAATGGACTTTTCAGGACAGGGACCTCAAAACGCTTCATGCGTAAGCGAATACTGCCAGACCGGGCGACAGATCCGGGAACGCTACAAGGATAGCAATGAAACGATTTTTGATACTGATCGCCGTTCTTGCAGTTGCGGGCTGCGCGGCGACCGCTAAACCCCAGACCAAACACGGCAAGAAAGGCATCCATATCAACTGTTCGGGGCTGTCGTCCTCATGGGACCAGTGCTACGCCAGCGCCGCCAACTCGTGCGCCCCCAAGAACTACAAGGTCATCGCCAAATCCGGCGACGCCGTGGAAGAACCGGGTGATTACCCATTCGGACTCAACCCCGCGGGCTACACCAGCCGCAGCATGATCGTCATCTGCAAATAATCTGATGCCATCCTGTCAGGCCCTCGGGCCTGACAGCTGGCGGCCAATCTCCTCGTGGCTGGACTTCAGCACCTTGCGCTGCAGATCCGGCGTGGCAAGCATCCGCGCCACCACCAGGGCACCAATGCATTGCGACAGAATCGCCCAGGCCAGGCTGTCGCTCTCCAGCACCTTCGCCCAACTTTCCTGAAGCTGGCAGATCCAGTGTTCAGCCTGCTGCCTGATCAACAGATCGGAGCGCGCAATCTCGGCCCCCAACGCCGGTAGTGCACAACCGCTTTCCGGGTGCTCGACGTGGGACATGCTCAGGTAGAGCTTCAGGCAACGCTCGAATTTGTCGCGGTCCTGGTCCGCCCCCAACCGCTCCAGGCTTTGCCGCAGCTCACGCTCGACAATGGACGCGAACAACTCGTCCTTCGACGCGAAATGAGTGTAGAACGCTCCGCCACTCAAGCCGATGGCCTTCATCAAACCATCGACACCCACCGTGGAAAAACCGGATTGCTTGGCCGACACCGCGCTGCTTTGCAGCAGTTTCTCTCGGGTTTCCAGCTTGTGACTGGCTGAATAACGCATTGCCCTTCCCTCAGGTTCGATCATCTTGACGCCTGTCAAATCGTAGCATAACGTTCGTTTAGTTAACGATCGTTTACTAAAGGGATCCAGACAATGAATAACAAGAAAGTCGTACTGGTGGTCGGCGCAGGGGATGCCACGGGTGGAGCCATCGCCAAACGCTTTGCACGGGAGGGCTTCGTTACCTGCGTGACCCGACGCAGTGCGGACAAACTCCAGCCGCTGGTCGATGCCATCAATGGCGCCGGTGGTGAAGCCCACGGCTTTGCCTGCGATGCCCGCAAGGAAGACGATGTGGTTGCACTGGTCGAGCAAATCGAAAGCGAGATCGGCCCCATCGAAGCGTTCGTGTTCAATATCGGCGCCAACGTGCCTTGCAGCATTCTCGAGGAAACCGCCCGCAAGTATTTCAAGATCTGGGAAATGGCCTGTTTCTCGGGCTTTCTCAATGGCCGGGAAGTGGCCAAGCGCATGGCCAAGCGGCAACGGGGCACCATCCTGTTCACCGGCGCCACCGCCGGTTTGCGCGGCGCTGCAGGCTTTGCCGCGTTTGCCGGGGCCAAGCACGGAGTCCGTGCGCTGGCTCAAAGCATGGCGCGTGAACTCGGGCCGATGAATATCCATGTCGCCCACGTCGTCGTCGACGGCGCCATCGATACCGATTTCATCCGTGACAGTTTCCCCGAGAAGTACGCCACCAAGGACCAGGACGGCATTCTCGACCCCGAGCACATCGCCGAGAACTACTGGTACCTGCACAGCCAGCCCCGCGACGCCTGGACCTTCGAGCTGGACCTGCGCCCATGGAGCGAACGCTGGTAATCCCTCCCCTATAACAACAAAGAGAGCGCATCGACCATGAGCAAAACCGTGGAGTTCTATTTCGACCTGGGCAGCCCCGCCACCTACCTGGCGTATACCCAGCTACCAAAGATCTGCGCGCAGACCGACAGCCAGCTGATCTACGTGCCATTCCTGCTCGGCGGCGTGTTCAAAGCCACCGGCAACGCCTCCCCGGCGACCATCCCTGCCAAGGGCCGTTACATGTTCATCGACCTGGATCGGTACGCCAAACGCTACGGCGTACCATTGACAATCAACCCGCACTTCCCGATCAACACGCTGGTGCTCATGCGTGCCGTAACCGGCGTGCAGTTGCGTCAGCCTGAGCGCTTTGCCGCGTTCATCGATTGCCTGTTCAAGGCGCTGTGGATCGACGGTCGCAACCTCAATGATCCGGCCACGGTCGGGGCAGTTCTGAGCGAAAACGGTTTCGACCCACAAGAAATCCTGGCCCTGAGCGCCGAGGAAGAGGTCAAGATTGCCCTCAAGGACACCACCGAAAAAGCGGTGCAACGCGGCGTATTCGGCGCACCGAGCATGTTTGTCGATGGCCAGCTGTTCTTTGGCCAGGATCGGCTGGACTTTGTCGTCGAAGCCCTGAGTTAAAACCTGAGGCCCGGGCGCTGGCGGCAGCGCCCGGGCTCAAGCCAATCAGATAGCCGCAGTACGCGTGTTCAACCACTCCAGCGCAGCGCCGTCGAGCAACGGGCTCAAGCGCTCGCGCACTTCGGCGTGGTAAGCGTTGAACCAGTGCTTTTCCTCTTCGCTCAGCAACGAGGTTTCCAGGCAGCGCGTATCGATCGGGCACAGGGTTAGGGTTTCGAACTTGAGGAATTCGCCGAATTCACTGGTGCCTGCCTCGCGGTTCATCGCCAGGTTTTCGATGCGCACCCCCCAACGGCCTGGACGATAAGTGCCCGGCTCGATGGACGTGATCATGCCTGGCAGCATGGCGGTTTGCGGCGCGGGTGCCGCCTGGTAGGCAATTACCTGCGGACCTTCGTGGACGTTGAGGAAATAGCCGACGCCGTGACCGGTGCCGTGACCATAGTCGACGTTTTCGGCCCAGATCGGCGCCCGGGCGATGGCATCCAGCAATGGCGACAGGATGCCTTTGGGGAATTGCGCGCGGGACAGTGCGATCACACCCTTGAGCACACGCGTGCAATCGCGTTTTTGCTCGGCGGTCGGTGTACCGACCGGCACCATCCGCGTGATGTCGGTAGTACCACCCAGGTACTGGCCGCCGGAATCGATCAGCAGCAAGCCGTCGCCTTCGATCACCGCGTGCTCTTCTTCGGTGGCGTGGTAATGGGGCATGGCGCCGTTGGCGTTGAACGCGGCAATGGTGTTGAAGCTCAGCGACACATAACCCGGCCGGCGTTCACGGGCAGCGGTAAGTTTTTCGTCGATGGTCAGCTCGGTAATGCGCTCACGGCCCCAGGCCGACTCAAGCCAGGTGAAGAATTCGCACAGCGCCGCGCCGTCCTGCTCCATGGCCTGGCGGATGTGTTCGGCGTCAGCCAGGCTCTTCTGGGACTTGGCCAGGGTCGTTGGATTCAGGCCTTCGAGCAGTTTGACACCGCTGTCGAGGTTACCCAGCAGCCCCGCCGTTACCCGCGCCGGGTCCACCAGCAGGCTCGCCCCCGTAGGCACCGCGCGCAGGGCGTCAGCTACTTCGCTGTAATCGCGCAAGGTCACACCGTCCTGTTCCAGGACCGCACGCAACTGCGCATCGACCTTGCTCAGCGCCACGAACAGCGTCGCTTGCTGCTGGCTGATCAAGGCGAAGGAAACGAACACCGGATTGAACGACACATCGCCGCCGCGCAGGTTGAACAGCCAAGCGATGTCATCCAGGGTGGCGATGAAATGCCAGTCGGCACCGCGCGCCTGCAAGGTTTCACGCAGCTTGGCAAGTTTTTCCCCACGGCTGACCGTGGCCTGTGGCGGCAAGTGCTGATAGATCGGCTCGTTCGGCAGACTCGGGCGGTCGCTCCAGACTTCGCTCAACAGGTCGATGTCGGTGCGCAGGCGTGCGCCCCGCTCTTCCAGCTTGCTGCCCAGCGTGCGAGCGGAAGCCACCGCCATCACCGCGCCATCGACCGCGACCACCCCCCCTTGCGGAGTTTGCTCGGCCAGCCAGTCCAGCGGCCCGGGTTGTCCAGGTTGCAGCTTGACCAGCTCGATGCCGCTGCCCTTGAGTTCCTTGCTCGCCTGTTCCCAATAACGGCTGTCAGCCCAGACACCGGCGAAATCCGCGGTAACGATCAGGGTCCCGACGGAACCGTGGAAACCCGACAGCCATTGGCGCCCTTGCCAGTAACCCGGCAGGTATTCGGACAGGTGCGGATCCGCGGACGGCACCAGCAAGGCATGGATGCCCTCCCGGCTCATCAGCTCGCGGGTTTGCGCCAGGCGCTGGGGCACCGACCCGGTGATCGAAAACTGCGTATTCATCGTGACTCCTGCTAACCACTGTTCATTATTGTTCAGTGCCGATCCAGGTCGGCACTGGGTTGCCCTATTGCCAGAATGCGGGAGCACTGGCGCAGGCGGTTTTAATCAGCTGTACCGCTTGATCGATATCCTGTTCGGTGGTGAAACGCCCCAGGCTCAAGCGAATGGTGCGACTCGCCGTATGGGCATCATGCCCCAGGGCCAGCAGCACATGAGAGGGTGCATTGCTGGCGGAATTACAGGCCGAGGTCGCGGAAAACGCCATCGAGGCGAGCAATGCCGCCGAGTTGAACTCGCCTTCACTGAAGGTCAGGCTCAAGGTATGCGGGATGCGTTGGGTCAGGCTGCCATTGAGCCGCACGCCCGGAATGCCCAGCAATGGCTCGAGCAGGCGTTCGCGCAGGTGCACGATCAAGGCCTTTTCTTCATCGAACGAGGCCGCCGCCAAGGCAAAGGCTGCGCCCATCGCGGCAATCTGGTGGGTCGCCAGGGTCCCTGAACGCAAGCCACCTTCGTGACCACCGCCGTGGATCTGCGCCAGCAAGCGCTGTTGTGCACGCGGGCCGACGTACAGCGCGCCGATGCCTTTGGGGCCGTAGAGCTTGTGCGCCGAGAAAGACATCAGGTCCACCGGCCACTGCGCCAGGTCGATCGCCACCTTGCCCGCGCCTTGCGCCGCGTCGACATGGAACAACGCATTGCGTTCACGCACCACCTGGCCAATGGCCGGGATGTCATTGACCGTTCCCAGTTCATTGTTGACCAGCATCAGCGACACCAGGAAGGTGTCCTCGCGCATGGCTTCACTGACCGCTTGCGCACTGATCAGGCCATCGGCGTCCGGCACCAGGTACGTCATGTCGAGGATGGCCTTGTGTTCGATCTGGCTGGTGATGATGTGGCCACAGGCGATGCCGCGGGCCTGGGCAACGCCCTTGAGGGCAAGGTTGTTGGATTCGGTGGCACCCGAGGTCCAGACGATCTGTTCGGGCGTGGCGCCAACCAGTTCGGCGACCTGGCGCCGCGCCAGCTCGACCGCTTGCCGGGCCTGCTGGCCAAAGACATGGGAACTGGAGGCCGGGTTGCCGAAGTTGCCGTCAAAGCCCAGGCACGCGACCATGATCTTGATGACGCGCTCATCCACCGGCGTGGTGGCGGCGTAGTCGAAATACAGCGCACGTTTATTCATAAAAGACTCGCAGAGCGTGTTCCGGGATCAGGAAGCTCATGACTGCAAACGGCAAGACGCAGCCTCATGAGCTGCGTGCGGTTTTCAGAAGGTTACCAATACCTGATCGGATGCCATTAAAGAAGAACAACTTCATTTAAAAGTGCGTAGGAACGCTCCTGAAAAGCCAGCTTAACAGGCATCGGGCAAGCGGTTGAAGCAATGCGTCAGGTAAAGCTTTCGAGCAATATCGGATACAGCGACGCCACCAGCAGCGCGGCCATGCCCCAGTTGAACAGGCGCAACCAGCGCCGATCCTTGAGCACGTTGCGCAGCAACGTACCGCAAGCAGCCCAGACACCGACGCTCGGCAGGTTGATCAGGGCAAACACCGCGGCAATCACAATCACGTTGGTGAAGTAGCCCTGCATCGGGGTGTAGGTGCTGATGGCACCGATGGCCATGATCCAGGCCTTGGGGTTGACCCACTGGAAAGCGGCCGCGCCCAGGTAGCTGATCGGCTTGGCCTCGCCTTTCGCGCTGTCGGAGACGGGCCCGGAATGGGCGATCTTCCACGCCAGATACAGCAGGTATGCCGCACCCACGTAGCGCAGCACTGTGTACAGCACGGGATAAGTCTGGAACACCGCGCCCAGCCCGAACCCAACGGCCACGACCAATACGAAGAATCCGCAGGTGATGCCCAGCATGTGCGGGATAGTGCGTTGAAAGCCGAAATTCACCCCGGATGCCAGCAACATGGTGTTGTTCGGGCCGGGCGTGATAGAGGTGACGAGAGCGAACAGGGCGAAGCCCAGCAGCAGATCGAACGAGAGTGTCATGGGTGGCAGTCCATCAGGGTCAGTCAGGTATCGACCCTATCGCGAACCCTGGGGGAAACCCATGGACAGTTAGGTAAAAGTTCGAGCGGTACAGTCTTGGCTCAGCTCGGGCGACCGTGCAGCTGTACAGCTCGCTCGGCATTCATCTCGCCCTGTTTGTCGAAGCCGAAAGTTTTCTGTGGCTGGCCGAGCAATTCGGCTTTTTTCGCATGGTATTCGTCGAAGGACAAGCCGCGACGGTTCAGCGCCTCCAGCGCCAGTTCCCGGGTTTCTTCGGCGGTGTAGGGGCGCAATTCAGGGGACACATGGCTGGAGCATCCGGCAAGTACGGAGACCGCAAGCAGCAAGAAAGTGGCGATTAGAGGTTTCATTTTCGGCGTCCTGGCATCTTGTTCGGGGCAATGAACACAGGCTACTCGCGCCATTGTCCGAGCAGAAATCAACGCTCTCGATAGTGGCTATCGGGTTTTTCAAATGCCGCTATTGCCAACCTCGCATATCCCCAGATGATCTATAAATATCTATTTGTTGTATTTTTAGGAATAACAAACTGCCTTCATAACAACTGCATCTCCGCAGGCATTGTTGCCCAGGCAACTGTTCGCCAGGCAACAGTCATTCAACATACAGCGTTCTCCGAATCCCTGGTCGAAGCTGAATTGTTCGGTCATGAAAAAGGGGCGTTCACCGGCGCCCCGAGTGCCAAGGCCGGCTGGTTCGAAGAGCCGATGGGGGCACCCTGCTCCTCGATGAAATCGGCGATTTGCCGATGGCGATCCAGGTCAAGCTGTTGCGGGTGCTGCAGGAGCGTGAAGTGGTGCGCCTGGGTTCGCGCAAGAGCATCCCCATCAATCTGCGCGTGCTCGCGGCCACCAACGTGCAGCTGGAAAAAGCCATTAATGCCGGGCACTTTCGCGAAGACCTGTATTACCGCCTCGACGATCGGTGAACTGGCGGTCAACAAGCGCCGGCCACCGGAAAACATCCAGGGCGAGCGCTTGCTGCAGCTGTCGATCTAACCCACCAGATTGCAGTGCAGCGCATGATCGTGGCTGCGTTCCAGGCTGTGCAGCACCTGGAACGAGCCGAAGGTCACGGTCTTGGCCTGATGGGCGCGGATCAGTTGCCAGAAATCCTGTTCCCCGCTTTCAAACGCCTGGAATGCCGCCTCCCCCGCCTCGCGGGTTTGCCATTGCAGGTAATTGAGCACCCGCCGACCGTCCTCGCTGGCCTGGATGCTGGCACTCAGAAAACCGCTGTAGCGCTGGGCCAGGCACTCGGTCTGCTGCGACAGCGCCGACACCAGCGCCGGTTGATGCTGCGGTTCGATTTCGAATTCGATCAGTTGGGTGAAGCTGCGATTTTTTGCGGGCGCGTTCATGGATAGTCCCCACTCAGGTGCAAAAAGCGAATCTTGCGATCCGAAGACGTGCAGGGTAAAACCTCCAGTTAAGTCAAGGTCAAGGGGCATTTTTCAGATGATCACCTCGCAAGATGTCCATAAGGAGCTCAGCGTCGGCCAACTGGCCGCCCGCAGCGGCGTGGCGGTCACGGCGCTGCACTTTTATGAAACCAAGGGATTGATCAAGAGCAACCGCAACCAGGGCAACCAAAGGCGCTATCCACGGGAAGTATTGCGGCGTGTGGCGTTGATCAAGGTGGCCCAGCGCCTGGGCATTCCGTTGGCAGAGATCGGCGAGGCGCTCAAGTCCCTGCCGGACAATCGCGCACCGACGGCGGCGGACTGGCAGGTGATGTCGGCGCAGTGGAGCCGGGAGCTGGATGAGCGGATCAATCAGTTGACGTTGTTGCGGGACAAGTTGAATGGCTGCATTGGTTGCGGGTGTTTGTCGATGCAGGCGTGTCCGTTGCGTAATTTTGGCGATGTGCTGGGGGAGCGTGGGTCGGGGGCGCAGTTGCTGGAATCGGGGGTTGATCCAGGAATCAGTTGAGCCCTTCGCGTACTGCCAGTCGATGAAGCCTTAGAACCCAGGCGCAATCTGCCCTTTGTGGCAGGTCAAGATGAGCTCCACGATCAAGGCACTGTTGGTATCAATCCCCGCCTCCAACGCCTAGTTGGCGAAGACGAACGCCAGGTCGACCTGGCTCACCGAACGCGCCCCTCCAGTTCTCGGATTTTCAGGTGCTTGGGGTTCTCAACGATGTCCCGTTGGGTCGCCAGGGTGTTGCTCGGGTCCTTGAGCTGGCTGGATGAGGGCTGCTTGCTCGAGCATTCACTGTTGATAGCCAAACAGTACCAATGCCCCCTGTAGGCGCTGCCGCAGGCTGCGAACTTTTTGTGAACTTGAAACATTCTGAAGATCAAAATCAAAGGATCGCAGCCTCCTGCAGCTCCTACAATTCTCCGGCTGGAGCGCGATCTTCAA
The DNA here is from genome assembly GCF_028823535.1 of Pseudomonas serbica. Classification (GTDB taxonomy): domain Bacteria; phylum Pseudomonadota; class Gammaproteobacteria; order Pseudomonadales; family Pseudomonadaceae; genus Aquipseudomonas; species Aquipseudomonas serbica. The sequence continues at coordinate 284,325 of NZ_JAQIYM010000011.1, read as the reverse complement.
TCCACTACAAGAAAAGGGAGAACCATCATGAGCGTTAAACCGATTCCAGAGGGTTATCACAGCATCACCCCGTACCTGGGCATTCAAAAAGCGGCCGAAGCCATCGACTTCTACAAAAAAGCCTTCGGCGCCATCGAGGTCATGCGCCTGTCCATGCCCGACGGCGGCATCGGCCACGCGGAACTGCGCATTGGCGATTGCCCGATCATGCTCGGCACTCCCTGCGATCAAGGACCGCTGAGCAATCCCGACAACTCGCCGTCGGTGGGCCTGCATTTGTACGTGACCGATGTGGACAAGTCGTACAAACAGGCGATCGACGCTGGCGGCATCGTGGTCTCAGAGGTCAAGGACCAGTTTTACGGCGACCGCTCAGGGACCTTGAAGGATCCCTATGGGCACCTGTGGTTTCTGGCCACGCGCAAAGAGGACCTGACTCAGGAGCAGATCGAGCAGCGGGCCAGGGAGATGTTCCAGCAAGGCTGACGCGTCGTTGTCTTCTGTAGGAGTCCGGCAAGCCGGGCTCCTACAGTCACCACCCTGAATACGAAACATTTTCTTTCATATTTCCCTTCCTGATTTCGCGTGCTCATCCGTCCTATATAGATGCAGTCCTGTTGCGTAGGCAAAAGCCACAACCGGTCCGTCCAATGACCTCATCGCCGCGAAGCCCGTGGCAGAGGCCTTTCATCGATATAAGACGCCCTAATCATGTCGAAGAAATCCCGTTCAAAACTCTGGTTCCTGGTCCATAGCTGGCTGGCACTGCCGATCTGGTTTTTCGTGCTGATCGTCTGTGTGACCGGCACGCTGGCGGTAGTCAGCCAGGAAATCGTCTGGCTGGCCAATCCGCAAATGCGCGCCAGCGCGCCTGAGGACGATGCGCCGCGGCTCAATTACGACCAGATCGTCGCCGCGATCAAGCAGGCCGAGCCCGACATCATTGTCGACAGTATCAGCCGCCCCGACGAATCGCACTTCGCCCTGGACGTCGGCGTCACCTACCCCGACGGGCGTGCGCTGACGGTGTACGTCAACCCCTACACCGGCGCCATCCAGGGCCCCGCCCCGCAATTCAACTTCCAGGCGTTCACCCGTGCCCTGCATGGCTGGTGGCTGGTGCCGTTCACCAACGGCTACAGCTGGGGTTGGTACCTGGTGTCATTCCTCAGCTTGCCGATGCTGGCTTCCCTGGTAACCGGGCTGGTGGTGTACAAGCGGTTCTGGAAGGGTTTCCTGCGACCGACCCTGCGCATTCGGCATGGCGCACGGATTTTCTGGGGGGATTTCCACCGTCTCAGCGGCATCTGGTCGATCTGGTTCATCGCGGTGATTTCCGTCACCAGCACCTGGTTCCTGATCGAAGCGTTCATGTTCGACAACCAGATTTCCATCTCCACCGCGCCGGTGGCTGCCGTGGTCCCGCGCGAAAGCGTGCCGCTCACCAGCGATGGGTCACCCACACCGATGATCAGCCTCGAGGCGGCGATCCGCGAGGCCAAGGAACGAATCCCGGGACTCGACGAGAGTTTTGTCAGCATGCCGGCCAATGCCTACAGCTACCTGTCGGTGGGTGGGCGCAGTTGGTATCCGTTGATGTTCCAGACCGCCGACATCAACCCGTACACCGGCGAAGTCGCCGCCACGCGCCTGCTGTCGGATCGCTCTGGCCTGGAGTTCGTGACCGAATCCATGCGCCCGCTGCACACCGGTGATTTCGGCGGGATCTGGATCAAGCTGATCTGGTGCTTCTTTGGCCTGCTGTTAAGCATGATGGTCCTCAGCGGCCTGCTGATCTGGACCAAGCGCACCGCCCTGGCCACGGCCAACGCCCTCAAGCGCAGCAACAAACGCCCGCGCAACGAGCTTGCCACGGCCAACAACCGGGAAACCACGGAGGTCAGCCCATGAGCCGGGTCGCCACCCAAGCACCGCGTTCAACGCTGAGCCGCCTCTGGCACAAATGGCGATTCCACATCAACGTCCTGCTGTTGCTGGTGCCGCTGGGTTTCATGCCCAAATACTTCGCCGATGCCGCGCTGTTTCGTGGTGACACGGGCCTGGGCGAACGGGAAATCGGCGAAGTCCAGGTCGGCCCCTGGAGCCTGCGCCTGGCCGAACTGCGCAATGAAGCACCGCGGCTCGATGGCCCGGCCGGCTACATGAAAAGCTTCAATGCCGCGCTGTGCGACAGCTGCCGCGAGCAGGTCAAGGCGACTTACCTGCGCATCGGCAAGCCACGCAGCCTGCGCGCCGCCGGGGTGATTTTCTTCGGCACCCCCTACCGCATGGGCGCCATGTTGCCGGTCCCGGAAAAAACCAAGGCCGACGCCGAACTGTGGATCACCATGGAGGGCTGGGACGGCTCCCTGCACCAGGCATCCATTCCTCTGAACCAGGCCTCCCCCGCCACCCTCGCCTGGCTGTCCACCCAAGGAGGCAAACCATGATCAACCCTATCCGCCCTTTGCGCGCCGCGTTGCTGCTGCTCTGCGCCGGCTTCAGCGCCAGCGCCCTGGCCCACAACCCGATGTGCGAATGCAAGGCCATCGACGCCGAGCAGATCAAATGCACCGGCGGATTTTCCGACGGCAGCGGCGCACCGGGCGTGACCCTGGACGTGATCGGCTACGACGAAACCATCCTGGTGCCGGGCAAGCTCGGGGCCGACTCGACCCTGACCTTCAAGAAACCCGGTGCCGAGTTCTACGTGCTGTTCGACGCGGGCCCCGGCCACGTAGTCGAGATCGACCAGGCGGACATCGAAAGCCCATGAGTACACCCACCACGCAAATCGTCCGCCCGGCCGGTGCCGGCCATGAAACCCTCTACGTACTGCTGTTGTGTCTGATGATCCTGGCAGTGGCCGGTTCTGTGGTCGCCTGGCGCGGTGAGTCGCAACAGGTGAGCAGCGTCAACAGTCATCAACTGGATGCTCGCCGCGACCTGAGCGCCTCCGAACAAGGCATCTACGCCGATTTGCGCGTGACCCTGGACGAGATTCACTTGCTGCGCCAGGAACAACAGACCCTGCCGACACCTGAAACCCTCGCCAATGAAGGCTTTGCGCCCTTTGCCCAGGACGCCAGCTCGGTTAGCCGGGGCGGCCATGCCTGGCAGTTGCTCGACGCCAGGGCGTACTTCGGCCAGAGCCAGAGCGTCACCGTGGCCGGCTCGTTCCTCATGCGCCTGAGCGCTGACGACGACGCCCCGGACATCTGGCTAAACCGCGCCACCGACCTCAAGGCCCCTGCCGACCTCAGCGATGCCACGCTCGAAGCCGCCGGCTGGCAGCAGGTCGTCGCGCAATTCGATGCCGGCGTGACCCGCCAGCACCGGCACTGAACCCTCATCCGAGAGAAGACCGCTTTCCCATGCCCATTTCATCGCTATGCTCTTTCCTGCGCCTGTCACTGGTCGGCCTGCTGGCCTGCCTGCTGACACCCCTGGCCAGCGCCGACGAGGCCAAGCGCCTGCGCATCGGCATCACCCTGCACCCGTATTACAGCTACGTGGCCAACATCGTCGGCGACAAGGCCGAGGTGGTGCCGCTGATTCCAGCCGGCTTCAACCCCCACGCCTACGAGCCACGGGCCGAGGACATCAAGCGCATCAGCGGGCTCGACGTGATCGTGCTCAACGGCGTCGGCCATGACGATTTTGCCGACCGCATGATCGCGGCCAGCGAGACGCCGAACGTGCCGGTGATCGAGGCCAACGAGAACGTGCCGCTGCTGGCCGCCACCGGCGTTGCCGCACGCGGCGCCGGCAAAGTGGTCAACCCGCACACGTTTCTGTCGATCAGCGCCTCGATCGCCCAGGTCAACAATATTGCCCGCGAACTGGGAAAACTCGACCCGGCCAATGCCAGGATTTACACCGAAAACGCCCGGGCCTACGGCAAGCGCCTGCGCAAGATGCGCGCTGACGCCCTGGCTAAATTGACCGCGGCGCCGAACGCCGAACTGCGCGTGGCCACAGTGCACGCCGCCTACGACTACCTGCTGCGCGAATTCGGCCTGGAGGTGACGGCGGTGGTCGAGCCGGCCCACGGCATCGAACCGAGCCCGAGCCAGCTGAAAAAAACCATCGACCAGCTGCGTGAACTGGACGTGAAAGTGATCTTCTCGGAGATGGACTTCCCTTCCACCTACGTCGACACCATCCAGCGCGAATCCGGGGTGAAGCTGTACCCGCTGTCGCACATCTCTTACGGCGAATACACCGCCGACAAGTACGAAAAGGAAATGACCGGCAACCTCAACACCGTGGTGCGGGCGATACAGGAGTCCGGGGCATGACATCGAAAGAAACCCTCCTGGCCGATGCGCAATCTCCTGTGGGAGCGAGCCTGCTCGCGAAGGCGTCCAGTCAGGCGACATTGTCATTGAATGACACAGCGCCATCGCGAGCAGGCTCGCGCCTAAAGGTTTCGGGCCCGACCCTGGATTTCGCCGACGTCAGCCTGACCCTCGGGCGCACGACGATCCTCGACAACGTCACCTTTCAGGTCCGGCCCGGCAGCGTGCATGCGCTGGTCGGCCCCAACGGCGGCGGCAAGAGTTCGCTGATCAAGACCCTGCTCGGACAGATGCCGCACCAGGGCCGCTTGAGCCTGCAATGGCCGGGGGAGCCGGGGACGATCGGCTACGTGCCCCAGGCGCTGGAATTCGATCGTGGCCTGCCGATGACCGTGGACGATTTCATGGCTGCGATGTGCCAGCGACGTCCGGCGTTCCTCGGTTTGAGCAAGCATTACGCCAAGGCGATCGGCGAGGCCCTGGAGCGGGTCGGCATGCAGGACAAGCGCAAGCGGCGCATGGGTGCACTGTCGGGCGGCGAACGCCAGCGGGTGTTGTTGGCGCAAGGGTTGATTCCGGCGCCGCAGTTGCTGGTACTGGACGAACCGATGTCGGCCCTCGATGAAGCCGGCATCCGCGTGTTTGAACGTTTGCTGGGTGACTGGCGGGCGACGGGCATCACCGTGCTGTGGATCGAGCACGACCTGGAAGCGGTCGGGCGCCTGGCCGATCACGTCACCGGGCTCAACCGCCGGGTGCTGTTCGACGCCACGCCGCAACAGGCGCTGACCCCGGATCGCCTGCTGACGCTGTTTTCGACCCATCCACGGAGCCTTGCCTGATGAGTTATGAAGCCTTTCGCTTGATGGTCCAGGGCTGGGCCTCGTCGGGTTACCTGCCTGAGGCGCTGGCCTATGGATTTGTCGTCAATGCGTTGCTGGCCGGGCTGTTGATCGGCCCGGTGCTGGGCGGTTTGGGCACCTTGGTGGTGGTCAAGCGCTTCGCGTTTTTCTCCGAAGCGGTGGGTCACGCGGCGCTGACCGGCGTGGCCATCGGCATCCTGCTGGGCGAACCCTACACCGGGCCTTACGGCAGCCTGTTCGGCTACTGTCTGCTGTTCGGCATCCTGCTCAACTACCTGCGCAACCGCACGGGCCTGGCGCCGGATACCTTGATCGGTGTGTTCCTGTCGGTGTCGTTGGCACTGGGTGCCAGCCTGCTGCTGATCCTGGCGGGCAAGATCAACGTGCACATCCTCGAGAACGTATTGTTCGGTTCGGTGCTGACGGTCAACGGCAATGACCTGCTGGTGCTGGCCATCGTCGGTTCGCTGGTCATGGCCCTGGCCTTGCCGCTGTACAACCGCATCATGCTCGCCAGCTTCAATCCGCAATTGGCGGCGGTGCGCGGGGTGGCGGTGAAGTCCCTGGATTATCTGTTCGTGATTCTGGTGACGCTGATCACCGTCGCTGCGGTGAAAGTCATCGGCGCCATCCTGGTCGGTGCGCTGTTGGTGATACCGGCCGCGGCCGCGCGCTTGCTCAGCCAGTCACTCAAGGGCTTCTTCTGGTGCTCGGTGCTGATCGCCACGGTGAGCACGCTGTGCGGGATTCTCGCGCCGATCATCTTTGACCTGCCGATCCCGTCCGGTGCCGCGATCATCCTCGTGGCCGGTATCGCCTTCGCCCTGGCCGCCATTGCGCGCGGCGTCGTCCCCAGCCTCAAAGGGAACCTTGGATAAATGTCATTTTCTCTGCGACAACTGACCCTGGCGCTCGCCCTGTGCGGACTCGCCACCACAACCTTGGCCGCTGACGGCAGCCAACCGCTGCGGGTGCTGGCGTCGTTGCCCATCACCTACGGCCTGGGTGAAGTGCTGCTCAAGGGCACCGACGTCAGCCTTGAGCGCGCGGCGCCCGCCAACCTGCCAGGCAGTCGCCAGACCGCCTACTTCACTGGCCGTGGTGCCCCGGCGCTGGCTAAATTGGCGACCGACGCCGATGCGGTGATCGGCTTGCGTTCACTGTGGCCGGACGATCCGCTGTACCCGATCTCCCGGCGCAGCAATATCCGCATCATCGAAGTCGACGCCGCCCGACCGGTGGATGGCGCCCTGCCCGGCATTGCCGTGCAGCCGGGCAACCAGGTCGATGGCTTGAACAGTCAGCCGTGGCTGGCCAGCAACAACATGGGACGCATGGCCGACGTGATGGCGGCGGACCTGGTGCGCCTGGCCCCCACGGCCAAGCCCGCGATCGAAGCGAACCTGGCGGCGTTGAAACAGCGCTTGCTCAAACTCAGCGCCGCCAGCGAAGCGCGCCTGGCCGCCGCCGACAATCTCAGCGTGATGAGTTTGAGCGATCACTTCGGCTACCTCATCGGCGGACTCAACCTGGAATTGGTTGGGCTGGATGCGCGGCAGGATGCCGAGTGGACACCAGAGGCACTGAAGACCTTGACGGCGACGCTCAAGGACAACGACGTGGCGGTGGTGTTGCATCATCGGCAGCCGTCGGATGCGGTGAAATCGGCTGTTGCCGAGGGCGGGAGTCGGTTGGTGGTGTTGAGCACCGATGCCGAGGATCCGGTCGGTGAGCTGGAGGGGAATGTGGATCTGGTGATCAAGGGATTGAGCGGCGCTTGACTGTAGGAGTCCGGCTTGCCGGCGAAGGCGTCCTTGAACGTTGCGCTGGTCTTTCGGACGCCTTCGCCGGCAAGCCGGGCTCCTACAGGTCCGCGGCGGCCACCGATTCACGCGCTGCACAACCCATTGTAGGCGCTGGCTTGCCAGCGAAGAGGCCCTCGAGGGCGCCGTCGCCGGCAAGCCGGGCTCCTACAGGTCCGCGGTGGCCACCGATTCACGCGCTGCACAACCCATTGTAGGCGCTGGCTTGCCAGCGAAGAGGCCCTCGAGGGCGCCGTCGCCGGCAAGCCGGGCTCCTACAGGTCCGCGGCGGCCACCGATTCACGCACTGCACAACCCATTGTAGGAGCTGGCTTGCCAGCGAAGAGGCCCTCGAGGACGCCTTCGCCGGCAAGCCGGGCTCCTACAAGGGCATGTCGCCCCCTCAGACGCAAAAAAGCCCGCTGACCTGACCGGCTCAGCGGGCTTTTTGCAGGTACTGACTCAGTGCGGCACAGCCACCTGTTCATCCATCTTCTGGCGCAGGCTCAGCGGACGCATATCGGTCCAGGTTTCTTCGATGTAGGCCAGGCATTCCTTTTTCAGCCCGCTCTTGCCCACGGTACGCCACCCCTCGGGTATGCCTTTGTAGTCGGGCCAGATCGAGTATTGCTCTTCATGGTTGACCACGACCTGAAAGAGGATGTCCTCACGGTCGAATACTGACGTCATGCTGTCTCTCCATCGCTGTAGGGTGGGCTGTACGCTATGTGCAGCCGCTATGTAGAAGGAACGTTCCAAGGGCCGAGAAATTTAGAGACTGGCTGTGGCGGCGGCCATGGCCCGGCCGAAAATCTCGGCCACTCGATCGATTTGTGCAGCGGTGATCACCAGCGGGGGCAGGAAGCGCACCACGGCGCCATTCCGGCCACCCAGCTCAAGGATCAAGCCGCGCTTGAGGCATTCGCGCTGCACCAGCGGCGCCAGTCGCGCAAATGACGGAGGATGACCCAGCGCATCCGGCGCCCCGGCCGGATCAACCAGTTCCACACCGAGCATCAGGCCTCGACCCCGAATATCGCCCAACTGCGGGAAGTCGCGCTGCAGGATGCGCAGGTGTTCGCTCAGGCGCTCCCCCATGGCGGCAGCGTGTTCGCAAACCATGTGTTCGACCAGGTAACGCATCACGGCGGATCCGGCGGCCATCGCCATTTGATTGCCGCGGAAGGTCCCGGCATGGGCGCCCGGCAACCAGGTGTCGAGCCAGTCGCGATAGACCACCACGGCCAATGGCAAGCTGCCGCCGATGGCCTTGGACATCACCACCACGTCCGGAATGATCCCGGCGTGCTCGAACGCAAACATCTTGCCGGTGCGCGCGAAGCCGCTCTGGATCTCGTCGACGATCAACGCCACGCCGGCTTTTTCGGTAATCCGGCGCAAGCCGCGCAACCAGTCGAGATCGGCCGGAATGACCCCGCCCTCGCCCTGCACCACCTCGACGATCACCGCCGCAGGCTGTTGCACGCCGGCCTCGGGATCGTTCAGCAGGTTTTCCAGGTAGTTGAGGTTGGCTTTCACCCCTTGGGCGCCGCCCAGGCCAAACGGGCAACGGTAATCGTATGGGTACGGCATGAATTGCACGCCGCTGCTGAGCAAGGCACCCAGGGGCTTCTTCGGCCCGAGGCTGCCCATCAGGCTCAGCGCGCCCTGGCTCATGCCGTGGTAGCCGCCCTGGAACGACACGATGGTGCTGCGGCCGGTGGCGGTACGCACCAGCTTAAGCGCGGCTTCCACTGCGTCGGTGCCGGTGGGACCGCAGAACTGGATCTTCGCTTGAGCGGCCAGGGCCGGCGGTAACAAGCCGAACAGGTCCTGGACGAACTGATCCTTGACCGGCGTGGTCAGGTCCAGGGTGTGCAGCGGCAGTTCATCCGCCAGCACGCGCTGGATCGCTTCGATCACGACCGGGTGGTTATGACCCAGGGCCAGCGTCCCGGCGCCGGCCAGGCAATCGATGAACGTGCGGCCTTCGACGTCTTCGACATACAGGCCCTTGGCGCGCTTGAGTGCCAGGGGAATGCGTCGCGGGTAACTGCGGGCGTTGGACTCCTGCTGGCTTTGACGCGCCAGCAACGGCGATTCGTTGAACTGATAAAGCGTCTCGGCCGGCACCGGAGTTATCCGGGCCGACTGGTCTTCCATAAGCCTGGTAGCGACTGACATCTCTCGACCCCTCAATAAGGTTTTCCTGTTCTGGAAACGCATCAGGGCGCCAGGGATTTAGACCCTCGATCGTCTTTCCATGAGGGTGATGCCAGGCCTTTGTGCATGGGGATGGCGTGAAGCCCCGCGACCATGAAGGATCGGGCACACCGCTGGTAGCCCAAACGCCGATAAAACGCTTCGCTGGTCCGGGTGCTATAGAGTCGGGCCTGGCGCAGGCCTCGCGCGACCAACCAGCCTTCGAGATCTTGCACCAGCGCCAGCCCTGCCCCTCGCCGAAACGATTCCGGCTGCACGTAACAGAACGCGAGCGTGCCGCTGGTCGCGGCCATGGCGACGCCAACCGGTTTGTCCTGCAGCAGGGCGATACTCAGGTACAACCGCTGATCGGTCAGCCAAGGCTGGATGTGCTGTATGGTTTTGTTGTGGGTCCAGGTGGCAACGATGCGCGGATCGTTGCGATGGTCGAGCGCGCAACCGACGCGAATCGAGCGCTCGATGATGCGGCTGATGATGCCGGCGTCGGCCGGGGTTGCCTGGCAGGTGTGTATGGATGTTTCCATGGTGTTGTCACCTCAATCCGTTGAGCGTGAACAAAACGATAGCCCTGCATGGCCCGGGCGGCCAATGCAGAGAAGTTACATCTCATGTGCGTCAGAGGGGTTGCAAGGGCATCGTCAGCTCCACCCGCAACCCATCCGGCCGACTGTCGAAACGCAGGGTGCAGCCGCAACGCTGGACGATCGCCTGGACAATCGCCAGGCCGAGGCCGCAGCCGTTGCTCTGGCCGTTGCGCCAGAAACGCTGGGTCAGGTGTTGCAGGTCGTCTTCGGCAATGCCCGGGCCATGGTCGCGCACCACGAACTGCACGCGGTTACCAGAGGTTTGCAGGCTCAGTTCTACCGGCCCGTTGCCAGGTGTATGGCGCAAGGCGTTGTCCAGCAGGTTGCGCAGTGCGGCAATCGACAGCACCGCGGGCATTTTCACCGGGGCGGGAGAAACCCTGGTCGGCAACTGAAGCCTGATGCGTTGGCGATCGCCCCCGGCCGCGTCCTGGATCGCCAGTTTCGCCACCTGCTCGGCACTGCATTGCACGCCATCGTCAAACGACAGACTACCCTCGACCCGCGCCAGCAACAGCAATTGTTCGAGCGTGCGGTGCAGGCGGTCGGCGCCCTCTTCAGCCCGGGCCAAGGATTGATCCCGGGCCGCGCCTTCGGTCATGCGCGCCACTTGCAGGTGGGTCTTGATCGCGGTCAGCGGGCTGCGCAGTTCATGGGCGGCGTCACCGGTCAGCCGACGTTCGCGTTCGATGGTCTTGCCGATGCGCTGAAACAGCTGGTTCTGGGTGTCGAGCAAGGGTTGCAGTTCGCTGGGCAACGGCTGGACCTGCAAAGGTTCCAGTGAGTCGGGGCTGCGGCGCATCAGGGCGTCGCGCATTCGATTGAGCGGCGCCAGTCCCTGGCCGATGCCGAGCCAGAGCAGGCACAGGCAACCGAGCAATGCCACGCCCACCGGCACCGAAGCGGCCAGCAGGATCGACATGTTCAGCGCTTCGCGTTCGATCTGCCGGTCGGCCGTGGTGATCCGCAGGTCGCCACGGGCCAGGGTGAAACTGCGCCACGGCGCGCCATCGATGATCTGGTCGTGGAAGCCCATTTTCTCGGCTTCCAGGGTCTGCCCCGGATCACTGTGACTGCGGGCGAGGATTTCCCCGCGCAACGAACTGACCTGACATGCCATGCCACCAGGAATATTCAGTTGTTCAGCACTGAAATGAGTGCCCTCGCCCTTGCTCGGCAACGCCGGCAACTGCTCCATGAGCCCGGCGACCATGCGCGCCGAGGCCACCAGGCGCTGGTCGAGGGAAAACATCATCTGATTGCGCAAATCGCTGAGCATCCAGGCCGCGGCCAGCGCCCAGATCAGGGCAAAGGCGCCGCCAAGTGTCAGGCTCAGGCGCAAACGCAGGCTCATCACTTCGATTGATCTCCGCCATCGGCCGGGCCCAGGCGGTAGCCCAGACCGCGCACGGTCTCGACAATACCGTTGCCGAGTTTGCGCCGCAGGTGATGGATATGAACGTTGAGGGCATTGCTCTCCAGCTCATCGTTGAAACCGTAGACGCTGTCCTTGAGCTGCTCGGTCGACAACACCCGGCCACGGTTATGCAGCAGCGCCTGCAACAGCGACTGCTCACGGCGCGACAAGTCCACCGGCTGGCCGGCCAGCGTGGTTTCGCGACTGCTCGGGTCGTAAGTCAGCGCACCGTGCTCGATCAGGTTGACGCTGCGACCGGCCACCCGCCGCAACAGCGTGTGCAGGCGCGCGGCGAGTTCGCGCAGGTCGAACGGCTTGAGCAGGTAATCGTCGGCCCCGGCCTGCAGGCCGTCGACCCGGTCGGTGACCGAATCGCGGGCGGTGAGGATCAGCACCGGCAACTCCAGGCCGTTGTGCCGCAGTTGCTGCAGGAGCTTGAGTCCGTCTTCGTCCGGCAGCCCGAGGTCAAGCACCATGACATCGAATTCAGCCACCTTGAGCATCGCCCTGGCCGCTGACGCGGTGGCGACATGCTCCACGGTCAGGCCCTGGGCTGTCAGGCCGGCGACGATGCCGCTGGCAATCAACTCATCGTCTTCGCAAACCAGTACGTGCATGGAGAGCCTCGTGTAAATAACGCTGATTGGGCCATTGACCGATTAAGCGGACATTATGCCGCAGGTGCCCCTGCCACAAGGCGGCCAGGGTTAATCATCGGTTAATCGCCGCCACCCATTGTGCAGCTCACTTGCTAAAGGATAAGGCTTTTCCATGCGTCAGCTGTTTCTACTCGTCGCCCTGCTGTTTTCCGGCCTGACCCAGGCGGGGGGCAATCCGTTCGAGACCAAACCCGATTTCCTGCCCGTCGACAAAGCGTTCGTTTTCACCTCCGAACGCCTTGAGTCCGGCGAAACCCAGCTGTTCTGGCAGATTGCCGACGGCTATTACCTGTATCAGAAACGCTTGAAGTTCGACGGTTTGCCTGCCGACCAGCATCCCGCGCTGCCGGAGGGAGAAGCACACAGCGACGAGTTTTTTGGTGAACAGCAGGTCTATCGCCAGGGGGTGGAGCTGAAGATCCCGGCGGGCGCCAGCGGTCAGGTCAAGGTCAGTTACCAGGGGTGCGCCGATGCCGGGTTGTGTTATCCACCGCAAACCCGGGTCGTGGACCTGGGCAACTCGAACGCCCTGAGCACGGCCAACGAAGCACCGGACCAGGCCCTGGCCAGCAACCTGCAGCAACGCGCGCTGGGTTGGAGCCTGTTGGTGTTCTTCGGTCTGGGCCTATTGCTGGCATTCACCCCGTGTTCGCTGCCGATGCTGCCGATCCTGGCCGGGTTAATCGTCGGCAGCGGCGCGGCACCCCGGCGCGGCGTGGCCCTGGCCGGCAGTTATGTGGTGTGCATGGCGCTGGTGTATGCGGCGATGGGTGTGCTGGCCGCCTCCTTGGGGGCGAACCTGCAAGCCTGGTTGCAGAACCCTTGGCTGCTGGGCAGTTTCGCGGCGATTTTCGTGTTGCTGGCCTTGCCGATGTTCGGCTTCTTCGAGCTGCAACTGCCGGTGGCGGTGCGTGACCGCCTGGAACACGTCTCACGCAATCAGCGCGGTGGCAGCCTGGTCGGCGCCGGTGCCTTGGGCGCCTTGTCCGGCCTGCTGGTCGGCCCGTGCATGACCGCGCCGCTGGCCGGCGCGCTGCTCTACATCGCGCAGAGCGGTAACGCGCTGCACGGTGGGTTGATCCTGTTTGCCATGGGCATCGGCATCGGTGTGCCGTTGTTGCTGCTGGTGACGGTGGGCAATCGCTTCCTGCCCAAGCCTGGCGCCTGGATGAACCTGCTCAAGGGCATCTTCGGCTTCTTGTTTCTGGCCACGGCGTTGCTGATGCTGCGCCCGGTGCTGGATGAATCGCTATGGATCGGTTTGTGTGGTGCATTGCTGCTGGTCGCGGCCTACAGCGCCTTTAAACAGTCAGACGGGTTTGGGCGCATCGCTCATCTGTTCGGCGCCAGCTCGCTCCTGCTGGGTTTGTGGGGCAGCCTGTTGATGATCGGTGCGGCGGCAGGCAGTGATGATCTGTTCAAGCCGTTGCAGGTCTTTCGCGCTTCCAGCTCGGCCGTCGCCGCTGTGCCAACCGGCCACGACGCCTTCACCACGATCAAGGACCCGGCGGCCCTGCAGCGCGAACTCGACGCGGCGCAAACGCAGGGCCAGTGGGTGCTGCTGGACTACTACGCCGACTGGTGCGTGTCGTGCAAGGTCATGGAAAAACAAGTGTTCGGCAAAGCTCACGTCCTGCAAGCCCTGAGCGACGTGCGCTTGCTCCGACTGGACGTCACCGCCGACAATGCTGCCAGCCGCGAGCTGCTCGGCCGTTACAAAGTGCCAGGCCCGCCGAGCTTGCTGTGGGTAGGTGCCGACGGCATTGAGCGACGCAGCCAGCGCATCACCGGCGAGGTCGATGCCGATACCTTTCTGCAACGCTGGACCACCACCCGAGACGCCCGTTAATGCTGACTTTTACCCTCGGCACCTTTGCCATCGCGCTTAACCACTTGCTGCTGATCAGTGCATTGGTGCTAGCGACATTCGTCGGTTGGCGGGTGGCCAAGCGTGGTGGCGAGAACCCCGAGTCGGTGCTGTTCAGTCTGTTTTTGATCGGCATGCTCGCGGCGCGGATCGGTTTTGTCGCCGTTTACTGGCCCCACTATCGCAGCGATCCCTGGCAGGTCATCGACCTGCGCGACGGCGGTTTTCTCGCTTGGCCGGGAGTGATCGCGCTGGTGCTCGCCGCGCTGTACCGGGGCTGGCGTCGCCCGGGCCTGCGCCGTCCGCTGGGCTTCGGTGTGGCCAGCGGCCTGGCGTTCTGGTTGCTGGCGACTTTCTCGCTGACCATTTATGAACAGGGCACTCGCCTGCCGGACATCAGCCTGCGCAATTCCGCCGGTGAAACCGTGCAACTGGCGGACTACAAGGGCGGCCCGCTGGTGATCAATCTCTGGGCCACCTGGTGCCCGCCCTGCCGCCGGGAAATGCCGGTGCTGGAGAACGCCCAGATGCAACGCCCGGACCTGACCTTTCTATTCGTCAATCAGGCCGAAAGCATGCAAAGTGTCAGCACCTTTCTGGAAACCCAGGGCCTGAGCCTGTCCAACGTGCTGTTTGACGGCAGCGGTCGCCTGGGTCAAGCCGTCGGCTCCATGGCGTTGCCGACTACGCTGTTCTATAGCCCCGACGGTCGCCTGCTGGGCAGTCATCTGGGCGAGCTGTCGCAAGCCAGCCTGGCCCGCGCGCTGGAAAACTTCGATTCCGTACCTGCCACTTCTTCAAGGAAACTGCCATGTCCCGCCTCCGCCACCTGCTGACCCTGAGCCTGGGTGCCGCCCTGCTGCACCTGCCAATGGTGCAGGCCGAAGAGCTGCCCGAGGCGATCAAGAAGATCGAGGCCAAGGGCGCAAAAATCGTCGGTCAATTCGACGCCCCCGACGGCCTGCGCGGGTACGCGGCGCAATACCAGAACCGTGGCATGGCGCTGTACCTGACGCCCGATGGCAAGCACGTTTTGCTGGGCAACCTGTACGACGCCGAAGGCAATGACCTGAGCAGCGCGCCGTTGCAGAAGCTGGTATACGCGCCTATGTCCAAGGAAGTCTGGGCCAAGATGGAAACGAGCAACTGGATCGCCGACGGCAAGAAGGATGCACCGCGCATCGTCTACATGTTCAGCGACCCGAACTGCCCTTACTGCAACATGTTCTGGGAACAGGCGCGGCCCTGGGTCAAGGCCGGCAAGGTGCAGTTGCGGCACATCATGGTCGGGATCATTCGCGAGGACAGCCCCGGAAAATCTGCGGCGCTGCTGGCTGCGAAGGACCCGCAAAAAGCCCTGGCGGACCACGAAGCGGCTGGCAAGGGCAGCTCGCTCAAGGCCTTGAAAGAAGTGCCGCCGGCGATCCAGGCCAAGCTCGCGGCCAATATGCAATTGATGGAAGACCTGGAACTGCAGGCCACTCCGGCGATTTTCTATATGGATGACAAGGGCGAGTTGCAGCAGCAACAAGGCGCGCCTTCGCCGGACAAGCTGGCGCAGATTCTTGGGCCTAAGTGACCTTACCGCCCCCATCGCGAGCAGGCTCGCTCCCACAGTGGATTTGTGGCGTTCACAAAACCTGTGGGAGCGGGCTTGCTCGCGAAGGCGTCAGTAATAACCACTAATTCTCTGGGCTAAAAACTCGAGCAATGCCTCGGTGACAAACTCAGGATTCTCCAGGTTGGAGATATGCCCCGCCTCCGGCACCAGAACATAGGGGCAACCAATCAACCCGGCCATTTCCTGCGTTTCACTCGGCGGACGTGGCTTGTCCTGATCGCCACACAGCAGCAGCGTGTTTGCGGCGTTCAATTCCCCCAGACGCGGCAACAGGTCATCCCGGCCAAAGGTAATCCGCCCCATCGGCACGATGCTTTCACGCAATCGCTCAGGCGGCAGCGCGGCGAGTTTGGCGCGAAAGTCCTGAAACAGCGCCGATTGCGGATCGATGCCCGGACGGAAAAAGATCGGCACCACGATATCCAGCAACTGCGACGAGATGACGCCGGTTTCTTCGATCATCTTGAACAGCGAAAAGTAGTACTGGCGGGTCGGTTCCGGCTCGACACCGAGATAGGTGTCCATCAACACCAGGCCGTTGAGCCGCTGCGGTGCCGACAGCGCCAGACGCACACCCCACATGCCACCCACCGACAGGCCGACCAGGGTCACGCGATCGATATCGAGGTGATCGAGCAGCGCCAGTGCCTGGCGTGCGATGTCATCCAGCGACGTCGTAGCAGCAGGCAGCGGCCCGGACTCACCGTGGCCCCACAGGTCCAGGGCGATCACCCGATACTGTTGCGACAGCACGGCAATTTGCGGGGCCCACATGGCCTGGTCCCAGAGGTAACTGCCGGCCAGCAGGACTGCCGGGCCGGTGCCTTGATCGATGTAGTGCAAGGGTTGGCCGTCTATCGTTACGAAGGGCATCAAGTGGCTCCGCCGGTGGAAAGAGAGCAGGAAGACTGAGCGGCTGAGCGCCCGTAGTCAATCACACGAATGTATGCGTTTTTACAACCGCCTTCGCGAGCAAGCCCGCTCCCACATTTGACCGCGATCTACTGTGGGAGCGGGCTTGCTCGCGAAGAGGCCGGAGCAGGCGCTAAAGAATCAAAGCCCCTCCAACTCCGCCATCAAGTCATTCAACCGGCCCACCTTCTCCTCGGTGATCTCACTGACTGCCAACCCGTCAATGTACCCGGCCAGTTCCTCCACCGTGCTGCACTCGAACATCGCCCGCAGCGGCACATCGCGCTGCAGGGTTTTCTGCACCCGCGAGGCGATCTGCGTGGCCAGCAGCGAATGCCCGCCCAGTTCGAAGAAGTTGTCGCGGATGCCGACTTGCTCCACCTTCAGCACCTCGGCCCAGATAACCGCCAAAGTCTGTTCCAGGTCGTTGCGCGGCGCCTGGTAGTCCTGGCTTTGCAGCTGGCCGATCTCCAACGCCGGCAGGGCCTTGCGGTCCAGTTTGCCGTTGGCGTTGAGCGGCAGCTTGTCGAGCCACAGCCAGTGCAGCGGCACCATGTATTCCGGCAGCTCGGCGCGCAGGCGCTGCTTGATGCGCTCCAGGCGTTCAGGCGGATTGAGCGCTGAATCCGCCGCCACCAGATAGCCCACCAGATGCTTGCCATTGACCCCCTCCTGGACACTGACCGCCGCGTCGCGGGCTTCCGGTTGCTCATGCAGGCGCGCTTCGATTTCACCCAGTTCGATGCGGTAGCCGCGAATCTTCACCTGATGATCGATACGCCCAACGTATTCCAGCACGCCGTCACTGCGACGGCGGGCCAGGTCGCCAGTGCGATACAGACGCTCGCCCGGTGCGCCGAACGGGTTCGGCACGAACACCTGGGCGGTGCGCAGCGGATCGCTGACATAACCACGCCCGACCCCGGTGCCCGCGACGCACAACTCGCCCACCGCACCCAGCGGCACCAGTTCCAGTGCACCGTCGAGCAGGTACAGGCGGTTGTTGTCGGTCGGCGTACCGATCGGCAAATAGCTGCCACGGGTGGAGGCCACGTCGACGCGGAAAAACGCCACGTCATCCGAGCACTCCGCCGGGCCATAGGCATTCACCAGGCCGATCTGCGGGTAGCGCAGCAGCCATTGATGGGCCAGTTCCGGCGGCATCGCCTCCCCTGTCGGCAGCATCCAGCGCAGGCCATCGAGGCTCATGCGCTCCTGGGCGAGCATGCCCTGGATCAGCGACGGCACGCTTTCCAGCACGGTGATGCCCTGGCTTTGCACGTGGGCGAGCAAACCTTGGGGGTCGTGGGCGATGCTGTTCGGCACGATGACCACCCGCGCACCGAACAACGGCGCGGCGAGAAATTGCCACACGGAAATATCGAAACTTTGCGAAGCGGTCTGGGCGATCACGTCGACCGCGCTCAGGCCCAGGTACGGCACCTTGCTCAACTGGTTGTTGAGCATGCCGCGCTGTTCGACCATCACGCCCTTGGGCAACCCGGTGGAGCCGGAGGTGTAGATCACGTAGGCCAGGTTATCCGGCCCGTTGTGAATGCCCGGATTGGCCACCGAAACATCGCTCGCCTGCACCTCTTCCCAGACCAGCAACCGCGGCCGACTGGCGCAGCTGAACTCATCCAGCAACCCCAGCGCTTGCTCGTGACAGGCCCGAGTGCACACCAGCATCGGCGTGCGACTCAGGTCAATGATCCGGCTCAGGCGCTGGCTCGGCAGCCCCGGATCCAGCGGCAGATAACCCGCTCCCGCCTTGAAGCTGCCGATGATCATGCCGAGCAGATCGAGGCTACGCTCGGCCAGCAGCGCCACCGGTTGATCAAGCCCGACGCCCGCCGCCATCAGCGCATGGCCGAGGCGGTTGCTGCGCTGGTTCAATTCCAGGTAGCTGTACTGCCGATCCAGGCAACTGGCAGCAATGCGCTGCGGATGCTCAGCCACTTGCGCTTCGAACAAGGCAACGTAGCTTTGCTCCAGCGGGTATGCGTGTTCGCTCTGGTTGCAGCCGTGAAGCAGGAAGTCCTGTTCTTCGGCCCCCAGCAGCGGCAGGTCCGCCATGTCGCCGTGGAAACCTTCGACCAGTGCCAACAGCAATCGCTTGAACTCGCCAAGCATGCGCTCGACCGTAGACTCATTGAAATAACGCTGGTCATAGGACAGGTGCAAGCCCAGGTCATCCCCCGGATAACATACCGCCGTCAGCGGGAAGTTGGTGTGGGTGCGGCCCGAGTCCGACGTCGCGTTCAGACTTTGCGCACGGTCCAGCACCGAGACTTCCACCGGGGCGTTTTCGAAGACGAACAGGCTGTCGAACAGCGGCAGGCCCTTGGGCAGTTCGCTGTTTTCCTGAATGCTCACCAGCGGCAGGTACTCGTACTCACGCAGTTGCATGTTGCTGTCGAGCAACGTGCTCAGCCAATGGCGCACGCTGCAACGCTGATGGTCTTCGGGCATTTTCACCCGCAGCGCGATGCTGTTGATGAACAGGCCGACGGTGCGCTGCATCTGCGGCATCTGCACCGGCCGCCCGGCCACGGTGACTCCGAACAGCACGTCGCGATCACCGCTCAAGCGGCGCAATACCAAGGCCCACGCAGCCTGGGCAAAGGTATTGATGGTCAGCTGATGGGCCTGGGCCAGTTCACGCAGCCGTGCCCCGTCCCGGGCATCGAGACGGGTGTAGCGGTCGCCGACGATCATGCCGCCGCTGGCGCCGGCATGTTCGCGCAGGAACGGCCGGTCGCTCGGGATCGGCGTGGTCCGCTCAAAGCCTTGCAGGTTGATTTTCCACCACTGCCGTGCTTCGGCCAGGCTCTGGTGTTGCAACCAGGCGATGTAGTCGCGGTAACGCGGCGGCACCGCCAACTGCGCTTCCCGACCTTCGCCGAGGGCGCTGTAGATCTCGAAGAAGTCGTTCATCAGCAACGAACGGCACCAGGCATCGATCAGGATGTGGTGGTTGCTCATCATGAACCAGTAACGCGCCGCGCTCACCCGGATCAGGCGCAAGTGGAACGGCGCCTGATTGAGCAGATCGAAGCCGGCCTCGCGCTCGGCCTTGAGCAAGGCCTGCAGCTTGGGCTCCTGCTCGGCGTCGGCGATATCGCTCCAGTCCAGGTACTCGATCGGCGTGCTACCCGGCTTGTGGATAACCTGCAGCATGTCTTCGCCGACGTTCCAGCAGAAGGAAGCGCGCAGTGCTTCGTGGCGGGCGATCACCGCTTGCCAAGCCTGGGCGAAACGCTGGGGATCAAGCTCGCTGTTGATGCGGTAGCGATCCTGCATGTAGTACAGGCCCGTGCCCGGCTCCAGCAAGGTGTGCAGCAGCATGCCTTCCTGCATCGGCGTCAGCGGGTAGACATCCTCGATCGCGGCTGCGGCAATCGGCAGCGCGTCCAGTTGCGCCTGGGTCAGTTTCGCCAGAGGGAAGTCCGACGGCGTCAGGCCGCCCGCGTCAGCGCCCAGGCAGTGCTCGATCAGGCTGCACAATTCGCCCAGGTAAGCATCGGCCAACTCGTTGATGGTCTGGGGCTCATAACGTTCGGCGCTGAAGGTCCAGCGCAGCACCAGCTCGCCGCCGTAGACCTGGCTGTCGACGCTCAATTCATTGGGCAGCGGCGCCTGTGCATCGTGGGCCGCGCCGATCGCTTCATCCAGTGGATGGAACAGCGCATCGGCGGCAAAGCTTTGGTCGAACTGCCCCAGGTAGTTGAAGGTGATCGGCGCCGCCGGCAGCCCGGCCATGCGCCGGCGGCTCGGCTCATCCGCCAGGTAACGCAGCACGCCATAGCCCAGCCCCTTGTGCGGCACCGCGCGCAGTTGCTCCTTGATCGCCTTGATCGAAGCGCCCTGCCCGGCCGCCTCTTCAATGTTCGAGGGCGACAGTCGCAGCGGATAGGCACTGGTGAACCAGCCGACGGTGCGGGTCAGGTCGAGCTCGTCGAACAGCGCCTCGCGGCCATGGCCTTCGAGTTGAATCAGCGCCGACTCGTGACCGCTCCAACGGCACAGCACACGGGCCAGCGCGGTCAGCAACAGGTCGTTGACCTGGGTGCGATAAGCACTCGGCGCCTGTTGCAGCAATTGCCGGGTGCGCTCGCTGTCGAGGCGCACGCTGACGGTTTGCGCATGGCGATGCTGACGGCCACCTTGCGGATGATCGCAGGGCAGTTCGGCGCTCGGCCCGGCCAATTGCGCCTGCCACCAGTTGAGTTCTTCACGCAGGGATTCGCTGCCGGCATAGGCCTGCAAACGTGCGGTCCAGTCCTTGAAGGCGCTGGTTTTGGCCGGCAGTTGCAGCGGCTGTTGCGCCTCGAGTTGGCGATAGGCGTTTTGCAGATCGTCGAGCAGCACGCGCCAGGAAACGCCATCGACCACCAGGTGGTGAATCGCGATGAACAAGCGTTGCCGGGCTTCAGGCCCATCGACCAGCAACACCCGCAGCAACGGGCCCTCAGCGAGATCGAGGCTGCGCTGGGCATCGGCGAACAGCTCGGCGCATTGGTCCATGGACGCGACGCGCACTTGCCACAGGACCGGCACATCGGACATCGCCTGGTGTTGCGCCTGCCATTGACCGCCCACCCGGCTGAAGCGCAGGCGCAACGCATCGTGCTGTTCAATCACCGCCAGCAGCGCCTGCTCCAGGCGATGGGGTTCCAGGGTCACGCTCGGCTGCAGCAGCAACGCCTGGTTCCAGTGTTGGCGCTCGGCAATAGCAGTGTCGAAGAACCAATGCTGGATCGGCGTCAGGCGCGACTCGCCGCTGATCAAGCCTTGCTCGGCGGTGACCTGCTGGGTGCGTGTCGCCACGGTGGCGAGGGTCTGCACGGTCTGGTGCTGGAACAGGTCGCGGGGGCTGAAGTGAATGCCCTGCTGCCGCGCGCGGCTGACCACCTGGATCGACAGGATCGAGTCGCCACCGAGCTCGAAGAAGTTATCGTTGAGCCCGACCTGCTCGACGTTCAGCACGTCGCACCAGATCTGCGCCAATGTCAGCTCCAGCTCGTTGCTCGGTGCCACATACTGCTGGCGGTTCAACTCAGGGTCTGGCGCCGGCAGTGCGCGGCGGTCGAGTTTGCCGTTGGCGGTCAGCGGCATACTGGTCAGCAGGACCAGGTGCGTGGGTACCATGTAATCCGGCAGCTGGGATTTGAGGTGCGACCTGAGGGCTTCGCGCAGTGCGCTTTGTCGGGACTCGTCCTGTTCGGCGACGTCGCAGACCAGATAACCCACCAGCTGTTTGCCGCTCGACGCATCGAGCGCCAACACCACCGCTTCACGCACCGATGCATGTTCCAGCAACCGGGTTTCGATCTCACCCAGCTCGATGCGGAAACCGCGAATCTTCACTTGATGGTCGATACGCCCGAGGTACTCCACCAGGCCATCGGCGCGCTGGCGCACCAGGTCGCCGGTGCGGTAGATACGCCCGCCGTTGCCGGCAAAAGGATCGGCCACAAAACGCTCCGCGGTCATGCCCGCGCGCTGGTGATAACCCTGGGCCAGGCCGGCACCACCGACGTACAACTCGCCGGTTGCGCCCTGCGGCACCAACGCCAGGTCGGCGTCGAGAATGTAGGCCACACGGTCGCCGATCACGCTGCCGATCGGCACGCTTGCGGCGCCCTCCTCCAACACTTCGGGCGCCAGACCGGCCAGTGGCATGACCACCGTTTCCGTCGGGCCGTAGGCATTGAAGAACGTTTGCGGATTGAACGCTGCACGAATCCGCGCCAGGTGTTCACCGGTCAGCGCCTCGCCGCCGGTGATGATCATGCGCACCGGCAGGGTTGCGTTCTGGGTTGCCAGCCACTGTGCCAACTGGCTGCCGTAGCTCGGGGTGAAGCCGAGGATGTTGATATGGTGGCGACGGATCAATCCGCAGATTTCTTGCGCGTCCCATTGGCCCTGGGCCCGCAGCACAACCTGGGCACCGCTCAGCAGCGGTACCCATAGACGCTCGGTGGCGGCGTCGAAGTTGATCGAATAAAAGTGCAGTTCGCAGTCGTCGGGGCGCATGGCGAAACGCTCGATCACCGCGCGGCAATGCATGGCGATTTCGCCGTGGGACACCACCACGCCCTTAGGTTTACCGGTGGAGCCCGAGGTGTAGATCAGGTAGGCCTGGTGTTGCGGCAGGCTGATGTTTGGCAGTTCGGACAATGGATAATTGGCCAGCGCCGCCGTGTCCTCTTCCAGGCACCAACGGCCGACGCCCGCGGGCAGATCACCAAGGGCCTGGAACATCGCCGCGTCACTGAGCAGCAAACCGACGCCGCTGTCTTCGATCATGTAGTGCAAGCGATCCAGCGGGTATTCCGGGTCCAGCGGCACATAGGCACCACCGGCCTTGAGGATCGCCAGCAGGCCAACGACCATCTCCAACGAACGCTCGAGCGCAAGGCCCACGCGCACCTGCGGGCCGACGCCGCGCTCGCGCAGCATCCAGGCCAGGCGATTGGCGCGGCTATCGAGTTCGGCGTAGCTCAGGGTCTGCCCGGCGAAGGTCAGTGCCGGCGCATCGGGGCGCGCCAGGGCCTGTTCGCTGAACAGCTGGTGGATGCACTGGTCGAGACGATGCGCGCCCGGCTCGACGCCGAGGCTGCCGAGCAATTGCTGCTGTTCGTCAGGGTCGAGCAAGGGCAACTCACTGAGGCGCTGCCGGGGATCGGCAATCAACGCCTCCAGCAGGTTGCGCCAATGCGCGGCCATGCGCGCAATGCGCGGCTCGTCGAACAGGTCGGTGCTGTAGGTCAGGCAGCAACCGAGGCGATGGTCGAGGTCGGTGACTTCCAGGTTGAGGTCGAACTTGGTCGCACGGGCATCGTTGGCCAGGTATTCGACGGTCATTCCGGCCAGGGTGCGGCTCTGCTGGAACTCCCAGCGCTGCACGTTGCACATCACCTGGAACAACGGGTTGTAGGCGGCGCTGCGCGGTGGCTGCAAGGCTTCCACCAGATGGTCGAACGGCAGGTCCTGGTGGGACTGGCCTTCGATCACGGTGTGACGCACCTGCTCGAACAACTCGCCGACGGACATCTGCCCGTCGAGTTGGCAACGCAGCACCTGGGTGTTGAGGAACGCGCCGATCAGCCCTTCGCTTTCCGGGCGAATGCGGTTGGCCACCGGTGCGCCGATGCGCAGGTCGGTCTGGCCGCTGTAGCGATAGAGCAGCGTGGCGAGGGCGGCGGTCATGGTCATGAACAGGGTCAGACCGTTTTGCGCATTGAAGGCACGGACCCGTGCCGCCAGCTCATCGCTGAGGTCGAATCGGTGCAGCTCGCCCTGGTGACTTTGCACCGGCGGGCGTGGACGGTCGGCGGGTAATTCCAGCAGCGGGTGCTCGCGGCCCAGTTGCGCCGTCCAGTAGTCGAGCTGGCGCTGGCGCTCACCGGACTCCAGCCATTGACGCTGCCAGACGCTGTAATCCAGGTACTGCACCGGCAAGGGTGCCAGCGGCGATTCGCGGTCGTCGATGAAGGCTTCGTACAGCGCGCTGAGTTCCCGGGCAAAGATGTCCATCGCCCAGCCTTCGGTGACGATGTGGTGCAGGGTCAGCACCAGGTAGTGTTCCTGCTCGGCGGTCTTGACCAGGCAGGCGCGCAGCAATGGACCGGTTTCCAGGTCGAAGGGTTGGTGCGCTTCATCATCGGCCAGTTGCTGCACTTGCCACTCGCGGTCATTGGCATCCAGCGCGGTGAAGTCCTTGCAGTCCAGGCGCACACAGGTGGAGGCATGCACCTGCTGGCGCGCGACGCCATCGACGCTCGGGAAAGTGGTGCGCAGGGTTTCGTGGCGCATGATCAAGGCCTGCAACGCGGCCTCGAAACACCCGACATCCAGCACCCCGCGCAAGCGCGCCATGCCGCCGACGTTGTAGGCCGGGCTGTCCGGCTCCATCTGCCAGAGGAACCACATGCGCTGCTGGGAATAGGACAGCGGCACCGGCTGGCTGCGGTCGACCCTGACGATCGGCGGCTGTTCGTTGGTGCGGCCGCTGGCCTGGATCAGGCGCACCTGTTCGGCAAACGCGCCCAGCTCACTGTGTTCGAACAGCGCGCGCAGCGGCAACTCGACGTCGCAGGCCTGGCGGGTGCGAGAAATGATTTGCGTGGCCAGCAGCGAATGGCCGCCGAGGGCGAAGAAGTCATCGCGCAGGCCGACTTGTTCAAGACCCAGCACTTCACGCCAGATGCCGGCGATCTGCTGTTCCAGTTCAGTCACAGGCTCGACGTGTTCGCGCACCTGCCACTGCGGTTCCGGCAAGGCGCGACGGTCGAGTTTGCCGCTCGGGCTGAGGGGCATTTCGTCCAGGCGCATCAGCTGTGCCGGAACCATGTATTCCGGCAGTTCGGCCGCCAGCGTGGTTTTCAGGTGGGTGCTTTGGGCTTCTGCGGATTCGGTGGAATCGGCGGTGTAGTAAGCGATCAACTGACCGCCGGCCGAGGTTTCACGGACCAGCACCACCGCTTGGGTGACGCCGACTTGCGCCAACAACCGCGCTTCGATTTCCTCGGGTTCAACACGGAAGCCGCGCAGCTTGACCTGCTGATCGAGACGTCCGAGGTATTCGATCATGCCATCGGCGGTCCAGCGCGCACGGTCACCGGTGCGGTACAGACGCGCGCCGTGCTCGCCCAATGGATCGACGACAAAACGCTCGGCGGTCAGGCCCGGACGACCCAGGTAACCCCGGGCCAGGCCGATGCCACTGATGCACAGTTCCCCTGGCACACCGGCCGGCACCGGGTTGAGGTCGCTGTCGAGCACACGGCAGACGACGTTGCCCAACGGTCGACCGATCGGCGAGCGCTCGCCATCGGCGGCGGTGCAGTGCCAATGGGTCACGTTGATCGCGGTTTCGGTCGGGCCGTAGCGGTTGTGCAGTTGCACCGCCGGCAGTTGTTCCAGCACGCGGTTGCGCAGTTCGGCCGGCAGCGCTTCGCCACCGCAGAACAGCCGGCGCAGGCTGGTGCATTCGGCGCTGAGCGGTTCGTCGATGAACAACGCCAGCAGCGCCGGCACGAAGTGCAGCGTGGTCACGCCGTACGCTTGAACCAGCTGCGCAATGCGATGGGGATCGCGGTGCTCACCCGGCCCGGCAAGCAGCAGCCGGGCCCCGGTGATCAACGGCCAGAAGCACTCCCACACCGACACGTCGAAACTGATCGGCGCTTTCTGCATCAGCACATCGGTTTCATTGAGACGGTAAGTGTCCTGCATCCATTGCAGGCGTTCGGCGAGGGCCGCATGGGTGTTGCCAACGCCTTTCGGCTGGCCGGTCGAACCCGAGGTGTAGATCACATAGGCCAGGTTGTCGCCGTGCAGGTGCAGGCCCGGCGCATGGCTCGGCCAACTCTCCAGATGCAGGGCATCCAGGGCGATGACACTGACGCCTTCGCTGGCCGGCAGGCGATCGAGTAACTGGGTTTGGGTCAGCAACAAATCGACCTTGCTGTCGCTGAGCATGTAGGCCAGGCGTTCGGCCGGGTAATCCGGATCGAGTGGCACGTAGGCGCCACCTGCCTTGATGATCGCCAGCAGGCCGATCAACAGTTGCGGCGAACGCTCGGCCGCGATGGCCACGCAGACATCCGGACCGACGCCTTTGTCGCGCAGGTAGTGGGCCAGGCGATTGGCCTGGGTGTGCAACTCGGCGAAATCGAGGCTGCCGCCGTCCCACAACAGTGCGGTGCGCTCCGGGGTCTGGCGCGCCTGTTGGTTGAGCAGTTCCGGCAGCCAGTGGCTGGCGGGCGGGCACGGTGCAACGGCCCACTTGGCTTGCAGATTTATTTCAGTTGCGGTCAGCAGTGGCAGGTCGCCGATGGCGGTTTCCGGTTGCTCACTGACGGCGCGCAACAGGTGGCTGTAATGGTCGGCCAGACGCTCAATGGTCGCTGCATCGAACAGTTCGCTGGCGTAGTCGAAGGACAGGCTCAAGCGCCCGTTGCGGTCTTCTTCGCTGTGCAACTGCAGGTCGAACTTGGCCTCGCGGCTGTGCCACGGCAGCTCTTCGGCGAGCAGCCCGGGCAGGCGTTTCAAAGCGCCGGGATCGCGCTGCTGATGGTTGAACATGACCTGGAACAGGCCTTGTTCACGGGCCTGAGGGAAGGCCTCGAGCAGTTGCTCGAACGGCAAGTCCTGATGCGCCTGCGCACCCAAAGCGGCCTGGCGGGTTTGCGCCAGCAGCTCAACGAATGGCAGACGCGAATCCACCTCGGCGCGCAGCACCTGGGTGTTGATGAAGAAGCCGATCAGGCCTTGGGTTTCCAGGCGCGGACGGTTGGCATTCGGCACGCCGACGCGGATGTCGCGCTGACCGCTGTAGCGATGCAACAAGGACTGGAACGCGGCGAGCAACAGCATGTACGGCGTGGCTTCGTGGGCCTGGGCGGTGCGGCGAATCGCATCGCAAAGCGTCGCGTCCAGGCGCACGCTGTGGCGCGCGGCACTGTGCAACTGTTGCGCCGAGCGCGGGTGGTCGGTGGCCAGGCTGAGAGTCGGATGCTCATCGCCCAACTGCGCCTTCCAGTAAGCCAGTTGGCGCTCGCCCTCCCCTTGCGCCAGCCATTGGCGCTGCCAGCTGCCGTAGTCGGCGTACTGGGTCGGCAGCGGCGCGAGCGTGGCCTGTTGCCCTTGGGTTGCCGCCGCGTACAGCCGGGAAAATTCGTCGATCAATACATTCATCGACCAGCCGTCAGCGATGATGTGGTGCATCGTCACCAGCAGCTGGTGATCTTCGTCGTCGAGGCGCACCAGCGTCACCCAGAGCAACGGACCTTTCTCCAGGTCGAACTGGGTGCGCGCTTCGTCCTCGCGGATTTGTCGGGCCCGGGCTTCACGTTCGGTCATCGGCAGATCGCTGATGTCGATGCGTTGCAGATTGAATTGAGCCGCAACATCGACCTGCTGCAACGCCACACCGTCACGCTCGAAGAAGCGCGTGCGCAGGGATTCGTGGCGCTCGATCAACTGCTGGAAACTGCTGCGCAGCGCGTCTTCGTCGAGTTCGCCACGCAGGCGCAAGGCACCGGGAATGTTGTAGGCGCTGCTCTGCGGATCGAGTTGCCAGGTGATCCACAGGCGATTTTGCGCCAGGGATTGCGGCATGGCCTCGGCGCGCGACAGGGTGCTGATCGCACCTTGGGCGAGGCCACCGTCCTGCTGTTGCCGGGCCACCGCTTCGGCGAACGCACCCAGGGTCGGCGCTTCGAACAGCAGGCGCAGGTTGAGCTCCAGGCCGAGTTGTTCGCGCAGGCGCGCCACCACTTGCGTGGCCGCAATGGAGTTGCCGCCAAGCAGGAAGAAGTGATCGTCGGCAGCCACCTGCTGGACCTGCAATTGCTCGCACCAGATCTGGCCAATCAGGCTTTGTAACTCCGAGCCGGCTTCGCTGTTGCCTGCGCTTTCGCTGGCAGCCGAAGGGAACAGCGCGTAACTGTCGAGGCTGCCATCGGCAAGGCGATTGCGGCACGCCGAGCGTTGCAATTTGCCGCTGGAAGTCTTGGGCAAGGCGCCCGGATTGAGCAGCACCACCACGCTCGGCGCTTGCTGATAGGCCTCGGCCACGGCCTGGCGGATGGCCTTGATCAAGGCGTCGGGCGGCAGGATTTTCTGCACGCTGCGGCTGATTTCCGCGGCAATACCGATGCCTTCCTGACCGTCGATATTCACCGCAAAGGCCGCGACGCGCCCCTTGCGCACCACCTCCACTTCACGCTCGACGGTCTGCTCGATGTCCTGTGGATAAAGGTTGTGCCCGCGCACGATCAACATGTCTTTCAGGCGCCCGGTGATGAACAGCTCGCCGTCGCGCATGAAGCCCAGGTCACCGGTGCGCAGCCATGTTTTACCGGCGTGCTGAACGAAGGTCTTGGCCGAGGCCTCGGGGTTGCGCCAGTAGCCGTGGGCGATGCTCGGGCCGCTGGCCCAGACTTCACCAACCGCGTTGTCCAGCAGCTCGCCAAGCGACGCCGGGTCGATGATCAATACCGCGTGCTCCGGCTGGCTGATGCCGCAGCTCATGATCGCGCTGCCCTCGCCGGCTTCGGCACGGTTTTGCGCCAGGGCCGTGTCGTCCACCCGCAGATTGCCGATGCCTTGGCCGCGCGGGGTACCGGCAACAAACAGCGTGGCTTCCGCCAGACCGTAGGAGGCCATGAAACTGTCTGCGCTGAAACCGCAGCTGGCGAACTTCTCGGCGAAGCGTTCCAGGGTGTCGAGGCGAATCGGTTCTGACCCGGAATAGGCCACGCGCCAGCCGCTCAGGTCGAGGCGCTCCAGAGCCGACTCACTGATCCGCTCGCTGCACAGGCGATAGGCAAAATCCGGCCCGCCGCTGATGGTGCCGCCGTATTCACTGATCGCTTCGAGCCAGCGCAACGGCCGGCCGAGGAAGTACGCCGGCGACATCAACACGCACGGCACGCCGCTGAAAATCGGCTGCAACAGACCGCCGATCAGGCCCATGTCGTGGTACAGCGGCAGCCAGCTGACGATCACGTCGTCGGGGTTCAGGTCGATGCCGAAACCGTGGCGGATCAGCAATTCATTCGCCACCAGGTTGCCGTGGCCGACCTGCACGCCTTTAGGCAATGCCGTGGAACCGGAGGTGTATTGCAGGAAGGCGATGTCATCGCCTGCCAGGTTCGGCGCGACCCAGCGTTCGGCGTGGGTGCTGTCGAGGGTATCGACACACAATAGCGGCGGCGCGCCTTCGATTTGCGACAGCGAATCGCGCAGGCCGTCGCTGGTCAGCAGCAGGCGCGGCTGCGCATCGCCGATGATCGACAACAGGCGTTCCTGGTGATGCCGGCGCGCCGATTCCGGCGGATAGGCCGGCACCGCGATCACCCCGGCATACAGGCATCCGAAAAACGCCGCGACGTAATCAGGACCACTGGGAAACAGCAGCACCGCGCGATCGCCAAAACCGGCCTCGGCCTGCAACGCGCCGGCAATGGTCCGCGCCCGCTGATCCAGCTCGCGATAACTGAGCACCACAGCCTGGTCCTGGGTTTCGGCGAGAAAACGCAAGGCCACTCGATCCGGCGTCAGGACCGCGCGGCGCTGGAGGGCTTGGACCAGAGTGCTGGGGAGTTCGAACGCGTCGGTCATGAGGTTTCCTGCCTGAATTCGGCTTGCAATTGGAATCGGTGTCGTAACGTCACGCCCCATTGGGGGGCATGCAGGACGCGGTCTTCGCCGACCGCGCAAGGCATTGGCAATGCTGTGGTATCCGGGGCTGCAGCCCGAAGCCATTCACCAATGAGAACGGATGACCTGCGCAAATAATTAGTCGACTGCCCTGCGCATCAACCAGGCCAAGGCGCGACAGCGTGTCGCAGTTCTCACTCTGCACCTTTGAGGAGCATTAGTTCTCTTTCTCAATTGACAATCATTATCATTCAACCTAATTTGTCGCTCGATGTGTAGGGCGGCCCCGGCCTTCTTGTCGTCCCACTAACCTATTGGCAGCAAGGTGATCTCCATGACGGAACAAGCGTCCACAAGCAGGTGCGAATCGCCGCTACTTCAGGCATTCGTCGACAATCGACTGATACTGGTCAAGATTGCAGCGCGCATCACCGGCTGCCGCTCGCGCGCTGAAGATGTGGTCCAGGACGCGTTCTTCCGCCTGCAATCGGCGCCGAACATCACCTCCTCGTTCAAGGCGCAGCTCAGCTACCTGTTCCAGATCGTGCGCAACCTGGCGATCGACCACTACCGCAAGCAGGCCCTGGAGCAGAAATACTCCGGCCCTGAAGAAGAAGGCCTCAACGTGGTCATCCAGGGCGCCTCACCAGAAACCTCGCACATCAACTTCTCCACCCTGGAAAACATCGCCGACGCCCTGACCGAACTGCCAAGCCGCACGCGTTATGCCTTCGAGATGTACCGCTTGCATGGCGTGCCGCAGAAGGACATTGCCAAGGAGTTGGGGGTGTCACCGACACTGGTGAACTTCATGATTCGCGATGCGCTGGTGCATTGCCGGAAGGTGTCGGGGAGTCGGGCGGATACGTTTGCCCAGCGTTGAGGCTTGATCGTTGGATCAATAAAGCCATTCTGAAATTCGCGACGAATCAGTCGCCCTGCAGCAAACCTGAGCTGTATTCGCTGAAACTGCTGCCAAGCGCACTGCCCTGGAAATTCAGTTTGCCGGGGGTGTTGCTGTGGCTGGGGGTAAAGCCCGCAGACGGCTGGCAGTCTTCGGAATAACAGCTGTGGGTACTCGTCCCCGAACAGGCGCTCAACAGCAAAGCGCTGGCGATTAGCGCGACTTTGATTTGGGTTGAGATCATTTTTCAGATTCCTGTGGGGAGGCATGACGGTTTGAGCTGACGCCTCCATCCTAGGCCGCTGACCCATCGCCTATAATGAAACCTGAATGAGTGACAGGGTTCGTTCAGGACCGGTGGTTTTGCGCACAACTCTCCCGACGTCCGTCAAACCTGCCCCCTCTCCCAGACTTATGTATTAAAGACAGCTGTTTTCCGGGAGCTTACATTCGCTCACCGGCAAGGACGCATTTCAACCAGACACTCACGCCGAAGGCACTGAGTAAAATGCGTTACATAGTCATCCTCCTCATAGTCATCATCTTCGCCACCCTTGCGTTGGCGTTGTATGGTTGGTATCGCCACCTGCGAGACGATGAAGATGACCTTGTTTAGCCAGCGCTCCTTTGAGCCTCTATCATCTCCAGCAACCGGCCAAATCTGTGCAGAAAAGACAATGATTTATGTCGAGACACACCTCGCGACAGCCTGTTGATTCAAGCGGGCACCTGACGGTGTAAGATGCCCGACAAACGTCCAACATCGAGGCTGCCATGACTGGGATATCCCTGGACCTGCCGGAAGACCTGTCGAATTCTCTCGTCGAACTGGCCAAGACAAACGGCCAAACTGCAAGCTACCTGGCGATGGATGTTCTGCGCGACTATATCGAGCACGAAAGGACCTTGACCGCACAGATCGAATTGGCGGTAAAGGAAGCTGACGAAGGCAATTTCGCCAGCGAAGACCAAGTGGCGGCGATGCGCGCTCGGCGCTGGAGTCGGAATGCGGGTTGAGTGGCTGGAAAAAGCACTCAAAAACCTGGAAGACGAAGCCAACTATATTGCTCTTGAAAATCCCAAGGCCGCTGACGACTTTTCCGATGCAATTTTCGCCAGTGTAGATAAATTGGCTCAGTTTCCGGCCATGGGCCGTGAAGGGCGAGTCAAACAGACGCGCGAATGGGCAGTACCAAACTGGTCCTATCTAATTCCTTATCGCGTGCGCGGCGATCGCCTTCAAATCCTCGGTGTCTTTCACACTCGACAACGCCCCCGCACCAAGTGGTGAAGGTAGAGGACTTCGTCTTCCCAACACCTCCTGTTCATCCGTAGTCAGCGTGAAGTATCACTGAGTGTTTTTAAACACGCGCTCAACTGCCGTTGAAAACGTAATTGATTACGGCGTTTCCGATGGTTGTCAGAAAGCGCAAGACTCACCAAACCCCCAATCCTGATAAACTCCCCCACCTCCCAGCCTCACCGATTCCAGATCCCCCATGTCCGTATCCAACGCCACACCCGCCCCGCTCTCCCGCCGTTTCTCCGTCGCCCCGATGATGGACTGGACCGACCGTCACTGCCGTTTCTTCCTGCGCCTGCTCTCCAAGCACGCGCTGCTCTACACCGAAATGGTCACCACCGGTGCCTTGCTCAACGGCGATCACGAGCGGTTCCTGCGGCACAACGAGGCCGAGCATCCGTTGGCGTTGCAGTTGGGTGGCAGTGTGCCGTTGGACTTGGCGGCTTGTGCTCGGATGGCGCAGGAGCATGGGTACGATGAGGTGAATCTGAATGTGGGCTGCCCGAGTGACCGGGTGCAGAACAATATGATCGGGGCGTGCCTGATGGGGCATCCGCAGTTGGTGGCCGATTGTGTGAAGGCGATGCGCGATGCGGTGTCGATTCCGGTGACGGTGAAGCATCGGATCGGGATCAATGGGCGTGACAGCTATGAAGAGTTGTGCGGTTTCGTGGGCACGGTGCGTGATGCCGGTTGCACCAGTTTTACCGTGCATGCGCGGATTGCGATTCTGGAGGGGTTGTCGCCGAAGGAGAATCGCGATATTCCGCCGCTGCGTTATGACGTGGCTGCGCGGTTGAAGGCGGATTTCCCTGAGCTGGAGATTATTCTCAACGGCGGGATCAAGACTCTGGAAGCCTGTCACGAGCATTTGCAGACGTTCGATGGTGTGATGCTCGGGCGTGAGGCTTATCACAACCCCTATGTGATGGCCGAGGTGGATCAGCAGTTGTTTGGCAGCACCGCGCCGGTGATCACGCGCGCCGAGGCGTTGGCGCAGTTGCGGCCTTATATCGCCGCGCACCTGGACGCTGGTGGCGCCATGCACCATATCACTCGTCATGTGCTGGGGCTGGGCACCGGGTTTCCGGGGGCGCGCAAGTTTCGCCAGTTGCTGTCGGTGGATATCCACAAGGCGAAAGATCCGCTGGCGTTGCTGGATCAGGCGGCCGGCTTGCTCGAGGGGCGTTGATCGCCCCGTTGTCTCAGCGTTTGGGCAAATCGATGGTCACTTTCAAGCCGCCCCACTCGCTTTCTTGCAGCAGTAGCTGCCCGCCCCAGCTGTCGACGATGTCGCGCACGATGCCCAGGCCCAGGCCGTGGCCGTCGGTCTGTTCATCCAGGCGGGTGCCGCGGCTGAACACCTGATCGCGCTGGTCCTGGGGAATGCCCGGACCGTCGTCTTCCACGCTTAGCTCAAAGGCTTGTGCGGTTTCGACCACGCTCAGGCGAACTTCGGCGTCCGCCCATTTGCAGGCGTTGTCCAGCAGGTTGCCGAGCAGTTCCAGCAGGTCCTCGCGGTCCCAGGGCAATTGCAGGCCGGTGGGCGCGATGTAGCTGAGGTGCAGGTGGTCGCCGTGAATCATGTTCAGGGTGGCGAGCAATCCCGGCAGTTCGGCATCGCAATCGAACAAGGCCCCGGGCAATGCGTCGCCGGCCAGGCGGGCGCGGTTGAGTTCGCGGTTGAGTCGCAGGCGGACCTGTTCCAGTTGATCCTTGAGCACCTGGCGCAGTTGCGGGTGGGCGTCGAGTTGCTCGCTGGAGGCCAGGCTCAACAACACCGCCAATGGGGTTTTCAGGGCGTGGCCGAGGTTGCCCAGGGCATTGCGCGAGCGCTTGAGGCTGTCTTCGGTGTGGGCCAGCAAATGGTTGATCTGGGTCACCAGCGGTTCCAGCTCGATCGGCACCTGGTCGTCGAGTTGCGAGCGCTGGCCCTGTTGCAGTTGGGCGATCTGTTCCCGGGCCTTTTCCAGCGGGCGCAGGGCGCGGCGCACGGTGAGACGTTGCAGCAGCAGGATCAGCAGCAGGCCCGCCAGTCCCAGGCCGAGGCCGATTTGCTGCATGCGCTGGAAGCTCTCGCGCACCGGTGTGTAGTCCTGGGCCACGCTGATGGAGATCGACTGCCCCAGGCGTCGATAGTCCGAACGCAGCACCAGCAGCTGCTGGCCTTCCGGGCCCAGTTGCAGGTTGCTCTCCAGGCCCGGGCGTTCGAGGCGTGGCAGTTCCTGGTCCCAGAGTGAACGGGAACGCCAATGGCTGTCGGCAAAGTCGATGCGAAAATAGTGGCCGGAAAACGGTCGCTGATACGCCGGCGACAGCAGCCGCTCATCCAGTTGCAAACCCTGGGGGCCGCGCACCAGCGCCACCAGCAGGTTTTCGCTGTCGTTGCGCAAGCCGGCTTCGAGGTAGCGCTGCAATCCCACTTCGAACAGCCACAGGCTGGTTTGCGCCAACACCAGGCCGACGATCACCATCACGCTGATCAGGCCCAGGCTCAACCGGCGCTGGATCGACCTCACCGGGCTTGCCCACCCAGCAGGTAACCCTGACCGCGACGGGTTTCGATCACGTCGCGCCCGAGTTTGCGCCGCAGGTGATTGACGTGGACTTCCAACACATTGGAATCGCGCTCGGTTTCACCGTCGTAGAGGTGTTCGGCCAGGTGGCTTTTGGAGAGGATCTGTTCCGGGTGCAGCATGAAGTAACGCAACAGGCGAAACTCGGCGGCCGTGAGCTGGATGTCGGCGCCGTCGCGGGTCACGCACTGGCGCCCCTCATCCAATTGCAGGCCGGCGGCTTTCAGGGTCGGTTGATTGACCTGGCCGTGGGAGCGGCGCAACAGGGCCTGGATGCGCAGTTGCAGTTCTTCGGGATGGAAAGGCTTGGTCAGGTAGTCGTCGGCGCCGGCCTTGAGGCCTTCGATGCGCTCGGCCCAGGAACCACGGGCGGTGAGGATCAGCACAGGTGTCGCCAGGCCAGCGGCGCGCCACTGCGCCAACACGTCTAGCCCGGGCAGCCCCGGCAGGCCGAGGTCGAGGATGATCAGGTCGTAGGGTTCGGTGCTGCCCTGGTGCACTGCATCGCGGCCGTCAGCCAGCCAGTCCACGGCGTAGCCTTGCCGATTGAGGCCGGCCAGCAGTTCGTCGGCCAGCGGCACGTGGTCTTCCACCAGGAGCAAACGCATGGGTCAATCTTCCTTGTCTTTGAGTAAACGGCCGGTGGTGGCGTCGATGTCCAGCTCGCGGACCACCCCTTCGCTGGTCAGCAATTCGACTTCATAAATGTAGACGTCGTGTTTTTCTTCGAGCTCGGCTTCCAGCAGCTTGGCCCCCGGATAACGATCCAGCGCTTGTTGCAGCAGCTGCTCGAGCGGCAGGATCACGCCCTGTTGGCGCAGGCGCAGGGCCTCGTCCTGGTCGAGGTCGCGAGCCATGGCCACCGAGCAGAAAACCAGCAGCACCAGGGCCAGGCGGCCGCTGGCGCGTCGATGGGAAAAGGATTGCAGCGTCATTACCTGTCCTGATGATCCTTGAGAATCTGCCCGCTGACCGCGTCCAGCTCCAGGTCCCACTCGATGCCCTGCGGGTCGCGCAGTTCAATCTGGTAGATGTACTTGCCGTACTCTTCTTCCAGTTCGGTTTCGGTGACGGTGGAGCCTGGGTGCTTGGCCAGCGCAGTGGCATTGAGCTTCTCGAAAGACACAATGGTACCAGCGTCGCGCAGCCTCAGGGCTTCGTCGGGCCCCAGGTCACGCGCCTGGGCGAGGTTGGCGGTCAGGCCGATGAGCGATGCGAGGAACAGGGCAGTAAAGGATCTCATGGGTGTCTCCGTATTTTTTATGTGTTGCTTACGGAGGCTACCTTAGCGAAACGAACTTAATTGAAACTGAATTGCCATCATGCACAACTATTGTGCCAGTACTTCATCCGCCCGGCCGCCCTCGCGCTGGATCACCAGGTGAATGAAGTGCAGCTTGGCGATCACCGCGGGTGGTAGCACGAAGGGGTAGAAATCCGGCTGGCCCATGCTGCGCGACAGCTCATTGAGCATGCCGGCCAGTTCGATCCACGCATTGACGAATGACAGGAAGGCAGCGCCGCCGGGGTGCTGCGGATCGTAAAGGGTGCTGGAGGGAAACGGCTGGTAGTCGAAGTCCATTTCCCGCGCGCTCATGCCAAAGCCGAGCGCGGTGTCGACGGCGTCCATCATGTGCAGGTAGTGAGCCCAGGTTTCCGCCCAGTCTTCCCAAGGGTGCATGGTGGCGTAGGCGCTGACGTACTGCTGCTGCCAGTCGAGCGGCGCGCCTTGCTGGTAATGCCGTTCCAGGGCGTCGGCGTAGCTGGCGCGTTCATCGCCGAACAAGTCGCGAAAGGGTTGCAGCCAATCGCTGTTGGCAATCAGGCGGTCCCAATAATAATGCCCGACTTCGTGACGGAAATGCCCGAGCAAGGTGCGATAGGGTTCGTGCATCTGCACTCGCACCTGTTCGCGGTGAGCGTCGTCGGCTTCCTTGATGTCGAGGGTGATCAGGCCGTTGGCGTGGCCGGTGGTGGGTGCCTTGCCTTCGAGGTCGACGCCGATGACGTCAAAGGCCAGGCCGGTTTCTTCATCCAGGGTTTTCGGGATGACTTGCAATCCAAGGCTGAGCAGCTGCGCGATCAGGCGACGCTTGGCGGTTTCCACCTTGCGCCAGCGCTCGTGGTTTTCGGCGATGGATAAATCGGGGATGGTACGGTTCAGGCTGCAGGCGATGCATAGGGCATCGTGGTGGTTTGCCGCTAGCAGCCAATTGCAGGCGGCTGGGGAATCGAGGTTGGCGCAGCGACGGAACACGCCGGCACCAGGGTCGGGATCGAGCAGCCAGGTGTCGGGTTGCACGCCCGGTTGCAGCGAGGACAGGCGACTCTGCTCGGGTTGATAGCCCAGGGCTGCGGAACACGCCAGGCACTGGCTGTTGCGAAAGAACAGCGACTGCCCGCAACGACAGGGCCAGATCTTGCTGTTGCGCGAGCTTTCGCCCATGAAGGGGGCGGCGATGCGCGAAGTGAGCTGTTCGAAGAAGCGGTACATGAGCGATCTCTCCCTGGGGGCTTGCCAAGACTAGATCATTGATGGGGGGTGATCGTTCCCGGTTTCTTGTGGTGGGGTGGAGATCGCCTTCGCTGGCAAGCCAGCTACAGGGGGATGGGGGTGGATCATGCGCTTTTTGGGTGGGGCTGCTGCCGTCTTCGCTGGCAAGCCAGCTCCTACAGGGGATGGGGGTGGATCATGCGCTTTTTGGGTGGGGCTGCTGCCGTCTTCGCTGGCAAGCCAGCTCCTACAAGGGGATGGGGGTGGGTTATGCGCTTTTTGGTGGGGCTGCTGCCGTCTTCGCTGGCAAGCCAGCTCCTACAGGGTTGTGGGGTTCTGTAGGGGATGGCTGCCGGCGAATGGCGTTATACGGTTATGCCTTGTTTGCTCAGGAACTCGACGAATGCTTCTTCATCCAGCACTTTCAAGCCCAGCTCATTGGCCTTGGTCAACTTCGACCCCGCCCCCGGCCCTGCGACCACGCAGTGGGTCTTGGCCGATACGGAGCCGGCCACTTTGGCGCCCAGGCTTTCGAGTTTGTCCTTGGCCACATCGCGGCTCATCAGTTCCAGCGAACCGGTGAGCACCCAGGTCTGGCCGGCCAGCGGCAGGCCTTCGACGACTTTCTTCTCGCTCTGCCAGTGCATGCCGAAATCGGCCAGTTGCTTCTCGGCGTCCTGGGCCAGTTGGCGATTGGCCTCGACGGCGAAAAACTCGCGAACCGAGGTGGCCTGCTTCTCGGGCAAGGCCTGGCGCATGTCCAGCCAGTCGGCGCTGATCACCGCTTGCAGCGAACCGAACTTGTCAGCCAGTTTCTGCGCCCCGCCCGGCCCCACCGATGGAATGTGCAGCTTGTCGAGGAAACCGCCCAGCGTAGTGCTGGCGGCAAACTCGGCGCCCAGCTCGCCCTGGTCCTGAATCTGCAGACCGTGCTTGAGCAACTCGGCAATCACCTGCTGGTTGTGCGCGTCTTCGAAGAAGCTGTGAATCTCGTGCGCCACTTCCAAGCCGACGTCCGGCAGGTAGGTCAGCACTTGCGGCAAGGCCTGCTGCACCCGCTCCAGCGAACCCAGGGAACGCGCCAGCACCTTGGCCGTTTCTTCACCAACATCGGGAATGCCCAGGGCATAGATGAAGCGTGCCAGGCCCGGTTTCTTGCTGTCGGCGATGGCGCTGAGCAGTTTGTTGCTCGACAGTTCGGCAAAACCTTCAAGGTCGACGATGTCTTCGAACTTCAGGGTGTACAGGTCGGCCGGTGAACTGACCAGGCCTTCATCGACCAGTTGTTCGACGCTCTTGTCGCCCAGCCCTTCGATGTCCATGGCCCGGCGGGAGACGAAGTGAATGATCGCCTGCTTGAGCTGCGCACCACAGGCCAGGCGCCCGACGCAGCGATACACCGCGCCTTCGCTGACGGTCTCGCGGCCCTTGCTGCGTTTGACCAGCTGGGTACGCTCGACGTGGGAGCCGCACACCGGGCACTGCTGCGGGATCTGCACCGGCCGGGCGTCTTCCGGGCGACGTTCGGTGACCACTTGCACCACTTGCGGAATCACATCGCCCGCGCGGCGGATGATCACTGTGTCGCCGATCATCAAGCCCAGGCGTGCCACTTCGTCCATGTTGTGCAGCGTTGCGTTGGCCACGGTGACACCGGCGACCTTGACCGGCCTCAGGCGCGCCACCGGCGTCACCGCGCCGGTGCGACCGACCTGGAACTCGACGTCGAGCAACTCGGTGAGTTCTTCCATGGCAGGGAATTTATGGGCGATGGCCCAGCGCGGTTCGCGGGCGCGGAAGCCCAGTTCACGCTGGGAGGCGATGTTGTTGACCTTGAACACCACGCCGTCGATTTCATAGGGCAACGCGTTGCGGCGTTCGCCGATGTCGCGGTAGTAATCCAGGCACTCATCAATGCCCTTCGCCAGTTTCAGCTCATGGCTGATGGGCATGCCCCAAGCCTTGAGCTGCTGCAGGTTGCCGATGTGGGTATCGGCGATGTCCGCAGACACTTGGCCGATGCCGTAGCAGCAGAACTCCAGCGGACGGTTGGCGGTGATCTTCGAATCCAGCTGGCGCAGGCTGCCGGCCGCGGCGTTACGCGGGTTGGCGAAAGTCTTGCCGCCGACTTCCAGTTGCGTGGCGTTGAGCCGCTCGAAACCGGCCTTGGACATGAACACTTCGCCGCGCACTTCCAGGGTCGCCGGCCAGCCGCTGCCGTGCAACTTGAGTGGGATGTTGCGTACGGTGCGCACGTTGACGCTGATGTCTTCACCGGTGGTGCCGTCGCCGCGGGTGGCACCGCGCACCAACATACCGTCCTGGTAAAGCAGGCTGACCGCCAGGCCATCGAGCTTGGGTTCGCAGCTGTATTCCACCGCCGCGCCAGCGCCGAACAGGTCACCGGCCGGCAGGTCCAGGCCTTCGGTCACCCGACGGTCAAACTCGCGCATGTCGGTTTCTTCGAAGGCGTTGCCCAGGCTGAGCATCGGCACTTCGTGGCGCACCTGGGTGAAGGCCGACAGCGCCGCGCTGCCGACCCGCTGGGTGGGCGAGTCGCGGGTGACCAGGTCGGGATGGGCCGCTTCGAGGGCCTTGAGCTCTTTGAACAACCGGTCGTACTCGGCGTCCGGGATGCTCGGCTCGTCCAGTACGTGATAGCGATAGTTGTGCTGATCCAGCTCGGCGCGTAGCTCTAGAATGCGGTCTTGGGCGGCAGTCATGGGTGGTCTCTCATAAAGCAAAAGAGCAGCCGAGGCTGCTCAATTTGTTGATGCTGTACAAATCATTGTAGGAGTCCGGCTTGCCGGCGAAGGCGTATTTGAAATCGCCTTTGCCGGCAAGCCGGACTCCTACAGGGTGTGGAAGTCGCCACACACTGCTGTTTTAACGTTTTTGGGTCAGTGCGCGACGTTCGAACTCAACGATGCGCTGACGGTAATGCTCGATCGTCTGGGCGGTCAGTACGCTGCGCTGGTCGTCCTTCAGTTCGCCGTTCAACTCTTGCGACAATTTACGCGCTGCCGCCACCATCACGTCGAAGGCCTGCTTCGGATGACGCGGGCCTGGCAGGCCGAGGAAGAAGCTTACCGCAGGGGTGCTGAAGTGGTCGATGTCGTCCAGGTCGAAGACGCCAGGCTTGACCGCGTTGGCCATGGAGAACAGCACTTCGCCATTACCCGCCATGCTTTCGTGACGGTGGAAGATGTCCATTTCACCAAAACGCAGGCCGCTTTCAAGAATGTTCTGCAGCAGTGCCGGGCCTTTGAAGCCGGCAGGATCGCGGCAGATCACGCTGATGACCAGCACTTCTTCGGCTTGCGGCTGTTCCTTGTCGCTGACCGATGGCGCGGGCTTGGTGTCATCCGGGAAATCGTCGTCACGGCTGCTGAAGCTCGGGCCGCCATCCAGGTCCAGGCTGAGGTTCATGTCGCCCTGGGAAGGCTCACCATGGCCACGCTTGCCGCGCTTGGAGCCCGAATCACGGGACTCACGGGCGGGCATGCTCACCGACGGCAGGTCGTGCTCGTCCAGTTGCGGTTCCTTGTGCGTATCCAGCACGCGAGACGGGCCCAACAGCTCGGGGCTGGTGTCCTCTTCGGGCAGGTTGGACAGGCTCCGGTCAAGACGGAATTTCAGTTTTCCCTTGCCGCCGCGCATACGGCGCCAGCCATCAAAAAGAATACCGGCAATGACAATAATGCCGATGACGATCAGCCACTCGCGCAGACCGATTTCCATGTAATCCCGTGCCTCTATAAAAAATGCTGAAAAATAAGGGGCTTACATTCTGTAAACCGCTTTAAAACGTGGCGCCAACTCTATGTTCTGACAGGCGTTTTGCCCACGTATACGAAAAATTGACATTAAACTAGCACGACCAAAGGCAACTTTACACCGTCTGGCACCTTGGTCCCGCGAATATGTCGATTGGCCAGCAAGTCGGCATGGCTAATTGAGTCCCACTGCAAAAAAATCCCCCCTGAAAGCCGCGCCTCAGGCATCCACCATCGCCATGGCCTCCTCGACATCCACCGCCACCAGACGCGAGCAACCCGGCTCGTGCATCGTCACCCCCATCAGTTGATCGGCCATTTCCATGGCGATCTTGTTGTGGGTGATATAGATGAACTGCACCGTCTGCGACATCTCCTTGACCAGTCGTGCATAGCGTCCAACGTTAGCGTCATCCAATGGCGCGTCCACTTCATCGAGCATGCAGAACGGCGCCGGGTTCAACTTGAAGATCGCAAAAACCAGGGCCAATGCGGTCAGGGCTTTTTCGCCACCGGAGAGCAAATGGATGGTGCTGTTCTTCTTTCCGGGCGGCTGCGCCATGATCGTCACCCCTGTATCGAGTAGATCTTCGCCCGTCAGTTCCAAATAGGCGCGGCCTCCACCGAAAACTTTTGGGAAAAGTGCCTGTAAACCGCCATTGATCTGATCAAAGGTATCTTTGAAACGGTTTCGGGTTTCCTTGTCGATCTTGCGAATCACGTTTTCGAGCGTATCGAGCGCTTCGACCAGATCGTCGTTCTGGGCGTCCAGGTAACGTTTACGCTCCGATTGTTGCTGGTACTCATCGATGGCCGCGAGGTTGATCGCTCCCAGGCGCTGGATTCGCGCGGCGATGCGCTCGAGTTCTTCCTCGGCGGCTTTCTCGCTGGCCTCGGCGGTCAGCGTGGCCAGCACGCCGTGCAAGTCGTAGCCGTCTTCGAGCAACTGGTCCTGCAACGCCTTGCGCCGCACGGTCAGGGCTTGCCATTCCATGCGCTGTGTTTCCAACTGGCTGCGAATCAGCTGGGACTGTTGTTCGGCCTGGTTGCGGCGTTTCTCGGCCTCACGCAGTTCGCGGTCGGCATCTTCCAGGGCGATCTGCGCGGTCTTGAGCTCTTCGTCGACGGTCATGCGCTTGTCGAGCAGTTCTTCGAGTTTCAGGCGCAACTCTTCCAGCGGCGCCTCGCCCTCTTCCAGGTTGAGGCTCAATTGCTCGCGTTTTTCCGTCAGGCGCTCGGCCTGCATTTCCAGGCGTTCCAGGGCCTGGCGCGTGGAATCGTGCTGGGCCTTGAGCGAGCCCAGGCGCACCGCCAGTTGATGGGCGTGATCCTTGTGCTGGCGGGCCTCCTGGCGCACCCGATCAAGCCGCTCGCGCAAGCTGTCGCGCTGGGCCAGCAGCAGTTCGCGCTGCTCGGTATCCAGGGCCATGGCGTCGAGGGCTTCCTGCAATTGCAGGCGCGCTTCGCCGATGTTTTCGTGCTCCTGGGCGCGTTGCTCGCCCAATTCCTCGATTTCTTCGTCAAGGCGGGTGCGCCGCAGGGCCAACTGCTCGGCCTTGGCTTTGCCGGCCGATAGCTGGGCCTTGAGTTCGCCTTGCTGACGGGCTTCGTCTTGAAGCAAACGACGCAAGTGTTCGCGACCGTTTTCCTGCTGACGCTGTTGCGCCCGCAGGTTCTGCAATTCGGTTTCCAGGGTCTCGAC
The DNA here is from genome assembly GCF_028823535.1 of Pseudomonas serbica. Lineage (GTDB taxonomy): Bacteria > Pseudomonadota > Gammaproteobacteria > Pseudomonadales > Pseudomonadaceae > Aquipseudomonas > Aquipseudomonas serbica. Next base: position 242,145 of record NZ_JAQIYM010000011.1, on the reverse strand, counting down.
CGCCGCCTCGCGCTCTTCGCGCTCCAGGCCCAGTTTCTGGATTTCCTGGCCACGGGCGAGCATGCCGCTTTCTGCTTCACTGGCCCGGCGCACCCGCAGGAAGTGCCGACCGACCCAGTAGCCGTCGCGGCTGATCAAGCTCTGGCCCGCGGCCAACTGGCCACGCATGGCCAGCGCTTGCTCCAGGCTCTCGACCGGCTTGACCTGGCCCAGCCACGGCGACAGATCGATCTGTGCCTCGACCTTGTCGAGCAGACTGCCGGGCACCCGCTGGCCATCGCTGGCCGGGCTGAGCAGGCGCAGGTCGCCCTGGGCAAAGCTGGACAGGTCAAAGTCGTTGAAGTCATCCACCAGCACCGCTTGCAGGTCGGCGCCGAGAACGGTTTCCACCGCCAGTTCCCAACCCGCTTCAACCTTCAGCCCTTCGGCCAGGCGCGGGCGATCCGCCAGATGCTGCTCGCGCAGCCATTCGGCGGTGCCGGTGCCCGGATCGAGCGCGGCTTGCTGCAGGGCTTCGAGCGAAGCCAGTCGACCGTTGAGCCGCTGCAGATCGCCCTGGGCCTGTTGCTGTGCCGTCAGCGCGTGCTGCAATTGCTGGCGCAGTTGCTCGAGCTTTTCGACCTGAGCTTCTTCACTGGTCTGCAAATCCTCGAGGGTCGCCTCGGATTCGGCAAGCTGCTCGCTGAGCGCCATGATCGCCGCATCTTCCGGGTCCGCCGAGAGCAAGGCGCGCTCCTCGCCCAAGCGTTTCTGCCGATCGGCCAGGCGCTCCAGGCTGGTTTCCAGTTGCTGGATGCGCGACTGCTGGACTTCAGACTGGCGCCGGGGCTCGGCAGCGCTCAGGTTGAAGGTGTCCCACTGCTCCTGCCAGGCGTGCATGGTGGTTTCGGATTCTTCCAGCGTGGCGGCGGCCTCTTCGGCGGCGGCGCTGGTGACTTCCTGTTCCGGCGTGAGCATGTCCAGTTCTTCGCCGAGGGTCAGCAGCAGCGTGCGGTCGTGGCCCAGGTGCGACTCGGTCTCCAGGCGCGCGCGCTCAGCTTCTTTCAGGTCGTCCTGCAACTGGCGCAAGCGCTGCTGCCCGTGCTGGATGCTCTGTTCGACCCGGGCGATGTCGCCGCCGACCGAATAGAAGCGCCCCTGCACCAGATTGAAGCGCTCGGAGAGGTCGTGATGGCCGTCGCGCAGGCGCTCGATGCTGGCATCGGCGTTGCGCTGTTCGGCCACCAGGGCCTCGAAACTGATTTCCTGGGTGCCGATGATTGCTTCGCGCTGGCCGACCTGTTCGTTCAGGTCCTGCCAGCGCAGGGCCGACAGTTGCGCCTTGAGCTGACGCTCCTCGCCTTTTAATTCCTGATATTTCTTGGCCGCTTCGGCCTGGCGGTGCAAGCGTTCGAGTTGGCGTTCGAGCTCTTCGCGCAGGTCGGTCAGGCGCTCGAGGTTTTCGTGGGTACGGCGGATGCGGTTTTCGGTTTCGCGCCGACGTTCCTTGTACTTGGAGATCCCCGCCGCTTCTTCGATGAAGTTGCGCAAGTCTTCAGGCTTGGACTCGATGAGCTTGGAAATCATCCCCTGCTCGATGATCGAGTAGCTGCGCGGACCGAGGCCGGTGCCGAGGAAGATATCGGTGATGTCGCGCCGGCGGCATTTGGTGCCGTTGAGGTAATAGGTGGTCTGGCTGTCGCGGGTGACTTTGCGGCGAATGGAAATTTCCGCATAGGCGGCGTATTCACCGAGCAATGTGCCGTCGGTGTTATCGAACACCAGCTCGATGCTCGCCTGGCTCACCGGTTTACGGCTGGTCGAACCGTTGAAGATGACGTCGGTCATCGACTCGCCGCGCAGGTTCTTCGCCGAACTCTCGCCCATCACCCAACGCACGGCGTCGATGATGTTTGACTTGCCGCAACCATTGGGTCCGACCACCGCCGCCATGTTGCTGGGGAAGTTCACCGTGGTCGGGTCGACGAAGGATTTGAACCCCGCCAGCTTGATGCACTTTAGCCGCACGCTTATGCGTCCGTCAGGGCAGAGATCACCAGATCGCAGCTGCGCTGGCCGTAGGCGGTCAGCACTTCGCGGATCAGGGCAAAGTCACGGGCAATCACGGCGGCGAGCAGGCGCTCGAACAACACCAGGTATTCGCTCATCGAGGCCTTGCGCTGGTCGAGGGCGAGGAAATACGCGCGGCTCATGGCCGGCTGCAGGTTCTCGACCGTTTCCTGCAGGTACGGATTGTTGGCGAACGAATACGTGGCGCGCATCACGTTGAAACTGTCGTCGACGAAGCTATGGATGTCCTGGCGCTCGTAGCTGGCGGTCAGGCGCTGCTGGATCTGCACGAATGGCGCGAGGTCGGCCTGGACTTTCCAGCCGGTGGCCACGGCGTTGGCGAGCAGGATGTACATCTCGCTCATCAGCGTGCACAGGCTCTTGACCTTGTGCGCGGTGAGTTCGGTGACGTGGGCGCCACGGCGCGGCAGGATGGCGATCAGGTGCCGGCGCTCGAGAATCAGCAAGGCCTCGCGCACCGAACCGCGGCTGACGTCGAGTGCCTGGGTGACCTTCTGTTCCTGGATGCGCTCTCCGGGCTTCATCTCGCCGCGAATGATGCGTTCGGCGAGGTGATGCGCGATTTGCTCGGCGAGGCTGTCCGGCGCCTTGAACGTCATGGTTGTCCTTCAAACTCTTCGATTTGTACAAGCGGCGCAGTGTAGCGCAATTGATACGTCATGGCGCAGGGCCTGCCCGCTGGTTTTGGCACGATTCAAGCAAAAAGCAGGGTATTGATCGAGGGTCAATAATGAAGAAAAGCGGCGTTAATCGACAAAATGCATTTTCCTGACCTTTAAGTCAGAAAATCATTGACCGGAAAGTCAGACCTGCTAAATTCGGTTCATGTCGGTTAACAACAATAATGAGTCTGCGAGGCCTTCCGTGATCCAGTTTTTACTAAACCAGGAACTCCGTAGCGAGCACGCCCTGGACCCGAACCTGACCGTGCTCAATTATCTGCGCGACCATGTGGGCAAACCCGGCACCAAAGAAGGCTGCGCCAGCGGTGACTGCGGCGCATGCACCGTGGTGGTCGGCGAGTTGCAGACGGATGACGCAGGCCGCGAACACATTCGCTACCGCAGTCTCAACTCGTGCCTGACGTTCGTGTCGTCCCTGCACGGCAAGCAACTGATCAGCGTTGAAGACCTCAAGCACAAGGGCGAATTGCACAGCGTGCAGAAGGCCATGGTCGAGTGCCACGGCTCGCAATGCGGGTTCTGCACCCCGGGTTTCGTGATGTCGTTGTTTGCCCTGCAAAAGAACAGCGACGCACCGGATCAGCACAAGGCCCACGAGGCCCTGGCCGGCAACCTCTGCCGCTGCACCGGCTACCGGCCGATCCTGGAAGCCGCCGAGCAGTCCTGCTGCGGTAAACAACCGGATCAGTTCGATGCCAATGAAGCCCAGACCATCGCCCGGCTCAAGGCTATCGCGCCCACCGACATCGGCGAACTCAACAGTGGCGACAAGCGCTGCCTGGTGCCCTTGACCGTGGCCGACCTGGCCGACCTCTATGACGCTTATCCACAGGCCCGGCTGCTGGCCGGCGGCACCGACCTGGCGCTGGAAGTGACCCAGTTCCACCGCACCCTGCCGGTGATGATCTACGTCGGCAACGTCGCCGAGATGAAGCGCATCGAGCGCTTCGACGACCGCCTGGAAATCGGCGCCGCCACCGCCCTCTCCGACTGCTACGAAGCCCTGAAGGCCGAGTACCCGGACTTCGGCGAACTGCTGCAGCGCTTCGCCTCCTTGCAGATCCGCAACCAGGGCACCCTGGGCGGCAATATCGGCAACGCCTCGCCCATCGGCGACTCACCTCCGCTGCTGATTGCCCTGGGCGCACAGATTGTCCTGTGCAAGGGCGATACCCGCCGCACCCTGGCCCTGGAAGACTACTTCATCGATTACCGCGTCACCGCGCGCCAGGAAAGCGAGTTCATCGAGAAGATCATCGTGCCGCGTGCCAGCGTCGAGCAACTGTTCCGCGCCTACAAGGTGTCCAAGCGCCTGGACGATGACATCTCTGCAGTGTGCGCCGCGTTCAACCTGCGCCTGGAAAACGGTGTGATCGCCGATGCCCGCGTGGCCTTCGGTGGCATGGCGGCCATTCCAAAACGCGCCAACAGTTGCGAAACCGCGTTGATCGGTGCGCCCTTCAACAACGCCACCGTGGAACGCGCCTGCGCCGCCCTGGCGGACGATTTCACGCCGCTGTCGGACTTCCGCGCCAGCAAGGAATATCGCCTGCTCAGTGCACAGAACCTGCTGCGCAAATACTTCATCGAACTGCAAACGCCGCACATCGAGACTCGGGTGACCGCTTATGTCTAACCATCACGCCGTAGAGAAGACCCAGGCCGAACTGGCTGAACTGTTCGCCAAGGACCTGACCACCGGTGTCGGCCGCAGCGTCAAGCATGACAGCGCCGCCAAGCATGTGTCCGGTGAAGCGCAGTACATCGACGATCGCCTCGAATTTCCCAACCAGTTGCACGTTTATGCACGCTTGTCCGACCGCGCCCACGCGCGGATCATCAGCATCGACACCCAGCCGTGCTACGCCTTCGAAGGCGTGCGCATCGCCATCACCCACGAAGACGTGCCGGGCCTGAAAGACATCGGCCCGCTGCTACCGGGTGACCCGCTGCTGGCCATCGACGACGTACAGTTCGTCGGCCAGCCGGTGCTCGCCGTCGCCGCGAAGGACCTGGAAACCGCGCGCAAGGCGGCGATGGCCGCGATCATCGAATACGAAGACCTGGAGCCAGTGCTGGACGTGGTCGAAGCCCTGCGCAAGCGTCACTTCGTGCTCGACAGCCACACCCATCAGCGCGGCGATTCGGCGACGGCGCTGGCCACCGCCGAGCACCGCATCCAGGGCACCCTGCACATCGGTGGCCAGGAACACTTCTACCTGGAAACCCAGATCTCCTCGGTAATGCCCACCGAAGACGGCGGCATGATCGTTTATTGCTCGACCCAGAACCCCACTGAAGTGCAGAAGCTGGTGGCCGAAGTGCTGGACGTGTCGATGAACAAGATCGTTGTCGACATGCGCCGCATGGGTGGCGGTTTTGGTGGCAAGGAGACGCAGGCGGCGAGCCCGGCGTGCCTGTGCGCGGTGATCGCGCACCTCACCGGCCAGCCGACCAAGATGCGCCTGCCGCGGGTCGAGGACATGCTGATGACCGGCAAGCGTCATCCGTTCTATGTCGAGTACGACGTCGGCTTTGACAGCACCGGGCGCCTGCATGGCATCGCCCTGGATCTGGCCGGCAACTGCGGCTGCTCGCCGGACCTGTCGGCGTCGATCGTCGACCGGGCGATGTTCCACTCCGATAACTCGTATTACCTGGGCGACGCGACCATCAACGGTCACCGCTGCAAGACCAACACCGCCTCGAACACCGCTTACCGTGGCTTCGGCGGCCCGCAAGGCATGGTCGCCATCGAAGAAGTGATGGACGCCATCGCCCGGCACCTGGCCCTCGACCCGCTGGCGGTGCGCAAGGCCAACTACTACGGCAAGACCGAGCGCAACGTCACCCACTACTACCAGACCGTCGAGCACAACATGCTCGAAGAGATGACCGCCGAACTGGAAGCCAGCAGCCAGTACGCCGAGCGCCGCGAAGCGATCCGTCGCTACAACGCCAACAGCCCGGTCCTGAAAAAAGGCCTGGCGCTGACCCCGGTGAAATTCGGCATTTCCTTCACCGCCAGCTTCCTCAACCAGGCCGGCGCCCTGGTGCACGTCTACACCGACGGCAGCATCCACCTGAACCATGGCGGCACCGAGATGGGCCAGGGCCTGAACACCAAGGTCGCGCAGGTGGTGGCCGAGGTGTTCCAGGTGGAAATGGACCGTGTGCAGATCACTGCGACCAACACCGACAAGGTGCCAAATACCTCGCCGACCGCGGCGTCCAGCGGCGCTGACCTGAACGGCAAGGCGGCGCAGAATGCCGCCGAGACCATCAAGCAACGCCTGGTCGAATTTGCCGCTCGCCAGTACAAGGTCAGCGAAGAAGACGTTGAGTTCCATAACGGCCATGTGCGGGTTCGCGATCACATCCTGACCTTCGAAGCGCTGATCCAGCAGGCGTATTTCGCCCAGGTGTCGCTGTCGAGTACCGGGTTCTACAAGACCCCGAAAATCTACTACGACCGCAGCCAGGCCCGTGGGCGCCCGTTCTATTACTTCGCCTTCGGCGCCGCCTGCTGCGAGGTGATCATCGACACCCTGACCGGCGAGTACAAGATGCTGCGCACCGACATCCTCCACGACGTCGGCGCCTCGCTGAACCCGGCCATCGACATCGGCCAGGTCGAGGGCGGTTTCATCCAGGGCATGGGTTGGCTGACCATGGAAGAGCTGGTGTGGAACAACAAGGGCAAGCTGATGACCAACGGCCCGGCCAGCTACAAGATCCCGGCCGTGGCCGACATGCCGCTGGACCTGCGGGTCAAGCTGGTGGAAAACCGCAAGAACCCGGAAGACACGGTGTTCCATTCCAAGGCCGTGGGCGAGCCGCCGTTCATGCTCGGCATCGCCGCGTGGTGCGCGATCAAGGATGCCGTGGCCAGTCTGGGCGACTACAAGCATCAACCGAAAATCGACGCACCGGCGACGCCGGAGCGGGTGTTGTGGGGCTGTGAGCAGATGCGCCAGTTGAAGGCGGCGAAGGCTGTCGAGGCTGAGACCGAGTTGGCTTCGCTCTAGACCGAGGTGCGGCCTTCGCGAGCAGGCTCGCTCCCACATTTGGAATGCATTCCCTGTGGGAGCGAGCCTGCTCGCGAAGAGGCCGGAACAGACAACAGAGATGTTGAGGTGTTTATGTACAACTGGATCGACGCCCTCGCCGACCTGCAAAACCAGGGCGAACCCTGTGTGTTGGTGACCATCATCGAAGAGCTCGGCTCGACGCCGCGCAATGCCGGTTCGAAGATGGTCATCAGCGCCCACCAAGCGTTCGACACCATCGGTGGCGGGCACCTGGAATACAAGGCCATGCAGATCGCCCGCGAGATGCTCGCCAGCGGCAAGCAGGACACCCATCTCGAACGCTTCAGCCTCGGCGCCAGCCTGGGCCAGTGCTGCGGTGGCGCGACCGTGCTGCTGTTCGAACCGATGGGCCAGGTCCAGGCGCAGATCGCCGTGTTCGGCGCCGGCCACGTCGGCCGCGCACTGGTGCCGCTGCTGGCCAGCCTGCCCTGCCGGGTGCGCTGGATCGACTCGCGCGAAGACGAATTTCCGCAGCAGATCCCCCACGGCGTGCGCAAGATCGTCAGCGAAGAACCGGTGGACGAAATCGACGACCTGCCCGTCGGTAGCTACTGCATCGTCATGACCCACAACCATCAGCTCGACCTCGAGCTCACCGCCGCGATCCTCAAGCGCAACGACTTCGCCTACTTCGGCCTGATCGGCTCGAAGACCAAACGGGTGAAGTTCGAACACCGCCTGCGCGACCGCGGTTTCGACAGCAGCGTCGTGCAACGCATGCGCTGTCCGATGGGCATCGGCGAAGTCAAAGGCAAATTGCCTGTGGAAATCGCCGTCTCCATCGCCGGCGAAATCATCGCCACCTATAACGCCAATTTCGGCCAGCAAACCTCCAGCGCCGAACCGATTGCCAAGCTGCTGCCCGTTTCACGCCGCAGTCAGGCGACAAAATTGAAAGCTTCCAATTGATGAGCTTCATAAATAGAGAACAACCATGCCTCTGACTCGCAAAGCCTACCGCGCCGCCATTCTGCACAGCATCGCCGACCCTGCCGAAGTCGGGATCGAAGCCTCGTACGAATATTTCGAGGACGGCTTGCTGGTGATCGATAACGGCAAGATCAGCGCCCTCGGCCATGCCAGTGAACTGTTGCCAACCCTGCCGGCCGATATCGAGATCAACCATTACCAGGATGCGCTGATCACCCCCGGCTTCATCGACACCCACATCCACCTGCCGCAAACCGGCATGGTCGGCGCCTATGGCGAGCAACTGCTGGACTGGCTCAACACTTACACCTTCCCCTGCGAAAGCCAATTCGCCGACAAGGCCCACGCCGACCAGGTCGCGGACATCTTCATCAAGGAACTGCTGCGCAACGGCACCACCACCGCGCTGGTGTTCGGCAGCGTGCATCCACAATCGGTGAATTCGTTCTTCGAAGCCGCCGAGCAGTCGGACCTGCGCATGATCGCCGGCAAGGTCATGATGGACCGCAACGCCCCGGACTACCTGACCGACACCGCCGAATCCAGCTACCTGGACAGCAAGGCGCTGATCGAGCGCTGGCACGGCAAGGGCCGCCTGCACTATGCGGTCACCCCGCGCTTTGCACCGACCAGCACCCCGGAACAGCTGACCCTGGCCGGTCAGTTGCTGACCGAATACCCGGATCTGTACATGCAGACCCACATCAGCGAGAACCTCAAGGAAATCGAGTGGGTCAAGGCACTCTTCCCGGAGCGCAAGGGCTACCTCGACGTCTACGATCACTACCAGCTGCTCGGCGAGCGCTCGGTGTTCGCCCATGGCGTGCACTTGTGCGACGACGAGTGCGCGCGACTGGCAGAAACCGGTTCGGCCATCTCGTTCTGCCCGACTTCGAACTTCTTCCTCGGCAGCGGCCTGTTCAACCTGCCGATGGCCGAGAAGCACAAGCTCAATGTCGGCATCGGCACCGATGTCGGTGGCGGCACCAGTTTCTCCCTGCTGCAAACCCTCAACGAAGCCTACAAGGTCATGCAACTGCAAGGTGCGCGCCTGAGCCCGTTCAAGTCGCTGTACCTGGCCACCCTCGGCGGCGCACGTGCGCTGCGCCTGGAAGACAAGATCGGCAACCTGCAGCCGGGCACCGACGCCGACTTCCTGGTGCTGGACTACAACGCCACGCCGCTACTGAGCTATCGCCTGCAGCAGGCCAATAACATCGCCGAGACGTTGTTTGTGCTGATGACGCTGGGGGATGACCGGACGGTGTTGCAGACTTATGCGGCGGGGAACCTGGTGCATCAGCGCTGAGTTTTCGCCGGGCATAAAAAATCCCCCGCAATCGTTAGATTCCGGGGGATTTTTGTGTCTTTGCGTCCTGATTCGCGACCAAGTCCGCTCGCACATTTGATGTGTGCCGTTCACAACCCCCCTGTGGGAGCGGGCTTGCTCGCGAATCAGGCGGTGCGGTCCATCAGATTTTCGCCGGCGACCGCCCTGGCTTCTTGGTCTGCAGCAAATGCGAGAACACCGCGTGCAGATCATCCGACGCACTTTCCTCATCCAGGTTGAGTTTGCTGTCGATGTGATCCATGTGATGCATCATCAGGTTCACCGCCAGTTCCGCGTCGCGCTTTTCAATGGCGTCGATCAACTGGGTGTGCTCGTCGTAGGAGCAGTGGGAACGGTTGCCGCTTTCGTACTGGGCAATGATCAGCGAAGTCTGGGACACCAGGCTGCGCTGGAAGCTGATCAGCGGGGCATTTTTCGCCGCTTCGGCCAGTTTCAGGTGAAATTCGCCCGACAGGCGGATGCCGGCGCCACGGTCCCCACGGGAAAAACTGTCGCGCTCGTCGTTGACCATCTGCCGCAACTCGGCAATTTGTTCGGCAGTGGCGTGCTCGACCGCAAGCTCGGTGATCGCCCGTTCCACCAGACGCCGGGCCATGAACACCTGGCGCGCCTCTTCGACGCTCGGGCTGGCAACCACGGCGCCGCGATTCGGGCGCAGCAACACCACGCTTTCATGGGCCAGGCGCGACAGCGCGCGGCGAATGATGGTGCGGCTGACCCCGAAAATCTCCCCCAGCGCTTCTTCGCTCAACTTGGTGCCGGGCGCCAGGCGCTGTTCGAGGATGGCCTCGAAGATATGCGCGTAGACAATATCGTCCTGGGTTCCGCTGCGGCCGGCTTTGCCTGCTCGCGGCTGTTTCTTTAGGGGTTGCAACTGTTCGTTCATGGGCACTCGAGTCGGGAGAACTGCGGCGAATTGACGGTGACTGTAATACGGCACAGTGGGTCGCTGGCAAGTATCGCGTAAAAATCACTGCGATTGTACACAATGGTTAGTGGCAACACGACTGTACGGCTGTTTGTCACATCCGCTGTATCGCAACGATCCATTACGTTTGAGTTTAGGCTTGTTCGCAGAATCCGCCTTTGTACGCAATCCCTGTGGGAGCGGGCTTGCTCGCGAAGAGGGTGTGTCAGCAGACATTAATGTAGCTGAAACACCGCATTCGCGAGCAAGCCCGCTCCCACAGGGGGCCAGTGTTACAACGGACATCTTCATACGTAAAAGGAACACCGCCGTCATGAACGACGCCACGCATACCCAACTGCGCCCATTGGCCGACACATCACCCTCAGCCATCGTCGCCGGGTTCATCGCCATGATGACCGGGTACACCAGTTCCCTGGTGCTGATGTTCCAGGCCGGGCAAGCGGCAGGTCTGTCCAGCGGGCAGATTTCGTCGTGGATATGGGCCATTTCCATCGGCATGGCGGTGTGCTCGATTGGCCTGTCCCTGCGCTATCGCACCCCCATCACCATTGCCTGGTCCACCCCGGGCGCGGCCTTGCTGATCACCAGCCTGGGGGGCGTGACCTACGGCGAAGCCATCGGCGCCTATATTACCTGCGCAGTATTGGTGACGATTTGCGGGTTGACCGGCAGTTTCGAACGCCTGGTGAAAAAGATTCCGGCGTCCCTGGCGGCGGCATTGCTGGCGGGGATCCTGTTCAAGATCGGCAGCGAGATTTTCGTTGCGGCCCAGCATCGCACTGCGCTGGTGCTGGGCATGTTCTTGACCTACCTGGTGGTCAAGCGCCTGTCGCCGCGTTATGCCGTACTGGGCGCCTTGCTGATCGGTACGGCCTTGTCCGGCTTGATGGGGCTGCTGGACTTCAGCGCGTTCCACCTGGAAGTGGCCACCCCTGTCTGGACTACGCCGCATTTCTCCCTCGCCGCAACCATCAGCATCGGCATCCCGTTGTTCGTGGTCGCGATGACTTCACAAAACATGCCGGGCATTGCCGTACTCCGCGCCGACGGCTACAACGTGCCGGCCTCGCCACTGATCACCACCACGGGCATCGCCTCGTTGTTGCTGGCGCCCTTCGGTTCCCACGGGATCAACCTGGCGGCTATCAGCGCGGCGATCTGTACCGGGCCACATGCCCATGAGGATCGCAATAAACGTTATACGGCGGCGGTCTGGTGCGGGATTTTCTATGGCATTGCCGGTGTGTTCGGCGCGACGCTGGCAGCCTTGTTTGCCGCACTGCCCAAGGAACTGGTGCTGTCGATTGCCGCCCTGGCGTTGTTCGGCTCGATCATCAACGGCCTGAGCATCGCCATGAGCGAAGCGAAGGAGCGTGAAGCGGCGCTGATCACCTTCATGGTCACGGCATCGGGGCTGACGCTGTTTTCCATCGGTTCGGCGTTCTGGGGGATTGTCGCGGGGGTGGTGACGCTGGTAATTCTGAATTGGCGCAAGGCTTGAGGCCGGCAAAGCTTCGCTGGCAAGCCAACTCCTACAAAAAGCGGGCAAAAAAACGGCGACCCTCGGGTCGCCGTTTTTTTCAGAACATCATGCTACCGGATTGATCGGCTTTTCCGGGTACCAGACGTCCAGCAGCGGGCTGACTTCAACGCTGGTCAGCTCGGTGCGGCCTTTGAGCCAGGCTTCAACGGCGGCGCGTTGTTCTGCGCTGACCGAGCCACGCTTGATCAGGCAAACCAGACCGTAGTCATCACCGCCGACATAGCCCAGACCGTTGGCTTCCATGGCTTCTTTGAGGAACGCCTCGAGGAAGGCATCAATGGCTTCTTCGGACAGATCTTCCTTGAAATCCAGGTTCAGTTCGAAACCCAGCTCTTGAAATTCATCAACGCACAGTTTTTTGCGCAGACGCTGGGAGCGGTTAGTCGCCATTGGAACAATCCTCTTAAGTAATAACGGGCCGCACTTTAGCAGTTTAAGCCGCCAATTGCCCGACTCTCTGGGCCGCGACGCCTACCGTCGGTAAAAAATAGCCCATTAGTGGGCCCGTGCACGGCACAAGCCGTGGCACCTTGGGGCATAATGCCGACACTTTCATGACCACTGAGGGAATTTATCTTCATGCCCTCATCTTTTTTTCCCCTCGGCTGTAGGGTTTTATCTACATGATCAAATCGTTGCGTCCATTGCTCCTGGCCGGCCTGCTTTTCCCCCTGGCCCTCCCCGTTTCCGCTGACCCGATCAATACCAGCCTGTCGCCCAATGTCGAAAAAGCCCTCAAGGCCAGCAAGTTGCAGGACAACGCCCTGTCGCTGGTGATGATTCCGCTCAACGGCCCCGGCACCCCGACCATTTTCAACGCCGACGTCTCGGTCAACCCGGCGTCGACCATGAAGCTGGTCACCACCTATGCGGCCCTGGAAATGCTCGGCCCCAATCACCAGTGGAAAACCGAGTTCTATACCGATGGCACCCTCAACGGCGGCATCCTCAACGGCAACCTCTACCTCAAGGGCGGCGGCGATCCGAAGCTGAACATGGAAAAACTCTGGCTGCTGATGCGCGACCTGCGCGCCAACGGCGTGACCCAGGTCACCGGTGACCTGGTGCTGGACAAGAATTTCTTCGTGCCGCCGCAACTGCCTGAATTCAACGACGACGGCAACGACGAGAACAAGCCGTTCCTGGTCAAGCCCGATGCGCTGCTGGTCAACCTCAAGGCCCTGCGCTTCGTCGCGCGCAATGACTCGGGCAAAGTGCTGGTCTCGGTGGAACCGCCAATCGCCAGCATCCGCATCGACAACCAGGTCAAGGCCATCAATTCCAAGCAATGCACCGGCGGCGTGCGCTACAACCCGGTACCCCAGGCCGATGGCAGTGTGACCGTGACGGTCGGCGGCCAGTTGGGCGAAGGCTGCAGCTCGCAGACTTACCTGTCGTTGCTGGACCATGCCACCTACACCGCCGGCGCCGTGCGCGCGATCTGGAAAGAACTGGGCGGCAGTATCCAGGGCAGGGATGTGCTGGCGCCAACGCCAAAGGACGCCAAGGTGCTGGCGCGGGCGTTCTCGCCGGACCTGGCGGAAATCATCCGCGACATCAACAAATACAGTAACAACACCATGGCCCAGCAACTGTTCCTGAGCCTGGGCCAGAAGTACCGCACCGATGCCGACGCCGACGACGCCAAGGCCGCCCAGCGCGTGGTGCGTCAGTGGCTGGCGAAGAAAGGCATCACCGCGCCACACCTGGTGATGGAGAACGGCTCCGGCCTGTCCCGTGCCGAACGCGTCAGTGCCCGGGAAATGGCTTCGATGCTGCAAGCCGCCTGGCGCAGCCCTTACGCCGCCGAGTACATCAGCTCGATGCCGATCGCCGGCACCGACGGCACCATGCGCAAACGCCTGAAGACTACCGCCATGCGCGGTGAAGCCCACGTCAAGACCGGCACCCTGAACACCGTGCGGGCAATTGCCGGTTTCAGTCGCGACGTCAACGGCAACACTTGGGCGGTGGTAGCGATCCTCAACGACAAGGCACCGTTTGGTGCATCGTCGGTGCTCGACCAGGTGCTGCTGGACCTGTATCGCCAGCCGAAACTGGCGCAGACCGCTTCGGTGTTGTAACAGGCGTACACAAAACGATCTTTGTAGGAGCCGGCTTGCTGGCTCCTACAAATCGTGTGTGGGCCGGATCAGTTCATCTCCCCCTGCACCCGATCCCGCCCCTCCTGCTTCGCCACATATACCCCCGAGTCCGCCCGCAACAACAGCGCATCAGCGCCCTCGCCATCGCGCCAGCTGGCAATACCGAAACTGGCAGTAACGACACCCACTTCATCGATCGGCGCGCTGCGCAGGCTTTGCCACAGCTCCAGCGCCAGCAGATGAGCCTGCTCGCCACCGATGTCCGGGCAAAGGACCATGAACTCCTCACCCCCCAGGCGGCAGAACACATCCGTGCGCCGCAGCCGATGGCCAACGCGTTCGCACACGGCCTGCAACACCCGATCACCCACGGCATGGCCGTACTGGTCGTTGATGCGCTTGAAGTGGTCGATGTCGAGCATGATCACCGACAGGTCGCCTCCACCCCGTTCCACCCGGGCCATCTCGGTGGTCAGGCGCTCCTGGAAATACCGGCGGTTGTGAATACCGGTCAGGGAGTCGGTGACCGACAGCGCGCGCAGTTCTTCTTCCACGCGCTTGGTGTCGGTAATGTCCGAGATATAGCCATGCCAGAGTACGCCACCGCCAGGCAGTTCTTCCGGGGTCGCCTCACCGCGGACCCAGCGCAGACCGCGCTGGGGCAATTGCACGCGGTATTCCTCGCGCCAATGGCTGAGGGTTTCGGCCGAGGCCCGGATAGAGGCACGCACGCGCGTAGTATCCTGAGGATGAATCCGCGTGAAGATCGCTTCGGCGTTGAGCAGCAACACATCGGGCTCCAGCTCATAGATCTCGCGGATGCCGTCGCTGGCGTAGATCACGCTGAAACGCCCGTCGAACTCCATCTTGAACTGGTAGATCCCTCCGGGCACATGGGCACTGAGCTTCTTCAGCAACAGGTCCCGTGCAGCCAGGGCCTCATGCACACGCTTGCGTTCGGTGATGTCGATGCAGATCGCCAGGTGCCCAACCCACAGGCCCTGCTCATCGAAGACGGGAGTCGCCAGCATGTTGACGATCAGATGCCTGCCATCGCACCGCACCAGCGTCCACTCCCGCCCCTCATGGCCGCCCTCCACACGCCCCTCGACCAGCATCGCATGGCAAGTCGGTACCGGCTTGCCGTAACGCGCGCTCAGTTCTGCCGAGCGTATCGCGAGCTCCCGGGGCAAGTGCAGGTTTTCCAGGGTCATACGCCCTACCACTTCGGCGACGGTATAACCGAGCATCTGTTCAGCGCCGGCATTGAAGGTGCTGATAACCCCGCGCAGGTCCGTGGCGATGATGGCAACCTGGGTCGCGGCATCCAGCACCCCGCGCAACTGGCCATGGGTGCCGCGCAGCTCCTGCTCGCGGGCGCGCAGTTCCTCGGTCCTTTGCTCGACCATTTTCAGCGCCCGTTGCCGCTGACTGACCAGTACATAGAGCAAGGCGCTGAGCAACACGCTGAGCAGGCCACCGAGCACGACCAGCGTGGTCACTGAAGAGTGATTGGCCTTGAGGAAAGCCTCGCTGGGCTGGATGTCGACCTGATAATCGTGATCGGCCAGGCGTAACAGGCGCGTCGCAGACAAGTCGCTGGCCGCCGCCGGGTTGGGCGACTGAAACAGCACCTCATGCTGCTCATCAACCGACAGGTCGAGAATGCGCACCGAGAGATAATCACGCCCCGCCTCCGGCAACCCGTCCGCCAGCAACTGACGCATGCTGATCACCGCCATCACATAACCGAACGGTTTGCTCGTGGCGTCGGCGGCGCCACTGCGCAGCATGACCGGGGCCACCAAGAGTACGCCTCGCGCATAAGCCGGCTCGATATTGACCAGGTGCATCGGTTGCGACACGGCCATGCCCCGGCGTTGATCGGCCCGCTCCAGCGCGGCGCGGCGCAACGGCTGGGCCAGCAAGTCATAGCCCAGCGGCGCGCCGAGGTTGCTTTGAGTCTGGCTGTACAGCACCGCCACGTACTCATCCCGCTCACCGGCCAATCGCAGCTGCCCATCGGCACTCAGTTCGCGCAGAGTGAACTCATCCAGGCCCTCCTCGCGCGCCCGACGCTCGAACGCTGGCCGCTGGTCTCGGGTGACCCGCTCGGCGAACGAGTACGCCTGGGTCCGGTGCAACAGGGGTTGGGTGTAGCCGTCGAATTCCGCGCGGGAGACCGCATCGGAGTTGGCAAAGAACCGACGCAGGCCATCGAGGCGCTGCTCCTGATCCTGGAAACGTTCTTCGATACGGCTGTAGCGTTCGCTGGCCAGCAACTGGAAGCGTTGCCGCAATTGATGGTGAAACAGGTTAAGCGTCGACCAGGCGAGCATCGCCGTGAGAATCCCGCCGACGAGCAAGACCATGAGCGCGATCAGCCCGGCCGAGACATCTTCTCTGAAAAAACCCAGGATCTTGGGGCGCACGGCGTGCAACGACATAGACGCAACTCAGAACGCCATGTGCGGGAAAGCCCATTGGCCATGAGTTGAGTTATAGCTATTAGCCACTAATTTGACCAGTACCGTAGGAGCGAGCCTGCTCGCGATGGTCGTCAACGATAACGCTGAAAACCTGACGCCCCGCGGCGCTCTCAGGTTCATCGCGAGCAAGCTCGCTCCTACAGTGGACCAGACCCGTGGATCATTCAGCGAGCGGTGATTTTCCACGCGCGATGGATCTTGGCGTTACGGGAAAAGTCCGCATCGATGGTCTGGGCAGTGATCTCTTCGATCGCGTAGCGCTCGATCAGGTTGGGCTCGAGTTCGAACTTGCGGAAGTTGTTGGAGAAGTACAACACCCCGCCCGGTGCCAGGCGCGCCATGGCCAGGTCGATCAGTTGCACCTGGTCACGTTGCACGTCGAAGATCCCTTCCATGCGCTTGGAGTTGGAGAAGGTCGGCGGGTCGATGAAAATCAGGTCGTACTCTTCACGACAGGCTTCCAGCCAAACCATCACATCACTCTGCTCCAGGCGGTTCTTGTCGGAGAAACCGTTCAGCGACAGGTTGCGACGCGCCCAGTCCAGGTAGGTTTTCGACAGGTCGACGCTGGTGGTACTGCGCGCGCCGCCCTTGGCCGCATGGACACTGGCGGTGGCGGTGTAGCAGTACAGATTGAGGAAACGCTTGCCCTCGGCCTCTTTCTGGATACGCATGCGCATCGGCCGGTGGTCGAGGAACAACCCGGTATCGAGGTAATCGGTGAGGTTGACCAGCAGCTTCACCCCGCCTTCGTTGACCTCGACGAACTTGCCTTGGGCCGCCTGGCGTTCGTACTGTTTGGTACCGCTCTGACGCTCGCGACGCTTGACCACCACGCGGCTCTTGTCGACGTTCAGGGCCTGGGGGATCGCCGCCAGGGCGTCGAACATGCGCGCCGAGGCCTTCTCCGGATCAATGGATTTCGGCGCGGCGTATTCCTGGACGTGGACCCAGTCGTGGTACAGGTCGATGGCCATGGAGTATTCCGGCATGTCGGCATCGTAGACGCGATAACAGTCGATGCCTTCACGCTTGACCCACTTGCCCAGCGCCTTGAGGTTTTTCTGCAGGCGGTTGGCAAACATCTGCCCGCCTTCGCTCAGGCGTGGCTGCTCGATCACTGGCGCCGGGGCCGGCGTCGGTTTGATCGGGTTGCCGTTCTTGTTGTACTGGCGCTCTTGCGGCTCACTCGGCGCCTGATCGTAGGCCGCCTGTTCACGCTCGGCCTGACGCTGTTCCGGAGTACGCCGTTCGCCGGTGACGAATTGATCCGGCAACACCTTGATCAGCAACAGCTTGCACGGCAAGGCGCCGTTCCAGAACGAATACTGTTTGTGGCTGCGGATACCCATGCGCTTGCCCAGGTCCGGAGCGCCGGTAAACACTGCGGCTTCCCAGTTGAGGCAGGCCTGACGCAGGCGTTCACCGAGGTTCTGGTAGAGGTAGAGCAAGCTCGCCTCGTCGCCCAGGCGCTCGCCGTACGGTGGGTTGCAGATCACCAGGCCTTTCTGGTTCTGGTCCGGACGCGGCTCGAAGGTCGCGACTTCGCCTTGATAGATCTTGATCCACTCGCTCAGGCCGGCACGTTCGACGTTGTTGCGACCCGGCTGGATCAGGCGCGGATCGGCTTCGTAACCGCGAATCCACAACGGTGGCTTGGCCAGGCCGGCCGCCGCACGCTCACTGGCTTCTTCATGGAGTTTTTTCCACAACGCCGGCACATGGCCGAGCCAGGCGGTGAAACCCCATTGCTCGCGGCGCAGGTTCGGCGCGATGTCGGCAGCGATCATCGCCGCTTCGACCAGAAAGGTGCCCACCCCGCACATCGGGTCAGCCAGGGCGCCACCTTCCGCTGCAATACGCGGCCAGCCGGAACGGATCAGGATCGCCGCTGCCAGGTTTTCCTTCAGCGGTGCCGCACCTTGCTGCAGGCGATAGCCGCGCTGGTGCAGGCTATGGCCGGACAGGTCGAGCGAAAGGATCGCTTCACCGCGATCCAGGCGCAGATGGATGCGCAGGTCCGGGTTGAGCTTGTCGATGGACGGACGATCGCCCTGCGGGGTGCGCAGTTTGTCGACGATGGCGTCCTTGACCTTCAAGGCGCCGAAGTGGGTGTTGTCGATGCCTGAGCCGTGACCGCTGAATTCGACGGCCAGGGTGCCGTCATTGAGCATATGGTCTTGCCACTCGATGTCCAGCACGCCGTGGTACAGGTCTTCGGCGTCTTTCATCGGGAAACGCTTGAGTACCAGCAGTACCCGGTTGGCCAGGCGCGACCACAGGCACAGACGGTAAGCGGTTTCCATGGTGGCCATGCCACGCACGGCAGACGTGTGCTCACGCGCTTCCTCAAGGCCAAGCCCGACGGCTTCCTCGATGAGCAGGCCTTCAAGGCCTTTAGGGCAAGTGAGGAAGAGTTCGAAACGATCGGACATGAGAATTCGGAGCCTTTGCTGAGTGGACCGGCAACGCATTGCCGGACCGGTTTTCAATCAGGCGCTTTTCTCGAAGAGCGCCCGCGTGGCACGAAGGTGTGCCGGTTCCACCCTTGCTGCCCGGGTTAAATGAGCTTAGATGCAAGGACAGATAAAAAAGTTGATGCAACAAAATGACATAAGTCGACCCTTCGTCGAATAGTCCGTCCCGGCAACGGGAGGCATTCTCAGCAAAGGATTAACCTGATCATCCAACGCAGGGCCGATCATACCGGGGTTTGATCAATAAAGACGCCACAAACATCATGTTACTTAGTGCCATACCACCTTAACGGTTACGTCCTTATGACAAAACGATCATTCCCTCGATGTGACGCATTGGTTAGAACTCAACACAGGTTGGCGCCGCAATGACGTCAACACCTTGGCTCGTCACGCCGGCAACGAGCCCCCAACGGCAGAGTTTTTTCTGCCAGACCTCGATTGAGGTCGACGCGATAAATACAGTCAACAAGTGAGGGCAACACCCTATGAGAAGACTTAAGCGTGATCCGTTGGAAAGAGCATTTTTGCGCGGATATCAATATGGCGTTGGTGGTAAATCCCGTGAGCTTTGCCCATTTACTCTACCGTCGGTACGCCAAGCCTGGATTAACGGCTGGCGAGAAGGACGCGGCGACAACTGGGACGGTATGACCGGCACTGCGGGAATCCACAGACTCAACGAACTTCACGCCGTCGGCTAACACAGGGCAGACACTCCGACACACAATCTGATTATGTAGCGAATTAACCACGCACGTCCCATCCGGACGGCGGGCTACGGCCCAGGGGCTCCTTTAAAGGGGCCCTTTTTTATGCCTGTAATTCGAGACCCGGCTTGCTGGCGATGGCGTCCTTGAGATCGTCATCGCCGGCAAGCCGGCTCCTATAGGGATCAGCGCAGGGCAGCGATGGCGTCTACCGACTCGCGGATGAGCGCCGGGCCCTTGTAGATAAAGCCGGAGTAGATCTGCACCAGGCTTGCACCGGCGTTGATCTTCTCGGCGGCGTGTTTGCCTTCGGTGATGCCACCCGCTGCGATGATCGGCAAGCGGCCACCCAGCTCCGAAGCCAGAACCTTCACGGTGTGGGTGCTCTTGTCACGCACCGGTGCGCCGGACAGACCACCCGCCTCGTCACCATGCTCCATGCCTTCCACGCCCACGCGGCTCAGGGTGGTATTGGTGGCGATGACCGCGTCCATTCCGGTTTCGATCAACGCCTGTGCAACCTGAGCGGTTTCTTCGTCGGTCATGTCCGGCGCAATCTTGATCGCCAGCGGCACGTGCCTGCCGTGGCGCAGCGCCAGCTCGGCCCGACGCGTGGCGAGGTCCGCCAGCAGTTGCTTGAGCGAGTCACCGAACTGCAGGCTGCGCAGGCCCGGGGTATTGGGCGAGCTGACGTTGACCGTCACATAGCTGGCATGGGCGTAGACCTTGTCCAGGCAGATCAGGTAGTCGTCGACCGCGCGTTCGACCGGGGTGTCGAAGTTCTTGCCGATATTGATGCCCAGCACGCCCTTGTACTTGGCGGCTGCCACGCGGGCCAGCAGGTGATCGACGCCCAGGTTGTTGAAGCCCATGCGGTTGATGATCGCCTCGGCCTCCGGCAGACGGAACAGGCGCGGCTTCGGATTGCCCGGTTGCGGGCGCGGGGTAATGGTGCCGATTTCGACAAAACCAAAACCCAGTTGCGCAAAGCCGTCGATGGCGGCGCCATTCTTGTCCAGGCCGGCGGCCAGGCCCACCGGGTTCGGGAACTCCAGGCCCATGACATTCACCGGCAGTCTTGCCGGGGCCTTGCACAGCAAACCGTTGAGCCCCAGGCGTCCGCCCGCGCCGATCAAGTCCAGGGACAGATCGTGAGAGGTTTCCGGGGAAAGTTTGAACAACAGCTGACGGGCCAGGGTGTACATGGGCGGGCTTGACTCGATTGGCGGCGAAATGAGGCGGCGATTATACCCGCGCATCGGGGTCGCAAGCGAGGCGCGCGACAAAATCAGCGGGCGCTGGCATATGCCTTGCACCAGCACAGGCATCAGCACGCAGGCCAACGGCGGAATGCGTGTCAGGACAATGGCGTCGTCAGCCGGCCCTGCTCATAAGGGATCCGGGACGACGTTTTTTTTGGAAGGTGCGAAATCGATGAACGAACCCTCAACCGGCCCCCTGGCCTGGGTCAATGGCAGCGATGCCCCGGAAAAGACCGAAATCAACCTCGGCTTCATGGCCCTGAGCGACTGCGCTTCGGTCGTGGTCGCCGCCACCCAGGGCTTCGCCCAGCCCTACGGACTGACCTTGAACCTCAAGCGCCAATCGTCCTGGGCCAACCTGCGGGACAAACTGGTCAGCGGTGAACTCGATGCCGCCCACAGCCTCTACGGCCTGATCTATGCGGTACACCTGGGCATTGGCGGCGTGGCCTCCACCCCTATGGCGGTGCTCATGGGCCTGAACCAGAACGGCCAGAGCATCAATCTCTCCCACGGCTTGCAGGCCGCTGGCGTGACCAGTCCTGAAGCACTGGACCGTCACGTGCACCAAAGTCGCCCAAAACTGACCTTCGCCCAGACCTTTCCGACCGGCACCCATGCCATGTGGCTTTATTACTGGCTGGCCAGCCAGGGCATTCATCCGTTGCACGACGTCGACAGCGTGGTGGTGCCGCCACCGCAAATGGTCGCGCACCTGCAAGCCGGGCGCATCGACGGCTTCTGCGTCGGCGAGCCCTGGGCGGACAGTGCGGTGAAGCAGAACCTCGGGTTTACGATGGCCACGTCCCAGTCCATCTGGCCCGATCACCCGGAAAAAGTCCTCGGCTGTACGCGCGCCTTCGTCGAGCAATACCCCAACACCGCCCGGGCGCTGGTGATGGCCATCCTCGAAGCCAGCCGCTTCATTGACGACAGCACCGAGAATCGCCGCAGTACCGCGCAATTGCTCAGCGCGCCGCAGTACCTCGATGCGCCGCTGGCGTGCATTGAACCGAGGCTGCTGGGTAACTACGACGACGGCCTGGGCAACCAATGGCAAGATGCGCACGCGCTGCGCTTCCATGGAGAGGGCGCGATCAACCTGCCCTACCTGTCCGATGGCATGTGGTTCATGACCCAGTTTCGTCGCTGGGGCCTGCTGCGCGACGACCCCGATTACCTTGCCGTAGCCCGCCAGGTGCAACAACTAGACTTATACCGTGAAGCCGCCAGCGCCGTCGGTGTCGCCGCCCCACGCAATGAGATGCGCAGCAGCCAGTTGATTGACGGCAAGGTCTGGGACGGTTTGGACCCGGCCGGTTATGCGCGCAGCTTCAAGCTGCACGCCTTGAACGACAGCTCGCCACTTCTCGCCAGCCGCTGACAGGAGACTGCGAACATGCTGCGTATCCTGCTGATCAACGACACTGCAAAAAAAGTCGGACGCTTGAAGGCTGCCCTCACCGAGGCCGGTTTCGAGGTCATCGACGAATCCGGGCTGACCATCGACTTGCCCGAACGCGTCGAAACGGTGCGCCCGGACGTGATCCTGATCGATACCGAGTCACCGAGCCGAGATGTCATGGAACAAGTGGTACTGGTCAGCCGCGACCAGCCACGGCCGATCGTGATGTTTACCGACGAACACGATCCCGATGTGATGCGCCAAGCGATCAAGTCCGGGGTCAGTGCCTACATCGTCGAAGGCATCCACGCGCAACGCCTGCAACCCATTCTTGACGTGGCCATGGCGCGCTTCGAAAGCGACCAGGCCTTGCGCGCCCAACTGCACGCCCGCGACCAGCAACTGGCCGAGCGCAAGCGCATCGAACTGGCCAAGGGGCTGCTGATGAAGATGAAGGACTGCAACGAAGAAGAGGCCTACACCCTCATGCGTCGGCAGGCGATGAGCCGCCAGCAGAAGCTGATCCAGGTGGCGGAGCAGATCATTGCCATGAGCGAATTGCTTGGGTGAGCTTCGTGGTGCCTTTGAAGGCCTCTACGCGAGCAGGCTCGCTCCCACATGAATGGCATTCCCCTGTGGGAGCGAGCCTGCTCGCGAATGGCCGCGACTCGGTCTCAACTGTTGGCACAGATCTGGCTTAGTAATCCCTACAGGTAACCAACGGCGGTTGCCCCACCTACGACAAAGACGTCGCTCACCTCATTTGCCCCTTGGCGAATCAGGTGGCGGCGTTTTTTTTGTTTTGGCCCCCGTTCGAGACTCCTACCACCTGAGGTGCGCGATGAATTCAAGCTTCTGGAAATCCGGCCATACCCCGACACTGTTCGCAGCCTTCCTCTATTTCGACCTGAGCTTCATGGTGTGGTACCTGCTTGGCCCGCTGGCCGTGCAGATTGCGGGCGACCTGCACCTGACCACCCAGCAACGC
Organism: Pseudomonas serbica; assembly: GCF_028823535.1. Lineage (GTDB taxonomy): Bacteria > Pseudomonadota > Gammaproteobacteria > Pseudomonadales > Pseudomonadaceae > Aquipseudomonas > Aquipseudomonas serbica. The sequence continues at coordinate 219,110 of NZ_JAQIYM010000011.1, read as the reverse complement.
GGGCTGGTGGTGGCCACACCAATTCTGGCCGGGGCAGTACTGCGCTTTGTGATGGGAATGCTGGCTGATCGCCTGTCACCCAAGACCGCCGGCCTGATCGGTCAGGTGATCGTCATCTGCGCGCTGTTCGGTGCCTGGAAACTCGGCATCCACAGCTACGAACAAGCCTTGCTGTTGGGGCTGTTCCTCGGCATGGCCGGCGCGTCCTTCGCTGTCGCCCTGCCCTTGGCATCGCAGTGGTATCCGCCACAGCATCAAGGCAAGGCCATGGGCATCGCCGGGGCCGGTAATTCCGGCACCGTACTGGCGGCGCTGATTGCACCGGTCCTGGCAGGCGCCTTTGGCTGGAGCAACGTGTTCGGCTTCGCGCTGATCCCGTTGATCCTGACGCTGATCGTCTTCGCCTGGCTGGCGAAAAACGCGCCTGAGCGGCCGAAAGCCAAGTCGATGGCCGACTACTTCAAGGCCTTGGGCGACCGCGACAGCTGGTGGTTCATGTTTTTCTACAGCGTGACCTTCGGTGGTTTCATCGGCCTGGCCAGCGCCCTGCCCGGTTACTTCAACGACCAGTATGGCCTGAGCCCGGTCACCGCCGGTTACTACACGGCAGCCTGTGTGTTCGGCGGCAGCCTGATGCGTCCGTTGGGCGGCGCCCTGGCCGATCGCTTCGGCGGCATTCGCACCCTGCTGGCGATGTACACCGTGGCGGCCATCTGCATCGCTGCCGTCGGTTTCAACTTGCCGAGTTCCTACGCCGCGCTGGCCCTGTTCGTGTGCACGATGCTTGGTTTGGGTGCAGGTAACGGTGCAGTGTTCCAGTTGGTGCCACAGCGTTTCCGTCGCGAGATCGGCGTCATGACCGGGCTGATCGGCATGGCTGGCGGCATCGGTGGATTTGCCTTGGCAGCCGGCATGGGCGCGATCAAGCAGAGCACCGGCAGCTACCAGATGGCTTTGTGGTTGTTCGCCAGCCTGGGCGTTCTCGCCTGGTTCGGCCTGCATGGCGTAAAACGTCGCTGGAGGACCACCTGGGGTTCGGCTGCCGTAACGGCTGCACGGGTCTGACACCGCCATGAGCCTGCAACTGAGTTTCGCCCAAGCCAGCGCCATCGGTCCGCGCGAAGAGAATCAGGATGCCTTGCGCCTCGTCACGCCGGCCCCGGCGCTGGCGGCCAGCAAGGGCTACCTGTTCGCCATCGCCGATGGCGTCAGCCAGTGCGCCGACGGTGGCCTGGCAGCTCGCTCGACCTTGCAGGCTTTGGCGCTGGACTACTACGCCACTCCGGAAACCTGGGGGGTCGCCCAGGCCCTGGATCGCTTGCTGCTGGCGCAGAACCGCTGGCTGCAGGCCAACGGTGCAGGTCAGCCGTTGCTGACCACCGTCAGCGCCCTGGTCCTGCGCGGCCGGCGCTTTACCCTGGCCCATGTCGGCGATTGCCGGGTGTACCGCTGGCACGCCGAACAGTTGCAACGGGTCAGCGAGGATCACGTCTGGGACCAACCGGGCATGCAGCATGTCCTCAAGCGTGCACTGGGACTGGATCAGCACCTGGTGCTGGATTTTCTCGATGGTGAATTGCGCATTGATGAAAGCTTCGTGCTGCTCAGCGACGGTGTCTGGGCGGTTCTGGGCGACACCGCCATTGCGGCGATCCTGCGCGATCAACCGGACCTCGACAGCGCCGCGCAGACCCTGGTCAACGCCGCGCACCTGGCGGGCAGCCAGGATAACGCCAGCGCACTGCTGGTGCGGGTCGATGCCTTGGGTGAAGCGAGTATCGGCGATGCTTTGATTCACCTGCAGCAATGGCCCCTGCCTCCGGCACTGAAACCGGGCCAGGTTTTCGAAGGCTGGCAGATTGAAGGGATTCTCAGCCAGAGCCAGCAATCCTTGCTCTACCGGGTACGCGACAGCCAACAGCAACCCTGGCTGCTGAAAACCCTGCCCGCGCACTTGCACGACGATCACCAGGCCGGGCAGGCATTGCTGTCCGAAGAGTGGTTCCTCAAACGCGTGGCCGGGCGGCACTTCCCTGAAGTGCATGCGGCCAGCCAGCGTCAGCATCTGTACTACGTGATGCGTGAATATCCGGGCTCGACCCTGGCGCAACTGCAAGAACAGATCGGCCCCCTGCCCCTGGCCCAATGGCAGGACATCGCTGAACGCCTGCTGCGGGCCGTCGGCATGCTGCATCGACGGCAGATCCTGCATCGCGATATCAAGCCGCAGAACCTGCTGTCAGGGGACGACGGCGAGTTGCGCCTGCTGGATTTCGGCCTCGCCTACTGCCCCGGCCTGTCTGAAGATCAACCCAGCGTGTTGCCCGGGACTCCCAGTTACATCGCCCCGGAAGCCTTCCGCGGCGACGCACCGACCCCGCAACAAGACCTGTATGCGGTTGGGGTGACTTTGTACTTTCTGCTCACAGGGCAGTATCCCTACGGTGAAATAGAAGCCTTTCAGCGCCCCCGGTTCGGCGTACCGGTCAGTGCCAGTCGCTACCGCCCCGACCTGCCGGAATGGCTGGCGCAAAGCCTGGAACGCGCAGTTGCCCCGGACCCGGCCCAGCGCTTTGAAACGGCAGAGGAATGGTTGCGGCTGCTGGAGCAGGGGGAGCGACACAGTTTAAGCGTAAGGCCCAGGCCTCTACTGGAACGCGAACCGCTGAAGGTATGGCGCACGTTGGCCCTGTTGTCGCTGGTGGCCAACCTGGCGTTGCTGTTCCTGGTGTTCCATGGCTGAGCCTGTTTTGTTCTTAAAACCTATCACCGTCATCTCGTGAGGAAAAACACCATGAACGCAAAAGTCTGGCTGGTGGGTGCGGGTCCTGGTGACCCTGAATTGCTGACCCTCAAGGCCGTGCGCGCATTGAAGGAAGCGGATGTGGTGCTGATCGATGACCTGGTCAATGGCGTGATACTCGAACACTGCCCGGATGCACGGATCGTAGCGGTGGGCAAACGCGGCGGTTGCCGCTCCACGCCCCAAGCGTTCATCCATCGCCTGATGCTGCGTTACGCCCGCCAGGGCAAATGCGTGGTGCGGCTCAAAGGGGGTGATCCGTGCATTTTCGGGCGTGGTGGCGAAGAGGCGCAGTGGCTGCGTGAGCGCGGGGTCGAAGTGGAGCTGGTCAATGGCATCACTGCCGGGCTCGCGGGTGCCACGCAATGCGATATCCCGCTGACCCTGCGCGGTGTAGCGCGTGGCGTGACACTGGTCACCGCCCATACCCAGGACGGCAGCAGCCTGAATTGGCAGGCTTTGGCCCAGGGCGGTACGACCCTGGTGATCTACATGGGCGTGGCCAAACTCAGCGAAATCCGCGAGCAGCTGTTGGCGGGCGGGATGGCCGCGGGCACGCCGGTGGCGATGATCGAAAACGCTTCAATGCCGCAACAGCGCGAATGTAGGAGCGATCTGACAGCCATGGAGGAAGATGCCTACGCCTTTGAGCTGAAAAGCCCGGCCATTCTGGTGATCGGTGCGGTGGCGGCGGGCAGCTGGCGAGAAGATCAAAAGATCGCAGCCTGCGGCAGTTCCTACACGGGTCCCGCGTAAACCCTCAAATCGCAGGCAAAGAAAAGCCCGGCCTGAGCCGGGCTTTTCTCGTAGCTGCGAGCTAATTACTTAGCTTGAGCTTCAACCTGCGCTTCTACGCGACGGTTTACAGCACGGCCAGCGTCAGTAGCGTTGTCGGCAACTGGGCGGGATTCGCCGTAGCCAACAGACTGAACGCGGGACGATTCAACACCGTACTGGTTGGTCAGAACCTGCTTAACGGCGTTTGCACGACGCTCGGACAGTTTCTGGTTGTAAGCGTCAGGACCGACGGAGTCAGTGTGACCTTCAACAGTGGTGCTGGTGGATGGGTACTGCTTCATGAAGTCAGCCAGGTTCTTGATGTCGCCGTAGCTGTTAGGCTTGACTACCGACTTGTCGAAGTCGAACTTCACGTCCAGCTCAACACGAACAACTTCAGCAACTGCTGGGCAGCCGTCAGCGTCAACAGTTACGTTGGCTGGGGTGTCCGGGCACTTGTCAACGTTGTCGCAAACGCCATCGTTGTCGCTGTCGGAGCAGACTTCTGGAGCTGGAACTGGAGCAGGAGCTGGTTTGGAGCCGCCACCGAAGTTCACACCGATACCGACGCTAGGAGCCCACTCGGTGTTGCCCTGGTCGATGTTGTATTGAGCTTCAACGCCAGCACGGGCGTAGAAGTTCTCGGTGAAGTACAACTTGGCACCGCCGCCAACGTTGGCGAAGGTGGAGTGGTTACGACCGTTCGAACCGTTCTGGTCGATGCTCTGGTGGGAGAAACCACCGGAGAGGTACGGACGAACCATGTCGCCTGGGTTGTTGAAGTGGTACAGACCGTCCAGAGCTGCGTTCGAGCCCTTCACGTTCTGGCCATCATCGGTAACGGCGTTGTGAACTTCGTCGTAGGACAGACGCAGTTCAACGTCGTCAGTCAGGAAGTAACCGATCGAACCGCCCGGCAGGATGCCGTCGTTCTTGAAGTTACGGTCGCTATCGAAATACTGCTTCTTTGCGTAGCCTTCGATTTCAACTGCGCCTTGGCCCTGTGCCAGAGCGCCGATGGAAGTGGCGGCAATAAGAGAACCAATGGCCAAGCCCAAGGTGTTTTTCAGTTTCATCCGTTAAATCCCCATCTGGTGATTGTGAAGCAGTCCCGCAAACCGGGGGACAACTCGGCGGCAAGTCTATCAGAACTTGCCTACACGTAAGAGATATTTGCGCCGAACTAAGTTTCAGCAATGCCTGCAAATTTCTCACGCAATTTATCTAGAGCGCGTTTGTACCGCATTTTTGTTGCGCTCAAGCCCATGTGCATGATGTCTGCGATCTCCTGAAACTCTAGCTCTGCGACAAATCGTAGCACCAGAATTTCCCGGTCAATCGGGTTCACATACACTAACCAGCGATCAAGTCCACCCTTCTCCTCGGGTTTCGGCGCCTTTTCTTCGGACGCTTCCTCGAGGGGGTCAAGACTCAATGCGTCCATCAAGCGACGCTTTCGCCGTTCCTTTCGATACTGCGTAATGCACTCGTTGTACGTGATGCTATATAGCCATGTCTTGAACTTCGATTTTCCCTCGAAGTTCTTCAGGCCGTACAGAACCTTCAACATGACCTCCTGACAGACATCGTCAGCGTCGCGATCGTTCCCGAGATACCTTGCACAGACGTTAAATAATGTTCGTTGGTAACGCCGCATCAGTTCTTCATAGGCGCGCGTCACGTGAAACAGCTCGGTATGCGAGCGCGCGACCAACTCCTCATCAGAGAGCTCGCGGGGGTCGTAGCGCATGGATAGCGATTGGGCTTTATTCAAAACAAGTCGTGCCGACAGTCAGGTCAATGTCCGCCGCAGCCAGCATCAGGCGGCATTTTACGGCGGCATACATTAGCAGGGTTTGCCGGGTTAGCGGCTACTCACATGCTGCTCGAGGAGGATCCGATTGGAGAGAGAGACTAGCTCACCCTCATCGGTCAGCAATGTGGTTTTAACCGTGCCGATCTCTTCGATCTGCCCTTCGACCTCTCCAACTCGCACTTGTTGCCCAACCTGGTACAACTCACGCACATAGATTCCCGCAAGAATCTGACCGGCAATTTCCCGGCTTCCCAATCCCATGGCCAGCGCAACCGCCAGACCAACGGTAATCAATACGATCACGATCACATGGTTGAGCAGGTCAGTCTTGACCTCCAACTGACTGATCGCGACCGAGATACTGATGATGATCACCAGGCCCTGGGCAATTCTCCCAAGCCCTGAAGCGTAGTCCAGTCCTACGCCTTCTGCCGCGCCGCGCACCAGCCCGTTGGCCAATTGTGCCAGCAAGACACCCACCAGCAGTACCAGCGCCGCGCCGAATACTTTCGGCAAATACAACGCAAGCATATCCAGCGTAGCTGAAACTCGCTCAAGTCCAAGTGATTCTGCGGCAGAAACCAGAAAAATAAGCAGAACGAACCAATAGACGATCTTGCCTATCAGCGTCGAAATGGGAACTTGAAGCCCGGCGCGGGACAACAGTTTGGTCAAACCGGTACCGCCCATCAGGCGATCCAGACCCAGTTTGGCGAGCAATTTGGACAGCAGGGTATCCAGCAACTTGGCGACGACAAAACCGAGCAGGAGCACAACCAGTGCGCCGAACAGGTTCGGAATGAAGTTCGCAATCTTGGTCCATAACGCAGTCATTGCAGTGACGAGGCTCTGTGTCCAGAGATCAAGTTCCATATTCAATCAGCCTTATCAGCAGTGCGGGCGGTAGGTTTACGAAGACGGGAGACCGGCGAGACATGGGCCGAACCGCTATTGAGGGCGATCATCAGGGCGGGCAACCAGCGGCCCAGCAGGCTGAACAAATCACCGGCACCCACCTGGCGATTGGCGGTTTTCAGGACACGTCCCAGGCACGCATCGTCGTCCCGGGTGGACGGTGATGCCTTGAGCATGTCGCGCAAAGACTGTTCAAACGGATCGTGCATACGCACCTCTCGTGATGTCTGTGAAAGACGCGATCAAATTTGCTCGGGTCACATGGCGCATTTTCAAACCCAGCGCAAACGTCGGAATAACCACCACTGCCCCAGCGCCACCGAGAGCATCAGCAGGCAGGCGACGAGGAAGCCGTAGGGGCTTTGTGAAAAAGGAATGCCTCCAACGTTGATCCCCAGAAGGCCGGTCAGAAAACTCATCGGCAAAAAAATCCCGGTGATGATGCCGAAGCGATACATCGTACGGTTCATGCGCACGCTCAACCGTCGGTCTTCAGCCTCCAGGACCAGCCCCACGCGCTCCCGCGTCAACTCAAGCTCTTCCAGATAACGGGTCAGGCTGTTGTTCAATTCGTTCCAGTAATCGCCATCGTCCTCGACGAACCAGGGCAGCTTGATCCGCGTCAGTTGACCAAAGATATCCCGCTGCGGAGCGAGGAAACGCTTCAACGCAGCCGCCCGACGACGGATCTGTAAAACAGCCCCGTGCTCGGGCGTATACCGTTCGTCGGAATCCAGCTTTTCTTCTTCCTCATCGACCACTTCCGAGAGGCAACTGACCAGATCCTGCACCTTGTTGGTGAGGTACTGAGCCATGTAGAGAATGAGTTCGGAGGCAGTTTTCGGCCCCTTGCCCTCCTCCAGTTGCACCAGTAATTCTTCGGTGGCGCGCAACGGACGTAGCCGCAGGGATATCACCCGCTGGGCGGAGCCGAAGATCCGCACCGAGACCATGTCTTCAGGCTCGGCCCCCGGATTGAGGTTTACCCCACGCAGAAACAGCAGCAGTTCGCTGTCCGAAAGCTGCAGGAGGCGCGGACGGGTGTTTTCTTCAAGCAGGAGGTCGCAGCTGAACTCACTCAGGCCACTGGACTTGCGCAGCCAGGTCTGGGTTTGCGGGTGACTGCGATCCCAGTGCAGCCACAGGCTTTCGTGAGCCTGCAGCTGCAATTCGTCGAGTTCTGTCCGGGCTATCGAACGCGCACCGCCTTTTCCGTCCAGCACCAGGGCATGTACCAGCCCCCACTGCGCGTTTTCTTCCTCGAACATCCGCATCCCATTCTTCAAAAAAGTCGGCTACAGCTTACTCAGGCATTTTCAGCGGGCTGGGCGAGATGATCACGCCATTGTTATCCGCATAGATGTAGTGACCTGGATGAAAGGTCACGCCGGCGAAGGTCACGGCAACGTTCAGGTCGCCAAGCCCGCGCTTGTCGGTTTTCATCGGGTGGCTGGCCAGTGCCTGAACCCCCAGGTCGGTTTGCGCGATGACGTCGACGTCACGGATGCAACCGTAGATCACCAGCCCTTCCCAACCATTTTTTGCAGCTTTCTCGGCGATCATATCGCCCAGCAGCGCTCGGCGCAGGGAGCCACCGCCGTCGACCACCAGCACTTTGCCATTACCCTTGAGCTCGGCCTGCTCCTTTACCAGCGAGTTGTCTTCGAAGCACTTGATGGTCACGATTTCGCCGCCGAAGGAGTCCCGGCCACCGAAATTGCTGAACATCGGTTCCAGCACCTGCACTAACTCCGGGTAGGCGTCGCACAGGTCAGGCGTGAGGTAATGGTTCATCGAGAAACTCCTGTAAAGAGGAAGAAAGCACGAACATCACTACTGACTCAGTCATCGAAAATGACCAGAACAGCTCAATGCGTCATATCTTAGCCGCAAGCCGACCAGAGCGAAATGCCCTTGATAGAGCGTCCAGCTTAGATCGCCGTGGCCAGATCCGCTTGATCACCGAGCAACGGCGTGTGTTGATCCGTCAACCAGCGTGCCACCAGGGGCCAGACCTCAACCTGGGCGGCTTTGCTGACCAGCATTTCCACATGGCCGAAATTATCGGCAAAACCCTGCTCGCGTCCAAGGTTAATGAATTGCTTGTGCTCGGAACCCAGCTGATCGAACAACTTGCGGCACGCCCAGGCCGGGTCCTGATGATCGCCCACGGCGCTCACCGCCAGCACCGGCACCTTGACCTCGGCCAAGCCCGCCCACCAATCTTTGTCAGCATCGCCAAAGCGCCCGAACAGGCCGTACCAGCGCATGCTTTCCAGGGCCAGGCCGATCGGCTCGTCCTCCGGGCCACGCTTGAGCCGTGAACCGGACAGCTGGGCAAAACGCTTGAGGATGAAACGACCGCTCCATTCCACCGGCGGAAACTTCAGCGGCCAGTAGGTGCGGCTGACTTGCGTGCCAAAGAATGCCGCGGAAGCGACCACGGGCTCGCCAATGTATTCGCCCCCCAGCGCGGCCGCCAGGGTAATGCCGCCCAGCGAGTGGCCGATCCAGTGCGGGACCTGGCCGCTTTGCTCGCGCACGAACGCGCCAATGGCCGGCAGATCGTATCGCGCATAGTCGGCAACACGGTTCTTGCGATAGTTCTGGTTGCGCTGGGACAGGCCGTGACCGCGCATTTCGGCGATCCAGACATCGAACCCCAGGCGCGCCAGATAGGCACCCAGGCCCAGCCCCTTGGGGGAGAACCAGAAACGTCGATTGGAAAAACTGCCGTGCAACAGGATCACCGGCACGCCACGGGATACCGACTCATCAGCCATGCCGAGGCGCGTCACCGCCACTTCTACGGTGCCGTCGGGGCTGTTACCGGGTTTCAACCGGTAGACATCTTCGCTCAGATCGTCGCGCCGCTCGGCGCTGATCAGAGCGACAGGAAACAGGTTGCTGCTGCTTTGCATAATCTCTTGCACAAAAAAGGGCGGCATCCAGAGGAGCCCGCCCTACTTGAATCTCAAAAAAGGCCGCCCCCTAGGGAACGGCCCGTTCACACCCTCAAGCCTGCGCTTGACCTTCCGCCAGGAAGAACCAGGTTTCGAGTACGGAATCAGGGTTCAGCGAAACGCTTTCGATGCCCTGTTCCATCAGCCACTTGGCCAGGTCCGGGTGGTCCGAAGGGCCCTGGCCGCAGATGCCGATGTACTTGCCAGCCTTGTTGCAGGCGGCAATGGCGTTGGCCAGCAGCTTCTTGACCGCCGGGTTACGCTCGTCGAACAGGTGCGCGATGATTCCGGAGTCACGATCCAGGCCCAGGGTGAGCTGGGTCAGGTCGTTGGAGCCGATGGAGAACCCGTCGAAGAACTCGAGGAACTCTTCCGCCAGGATCGCGTTGGACGGCAGTTCGCACATCATGATGATGCGCAGGCCGTTGTCACCACGCGCCAGGCCGTTTTCGGCCAGCAGATCGATCACCTGGCTGGCTTCGCCCAGGGTACGGACGAACGGCACCATGATTTCGACGTTGGTCAGGCCCATCTCGTTGCGCACGCGCTTGAGGGCACGGCACTCGAGTTCGAAGCAGTCACGGAACGATTCGCTGATATAACGCGAAGCACCGCGGAAGCCCAGCATCGGGTTCTCTTCTTCCGGCTCGTAGAGCTTGCCGCCGATCAGGTTGGCGTATTCATTGGACTTGAAGTCCGACAGGCGCACGATGACTTTTTTCGGCGTGAACGCTGCAGCCAGGGTGCTGATGCCTTCGACCAGTTTGTCGACATAGAAGTCGACCGGATCGCTGTAACCGGCGATGCGCTTGTCGACGCTTTCCTTGATGTCCTGCGGCAGGCCGTCGTAGTTCAGCAGCGCCTTGGGGTGCACGCCGATCATGCGGTTGATGATGAACTCGAGGCGGGCCAGGCCCACACCGGCGTTCGGCAACTGCGCGAAGTCGAAGGCGCGGTCCGGGTTGCCGACGTTCATCATGATCTTGAACGGCAGGTCCGGCATGGCGTCCACGGAGTTCTTCTTGATGTCGAAGCCCAGTTCGCCTTCGAAGATGAAACCGGTGTCGCCTTCAGCGCAGGAAACGGTCACGCCCTGGCCGTCTTTCAACAGCTGGGTGGCGTTGCCGCAACCGACCACGGCCGGGATGCCCAGCTCGCGAGCGATGATCGCCGCGTGGCAGGTACGACCACCGCGGTTGGTGACAATGGCGCTGGCGCGCTTCATGACCGGTTCCCAATCCGGGTCGGTCATGTCCGACACCAATACGTCGCCTGGCTGGACCTTGTCCATCTCGGACACGTCCTTGATGATGCGAACCTTGCCGGCGCCGATACGCTGGCCAATGGCACGGCCTTCAACCAGCACGGTGCCGGTTTCCTTCAACAGGTAACGTTCCATGACGTTGGCCTGGGTACGGCTCTTAACGGTTTCCGGACGGGCCTGCACGATGTACAGCTTGCCGTCGTCACCGTCCTTGGCCCATTCGATGTCCATCGGGCACTTGTAGTGCTTCTCGATGATCATCGCCCGCTTGGCCAGCTCGCTGACTTCGGCGTCGGTCAGGCAGAAACGCGCGCGATCGGCCTTGTCGACGTCGACGGTCTTGACCGAACGACCGGCCTTGGCCTCGTCGCCGTAGATCATCTTGATGGCCTTGCTGCCCAGGTTGCGGCGCAGGATCGCCGGACGACCGGCAGCCAGGGTGCCCTTGTGGACGTAGAACTCATCCGGGTTCACCGCGCCTTGTACGACGGTTTCACCCAGGCCGTAGGCGCCGGTGATGAACACCACGTCACGGAAGCCCGACTCGGTGTCGAGGGTGAACATCACGCCGGCAGTGCCGGTCTCGGAGCGGACCATGCGCTGCACGCCAGCCGACAGGGCGACCAGCTTGTGGTCGAAGCCCTGGTGCACGCGGTAGGAAATGGCGCGGTCGTTGAAAAGGGAAGCGAACACCTCTTTGGCGGCGCGAATGACGTTTTCGACACCACGGATGTTCAGGAAGGTTTCCTGCTGGCCGGCGAAGGAAGCATCCGGCAGGTCTTCGGCAGTAGCGGAAGAGCGCACGGCCACGGCCATGTCAGGGTTGCCGGCGGACAGCGTGGCGAACGCGGTACGGATCTCGGCATTCAGTTTTTCCGGGAACTCGGCTTCCATGATCCATTGGCGGATCTGGGCACCGGTCTTGGCCAGGGCATTCACGTCGTCGACGTCCAGGGCATCCAGGGCGTCATGAATCTGCTGGTTCAGGCCGCTCAGCTCGAGGAAATCACGATATGCCTGAGCGGTCGTGGCGAAGCCACCGGGCACCGATACACCGGCACCCGCAAGATTGCTGATCATCTCGCCCAGGGATGCGTTCTTGCCCCCCACGTGCTCAACGTCGTCTTTGCCGAGCTTGTCGAGGGAAACTACGTACTCTACCAAGGTGATCTCTCCACTAACTGTGTTGGAAAAGCTCAGAAACCGGCGGCTCAAGGGAGCGTTTGCCAGTTGTATGGCCTGGACCTGGAAAATAAGTGAGAATGCGGGCCATTGGCGGCCGGCAAATCGCGCCTATCATATCCAAGATTCGTTACTAGCTTAAGGCCCAAGGTGCAAATGAAACGATCTGCTTTCTTTATCTCCGATGGCACGGGCATTACCGCCGAAACCCTCGGCCAAAGCCTTTTGGCGCAGTTCGAAAACATTACCTTCAGCAAAGTCACGCGGCCGTACATCGACAACGTGGACAAAGCGCGGGCCATGGTACAACAAATCAACAAAGCCGCCGAAACCGACGGTTTCCGTCCGATTATCTTCGATACCATCGTCAATCAGGACATTCGTGAGATCCTCGCGACTTCCAATGGTTTCATGATCGACATTTTCTCGACCTTCCTGGCGCCCCTTGAACAGGAACTGACCGAGCATTCTTCCTATACCGTGGGCAAATCCCACTCCATCGGGGCCAACACCAATTACATGGAGCGTATCGAGGCGGTGAACTTCGCTCTCGACAACGACGACGGTGCCCGCACGCACTATTACGACAAGGCCGACCTGATCCTGGTGGGCGTCTCGCGCTGCGGCAAGACCCCGACCTGCCTGTACATGGCCATGCAATTCGGCATTCGCGCGGCCAACTACCCGCTGACCGAAGACGACATGGAGCGCCTGCAACTGCCAAGCGCCCTGCGTGCCCACCAGCACAAGCTGTTCGGCTTGACCATCGACCCGGACCGCCTCACCGCGATCCGCAACGAGCGCAAGCCCAACAGCCGCTACTCGAGCTACGCCCAGTGCGAGTTCGAAGTGCGCGAAGTGGAAAACCTGTTCCGCCGCGAGAACATTCCGAACATCAACTCCACGCATTTTTCCGTGGAAGAGATTTCCGCGAAGATCTTGGTGGAAAAAGGCGTCGAGCGGCGCTTCAAGTAGATTTACAGCGCCTGCCCCGCCGCCTTCGCGAGCAAGCCCGCTCCCACACTGGATCTCCAGTGATCGCACGATCTGTGGGAGCGGGCTTGCTCGCGAAGAACGATAACGCGGTCTCCTAGATCACAAACAAATCCATAAACCGGTTCACCGGTGTCGCCTCAAGCCTCTGCTGATCCTTGCACAACGCAAAAATCTCCTCGCTACGCTGACGGGTGAATCGTGTCAGCAAGTTCGCCCTGAACTTGTCCTCCAACAATGGAATGCCCTCGGCACGACGCCGACGATGACCAATCGGATATTCCACCACCACGTTTTCGGTGCTCGACCCATCCTTGAAAAACACCTGGATCGCATTGGCGATCGAGCGTTTGTCGGCTTCCAGGTATTCGCGGGTGAAACGCGGATCTTCGACAACGGTCATCTTGTTGCGCAGCACATCGATGATCGGATGCGCCTTGTGAAAATCATCTTCGTAGTGCTCGGCCACCAGATTGCCGAAAGCCAGCGGCACAGCGGTCATGTACTGGATGCAGTGATCGCGGTCAGCGGCGTTGGCCAACGGGCCAACCTTGGAAATGATGCGGATCGCCGATTGCTGCGTGGTGATGACGATCCGGTCGATTTCATGCAGGCGATTGCGCACCTGCGGGTGCAAGGTGACCGCTGCTTCACAGGCCGTTTGCGCGTGGAACTCGGCAGGAAAACTGATCTTGAACAGCACGTTTTCCATCACATAGCTGCCGTACGGTCGGGAAAAACTGAATGTCCTTTTATCCTCGGGCTTGAGTGCCAGATCGCTGTTGGTGTGGCTGAACAGTACGTCGTAAAAGCCCCACTGCCTGGCACTCAACACACCCGGAATGCCCATCTCGCCGCGCAGGGCGATGTCTGCCAGGCGCACACCTCGACTGGACGCATCGCCCGCCGCCCAGGATTTGCGCGAGCCGGCATTTGGCGCGTGGCGATAGGTGCGCAAGGCCTGGCCATCAGCGAACGCATGGGACAAGGCCGAGAGCAACTGCTCGCGATTGGCGCCCATGAGTTTGGCGGTGACTGCCGTGGAGGCGACTTTAACCAGGATGACGTGATCGAGGCCGACACGGTTGAACGAGTTTTCCAACGCGATCACACCCTGGATCTCATGGGCCATGATCATCGCTTCAAGCACCGTGCGAAGGGTCAACGGCGCTTCGCCGTTGGCCGAACGCTTTTGCGACAGGTGGTCAGCCACCGCGAGAATGCCACCGAGGTTATCCGACGGATGGCCCCATTCGGCCGCAAGCCAGGTGTCGTTGTAGTCGAGCCAGCGCACGATACAGCCGATGTCCCAGGCCGCCTTGACTGGATCCAGCCGATAGCTGGTGCCGGGCACGCGGGCGCCGAACGGGACGACGGTGCCTTCGACCATGGGCCCCAGGTGCTTGGTACATTCCGGAAACCGCAGGGCCAGCAGGCCGCAGCCGAGGGTGTCCATCAGGCAGTTGCGGGCGGTATCGAGGGCTTCCCGGGACTCGATCTTGTAGCTCAGGACGTAATCGGCAATGTCCTGCAGGACCTGGTCGTAGTCGGGGCGGTTGTTGAGGTCGACGTTGGCGCTCATGTTCGATTCACCTTGTAGGAGCTGGCTTGCCAGCGAAAGCGGTGTCACAGATAACAATGATGTTGAATTTGACGGCCTCTTCGCTGGCAAGCCAGCTCCTGCAGGGGGTGCGTCGTTAGAGCGAATCGCCTGGCACCCGGACGTAACCTTCCATCAGCACCCGCGCACTGCGGCTCATGATGGCCTTGTTCACGGTCCATTCGCCGTTGACCTGGCTGGCTTCGGCGCCAACGCGCAAGGTGCCCGACGGATGGCCGAAACGCACTGCATTGCGTTCGACACCGCCCGCCGCAAGGTTGACCAAGGTGCCGGAAATCGCTGCCGCGGTGCCGATGGCGACCGCCGCGGTGCCCATCATCGCGTGGTGCAGCTTGCCCATGGACAGTGCGCGCACCAGCAGGTCGACATCGCCCGCCGCAACCGTCTTGCCGCTGGAAGACACGTACTCCGCCGGCTTGGCCACGAACGCCACTTTCGGCGTGTGCTGGCGCTTGGCCGCTTCGTCGACGTTGGAAATCAGGCCCATGCGCAGTGCGCCATAGGCGCGGATGGTTTCAAACATCAGCAATGCTTTCGGATCGCCGTTGATCGCACCTTGCAGCTCGGTGCCCTTGTAGCCGATGTCTTCGGCGTTGACGAAAATCGTCGGGATACCGGCGTTGATCATGGTTGCCTTGAGGGTCCCGACGCCAGGCACTTCCAAATCATCGACCAGGTTGCCGGTCGGGAACATCGAACCGCCACCGCCCTCTTCTTCCGCGGCCGGGTCAAGGAATTCGACCTGCACTTCCGCCGCCGGGAAGGTCACGCCGTCGAGTTCGAAATCGCCGGTTTCCTGCACTTCACCGTTGGTGATCGGCACGTGGGCGATGATGGTCTTGCCGATGTTGGCCTGCCACACGCGCACCACGGCAATGCCGTTGTGCGGGATGCGGCTGGCGTCCACCAGGCCGTTGCTGATGGCGAACGAACCGACCGCTGCGGTCAGGTTGCCGCAGTTGCCGCTCCAGTCGACGAACGGCTTGTCGATCGACACCTGGCCGAAGAGGTAATCGACGTCATGATCGGCCTTGACGCTTTTCGACAGGATCACGGTTTTGCTGGTGCTGGACGTCGCGCCGCCCATGCCGTCGATCTGCTTGTCGTACGGGTCGGGGCTGCCGATCACGCGCAACAGCAGCGCATCGCGGGCCGGGCCTGGAACCTGGGCCGACTCCGGCAGATCCTTGAGGCTGAAGAACACGCCTTTGCTGGTACCGCCGCGCATGTAAGTAGCGGGAATTTTGATTTGCGGTGCATGAGCCATGGTGTTGCTTACTCCTTAGCTAGAAAACAGACACGGGACTCAAAGTCCCGTGTCGGCGCAGCAAGTGTTAAACGGCGACCGCCGATTCTTCGAGGAAGTCCTGGGCGAAGCGTTGCAACACGCCGCCAGCCTCGTAGATCGACACTTCTTCAGCGGTGTCCAGGCGGCAGGTCACCGGCACATCGACGCGCTCGCCGTTCTTGCGATGGATCACCAGCGTCAGCTCGGCACGTGGGGTGCGGTCGCCGATCACGTCGTAGGTTTCGCTGCCGTCGATGGCCAGGGTATGACGGTTGGTGCCCGGCTTGAACTCCAGCGGCAACACGCCCATGCCCACCAGGTTGGTGCGGTGGATACGCTCGAAACCTT
Source organism: Pseudomonas serbica (assembly GCF_028823535.1). Classification (GTDB taxonomy): domain Bacteria; phylum Pseudomonadota; class Gammaproteobacteria; order Pseudomonadales; family Pseudomonadaceae; genus Aquipseudomonas; species Aquipseudomonas serbica. Next base: position 203,140 of record NZ_JAQIYM010000011.1, on the reverse strand, counting down.
CGGCGGCAATCGCTTCGACACCCGCCAGGCGCACGCCCTTGGCCGCCCAGTCGCGGGACGAACCCTGACCGTAGTCGGCACCGGCGATAATGATCAGCGGCTGCTTGCGATCCATGTAGGTTTCGATCGCTTCCCACATGCGCATCACTTTGCCTTCCGGCTCGACGCGGGCCAGGGAGCCCTGCTTGACCTTGCCGTTTTCCTGGACCATTTCGTTGAACAGTTTCGGGTTGGCGAAGGTTGCGCGCTGCGCGGTCAGGTGGTCACCACGGTGCGTCGCGTAGGAGTTGAAGTCCTCTTCCGGCAGGCCCATTTTCGCCAGGTATTCGCCGGCGGCGCTGTCGAGCATGATCGCGTTGGATGGCGACAGGTGGTCGGTGGTGATGTTGTCCGGCAGTACTGCCAGCGGGCGCATGCCCTTGAGCGGACGCGCGCCGGCCAGTGCGCCTTCCCAGTACGGCGGACGGCGGATGTAGGTGCTCTTCTCGCGCCAGTCGTACAGCGGCTCGACTTTCGGGCCAGTGTCTTCGTGGATGGCAAACATCGGGATGTAGACCTGGCGGAACTGCTCCGGCTTCACCGAGGCTTTCACCACGGCGTCGATTTCTTCGTCGCTCGGCCAGATGTCTTTCAGGCGGATTTCCTTGCCATCAACCACGCCCAGCACATCCTTCTCGATATCGAAACGGATGGTACCGGCGATCGCGTAAGCGACGACCAGCGGCGGCGAAGCGAGGAACGCTTGTTTGGCGTACGGGTGAATCCGGCCGTCGAAGTTACGGTTGCCGGACAACACGGCAGTGGCGTACAGGTCGCGGTCGATGATCTCTTGCTGGATCACCGGATCGAGCGCGCCGGACATGCCGTTGCAGGTGGTGCAGGCGAAGGCCACTACGCCGAAACCGAGCTGTTCCAGCTCATCGGTCAGGCCGGCTTCGTCGAGGTACAGGGCGACGGTTTTCGAGCCCGGTGCCAGGGACGATTTGACCCAAGGCTTGCGGGTCAGGCCGAGCTTGTTGGCATTGCGCGCCAGCAGGCCGGCGGCGATCACGTTGCGCGGGTTACTGGTGTTGGTGCAGCTGGTGATGGCGGCGATGATCACCGCGCCGTCGGGCATTTGCCCCGGCACATCGTCCCACTGCCCGGAGATGCCTTTGGCAGCCAGGTCCGATACGGCCACACGGGCGTGCGGGTTGCTCGGGCCGGCCATGTTGCGCACGACCGAAGACAGATCGAAGGTCAGGCCGCGCTCGTATTGCGCGCCCTTGAGGCTGTCTGCCCACAGGCCGGTGGTCTTGGCATAGTTCTCGACCAGTTGCACCTGCTCGTCTTCACGACCGGTGAGCTTGAGGTAGTCGATGGTCTGCTGGTCGATGTAGAACATCGCCGCGGTGGCGCCGTATTCCGGAGCCATGTTGGAAATGGTCGCGCGGTCACCCAGGGTCAGCGCCGCGGCGCCTTCACCGAAGAACTCCAGCCATGCACCGACCACTTTCTGCTTGCGCAGGAACTCGGTCAGCGCCAGCACCATGTCGGTGGCGGTGATGCCCGGTTGCAGTTTGCCAGTCAGTTCAACGCCGACGCTTTCCGGCAGGCGCATCCAGGAGGCACGGCCCAGCATCACGCTCTCGGCTTCCAGGCCACCGACACCAATGGCGATCACGCCCAGCGCATCGACGTGCGGGGTGTGGCTGTCGGTGCCGACACAGGTGTCAGGGAATGCCACGCCGTCACGTACCTGGATCACCGGAGACATTTTCTCCAGGTTGATCTGGTGCATGATGCCGTTGCCTGGCGGGATCACGTCGACGTTCTTGAACGCCTTCTTGGTCCAGTTGATGAAGTGGAAACGGTCTTCGTTGCGACGGTCTTCGATGGCGCGGTTCTTCTCGAACGCCTCCGGATCGAAACCACCGCGCTCGACGGCCAGGGAGTGGTCGACGATCAGTTGCGTCGGCACCACCGGGTTCACTTGCGCAGGGTCGCCACCCTGTTGGGCGATAGCGTCACGCAGGCCGGCGAGGTCGACCAGCGCGGTCTGGCCAAGAATGTCGTGGCACACCACACGGGCCGGGAACCACGGGAAGTCGAGGTCGCGCTTGCGCTCGATGAATTGCTTCAGGGATTCGGTCAGCGTGGCCGGGTCGCAGCGACGCACCAGGTTTTCCGCCAGCACGCGGGAGGTGTACGGCAGGGTGTCATAGGCGCCGGGCTGGATGGCCTCGACCGCCGCGCGGACGTCGAAGTAATCCAGGTGGCTGCCGGGAAGCGATTTACGGAATTTTGTGTTCATCGTCGGGACTCGGTCACGGTAGTTTCAAAAGGCGGGGCCTGACATGGCTCCTGAATTGAACGCGGACCTCTGTAGGAGCCGGCTTGCCGGCGAATGCGGTGGGTCAGGCAACAACGCTGTTGAATGACAAACCGCCTTCGCTGGCAAGCCAGCTCCTACAGGGTCACCGGTTCATTCAGTGACCTGTGCAGGCATTCCCACCATTCAGCGTTGTTCGATTGGCACGAACTTGCGCTGTTCGACGCCGGTGTACTCGGCGCTCGGGCGGATGATGCGGTTGTTGGCACGTTGTTCGTACACGTGGGCCGCCCAGCCAGTCAGGCGCGAGCAGACGAAGATCGGTGTGAACAACTTGGTCGGAATGCCCATGAAGTGGTACGCCGAGGCATGATAGAAGTCGGCGTTCGGGAACAGCTTCTTCTGTTCCCACATGGTGGCGTCGATGGCTTCGGATACCGGGAACAACACCTTGTCGCCCACTTCGTCGGCCAGTTTTTTCGACCAGCCCTTGATCACCTCGTTGCGCGGATCGTTGTCCTTATAGATCGCGTGGCCGAAGCCCATGATCTTGTCCTTGCGCGCCAGCATGCCGAGGGTGCCCTCGACCGCCTCTTCAGGCGACGAGAAGCGCTCGATCATTTCCATCGCCGCTTCGTTGGCGCCGCCGTGCAGCGGGCCACGCAGCGAGCCGATGGCCGCAGTGATGCACGAATACAGGTCGGACAGGGTCGACGCGCACACACGGGCGGTGAAGGTCGAGGCGTTGAATTCGTGCTCCGCGTAGAGGATCAGCGAAACGTTCATCACCTTGACGTGCAACTCGCTCGGCTTCTTGCCGTGCAGCAGGTGCAGGAAGTGACCACCAATGGACTGCTCGTCGCTGACGCACTCGATGCGCTTGCCTTCGTGGCTGAAGCGGTACCAGTAGGTCATGATCGCCGGGAAAGCAGCCAGCAGGCGGTCAGTCTTGTCGTGCTGCTCGGAGAAGTCGTTTTCCGGCTCCAGGTTGCCCAGGAACGAGCAGCCCGTGCGCATCACGTCCATCGGGTGGGCGTCGGCGGGGATGCGTTCCAGCACTTCCTTGAGCGCTTGCGGCAGGTCACGCAGCTTGCTCAGCTTGGCGATGTAGGCGCTCAGTTGCGCCTTGCTCGGCAGTTCGCCGTACAGCAGCAGGTAAGCGACCTCTTCGAACTGCGCGTCAGCCGCCAGTTCACGTACGTCATAACCACGATAGGTCAGACCGGCACCCGACTGCCCCACGGTGGACAGTGCGGTTTGCCCGGCTACCTGGCCACGGAGCCCGGCGCCACTGAGTACTTTTGCTTCGGCCATTTCTGCCTCCAATTTCTTGAATTTATTAGGGAGTTAATCGACTTACTTTTTCGCGGCGAACAACGCATCGAGCTTCTGCTCGAAGGTGTGGTAGTCGATGCGATCGTAAAGCTCCATGCGGGTCTGCATGGTGTCGATGACATTCGCCTGCGTGCCATCGCGGCGCAGCGCGGTGTAGACGTTTTCTGCGGCCTTGTTCATGGCGCGGAAGGCCGACAGCGGGTACAGCACCAGCGACACATCGACAGCCGCGAGTTGTTCGGTGGTGTACAGCGGCGTCGCGCCGAATTCGGTGATGTTGGCCAGGATCGGCGCTTTCACACGGCTGGCGAACAGCTTGTACATCTCAAGCTCAGTGATGGCTTCCGGGAAAATCATGTCGGCGCCAGCTTCGATGCAGGCAGCAGCGCGATCCAGGGCAGATTCCAGGCCTTCCACCGCCAGGGCGTCGGTACGGGCCATGATCACGAAGCTGTCGTCGGTACGGGCATCGACTGCAGCCTTGATGCGATCGACCATTTCCTGCTGGGTGACGATCTCTTTATTAGGACGGTGGCCGCAACGCTTGGCGCCGACCTGATCCTCGATGTGAATCGCCGCGGCGCCGAACTTGATCATCGACTTCACGGTACGGGCTACGTTAAAGGCCGAGGAACCGAAACCGGTGTCCACGTCCACCAGCAGCGGCAGGTCGCAGACGTCGGTGATGCGGCGCACGTCGGTCAGCACGTCATCCAGGCCGGTGATGCCCAGGTCCGGCAGGCCGAGGGAGCCGGCAGCCACCCCGCCACCCGACAGGTAGATCGCCTTGAAACCGGCGCGCTTGGCCAGCAGCGCGTGGTTGGCGTTGATCGCGCCGACCACTTGCAATGGATGCTCGCTGGCGACCGCATCGCGGAAACGCTGGCCTGGAGTGCTCTTGTTCAAACTCATGACTCACCTCGTTTGGCTGTCGGGTTGGCGCCGTCCTGATAATGACGGGCGATGTTGCGTTTGGAGGCGCCGATGTGACGGCGCATCAACAACTCGGCCAGTTCACCGTCACGGTCGGCGATGGCATCGAGAATTCGGTGGTGCTCGGCAAAGGCCTGGTGTGGCCGATTGGGCGTGGTGGAAAACTGGATGCGGTACATGCGCACCAGTTGATACAACTCGCCGCAGAGCATTTGCGTCAGGGTGCGGTTACCGCTGCCCTGGATAATCCGGTAGTGGAAGTCGAAATCGCCTTCCTGCTGGTAGTAACCGCGACCGGCCTGGAAGGCCTCGTCGCGCTCGTGGGTTTCGAGGACGCGGCGCAGTTCGTCAATCTCTTCGACGCTCATGCGCTCAGCGGCCAGGCGACAAGCCATGCCTTCAAGGGATTCGCGGATTTCGTAGAGCTCGATCAACTCGGCATGATTGAGCGACACCACCCGCGCCCCGACGTGCGGCACGCGCACCAGCAGACGCTGGCCTTCCAGACGATGGATGGCCTCGCGCAGCGGGCCACGACTGATGCCATAGGTCCGGGCCAGCTCCGGCTCGGAGATCTTGCTGCCCGGAGCGATATCACCCTTGACGATGGCCGCCTGAATGCGCCGGAAGACGTTCTCGGAAAGTGTTTCCGAGTCATCCTGAACGATGAGTGGGGGATCCAGTTGATCCAACATATTGTCGACACCTTGAAAGCCAGTGCCGGAAAAACTAACCAAAACAGCCGCTCCAGTCAAAGGATAATTAGATATTGTCGACAATCGTCTAATAACCGCCCGCACCATAACCACGCACGACCCTCTGGTTATAGCTGCCCGCCAGCGGTGGCGCCATCAACCCACCGTGCTAGAATGCCGGCCGCATTTGTCTGTCACATCTGCACGGCTTGTCATAAGTTGCTGATAGGCCTACGAGGGAGCTTGCGCAGCGATGCCAGGGCCTTGAACCGAAATACGCACCGCTGCGCACCAGGATTTATGAGACTCAAGCCCTTCTCCACACTCCTTTATTGTCTTTGCCTGCCCGGTTTTGCCGTGGCGGGGGAAAAGACCGTATATGGCCTCAATGAATACGCATCGCTGGGTGGCATCGACCTCGAAGTCGCCGCCAAACTCGATACCGGCGCGAAAACCGCGTCCCTGAGTGCTCGCGACATCAAGCGATTCAAACGCAATGGCGAGTCCTGGGTGCGCTTCTACCTGGCCATCGACGCGGCCCATTCGCACCCGATCGAACGACCGCTGGCCCGTGTCAGCAAGATCAAGCGCCGGGCCGGTGACTACGATCCCGAAGAAGGCAAGAAGTACACCGCCCGTCCGGTGATCGAGCTGGATATCTGCATGGGTTCGGCTTTACGCAGCATCGAAGTGAACCTGACCGACCGTAGCGCGTTCCAATACCCGCTCCTGATCGGCTCCGAAGCACTCAAACGCTTCGATGCGCTGGTCGACCCCAGTCTTAAATACGCTGCCGGCAAACCCGCCTGCGCCACCGACGCTCATACCGCCGAGTAATTCAAATGCGCTCTCTTACCCTTCATCTGAAAATGCTGATCGCCATCCTGGTGGTGTTGGGCATTTCAGTCACGGCCTACCAGATCTTCGTACTCGGCATTCCCGTGACGGAAGACGCCACCGACGACTTGTGGAACATCGACGCCAAGGTCGAGTTCGTCGCCAGTGCCAAGGACCCGGTCAAGATCCAGATGTTCGTGCCACCGCTGAGCCGCGATTACGTGAGCCTCAACGAAAGTTTCATCTCCAACAACTACGGCGTGGCCGTCAACCGTGTCGACGGCAACCGCAAGGTCACCTGGTCGGCACGCCGGGCCAAAGGCAACCAGACTCTTTATTACCGCCTGGTGCTGACCAAGCGCTACACCGCGGAAAAAGCCAAGATCAAGGGCCCGACCTTCCGCGACAGCATTGCCGTGGAAGGCCCCGAGAAACTCGCCGCCGAAGCGCTGTTGGCACCAATTCGCCAGCACTCGGCGGACGTCGAGACGTTCATCAGCGAAGCGATCAAGCGGGTCAACAACAGCAACGACGACAATGCCAAGATGCTTCTGGCCGGCGACCCGACACCGGCCCATAAGGCGAAGATCGTCGAGCTGCTGTTGTCCATCGCCCACGTCCCGGTGGAAAAAGTCCACACCATTCGCCTGGTGGCTGACCAGCCGCAAACCCCGGAACTCTGGCTGCGCAGCTTCAACGGCACCGACTGGCTGTACTTCAACCCGGAAACCGGCGAACAGGGCCTGCCCACCGACCGCCTGTTGTGGTGGACCGGCGACGAAAACCTGATCACCGTCGATGGCGGCAAGAAGGCCACTGTGACCTTCAGCATGAACAACAGCGAGATGAACGCCATTCGCCTGGCCAAGCTGACCGACGAGAACACCGACGCCAACTTCCTCGAATACTCGCTGTACGGCCTGCCGCTGCAAACCCAGCAGACCTTCATGATCATGGTAATGATCCCGATCGGCGTGCTGGTGATCCTGATCCTGCGCAACCTGATCGGCCTGCAGACCCTCGGTACCTTTACCCCGGTGCTGATCGCCCTGGCTTTCCGCGAGACCCAGCTCGGCTTCGGGATCGTGCTGTTTACCATCATCACGGCGCTGGGACTGTCGCTGCGCTCCTACCTTGAACACCTGAAGCTGCAAATGCTGCCGAGGCTGTCGGTGGTGCTGACGTTCGTGGTGGTGCTGATCGCGGCCATCAGCCTGTTCAGCCACAAGCTCGGCCTGGAACGCGGACTGTCGGTGGCGCTGTTCCCGATGGTGATCCTGACCATGACCATCGAACGCCTGTCGATCACCTGGGAAGAACGCGGCGCCAGCCATGCCATGAAAGTGGCGATCGGCACCTTGTTCGCGGCCTCCCTCGCGCACCTGATCATGAGCGTTCCGGAACTGGTTTACTTCGTGTTCACCTTCCCGGCGATCCTGCTGATCCTGGTGGGCTTCATGCTGGCCATGGGTCGTTATCGCGGCTACCGCCTGACCGAACTGGTACGTTTCAAAGCCTTCCTGAAGAAGGCTGACGCTTGATGTTCGGCTTCTGGAAGACCTGGAAAGCCCTGGAAGCCCGGGGCATCATGGGCATCAACCGGCGCAACGCAGACTATGTGCTCAAGTACAACAAGCGCAGCCTGTATCCGATCGTCGATGACAAGATCATCACCAAGGAACGCGCGATTGCCGCCGGCATCCATGTGCCGCAACTGTATGGCGTGATCTCCACCGAGAAAGAAATCGACAAGCTCGACGAGATCATCGGCGAGCGCAACGACTTCGTGATCAAGCCGGCCCAGGGCGCTGGCGGCGACGGCATCATTGTCATCGCCGACCGCTTCGAGGGCCGCTATCGCACAGTATCCGGGAAGATCATCAGCCACGAAGAGATCGAGCACCATGTCTCCAGCATCCTGACCGGGCTGTATTCCCTCGGCGGGCACCGCGACCGGGCATTGATCGAATACCGGGTGATTCCGGACCAGATCTTCAAGAGCATCAGCTATGAGGGCGTGCCGGACATCCGCATCATCGTGCTGATGGGCTACCCGGTGATGGCCATGCTGCGCTTGCCCACCCGCCAGTCCGGCGGCAAGGCCAACCTGCACCAGGGCGCCATCGGCGTCGGTGTCGACCTGGCCACAGGCCTGACCTTGCGCGGCACCTGGCTGAACAACATCATCGCCAAGCACCCGGACACCACCAACGCGGTGGATGGCGTACAACTGCCCTACTGGGACGGTTTCATGAAGCTCGCCGCGGGCTGCTACGAGCTATGCGGGCTGGGCTACATCGGTGTCGACATGGTGCTGGACCAGGAGAAAGGCCCGCTGATTCTCGAGCTCAACGCCCGGCCGGGTTTGAACATCCAGATTGCCAATGATTGCGGGCTGACGTTGCGTACCCATGCCGTCGAGGCGCGGCTGGAAGAGCTGAAGGCCCGTGGTGTGACTGAAACCGTAGAAGAGCGGGTGGCGTTTGTGCAGGAGATGTTTGGGCATATTCCGCCGGTTGAGGGCTGATCCGAGACCGCGTTGCTGCCATCGCCGGCAGGCCAGCTCCCACAACCCTGTAGGAGCTGGCTTGCCAGCGATGGCGGCCGAATTGCCAATGAAGTACCCAACCTGCCAATCCCCGACATACCCTCTAGGAGCAATTCCCCGAGAGGACTACAATCGCCACCCCGCCTCCATGGCTGATCTCTCCCGCCCATGCCGACCTGTTCCGTACACCCGCTGCCCTATCGCGCCAACCCCGCCGACTACTTTGCGGCCATTCGTCATGCCCCCGGTGCCGTGCTGCTCGACAGCGGCCGGCCCAGTGCCGAGCGCGGGCGCTTTGACCTGCTCAGCGCCTGGCCGCTGGACGAATTGACGGTCGCGCCTGACGAACGTGGCAGCGATTTCCTGCAACGCCTACGCAATAATCTGGCGCGCCTGGGCGAAGCGACGCTTGCCCATGACCTGCCTTTCGCCGGCGGCTTGATCGGCTACCTGAGCTACGACTTCGGCCGCCACCTGGAAAACCTGCCGAGCCGAGCCCTGGATGACCTGCATTTGCCGGATGCGCGGTTCGGCCTGTACGCCTGGGCACTGATCAGCGATCACCAGCAGGCCACCAGCCAACTGGTGTTCCATCCGACGTTGGCCGACAGCGAACGTCAGCGTTTGATCGAGCTATTCACCCAGCCGACCGCGGACGCGACTGAGCCATTCAGCTTGCAGGCGCCAATGCATGCCGACCTGAGCGCTGAACAATATCGCCAGGCGATCGAGCGCATCCAGCAATACATCCAGGCCGGTGACTGCTATCAGGTCAACTTCGCCCAACGCTTCCGCGCGCCCTGCCAGGGTGATCCATGGACAGCATACTGCGCGTTGCGCCTGGCTTGCCCCACGCCGTTTTCCGGCTTCCAGAGCCTGCCCGACGGCGGTGCGGTGCTGAGTCTGTCGCCGGAACGTTTCGTCAAAGTCAGCGAGCGCCTGGTTGAAACCCGCCCGATCAAAGGCACGCGCCCACGAGGCCTCACGCCAGCCGAAGACGCGGCGAACGCCGCTGAACTGCTGGCCAGCCCCAAGGACCGCGCGGAAAACCTGATGATTGTCGACTTGCTGCGCAACGACCTCGGCCGCACCTGCCGCACCGGCTCGGTTCGTGTGCCTGAGTTGTTCAGCCTGGAAAGCTACCCGAATGTGCACCACCTGGTGAGTAGCGTGACCGGCGAACTGGCGGATGATCGGGATGCGCTCGACCTGATCGCCGGCAGCTTCCCGGGCGGCTCGATTACCGGCGCACCGAAAATTCGCTCGATGCAGATCATCGACGAGCTGGAACCCACCCGACGCGGCCTGTATTGCGGTTCATTGCTGTATCTGGACGTGCGCGGCGAGATGGATAGCTCCATCGCCATCCGCAGCTTGCTGGTCAAGGATGGACAGGTGTGTTGCTGGGGCGGCGGTGGAATCGTCGCGGACTCCGAGTGGCAGGCCGAGTATCAAGAATCGATTACCAAGGTGAAGGTGCTGCTCGATACCCTGCAAGGCCTTTAAAGCTTCGCCGGCAAGCCGGCTCCTGCAGGGATCGTGATGCTCCTGCAGGAGCCGGCTTGCCGGCGAAGGAGTCAGTTCAGACGACTACAGACTCAAGGTACGGTTGGAAGCCTTGATGAATTCCTGCTTCAGCTCTTCAAACGTATGCACCGCCGGAAACTGCGGGAATTCGGCGATCACGTTATCCGGCGCATGGAACAGAATCCCGGCATCCGCCTCACCCAGCATCGTGGTGTCGTTATAGGAATCCCCCGCCGCGATTACCCGGTAGTAGAGGCTCTTGAAGGACAACACAGACTGGCGCTTGGGATCTTTCTGGCGTAACTGATAGCCCGTGACGCGCCCGCTGTCGTCAGTGACCAGACGATGGCAAAGCAAGGTCGGGAAGCCCAGCTGACGCATCAGCGGCTGGGAAAACTCGTAGAAGGTGTCCGACAGGATCACCACCTGGAAGCGCTCGCGCAGCCAGTCGACGAACTCGACGGCACCGTCCAGCGGCTTGAGGGTCGCGATCACTTCCTGGATGTCGGCAAGCTTCAGGCCGTGTTCGTCGAGAATCCGCAAGCGTTGCTTCATCAGCACGTCATAGTCGGGAATGTCCCGAGTGGTGGCCCTGAGGGATTCGATCCCGGTTTTTTCCGCGAAGGCGATCCATATTTCCGGGACCAGCACACCTTCAAGATCCAGACAGGCAATTTCCACAAGACACTCCCATTGGTATTGTTCATTGAGTCGAGCGAGCCCGAACTCTAGCGACAACTCCACCACCGCGCAACGCAGAGGACGCCCCGGCCCCTGCAGCTTTTTGTTACCATCGGCCCCATATAGAGCGCCAAGCGCCACCGACCTGTAGGAAGCCGCCCTGATGAGCCCAACGTTCGACGTCGTGGAACTCGCCACGACCTATGCCAACAAATCTGCCCAGGACATTCTCAAACTCGCGTTTGCCGAGTTTGGCGATGAACTGTGGATATCTTTCAGCGGCGCCGAAGACGTGGTGCTGGTGGACATGGCCTGGAAGCTGAACAAAAACGTCAAGGTATTCAGCCTCGACACCGGCCGCTTGCATCCCGAGACCTATCGCTTCATCGATCAGGTGCGCGAGCACTACAAGATCGATATCGAACTGGTGTCGCCGGACTACACCAAGCTGGAACCGTTCGTGAAGGAAAAAGGCCTGTTCAGTTTCTACAAGGACGGTCATGGCGAATGCTGCGGCATCCGCAAGATCGAGCCGCTGCGTCGCAAGCTGTCTGGCGTGAAGGCCTGGGCTACCGGCCAGCGCCGCGACCAGAGTCCCGGCACGCGCAGCGCCGTAGCCGTGATGGAAGTCGATACCGCGTTCTCCACCCCGGAACGCACCCTGTACAAGTTCAACCCCCTGGCACAAATGACCAGCGAGGAAATCTGGGGCTATATCCGTATGCTCGAACTGCCGTACAACAGCCTGCACGAACGCGGGTTCATCAGCATCGGATGCGAGCCGTGCACCCGCCCGGTGCTACCGAACCAGCACGAGCGTGAAGGTCGCTGGTGGTGGGAAGAAGCCACGCAGAAAGAATGCGGGTTGCATGCCGGCAATATCATCAGCAAGTCCAAAGCCTGATCTCTCTGCAAATCCCCCTGTAGGAGCAAGCTTGCTCAGGATTCGTGACCGAGCCGATAAATGTGTACACAGGAATGTCACCATAGGTGCCATTTATGTGTGCACTTTTAGTTTACACGCCCCAAAAAGTTACATCCTCCTTTCCTGACTTCCCCAGTCGATCAAACCCAACAATCCCGCTGAAAAATAAATACCTGTTCAAACGGTCAATTTATATTTCCGATTTTTCAATCACTTGGCGGAAATCCATAACAAAACGAAATGAGCAGCGCATTTCATATATCTCCCGACTGGCACGCATCTCGCTTAAGTGCATACATGTTTTGTATACAATAAATCCAAAACATAAAAACACTTAGATCCGCAAGCCTGAAGCGCCCTATCCCGTACAGGCTGCAGATGCCCCGTAACCAATGATATTCGCCACCCGCGACGAAGATTGCCGAGCAAAGGCTCAAGCACAGTCATCGCGGCGTCGAGCATCAGGAGCCTGCCGGAATGCGTACAAGTCTCTCCAATAACAATGTCGCGCTGGATCTACCCTCCTCCCACGTCACCCAGACAGCTTTTGGGCAATCGCTTGAATCCTCTGTCGTGCTCAGCCCCCGCCTGCACAACAAGGACCTGGCGCCAACGAAGGCGGAAGGCCGGCGCTGGGGTCGCTACAGCATCTTCGCGTTGTGGACCAACGATGTGCACAACATCGCCAACTACTCGTTTGCCATCGGCCTCTATGCCCTGGGCCTGGGCGGCTGGCAGATTCTCCTGTCCCTGGGCATCGGCGCGGCGCTGGTGTATTGCTTCATGAACCTGTCGGGCTACATGGGCCAGAAAACCGGGGTGCCGTTTCCGGTCATCAGCCGCATCAGTTTCGGCATCCACGGGGCACAGATTCCCGCTTTGATCCGCGCTGTGATCGCCATCGCCTGGTTCGGCATCCAGACCTACCTGGCCTCGGTGGTCTTTCGGGTGTTGCTGACCGCCATCCATCCCGGTTTCGCCGAGTACGACCACGACTCGATCCTCGGTCTGTCGACACTGGGTTGGGTGTGTTTCGTCTCGATCTGGTTGGTGCAGTTGGCGATCCTCGCCTATGGCATGGAGATGGTGCGGCGCTACGAAGGGTTTGCCGGGCCGGTGATCCTGCTCACCGTCGCCGCCCTTGCCGCCTGGATGTACTTCCAGGCCAATGCGACCATCGCCTGGTCGATCCGCGAGCCGCTGGGCGGTGGCGAGATGTGGCGCAATATCTTTGCCGGCGGTGCGTTGTGGCTGGCGATCTACGGCACGCTGATCCTCAACTTCTGCGACTTCGCCCGCTCTGCGCCGTGCCGCAAGACCATCAAGGTCGGCAACTTCTGGGGCCTGCCGGTGAACATCCTGGTCTTCGCCGCCATCACAGTCCTGCTCTGTGGCGCGCAATTCCAGATTAACGGCCGGATCATTGAAAGCCCGACCGAGATCATCGCCTCGATCCCAAATACCTTCTTCCTGGTCCTGGGTTGCCTGGCGTTCCTGATCGTCACCGTGGCGGTCAATATCATGGCCAACTTCGTCGCCCCGGCCTTTGTCCTCAGCAACCTGGCGCCCAAGTACCTGACGTTCCGCCGTGCCGGGCTGATCAGCGCGACCATTGCCGTGCTGATCCTGCCGTGGAACCTCTACAACAGCCCACTGGTGATCGTCTACTTCCTCTCCGGACTCGGCGCCCTGCTCGGCCCGCTGTACGGCGTGATCATGGTCGACTACTGGCTGGTGCGAAAAGGCCAGGTCAACGTGCCGCAGTTGTACAGCGAAGACCCCAACGGTGCCTATTACTACAGCCGCGGGGTCAACCTGCGCGCGGTGGCGGCCTTCATTCCCGCCGCGCTGATCGCCATCGTCCTGGCACTGGTACCGGGTTTCCACCTGGTGTCGCCGTTCTCCTGGCTGATCGGCGCCGGGATTTCCGGGATGCTCTACCTGATCATCGCCAAGCGCCAACCCCACTACGCCGACGTCAGCGGTGAAGCCATCGCCGTGGACAACGTCAGCCACTAACTCCCTCGCGGCCCGGTTGCATCGGGCCGCTGAACCACCCGCTAGAAGGATTTCCCATGCGCATTCTCGTGGTCAACGTCAACACCACCGAATCCATTACCCAGGCCATCGCCTGCTCGGCCCAGGCCGTGGCCGCGCCCGGCACGGAGATCGTTGGCCTGACGCCGTACTTCGGAGCCGACTCGGTAGAAGGCAACTTCGAAAGCTACCTGGCCGCCATTGCGGTGATGGATCGGGTGATGGCCTACGACCAGCCCTTCGATGCCGTGATTCAAGCCGGCTACGGCGAACACGGCCGCGAAGGCCTGCAGGAATTGCTCAACGTACCGGTGGTGGACATCACCGATGCGGCCGCGAGCACCGCGATGTTTCTCGGTCACGCCTACTCGGTCGTTACCACCCTCGACCGCACTGTGCCGCTGATCGAAGATCGGCTGAAGTTGTCCGGGCTCTGGGACCGCTGTGCTTCGGTGCGGGCCAGCGGCCTGGCGGTGCTGGAACTGGAACACGAGCCGCAACGCGCACTGGAGGCCATCGTGCATCAGGCTGAACTGGCGGTGACCCAGGACAAGGCCGAAGTGATTTGCCTGGGCTGCGGCGGCATGGCCGGGCTGGATGAACAGATCCGCCAGCGTACTGGCGTGCCGGTGATCGATGGCGTGACGGCGGCGGTGACCATCGCCGAATCACTGGTGCGACTGGGGTTGTCGACGTCCAAGGTGCGGACTTATGCGACGCCACGGGCGAAGCACATCATTGGCTGGCCGGGGCGGTTTGGGCGCTGAATTCCCAACCTTGAACCGAGTCGCCCTCATCGCGAGCAAGCCCGCTCCCACAGGGGATTTGTGCAAGCCGCAGATCCAATGTGGGAGCGGGCTTGCTCGCGAAGGGGGCGCCTGGTTCATACCGCACTAAAACGCTGCCCCAACCCCCGCTCCGCAAACTGCTCAATAATGAAATCCACAAACGCCCGGGTCTTGCCGGGCAGCAGTTTGTGTTCGGCGTAATAGATGGAAATATTGCCATCATCGACATACCAGTCCGGCAGCACCCGCTGCAACGTCCCCGCCTCCAGATAACCCACCGCAAAGGGCATGCTCACCAGTGCAACGCCCAAACCCTGGACGGCCGTGGCGCAAGCCGCTTCCGAATCGCTCATGGTCATCCGTGCGTCGAGGGTCAAGGGACTGTGTTGCCGGGTGCGGCTGGTCAACTGCCAGGAGCGCACGCGACCGGTCTGCGGCGAGCGGATGAGGATGCCGTCGTGAAGCTTGAGATCGTCAGGCTCAAGGATCGCTTCGCGCGCCGCCAGGTAATCGGCAGAGGCCACCAGCACGCGATGGGCCGGTGTCAGCTTGCGTGCAACCACACCCTGCGGCAGTTCGAAACCGCCCCCGATCGCGGCATCGAAGCCCTGGGCGATCAGGTCTACCTGACGGTTATCGAAATGCCAGTCCGGATTGATCGCGGGAAAGCGCCGCAAAAATTCACCGAGTAACGGCACGATGTATAAACGCCCGAACACGGTGCCCATGCTGACCTTCAGGGTACCCGCCGGTCGACCTTCGGCGCTGGCCAGATTGGCCACGGCATTCTGGATCGTGAGCAGGCTGCCGCTAACTTCATCGAGAAACAGCTGACCGGCCTCGGTCAGCGTCAGGCTGCGGGTGCTGCGCTGGAACAGCCGCACGCCCAGTCGCGCTTCGAGCTTGGCCACGCTTTTACCTACGGCCGCCGGGGTCAGGCTCAACCGCCGTGCAGCCTCGGCAAAGCTGCCAACCTCGGCGCTGCGTACAAAGCATTCGATACTGCTGAAGGTTTCCATAGAGGGCCATTATAAACTTCTGGTTTATACAGACTATCGCAATTACCCCCTACTCAGCCTGCAATCCTGATTCGATACTAGGCTCCATCAACCGGGACATCTCGCCTCGGGATTTTGGAGATCGATATGACTACTCAGAACCTCAGTGGCAAAGTGGCTTTGATCCAGGGCGGTTCCCGCGGCATCGGCGCAGCCATCGTCAAACGCCTGGCCGCTGAAGGCGCGACTGTCGCCTTTACTTATGTGAGCTCCACGGCCAAGGCCGAGGAATTGCAAGACAGCATCACCACTGCTGGCGGTAAAGCCCTGGCCATCAAGGCCGACAGCGCCGACGCCGATGCCATTCGTGGTGCCGTGAACGCTACCGTGGAAGCCTTTGGCAAGCTGGATATCCTGGTCAACAACGCTGGCGTGCTGGCTGTTGCACCGCTGGAAGATTTCAAGCTCGAAGACTTCGATCAGACCTTGGCCATCAACGTGCGCAGTGTGTTCATCGCCACCCAGGCTGCCGCCAAGCACATGACCGAGGGCGGTCGGATCATCAACATCGGCAGCACCAACGCCGACCGCATGCCGTTCGCCGGTGGCGGCCCTTACGCCATGAGCAAATCAGCGCTGGTCGGATTGACCAAGGGCCTGGCCCGCGACCTCGGCCCCAAAGGCATCACCATCAACAATGTGCAGCCGGGCCCGGTCGATACCGACATGAACCCTGCCCACGGCGACTTCGCCGACAGCCTTATTCCGTTGATGGCAGTCGGGCGTTACGGCAAGGCCGATGAGATCGCCAGTTTCGTGGCTTACCTGGTCGGCCCCGAAGCCGGCTACATCACTGGTGCGAGCCTGACCATCGACGGTGGTTTTGGCGCCTGATTCTTGCAGGAGCGAGCTTGCTCGCTCCTACGACGCCCAGTCCAGTGCCGGCAAGCCACAGGCACCCGGCACAAATGCCTTCAACGAACGAAGAATGCCATCAGCATGGGCGTATTTTTCGTCGGCCATCGCTGCATCCGGAATCGCAATCGCCGTCATCCCCGCCGCTTTCGCTGCCGTGACACCAAATGGCGAATCCTCGAATACCAGGCAATCCTGCGGCTCGACACCCAAGCGTCGCGCTGCCGTGAGGAAGATATCCGGCGCCGGTTTGGCCGCACCGACTTGCGGATCATCGGCGGTGACGATGAAGTCGAACAAGGCGAACCAGTCGCGGTGCAAGGTGGTCTTCTGGCCGAACGACTGGCTCGAGGAACTGGTACCCACCGCAATGGGAATGTTATGCGCCTTCAAGTGCCGGACCAGTTGTTCTGCACCCGGCATCGCCTGCGCCGTCGGAAAACGTTCGCGCATCAGCGGTTCGCGAATCACCAGAAACTCTTCGGCGCTGATCGGCAAGTCCAGCGCCTGCACCACGTAGCGCGCCAGATCACCTGCACCACGGCCGATGATGTTCTGTTTCACGCTCCAGTCGAACGTGCGTCCATAACGCGCGGCAATCGTGGCCGTGACCTCGGTATAGATCCCCTCGGTGTCCAGCAACAAGCCATCCATGTCGAAAATCACAGCCTTGATCGGGCCGAACTCCTTGCGCAGTAAATTCATCGCATCTGATCCGTTTTCATGGCATCCCAGGCGGCTCAGGTACGGCCGGCTCCGCGACAGATTAAAGGTTTCAGCAGCATAACGATCAGCCGCGACCAAGAGCAACGGAGGATGACGCAAAAAGCCCGGCAAATCGCCGGGCTCGTCATTTCACTGTGGTTGATTCCTCAGCGGACTAACCGCCCGCTTTGCCATCCGCAGGCAGTGTGTCTGAGCCTTTGTCGGAAGCACTACCTGATCCTCCAGACCCACTCCCAGAACCGCTCCCCATCGAAGCGCCACCGCTGGTCGAACCATTTCCCGTCTCCGGGCGGGTGCTGCTCCCATTGGCATCGCCTGCATTGCCCTTATTGATGGAGCCAGGAGGCAGCGTATTCTCCGGGCTAGAGCCTGCATTCATTTCGGTGGACGGTGGCATCCCGCCCTTGTCGACGGGTGCATCGTTGCCAGAGGACTGGGAAAGTGCCATGCCTGACCCGAGCGACAACAGACCAGCCACTGTGAGGGCCATCCATCTTGACCTGGTCATGGTGCGTCTCCTTTACGAGTTGCATACCTTATGTCTGGCAGCAGCGCGATGGCGTGGTTGCCATTCATTCGACAGACGGTCTCGCACGAAGACGCGGATCAACTTGGCTCGCCGGAGGCATCCTCGCCAGCAATGTCCGGATCACTCGGGTCTGCTTCAACATCAGGGTCGGCGCGCTTGAGATCATCATTGGGAACCTGCTCGACCCCGGGCTCATCATCGGGCGGGCGCTGATCCCGACTCAAGGAATCGGTGGGCGAAGGCAGGGGGTATTCAGGGGTTTCGTCGATGTCGGAGACTTTTGGATCAGCGTGCATAAGACACCTCTCTAAGGGCCTGAAAGGCAGGCCCTGAACGTTGGAGGGGATAGTCGATCGTCAGGTTCGATCAAAGAGACCATCGGTTACATCGCAGATCGATGCCGTCAGTGATGCTTGTTTTTATGTTTGTTCTTGTGTTTATGGCCGCCACCGGAGTGGGATCCGCCATTGTCGCTGCCCAGATTGTTGCCCACCGCACCACCGGCCGCGCCACCGAGGCCTGCACCAATGGTTGAACCGGTGGAGCCGCCCAGGCTGTTGCCAATCACCGAGCCACCCGCCGAACCCAAGCCACCACCCAGTGCGGCTTCGGTGCGACTGCCCTTGGGTGCGCCGATTGCACTACCGGCGGCACCGCCGACACCAGCACCAACCGCCGCGCCTGTGCTGCCGCCCATTTGTCCGCCCACTACGTTGCCCAATGCACCGCCAATGCCACCGCCAACTGCTGCAGTACCGTCTCCTGCCGCCAGTACGAACGGTGTAAACAACAATCCAAAAACAAGCGCCGGCAACGTCAAGCGTTGAGTACCTGGGTATCGCACTGCATTGCCTTTGGTTTTCGGGGTCATGGTATGCCTCGCATTCTTCGGGGGTATGAAGCATTCGAGGCGTTAACTGCAGAAACGTTCAAAAACGCAAAAGCCCGGCATCGAGCCGGGCTTTTGTCGTGAACCCTTAAGGATCAGTGACGCTTGTGGCCGTGGGCCAGATTGCTGCCTACGCCACCGCCCAACGCGCCACCCAGGCCTGCGCCGATGGTCGAACCGGTCTTGCCACCCAGGCTGTTGCCGATCACCGAACCACCGGCAGCGCCAACGCCACCACCGATGGCAGCACTGGTACGGTGGCCTTTCTTGGCGGCAACCGCGCTGCCGGCTGCGCCTGCGACACCAGCACCAATCGCGGCACCGGTGCTGCCGCCCATGCTCTGACCAACGACGTTACCCAGTGCGCCACCCAGGCCGCCACCGATGGCAGCCGTGCCGTCGCCGGCCATTGCACCTTGAGCAACCAGAAGACCCAGAACCAGAGCAGGCAGTGTAAAACGCATGACAGAAACCTCAAAAATAGGGGATGAAATTCAAAGGGGCGAGATTGAATGCTTTAGAGGAGACAAAGTCCAGACATGCGCGCGCTCAAACCCGTTGTAAGCGACGGTTGGACAGCATTTTTGGAAAAGGTTTTATGGCAGGCAAAAAAAAGCCCGCTGGGGAACGGGCAGGATGTTGCTTCTAACGGATGAGTTGAGCCTACGTAGCGCCCTGTGAAAAGTTTGTGAAAACTTTCCCAATTAAATATTCATTCACATTTGCCCGCGATGGACGCTGACGATAACGCGTGTTTCCCGACGGAACGTGTCGCCTTCAAATCCATCGCGAGCAAGCTCGCCCCTACACACACAAAAAACCCCGTTCGTTGACGGGGTTTGCTCGCGGGTACAATTTACTGCCTGGCCGGTTCTGTAAGCTTGGGTAGGAATTTCCCCTTCAACACTCGACAAGCCTTGGTCTTTATCTTGAGGACCTTGGCCTGGTCTTCGCCGAAGCTGGCCACGTACTCCGTCTGGCCGCACTGAACGTAGTTGTTGATCGGATATTCTGCGCCGTCGTCTTCGATATACGGTTCAGTCATCGCTTCACCCCTCTCAAATACGCGATCGACACCGGCAAGCCCTTTGCACGAAAAATATCGATCACCAAGGATTCTGAGACTAGCCGGTCATTAACGGACTTGTAGTTCAGATGAGCGAATGCCCGACGAATGGGCAGGAACTTTCACCCCAGCCTGACCGCCGTTCCGGACGCAAAAACCACAACCATGCCGCCCTTCCCGGCGGGCATGCTGATCTGGTAATCAAGCCCTACCACCGCATCCGCTTGCAGTGCCCGCGCTCGTTCCCTGATCTCGTCGGTGGCCTGGATACGCGCCTCTTGCAACGCCCGCTCCAGGGTCTGGGAGCGCCCACCGAAAATATCCCGCATCCCGGCGAAAAGGTCGCGGACAACGTTGACGCCCTGGACGGACTCGGCACTGACGATGTCCAGGTAGGCAGTGATGTGTCGGCCTTCGACCGTGTGGGTTGTCGTCGTGATCATGGAATGTCCTTGTTGTTGCCCGCTTCGGCGTTCAGCTTGCGCTGTTCAGCCATCAGCTGGACGATTTTCACATGGACCTTTTCAAGTTCGGCCTGCTTCATGGTGAATTCCTGCATGGCGGTTACCTTTCCATCCTGGAGTGGGTCGCGTTGGGGGCTGTCATTTATTGTGCACCCGGAAAACATAAAACCAATACCCATTTCCCAGGCGACTTGTTTCAAGTGGCAGCCCCTATGAAAGCAGCTATCCATTTGATTCTTCCGGATGACGTCCCACACGCCGATCCCGTTTCCTACGGAAATTTCAGAATTGTCTTCGCTCTGTGACCTGACGCAACTCTGCACGCGCGTAATTTGACACGCCCAAAAACACAAAACCCCCGGCTTCTCTCGAAACCAGGGGTTCTGTCTACATCGAATGTGGCGGTGAAGGAGAGATTCGAACTCTCGATACAGTTTCCTGTATACACACTTTCCAGGCGTGCTCCTTAAGCCACTCGGACACTTCACCGTATCTCTTCAAACATGTTCTGTCTGTCGAGGCGCGCTAATGTAGTCGAAAGCTTTTCTGTTGGCAAACATTTTTTTGAGAATTTTCATGCGCTTAAGGCGCTTGGGTGTTTTTGGTTGCCCAGGCTAATGGCAAACCGGCCAATCTTCGGCCTGGCACCCCACCTCTATATAGCAGGCGATCCGCGGCAGGCGTGCCGGGTGACGCTGGACGAGCGGGAAAAGGGTGACTGGCGAGTCAGTCACGGCGCTTTACCTGGCCGATGCCGGTGAGTAACTTCTGCCCTACTTTATTGAAAGGACTAGCGTCATGAGTGAGTTGATTTCCTACCACCTCGAAGACGGTATCGCGACCCTGACCTTGAGCAACGGCAAGGTCAATGCCATCTCTCCGGACGTGATCGCGGCGTTCAACGCTGCGCTGGACCAGGCAGTGACTGATCGCGCGGTGGTGATCATTACCGGTCAGCCAGGGATTCTCTCGGGCGGGTACGATCTGAAGGTGATGACCTCCGGTCCAAAGGAAGCCGTATCGCTGGTGACATCCGGCTCGACGCTGGCCCGTCGCCTGCTGTCGCACCCCTTCCCGGTCGTCGTCGCCTGCCCTGGGCATGCGGTGGCCAAGGGTGCATTCCTGCTGTTGTCGGCGGATTATCGCCTGGGTGTCGATGGCCCCTTCAGCATTGGCCTGAACGAAGTGCAGATCGGCATGACCATGCACCACGCCGGTATCGAGATTGCCCGCGATCGCCTGAGCAAATCGGCGTTCCAGCGTTCCGTGGTCAACGCTGAGATGTTCAACCCGCAAAGCGCCGTGTCTGCCGGTTACCTGGATGTCGTGGTCGCGGCTGAAGAGCTGCAAGGCGCGGCGCTGGCGACGGCTCGACAGTTGAAGAAAATCAACATGACGGCCCACAAGAACACCAAGCTGAAAGCGCGCAAGGCGCTGCTGGACGCGTTGGACAACGCGATCATCCAGGATCAGGAACATCTGGGCTGAGCCCGATGCTGCATTAACCCGGGAGCCCGACCGTCGTGTCGGGCTTTTGCGTTGAAAACGCTGGGACCGCTCTAGGACAAGTCTGACCCACCAGTCGGAAACATGCACTTAAACATCGTCCTTCTCCCGCCTATATAGCGGCAATTGCCGAAAACAGTGCACATCCGTACACTGCGCCACCTTTTGTCCCGGTGGGGCCTGCAAATGCTGTTCGCTTTACGTATGTCATTGATGGGTCTGCACTTTATTGTGGCGGGTGTGTTGGGCGTGGTGCTTGGCCTGTGTCGCCCGTTCAATCCGGACAACAGCCGCCTGTGCGCGCGCCTCTATGCGTGGCCGGCAATGTGCATCTTGCGCCTGCGGGTAAAAGCCGAAGTCGGGCCGTTGATGGATAAACCCGACAGCTGCGTGATCATTGCCAATCACCAGTCCAACTACGATTTGTTCGTGTTTGGAAATGTGGTGCCCCGCCGAACCGTGTGCATTGGTAAAAAAAGCCTGAAATGGGTGCCATTGTTCGGTCAGTTGTTCTGGCTGGCCGGCAATGTGCTGATCGACCGCGGCAATGCGCAGAAAGCGCGCCGGTCGATGTTGACCACCACCCATACCCTGCAGAATAAAGACACTTCGATCTGGGTTTTCCCGGAGGGCACGCGCAACCTGGGGGAAGAGTTGTTGCCATTCAAGAAAGGCGCCTTCCAGATGGCCATAGCGGCCGGGGTGCCGATCGTTCCGGTGTGTGTCAGCACTTACGTCAAACACATGCGATTGAACCGCTGGCGCAGTGGGAAAATTCTGATCCGCTCCCTGCCGGCCATTCCTACGGCGGGATTGAGCCTGGACGACATGCCCATGCTGATCGCCCAGTGCCGCGAGCAGATGCGCGAGTGCATTGAATCGATGGATCGGCAACTGCAGGCTGCTTGAAAAAGCAGTCTGTCAGCCGATAGATCCATCGACTGAATGGCCGCCTTCGCCCGCAAGCCGGATTGGCACACCGCAAAATTTCACTGACTCTCAAGTAGCAGACAAGGCTAAGCTGAACGCTGCCAAGAAGAAGTGAATCAACATCATGGGTAGAGTTGTTGCTGCTGCGGTTTACAGCGCCGGTAAGAAAGTCACCAATATAACCCTCGACGAAGGCGCGGCCTGGGCTGCGAAGCCTGGGCACTTCGTCTGGATCGGCCTGGAAGAGCCGAATGAAGAGGAGCTGTACAACCTGCAACGCCAGTTCAACCTGCATGAGCTGGCCATTGAAGACGCCCTGGAAAAACACAGCCGCCCGAAGCTGGAAACCTTTGGCGATGCGCTGTTCATCGTCACCTATTCGCCCATCCGCGAAGAAGGCAAACTCAAGTTCATCGAGACGCATATCTTTGCTGGCAACGGCTACATCATTACCGCGCGCAACGGTCATTCGGCGTCCTACGCTTATGTCCGCCAGCGTTGTGAGGCGCGTCCGCTGTTGCTGGAGCACGGGGAAGATTTCGTACTCTATGCCATCCTCGATTTCGTCATCGAAAACTACCAGCCAATGGGCGAAGCGATCCATGCCGAGATCGATGAGCTGGAACGCAACGTGATGTGCGGCTCACTGAATGAGCGCGACATTCAAAAGCTCCATAGCTTGCGCCGCGATGTATTGCGCTTGCGCCGGTTTGCCGCGCCGATGGTGGAGATCGGCGAGGAACTGCAAAAGCTGAGCTTCCCCTTTATCGACAAGAACATGCGCCCGTATTTCCGCGATGTGCAGATTCATGTGACGCGGCAGATGGAAGACCTGACGACCCTGGCGGACATTGCCAGCCAGACCATCGAGGTCGGGGTGTTGCTGGAGGCCTCACGCCAGAGTGTGGTGCAGCGCAAGTTCGCGGCCTGGGCGGCGATCCTGGCGTTCCCGACGGCGGTGGCGGGGATCTACGGAATGAACTTCCAGAACATGCCGGAGCTGACCTGGCATTACGGCTATTTCGCAGTGTTGGGGTTTATCGCGGTGGGGTGTACGGGTTTGTGGGCGAGTTTCAAGAAGTCGGGGTGGTTGTAGGGAATCGCTGGCAATCCAGCTCCCTGTAGGAGCCGGCTTGCCGGCGAAGCTTTTAAACGGTTTCTGGCTTGTGCGCCACAAAACGCATCATCCACTCGGCGACGGTCGTGCCGTGGTGCTCCTGCTCCAGGCTGGCCATGCCTTTCGAATAAATCTGCTCGCCCAACGCCTGCTGGCGAATTTCCAGCAACGCCCGGGAATAGTCGTGGATAAATTCCGGATGCCCCTGGAAGCACAGCACTTGATCGTTGATGTGGTAGGCGGCAAACGGGCAGAAATCGCTGGAGGCGATGACCGTGGCGTTTTCCGGTAGCGAGGTGACCTGATCCTGGTGGCTGATCAACAGGGTCAGTTCTTCGCGCACCGGGCTCATCCATGGTGCCTTGGCGGCGAGCTTGTAGTTATGGGTCCCGACACCCCAGCCTTGGGCCGCACGTTCGCTTTTGCCACCCAGCAACAGCGCCAGCAACTGATGGCCGAAACACACGCCCAGCAGCTTGTCGCCGCGCTCGTAACGCTTGAGCAAGTAAGCCTTGAGGGTTTCGATCCACGGGTCAGTGCCAAAGGAATCGGCCTTGCTGCCGGTCACCAGGTAGGCATCGAAGGTCAGGTCATCGCTGGGATACTCGCCCTGCATCACGTTGTAGACGGTGAACTCGGCGGCGATGGGTTGCTGCGAAAACAGGTGTTTGAACATCTGCCCGTAGCCCTGATATTGGTCAACCAATTCCGGACGCAGGATGTCGGTTTCCAGAATGCAGATGCGTAACGACATAAAAAATACCTGACACGTGATGGGAATAATGCACACCCCCAGAGCCTGCCTTGAAACACCGTGACAAGGCAAGCCCCGCAGCGTGTCACCGATCCCTAAAAAGCCTCCCCTGTGGCGGCTTTCTCCAGCAACAAGGCCGGCGGTGCGAAACGCTCGCCGTATTGCCTGGCCAGATACTGGGCGCGGGCAACGAAGTCCTTGACCCCGTACTGATTGATGAACTGCAGTGCTCCACCGGTCCAGGCGGCGAAGCCGATGCCGAAGATCGAGCCAACGTTGGCATCCGCCGTGGAGGTCAGCACGCCCTCCTCCACACAGCGCACGGTTTCGATGGCTTGCACGAACAGCAGGCGATCGCGCACATCCTTTGGCGAAATTTGCCCATCGGCCTTTTCGAAGCGGGTTTTCAGTTCCGACCACAAATGTTTTTGGCCTCTCCCGGGGTACTCGTAGAATCCCCCCCCGGCGGCCTTGCCCGGACGCTTGTATTCGTTGAGCAGCAAGTCAATCACGGCGTACGCCGGGTGGTCGATCAGCGCCTTGCCTTCTGCCTGTAAGTCTTTGGCGGTTTGCTGACGGATGTGGTTCATGAGGCTCAGGGAAACTTCATCGGCGATCGCCAGCGGCCCGACCGGCATGCCGGCCTTGCGCGCCTCGGTCTCGATCATCGCCGCGCAGACGCCTTCACCGAGCATGGCAATACCTTCGTTGGTGAAGGTGCCAAACACCCGGGACGTGAAGAAACCACGACTGTCATTGACCACGATCGGGGTTTTCCGGATCTGCAGGACGAAATCGAAGCCACGAGCCAGGGTCTCTTCGCTGGTGCTGGCGCCCTTGATGATTTCCACCAACGGCATTTTTTCCACGGGGCTGAAGAAATGCAGGCCGATGAACTTGCTCGGGTCGGGCACTGCAGTGGCCAACCCACTGATCGGCAGGGTCGAGGTATTGGAGGCAATCACCGCATCCGCACCCACGACTTTTTGCGCGGCCGAGGAGACCTTGGCCTTCAACTCACGGTCCTCGAATACTGCTTCGATAATCAGGTCGCAACCTGCCAGGTCGGCATCGCTGTCGGTAGTATGGATGCGCGCCAGCACGGTTTCACGCTGCTCGGCATTGATCTGCCGGCGCGCCACTTTTTTGTCCAGCAATGCCGTCGAGTGCGCCTTGCCCTTCTCGGCCGCCGCCAGGGTGATGTCCTTGAGCACCACATCGATACCGGCCGACGCGCTGACAAAAGCGATGCCCGCCCCCATCATCCCGGCGCCGAGCACCCCGACTTTTTTCGTCACATGGGGCGCGAAACCTTGCGGACGCGAACCTCCGGCATTGATTTCGTTGAGCTGGAACCAGAAGGTGCCGATCAGGTTTTTCGCGACCTGGCCAGTGGTCAGCTCGGTGAAATAACGGGTTTCGATCAGTTGCGCCGTGTCGAAATCCACTTGGGCGCCCTCCACCGCAGCGCAGAGGATTTTCTCCGGCGCCGGCAGCGTACCTTGGGTTTTACTGCGCAGGATCGACGGCGCAATCGCCAGCATCTGTGCAACTTTCGGGTTAGACGGCGTACCACCGGGAATCTGGTAACCCTTCACGTCCCAGCGCTGAACCGCCGTCGGGTGGGCAATGATCCAGCTGCGCGCCTTGCTCAGCAGTGCCTCGCGATCCCTCGCCAGTTCATCGATCAAGCCTGCCTGCAAGGCCTGCTGCGGGCGGACTTTCTTGCCTTCGAGCAAGTACGGCAGGGCTTTTTCAATGCCGAGCATCCGTACCATACGCACTACCCCGCCACCGCCCGGCAGCAGGCCGAGGGTCACTTCCGGTAAGCCCAGTTGTACGGAGGGATCGTCCAGCGCGATGCGGTGGTGGCACGACAGGCAGATTTCCCAGCCGCCGCCCAACGCCGCGCCATTGATCGCGGCGACCACGGGTTTACCAAGGGTTTCCAGGGTGCGCAATTGCCCCTTGAGGGTCAGCACCCTGTCGTAGAACGCCTTGGCTTGGGTTTTGTCGACCTTGATCAGCTCATTGAGGTCACCGCCGGCAAAGAAGGTTTTCTTGGCCGAGGTGATGATCACACCCGCGATGTTGTCCTTGTCGGCTACCAGGCGGGCGACACAGTCAGCCATGGCCTCGCGGTAGACCGCATTCATGGTGTTGGCGCTCTGGCCGGGCATGTCGACGGTCAGCACGACGATCTGGTCCTGGCCTTTTTCGTAGCGAATGGCTTGGTTCATGAACAGGTTCCTTGAAGTGCGGGATCAAAGGCGTTCGATGATGGTGGCGATGCCCATGCCGCCGCCGACACACAAAGTCGCCAGGCCATAACGCAGGTGCCGGGCCTGCAGTTCATCGAGCAGCGTGCCGAGAATGGCGCAGCCCGTGGCGCCCAACGGGTGGCCCATGGCAATGGACCCGCCGTTGACATTGACCTTGTCCGGGTTGACGGCCATGTCCTTGATGAACTTCAGCACCACCGAGGCAAACGCCTCGTTGACCTCGAACAGGTCGATGTCTTCGACCCGCAGCCCGGCCTTGGCCAACGCCTTGCGGGTGGCCGGCGCGGGGCCGGTGAGCATGAGGGTCGGATCGGTGCTGGTGACCGCCGTGGCGACGATCCGCGCCCGTGGCTGCAGGCCCAGCGCCCGCCCCTTGGCTTCGGAGCCGATCAACATCAACGCCGCGCCATCGACGATCCCGGAACTGTTGCCGGGTGTGTGGACATGATGGATCCGCTCCACATGGCTGTAGGCCCGCAACGCGGTGGCGTCGAAACCCATTTGCCCGATCATTTCGAAGCTCGGCTTGAGCTTGCCCAGGCCTTCCAGGGTCGATTCAGCACGGATGAACTCATCATGGTCGAGCAGGATGATGCCGTTCTGGTCCTGAACCGGCACCAATGACTGTTTGAACGAGCCATCGGCCCGCGCCCGTGCGGCTTTTTGTT
Source organism: Pseudomonas serbica (assembly GCF_028823535.1). GTDB lineage: Bacteria > Pseudomonadota > Gammaproteobacteria > Pseudomonadales > Pseudomonadaceae > Aquipseudomonas > Aquipseudomonas serbica. The sequence goes on along the minus strand of NZ_JAQIYM010000011.1, from coordinate 175,679 downwards.
GCGAGTGCAGCGCGTAGGCATCGACGTCCTGCCGGCTGAAGCCTTCCAGCGTGGCAATCAGGTCGGCGCTCACCCCCTGGGGAATGAAATGACTGTGCAGGTTGGTTTCCGGGTCCAGCGCCCATGCCCCGCCGTCGCTGCCCATGGGCACTCGCGACATGGACTCGACGCCGCCGACCACCACCAGGTCCTCGAAACCGGAACGGACTTTCATCGCCCCCAGGTTCACCGCCTCCAGCCCCGAGGCGCAGAAACGATTGATCTGTACACCGGCCACGCTGACATCCCAATCCGCCATCTGGACCGCAGTCTTGGCGATGTCAGCACCTTGATCGCCAATCGGCGTCACGCACCCGAGCACCACGTCATCAACCTGACTGGAGTCAAGGTCGGTTCGCTGTTGCAGCGCGGTGAGCAACCCGGCCACCAGGCTCACCGGCTTGACGCCGTGCAAGGCGCCGTTGGCCTTGCCTTTGCCACGGGGCGTACGTAACGCGTCGAAAATAAAGGCTTGGGTCATGACGTCCTCGAACCTGATGGTGGCTGCGATCTTCCAAAGAGCCTCCACCTTATTCCGAGCGGCCGGCGATTCAATGACCGCAGCGCTCAAGGACGTTGACGCTCACGCTCAGACGGACGGTCGTCCAGCCGCCAGTGAACCGGTTCAGGACACGCAGGTGTCTAGCAAAAGGCCGCCCAAGAAGCTGGCAATAGGCCTCATGCCTTTTTAATAGCATATTGCGTTAACACCATACTAAATGGATCTAAACCAAGCGTGACGCGGGCTCTAAGGTGAAGGTGTACGAAGTTGTCGTCGGGTTTTGCCGAGGCGCTCGTCCTACAGGAAGTGCAGCGTTTGCCGTCAGGAGATGTGCAGGCAGGCATCAGGAAATAACAAAAAAAAGGCGGTCAGCCATGTTCAAACAATCGAAAGTTCGTCAAGCCGGGCTCATTCTTTTCGCCACCACTCTGTTGTTGATTTTGCCGAACCTGACCAAGGTAATCGGATAGCCGTTTTTGGAATACGGCGCCAGAAGTCTTATCGCCACGTAAAAATGTGACTGGCTTCCTTCCCGGGCCAACGTAGCTGTGCCAACCTTTGCGGCACTTGCACGACACGGATGGCGATCTTTTGAAAATGCTCATAGTGGTCGGGGCGTTGCTGCTCAGCACGCCTCTACATGCCGCACAGCTGAACCTGGAGCTGGGCGCGACCGGTCGCACGTGGCAAACCGAGGAGCTGCTCAAGCACCCTCAGGTGCAGACCATCAGCATCAGCAATGACGTGTCCTACAAGCGTGACATGACCTACCGCGCCGTGCCGCTGGCCGCGCTGCTGACCGACATCAAGCCTGACGACCACCTGCAAGCCGTGGCGCTGGACGGCTTTGCCGCCGAACTTTCGGCCGCACCGCTGCTCAACACCGAGGGCGCACGTGCCTGGCTGGCCATCGAAGACCCCGCCAAGCCATGGCCACCGCTGGCGCAAGGCAAGCACAGCGCCGGGCCGTTTTACCTGGTCTGGACTGACCCGCAGGCGGGCAACATCAGCCCGGAACAATGGCCGTTCGAGGTCGCCAGCATCAAGCGCATGGCCCCGGTGGCAGAGCGCTTCCCTGCCCTGCTGCCGGATCCTGCGCTGAAGGCCGATGACCCGGTCAACCAGGGCTTTGCGCTGTTTCAGAAAAACTGCCTGGCGTGTCATCGCTTGAATGGCGCCGGGGATGCGCAGTTCGGCCCGGACCTGAACATTCCGTATAGCCCCACCGAGTACTTCGGCGCGGACTTCCTCAAGCGCTATATCCGCGATCCGCAGAGTTTGCGCCAGTGGCCGCAGGCGAAGATGCCGGGGTTCTCGGCCGAGGTGTTGCCGGATGAGGATCTGCGGATGCTGGTGGGGTATTTGCAGCACATGGCCAGGCGCAAGGTTAAACCTTGACACCGACCCTGTAGGAGCCCGGCTTGCCGGCGAAGGCGCCCGGGAATTCGCCGCAAGACTCAAGGCAGCCTTCGCCGGCAAGCCGGGCTCCTACAAAGGAAGGTGCACGGAAGACCAGTGCAATGTTTAAGGACGCCTTCGCCGGCAAGCCGGGCTCCTACAGGGGTGTGCAGCTGATTACTGTTGTTGCACTGAGATGACCGGTGCAGGCGTCGGCGAAACAAACACTTTGGCGTGCATCTGCTCACACCCGCCACCGCGGCGCATGCCGCGCACCGGGCAGGCGTCCAGGTAATCAAGGCCCACCGCCAGTTTCAAGTGACGCTCGGGTCGCGCCAGCTCATTGGTCACATCGAAGCTGTACCAGGCGTCATCGAGCCAGGCTTCGGCCCAGGCATGGCTGGCCAGGTGTTCGCTGTTCTCGCTGTACAGATACCCCGACACATAACGCGACGGGATGCCCAGGCTGCGGGCGCAGGCGAGGAACGCGTGGGTGTGGTCCTGGCACACGCCCGAACGCCCGGCGAAAGCCTGTGCGGCGCTGGTGTCCACTTCGGTGGCGCCCGGCGTGTAGGTCATGTGCTGGTTCAGGCCGTGCATCAAGTCGATCAGCGCCGTGCGATCGCGGCGCTGCTTGCACGCCTTCTCGGCGAACGCGCGCAGCGCCTGGTCGGCCTCGGTCAACCGGGTGAAGCGCAGGAACGGCAATGCCGACTGGCTTTCATGTTCCGCCTCACGCAATTCATCGATGTCGACCTGGCCGCGGGCGCCAATGATGATCGCCTCGTGGGGCTCGTCCATGGTCAGCACATGCAGGATGTTGCCGAACGGATCAAGTTGCGCACGCACCGGCCGCGGCAGGTCGAGCTGCCAGCTGAGCACGTGCTGGCGCTCGCTGTCGTGGGGGGTCAGCCGCAGGTACTGGATGCTCGCCCGCACCTGATCCTCGTAGTGATAGGTGGTCTCGTGGCTTATGGAAAGTCTCATGCAGCCTCCAGGTAGGAACTGTGTATGGCGTTACCCAACTGGCGCACCAGCGGGATGAACTCGGTGAGCCAGGCGTGCAGGCCCTCGTCAAGGATTTCGGTGATGCCGGTGTAGCGCAATCGCGCGTCTATCTCCGCGGCCAGGCGCTGCGCCGGACGGCCATTGGCCCCCGGTAGTTGGGCGAGGATCTGGTCGATTTCTTCGGTGCAGGCGCGCAGGGAGCGCGGCACATCGGCCCGCAGCAACAGCAATTCGGCCACATGCCGGGCACCGGGTGCGTCACGGTAGATCTCGGTGTAGGCCTCGAAAGAAGACAAGGCGCGCAGCAACGCACTCCACTGGTAGTAGGCGTGGGCCGTGCCGTCGCTGACCGCTTCGGCCTGATCACCCGCCATTTCATAGCGGGCATCGAGCAGGCGCAGGGTGTTGTCGGCCCTTTCGATGAACGTCCCCAGGCGAATGAAGCGGAACGCGTCATTGCGCATGATGGTGCCGTAGGACGCACCGCGAAACAGGTGGGAACGTTCCTTGATCCACTCACAGAAGCGGCTCATGCCGTAGCGACTCAAGCCCTGTTCGGCGATGCCGCGAATTTCCAGCCAGGTGGCGTTAATGTTTTCCCACATGTCGGCGGTGATGCGCCCACGCACTGCGTGGGCACTGGCCCGCGCGGCGCCGAGGCAGCTGTAGATGCTGGCCGGGTTGGCCGCGTCCAGGGCAAAGAAATGCAGCAGCCGTTCGGCATGCAACGCGCCGTGGCGTTCGAGGTAATCGTCCAGGGTGCCGGTAATCAGCAGCGGCATGGCCAGTTCGTGCAGGCCGTCGCCGCGACCATCCTGCGGCATCAGCGACAGCGAATAACTGATGTCGAGCATCCGTGCGAGGTTTTCCGCCCGCTCCAGATAACGCGACATCCAATACAGATCCGAGGCAGTTCTACTTAACATGTCAGGCTTCCTTCAATCCTCGACCACCCAGGTGTCCTTGGTTCCGCCGCCCTGGGAGGAGTTCACCACCAGGGAGCCTTCGCGCAGGGCGACACGGGTCAAACCGCCGGGTACGACCCGGGTTTCGCGGCCAGACAATACAAACGGACGCAAGTCGATGTGGCGTGGCGCGATGCCGCTTTCGACAAAGGTCGGACAGGTCGACAGCGACAGCGTCGGCTGCGCGATATAGGCGTGGGGCTTGGCAATGATTCGCGCGCGGAAGGCTTCGATTTCCGCCGCCGTCGCCGCTGGCCCCACCAACATTCCGTAGCCGCCGGAGCCCTGGGTTTCCTTGACCACCAGCTCTGGAAGATTGGCCAGAACGTGGGAAAGTTCAGAGGGATTACGACACTGCCACGTGGGCACGTTCTTGAGGATCGGTTCTTCGTCCAGATAGAAACGGATCATGTCAGTGACGAACGGATACACCGATTTGTCGTCCGCCACCCCGGTCCCGATGGCGTTCGCCAACACGACATTGCCGGAACGGTAGGACGACAGCAGCCCCGGCACGCCCAGCATCGAGTCGGGATTGAACGCCAGCGGGTCGAGGAACGCATCGTCGAGACGGCGGTAAATCACGTCGACGGCTTTTGGTCCGTCGGTGGTGCGCATGAACACCTTGTCGTCACGCACGAACAGGTCTGCGCCCTCCACCAGCTCCACGCCCATTTCCCGCGCCAGGAACGCATGCTCGAAAAATGCGCTGTTGAAGCGCCCCGGCGTCAGCACCACGACACTCGGGTTATCGATCGGGCTCGAGCTTTTCAGGGTGTCGAGCAACAGGTTCGGGTAATGGTCGATCGGGGCAATGCGCTGGGCCGCAAACAGCTCGGGGAACAGGCGCATCATCATCTTGCGGTCTTCGAGCATGTAGCTGACGCCGCTCGGTGTACGAAGATTGTCTTCGAGCACGTAGTACGTGCCGTCGCCGTCGCGCACCAGGTCGACGCCGGAAATGTGCGAATAGATATCACGGTGCAGGTCGAGCCCTTGCATCGCCAACTGGTACTGCTCGTTGGCCAGCACCTGCTCGGCCGGAATGATCCCGGCCTTGATGATGCGTTGCTCGTGGTACAGGTCGGCGAGGAACATGTTCAGCGCCTTGACCCGCTGAATGCAACCGCGCTCGACCACACGCCATTCACTGGCAGGGATGCTGCGCGGGATGGTATCGAAGGGAATCAGGCGCTCTGTCCCCTGCTCATCACCGTAGAGCGTGAAGGTAATCCCGGCGCGATGAAATAACAGATCGGCCTCGCGTCGCCGTTGTGCCAAAAGCTCGTCAGGCGTTTCGGCCAGCCAACGGGCAAACTCCCGATAATGCGGGCGGACCTGGCCGCCGGCATCGTACATCTCATCAAAATAGGTGCGGATCATGCCGTACTCCTTGTCACCCGGACATCCAGGCCTTCGCAAGGCCCGTGCCATCGGCAGAAACGCTTATTTTTCAGTCGGTTGGATAACCACTGCGCGAGCGCCGCACCAATCCTGTGCGGCAAATGCCCCAACCTGACTGCCCCCGCTTCATTGCAAGGCGTTGTTGTCGCCTGTCACAGCATAGTCCGTAGGAGCTGGCTTGCCGGTGAAGACGTCATTAAGTCATGCGTCGTTCTTCGGCGACGCCTTCGCCGGCAAGCCGGGCTCCTACAAAGCGTGATGAATTTCCCTGCGGCACAAACGAAAACGGCCAACCCGAAGGTCAGCCGTCATTGCCGATTGTTACTGTTCATAAGATTATGCGAGTCGCCCTCGTACCTCCTGTTTCACACCCCAGCCTTCAATGATGCCGCCCAGAGGCTCGACCACTGCCTCGAAACCCTGTTCGAAATCGCCAATGTCGTCGTAGGTGGCATACATGACCTTGCACAACTCCAGCGCCCAGGCGCCATCGTCGCGCACACTGACTTGCGCATCCAGGGATTCACCACGGTGGAAATGACCTGCCGCCCTGCGTGCCCGCTCCTCGTCCGGGAAAATGGCGTAGAACTCGATGGGATGGAACCTGGAAAAGTCGAAACCGCCTTCTTTCATGCGGCGCAGTACATTGCTGCTGATGTCTTCTTGATAGGCTGTGCTCATGAAACGTCCTCCTCAAACTGATGGATAGACTTTCCGTACTCCCGAGGTGCGCAGCCCAAAGGTGCGCACGAATCGACAACCAGATGCCGATGGGAAACAAGCATGGAGCTGACAAGACCAGACCTTAGCGATCCTTTCGCTGATCTCGAGTGCAGAGTAGCCCCAAGATAGAGGCGCTGCCAAGGCCTGGTTGCTGCTGTAAATGACGGGAAGAGAATCAGATGGGGGTAATACTGTGGATTTCGATACTGTTCTGGGTTTTCAGGCTTTTCACGCCTGCATCGGTGGTTCGCCCCTCCAGATCGTTCAGATCCAGTTCGGCGGCCACAGGAAGGAGCCGTTCCTTGATGAGCCTGGCGGCCTTCTCATGACTCGGACACTCCTCGCACTCGAAGACTTCGTCGATTACTTCACCATGATCATCCACGAAAGTGACTTTCCACTTTTGCATCGGTGCCTCCTCGATAAAACCCATGAATGGGCTTACATCTATTTCGACTCTGAACGCCGGACAAATGTTCCGGCGAGTGATCTCCGTCAAACGCGCACATTGCCTCGCGGCCCTGCGATGGCCCAGATGATCAAGCCCAGAACCGGCAGCAACAGGATCAATAGCACCCAGAAAATTTTCATCCCTGTCTCGGCGCCGCTTTTGAGCACGTTGATGATTGCCCAGATGTCCAAGGCAAGAATGATCAGGCCAACCAGGCTATTGAACGTGGAACCCATGATGACGCTCCCGAAGAGTGGTATGCCCTCTTAGGATAGCCGGCACTGACCAGGGTTCCCTTTTTTTGACAGCTTTAACGGTCAGACGTGGATTGCCACTTTCAAGGCTTCGAGCGAGGGAGCGGCAGCGATGCCGATTTCGGCGCACAACTCCAGTACCCGTGGCACAGCATTGCCGTAGACCAAAACCACTTGCAGTTCATCGTCCAGCAACTGGCTGAAGTTCATCAGCGTGTAACCGCCGTTTTCCTTGTTCAGGCTGCTCATCTGCACCTGGATGCGGTTCAGCGCGGTCAGGGCTTCGGTCTTGGCCAATTGCTTGGGTTTGAGATTGAATTCCACCCCCGGGCCGAACGAGGCAACGATCTGGGCAAACAGGTCCATATAGGTGTCGGCCTGGAACAGCACCGTCTCAGGCAAACTGCCAACGACCACCCATTCACCGAGCGGGATCGGGAAGCTGTCGTCGTAGTTGATGTCCGGGTTGGCGCTCAGGAAAGCGGCTGGATCAGCGTAAGCCTGGGCCGCTTCGTCAGCGACTTTCTCGATTTCGTCATCGCCCATGCACCCGGAGCTGATGTTGCTGATGAGTTCGATGAGTGCGGCTTTCATGGGGGCGGATCCTGTAGCAAGAAAATTTTGAGGGCGCGCAGGATAGCGCATTACGCCCAGGGAAGGCGGCATGCAAGCATGGCTCGTTATCTTGACCCACATCAAGCGCTCAACCGAAGCGTAGCGGCACAATAATGGCACCTTGCCAAAACTGTTTCCGCTATCAGAGAAGACCTCCATGGGTGCCTGGCTTAGCAACATCTCGTTGAAGTACAAATTCTGGGCGGTCAATGCCGTCGCCTTCGTCACCACGCTACTGCTGGTGTTTTATGCCGTGCAACTCGAACAACAGGCCCGCAGCCATGCCGCCCAGGCATCGGCCCAGGCCCAGGCACGATTGCTCGCGGCCTGGCCTGCCGGGCAGCCGCTGCCCATAGCCGATGATCTGCTGGCCTTCAGTCACGGCCAGGCACCGCAGGTGAACGGGCAGACGGTGCCGGGATTGGCCGATGCCAACGGCTGGGTCAAGATCGATGCGCTGCCATATTTCGGTGACAACCTGCCGATCGGTGCCGAAGTCTTCACCCGTGCGGATGGCCAGCGGGTCGCGTTGATTGCCCATGGCCCAAGCCTGGCCCAGGTGTTCGGCGAGCGGTTTGCCAACTATGCGGCGGCGGTGTTCATCCTGATGCTGGCGATGCTCGGTGCCTCACAGTTGTTGATCCGTTTTTTGCTCAGTCAGCTCAACACCTTGAAGGATGTGATGCTTCACGTTGAAAAAACCGGCGACCTGGCGGCCCGTGTGCCGCTGACCTGCAGCGACGAAGTCGGACAGATGGCCAACGCATTCAATGCCATGCAGGCCGGTTACCAGCGTGTGGTCAGCACCGTCGCCAGCACGGTCCGACAACTGGACGACGGCGCCGCACGCCTGGCATCGAGCATGAATGAAGTGCGTCACGGCATGCTGGGCCAGCAGAGCGAAACCGATCAGGCGGCGACGGCCATCAATGAAATGACCGCCACCGTCTACCACATTGCCCAGCATGCGGGTGCCACCCGCGACCTGTCGCAATCGGCCGACACCCTGGCCGGCAGCGGCCAGGAAGTGGTCATGCGCGTGCAGCGATCGATTGCCGGGCTGTCCACCGGGGTGCAACAGACCGCCGAGATGATCCAGCGCCTGGCCCAGGAAAGCCAGAAGATCAATGGCGTGGTCAATGTGATCCACAGCATTGCCGAGCAGACCAATCTGCTGGCGCTGAACGCAGCGATCGAAGCGGCCCGGGCCGGGGAAATGGGCCGCGGGTTTGCGGTGGTCGCCGATGAAGTGCGCAACCTGGCCAAGCGCGTGCAGACCTCCACCGATGAAATCACCGTGATGGTATCCGCATTGCAATCGGGCACTCGCGATGCGGTGGACTTCATGCGGGAGAGTTCATTCAAGGCCGACGAATGCGTGCAGCAGGCCCAGGAGGCCGGGGCCGCGCTGGCACACATCACCGGGGCAGTGGCGCAGATGCGCGAAAGCAATACCCAGATCGCCGTGGCGGCCGAGCAACAGAGCCAGGTGGCCGAAGAGATGAACCGCGCGGTGGTGAGCATCCGCGACGTCACCGAGAACACGGTACGCCAGACCGTCAGCTCGGCCACCACCAGTGATGAGCTGGCGGCGTTGGCCGGTCAATTGAGCAAGGCGATAGGGCAGCTCAAGCTATAACGGGCAATATCAAGAATGCCCATGATCGCTATCGCTTCGATAGCCAAGCTTGATTCGCCGCCTGCATTTACCGGGCCTATCCTTGATTCATGAGTTCAACATGGATCGAGGATCAGCATCATGGGTAAACGTCACCCCAACCTTCCCGCCTGGCAATGGCGTGCCTACCCGAACAATCATCAGCACCCGACCAACCTGGTGCTGCACCTGATTGCCGTGCCGTTGTTCATCGTCGCGTTCCTGCTGATCGTCAGCGGGGTGTTCGGCCTGAACCTGGCGAACTTCGCCATCGGCATCATTGGTGTGATCGCCGCACTGGGTTTGCAACGTCACGGCCATACCCTGGAAGCGCAAGCCTCCGAGCCGTTCAGTGATCGTAAGGATGCGGTATCGCGCCTGCTGGTCGAGCAGTTCCTGACCTTCCCGCGATTTTTCCTCAGCGGCGGTTGGTGGCGCGCCTGGCGGGAGCGCCACCGTCGGCATTGATCAGGCGAACTGATCAGGCGAAGACCGTCACCGTCTGCCGGCTCATGGCAATCAGCCGCCCCTGCTCATCCCACAGCTTCGCGGCGGCATGGCCGTAGCCGTCAGCGGCGTGTTCGGTTTCAACCAGGTATTTGCACCAGTCCAGGGTACTCAGCGCCAGTAACGGCTGGACGAATTCGATGGTCCAAGTCAGCGTGCTGCCCATCGCCGGTTGCTTGAGAAACGGCATCAGGGCCGGTGGCCAGGCATCGACCAGCGCCAGGATGTGTGCCTCGGTAACCGGCTCCTCCTTCACATCGCCGCGCAAGCGCACCCAGCCGCCCATCTGACGGGATGTATTGCCGGTGAACGGCAACCCGCCAACACTCCAGCGCATCGCCAGATGTTGCATGAATTGCGGAACCACGCCCTTGATGAACGGCAGTTCCTGGCACTGGTCCCAATGCTTCATCTCTGGCGCCGGCTCCGCCTGCACCTTCACTTGCGACGCACGCGAGGCGCCGAAGCTGCCCTGGACCAGGGTCACTACCTGGCCCTTCTGCATCGCGCGACCCAGCACCTGGCTGACGGCCTTGCCCTCGCGCAATACATCGACTTCAAAATTGACCGGCACGTCGGGTTCGACCGGGCCGACAAAGGTGATTGCCAGCGAGCGCACCGGTCGGTCCGCCGGCACCTTCGCGCGCATGGCTTCGTATTGCAAGGCAGCCACCAGGCCGCCGAAACTGGCTCGCCCTTGCGCCCATCCGGCCGGGATAGACAGTTCAAATGGCTGACAGCGGACAGCATCGAGCAGATCGCAAAAGCGCATGAAGACCTCAAGAAAAGGAAAAAGATGACGAGATCTTAACCAGCTCACGGAGGCTGTACACTGCCTATTCCGGTCAAATTGACTGACAGATCAGCCGCCTGTGCCGCTGTAGGAGCGAGTTTGCTCGCGATGAATGTCAACGATATCGCGGGAAACCTGATACCCCGCGGCGTTCTCAGGACTTTCGTCGGAACGCCCCCCGGAGCAAGCTCGCTCCTACGGGGGGTCCGTGTGGGCTTCAGGATTTGAAGCAGTCGGCGCTGAGCTTGTCCAGCACTCGGTCGGCACGTTGTTCGGCCTTGGCCATGGCGGTCTGCCAACTGGCTACAAACGGCTTCAAATCAGCTTCTCGCTCAGCCAGGGCCAGCCATTGCATACAGTCGTGCCAATCACCCAAGGCCCCCTGCGCCGCTTTCAATCGGGGCATGGCGGCCTTGGGCAGGCGATCCAGTTCGGGATAGGCGTCGATGCCATAACGAACACGCTTGATCAGCAGGCGCAAACGATGACGGTCATGGGCGGGATCGTGCAGGGCGGTGTCGAGTTTCTTCCACTGCTTGCCCAGGCGTTTTTCAATGCGCTTGACGAGCCCCTTGAGCAACCCCTGGCGCTGGGCGGCGCGCAGGAATCGTGGAAAGGCGTCGAGGATCATCAGTAGCTGCGCAAGCTCTGTACTGGTTGCCACCGCAGGATAAGCCTGGGCCATTTGCGCCATGCGTCGCTGTGCGGCTTCTGTTTGACCGTGTTCAAGCAAGTAGGCCGCCATGACTTCGCGATCGCGCAAAGGCGTGGTCAAGTCGCCAACCCCGGAAGCCGCCTCTTCCAGCTGCTCGACGCCGGGAAGGCCACGCAAGGGACGCAACAAGCTGCGCAACCGGCGCACCGTGGTGCGCAAGTCGTGCAAGGCTTCAGGGTCGGTGTGAGCAATCAAGCGTGCCTGACAGGCCAGCAGACGTACTTCCAGGCCCAGGACGCGAGCCACCAGCCGGTTGATCATGGGATTTACTCCGTAAAGAGCTGCAAGCATCAAGCTGACAGCTTATTACTTGTAGCTGCTTCTATCGCCCTGCGCGCGATTCACGAATGTAGAAACGTGCCTTTTCGGCCTTTTTCGCGCAGCCCTCGAAGCCTTCGAACTGCTGCTGGGTCTTGGCCGCGGTCAGCAGCGACAACGCCTTGGAGTAGCTGACGGTGCCGGCGAAGCCTTCGGCCTTGGCCAGGTCCAGCTCATGCCAGGCGGCATCGAGTTGGCTGCCGCAGCTGTCGCGATAGGCGGTTTTGCCGGCACAACCGGCCAGTGCCAGGGCAATCAGTGGCACACAGATCCAGGCTTTCATTTCTTACACCTCAAAATAGGTAAACAGTCATGCAGGTAGGACGGTCTGACGGGCAAAAAGTGCCGTTCATCGCCAACGTAAATCCTGAAGTGCGAGAATAACCATCTGCCGCCATGGAGTGTCGAAAAAACGACCCATTCGCGCAGCCGAACGACCTGACGATTGAAGCGTGCCCCTTGAAGGGTGCATTGTTGAACCATTCAAACGAGGGCGATCAATGAAAAAGCGTGTCGCACTGGTGTTGGGCTCGGGTGGAGCCCGGGGTTATGCCCATATCGGGGTTATCCAGGAAATCGAACGGCGTGGCTACGATATCGCCTGTATCGCCGGTTGTTCCATGGGCGCGGTGGTCGGCGGGATCTACGCCGCCGGCAAACTCGATGACTATCGCGACTGGATCGAGAGCCTGGATTACCTCGACGTGCTGCGCCTGGTAGACGTCAGTTTTCGCCTGGGGGCGATCCGCGGGGAAAAAGTCTTCGGACAGATCCGCAAGATCGTTGGCGAAATCAACATCGAAGACCTGCGCATCCCCTATACGGCGGTGGCCACCGACCTGACCAACCAGCAGGAAATCTGGTTCCAGGAAGGCTGTCTGCACCAGGCCATGCGTGCCTCGGCGGCGATTCCCAGTCTGTTTACACCGGTGATGCAGGGCAATCGCATGCTGGTCGATGGCGGCATCCTCAACCCGTTGCCGATCGTCCCGGTGGTGTCGAGCCATTGCGACCTGATCATCGCGGTCAACCTCAACTCCACCAACCAGCGTCATTACCAGTTGCCGGTGATCCAGCGCCCGGCCGCGTTCAAGACCCGCTTCGACAGCCTGATCAGTTCCCTGGGTTCGAAGATGCCGTTCCGACGCAAGCAGGCCGAACAATTGCTGCTGCTGGAGAAGGAAGCGTTGATGGCCGAGGCGGCGGAGATCAACCCCTGGGTCGAGTCGGCCAAGCCTGACTCGCAACAACCGGCGGCTGCGCCCGAACAGGACGGCGCACCGAAGTCCGCCACCGGGTCGTTCATCATCGACAATGTGGGGCCGGCGTCACTGCTGGATTTGATCAACCAGAGTTTCGAGGTGATGCAGACCTCGTTGGCGCAATACAAGATTGCCGGGTATCCGCCGGACATCCTGATCAACGTGCCGAAGCGGGTGTGCCGGTTTTTCGAGTTCTACAAGGCGCCGGAGTTGATCGCGCTGGGGCGGGAGATCGCGCGCGACACCCTGGACCGGTATGAGAATGAGCGGGATTCCTGAGGTTCTCGGGTGAATGTCAGGGCCTCTTTGCTGGCAAGCCAGCTCCTACAGGGATCTCAGCGTCCTCTGTAGGAGCTGGCTTGCCAGCGAAGAGGCCGGATCAGACAACACGAATTCAAAGGCTGCCCTCACTCAACAACCGATACCCCACCCCCGCCTCGGTCACGATGAACCGCGGCTGGGTCGGGTCATCGGCCAGTTTCTGGCGCAGGTGCCCGACCACGATCCGCAAGTAATGCGTGTCTTCGGTGTGGGTCGGCCCCCAGATGTCCTTGAGCAGTTGCTGCTGGGTGATGACCCGTCCGGGATGCCGTGCCAGTTGCGCCAGCACCGCGTATTCCTTGCGGGTCAGCGCTATTTCACTGCCTTCGAGCAATACCCGGCGGTAGGCCAGGTCCACCGTCAGCGGGCCGAAAGTCAGCGCCGCTTGCTGGACTTCGCCTACCGGGGCCTGGCGCAATAGCGCACGTATCCGCGCCAGGAATTCCTGGATGCCGAATGGCTTGGTCACGTAGTCATTCGCGCCGCCATCCAGCGCCTCGACTTTCTGCCCTTCAGCGGCTCGCACCGACAGCACCAGCACCGGTACCGTCGACCACTCGCGAAACTCGCGCAACACCTGTTGGCCGTCCATGTCCGGCAAGCCGAGGTCGAGCACCAGCAAGTCCGGTTTGTTCAGCGCCGCTTGCGCCAGGCCTTCGGTGCCGGTGCCAGCCTCCAGTACTTTGTAACCTTGGGAAACAAGGCTGATGCGCAGGAATTTACGGATCTGCGGTTCGTCGTCGATGACCAAAATGGTCGCGGTCTGGCTCATGAATTCACATCAACACAAAGAAGTGGCAAGAGAGTAGCGCAAGCACGATCAGGCTTCACTTTCGGCCCTTAATTTTCAAAGGCCGGCTGCGCCTGCAACGGCAAGTGCAAAGTGATGCAGGTGCCGCGGCCCTCGATACCGTCGGCGACACTGATGCGCCCGCCATGGGCACCGACCATGCCCTGACAGATTGCCAGCCCCAGTCCGGTACCCTGCCCACCACGGTCGCCACGGGCGGCGGTGTAGAACATGTCGAAAATCTTCTCCCGATCGGCCAGCGGAATCCCTGGGCCTTCGTCGCTCACCGAGAAAAACAGCTCGGTGTCGTCTGCCCCGACTCGCAGTTGCAGGCGTCCATGGGCTGGGGAAAACCGCGCGGCGTTTTCCAGCACGTTGATCAGCGCCTGTTCGATCAGCGCCGCATGCACGAACAGCAACGGCAGCTCCCCCGGTACTTCAGTGCTGACCTGCAACGGCGCCAGCACCGCGCGCAGGCGATTGAGCGCACTGCCGACGATGTCCGCCGGTGAGACCCAGTCACGTGCCAGCTTCAACGCGCCGTGACCGAGGCGGGTCATGTCCAGCAGGTTTTGAATATAGCGATCCAGGCGTTCGGCTTCATCGCGGGTGCCTTCCAGCAGTTCACGGCGATCCTCCAGTGGAATGGCCTCGCCGAGGGCCAGCAGGCTATCGATGCTGCCGCGCATGGAGGTCAGGGGCGTGCGCAGGTCGTGGGACACCGACGCCAGCAAGGCACTGCGCAGTTGCTCGGTTTCGCCGTGCAGCCGCGCGGCTTCCAAGTCATCGACCAATTGTGCGCGGGCCAGGGCCTGGGCCAGCGGCTGGCTCAATGCGGTCAACAGACGGCGACGCTGGCCGCTCAAGGCCTGGCCCTCTTTCGCACACACACCGAGCAGCGCCAGTGGACCGTCCTCCACCGACAAAGGCCACCACCACCAACGGCCAAACGGCAAAGTCCCGGTGCCTGCGCCCGCCGGCTGATCGTGTTGCCAGGCCCAATCGGCGGCGGCGCGTTCGGCTTCGGTGAATTCCAGCGGGCCACCGGTTTCGACTTTCCAGCCGTTCGGTCCGTCGCGGTTGAGCAGGCACAGCTGTACATCATTCCAGCCGTTGAGGTGCTGGGCTGCCGCGCTGACCACGGCCTGGCGATCGGTGGCGGCGGTGAGTTTGCGCGACAGGTCGAGCAGTTCGCTGGTCTCTTCCTGGGTGTCGCGCAGGGCCTGCAATTGCCGGCGCTGGCGTGCCGCAAGATTGCCGGTGAGGGCCGCCATCAGCAGGAAGAACAGCAAGGTCAGGACGTCTTCTTCGCGCTGGATGCTGAAGGAGAAATTCGGCGGAATGAACAGGAAGTCGTAGGTCAGGAACGACAATGCCGCACAGGCCAGTGCCGGGCCAAGACTGCTTCGCACTGCCACCAGCAACACGGCGGCGAGGAACACCAGCGAGATGTTCGGCAACGGCAATATACCCGCCACCGCCCAGGCCAGGGCACTGGCCAACACTGTCGCCACCACGGCCAGGGCGTAGTCGAACCATACCAGCGACTGCATCGATCGCTGGCGTGGCGGGTGCTGTTCATGCTCGGTGTCGAGCACGTTGATTTCCAGCCCGCGGGCGTTGCGCAGCAGGCGCGCCGCCAGGCCGCCACCGAACAACCGACGGCGCAGGCGCGGCCGGGACTGTGCGACCAATATCAGGCTGGCGCGGCGTTCGACAGCGTGCTGGATCAAAGTTTTCGCCACCTCGCCGGCCCGCAGCAGCACCACTTCACCGCCGAGGCGTTCGGCCAGTTGCTGGGCACTTTGCAGGCGCAGGCGCGACTGCTCGTCACGCACGCTGCCGTTGTCCACATGCACCAGGCTCCATGGTAGATGCCGACGCTGCGCGACCCGACTGGCGTGACGCACCAGGCGCTCGGCCTGGGCATCGCCATCGACACCGACCAACAAGCGACCGCGCACCGTGGGCGCCGCCTGCCCCATCTGGCGATAGCCCTGGGTCAGGTCGTTATCGACCTGGGCGGCGGCCGTTTGCATCGCCAGCTCACGCAGGGCGGTCAGGTTGGTCTGGGAGAAAAACGCATCGATCGCCGCCCGTGCCTGCTCCGGCACATAGACCTTGCCGTCGCGCAGGCGCTCGAGCAACTCCCGTGGCGGCAAGTCGATCAACAACAGTTCGTAGGCTTCCTGCAGCACCCAGTCCGGCAGGGTTTCGCGCACCTGCACGCCCGTGATGCCGCGCACCTGATCGTTAAGGCTTTCCAGGTGCTGGACGTTGACCGTGGTGTACACGTCGATGCCTGCGGCGAGCAGTTCCTGAATGTCCTGCCAGCGTTTTTCGTGACGGCTGCCGGGGGCGTTGGTATGGGCCAGTTCGTCCACCAGCACCAACCTAGGTTTGGCCGCGAGCAGGCCGTCGAGGTCCATTTCCTCAAGCTCCACGCCACGGTATGACGAGCGCACCAAAGGCAATTGCGGCAAGCCGCTGAGCAAGGCTTCGGTCTCGAAGCGGCCATGGGTTTCGACCACGCCGGCGATGACTTTCACGCCTTGGCGCAGTTGGCTATGGGCGGCTTGCAGCATGGCGTAGGTCTTGCCCACGCCGGGCGCGGCACCGAGAAAGACCTTGAGCCGGCCACGGCCATCGCGGGGCAGGTCTGCTAACAGCGCGTCGGCGCGGCCGGAGTCGCTCATGCTTGGGGGTCTCTTTCTTCAGAGGTTAATGGGTTGATTGCGAGGCCGTCTTCGCGAGCAGGCTCGCTCGCACAGGGGGACGGCCGCGCCACGGACCTACAGCTTTTCCAACGCCAGGTTCAACTCAAGCACATTCACCACCGGTGGGCCTACCAATGGCTGCTCGATATGGGCATCCAGCAGTTGTTGCAGTGTCGCCAGCGGCAGATTGCGCGCCGTCGCGACACGCGCCAGTTGATAGGCAATCGCGGCCGGTGGCAAGTGCGGATCGAGGCCGCTACCGGAGGTGGTGAGCAGTGCCAGCGGTACCGGCCCCTGCCCTGCCACCTGCAGTTTATTGGCCTCATCGATCACCCGAGTGGCCAGGGCCGGGTTGCTCGGCGCCAGGTTGCTGGCGCTGCTCGACACGGTGGCAAAGGCACCGGCCGATGGCCGTGGGTGGAACCAGGCATCGCCGACGAAATCCTGGGCGATCAGCGCCGAGCCGCGAACCTTGCCATCGGCATCGCGCACCAGGCTGCCATTGGCCTGACCCGGGAAGGCGACCTGGGCCACGCCGGTGACCACCAGGGGATAAGCGACGCCAGTGATCAGGGTCATCAGGACCAGCAGGCTCAGGGCCGGGCGTATCAATGTGGACATTTCAAAATCCTCGAATTCGTATTTATTCAGGTGGACCGTGTTGCATTCTTCGCGAGCAAGCCCGCTCCCACAGGGGGAATGCATTTCAAATGTGGGAGCGAGCCTGCTCGCGAAAGCGGTGCATCTGGCACCCTGCGAAGGTCAAACCAGATGCAACGCCGTCAACAGCATGTCGATCGCCTTGATCCCCACGAACGGCACCAGAATCCCGCCCAGGCCATAGATCAGCAGATTGCGCCGCAGCAAAGCTGCCGCACTCGCCGCCTGCACCCGCACACCCCGCAGCGCCAACGGAATCAACACGACGATGATCAGGGCGTTGAACACGATCGCCGAGAGAATCGCGCTCTGCGGGCTGTGCAGCTGCATCACGTTCAGCACGCCCAGTTGCGGGTAGATCGCGGCGAACAGGGCCGGCAGGATGGCGAAATACTTGGCCACGTCGTTGGCGATGGAAAAGGTCGTCAGCGCACCGCGGGTCACCAGCAGTTCCTTGCCGATCTGCACCACGTCCAACAGCTTGGTCGGGTCGCTGTCGAGGTCGACCATGTTCGCCGCCTCGCGCGCCGCCTGAGTGCCGTCGTTCATCGCCATGCCCACGTCCGCCTGGGCCAGGGCCGGGGCGTCGTTGGCACCGTCGCCGCACATGGCCACCAGGCGTCCGTCGTTTTGCTCGTGGCGGATGCGCGCCAGTTTTTTCTCCGGCGTGGCTTCGGCCAGCACATCGTCCACGCCCGCTTCAGCGGCAATCGCCGCCGCGGTCAGCGGGTTGTCGCCGGTGACCATGACCGTGCGGATCCCCAGTTTGCGCAGCTCGGCGAAACGCTCGCGGATGCCTGGCTTGACCACGTCCTTGAGGTGGATCGCGCCGAGCAGTTTACCGTCGACACAGACCAGTAACGGCGTGCCGCCGCTCTGGGCGATCCTGTCGATTTCAGCGGACAGCGCCGGCGCCAGCTCGGCGCGCTTGAGGCCCACGAACGCCAGCAACGAATCCACCGCCCCCTTGCGATACACGCGGCCCTGATAGTCGACACCGGACAGGCGGGTTTCGGCGCTGAACGGTACGGCTGTCAGCAGTTCGGCGGACGGCTCGGGCTGTGGATGAAGGCCGCGCAAGTACTCGACGATGGACTTGCCTTCGGCGGTGTCGTCGGCCAGGGACGCGAAAAGCGCACCCTCGGCCAGCTCCTTGCTGCTCACACCCGGCGCGGCATACACAGCCGAGCAACGACGGTTGCCAAAGGTGATGGTGCCGGTCTTGTCCAGCAGCAGGACGTGCACATCCCCCGCTGCCTCCACGGCGCGACCGGACTTGGCAATCACGTTCAGGCGCACCAGGCGGTCCATGCCGGCGATACCGATGGCCGACAGCAAACCACCAATGGTGGTCGGGATCAGCGTGACCAATAAAGCCACCAGGAACACCAGCGGCAGACTGCCGTTGGCGAAGTGGGCGAACGGCTGCAGGGTGACCACCACCAGCAGGAAGATCAGCGTAAGGCCGATCAGCAGGATGTCCAGCGCCACTTCGTTCGGGGTTTTCTGGCGCTTGGCGCCTTCAACCAGGGCGATCATGCGATCCAGGGTCGACTCGCCCGGATTGGCGGTGATCTTCACCAGCAGCCAGTCCGAGACCAGGCGAGTGTTGCCGGTCACGGCCGAGCGGTCGCCCCCGGATTCACGAATCACCGGCGCCGATTCACCGGTGATCGCCGCTTCGTTGACCGCCGCGATGCCTTCGATCAC
This sequence comes from Pseudomonas serbica, assembly GCF_028823535.1. Taxonomy (GTDB): domain Bacteria; phylum Pseudomonadota; class Gammaproteobacteria; order Pseudomonadales; family Pseudomonadaceae; genus Aquipseudomonas; species Aquipseudomonas serbica. Next base: position 156,870 of record NZ_JAQIYM010000011.1, on the reverse strand, counting down.
TTCGCCGTCACCGGGGATCATCTCCCCCGCTCCGACGCGCACCACATCGCCTTTGCGCAGGTTGGCGGCCGGCACTACCTCAAAGGTACCGTTGCTGGTTCTGCGCCGAGCGCTCAAGCCTTCGCTACCGGCCTTGAGGCTGTCCGCGCGGGCCTTGCCGCGACCTTCGGCCAGGGCCTCGGCGAAGTTGGCAAACAGCACGGTGAACCACAGCCACAGGGCAATTTGCGCGGCGACGAAGGTCGGCACCGCCGTGTCGGGAATGAAGCACAGGACGGTGGTCAGGATCGCCGTCAGTTCGACCACCAGCATCACCGGCGCACGCTGCAATTGCCGCGGGTCGAGCTTGACGAAGGCTTGCACCAGCGCCGGGCGCCAGAGGGCCGAGATCGCGGTTTTTGCTTGTTCAGGCGCCTTGACAACGGCGGCTTTTGTTGCGGGCATATTCATCATCAGCTCCTCAGCTCTTTAACCCAAAAGCAGCCATGTTCAAATGTTCAGCGATAGGGCCGAGCGCCAGGGTCGGCAGGAAAGTCAGGCCGCCCACCAGCAAAATGGTCACGGTCAGCAGGGTCACGAACAGCGCACCATGGGTCGGGAAGCTGTTCTGGCCAATCGGTGCGGTCTTCTTCATCGCCAGGCTGCCGGCCAAAGCCAGTACCGGCAGGATGTAACCGAAGCGACCGATCAACATGCCCAGGCCCAGCATCAGGTTGTGGTACGCGGTGTTGGCGCCGAAACCCGCGAACGCCGAACCGTTGTTGGCACTGGCCGAGGTGTAGGCATAGAGCAATTGGCTGAAACCATGGGCGCCGGGATTGCTCACCGCGGCCACGGGCCCTGGCAGGCTGGCGGCCAGCGCACTGAGCACCAGCACGCCGATCGGCATGACCAGCAGGGTCACCACCAACAGTTGCACCTCTCGGGCCTGCAGTTTCTTGCCGAGGTATTCCGGGGTCCGGCCGATCATCAGGCCGGCGAGGAACACCGCGATCAGCACGTTGAGCAACATGCCGTAGAGCCCGGCACCGACGCCGCCGAAGATCACTTCGCCGACCATCATGTTCACCAGCGCGACCATGCCGCTGAGCGGATTGAGGCTGTCATGCATGCCATTGACCGAACCGTTCGAGGCCGCCGTCGTAGTCACCGACCACAGCACCGTCGCGGTGGTACCGAAACGCGCCTCCTTGCCCTCCAGCGGAGCGGTCTGTTCGACGGCGACGTTGGCCAGGCTCGGGTTGGGCTGGTACTCGGCCCATAGCGAGGTGGCGCCGCCGATCAGGAACAACGCGAGCATGCAGGCGATGATCGCGCGGCTTTGCCGCAGGTCCTTGACGTAATGGCCGAAGGTGAACACCAGCGCGACGGGAATCAGGATGATCGACGCCACTTCGAACAGGTTGCTCCAGGCTGTCGGGTTCTCGAACGGATGCGCCGAGTTGACGCCGAAGAAGCCGCCGCCGTTGGTACCCAGTTGCTTGATCGCGATCTGGCTGGCGGCCGGACCCAGTGGGATCACCTGATCGACACCCTGCATCGTCAGCGCATTCACATACTGCGCGAAGGTTTGCGGCACGCCCTGCCAGACCAGGAACAGCGCCAGCAGCAGGCACAGTGGCAGCAGGCCGTAGAGGGTGGCGCGAGTCATGTCGACCCAGAAGTTACCCAGCGACGCCGAGGACTTGCGACCGATGCCGCGGCAGAGGGCAACCAGTACCGCCAGGCCGGTGGCCGCGCTGACGAAGTTCTGCACGGTGAGGCCGACCATCTGGCTCAGGTAGCTCAACGATGCTTCGCCGCTGTAGCCCTGCCAGTTGGTGTTGGTCATGAAGCTGACGGCGGTGTTGAACGCCAGCGTCCACTCCTGGCCCGGCAGGTTTTGCGGGTTCAGCGGCAAGTGGTCCTGGAACAGCAGGATCGCGAACAGCAACAGGAAACCGGCGAGGTTGAAGGCGAGCAAGGCCAGGGTGTACTTCTGCCAGCTCTGCTCGGCCTGCGGATCGACGCCGGCCAGGCGATAGCAACCGCGCTCCACGGGCCCCAGGATCGGCGTCAGCCAGGTGCGCTGGCCTTCCATGACCCTGTAGTAGAACCGACCCAGGAACGGCGCCGGGACCAATACCAGGGCGAAAAACGCCAGGATCAGCCAATAGTCATAACTGTGCATAGCCGCTCCTAGTTCCGGTCCGCGCGCAACAGCGCAACCAACAGATAAATGAACAGTCCCACTGCCAGCAGCAGTGACACTCCGTCCAGAACGCTCATGGAAGTTCTCCGTGTTACGGCGTATTGCCGCGTGTGGAGGTATTGTCGGCAGGGAGGCTGTAAAGGAACGAGACCGAGGGCGCGCGCGGGGCATAAAGAAGGCGTAAAGAGTGGGATTACGCCTTGGTTACAGTGTTGTCCTGGCTGGCCTCTTCGCGAGCAGGCTCGCTCCCACAGGGAATGGGTTCGGCCAGACACTGCAAATACCTGCTCGCGAAGGGGGCAGGAAACATCGCAGGGGTGATCGACGCAGAACAGGCATAGAATGGAACCACTGCGAAATCCAATCGCTCAAAGTGGTATGCACGTTCGGCAGGCGAAGCCCTCTCCCGCCGACCGGCTTTCAAGGAGGTCCCATGCCCTGGTATGCCTGGTTGATTCTGGTAGTGGCCATTGGCTCTATCGTTGGCGGTCTGATGATGCTGCGCGACACCGCCCACAAGGTTGAGCTGACCGATGAACAGCGCAAGCGCGTCGCCGAACGCAATGCGGAAATGGACGCCAAGGAAGCGCAGGACCGCTAGCGGCGAAATCGTCCGAAGCCGCCCATGGCGTTCGGACGATTTTTCTGCGGTTGCCCCGGTTCAGGTCAACGAACAGCGATCAAAAAACCGCTCGCGCTCCAGCGCCATCAATGCTGCACGCTTGTGTGGAAAGTCGAATTCCTTCTGGCAATAAAACCCCTGCCCCTGCATGTAGCCGATCATCTTCGTGTTGTCGGCACGGGGCTCGGCGACCACCCGCTGGGTACGTGGATCATCGAGAAACAGGTAGTGCACCAGCGCCGACAGCCAACTCGCTACCTTGTGCGGCCCCCGGTGCTGTTCTTCCCCCACCAGCATATGAATGCCACGGTCGTAGGCATCCGCCCCATAGAACGGCGCGATGCGGTCTTCCCTGGCCCAGTAGGCTTCGAAGTAGGCAAACGGCTGATCGTCGAAACAGCCGATCAAGGTCAGGGTATGGGGATCGTCCTGGAGTTTGCTCAGGTACTCTCGATGCTGCTCGAGACTGCCTTGCTCCTGCCAGAAACTCGCCACTCGCGGGCTGTTCTGCCAGCGATTGAAACGCCCAAGATCCTCGTCGATGTCCACCGTGCGCAGGGAAATCCACGCCCCCAGCCGGGCATCGAAACGCCGATACACCTCGCCCCTAGGCTTGGGCGGGCGTAGCGGGTGACGCTTGCCGTCACTGACAACCATCTGCTGCGGGTAACAACCCATCGGCGAATGACCCAGCCAAGGCTGCGGTAACTGCCAGAACAGTGTGCGTTCGCTACGATACTGGCCGGCCGTTTCGGCAGGGACCAGCAAGGCGCCGAGCAAGGCTTCAGCCGGCGCTTCATCGAGTTGCCAGAGCAGTCGCTGGCAGCCAGGGTCACGGGCGAACAACCCGTAACACGTAGCCCAGACGGCTCGGCTGTCGAGGCGTACAGCGCCCTCGGGCAATTGCAACTGCAACTCGGGCTCACGGGTCAGGCGCAGCTGGATCAGCGGCTGGCCTTCAAGGCTCAGGCTCAGACCGGTTCCGGTTTCATCGGCTACAAGACGGCTGCCGTTTGGCAAAGGCAGGACATTCGCATTGGACATGGGTCAGGCTCACGATTCGTCGACAGGTCAACGGTTGACGTGAGCCGGGCGGGGAAATTTAACCAATACGCGACTTGCGGTGTCCGCTCAGTGATCAGGCGCTGGCAAAACCGCGATTTTATAGGGGTCGAAAATCTTCAGCATCTGGCCATTGTCGCGCAATCCTTGCAGCAACTTGCCAAAGGCCTCGCCGCTGATCGGCGCGGCCGGGCGCAAGATGGCGTAGTGGTGATAGATCTGGTCGACGCGCTCGGACACCAGTAACTCTGCGGCGACCTGCTGGTTGCGCAGAAAGTAGTCGCTCAGGTAGGACCGCGTGACCAGGGCGACATCGGCGCGCCCACGCAGCACCATCAGCAGGTTGCTGTCATGGGAGTAGGTCGATGTGGCGTTGTAGTGAGTGGCGAGGTACTTGGGGTCGGCATTGAAGTTGGCGAATTCGTAGTGGTAGCCGCTGAACAACGCCAGGCGCTTGCCGCTGAGGTCGCTGAAGTAACTTTGCTGGCGTTCCGGCAGGCGCTGGGCGACGAAGATTTCGGCATCTTCCAGGCCCATGTCGACGCTGGCGTGGGGAATGTCCTTCCAGCCCCAGTTGGGGTTTTCGAAGATGGCCATGTCCACCCGGCCTTGCTTGAAGTCGCCAAAGCGGCGGGGAATGGAAGTGGGTACCAACACGAACCGGTAGTCGCTTTGCTGGTTATTGAGAGCCTCGACCAATTGCGGCAACAGGCCGGTATCGGCCCCGGACTCCGGGCGCACCGTGTAGGGCGGAAAATGTGCGGCACCGATACGCACCAGTTGTGCGGCCTGGGTTGGCAGAACCGATGACGCCGCGAGCACCGCCAGTAAAAGCCGCGAAGCCGTCCGAATTGGCGAAGACATCAAAACAACCCACTCCCCGAAATACTGCATCAATGCATTGAAGCTAGGCGGTTTCGCCCAGTTAGCCAGTTTCCTGCCGCACCGCGCCTTATTTTCCCGCGAGCACCAGAATCAAGGCCTCCTCGGCCAGTTGATCCAGGCTCATGCTGCCACCGGCACGAAACCAGGTGGTGGTCCAGGACAGCGCCCCAGTCAGGAAGCGCCGGGTGATAAACACATCGCCGCGGATAAAACCGGCGCTCTTGGCTTCACCCAGCACCTGCAGCCAGATGTCTTCATAGATATCGCGCAACGCCAGGACCTGGGCCTGGCCCTCCTCGGACAGCGACCGCCACTCGTAGACCAGCACGGCCATGGCCTCGCCACTGCCGCCCATGATCGACTGCAATTCGCAGCGGATCAGCGCCAGGACCCGCTCGCGCACGTCGCCCGCCTCAGCGATGGCCGCCCGCATCAAGGCGGTGTTGTAGCGAATGGTCTCCTCCATCACCGCCCGCAAGATCTCGTCCTTGCTCTTGAAGTGATGAAAAATACTGCCCGACTGGATACCCACGGCACCGGCCAGGTCGCGCACGGTCGTGCGCTCGTAACCCTTGTTGCGAAACAGGTGGGCCGCCACTTGCAGCAGCTTGCCACGGGCGCTGTCCGGGTCGGTCAATTGCCCGTTGTCGACCAACTCGCGCATGACGCTCAAGGCTTTTTGCTCATCCACCCGTTCTCTCCTACAGTCGATCAATCCAATGCCGCCCTCCCCGCGAAAACATTGGGGTTGCGCTGGCAATTTAAGCAACTGGCGACAACCAAGCAAGCGCTCGGGTCGAAGATAGTTCAGCCGTTTACAAACCAAGCGCTTGCTTGGTAGTCTCCAAGCATTGTTGCCGGAGGTAGTTATGGAGTTGACTGCGCCAAGAACGATTCGCATCGGTTGCGCCAGCGCCTTCTGGGGCGACACCTCGACCGCCGCCGCGCAACTGGTGGAAGACGGGCACCTGGACTATCTGGTCTTCGACTACCTGGCCGAAATCACCCTGTCGATCATGGCCGGCGCCCGGCTGAAAGATCCCCAGGCCGGGTACGCCAGTGACTTCGTCGAAGTCCTCGGCCCTCTCCTCCCCCAACTCGCCGAACAGAAAATTCGTGTCATCAGCAATGCTGGCGGCGTCAATCCGCAAGCCTGTGCCGCCGCCCTGCAAGCGGCCTGCGACAAGGCCGGAGTGGCATTGAAGATCGCCGTCCTGTCGGGTGATGACCTGCAATCGCAGTTCAAGCAACTGAGCAGCCTTGGCATTCGCGAAATGTTCAGCGCCGCCCCCCTGCCACCGATGTGTGTCTCGACCAACGCCTACCTTGGCGCGCCCGGCATCGTCGAAGCCCTGCACCTGGGTGCGGACATCGTGATCACCGGGCGCGTGGTCGACAGTGCCGTGGTCAGTGCGGCGCTGGTGCATGAGTTCGGCTGGTCGTGGCACGACTACGACAAACTGGCCCAGGCGGCGCTGGCCGGGCACATCATTGAATGCGGTGCCCAGTGCACCGGCGGCAACTTCACCGATTGGCGCGATGTGCCCGACTACGAGCACATCGGCTTTCCCATCGTTGAAGTCAGTGCCGACAGCCAGTTCATCGTCAGCAAGCCCGAAGGCAGCGGCGGACTGGTCACTCCGTTGACCGTGGGCGAACAGATGCTCTATGAAATCGGTGACCCCCGGGCTTATCTGCTGCCCGACGTGATCTGCGATTTCACTCAGGTCAAACTCGTGCAACAAGGCAAAAATGCGGTCAGGGTGCATGGCGCAAAAGGCTTGCCGCCCACCGCCCAGTACAAGGTCAGCGCCACCTACCCCGATGGTTTCCGCTGCACCGCCAGTTGCCTGATCGCGGGCATCGATGCGGTGGACAAGGCCCGGCGTGTCAGTCAAGCCATCATCAACAAGACCTCACAGATGTTCAGCCAGCGTGGCTGGGCGCCCTACAGTGAAGTGAACATCGAACTGCTCGGCAGTGAAGCCACCTACGGTCCCCACGGCCAGCGCCAGGACAGCCGCGAAGTGGTGATCAAGCTCGCGGTGCGCCATCCGCTTAAACAGGCCCTGATCCTGTTCTCCCGGGAAATCGCCCAGGCCGCCACCGGCATGGCGCCGGGGCTGACCGGAATTGTCGGTGGCCGGCCAACGGTGTATCCGCTGATCCGCTTGTTTTCGTTCCTGATCGACAAAACCGCCTGTACGCTGGAAATTGATCTCATGGGCCAGCGCCACCCCTGCGCCCTGCCCACCCTCGATGTGCTCGACAGCACCGACTTGCCGGTGCCAGTCGAGCCACCCAGGCCTTCGGGCCCGGCCGACGCCAGCGTCGCCCTGGTCAAGCTCGCGGTCGCGCGCTCGGGCGACAAGGGCAACCACAGCAACATCGGTGTCATGGCCCGCGACCCGCAGTACCTGCCGTGGATCGCCGAGGCCCTGACCCCGGAGGTGATCGTCGACTGGATGAGTCACGTCCTCGACCCGATCCACGGGCGTGTCGAGCGTTGGTACTTGCCCGCCACCCACAGCCTGAATTTCCTCCTGGAAAACGCCCTGGGTGGCGGTGGCGTGGCCAGCCTGAGGATCGATCCGCAGGGCAAGGCCTTCGCCCAGCAGTTGCTGGAAATCCAGATTCCGGTGCCTCAGCGCATCGCCGACCAGGTCAACTAGAGGATTGCCGCCATGGCCTACGATTCGATTTTCAAAGCCGATCTGTTTGCCGGCCAGACCGTCATCGTCACCGGGGGCGGCAGTGGCATCGGCCGTTGCACCGCTCACGAACTGGCGGCCCTCGGCGCCCATGTACTGCTGATCGGGCGCAAGGCCGACAAGCTGAAAGCCGTTGCCGCCGAAATTGCCGAAGATGGCGGCAAGGCTGACTGGAGCACCTGCGATATCCGTGAGGAAGAAGCGGTCACGCACCTGGTCAGCGAACTGATCCGCAAGTACGGCCCGATTCACGGCCTGGTCAATAACGCTGGTGGCCAGTACCCCTCGCCACTGGCCTCGATCAACCAGAAAGGTTTCGAAACGGTAATGCGTACCAACCTGCTGGGCGGATTCCTGATGGCCCGGGAAGTGTTTAACCAGTCCATGAGCAAGCACGGAGGCGCCATCGTCAACATGCTCGCCGACATGTGGGGCGGCATGCCCGGCATGGGTCACTCGGGCGCAGCGCGCTCGGGCATGGACAACCTGACCAAGACCGCGGCCTTCGAATGGGGTCACGCCGGGGTCCGGGTCAACGCCGTGGCACCGGGCTGGATCGCGTCCAGCGGCATGGACACCTACGAAGGTGCGTTCAAGGCGGTGATTCCGACCTTGCGTGAACACGTGCCGCTCAAGCGCATCGGCACCGAATCGGAAGTCAGCGCGGCGATCGTTTTCCTGCTCAGCCCGGCCGCGGCGTTCATCAGCGGCAGCACCCTGCGCATCGACGGTGCAGCCAGCCTCGGCGGGCGGGCGTGGCCGATCCACAAGGCGACCCACAGCGAGTCGTACAACGGCTTCCACCGCGCGTACTTGCCCGATGTGCTCAAGGACAAGGAATAAGCCATGCCGGTGATCCAGTCGCAACTCGATCCCCACAGCGAACAGTACGCCCGCCATCGCGCGGCCATGCTGGGCGCAGTCGAGCAGGTCCGCAACCTTGAACAGAACCTGCTGGACAAGGCCGCCGACGCCAGGCCCAGGTTCGAAAAACGCGGTCAATTGCTGCCCCGTGACCGCCTCAACCTGTTGCTCGACCCTGGCGCACCGTTTCTCGAACTGGCGAGCCTGGCCGGCTACAAGCTGCACGATGACAAGGACGGCAGTTCGGCCGGCGGCGGCTTGATCGCCGGGATCGGCTACGTGTCGGGTGTGCGGGTGCTGGTGGTGGCGAACAACAGTGCGATCAAGGGCGGCACCATTTCCCCCTCGGGCCTGAAAAAATCCCTGCGCCTGCAACAGATCGCCATGGAAAACAAACTGCCGGTGATTACCCTCGCCGAGAGCGGCGGCGCCAACCTCAATTATGCGGCGGAGATTTTCGTCGAAGGCGCGCGCACCTTTGCCAACCAGGCACGGATGTCGGCCATGGGCCTGCCGCAAATTACCGTGGTCCATGGCTCGGCGACGGCCGGCGGCGCCTACCAGCCGGGGCTGTCGGACTATGTGGTGGTGGTACGCGGCAAGGCCAAGCTGTTCCTGGCCGGCCCACCGCTGTTGAAAGCGGCCACCGGCGAAGTCGCCACTGACGAGGAACTGGGTGGCGCCGAGATGCACGCGCAAACCGCCGGCACCGCCGAATACCTGGCAGAGAACGATGCCGACGGCGTTCGACAAGTGCGCGAGATCGTCAGCCTGCTGCCCTGGAACACGCGCTTGCCGGTGTTGCCAGCCAGGCAATGGCAGGAGCCGCTGTACCCCATCGACGAATTGCTCGGCTTGATCCCCGATGATCCGAAAAAGCCCTACGACGTGCGCGAAATCATCGCCCGAATCGCCGACGGCTCTAACTTCCTGGAGTTCAAGGCCGAGTTCGATCAGCAGACCGTTTGCGGTCAATTGAAAATCAACGGGCACGCCTGCGGGTTCATCGGCAACAACGGTCCGATCACGCCCAAGGGTGCGAGCAAGGCGGCGCAGTTCATTCAGCTGTGCGACCAGAGCCAGACGCCGCTGCTGTTTTTCCACAACACCACGGGGTTCATGGTCGGCACCGAATCGGAGCAGCAAGGGGTGATCAAGCACGGCGCCAAGATGATCCAGGCCGTGGCCAATGCGCGGGTGGCGAAACTGACCATCGTCGTGGGCGGCTCCTATGGCGCCGGCAACTACGCAATGTGCGGCCGTGGCCTGGACCCGCGCTTCATCTTCGCCTGGCCCAACAGCCGCACCGCCGTGATGGGCGGCGCCCAGGCGGGCAAAGTGCTGCGCATCGTCACCGAGGCCAAGCAGGCCAAGGAGGGCCTGGTGCCTGACCCGAAAATGCTCGATATGCTCGAACAGGTCACCGCACAGAAACTCGACAGCCAGTCCACGGCGCTCTATGGCAGCGCCAATCTGTGGGACGACGGGCTGATCGATCCAAGGGATACCCGGACCCTGCTCGGTTACTTACTCGATATCTGTCAGGAGGCCGAGGTGCGGCCGCTGCAAGCCAACAGTTTTGGTGTAGCCCGGTGATCGTTCCCACGCTCCGCGTGGGAACGCAGCCAGGGACGCGCGGCGTCCCGATCAGCGATCAGATTCGTCAGGAGAACAATAAAAATGATCTTCACCCAGGAACACGAAGCACTGCGTCGCACCGTTCGCCAATTCGTCGACCACGAGATCAATCCGCACGTAGAGGAATGGGAAAAGGCCGGGCGTTTTCCGATCCACGAGATCTTTCGCAAGGCCGGCGACCTGGGCCTGCTGGGCATTTCCAAACCGGAAAAGTTCGGCGGCATGGGCCTGGACTACAGCTATTCGATCGTCGCCGCCGAAGAGTTCGGCACCATTCATTGCGGCGGGATTCCCATGTCGATCGGCGTGCAGACCGACATGTGCACCCCGGCCCTTGCCCGCTTCGGCTCCGATGAGCTGCGCGATGAGTTCCTGCGCCCGGCCATCAGCGGCGAGCAAGTCGGCTGTATCGGCGTCTCCGAAGTCGGCGCCGGCTCCGACGTGGCCGGCTTGAAAACCAGCGCGCGCAAGGACGGCGACGATTACGTGATCAACGGCAGCAAGATGTGGATCACCAACTCGCCGAGCGCCGACTTCATCTGCCTGCTGGCCAACACCTCGGACGACAAACCGCACATCAACAAATCGCTGATCATGGTGCCGATGAACAGCCCCGGCATCAGCCTCAGCTCGCACCTGGACAAACTGGGCATGCGCAGCTCGGAAACCGCCCAGGTGTTTTTCGACAATGTACGGGTGCCACAGCGCAACCGCATCGGCCATGAAGGCGCGGGGTTCATGATGCAGATGCTGCAGTTCCAGGAGGAACGCCTGTTCGGTGCGGCCAACATGATCAAGGGGCTGGAGTATTGCGTCGACAGCACCATCGAATATTGCAAGGAGCGCAAGACCTTCGGCAGTGCGTTGATCGACAACCAGGTCATTCACTTTCGCCTGGCCGAACTGCAAACCGAGATCGAATGCCTGCGGGCGCTGGTCTATCAAGCCACCGAGCAATACATCAAGGGCCAGGACGTCACGCGCCTGGCGTCCATGGCCAAGCTCAAGGCCGGTCGCCTGGGCCGCGAGGTCAGCGACAGCTGCCTGCAATATTGGGGCGGCATGGGCTTCATGTGGGACAACCCGGTGGCCCGCGCCTACCGCGATGTGCGCCTGGTGTCGATCGGCGGCGGCGCGGACGAAATCATGCTGGGGATCATCTGCAAGCTCATGGGCATCCTGCCGGGGAAAAAGAAATGAGTACCCTGCCGATTTGCCAGACCCTGCTGCTCGAACTGCACAACGCTGTGCTGCACATCACGCTCAATCGACCCGACAGTCGCAACGCCATGAGCTTGCAAATGGTCAGCGAGCTGCGTGCGGTGCTGGCGGCGGTGCACGATGACCGGGCAATTCGGGCCTTGGTGATCGGCGGTGCCGGCGGACACTTCTGTGCCGGCGGCGACATCAAGGACATGGCCAACGCGCGTGCCCAGGGCCCAGGCGCGCACCGCGATCTGAATCGGCTGTTCGGTGCGTTGCTGCAAGAGGTGCAGCATGCGCCGCAAGTGGTGATCACGGTATTGCAAGGCGCGGTGCTCGGCGGTGGCTTCGGTTTGGCTTGTGTCAGCGACATTGCCCTGGCCGATCACCAGGCGCAGTTCGGCCTGCCGGAAACCAGCCTCGGCCTGTTGCCAGCGCAGATCGCGCCGTTCGTGGTCCAGCGCATCGGCCTGACCCAGGCACGCCGGCTGGCCCTGACGGCGGCACGTTTCGACGGCACCCAGGCGCGGCGGATGGGGCTGGTGCATTTTGTCGAGCACGATGCCCAGGCGTTGGCCGAGCGGCTCGATGAGGTGCTGGCCCATGTGTTGTGTTGTGCGCCGGGGGCGAATGCGGCGACCAAAAAACTGTTGCTGGCCAGTGTGGGCCAGCCGTCGGATGAGCTGCTGGATCAGGCGGCCGAGTGGTTCAGCGAAGCGGTGACCGGGGCTGAAGGCGTCGAGGGAACCCTGGCCTTCGTGCAAAAGCGCAAGCCGGGGTGGGCCCCTTAAAAGCTTCGCTGGCAAGCCAGCTCCTACAAGGGTCTGCGTCGACCACTCATCCCCTGTAGGAGCTGGCTTGCCAGCGAAGAGGCCCTCACATTCACCGCAAAAACCCAGGGAATAGAACATGCCCGGATTCAGCAAGATCCTGATCGCCAACCGCGGTGAAATCGCCTGCCGCATCCAGCGCACCGCCCAGGTCCTGGGCTACCGCACCGTCGCCGTCTTCAGCGATGCCGACGCCGACGCCCTGCACGTGCACATGGCCGACGAAGCGGTAAACATCGGCCCGGCCCCGGTGCAACAGTCCTACCTGAACATCCCGGCGATCATCGACGCGGCCCGACGTACCGGGGCCGACGCCATCCATCCGGGCTACGGTTTCCTCTCGGAAAATGCCGGTTTCGCCCGCGCCTGCCAGGACGCCGGCATCACCTTCATCGGGCCCAGCCCCGAAGCCATCGAACTGATGGGCAGCAAACGGCTGTCGAAACTCGCCATGCTCGACGCCGGTGTGCCCTGCATCAACGGCTATCAGGGCGCCGAACAGGACGACGCGACGCTCAGCCGCGAAGCCGAACGCATCGGCTACCCGCTGATGATCAAGGCCAGTGCCGGCGGCGGTGGACGTGGCATGCGCCTGGTGCACGATGCCGGCGAGTTGCTGGCGCAGATCCGCACCGCACGCTCAGAAGCCCTGCATGGATTCGGCAGCGATGAACTGATCCTCGAACAGGCATTGATCGACCCGCGTCACGTCGAGGTGCAACTGTTCGGCGATCACCAAGGCAACCTCATCTACCTGGGCGAACGCGACTGTTCCATCCAGCGCCGCCATCAGAAAGTCATCGAGGAAGCGCCCTGCCCGATCATGACCGCCGAGCTGCGCCAGGCCATGGGCGAAGCGGCGCTCAAGGCCGGTCGTGCGGTGAACTACGTCGGCGCCGGTACCGTGGAATTCCTCCTCGATGCCCGCGGACAGTTCTATTTCCTGGAAATGAACACCCGGCTGCAGGTGGAACACCCGGTCACCGAACTGATCACCGGGCTGGATCTGGTGGCCTGGCAACTGCACGTGGCCGAAGGTCTGCCGCTTGCGTTGCGCCAGGAGCAGGTGCTAATCAGCGGTCACGCCATGGAAGTGCGCTTGTACGCCGAAGACCCGGCCCAGGGCTTTGTTCCGCAAACCGGGCGCATCGCCTCCTGGGAACCGGCGCTGCAGAGCGGCGTACGCATCGACCATGGGCTGACGCAAGGGCAGCACGTCAGCCCGTTCTACGATTCGATGCTGGGCAAGATCATCGCCCACGGCGCGACCCGTGAAGAAGCCCGACGCAAGCTGCTGCGCGCGGTGCAGGACAGCGTCCTGTTGGGCCTGCCAAGCAATCAGCAGTTGCTGGCGGGCCTGCTGCAACATCCGCAGTTCATCAGTGGCGAATTCAGCACCGGGTTCATTGCGACCCATTTCGCCGACCATGCCTGCCTGCAGGCCCATGTACCCAGCGCCGAAACGCTGGCGATTGCGGCGGCGCTGTTCTATCACGGGTCGGCACGGATTCATCCGGCCGCGCTGGCCGGTTGGCGCAACAACGCCAGTGTGCCGCTGCACTACCGCATCGGCCTGGAGGGTCAGGACTGGCCCGTGCAACTCAACACGGTGCCAGGGCAACCGTACCGGATTCAAGTCGCCACACAGATGCTCAACCTGAACGTCATCGAGTGCGATGGTCGCTGGGCCACCCTGGAAATCGACGGCATCCGCCAACGTCATGCCTACCGTCTCGAAGCCGGACGACTCTGGCTATTCACCCGCCCCGGCAGCCTGCAACTGGTGGATCGCACTCAAGCACCGGTTCGCAGCCAGGCCAACGTCAGCTGCGGCACCCTCAAGGCGCCCATGGACGGTGCGGTCATCGACGTGCTGGTCAGTGAAGGCAGCAAGGTCAGCAAAGGCCAATTGCTGGTGGTGCTGGAGGCGATGAAAATGGAACACCCGCTCAAGGCAGGCATCGACGGCGTGCTCAAGCGCTTGCAGGTACAAATCGGCGATCAGGTGAAAAACCGTCAGATTTTGTTGGAGGTCGAATAAGTCGCTAGGCGTAACTGTCGGGTTTGGCTACGCTCAAGCCCTATCAGCACGCGGATACCGGGAACCCTGCGATGCCTCACTGGTTGGTCATTGATCTGGAAGCCACCACCGATGAGGGTGGTTGGCCCATAACGGAAATGGAAATCATCGAAATCGGTGCCACCCTGGTGGATCGCAAAGGCCGCGAGCTGGATTACTTCCAGCGTTTCGTGCGCCCGTTGCGCCGCCCCCTGTTGACGCCGTTTTGCCGGGAGCTGACGCACATCACCCAGGCCAACATCGATGCCGCACAGCCCCTGGGCGAGGTCTGGCCATTATTCGAACGCTGGTTGGGCCAGCACCACTCACGGCTTGAAGGCTGGGTCAGCTGGGGCGACTACGATCGCAAACAGTTGCTCCAGGAATGGCAGCGCCTGCCCTTCGACAGCGTTTTGAGCAACGTGCCGCACATGAACCTCAAACAGCGCTTTGCCAAGGCCCGGCGCCTGGAACGACCGCTGGGGCTCAACGGCGCCCTGCAGCTGGCGGGGCTGCAGTTCACCGGCCAGCAACACCGGGCGCTGGAAGACGCGCGCAATACCGCACGCCTGTTGCCCCTTGTCCTGCCGCTCTAGAGAGGTGACTCGGCCTTGGGCCTTGTGCATACTGGCCGGCCCTTTTAAGCCCTTTTCGAGGAATCGCCCATGTTTAAAGTCAACGAGTACTTCGACGGCACCGTCAAGTCGATCGCCTTTGGCACTGCCGAAGGTCCAGCGACCATCGGCGTCATGGCCCCGGGCGAATACGAATTCGGCACCAGCCAGCGTGAAATCATGCACGTGGTATCCGGCGCCCTGACCGTCAAGCTCCCGGACAGCACCGATTGGGAAACCTTCGCTGCCGGCAGCCAGTTCAACGTGCCTGCCAACAGCAAGTTCCAGCTCAAAGTGGCCGTCGACACGGCCTACCTGTGCGAATACCGCGGCTAAAACCCCGGGTTTACCGCGAAAAAAATGCCCGTGTCCATCGACACGGGCATTTTTCATTGAAGGGCGTTTATTCGAGAACGGTAACCGGCATGCCGACTTCGAGCCAGCCATTACCGTCGTTGACCAGGTTCTGCCCGAACATCGCGCCATTGGCTTCGGTACGGTACTTCTGCAACGTGGCAAAGGGTTCGCGGTCAGCGCTACGCTCGCCGGTTTGCGGATCGACGGTAGTCATGATGCAGCGTGAACAGGGCTTGACCACGCGGAACTCGACATCGCCAATGCGCAGGCGCTTCCAGCCATCCTCGGCATACGCCTCGCAGCCCTCGATCACCAGGTTTGGCCGGAAACGCAGCATTTCCAGCGGGCGGCCGACGCGTTGCGACAGGTCTTCCAGCGACGCCTGGCCAATCAGCAACAGCGGGTAGCCATCGGCGAAGGCCACCTGATCGTCGTCCTTGCCATAACCCGATTCGGTGATCCGTGCACGATCCAGCGGCACCTGCACCAGGCGCGTCGGCTTGCCGATGAACCGACTGACCCAGGCACCCGCCGCGTCGCCGGCATCGGGTACGCGCAAGCTGTCACGCCAGATCGTCACGCCACGCAATTGAGCGTCACTGGCGGGCAAGGCGACCTCGATCGGCGAATGGCCGGGGGCGTCGAGGGTCAAGCCACCTTCGGCATTCCACAACGCCGACAGCTGGCTCATCTGCGCCACTGCGCGCTGAGTCAGGAAACGCCCACTGGCTTCATCCACCAGCATCCAGCGTCGATCACCGTCCAGGCCCAGCTTGTCGAGGCCGACCTGCTGCAGGATCTCGCCTTTGCCGGATTTCAACGGATAACGATACAGCGCGCTCAGACGCAACATGACCAACTCCCTGATGGACAAAAACGCCACCCTATACGAGCTTGATCAGCGAATCAAAGGTCGCCGCATTGCCACGATGGCGGCCCGACAGCCGCCCCATCTATCGCGGCCATACCCGATCCACTGTAGGAGCTGGCTTGCCAGCGAAGGACGTCAACGATGACGCGCGCTGTTTAGTAACCGCGTTGTCCAGAGGCCAGCTGTCAGGCCGGCACCACATCCCGCACCAAACGCTGACGCACCACATCAACCAACTTGTCCGGCTGAAACTTGGAAAGAAAGTCGTCACAGCCAACCTTCTTCACCATTGACTCGTTGAAGCTGCCGGACAGGGACGTGTGCAGCACCACATAAAGGCCACGCAGCCGCGGATCGTTGCGGATTTCGGTGGTCAGGCGATAGCCGTCCATTTCCGGCATTTCCGCGTCGGTGAATACCATCAGCAGTTTGTCGGTCATGTTGACGCCTGTGTCCGCCCAGGCCTTGAGCATGTTCAGTGCCTTCAAGCCATCGCTGGCGATGTGCATCTTCACGCCCAGTTGCCCCAGGGTATCGCGCAACTGCGCCAGCGCCACATTTGAGTCGTCCACCAGCAGCACTTCGCGGCCACGGGCGCGTTCCAGCACCGGATCTTCGAGTTTTTCCCGGGAGACCCTGGCGTTGTAAGGCACGATTTCGGCGAGGACTTTCTCGACGTCGATGATCTCCACCAACTGATCATCCACCTTGCTGATAGCGGTCAGGTAATGTTGCCGACCGGCGCTGCTCGGCGGCGGCAGGATTGCCTCCCAGTTCATGTTGACGATACGGTCCACGCCCCCGACCAGGAAGGCCTGGACCGAGCGGTTGTACTCGGTGACGATGATCGTGCTGCCAGGGCCTGGCACCAGCGGACGCATGCCGATAGCCTGGGACAGGTCGATGACCGGCAGGGTCTGGCCGCGCAGATTGACCACGCCGCACACGAAGGGGTGGCGCTGGGGCATCAGGGTCAACTTCGGCAGTTGCAGGACTTCCTGCACTTTGAACACGTTGATCGCGAACAATTGCCGCCCGGCAAGGCGGAACATGAGAATTTCCAGGCGATTCTCACCCACAAGTTGCGTACGCTGGTCTACCGTATCGAGAATGCCGGCCATCAATCACTCCTGGGCTTGTTCGGATGAATTCACTGGATAGAGGGGTATCGGCTGCTATTGCCGGACCTTGACCCCTTGGCAAATGCCACGCCCGGGCATTGATGTCAAATTAACATCATGCTTTACTGGCCTTGTCATTTCATCCGCTGCATTCTTCTCGCCGCGACCGTAGTTTGCGCAGTTGGTTCCCCACCGTAAGGGATTCCCCTAGCAACAATCAGGTGCAACCTGATATTCGCACTATCCAATAGCCATTAATGTGATGCCATTCTCATTGCATGAATGGAGTCGGGCATTTGTCTGCGATTGCAAACCAGTGGCCCAACGCCCTTTCAAGCGTTCAGCCCACCCTTGAGCCGTACAGACGAACTCAAGACAACAGGTATGGATCGTCCTCGTCGACACACATGACACCCTCCTCATTTGACATGACGTTGTGGAGATAAGCATGCCGAACAATCGTAACGAGTGGGCCCAGCGTATTCCGGAGTTTCTCGTCGAGGCTGAAACATTGCTGGCCAGGACCGAAGAATGCCTGAGTCATCTGCAATTGATCAGCAATGACCCGGACGCCATAGACTGCATGCTCAGCACCCTGCTCAAACTGGCCTGCAAGGCGGATGCTCTTGCCCTCGCGGCCGTGTCAGAGTTTTCATTACACATTCATGGCCTGCTCAGTCACGCCCACATCCACATGGAACTGCACGATGAGGCCCTGGATGCGCTCAAGAACTGCCTGACACTGATCGCCTGGCAGCTTGAACTGATTGACCAGAAAACCGGTCAGCTGAGCCTCGATGAAACTGAACAGACCTCCCTGATCGAAGCCTTCGCGTTCCAGGTCGGCCAGAGTCAATTTCGCCCCCCGGTTAACTCCAGGCCGTACACACTCGTTTCTTATTCGCAGCGTCAGGCTTAACTTTGCGCAAGTAGACGTCAGCTGCGGATATGCCTGCCGCGCAAAATTCCTGTCGCAATTGACTACTTCATATCTACCAGCGACACCTCAATACAAGTTACTTTGACTTGTACAACGTGTTCACCTGCCTGAGCCGATTTTGTCTGAGTGTAACGACACGGATAATCGAAACCTTGACGCCGTTATCTAAGGTTCATGCCCGCTATTTCTTGACCTTCCGGACATTTAGCACAGGCGCGACCAATGGTTTGCGAAGTGGTATTATGCCGCCGATTAGTTGACGTCAATTAACGACAACGCGATTGCATACAACTCAGCTAACAATTTTCAGGTTTGATTTCTTATACAAGACCCCGGTTTTTCTTATACAAAAACCGTTGAAGTCGAAGCTGACATAAAAAATCATTGATCTGTCAGCGAACATGACCGATCAGCCCGCAGCGAACATCCATTGGCTCCATCTGCTATGTACGCCAGCCTCAAGTCAATCGCCCAGTGGCCACCCTCCCAGGAAAACGCGCGCCGGTTCACGTTGTTGCTATGCGGCGTCTCGACACTCGGCAGCCTGTTGGTCTACGGCCTGTCCACGCCCTTGCCGCTGGGTCTGCTGGTGTTGGATATTGCCGCCCTGGGCTGCGTCTGGATGCAGTACCGCCTGTCACGCAAGTCGATCAAGTTCCAACCTCAGGAGCTGGCCGAGCGGTTGCTGCAAGTCCAGGAAAACGAACGTCACCGCCTCAGTCGAGAATTGCACGACGACATTGGCCAGCTACTGACCGCGGCAAAACTGCAGAGTGACTGGCTCAAGCGCAGGATGCCCGAAGACCTCCAGGGGCAATGCTCGGTGCTGTGCGACACGCTGGAGGAGACCCTCGCCAAGGTTCGCGATGTATCGGCCATCCTCAACCCCCGACAACTGGCCAGCCTTGGGCTGGAAGCCAGCCTGCGGGCGCATCTGCTCAAGACGCTGAGCAACACCCCGGTGCACTGGAGCCTGGAGTGCCATCAACGACTGACCGGCATTCCCGAAGAAATGGCAGTGGCGGCCTTTCGCATCACCCAGGAGGCCGTCACCAACATGCTGCGCCATGCCGAAGCGCAAAACCTGCTTGTATCCCTGCAGCGTACGCCCCAGGGACTGGCATTGATGATCAGTGACGATGGCCAGGGTTTCGTACCCGCCACCGACCCGGGGCGTGAAGGACAACGCGGCATGGCCGGGATGACGGAACGGATCAAGCAGTTGGGCGGCACGCTGACCGTGACCAGCGAGCCCGGCAAAGGCACCCAAATCGAAGCCCTCTTCCCATGGGCGCCTCGCGCGTTCGAACGGGCCAGTACGAATAAGGTTATGCATTGACTTGTAACTTGCTTCTGGTGGATGACCACTCGCTGATCAGGGCTGGCGTGCGCGCTCTGGTGCTGGATCTTCCTGGCTACGCGGTAATCGGCGAGGCCAACGATGGCTCGCAGCTGCTCGAAATGGTCCAGCGTCTGTCCCCGGATATCGTGCTGCTCGATATCTCCATGAAGCAGACCGGTGGCCTCGAAGCCTTGCAACAGCTAAAGCGGGTTCGCCCGCAGAGCAAGGTCCTGATCCTGTCGATGCACACCGACCCGGCGCTCATCATGCAAGCCCTGGAATCGGGGGCCCATGGGTATCTGCTCAAGGACACCACGGCCACCGAACTGGAACACGCGCTGGAGGCCTTGCGTAACAATGAGCGCTACCTGAGCCCGGCCATCGCCCATACCGTGATCACCCAGGCATTGACCCGAACCCAGAAACACCAGGCGGACCCGACAGATTCGCACAACCTGACTGCGCGTCAGCTCGAAATCCTGCGGCTGATCGTGCGTGGCAAATCCACCCGGGAAATCGCCAACGGCCTGGGCCTGAGCGTCAAGACCGTTGAAACCCATCGCTCGCAAGTCATGAAGCGCTTGCAGATCTTTGACGTGGCCGGCCTGGTCTTGTTCGCCGTACGAGAACAGATCATCAGTCTTGACGACTGACAGCCTCGGTCCCGCTCAACAAGGGTGACTGCTCGGGCAAATGCACCCACAGCGCTGCCGGACGAGCCGAGAAACGCAGGCTGTCACCCTCGAGCGGTTCTCCATCGAGGTTGATGTAAAGGCCCTCCGAGGCTTTGATCTCAACCCATGGCAGACGCGCCCGAACGAACATGTTGTCGATTCCGAAGCCATCGGCCAGCAGGTCCTTTAAGGTGCCCAGCAGCTCCTGCGGGGCCGGCAGAATGCTGATGTCGAGCAGCCCGTCGTCAGCCAGGGCCTGCGGGCAGAGCTCATGCCCACCGCCAGCCTGCCGGCCGTTACCGATCCCCAAAGCCAGCAACTCGCCACTCCAGTGGAAATCGGGCCCCTGCAACTCTCCGTATGCCGCATGCAACTCACTGAATCGCGACAAGCCGGTGAACAGATACGCCGCACCACCCAGGACTTTCTTCAATTCTTCGGAGGTATTGGCCGTGACCTGACTGCCAAAACCACCGGTAGCCATATTCAAGAACACCTGCCCGCCAACTTCGCCTAGATCAATGGCGCTAGGTGCAACGTCCAGAAGCGCCAGTGCTTGATCCGGCTCCAGTGGAACGCCGGCAGCCCGGGCAAAATCGTTGGCAGTGCCCAGCGGCATCAGCACCAGGCTGGCCTGCTGCGACTGACCGGCCATGGCTTCAGCAATATCACGCAAGGTGCCGTCGCCACCACCGGCAATGATCTGCCGATAACCCGCCTGCAGCGCTTCGCCCACCAGCCGTTGCGCATCCCCGGCTTCCCAGGTCAACCGAACGGCCAGCTCCCAGCCTTGTTCACGCTTGCCCTCGACGGCGGCCCGAACCTCGTCGTTGAGCGCCTGCTTGCCATGCAAAATCAACAGCGCCTTGCGTTCGCTCATTGTCGTCACTCCCATTATTGAATGGCCTATGGGATATGTGACCTTCCCACGCTCCTGAAAAGTCGCA
The DNA here is from genome assembly GCF_028823535.1 of Pseudomonas serbica. Taxonomy (GTDB): domain Bacteria; phylum Pseudomonadota; class Gammaproteobacteria; order Pseudomonadales; family Pseudomonadaceae; genus Aquipseudomonas; species Aquipseudomonas serbica. The sequence continues at coordinate 135,939 of NZ_JAQIYM010000011.1, read as the reverse complement.
AAAAACTGAATTATTTACAGTGGAGTCAAATAAGGAGAATTTTCTTACAAAACGTGAGGAATTGGCTCAATTGACCAGAAAAGGCGATTGGTACACTTTTGTGTCAGCGGTTTTCAGTCATCAGCAGGACAGACACAAGGATGTGCAATGCAACCCCATGACATCAGGTCACCGGTGATTCCGGTGGTGCCGCTCGCAACGAAACGGGCCAATCATCAAGCTGAAATCGTCAGCAGAGCACAATCCAGCGGAGAAGTTGATATGCAACCTCGCGTCAACGAGCTTGAGACACACCTCGAAACCCTGCGAGGCGAACTGAAAAAGATTCGCAGTGACATCAGGTCCATCAGGCACAGGCTTGCCTATTCGGCGATCGGTACAGCCGTTGTCCTTGGGCTGCTGGGCTGGATCGCCAATAGCCGTTTCGACCAGGTCGTATCACTCCTGCTGGCTCACTGATGCGCCATGAATGCAAAACCCGGTTCAGTCGACCGGGCTTGCATTGACGCGCGGCGGCCAGAATCAGCTCAACACTTCGCTCAGCGGGATGAAGTAGACACTATCACCTGCCACCAGCGTTCGCTCCTCCATGACCTCGACCAGTCCATCGGCCCAGGCGGCGCTGCGCAGCACACCGGAACTCTGATTGTGGTAGATGATGGCCTGGCCGCTTTCCAGGCGACCGCGCAGGTACTCGCGTCGATTACCAGCCTTAGGCCAATCGAACCCTGCCGGCACTTGCACCTTCAGCGGCTCCACCTCCTGGACACCCAGGCGCCGCAGCAGATAAGGCCTTGCCAGCAAGGCAAAGGTCACCAGGGTCGAGGCTGGATTGCCCGGCAAGCCGATCACCGGCACACCACGAAAGTGGCCGAAGGTCAGGGGTTTACCGGGTTTGATGGCAAGCTTCCACAGCGCCAGCTCGCCCTCCTCCCTCAGGGCCATGCCCAGGAAGTCGGCCTCCCCCACCGATACGCCACCCGTCGAGAGGATCAGGTCGACATCCCCCAGCTCACCCAGGCGCATGCGCGTGGTGTCCAGGTTATCCGGCAGAATTCCGGCGTCGATCACCTCGCAACCCAGGCGCTGCAACCAGCTGCAGAGCAACACTCTGTTGCTGTTGTAGATCTGCCCCGGCCCCAGAGGCTGCCCCGGTTCGATCAATTCATCCCCTGTCGACAGCACCGCCACGCGAACCTTGCGGATCACATCCAGCTCGGCACATCCCAGTGAGGCTGCCAGGCCTTGTTCGATCGGCCCCAGCCGTGTGCCCGCCGGCAGGATCAGTTCGCCAACCGTGGTTTCCTGTCCTTGTGGACGAATGTTCTGCCCGATGACCAGGTTTTCGGTGAAACGTACACGTTCATCCGCCAGGACTTCGGCGTTCTCCTGCATCTCGACGCAATCGGCACCCGGCGGAACAGGGGCGCCGGTGAAGATTCGGGCACAAGTGCCTGGCGTCAACGCAGCAGGGGCCTGGCCGGCGAACACTTTCTGGCTGACGACCAGCGGCTCTGCGCTCCAGTCAGCTACGCGCAAGGCATAACCATCCATCGCGCTATTGGGCCAGGGCGGCAGATCGAGGGTGGACGGCAGATCGTCGGCCAGCACCCGGCCTTGGACCTGCGCCAACGGCAAACGCTCGCGCTCGACGATCCGCGAGGCATCCGCCATTTCCAGCAAGCGCGCCAAGGCCACCTCGACCGGCATCAGGCTGCCGGTCTTGCCCGGCTTACCCGCGGGATTCACAGGGTGCCGCCTGTTTCAGGTGAGTCACGAAATTGCACGGCCGATGGCGCGAATCCAGCTGCTCGCCAAGAATGCCGTCCCAGCCGGTTCGCACGGCATTGGTCGACCCTGGCAGGCAGCACACCAGCGTGCCGTTGGCGAGGCCGGCCAAGGCGCGGGACTGGACAGTCGATGTGCCGATGTCCGCCACCGATATCTGACGGAACAATTCGCCAAAACCATCGACTTGTTTGTCGAGCAGGCAACTCACCGCCTCCGGAGTACTGTCGCGACCGGTGAAACCGGTGCCGCCAGTGATCAGCACCACCTGCACGACCTCGTCGGCGATCCAGTTGGCAACTTGTGCGCGAATCTTGTAGAGATCATCTTTGAGCAAGACCCGGCATGCCAGGTTGTGTCCGGCAGCCGTCAGGCGGTCAACGAAGACCTGGCCTGAGGTATCGGTTTCCAGGGTACGGGTGTCGCTGACCGTCAGCACCGCGATGTTGAGCGGCGCGAAAGGTACATCAGCCTTGGCTTTCATAGGCTCGTCCAGTTGTAGGAGAAACAGCCCGGTGTTATATCACAGCGACCCCATTTTTCGCCGCCCCCATGGAGGCTTGCCATGACTTCGAACCCAGCGTTGCCACCCTGCTCCATTCTGCTCCTCGCAGGCGGCCGCGGCCAACGCATGGGCGGCCAGGACAAGGGATTGCTGGAATGGCATGGCGAACCGCTGATTGCCCATCTGCATCGCAAGACACGCGCGCTGAGCGATGACCTGATCGTCTCGTGCAACAGGAACCTGGAAAAGTACGCGCCTTACGCCGATCAATTGGTCCATGACGATGAAGGCAACTTTCCCGGACCACTGGCGGGCATTCGTGCCGGTCTCAACGCGGCCCGTCACACTCATCTGCTAGTCTTGCCTTGTGATGTCCCGCGCATAGACCAGGCTCTGCTCAGCAGCATGCGCGAAGCCGCCAGCCAGCATCCCGACAAACCCTTGATGCTGCGCCATGACGGCCACTGGGAACCGTTACTGTGCATTATTCCAGTGGCACTGCGCGCTGATTTCGAAACCGCCTGGAAGGAAGGTGAACGCAGCCCTGGTCGACTCATGCGCAAGCTGGGCGCTACTGCATTGCAGTGCCCCGACAACGATCCGCGCCTGGCCAACCTCAACACGCCTGAACTGTTAAGCATGCCGGACACTGTGTCAGACTGAATACCAAGGAACTTGCACGCGCTGTTTACGTCTCAAGCCCAGTAACCAAAAGAATTCATTTACGGAGACACTTCCATGACTCAACGGACCCTGGCCACTTTCATGCTCGCATTGGGCCTCGCTACCCTCGCCGGTTGCGCATCGCCTACCGTGATCACCTTGAATGACGGTCGCGAAATCCAGGCCGTCGACACGCCAAACTACGACGACGAATCGGGCTTCTACGAATTCGAACAACTGGATGGCAAGCAGACCCGCATCAACAAGGATCAGGTTCGTACCGTCAAAGAGTTGTAATCTTCGCGGTGACTACCGGATACACGAAAATGCCCCGACTTGTCGGGGCATTTTTTTGCCTGTGGAAAACCCAAGCTATGGGTTCGGCTCATTGTTCAGCTTATCCACCCGTGCCAGCGCCTGCGTGGCTTCGGTGATACATTTCTTGTCATCCTTGGCGGCCCGGGCCGCTTCAGCGCTGGCCTGCATCCGTTTGATTTCCATGGTGGTGTTTTCAGACGTGGCGGGCAGGCTGGTGACCTTGTCCTTGAGCTCCTGGAGCTTGATGGTGCACAGGTCATTGTCTGCGGCGAATACGGGAGAGGCCAGGATGGCGGTGCAAATCAACATTCCAGCGAAAACAATGCGTTTCATGAATATCTCCTTGCATGGGAGGTATCGAACGCCACAGGCGTGGCGCCTGATCAAAAGACTGCAGAGCTGGGCATAAATTCGATTTTTCTCCAGGCACCGCTCACCATTGCAACGTGATTGCGCTCTCGAACTCCCTGCCCTCTCCGGTCACCGGGTCCACGAACTTCAACCCCTGGGCCAGCAGTTTCAGCGGATTGGCATAGTCATCCGCCACGTCCTTGAGCACCTCGGGATAAAACGGGTCGTTGCAGATGCTGGCGCCCAGGGCGGTCATGTGCACCCGCAACTGATGCTTCTTGCCCGTCACCGGGTAAAGCCCATAGCGCCAGAGGTCGCCGTTCTTTTCCCGAACTTCCACAGCCGTCTCGGTGTTGCTGGCGCCCGGCCCTTCCTGCATGCGGAAGAAGGGCTCGCCATCGATCATTCGGCTTGTATGGACCAATGGAAAGTTCAGCTCGGGCAGTGCCGGGGCAATGGCTTCGTAGCGCTTTTCGATCTGCCGCGTTGGAAACAGCGACTGATACGCCGAACGGCTCTGCGGGTTGGCGGAAAACAGCACCAGTCCCGCCGTGTGTCGGTCAATGCGATGCAACGGCACCAGATGAGGGTTATCCAGACGACGGATAAGGCGGCGCAGCAAGGTCTGCTCGACGTATTCACCCGCCGGGGTCACGGGCAGGAAATGTGGCTTGTCAGCCACCACCAGATGTTCGTCCGCGTACAGGATCGACTCGACCACCGGGATCGGTTTTTCGTCCGGCACTTCGCGAAAATAGTGAATCCGCAAGCCTTCCTTGTAAGGCAGATCGAGGGCAATGGGTGCGCCCTGCCCATCAAGGACGCGGCCACGAGCGATTCTGTCCAGCCACTGTTCACGACCGATGGCGCTGAAGTGCTCGCACAGGCAATCGAAAACGGTCTGCCACGGGCCAGGCGGCAAGTACAACGTGCTGGCCTGGCTGTGTGCAGCAGAAAATGAAGAAGTGGACATACAAAAGCTCTTACCTGGAATGCAGAGCGGCATTATCCAACAGCGGCGCCAACGAACCTAGCGCAGAATCCTCACGCCGGTATCTGCGCGCGGCCAGCCGCCTCGGTGTACTCCTTGAGCCAGCGCAGCACATCGACCGCCTCCCAGCGACCCGGGTCATAAAGTGCGTACAACAACCCCTGATAACCCACGACATCCAGCTGCCGGTGATAGCCCGCTCGCTGGAACAAGGCTTCGATTTCGGCAAAACAGGTGTTGAAATGCAGCTTGTTGAAGGGCGTTTTCCCCTCCGTCACCAAGCCGTCCAGACGCAGTTCGGCGACGGCTTCGCGTATCACCTCCACCGACATGCGGTTAACGCTGCTTTTCAATTGTTCGACATTGACCACGACTCATCCCTCTCACGCCCGGGTCGGCCTCGCTCAATGCCTGGAATCGGCGACAGCAAGGCAGTAATCCGGATAACTGTATACGCATACAGTATCCGAATCGCGTCGGTTAAGCCAAGGGGATCGCTTCTAAAGTTCGACGGGCGGAACCTGTCCACCCACAAAACCGTTTAACGCAGGAAGGCAACCACTTCGTCGGCACTGAAAGGCCAGCCCAGTTCCGCGCCGGTGTCGACCCGACGCAGCACCGGAATCCGCAGGCTGTAGGCTGAGAACCATGATTCGTCGTCGGCGATGTCCACCAGCTCCACCAGCAGGCCTCGCTCGACAAACTCCATCAACATGGCTTCGGCCACTTCACAGAGATGGCACCCAAGAGTGCCGAACAGCTGACATTCAGGAAGCATGAGCGCTCTACCAAAAAATTGAGTGCTTATTCTAGGCCTGCCCCGAAATGGCGTCGAGCCAATGAGCCCACGGCTAATCCTGGCTGACGGCGCCGATCTTGTGCACCGACAAATCCGCGCCGTAATACTCTTCTTCCTGACTCAGGCGCAGGCCATGCAACGCCTTGATCACGCCATACACCGCGAAGCCACCGGCCAGCGCCACCACCACACCCAGCGCCGTGCCGATCAACTGGCTGACAATGCTCACACCACCCAGCCCACCCATGGCCGTCTGGCCAAAGATACCGCAGGCGATGCCGCCCCAGGCGCCACACAGACCATGCAGCGGCCAGACACCCAACACGTCATCGATGTGCCACTTGCCTTGCGCGGCCGTAAAACACCAGACAAACAGCGCCCCGGCGATGGCACCGGTGACCAGGGCTCCCACTGGATGCATCAGGTCGGAACCGGCACAGATCGCCACCAGGCCCGCCAGCGGCCCATTGTGCAGAAAGCCCGGGTCATTGCGCCCGACGATCAGCGCCGCCATCGTGCCGCCGACCATGGCCATGAGCGAGTTCACCGCAACCAGCCCGCTGACACCCTGCAGGGTCTGCGCACTCATCACGTTGAAGCCGAACCAGCCGACAATGAGGATCCACGAGCCCAACGCCAGGAACGGGATGCTCGACGGTGCGAACGCCACCAGCCGCCCTTCGCGATAACGCCCGTTGCGTGGCCCAAGCAACAGCACCGCTGCCAGCGCCAGCCAACCGCCCATGGCATGGACCACCACGGAACCGGCGAAATCATGGAAGCTGGCGCCAAAACGCTCAAGCAGCCAGGCCTGCAATCCGAAGTTGCCGTTCCAGATCATGCCTTCGAAGAAGGGGTAGATGAACGCCACGATCATCGCAGTCGCGCACAATTGCGGAATAAACCGGGCACGCTCGGCGATGCCACCGGAAATGATCGCCGGGATCGCCGCGGCAAAGGTCAGCAGGAAGAAAAACTTCACCAGGCCATAGCCGTGATCGGCATTGATCACGGCCGCCGGTTGCATAAAAGTGACCCCGTAGGAAATCCAATAGCCTATAAAGAAGTAGGCAAGGGTCGAAACGGCAAAGTCGCTGAGAATCTTCGACAGGGCGTTTACCTGGTTTTTTTGCCGGACCGTCCCGACTTCCAGAAAGGCGAAGCCGGCGTGCATGGCGAGCACCATGACCGCACCGATGAGGATGAACAATGTGTTGGAGCTATGGACCAGCGTGTCCACAGCGCTTTGCAGATTTTCCATGGATTTGGCAGACCTTAAGGCTGAAAAAAGCACCAAAGCAGTTCGCGCGGGCCATCCATGCACCAAGTTGAGACCTTGTCGAAATGAACAGGTCTCTTCCGATGAACCGTTTTGAAGCACAGGGTTCATCAAGGCCATTCACGACCGGGACATTTGCGCGGGTTTTGATTGTTTGAGTTAAGGTTTTACTGGAATCTTGCCCAGCAACAGCGCAACGGTGTGAACCGACGCACCACGACACAGCAAAAGTTGTACCAGTCATTTGTACTGAACCTTCGTACAAGGCTCATACTCGAACGATTCAGACGCCACTTATGGAGATCACCCATGGCCAGCATCAAGGCAAAGACTGCTCAAGAAATCCTGATGAGCGATTTTCAGACACTGGTCAGCGATACCGAACGGTTGCTGGAACACACCGCCTCCCTGGCGGGTGACCAGGCCGATGAATTGCGCGACCAGATCCACGACAGTCTGCTGCGTGCACGGGAAACCCTGAAACTGACCGAAGAATCCCTGCGCGAGCGCGGCAAGGCTGCCGTCACCGCCACCGAGGACTATGTCCAGGCCAATCCATGGCAATCGGTCGGTATTGCCGCGGGTGTGGGTTTCCTGATTGGCCTGCTGGCAACCCGGCGCTGATCATGGCGATCGATGAAATCGGCGCGTCCGAGACGGGCGCAAGTTCCTCATCGCGACGCCTGGGCGCCGCTGTCCTTGGGTTATTGCACAGTCACGTCGAACTGTTCGGCATCGAATTGCAGGAGCAAAAAGCCCGTACTGTAAGCCTGTTGCTGTTTGCAGGCCTGGCGCTGGTGTTCGCGTTATTGCTGTTGGTAGGGCTGTCGACACTGGTGTTGATCCTGTTTTGGGACACCTATCGCCTGCCCGCCATCATCTCGCTCTGCGTGTTCTACACCCTTGCCTGCGTGTTCTGCGGGATCCGTCTGAGAGCGGCCATCTTCGATGAGTCCTCGCCCTTCCATGGCACCCTGGAAGAACTGGCCAATGATCGGGAGCGCCTGTTGCCATGAACCTGCCTGAACTGCCTCGAAACAGCTCGCGCACGGAAATGCGCAAGGCACTGATCCGCCTGCGCATGGAAATGCATCGCCAGGAAATCCGTCACGAATCCGGGCAATTGCTGCAACCCCTGCATCGGCTGCGCGGCATGAGCCAGAACCTGCACGACGGGCTCGGCATCAAGCATGCACCGCTGTGGGGCGTGGCGGCCGTCACCCTGCTGGGCTTCCTGACCGGCAAGGGCACCCGCAGCGGCACGGGCCTGGGCAGCCTGACCCGCCTGATCCGACTGGGCACCACCCTGGGGCCTCTGGTCAAGCTGGTCATGCAAGGCTCTACACGTAAACACTGACCCTGTCAGTTTCTGGCTACATTCTTGCAATACCCACAGGATTGAACCTCCTCATCGAGGGGGTCAATCCTGCGTGCCTACCCGGTGACCAGGCTTTATCCAATAACAAGAACCATCCAAGGAGGCCTTGTGATCGACGGGCAACCGCTCGCCTGCTTTCAGCCGTTCATCGATACCGCCACCGGCCGTATCGCCGGTGTGGAAGCCCTGGGCCGACTGCGCCAAGCCGACGGCCAACTGGCTTCAGTGGGACCGCTGTTCGCCGATCCCCGAACAAACGCCGTTGCGTTGCGTCGCCTGGACCGTCAGCTGCGCGATAACGCGTTGAGCCGTTTGCATGAGGTGCCTGGCGACTGGTTTCTCAGCCTGAATATTTCCCCACGGTGGATCAGCCGCCTGCGTCCGGACCAACCGTTGCCGAGCCTGGGCCAGCTGCAAAAGCATGGTATAGACCCGCAGCGAATCGTTTTCGAAATTACTGAACTGGGCGGTGACATCCAGCGCTTGGCACAAGTGGTGGCGCGTTACCGGCAAGCCGGCGCACGAATCGCCATCGATGATTTCGGCGCCGGCTACTCTCAGCTCGATCGGGTACTGGCGTTGCAACCGGACATCCTCAAACTCGATATGCGCCTGTTCCAGGCGGCGGCGCTGGGCGGGCCCAGTAGCGACGTGGTCAAGGCCCTGGCACAAATGGCGGAAAAAACCGGTTGCTGGATCATTGCCGAAGGCGTGGAAACCGAAGCACAACTGAATTTCGCCCTGGAGTGCGGCTCCCGTTACGTCCAGGGGTTCCTGTTTGCCGGGGCACAGGTGGATTTTTTTGCCGCTGACGCCTTTGTCGAGCGCTTTGCGCACCTGCGTCAGCGCTATGTGCAGCAAAAACTGGCCGAGCGCGGTCGCCTGATGATCATGCGCCAGCAACTGGGCGAGCTGATGGCGATCCTGCAGGCCTGGGCGCAGACTTGCGCCCCCTTGAGCGCCCTGCCACAACTGGACGCCTTTCCCTGGCTGCTGCGTTTCTATCAATGCGACCGTCACGGCACGCAGCTGACGCCCAACATGGAATGGCGCAACAACGGCTGGGTCGCAGACAACCGCTACCTGGGCCATAACTGGTCCTGGCGTCCGTATTTCTATCACCTGCTGGCGCAAGGCTGGGATGAGCCCCTGTTGACCCTTTCCAATACCTATCGCGACGCCACCAGCAATCAGTACTGCCTCACCGCCGGGCAATTTTTCGACAACGGCGAACGCCTGCTGCTCATCGATATCGATGCGGTGGGCCTGTAGTGACACTTGCAGGTACCGTTGCGAACCGGGAAGCTAGTCAATCAGTCACCTGACGGAGCGACCCAGCCTTGGATTGGCCTACCCTGCTTACCCGCGAACGCCTCGGAAAGCCCTTGCACAGCCCGGAAGAACTGGGCCGCAGTCCTTTTCACAAAGACCATGACCGAATCATTTTCTCGGGGGCGTTCCGCCGTCTCGGACGCAAGACTCAAGTTCATCCTGTGCACAGCAACGACCATATCCACACGCGCCTGACCCATTCGCTGGAAGTCAGTTGCGTCGGCCGCTCGCTGGGCATGCGCGTCGGCGAAACCATCCGCAGCGCCCTGCCCGACTGGTGTGAACCCAGTGATCTGGGAATGGTGGTGCAATCGGCCTGCCTGGCCCATGACATTGGCAATCCGCCTTTCGGCCATTCCGGCGAAGACGCGATCCGGCACTGGTTCCAGCAAGCTGCCGGACGAGGCTGGCTGGACGCGATGAATGATGCGCAACGCAATGACTTCCTCAACTTCGAAGGTAACGCCCAGGGCTTTCGGGTACTGACCCAGCTTGAATACCACCAGTTCGACGGCGGCACCCGGCTGACCTATGCCACCTTGGGCACTTACCTGAAGTATCCATGGACCGCCAGGCACGCCGACTCGCTGGGGTACAAGAAACACAAGTTCGGTTGCTACCAGACCGAGCTGCCGCTGCTGGAGCAGATCGCGCTTAAGCTTGGCCTGCCGCAGCTTGAGGAGCAGCGCTGGGCGCGCCATCCGCTGGTGTACCTAATGGAGGCCGCCGATGACATCTGCTATGCGTTGATCGATCTGGAAGACGGCCTGGAAATGGAATTGCTGGAGTACGCCGAAGTCGAGTCGCTGTTACTGGATCTGGTGGGCGACGATCTACCGCAAACCTATCGCCTGCTCGGCCCGCAGGATTCACGCCGGCGCAAACTGGCGATCCTGCGAGGCAAGGCCATCGAGCACCTGACCAATGCCGCAGCCCGCGCCTTTGTCGAGCAACAGGACGCGCTGTTGGCCGGCACCCTGGCTGGCGACCTGGTGGAACACATGCACGGCCCGGCCAAACGCTGCGTGCTCAATGCCAAGGACATGGCGCGACAGAAGATCTTCCAGGACAAGCGCAAGACCCTGCATGAGATCGGCGCCTATACCACCCTGGAAATCCTGCTCAACGCTTTCTGCGGTGCCGCACTGGAGCAACACAACGGTCGAACGCCGTCCTTCAAGAGCCGACGGGTTCTCGACCTGCTGGGCAACAATGCACCCGATCCGAATGGCCCTTTGCACCACTCGTTCCTGCGCATGATCGATTTCATCGCCGGCATGACTGACAGCTACGCCAGTCACATGGCCCTGGAAATGACCGGTCGATCCAGCCACTGACGATGAACGGTTGATCAGCCATTACCCCCTTGGTAATGGCCGATCAGTCCTGAAAATCCAAAAACATTCAACCAATGCTGAATTTGCCTACAGAACATGTCGAGTGCACTGATCGCATGCCCGGTCCTGCCGGGAAACAATCACGCCTATCGGTTCCGAAAGAAGAAGCGTGAACAATATGATCAATGACAATCTGCGCATCATGCTGGTGGAAGACCATCCGTTTCAGCTCAGGGCCACCCAATGCCTGCTTGAGAGTTACGGCTTCACTCAGTTGACCACCTCGGACTGTGCCACAGGCGCATTGCAACACATGGTCAAGGCCGAGCAGCCCTTCGATATTCTGTTATGCGACCAATGCCTGCCCGAAGTTTCCGGGATTGACCTGATAAAAATTGCCAGTCATCGGGGAATGATCAAGCAGGCAATACTTTTAAGCAGCCTGACATCCATTGAATTGATTGAACTTGAAAACCTGGCAATCCTCAAGGGACTGCCATTACTTGGTTACTTGATAAAACCATTGAACCAGTGCGAACTGAGACAGTTATTGACATTGATTCCGCAAACCTGCAATGACTTGTAAAGTCTGCAGTCCAAACATCCCCGCCTCGAGTTTTATAACTAAACCACAACACTAATTGTGGTAACTTCGCCAAAAAAACCGATTGACACGTAAGGCAATTCCTTTTCCCACGTAGGAACATTCCTATATTGCCACGACAGACCCGTCAGTTCATACGTCCACTCAACTATCTGAGCTAAGGTGCGCGCTTTATCTGAGCTCGCATGGGATTTGATTATGAACTCCGTTTTTATTGTCGACGATCACCCAGTCATCCGGCTTGCCGTTCGTATGTTGCTTGAACACGAAGGCTACAAAGTCGTCGGTGAAACCGATAATGGTGTCGATGCCATGCAGATGGTTCGTGAATGCATGCCCGACCTGGTCATTCTCGATATCAGCATTCCCAAACTGGATGGTCTGGAAGTACTTGCCCGTTTCAACGCCATGAGTACGCCTCTGAGAATCCTGGTATTGACCGCTCAAAGTCCCACCCTGTTTGGTATACGCTGCATGCAATCCGGCGCCTCGGGATATGTTTGCAAACAGGAAGACCTGAGTGAGCTGGTAAGTGCCATTAAAGCGGTACTGTCTGGTTACAACTATTTTCCAAGTGAAGCCTTGAACCCTGCCCGGGGTGACGATGCACGCTGCGCCGAACTTGAACTATTCAAGTCAGTCAATGACCGGGAGCTCATGGTATTGCAACTTTTTGCACAAGGTCGCAGTAACAAGGAAATTGCCAAAGGCATGTTCCTGAGTAACAAGACAGTCAGTACTTATAAAAAACGACTCATGCAGAAACTCAAGGCCAAATCCCTGGTTGAACTCATCGAGATGGCAAAACGTAACGCATTGGTGTGAGACACAGAATGCACAGCCGCTTGAAGGACTATCTGCTGATCATGACCACAGGCTTATGCCTGTGCACTTCGTTACACGCTGCGCAGGAGCATGAGCAATACACCTTGCTCAGTCGTTCAGCGCTCCCGCTTGAAGTCCAGCTGGACCCATCACAACGACACTGGATCGAGGGTAAAACCGAACTGATCCTGGGTACCTCGGCACCAGACTACCCCCCCTTCGACCTCACCAGTAGCGGCCATGACTACGAAGGATTTACTGCCGATTACGCGGGCATACTGGGCAAGGCCCTCGGCCTGCCCGTCAAGGTTCAGCGTTTTGCCTCCCGGGGAGCTGCAATCGAAGCGCTCGAAAACGGCGAGGTCGACCTGCTGGGCACCGCCAACGGATTTGAGGCGAGCAATGAGGACATCGCACTTTCCACCCCCTACGCGGTAGATCAACCGGTCCTGGTGACACGTGAAGGCGAAACCCGTCCGCTCAACGATGGCCTGGCCGGTTTGCGACTCAGCATGGTGTATCACTACTTGCCCCTGGAAGAGATCAAGGCCCTCTACCCGAAGGCAATCATCACGTCCTACCCGTCCTACCAGAACGCAATCAATGCGGTTGCCTTCGGCCAGGCAGATGTTTTTCTCGGCGACACCATTTCAACCCATTACATGATCAACAAGGGCTACCTGAACAACATTCACATGGCCAGTTTCGGCAAACACGAAGCCCACGGTTTCAGCTTTGCCGTGCAAAAGAACAATCCACAACTGCTCGACATCATCAATACGACGCTCAAGGCTATCCCCGCCAGCGAACGGGAAAACATCGCCAAACGCTGGAGTGCCGGGAGCGATATCCTGCTTACCGATCAAAAACTGGAGCTCAGTTACAGTGAGGAGCGTTGGCTGGCGCAACATCCGGTGGTCCGGGTGATCGTCAATGAAGCCTATGCGCCGCTGACGTTTTTCGACAGTGCCGGCAACTTCCGCGGGATTGCCGCGGATCTGCTGGAGCTGATCAGATTGCGCACCGGCCTGCGCTTCGACATTCAGCGCAGCCGCAGCGACAGCGACATGATCGAGCGAATCAAGACCGGTCAGGCCGACCTGATCGCCGCACTGCTCCCCAGCGCGCATCGGGATAGCTTGCTGACATTTACCCGCCCGTACCTGCAAAACTCTTACGTCCTGCTGACACGCAAGGCGCACGACAGTCCGACAAACCTTGCACAGCTTCAGGGCAAGAGCCTGGCCATTGCCCGTGGCAATCCCCTGATGGACTACCTGCGCAGCGAATACCCGCAGATCCGGTTGATCAAGACAGCGGACACTTTCAGCGCGGTAGAAATGCTCGCCGAAGGCCGGGTGGAAGGGGCGGTGAATTCGCTGGTGATCGCCAACTACTTCATCGCCTCGCAACTGTTCGAAACCCAATTGCAAATCAGCACCACCCTAGGCACCCAGCAGGCGGCGTTCTCCCTGGCAACCGATCGCGAGGCCAAGGAACTCAATGACATCCTCAATAAGGCACTGTTGAGCATCGCACCGCAGGAACTGGGCGTGATCAACAGTCGTTGGCGCGGCTATTCGGCTTCCTCGCAAAACACCTGGCGCAAATTTCAGCGGGTGTTCTATCAGATCGTCATCGGGGCCGGATTGCTGCTGTTGATCTCCGTGACCTGGAACGCGTACATGCGCCGCCAGATCAATCAACGCAAGGCGGCCGAGCGAGCGTTGAACGATCAATTCGAATTCATGCGCTCATTGGTCAACGGCACGCCTCACCCGATTTATGTGCGCGATCGTCAAGGACTGCTGCAAAGTTGCAATGACAGTTACCTGCAAGCCTTCAACGCAAAACGCGAAGACGTGATCGGCAAGAGCGTGATCCAGGGCACCATGAGCAATGCCTTCGAAGCGCAGGAGTACCAGGCCGATTACCAGCGTGTTGTGGCCGAGGGTACGCCGATGATCCTTGACCGGGCGCTGCACATTGGCGGCCGCCGGTTGACCATCTATCACTGGATTCTCCCTTACCGCGACTCGAGCGGTGAGGTGCAAGGCATCATCGGTGGCTGGATCGACATCAGCGAACGGCGGCAATTGTTCGATGACCTGCGCTGCGCCAAAGAGCGAGCCGATGAAGCCAACCGGGCCAAGAGCACATTCCTGGCAACCATGAGTCATGAAATCCGTACCCCGATGAATGCCGTCATCGGCATGCTCGAACTGACCCTCAAGCGCATCGAACAGCACAATCCGGATCGCCCCGCCATTGATGTGGCGTACCACTCGGCGAAAGACCTGCTGGAACTGATCGGTGACATTCTCGATATCGCCCGCATCGAATCCGGGCACCTGAGCCTGAACCCGGAACGGGTCGATCCGCAGGAAATCGTCGCGTCGGTGGCGCGTATCTTCGACGGGTTGGCCCGGCAGAAGGGGCTCGAGCTGCAACTGGAATTCAACCCGGCCAATCCGGTGATCGACGTGTTGCTCGATCCCCTGCGCTTCAAGCAGGTGTTGTCGAACCTGGTCAGCAATGCCATCAAGTTTACCGAACAGGGTCAGGTGAGGATTATCGTGGCCCTGCACCTGACCAGCGAGCCCAACCAGGTTCAAATGCTGTTGCTGGTCGAAGACAGCGGCCCGGGGATCAGCCATGAGGATCAGCAACGCCTGTTCGAACCTTTCGCCCAAGCCGGTCATACCGGGCAGTCGGCCAGGGGCGGTGCCGGGCTTGGACTGGTGATCAGTCGCAGCCTGTGCGAATTGATGAACGGCAGCCTGCAGTTGAGCAGCCAGTCAGGCGTCGGTACCCGGGTGAGAATTTCGTTGCGACTACCCACGCTGCCCCGCGAATCCAGGGAGCAAATAGCCGAGCCCGCCATCCACTGCGCCACAGTTCCCTTGAATGTGCTGGTGGTCGACGACCATGCGGCCAATCGCCTGCTGATGTGCCAGCAGCTGGAGTTCCTGGGCCATCGATTCAGCGTCGCGGCAGATGGCAAGGCGGGATTGGACGCGTGGAAATCCGACGTATTCGACCTGGTGATCGCCGATTGCAACATGCCGGTCATGAACGGATACGAACTGGCCCAAGCCATTCGTCGAGATGAACAGGACAGGCAACAGCCGCGCTGCACCGTCCTGGGCTTTACCGCCAACGCGCAGCCGGAAGAAATTCAACGCTGCAAGCAAGCCGGTATGGACGACTGTCTATTCAAGCCCTTGTCCCTGGCCGCTTTGAGTCAATGGGTCATGGGAATCAAGGGGATAAAGGAAATCAAGCCCAGCGTCATCACCCCGGCCTTCAGCCTGCAAGGCTTGCATTTACTGACGGGGGGCAATCCGGCGTTGAACCTGCGCCTGCTGACGGAACTGTTGAACAGCAACCGCCTGGATCGACAGGAACTGCTGGCGCTGTCCGAGACACCGGACGACCCGCAGGCATTTCTCGACATTGCCCATAAAATCAAGGGTGCCGCCCGAATCGTTCAGGCCACTCGGTTGATCGACAGCTGCGAGGCGCTCGAAGCCACCTGCCATGAAGGGTTTTCAGCCGAAAACGTCGCCGAATGCTGTGCCGCCGTGGAGCGCGCCCTGCTCGAACTGGAGCAGGCATTACTGCAACAAATCGGACAAAACGACAAAGGCACAATGACCGAGCCTTAACTATGCTTGGACGCGGAGCAGTGTGTTAACCATCACGGAGTGACCTGCATGCCCAGCCCACTGCGCCCGGATCAACGGCAGTTTCCCCTGCACGTTCATATCAGCGTGATGTTCACGTTCCTGCTGTTGCTGACTGGGGTCGTGCTGAGCCTGTTCCATTACCGGCAAACTACCCAGATCATTCTTTCGAGCAGTGAGAAACTGTTCAGTCGAATTGAGCAGGATGTGCGCCTGGACCTGCACGCCACCTATGAGCCGATTCGACACCTGCTAAGCCTGTTGATGCACAACCCCGCAGCCCAGGCCCCCGACCTGCAACAGCGCCTGGCGCTGCTCCAGCCCTTCAGCCAGTCGCTCAAGGACAATCCCGACCTGGCGTCGCTGTACCTGGGGTACGACACCGGTGACTTTTTCATGGTGCGCCCGCTGCGCACGCCGGATCTGAAGGCGCTGCTCAAGGCCCCGGACACCGCGGCCTACCAGGTATGGAGCATCGAGCGAAACAGCAGTGGCCAGGTGCATTCGCAATCGTTGTTTTTCAATCAGGACCTGACGCTGGTCAGCCGTCAGGACAACCTCGACGAAACCTATGATCCGCGTAGCCGTGGCTGGTTTACCAGCGCCAGCCAGGACGTGAACCAGATCACCACTGAGCCCTACGTTTTTTTCTCGACCCACAATGTCGGCACCACCCTGGCGCGACGCAGCGGCGAACATGCCGTGATCGCCGCCGACCTGACCCTGGCCGAGCTCTCGGCCACCTTGGCCAAACACGTGGTGACGCCCGCTACCGAGATTGTGCTGTTCAATGCCCAGGGCAACGCCATCGCTTATCCCGACAGTCGTCGCCTGATCGTTGACGATCAAACCGCCCGCCTGGCCAAGGCCGCCGACCTGAGTCCCGCCCTGGGCGCACTGCTCGACACCCCCCGGCCTGGCAATCGCCTGACCGCCATGGGCAGAAACTGGATCGTTGCCCGCAGCAGCATGCAGGAAGGCGGCCCCCAGGGGCTGCAACTGGCAATGCTGGTACCGGAAGATGAATTACTCGTCGACGCCTACCGCATGCGCTGGCAAAGTGCGCTGATTACCCTGGCAACCCTGCTGTTGTGCGTGCCAATTGGATGGCTGACTTCCAGGATCCTGGTCAAGCCCCTGCGCGCCCTGGTGCAGGAGGCGGACGCCATTCGCAGTTTCAATTTCAACTTTCCGGCCGCGCGCCGCTCACCGGTGCTCGAGGTCGACCAACTGAGCGTGTCAATGACACGCATGAAAGACACACTGGCAAGCTTCTTCCAGATCACTGACAGCCTGAGCGCCGAGACCCGATTTGCCCCCTTGCTGGAGCGGGTGCTGTTTGAAACGGTGAGGATTGGCCAGGCCCAGGCCGGCCTGATCTACCTGCGTGAAGGGGACGGCGATCTGATGGAACCCCAGGGCCTGGTGATCAACGACACGGCACAAACCCTGTCTTCATTCGACCTTGGCGCCCACGGGTTTCAGGACGCCCGCAGCCCCGCTTGGCTGCAGCAGCTGTCGAGGGCCGATAACGTCGTCACTCACCTGGGCTTCGAGCAGGCGGGGGATCTGCAGAAAGTCCTGCTGGCCATGGCTTGTCCCCGGGTTCACCTGATCGGCATCCGTTTGCACAATCGCCACAACGAAACCGTCGGCCTGCTGGTGTTTCTGCTGGCCGACAGCGGCAACCAGAGCGACCTGGACAAACTGCGTCCCGACCGCATCGCGTTCCTCCAGGCGGTGTCCGGTGCGGCCGCCGTGAGTATCGAAAGCCAGCGCCTGCAAGACCGGCAAAAACAGCTGCTGGACGCCTTCATCAAACTGCTGGCCGGCGCGATCGATGCCAAGAGCCCCTACACCGGTGGCCATTGCCAGCGAGTCCCGGCCCTGACGCTGATGCTCGCCCAGGCCGCGGCCGCCAGCCAGGACCCGGCCTTTCGCAGCTATCAGCCCACGGACGATGAGTGGGAGGCGCTGCACATCGCCGCCTGGCTGCATGACTGTGGCAAGGTGACGACCCCGGAATACGTGGTCGACAAAGCCACTAAACTGGAAACCCTGAACGACCGCATCCACGAAATACGCACCCGCTTCGAAGTGCTCAAGCGCGACGCCTGGATCGACTATTGGCAGGCCATTGCCCAAGGAGGCGACGAGCAATCGCTGGCGCCACAGCGAGAGGCCACCCTGACGGCCCTCGATGACGATTTTGCCTTCATCGCTCGCTGCAACCTTGGCGGCGAGGCCATGGCCGAAGCCGACCTGCAGCGCCTGGGCAGCATCGCCCAGCGAACCTGGACACGCACCCTGGATGACCGGCTGGGTGTTTCCTGGGAAGAAAACCAGCGCCAGGCGCGCACGCCGGCACCGACCCTGCCAGTGCGCGAGACATTGCTGGCGGACCGGCCCGAGCATCTGCTGGAACGCCCCGAAGCCGAATTGATTGCCGAAGACAATCCCTGGGGTTTCAAGCTCGATGTGCCGCGCTACAAGTACAACCGCGGCGAGCTCTACAACCTGAGCATCACCCGGGGCACCCTGACCCGGGAGGAGCGCTACATCATCAACCACCACATGGTGCAGACGATCCTGATGCTCAACCACCTGCCCTTCCCCGAGCACCTGCGCAACGTCGCGGAGATTGCCGGCGGCCACCACGAAAAAATGGACGGCAGCGGTTATCCGAAGCGCTTGAAGCGCGAGCAGATGAGCCTGCCGGCGCGGATGATGGCGATAGCCGATATCTTCGAGGCGTTGACCGCCGCCGACCGCCCCTACAAGAAAGCCAAGACCCTGAGCGAAGCGCTGGGCATCATGGCCAACATGTGCCGGGACGCCCACATCGACCCGGAGTTGTTCGGGCTGTTCATCAACGCGCAGATCTATCTGCAGTACGCCCGGCGTTTCCTCGACCCACGGCAGGTCGATGCGGTGGATACCTCAAGCCTGCTGATCAAGGCAGGCTTGAAGGGTTGATCAGCAGTCGGTCAGGCGCAGGAAAATAGCCGCCAGTTGCTCGATACCGGCCTGATCCTGCTCGGTGAAACGCGCCAGGTGCGGGCTGTCGAGGTCGAGCACGCCGATCAACCGACCGTCCTTGACCAGAGGCACCACCAGTTCGCTGTTCGACGCGCTGTCGCAGGCGATATGCCCGGCAAACGCGTGCACGTCTTCGACCCGCTGGGTCTGCAAGGTCGCCGCCGCCGTGCCGCACACGCCCCGACCGAACGGAATGCGCACGCAGGCGATCTGCCCCTGAAACGGCCCCAGCACCAGCTCTTCGTTACGATTGATGTAGAATCCGGCCCAGTTCAAGCCCTCGAGCTGATTGAACAGGAACGCCGAGAACTGCGCGGCGTTGGCAATGAAGTCGCGCTCGTCCGCCAGCAGGGATTCCAGCTGCGCGTGCAGCATGCCGTAGCCCTCGAGGCCCTGGCCGCTGTTTTGTAAATCGATCATGCCTTGTGCTCCAACAGTTTTAGCCCCACCCAATAGCGGGCAAATTGATACGCGCAACGTCCGTTGCGATTGCCCCGCCCCGTGGCCCAGCGCACCGCGAGGATGTCCAGCTCTTCGCTGCGTTGCCACGCCAGGCCGGCCTTGTCGGCCAACTGGCCGATCCAGTGTTCGACCACGTCGAGGAAATGCTCCTGGGTGAACGGATAGAACGACAGCCACAGGCCGAAACGGTCCGACAGGGCGATCTTGTCTTCCACCGCCTCGCTGGGGTGCAATTCGCCGTCGACGCGCTTCCAGTTTTCGTTATCGCTTTCCTTTTCCGGCACCAGGTGGCGACGGTTGGAGGTGGCGTACAGCAACACGTTGTCCGGTGCCTGTTCGAGCGAACCGTCGAGAACGCTTTTGAGCACGCGATAATCGCCCTCGCCCGACTCGAACGACAGGTCATCGCAGAACAGCACGAAACGCTGCGGTAGCTTGGCGATCTGCTCGACCACCCGCGGCAAGTCCGCCAGGTGATCACGCTCGATTTCGATCAGGCGCAGCCCGGCCTCGGCGTGCTCGGCCAGCAAGGCGCGCACCAGCGACGATTTGCCGGTGCCGCGCGAACCCCAGAGCAGCGCATGGTTGGCCGGCATGCCATCGAGGAACTGGCGGGTATTACGCCCCAGTTGTTCCACTTGGCGGTCTACGCCGATCAGGTCGCTCAGGCGCATGTCCAGGCTGACCTGCAGCGGCAGCAGGAAACCACTGCGTCCCTCGCGCTGCCAGCGCGCAGCCAGGCAATGGTTCCAGTCGATGGCTTGCCGAGGGGTGGGCAGCAGCGGCTCGATACGGGCCAGAACGGCATCGGCACGTTCAAGAAAAGCATTCAATCGGGAATCCACGTCTTCTCCTCGGGCACGTTCACAGTAATGATGGCGATACAGACACGACATAAAGCGTTCGATGAACGGTCAACCGCCCTGCAGCAGGGCTCACGGGAACACCCTGCATGATCGACTATGCTTGAGCAGCGAAGGAATACGGAAGTGATTCAACACCCCATGGATATCAAGTTCACCAACCGCCTGTCCTACAAACAAGCGCGGCTAACCGTGCTGGTCGGTTTCGTCCTGGGTATGCTGCTCAGCGTGCTGCAAATAGGCATCGATTATGCCAGTGAAGACGCCTCCATCAATCGGGAAATACTGTCTTTGCTCGAAATCAGCCACAACCCCGCCTCACGCATCGCCTACAACATCGACGCCGAACTCGCCCAGGAACTGACCCTGGGCCTGCTGCGCTCGCCCGCGATCATCGGTGCGAAACTGACCGACAACAACGGCAATATCCTGGCCAACGTCAAGCGTCCCGGCCTGCAAAGCGGCTATCGGGTATTGAGTGACCTGCTGTTCGGCGCCAATCGGCAGTTCGAAGACCGCCTGTACCTGGATCATTTGCCCAGCGAATCCCTGGGCACGCTGCAACTGGACGTCGACACCTACTCCTTCGGCTACCGCTTCCTGCGGCGGGCCGAGGTCACCCTGATCAATGGGTTCGCCCGCAGCCTGCTGCTGAGCGGCATCCTGCTGGCGCTGTTCTACGTGATGCTGACCAAGCCGTTGGTGCGGGTCATCCGCGAACTCAGTGGCCGCGATCCGCGCAGCGCGGAACCGACATCGCTGGAGTGTCCGGCGGGCCACGCCAACGATGAAATCGGTGTGCTGGTGAAGGTCGCCAACCAGCAATTCGAAAACATCGCCACCGAAATCCAGCAGCGCCGCAACGCCGAAAATCGCCTGACCGACTATCTTGCCCAGCTGGAAAACATCGTTTCGGCGCGCACGATGGAACTCAAGGCCATCAATGCCCGGCTTAGCCAATCCAATCAAGAGCTGGAAGTCGCTCGCAGCACCGCCCTGGACATGGCCGAAGCGCGCTCGGTGTTCCTGGCCAACATGAGCCACGAAATTCGCACGCCCCTCAATGGCCTGCTGGGCATGATCGCGCTATCGCTGGACGGCCCTCTGAGCGCCGAGCAACAGCAACAGCTGGCCATCGCCCATGACTCGGGCAAAGTCCTGGTGGAATTGCTCAACGATATTCTTGACCTGTCTAAATTCGATGCCGGCCAGCTGGAACTCGAACACATTCCCTTCGACCTCGGCTCGCTGGTAGAAGACACCGCCAACCTGCTGTCGCAGAACGCCGCGCCGAGTGTCGAGCTGACCTGCCTGATCGATCCGGACTTTCCCGCGTTGGTGCTCGGCGATCCGACACGGGTCCGCCAGATCGTCAGCAACCTGTTGTCCAATGCGCTCAAGTTCACCCGTTTCGGTCGGGTCGATGTTCGTCTGTCTACCTACCAGGACGGCGTCAAAATCGAAGTCTGCGACACGGGCATCGGCATCCCTCGGGAGGCTCAGGTCAAGATCTTCCAGCCCTTCACCCAGGCAGGAGCGGGGATCACCCGACAATTTGGCGGTACCGGGTTGGGCCTGGCCCTGACCTACAACCTGTGCGAAGCCATGCAAGGTCGCCTCACTATCAGTTCTGAAGCGGGTTTCGGCAGCCAGTTCTGCGCGCAACTGCCGCTGCCCAGTCATACCCGGACACTGGCCCCGGCGCCCCTGCAGGGCAAGGTCGTTGCAATTACCGCCGCCGGCAGCGGTTTGGCGGAGCTGTTGGGCAGCGTGTTGCCCGGTTGGGGGATTGAATATCAGCAGCGCTCGATGGATGACTCGTTGCTCGGCCTGGACCCCGATGTACTGATCACCGATTGCCCCGAATGCCTGTTCAACCTGCGCCCCACCTTGAGCGCGCCGATCCTGCTGGTGACCGCCTACGGCAACTTCATGCCCAGCGAACAAGCCACTGCCCTAGCGCCCCTGCAGCAGCAGGCACGCCCCCTGGCACGCAATGCGCTGCACCAGGCCTTGCGGCGAATCCTGCAGGCGCAATCCGACACGCCCAACGATACCCGGGTCGATGCGCTCGTCCCGCAACGACGGGCGCGGGTGCTGCTGGTCGAGGACAACCCGGTCAACCAACTGGTGGCCAAGGGCATGTTGGGTAAACTCGGCTGCGACGTGGTCGTCGCCGCGCACGGTGCCGAGGCGCTGGATCAATTGGAGAGCCACGATTTCGATCTGGTGCTGATGGACTGCAACATGCCAGTCATGGACGGCTATGAAGCCAGTCGGCAAATCCGTCGCAGTGGACGCTGGCCGCAGCTGCCCATCGTCGCCCTGACCGCCAACGCCATGTCTGAAGAGCGCGAACGCTGCCGTGCGGCGGGCATGAGCGACTACCTGGCCAAGCCTTTCCGTCGGGAAGAGCTGGCCGCCCTGCTGGACGTGTGGATACCGGCTACGACAGCGCCTTGATCTGCACCAACAAGTGATCGAGGCCGTCACGCAGCTCATTCAGACGATCCAGATCCACGCCGCTGTCGCACAACAGGCGAGCCTTGAGCGGGCCGACCTGTTCACGCAGCGCCATGCCATTGGATGACAGGCTCAGGTGCACCTCCCGCTCATCGCGCGCCGAGCGCTGGCGCTGAACCAGTTGCAATTGCTCAAGACGCTTGAGCAACGGCGTCAGCGTGCCGGAATCCAGCGCCAGGCGTTCGCCCAGTGCCTTGACCGTGGGTTGCTCCGGGGCTGTTTCCTGCCATTCCCACAACACCAGCATCGCCAGGTACTGCGGATAAGTCAGGCCCAGTTGATCGAGCATCGGCTTATAGGCCCGAATCACCGCGCGGGACGCGGCGTACAGCTTGAAGCAGAGCTGGCTGTCGAGGTTCAGCGATTCGACGGACAAGGTGTTCATTTAAGCAGGGCTTCAATCTCGCGACTCAGGTCCTGCGGCTTGGTCGCCGGAGCAAAGCGCTTGACCAACTGGCCATCCTTGCCGATCAGGAACTTGGTGAAGTTCCACTTGATACCCTGGGAACCGAGCACACCCGGTGCACGCTTTTTCAGCTGAACAAACAATGGATGGGCGCCGTCGCCATTGACTTCGATTTTTTTGAACAGCGGAAAACTGACTCCGTAGTTCAGCTCGCAGAATTCGCTGATCGCCCCTTCGTTGCCCGGCTCCTGCTTGCCGAACTGATTGCAGGGAAAACCCAGCACCACCAGGCCCTGGTCCTTATAGGTCTGCCACAGCTCTTCGAGGCCTTTGTATTGCGGAGTGAAGCCGCATTTGCTGGCGGTGTTGACCACCAGCACGGCCTTGCCGGCGTAATCCGCCAGGGTCTTCTGCTCGCCCTTGATGGTGGTGCAAGGGATGCTGAGGAGGTTGTCGCTCATGATTGGGTGCTCGAGGAGGGGGTGATGGGACAAACATAGCGAGCAATTGAATTGTGTGCAATTTAATTAATCGAGCACCGAACCTGTAGGAGCCGGCTTGCTGGAGATTGGCGCACCGCGGTTTGTCATATCCACCGCTATCGCCAGCACGCCGGCTCCTGCAGAGATCGGGCTGATCTTATTCGCGTGGTACCAGGTCCAGACACACGGAGTTGATGCAATAGCGCAACCCGGTAGGCGGCGGGCCATCGGGGAACACGTGGCCCAAATGCGCGTCACATTTGGCGCAGACCACTTCGGTGCGGATCATGCCGTGACTGACATCACGGATTTCGACCAAGGCGCTGTCGCCGATCGGCGTGTAGAAACTTGGCCAGCCGCAGCCGGAATCAAACTTGGTCCTGGAGTCGAACAACGGCTCGTTGCAGCAGATGCAATGATAGACACCATCGGTCTTGGTGCCGTTGTACTTGCCGGAAAACGGGCGCTCGGTACCCTTGAGGCGGCAAACGTTGTACTGCTCGGGATCGAGCATGGCCTTCCATTCTTCCAGGGTTTTCTGCAACTTTTCCATCATCACACCTCAGCAGCTGAAAAAGCCCGATCTGTACCTTTTCCACGGATCGGGCGGCACGTATGATTGCGCCTCGTCAAACGCCAGTCTGGCAGCCAGACCACGCGCATTCAAACGGATTTATGGGTGCTGCCTCTCAAGGCGCCAGGCCTGTGTGATAACGCAGGTTTCCCAGCACGGTTGTTCACACGCCGCCTGGATCGTTCATTTTCGGGAACACATCGCCATGCAGGTCAGCAAATCGAACAAGCTCGCCAACGTCTGCTATGACATTCGCGGCCCAGTGCTCAAGCACGCCAAACGCCTGGAAGAGGAAGGCCATCGCATCCTCAAGCTGAACATCGGCAACCCGGCGCCCTTTGGTTTCGAAGCGCCGGACGAAATCCTCCAGGACGTGATCCGCAACCTGCCGACTGCCCAGGGCTACAGCGACTCCAAAGGGCTCTTCAGCGCGCGCAAGGCCGTCATGCAGTACTACCAGCAAAAGCAGGTGGAAGGTGTCGGCATCGAGGACATCTACCTGGGCAACGGCGTTTCCGAGCTGATCGTGATGTCGATGCAGGCCCTGCTCAACAATGGCGATGAAGTGCTGGTGCCGGCTCCCGACTATCCATTGTGGACCGCCGCAGTCAGTCTGTCGGGCGGTAACCCGGTGCATTACCTGTGCGACGAGCAGGCCAACTGGTGGCCGGACCTGGCCGACATCAAGGCCAAGATCACCCCGAACACCAAGGCGCTGGTCATCATCAACCCGAACAACCCGACCGGGGCGGTGTATTCGAAGGAAGTGCTGCTGGGCATGCTCGAACTGGCCCGCCAGCACAATCTGGTGGTGTTTTCCGACGAGATCTACGACAAGATCCTGTACGACGATGCCGTGCATATCTGCACCGCCTCCCTGGCGCCAGACTTGCTGTGCCTGACCTTCAACGGCCTGTCCAAGTCCTATCGCGTGGCTGGATTCCGTTCCGGCTGGATCGCCATTTCCGGACCGAAACACCACGCCCAGAGCTACATCGAAGGCATCGACATGCTGGCCAACATGCGCCTGTGCGCCAACGTGCCGAGCCAGCACGCGATCCAGACCGCACTGGGGGGCTATCAGAGCATTAACGACCTGGTGCTGCCGCAAGGTCGCCTGCTGGAACAGCGCAACCGCACCTGGGAACTGCTCAATGACATTCCCGGGGTGAGCTGCGTCAAGCCTATGGGCGCGCTGTATGCCTTCCCGCGAATCGACCCGAAGGTCTGCCCTATCCACAACGACGAAAAATTCGTCCTCGACCTGCTGCTCTCCGAGAAGCTGCTGGTGGTGCAAGGCACAGCCTTCAACTGGCCATGGCCTGACCACTTCCGCGTCGTGACCCTGCCGCGGGTCGATGACCTGGACATGGCCATCGGACGCATCGGCAATTTCCTCAAATCCTATCGCCAGTAGGCGGCCGTTCACCGTGCAATGTCAGAAACGTTGCACGGTGATTCATTCTGCAACACATGTTTGTACCCTACCCAAGAGTGCTGTCCAGATGCCTGCACAATGATGCGTTGCCTGGTCCCGTCGAGTAATCGCGGGCACTCAGCCACCGGTGGCGTGTTGAACACTTCGCCGTCGCACCTCGGAAATGCCCTGCAAACAGCTAAGCTTTTGCTGTAGGACACAGTTTGAAATAGTCACTCGGTTGAATACCCCGGTGCAGCACCTTATATACCCCGCAGTACGCTACATCTTTAGCATGAGGAGATTTCTACAACCATGATGCGCATCCTGCTGTTCTTGGCCACTAACCTGGCGGTCGTGCTGATTGCCAGCATCACCCTGAGCCTTTTCGGCTTCAACGGGTTCATGGCGGCCAATGGGGTTGATCTCAACCTCAATCAGCTGCTGATTTTCTGTGCGGTCTTCGGTTTTGCTGGCTCCCTGTTCTCGCTGTTCATCTCCAAGTGGATGGCGAAGATGAGCACCAGCACCCAAATCATCAGCCAGCCGCGCACGCGTCACGAGCAATGGCTGCTGCAAACGGTCGAGCAACTGTCCCGTGAAGCCGGGATCAAGATGCCCGAAGTCGGGATTTTCCCGGCCTATGAGGCAAACGCCTTCGCCACCGGCTGGAACAAGAACGACGCACTGGTCGCCGTCAGCCAGGGCCTGCTGGAACGTTTCTCGCCAGATGAAGTGAAAGCCGTCCTGGCCCACGAAATCGGCCACGTCGCCAATGGCGACATGGTCACCCTGGCCTTGATCCAGGGCGTGGTGAACACCTTCGTGATGTTCTTTGCACGGATCATCGGCAACTTTGTCGACAAGGTGATCTTCAAGAACGAAGAAGGCCAGGGCATTGCCTACTACATTGCGACCATCTTCGCCGAATTGGTCCTGGGTATCCTGGCCAGCGCCATCGTCATGTGGTTCTCGCGCAAACGCGAATTCCGCGCCGACGAAGCCGGTGCAAACCTGGCCGGCACCGCTGCAATGATTGGCGCGCTGCAACGCCTGCGTGCGGAACAGGGCCTGCCGGTGCACATGCCTGACACCCTGAATGCCTTCGGCATCAACGGTGGCATCAAACAGGGCTTTGCCCGCATGTTCATGAGCCACCCGCCGCTGGAAGAGCGCATCGACGCACTGGCGCGTCGTCGCGGTTGAGAGCGAACGCAGTAAACAAGAAGGCCCGCAGTGATGCGGGCCTTTTTTTGTCTGCTGATTTATGCGGTGCTATCAGGGCCCCTTCGCGAGCAAGCCCGCTCCTACATTAGACCTCATTCATTTTGAACACTCGGTCAACTGTGGGAGCGGGCTTGCTCGCGAAGAGGCCGGCACTGGCGCTACGGCCTATCGGCTGAAAACCCGATACACCCGCTCCTCAAGCCGCGTAACACCTGCTTCCAGAAACTTCCCGCTCTCGCTCAGCACATCCTGGTCTTCCAGGATCTTCAGCGTCCACGACGCACCGAACAACCGCTGCACTTCTTCATCGAGCACGGCAAACGGCGGACCGGGCATCTGCGCCTGGTCGTAGTCCAGCGTAATCAACAAACCAAGCGCATCCTTCGGCAGAATCCGCGTCAGATGCGCAGCGTATTGCTCACGCATGGGTGGCGGTAGCGCAATCAGCGCAGCGCGGTCGTAAAGAGCGGCGCAATCGGCAACATCACCGGCGGTGAGGGCGAAAAAATCTCCGCACCAAAGCTCGATAGAGGCTGCCCGATAGACTTTGAACGGGCCCTGTTCACTGACGTCAGGGTCCAATTGGTGCTCGTTGAAGAAATCCTCAATGGCCTTTTCCGACAACTCGATTCCCAAAACCTCATGGCCTTCGCGTGCTAGCCACAACAAATCCAGACTCTTCCCACACAACGGAACCAGTACGCGAGCGCCGTCCTCCACATCCAATTGCGGCCAAAATCGTTGCAGATAAGGATTCACTTGCGGCAAGTGGAAGCCGATCTGATTCGACGCCCACTTCTTGTGCCAAAACTCCGGCTGCATAAATAACCCCGAAAATTCGATCAAAACACCCTAAAACTTATATTAGATTTAGATCAATGATCTGACAGAAGATGGCGCTATCTTAACTCTCAGGAGCTCATCCATGTTCCCCAGCCTGTACATATCCCATGGTTCGCCGATGCTGGCCCTGGAACCTGGCGCCAGCGGACCGGCCCTGGCTCGCCTGGCGGCAGAGATACCCAGGCCGGATGCCATCGTGATTGTCTCGGCGCACTGGGAAAGCGATGAACTGCTGGTCGGCGGTAACCCGCAGCCGGACACCTGGCATGACTTCGGTGGTTTTCCAAAGGCTCTGTTCGAGGTGCAATACCCGGCCCCCGGCAACCCTGAGCTGGCTACAAAGGTGGTCGATCTGTTACGCGCCAGTGCCCTGCCCGCGCGTATCGACAGCACACGACCGTTCGACCATGGCGTCTGGGTGCCGCTGTCGTTGATGTACCCGCAGGCCGATATCCCGATTGTCCAGGTTTCACTGCCGACCCGCGGCGGCCCGGCCCTGCAGGCCCGCGTTGGCCAGGCGCTGGCCGGCTTGCGCGAACAGGGCGTGCTGTTGATCGGCTCCGGAAGTATCACCCACAACCTGCGAGAGCTGGACTGGCATGCTGGCCCGGAGAGCGTGGAGCCCTGGGCCCGGGAATTTCGCGACTGGATGATCGACAAGCTCGCGGCAAACGATGAAGCCGCCCTGCACGACTATCGCCGGCAAGCTCCGAACGCCGTACGCAACCATCCCAGCGACGAACACTTGTTGCCGTTGTACTTCGCCCGAAGTGCCGGGGGCCCGTTCAGCATTGCCCACCAGGGATTCACCCTGGGCGCGCTGGGCATGGACATCTACCGTTTCGGATAACGCTCCAGAGCCCGTTGTGGCCAGGGTCAGGCCACATCGACCCCGACATGAATCGCATCATGGCGCCAGAACTCCAGGTCACAATCGATCAGCCTCCCGTGCTGATCGTAATTGACCCGGGCGATGCGCAGCCCGGGGCTGCCCACCGACACCCGCAAGGCGGCCGCCGCGTCCGCCGACAGAGCCGTCGGCACGATCTCGAAGCGCACTCGCCCGTAGTGCAGGTCGTAGTGCCGCGCATACAGCTCAGTGATCGACTGATTCAGGTCGAAATCCAGAATGCCCGGAAAATACTGCGGATTCAGATAGTGCTCCACGTAGAGCACCAGACGCCCATCGATACGCCGCGAACGACAGACCTGAATCACGCTCGACAACGCCGGCAACTGTAACCACGCACAGATCGCCGCCGATGCCGGCTGCAATCGCGCCGAAATGACTTCGGTGGACGGCACCCGTCCCTGGGCGCTGACCATGGCGTGGAAGTGACTGCGCTGCATGAGGTTATAGGCCAGGCGCGGCGGCGACACGAACCAGCCACGACGCTCTTCGCGATAGATCTGGCCCTGGGCTTCGAGCTGGAGCAATGCCTCGCGCACGGTAATCCGGGTGGTACCAAACAACTCACTGAGCTTGCGTTCGGCTGGCAACTTGCTCCCAGGAGCCAGCAGCCCGTGATCGAGTTGCTCCTGAAGTACCTGGCCAATGGCTGTCACCGCTTTTGTTGCCTCATCGCGCATCAACGT
This sequence comes from Pseudomonas serbica, assembly GCF_028823535.1. Lineage (GTDB taxonomy): Bacteria > Pseudomonadota > Gammaproteobacteria > Pseudomonadales > Pseudomonadaceae > Aquipseudomonas > Aquipseudomonas serbica. Next base: position 106,651 of record NZ_JAQIYM010000011.1, on the reverse strand, counting down.
TACCTATCTGGACTAGACCAGCACACTTTCGGGGCAGAACTGTTGGAAAAAACGGCTGTTTCAAGATCCTGCAAGCGTAGGCAATGCAGATGACCGAGAGATGACAAACCCGCCCGACGGTCACGCCAACAGCTTGCAAGACATCGGCCAAGTCCCTTGTGTTATGGGGCTTCGCCCATGGTCTACGCTTACCTGGCACTCGCCCATAACGGGCAAATAAACGTCCGTCGGGGCGACGAACGACATCAAAGTGTCATCGAGTCGCCTTAGATTGGCTCAGGTATTGCTGACCTAGACCAACACAATCGCAATCGCAGCGTTAAAACGCCCATAGGAGCTTCGGAATGAAACAGCTTTTCCTGGCATCACTGTTAGGCTCGACCATTGCCATGTGCACCGCCGCCATGGCGGCTGATGATTTGAAAACCCTTGAAGCCGCTGCGAAAGCGGAAGGCGCTGTCAACAGTGTCGGCATGCCCGATGACTGGGCCAACTGGAAAGGCACCTGGGAAGACCTGGCCAAGAACTACGGCCTTAAACACATCGACACCGACATGAGTTCGGCCCAGGAAATCGCCAAGTTCGCCGCAGAAAAAGACAACGCCAGCGCCGACATCGGCGACGTGGGCGCTGCCTTCGGCCCGATCGCGGTCAAGCAAGGCGTGGTGCAGCCTTACAAACCATCTACCTGGGACCAGGTTCCGGAGTGGGCCAAGGACAAGGACGGCAACTGGGCTCTGGCCTACACCGGCACCATCGCCTTCATCGTCAACAAGAAACTGCTGCACGGTTCCGACGTACCGACCAAATGGGCTGATCTCAAGGACGGCAAATACAAGGTGTCCATCGGTGACGTAAGCACCGCGGCCCAAGCGGCCAACGGCGTTCTGGCCGCGGCACTGGCCAACGGCGGCGACGAGAAAAACCTCGAGCCTGCGCTGTTGCTGTTCGCCGACCTCGCCAAGCAGGGTCGCCTGTCGATGTCCAACCCGGTCATTGGCGCCATGGAAAAAGGCGAAATTGAAGTGGGCGTGGTCTGGGACTTCAACGGCCTGAGCTACAAGGCCAAGATGGCCAACCCGGATGACTACGTGGTGCTGATCCCGTCCGATGGCTCGGTGATTTCCGGCTACACCACCATCATCAACAAGTACGCGAAGAATCCCAACGCCGCCAAGCTGACCCGCGAGTACATCTTCAGCGACGCAGGCCAGATCAACCTGGCCAAGGGCAATGCGCGTCCGATCCGCGCCGAACACATCACCCTGCCGGATGACGTGAAAGCCAAGCTGCTGCCGAACGAGCAGTACAAGAACGTCACGCCGATCAAGGACGCGGATGCCTGGGAAAAAACCTCCAAGGCCCTGCCGCAGAAGTGGAACGAAGAAGTCATCGTAGAAATGAAATGATGCGTTAGGTCCCCGCTTCTGGATCTGATGAAGATCCAAATGTGGGAGCGGGCTTGCTCGCGAAGGCGGTGTGTCAGTCGACATCAATGTCGAATGTCTGTCCGCCTTCGCGAGCAAGCCCGCTCCCACAGTGGACCGAGTAAATTTCTAATTCCCGTTTCCCGGAGTGTTTGCCCCCATGAAACACAACGTCATCCTGGTCGTGCTCGACGGCCTCAATTACGAAGTCGCGCGCCATGCCATGGGGCACCTGCAGGCTTATGTCGGCGCGGGACGCGCAGCGCTCTACAAGCTGGAGTGCGAGTTGCCGGCCCTGTCCCGACCGCTTTACGAATGCATCCTCACCGGCGTCAAGCCGATCGACAGCGGCATCGTTCACAACAACGTCTCGCGCCTGTCCAACCAGCGCAGCATCTATCACTACGCCAGCGACGCCGGGCTGAAAACCGCAGCGGCGGCGTATCACTGGGTCAGTGAGCTGTACAACCGCTCGCCCTTCGTGGCGTCCCGGGACCGTCACACCGACAATCCCGCCCTGCCGATCCAGTACGGGCACTTCTACTGGAGCGATCACTACCCCGACTCGCACCTGTTCGCCGACGCGGAAAACCTGCGCTTGAGTCACGCGCCGAATTTCCTGTTGATCCACCCGATGAACATCGACGACGCCGGGCACAAGCACGGTCTCGACACCCCGCAATACCGCAACAGCGCGCGCTTTGCCGACATCTACCTCGCCGACTACCTGCAGGACTGGCTCGACGCCGGGTATCAGGTGCTGGTGACCGCCGACCACGGCATGAACAACGACCGCTCCCACAACGGCCTGCTGCCCGAAGAGCGCGAAGTCCCGTTGTTCGTACTGGGCGATGCCTTCAGTTTCGATGCCGACGCGGCGCCGAAACAGACCGACCTCTGCGGTACCGTCTGCGAACTGTTGGGTGTACCCCACGACAAACCCGTGTGCCGGGAGCTGCTCAAGTGACGTCAATGACTCGCGGCAAATGGCTGGCAGCCCTGTGCCTGGTGCCCTTCGCCCTGTTCTTTATCGTGTTCGAAATTGCCCCGCTGACCTGGGTGATCATCAACAGCCTGGAATCGGAAGAGTTCGGTTGGGGCATTGCCAACTTCAGTAAAATCTTCAGCTCGAAGTTCTACCTGCAGGCGATCCGGTACAGCCTCGAGATCAGTTTCTGGTCCAGCGTGTTCGGCATCATCATCGCCGTGCTCGGGGCCTACTCCCTGCGCCGGGTCGACTCCAGGCTGCGCAGTTTCGTCAACGCCTTCGCCAACATGACCAGCAACTTCTCCGGCGTGCCTTTGGCGTTCGCGTTCATCATTCTGCTGGGTTTCAACGGCAGCTTCACCATCATGCTAAAACAGGCCGGGATCATTCAGGACTTCAACCTGTACTCGAAAACCGGCCTGATCATCCTCTACACCTACTTCCAGATCCCCTTGGGGGTGCTGCTGCTCTACCCGGCCTTCGACGCCCTGCGCGAAGACTGGCGCGAATCCGCCGAGCTGCTCGGCGCCAACGGCTGGCAATACTGGCGGCACATCGGTCTGCCGGTACTGACGCCGGCACTGCTCGGCACCTTCGTGATCCTGCTGGCCAACGCCCTCGGTGCCTATGCCACGGTGTACGCCCTGACCACCGGCAACTTCAACGTGATGACGATCCGGATCGCCGCGATGGTTTCGGGTGACATTTCCCTGGACCCGAACCTGGCCAGTGCCCTGGCTGTGGTGCTGGTGGCATTGATGACCCTGGTGACCATCGTCCATCAAATGCTGTTGAAGAGGAGCTACCATGTCTCGCGCTGAATTGGGGCCTGCCGGCATCTATCATCGGGTGGTGGTTTACCTGCTGTTTGCCATCATGTTGCTGCCGCTGCTCGGCACCTTTGTCTATTCGATTTCCAGCAGTTGGTCGGCGACCATCCTGCCCAGTGGTTTCAGTATCAAATGGTACGCGCAGCTGTGGAGCGATCCGCGTTTCCTGAGCGCTTTCGGCCAGTCGCTGCTGGTCTGCGTCGGCGCACTGGTTCTGGCGGTGGTACTGATCCTGCCGCTGTTGTTCGTGGTCCACTACCACTTCCCGAAACTCGATGCGCTGATGAACATCCTCATCCTGCTGCCCTTTGCCGTGCCCCCGGTGGTGTCGTCGGTGGGGCTGCTGCAGCTGTATGGTTCCGGGCCGTTCGCCATGGTCGGCACGCCGTGGATCCTGATCGGTTGCTACTTCACCGTGGCGCTGCCGTTCATGTACCGCGCCATCACCAACAACTTGCAAGCGATCAACTTGCGCGACCTCATGGACGCCGCCCAGTTGCTCGGCGCGAGCACTTTTCAGGCAGCGTTCCTGGTGGTGCTGCCGAACCTGCGCAAGGGCTTGATGGTGGCCTTGCTGCTGTCGTTCTCGTTCCTGTTCGGTGAGTTCGTGTTCGCCAACATCCTCGTCGGCACCCGCTACGAAACCCTGCAGGTCTACCTCAACAACATGCGCAACAGCAGCGGTCATTTCACCAGTGCCCTGGTGATTTCCTACTTCCTCTTTGTGCTGGTCTTGACCTGGATCGCCAACATCTTGAACAGGGACAAAAGCGAATGAGCTATGTCAGCGTCCAACATTTGCAAAAGAATTACGCAGGCACCACGGTGTTCAGCGACATCAACTGCGAAATCCAGAAAGGTGAGTTCGTTACCCTGCTCGGCCCGTCCGGTTGCGGTAAATCCACCCTGCTACGTTGCATCGCCGGGCTGACGCCGGTAGATGGCGGCAAGATCCTGCTGGACGGGGTCGATATCGTGCCTCTGAGTCCGCAAAAACGCGGGATCGGCATGGTGTTCCAGAGTTACGCGCTGTTCCCCAACATGACCGTGGAACAAAACGTCGCGTTCGGCCTGCGCATGCAGAAAGTCAACGCCAACGACAGCCAGAAGCGTGTCGCCGAGGTGTTGCAACTGGTGGAACTCAACGACTTCGCCAGCCGCTACCCGCACCAGCTGTCAGGCGGCCAGTGCCAGCGAGTGGCCCTGGCTCGTTCATTGGTCACCCGACCGCGCCTGCTGTTGCTGGATGAACCGCTGTCGGCCCTGGATGCGCGGATTCGCAAGCATCTGCGCGAACAGATCCGTCAGATCCAGCGCGAGCTGGGCCTGACCACGATCTTCGTCACCCACGATCAGGAAGAAGCACTGACCATGTCCGATCGCATTTTCCTGATGAACCAGGGAAAAATCGTACAAAGCGGTGACGCGGAAACCCTCTACACGGCACCGGTGGACGTCTTTGCCGCCGGCTTCATCGGCAACTACAACCTGCTGGATGCCGAAAGCGCATCGAAGCTGTTGCAACGGCCGATCAAGCACCGCATCGCCATTCGCCCGGAAGCCATCGAGCTGAGCCTCGACGGCGATCTCGACGCCCAGGTGCGCAGCCACAGCCTGCTGGGCAACGTGATTCGCTACCGGATCGAAGCCCGGGGTGTGGAGCTGGTGGTGGACGTACTGAACCGCTCGGCGACCGACTTGCATCCCGATGGTCAGCGCCTGGCACTTTCCATCGATCCGACAGCCCTGTGTGAGGTAGCCTGATGCCTTTGCTGACGTTGAAGAGAGAGTTGCACTGATGGCCCTGGCAATTTTTGATCTGGACGAAACCCTGATCCACGGCGACTGCGCCTCGTTGTGGAGTGAGCAAATGGTCCGCCTCGGCTGGGTCGACGGCGAATCCTTCCTGCGTCGTGACAAGGAATTGATGGACGCCTACGGCAGGGGTCACCTGGCCATGGAGGACTACATGGCCTTCAGCCTGGAGCCCTTGATCGGCCGTACGCCCGAGGAAGTCGAGCACCTGGTCGGCCCTTGGGTGGAAGACTTCATCGAACCGATCATCTTCAGCGACGCCACCAAAACCATCGCCGCCCACCGCAAGGCCGGCGACCGGATCCTGGTGATCTCGGCCTCGGGTACGCATTTGGTGAAGCCGATTGCCGATCGCCTGGGCATCGACGAGATTCTCGGCATCGAACTGGAAGTGGCACACGGGGCATACACCGGCAAGACCGTCGGCACCCTGACCTATCGCGAAGGCAAGATCACCCGCCTGCTGGAGTGGCTGGATGCGGAGGAAGAAAACCTGGAAGGCGCGAGTTTCTATTCCGACTCACGCAATGATTTGCCGTTGCTGCTGAAGGTGGATTTCCCCCACGTGGTCAATCCGGACCCGGTGTTGCTCGAGCAGGCCGAGAAGTCTGGTTGGCCAATCCATAACTGGAAATAACCTCAAACCTGTAGGAGCTGGCTTGCCAGCGAAAGCGGTATGCCTGCCATACCGCGTCGCCTGGTTCGCCGGCAAGCCGGCTCCTACAAGGTCAGCTCAGGCTCTCGTCAATCACCAACACCAGCTTCCCCGCCACCGTGTTGCTCGCCAACTCGGCAAACGCCGCTTCGGCATCCTTGATCGGGAAAGCCTTGGCCAGTTGCGGGCTCAAGCGCTTATCGGCAAACAGGGGCCAGACATGCTGGCCCAAATCCCTGAACAGATCCGCCTTGAACTGATCGCTTCGGCTGCGCAAAGTCGACCCCAGCAACTGCACGCGCTTGGCCAGCACCTGCGCCAGGTCCAGTTTCGCCTCGCGCCCACCCATCAGGCCGATCAGCACCCAACGGCCATCAGTCGCCATCAGTTTCAGGTTCAGCGCTGCATAGTTGCCGCCCACCGGATCGAGGATGACATCGAACGGCCCCAGGTCGCGCAGGCTGTCCAGGTCGTCCGTGCGCACCACGCCGCCCTGGGCGCCAAGTGCTTCGCAGTACGCAAGGCGCTCAGTGGAGCCGACACTGACCCAGCACGGATTGCCGAACGCCTTGCACAGCTGAATGGCAGCTGAACCGATTCCACTTGCTCCGGCGTGCAACAGTACTTTTTCACCCGGCTTGAGTGCCGCCAGTTGAAACAGGTTCAACCAGACGGTGGCGTAGACTTCCGGCAGCGCGGCCGCTTCAACCAGTGACATTTCGTCGGGAACCGGCAGCACGTGCCGCCCGTCTACCACCACTTCCTCGGCCATCCCGCCCCCGGCCAGCAAGGCACAAACCCGATCGCCCACTTTCCAGGACGAGCCCGCGCCGACCTCGCTGATCACCCCGGAACACTCTAGACCAAGCACTTGGCTGGCCCCCGGCGGGGGTGGATAAAGGCCTGCCTTCTGCAACAAATCGGCACGATTGAGCCCCGCTGCCGCCACTCGAATACGAACTTGCCCTGCATCACACGCAGGACTGGGCTCTTCAACCCACACCACTTGACCGTCAACGCCTTGCAATGCTTTCACAGTGCCTCCATAGTGAGTCTGGACTGAGCCCGAAGCTGTAGCGCCGGGCTTTTTGCATTATGCGACCGGCCCTTGTGGAACCGGCGACTTCAAAGACGGCCTAATATGCGTTATCAATTGTCCCCGCGTCGAATCAACATGAAGCGTTTGTTCCCCAGCACTGCCCTCGCCCTTTTCATCGGTATCGGCCTGTTGCCGATGTCCGGCAATACTTTCGCAGCCAACAGCTGGGACAAGCTTCAACCTGATCGTGACGAAGTCATCGCCAGTCTGAATGTCGTGGAACTGCTCAAGCGCCACCACTACAGCAAACCGCCGCTTGATGACGCGCGTTCGCAGATCATCTACGACAGCTACCTGAAATTGCTCGACCCGTCGCGCAGCTACTTCATGGCCAGCGACATTGCCGAATTCGACAAGTGGAAGACCCAGTTCGACGACTTTCTCAAGAGCGGCGACCTCAACGCCGGGTTCACCATCTACAAGCGCTACCTGGACCGCGTCAAGGCGCGTCTGGACTTCGCCCTTGCCGAGCTGAACAAGGGCGTCGACAAGATCGACTTCACCTCCAAGGAAACCTTGCTGATCGACCGCAAGGACGCTCCTTGGCTCAAGTCCACCGCGGAACTCGACGACCTGTGGCGCAAACGCGTCAAGGACGAAGTCCTGCGGCAGAAGATCGCCGGCAAGGATTCCAAGCAGATCCAGGAAACCCTGACCAAGCGCTACAAGAACCAGCTGGCGCGCCTGGACCAGACCCGCGCGGAAGACATCTTCCAGGCGTACATCAACACCTTCGCCATGTCCTACGACCCGCACACCAATTATCTGTCGCCGGATAACGCGGAAAACTTCGACATCAACATGAGCCTGTCCCTTGAGGGCATCGGCGCCGTGCTGCAGAGCGATAACGACCAGGTGAAAATCGTGCGCCTGGTGCCCGCAGGCCCTGCCGACAAGACCAAGCAGGTCGCACCGGCCGACAAGATCATCGGCGTTGCCCAAGGCAATAAAGAGATGGTGGACGTGGTCGGCTGGCGCCTGGATGAAGTGGTCAAGCTGATCCGTGGCCCGAAAGGCACCATCGTGCGCCTGGAAGTGATCCCGGCCAGCAATGCGCCGAACGACCAGACCAGCAAGATCGTGCCGATCACCCGCGAAGCGGTGAAGCTTGAAGACCAGGCCGTGAAAAAATCGGTCCTCAACCTCAAGCAGGACGGCAAGGACTACAAGCTCGGCGTCATCGAAATCCCGGCCTTCTACCTCGACTTCAAGGCCTTCCGTGCCGGTGATCCGGATTACAAGAGCACCACCCGCGACGTCAAGAAGCTGCTGACCGAGCTGCAGAAAGACAAGGTCGACGGCGTGGTCATCGACCTACGCAACAACGGAGGTGGCTCCCTGCAGGAGGCTACCGAGCTGACCAGCCTGTTCATCGACAAGGGCCCTACCGTGCTCGTGCGTAATGCCGATGGCCGCGTCGATGTCCTGGAAGATGAAAATCCGGGTGCGTTCTACAAAGGTCCGATGGCGTTGCTGGTCAACCGCCTGTCCGCCTCGGCCTCGGAAATTTTTGCCGGCGCCATGCAGGACTACCACCGCGCCCTGATCATCGGCGGCCAGACCTTCGGCAAAGGCACCGTGCAGACCATCCAGCCGCTGAACCATGGCGAGCTCAAGCTGACCCTGGCCAAGTTCTACCGGGTTTCCGGGCAGAGCACCCAGCACCAGGGCGTACTGCCGGACATCGATTACCCGTCGATCATCGACACTAAGGAAATCGGCGAAAGCGCCCTGCCCGAAGCCATGCCGTGGGACACCATCAAGGCGGCGATCAAGCCGGCGGTGGACCCGTTCAAACCGTACATTACCCAGCTCAAGTCCGAGCATGACGTGCGCACGGCCAAGGACGCGGAATTCGTGTTTATCCGCGACAAACTGGCCCTGGCGCAGAAGCTCATGATGGAAAAAACCGTCACCCTCAATGAAGCCGAGCGTCGTGCCCAGCACACCGAAATCGAAGCCAAGCAGCTTGCCATGGAGAACATCCGTCGCAAGGCCAAGGGCGAAGAGCCGCTCAAGGAGCTGAAGAAAGAAGACGAAGACGCTATCGCGGCCGAGGACGACAAGACCAAGCCAGAAGACGATGCCTACCTGAGTGAAACCGGGCGCATTCTGCTGGATTACCTCAAGCTCAATACGGCGGTAGCCAAGCACTAAGCTGATGGCAATTTAATGCTGACGCTCCCCGGAGCGTCATCAAACAGTCATCATTCTGTCGTGAAATAACGGACCGGTAGCGGCTCTTTTTACCAAGGGCACTCCCGGTCCTTTTTTTTCGCCAGAGATCGCCATGACCACAACCGAACAGCTGAGTGCCTTGAGTTCAATCCTGGCTCAAAGCGGTCTGCACAGCCTGTTCCAGCCCATCATCAGCCTCTCTGAACGACGCATCCTGGGCTACGAAGCCCTGAGCCGCGGCCCATCCAACAGCCCGTTGCACTCCCCTGTCGCCCTGTTCGCCGTCGCCCGCCAGGCGGGTCGCCTGAGCGAACTGGAAATCGCCTGTCGGCAGAGCGCGTGCCGACGCTTCAACGAACAAAAACTGCCCGGTAAACTGTTCCTCAACGTCTCCCCGGAATCATTGCTCGAAGCGGCCCACCAGCCTGGACGCACCTTGCAGTTGCTGCAGGATTTCGGCATCGCCCCGAACCAGGTGGTGATCGAACTCACCGAGCAGACTCCGACCGACGACTTCCAGCTGCTGCATACCGCCTTGCATCACTATCGGGCCATGGGCTTTTCCATTGCCCTGGACGACCTGGGCGCGGGTTACTCAAGCTTGCGCCTGTGGTCCGAATTGCGTCCCGACTACGTGAAGATCGACCGTCACTTCATCGACGGCATCCACCAGGACGCCCTCAAGCGCGAGTTCGTCGGCTCGATCCTGCAGATCGCCAAAGCCTCCCGGGCACAGGTGATCGCCGAAGGCATCGAGTTGCCGGAGGAATTGGCGGTATTGACCGAGATGGGCGTCGATCTCGTCCAGGGCTATTTGCTCTGTCGGCCACAAGAGCATCCGCCGCGCGATGCCCGCGCCTTGATGCCCAGGCGCGACAGCAGCGCCGTGGCCCTGGGCGACGATGGCAGCGACCTCAGCGCCCTGCTCAACGACCAGCCCGCCGTGCCCCGCGACACCCCGACCGCCACCGTGCTCGAAGCCTTCCGCCGCCAGGCCAACCTGAATTCCCTGGCGGTGCTGGATGAGCACGACCAACCCTGCGGCATCGTCCATCGGCACTCGCTCTCGGACGCCTTGCTCAAGCCGTTCGCCACCGACCTGTTCGCCCGCAAACCGATCAGCCGCCTGATGAGCGACGACTTCCTCGCCGTCGAGATCAGCCAGTCGCTGCAACAGGTCAGCCGGCTGATCACCAGCCGCGCCCGACAACGCATCGAAGAAGACTTCATCATCACCCTCAACGGCCATTACCTGGGCCTGGGCCGGGTGATCGACGTGCTCAAGCTGATCACCGAACTGAAAATCCAGCAAGCACGCTACGCCAACCCACTGACCCTGCTGCCCGGCAACGTACCGATCCAGCAATGCCTCACACGACTGCTGCAACAGCAACGCGAATCGGTCATCTGTTACGTCGACATCGACAGCTTCAAACCCTTCAACGACCTCTACGGCTACGGCCGCGGCGACGAAGTCCTGCTGTGCCTGGCGCAATGCCTGAACGAACGCATCGACCCCTCCCGCGACTTCGTCGGCCATATCGGCGGCGATGACTTCCTGTTGGTGCTGGGCCCGGACGACTGGCGCAAACGCTTGAACCAGCTGCTCGACGACTTCCACAGCCAGTGCCGGCGCTTCTACCGCAGCGAACACCTGGAAGCCGGCTGCTTCACCGCCCCCAACCGCCAAGGCGTGCGCCAGGAATTTCCCTTGTTGTCGCTGTCGATCGGCGTGGTGCATTTACACCCGCAAGTTTGTGCGCAGCTCGATGCCAGCCAGTTGGCGGAGATGGCTTCGCAGGCCAAGCATCATGCGAAGAATGTGCAGGGCTGGAGCGTGCATGTGATTGATAGTTTGGTGGGGATGGGCGGGAGTGTTGAGCGCGACATTGCACTCCCGCAGGTAATCAGGCGTTGAGTAGGAAAGTCCATTTGATTGGGGCTAACGACTTTGTCACCCCCCAAGGAAAAGTCAGAGAGCCTGGCCCTTGGCGATGCAATATGCGTTGACGAACGTTGCAGTGTGCTCCAAAGACTGACGTATATCCGGTTTGGCTATTCCATGCCTGTTGGCAAATTGCTCGACCGCCGCTGTATCAAAACGAGTGGTCTGGATAAAGTCCAAGGCTTCGGGTTTTGTATTCAGAAAACGCGCGACGGGAGGAATACTCAGTAGCCACTTCAGCAATCGCAGTGAAATGTAATGCTTGGGAGACTTCAAGCCCAAAGGCTGTGCCACCTGTACCAGGAGTTCTCGCAAGTTGGGCGTTTGGTCATCAAGCGCCAGCAGTTCCTGACCCACCATGGCAGGATCAAACGCACAAACCGCCACCAGCTCAACCAGGTAATCCACCGTGACCAGGGGTAGCCAATGCTCGGCGGTACCGGGCACTGCAGTCAGCTTTCCCTGCACAAGGTTGCGTATCAGCTCCACCAGCGGCTGTCCGTCAAGGATATGCCCCGTGCGGCTGTGGCCACAAACCGTCGCGGGGTGGACAACGATAATCTCCCCGCCCTTGGCGGACATGACCTCCAGGGTCGCAAAATGCGCCTCCAGCTTGCTCCCCTCGTAACCACCGACCTGTCGGTAGACGGCTGGCCAATTCGTCAGCTGCGGATAACGAGGATCAATTCCGATGCGTTGCAGATGTTCATGATTTTTCAGCATGTAGCCGCCGATCATCACTAACCGGCTTTTTTGCTCAGCCGCCAACAGCGCCACGCGCTTTGCCCCTTCCACATTTACCGCGCGCGAATGCTCCACGGAAAGCCCCCATGCGAAGTGGGCACCCAGGTGAAAGATGACGCTGGCGTGCCTCAGCACTTCTCGGTCAGCAAGACTCAGCCCGAGGTTGTCCCGTTCCAGATCGCCAGCCACGGCAAATACCCGGTTTGCGCACCCTCCCAAATTGCCGACTTGCTCCCGCAGTGCAGCGAGTCGCTCTGGGCGACGCATCAACACTCGAATGGTGTGACCTTTTGCACTCAAGTACGCCACCAAATGTTGACCGATGAAGCCAGCCCCCCCCGTGACAAAGCACTCCACGCTCATTTCCCTGCTCCTTGGTTAAGGTGAGAAATCAAGCGTAAACTATCGACCCAACTCTATAGTCAAGCGGTGTTTTCATGAAAATCGGCGAACTCGAGGCCCGCAGCGGCGCCAGCCGCCATACGCTGCGTTACTACGAGCAAATCGGCCTGATCTCACCGCTGCGGCAAACTAACAACTATCGCGTTTACACAGCGCAAACTCTGCAGGATCTGGACTTTATCCAGCGCGCGCAAAGCATGGGATTTTCCCTCGGGGAAATAGGCGAGATTCTGGATGCGCAGCGCAACAAGCTGATCGATTGTGCTGGCGGCGCGAAGCTAATTGAAAAGAAGATGGCAGACATCAAACAGAAAATCGCCAACCTCCAAAGCATTTATCGGTATCTGGATGAAGAGCGTGCAACCCTCGAAGCCAGTGCTGCCAAGCAACTTGAGCTTCAGCAGCTGAACAACTGATCCAACTGAACTGTCAGCATCTGGGAAACCGAAGCTGCGGCCTGCTGCCAGTTGCAAGTCCATCGCTTACGCATCTTTTGATAAGGCCAAAACTGGCGCACAAACCAAGGTCAGTGAAATAGCCGGCGGCCCAGCCAGTGGTTGCTCCCCCCCCCTTCTACAAACCATAGAGAAATGAATCGATTGCAGCCCCCCTTACCTGACTATGCTGTGTAGCGGTCATTTTGATGTTTTGGCCAACTGCGAAATCAAGGAAAGGCCTGCTTCAAGGGGCGATGCTGCTTATCAATACAGGACTCATCATGGATAAATCACGCTATTGGCTTTCTGGTTTCGTCATGAGCGCAATGATGCTCAATGGCTGCGCTTCCAAGGTCACTGAAGTCGACCAGTACTCTGGTTATCTGGATCGTTATGATGTTTTGCAGCCGTCGGTTTCTGCCACTGGCGCGTCGACACTGCGCTGGGTTTCGCCGACCTTTAGTCCTGCGGCATTTGATACGGTGGATTTCGATGGGTTGGAATTGTTTCCTGCACCCACGGCGACGGATCGCATAAACATGAATACATTCATGCAACTTCAACAGACTGCCAACCAGACTGTTGTTACCGCATTGTCCAAGCGATACAAGGTTTCCAACACCTTGCAGCCGCTGCCCCCCAATGCACGTCCCTTGGTCATGAGAGCTGCCATTACGGGCGTGAATGCCTCCAACGAAGGCATGAAGTGGTATGAAATCATTCCTGTAGCGGCCGTGGTTGGAGGCGTCAGTGCCGTCACCGGCCACCGCGATCAAGACACCGAATTGTATGTAGAGGCCGTCTTGCTCGACCCCGCGACCAACGAACCGGTAGCGAGGGTCGTGCGCAAGGTATTTGAAAACAAACTGGAAAATGCTTCAACGCAAATCAAGGCGGAGGACTTTGCGCAAGCAATCAACGGATTGGGCGCCGACCTGAGTGCGTTCATTCGTTAGTCGTCAGTCTGCGCATCACGGTTCGACAGAAGTCGCCATTCAATCCGGGCAAACTTGTCAATTGCCAAGGCTTAGGGCAGGGTCGATACCACTGAGTCTCTGCCAAAGGAGTCACTCCATGTCAAAGCTATATCCCAGTATCGATCCCGACGGGTTGGTCGAGTACTCAGTGGTCTACACCGACCGCTCGCTCAACCACATGTCGCAGTCCTTTCAAGACGTGATGAAGAACATTTCCAAGACCCTGAAACAGGTCTACAACGCCCAGGCTGTTGCGGTGGTCCCGGGCAGTGGTACGTTCGGCATGGAGGCGGTGGCGCGACAGTTTGCCACCGACCAGCCATGCCTGGTGATACGCAACGGCTGGTTCAGTTATCGCTGGAGCCAGATCCTTGAGATGGGCAACATCCCGGCGGCCACCACGGTGCTTAAAGCCCGGCCGGTCGAAACCGGTCGCCAGGCTGCCTACGCCCCACCTCCTCTGGACGAAGTGCTGGCAGCCATTGCGGCTTCTAGGCCGCAGATTGTCTTCGCTCCCCACGTTGAAACCTCATCAGGGATTATCCTGCCCGACGAATACCTGCGGGCCGTCGGCGACGCTGTGCATGCGGTGGGTGGCCTGTTCGTGCTGGACTGCATCGCCTCGGGCACGCTTTGGGTCGATATGCACAAATGCGCAGTCGACCTGCTGATCAGCGCACCTCAGAAAGGCTGGAGCGCCTCCCCTTGCTGCGCCTTGGTGATGCTCAGCTCCCTGGCACTCGGGCGCATCGAACAGACGCAGAGCAGCAGCTTCGCCTGCGACCTGAAAAAATGGCTTCAGATCATGCAGGCCTACGAACAGGGCGGACATGCCTACCATGCGACCATGCCCAGCGATTCCCTCGCGCGATTTAACGAAGTGATGAAAGAGACGCAAGCCTACGGTTTCGACAAGGTCCGCGCCGAACAACAGGCTCTGGGCGATCGGGTGCGCGCCATGTTGACCGGTAAAGGCATCAAAAGCGTGGCCGCCGCCGGCTTTCAAGCCCCTGGCGTAGTGGTGAGCTACACCGATGATGCCGACATCAAGAACGGCAAGAAATTTGCCAATCACGGCCTGCAGATCGCCGCCGGAGTGCCGTTGCAATGCGACGAACCGGCCGACTTCCAGACCTTCCGCATCGGTCTGTTCGGACTCGAAAAGCTGCACAATATCGAGCGCACGGTCAGCACCCTGGAGAAGGCACTGGATGAGGTGATGATGAACTAACCCGCATCTTGCCCGCAGCACATGCCGAACGTGTGAATTCAAGGGCGGCATCCTGCCCTTGGCCAGCCGGCCCATGGCGTGGATCTTCCAATAAAATGCAACGTGGCACAGGGTTTCCCTCACGCCACGTTTGCTTATGGAAAAACAAACGAATTACTGCGAAGAGCCGCCAGCCGCCAACTCTTTGAGTTTGATCTCGGCCAATGGATGCCCGGCGTTGGCCGCCATGGTCCAGAATCGCGCCGCCTCTGCCGGATCCGGCGACTTACTCGGGCTCCCGGCCAGGCTGATCACACCCACCTGATACGCCGCCTTGCCATCGCCCGCCAATGCCGCCAGACGCAACAGCCGAATACCCTCCTCCCGCGCACCCAGGCCGACGCCACGAAAGGTCAGGATGTGCCCATAAAAACTCTGTGCGCCGACATCGCCCAGGTTGGCCATGCGGGCGAACTGACCCTCCATCCAGCTCCAACCGCGGGGCTGGCGCACGAACCAGGGCCAGTGGAACAACTGGCGGGCCAGCCAGTAGCCGGCCCGTGCCTTGAGCTTCAGAAACACTCAGGCCTCCGCCGATTCGGGGTACTCGTATTCGAACACGCGAACCACTTCCGAGGCATGCCAGGAGGCGGCGGCGACGCCGTCGGACGGGCCGGAGAAACGCCCCAGGCGCTCGACGCACTCAAAGAAACCGGTGCGCGGCAAGCGGCTGGCGCCTTGGCTGATCACCAGCGAGCTGCGCAGAGGCTGTTCGGCCTTGGCATCCAATGCGGCCAGGTGTTCGAGTGCGGCGGTGAGAGTTTGCATGGCGGGCGTCGGCAGCTGCAAGCGCTCCAGCAAGGCCCGATAGGTCAGCAGATGACGCTGGCGGCGCGCCTGGTCCAGTTCCCCGAGCAATCCGTCCCAATGTTGACGACTGATGCGTACGCTCACGATTCGTCCCTCCATCCTGGCACCGTCAATTCCCAGGCCAGGCTGCGGCGAATCGCGGCGTCGGGCAGACGCTCGCCACTTTCAATCATGGCCAGGTATGACGGGCTGATGCCTACCGTGCGGGCCAGCGCCTCGATGGCGATGCCCTTCCCTTCGCGCAAACTGCGGAGTTGATCCAGACCGGGAAGAATCACGTCTGGGGTGGTCGCGAGCGGCGCCGGGGCCGGACGCGACGGTGCTTCGTTGATGCCTGCTGCTTTCAGTAACGCCTGATACTGAGCCCATGGCAGAACCGCATATTCGGGCTCGCCTTCGCGTGTAATTATCTGAATATCCATGACTACCCCGTAGGACAAAAACACTTAGCGAGTCGGCACTTTTCCCTAGAAGTGTAATCCTATCAGCGGCTAAGGTCGCGGGGGCTATCCATATAAGGCGTAGACCGGATCGAATCAGGTTTTTTTCGGCCCTTGAAGCTTCAGTTTTTCAGGGGTATCGGGTAGGCGTTCGACCACGGCGAGCTTCTCCGGTACCTGGCGTTTGCGCCAGGCGCGGAAGGCGTTGAGTTCATCGTCGAGGACTTTCATCAGCCAAGCCAGCACGGCGATGTCGTCGATCATGCCGAACACCGGGAGGAAATCCGGAATGGCATCGACCGGGCTGAGAAAGTACATCAGGCCGGCGACGACCGAGACCAGTGCCTTTGGACTTATAGCGCGGTATTCACCTCGCCAATAGGCCAGGCACAGTGCCTGCAACAGGCGCAGATCATCCTTGAGCTTACCCAGTCGGTTCCCCTGGCTGGCAGTTTTACTGGCCACTGCGAACAGCAAGGTCGGCAAGCGCCCACGGGCGAGCAGGCGTCCGGCCAGGGGCAGGAAACGAGCAAAATTCCAGGGTGCTTTCATGACGCCTCCGGCAAGAATGTTATCCACACAAATTGTGGATAACCTTGTGAACAGAGCCACTTTTCATGGCTGAAAGGCCCGTTTCATAAGGGCTGAACTCAGATCGGGCGTTTTTTGCCCATCTAAAAAATCCTAATATTTCATTGACTTGGAGGTCTGCCGAGGGTTAGGCGCGGCCCCCACACTGTCTATGACTTCAGCTTACCGCAACTGTTCGCTTTGTTTAGCCCTGTGCACTGGCTTGTTCAATACAGGCCAGATGCAACAACGCCCCGCATGAGCGAGGCGTTGTTATCAAAGCAGACGCGAATTACTTGGCGGCGTCTTCTTTGGCTGGGTCTTTAATGGCCAGCAGTTCCAGGTCGAATACCAGCACCGAGTTGGCCGGGATCGCCGGGCTTGGGCTTTGCGCGCCGTAAGCCAGTTCGCTAGGAATGTACAGCTTGTACTTCTCGCCGACGTGCATCAGTTGCAGGCCTTCGACCCAACCCGGGATCACGCCGCTGACCGGCAGATCAATCGGGCTGCCGCGCTCGACGGAACTGTCGAACACGGTGCCGTTGGTGAGCTTGCCGGTGTAGTGAACGGTCACTACGTCAGTCGGCTTAGGCTGTGGACCTTCGGCTTTCTTTTCCACTTCGTATTGCAGGCCGGAAGCGGTGGTCACGACACCCGCTTTCTTGCCGTTCTCTTCGAGGAATTTCTTGCCGGCCGCTGCCGACTCTTCGCTCATCTTGGCCATGCGCTCTTCGGCACGCTTTTGCAGCGCGGCGAAGGCTTCGACCAATTCTTCATCCTTCAGCTTCTGCTCTTTCTTGCCAACCGCATCTTCGATGCCCTGGGCAACGGCTTTGGAGTCCAGATCGTCCATGCCTTCCTGAGCCAGGCTCTTGCCCATGTTCAGGCCAATTCCGTAGGAAGCTTTTTGCGCCGGGGTTTTCAGCTCTACGCTGGTTTGCGAGTCGCAACCCGCAAGTACCAGGCTAACCAGGGCCACCGCCGCCGCCAACCGATGCTGTTTCATGCTATTTCCTTGTTCATGCGCCTAAAGGGCAATCGAGTAAAGTCGCGAGCTTATCAGGCGGCCACGACCAATGGCTACCGGCATGAGAGCCGTAAACTGGCGATAAGTTCAGGTGTTTAAACGCATTTCGGCCTGTAGACGATGAAACTTCTGTTATCTGGCCCTCAGTGAGGCCGAACATCTGGCGTAATGGCCTCTTGCCGCTTACCTGGAGCTGGTGCATAACGGCAGGAAAGATCGACAAGGATGGTCTACGTGCGCCTCTTCCTCCGTTTACTGGCTTTGATTGTGGCCCTGGTGGCCCTCGCCCTGGCCGTGGTCCTGTACTACGTCGCCAACCCGAAACTGCCGCGCCACGCGGCCGCGCAACAAGTGCACTACCTGGAGCAATGGAGCGCCGAAGAGCGCCAGCGTTACTATTTCACGCCCCAGGGCACCCAGGTCAAGGGCTTGCGCTACGACTGGTTCACCGCCCTGGAACTGCCCTTTTCGCAGCAACGATTCGCCGCTCCCGACTACCTTGCACGCTTCGGTTTCCTGATCGACCCCGGGCAGAAACCCACGCCTGACAACCCCGGCAACCTGCCGGTGGGTTTTGCCCGGCATCAGAATCCGGGCAGTGCGGATGCATTTCTGGATATTACCTGCGCCGCCTGCCACACCGGTGAGCTACGCCTGAAGGGTCAAGCCGTGCGCATCGACGGCGGTGCTGCCCAGCATGTGCTTCCCTCCAGTGTGCCGACCCTGCAGGGCGGCAGTTTTGGGCAGGCCCTGGTGGCGAGCCTGGTCTCCACCTACTACAACCCATGGAAGTTCGAACGTTTCGCCCGCAAGGTCTTGGGCCCTGACTACGAGGCCGGAAAACAACCTCTGCGCGAAGCCTTCAAGGGGTCCCTCGATACTTTCCTCAAGGTGGCCTGGAACGACACCCATCGCGGGCTGTACCCGACCGAAGAGGGTCCCGGGCGCACCGATGCGTTCGGGCGCATTGCCAACGCCAGTTTCGGCGACGCGATTTCCCCCGCCAACTACCGCGTGGCCAACGCCCCCGTCGACTACCCACAGTTATGGGACATGTGGACTTTCGACTGGGTGCAGTGGAATGGCTCGGCGCAGCAGCCCATGGCGCGCAATATCGGTGAAGCCCTGGGCGTGGGCGCGACACTGAGCTTTTTCGATGGCAATGGCCAGCCACTCAAGGGCGACGATCGATATCCCTCCAGCGTGCGGGTGCGCGACTTGCACCTGATCGAAGAGACTCTGCAACGACTCAAGCCGCCAGCATGGCCGGAAGACTTGCTGGGAGTGGTCGACAAACCGCTGGCTGCAAAAGGTCGCGCGTTGTTCACGCAGAACTGCGCCGGTTGCCACATACCGCAGGTCAGCCCCAGCGCAGGGCGCCCGGTGCAACAGCTGAAAATGCTGCCAGTGGCAGTGATCGGCACCGACCCTGGCGCAGCCAACAATATCGCCGATCATCGCTTCGACCTGACGGCCTTGCAGTGGGACCCGGCCGAGCTGGCGCGGCTGGACGTACAACTGCATCCAACCCCCAGCGAACCCCTCGACCTGAGCCAGCTGTCGGTCGCCAAGGGGCTGGCCTACGTCACCGCATTCGTCGGCAATCGCGCCTATCGCGAGGCCGCCATCACGCCCGCCGAACGCGCGGACATGGATGGTTTCGGCCTGCCGATAGGCGTCCAGGAATTGCGCGCCTACAAAGCTCGACCACTGGCGGGCGTATGGGCGACGCCGCCGTTCCTGCACAACGGTTCGGTGCCGAGCCTTTACCAATTGCTTTCGCCCCAGGACGAACGCGCCACCACCTTTTACAAAGGCACCTTTGAGTACGACCCGAGGCACCTGGGCTACCGCACCGAAGCCTTCGACAATGGGTTTGTGTTCGACACCCGCATCACCGGCAATCACAACAGCGGCCATGAGTTCCGCGCCGGTAAACGTGGCAACGGCGTGATCGGTCGCTTGCTGCAACCCGAAGAACGTTGGGCCTTGCTGGAATATCTGAAAGTGCTGGGCGGCCCCCTGGAGGCGCAACTGCCATGAAATATCTGTGGATGCGTCTGGGCGCTTTTCTCGGCAAAACCCTGTTCTGGATGCTGGGCCTTGGTGTGCTCGGCTGGCTATTGGCGACGGCGTGGTTCGCCTGGCAACAGCGTGGCCCGGTATCAACGCAGGAACTGATTCCCGCCGGCGAAGCCGCGATGACCCAGGACATCATCCAGACCGCGGTGCGCATCGTTGATCAGCACCGCGAAAGCACCCGTTTCCTGCGTGACGCCCACGCCAAGGCACACGGCTGCGTGCAGGCTCAATTGCAGGTGCTGCCGGAACTGGCGGGCGAACTGCGTCAGGGGGTGTTCAGCGAACCCGGCAAGACCTGGCAAGCGACGATGCGCCTGTCCAATGGCAACGCTTACCCGCAATTCGACAGCATCCGTGATGCCCGGGGCATGGCGATCAAGCTACACGACGTGCCGGGCAAGCAACTTCTGAGCGATCAAGCGGATCGAGGCGAACAGGACTTCGTGATGTTCAGTCACCCGAACTTCTTTGTCAGCGATGTCGCCGAGTACCGTCAGAATGTGGCCGCCCAGGCGGACGGCAAAAAGGCCATGGCGTTTTTCCCGAGCCTGGACCCGCGCAGCTGGCAGGTGCGCCATCTGTTTATCGCCCTGGCGACACTCTCCCCTGCCCCGGATAGCCCGACGCGCAGCCCCTACTTTTCGGTTTCGCCCTACAAGTTCGGCGAGGTCAATGCCAAGTTCCGCGTGATACCCGACCCTGACAGCTGCCCGGCCTACGCCCTGCCCGCGCAGAATCAGAAGCTGCCGAATTTCCTGCGTAGCGCGCTGTACCAGCAGCTATCGACCGATCGGATGCCCGCCTGCTTCGTCCTGCAGATCCAGCGCCAGGACGCGAGCAAGTACATGCCGATCGAAGACACGAGCATTGAGTGGCAAGAAAGCGATGCGCCATTCCAGACGGTGGCGCGGGTCAAGGTACCGGCCCAGGACTTCGATACGCCAGCGCAGAACCTGCAATGCGACAACCTGTCTTTCAACCCATGGTTCGGACTGGAGGCCCATCGCCCTATCGGCGGCATCAACCGTTTGCGCAAGGCCGTTTACGAAGCTGTCAGCGACTACCGTCACGCCCGTAATGCCGCTCTGTAGGAGCAACCGGTCGACGCTCGAATGCTCGCGAAAAACTGCAGGGCGCCACGCGGCGTCAGGTATCGCGCGTTATCGTTGACCTCTTTCGCGAGCAGGCTCGCTTCCACAGGAAAACCCAAACGCCAGACAGCAAAAAGCCCGCACTAAGCGGGCTTTCCGTGGTGACCTGGCGTTCAGTGTTCCAGGTTACCGAATATGGCGCAGCGGACGGGACTCGAACCCGCGACCCCCGGCGTGACAGGCCGGTATTCTAACCGACTGAACTACCGCTGCGCGAAACGCTCGAAACGAATGGTGGGTGATGACGGGATCGAACCGCCGACATTCTGCTTGTAAGGCAGACGCTCTCCCAGCTGAGCTAATCACCCTTCGCTTCGTTACGGGACGCATTATGCCACAGATTTTCGTAATGTGTTGATTTAATTGAAGTTTTGTTCAAATAAATCCGAAAACCGGTGAAACGATACAACCCGATGGAACAAGGTACAAACTTGAGGCAGAAAAAAGCCCGCTTGAGCGGGCTTTTCCGTGGTGACCTGGCGTTCAGTGTTCCAGGTTACCGAATATGGCGCAGCGGACGGGACTCGAACCCGCGACCCCCGGCGTGACAGGCCGGTATTCTAACCGACTGAACTACCGCTGCGCTAAACACTTGAAACGAATGGTGGGTGATGACGGGATCGAACCGCCGACATTCTGCTTGTAAGGCAGACGCTCTCCCAGCTGAGCTAATCACCCTTCGCTTCGGTGTGGCGCGCATTCTACGGAGCAGCCCTACCTCTGGCAAGCACTTTTTTAATTAATTTTCTGATGCCTTCCAAAGGCTTAGAGAAGGGTTGGCCTATGACCCGGCGAAGACAATAATGCCCCCCTTTGTATAAAGGAGAGACTCACCCCATGTGGTTCAAAAACCTGCTTATCTATCGCCTGACCCAAGATCTGCCTGTTGATGCCGAGGCGTTGGAGACTGCACTGGCCACCAAGCTGGCGCGTCCATGTGCAAGCCAGGAGTTGACCACCTACGGTTTCGTCGCGCCGTTTGGCAAAGGCGAAGATGCCCCACTGGTGCACGTCAGCGGTGATTTCCTGCTGATCAGCGCGCGCAAGGAAGAACGCATCCTGCCGGGCAGCGTCGTGCGCGACGCCGTGAAGGAGAAAGTCGAAGAGATCGAAGCCGAGCAAATGCGCAAGGTCTATAAGAAGGAACGCGACCAGATCAAGGATGAAATCATCCAGGCCTTCCTGCCGCGCGCCTTTATCCGCCGCTCGTCGACCTTCGCCGCCATCGCGCCGAAACAGGGCCTGATCCTGGTCAACTCGGCCAGCCCGAAACGTGCCGAGGACTTGCTGTCCACCCTGCGCGAAGTGATCGGCACCCTGCCGGTGCGTCCGCTGACCGTGAAGATGTCCCCGACCGCGACCATGACCGAGTGGGTCACCACCCAGAAAGCCGCGGACGATTTCTTTGTGCTGGACGAGTGCGAACTGCGCGACACCCACGAAGACGGCGGCATCGTGCGTTGCAAGCGCCAGGATTTGACCAGCGAAGAAATCCAGCTGCACCTGAGCACCGGCAAAGTGGTCACCCAGCTATCGCTGGCCTGGCAGGACAAACTGTCGTTCGTGCTCGACGACAAAATGGTGGTCAAGCGCCTGAAGTTCGAAGACCTGCTGCAAGACCAGGCGGAACAGGACGGCGGCGACGAAGCCCTCGGCCAACTGGATGCCAGCTTCACCCTGATGATGCTGACCTTCGGTGACTTCCTGCCGGCGCTGGTTGAGGCACTGGGCGGGGAAGAGACGCCGCAGGGGATCTAAAAGCTTTTGATCTTACTGTGGGAGCGGGCTTGCTCGCGAAGGCGGAGTGTCAGTCGATAGTATTGCCTGACACTCCGCCTTCGCGAGCAAGCCCGCTCCCACATTGGTTTTGTGGCGTTGCTTATTAATAAGGATCAGGCCATGCGCGCACTGGCTGCATTAAGTCGTTTTGTCGGTAACACCTTCGCCTACTGGGTACTGATTTTCGCCGTCGTGGCGTTCCTGCAACCGGCTTGGTTCATTGGCCTCAAGGGCGCCATCGTGCCGCTGCTGGGGCTGGTGATGTTCGGCATGGGCCTGACCCTCAAGCTCGAGGACTTCGCCGAAGTCGCCCGCCACCCGTGGCGCGTGGCCTTGGGCGTGGTGGCGCATTTCGTGATCATGCCCGGCGTGGCGTGGTTGCTCTGCCAGGCGTTTCATTTGCCGCCGGAAATTGCCGTCGGGGTGATCCTGGTCGGCTGCTGCCCAAGCGGCACCTCGTCGAACGTGATGACCTGGCTGGCTCGCGGGGACTTGGCGTTGTCGGTGGCTATCGCCGCCGTGACCACCCTCCTCGCTCCGCTGCTGACGCCGGCCTTGATCTGGCTGCTGGCTTCGGCCTGGCTGCCGGTGTCGTTCATGGAGCTGTTCTGGTCGATCCTCCAGGTGGTGCTGCTGCCGATCGTGCTGGGTGTGGTTGCCCAGCGTCTGCTCGGCGACAAGGTTCGCCATGCGGTGGATGTATTGCCCCTTGTTTCGGTGGTAAGCATCGTGATCATCGTCACGGCGGTGGTGGCCGCCAGCCAGGCGAAGATCGCCGAGTCGGGCCTGTTGATCATGGCCGTGGTCATGCTGCACAACAGCTTCGGCTACCTGCTGGGCTACTTCACCGGGCGCCTGTTCAAGTTGCCATTGGCCCAACGCAAATCCCTGGCGCTGGAAGTCGGCATGCAGAACTCCGGGCTGGGTGCAGCCCTGGCCAGTGCGCACTTCTCGCCGCTGGCGGCGGTGCCGAGCGCACTGTTCAGTGTCTGGCACAACATTTCCGGGGCGCTACTCTCAACGTATTTCCGCCGTATGAGCGAGAAAGAAGATGGGCGCACCGCGGCTCGGCAAGCGACTGACTGATACGTGAAAACTTGATCCCCGGGTTAATGCTGGGCACTATATTGCGCAAACGCGAGGACGACCTCGCGGCTCGATCGAGTCATTAACCTGGGGACGACCCCGTCAATCGATGGAGGTCTTCCTTGTCCTGGATCATTCTGTTTTTCGCCGGCCTGTTCGAAGTGGGCTGGGCCGTCGGCCTGAAATACACCGACGGTTTCAGCCGCCCTCTTCCTACGGCATTGACCGTTGCCGCCATGGCCGTCAGCCTCGGCTTGCTTGGCCTTGCGATGAAGGAATTGCCGCTGGGCACTGCCTATGCGATTTGGACAGGCGTCGGTGCCGTCGGCACGGTGATCGCCGGGATCATTCTGTTTGGTGAATCCATGGCGTTGATCCGGCTGGCCAGCGTGGCAATGATCATTGCCGGGCTGGTGGGGCTGAAAGTCAGCGCCTGACGCCTTGCGGTCATCACAAAAAAGCCCGCCCCCTGACGTCAGGGGGCGGGCTTTTTCATGGGGCCTCTACCGATCAGGTTTCGGCCAGTGCCAGGCGCTCACGCGCCACCGGGGCCCTTTCCGAATGCTCCAGCTGCATGCAATGCTCCAGGAACAGGAACATGTAGTCGTAGCTCTTGCACACGGCCTGGCGCAGTTCCACCTGCAAGGCCTTGCTCGGGTTCGTGCCGGCAAGGGTGCAGATGATTTCCAGCGCTTCCCACGGATGGGCATCATCATACTGGGCATGCATCTTCAGCCACTTCATGGCCCGCTTGCGATCCTCCTCGGGGAACGCCGCCGCGTAGAGTCCATTGGAGCAGACTACCGCCGACCACTCACCGGTTGCACCTTCAATGGCGTAGTTGGTGGCGGCAATGGCTACGATCAGCGAATCGGAAGAACTCGTGTGCCAGCACCAATGGCTCAAGGCGTGAAGCTCAGGGGCCACCTGCTGCGCCTGCAGATCCTCCAGGCTGACGCCGTGGGCACGGCTCCAGTTCACCCAGTAGTCGGCATGGTTCAATTCGACACGAATGTTGCGCATCAACCAGCGACGCGCCATGTCTTCGCCGGGGTGGCGGGCAAAACGGGTCTTGGTCAGGTTCTGTGCCATGTATAACGCGAACTGCTCGACCACTGGCCAGCCACCGATCAGGTACTGGCGCATGGTCCGTGCGCTGAGTTTGTTATCTCGCATGCGCTGGTACAGTTCGTGTTCGACAACCCGGCGCTTACTCGCGCTGCAATCCTGAATCAGGCGCTGGGCCCAGGCGGGATAACTTGCAGCTTCCATGAGTGGTCCGGTGCGGTTGAATGTCTCGATCACTGTCGGGCTCCTTTTGATTGTGATTGTTCTGATCAACGAGAGACTTCAACGGAAAGTGCCGGGCGCTTTGAACAACAAGCGCTGTGGCCTGGCTGGACGACTTTGCAAACTATCGCAGGTAAACAGATGCGGGCGTTCAATAACATACCCTTGAGCGTAATCAACCCCGATTTCCAGCAATGCCTGCTCGATCTGGGGCGTTTCAACAAACTCGGCAATCGTACGCTTACCCATGACATGACCGATGTGATTGATCACTTCGACCATGGCGCGGTTAATCGGGTCGTCCAGCATATCCTTTACGAAACTCCCGTCGATCTTCAGGAAGTCTACAGGCAAATGTTTCAAGTAGGCGAACGAGGACATACCGGCGCAAAAGTCATCGAGGGAAAACAGGCACCCTAAGCCTTTGAGTTCATTGATAAACTTAATTGCACTTCCAAGATTTGAAATTGCACTGGTTTCAGTGATTTCAAAACAAATTATTTCAGGTGGTATTTGGTAAGTAATGAACTGTTGACGCAGGAAGTCCAGGAACGCGTCATCTCCTATAGTTGTGCCTGACAGATTAATCGCACACATTGCCAAAGGCCCTTTGTGCTGTTCGGCCATACATTGGGCAATGATCTTGAATACGTTCTGTACAACCCAACGATCCAGCGAAGTCATCAGGCCATAACGTTCTGCTGCCGGAATAAAACTGTCGGGCAATATCATGCGCCCGGCTTCGTCATGCAGGCGCAGTAGAATTTCGATATGCCCGCCGCCCTGCTCGACATGTCCGAGCGGGGCAATTTCCTGGGCGTACAGACAAAAGCGGTCTTCTTCCAGGGCCATGTGCAAGCGCTGTACCCAAGCCATTTCGCCAAAGCGCAAGGACAGTTCCGAATCGTCGGGATGATAGACCTGAACGCGGTTGCGGCCTTTCTCCTTGGCCATGTAGCAGGCCATGTCGGCAGTGCGCAATGAGGCTTCGAGGGTGGTCGGAGTTTGCGCGATATGCACCAGCCCGATACTGACGGTGGTCACGAACGGCCGTCCTTTCCAGACGAAGTGCAAGTTCTGCACGGTCTGACGCAACCCTTCGGCCATTTTCTCGGCTGCCTCCGGCCCACAGTGCTCCAGCAGGATGCCGAACTCGTCCCCCCCCAATCGGGCCAGGGTATCGCCCTCGCGCAAACCCGATTGCAAGAGCGCGCAGATATGCCGCAGCAACTCGTCACCTGCCGCGTGACCGCAGGTATCGTTGACCAACTTGAACTGATCCAGATCGAGGAACATCAAGGCATGGCGCCCCGGCTGTCGCGTCAGGGCCTGCAGAGCCTGCTCCAGGCGAAATTCAAACTCGCGGCGGTTGGCGAGCCCGGTCAGCGCATCATGGGTTGCCTGCCAGGACAGGTTGGCAATGTATTGCCGCTCCTGGGTCATGTCATGCAGCACCAGCACCGCACCGCTGACCTTCCCGGCATTGCGGATCGGCGCCCCGACCAAGGTAACCGATACCGTGCTGCCATCGAGGCGCTGAATGAGCTTGGAGTGTTCGCTGCCACCGCTGAGCTGACCGCTCAGGATGTGCTCGATCAAGGTAAAGCCATCGGCCTGGGCATTGTCGTCCAGCAGGTTGAACAGCGCCGCCAGTGGCACTCCGGTGGCCTGTTCAGCTTTCCAGTGGGTCAAGGCTTCGGCGGCCGGGTTCATATAGGCGATCGCGCCCTCCACCGTCGTGGTGATCACGGCATCGCCAATCGATTGCAGGGTGATTTGCGCCCGCTCTTTCTCCACCTGCAGGGCGTCGGCGAAAGCATGCCGTTGCTTGAGCAGTTTATGCGTACGCAGCAGCGCCAGGGCGATCAGGCCGAGGGCGGTGGCCAGGTTCAACGCCAAGAGCAGCCGCAGGATCATCCGCGAGCCCTCGCCCAGTGCATCGCTGAAGGCCTTGGCCGCGGGCGTCACCTCGTCGTTGATGGCGAATATCTGTCCCTTCCAGCGCTGTATGTCGGCATCGCTGGTCTGCTTGACGCCGATGTGCTGATGCATGTCCCTGGCAACTTCATCGAGTTTGACCAGGTACGCGTCACCCACGGTCCA
The DNA here is from genome assembly GCF_028823535.1 of Pseudomonas serbica. Lineage (GTDB taxonomy): Bacteria > Pseudomonadota > Gammaproteobacteria > Pseudomonadales > Pseudomonadaceae > Aquipseudomonas > Aquipseudomonas serbica. The sequence continues at coordinate 79,546 of NZ_JAQIYM010000011.1, read as the reverse complement.
CAGATCGATGGCTTTTTCGAGGAAGCTGAAATGACGGAAGTTGAGGTAGAGCCAGATCAGGCTGGGAACGTCATCGGGATGGTTGCCACCCTTGAGAATGGCCTGCCTGGCCGCCTCGAGATCGGGTGGCTGCTGATCCAGCGCCAGGCGCAACTCGTGCCCTCCCTGAGGGACGGCAATAGCCTCCTGGTACTTGAGGAATTTGCTCTCGTCGCGACTGTCGGCATACAGATTCAGGTAATAGATCGCGTCCTTCTGGCCCTTGGACCACAGGCTTTCACCGGCAACATAGCCGCGGACCGCCGACAATACATAAAGGCTGACGCCACCCAACAGGGCCTGAAATAACACGACGGCGATAAATGGCCAGACGATGCCCAATAGCCGCGGTGTTCCGAGAGTCCGGGTTTGATTCATGGGGTCCCTTGTTTTAGCACTGCCAGATCATCATCCACGTGATCGCTACCGCTAGACTAGGGGGCCTTGTGCATCCCGGCAAGCGATGCCCCCTCCCCACTGCGGGAAACTCCACTCAACCTGCCTTGGCATTGATTCAGTGCTGCTGCAAATGTCCGTAAAGCTTGGCGTATAGACCGCCTTCGGCAATCAACTGCTGATGGTCGCCATCTTCGGCAATCTGCCCGCCATCGAACACCAGCACCCGGTCAGCCTGCTTCACCGCCGACAAACGATGGGCGATGATCAGGGTGGTGCGATGGCTGAGGAATCGCGCGAGCGCCTGGTGCAGGTTGTATTCGGTGGCGGCATCCAGCGCCGAGGTGGCTTCGTCGAGAATCACCACCTTGGGATCGGCCAGCACCATCCGCGCGATAGCCAGGCGTTGGCGCTGGCCACCGGACAAGCGCACCCCGGAACGCCCGACGACGCTGTCCAGGCCGTTGGGCAATTCACGCACCGTGGTGTGCAATTGCGCGATTTCCAAGGCATTCCAGCAAGCCTCGTCACTGCGTTCACGGCCCATGGTCAGGTTCGCGCGCACCGTATCATTGAATAACGCCGGGTGTTGCAGGACCACCGCGACATTTTCCCGCACGGTCTCCAGGCCGATTTCCTGCTGGGTCGAACCACCGAAACGAATAGTCCCGGCCAGCGGCGTGTACAAGCCCAGCAGCAATTGCACCAGGGTGCTCTTGCCGCCACCGCTGGCGCCGACGATCGCGACCTTTTCACCGGGGGCAATCGACAGGTTCATCTGGTTCAGTACCAGTTCGTCACCGTAGCCGAAGCTCAGCCCCTGAACCTCGATACCCACGGTCTGGCGACCAATGAACGGGTCGACACCGCACGGGTATTGCGGCTCATCGGCGCGCGACAGCAGCTCATTGATTCGCGACAGTGCGCCGCCGGCGGCGTAGTAGGCATATTGCAGGTTGAGCAGTTGTTCAACCGGACCGATCATGAACCACAGGTAGCTGAATACCGCGAGCATCTGGCCGATGGACAGGTCGGAGAACAGCACGGTCAACATGGCCGCCGCACGGAAAATATCGATGCCGAACTGGAACAGCAGACCGCTGGCCCGGTTCGAGGCATCGGTTTTCCATTGCGAGTTCACCGCGTAATCCCGTACGTCCCGGGCGCGATGCCCCAGACGACCGAGGAAAAAGCCCTGGCGGTTACCGGCACGCACTTCCTGGATCGCGTCCAGGGTTTCGGTCAACGCCTGGGTGAAGCGCGAGGTGCTGTCGTTCTCGAGTTTCTTCAGGTGCTTGACCCGCTTGCCCAGTTGCACCGTGGCGTAGATCACCAGCGGGTTGAACAACAGGATCAGCAACGCCAGTTGCCAGTGCATCCACACCAGGATTGCCGCAGTGCCGACCAGCGTCAGCATGGCCACCAGGAAACGACTGAGGGTTTCGCCGACGAACTTGTCCAGAGTGTCGAGATCGGTCACCAGGTGCGTGGTCACGGTGCCGCTGCCCAGGCTTTCGTATTCCGCCAGCGAGATGCACTTGAGTCGTTCGATCAGGCGGATGCGAATGCGGTAGACGATGTCCTTGGCCAAGGCCGCAAACAAGCGCGCCTGCACCACGTTGAACAGCAATGCCGCGCAACGCAGGGCCAGCGTCACCACCAGCATCAGGCCAATGTAGCCCGCGGCTTTCTGCCAAACCTCAGGCAGCGCGAGGTTCATGATTTTCAGCGCGGCGTCACCGTGCCCCAGCAACACTTCGTCCACCAGCAACGGCAGGAGCAAGGGAATCGGCACGCTGCACAGTGTCGCCAGCACGGCCACACCGTTGGCGATCCACAGGGATTTCTTGTGATGAAGAGCCAGGCGACGAATTTCTGCCCAGCTCAGCCGGTCGACACGCTTTACGGCTGGGGTGTCGTCGGGCTGGTCATGCACAGGCAGCGCGCTCCAGCCAGCGGCCGAGTAAGGGGGACAGGACACTGAGGGGCTGATAGCCATTGGTCAGCAACGCCAATTGCCCATTGCGTTCCGCCAGCAAGGTCGGGAAACCGGCGATACCCAGGTCCTGGACCCAGGTGAAATCGGCGGCCGTCGCGGCGTGCGTATCGGCACGGTCGAAAGCGGCGGCGAACTCGATGCGCGGCAGCCCGGCCTGCTCCGCCAACTCGACCAGAACGCTGGCGCGGGTGACATCACGACCTTCGGCGTAAAACGCATGCTGGATCAACCCGAGCAGCTTCCATGCGCAATCCGGCGCCAGGCCGCGTGCAGTAACCAGCGCCCGGCAAGCGGGTTCGGTGTCGTAGACGAAGCCGTCGGGCAGCGCCCCTTCAAGCTTGAAGGGTTGGCCGGTGGCCTCGGTCACCGCCTGCCAGTGCTCGAGTATGTAGCGACGGGTGGTCGGCTCCAGCGCCGAACCACTGCCGGTGCGCAAACCACCCACCACCAGGTGTACATCCACGCCGGCGGCTTGCGCCTGCTCGACCAATGCGTTGGCAACCGGCGCGAAGCCCCAGCACCAGGAACACATCGGGTCCATCACATAGAGCAGGCGTGCAGACATGGTTCAGGCCTCGGTGGATGCTTGCTTGTAGTTGTAGCCGATCGGGTGCGGCATGTTGCGAGCCTTGGCCAGTTCGATCTGCTTTTGCCGGTCGATGGCGCTGCGACGGGTTTTCTCGCTCAGCGTATTCCAGCAATGCGGGCAGCTGATCCCGGGCACGTAATGTTCGGACGCGCGGTCGGAGGCGCTGACCGGTGTGCGGCAGGCATGACATTGATCGTAGTCGCCTTCGCTGAGGTCGTGGCGAACCGTCACGCGGTTGTCGAACACGAAGCAGTCGCCCTGCCACTTGGTTTCTTCCTGAGGCACCTCTTCGAGGTATTTCAGGATGCCACCCTTGAGGTGATAGACCTCATCGAAGCCCTCGCTGAGCATGTAGCTCGAGGCTTTTTCGCAACGAATGCCACCGGTGCAGAACATTGCCACTTTCTTGTGCACGGCCGGGTCGAAATTGGCTTTGATGTAGTCAGGAAATTCGCGAAAACTGGTGGTTTTCGGATCGATAGCACCTTCAAAGGTGCCGATCGAGACTTCGTAGTCGTTGCGGGTATCGATCAACAGGACTTCAGGGTCGCTGATCAGCGCATTCCAATCCTGCGGATCGACATAGGTGCCGACCTTTTTGTTCGGGTCCACGCCCTCGACGCCCAGGGTCACGATCTCTTTCTTGAGCTTGACCTTGGTGCGGTAGAACGGCTGTTCGTCGCAGTACGACTCTTTATGGTCGATATCGTCCATGCGCGGATCGTTCTTGAGCCAGGCCATCAGCCCGTCGATGCCTTCGCGGCTGCCGGACACGGTGCCGTTGATGCCTTCTTCGGCGATCAGCAGCGTGCCCTTGATGCCGTTGTCGACCATTGCCTTGAGCAGGGGCTCGCGCAGGGCGACGTAATCTTGCAGGGTGACGAACTTATACAGTGCCGCCACGACAATCTGTTGTGTCATGGGTAAATCTCCAGGTGGCTACCCTCGTAAGGGGTGAACCGGATGCGAAAAAAAACGCGCCGCAGGAGCGGCGCGTTGGACATTCTAACAAATATTACGCCATCCCTGTAGGCGCTGGCTTGTGTAGGAGCTGGCTTGCCAGCGAAAGCGATCTTAAGGACGCCTTCGCTGGCATGCCAGCTCCTGCAACAAGCCAGCGCCACAAGGCGTGTCAGGTTTTGCTACCACCGGCACAGGTCGGCGAGGCCGGAGCCGCGTCGATCTGCGCCCATTCCTCGGGCGTGTAGGTGTGCAAGGCCAACGCATGGAATTCACCCATCAGCTCGCCAAGCGTGGCGTAGACCTTCTGGTGGCGCTTGACCCGGTTCAAGCCTTCGAACTGTGCACTCACCACCACAGCCTTGTAGTGGGTTTGCAGCCCACGACTGTGCATGTGGCTTTCGTCCAGCACCTGCAAATGCTCGGGCTGTAGAAGGCTCAGTGTCGATTCAATGCGTTGTTGCATGGTCATGCCGAACTCCGCTTATGGCTTTTTCTTGGCCGGAGCAGCGGCGCCTTTCGGCTCCAGCTCGGCGGTCATGTCAGCCAGCAGTTTGTTGACCACAGGCACCGCGCTTTCCAGCTTGGCCTGGGTCATCTGGGCCGATTGCTGGGTCAGCTGCGGCATTTTCTCCAGGACTTTCTTGCCCAGTGGCGACTGGTAGAACGCGACCAGATCCTTGAGCTCCGATTCGGTAAAGTTGGTGGTGTAGAGCTTGACCATGTCCGGCTTCAGCTTGTTCCAGCCAATGGCTTGGTCCAGAGCGGCATTGGCCTTGGCCTGATAGGTTTCCAGTACGGCTTTTTTCGACTCGGGGGCTTTGGTTTGCTGGAAGCGCTGGGCGAACATCTGCTGTACTTGCATGTACACCGGAGTGCCCAGTTTGTCAGCGTGCGCCAGGGTCAGGAAAGCCTCGGCACTGGCGTTGTGGCTGGCGGTATCGGCAAAAACAGGGCCGCTGGCGCAGACCAGTGCAACCGCGGTACAGATGGCACGAAGACGAGTCATCGAGTTTCCTTTTCTAGCAGACGAGGTAAAACCCCAAGGACGACCATTCTGCGCCTAAAAAAGTGTGTCGCTCAACCCCAAGCCTTGTCGCACCTGATTTAGAGGGGTTGAATGGGCAGATCCCAGACTGATGGAACCACGGCCGTCGATCACGGCCTAAACTGCGCAATCAGACCTACAGGAGTGTGCATGATGAGCCGAATCGAAACCGATAGCCTGGGCCAGGTAGAAGTCCCGGATGAGGCCTACTGGGGTGCTCAGACGCAACGCTCGCTGGTCAATTTCGCCATCGGCAACGAACGTATGCCGCTGGCGGTACTGCACGGCCTGGCGCTGATCAAGAAAGCGGCTGCACGGGTCAACGACCGTAACGGCGATTTGCCCGCCGACATCGCCCGGTTGATCGAGCAGGCGGCCGACGAAGTGCTCGACGGCGAGCATGACGATCAGTTCCCGCTGGTGGTCTGGCAAACAGGCAGCGGCACCCAGAGCAACATGAACGTCAACGAGGTGATCGCCGGACGCGCCAACGAACTGGCCGGTAACCCCCGCGGCGGCAAGTCCCCGGTGCATCCCAACGATCACGTCAACCGCTCCCAGAGTTCCAACGACTGTTTCCCCACGGCCATGCACATTGCGGCGGTCCAGGCGGTGCAACAGCAGTTGCTGCCGGCCATCAGCGAACTGTCCGGTGGCCTGGCCGAGCTATCGGCCCGCCATATGAAACTGGTCAAGACCGGCCGCACCCACATGATGGATGCCACGCCGATCACCTTTGGCCAGGAACTCTCGGCGTTCATCGCCCAGCTCGATTACGCCGAACGGGCGATCCGCAGTGCGCTGCCGGCGGTCTGTGAACTGGCCCAGGGCGGTACGGCGGTTGGCACCGGGCTGAACTCGCCCCACGGCTTCGGTGAAGCCATCGCCGCGGAACTGGCGGCCCTTTCCGGCTTGCCGTTCGTCACCGCGCCGAACAAGTTCGCCGCCCTGGCCGGCCACGAGCCGCTGACCAGCTTGTCCGGCGCGCTGAAGACCCTCGCCGTGACGCTGATGAAAATCGCCAATGACTTGCGCCTGCTCGGCTCCGGCCCGCGCGCCGGCTTTGCCGAAGTGAAGCTGCCGGCCAACGAACCGGGCAGTTCGATCATGCCGGGCAAGGTCAACCCGACCCAGTGCGAAGCGCTGTCGATGCTGGCCTGCCAGGTCTTGGGTAACGACGTGACCATCGGTTTCGCGGCGAGCCAGGGTCACCTGCAGCTGAACGTATTCAAGCCGGTGATCATCCACAACCTGCTGCAATCGATCCGCCTGCTGGCCGACGGCTGCAGCAACTTCCAGCAGCATTGCATCGCCGGCCTGGAACCGGACGCCGGGAAAATGGCTGAGCATCTGGAACAAGGTTTGATGCTGGTGACAGCGCTGAACCCGCACATTGGTTATGACAAGTCGGCGGAGATCGCCAAGAAAGCCTATGCCGAGGGGCTGACACTGAGGGCGGCGGCGTTGCAGCTGGGCTATCTGACCGATGAAGAGTTCGATGCCTGGGTGAGGCCGGAGAATATGCTGGAGGCTGGGGCCAAGGGCTGAGCTCTTTAGCGCCTGATAGTCCGCTTTCGCGAGCAAGCCCGCTCCCACATTTGACCCGTGCGAGGTTCAATGTGGGAGCGAGCCTGCTCGCGAAGAACGAAAACGCGGTCTAACTGGCCGCCATCCGAATCTTGCGAGCCCGAAGCCCGGCAATCAACGACGGCCCCAACGCCACCAGCGCCGACCCCAACACCACCAGCACCGCTCCGCCATAGCCCAGGCCATTGATGGTCTCGGCGTGCACATACTCCGGCCACCACCAGGCGGCCACGGCCACGGCGGCCAAGGTCACCAGCGGCGTGATAGCCAGGGTCGCACTGACCCGCGACGCCTCCCAATGCGCCAGCGCCTCGGCAAATGCGCCATAGGCAATCAGGGTGTTCATGCAGCACGCCAGCAGCAGCCAGCCTTGTACGGGGGTCAATTGCAGCGCCTCCAGCGGATGAACCCACGGCGTCAGCAACAGCCCGCAGAACAGGTAGATCACCATCATCACCTGCAGCGAATTCCACACGGTCAGCAACTGCTTCTGCCCCAGCGCATAAAACGTCCAGACCGTGGAAGCCAGCAATACCAGCAGCACACCGGCGGTGTAGTCGCTCAACGAGGTCAGCAGTTCACTCAGGCGCTGGTTGAAAAACAGCACGAAGCCGACCAGTAACACCAACAAACCGATCCCCTGCCCCAGACTGAAGCGCTCCTTGAACACGAACACACTGGCGATCAGCAACATGATCGGGCCCATCTGCACCACCAGTTGCGCGGTGCCGGGGCTGAGCAGATTCAACCCCATCAGATACAGCACGTAGTTGCCCACCAGGCCGAGCACCGCCATCAGCACCAGCCAGCCACCGCGCGGCCCGAGCACCTTGTGGCTCGGCAGGCGCCGGGTCGCCGCCAGGTAAATGAACAGGCAACTACCGGACACCATCAGGCGAAACCAGGTCACCGTGACCGGGTCCATCACCAGCAGCACCTGCTTGAGCTTGATCGGCAGGATTCCCCACAACAGCGCGGTCAGCAAGGCCAGGAACAGCCCATAAACCCAGCGACCCGATGAAATGTGCATGCCAACCCCAATCCGGAAACAAGTAGCGCCATTCTAGGCGCTGACTCGCTTGGGACACAGGGACAGTTGAGGCCTGGGCGCGAATGAAACTGTGCAGGTCGCGAGCTGGCTTTACGACTATCTATACAAATCCGTGAAACCTAACGCACCGCCTCGAACAACCCGGTAGCCCCCATCCCGCCGCCCACGCACATGGTGACAATGCCGTAACGCAGATTGCGCCGCTGCAACTCACGAACGAGGTGCCCGACCTGGCGCGAACCGGTCATGCCGAACGGGTGGCCGATGGAAATCGAACCACCATTGACGTTATACCGCTCGTTGTCGATTTCCAGCCGGTTACGCGCGTACAGGCACTGCGAGGCGAAGGCTTCGTTGAGTTCCCACAAATCGATATCGTTAATGTGCAAGCCCTTGGCCTTGAGCAGTTTCGGCACCGAGAACACCGGGCCGATGCCCATCTCGTCCGGTTCGCAGCCCGCGACGGTGAATCCGCGGAAGAACGCCTTGGGCTTCAAGCCCAGCGCCAGGGCTTTTTCCAGGCTCATCACCAGGGTCATGGAGGCGCCGTCGGACAGCTGCGACGAGTTACCGGCGGTGACCGAGCCACCCTCGGCAAACACTGGATTCAGTCCGGCCAGGCTTTGCAGGGTGGTGTCGGGACGGTTGCAGTCATCGCGCCCCACCATGCCCTCGAGAATCTGCACCTGGCCGGTGGCCTTGTCTTCGACCCGGTACTTCACCGCCATCGGTACGATTTCATCGTCGAACAAACCCTGCGCTTGTGCCCGGGCAGTGCGCTGCTGGCTTTGCAGGGCGTACAGGTCCTGTTCTTCGCGGCTGACGTCGTATCGACGTGCGACGATTTCAGCGGTCTGGCCCATCGGGAAGTAGATCCCCGGCACTTGCTCTTTGAGCAGCGGATTGATCAGGTGATCGGTGTTGATGCTTTTCATCGTCAGGCTGATGGACTCGACGCCACCGGCCACGATGATGTCGCTGCAACCGGAGGCAATCTGGTTGGCGGCGATGGCGATCGCCTGCAAGCCCGAGGAACAGAAGCGGTTGAGGGTCATGCCGGCGACGCCGATGCCCAGGCGCGACAACACCGCGACGTTGCGCCCGATGTTATAGCCCTGGGAGCCTTCGTTGGAGCCGGCACCGACGATGCAGTCCTCGACGCTGGCCGGGTCGATGCCGGTACGCGCCAGCAAGGCGTCGACACAATGCGCCGCCATGTCGTCGGGACGGGTCATGTTGAACTTGCCGCGAAAGGATTTGGCCAGGCCGGTCCGCACGCTGTCGACGATCACCACTTCACGCATGGCATACCTCATTGTTGTTGTCGGTTGAAAGTGGACCGAGCATAAGCCCACCCAATAACCCACCGCGACAATCATTCACCCCGCGTATGCGCAACCATCGCCTGACTACTTGCCCCTGCCCTTGCCCTTGCCTTTGCCCTTGTCCGACTGTTCGAACGCGTCTTCCACTGCGCGATTGATGGTGCGCAAGACCTTGACCCGCGCCCAGCGCTTGTCATTGGCCTCAACCAGTGTCCAGGGCGAGATCTCCGTGCTGGTGCGGTCAACCATGTCACCGACGGCGGTGCGATAGTCCTCCCACTTGTCGCGGTTGCGCCAATCGTCCTCGGTGATCTTGAAGCGTTTGAACGGGATGTTTTCGCGTTCCTGGAAGCGTTCCAGCTGCGTCTGCTTATCGATGGCCAGCCAGAACTTGACCACGATCACCCCGGCATCGCTGAGCTGTTCCTCAAAGTCGTTGATTTCGCTGTAGGCGCGCAGCCAGTCCGCCGGGGTGCAAAAACCTTCGATTCGCTCCACCAGCACCCGCCCGTACCAGGAGCGGTCGAACACGGTGAATTTGCCCCGTGCGGGAATATGCCGCCAAAAACGCCAAAGGTACGGCTGTGCCCGCTCCTCCTCGGTGGGCGCGGCAATCGGCACGATGTTGTATTGGCGCGGGTCCAGCGCCGCGGCAACCCGGCGAATCGCCCCGCCCTTGCCCGCCGCGTCATTGCCTTCGAACACCGCCACCAGCGCGTGGCGGCGCATGCGTTTGTCGCGCATCAACCCGGAAAACCTTGCCTGTTCGGTAATCAGTTGCTCTTCATAATCGTTTTTGGCCAGATTCGAGGTGAGGTCGAGGCTATCCAGCAGGTTCAATTGATCGACGCTTGGGAATACGGGGGCGGCGTTGACTTTTTCCGGGTGGATTTTCGGTCGTCTCAGGGCGTTTTGCAGGCCTTCGAGCAGAATTTTCCCCACCACCAGGCTGCGATAATGCGCATCCATGCCGGCGATCACATGCCAGGGCGCATAGTCGCGGCTGGTGCGACGCAAGACGCGTTCACCGTATTTCACAAAGCGGTCATAGGTTTCGGACTGCTGCCAGTCCAGCGGGCTGATGCGCCAGCTGTGCAGCGGGTCATCGGCCAAGGCCTTGAGGCGTGCCTTCATTTGTTTCTTGGACAAGTGGAACCAGAACTTGAAGATCAGCGCGCCTTCGTCGCACAGCATTTTTTCCAGGCGTTCGGCGGCGTTGATACTTTGATCGAACCTTGGGTCCTTGATCACGCCATGGACCCGAGCCTGCAGCATCTGGCTGTACCAGTTGCCGAAAAACACGCCCATGCGGCCCCTGGCCGGGAGCATCCGCCAATAGCGCCAGGCCGGTGGCCGTGCGAGTTCTTCATCGGTTTGCTGATCGAAGGTGCGGACCTCGATCAGGCGCGGGTCCATCCACTCGTTGAGCAGCTTGACCGTCTCACCCTTGCCGGCGCCTTCGATGCCATTGATCAGAATGATCACCGGAAAGCGGCTCTGCTGGCGCAGCTCGAATTGCGCTTCGAGCAAGGCTTCACGCAGGGCCGGGACCTCGGCGTCGTAGGTTTCTTTGTCGATGGCGTGATCGATTTCGGCGGATTCGAACATGGGCAGCTCCCTGGCAGATGTGAGCAAGACTAGTGGATTGACCTCTCCTGCGGGGGAGAAATCCCATTTTCATCGCTGGCGGCGTTGCCGGCCTTGCCATGGATCAAGCACCCCACCCGCGATCGGATAGAATGTGCGCCTTGCCGTGACCGAGCCTGCCATGAAACCTGTACTGCCCCACGCCCAGATCGACTGGGACGACCAAGGCCTCCCGCGCTCGCGGGTGTTCGACGATGTGTACTTTTCCGACCTGTCAGGGCTGGATGAAACCCGCTACGTGTTCCTCGATCAGAACGCTTTGCGTGAACGTTTTGCCGCGTTGCCGGTGGGCGGGCGACTGGTGATTGGCGAAACCGGCTTCGGCACCGGGTTGAATTTTCTCTGCGCCTGGCAGTTGTTCGAGCAGCACGCTTTGGCCGGTGCGCGCCTGCATTTCGTCAGCGTCGAGAAATACCCGCTGAGCCTGGCCGACCTGCAACGGGCGCTGGCCTTGTGGCCGGAACTCAAGCCGTTCGCTGATCAACTGCTGGCGCAATACCAGGCGATCCACCAAGGTTTCCAGCGCCTGGTCCTGGATAACGGCCGCGTCACGCTCACCTTGCTGATCGGCGATGCCCTGGAGCAATTACCGCAACTGGACGCGCAGATCGACGCCTGGTTTCTCGACGGCTTCGCCCCGGCGAAAAACCCCGACATGTGGACCGCCCAATTGTTTGCCGAACTCGCCCGCCTGGCGGCACCCGGTTCGACCATCAGCACCTTCACCAGTACCGGTTGGGTGCGCCGGCTGCTCAATGCCGCGGGCTTCAAGATGAAACGTACGCCAGGCATCGGCCACAAATGGGAAATCCTGCGCGGCACGTTTCTCGGCTGGCCAGCAGAAGGCCCGACACCCGCGGTGGCGAAACCCTGGTTTGCGCGCCCGACACCGCCCACCGGCGAACGTCGCGCACTGGTGATCGGCGCCGGGCTGGCCGGTTGTGCGACGGCCGCGAGCCTGGCTGCGCGCGGTTGGCAGGTGAGTCTGCTGGAGCGTCACGATGCGCTGGCGCAGGAAGCCTCGGGCAATCCCCAGGGCGTGCTGTACCTCAAGCTCTCCGCGCACGGCACGGCGTTGTCGCAATTGATCGTCAGTGGCTTCGGCTACACCCGGCGCTTGCTTGAGCATCTGCAACGGGGCGTCGACTGGGACGATTGCGGAGTCTTGCAATTGGCCTTCAACGCCAAGGAAGCCGAGCGGCAAGCGCAATTGGCGGCGGCGTTTCCCGAAGGCTTGCTGCACAGCCTCGATCAAGTGCAAGCCGAGGCTCGCGCCGGTATCGCGTTGCCAGCGGGGGGCCTGTTTTACCCCGAAGGCGGCTGGGTGCATCCACCCGCTCTGTGCCAATGGCAGGCCGGGCAATCGAACATTGAACTGCTGACCCATCACGATGTGCTGGAATTGCGCCGCGTGGACGGAGACTGGCAAGCCTGGGATGGCGACAGGTTACTTGCCCAAGCCCCCACCGTGGTGCTGGCCGGCGCCGCCGAGATCAAGCGATTCACCTACAGCAGTGGGTTGCCGCTCAAGCGCATTCGCGGACAAATCACCCGCCTGCCCCAAACCCCTGCAAGCCAGGCGCTGAGTACCGTGGTGTGCGCCGAAGGCTACGTCGCGCCGGCACGCCTGGGTGAACATACCCTGGGGGCGAGTTTCGATTTCAACAACGACGACCTGACCCCGACCACTGCCGAACACCTCGGCAACTTGCAGATGCTCGAAGAGATCTCGCTGGATCTGGTCGCTCGGCTCGGAGCCGGCTCGTTGCACGCAAACGAACTGGAAGGCCGCGCAGCGTTTCGCTGCACCAGCCCGGATTACTTGCCGATTGTCGGCCCATTGGCCGACAGCCAGGCGTTCACCGACACCTACGTCGCATTGAGCAAGGATGCCCGGCAAGTCCCGGACATCCCTTGCCCTTGGCTGGATGGCTTGTACGTCAACAGCGGCCACGGTTCGCGAGGGCTGATCACTGCGCCGTTGTCAGGCGAACTGATCGCCGCCTGGCTGGATGACGAACCGCTGCCGCTGCCCAGGGCCGTGGCCGAGGCCTGTCATCCAAATCGCTTCACCTTGCGTCGCTTGATACGCGGCAAGGCCTGACGGGGTCAGTCCAGCGCAAAGCAGGCCTTTAACTCGTCGGCCTTCATGGCTGCCTCGGTCAGGCGCTTCAACAAATCGCTCTCAGCCACCTTCATTTCAGCGGCGATGCCGTCGACCGTGGCGCGATAGTCCGCGCCAAACGCCTCCTCACTTTCAAAGGCGGTCTGCATACGCTCTTGAAATGGTGCAGCCAGGTCGGTGAACTGTTTGCCATGATGCTGGCGCAAAAAGTCACTCCAAAACGTACGGCCTCGCACGTAAGTCAATAGTTCGGGGGACATTTCGGCGGTGAGGACGTCGTTGCAGGCATCGTCCAGGTCCTTGGCTGTTACGCCGCTGAGTGATGCATAGCGCATATGCCGGGGTTGACCTACCAGTTCGAGCCGATCGGCCAGGCCGGTGCGATAGGCCAATTCCACTTCCACGGGGTCGAGCTTGGGATTGGCCCGGACTTTCTCCCGGGCGAACCTGGCGAGGTAATCCAGGCGGAACAAACGTCGCGCAAGTTTCAACAACCGAGCGGCCTGATCATGGGCATTGACCGACTGGCGAACCACCGTGTCGATATCCACGGCCACTTCAAGATTACTGAAGATTGTCGCCGCAGAGTCGGCGCAGTTGGCTTTCACCGCCATCGCCAGCAATTGATCGCGCAATGCAGGGTCTGTCCGGGTCGAGTCAATGACACTCCACACCCGCCGCGTCATGTCTTCGTGGACAAAACGGCTGTCCCCCGAGCTTCCCAACTCTGCCAGCAACTCAAAAAAACCCTTCGAACCCGGTTCGTTCTTCAACGCCAGCCATGCCTGGTTACGAAGGGCATAGGTTTCTTCCACCGGGTTCGACATCCACAGGTCTCGCGCCTTCTGCTCGTTGAACACTTCGGTTCTGGTGTCCAGCAGCCCCATCCCGATCCCCGTGTTGTCACGGAAGATTTCCAGCTTCGCACGGCTCGCCTCGGATATCGGGTTGTTGCGCAGGTTGATCGTCTGGGCGAGTCGTCGAGGGACCTGGAGCAGCCAGGCAGGCAACTCACGAATCTCGTTGCCCCTCAGGTCGACGAAATCCAGATACGGCAAGTGAGCCAGCCCGACGGGCAATTCCGTTGCATGGGTATCGCCCAGGAACAGGGCTTGCAGATGCAGCATCTTGCTGACGTCGATCGTGGCCCCCAACCGATTGCCACTGAGCCCCAAGGTGCGCAAATTGCGCATGCCGGCGAGTTTTTTCAGCGTGTGCTCGGTCAGCGCTATCTGATTGCCGTCCAGCCTCAGGTGCTCAAGGTCGGGCATGTGCGACAGCACTTCAGGCAATCGTGTGAGTTGATTGCGGTCCAGCTCCAGGCTGACAAGGCCTTTGAATGGTTTGAGGAAATACGCGAGTTCATCACCGGCCTGCATGTCCATGATCGAAAGGCTGCGCACATGGGCGACATCCTCCTCGGTCAGGGTCGGTAACTGGCCCACCGGGTTGCGCGTCAGCGTGAGCGAAGTGAAGGGCTGATGTTGCGGCCACCCCACAGGCGTTATCCGGCGCCAGCAGTTTTCGAGGGTCCTGGCCACCTGACGACGGCTGACACGGATGTCGTTAAGCACCCCCGGCAACTTCCTCATCTGCACCTCGTCGCTGCACCAGGCGTCCAGCACCCCGCGCAGTGTCTTCAGTCGCTGACCCAGCACCTTGACTCGATTCGCCCGCTGCATCGGCGTACTGCCGGCCCCATCGAGAAACGCCGACACCTGGGCATTCGTAAACATCGGATACAGCTTTTTGACTTTACGCATCAAGCCCGAGGGATAGGCGCTGGCAGCGGGAGGGCTCGCCTGGACACAGGCGTACAGGTACGCCGCTGTTTCAGTGCGTTCGCCCCGTAGCACCCGCCCGGTATGCGCGGGGTCACCCGTGGCGGCCCTCGACAGACGAGACCGAAGTGTCGGGACGTCGAGCGTATCGCTGCCGGTGAAGCCCATGCGGGAACGATCGGAAGCAGGCAATGCATCCAGTATTGACTCAAGCAGCGATTGGCTCGTATGAGTGAAAGTCACATTGCCGCCGTCGTTTGTGACCTGATAGCGGGTGGGCAGCTTGACGATCACAGCGAGCGACTGCGCAGCAGCGTCGCCCACGCTGTCGAGCAAGGTGCCTGTTACTGACCCCTGGCGTACTTCGAGTCGAAAGTCGTCATTCCAGCCTTGCACTCGATCCATCAAACCGAGCATCAGTTTGTCGGTGTCGGCATTGGCCAGTGTCGGCAGGTGCAGCCCCGTGAGTGCACGGTCCTGCCTGATCCTGGCCTGCGCCTCACTGACCTGCCGGGCGAGATCCACCCCCGGGATCTTGCGCTCGCGCAGAAAGCTTCGATCCCGACCCGAAGCGTTGTCCAGCAACTCCTGGCACACGCGCACGGGCAGGTCAGCGGCGTGTTCGCGCAGTGTCGCGACGTCACCGGTAGCGCTTGAGTCCCAGGTTTTATAGAGCCATTCAAACAACGGCTGACGATTGCCCCTGAGACTGGTTGCGATCTTCTTGGCCAACAACTGCGATCGCGACTCAGTTGTCGTGGTACCGACAATGCCCTCGACTTCTTCCGGATAGAGTCCATCGATGACGGTATCGAGCAGTTGTCCCGAGTTCAATTGCGTCTGCCAAACCGGCACGCTGTTGACATCATCGTCGTATGGCGCTGTTTCGGGGAAGCGGGACACGACCAGGTCGCTCTCGTCGAGCACTTCGATGAAACGCTCCTGCGGCCAACCGGCCAGCCTTGGTAACGTATGCAGTTGTTCCTGGATGAAAGCCGTGTTTGCGATCTCTCCCTGCTCCAGCGAAGCAACCATCGCGGTAATGCGCCGGTCGATCCTGAAACGCTCGACACAGTCATTCAACCGCTGCGGCAACTTGAGGTTGCTTTCATGCAAACGGTGCAATTTGTCAGGGGTCATCGCAGTGATTTCGGCAATCGCATCCAGGTCGCTGCCCAGTTCACTCAAGCGCTGATCCGTGCGCCCCAACGCATATCCCCCTTCGCGCCATTCGTGGACGTGCTCATAAACATGCCGCCAGCCACCTTGCAAGTTCCGCTCGACGGCCGGCCGGAATGCGTCACTTCGCACCGGGTGATTGATGATCCATGCCGTGTCCGCCGCGTTGCGGGTCACTCTATAGGGTGCTCCATCCACGACGATCGAAGTGTGTCCGGCATGCCGGTAGATCCCTTGCGAATCAGGTTGTACATCTGCTGGCAGCGTCGTGGTGTGTTTATAGGGTTCGAGGTCCGGCTTCCATAGCCTTGCCTTGCCATCCGTTCCGGTGACGGCCTCGAAACCGTCGAAGAATGCCGCCTGCTCTTTCACGCCCTTGCTCACGGCTGTCGAGATTATTTTGCTGCCCGCCGCAAACGCCGCTATCTGCGCGAGGTTTTCCACGACGTTCAGCAAATGGGACAACGCCTGCGTTCGCTCACCGCGAGTCCAATCCAGCACCCCTTCGAACACCTCGCTGGCAATATCGACCACAGCCGCCGCCAACATCATCTGGCCAATCAGCGGGACGAAAAACGAGGCGGCATTCATCAGCAGAAGACCTCCGTCCTGCAACACCCGAAGGGTTTTTTCCCGTTGTTGTTCATCCACGTCTTCGGTCGGCACAACAAGGATCCGTGCATCTTCCTGGGTCTTGCTGACAAACGAACTGAAGAAAAAATCGGCAAGGCACGTATCGGCAGGAAGGGCCTTGAGCGTTCCCAAGGCCCTGCCGTTGTCAAACCGGGAAAAAAACCCGGTCTTGTCGTGGCCATGCAGGTACTGCCGGACGAAAAACTTCCTGTAGCTTGTACTTTGCAGCTTGAGGGTGAGGTAGATCCGGAACTCCTCCAGCGAGGCGTATTCATACAGCGGTCGACGAGGTTCGTTCGGCATGTAGACCACGCACCCGGCTTTCGTATCGGTATCGATGGAGACCTTGCTGAACACCAGGACTCCACAAATGCAGGCGTCATGAATCGACAGGCCTTGCCACAGCACCGGGGCGCCAGCAAGCAGCGCATCCCTTGTTTGAGCCGCCGGGACATCCTGTTCGAGCACGCTCAGCAGCATGGTGTAAACGGCGTGGGTGATGTCCTTTTTCAGATAGGCCATATGCAGTGCGACTTGCATATCCAGCGCCTTCAGGCGCCGGATATCCGCGATGCCAGCCTGATCATCGACGGGCGCACCGCCTGCAGGCTTGGCCGGTAACGCCAGGGTTTCAATAATGTGGCGTTGATAGTTGGCACCAAGATCAAGCTCTCGACACAGCGTTGCGAATTCGCCAGCAGTGACTTCATCACCTGATGGCGGCTTTGTATCGATTCGAATCACCGCGCCCGTCAGGCCGCCGCCGCTCCCGGCCTCTGCGAGGGTGAAATTTTCCATGGCCGCCTGGAGCAGGCTGCGAGAAAGGGTGTTGTCTTCAGCCAAATAACCGACCGGGAACAGCCCTGTTGATGCGTAGGCTTTTTTTGCGATCTGCAGGGTGTCGCGCTCGACGTCGACATCAATCTTCCATTTGGCCTTGAGGCCGCTGGTCAGTTGCTCTTTGCAGAACTCGTCCAGTGGCTTGAGCTGTTCAAGTGCCGTCGTGACTTTGCCTTGAGTGAGAAACGACTGCTCGAACGCAGTTTTCAGCGCCTGCACCACTTTCAGGTCCGCATCGGACAACCACTTTGGAATGGACGCTTGCAAGACGTCAGCCTTGTCCAGATCGCCGGCGTGCTCCAGCAAAGCCTCCAGACGTTGTGCTGGGGTCATGGACGCGGCCTCGGGGGCGTCCTCAAGTGTTTTGATTAGCATGGGGCAATATCCTTATTGCATGGGGAGACACTCAGTTTATGAAGCTCGACGGGCAATTGATAATTCGAAAACCGGAACGAAGCGGGCGGTGTCACAACAGCTTCTCCTATGCATCCCAGCAATAATTACCACCACGGCAATGCAAGCTTGTGCACCACGGACGTGCGCCGCCGAACGACTGCTTATAACCGATTGTTCTAAAACTCCCACTACCGAGGCGGGTCAGTTTCTGAGTACCCGCCGTTTTGGCGCGGTATCGATTACCCCTCCCCAACGGAAAAACCGGTAAGGAATTTATGTGCGGATTAGCTGGCGAGTTACGTTTTGACAATCAACCTGCAGACCTTGCAGCCATTGAGCGGATCACCCATTACCTGGCACCTCGAGGCCCCGACGCCTGGGGTTTTCACAGCCAGGGGCCGATTGCCCTGGGCCATCGCCGCCTGAAAATCATGGACTTGTCGGACGGTTCGGCGCAGCCGATGATCGACAACCAATTGGGGTTGTCCCTGGCCTTCAATGGCGCGATCTACAACTTCCCGGAACTGCGCAGCGAACTTGAAAGCCTGGGTTATGCCTTCTATTCCGGTGGCGACACTGAAGTCCTGCTCAAGGGCTTTCATGCCTGGGGTGAAGCACTTCTACCAAAACTCAACGGCATGTTTGCCTTCGCCATTTGGGAACGCGACAGCCAACGCCTGTTCATCGCTCGCGACCGCCTGGGCGTCAAGCCGCTGTACCTCTCGCGCACCGGCCAGCGCCTGCGCTTTGCCTCGGCGTTACCAGCGTTGCTCAAGGGCGGCGATATCAATCCGATCCTCGATCCGGTTGCGCTCAATCACTATCTGAATTTCCACGCCGTGGTTCCGGCGCCGCGCACATTGCTGGCCGGTATCGAAAAACTGCCACCGGCGAGCTGGATGCGCATTGAAGCGGATGGCCGCACCGAGCAGAAAACCTGGTGGACCCTGCCCTACGGCCCACACGACGATGAGAAAAATCTGACGCTCGAAGACTGGCGTGACCGCGTACTCGACAGTACGCGCGACGCGGTGGCCATCCGCCAACGTGCCGCGGTGGATGTCGGCGTGCTGCTGTCCGGCGGTGTCGATTCGAGCATGCTGGTCGGGCTGTTGCGCGAGGTCGGCGTGGAAAACCTGTCGACCTTCTCCATCGGTTTCCAGGATGCCGGCGGCGAGCGCGGCGACGAGTTCCAGTATTCGGACCTGATCGCCAAACACTACGGTACCCAGCACCACCAATTGCGCATCGACGAAAAAGAGATCATCGAACAATTGCCCGCTGCGTTCCGCGCCATGAGCGAGCCGATGGTCAGCCACGACTGCATCGCCTTTTACCTGCTGTCCCGGGAAGTGGCAAAGCATTGCAAAGTGGTGCAAAGCGGCCAGGGTGCCGACGAACTGTTTGCCGGATACCACTGGTATCCACAGGTCGACGGCGCCAGCGATCCGTACGCGGCCTATCGCGAAGCGTTTTTCGACCGCAGCTACGACGACTATGCCGCCACCGTGCAGCCGAAATGGCTGACAGCCAATGACGCTGCCGGCGACTTCGTGAAGGAACATTTCGCACAACCCGGCGCCGATGCCGCTGTGGACAAGGCCCTGCGCCTGGACAGCACGGTGATGCTGGTGGACGACCCGGTCAAGCGCGTCGACAACATGACCATGGCCTGGGGCCTGGAAGCGCGCACACCGTTTCTCGACTATCGCCTGGTGGAATTGTCGGCGCGGGTGCCGGGCAAATTCAAACTGCCCGACGGTGGCAAGCAGGTCCTGAAGGAAGCGGCGCGCCTGGTGATCCCCAGTGAAGTGATCGACCGCAAGAAGGGTTACTTTCCGGTACCTGGTCTCAAGCACTTGCAGGGTGACACGCTGAACTGGGTGCGCGAACTGCTGCTCGATCCAAGCCAGGATCGCGGCCTGTTCAACCCCGCCATGCTCGACCGCCTGCTGACTGATCCGCAAGGTCAATTGACGCCGTTGCGCGGCTCCAAGCTGTGGCAACTGGCAGCGCTGAACCTGTGGCTCAGTGAACAAGGAATCTGACCGATGAAACCTCACGCTACGGCCATCAGCCAGCGCTTGTTGCGCGGTCAGGCGCCCTCCTACGAACGTTTGCAGGCGCGCCTGGCCGAAGACGGCAGCAGCCTGGGCGCCGAGCCCATTGCCGTGCATTGCGGCTGGGGCCGCCTGCTGATCGGGCACACCTTCGCCGACGCCGCCAGCCTCGCCCGGGAGCTGCTCAAGGAGCAGCCAGGCGAACGGGATATCGCTCTCTACGTCGCCGCGCCCCAGCAGGTACTGGGGCTGGAACCCGCTCAGCTGTTCCTCGATCCGTCCGATACCTTGCGCCTGTGGTTCAGCGATTACCGCCAGGCCACCCGGGTGTTTCGCGGTTTTCGCATTCGCCGTGCCCAGAGCGAAGCAGACTGGGACGCCATCAATCAGCTTTACCACGCACGCGGCATGCTGCCGATCGATGCCCGCCGGCTGACCCCCATGCACCAGGGCGGTCCGGTGTATTGGCTGGCGGAAGACGAAGACAGCGGCGCGATCATCGGCAGCGTCATGGGCCTCAATCATCACAAGGCCTTCAACGATCCGGAAAACGGCAGCAGCCTGTGGTGCCTGGCGGTCGATCCGCGCTGTTCGCGGCCCGGTGTCGGTGAGGTGCTGGTGCGGCATTTGATTGAACACTTCATGAGTCGCGGGTTGAGCTACCTCGATCTGTCCGTACTGCACGACAACCGCCAGGCGAAAAATCTCTACGCCAAGCTCGGCTTTCGCAACCTCTCGACGTTCGCCATCAAGCGCAAGAACGGTATCAACCAGTCACTGTTCCTTGGTCCGGGTCCTGAAGCGGCGTTCAATCCGTACGCGCGGATCATCGTCGAAGAAGCGCACCGGCGCGGCATCGATGTCCAGGTCGATGATGCCGAAGCCGGCATGTTCACCCTCAGCCATGGTGGCCGCCGGGTACGCTGTCGCGAGTCCCTCAGCGACCTGACCAGCGCCATCAGCATGAGCCTGTGCCAGGACAAAAGCCTGACCCATAAAGTGCTTACGGCCGCTGGCCTGAACCTGCCGGCGCAGCAACTGGCGGGTAACGCCGATGACAACCTGGCGTTTCTCGACGAACACCATCGAGTGGTGGTCAAACCGCTGGACGGTGAACAAGGCCAAGGGGTGGCAGTGGATCTGCAAACGATCGAGGAGGTCCAGCAAGCCATCGACGCGGCCCGCCAATTCGACACTCGAGTGCTGTTGGAAAGCTTCCACGAAGGCCTGGACCTGCGGATTCTGGTGATCGGCTTTGAAGTGGTGGCTGCGGCGATCCGTCGGCCGGCGGAGGTGGTGGGCGATGGCCAGCACTCCATCGGCGCGCTGATCGAAGCCCAGAGTCGGCGGCGGCAGGCGGCTACGAGCGGCGAAAGCAAGATACCGCTGGATCATGAGACCGAGCGTACCGTGCAGGCAGCGGGTTACGACTTCGACAGTATTCTGCCGGCGGGCGAGCATTTGTTCGTACGGCGTACTGCGAATCTTCATACAGGCGGGATTCTCGAGGACGTCACCGCGATCCTGCATCCCACCCTGGTGGACGCCGCCGTGCGCGCGGCGCGGGCGCTGGATATTGCCATGGTCGGCCTCGACCTGATGGTGTCTGCCGCCGACCAACCGGAGTACGTATTCATCGAAGCCAACGAGCGCGCCGGGCTGGCCAATCATGAACCGCAGCCGACGGCTGAGCGGTTTGTGGACCTGTTGTTTCCGCACAGTCAGCCGGCCGTTTCTTAATTGTGGTGGCTGGACGGCCGCTTTCGCTGGCAAGCCAGCTCCCACAAGGTTTTTTGTTTGACCTGTAGGAGCTGGCTTGCCAGCGAAGACGGCCTGACAGGCCACAAAAAAACCTCATCGAAACCATCGATGGCCTCAACTCATCAGGAGTTTCCATGACCCGCCAATACCCGGAACCGGACCTGACCTACCTGCAAAAAGTCCTGCTGGAAATGCTCGCCATTCCCAGCCCCACCGGCTTTACCGACACCATCGTGCGCTATGTCGCCGAACGCCTCGAAGAGCTGGGCATTCCCTTCGAGATGACACGCCGCGGCACCATCCGCGCCACCCTCAAGGGTAAGAAAAACAGCCCCGACCGCGCCGTCTCCGCCCACCTGGACACCATTGGCGCCGCCGTGCGCGCCATCAAGGACAACGGCCGCCTGACGCTCGCCCCCGTGGGTTGCTGGTCCAGCCGCTTTGCCGAAGGCAGCCGCGTGAGCCTGTTTACCGACAATGGCGTGATCCGCGGCAGCGTGTTGCCCTTGATGGCCTCCGGGCACGCGTTCAATACTGCCGTGGATGAAATGCCAATCAGTTGGGATCACATCGAACTGCGCCTGGATGCCTATTGCGCCACCCGCGCCGATTGCGATTCCCTGGGCATCAGCGTCGGCGATTTCGTCGCCTTCGACCCGCTGCCGGAGTTCACCGAGAGCGGCCACATCAGCGCCCGTCACCTGGACGACAAGGCCGGCGTCGCGGCCTTGCTGGCCGCGTTGAAAGCCATCGTCGACAGTGGCGAAGAGCTGGCGATCGATTGTCATCCGCTGTTCACCATCACCGAGGAAACCGGCAGTGGTGCCGCGGCGGCGCTACCGTGGGACGTCAGTGAATTCGTCGGTATCGACATTGCGCCCGTCGCGCCCGGCCAGCACTCCAGCGAGCACGCGGTAAGCATTGCGATGCAGGATTCCGGCGGGCCGTACGACTATCACTTGTCGCGGCACCTGCTACGCCTGGCCAGTGACAACGAGCTGCCGGTCCGCCGCGACTTGTTCCGCTACTACTTCAGCGACGCGCACTCGGCGGTCACCGCCGGCCATGACATCCGCACCGCCCTGCTCGCCTTTGGCTGCGATGCCACCCACGGCTACGAACGCACCCACATCGACAGCCTCGCCGCCCTCAGTCGCCTGCTCGGCGCCTATATCCTCAGCCCACCGGTGTTCGCCAGCGACGCGCAGCCGGCCAAGGGCTCGCTGGACCGGTTCAGTCACCAGATCGAACACGAAACGCAGATGGAAAGCGATACGCGGGTGCCATCGGTGGATAGCCTCGTAGGCCAACGCAACAATAGCTAAGCCGGTATTTCGCTGACCGGTCTACCGTCATCACCATCAGGCTGGCGCCCGCAGGGTTGTGCACTCAACTGTGAGAGCCAGCCTGATGGCGATGACGTCAGACCGACAACGCAGCCCCCAGGCTAGCCCCGCCCGGTGATTCACCGTAGCATCGCGTCATTGATTTGACCGAGGTGCCTATGCTGATTCCCCACGACCAACTTGAAGTCGATACCCTGACCCGCCTGATCGAGGATTTCGTGACCCGCGACGGTACCGACAATGGCGATGACACACCGCTGGAAACCCGTGTATTGAGGGTTCGCCAGGCATTGACCAAGGGCCAGGCCCTGATTGTCTTCGATCCGGACAGCGAGCAATGCCAGCTGATGCTCAAGCATGACGTGCCCAAGCATCTATTCGACTGATTTTTTGTTTTGAGCCAGCTTGCGCTGGATGCGCTCGTAGATCTCCGAACGGTGCACGCTGACATGGTTAGGGGCTTCAATGCCGAAGCGGACATGGCCGCCATTGACGGCAATGATGCGCACCGAAATGGTGTCGCCGATGGAAATCAATTCGCCGACTACGCGACTGAGTACAAGCATGGCTGTGGTCCTTCAGGGTTACCGGACCTTGAAGATGCCCGGTGCACCCCGGGCCTACAAGACAGCCGCGGTAAACCAGACCAAACCTACAACCACAGGCCTGCCTTGCTGAAGGAAATGCCTGACAAACGCTTCAAACAAAGGCCGATTCGTCAGGACGCCGAGAAGCGCGGGCCGAACAGGATGATGCTTGCACCTATCACGCACAGGGCTACGCCAAGCCAGTCGGAGTCCAGTGGACGAATCCGCTCGACCACCGCCAGCCAGGCAATTGAAGCAATGATGTAGATACCGCCGTAGGCGGCATAGGCACGGCCTGCATAAGTCGCCTCTATTCGCGTCAGCAGCAACGCGAACAACGTCAGGCTCAGTAGCGCCGGCAGTACCCACCAGGCACTTTTGCCCTGACGCAACCACATCCAGAAGGCAAAGCAGCCAGCAATTTCAAACAGCGCGGCGAGGAAAAACCACAGGTAATTGAGCATGGGAAGGTCTCGCGAGGTTGGCCGATGGCGGCCACCCTAACGAGGCTGTTCGGAGCAGGCAAGTTCAGCTAGCGGATTGTTTGGCCTTGGCGCGCATCTTGTCGGCCATCTGGGTCATTTCGTTGTAGAGCAGTTGCGGGTTCTTCTGCTTGAGCGCCCAGGCCAGACGACCCTGTTCGTGGGGCAGGATCATGAACTCGCCAGCGGCGACCTGCTGGTAGATATAGTCGGCAATATCGGCAGCACTGATGGGCGAGCTTTCCAGCAACTTGCCGACCTGGGCTTTCATGGCCGGGGTCGGGCCACGGAAGGAGTCCAGCAGATTGGTCTGGAAGAACGACGGGCACACCACATGCACGCCGACTTCCTGATGCGCGAGTTCAATCAGCAGGCTTTCGGATAACGCCACCACGCCGGCCTTGGCCACGTTGTAGTTGCTCATGGCCGGGCCCTGCATCAGCGCCGCCATCGACGCGATGTTGATAATCTTGCCCTTGCTCTTCTCCAGCAACGGCAGGAAAGCCTTGCAGCCCTTGACCACGCCCATGAGATTGATTGCGATCTGCCAGTCCCAGTCTTCCAGGGACAGCTCGCTGAAGAACCCGCCCGACGCCACGCCAGCGTTGTTGACGATGACGTCGATGCCGCCGAACTTGACTTCGCAAGCCTGGGCGAACGCGGTCAGTTGACTGTAGTCGCGTACGTCACAACGCTGGATAAACCCGTCACCACCAGCCTCTCGCACCAGCTTCAGGGTTTCCTGCAGGCCAGGCTCACTGACGTCCGACAAGGCCAGCTGCCAGCCTTCGCGCGCCCAGCGCAGCGCGATTTCGCGACCCAGGCCTGAGCCTGCGCCAGTGATCATCATGCGATTTTGCATAGCAAACAGCCTTGTTGTTCCGGGGAAGATGCGTCGAGTGTAGCGAAGGCTATCGGCCTACCCACGCTCTATCAGATTGCTGAATGCCCCGGGCAAACCGCAGACACGGCTCATCAACTAACGCAACAGCGGCCGGAATAGGCCATCGCTCTAAAAACTGCAAAAAAACTTGGAATTTTATGCCTTGCGTCGCGGTCGGATTTTTTAAGCAGCTCGAATTAATGACATTCCCGCTGACTGTTGAACGGCTAGGTCATTCCTGAATACTTACAGCAAGGAAACAGACATGGGCACAATTCTTCTGATCATTTTGATCCTGTTACTGATCGGTGGTCTACCGGTCTTCCCACACTCCAGAAGTTGGGGTTATGGCCCGTCCGGTATCATCGGCGTGGTGTTGGTGGTGATACTCATCCTGTTGTTGCTCGGCAAGATATGAAGTTCTGACCGATAAAAAAAGAGGCCCTTAAAAAGGGCCTCTTTCTATTGCAGCACTGTTTAGTCCGGCTTGCCGTCGACTACACCGGCGGTGTTATCAATCAGGCTCTTGGTCGCCGTTTGCAGGAACGCTTCGAGCTTGGTTTTAAGCTCGGCGGTGCGCGGAGCATTCGCAACGACCACGGCACTTGGCGTAGCGCCCAGTTGGTACTGGTACATCTTCGGTGCCATGTCCTTGTCTCTCGGCAAGACCAGGATCTGGTCGGCGGTGATGATCGCGGTGGTCTGCTCGCTGCCCGATGGCTTGATCACGCCAAAACCGGTATCGCCTTCAGGCAGGTTGAGCAAGTCGCGGCCCCAGCACTGATGACGTACTTCGCCACCGATGCGGCCCATGATGGTCGGCACGATGTCGACCTGGGTGCCCACGGTGTGGTCGAGGGTGCCGAATTTTTCCTGGATGCCCGGTGCGATCATCAGCATCGGCACGTTGAAGCGGCCCAGGTCCATTTCGGTGATCTGGCGCTCGTTGCCGAAACCGTGGTCGCCGACGATGACAAACAGGGTCTCCTTGAAGTACGGCTCCTTGCGCGCCTTTTCAAAGAACTGGCCCAGGGCCCAGTCCGAGTAGCGCATGGCCGTCAAATGTTCGTTCAGGCTGCCGCGGTCGGTCACACGTTCAACCGGCAATGGGCTCGGCAGGGCGTACGGGGTGTGGTTGGACAGGGTTTGCAGCAAGGCATAGAAAGGCTTCTTGTCCTTGCCATCGCGAGCCTTGAGTTCCACCAGACCGCGATCGAACATGTCCTGGTCGGACACGCCCCAGGTCGGATCGGAGAACACCGGGTTAACGAAGTCGTTACGACCGATGAAATTGGTCATGCCCTGGTTACTGAAGAAACCCGACTGGTTATCCCAGGCGAAATCGCCGTTGTAGACATACACATCGTCGTAGTCACGCGCGCTGAGCAACTGCGGCAGGCCGGACAGTTTGTGGCTGCCCTCCGGGGTCTGCATCAGGTATTCGAAACCCGGCAGGTTCGGGAAGCAGGCCATGGTGGCGAACATGCCCTGGTGGGTATGGGTACCGTTGGAGAAGAAACGGTCGAACAGCAGGCCTTCCTTCGACAGTTTGTCGAGGTACGGCGTGATGTTGCCCGGCCCGCCGAGTGCACCCACAGAGTGACCGGCCATGCTTTCCATCAGGATCACGACGACGTTCTTGATCGGCAGGGTCTTGTCCGCTGGCGGCATGTAGTCGCGACGTACGGCGGCGGTCTCGGCATCCACCAGTTTGTCGTCCTTCATCACCAGCAGGTCACGCACGGTCTGCTGCGCCATCGGTTGCGGCAACGTGGCTTTCCAGATGTTATCGCGATCTTCGGACATCCGGCTCTTCGCCGCCGCCACCAGGGACAGGGTGCCGTTGAGACCCAACTGGTTGGCGAAGTTCGAATCGGTGGTGTAGACATCACCCCAACGCATTGGCGGACCTTGACGCAAGGTGCCGCGAGCGGCGACCACGCAGATCAGCAGGCACACCACGAATACCGCGGTGCGCGTATACCAGGGGGCAACCTGACGGGTGCTGATGCTGCCGCCGCTGAAAGGCCCACGAGGACGCGTGGCACGATCGGCGCCCTTGAACGCCAGGCTCAGGATCCAGGTGCCTAAAGCCCATGCCAGCAGGTAGCGAACCACCGGAAAACCGTACCAGAGCATGCTCATCACGGTTTTCGGGTCTTCCTTCACATACTGGAAGACCAGACCGTTGAGGCGCTGGTGGAATTCACGGTAGAAGTCCATCTCCATCAGGCCCAGGAACAGCGCGATACTGGAAGTCACTGTCAGCCAGAAGCGGAAGATTCCCCGCGCCGCCATGGCACGGGCACCGAACAGCGCCAGTATCAGCGGTATGCTGAGGTAGACCACCAGGCGCAGGTCGAAACGCAAGCCATTGGCGAAGGCTTCGAAAAAGGTCGCGGCCGGTGTATCGAGGATCATTTCGCGGTTGTAGACCAGCAGCGCGAGGCGCAGCGCGGAAAACATCACCATCATGACCAGAGCGCACAACAGCGTGTAGGCCAGATGCGATTTGACGGTCGGTTGCAGCAAGCGACTCGATGCTCGCTTCTGACTCAGGGCGTCCGGGATTGCCATGTCGTTTTAGGACCCATTGGAAGTTGAAGTTTCGAAAATACAGCTGCGCCCTGCCCTCTGTTGGCCAGTACTCGGCCTGGGGTTTGCGCGGTGCGCAAATGTTGCACGATCAATCGCGGCATTGCCATTGATTACTGTTCGTCGATGGCGGCGCGGGCGAATTGTCTTGGAGGTGTTGTGAAAATTCTGTGCAAAGCATATCTGGAAACACAATAAAGGTTTTCAGGCTTTGATGGCGGTTTGGGGGGCAAGGCCAAAGATCGCAGCCTTCGACACCTCCTGCAGAGGCTGCGATCTTTTGATCGGGCTTACTTTTCGGCGCGCGCCTTCAAAGCCTTCAACGTATTGAACGGGGCATCCACCACAAATTTGTTGGCCACCATCGACGGCACGCTGCCACCCGGCTCGGTATGTACCTGGTAGGTCACTTCAACCTGATCGCCCTTGGGTACGAATTTCCAGAAACCGTCGACCTTGGCGACCCGGACAAAGCCTTTTTCTTCAGGCAGGTATTTCGGTACGCCCTCGAGCTTGCGGGTCAGGCTGCCATCGGCACCTTCTGTGGTGGTGACATGCAGCACCGAATCACGTGGCGTGACCGGCCATGGCGTATTGAACTGGGTGTAGGTCCAGGTCTGGTTGCCTTCGTGCTTGAGCAGCTTCTGGGTCTTGCACTCGTGAATCCAGGCGCAGGCGCCGACCACGTCTTCCTGCAGCGCCCGCAGCTTGGCCACGGTGGTCTTCATCAGGGCGACACCCTGATAGGCCTTGTAGTCGGAACCGGCCACGTCACTCAGGGATATCTTGATGCCGTCTTCATTCCTGGCGTCCTTCCAGTCTTCGGCCTGGGCGACCGAAGTGACCAAAACCGCCGTCAAACCACACAACACAGCCATACGATGCAGCGAACCCATGATTTTATTCCTTATTGTTTAAGTTCCGTTCGTCGAACACATCACGCTGCCGTCATCTGCTCCCACCAGCCAATCAACCGAATCGCCTCCTCGCTGCTGCTGCCACACACCTCGACGTCAGCCTCGAACGCCGAACACACCGCCGGGCGCTCAGGCTTACCGAAAATATTGCACAGGTTCTCGGCAGACAGTTGCAGGCAACGTTCCCCGGCGGCCTTGCCATTGGGCATACCGGGAATCGGTGAACTGATGGAAGGGGCAATGCAGCAGGCGCCACAGCCCTCACGGCATTTCATGACGAAAAGCTCCTCGCGACGAGCGATGTGTTAAAAGACGGGGCACAGAGTAACCGCTAAAACAGTTGTTTTAAATTACTGGCCCTCGGGTTTTTACGCGCAAGCGGGCTTGACCGGGCAGTCTCCGACAGCGTCTGGCTGGCGGGCATGCAAAAGCAGGATTCAGCGCTTGAATTCGAATTCCAGCGCCGCGCCTTCGACTTCACGGCGATCTTCGTTACGTAGTTGCAACTGCATTTCGTTATTGATCAGCCGGCCGTTGAGCTGGAACTGATGACTTTTGTCCCCGAACATCTGCGGCAACACCGGTTCGCGCTTGGGCAATGGCACCATGCCGAGCGGTTTCAGCTCTTCGACCATGTCCTTGGGCAGACTCAAGTCCAGGTCGGCTGTAGGTACCGGGGTTTTCACCACCTCGCTGGCCGGTTTTGACTTGGCGGCAATAGGTGGGCGTTTTTTGACCGCGGCGGTCTTTTTGACCGGTGCGGTCTTATTCGCAGGTGCGGTTTTTTTCGGGGTAACCCGGGCATCGCTCGCGGCGGGTTTTCCCTGCCCGGATTCGGCCATCACGGACGCGGGATAAACACTCGTTAAAAGGCAGATCAACAGCCAAACGGCAGGAAAAATCGGCTTCATGTACCCAACGATGCAAACGGCGTAGATGACAGAAGTGTAGATGCTGGCCTTTTGCGCCCCCCTTGACAAGCACGGACCGAAACCGCCCGCTCAAAAGCCGCCGGCCATTTCCTGGCAGAGCTGGGTGGCAAGCATGCCCAGGGTCATCAACGCACGTTCGGCTTCGCGGTTCCACGGGATGCCGCAATTGAGCCGGATGCAGTGATTGAACTGCTCGGTGTTACTGAAAATCAGCCCCGGCGCGATGCTGATGCCCTGCTGCAACGCTCGCACATGCAGTTCCTGGGTGTTGACCCGTCCCGGCAGGCTCACCCACAAAATGAACCCGCCGGTCGGCCGGGTCATTTGCGTGCCCTCGGGGAAATACTGCTGCACCGCCAGCTGGAAAGCGCTGAGGTTCTTGCGGTACTCCTGGCGGATGTAACGCAAATGGCGGTCGTAACCACCGTTTTCCAGATAGGCGGCAATGCCCATCTGCGTGACGCTGCAGGCTGAATGGGTACTGAAGGTCTGCAGGCGCTGGATCTCCTGCTGATACTTGCCGGCAATCATCCAGCCGATCCGCACCCCCGGCGACAGGGTCTTGGAGAAACTGGAGCAATAGATCACCCGATCCAGGCGGTCATAGGCCTTGAGCGACTTGGTGCGGCCCTGTTCAAACATAAGCTCGCCGTAGATATCGTCCTCGACTATCTGGATATCGAAGTCCGACGCCAGGCGCAGCAGCTGCTTCTGCCGCTCCTCGGGCATGGTGCCGCCTAACGGATTACTAAGACGAGTGGTCAACACCAGCGCCTTGATCGACCACTGGTTGGCCGCCAATTGCAACGCTTCGAGGCTCATGCCGGTGGACGGGTCGCTGGGAATTTCAATGACCTTGAGACCCAGCAGATCGGCCAGCTGCAGCAAACCGTAGTAGGTCGGCGACTCGGCCGCAATCAGGTCACCGGGCCGGGTCAGTACTCGCAGCGACATCTGCAAGGCGTCGACACAGCCGTGGGTGATCACCACTTCCGAGGGGTCGACCACCACGCCGGCATCGCGCATGCGGATCGCCACCTGTCGGCGCAAGGGTTCGAAACCGGGGCTGAACATGTAGCTGAAAGCCCGCGGGCTATGGAACCGGGTGACTTTTGCCAATTGCTGGTGCAGCGCCCGCACCGGCAAATAGTCGACGCTGGGCACCGCGGCGCCCAGGGGGAAAACACCTTCGCGACGGGATTCGACCAATACCTGCTGGATGATGCTGCTGCGGGTGACCAGGCCTGGTCGTTCGACCCGGGCGATGTCCGGGGTCGGCGCAGTCAGCGCCGGGGTCTGGTGCACGTAGTAACCGGATTGCGGCCGCGCACGGATCAGACCCTGATCCTCTAGATTGGCATACGCCTGCAGCACCGTGGCATGGCTGACGTTGAGCTGCGAACTCATCTTGCGCACCGAAGGCACGCGCTCTCCCGGTTGATAGACACCACGGCGGATGTCTTCGGCCAGTTGCTGAGCAATACGTTGGTAGAGCAAGAGATTAGTCATGACGCAGCACTCGATTTCACGGGCATTTTATTCTTGTGTGAAACAATACCGGAACAGTTTAGAAGTGTACGGGGACAGTTGCCACAATAGTCGACAGTACAGTGCAGTGTCAGCAAGAACTGTACTGTTTTGTGCGGTAATCGGCAGGCGAAAAAAAACCCGGCGCTGTCTGGCAGGCCGGGCTTTCCAGAGACGCCGCCCTTTAGCGGGCCGCGCCCAACTGGCCTTTCTCGTCGGAAAACACGATTTCCACTCGACGGTTCTGCGCACGCCCACGCTCGGTGGCGTTCACGTCCACAGGGTATTCATCGCCGTAACCTTCAACCTTGATGCGCTTGTCGTCGATACCCAGGTCCATCAAGACGTCAGCCACCGACTGCGCGCGGTCCCGTGACAGCTTGAGGTTGTCCTGTTTACCACCGGTACTGTCGGTGTAGCCCTCGATCCGCACCACGCGCTTGGGGTTGAGCTGCAGGAACTGCACGATCTTGAGCACCACGCGGTTGGCCGAGTTTTTCAACTCCGCTTCGCCAGTGTCGAACAGCACATCGCCCAGGGTCATCACCAGGCCACGATCGGTCTGGGTGGTCGCCAACGCGACAATCTGTTCTTCGAGCAACTTGCCTTGCTGCTGCACGCTGAACAGCTTGGATTCACGCAATGCCAGTTGCAGGCGTTGACGCTCCAGTTCGAGCTTCGCTGCGCGCTCTTCGTTGAGCACCTGGTTGGTGTGCTCGCGAGCGATTTCGCTATAGCGCTTGCTCAGGTAGGCGTAATGCACCACGTCCGAACCGCTGCCCCAGTAGCTGGACAACCGGTCGGCGCGGGCAAGGGACTCACCGGCGCGAATCACGTCCTTGGGGGCGATGCGCAGCACGTTGGAGTCTTCCTTGACCTTCTGGAAGTCGGCGCCAGCCTGCTGCAGTGCCACTTCGCTTTGCTGTCCGGCACAGCCAACAAGGCTCGCGGTACCGGCCAGGATCAAGCAGCCGAGAATATTGCACTTGAGGCTCATTGGGCATCTCCCAACTGCTTGTGCAGGCGGGCTATGCGGGTATTGAGCACGTTCAGTTGCTCTTCACTCTTGAGGGTCAGGACGCGGGCCTCTGCCAGGCGCGCGTCCAGCTCGGCCTGTTCAGAGCGCATCCGCGCATTCCTGAAAGACTGGTCGGCCATGCTGCCCTTGGCCCGGTTGAACTTGTCTTCAGCCAGTTTCATTTCCGGCACTTCGTCGGCAGTGGCGCCCACGGCCTTCGCTTGTTCGAGTGCCTGTTCGGTCAGGCGCATTTGTTCATTAGGCGCCGGATCGGCTGCACAACCCGCCAGGGCCAGAAGGGCCAGGGCAGCGAAAAGGGGTCGGATACTCACTAAAAATCCTTACTGTTTTGGGGCACTGACAGGTTGTTTCTGCCGTTGAGAAAGTTGAGCGTTCCAGCGCTCGATATTGCGCAACAGCACGACCTCCGTCAGTCCGGACGCGGGCAATTCTGTCATCTTTTTGGCCAGCTGTCCGCGTAACCACGGATCGTTGCAGGCGGAGTTGTGGGAAACCGCCAGGAACAGTCCGGGTTTGTCGACCGGGTGCTCGCGCGCGACCAGGTCGTTGGTCATGCCCAGGGTCTGCGCCATTGCAATGCCGGAATAGCGCCCTGCCAAGACAAATTCCACCTCGCCCAAAAGCAGTTTCTGAAAGGCCTGGGTGAGGTTTGGCGTACGCGTGAGGGTCAATTGCTGCTCGGCTACAGTGCCGAATTCCGTGGTCAATCGAGACTTTTCCGACAAAGCGCCGGAATGACCGTGCAGGTCCTGGACGTCGTTGTAGACCAGCAATGAATCCTTGCGGGTCCAGACCAGGTAATCGTTTACCAGCAACGGCGGATGAATGTAATCCAGGGATTCCAGCTCGCTGACCGTCAACGGGGCATCGGCCAGCATGTCCATGCGCCCGCTGCGTACTTCATCCAGGGCCTGGGAACGTTTGCCGGCGTAGAGAATGTCGACCTTGATCCCCAACTGCCCCGCTACCTGCTGCAGCAAGTCGGCGCTGGCACCGATCAGGTGCTTGGGATTTTGCGGGTCCTGCCACAGGTAGGGTGGGGCATCCGGGCTGCCGGTCACCACCAGGCGTTCGCATTTGCCGGCGGCGTTGGACAGTGCCGGCAACAGCACACATCCGAGCAAGCTCCACGCGAGGCGCAGATCCATGGCAATACACTCCTCGATCCCGGTTATGTCATAGAAAAAAACTAAAAAAAAAGCCCGACCAAAAGGTCGGGCTCTTTATAAGTGAAGCAGCCGGATTAGACCAGCTTCTCCAGCTCAGGGATGGCTTCGAACAGGTCCGCCACCAGGCCGTAATCGGCCACCTGGAAGATCGGCGCTTCTTCGTCCTTGTTGATCGCAACGATCACTTTGGAGTCTTTCATGCCGGCCAGGTGCTGAATCGCGCCGGAAATACCGACGGCAATGTACAGCTGTGGAGCAACGATCTTGCCGGTCTGACCGACCTGCATGTCGTTCGGAACAAAACCTGCGTCGACCGCGGCGCGCGAAGCACCGACGGCAGCGCCCAGCTTGTCGGCCAGGGCGTACAGGTGTTTGAAGTTGTCACCGTTCTGCATGCCACGGCCGCCGGAAACGACGATCTTGGCAGCGGTCAGTTCCGGACGATCAGATTTAGCCAGCTCTTCGCCAACGAAGCTGGAGATACCAGCGTCGTGAGCAGCGCCAACAGCTTCAACAGCCGCCGAACCACCGGTAGCGGCAACCGGGTCGAAACCGGTGGCACGCACGGTGATCACTTTCACGGCAGCGTTCGATTGAACGGTAGCGATAGCGTTACCGGCGTAGATCGGACGCTTGAAGGTGTCGGCGCTTTCTACCGAGATGATCTCGGAGATCTGGTCAACGTCCAGGGCAGCGGCAACGCGCGGCAGGATGTTTTTGCCGTTGGAAGTGGCGGCGGCCAGGATGTGGCTGTAGCCCTTGCCCAATTCAGCAACCAGAGGAGCAACGTTTTCCGGCAGTTGGTGAGCGTAGGCAGCGTTGTCAGCGACCAGTACTTTGCTCACGCCAGCCACTTGCGCTGCAGCTTCAGCCACGGCGCCAGCGCCCTGGCCTGCAACCAGAACGTGGATGTCACCACCGATTTTGGCGGCAGCAGCAACGGTGTTCAGCGTGGCCGGGGCCAGCACTTTGTTGTCGTGTTCAGCAATAACCAAGATAGTCATTTAGATTACCTTCGCTTCGTTTTTCAGTTTCTCGACCAGTTCAGCCACCGACTTGACCTTGATACCCGCGCTGCGTGCAGCAGGCGCTTCGACTTTGACGGTCTTGTTGGTGGAGGCGGTGGAAACGCCCAAAGCGTCCGGAGTCAGCACTTCGAGAGGCTTCTTCTTGGCTTTCATGATGTTTGGCAGGGACGCGTAGCGCGGCTCGTTCAAACGCAGGTCGGTGGTAACGATGGCCGGCAGTTTCAGGGAAACGGTCTGCGCGCCGCCGTCGATTTCGCGGGTTACAGCAACGCTGTCGCCGCTGATTTCGACTTTCGACGCGAACGTGCCCTGACCGTAGCCGCTCAGTGCAGCCAGCATCTGGCCAGTCTGGTTGTTGTCGCTATCGATGGCTTGTTTGCCAAGGATCACCAGCTGAGGCTGTTCCTTGTCGACAACGGCTTTCAACAGTTTGGCAACGGCCAGGGAAGTCAGGTCTTCGGCGGACTCGACGAGGATGGCGCGGTCGGCACCCAGAGCCAGCGCGGTGCGCAGTTGCTCTTGAGCGGTGGACGGGCCGACGGAGACGACGACGATTTCAGTCGCAACACCCTTTTCTTTCAGGCGTACGGCTTCTTCCACGGCGATCTCGCAGAACGGGTTCATCGACATCTTGACGTTGGCAAGATCGACGCCGGAATTGTCCGCCTTGACGCGAACTTTCACGTTGTAATCCACAACGCGTTTGACAGCTACAAGAACCTTCATGGATTCCTCGTTACTCTCCGGTGAAAAGAAAGTCGCCTAGGCGAACCTGGCGGTTGATGCTCATCGGGCGCAAGGGCACCTCCAAAAACGCCGGCAAACGTGTCAAGTGACCATCGCTCATGATGCAAATGACCGTTTGTCAGGAGTGACTAACGGGTCATTCAATATCGTGGCGTGTAAACTGCGCGCCAAACCCGCGCTACGCATTCACCTTCCACTGCCATCGCCCTGTCTTTAGAGGTGCTCTTGAAACCAACAGTCAGCCTACGGCGAGCGCAAAACCGCCCGTATCTTGACCGGAACACCTATTCCGGTCAATACGCCAAAATGGCCGTTCATAAGCCGGGTGACTTTGATTTCTCTGGCTTGGAGCCATTTCAAACAAACGTTTGTATTGGACGCTGAGAGTGGTGTAGATATAATGCGCCACCAAAGAGAAAGGTGGTTAATCGATTGTCCTCTCCCTGCGTTGCGCAGGGATTCACGGATGCGACACCCAACCTCCATATTAGAAAAAAAACTGTTGAGCCTTGAGTAGGAGATAACCTGTGGAACGCGAATACATGGAATTCGACGTGGTCATCGTCGGTGCCGGCCCCGCTGGTCTTTCCGCTGCCTGCCGATTGAAGCAGAAGGCCGCCGAAGCCGGTAAGGAAATCAGCGTCTGCGTGGTCGAAAAAGGCTCCGAAGTCGGTGCTCACATCCTGTCCGGTGCGGTGTTCGAGCCACGGGCCCTGAACGAACTGTTCCCGGACTGGAAAGCGCTCGGCGCGCCGCTGAACACGCCGGTCACCCGCGACGACATCTTCGTGCTGAAGAACGCTGAAAGCGCGCAGAAAATTCCAGACTTCTTTGTGCCCAAGACCATGCACAACGAAGGCAACTACATCATCTCCCTGGGCAACCTGTGCCGCTGGCTGGCCCAGCAGGCCGAGAACCTGGGTGTAGAGATCTACCCGGGCTTCGCCGCCCAGGAAGCCCTGTTCGACGAGAACGGCGTGGTTCGCGGGATCATCACCGGCGACCTGGGTGTCGATCGCGAGGGCAATCCGAAAGAAGGCCTGTATACCCCGGGCATGGAACTGCGTGGCAAATACACGCTGTTCGCCGAAGGTTGCCGTGGCCACATCGGCAAGCAGCTGATCAAGCGCTTCAACCTGGACACTGACGCTGATGCCCAGCACTACGGCATCGGCCTGAAGGAAATCTGGGAAGTCGACCCGGCCAAGCACCAGCCAGGCCTGGTGGTCCACACCGCCGGTTGGCCGATGGACATCATGGGCACCGAGAACACCGGTGGCTCGTTCCTCTATCACCTGGAAAACAACCAGGTAGTGGTCGGCCTGATCGTCGACCTGTCCTACAGCAACACTTACCTGTCGCCATTCGACGAATTCCAGCGCCTCAAGCATCACCCGGTGCTCAAGCAGTACCTGGAAGGCGGCAAGCGCATCAGCTACGGCGCCCGTGCCATCTGCAAGGGTGGCCTGAACTCGCTGCCGAAAATGGTCTTCAAGGGCGGCGCGCTGATCGGTTGCGACCTCGGCACCCTGAACTTCGCCAAGATCAAGGGCAGCCACACCGCGATGAAGTCCGGCATGCTCGCCGCTGAATCCGTGGCTGACGCACTGTTCGCCGAGAAGGACGGCAGCGAAGAGCTGACCACCTACGTCGACGCGTTCAAGAACAGCTGGCTGCACGAAGAACTGTTCGCCAGCCGTAACTTCGGCCCGGCGATCCACAAGTTCGGCGCTATCGTCGGTGGTGGTTTCAACTGGCTCGACCAGAACATCTTCGGCGGCAAACTGCCGTTCACCCTGCACGACACCAAGCCGGATTACGCGTGCCTGAAACTGGCGGCCGACTGCAAGAAGATCGACTACCCGAAACCGGACGGCAAGATCAGCTTCGACAAACTCAGCTCGGTGTTCATCTCTGGTACCAACCATGAAGAAGAGCAGCCGTGCCACCTGAAGCTGACCGACCCAAGCATCCCGATCAGCAAGAACCTGCCGCTGTACGATGAGCCGGCACAGCGTTACTGCCCGGCCGGTGTGTACGAAGTGATCACCAAGGAAGACGGCGAGAAGCGCTTCCAGATCAACGCCCAGAACTGCGTGCACTGCAAGACCTGTGACATCAAGGATCCTTCGCAGAACATCACCTGGGTGACGCCGGAAGGCGCTGGCGGCCCGACTTACCCGAACATGTAAGCCGATAGCCTGAACATCAAGGCTCCCGCCATGGGGGCCTTTTTGTTGCCTGCAATTTAAGCCCCCGCCACAAGACCACTGTGGGAGCGAGCCTGCTCGCGAAGACGGGCTGAAATCCAACATCGATGCTGACTGACATACCGCATTCGCGAGCAGGCTCGCTCCCACAGGGTTTCCTTTCGGGATCAGGCGGCGCGTTCTTCTCCTGGATTACGCTCGAAGTAGCGCTTGTACTCGCGACTGAACTGCGACGTGCTCTGATACCCCACCCGATGCGCCACCTGGGCCACGCCCAGCCCCTCGCCCAGCAACAACTGCTGCGCCCGAAGCAAGCGCAGTCGCTTCAGGTACTGCACCGGCGACAACAAGGTGCTGCGCTTGAAATGCTCATGAAAGGTCGAGGCACTCATGTTCGCGCAACCGGCCAGGGTCTCGACATTCAACGGTTCGGCGAAATGCGCATGCAGATGACTGAGCGACGCCGCGATCCGCGCGAATTGCCCCTGCTGCTCGACCAGCGCACGCAACACGTCGGCTTGCGGACCGCGCAAGGCGACGAACAACAATTCACGCAAACGTGCTTGCCCCATGATCTGGCATTCCAGCGGATCGTGCAGGCAGCGCAACAAGCGCTCGACACAACCGCGCATGGCGTCATCGAGCACTGCCGAGGTCATGGACTCCGGCGTTTGTGCCGGAATATGCCGACCCGGTGCCAGGCCCATCGCCAATACCAACTCGCCGAGCATTACCCGGTCGATCGCGACAGAAACACCCAGCATTGGCCCGCTCGGCGCGGCAAAGGTTTCACACTCGAACGGCACCGGAAGGGCCTGAATCAGATAGTGCCCTGCCCCGTATTCCAATGTGCGCGGCCCCAGGTACGCCAGTTTGCTGCCCTGGGCGATGATCACCAGGCTCGGCTCGTAGATCTGCGGCCCACGGGCCACATCGCAACTGGCCCGAAGAACCTGCACGCCCGGCAACGCGGTCGGGACAAAACCTTCGCGCGTGGACAGCGGCGCGATCAACGAAACCAGCGTGGCATTGGCATCAAGATGACGGGTCAGCAGCATCGGAGCTCTTCACAAAAGACACGGAAAAAGGAATAAAAGCATCATCGCAGGTCTGATCGCCAATGCGATCGATCAAGGGACGATGTCGGAGGAATAGGCATGACACCCGGAGGAATTGCCATGGCCGCAATGAGGGTCGGCGCCCAGAATGCGCCACCTCACTTGTCAGCGCTTTTGCGAGGTTCACCATGTACACCGCCATCGGATACGCCGCCCAATCGGCCACCACGCCCCTCGCCCCAATGAAATTCCAACGTCGCAGCCCACGGGCCGATGACGTGGCGATCGAGATTCTCTACTGCGGCGTGTGCCATTCCGACATCCATCAGGCACGCAACGAGTGGGGCATTGCCGTCTACCCCTTGATGCCTGGCCACGAGATCGTCGGAAAAGTTACCGCCATTGGTGCGAATGTCACCCAATACAGAATCGGCGATCTGGTCGGTGTTGGCTGCATGGTCGACTCCTGCCGCAGCTGCGACGCCTGCCAGGCCGACCTCGAGCAATACTGCCTCGCAGGTCCGACCATGACCTACGCCACCCCCGACCGGGTCGACGGCAGCAACACCATGGGCGGCTACTCCGATAGCATCGTGGTCAGCGAGCACTTCGTTGTGCGCATTCCGCAAAAGCTCGACCTGGCCAGTGCCGCGCCCATCCTGTGTGCCGGTATCACCACCTATTCGCCGCTCAAGCACTATGGCGTGAAGGCCGGTGACAAAGTCGGGATTCTCGGCATGGGCGGCCTCGGCCACATGGGCATCAAGTTCGCCAAGGCCATGGGTGCCGAAGTGACCTTGTTCACCCGTTCGCCGAGCAAGGCGGAAGAAGCCCGCCGCCAGGGCGCGGACCACGTCATCGTGTCCACCGATGCCGAACAGATGAAGGCCGCGGCGGGACATTTCGACTTCCTGCTCGACACCATTCCGGTGCAGCACGACCTCAATCCCTACCTTGATACGTTGCGCTTCGATGGCGTGCACATTCTGGTGGGCTTGATCGAACCGGTGGATCCGCCGGTGCACGCCGGCAAACTGGTGATGAGCCGTCGCGTGCTGGCCGGTTCCTTGATCGGCGGCATCGCCGAAACCCAGGAAGTGCTGGATTTCTGCGCCGAGCACAACATCACCTGCGACATCGAGATGCTCGACATTCGCCAGATCAACGAGGCGTTCACACGCATGATCGCCGGTGACGTGAAGTACCGCTTCGTCATCGATATGGCGACCCTCAAGGTCTAAACCTTGAGCCCAAGCTCCGCCGAGAGCCGGGCTGTGACCCCTTTGATCAGGGGAATCAGCTCGGCCATTTTTTCCAGCGGCATGTACGGCACGGTGCTGGCAATGCTGATGCCGGCGACGATGCGCTTGCTGGCATCGCGGATCGGCGCCGCTACGCAGCGGATAGACGGTTCGTTGTCTTCCAGGTCGAAGGCGTAGCCGCCGGCCACATACTCGACCATGCGCTGCCGGAACTGCTCCCAGGACTGCTCCGGGTGCTGCGGCCAGAACAGATTTTTCCCACCCACCGGCAGGCTGACTTCGTACAGGCGCTGCCACTCCTGCGGTGAGTCATCGAGCATCAATGCCTTGCCGATCCCGGTACGCGCCAACGGCATGCGATGGCCGACCCGCGAACGCATTTCCGGACCGTTGCGCCCCGGATTCTTGTGCAGGTACAGCACTTCGTCGCCTTCGCGGATCGCCAAGTGAATGGTGTCGCCGGTGGCCGCCGACAACTCATCCAGGTACGGCCCGGCCAGGGTCACCAGCGGCAACTCTTCGCGCGCCTGAAACCCCAGCTCGATCAGCTTGGGCCCCAACAGGTAACCGACCTGCGGCACCACCCGCAGATAGCGCTCGTCCACCAGGCAACTGGCCAGGCGGTGCGTGGTGCTGCGCGTGGTGCCGATCAACCGGGCGATTTCCTTGAGGTCACGGGCGCCACTGGCCACGGCCTGAACCACACCCAGACCGCGAAGCAGGGTCTGAGTGCCGGTGGGCGCGGCGTCCTTGGCGATTTTTGGGGCGTCTTCCTGCATATCCAGCCTTTACCGTTGAGCGAGTGAACGGGCGGCATTATGGTCGCCCGCAGGTCACGACTACAACTTGATACGCTCGACCTTTCCAACCAGCAAGATGTAGGAAAGTGCCCCGATCAACGCCAGAACCGAGATATAGGTGATGGCCGGGGCAAAGGAGTCGCCGCTGGCCAGGAAGCCGATCACGATTGGCGTGGCGATGGCCGACAGGTTGCCGATGAAATTGAACACCCCACCGGTCAGTCCCAGCAAGCGGGCCGGCGCCAGGGTCGACACCAGCGACCAGGTGATCGACGCCAGGCCGTTGCCGAAAAATGCCAGCGCGAGGAAGGCAATCACCAGCGGCGTCGACTCGACGAAGTTGGCGCCAATGATCGAGGTCGAGATCAGCAAGCCACTGATGATCGGCAACTTGCGCGCGAACCCTACGCTGTAGCCGCGACGGATCAGCAAGTCCGAGAAGAACCCGGAACACAACACACCGACGAACGCGGCGAGAAACGGCAGCGACGCCAGCAGGCCGGACTTGATGAAGTCCATGCCGCGGTATTTCACCAGGTAGGTGGGGAACCACGTCAGAAAGAACCACAGCGTCGAGTTGAGGCAGAACTGGCCGAGGTAGATGCCCCAGAGCTTGCGCTTGGTCAGGACAATGCCCAGGTCGGTCCAGCTGAACTTGGCCTTGACCTTGGCTTGTTCAGCCTGGATATCCACCAGCCCGCCGCCTTCGCGGATCAAATCGATTTCGGCCTCGTTGGCACCTTTGAAATCCCGTGGCTCGCGATACACCGCGTACCAGATCGCCGCCCACAGAATGCCCACCGCGCCAGTGGCGACAAACACCATGTGCCAGCCAAATGCATGCTGCAGCCACGCCAGTACCGGCGTCAGGAATGCCAGGCCGACGAATTGCCCGGAGGTGTAGAAACCGATGGCCGTGGCGCGCTCACGCTCGGGAAACCAGGTGGTGACCACGCGGCTGTTGATCGGATACGCCGGCGCTTCGAGTGCACCGACCGCCATGCGCAACACGAACAGGGCGATGAAACTGGCGGCGAAACCGAGCATGACTGTGGCAATCGACCACAGCAGCAGTGCGGCGGTGTACAAGATACGCGGCGGTACCCGGTCCACCAGCCAGCCACCGGGAATCTGCATGGCGGCGTAGGTCCAGCCGAAGGCCGAGAAGATCAGGCCGACGTGGATCGGATCGATGCCCAGGTCGCTGGTCAGCGCTGGCGCGGCGATCGACAGATTGCTGCGGTCCAGGTAGTTGATCACCACGGTGATGAACAGCAGGACCATGATGAAAAAACGCTTGCGGCTGGGCGCCGCCAACGACGCCTGCCCGGTGAGGGTTTGCGGTTGCATGGGGAGTGCCTCTTTTTATGTTTATTGAGGTCGGTCTAAAGACTGGCGCTGAACCCTGTAGGAGCTGGCTTGCCAGCGAAGGCGGTCTCAGGTGTGGAGCAAGACTCAAAGGCCCCTTCGCTGGCAAGCCAGCTCCTACAGTGGGCTTGTGGTGGGTCAGGCAGCACTCACCACTCGGCAAAACTGCCGTCGGCATGGCGCCAGATCGGGTTGCGCCAGCGGTGGCCGACTGCGGCGCGTTCGATCACGTATTCCTCGTTGATCTCGATGCCCAGGCCCGGACCGTTGGGGATCTTCACGAAACCTTTGTCGTAGTCGAATACCCGCGGGTCTTTCACGTAGTCGAGCAGGTCATTGCTCTCGTTGTAATGGATGCCCAGGCTTTGCTCCTGAATGAACGCGTTATAGCAAACCGCATCCAGTTGCAGGCACGCCGCCAGCGCGATCGGGCCCAGCGGACAATGCAACGCCAGCGCCACGTCGTAGGCTTCGGCCATGTTGGCGATCTTGCGGGTTTCGGTGATGCCGCCAGCGTGGGAAGCATCGGGCTGGATGATGTCGACGTAGCCTTCGCTGAGCACGCGCTTGAAATCCCAGCGTGAGAACAGCCGCTCGCCCAGGGCGATCGGCGTGCTGGTCAGCGGCGCCAGCTCCTTCAGTGCTTCGTAGTTTTCGCTGAGCACCGGCTCTTCGATGAACATCAGTTTGTAGGGGTCGAGTTCCTTCATCAGCACCTTGGCCATGGGCTTGTGCACGCGGCCATGGAAGTCGACGCCGATGCCGACGTTCGGCCCCACCGCATCACGCACGGCGGCGACGTTGGCCAGGGCCAGGTCGACCTTGTCGAAGGTATCGAGGAACTGCAGCTCTTCGGTGCCGTTCATTTTCACCGCGGTGAACCCCCGGCTGACCGCTTCTTTCGCAGCACGCGCGGTGTCGGCCGGGCGGTCGCCGCCGATCCACGAATACACGCGGATCTTGTCCCGCACCTGGCCACCCAGCAGGTCACTGACCGACACGCCCAGCGCCTTGCCCTTGATGTCCCACAACGCCTGGTCGATACCGGCCAGGGCACTCATGTGGATCGCACCACCACGGTAGAAGCCACCGCGGTACAGCACGGTCCAGATGTCTTCGATGTTGCGCGGGTCTTTGCCGATCAGGTAGTCGGACAGTTCTTCAACGGCGGCAGCAACCGTGTGCGCGCGGCCTTCGACCACGGGCTCACCCCAGCCGGTCACGCCTTCGTCGGTCTCGACCTTGAGGAAGCACCAGCGCGGTGGAACGATGAATGTGGTCAGTTTGGTGATTTTCATCTTTTGTCTCTCTTATGGATGCAGCGCTCGCAGCGCCAAAAAAGTCTTAGCGAAGGGCTTTCCAGGCAGTGACGTAGGCCTTGGCATTGGCCGCCACTTGCGCCGGGGTCATGCCCGGCTTGAACAGCCCGGAGCCGAGACCGAAGCCCTTGACGCCGGCGTCGATGAACACCTGCATGTTGTCCGGGGTGATGCCGCCGACCGGCACCAGCAGGGTTCCGGCGGGCAGCACCGCGAGCCAGGCTTTGACGACCGCCGGCCCCATCTGCTCGGCCGGGAACAGCTTCAGCACATCAGCGCCCTCGGCCAGCGCCGCGAAGGCCTCGGTCGGGGTGGCGACACCGGGCGACAGATACAGGCCGGCCGCTTTCGCCGCGCGCAAAACCTTCGGATCACTGTGAGGCATGACGATCACCTGCCCGCCCGCCGCCTTGACCTGTTCAACCTGCTCCGGCGTCAGCACCGTGCCCGCACCGACCAGGCAATCGGCGGGCAAGCTGCTGCGCAGGATGCGGATGCTTTCGTATGGCTCCGGGGAATTGAGCGGTACTTCGATGACGCGAAATCCGGCCGCGTAGAGGACTTCGCCGATGGCGGCTGCTTCTTGCGGTCGCAGGCCACGCAGAATCGCGATCAGACCGTTTTGCGCCAGTGCTTGCTTGAGCATGTCAGGACTCCAGTCAGGTTTAATGATTTTGAGTGGACGCGATCAGGCCGGCCGCCATTGCCAGCTGCCACAGCCCGCGTTCGGTGGCCTGCTCGGCCAGGGTCACCCGGGCAAAACCGCAGGCATCGAGCGCCCGGCCATAGCGGCTGCACAGTTGGGAATTGCCGATCAGGACGACCGAAGGCAAGTGCACGCTGTTGCGTCGATGCCGCTGCACGCAGGCCAGGGCCGACAGTTCATGGCCGATCAACAGGCCGGACAGATAATCCACTTGCGCCGTGGCGCTGAGCTCACCGGTCAGGCCGAGGCTGCGCGCACTGAACACGGTCGACAGGGGGCCGATTTCGCCGTCCGTCGACAACGCCACTTGCACGCCGCGATCGAACGCATCGCCGTCGAATGACCCGCCGCGTTGCTGGGTGCGCCCCAGAATGCTGTGTTCGCTGAGCACGGCGAAGATTTCGCCGGTCATGAAGGTATCGAAATGCACGATGCAGCCGTCGGCCACTTCCACCCATTTCGAATGGCTGCCCGGCAGGCCGATCAGCAGATCGGCACCCGCCTCGCCCGCCAGGTTCTGCAGCACGCCGAGCACCTGGGTTTCCTCGCCGCGCATCACGTTCGGCAGGCGCGAACGCTGAATCACTCCCGGCACGATGTGTACATCGACACCGCGAAGACTGCGTACGGTTTGCAGGGAGGTACCGAGGTTGGCGACGTTCGCCGGTGTGTCGCGATAGGCCGCTTCGCGCCAGCCCTGGGCGCTGCCGACCATGCCACAGGCGATGACCGGCAAGTCGGGCTGTTCGTCGAGCCAGTCACCACAGGCCTCGTCGAAGGCCAGTTCAAAACCGTCGGTGCATTCGCGACCCTTGATGATTCGCCCAGCCTTGGGCAACTGCATGATCCCCGACGACAGCGAACGCTGTTCGAGCACCTGGCCGCCCGCGGCAAGTTTGTAGGCACGTAATGAGGTTGTCCCCCAGTCGAGCGCGATCAATTGCGCCTGCATCGCTTCACCTGTTCTGTTTTTGGCAGTGAGTGAGCGGACTATAAACCTTGGCGCCGATAAATCTCAATATATAAATATCACTCCCATATATTGGGATGCGCTTATTTCAGACAAAAAAAATCGCAGACGTTGATTTCTGCGATATTTGAAACATACACAGCCCTGGAGCCGGCTTGCTGGTGATCCTACCTGAGGTGCTGCGCTGCTCTTCAGGTCGCCTTCGCTGGCAAGCCAGCTCCTACAGATGGGTTTACGCCGTGATTAATTACCGTCTGCGAACTCTCTCAGCACCTTGCCATCCATGCGGTAACGAACCCACTCTTCCTGCGGCTGCGCGCCCAGGGATTTGTAGAAGTCGATGGCTGGGGTGTTCCACTCCAGCACGCTCCATTCGAAGCGCCCGCAGTCGTTGGCACAGGCAATTTTCGCCAGGTGGCGCAACAGGGTCTTGC
Source organism: Pseudomonas serbica (assembly GCF_028823535.1). Lineage (GTDB taxonomy): Bacteria > Pseudomonadota > Gammaproteobacteria > Pseudomonadales > Pseudomonadaceae > Aquipseudomonas > Aquipseudomonas serbica. Next base: position 34,751 of record NZ_JAQIYM010000011.1, on the reverse strand, counting down.
CAGCGCCGCCGCCGCGCTGCTCAGGCGTGATGTACAGGTCTTCGAGGTACAGGCAGTTGCTGCCCAGCCACGTGGAGTAGCTGAAGAAGAACACGGCAAATCCGATCGGCACGCCTTCGCGCAGACAGATCAGGCCATGGGCCGTGGCCCCTTCGCTGAACAGGCTGCGTTCGATGTCAGCGACGCTGGCGATGACTTCATGCCGAGCACGTTCGTAGTCGGCCAGTTCAGTGATGAACGCGAGGATTTGCGGCGCGTCACTGGGGGTCGCCGGGCGGATTTCGATCGTCATGGACGTGCCTTGTCAGAAAGTGAAAACGCCATACTAAGGCGGTGCGTGGCGCTCGTCACATGGCAAATGAAAATGCCATCCCGGGCATTACTCCGCCCGACGCTAACCCTCGCATCGCGAACCTCGGACCTATCCTTGCCGCCCGCCGTGTTAGATAGAGGCCCTGGGTATCTATCGGGTCAAGGAACCGCGTCATGTCTACTGCAACACCTCAAGTCTCCAGTAAGTTGTTCGGCCTGTTTTGCCTGGCCAGCTACTTGCTGTCCCTGTCCTACGGCTCGACTTTTTTGCTGTCCTTGCTGATCGGTTCCCGCGGGGGGAACGAGCACGATGCCGGCAGCGTGATTTCGACGGCGATGCTCAGCACCTTCGTTGCGGTGATCGTTTCCGGTCACCTGTGCGACCTGCTCGGTGCGGCACGTTCGGTGGCACTGTTCGGCCTGTTGCTGGCGGCCGCCAGCCTGGGCTTTGCCCTGACACCGGGCATTGGCCACTGGCTGCTGTTTTTCGGGCTGCTGCTGGGCTTGGGCTGGGGCGTGTTCTACACCCTCGGGCCGATCATCGTCGCCAGCCTGGTGACGCCAGCGCAACGGGCGAAATATTTTGCCCTGCTGTCGGGCAGCATGATGACCGGGATCGGCAGCGGTCCCTTGCTGGGTCGTGCCGCCAGTGCCCTTGGCTATCCGGTGACGGTCGCGTTTTACCTGGCCGCCTTCGCCAGCCTGATGGGCGTGTTGCTGTTCTGGCGACTGGATCGCCAACTGAAACAAGCAGCCGTGCCCTCGACTGCCGTGTCGAGGATTTCCTGGCGTGCCGCCGCGCAAGTGCTGTCGTCCCGGGCGGCGCTGCCGATCGTCATGGTCGGCCTTGGCGGGTGCGTTTTTGGTGGCCTGTCGAGTTTCCAGACCAGCTACGCCGCCGCGCGCTCACTGGACTATTCACTGTTCTTCCTCGGTTTCATGGGTGCAGCGATCAGCAGCCGCCTGCTGATCGCAGGCTTCGTGGTCAAGCGCGATCCGCTGCGCGCCTCGTGCCTGCTTTCGGGCCTGATGATGGGCTCGATCCTGATGTTCGGTTTCATGGTCGACGATGGCTTGAGCTATGTGCTGGCGGCGGTGATGCTCGGGGTCGGTTACGGCCTGACCTATTCGGTGATCAACGGCCTGGCCGCTAATGAGGCGCCGAGCGGCACCACAGCGCAATCCTTGCTGCTGTTCAGCCTGTCTTACTTCATCGGCGTGTTCGGTTTCCCGCTGATCGCCGGGAAAATTATCGTCGAGCAAGGCATGGCGACGCTCCTGTACGCCGTGCTGGCAGTCGCCGGCCTCAACTGGCTGATCACTGTGGGGCGGCTGATCTGGCGTCGATTGAGTGCGACCCGGTCATTGCAGCAAGCCTGAACCGTTCGTCGTTCATCAGGCACCAATTCGAAACGGGGGCGGACCAACATCAGGTAAGGACTCTAAATCGATGGAGACACCACCATGCGCACGCCCAGGTTGACCGCCCTCGCTCTCGCTGTCCTGCTATCCCCACTTGCCGTTGCTGGCACCACCGCTTCCGGCACAGGCCCGACCAACCCGGTCGAAGCACCCAAGGCCCCCGCCATCCAGAGCGCCCCCGGCATCAACACCAACGGCACGGGCGTCGACAACAGCTTGCCGCCGTCAACCGGCACAGATCCGCGCATCCAGGGCAACGATACCGGCCGACAGGGCGGTCTGAACCTGCCCGATACCAAGACACCCGATAACGCCGCCCCCGGCATTGGCTCGACCACCACCGAAGGTGGCCCGGACGCATTAGGGGGCGTGAGCCAATAGTTCGCCGCACGACCTACCCATCGCAACGAAGAGGTAACCATGAACGTCGATAAAAACCTGGAAAAAGAAGTCCTGACCCGTCTGCTGCACGCCCACCCCAGCGGCCTGGGCAAGGAGGTGCTGGACAATTACCGGGGGGAAAAAATCGTCGCCAGTACCCTCGCCACACTGCAAGAGCGTGGTCTGATCCAGCACGGCAATGTGGTGTGCAACGAAGCTGGCGAACATTCGTTGAACTTGCCGATCAAGCTCAGCGCCGCCGGCGTTGAGGCGGCACGCAAGCTGGATGTTTGAACCCACCAAGAAGCCAGGAGAAATCCCATGCCTCGTGGAAGCAAAGACAAATACACCGCCGAGCAGAAACGCAAGGCCGAACACATTGAAGAGAGCTATGAGCACAAGGGCGTGTCCAAGGACGAAGCCGAAGCGCGTGCCTGGGCGACTGTGAACAAACAGTCCGGTGGCGGCGAACGTGCGGGTGGTTCAGGGCGCAAGAAGCCGGCCAGTGCCAAGGCGTAGGATCGCAAGGAATCGTCGCGACGCGCAGTGGCCAGCCGTGAAGGTCATTCGCGCAGCAGCAAGGCTTCGCGCGATGCGCAGACCGTGGACAGCCTGATGAAGGAGGCCCGGGCGAAGAATATTCCGGGGCGGTCGAGCATGCGCAAACAGGCGTTGATCGAGGCGCTGCGCAAGGCAGGCTAGAGTCCAATCCTGCATTGGCTCTGATGGCCTCATCGCAGGCAAGCCAGCTCCTACAGGGTTCGATGGTGTTCACCCATTATGTGCTCACCACCAGGAGCTGGTTTGCCAGCGATGGCGTCCGATCAGGCGCCGAAAGTCTCGCGGATCAAAGCATCCACCTCAGCAGCCCCAGGCGAAGTCGCCGGCCCCCACCGGGTTACCGCCAACGCCGCTGCCGCATTCGCCCGTTGCGCCGCATCAAACGCCGACAACCCCTGCGCCAGCCCCGCTATGAACACGCCGGCATGAGCATCGCCAGCGCCATTGCTGTCGACCGCCTGCACTTTGAAACCCGGTACATGTCGACGCTCGCCGTGCTGATCAATCCAGCATCCCTGGGGCCCGTCACGCACGACCATGAGCACATTGCGCGGCAGAAACCCGAGCAGACCATCCAGCGCCTGAGCGATGTCTGTCGAGCCGGTAATTTTCAGCGCTTCGACGCTGTTGCTGGTCCACACGTCGATACGCGGCAGTAAAGCCTGCATCAGCGGCGCGTCCGGCGAATCCACCAACGGCCCCGGATCGAACACCACGTTGACGCCTTGTGGCAGCGTCAGCACCCAGTTCACCAACGGTTGTGCCTTGCCCACGTGCAGCAGGCTGTAGCCGCTGACGTAGACATAATCGCCCGCCTCGGTCGGCACACTGGCCAGGTCCTCGGCAGTCAACTCGCCTTCGGCACCGATGTAGGAGACGAAACTGCGTTCGGCCGAAGCGTCGGTGATGGCCACGCACAGCCCGGTATCGCGCTCGGCAGGATCAGCGATGCCGATCCGGATGCCTTCGGCATTCATGGCCTCACGCGCCAGGTCACCGAAACGTCCGGTGCCGTGGCGACCGAGGTAGACCACCGACAGCCCGTTACGCTGGGCGGCCGCCATCACATTGAAACCGCCGCCAGCCTGGAAACTGGCGGACTGCGCCAACACGTCACCCCCCGCTTGCGGCAATTTATCCACGGCCATGACCAGGTCGATAATGACCTGGCCGGTGTGCAGCATCTTAGGCATGAGCATTCTCGACCAGCGCGGCACGACGGTCCGTCGCCCCGCCGAGTACAAGATAAATGCCACCGGCAACCACAAAGGTGACGATCCAGCCGAGGCCGTTATGCCCCAGCCACGAGTCGGACAGGAAGCCCTTGAACCAGGTGTTTTCTGCCGTGGTGCCGATGGTGGTGAAGCTGAAACCGAGCACGATCGCCAGCGCCCAGGCGCCGAACGCGCGCCACTCGACGCCGCCGCGATACCAGTAGGCGCTGCTCGGACTGACGTCCAGCAGGTCCTTGGGGCTGTAGTAATGCCGATGAATCAGGTCGACCACGAAGATCCCGACCCATGCCGTGATCGGCACCGCCAGCAGGGAAATGAAGGTGATGAAGGGGCCGTAGAAACTGTCGGCGATCAGCATGAAGTAGATCGAACCGGCGAAGATCGCCACGATGTCCACCACCACGGCGTAGACGCGCTTGACCTTCAGGCCGAGGGTCAGCGTGGTCAGGCCGGCGGAGTACACCGACAGGTTGTTCGACAGCAGTAGGCCACCGAAGGCGGTGATCAGGTACGGCACGGCCATCCAGGTCGGCAGCATGTCGCGGATGGCGATGATCGGGTCGGTGGCCTGGGCCAGGTCGTTGTTGCCCACCGACAACAGGCCACCGAGGGTGATCAACAGCACCAGTGGAATGCCCGCGCCGAACGCTGCCGACGCCACCAGGCGCACGGCCTTGACGCTGCGATGCTGATAGCGCGACATGTCGGCACCGGCATTGGCCCAACCGATCCCGGTGCCGGCCGCCATGGTGCCGATACCAATGATCATCGCGCTCATCGGCGCCGGCGTGGCGTTGAACACCGCGCTCCAGTCGATGGTGGCGCAGAGGAAGCCGCCGACCAGGATGTTCAGCGCACCGAACACGTAGGTCGCCCACTTCTGGATCACCAGCAATGTGGCGTGACCGAGGCCGGAGACCGACAAGGTCAACAGGACAAAAATCGCGATGAACACCAGCGTCAGTATCGGCGCGCTTTTCGCTTCCACCGGCGAACCAAAAAGGATCGAGCACAGCGACAGCAGCACGAACGCGGCGGTGGTGGTGTTGACGGTTTCCCAGCCCAGGCGCGACATCAGCGAGACCAGGGTCGGGCCGATATTACCGCGCACACCGAAGATGGCGCGCGACAGGGTCAGGCTCGGCGCACGACCACGACGACCGGCGATGGAAATGATCCCGACCACCGCGAAAGAACCGGCGGCACCGAGGATCGCGACGATGATCGCCTGCCAGATCGCCAACCCGCGAAAGGCCACGAGGGTCGCACCCAGCGGCAGGCCGAGAATGGAAATGTTGGCGGCGAACCAGACCCAGAACAGCTGCAGCGGATGCCCATTGCACTCGGCTTCCGGCACCGGCTCGATGCCGCGGGTTTCCAGCTGCCCGGCGTTCTGCCCGGCGTTCGATGAACTCATGAAAAAATGCTCCTGTTGCCATTTTTGTGGTTGTAGGCAAATACGGGAGTTGGCACAACATCCCGGTGAAAAACTTCAATACGCGGCGCTCCCCTTCGCGAGCAAGCCCGCTCCCACACTTGATCCGCAGCGCCTACAAATTATGTGCATGGCACAGATTCAATGTGGGAGCGGGCTTGCTCGCGAAGAGGCCAGCCCAGTCAACGCAAGGCCAAAAGCCCTTGCACCAAAGGTTCCAGCTCCAGGTCATTGACGGTTTTGACCGTCTCGATCATCGCCACCGGCCAGCTCGCCAGCCCCAGGCAGGCCCCGAGCATCGCCCCCAGGATCGCCGCGATGGTGTCGGTGTCACCGCCCAGGCTGGCGGCCATGCACAATGCGTCGAAGGCATTCATTTCGCCAATGGCCACTTGCTGGGCCAGGGCAAACGACACCACCACCGACTCTTGCGAAGCCACCGAGGTGCCGATGACGTCGTACAGCAAGTCGGCGAGCAACGCCTTGTCACTGTCGACGCTGATGCTGCGTGCCCAACTGATGCGCGAAGCGATTCGTCCGCCGGCCACCCAGTGTCCATGACCCTCGGCTTGCTGGGCGAATTGCTGGCCGAGGTTCAGCGCCTCACCCAGGTCCATGCCGTTGATCCCGGCGGACACCACCGCCGCCACCGCTGCCGCGCTGGAAATGCCCAGCGTGGTGTTGTGGGTGACCTGGCAGGCCTGCACCACGGCAGCGATGAAGCGCTCGGGGTTGGCCACGTCCGCGGCAATCCCGACCGGTGTGATACGCATGGCGGCGCCATTGGTGGTGCCATAGCGCCCGGCTTCTTCGGCAGAATGGCCGGCGAGGATCATCTCGATCGCCCGTTTGGTCGAAGGGCCGAGCAAGTCCTGCGAGCCCTTGGCCTGCATCACCGCTTCCCATTCGATCAAGCGTTGTGCAAGCACCGAGGGTTCGATGTGGCCTTTGCCTTCGAGCAGCAACTGACCAACCAGAATTGCCTGTTCGGTGTCATCGGTGATCGAGCCCTTGGGCATATTGGCGGCGATCGGCTGATCGGGGCCAGCATCTTCAAGGTCGGTGATGTCGCCGAATCGCGCCTTGATGTCGGCGCGGCTCAGGGATTGGGTCGGCATGCCCAGCGCGTCGCCCAGGGCCAGGCCGTAGAACGCGCCAAGCGCACGATCGAGCGCGGTCATTTCGAAGGTCCAAATTGCAGGTGCAGACGAAAATGCACTGGATCGAGCAGGCTTTCCACCTGCTCCATGAAGCGGTGTTGCCGGTCATAAGTGGTGCGCAAGGCCTTGAGGAATACGGTGCCGACCGGACGGCCCAGCAGTTCGGCATCTTCGGCGTTCAACGGCTCGGCACCGATCCATTGATCGCCGCGCTCGCCGATGTAGCCATAGGCGGCCAGGGTGATGGTCAATGAGTTATCGATCAAGCCAACCCGCGGCAGGCTTTCCAGGCCTCCGGTAGCGGGCATCAGTGAGCGTTCGAGGGAGACCAGCGTGCCGTCATTGGAGCGGCGGCGACGGTCGAGGGTGATGAATTGGTCGGTGCCAAAGCGTGACATCAGGTCGGGACGGGTCACCGCCTCCAGCCGCAGCACTTCGGTATTGACCAGCGCGCCGCTGTCGGCCAGGGCCTGGGCCCAGCCGCTGCGCTGATCCAGTGCCACGCCGTCGAAAGTGACAATGGAACCGACCCCGCTTTGCGTCGCAATGTAGTTACGCCGTTTCAACTCGGCTAGCGCTTCACGCAAGGTTCCTCGGCTGACTTTGAATTCCTGGGCCAACTGATGCTCGCCTGGCAGATGAAAGCCGTCCTCCATGAGACCGCTTTCAATGCGCCGGATGAGTTCGTCGACCACCCGTTGTTTCTTGTCGAATCGTACCTGTCTAATCATGTACAAATTAGTAACCGAAACAGGTTATGACGGGCAAGGATTTTTTAAGGACTATGACAGAAGGATGGCATGGCAAATACCCAGTGGGAGCGAGTCTGCTCGCGAAGCGGTGGCACATCCAACATCAATGCTGGTTGACACTCCGTCTTCGCGAGCAGGCTCGCTCCCACAGGTTATCAGGGTGTCAGCGCTGTTTCAGGCGGTCAATCACCACCGCCAGCAACAGGATCGAACCGCGAATCACATACTGGTAGAAGGTATCGATGTTCTTCAGGTTCATCGCGTTCTCGATGATCGCCAGGATCAGCACCCCGGCAATCACGTGCCGGATCATGCCGATCCCGCCGCTGAGCGACACGCCGCCCAGCACGCAGGCCGAGATCACCGTCAGCTCGAAACCCTGGCCGATCATCGGCTGGCCCGAGGTCATGCGCGAGGCCAGGATGACGCCGGCCAGCGCACCGATCAGGCCGTGCACGGCGAAGATGATGATCTTGGTCCGATCGACGTTGACCCCCGCCAGCAGCGCCGCTTCCTGGTTACCGCCGATGGCCATGGTGTTGCGCCCGTAGGTGGTGTAGTTGAGCAACCAACCGAAGAACAGGAAGCAGACGATGGTGATCAGGATGGGCACCGGCACGCCGAACAACTGCCCGTTACCGAACACGAAGAACGACTCCTGGGACACGCCCACCGCTTTGCCGTTGGCGAAGATGTAGGCCAGGCCACGGACGATCTGCATGGTCGCCAGCGTGGTGATCAGCGCATTGACCCGCAGTTTGGCAATCACGATGCCATTGATCAGCCCGACGATCAGCCCCATGGCCAACGCCGCGCTGACCCCCAGGAAAAGGCTGTCGGTGTCACGCATCACCACCGCGGCAACCACCCCGGCGCAGGCGATTACCGAGCCCACCGACAGATCGAAATGCCCCGACGCCAGGCAATACAGCATGGTGCACGCCGCGATCCCGGTGGTGGAAATCGCCAGGCCCAGGCCGCGCATGTTCAAGGGCGAGAGGAAGTTGTCGATCAGCAAGGTGCAGAGCACGAAGATCCCGACGGCCGCCAGCAGCATCACCCAGTCATCGAGAAAGCGCCGCAGGTCCAGGGGCTTGCGCGGGGTTGGCAGTGCGTCGTTTTGGCTTGTCATCATAGTCACCTCTCAGTTCGCCACGCCGTCAGTGCGTTGGCGCGGCAAAGCCAGTTGCAGCAGATTGGATTCATTGGCCTGTTCGCGGCTCAGTTCGCCGCGCAACGCGCCTTCGCACAGCACCAGGATGCGGTCGGAAATGCCCATCACTTCCATCAGGTCGCTGGACACCACGATCACCGCAATGCCACTGGCGGCCAGGTCATGGATGATCTGGTAGATCTCGGCCTTGGCGCCGATGTCGATGCCGCGGGTGGGCTCGTCGAGCAGCAGGACTTTCATCGGCATCGACAGCCAGCGACCGAGAATGGCCTTCTGCTGGTTGCCGCCGGAGAGAAACTTGATCGGCTGCCCGGCGTGGGGCGTCTTGACCTTGAGCGCCTTGATCTGCTTGTCGGCGTTGCCCTTCTCCCACAGGCCGCGCAACAGGCAGCCGAAGGTGGCATGCGCACCACGGGCACTGATGTTGATGTTCTCGGCGACGCTCGCCAGCGGCAGGATGCCCTCCTTCTTGCGGTCCTCGGGACAGAGCAGGATCCCGGCCGCAATCGCATCCCGGGGTGAGCGCAGTTTCAGCTCATGACCGCGCAACTCAAGGCGTCCGGCACTGTTGCGTTCCAGGCCACTGAGCAGGCGAAACAATTCCGTGCGCCCCGCGCCGACCAGGCCGAACAAGCCGAGGATTTCGCCTTTGTGCGCCTCGAAACTCACAGGTTCGCGCAGGCCAGGCCCGAGCAGGCGGTCGACTTTCAACGCCACCGCGCCACGCTGGCGAGGGCGGTAATCGTAGATGTCCTGGATGTCGCGACCGACCATGCAGGTGACCAATTGATCGTGGGTCAGCTGGCTCATGTCTTCGAAGGTGCGCACATAACGGCCGTCCTTGAACACCGTCACCGCGTTGCAGATACGGAACACTTCCTCCATGCGATGGGAGACGTAGAGCACCACTTTGCCCTCGTCGCGCAAGCGCGCGATGATCGCCATCAAGCGGTCGATCTCCCGCGCCGACAGGCTGCTGGTGGGCTCGTCGAAGGCGATCACATGGGCGCCCCGGGACAAGGCCTTGGCGATCTCGACCAACTGCCGCTGGCCGAGGGACAGGCGCCCGACCTTCTCCTGTGGGTCGATTTCGTCAGCCAGGCCGCGAAGGCACGCCAGGGCCTGCTGGCGCAGAGTGCCGCGATTGATCAGGCCGAAACTGGCGGGCAGGTGACCGAGAAACAGGTTTTCCGCCACGGTCATTTCCGGCACCAGGTGCAGCTCTTGATGAATCACTGCGACGCCGCTGCCGATGCTGTCGGCGGTGGACTTGAAGGCCATCGTCTGGCCGCCGATCTGCAGGTCGCCGCTGCTCGGGATGTAGGCGCCGCCGAGGATTTTCAGCAAGGTCGACTTGCCGGCGCCGTTCTCGCCCATCAAGGCATGAACCTGCCCCGGATGGGCGACGAAGTTGATGTTGTCCAGCGCTTTCACCCCGGGAAAGGTCTTGCCGATCCCGTTGAAGCGCAAGCTGCCACTGCCACTGAAAGAACTGCCGGGATGTTTCTGTACTTGTGTTTGCGCGTGCATAACCACCTCATCACACAGATCAGGCAGCCCCGTTGCCGGGGCCGCCAATGAAATCAACCGGCCCTCAGTTCCACAGGCCGATCTTTTCCAGTTCCTGCTTGAAGTTGTCGCGCGTGATCAGCGTCACGTCGTCCATGGCGGTGTACTTCGGCGGTTCTTTGCCGCTGGTGACCCACTCGTACATCATGCTGGCGGTGTTGTAGCCCTCGATATGCGGGCTGGGCAGCATCGAACCGTAGAAGCCGCTGTCGGGTTTCTTCAGCTCGCCAATGGCGTCGGTGCCGTTGATGCCGATGCCGATCACGTTCGCCGCAGCAAAACCGGCGGCTTCGGTAGCGCGCACGCCGCCGAGCACGGTGTTGTCGTTCATGCCACCGATGATCAGGTTCTTCGCCGCGCTCGGCAGCTTCACCAGCGCCGAGTTGGTGGCGTCCATGCTGCCCGGTACGTCGAGGGTCTTCAGCGCCGAGAAGAGGATGTGGTCCTTGGGCATGCCGGCATCCTGCAAGGCCTTGACCGAGCCGTCGGTGCGCTTTTTGCCCGTGTCGAGTTCGTTGTAGGTGTTGATCACGGCATAGGTGTCTTTCCAGTCCCAACCGCGTTTTTTCGCTTCGCTGGCCATGGCGCTGCCCTGCTTCTGGCCGACTTCGAACGCGGCCATGCCCAGGTACGGCACGTCTTCCATGAACTTGCCGCTGGCATCGACGAAACGGTCATCCACGGCGATCACTTTCAAACCGTTGAGCTTGGCCTTGGCCATGATCGCCGGGCCCAGGGACACGTCCGGCGGGCAAATCACGAAACCCTTGGCGCCGTTGGCCGCCAGACTGTCGATGGCCGACAGGGTTTTCTCACCATCAGGCACGGCAATCTTGATCAGGGTGAAGCCCTTATCCTTGCCGGCCTTTTCGGCGAAGGCCCATTCAGTCTGGAACCAGGGTTCTTCCGCTTGCTTGACCAAAAAACCGATTTTCACTTCCTCGGCCGCCAGCAGCGTGCTGCTCAAGCTGACAGCGCTGACCGCCAGGGCGGCACAGCACAGGGTACGGATGGCATGACGACGATTCATAAGCTGACTCCTTGTTGTTTTTGTTGAGCGTATTGCCAATAGTCATATCGTATGATGATTGGATTCCAGACGTGGCTTGCCGCCTCAAACCCGGACAGCTTAGTCGTGGTACATCACGGAGCGTCCGCCATCGATGGTGATGCACGATGCGTTGATGAACGGCGCCTCATCACTGGCCAGGAACACCGCCGTCATGGCCACTTCGATCGGCTGGCCGATGCGACGTGGCGGATGCAGGTCAAAGGCGCGCTGACGTTCGGCGTGGGGGTCGGCGAAACCGTTCCAGTAGTCGACGTTCAATTGGGTTTCGATGTAGCCCGGCGCGATGGCGTTGACGCGAATGCCCTTGGGGGCGTATTCGATGCCCAGGGCGCGGGTCAGGCCGAGCAAGCCGTGCTTGGCCACCGGATAAGGGAAGCAGCCCGGAATGATGTGGGTGGAATGGGTCGAGGCAATGTTGATGATGCTGCCGATGCCCTGCTCGATCATCTGCGGCAACACGGCCTTGCAACCGTACCAGGCGCCGTCCAGGTCGATGGCGAAGCAGCGACGCCAGTCTTCCTCGGTCATTTCCAGAGGATCGCGGAACACGTTGACCCCGGCGCAATTGACCAGCACGTCGATCCGCCCGTGCAACTCAACCGCCAGCCTGGCCATCGCCTGCAGGTCTTGCTGCTGCGAAACGTCAGCCTTGATCGCCACCACGTCGGCCCCTTTGCCCCGCCACTGCGCTGCGACGTTTTCGACTTTTTCGCCCTGGATATCGCTGATGACCAGCTTGGCTTGCTGGGACGCGAAAGTCGCGACGATCGCCTCGCCGATGCCTTGGGCGGCGCCGGTCAACAGCACGACCTTGTTTTTCAGACGTTCGCCCTTGGGCGGTTCGGGCACCGGGGGCAGCGAAAGAGGTTCAGCCATGGATCAGGACTCCTGTTCGAAAGCACGACGAAAACCGGGCATCGGTAGATGTCCGGTCAAAAGGCGTTGAGGAAGAAACAGGCAGGCGCGAAAACGCTTCAGCACCAAGGTGCCCTGAAACGCAGACCCCACAAGGGAGTACGGGGGAATATCGCTGCATCACTTCACCTGTTTTGTTTTTTTAAGTGTGAGTGCGTGTAACTGACGGAGCCGACTATAAACCCGGCCCGCTGATAATCTCAATATATATATTTGCATCCCATATTTAGGGATTTATCCTGCAAATCGGCTACAGACCTTTCCTGCAACATCGACACGGATCGCCAGCACCGCCCCATCCAGCGGGTGCCCAAGCGGACTCGCGGCGCTGGTGATGTACAGGGTCTTCAGGTCGGCGTCGCCAAACACGCAACTGGTCGGACGGCTGACGGGCAGCTCGATGACCCGATCGACCTGGCCATCCGGTGTCAGCCTGAGCAGACAACTGCCGTCCCATCGGGCATTCCAGATAAAACCTTCGGCATCCATCGCCGAGCCGTCCGGGCCGCCGCGTGTATGGGGGCCGAACCAAGCCTGCGCCGGTTCGAGGTGGCCGTCGGTACGAATGAAGTGCCGGTACAACGTGCCTTTGAGGCTGTCGCCGAAATATACGGTGGTGGCGTCATCACTCCACAGCAGCGTGTTGGGAATGCCCAGGCCACGCAGCAGCGGCGTCACTCGCGCATCGCGGTCAACACGGAACAGGCCACCGGAACAGCGTTCGACAGGCAGGTCTTCGCCCTGCTCGCCAATGTTGTTTTGCATGGTGCCAAGCCACAGCCTGCCCAAGGCATCGCAGCGGGCCTCGTTGGCGCGGTTGCCGGGTTGCGGGTCGGCGACGCAGAACAACCTCAGTCGAGGCTTCAACCCCGGGGAGTCCAGGTCCAGCCGATAGACGCCGCTGCTCAAGGTCACCAGCGCATCGCCGCTTTCGCAGGGAATGAAGGCGGACACATGCTCCGGCATCTGCCAGATCTGCACGTTGGCACCGATCAACCGCAGCACCTGCTTGCCAGAGATGTCCACCCAATACAGCGCCTGGGTCGGCGCATCCCAGAACGGACCTTCGCCGAGCTGGGCCCGGTGTTCGGTAACGGCAGTCCACTCCATGAAACCTCCTGCATTGTTATTGTTTTTATGCGGGTTCTTCGATGTCAGCTGGCCCTTTTATCGGCCATCACTTGCGGGTAGTAGCGCTTGATCGCCAGGTCCGCGTTGTCGATCAGAGTCATGCAGGCCCAGACACCCCGCGCGGTATCCCGGGCGGCGATGGCATCGGCCATGTCCTTGTGAATCGGCAAGGTGCGGCGCAGTTCGTCCGGGTCGGCGGCGGACACTTCGAAACACACCGCCAGCAGCGCCCCCAGGGCCGGGACCATTTGCTCGATGAATTGATTGTGGCTGGCCGCGAGAATGCATTCGTGGAAGAGCTGGTCGGCTCGGTTGTAATCGACGCCGCTGTCCACCGCCCGCTCCAGCGCGTTATAGGCCAACAGGATGGCGTCGAGTTGTCCGGCGGTTGCGCGTTCGCAGGCCCAGCGCACGGCCATCGGCTCGATGGTGCGACGCAGGTCGAGCAAGTCATCGACGAAGTTCTCCGGCAACCCGCTGCGGGACAGCCAGCCGACGACTTGCGGATCGAAGAGGTTCCAGCGCCGTACCGGCAACACCCGCGTGCCGACTTTCGGCCCGACTTCGAGCATGCCCTTGGCGACCAGGGTCTTGATGGCTTCGCGAATGACCGTGCGGCTGACACCCAGTTGTTCGCCAAGGTCGGCTTCGACTCTCAGCGAGTCACCCGGCCTGACCTGCCCGGCAGCGATCCAGCAGCCCAGCCAATCGACCGTCGATGCATGAAAACTGCTGGACATGGACACCTCAAAGCCTTTCGCGATGGATGCCCACGCTAATCATCATATGATTGGGTGTCAAATTGATTTTTATGAGCGTATGAAAATACCGGTGGGAGCGAGCCTGCTCCCAATAAAAAGGTCGACTGAACCGGCGCCTTCGCGAGCAGGCTCGCTCCCACAGGGGGATGTGTCAGGGTTCAAGACCAATGCGGAAAAACTCACCGCCACTCCACACTCCCAACCAGCGTTGACCTTCGATCTCACGACTCACCGCCAGCTCAACCAGCTGATAAAACACATTGCGATGGATCAGCGCTTCGAGGTTGGTGCGCACATGCACGTAGGGGGACGGTTCTTGTGTATCAGGATCGATGACCACGCGAATCGGATGCTCGGTGCCGGCTTCTGCAATCTCATCGACGTTGGTGGTAAAGCGCAGAACCTGCGCCTCACCCTCGCCCTCCGCTTCCACGGCAATCGCCACAAAGGGCGCGTCATCGACCTTGATGCCGACCTTCTCGACGGGAGTGATCAGGAAGTAATCATCGCCGTCGCGGCGAATGATGGTGGAGAACAGCTTGACCATCGGCTTGCGTCCGATCGGCGTACCCAGGTAGTACCAGGTGCCGTCGCGGGCGATGCGCATGTCGATGTCGCCGCAGAAGTCGGGATTCCACAGGTGGACCGGGGGCAAGCCTTGGGTCTTGGGGATTTGCCCCAGCAGGTCGTTGGCTTTTTGCGGGCCACTCATGGCGTTCTCCTTGATATTACTGGTCGCTGAGCCCCAGCAGGCTGCGCGCGTACTGTTGCAGCGGCGGGCCCATCAGGTCTTCGGGTTTTTCGTCGTGGAAGGTCAGGAGACCACCACGACTGTTGATACGTGCAGTATCAATCAAATACTGGGTGCTGGTCTCGATCAACATGATCTGAATCACGCCGGTGTCGATACCAAGGCGATCCAAGGCTTCCTGATCCAGCCACTCATCCGAGTTGCCGATGCGGTCGTCGGACTTGGCGAAACGGGTATAGAGCAGGTAATGGGCCCCCACGGCACGGGCTTCGCCCATGGCCTGGTCAAGACCTTGCGGTGTGCGGGCGCGGCGGACCATCGGGAAGTATTCGACGAAACCATCGAAGGCGACTTCGGCGATTACGTTGGGACGCGGGTAGACGGCACTGCCAGGCGGCATGAAGGCGCCCTGGGCAATGTAGACGAAGGAGTCCGGCTGAATGCGCAGGTTGTTTACCCGGCGACTGTCGCTGTGGTCCAGCAGGCCGGCGTCGCTCATGTGGTAGCGAGTCCCTTCGGCCATGTCGCTGACATTCATGCAGCCACCGAGCGCCAAAATGGCCAGCAGCAAAACCAGGCTACGCATCCTATCCTCCAGAGGCCGGTGACGGAAAACCGGCGAATGGCCGTGGGATGCAGCTTTTGCGCCAGCTCAGCCGCCAATAATCTTCATGACCGTGGCACCACCGGAAAACGCCACTTCCTGCTTATCGCCCAACGCCTTGACCAGCAACCGCTGCAAGGCCGGCAATGCTTGATGGCGCGGCTTGTCCAGAAGATCGCCGACATAGTGGCGATTGCTCGACGACAGGCAGCCATGCAGCCAGCCAGTGGACGACAGGCGCAACCGCGAGCAGGTGCGGCAGAACGGAACGCTTTCGTTGGCGATCACGCCGAAGTGGCCCTGCCCCGGAATCTCGTAGCGCACGGCGGTGGCATCGACGGGCGCATCGGCCTGCAGATACTCATAGCGTTCGCCGATCAGGCTCAGCAGCTGTTGCAGGCTGACGAACTGCTGCAGGAACGCATTGGCGTCGCTCGCCAGATGGCCCATGCGCATCAATTCAATGAAGCGCAGCTCATAGCCGCGCTCCAGGCAGTAGTCGAGCAGTGGCATCACCTGGTCGAGGTTCTGGCCGCGCAGCGGCACCATGTTGACCTTGACCTTCATGCCTGCGGCGCGGGCCTGGTCCATGCCACTGAGCACTGTCGCCAGGTCGCCGCCACGGGCAATGCCGCGAAACGCAGAAGCGTCCAGGGTATCGAGGGAAACGTTGATGCGCCGAATGCCGGCGTCGACCAGGATCGGCAGCTTCTTCGCCAACAGCTGCCCGTTGGTGGTCAGGCTGATGTCCTGCAGCCCCATCTGGCCGACGGCGGCCATGAAGGCTTCGAGTTTCGGACTGACCAGCGGTTCGCCACCCGTGATGCGCAAGCGCTCGATGCCCGCCGCCTCGATGAGGTAGGCCACCCCGCGCGCCATGGCTTCGGCCGACAATTCATCCTGCGCAGCCACCAGCCGCTTGCCGTTGGGCACGCAGTAGGTACAAGCGTAATTGCAGGCTGAGGTCAGGCTGACTCGCAAATTGCGAAAACGCCTGCCTTGACGGTCAACGATCATGATGACTCCGGCGAAGAATATACGGGCTGGTAAAACTTGACTCACAAATCAAGTTTTAGCAAGCCCTATGCCTGAGTATATTCCTGCGGTACTGCTCCATGTAGCGAAATCATGGGCAATAAGGCAGCTGAATGGCTCAGCTGCTCGGGGTGTCGCTGTCGCGTTTGCGCTTGTTGCCCATGCGCACGCCGATGTCCATCAGGAACTGGAAGAAGCCTTCCTGGTCTTCCAGCACATTGCTCCAGAACGGCGAGTGGTACAGCGCCACGGCACCATGCACCAGCGCCCAGGATGCGCAGTAATGGAAGTAAGGCGGCACGTCTTCAAGCTTGCCTTCGCTGATCCGGCCCTTGATGAGCAAGGTCAGGCGTTCGAAGTTCGAAGCGCGGATCTTGTGCAGCTCCTCGACCATCTCCGGCACCTGGTTGCCCTTGACGACCTTTTCTTCCAGGCGGTCAAACAACCGGTAACGCTGTGGGTCGCGCATGCGGAACTCGAAATAGGCGCGGGACAGGGCTTCCTTGTCCTTGTCGACATCGGCTGAATGCAACAGCTCGTTCAAATCGCGCTCATAGTCGAGCATCAGGCGCAGATAGATCTCGGCCTTGGACTTGAAGTGCTTGTAGATCGTGCCTTTGCCGATACCGACAGCATCAGCGATCATCTCGACGGTGACACTGTCTTCACCCTGGTCGAGGAACAGCTTGAGCGCGGTATCGAGAATTTCTTGCTCGCGGCGACGAAACTCACGGACCTTACGAGGTTCTTTATGCATAGGAAAGGTCTGTAGGGGTCAAAATTCGAAGCCGCGTATTATGCCTAAATTACGCCAAAATGCACGGATCATCCGACCATATCTGTGTTTCTTGATGATTTCGCGCAAGATCGACCTTTGATGAGAACTCTTCTGAAGCGTGCGTATTCCAAATTTGTTTAAAAACCGCGGCCTACAAACTGGACGGTGCGAAATACTGATCAATACTTGAACTGTCGGCGGGGCATCTCCCCCAAGTGTCACGCCGATATTGGTACCAACGGACCGCGTGCCATTGTTTTACTCCTAATGGTCTTAACCCGGATTCACCCCCCAGAACCCGGGTTTTTTTTGCCTGCGATTTAACCTTTCACATGCGCCAACGGGAACAATCGCTTGAAGTTCTCGGTGGTCTGCTCGGCAAATCGCTCGTAAGCCTCACCCCGCAACATTGCCAGAAATTCCGCTACTTCACGAACGTACTGCGGCAGGTTCGGCTTGCCGCGATACGGGATCGGCGCCAGGTACGGTGAGTCGGTTTCCACCAGCAAACGGTCGGCTGGCACCTTGCTCGCCACGTCGCGCAATGCGTCGGCATTGCGGAATGTGACAATCCCGGACAGGGAAATGTAGTAACCCATGTCCAGCGCGGCTTTCGCCATGTCCCAGTCTTCGGTGAAACAGTGCAGTACGCCCGCCTGGGGCAGCGCCGCTTCACGCAGCAGGTTCAAGGTATCGGCGCGGGCACCGCGGGTATGGATGATCACCGGCTTGCCGGTCTGCTGGGCCGCTTGCAGGTGCAACCTGAAGGATTGCTGCTGCAACGCTGCCGCTTCCGGTTCGTAGTGATAATCCAGGCCGGTTTCACCGATCGCCACCACGCGCGGATGGTTGAGCTCGTGCAACAGCCAATCCAGCGCAGGCGCCGCACCCGGCTGCACGTCCAGCGGATGCACGCCGACCGAGCAATCGACATCGTCGTAGCGCTCGGCCAGGGCTTTGACATCGGCCGCGTTGTCGGCGCTGACACCGATACACAGAAAGTGCCCTACCCCACGCTGGCGGGCCGCCTCCAGGGCGGCATCCAGCGAGCCGTCATGGGCGGCGAGGTCGAGGCGATCAAGGTGACAATGGGAATCTACGAGCATAAATGGGCTGCAACTACATCGTATGAGTGGGACAGTCGGATTGCCTGTGACTTGGAGTTTAGGCGCAGAGGGTTATCTCTGGGTAGGCAAAGTCGCCCATTGCACCAGCAGCGCTTCCAGCAACAGCACCCGGTTGAGGTTGGCTTTGCTCAACACTTTCTGGCGTTGGGCAAGGATCCAGTCCTGGATGTTCAGGACCTTATCCTGAGTGGTTTTTTGCGCCAGGTACTGAATCACCTTGCGCATGTCCATCAGCCCCAGGCCTTCTTCATCCTGGGTCAGCTGATAGCGCAGGATCAGGCTCGACCAGTCACAGAACCAGTCGAACAGCAGCAACAACGGAATCGCATTCCAGCCCTCGGCCAGCTGTGTCGGCGATTGTTGCTGCTTGAGCAATTTCTTCACCCCATCGACCACTTGCGCGCGCTGCTCACGCACGCCCTGGGCCTGCAGGTTGACGGCGGCCAGCGGCGAACCGGCGGCCAGGGTCAGCAATTCGACGCGTTCTTCCTGCGAACACTCCGGCAAGGCCTTGGCCAGCCAGTCCAGGCTCATGGCCTCGCCCGGCAGCGGGCAGGCTTGCTGCACGCAGCGGCTCTTGATGGTCGGCAACAGACGGCTGGGCTGGTGGCTGACCAACAGCAACACGGTGTCGCCGGACGGCTCCTCGAGGCTTTTGAGCAAAGCGTTGGCGGCGTTGATGTTCATCGACTCGACCGGCTCGATCAGCACCACCTTGCGTCCACCCAACTGTGCGGTCTGCACCACGAAACTGACCAGGTCGCGCACCTGGTCGACCTTGATCGCCTTGTCGGCTTCCTCCGGCTCCAGGATGTAGTTGTCGGGATGACTGCCGGCCTTGAGCAACAGGCACGATTTGCATTCGCCACAAGCGCCCTGCGCGGTCGGACGCTGGCATAGCAGGCTGGCCATCAGGCGTTCGGCCAACGCCCGCTTGCCGATCCCGGCCGGGCCATGAAGCAGATAGGCATGGGCGTGTTGCGCACGACCGGCCAGCTGCTGCCAGAGACTGTCCTGCCACGGGTAGGCTTCAGCCACGGCTCAACTCCAACAGGCGTGGCAGCAAGGCATCAAGGGATTGCTGGACCTGCGCCAACGGCTGTGCGGCGTCGATCAGCACGTAACGCGCAGGCTGTTCTGCCGCGCGCTTTAGGAAAGCACCGCGCACGGCATCGAAAAAGGTCCGGCCTTCCAGTTCAAAACGATCCAGGCGCCCGCGGGCACTGGCGCGCGCCAGGCCCACTTCCACCGGCAGGTCGAAGATCAGCGTCAGGTCGGGTCGCAGGTCGCCCTGGACAAAGTTTTCCAGCGCCGCGATACGTTCCAGGGACAGGCCGCGGCCTCCGCCCTGATAGGCATAGGTGGAATCGGTGAAACGATCACACAACACCACCGCACCACGGGCCAGCGCCGGACGAATGACTTCGGCCAGGTGCTGGGCACGCGCGGCGAATACCAGCAACAACTCGGTGTCCGGATTCATGACTTCATCGACCGGCGCCAACAGCACTTCGCGGATGCGTTCGGCCAGTGGCGTACCACCCGGTTCGCGGGTCAGCACCACCTCGATACCGGCAGCGCGCAGGCGCTCGGCCAGGTATTCGCGATTGGTGCTCTTGCCGGCGCCTTCCGGGCCTTCCAGCGTAATAAACAAGCCAGTCACAGGCAGTCCTTAGTCAGATTCATTGCGTGCTTTGCGGTGCTGTAGCATTCGGTCCTGGTTGCGGATCCGGTGCAGCTTCAGGCGCTGGTTCTTGCTCTGGCACTGCAGGTGCCGTCTCGGGCGCCGGGGAGGGCGAAGCCGCCGGGACCGGGGGCTGGCCCTCAGGAGCATCGCTAGCCTCGGGTTGCGCCGTCTCGGTTTGCTGTGCCTGGGTATCCGGTGTTTCGGGCGTTTCTGGCGTGGTCACCGGTGCCGGACTGGAGCGGTAATCGGCACGGCGCTTGAGCTGGAACTCTCGCACGGCGTTGTTGTGCGCGTCCAGGTCATCGGAGAACACATGGCTGCCATCGCCGCGCGCCACGAAGTAAAGGCTGGTGCCTTCCACAGGATTGAGTGCCGCGTGGATGGCTTCACGGCCGACCATGGCAATCGGGGTCGGCGGCAGGCCGGCAATCATGTAGGTGTTGTAGGGGGTCGCTTCCTTGAGGTGGGCGCGAGTCAGCTTGCCGTTGTAACGGTCACCCAGGCCATAGATCACCGTCGGGTCTGTTTGCAGCAACATGCCGATCGCCATGCGCCGCACAAACACGCCGGCTATCTGCCCACGCTCCTGCGGCACACCAGTTTCCTTCTCCACCAGCGAGGCCATGATCAGGGCTTGATAGGGCCCGGAATAAGGCAGGTCGGCTGCGCGCTGGTTCCACTCCTTGGCCAGCACTTCGTCGAGGCGGTCGTAAGCGGTTTTCAGCAGCTCGGTGTCGGTCATGCCCCGTACGAAGCGGTAAGTGTCGGGAAAGAATCGCCCTTCAGGAAAAATCCCGCCATGACCGATCTTTTCCATGACCTGACTGTCGCTCAAACCGTTCAGGGTTTGCTCAAGTTTTTCTTCCTTGGCCAGGGCCGCACGGACCTGGTGGAAATTCCAGCCTTCGACCAGGGTCAGGCTGTACTGCACCATTTCCCCGCGCTTCCACAGGTCGATCAGGCCTTCGACGGTCATGCCAGGCGTCATGCGGTACTCACCACTGTGCAGCGGCTGTTTAGGCAAATTGAAACGCCAATAGACGCGCAGCCAGAAGGCGTCCTTGATGACGCCATCGGCTTCCATGCGCAGGAAAGTGCGGTTCGGGGTGGTGCCCTTGGGCACCTCAAGCAGTTCTTCCTGTGTGATATTCAGCGGTTGCACCAGTGCCGAATGAATTTTCCAGGCAGAAGCACCTAACGTCAGCCCCGCCAGAACCAGTCCGGTTTCCAGCAGCAGCAAGAGTTTACGTCTCACGTATCAAGCATCCAGTAGCGCGCGGGCAATGGTTTGGAGTTTACGGGTGAGCGGCCCAACCGGCCAGCTCAGTGCTGCATAGGCGCGCACCGGCCAAATGCCATACACGCTGTTGCAGACAAAGACTTCATCGGCCCACTGCAGCTGTTCGAGAGGGATATCGGTGATTTGCGTGGGAATACCCAACGACTCGGCTTGAAACAATAATTCGGCTCGCATCACCCCTGCCACGCCGCAACGCTTGAGATCGGCGGTGACCAGCACGCCATTGCGCACCAGGAACAGGTTGCTGAACACACCCTCGATCACCCGACCGGCCTGATCGAGCATCAAGCCTTCGGCGTGCTCGGTGTCTTGCCATTCGGCGCGGGCAATGACCTGTTCAAGGCGATTGAGGTGCTTGAGCCCCGCCAGCAGCGGCTGCCTGGAAAGTCGCGTGGTGCAAGGGAACAGACGCACGCCCTGCTCGCCATGGACAGCAGGATAGGCAGCGGCAGGATTACCCTGCAGGATGCGCCGGGCGTGGGCCTTGGGATCAGGCGCATAACCGCGCAGGCCATCGCCACGGGTCACGATGAGCTTGAGCACGCCCTCGCCCAAAGCATTCGCGTAGGCCAGCAGCTCGTTGTGGATCTGCTCGGGGTCGACGTAGATTGCCAGGCGCGAGCAACCCTGTGCCAGACGCGACAAATGCCGGTCCAGCAACAGCGGTTGCCCATTGCGCACGGCGATGGTCTCGAACAGACCGTCGCCATAAGCCAGGCCGCGATCCTTCAGCGACAATGCGTCAGCCGGCTGACCGTCGACCCAGCTGTCCATCAGCCTGCAAACCGGCGGAACACCAGCGAGCCGTTGGTACCGCCAAAACCGAAGGAGTTGGACAGGACCACATCGATATCCATGTTGCGCGCTGTGTGCGGCACGAAGTCGAGATCGCAGCCTTCGTCCGGCTCATCGAGGTTGATGGTCGGTGGCGCCACCTGGCTGTTGATTGCCAACACGCTGAAGATGGCTTCGACCGCGCCCGCCGCACCCAGCAAGTGCCCGGTCATCGACTTGGTCGAACTGACGGCCATCTTGTAGGCGTGCTCGCCGAACACCGACTTGATCGCATTGACCTCGGCGAGGTCACCCGCCGGCGTCGAGGTGCCGTGGGCATTGATGTACTGCACTTGATCGCCATTGATTCTGGCGTCACGCAGCGCATTGGTAATGCAGCGAGCAGCACCGGCACCGTCGGCGGGTGGCGAAGTCATGTGGTAAGCGTCGCCACTGGTACCGAAACCGATCAGTTCGGCATAGATGGTCGCGCCACGGGCCTTGGCGTGTTCCAGTTCTTCAAGAACCAGTGCACCGGCGCCATTGGACAATACGAAGCCATCACGGCCCTTGTCCCATGGACGACTGGCGCGGGTCGGCTCGTCGTTGCGGGTCGACAGTGCGCGGGAGGCACCAAAACCGCCCATACCCAGGCCGCAGGCGGCCATTTCGGCGCCGCCGGCGATCATCACGTCGGCTTCGTCGTACATGATGTTGCGTGCAGCCATGCCGATGCAGTGCGTACCGGTAGTACACGCCGTGGCGATGGCGTAGTTAGGCCCCTGTGCCCCGAGGTGGATGGACAGGAAGCCGGAAATCATGTTGATGATGGAACCAGGCACGAAGAACGGAGAAATCCGTCGCGGGCCGGTCTCATGCAAGGTGCGACTGGTTTCTTCGATGTTGGTCAGTCCACCGATACCCGAACCCATGGCCACGCCAATGCGCTCGCGGTTGGCGTCGGTCACTTCCAGGCCGGCATTGCGCACTGCCTGAAAACCTGCGGCCAGACCGTACTGAATGAACAGGTCGAGCTTGCGCGCTTCCTTGAGCGACAGGTATTCCTCGACATTGAAGCCCTTTACCGAGCCGCCAAAACGGGTGGAATAGGCAGAAAGGTCGGTGTGTTCGATCAGACCAATGCCACTGCGGCCAGCCAGAATGCCCTGCCAGCTGCTCGGCACATCCGTGCCCAGTGGCGACAACATACCCATACCGGTGACTACGACGCGTCTACGCGACACAGCACTCTCCTTTTTTCAAATGACGACTTTGCATCAGGCCTAAAGAAAAAACCGCACGCCATGATGGCAGTGCGGTTTTTCCATGACAGCGAGCAACGATTACAAACTATTACGCCTGGTGGCTGGTAACGTAGTCGATTGCAGCTTGTACAGTAGTGATCTTCTCAGCTTCTTCGTCAGGGATTTCGGTCTCGAATTCCTCTTCCAGAGCCATCACCAGCTCAACGGTGTCAAGGGAGTCAGCACCCAGGTCTTCAACGAAGGAAGCAGTGTTGACAACTTCTTCTTCTTTAACGCCCAGTTGCTCGGCAACGATTTTCTTGACGCGCTCTTCGATGGTGCTCATACCTTGTTTTCACTCCTAATGGACAAATTCAGGCAGCTGGCCAGTGGGTAAGTGTATAGAAAGACTTTTCAGCTTTTCAACTGAAAGCTTCACTCCTCAAACCCGGTGACCCGCTGCCTATAAATAGATTGCAGCTTTATAACGGATTTTAGACAGCTCGTATGACATTTTTTTGAAACGATCCGTCACATTTAACTCATGTACATCCCGCCGTTCACCGGGATTGTAGCCCCAGTAACGTAAGCCGCACCGTCCGACGCAAGAAAAGCGACCACAGACGCGATCTCTTGAGCTTGCCCCAGACGACCCAGCGGAATCTGCGTCTGCAAGGCTTCACGCTGTGCCTCGGGCAGTTCGCGGGTCATATCGGTATCGATGAACCCAGGGGTCACCGAGTTTACCGTAATCGAACGCGAACCGACTTCACGCGCCAGAGAGCGGCTGAAACCTTCCAGGCCGGCCTTGGCGGCAGCGTAGTTTACTTGGCCTGCGTTGCCCATGGCACCCACTACCGAGCCAATACTGATAATTCGTCCCCAACGAGCCTTGGTCATACCGCGCAAAACGCCCTTGGACAGGCGGAACAGACTGTTCAGGTTGGTATCGACCACGTCATGCCACTCGTCGTCTTTCATGCGCATCATCAGGTTATCGCGGGTGATGCCGGCATTGTTGACCAGGATCGCCGGTGCACCGAATTGCGCCTGGATGCTTGCCAGGACAGCCGCCACGGACTCGTCGCTGGTGACGTTGAGCTCAAGGCCAGTGCCCTGAATGCCGTTTTCCTTCAGGGTGGCGGCAATGCGCTCGGCACCCGAGGCGGAGGTCGCGGTGCCGACAACGATGGCGCCCTGACGACCCAGTTCCAGGGCGATGGCCTGGCCGATACCGCGGCTCGCGCCGGTGACCAGTGCAACTTTACCTTGCAGACTCATGCAAGCTTCTCCTGATTCAGGCCAGCGCTGCACGGGCGGCAGCGAAAGCGTCTGGGGTGTTGAGATTGGAAGTCGATACGCCTTCGGCGCAGCGCTTGTTCAGACCGGCCAGTACTTTACCCGGGCCGCATTCGACCAGATTGGTCGCGCCTTTGGCGGCCAGGGTCTGCACGGATTCTACCCAGCGTACTGGCTTGTACAGTTGCTCGAGCAGATCACGCTTGAGCGTTTCCAGATCCGCCGGCACCTGGGCGCTGACGTTCTGTACAACCGGGATCTGCGGGGCCTGCCAATCGATCGCAGCGATCGATTCGGCGAAGCGCTCGGCCGCTGGGCGCATCAGTTCGCAGTGCGACGGCACGCTCACCGGCAACGGCATGGCGCGCTTGGCGCCACGGGCCTTGCAGCCTTCGATGGCACGCTCGACCGCAGCCTTGGCACCGGCGATGACCACTTGGCCCGGAGAGTTGAAGTTGACCGCACTGACGACTTCGCCCTGCGCGGCTTCGGCACAGGCTGCCAGTACGTCGGCGTCTTCCAGGCCGAGAATGGCAGCCATGCCGCCCTGCCCGGCTGGCACCGCTTCCTGCATCAGTTGGCCACGGCGCTCGACGAGCTTCACCGCATCCGCCAGGCTCAAGCTGCCAGCCGCTACCAGAGCGCTGTATTCGCCCAGGCTATGACCGGCCACATAAGCCGGACGCGCGCCGCCTTCAGCCAGCCACAGACGCCACAGCGCGATCGAAGCGGTCAGAATTGCCGGCTGGGTTTTATCGGTCTGGTTGAGTTGCTCTTCCGGCCCTTGCTGGGTCAGTGCCCACAGGTCGTAACCGAGGGCATCGGAAGCTTCTTTGAATGTGTCGAGGACGACCGGGTGTTGCGCGCCCAACTCGGCCAGCATGCCGAGGGACTGCGAACCCTGTCCCGGAAAGACGAATGCGAGGGAAGCAGACATGTAACAAGCCCCTAATGATCTGGTCGTCGGAGAATTGGCGTCCCGCTCGGGGGACGCAAGAAACTGACAGTTGGATGGCCAATTGGCCCAAGCGGTCACATTTAAGCATTGTCCGACGAAAACGCCTAAAGCAACAAATCCTCCAGACGACCGTGGATGCGTTCCGGCAGGTTTTCCTGGATCTCGATCAGAGCACGGGAAATGGCACTTTGAAAGCCCTGGACCCCTGCAGAACCGTGACTCTTTACGACAATGCCCTGCAAACCGAGGAAGCTCGCACCGTTATGTCGCGCAGGCGCCAGGTCGGCCTGCAGACGCTTCATCAGTGGCAAGGCCAAGGCACCGACCATACGTGCCGGCAGGCTCTGCCTGAATAACGCCTCGATGCGCCCGGCAATCATGGTGGCCAGCCCCTCGCTGGACTTGAGCAGGATGTTGCCGACGAAACCATCGCAGACCACGACGTCCGCTTCGCCACGGTACAACCCGTCCCCTTCGACAAAACCGATGTAGTTGATGCCACGGGCACTCTGCAACAGGGTTGCAGCCAGCTTGACCTGCTGATTGCCCTTGATGTCCTCGGTGCCGATGTTCAGCAAGGCCACACGCGGACGCACGATGCCCAGGGTCTCCGCCGCGACGGAACCCATCACTGCAAACTGCAGCAAATGTTCGGCACTGCAATCGACGTTGGCGCCCAGGTCGAGTAACTGGCAATAACCTTTCTGCGTCGGGATCGCCGCTACCATGGCGGGCCGATCGATACCCGGCAGGGTCTTGAGCACAAATCGCGACAACGCCATCAGCGCTCCGGTATTACCGGCACTGACGCAGGCCTGGACCTTGCCGTCGCGCAGCAACTCGAGGGCCACGCGCATCGAGGAATCGGGTTTGCCGCGCAGGGCCTGGGCGGGCTTCTCGTCCATGGCAATAACTTCGGACGCCGGAGTAATCGACAGGCGCGCGCGATCCACAGCCGATTGGCCAGCGATCAATTCTTCAAGGAGGGAGGGTTGACCGACGAGGGTCAGGTGCAGCGAGGGTGTGGCAGACAGGCAAGCAAGGCTGGCCTGGACAATGCTGCGGGGACCGAAGTCCCCGCCCATTGCGTCAATCGCGATGACTTGAGCGGACAAGTGATTACTCGTCAGCGCCCTTGTCGATCACTTTACGGCCACGGTATACGCCTTCTGGCGATACGTGGTGACGCAGGTGAACTTCACCAGTGGTTTTTTCTACAGACAGGGTGCTAGCCTCGAGAGCGTCGTGCGAACGGCGCATGTCACGGGCAGAGCGGGATTTTTTGTTCTGCTGAACAGCCATAATTGATTAACTCCTAAACGTTTGGGTCACGCTTTAACTGCGCCAATACACTGAACGGGTTGGACCGCGTTACCTCGTCCTCGCTCGGTTCGGGCTCATCTGCTCCCGCCGGCTGCTGGCATTCTTCCGGATGATGAGCAGGCACAATGGGCAAGGCGAGCAGAAGCTCCTCCTCGATCAGTGACTGCAGATCCAATGGATCTTCGCCCAGTTCCAGCACGTCATAACCTTTCGGCAACGACTGGGTATTCGCACCCTCCTTCACCACAGCGTAACTGCATTCGCTATGGATCGGCAGGGTGACCAGCTCAAGACAACGCTGGCAAACCATTTTGACTTCAGTGTCGATAAAGCTGTGGATGACCACAGATTTACGTTCATCTCGTTCAAAAACGAATTTAGCCTGCACCGTACCGACATTGTCGGAAAGCGGGTCGCAGAGTCTCTTCAAATCGGCCAGCAGCATTTCACCTTGGAGGGTGGTGCCACGATCAGCCAATTTGCGCGGGTCAACGTGAGGTGGAATCGGGTCATTCAACATAGGCGCAGCATTATAGGGATGCACCCGCCCATGTCAAAGGAAATTCAGCCCTGTCCGTCACTTGGAAGCCCCGCTAGAATTCGAGCCAGTCATTTGGAGTTGCGCATGCTGCCTTTATTACTTGCTTCCAGCTCGGTCTATCGCCGGGATTTGCTGGCCCGCCTGCAGCTGCCATTCAGCTGCAGCTCGCCGGATATCGACGAAAGTCATCGCCCCGAAGAATCCGCCGTTGAGCTGGTCAAACGCCTCGCCGAACAGAAAGCGCGCGCACTGGCCGACAGCCATACCGCTCATCTGATTATCGGCTCCGACCAGGTCGCGGTGCTAGGCGAGCGGATCATCGGCAAGCCCCATACCTTCGAAAAGGCCCGCGAGCAACTGCAAGCTTCCAGCGGCGCCAGCGTGACATTCCTGACCGGCCTGGCCCTGCTGAACAGCCAGACCGGCCATTGCCAGGTCGACTGCGTGCCGTTCACGGTGCACATGCGCACACTCGACGACGAACGCATCGAACGCTACCTGCGCGCCGAGCAACCCTACGATTGCGCTGGCAGCTTCAAGGCCGAGGGTTTGGGCGTTAGCCTGTTTCAAGGCACCGAAGGCCCTGACGCCACCAGCCTGGTCGGCCTGCCGTTGATTCGCCTGGTGGACATGCTGCTGGTCGAGGGCGTGCAGGTCCCTTGAAAGCAAGAGATCGCAGCCTGCGGCAACTCCTACACGCTCGACGTCCAATGACGCGAACCCTATAGGAGCTGCCGAAGGCTGCGATCTTTTGATCTTTAAATCGAATTAACGCAACGACGGACCGTTAAACCCCATCCACATCGCCAAATGCTCAGCCACGCTGGCACCGAGCTTTTTCGAGAAGCGGTCGAACGGCGATTCCTGAACGGTGAAATCCACCAGTTCTTTCTCACCGATCACATCGCGCGCCACCGAGCTGGCATTACCCAGACCATCGATCAACCCCAGCGGCAGCGCCTGCTCACCCGACCAGACCAGCCCGGAGAACAGCTCCGGATGCTCCTTGTCTTTCAGGCGATCGCCACGACCCTGCTTGACGCTGTTGATGAACTGCTTGTGAGTGGTATCGAGCACGCCCTGCCAGAACGCCGTTTCTTCGGGCTTCTGCGGCTGGAAAGGATCGAGGAACGACTTGTGCTCACCCGAGGTGTAGGTACGACGTTCCACACCCAGCTTCTCCATGGTGCCGACAAAACCGTATCCGGCCGCCGTGACCCCGATGGAACCCACCAGGCTCGCCTTGTCGGCATAGATCTGGTCCGCGGCACTGGCAATGTAATACGCACCGGATGCGCCCAGGTCGGAAATCACTGCATAGAGCTTCGTGTCGGGATGCAGGCCACGCAGGCGGCGGATTTCATCATAGACGTAGCCCGACTGCACTGGACTGCCACCAGGGCTGTTGATGCGCAGAATGACACCCTTGACCTTTTCGTCTTCGAAGGCGGCCCGCAGGCTGCCCACGACATTGTCGGCGCTGGCCGGCTCCTTGTCGGCGATCACGCCGGTGATGTCGATCAGCGCGGTGTAGTTGCCACTGCGGGTGGCGACCTTCTCCATGTCCATCAGCGGCGTAAACAGCGCCAATGCGACAAACAGGTACACGAAGGTCAGCAGCTTGAAGAAAATTCCCCAGCGCCGGGAGCGACGCTGCTCCTGCACGCTGGCCAGCAGGGTCTTTTCCAGCAGCTTCCAGCTTTTTTCGTCACCGTTCTCTGCGCTCGCCTTGGCGGGCGCTTTCCATTCGTCGGCCATGCCATCTACCCCAGCAATAACGTATTAAGCCCGCTGACCCAGCCAGGCGTGCAATTGTTCAAAACGATCGATGGTCAGTCGCGGCTCGTAGAGTTTCAGCGCGTCGATCGACTGCGCGCCGTAGCTGACCGCCACCGAATCCATGCCGGCATTGCGGGCCATCTGCAGATCGAAGGATGAATCGCCAACCATCAGCGCCTGACCCGCACAGACCTTACAATGGGCCAGTATCTGCTCCAGCATCAACGGATGGGGCTTGCTGGCCGTCTCGTCGGCGGCACGGGTGATATCGAAGTAATCTTCCCAACCGTGCGACTTCAGCACCCTATCCAGCCCGCGTCGGGCCTTGCCCGTAGCCACGGCCAGGTGATAACCCTCGGCACGAAAGGCCTCGAGCGATTCCACCACGCCCTCGAACAGGGGCGAAGGTTCCGCCTCCGAGGCGATGTAGTGGTCGGCGTAGTGCTGGCGAAAGGCAATCAGCTCGGCATCGCCAATCTCGGGATACAGGGTACGGATCGCCTCCGGCAGCCCCAGGCCGATGATGCCCTTGACGGCAAAGTCATCGCACTGCGCAAACCCGGACCGCTGCGATGCCACATGCATCGCCTCGACAATCCGACCAATGGAATCGGCCAATGTGCCGTCCCAATCGAAAATCAGCAGTTTGTAATCAGATGGGCGCACTCAATCGCTCCACGGTCTTGGCCCACATCTCGTCGACCGGGGCCTGCAACTTCAGCTCGCCGCCATCGGGCAGCGGCACGGTCAGCATGTAGGCATGCAGGAACAGGCGCTTTCCGCCCAGATCGCGGATTTCCTTGCTGAAACCTTCCTCACCATATTTAGTGTCACCAGCAATGCAATGCCCCGCGTGCAGGGTGTGGACACGGATCTGGTGAGTGCGGCCGGTAATCGGCTTGGCTTCGATCAGGGTGGCGAAGTCGCCGAAGCGGCGCAGGACCTTGAACACGGTCACGGACTCCTTGCCCTCCTCCTCGTCGACCTCGACCATGCGCTCGCCGGAGCGCAGGTTGCTCTTGCCCAGCGGCGCGCGGATTTGCTTGATCGAGCTGGCCCAGTTGCCGCGCACCAGCGCCATGTAGCGCTTGTCGACGCCATCACCGCGCAACGCGGTGTGCAAGTGACGCAACATGCTGCGCTTCTTGGCGATCATCAACAGGCCGGAGGTATCACGGTCGAGACGGTGAACCAGCTCGAGCTCCTTGCAATCGGGGCGCAACTGACGAAAGGCTTCGATCACGCCGAACGTCAGGCCGCTACCGCCGTGAACCGCAATGCCGGCGGGCTTGTTGATCACGATCAGGGCCTTGTCTTCGAAGACAATCGAGGCCTCCAGGCGCTGCAGCAGCCCCTGGGCCAGCGGCACCGGTTCGTCGCGCTCTGGCACGCGAACAGGTGGCACGCGCACGATATCGCCCGCCTGCAGCTTGTATTCGGGCTTGATCCGGCCTTTGTTCACTCGCACTTCGCCTTTGCGCAAAATGCGGTAAATCAAGGTCTTGGGCACGCCTTTGAGCCGAGCGAGAAGGAAATTGTCAATACGTTGGCCGGCATATTCCGGCGAGACCTCAAGCAGTTGTACGCCTGGAGTCGGGGGGGTAGTCGTCGTCATGGCGCGGATGATAACAATTTTTTATGGAATTGAAGCACTTAATCATTGCTGCTATAGTCGCGAACGCCGCCAAAAGCGGCCTGGACAGCGGACCAACGGTCAAAAACCGGCCCTGACCAACGCAATTCACCAGGACGCGAGGCCGTCCTACGGGGCTTTCGCTACGTAACGGTGGAGTTTGCAGGTGTAACAAGCGCAGGTGACATGAGGCCTGAATCAAGCCGCAGAACAGAGTTTTGACTCGTCTTGCGAGTGAATATTCATGGCCAGTTCACAAAGTGCAGTCAGCTGCGAATGACCCCGAGCGAATGCTTCGGAAACAACGCCTAAATTAGCCATGATGCGTGACCTCCCCTTTCGGAGCTCACGGTAAATGCCAACCCGCTGCGGATTCTGCGCGCGGCAGCACCCGAATTATCAGGGATACGTGTAGGGTGGAGATGCACAACCGCTGGCCTGTGTAGCAATAGGCTTTATCAAGACGCTTCATCTCGTCCACAGCCGCCGGTTGATTCCTCCTCCTGACTGAGTGCTTAAGTAGCCACAGCAAGCAGGACGCGTACGTCGCGACGAAGGCCCACATTGGCCGGACATCGCTGGACACGGGAATGGCCAACCACTCCCGACGCACCTGACACCGACCATGAGAAGTCGTGTGTGCCGAACGCCGTTTCCGGCAGCCCGGAAACCGACGGTACTACATGAAAAGAATGCTGATTAACGCAACTCAACCCGAAGAGTTGCGTGTTGCACTGGTAGATGGCCAACGCCTCTACGACCTGGACATCGAATCCGGTGCACGCGAGCAGAAGAAGGCCAACATCTATAAAGGCCGGATTACTCGCATCGAACCAAGCCTTGAGGCTGCCTTTGTCGATTTCGGCTCTGAGCGCCACGGCTTCCTGCCACTCAAAGAAATCTCCCGCGAATACTTCAAGAAAACCCCCGAAGGCCGCGTCAACATCAAGGACGTCCTGAGCGAAGGCCAGGAAGTCATCGTTCAGGTCGAAAAAGAAGAACGTGGCAACAAGGGCGCAGCCCTGACCACCTTCATCAGCCTGGCCGGTCGTTACCTGGTCCTGATGCCGAACAACCCGCGTGCCGGCGGTATTTCCCGTCGCATCGAAGGTGAAGAGCGCAACGAACTGCGTGAAGCCCTCAATGGCCTGGTTGCCCCGGCCGACATGGGCCTGATCGTGCGCACTGCCGGCCTGGGCCGCAGCAGCGAAGAAATGCAGTGGGACCTCGATTACCTGCTGCAACTCTGGACCGCCATCAAAGAAGCCTCGCTGGATCGTTCCGCGCCGTTCCTGATCTACCAGGAAAGCAATGTGATCATCCGCGCGATCCGCGATTACCTGCGCCAGGACATCGGCGAAGTGCTGATCGACAGCGTTGAAGCCCAGGACGAAGCCCTGACCTTCATCCGCCAGGTGATGCCGCAGTACGCCAGCAAGATCAAGCTGTACGAAGACAGCGTTCCGCTGTTCAACCGCTTCCAGATCGAAAGCCAGATCGAAACCGCCTTCCAGCGCGTGGTCGAACTGCCTTCCGGTGGTTCCATCGTTATCGACCCGACCGAAGCCCTGGTGTCCATCGACATCAACTCGGCACGCGCCACCAAGGGCAGCGATATCGAAGAAACCGCCCTGCAGACCAACCTTGAAGCTGCCGAAGAAATCGCCCGTCAGTTGCGCCTGCGCGACATCGGCGGCCTGATCGTCATCGACTTCATCGACATGACCCCTGCCAAGAACCAGCGCGCCGTGGAAGAGAAAGTCCGCGAATGCCTGGAAGCCGACCGCGCTCGCGTGCAAGTCGGTCGCATCTCGCGCTTCGGCCTGCTGGAAATGTCCCGTCAGCGCCTGCGTCCATCCCTGGGCGAAAGCAGCGGCATCGTTTGCCCGCGTTGCAACGGTACCGGCATCATCCGTGACGTTGAATCGCTGTCCCTGGCGATCCTGCGCCTGATCGAAGAAGAAGCCCTGAAAGACCGTACCGCCGAAGTTCGTGCACAAGTGCCGATCCCGGTGGCCGCGTTCCTGCTCAACGAAAAACGCAACTCGATCACCAAGATCGAACTGCGCACCCGTGCCCGCATCGTCATCCTGCCGAACGATCACCTCGAGACGCCACACTTCGAAGTGCAGCGCCTGCGTGATGACAGCCCGGAAGCCGCGATCAACCAGTCCAGCTACGAAATCGCCGCTGCCGCTGCCGAAGTGGAAGAAGTGCAGCCAGCTGCCGCGACCCGCACCCTGGTTCGCCAGGAAGCTGCGGTCAAGACGGCTCCGGCCCGCGCCAACGCTCCGGTTCCAACCGAAGTCGTCGCCGCTCCGGTCGCCGCACCGGTGGCCGCACCAGAGCCAAGCCTGTTCAAAGGCCTGGTGAAGTCGCTGGTCAGCCTGTTCGCTACCAAGGAAGAGCCTGTGGCTCCTGCCGTGGTCGAAAAACCGGCTGCCACCGAACGCCCGGCCCGTAGCAACGAAGAGCGTCGCAACGGCCGCCAGCAGAGCCGCAACCGTAACGGTCGCCGCGATGAAGAGCGCAAGCCGCGTGAAGAACGCGCCCCCCGTGAGGAGCGCGCCCCCCGCGAGCCCCGCGAAGAGCGCCAGCCACGGGAAGTACGCGAGCCTCGCGAGACCCGCGAAGAAACCCCGGTAGTCGCCCGCGAAGAACGCGTACCACGCCCGCCACGTGAAGAACGTGCACCCCGCGCCCCACGTGAAGATCGCAAGCCACGTGGCGAGCGTGAAGAGCGTGTGCGTGAACTGCGCGAGCCTCTGGATGCTGTCGCTCCTGCCGCTGCCGCTACCGCTGCCGCTACTGCAACCGCAACCGCAACCGCAGCCACTGAAGAGCGCCCGGCCCGTCCGCCACGGGAAGAACGTGCTCCACGTCCACCACGTGAAGAACGTCAACCACGTGCCGAACAAGCGGCTGCCGTTGCTGAAGAAGAGCTGACCGGCAACGAAGAGCAACTGCAGGAAGACGGTCAGGAAGGCGCCGAAGGCGATCGCCCACGCCGCCGCTCCCGTGGCCAGCGTCGTCGCAGCAACCGTCGCGAGCGTCAGCGTGACGCCAACGGTAACGTGATCGAAGGTTCGGATGAGTCCGACGCCGGCGAGAGCAATGAAGCGCCAAGCACGTCCGACCTGGCCGCTGGCCTGGCTGTTACTGCAGCCGTTGCCAGCACCGTGATCAGCGCTCCAGCTGAAGCACAGGCCAACGAGCAAGCCGAACGCGCTACTGCCGCCACCCTGGAATCGGCTCCGGTCGAAGCACCGGTTGTGGAAGCGACGACTGCGGTCGAAGCCACCGCATCGCCGGAAATCGAAGTGGCACCCGCGCCAGAAGCACAGCCAGTGGTTGAAGCGGCCGCCGAGCCCGCCGTGGTTGCAGAACCGGTTAGCGAAAGCGTGACTGAAACCGTGACCGAAGCCGTTCGTGAAGTTCGCGAAGAGCAAACCGCATTCAACTGGGTTGCCGAGCCAGCCGTCGTCGAAACGCCTGCTCCAGCGCCAGTCGCTGAAGCCGACGTAGCGCCAGCGTTGGTCTCCGAGCCGGTTGCCGCGGCTGCCGAGCCTGCTCCAGTGATTGAAGCGCCGGTTGTTGCCGAAGTGGCCGCTCCAGTGGTCGAAACAGCCCCGGTCAGCGCCCTGACGCCAAGTGGCCGTGCGCCGAACGACCCACGTGAAGTGCGTCGCCGCAAGCGTGAAGAAGAGCGTCTGCAGCGGGAAGCCGAATTGGCGGCCGCTGCTGCTCCGGTTGTCGCTGACGAACCAGCACCGGTTGCTGCCGAAGTGGTCGAGGCAGCTCCTGCCCCGGCTGCCGAAGTCGCTGCCGAGCCGGTTGAGTCAGTGACTGCCGAAGCCCCTCGCTCCGTTCAGGAAGCGGTTGAGCAACACGAGCAAGCCAAGGAAAAAGAGCACGAGCCTAAACCTCTCGTCTGATTCCCTCGGCTATTGAAAAGCCCCGCCTGGTCATCCAGGCGGGGCTTTTTTATGCCTGCTGTCTCGTCCTGAACAAGGTTTAAACCGCCTGCCAGCCTTGCAG
>NZ_JAQIYM010000010.1 GCF_028823535.1 Pseudomonas serbica | reverse complement strand
TCCGCAGGAAAATCTGTCACCTCGGATTTCTATGCAAGGGCTCAGGGCGTGGCTATCATGCGGTCCTCATTGTGAGGCGAGACTTGCATGCTGACGTTGTTAAAGCTTCTTAAGGATGGCCGATTCCATTCAGGCCAGGCGCTGGGCGCCGCCCTGGGCATCAGTCGCAGTGCTGTGTGGAAGCAGCTTCAGCATCTTGAGGCTGAATTAGGGTTGTCCATTCATAAAGTTCGCGGACGCGGCTATCAACTGGCTGCGCCGTTGACGCTGCTTGATCCCGCGGAGATAGAGCGGCTCGCTCCTTCCTGTAAATGGCCGGCCCTGGTCTTCGACTCTATTGATTCCACGAACGCTGAAGCCTTGCGCGCCATTGAGCGGCACCAGGTAGCGCCTTTTGTTGTGCTTGCCGAGCGGCAGACTGCGGGCCGCGGGCGGCGAGGGCGAAAATGGGTCAGTCCATTCGCGGAAAATGTCTATTACAGCCTTGTGTTGCGGATTGAAGGGGGGATGCGCCAGCTGGAGGGCTTGAGCTTGGTCGTAGGGCTCGCCGTCATGCAGGCCCTGCGCGAGCTTGGCGTTCCCGGCGTGGGTTTGAAGTGGCCCAATGATGTCCTGGTAGGGCAGAAGAAGATCGCCGGCATACTGCTTGAGTTGGTGGGGGATCCTGCCGACGTTTGTCACGTGGTGCTGGGTGTCGGGATTAATGTAAACATGCAGATGACCGATGAGGTCGACCAACAATGGACGTCCATGCGCCTGGAGTCGGGCAAGGCGTTTGATCGCAATCACCTGGTCGCGGAGTTGGGGGAAATGCTGCAGAAGTATCTGGCTCGCCATCAGGCGGTTGGCTTTTCGGCGATCCAGGCTGAGTGGGAGCAGCATCACCTGTGGCAGGGGCGTGCGGTCTCTTTGATTGCAGGTGCAAACCAAATAGATGGCGAAGTGCTGGGCATCGATAGTCAGGGTGCGCTGCGCTTGAAGGTGGGTGGTGTGGAGAAAGTCTTCAGTGGCGGTGAGCTGAGTCTGAGGTTGCGTCATGATTCTTGAGCTCGACTGCGGAAATAGTTTCATCAAGTGGCGTGTCCTCGAGGCGAACGCACGTCAAGTCGTGGGGGAGGGGGTTGTCGATTCCGACCTCGCATTGCTCGAGGGCGTAAAAGCAATTCAAGGTCTTGCCCTTAGGTTCTGTCGGTTGGTGAGTGTCAGGACTGCTGAGGAGACCGGCGAATTGATTGCTCGGTTGAAAGCGGCCTTCGACATATCAGTGGTCTGTGCGGCCCCCACGAAGGCAATGGCCGGTGTTCGCAATGGTTATGAAGAATTCGAGCGGCTCGGACTTGATCGATGGCTGGCGTTGCTTGGAGGGTTTCATTTGGCAGCGGGCGCATGCCTGGTGCTTGATTTCGGCACTGCGGTGACCGCGGACTTCGTTTCCGCTGACGGAGAGCATCTGGGTGGTTTCATATGTCCTGGGATGCCGTTGATGCGAAACCAGTTGCGCACTCATACCCGCAAGATTCGATATGGAGACCTCGCAGCTGAGCGTGCCCTGGAGCGTCTTGAGCCCGGTCGCACGACGGTCGAGGCGGTAGAGCGCGGGTGCCTGCTGATGCTTCGGGGGTTTGTCCTGACGCAGCTGGAGATGGCGCGTGGTTATTGGGGTGAAAGTTTTACGGTATTCCTTACCGGTGGTGACGCGGCGCTGGTCTGCGAGATCGTGCCTGAAGCCCGGGTGGTGCCCGATCTGGTGTTTGTAGGCTTGGCGATGGCATGCCCCTTGTCCTGAGGTCTTTATGCGTTGGTTGTTTCTGCTGCTGCTCGTTCTCAATGTGTTTTATTACGTCTGGCATCAACAGGAGGCGCCCCTGCGTGCCAAGGATGTGACACCCCTGAGCTTGTATCGCGGCTCCCAGCAGGACATCCGTCTGTTGAGTGAGGCGACGGATGCGGCCAAGGATAAAGGAAAGGTGGCGCAGGCAGAGGCGGACTGCCTTTATCTGGGTGGTTTTGTTCGTCAGGATGTCGAGCAAGCGCTTGAGCGCAGGTTGACCGGCATGGGTGTGAAGTATCAGTCGCTCCCTGCAAGTCCGGCTGAACCCCCGGCGTACTGGGTCCGTGTGGCCCCTGAAAGCAAGCGTTGGCTGGATGACTTGCAGCTGATAAACCTTTCTAGAGAATTCAATGAGTTAAAACATAAAATAATGCCTTGTGGGGGGGTTGCACCCACTCAATAGTTTGCATAGAATGGCGCCCGCTCCACAGCGAAGACCTAAAGCGGTCAACGAGGTGAGGCGAGGTCAACGCAGATAAGCTCAGGATTTTAATGAGAAAAATGCTTGACAGAAGGCTGGCATGATGTAGAATGCCGGCTCGCTTAGGAGGGGTTCCCGAGCGGCCAAAGGGATCAGACTGTAAATCTGACGTCTACGACTTCGAAGGTTCGAATCCTTCCCCCTCCACCATTTTTAGCGAGAGCTGCAAGCCTCGCGGGTATAGTTTAGTGGTAGAACCTCAGCCTTCCAAGCTGATGATGCGGGTTCGATTCCCGCTACCCGCTCCAAGTTTGCAGGTTTTGCACGGTGTTACGCTCTTGTAGCTCAGTTGGTAGAGCACACCCTTGGTAAGGGTGAGGTCAGCGGTTCAAATCCGCTCAAGAGCTCCATATAACAAGGCAGATATGAAAATATCTGCCTTTGTTTTAATGGTCTGGTTGTGTTTCGTTGTGCCTGAGGGCAGTTTGAGTCCCGGGTGCTGGTGGAGTGCAAAGGCCATTGAGTAAGGTGTTGTAAAGTCTTTTTCGGGCCTGCATAATGGTCGGCCTGATTTTGTTTTAGGTCAGTAGCTCAATTGGCAGAGCGACGGTCTCCAAAACCGTAGGTTGGGGGTTCGATTCCCTCCTGACCTGCCAGATTCACCAAGTGTGTCTGGCTTTCTTTTCACAGGATCTTCATAGATGACTCCTAAAGCTGAAGCTCAAGGCTCGCGCTTCGATCTGCTCAAGTGGCTAGTAGTAGTCGCTTTGGTGGTTGTTGGCGTTGTTGGCAATCAGTATTACTCTGCTTCGCCGATCCTGTACCGCGTGCTTGCTTTGCTTGTGATTGCTGCTGTAGCTGCCTTTGTAGGCCTGCAGACGGCCAAGGGCAAGTCTTTCTTTGTACTGGTTAAGGAAGCGCGCACCGAGATTCGTAAAGTCGTATGGCCAACTCGCCAAGAAACCACGCAGACCACGTTGATCGTTGTGGCTGTTGTCCTGGTTATGGCGTTGCTGTTGTGGGGGCTCGATTCCCTGCTCGGCTGGCTTGTCTCCTTGATTGTCGGCTAAGGGTGTCCCGTGGCTAAGCGTTGGTATGTTGTGCATGCTTACTCGGGTTACGAGAAGCATGTCATGCGTTCGTTGATCGAGCGTGTAAAGCTGGCTGGCATGGAAGATGGCTTCGGCGAGATTCTGGTTCCCACTGAAGAAGTGGTTGAGATGCGTAACGGCCAGAAGCGCAAGAGCGAGCGTAAGTTCTTCCCTGGTTACGTGCTGGTCCAGATGGATATGAACGAGGGTACTTGG
Source organism: Pseudomonas serbica (assembly GCF_028823535.1). GTDB lineage: Bacteria > Pseudomonadota > Gammaproteobacteria > Pseudomonadales > Pseudomonadaceae > Aquipseudomonas > Aquipseudomonas serbica. Next base: position 302,244 of record NZ_JAQIYM010000010.1, on the reverse strand, counting down.
CACTTGGTCAAGGACACTCCTCGTGTGATGGGTTTCATCGGCGGTACTGCCGATAAGCCGGCACCGATTACAGATAAAGAGGCAGAAGCGATTCTGCGTCGCGTCGCCGATGGTAGCGACAAGCCGAAGCCGAAGACATTGTTCGAGCCGGGCGAGTCGGTGCGCGTCAACGACGGTCCGTTTGCCGATTTCACCGGCACCGTCGAAGAAGTCAACTACGAAAAGAGCCGGATCCAGGTCGCGGTGCTCATTTTCGGACGCTCTACCCCGGTAGAGTTGGAGTTCAGTCAGGTCGAAAAGGTCTAACTGAACAAGCATCCCAACCCCGCAGCCTTAGGCTGTGGGGTTTTGTCGTCACTGGGATAAACGCGCAAGTAACCGGGGAGCCTTTCGAGGCGTTTGAACCCGTAATTGGAGTGCCTCATGGCCAAGAAGATTACCGCTTACATCAAGCTGCAAGTGAAGGCCGCTCAGGCTAACCCAAGCCCACCTGTTGGTCCTGCTTTGGGTCAGCACGGCGTGAACATCATGGAATTCTGCAAGGCTTTCAACGCCCGTACTCAGGGTCTTGAGCCAGGTCTGCCGACTCCAGTGATCATCACTGTCTACAGCGACCGTAGCTTCACGTTCGAAACCAAATCCACCCCTGCTTCGGTTCTGCTGAAGAAGGCGGCCGGTCTGACCAGCGGTTCCGCTCGTCCGAACACCGTTAAGGTTGGCACTGTAACTCGTGCTCAGCTGGAAGAAATCGCGAAAACCAAAAACGCGGATCTGACTGCAGCTGATATGGAAGCAGCCGTGCGTACTATCGCCGGTTCTGCTCGTAGCATGGGCCTTAACGTGGAGGGTGTGTAATGGCTAAGCTGACCAAGCGTCAAAAGGCTATCGCCGGCAAAATCGAAGCAGGCAAGGCCTACAACTTTGTAGACGCTGCTGCTCTGCTGGCTGAGCTGTCGACTGTCAAGTTCAGCGAGTCGTTCGACGTTGCTGTAAACCTGGGTGTTGACCCGCGTAAATCCGACCAGGTCGTTCGTAGCGCTACCGTGCTGCCACACGGCACTGGCAAGACCGTTCGCGTTGCTGTGTTCACCCAGGGTCCAGCTGCTGAAGCCGCTCTGGCTGCCGGCGCTGACCGTGTAGGCATGGACGACCTGGCTGCCGAAATGAAAGGCGGCGACCTGAACTATGACGTAGTGATCGCATCCCCGGATGCCATGCGCGTTGTGGGTCAGTTGGGTCAGATCCTCGGTCCACGTGGTCTGATGCCTAACCCTAAAGTCGGCACCGTAACCCCAGACGTAGCTACCGCGGTTAAAAACGCCAAGGCTGGTCAGGTTCGTTATCGCACCGACAAAAACGGCATCATCCACACTTCCGTTGGCAAGATCGGCTTCGACGCCGTCAAGCTGAAGGAAAACGTTGAAGCCCTGATCGCTGATCTGAAGCGTATCAAGCCAGCTTCCTCGAAAGGTATCTACGTCAAGCGCGTTACCCTGAGCACCACCATGGGCCCAGGTCTGGTTATCGACCAGAGCTCGCTGGACGCGTAAGACACAAATTGGCGCAAGCGATTGCGCCAATTGAAAAATTGGGGTCCCTGCCTGGCGGGGGCTATCCAAGACCGTAGGCGACGCAAGTCTTAAACCACAAGCCTACGCAGATGGTGCTCCCGGTTCCTTACCGAATCAGACACCAAAACGACATTCGGTTTCGATCGAATGAAACGGTAACAAGCAGGAGTTAAACCCGTGGCAATTAAACTCGAAGACAAGAAGGCCATCGTCGCTGAAGTCAACGAGGCTGCCAAAGTCGCTCTGTCCGCTGTCGTGGCTGATGCCCGTGGCGTAACAGTAGGCGCGATGACCGGACTCCGTAAAGAGGCTCGTGAAGCTGGCGTTTACGTACGTGTTGTACGTAACACCCTGCTCAAGCGCGCCGTTGCTGACACTGAATTCAGTGTCCTCAACGACGTGTTCACTGGCCCTACCCTGATTGCCTTCTCCAAGGAACATCCAGGCGCTGCTGCCCGGATCTTCAAAGAGTTCGCAAAGGGTCAGGACAAGTTCGAGATCAAGGCAGCTGCGTTCGAGGGCAAGTTCCTCGCAGCTAACCAAATCGACGTACTGGCAACTCTGCCGACCCGTGACGAAGCAATTTCTCAGCTGATGAGCGTGATTCAAGGCGCTACCAGCAAATTGGCTCGTACTCTGGCGGCAATTCGCGACCAGAAAGAAGCTGCTGCAGCCTAAGGCTCGTCAACTTCTCGCGTTTTTTGTTTTTTTCGATGGTCGCGTAGGCCGTCCCCAATATCAGGAATTAGATTCATGTCTATCTCTCAGAACGATATCCTTGAAGCAGTTGGCAACATGTCCGTAATGGAAGTTGTTGAGCTGATCAAAGCTTTCGAAGAAAAATTCGGTGTTACCGCTGCTGCTGCATCGGCTGGTCCTGCTGCTGCTGCCGCCGTTGTTGAAGAGCAAACTGAATTCAACGTCATGCTGACCGAAGCTGGCGAGAAGAAAGTTAACGTGATCAAGGCAGTACGTGAACTGACCGGTCTGGGCCTGAAAGAAGCCAAGGCTGTAGTTGACGGCGCTCCTGCCATGGTTCTGGAAGCTGTTGCCAAAGACGCAGCTGACAAAGCCAAAGCAACTCTGGAAGAAGCAGGCGCTAAAGTCGAGCTGAAGTAAGCATCGACTTTGCGTCTCCAGCCCGAGCGTTAAGCGACAGGCTGATGGCTGGTGGCTCTTGCCACCGGCCTTTTTCCGTTATTGGCAGCCGACTGGGTCGGTGCCGGTAACGAGCTGTAACCACCCGATGCGGTGGCGCAAACCATGGGGTTTGCACGATTTTCTGGCTGCTCCCGTCGGGAGGGGCCAAACAAGCAGGTGACCAAGCTGGGGAACGCTGATGGCTTACTCATATACTGAGAAAAAACGTATCCGCAAGGACTTTAGCAAGTTGCCGGACGTCATGGATGTGCCGTACCTCCTGGCCATCCAGCTGGATTCGTATCGTGAATTCTTGCAAGCGGGAGCGACTAAAGATCAGTTCCGCGACGTGGGCCTGCATGCGGCCTTCAAATCCGTTTTCCCGATCATCAGCTACTCCGGCAATGCTGCGCTGGAGTACGTCGGTTATCGCCTGGGCGAACCGGCATTTGATGTCAAAGAATGCGTATTGCGCGGTGTAACTTACGCCGTACCTTTGCGGGTAAAAGTGCGCCTGATCATTTTCGACAAAGAATCGTCGAACAAAGCGATCAAGGACATCAAAGAGCAAGAAGTCTACATGGGTGAAATCCCCCTGATGACTGAGAACGGTACCTTCGTAATCAACGGTACCGAGCGTGTAATCGTTTCCCAGCTGCACCGTTCCCCTGGCGTGTTCTTCGACCACGACCGTGGCAAGACGCACAGCTCCGGTAAACTGCTGTACTCCGCGCGCATCATTCCTTACCGCGGTTCGTGGCTGGACTTCGAGTTCGACCCGAAAGATTGCGTATTCGTGCGTATCGACCGTCGTCGCAAGCTGCCTGCATCGGTACTGCTGCGCGCGCTCGGCTATACCACTGAAGAAGTGCTGGACGCGTTCTACACCACCAACGTATTCCACGTTAAGGGCGAGACCCTGAGCCTGGAGCTGGTGCCTCAGCGCCTGCGCGGTGAAATCGCTGTCCTCGATATCCAGGACGACAAAGGCAAGGTTATTGTCGAGCAAGGTCGCCGTATCACTGCTCGCCACATCAACCAGCTGGAAAAAGCCGGGATCAAAGAGCTGGATGTGCCTCTGGACTACGTCCTGGGTCGCACAACCGCCAAGGTCATCGTGCATCCGGCCACCGGCGAAATCCTGGCAGAGTGCAACACCGAGCTGAACACCGAGATCCTTGCGAAAATCGCCAAGGCCGGTGTTGTCCGCATCGAAACTCTGTACACCAACGATATCGACTGCGGTCCGTTCGTCTCTGACACTCTGAAGATCGATTCCACCAGCAACCAACTGGAAGCGCTGGTCGAGATCTATCGCATGATGCGTCCTGGCGAGCCGCCAACCAAAGACGCTGCCGAGACCCTGTTCAACAACCTGTTCTTCAGCCCTGAGCGCTATGACCTGTCTGCGGTCGGCCGGATGAAGTTCAACCGTCGTATCGGTCGTACCGAGATCGAAGGTTCGGGCGTGCTGTGCAAGGAAGACATCGTCGCGGTACTGAAGACCCTGGTCGACATCCGTAACGGTAAAGGCATCGTCGATGACATCGACCACCTGGGTAACCGTCGTGTTCGCTGCGTAGGCGAAATGGCCGAGAACCAGTTCCGCGTTGGCCTGGTACGTGTTGAGCGTGCGGTCAAAGAGCGTCTGTCGATGGCAGAAAGCGAAGGCCTGATGCCGCAAGACCTGATCAACGCCAAGCCTGTGGCTGCGGCGGTGAAAGAGTTCTTCGGTTCCAGCCAGCTGTCCCAGTTCATGGACCAGAACAACCCGCTGTCCGAGATCACCCACAAGCGTCGTGTCTCTGCACTCGGCCCTGGTGGTCTGACCCGTGAGCGTGCCGGCTTTGAGGTTCGTGACGTACACCCGACGCACTACGGTCGTGTTTGCCCGATCGAAACGCCGGAAGGTCCGAACATCGGTCTGATCAACTCCCTGGCCGCCTATGCGCGCACCAACCAGTACGGTTTCCTCGAGAGCCCGTACCGTGTGGTGAAAGACGCTCTGGTCACCGACGAGATCGTGTTCCTGTCCGCCATCGAAGAAGCTGATCACGTGATCGCTCAGGCTTCGGCCACGATGAACGACAAGAAAGTCCTGATCGACGAGCTGGTTGCTGTTCGTCACTTGAACGAATTCACCGTCAAGGCGCCGGAAGACGTCACCTTGATGGACGTTTCGCCGAAGCAGGTAGTTTCGGTTGCAGCGTCGCTGATTCCGTTCCTCGAGCACGACGACGCCAACCGTGCGTTGATGGGTTCGAACATGCAGCGTCAAGCTGTACCAACCCTGCGCGCTGACAAGCCGCTGGTAGGTACCGGCATGGAGCGTAACGTAGCCCGTGACTCCGGCGTTTGCGTCGTGGCTCGTCGTGGCGGCGTGATCGACTCCGTCGACGCCAGCCGTATCGTGGTTCGTGTTGCCGATGACGAAGTTGAAACCGGTGAAGCCGGTGTCGACATCTACAACCTGACCAAGTACACCCGCTCCAACCAGAACACCTGCATCAACCAGCGTCCGCTGGTACGTAAAGGTGATCGGGTTCAGCGTAGCGACATCATGGCCGACGGTCCGTCCACCGACATGGGTGAGCTGGCACTGGGCCAGAACATGCGCATCGCCTTCATGGCATGGAACGGCTTCAACTTCGAAGACTCCATCTGCCTGTCGGAACGCGTTGTTCAGGAAGACCGTTTCACCACGATCCACATTCAGGAACTGACCTGTGTGGCCCGTGACACCAAGCTTGGCCCAGAGGAAATCACTGCGGACATCCCGAACGTGGGTGAAGCTGCACTGAACAAGCTGGACGAAGCCGGTATCGTTTACGTAGGTGCTGAAGTTGGCGCAGGCGACATCCTGGTGGGTAAGGTCACTCCGAAAGGCGAGACCCAGCTGACTCCGGAAGAAAAACTGCTGCGTGCGATCTTCGGTGAAAAAGCCAGCGACGTTAAAGACACCTCCCTGCGTGTACCTACCGGTACCAAAGGTACTGTCATCGACGTACAGGTCTTCACCCGCGACGGCGTTGAGCGTGATGCTCGTGCCCTGTCGATCGAGAAGTCCCAGCTGGACGAGATCCGCAAGGACCTGAACGAAGAGTTCCGTATCGTCGAAGGCGCTACTTTCGAACGTCTGCGTTCCGCTCTGGTCGGCCACAAAGCCGAAGGCGGCGCCGGCTTGAAGAAAGGCCAGGACATCACCGACGAAGTTCTCGACGGTCTTGAGCACGGTCAGTGGTTCAAGCTGCGCATGGCTGAAGATGCTCTGAACGAGCAGCTCGAGAAGGCCCAGGCCTACATCGTTGATCGTCGCCGTCTGCTGGACGACAAGTTCGAAGACAAGAAGCGCAAACTGCAGCAGGGCGATGACCTGGCTCCAGGCGTGCTGAAAATCGTCAAGGTTTACCTGGCAATCCGTCGTCGCATCCAGCCGGGCGACAAGATGGCCGGTCGTCACGGTAACAAGGGTGTGGTCTCCGTGATCATGCCGGTTGAAGACATGCCGCACGATGCCAATGGCACCCCGGTCGATGTCGTCCTCAACCCGTTGGGCGTACCTTCGCGTATGAACGTCGGTCAGATCCTCGAAACCCACCTGGGCCTCGCGGCCAAAGGTCTGGGCGAGAAGATCAACCGCATGGTTGAAGAGCAGCGTAAAGTTGCCGAGCTGCGCAAGTTCCTGCACGAGATCTACAACGAGATCGGCGGTCGTCAGGAAAGCCTCGATGACTTCTCCGACCAGGAAATCCTGGATCTGGCTCAAAACCTGCGTGGCGGCGTTCCAATGGCCACTCCAGTGTTCGACGGCGCCAAGGAAAGCGAAATCAAGGCCATGCTGAAACTGGCAGACCTGCCAGAAAGCGGCCAGATGCAGCTGACCGACGGCCGTACCGGCAACAAGTTCGAGCGCCCGGTTACCGTTGGCTACATGTACATGCTGAAGCTGAACCACTTGGTAGACGACAAGATGCACGCGCGTTCTACCGGTTCGTACAGCCTGGTTACCCAGCAGCCGCTGGGTGGTAAGGCGCAGTTCGGTGGTCAGCGTTTCGGGGAGATGGAGGTCTGGGCACTGGAAGCATACGGTGCCGCTTACACTCTGCAAGAAATGCTCACAGTGAAGTCGGACGATGTGAACGGCCGTACCAAGATGTACAAAAACATCGTGGATGGCGATCACCGTATGGAGCCGGGCATGCCCGAGTCCTTCAACGTGTTGATCAAGGAAATTCGTTCCCTCGGCATCGATATCGATCTGGAAACCGAATAACACGTGACGCGAATCGAGAGCGGGGCAGGATTGCCCGCTCTCTGCTCCGCCAGGAGGAAAGGCCTTGAAAGACCTACTGAATTTGCTGAAAAACCAGGGTCAAGTCGAAGAGTTCGACGCCATCCGTATCGGATTGGCATCGCCTGAGATGATCCGTTCGTGGTCGTTCGGTGAAGTTAAAAAGCCGGAAACCATCAACTACCGTACGTTCAAACCTGAGCGTGACGGCCTGTTCTGCGCCAAGATCTTTGGCCCGGTAAAGGATTACGAGTGCCTGTGCGGTAAGTACAAGCGCTTGAAGCACCGTGGTGTGATCTGCGAGAAGTGCGGCGTTGAAGTCGCGCTGGCAAAAGTTCGTCGTGAGCGCATGGCGCACATCGAACTGGCCTCGCCAGTTGCCCACATCTGGTTCCTGAAATCGCTGCCGTCCCGTATCGGCTTGCTGATGGACATGACCCTGCGTGATATCGAGCGCGTTCTCTACTTCGAGAGCTACGTCGTTATCGATCCAGGCATGACCACCCTTGAAAAAGGTCAGCTGCTCAACGACGAGCAGTACTTCGAAGCGCTGGAAGAGTTTGGCGACGATTTCGATGCCCGCATGGGTGCCGAAGCTGTCCGCGAACTGCTGCACGCTATCGACCTGGAGCACGAGATTGGCCGCCTGCGTGAAGAAATTCCGCAAACCAACTCGGAAACCAAGATCAAGAAGCTGTCCAAGCGTCTGAAGTTGATGGAAGCCTTCCAGGGTTCCGGCAACCTGCCAGAGTGGATGGTGCTGACCGTTCTGCCGGTTCTGCCGCCAGATCTGCGTCCACTGGTCCCGCTCGATGGCGGTCGCTTCGCGACTTCCGACCTCAACGATCTGTATCGTCGAGTGATCAACCGTAACAACCGTTTGAAGCGCCTGCTGGATCTGTCCGCTCCGGACATCATCGTGCGCAACGAAAAGCGCATGTTGCAGGAAGCTGTCGATGCACTGCTCGACAACGGTCGTCGTGGCCGCGCTATCACCGGTTCCAACAAGCGTCCTCTGAAATCCCTGGCTGACATGATCAAGGGTAAGCAGGGTCGTTTCCGTCAGAACTTGCTCGGTAAGCGTGTTGACTACTCCGGTCGTTCGGTAATTACCGTAGGTCCGACCCTGCGTCTGCACCAGTGCGGTCTGCCGAAGAAGATGGCTCTCGAGCTGTTCAAGCCGTTCATTTTCGGCAAGCTGGAAATGCGTGGTCTCGCGACCACCATCAAGGCTGCCAAGAAGATGGTCGAGCGCGAACTGCCAGAGGTTTGGGACGTTCTCGCTGAAGTGATTCGCGAACACCCGGTTCTTCTCAACCGTGCACCGACCCTTCACCGTCTGGGTATCCAGGCGTTTGAACCGGTACTGATCGAAGGTAAGGCTATCCAGCTGCACCCTCTGGTCTGTGCTGCGTACAACGCCGACTTCGACGGCGACCAAATGGCCGTGCACGTACCGCTGACGCTGGAAGCCCAGCTGGAAGCGCGTGCGTTGATGATGTCGACCAACAACATTCTGTCGCCAGCCAACGGTGAGCCAATCATCGTTCCGTCGCAGGACGTTGTATTGGGTCTGTACTACATGACGCGTGAAGCGATCAACGCCAAGGGCGAAGGTCGTGTGTTCGCGGATCTGCAGGAAGTTGACCGTGTGTTCCGTGCCGGCGAAGCCGCACTGCACGCCAAGGTCAAAGTCCGGATCAACGAAACCGTCAACGACCGTGATGGCGGCAGCGTGACCAACACCCGTATCGTCGACACTACCGTCGGTCGTGCGCTGTTGTTCCAGGTTGTGCCAAAAGGTCTGTCGTACGACGTCGTCAACCTGCCGATGAAGAAAAAGGCGATCTCCAAGCTGATCAACCAGTGCTACCGCGTGGTTGGTCTGAAAGAGACCGTGATCTTCGCTGACCAGTTGATGTACACCGGTTTTGCCTATTCGACCATTTCCGGCGTTTCCATCGGCGTTAACGACTTCGTTATCCCTGATGAAAAAGCCCGCATCATCGGTGCTGCCACCGACGAAGTGAAAGAGATCGAAAGTCAGTACGCCTCCGGCCTGGTAACCCAGGGCGAGAAGTACAACAAAGTGATCGACCTTTGGTCCAAGGCGAACGACGAAGTTTCCAAGGCGATGATGGCCAACCTCTCGAAAGAGAAAGTCATCGACCGTCATGGCGTCGAAGTCGACCAAGAGTCCTTCAACTCGATGTACATGATGGCCGACTCGGGTGCGCGGGGTTCCGCAGCACAGATTCGTCAGCTGGCCGGTATGCGTGGCCTGATGGCCAAGCCGGATGGCTCCATCATCGAAACGCCGATTACCGCGAACTTCCGTGAAGGTTTGAGCGTACTCCAGTACTTCATCTCCACTCACGGTGCTCGTAAAGGTCTGGCGGATACCGCGTTGAAAACGGCGAACTCGGGTTACCTGACCCGTCGTCTGGTAGACGTGGCGCAAGACCTGGTTGTAACCGAGATCGATTGCGGCACCGAACACGGTCTGCTGATGACTCCGCACATTGAAGGCGGTGACGTTGTAGAGCCGTTGGGTGAACGCGTATTGGGTCGTGTTATCGCCCGTGACGTATTCAAGCCAGGTACCGAGGACGTCATCGTTCCTGCCGGCACCCTGGTCGACGAGAAGTGGGTCGAGTTCATCGAGCTCAACAGCATCGACGAAGTGATTGTACGTTCGCCGATCAGCTGCGAAACCCGTTTCGGCATCTGCGCCAAGTGCTACGGTCGCGACCTGGCTCGTGGTCACCAGGTGAACATCGGTGAAGCGGTCGGCGTTATCGCTGCCCAGTCCATCGGTGAGCCGGGTACCCAGCTGACGATGCGTACGTTCCACATCGGTGGTGCGGCAAGCCGGACCTCCGCGGCCGACAGCGTTCAGGTCAAGAATGGCGGTACCGTCCGTCTGCATAACCTGAAGCACGTTGAGCGAGTGGATGGCCACCTGGTTGCTGTGTCCCGTTCCGGTGAGCTGGCAATCGCTGACGACTTCGGTCGTGAGCGCGAGCGTTACAAGCTGCCGTACGGTGCCGTGATTTCGGTTAAAGAAGGTGACAAGGTCGACGCTGGCGCAATCGTGGCCAAGTGGGATCCGCACACTCACCCGATCGTTACCGAAATGAAAGGTACCGTGACCTACGTGGGCATGGAAGAAGGCATCACGATCAAGCGTCAGACTGACGAATTGACCGGTATGACCAACATTGAAGTACTCGACGCCAAAGACCGTCCAGCTGCCGGTAAAGATATCCGTCCTGCTGTGAAGATGGTTGATGACAACGGCAAGGATCTGTTGCTGCCAGGCACTGACGTTATCGCTCAGTACTTCCTGCCAGCCAACGCCCTGGTCGGTGTAGCGGACGGTGCGAAGATCGCGATCGGTGATGTTATCGCTCGTATCCCGCAAGAAACTTCGAAGACCCGTGACATCACCGGTGGTCTGCCGCGTGTTGCCGACTTGTTCGAAGCTCGTCGTCCGAAAGAAGCGTCGATTCTGGCTGAAGTCAGCGGCACCATCGCGTTCGGTAAAGAAACCAAGGGCAAGCGCCGTCTGGTTATTACCCCGAACGACGGTAGCGATCCGTATGAAGAGCTGATTCCGAAGTGGCGTCACCTGAACGTGTTCGAAGGCGAACAGGTAAACCGCGGCGAAGTTATCTCCGACGGCCCGAGCGATCCACACGACATCCTGCGTCTGCTGGGTGTAAGTGCGCTGGCCAAGTACATCGTTAACGAGATCCAGGACGTTTACCGTCTGCAAGGCGTGAAGATCAACGACAAGCACATCGAGACCATCCTGCGTCAGATGCTGCGTAAAGTTGAAATCGCTGAATCCGGCGATTCCAGTTTCATCAAGGGCGACCAGATGGAATTGACTCACGTTCTGGTAGAGAACGAGCGCTTGAGCGGCGAAGACAAGTTTGTCTCCAAGTTCACTCGCGTTCTGCTGGGTATCACCAAGGCGTCGTTGTCCACCGAATCGTTCATCTCGGCGGCTTCCTTCCAGGAAACCACTCGCGTACTGACCGAAGCGGCGGTAACCGGCAAGCGCGATTATCTGCGCGGCCTGAAAGAAAACGTGGTCGTGGGTCGTCTGATCCCGGCTGGTACCGGTCTGGCTTATCACAGCGAGCGTAAGCGTCGCCGTGATGCAGACAAACCGTTGCGCGTGAGCGCCAGTGAAGTGGAAGCTGCACTGACCGAAGCGCTGAACTCGAGCGGTAACTGAGTTCTGCGGTAAATGAGCTGAGGCCCTGACCACTCCGTTCATCGAATCGAGACAATTTGTCGAGGTTTGATGGGCGGGGAGGTCGGGGCCTTGCCTTGACTGGGGGCAAGATCCTCTTTAGACTCTTGTACCCCTAAATTTGGCGGGAATACGTTCCTGCCATTTTGCTTTTCTTGCAAGACAATAGCGTCGCAAGACAACAGTGGAGCTAGTAGATGGCAACTATCAACCAGCTGGTACGTCAGCCGCGTAAGCGTATCGTCGAGAAATCCGACGTACCTGCGCTGCAGAACTGCCCGCAACGCCGTGGCGTGTGCACCCGTGTGTACACCACCACGCCGAAAAAACCTAACTCGGCACTGCGTAAAGTATGCCGTGTGCGCCTGACCAACGGTTTCGAGGTTTCCTCGTACATCGGCGGTGAAGGCCACAACCTGCAAGAGCACAGCGTGGTACTGATCCGCGGCGGTCGTGTAAAAGACTTGCCAGGTGTTCGTTACCACACCGTTCGCGGTTCGTTGGATACCTCCGGCGTTAAAGGTCGTAACCAGGGTCGTTCGAAGTACGGTACCAAGCGTCCGAAGTAATGGTCGCTTGCTGCAAAAAACTGATTTCTATTTTTCTGAGTCGATAAGAGTAAGGTCGGAGGCGTCCCGTAATGGGCACCGATTCCGAGCGAACCTGAAGACCGTTTGAGGGCTTATCCATGCCAAGAAGACGCGTAGCAGCCAAGCGCGAAGTGCTTGACGATCCAAAATACGGAAGCCAAATCCTGGCCAAGTTCATGAACCACGTGATGGAAAGCGGCAAGAAAGCCGTTGCCGAGCGTATCGTTTATGGCGCGCTGGAAAAGGTTAAAGAACGCAAGAACAGCGACCCCCTGGAAATCTTCGAGAAAGCTCTCGACGCCATCGCTCCGCTGGTCGAAGTAAAGTCGCGCCGTGTAGGCGGTGCTACTTACCAGGTTCCGGTTGAAGTTCGTCCGTCCCGTCGTAACGCTCTGGCAATGCGCTGGTTGGTAGACTTCGCCCGTAAGCGCGGCGAGAAGTCTATGGCTCTGCGTTTGGCTGGCGAACTGTTGGACGCTGCCGAAGGTAAAGGTGCTGCAGTTAAGAAGCGTGAAGACGTGCACCGTATGGCTGAAGCTAACAAAGCTTTCTCGCACTACCGCTTCTAATTTTAGCGTCACTCAATTTGCGAGGGCTTTATGGCTCGTACTACACCGATTAATCGCTACCGTAACATTGGTATCGTTGCTCACGTGGATGCTGGTAAAACCACCACCACCGAGCGCGTCCTTTTTTACACTGGCAAAAGTCACAAGATGGGCGAGGTGCATGACGGCGCCGCGACCACAGACTGGATGGTGCAGGAGCAGGAGCGTGGTATTACCATTACTTCTGCTGCTATCACCGCTTTCTGGCAGGGTTCTGCGAAGCAGCACAAGGACCAATACCGCTTCAACGTCATCGATACCCCAGGCCACGTAGACTTCACCATTGAAGTTGAACGTTCCCTGCGTGTACTCGACGGCGCGGTCGTTGTGTTCTGCGGCACTTCCGGCGTTGAGCCTCAGTCCGAAACCGTATGGCGTCAAGCCAACAAATACGGTGTTCCACGTATCGTTTACGTGAACAAGATGGACCGTGCCGGCGCGAACTTCCTGCGCGTGATCGCTCAGATCAAGCAGCGTCTGGGTCACACTCCGGTGCCGATCCAGTTGGCTATCGGTTCCGAAGACAACTTCCAGGGTCAGATCGATCTGATGACCATGGAAGCGGTTTACTGGAACGATGCTGACAAGGGCATGACTCCACGTCGCGAAGCTATCCCTGCTGAACTGCAGGAACTGGCTGAAGAGTGGCGCAGCAACATGGTTGAGGCTGCGGCCGAAGCCAGCGAAGAGCTGATGAACAAGTACCTCGAAGGCGAAGAGCTTTCCATCGAGGAAATCAAGGCCGCTCTGCGTCAGCGTACTATCGCTGGCGAAATCGTCCTGGCTGTTTGCGGTTCTTCCTTCAAGAACAAGGGTGTTCCCCTGGTTCTCGACGCCGTTATCGACTACCTGCCGGCTCCGACCGACATTCCTGCCATCAAGGGTACTGACCCGGATGACGAGGAAAAGCAAATGGAGCGTCATGCAGACGACAACGAGCCGTTCTCGGCTCTGGCGTTCAAGATCGCTACCGACCCATTCGTGGGTACCTTGACCTTCGTCCGCGTTTACTCGGGCGTGTTGGCCTCCGGCGACGGCGTGATCAACTCGGTTAAAGGCAAGAAAGAGCGCGTGGGTCGTATGGTGCAAATGCACGCAAACGCCCGTGAAGAGATCAAGGAAGTGCGCGCTGGCGACATCGCGGCCCTGATCGGCATGAAGGACGTCACCACTGGTGAAACCCTCTGCAACGCTGACAAGCCAATCATCCTGGTTCGCATGGACTTCCCGGAGCCGGTTATTTCGGTTGCTGTAGAGCCTAAGACCAAGGATGACCAGGAAAAAATGGGTATCGCTCTGGGCAAACTTGCTCAGGAAGACCCGTCTTTCCGCGTCAAAACTGATGAAGAGACTGGTCAAACGATCATCTCCGGCATGGGCGAGCTGCACCTGGACATCCTGGTTGACCGGATGCGCCGTGAGTTCAACGTCGAAGCCAACATCGGTAAGCCTCAAGTTTCGTACCGTGAGCGCATCACGAAGAGCTGCGAAATCGAAGGCAAGTTCGTTCGCCAGTCCGGCGGTCGTGGCCAGTTCGGTCACTGCTGGATTCGTTTTGCACCTGCTGACGAAGGTCAGGAAGGTCTGCAATTCCTGAACGAAGTAGTGGGTGGTGTGGTTCCTAAGGAATACATCCCGGCTATCCAGAAGGGTATCGAAGAGCAGATGAAGAACGGTGTTGTTGCCGGCTATCCGCTGATCGGCCTGAAGGCTACCGTGTTTGATGGTTCTTACCACGACGTCGACTCGAACGAGATGGCGTTTAAGGTGGCTGCTTCCATGGCGACCAAGCAACTGGCCCAGAAGGGCGGTGGTGAGTTGCTCGAGCCGATCATGGCGGTAGAGGTTGTTACGCCTGAAGACTATATGGGTGACGTGATGGGCGACCTGAACCGTCGTCGCGGCATGATTCTGGGTATGGAAGACACGGTTTCCGGTAAGGTTATCCGTGCTGAAGTTCCGTTGGGTGAAATGTTCGGTTATGCGACCGACGTTCGTTCGATGTCCCAGGGTCGCGCAAGCTACTCTATGGAATTCAAAAAATACAATACGGCTCCGTCGCATATCGTCGAAACCGTTACCAAAAAACAAGGCTGATTCAGTCCTTTAGGCAAGGAGTTAATTGTCGTGGCTAAAGAAAAATTTGATCGTTCCCTACCGCACGTAAACGTTGGCACCATCGGCCACGTTGACCACGGTAAAACCACTCTGACCGCTGCTCTGACTCGCGTTTGCTCCGAAGTTTTCGGTTCTGCAATCGTTGATTTCGATAAAATCGACAGCGCTCCAGAAGAAAAAGCTCGTGGTATCACCATCAACACCGCGCACGTCGAGTACAACTCGAAGATCCGTCACTACGCTCACGTTGACTGCCCAGGTCACGCTGACTACGTGAAGAACATGATCACCGGTGCTGCCCAGATGGATGGCGCGATCCTGGTTTGCTCGGCCGCTGATGGTCCGATGCCACAAACCCGTGAGCACATCCTGCTGTCCCGTCAGGTAGGCGTTCCGTACATCGTGGTTTTCCTGAACAAGGCTGACCTGGTAGACGACGCTGAGCTGCTGGAACTGGTTGAGATGGAAGTTCGCGACCTGCTGTCCACCTACGACTTCCCGGGCGATGACACTCCAATCATCATCGGTTCGGCTCGTATGGCGCTGGAAGGCAAAGACGACAACGAAATGGGCACCACTGCCGTTCGTAAACTGGTTGAAACCCTGGACAGCTACATCCCAGAACCAGAGCGCGCTATCGACAAGCCATTCCTGATGCCAATCGAAGACGTATTCTCGATCTCGGGTCGTGGTACTGTTGTGACTGGTCGTATCGAGCGCGGTATCGTTCGCGTTCAAGATGCACTGGAAATCGTTGGTCTGCGTGACACCACCACCACCACCTGCACCGGTGTTGAGATGTTCCGCAAGCTGCTCGACGAAGGTCGTGCTGGCGAGAACTGCGGCGTTCTGCTGCGTGGTACCAAGCGTGACGACGTTGAGCGTGGCCAGGTTCTGGTTAAGCCGGGTTCGGTTAAGCCGCACACCAAGTTCACCGCAGAAGTTTACGTTCTGAGCAAGGAAGAAGGCGGTCGTCACACTCCGTTCTTCAAAGGCTACCGTCCACAGTTCTACTTCCGTACTACTGACGTGACCGGTAACTGCGAGCTGCCAGAAGGCGTTGAAATGGTAATGCCAGGTGACAACATTCAGATGACTGTTACCCTGATCAAAACCATCGCAATGGAAGACGGTCTGCGCTTCGCAATCCGTGAAGGCGGCCGTACCGTTGGTGCTGGCGTTGTAGCTAAAATCATCGAGTAAGCATCTCTTTTGAGATAGCTTCGATGCTTTGAAAAGGCCCCCGCTCAGCGGGGGCCTTTTTTATTGGGTTGACACCTATCTGGGGCGTCTATAGAATTGCGCCTCCTTTTAACGGGCGTATTGCGCCCGGTGGGAATAGCAGCCGGAGTCTGAAATCCAATGCAAAATCAGCAAATCCGTATCAGGTTGAAGGCTTTTGACCATCGCCTGATCGACCAATCCACCCAGGAAATCGTGGAAACCGCGAAACGTACTGGTGCTCAAGTGCGTGGTCCAATTCCACTGCCTACCCGTAAAGAGCGGTTCACCGTTCTGGTCTCCCCGCACGTCAACAAAGACGCGCGTGACCAGTACGAGATCCGTACTCATAAGCGCGTTCTGGACATCGTCCAGCCAACGGATAAAACCGTTGATGCACTTATGAAGCTTGATCTTGCGGCCGGTGTGGAAGTGCAGATCAGCCTCGGCTAAGACTCGGTCTTAGTCGTGTAACGCTCTGAAATGGGCGGCCATAGCGGGTGAAAGCCCCGTACACTCATGAGGTTTACAACATGACTATTGGTGTAGTCGGTCGTAAATGCGGTATGACCCGTATTTTCACCGAAGAAGGTGTCTCCATTCCGGTCACGGTCATTGAGATCGAACCGAATCGCGTCACCCAGTTCAAAACTGAAGAGACCGATGGCTATCGTGCAGTGCAAGTCACTGTCGGCGAGCGTCGTGCTTCGCGTGTAACAGCAGCTCAGGCTGGCCACTTCGCTAAAGCGAACGTTGCCGCTGGTCGTACCGTAATGGAATTCCGCCTTGAAGAAGGCGAGTACCAGGCCGGCGATCTGATCAACGCTGAAATCTTCGCCGCTGGTCAACTGGTTGATGTAACCGGTCAGTCCAAGGGTAAAGGCTTCCAGGGTACGATCAAGCGTTGGAATTTCCGCGGGCAAGATAACACCCACGGTAACTCCGTATCCCACCGCGTTCCAGGCTCTATCGGCCAGTGCCAGACTCCTGGTCGTGTATTCAAGGGCAAAAAAATGTCCGGTCATATGGGCGCTGAGCGCGTGACCGTGCAGTCCCTCGAAGTAGTGCGCGTGGACGCTGAACGCAATCTGTTGTTGGTCAAGGGCGCTGTTCCTGGCGCTACTGGCGGCAACTTGGTTGTACGTCCAGCAGCCAAGGCTCGCGGTTAAGGGGAAGCTGACATGCAATTAAATGTAAATGACGCTCAAGCGATCGAAGTTTCCGAACTGACATTTGGCGGCGAATTCAACGAGACGCTGGTTCACCAAGCAGTCGTGGCCTACATGGCTGGCGGTCGTCAGGGTTCCAAGCAGCAAAAGACCCGTTCCGACGTTCGTGGTGGCGGTAAGCGCCCATGGCGTCAGAAAGGTACTGGCCGTGCTCGTGCCGGTACTATCCGTAGCCCAATCTGGCGTGGCGGCGGTACCACTTTCGCAGCTCGTCCTCAGGATCACTCCCAGAAGCTGAACAAGAAGATGTACCGCGCAGCAATGCGTTCCATCCTTGCTGAGCTGGTGCGTACTGATCGTCTGGTCGTGGTTCAGGATTTCGCCGTTGAGACGCCGAAAACCAAAGACCTGCTGGGCAAACTGAACAACATGAGCCTGACCGACGTTCTGATCGTGTCGGACGCTGTTGATCAGAACCTGTACCTGGCTGCTCGTAACCTGCCACACGTAGATGTACGTGACGTGCAAGGTTCCGATCCAGTTAGTCTGATCGCATACGACAAGGTGTTGATCACCGTGTCGGCCGTGAAGAAATTCGAGGAGCTGCTGGGATGAACCAGGAACGCGTATTTAAAGTTCTGCTTGGCCCGCACGTTTCCGAGAAGGCTACGGTTCTGGCAGACAAGAAAGGCCAGTTCGTTTTCAAGGTTGCTACTGACGCAACCAAGCTGGAAATCAAGAAGGCCGTCGAAAGCCTGTTCAGCGTGAAAGTAGAGCGTGTTACTACCCTGAATGTTCTGGGTAAGAGCAAGCGCACTGCTCGCGGTCTGGGCAAGCGTAATGACTGGAAGAAGGCAGTTATCTCCCTTCAGCCAGGCCAAGATCTCGATTTCAGCAGCAGTGCTGAGTAAGGAAGGGGTGCATCATGGCAATCGTTAAATGCAAACCGACTTCCCCTGGCCGCCGTTTTGTGGTCAAGGTGGTCAACCAGGAGCTGCATAAAGGCGCTCCTCACGCACCGCTGCTCGAGAAGAAGTCGAAGTCTGGTGGTCGTAACAACAATGGCCGTATTACCACTCGTCACATCGGTGGTGGTCATAAGCAGCATTATCGTCTGGTCGATTTCCGTCGCAACGACAAAGATGGCATCGCTGCCACTGTCGAGCGTATCGAATACGATCCAAACCGTACTGCTCACATCGCTCTGCTGCTGTACGCAGATGGCGAGCGTCGCTACATCATCGCCCCTAAAGGCGTGAGCGCTGGCGACCAGCTGATCGCAGGTGCCCTGGCGCCGATCAAGCCGGGCAACGCTCTGCAACTGCGTAACATTCCAGTTGGTAGCACCGTACACGGCATCGAATTGAAGCCAGGTAAAGGCGCTCAGATCGCTCGTTCCGCTGGTGCTTCGGCTCAGCTGATCGCTCGTGAAGGCGTTTACGTGACCCTGCGTCTGCGTTCTGGTGAGATGCGTAAAGTGCTGGCTGAATGCCGCGCGACCCTGGGCGAAGTCTCGAACTCCGAGCACAGCCTGCGTTCGCTGGGTAAAGCTGGTGCCAAACGCTGGCGTGGCGTTCGCCCAACCGTTCGTGGTGTTGCCATGAACCCGGTTGACCACCCACATGGTGGTGGTGAAGGTCGTACCTCTGGTGGTCGTCATCCGGTATCGCCATGGGGCTTCCCGACTAAGGGCGCGAAGACTCGTGGTAATAAGCGTACCGACAAAATGATCGTCCGTCGTCGCAAGTAAATAGAGGGATACGACAGTGCCACGTTCTCTGAAAAAAGGTCCTTTTATCGATCTTCACCTACTGAAGAAGATCGAAGTGGCGGCGGAAAAGAATGATCGCAAACCGGTGAAAACCTGGTCGCGTCGTTCGATGATCCTGCCACAAATGGTCGGTCTGACCATCGCAGTACACAACGGTCGTCAACACGTCCCAGTTCTCGTTAACGAAGACATGGTCGGCCACAAACTGGGCGAGTTCGCCGGTACCCGCACTTATCGCGGGCACGTGGCAGACAAGAAAGCCAAGCGTTAAGGGGTTAGGAAATGGAAGTAGCCGCTAAGTTGTCGGGCGCTCGAATCTCCGCCCAGAAAGCCCGCTTGGTCGCCGACCAGATCCGCGGGAAGAAGGTGGGCGAAGCGCTCAACCTGTTGGCTTTCAGCAGTAAGAAAGCCGCCGAGATCATGAAGAAAGTGCTGGAGTCGGCCGTAGCCAACGCCGAGCATAACGAAGGCGCAGACGTTGATGACCTGAAAGTCAGCACCGTTTTCGTCAACGAAGGGCGTTCGCTGAAGCGCATCATGCCACGTGCCAAAGGCCGTGCTGATCGCATCGTCAAGCGGTCTTGCCATATCACTGTCAAGGTTGCTGACAAGTAACGGAGTCGAAGAGATGGGTCAGAAAGTACATCCCATTGGCATTCGCCTGGGAATCGTCAAGGAGCACACCTCCGTCTGGTACGCAGACGGTCGGACTTATGCGGACTATTTGCTCGCAGATCTGAAGGTGCGTGAGTATCTCCAAGACAAACTAAAAAGCGCGTCCGTAAGCCGTATCGATATCCATCGTCCGGCTCAAACTGCACGCATCACCATCCACACCGCTCGTCCAGGTATCGTTATCGGGAAGAAAGGTGAAGATGTTGAGAAACTGCGCCAGGACCTGACCAAGCAAATGGGTGTGCCTGTGCACATCAATATCGAAGAGATCCGCAAGCCGGAGCTCGACGGTATGCTGGTTGCGCAGAGCGTAGCTCAGCAGCTGGAGCGTCGCGTAATGTTCCGTCGCGCTATGAAGCGCGCTGTTCAGAACGCCATGCGCATTGGTGCCAAAGGCATCAAAATCCAAGTGAGCGGTCGTCTCGGCGGTGCTGAAATCGCACGTACTGAATGGTATCGCGAAGGTCGTGTGCCATTGCACACCCTGCGTGCCGACATCGACTATGCCAACTACGAAGCTCACACCACCTACGGTGTGATCGGTGTAAAGGTTTGGATCTTCAAAGGCGAAGTAATTGGTGGTCGCCAAGAAGAACTGAAACCACAAGCACCAGCGCCTCGTAAAAAAGCTGCTAAGTAAGGGGTACGCCAAATGTTGCAACCAAAGCGTACGAAGTTCCGCAAGCAAATGACTGGTCACAACCGTGGCCTGGCATTGCGCGGTAGCAAAGTCAGCTTCGGCGAGTTCGCGCTGAAGTCTGTAGCTCGTGGTCGTCTCACCGCTCGTCAGATCGAGTCAGCGCGTCGTGCTCTGACCCGTCACGTAAAACGTGGCGGCAAGATCTGGATCCGTGTATTCCCGGACAAGCCGATCTCCAAAAAGCCTCTCGAGGTTCGGATGGGTAAAGGTAAGGGTAACGTGGAATACTGGGTTGCCCAGATTCAGCCAGGCAAAGTCCTGTATGAAATCGAGGGTGTTTCTGAAGAGCTGGCGCGTGAGGCTTTCGCCCTGGCTGCTGCAAAGCTGCCGCTCGCCACCTCCTTTGTTAAACGGACGGTGATGTGATGAAAGCGAATGAACTTCGTGAAAAATCCGCACAGCAGCTGAACGAGCAACTGCTCGGCCTGCTGCGCGACCAGTTCAATCTGCGTATGCAGAAAGCAACTGGCCAGTTGGGGCAGTCTCATCTGCTCTCGCAAGTTAAGCGTGACATCGCTCGCGTGAAGACTGTGCTCAACCAGCAGGCAGGTAAGTAATCATGGCTGAAGCCGAAAAAACTGTCCGTACGCTGACTGGCCGTGTTGTCAGCGACAAGATGGACAAAACCATCACCGTTCTGATCGAGCGTCGCGTTAAGCACCCGATCTACGGTAAATACGTTAAGCGTTCGACTAAGCTGCACGCGCACGACGAAACCAATCAGTGCCACATCGGCGACAAAGTCACTATTCGTGAAACTCGTCCTTTGGCCAAGACCAAGTCTTGGGCGCTGGTTGATGTTCTCGAACGCGCTGTGGAAGTCTAAGGACTAGGGGTCGGAGAAATTATATGATTCAGACTCAATCCATGCTCGATGTGGCCGATAACAGCGGCGCTCGCCGTGTTATGTGCATCAAGGTGCTGGGTGGCTCCCATCGTCGTTACGCTGGTATCGGTGACATCATCAAGGTTACCGTGAAGGAAGCAATTCCTCGCGGTAAAGTGAAAAAAGGCCAAGTGATGACTGCTGTTGTAGTCCGCACTCGTCACGGCGTACGTCGTGCTGATGGCTCCATTATCCGCTTTGATGGCAACGCTGCTGTTCTTCTGAACAACAAGCAAGAGCCGATCGGCACCCGTATCTTTGGGCCAGTGACCCGTGAACTTCGTACTGAGAAGTTCATGAAGATCGTCTCGCTCGCCCCAGAAGTGCTGTAAGGAGATCCGACATGCAAAAGATTCGTCGTGACGACGAGATCATCGTGATCGCCGGCAAAGACAAAGGTAAGCGCGGTAAGGTGCTGAAGGTTCTTGCTGACAACCGTCTGGTTGTTGGTGGTCTGAACCTGGTCAAGCGTCATACCAAGCCTAACCCGATGTCGGGCGTACAAGGCGGTATCGTCGAGAAAGAAGCGCCACTGCACGCTTCTAACGTAGCCATCTTCAACGGCGAAACCAACAAGGCTGACCGCGTTGGTTTCAAAGTAGAAGACGGTAAGAAAATTCGTGTCTTCAAGTCGACCCAAAAAGCGGTTGATGCTTGAACACTGCTAGGTAGAAGACCATGGCACGACTAAAAGAGATTTACCGGAAGGAAATCGCTCCGAAACTTAAGGAAGAACTTAAGCTTTCGAACGTGATGGAAGTTCCGCGCGTTACCAAAATCACCCTGAACATGGGTCTGGGCGAAGCGATCGGCGACAAAAAAGTCATCGAGCACGCTGTTGCTGACCTGGAAAAGATCACCGGCCAGAAAGTCGTTGTGACCTACGCTCGCAAATCCATCGCTGGCTTTAAAGTCCGTGAAGGTTGGCCGATCGGCGTCAAAGTGACCCTGCGCCGTGAGCGTATGTACGAGTTCCTGGATCGTCTGCTGTCGATCTCCCTGCCTCGGGTTCGCGACTTCCGCGGCCTGAATGCCAAGTCCTTCGATGGTCGTGGTAACTACAGCATGGGCGTGAAAGAGCAGATCATCTTCCCGGAAATCGACTACGACAAGATCGATGCTCTCCGCGGTCTGGACATCACCCTGACCACCACTGCCAAGAACGATGATGAAGGCCGCGCTCTGCTGCGTGCGTTCAAATTCCCGTTCCGCAACTGATTGGAGTAGGACCATGGCCAAGATGAGCATGAAAAACCGCGAGCTGAAGCGTCAGCTCACGGTTGCCAAGTACGCCAAGAAGCGTGCAGCACTGAAAGCTATCATCGTTGATCTGAACGCAAGTCCAGAAGCGCGTTGGGAAGCTACAGTAGCCCTGCAGAAGCAGCCACGTGACGCAAGCGCTTCGCGCATGCGTAACCGCTGCCGCCTGACCGGTCGTCCACACGGCGTTTACCGCAAGTTCGGCCTTGGCCGTAACAAACTGCGTGAAGCGGCAATGCGTGGTGACGTACCAGGTCTGGTTAAAGCCAGCTGGTAAGTACTGTCAAAGTCTCGGTGCGAAGGTTCGCAAGAACCTGACCACCGGTGGCCTTGAATCTGGAACAAGCCCCTTTTGGGGCTTGTTTCATTTCCGGAGTGTGTCTAGAATACCCGGCTCGCCTGAGCCCGTGTTTTTTTACCCGGAGATTCTCGGCGACACGTAGTAGCCGCAAGGCTAATTTTTCTGTATTAGGAGCGTCTAGCCCATGAGTATGCAGGACCCGTTAGCGGACATGCTAACTCGAATCCGTAATGCCCAGATGGCTGAAAAGTCCGTCGTAAGCATGCCATCTTCCACGTTGAAGGTAGCTGTTGCCAAAGTCCTGAAGGACGAAGGTTACATCGCGGGTTATCAGATCAGCAGCGAAACCAAACCACTGCTGTCTATCGAGCTGAAATACTTCGAAGGCCGTCCGGTTATCGAAGAAGTGAAGCGCGTTAGCCGTCCAGGCCTGCGTCAGTACAAGTCCGTCGATGATCTGCCAAAAGTTCGTGGCGGTCTCGGTGTGTCTATCGTCTCCACCAACAAGGGTGTGATGACTGATCGTGCTGCGCGCGCTGCCGGTGTCGGCGGCGAAGTTCTTTGCACTGTGTTCTAAGGGGGGATAAGCATGTCTCGCGTCGCTAAGAACCCCGTTAAGCTGCCAGCCGGCGTCGAAGTAAAATTCGCAGGCCAACAGCTTTCGGTGAAGGGTGCCAAGGGCACTCTCGAACTGAACATCCATTCGTCCGTTGAGATCGTTGAAGAAGCTGGTGAGCTGCGTTTCGCTGCTCGCAATGGCGATCAACAAACTCGCGCAATGGCTGGTACCACTCGTGCGTTGGTAAACAACATGGTCCAAGGCGTAAGCCAAGGCTTCGAGCGCAAGCTCCAGCTGGTCGGTGTTGGTTACAAAGCGCAAGCAAAAGGCACAGTGCTGAACCTGGCTCTTGGCTTCTCGCATCCAGTGGATTACGAACTGCCGGAAGGCATCACCGCTGAGACTCCTAGCCAGACCGATATCCTGATCAAGGGCATCGACAAGCAGCTGGTAGGTCAAGTGGCCGCCGAGATCCGCGACTTCCGTCCACCAGAGCCGTACAAAGGCAAAGGTGTGCGCTACGCGGACGAAGTCGTCCGTCGTAAAGAAGCCAAGAAGAAGTAGGGCATAGCAAATGACCGACAAAAAAGTTACTCGACTGCGTCGCGCTCGCAAAGCACGCCTGAAAATGCACGAACTCGAAGTCGTGCGTCTCTGCGTGTTCCGCTCTTCGCAGCACATCTACGCCCAGGTCATTTCGGCCGACGGCAACAAAGTCCTGGCAAGCGCCTCGACTTTGGATAAAGAACTGCGTGATGGCGCCACTGGCAACATCGACGCGGCCACTAAGGTTGGCCAGCTGGTCGCTACGCGTGCTAAGGCCGCTGGCGTCTCGCAGGTGGCTTTCGACCGCTCTGGCTTCAAGTACCACGGCCGCGTTAAAGCGCTGGCTGATGCTGCTCGTGAAGCTGGGCTGGAGTTCTAAGTTATGTCAAATAACGACCAAAAGCGCGACGAAGGCTACATCGAGAAGCTGGTTCAAGTTAACCGCGTAGCCAAAACCGTTAAAGGCGGCCGTATCTTCACTTTCACCGCGTTGACCGTGGTGGGTGATGGTAAAGGGCGTGTTGGCTTCGGCCGTGGCAAGTCGCGTGAAGTGCCTGCTGCGATCCAGAAGGCAATGGAAGCTGCTCGCCGCAACATGATCCAGGTTGATCTGAACGGCACCACCCTGCAGTACGCAATGAAGTCCGCCCATGGCGCTTCGAAGGTGTACATGCAGCCTGCTTCTGAAGGTACCGGTATCATCGCTGGCGGCGCAATGCGTGCCGTTCTCGAAGTTGCTGGCGTTCAGAACGTTCTGGCCAAGTGCTACGGCTCGACTAACCCTGTAAACGTGGTTCACGCCACTTTCAAGGGTCTGAAGGCTATGCAGTCTCCTGAATCCATTGCCGCCAAGCGTGGCAAAAGCGTCAAGGAGATCTTCTGATCATGGCTACCGTTAAAGTTACGCTGATCAAAAGCATGACCGGCCGCATCCCTAACCACAAACTGTGCGTTAAGGGTCTGGGTCTGCGTCGCATCGGTCACACTGTAGAAGTCCAGGATACTCCCGAGAATCGCGGGATGATCAACAAGGCTTACTACATGCTGCGTGTCGAGGGTTAATCGATGAAACTCAATGATCTGAGTCCAGCGCCGGGTTCCCGTCGCGAAAAGCATCGTCCGGGCCGTGGTATCGGTAGTGGTTTGGGTAAGACTGGTGGCCGTGGTCACAAAGGTCAGACTTCCCGCTCCGGTGGCACCATTGCTCCAGGCTTTGAAGGCGGTCAACAGCCGCTGCATCGTCGCCTGCCGAAGTTCGGTTTCGTTTCCCTGAAAGCCATGGACCGCGCAGAAGTGCGTCTGTCCGAGCTGGCCAAAGTGGAAGGCGACATCGTCACCGTGCAGTCCCTGAAAGATGCCAACGTGATCAACGTCAACGTACAGCGTGTGAAAATCATGCTGTCCGGTGAAGTGACTCGCGCTGTCACTATCGGCAAGGGAATCGGCGCCACCAAAGGTGCGCGTGCGGCTATCGAAGCAGCTGGCGGCAAGTTCGAGGAATAAATGGCTAAGCAAGGTGCTCTCTCTGCGCTCGGCAAAGGCGGTATGTCTGAACTCTGGGCTCGTCTGCGTTTTCTGTTCCTGGCGATTATCGTCTACCGAATAGGCGCACACATCCCGGTTCCAGGTATTAACCCGGACCGACTCGCGGACCTGTTTCGACAGAATGAGGGGACCATTCTTAGCTTGTTCAACATGTTTTCCGGCGGCGCGCTGGAGCGGATGAGCATTTTTGCACTGGGGATCATGCCGTACATTTCGGCATCGATCATCATGCAACTGATGACCGCCGTCAGCCCGCAGCTGGAGCAGTTGAAGAAGGAAGGTGAAGCTGGCCGTCGCAAGATCAGCCAGTACACCCGCTACCTCACTGTCGTCCTTGCTCTTGTCCAGGCCATTGGCATGTCCATTGGTCTGGCGGGGCAGGGCGTTTCGTTCACTGGTGACTTTAGCTTCCATTTCGTCGCGGTAACCACTTTTGTGGCTGGTGCGATGTTCATGATGTGGCTGGGTGAGCAGATTACTGAGCGTGGTGTTGGCAACGGTATCTCGATGTTGATTTTTTCGGGTATCGTCGCCGGTCTTCCGAGAGCGATCGGGCAGTCTTTCGAGTCTGCACGTCAGGGTGATATCAACATCTTCGCCCTGGTTGCCATCGGTTTGCTGGCAGTAGCGATCATCGGTTTCGTGGTGTTCATTGAGCGTGGTCAGCGTCGTATTGCTGTTCACTACGCCAAGCGTCAGCAGGGCCGTAAGGTCTTCGCTGCGCAGACTAGCCACTTGCCGCTGAAAGTGAACATGGCCGGTGTTATTCCGGCCATTTTCGCGAGCAGCATTTTGCTGTTCCCGGCTTCGCTGGGTGCCTGGTTCGGTCAGTCTGAAGGTATGGGCTGGTTGCAGGACATCTCGCAGTCGATCGCTCCTGGTCAGCCGTTGAATATTCTGCTGTTTAGTGCAGGGATTATTTTCTTCTGCTTCTTCTATACGGCGTTGATGTTCAATCCGAAAGACGTAGCGGAAAACCTGAAGAAGTCCGGTGCCTTTATTCCGGGCATCCGTCCAGGTGAGCAGTCTGCGCGCTACATTGATGGCGTTCTGACTCGTTTGACCCTGTTCGGTGCTCTTTACATGACGGCCGTGTGCCTGTTGCCCCAGTTCCTGGTGGTTGCAGCCAACGTTCCGTTCTACCTTGGCGGGACCTCGTTGCTGATCGTCGTCGTGGTTGTGATGGACTTCATGTCCCAAGTACAATCGCACCTCGTTTCGCACCAGTACGAATCCCTGATGAAGAAAGCCAACCTGAAGGGTTACGGCAGCGGCATGCTGCGCTGACCCATAAGGTTCGAGGAGTTGGTGATGAAAGTTCGTGCATCGGTGAAAAAGCTGTGCCGTAACTGCAAGATTATTCGCCGCGAAGGTGTTGTTCGAGTAATTTGCAGCGCGGAACCGCGTCACAAACAGCGCCAAGGCTGAGTGTGATTGTGCTTCAAGCCCGGCAGCTAGTGCGCTGCCGGGTTGATTATTTGTTATTACAGCGATATTATCTCGCGCCCTATTTCTTGGCTTCCGGGGCGTAGGTAGCTGTCAATTGGAGTCCCACTGAATGGCCCGTATTGCAGGCGTTAACATTCCAGATAACAAGCATACTGTTATCTCGCTGACCTACATCTATGGTGTTGGTCGCACTACTGCACAGAAAATTTGTGCAGAGACTGGGGTAAACCCAGCAGCAAAGATCAAAGATCTGAGCGACGAGCAGATTGAACAGCTGCGTGGCGAAGTGGCGAAGTTCACCACTGAAGGTGACCTGCGTCGCGAAATCAACATGAAAATCAAGCGCTTGATGGACCTCGGTTGCTATCGCGGTCTGCGTCATCGTCGTGGTCTGCCAGTACGCGGTCAGCGTACCAAGACCAACGCGCGTACCCGTAAAGGTCCGCGTAAGCCGATCCGCAAGTAATCGCCCCAGCGAATCGACAGGAAAATTATCATGGCAAAACCTGCTGCTCGTCCTCGTAAAAAAGTTAAAAAGACAGTGGTTGATGGCATCGCCCACATCCATGCATCTTTTAACAACACCATCGTGACCATTACCGACCGTCAAGGTAACGCTCTTTCCTGGGCTACCTCCGGTGGTTCGGGTTTCCGCGGTTCCCGCAAGTCCACCCCGTTTGCTGCTCAAGTAGCTGCTGAACGTGCTGGTCAAGCTGCGCTGGAATACGGCCTGAAAAACCTCGACGTAAACGTCAAAGGTCCAGGTCCAGGTCGTGAATCCGCAGTCCGCGCTTTGAACGGCTGTGGCTACAAGATCGCCAGCATCACCGACGTGACGCCAATCCCGCACAACGGGTGCCGTCCGCCGAAGAAGCGCCGCGTGTAATCCAGGAGATTGTAAAGAATGGCTCGTTACATTGGTCCAAAATGCAAACTCGCTCGTCGCGAAGGCACCGATCTCTTCCTGAAGAGCGGCGTGCGCGCGATCGAATCGAAGTGCAACATTGAAGCAGCACCTGGTATCCACGGCCAACGCCGCGGTCGCCAGTCCGACTACGGCACCCAACTGCGTGAAAAGCAGAAGGTCCGTCGTATCTACGGCGTTCTCGAGCGTCAATTCAGCGGCTACTACAAAGAAGCTGCTGGCAAGAAAGGTGCAACCGGTGAAAACCTGCTGCAACTGCTCGAATGCCGTCTGGACAACGTTGTATACCGTATGGGCTTTGGTTCGACTCGCGCCGAATCCCGTCAGCTGGTATCGCACAAGTCGATCAGCGTAAACGGTCAAACCGTTAACGTTCCGTCCTACCAGGTTCGTGCTGGTGACGTGGTCGCTGTTCGCGAGAAAGCAAAAAACCAACTTCGCATTGTCCAAGCTCTCGATCTGTGTGCCCAACGTGGCCGCGTAGAATGGGTAGAAGTAGACACTGAGAAGAAGTCGGGCGTTTTCAAGAACGTTCCAGCTCGCAGTGATCTGTCCGCCGACATCAACGAAAGCCTGATTGTCGAGCTCTACTCCAAGTAAGGGCTAGAAAATAGGTGCATCCATGCAGATTTCGGTAAATGAGTTCCTGACACCTCGCCACATTGATGTGCAAGTTGTCAGTCCAACCCGCGCCAAGATCACGCTCGAGCCTCTCGAGCGTGGCTTTGGCCACACCCTGGGCAACGCGCTGCGCCGCATCCTGTTGTCCTCAATGCCCGGCTGTGCAGTAGTCGAGGCCGAGATTGACGGTGTGCTCCACGAGTACAGCGCCATCGAAGGTGTACAGGAAGACGTAATTGAAATCCTGTTGAACCTTAAAGGTCTGGCTATCAAGCTGCACGGCCGTGACGAAGTTACGCTGACCTTGTCGAAGAAGGGTTCGGGGGTGGTTACCGCTGCCGATATTCAGCTGGATCATGATGTCGAGATCGTTAATCCCGATCACGTAATCGCTAACCTGGCGTCTAACGGCGCCCTGAACATGAAGCTCGTAGTAGCTCGTGGTCGTGGTTATGAACCGGCAGACTCGCGTCAGAGCGATGAAGACGAAAGCCGCAGCATCGGTCGCTTGCAGCTTGACTCTTCGTTCAGCCCGGTTCGCCGTATCGCATACGTGGTGGAAAACGCCCGTGTCGAACAGCGTACTAACCTGGACAAGCTGGTTATTGATCTGGAAACCAACGGTACCCTGGATCCTGAAGAGGCTATCCGCCGTGCTGCAACCATCCTGCAACAGCAGTTGGCTGCGTTCGTCGACCTCAAAGGTGACAGTGAGCCAGTGGTTGTCGAGCAGGAAGACGAGATCGATCCGATCCTGCTTCGCCCGGTTGACGATCTGGAACTGACTGTACGTTCGGCTAACTGCCTTAAGGCGGAAAACATCTACTACATCGGCGACCTGATTCAGCGTACCGAAGTAGAGCTGTTGAAGACTCCGAACCTGGGCAAGAAATCCTTGACTGAAATCAAGGACGTTCTGGCCTCCCGCGGTCTGTCCCTCGGCATGCGCCTCGACAACTGGCCGCCTGCAAGTCTTAAGAAGGACGACAAGGCGACTGCCTGATCGTCGTAATCACCGAACGTAGTGTTTGGTAAGGAATGAACCATGCGTCATCGTAAAAGTGGTCGTCACCTGAGCCGCACCAGCTCGCACCGCAAGGCCATGTTCCAAAACATGGCGGTGTCGCTGTTCGAGCACGAGCTGATCAAAACTACTCTGCCAAAAGCTAAAGAACTGCGCCGCGTTGCCGAGCCGCTGATCACTTTGGCCAAGACAGACAGCGTTGCTAACCGTCGTCTGGCTTTCGACCGTACTCGTTCGAAAGCTATCGTTGGTAAGCTCTTCAACGACCTGGGCAAGCGTTACGCTACCCGTGAGGGTGGCTACCTGCGCATCCTCAAGTGCGGTTTCCGCGCTGGCGACAACGCGCCTATGGCGTACGTCGAGTTGGTTGATCGTGCTACTGCTGGCGAAGCTGTATCTGCCGAGTAAGACGTCAGTCTGAAACAAAGAACCGGGCCTAGTGCCCGGTTTTTTGTGCCTGTAAGAAACGCGCCGTTTGTACAAGCGTGCCCTTCGTTCACAGCGTCATGATGTGATGGGGATGATCATTAGTTTTTCTCTATCGATGCCTGCAAGTTAATGAATTTGTAGCTGTCATATTGATGGTCAATACTCCTTCTCAGCCGATAGCCGGCAGTTCAAGACCGACAGAGGAAGGAACATCGCATGAGCCAAAACAATACGCTTACTACCGCCAGTGGCGCTCCTGTTGCCGATAACCAGAATTCCCGTTCCGCCGGCCCTCGTGGCCCGCTGCTGCTCGATGACTTTCACCTTATCGAGAAGCTTGCCCACTTCAACCGTGAAAACATCCCAGAGCGCCGCGTACACGCCAAAGGCTCGGGTGCCTACGGTACGTTCACCGTCACACGCGATATCACTCAATACACCAGCGCGAAGCTGTTTGAGGCAGTCGGCAAGCAAACCCCCACTTTCCTGCGGTTTTCCACCGTGGGTGGCGAGCGTGGTTCGGCCGATACCGAGCGTGATCCGCGCGGGTTCGCCTTGAAGTTCTACACCGAGGAAGGCAATTGGGACATCGTTGGCAACAACACCCCCGTGTTCTTCATTCGTGATCCACTGAAATTCCCGGACTTTATCCACACCCAGAAGCGTTTGCCGCAAAGTAACCTGAAGAGTGCCCAGGCGATGTGGGACTTCTGGTCGCATTCGCCCGAGGCGCTGCACCAGGTCACCATCCTGTTTTCCGACCGCGGTATCCCTGATGGATACCGTCACATGCACGGCTTCGGCAGCCACACTTACAGCCTTATCAATACTCAGGGCGAGCGTCATTGGGTCAAATGGCACTATAAGACCAAGCAAGGGATCAAGAATCTCGCCCCTGCAGAAGCTGCGCGCCTGGCAGGTACCGATCCGGATTACGCCCAGCGCGACCTGTTCGAAGCCATTGAGCGCGGTGACTTTCCGAAGTGGCGTGTGTGCATCCAGATCATGACCGAGGCTCAGGCCGCAGCGCACTACGAGAACCCGTTCGACGTGACCAAGACCTGGTCGCAGAAGGAGTTCCCGCTGATCGAAGTCGGTGAGCTGGAACTCAACCGAAATCCATTGAACTACTTCGCCGAGGTTGAGCAGGCCGCGTTCGGCCCCAGCAACATGGTGCCAGGCGTAGGTCTGTCGCCAGACCGCATGCTGCAAGGTCGTGTATTCGCTTACGCTGACGCGCACCGCTACCGTGTCGGCACCAATCACCAACAGTTGCCGGTTAACGCACCACGCAGCCCGGTGAACACCTATCAGCGCGATGGCTCGATGGCTTTTGGCAACAATGGAGGTGCGGCACCGAACTACGAGCCCAATAGCTATTCGCAGTCGCCAAAACAGGCGCCTCGTTATGCTGAGCCCGCGCTGGCTTTAAGTGGTGCGGCCGATCGCTACGATCATCGCGAAGATACCGACTACTACAGTCATGCCGGCGCACTGTTCCGACTGATGAGTGACGAGCAGAAAACGCTGCTGGTCAATAACATCGCTGGAGCCATGTCAGGCGTATCGAGCGACGTCGTCGATCGCCAATTGCAGCATTTCTACAAGGCAGATCCGGCGTATGGAGAAGCAATCGCAACGCTGCTCAACGTACAGCTTAACGAAGTCTAAATGAGAAGCAGAACCGCCCTTGTTTGGGCGGTTTTTGCGTTATTTAAGCTGCTTTTCTCAGAATATCTTCGCTTTTATTGCGTCTTTCGGGTGACGTTATGGCAAGGTTGGTTCAAACTACAGACTTTCAAGCAGGGAGATGTAGGGCGATGCAAGGCCACCCAGACGTTATCGATTACCTCAACACGTTGCTGACCGGCGAGCTGGCCGCGCGTGATCAATATTTCGTCCACTCGCGGATGTATGAGGACTGGGGTTTCACCAAGCTCTACGAACGAATCAACCACGAGATGGAAGAGGAAGCCGGGCACGCTGATGCCCTGATGCGCCGAATCCTGATGCTCGAAGGCACGCCGCGCATGCGTCCGGATGATCTGGATGTCGGCACCACGGTGACCGAGATGCTTGAAGCTGACCTGCGCCTGGAATACAAGGTGCGGGCCGCGCTGTGCAAGGGCATCAAGCTCTGCGAGCAGCACAAGGACTATGTCAGCCGCGAAATGCTGCGGGTCCAATTGCACGACACCGAAGAAGATCACACCTATTGGCTCGAGAAGCAGTTGGGCCTGATCAAGTTGATCGGTCTCGAAAACTATCTGCAATCCCACACCTGATTGCTGATACAAAAAAAGCCCCTGTCACTGATGAAGTGACAGGGGCTTTTTCATGGAGCCCGGTTAAGCCCTGTCACGCTCCAGCAGCGGTTTGAGGTAGTAACCGGTATGGGATTGCTTCATTTCTGAGACTTCTTCCGGCGTACCGACGGCAATGATCTGCCCACCCTTGGAACCACCCTCCGGACCCAGGTCCACCAGCCAGTCAGCGGTCTTGATGACGTCGAGGTTGTGCTCGATCACCACCACCGTGTTGCCGTGGTCGCGCAGGCGATGCAACACGTCCAGCAGTTGCTGGATGTCCGCGAAGTGCAGGCCAGTCGTCGGCTCATCGAGGATGTACAGGGTCTTGCCAGTATCTCGCTTGGACAGCTCGCGGGAAAGTTTCACCCGCTGGGCTTCGCCGCCGGACAGCGTGGTCGCCGATTGCCCCAGCTTGATGTACGACAGGCCGACGTCCATCAGCGTTTGCAGCTTGCGCGCCAGGGCCGGAACCGCATCAAAGAACTCCCGGGCTTCCTCGATGGTCATCTCGAGGGTTTCGTGGATGCTCTTACCCTTGTATTTGATCTCGAGGGTTTCACGGTTGTAGCGCTTGCTCTTGCAAACATCGCAGGGCACATAGATGTCCGGCAGGAAGTGCATTTCCACCTTGATCAGCCCGTCACCCTGGCAAGCCTCGCAGCGTCCGCCCTTTACGTTGAAGGAGAAACGCCCGGGGCCATAGCCGCGAGAGCGAGATTCCGGCACACCGGCAAAAAGCTCGCGGATCGGTGTGAACAGGCCGGTGTAGGTGGCCGGGTTGGAACGCGGCGTACGGCCGATGGGGCTCTGGTCGATGTCCACGACCTTATCCAGATGTTCCAGGCCCTTGATGCTGTCGTGCGCGGCAGCTTCCAGGGTGGTTGCACCGTTGAGTGCCGTGGCGCTCAGCGGAAAGAGCGTGTTGTTGATCAACGTCGACTTGCCTGAGCCGGACACGCCGGTCACGCAGGTCAAGAGGCCGATCGGGATCTCCAGGTCGACATTGCGCAGGTTGTTGCCACGGGCACCCTTGAGGGTTAGCGACAGTTTCTTGTTGCGCGGCGTACGCTTGGCCGGCACCGCAATCTTCACCCGGCCCGATAGGTATTTGCCGGTCAGGGAGTCGGGATGCGCCATCACTTCGGCCGGTGTACCTTCGGCGACGATATGCCCACCGTGGACCCCTGCGCCCGGGCCGATATCCACTACATAGTCGGCCAGGCGAATCGCGTCTTCATCGTGCTCCACCACGATCACCGTGTTGCCGATGTCGCGCAGGTGTTTCAAAGTGCCGAGCAACCGGTCGTTATCGCGCTGGTGCAGGCCGATTGAGGGCTCGTCGAGGATGTACAGAACGCCGACCAGGCCAGCGCCGATCTGGCTGGCCAGGCGAATACGCTGGGCCTCGCCACCGGACAGGGTGTCTGCGCTACGATCCAGCGACAGATAGTCGAGGCCGACGTTGACCAGGAATTGCAGGCGCTCGCGAATTTCCTTGAGGATCTTGTCGGCGATTTCGCCTCGGCGGCCAGTTAGTTTCAGTTCACCGAAGTACTCGCAGGCATCACCGATTGGGAGGTTGGTCACCGCCGGCAGGGTTTTCTCGCCGACCCACACGTGCCGTGCCTCGCGACGCAGACGGGTGCCGCGGCAATCAGGGCAGGACTGGGTGCTGAGAAACTTGGCCAGCTCTTCGCGCACCGAGGCCGACTCGGTTTCGCGATAGCGACGTTCCAGGTTCGGTACGATGCCTTCGAACGGGTGCGAGCGCTTGACGATATCGCCCCGGTCATTGAGGTATTTGAAATCGACGTTTTGCGACCCGCTGCCGTGCAGAATGCTCTTCTGCTGATCAGCCGGCAGTTCGTTGAACGGCACTTCCAGGCTGAACTTGTAGTGCGAGGCCAGCGAGCCGAGCATCTGGAAATAATAGACGTTGCGCCGGTCCCAGCCGCGAATCGCGCCTTCGGCCAGGGTCAGTTCACCATTGACCAGGCGCTTGATGTCGAAGAACTGCTTCACCCCCAGGCCGTCACAGGTCGGGCAGGCGCCGGCCGGGTTGTTGAAGGAAAACAGCTTGGGCTCGAGTTCGCTGATGGCATGCCCGCAGATCGGGCAGGCGAAACGCGCGGAGAAGATCATCTCTTCGCCAGGCTCATCGTCCATCGGCGCCACCAGAGCGATGCCGTCCGCCAGTTTCAGCGCAGTTTCAAAGGACTCGGCCAGGCGTTGTTGCAGGTCGGCGCGGACCTTGAAACGGTCGACCACGACATCGATGGTATGTTTTTTCTGCTTGTCGAGCTTGGGCGCTTCGTCCAGCTCATACAGCTTGCCGTTGATCCGCGCACGGACGAATCCTTGGGCGCGCAGTTCTTCGAAAACCGACAGGTGCTCGCCTTTGCGCTCGCGAATCACCGGGGCCAGCAGCATGAGCTTGCGGCCCTCCGGCTCGGCGAGCACCAGGTCGACCATCTGGCTGACGGTCTGCGCCTCCAGGGGAATGTCGTGATCCGGGCAGCGCGGAATGCCGACGCGTGCATACAGCAGGCGCAGGTAGTCGTAGATTTCGGTGATGGTGCCGACGGTCGAGCGCGGGTTGTGCGAGGTCGACTTCTGTTCGATGGAGATTGCCGGCGACAGGCCTTCGATGGTGTCGACGTCAGGTTTTTCCATCATTGACAGGAACTGCCGGGCGTAGGCCGACAGCGACTCGACATAACGACGCTGGCCTTCGGCGTACAGCGTGTCGAACGCCAGGGACGACTTGCCGGAGCCGGACAGGCCGGTGATGACGATCAGCTTGTCCCTTGGCAGGGTCAGGTCGATGTTCTTCAGGTTGTGGGTTCGAGCCCCACGAATCAGGATCTTGTCCAAAGTGGCCTCGCTCGGCGGGCGTCGAAAACGTAGGAGTATACGGCCAAATACTGGATGGATGCACACTATCGAATACTGGTTTCGTAGCCTTACATGAAAGCTCTGTCATCTACGCGCGGCAAAGCGTCGCGATATACCCCGCCAATCGATGGGACTGGTAGAATCGCCGCCGGTTCACATGAGGTTTTTCCATGCACGATCCCCACAGCGAGCGCATGAGTGGCAGTGAGACCCGCGCGGCAAGCGGTCTGGCCCTGGTGTTCGCCTTCCGTATGCTTGGCATGTTCATGGTGTTGCCGGTTCTGGCGACCTATGGGATGGACCTGGCGGGAGCGACCCCGGCCCTTATCGGGCTGGCGATTGGCGCTTACGGCCTGACCCAGGCGATTTTCCAGATTCCCTTCGGCTTCATTTCCGACCGCATCGGCCGCCGCCCGGTGATTTACCTGGGGCTGATCGTCTTCGCGCTCGGAAGCGTACTGGCGGCGAACGCCGACTCGATCTGGGGCGTGATCGCCGGGCGCATCCTGCAAGGTGCCGGGGCGATTTCCGCAGCGGTGATGGCGTTGCTGTCAGACCTGACCCGTGAACAGCATAGGACAAAAGCCATGG
Organism: Pseudomonas serbica; assembly: GCF_028823535.1. Lineage (GTDB taxonomy): Bacteria > Pseudomonadota > Gammaproteobacteria > Pseudomonadales > Pseudomonadaceae > Aquipseudomonas > Aquipseudomonas serbica. The sequence goes on along the minus strand of NZ_JAQIYM010000010.1, from coordinate 266,786 downwards.
CCATGATCGGCATGACGATCGGCCTGTCGTTCGCTGTCGCCATGGTAGTAGGGCCGTTGTTGACCCGTGCCTTCGGGCTGTCCGGGTTGTTCCTTGCCACCGGTGGCATGGCGCTGTTCGGCATTGTCATTGTGATGTTCATGGTGCCGCGCTCCACGGGGCCGTTGCAGCATCGTGAGTCCGGTGTCGCCCGGCAGGCGCTGATTCCGACGCTCAAGCACCCGGACCTGTTGCGCCTGGATCTTGGTATCTTCGTGTTGCACGCGATGTTGATGTCAAGTTTCGTTGCCTTGCCCCTGGCGCTGGTGCAGAAAGCCGGGCTACCCAAGGAGCAGCATTGGTGGGTGTATCTGACCGCGCTGCTGATTTCCTTCTTCGCCATGATCCCGTTCATCATCTACGGCGAGAAGAGACGCAAAATGAAACGAGTTTTACTCGGTGCCGTCGTGACGCTGATGCTCACTGAGCTATTCTTCTGGCAGTTCGGCGACAGCTTGCGGGCTCTGGTAATTGGAACCGTGGTGTTTTTCACGGCCTTCAATCTGCTGGAGGCTTCGTTGCCATCGCTGATCAGCAAGGTTTCACCGGCCGGCGGCAAGGGCACGGCGATGGGGGTCTACTCCACCAGTCAGTTCCTCGGCTCGGCACTGGGCGGCATACTCGGCGGCTGGCTGTTCCAGCATGGCGGTCTGTCGGTTGTGTTCCTTGGATGCGCCGGTCTGGCTGCCCTCTGGCTGGCCTTTGCTGTTACCATGCGTGAACCTCCCTACGTGACAAGCCTGCGCTTGCCATTGTCGCCCGAGGCGATCCGCGAAGCGGGGCTGGTTGAGCGCCTGAAGGCCGTCGTAGGGGTAACAGATGCAGTGATAGTCGCAGACGAAGCGGCGATTTACATCAAATTGGACACCGAACTATTGGATCGCACCACCCTTGAGCGCCTGGTGAACAACCCGGCCGGGGCAGCGTGCGTAGCCTAGGAGAACGTAATGGCCCGTGGGGTTAACAAAGTCATATTGGTCGGCACTTGCGGCCAGGATCCTGAAGTTCGTTACCTGCCGAATGGCAACGCCGTGACCAACCTGAGTCTGGCAACCAGCGAACAGTGGACCGACAAGCAAACCGGTCAGAAAGTCGAAAAAACCGAATGGCACCGTGTGTCGATGTTCGGCAAGGTCGCAGAGATCGCCGGCGAATACCTGCGTAAAGGTTCGCAGGTCTACATCGAAGGCAAGCTGCAGACCCGCGAGTGGGAAAAAGACGGTATCAAGCGTTACACCACCGAAATCGTGGTCGACATGCAAGGCACCATGCAACTGCTGGGCGGTCGTCCACAGCAGGGTGACCAGCAAGGCCAGGGTGGTAACAACTACCAGCAATCCGCGCCTCGCCAGCAGGCCCCGCGTCCGCAGCAGTCGGCCCCGCAACAGTCGCGCCCGGCTCCTCAGCAGGCCGCTCCGCAGCCAGCTCCGGACTTCGACAGCTTTGATGACGATATTCCGTTCTAAAACAGCTGTAAGCCCCAGGCTACTGGCCGCCAGCTGAAAAACAAAACCCGCACTTCGGTCTGAAGTGCGGGTTTTTTTTTGCGATGAAACTTCAGTTCGCGAGGAATTCGTCGGTCGACACCACCTTGGCGTAGGCAAAGCCCAGGGCCGACATGAATGCCGCATGTACATGCGCCGCCGGAATGGTCATGCCGTTGAACTCCAGATCCCGGGAGGCACAGGCATCGTGGATCACCGTGACGCTGTAGCCGAGGTCGTTGGCGGCGCGGGTGATGCCATCGATACACATGTGGCTCATGCTGCCGACCACCACCAGTTCCTTGATGCCTTGCTCGTCGAGAATGGACTGGAGTTCGGTTTCGCGGAACGAGTTGACGAAGTGCTTGAGCACCACCGGCTCGTTGTCCTGGTTGAGGACTTTCGGGTGCAGCTTGGCGCCGTCGGAGCCAGGGGTGAAAAACGGTGCGTCTTCGGAAGTGAATTCGTGGCGGATGTGTACCACCGAATCACCAGCATCACGAAAGGCTTTGAGCAGGCGCACTGCGTTGTCCGCGGCAGCGTCGGCCCCCACCAGCGGCCACTTGCCTTGGGGGAAGTAGTCTTTTTGGATATCGACTACGATGAGTGCTTGCTTGGCCATGACTGTTTCCTCGAAGTGCGGTTTGGGTGTGGAATGGAGTATTGGCCCTGGCCTGCATTCCGGGGATTGGCCGCACCGACAATAGAAGGGGGAAAACTGACAATGGATGCACAAAGGGCGATCGTCGAACTGGGCGTGTTGATCTATCCCGGCGCGCAGATGGCGGCGGTGCATGGATTGACTGACCTGTTCGGGGTGGCCAACCGGATTGCCGCCGAGCACCAGGAGGCGCGCTTGCCCTTGCTGCGGGTGAGCCATTGGCAGGTTGATGGCGAGCAGGCGCCAGTTCGTGTCTATGACAGCCATCCCGCTAGGGACGGCGCATTGGTGGCGGTATTGATTCCACCGTCGATCGCCGGGTTTACCGAAGGCCAGGCGCCACAGACGCTGTTGCGCTGGCTTCGCCAACAGCACGCCAGCGGTGCAACCCTCGGTGGTGTCTGCGTGGGTTCGCTGCTGTTGGCTGAAAGTGGCTTGCTCGACGGTCGCAGTGCCACCACTCACTGGACTTCGGCAAAATCCTTCAGCGAGCGTTACCCGGCGATCAAGCTCAAAGCCGATACACCCATTGTCGACGACGGCGACCTGATTACCACGGCCGGGCTGATGGCCTGGTCTGAATTGGGCCTACGCCTGGTGGATCGTCTATTGGGGCCGAGCATTGCCACCGGCACTGCGCGTTTCCTGGTGGTGGAACACAGCGACAGCGCCAGTGAGTGCGGCAGCAATTTCGCGCCGATTCTCAGCCATGGCGACGCCTCGATTCTCAAGGTTCAACACTGGTTGCAAAGGACTGGGGCCACCGATGTCTCGCTGGCGACGATGGCTGAGCGGGCAGGGTTGGAAGAGCGGACGTTCCTGCGCCGTTTCCGCGCGGCGACCGGACTCAAGCCCACGGAATACTGCCAGCACCTGCGAGTCGGCAAGGCCCGGGAAATGCTCGAGTTCACCAACGGCACCATCGATCACATTGCCTGGACCGTGGGATATCAGGATCCGGGGGCGTTTCGTTCGACGTTCAAGAAGATAACCGGGCTGGCGCCGAGTGACTATCGGGCGCGGTTTGGCGTGATGCCGAGTGTTGCAGGCCGATAGAAGCAGCTCCCAAATCCCCTGTGGAGGCGATGTCAGGGTCGAGTCGTGCAAAATGCCGGATTGAACAATCCGGTCGTGCAGAATAAGGCTGGCTCGGTGCCATCATCCATTCTGCAACAGGCTGATTTCCAAACCTTTTTTTTCAGGAAACGGTTGGCCTGAACCCTGCACTCCATCAGCTACATTCATATCGCGACAACTGAAGGGGGACGCATGACCCCAACAAACCGCAAGAAACTCGTAGTCGCCCATTCGGTGCGTCCCGGTGCGCCACAGCATGAAGTCGAAACCAATCGCGCCCTGGCCCGTTGGCTGGCGCAAATCCTTGGACTCAAATTTGGCGGCAGCTACGACCCGCAGGCGCACAATGGGCGGGATATTTATCTGTTGCCAACCCAGACCCTGGTTGGCACCGCTGTTGCTCGGGAGTTGGGCGTCCAGGGACCCGAGGATTTGTGGGGCGGATACGTCGAGCATGATTTCATCTGCACCAAAGCCATCAGCCATGGTTTGTTGAATAGACATGCCCGTGCACCGCAAGGCTGGGCGCCGTTGTTTTCCGAGCGGGTGCGCACTGTAGTGCTTGATGGTCTCAGTGTTTTCTCGTTCGAGGACGCGCGGCCGGCGGCGGAGCATCTGCTCTACAGCGGTGCGATCCGCATCAAGCCGATTCATGCCTGTGCCGGGCGTGGGCAGGAAGTCATCAAGAGCCTCGATCAGTTCGATGAAATTCTCGCCCGCCCTGAAGCGAAAGCGCTGTTCAGTGAGGGCGTGGTGCTCGAGCAGGACCTGGACCAGGTGATTACCCACAGCGTCGGGCAGAGTTTCATCGGCGACAAGGTGCTCAGTTACTGCGGTGATCAATACTTGACCAAAGACGCCCACGGCGAAGAGGTCTATGGTGGTTCCAACCTGCTGGTGGTGCAGGGTGGCTACGACGATCTGCTGACGCTGGATTTGCCTGACAATGTGCAACTGGCGATCAGGCAGGCCCAGGTATTTGATGGCGCCGCAGATGAAGCCTATCCCGGTTTCTATGCCTCACGGCGCAATTACGACATCGCCCAGGGCATTGCCAGTGACGGCCAGCAACGCAGCGGCGTGCTTGAGCAATCCTGGCGCATGGGCGGTGCCAGCAGCGCTGAAGTGGCAGCCTTGCAGAGTTTCGTCAACGATCCGGGGATGCGCGCGATTCGCGTGTCTTCGGTGGAGACCTACATCGATCAACCGCTGCCGGCGGACGCCATCGAGGTGTACCGCGGGCCGGCGGAAAACAGCGATTTCCTCCTCAAGTACGTAACGGTCAAATCCTATGACGGCTAGAAGCGAAAGCATTCAAATCGACATCGACGACGAACAGATGAGCGGGACTTTTCTCAGCCCTAAATCGAAAGTCCCCGGCGTGCTGTTCGTGCACGGTTGGGGCGGTAGTCAGGAGCGCGACCTGGAACGGGCCAAGGGCATCGCCGGATTGGGTTGTGTCTGCTTGACTTTCGACCTGCGCGGGCACACCGGTGGCACGGGTATTCCGCTGACCCGCGTGACCCGTGAAGACAACCTGCGCGACCTGCTGGCGGCCTACGACCGATTGCTCGCACACCCGGCGCTGGATACCTCGGCAATTGCCGTGGTCGGCACCAGTTATGGCGGTTACCTGGCCTCGATCCTCACCTCGCTGCGGCCGGTGCGCTGGCTGGCGTTGCGGGTGCCGGCGCTATACCGCGATGATCAATGGCACACGCCCAAACGCGATCTGGACAAGCTCGACCTGCGCGATTACCGCAGCACGTTGGTGCGCGCTGACAGCAACCGGGCGCTGCATGCCTGTTCGCAATTTACCGGGGATGTGTTGCTGGTGGAGTCGCAAACCGATGACTACGTACCCCATGCAACCATCATGAGTTATCGCGCGGCGTGTCAGCAGACCCACTCGCTGACCCACCGCATCATCGACGGCGCCGATCATGCGCTGAGCGACCCCATTTCACAGCAGGCCTACACCTCGATCCTGGTGGACTGGATCACGGAGATGGTGGTGGGTGAGCGGTTGAGCATCATTCAGTCCACATGATTTTGTGGTGTTCTTTCGGGCACCCATCACTTGGGCCTTTTAGAGATCCGCAACGACTTGGCCTTGGCCTCCACCAACAGGTACATCACCAGCGTTATCAACAGCGGCAACAGGAAATAGATCGCCCGATAAGCCAGCAATCCTGCCACCAGGCTGCCCCTGGACGCCTCGTGTTGCAGCAGTGCCACAAACACTGCTTCCAGCACACCGAGCCCGGCCGGAATGTGCGTGATGACCCCGGCGATGGCGCTGATCAGCAACACGCCCAACACCAGCGGATAGTCCAGCTTGCTCGGCAGCAGGGTAAAAATCACCGCAGCCATCAGCGACCAGTTCAGCGCCCCCAGGGCCAGTTGCAGGATCGCCATGCGCAGCGACGGCAAATTGATTTCCACCCCGCGAATCGTCCATTCCCGACGCTTGGAGAACTGGCACGCCACCAGATACCCCGCACTCACCAACAGCAATAACACGCCCACCGCTTGTAGCGCGCCACTGCTCAGTTTCCAGCCTGGCGGCATACGCACCAGCCCGCTGCTGAACACGGCACCGGCGATCACCATGTAGCCAAACCAGTTGGTTGCCAGGCTCAGGCCGAGGATTTTCGCAATGTTGGCCTTGCTCACCCCGAGCCGCGAATACAGGCGATAGCGCATGGCGATGCCGCCGACCCAGGCGCTCAGGTTGAGGTTGAAGGCGTAGCTGATGATGCCCACCGGCAGGATCTGTTTCCACGTCAGGTCCTGGCGTATGTAGGTGCGGCCAATCAGGTCAAAGCAGGCGTAGACCAGAAAACTCACCAGGGTCAGGGCGGACGCGATGATCAAGGTACGCACCTTGAAATCGGCAAGCGTGTCGAACACCTCGTTCCATTCGATGCGTTGGGCGAACATCGTCAACAGGACGATCAGCGCGAGGAAAAACAGCATCGTCAGCGGTCTTTTCCAACGGCTCCAGCGCGACTTGGCCGGGTGCTCGGCGTGGGACGCCGCCTGTGCTTCAGTGCGGCTCATGTTGATCGCTCCCGGTCGGTGGGGTGAATGCTTTCAAGCGTGGTTTGTGCGCAGGCAACCAGCCGGCCCATGCCGGAAAATGCCGCAGGAAGTGAAACACCAGGAAGCCCACGGTCATGTGCCAGATTCGCCCGCGCGGGGCTTTGTCCACCGACATGGCTTTGCAATGGTGATCGGCGAGCTCTTCGAGCCGTTCGAACAGGTCACGGTTGAACGCCCGGTCACGGATCAACACATTGGCCTCCAGGTTCATCGACAGGCTCAACGGGTCCAGATTGCTGGAGCCGACGGTGCTCCAGTCCTCGTCCACCAACGCCACTTTGCCGTGCAGGGGGCGGTCGCAGTATTCGAAGATTTTCACCCCGGACTTGAGCAGGTAATCGTAGGTCATGCGCGCCGCCAGCTTGGCCACCAGCATGTCCGGCTGCCCCTGCAGGATCAGGCGCACTTCGACACCGCGGCGCGCCGCGTTGCGGATCTCGCGCAGCAAGCGGTAGCCGGGGAAAAAGTAGGCGTTGGCGATGACCACGCGCCGCTGCGCCGTACGCAACGCCAGGCGGTAAACCTCTTCGATGTCGGTCGAATGCTCGGCATTATCACGGTACACCAGCCGCACCTGGCCATCGTGATCAGTTACAACCAGTTCCGAGCGCCGTTGCCGGCGGCGTTGCCACCAGTATTTGGCATGGGCCGGGCGACCGCATTGCAACAGGGCAAAGTGATGGATGTCGGCCACCGCCGGGCCTTGCACTTCAACGGAATAGTCCTGCTTGGCTTCCGGGCCGAAGTCGGCCAGATGATCGGCGGAGAAGTTGATCCCGCCAATGAACGCAAGCGTCCCGTCCACCACCACGATCTTGCGATGCAGGCGTCGGAACCAGTTGGTGCGGATGCCCAGGCGCTTGGGGGCCGGGTCGAACATCTGCAAATGCACGCCGGCACCGCTCAGGGCGTTGAGATAGTCGGCAGTCAGCTCTCCGCAGCCAAACCCGTCAAAACTTGCAGTCACGCGTACGCCCCGTTGGGCCGCTTCGATGAGCACGGACTTCAGTTCTTCACCCACCTTGTCCTCAAACACAATGAAGGTTTCCAGGAGAATCTCGGTCTTGGCCTGGCGCATGGCCTCGAACACCCTGGGGAAATAGGCTTCGCCGTTTTCCAGCAGTTCAACCCGGTTGTTGCCTTGCCAGCCGTACTCGACGTCGACCCTTTGCGGCTCGCTCATGGGCGGCGCGGTTAGCGTTTTTTCCAGCGTGGTTTTTTCCATCGACGGGCTGCTCATAGCTCGATCTCCACCGACAACGGCGCGTGATCCGAAAGGTGCGACCAGGGCCGGCTGGCCAGTACTTGCGGCTGACTGGCCTTGAGGTTGCGAACGTAGATGCGGTCCAGGCGCAGGGCCGGCAATCGCGCGGGAAAACTGCGCGCCGGCTTGCCGTGGTGCTCGGCGAAAACTTCGCGCAATCCGCAGGGTTTGAGCAGGGCATCGGCGCGTTGGCGCCAGTCGTTGAAATCACCGGCCACGATCACGGGCGCTTCGTCCGGGAACGACTCAAGAAGGCGTCGCAGCAACTTGAGCTGTTCATTACGGTGGCTTTCGCGCAAGCCCAGATGAACGCAAATGGCATGCACCTCCGGGCCCTCGCCAGGCAGGCGCAGCACGCAATGCAAAATGCCGCGGTTTTCGTGGCCGCTGATGGACACGTCCAGATTGTCGTGGCGAATGATCTGGAATTTCGACAGCAAGGCATTGCCATGATCGCCTGCCGGATAGACCGCGTTACGACCATAGGCAAACTGAGGCCAGAGGGTGTCCGCGAGAAATTCGTACTGGGGTATCGCCGGCCAATTGTCGTAGCGCTTGGGGTGATGTTCGTGGGTGCCGTGCACCTCCTGCAGAAACACCACGTCGGCGGACACGCTACGCACCGCTTCGCGCAGTTCAGGCAGGATGAAACGCCGGTTCAACGCAGTGAAACCCTTGTGGGTGTTGACCGTCAGCACGGTGAAGCGGTGCACTGTGCTATCAATGTTCGCCTGCTCGTCGGTGGTGCCAACCGGTTCGGAAATGCTCATGGCAGCACTCCTTCGGCAGCCGGTTCACCGGGGGCGGTGAGCAGCTCTTTGTCGAGGTCGAAGCGTTCCAGCAAGCGACGCGCATCGAAGGGCGCGCGGACCTTGATGTCGTTATCGAAATAGCAAAACACTTCTCGGGATTTGCGCGCCCTGGGTTTCAGGCGAGGCGCAATCAGTTGCGGGTCAGCCGGTTGCCGGCCCTGATGCCAGGCCTCGATCCGGTCGCCCCAACGCTTCAACGCCTGGGGGGTATAGCCACTGGCATAGAGCTCTTCGGCACCGTGCAGGCGCAGGTACACGAAGTCACTGGTGAGGTCCTCGCGGTAGGGCCATTTACCGGCGGTGTCGGCGATGACCAAGGCCGTATTGTGGCGTTTGAGCAGGCGGACGAATACTGGATCGATGAAGCTTTCGTTGCGGATTTCCACGGCATGGCGCAAGGGCTGTTTCCTGCTCGCCTTCAGGCTGGCGTGGCCATTCACGTGGGCATCGTGCTGGCGGGCGAGGGCCGCGGCCTGTTCGGTGTCACGGGGCAGTTGCTCAAGGAAAGCTTCGAACAGTTCGGCGTCGAATTTGAAGTTGGGCGCAAACTGCCAGAGGATCGGGCCGAGCTTTTCCTTGAGTTCCAGAACCCCGGAGGCAAAGAAATTTGCCAGGGGTTTGTGGATGTCACGCAGACGCTTGATATGGGTGATGAAACGCGGGGCCTTGACGCTGAACACAAAGTGCACCGGGGTTTCGGCGTACCACTGGGCATAGCGTTCAGGCCTTTGCAGGGCGTAAAACGATCCGTTGATCTCGATGCTGTTGACTGCCCGCGAGGCGAATTGCAATTCGCGCTTCTGGGCCAATCCCTTCGGGTAGAAATCCCCCCGCCAGGGCGTGTAGCGCCAACCTGAAATACCGATGTGAATCGCCGCCATGTCGCCTCCCGTCTGACTGCACCCTGATCTTTTGATGACTGTGGGGCAGGGGCGAAAGTTTCGGCGGTTCTACGGACGGTCACATTTTACAAGCCACCGCAAAGCCCCTAGGAGCCGGCTTGCTGGCGATAGCGATGCATTGGTCACATCGATGTTGAATGTGTCGCCGCCATCGCCGGCAAGCCGGCTCCTACAGGGGATCGGCGCCACCATCCACGACAACAGCAGGCAAAGATTGCCAGGCATTTGCCGGCCAGCAGCGAACTAGTCCGGCATTTCTCGATCAGTTCCTTACAGTCCTATCCAAAGGAGCGGATGCCTTGATCAGGCTCAAGACGGCGATATTGCTGGGAACGCTGTTGTTTTTCGGCAGCGAAGAACTGCAAGCAGCGGCCATACCGGGAGTGCCAGCGGCCGCCACACCGGCGGCACACCCTGAACCCCTGGTCCAGGGCGGGTTGCTGGGCGCCATCAGTTCGAGCATCGACGACATCCAGAGCAAGCTCAATCTCGACAGGGACCTGCTCGACGCCTGGCGTTTGCGCGCTGACCGTGCGGCCGATGAGGTGGATCAACTGGTCAATCGACCATCGGCGCGTTCGAGCTGGAGCGTGGCGGGGGATTTCCTGCTGCTGACGGCGGTGTGGGCGGGTGTCTTCGGCCTGCTCTGGATGTTCGGCAAGTTCTTGACCGAACGCCTGTGCCGCCATCGTGTGTTGCTCAGCCGTGAGCGTGGGCAAGCCCTGCTGGCGTATGTCTTGCCCTACAGCATCCCGGCGCTGATCAGCCTGCCCTTGACGATTTATGCCAGCCAGCGTTTGCCGGTCTCGGCGGGCAGGGCGCTGGCATTGTGTTTTGCCTATGCCACCAGCAGTGGCGTGTTCGCTGCATCGCTGGTGATGTCCCTGGTGGTGCTGTTCAATGTCGGGCACAAACGCCGGGCGGTGCAGATCATTCGCCAGGACAGCCCCCGGCCGTTGTTCGCAGTCGGCTTCCTGGTCGCCCTGAGCGACGCCTTGACCAGTCCGCAGATCGCCCATCAACTGGGCAACAACCTCACCAGCAGCATCGCCGTGTTCACCGGCCTGGCGGCCTCGATATCCTTTGGTTTGCTGGTGTTGCGCATGCGCCGTCCGGTCGCCCAGGTAATCCGCATCCTGCCGCTGGCCCAGCGTCGGGCGCAGCCAGCCTTGCGCGAAACCCTGCGGATTTTTTCCGGGCTCTGGTACTGGCCAATCCTGTTGATGGTGCTGGTTTCCATCGTCAACCTGATCGGCATTGGCGATGACAACCAGCAAGTGCTGCGCAGCGCGCTGCTGACCACGGTGCTGCTGATTGCGACGGTGTTTCTCAGCACGACGCTGCACCACTTGTTCAAGTCCCGCAGCGGGTCCGACGTGCGCCGCAGTGGTGCCTACAAGGAGCGCTTCCTGAGCCTCTCCCACGCGTTGTTGCGCATCGCCATGGCCATCGTGTTCATCGATATCCTCGGACGAATCTGGGGCGTGTCGCTGTTCGATTTTGCCGTCAGCAATGCCGTGGGACGGGCGATCAGTGACTCATTGAGCCATATCGGCCTGATCTTCCTGGTGACGTGGATGGTCTGGGTGGTGCTCGACACGGCGATCCAGGAGGCCCTTAAACCGCCAGCCAACAAGCGCGGTGCGCGCCAGCCGAGTACGCGGATCAAGACCATCCTGCCGTTGCTGCGCAATGCGATCAAAATCATCCTGGTGGTGATCTGCGCCATTACCACCATGGCCAACCTTGGCATCAATGTCGCGCCGTTCCTGGCCGGTGCCGGGGTCATTGGCCTGGCCATCGGCTTCGGCTCCCAACAGCTTGTGCAGGACGTGATCACCGGGTTGTTCATCATCATCGAAGATACCTTGTCCATCGGTGACTGGGTGGTGCTCGATTCCGGACATGCCGGCACGGTCGAAGGCCTGACCATCCGCACCTTGCGCCTGCGCGACGGCAAAGGCTTCGTGCACTCGGTGCCCTTTGGCCAGATCAAGGCCGTGACCAACCAATCGCGGCAATTTGCCTATGCGTTCTTCTCCGTGCAGTTCACCTATGACACCGATGTCGACAAGGCCATCGAACTGATTCGCGAGGCCGGGCATTCGATCAGCGAGGACCCGTTCCTCAGGTACAACCTGCAAGGGCCGTTGGATGTGTTCGGCGTCGACAAGATGGACCTCAATGGCGTGGTGCTGACAGCACAATTTCGCACGGTGTCGGGCGGCCAATATGCAGTGAGCCGGGCATTCAACCAACGTTTGAAAAAGCTTGTGGATAACAGTCCCTGGGTGCACTTCGCGCAGACTTATCCACAGCAGTTTCTGATGCCGAGGCAGGCGGCGGAACCTGTGCATGATGGGGTGGTAGAGCCGGAGCATGCGGTGTTGTTGCCGGATCGGCCGCATAGCTAACAAGTGGGCGATAGTACTGGCCCCTTCGCGAGCAAGCCCGTTCCCACAGGGGATCGGGGTACACAAAGCCATTGTGGGAGCGGGCTTGCTCGCGAAGAGGCCGGGCCAGCCAACCCATCAATGCCGGATCAGCTTGCTGTGCACTTCAGCCATCGCCTGCTGGTCCAGTTCCAGCCACACATGCTGCTTGCCCGCGATCTCCGCCGCCGCCGGCAAACCATCGCGATACACCAGCCGATTGCTCGCCAGCGCCGGCACTTTTGCACCAGGTAACAGGGTACCGGCAAGGTTCAGCGGATCGACCCCGCATACCGCGATCAAGCTGCCGTCATGGGGGCGGCGGCGGACTTCGCGCAGCAACGGAATGGCCTCCGGCAAGGCGAATTGTTCGCCCGCCAGGCCACTGACGAAGCGCCCGCCACGAATCTCGCCCCGTGCTTCCAGGCGATGGAAGGTGCGCAGCAATTCACGCCAGCTCGGCAGCCAATCGGCCTCTCGTTCCAACAGGCGCCAGAACACCACACCGTAGCGACGCAACAAGGTCATGGCGATGTGTTCCAGGGTGTCGGCGGGTGTCGGCGTCGGCCTCGGGTTATCCACGCTCGGCGCGGCAACACCGCGTCGCAGCAGCGCCCAGCGCCCGGCATCGTCCATGCCGCCGACAAAGGCCCCACGCCCGCGTCGGCTGCCGCGCTGCTGGCGCTTACTGGCGGGTGTGATCAGCGCCCGCAGGCCGGCAAAACTGTCGGCGTTCACCAGCCCCGCGCCCACCAGTTCCTGCAAGGCGATTTCCAGTTCTGCGCGTAAGAGGTGGGCTTCGTGGATCAACTCATCGAAGAACAGCGCGCCGTGCTGGCTGAGGGCGGCGTGCACCTTCTGGGTCTTGGGCGACAGTTCGCTCACCGGCGTCTGTTCGGTCAGGTCGCTCCAGAGACCAACCCGATTACGTGGCAACAGCACGATCGGCGTACTGCGCAGGGCGGTGCCGGTGCTGCGGTTGCGAGCGGTCAGCCGGGTCCAGGCCAGTTTGCCGCTACGGCAGGCATCGTCGAGCCAGGTGGGCGAATAGTCCTTGAGCCGCGCGGGCAACAGGTCGCTGTCCCAGGCTGAAGCGGCGGCGGGGTAGCCTTCGAACTGAGCGACGATCGCCGGCAACACCGCGCTGCCCTGGCCGCGGGTAGCGCTGGACAGGTGCTGCCAGTCGAACAGGAAACGCATGAAATCCTGCAAGGCCACGGGCTCGATTTCCCGGCGTAGGCGCTTGACGGTGTAGCGATGAATCCGCGCCAGCAAATGTCGCTCGCACCATTCTTCTTCGGTATTGCCCGGGGTGAAGCGCCCGCGCAGCACATACCCTTCGCGTTCCAGTTGCGCGAGGGCCTGGCTGACTTCCATGGCTGGCAACTCGAGAGGGGCGGCAATCGCCTGCAGTGGCAATGGACCAAAGGCGCTGAGGCGCGCTCGAATCACTTCAACGACTGCGTCATCCGGTGCCCAGGCCTGATCGAAACCCGGCAGGGCCTGCAAGGGTGGGGACAGATCCACTTGTGGATAAATCGCCTGCAGGCATGTCAGTCGTTCCAGCGCCAGCCACAGTGACGGGTTGATGCGGCAGGCTCGGCCGCTGTCAGCCAGGGCATTCAACCATTCCAGCCATTGCGCGTTGGCCCGGGCCTCGGCATCGGTGATGCAGGCCAGGCTCATCAAGGTCTCGTGCATTTCATCGACATTGCCGGGCGCAGGCCAGGCCTCTTTGCGCACCGCGTCAATGGCGTCGGCGTCCAGCGCGCCCAAGTCGTCAGTGGACTGCGGTTCGCTCCAGCGACGGTTGAGCACCGCCTGCGTGCGGCGTTCCTCCAGGGGCGCATCGTCGAGAAAGGTGTAGGGCCTGGCGCTGAGGATTTCCGCGGCCAGGGGCGAGGGCGCGGGCAGGTCGCGGCTGATCAGGCGAACCTCGCCGCGTTCCATGCGCCGCAGCAGGGCCAGCCAGCCGTTGCTGTCCATGGCGTCGTGCAGGCAATCGTCGAGGGTCTGCTCCACCAGCGGATGGTCGGGAATGTCGCGCTCGCCCACGAGGTTTTCCACGCAGGCGATCTGGTCGGGGAACACACTGGCGGTGAGGTCTTCGCTTTTCATCCGCTGGATCTGCGGTGGTACCTTGCGACCACCGCGATAGCGCGGCAGCGCCAGCGCCACACCGGCATTCCAGCGCCAGCGCACACCAAACAGCGGTGCATCGAGCACGGCCTGGATCAGGATGTGCTCGGCCGTGTTGCTATGCAGGTAGCGCCACACGTCGGCCAGCTCAAAGCTGTGGCTGCTGGACAGCGACAGCACGATGGCGTCCTCACTGGCGGCGGCTTGCAACTCGAAGTTGAAGGTGCGACAGAAGCGTTTGCGCAGGGCCAGGCCCCAGGCGCGGTTGATACGACTGCCAAACGGACTGTGGATAACCAGCTGGGTGCCACCGGACTCGTCGAAGAAGCGCTCCATCAGCAGGGTGTCTTGCGATGGCAAGGCCCCCAGTGTCTGGCGCGCGCGGGCCAGGTATTCCACCAGTTGTTCGGCGCTGGCCAGATTCAGCCCCAGGGTCTGGGTCAACCAGTCGAGGGCGGGCTGCAAGTTACCCGGCGTCTCGCCGAGCAGGCTGTCGAGGCGGGACTGCAAGCGCGCCACGGCAAACGACAGTTCGGCGCTGCGCCCTGGTGCCTCGCCGAGCCAGAACGGAATGGTCGGCGGCTGACCCTGGGCATCCTCGACCCGGACTTTGCCGGTGTCGACCCGCAGGATGCGGTACGAGGTATTGCCCAGCTGGAACACATCCCCGGCGATACTTTCCACCGCGAAATCTTCATTGACGCTGCCGATGTTCAGGCCCTGGGGCTCGAGCAAAACGCTGTAGTCGGCATTGTCGGGGATTGTCCCGCCGCTGGTCACCGCCGTCAGCTTGGCGCCCCGGCGACCGCGCAGGGTGCGGCTCACGGCGTCGCGATGCAGATAAGCACTGCGGATGCCCTGGCGACCGTCGAAGCCCTCGGCGAGCATGTGCAACAACGCCTGATAGTGTTTTTCGTCGAGTCCGCTGTAGGGCGAGGCCTTGCGCAACATTTCCAACAACGCCTGCTCCGGCCATTCCTGACAACTGACTTCGGCGATGATCTGTTGCGCCAGGACGTCCAGAGGCGCCTCGGGGATCAGCAAGGTGTCGAGTTCACCCCGGCGCACACAGTCGAGCAGCGCGACGCATTCGATCAGGTCGTCGCGGGTGGTGGCGAACAGGCGGCCCTTGGGGGTGCCGCCGACCTGGTGTCCGGAGCGTCCAACCCTTTGCAGAAAGCCGGCGATCGAGCGCGGCGAGGCGATCTGGCACACCAGGTCGACGTCGCCAATGTCGATGCCCAGCTCCAGCGACGCGGTGGCGATCAGCACTTGCAGCTCGCCGCGCTTGAGCCGCTGTTCGGCGTCCAGGCGAAACTCCTTGGCCAGGCTGCCGTGGTGGGCGGCCACTGCTTCTTTGCCCAGGCGCTCGCTCAGGTGCCGGCTCAGGCGTTCGGCCAGGCGCCGGGTGTTGACGAAAATCAGTGTGGTGCGGTGTTCGCGGGCGAGGGCGGCAAGGCGGTCGTAGACCAGTTCCCAGACATCGTTGGCCATGACTGCCGAGAGCGGCACGGGCGGCACTTCGATGTCGAGGTCGCGGGGGCGGGCGTGGCCGATATCGATGATCTCGCAAGGGCGCCCGCGCCCCACCAGAAAGCGCGACACCGCCTCGATGGGTTTTTGCGTGGCCGACAGGCCTATACGCACCAGTGGTTTGGCGCACAGCGCCTGCAAACGCTCCAGGCTCAGCGACAGGTGGCTGCCGCGTTTGCTCGCGGCGATGGCGTGGATTTCATCGACGATCACCGTGCCGGTGGTGCTGAGCATCTGCCGCCCCGAGTCGGAGCCGAGCAGCACGTAGAGCGATTCCGGGGTGGTGACCAGGATGTGCGGCGCGGTCTTGCGCATCGCCGAGCGGTCTTTTTGCGGTGTATCGCCGGTGCGCACGGCGGTGGTGATCCGCAGCTCGGGCAGGCCCATCACCCGCAACTGTTCGGTGATGCCAGCCAACGGTTCTTGCAGGTTGATCTGGATGTCGTTGGACAGCGCCTTGAGAGGCGAGACGTAGACCACCAGGGTTTCGTTCGGCAGGCCTTCAGCGTGTTCCAAACCGCGGTGGACCAGGTCGTCGATCACCGCGAGGAAGGCCGTGAGGGTCTTGCCGGAACCCGTTGGGGCGGCAATCAGGGTCGAGCGGCGCTGGCGGATCAGCGGCCACGCCCGGGCCTGGGCGGCGGTGACCGTCGCGAATGTGTGACTGAACCAGGCGCTGACGGCGGGGTGGAAGCCGGCCAGGGCACTGTCGGCGGGGATGGGCAGGTTCATGTTCTGATTTATGCGGGCGAGGCGGGGAAGATGCAAGTACCGCTGAGGGATCCCTGCTGAATGACAGGGCCTCTTCGCGAGCAGGCTCGCTCCCACAAGGGATCGGCGTAGCGAGCCTGCTCGCGAAGAGGCAGTTGCAGCACCACAAATCCCGGACATCTACACTTTACGGATGACGGTTGCGCACTAAACCCGCAAAATGCAACGATTCCGGCAACTATCGATGACATCGCCCGCGGGCGCTGTCGATAAAGCCATCGTTCCAATCAGACTGGGCCTGCTGACTCTATGCGAATGCGCCTTATGTTACTGGGCGGCGGAAATGCCCTTGGGCAGGCGCTGATTCGCCTCGGTGCGGAGGAAGACATCGGTTTCCTCGCCCCCCGCCCACCACAAGACGGCTGGGATGCCGCGAGCCTGACGCAACTGCTCGACGACACCCGCCCGGACGCGTTGATCAACCTTGCCTACTACTTCGACTGGTTCCAGGCGGAGACGGTCAGTGAACAGCGCCTGGCCGGCCAGGAGCGGGCGATCGAGCGCCTGGCCGAACTGTGCCAGCATCACAACATCGTCCTGGTGCAACCCTCGAGCTACCGCGTGTTCGACGGCTCCCGGGCGACCGCCTACAGCGAAAAAGACGAACCGCTGCCGCTGGGCCTGCGTGGCCAGGCCTTGTGGCGGATCGAGCAAAGCGTGCGCGCCACCTGCCCGCAACACGTGCTGTTGCGTTTCGGCTGGCTACTCGATGACAGTCCCGACGGCACCCTCGGGCGTTTCCTCGGCCGTGCCGAGCAACCCGAGGAACTGCTGCTGGCCGACGACCGCCGGGGCAATCCGACACCGGTGGACGATGCGGCCCGGGTGATCATTTCGGTGCTCAAGCAACTCGACTGCAGCGCGCCCCTGTGGGGCACCTACCACTACGCCGGGCATGAGGCGACCACGCCGCTGGCCTTGGGCCAGGCGATTCTCACCGAAGCCCGTGCCCTGCACCCGCTGGCCATCGAAGCGCCGACCGCCCAGGCCCACGCCGCGCGCCCGGACGCCGCGGAAGAACCGCAACACGCGGTACTGGCCTGCAAGAAAATTCTGCACACCTTCGGAATCAAGCCACGCGCCTGGCGTGCGGCCCTTCCGAGCCTTCTGGACAGGTTCTATCGTCATGGCTGATCGCCCCGTTCTGATTACCGGGGGCGCCGGTTTCATCGGCTCCCACCTCACCGATGCCTTGCTCGCCAAGGGTTATTCGGTAAGGATTCTCGACGATCTGTCTACCGGTAAACGCAGCAACCTGCCGCTGGACAATCCCAAGGTCGAGTTGATCGTCGGCGACGTTTCCGATGCCGCCTTGGTCGCCCGTGCGATGACCGGGTGTAGCGCCGTGGCGCACCTGGCGGCCGTGGCGTCGGTTCAGGCGTCGGTGGATGACCCGGTGAAGACCCACCAGAGCAATTTCATCGGCTCGTTGAATGTCTGCGAAGCCATGCGCCGGTCAGGCGTCAAGCGCGTGCTGTTCGCTTCCAGTGCCGCGGTGTATGGCAACAATGGCGAAGGCGAGTCAATCGATGAAGACACGCCCAAGGCGCCGTTGACGCCCTACGCGGTGGACAAGCTGGCGAGCGAGCAATACTTGGATTTCTACCGCCGCGAGCATGGGCTGGAACCGGTGATTTTCCGCTTCTTCAACATCTTCGGCCCACGCCAGGATCCGTCCTCGCCGTACTCGGGGGTGATCAGCATTTTCAGCGAGCGCGCGCAAAAAGGCCTGCCAATCACCGTGTTTGGCGACGGTGAGCAGACGCGGGATTTTCTCTACGTCGAGGACCTGGTCGATCTGCTGGTGCAGGCCATCGAGAAACCACAGGTGGAAGAGGGCGCGGTCAACGTCGGTTGGAACCAGGCGACCAGTCTCAAGCAAATGCTGGCAGCCCTTGAGGTCGTGGTTGGCCAGCTGCCAGCGGTGAGCTACGGCCCCGCGCGCTCTGGTGACATTCGGCATTCCCGGGCGAACAATCGGCGTCTGCTGGAGCGCTTCCGGGCGCCCGAGCCGACGCCGTTGAGCGTCGGGCTGGCGCGGTTGCTGGGACAATAGAAAAAGGCGCCTCGAGAGGCGCCTTTTTTGTTGCGGATCGTTTGTTGGTGATCGTTCCCACGCAGAGCGTGTGAACGATCGAACGACCCATTCACCACCACGTGAATATTTAGAACTTGTAACCCAGGCCGACCATGTAGATGAACGGATCGACATCCAGGTTCACCCGTGCCCGGGTACCCGGTGCCACGGCATCGTTTTCCACGGTCGCGCGGGTATCGATATCGATGTAACGCACCTGGGCGTTGATCATCACGTTGTCGGTCAGCATGTAGTCGGCACCGACCTGGAACGCCATGCCCCAGGAGTTTTCTGCCTTGAAGTTGCTGAAGCCGTTGGCCTGGGCCTGGCTGCTGACATGCTCGTCGTAGATCCAGGTGTAATTGATACCGGCGCCGAGGTACGGCTGGAAGTCGGATTTGGCATCCAGCGGGTAGTACACGACGCTGAGGGTCGGCGGCAGGTGTTTCAACGTACCGAGCTTGCCGTTCGCCGCGCTCAACGCGGTGCCCTTGAGTTTCACTTCATGTTCGAACGGCGAGGCCGCGAGCAGTTCGATACCCCAGTGGTTGGTCAGCATGTAGGCAACGTTGAGGCCCAGTTGCGTGTCGCTGCTCATGGTCGCCTTGCCACCCAGGTCGGCGCCGCTCAGCGGACCCTGATCGACCTTGACCGTGGAGCTGTCGGCCTCGGGGTTGACGGTAATCGCACCGGCACGAAGGATGATGTCACCCGCTTCGTGAGCGTGGGCGAACGGGGCTGCAAGCGCCAGCGCTACCAGCGAGGCACCGAGCAAGGACTTGTTCATGGGGGGCTCCAGAGGACGTTAAAATTTTTCGATGTCCAATGGTAAGGCGGCTAACGATTTGGTCTTTTGACTCAGCTCAATGAAAGTGGGATGGGTGTGGTTTTTATAGTGTTTTCGATGGCCTCTTCGCGAGTAAGCCCGCTCCCACACTTGTATTGTGTCTATGCACAGATCCAGTGTGGGAGCGGGCTTGCTCGCGAAGGCAATTTTGCAGGCGCCGACTAACTCCCGGATTCACTCCGGCAATTCATACAGGTAGATCTTGTCCGCCTCCATCTGATAACCGGCATCTGCCAGTTCGCTGGTAGACGGCTTGACCTGCATCGCACCCTCGATCCAGTACGGTTGATACAGCTCGTCGAGCTTCACCCCAACTTCGCTTTTGACATGCACGATCTGGTTCGATGGCGGTGGCGGTACGTGGATGCAGGCGCCGAAATACGGCACCAGCAAAAAGTCCGTGGTACGGCCGTCTTCACTTACTTCCAGCGGCACGATGTAGCCCGGCAAACGAATGTTCTGCCCGTCGAGGGCCTTGACCACCGGGGCGTTGGGCAGGTCCTGCTTCGCTGCGGGCGCCGACTCGGCGGACAGCGCATCGCTCATCTTCGACAGGTCGTGAAGCGGCGTCATGTTCGGCACCTCCGGTGCCGCATCCGGTGGGATCATTTCCGACCAGGTCAGTTCTTTCGGCTCGGCCGCCCACAAAGGCAGGGCGACCAGCATCAACAGCGCAAAGACAGCGCGGGGCATTTCAACGTCCTCATAAACGGATCGACAGGCCATCGGCCAGGGATTGGCGATAGGCGCGCCAGGCAGGCACGCTGCCCATCAGCAACGCAGCGATCAGGATGCCACCGAGTAGCGTCCATTCATATTCACTCGGCCACGCCAGTGGCAGAAACAGACCGTAATTGGCTTGCACGTAACCCTGGGCCGCCGCGATACCGACGTAGAGCAGCGCCACGCCGGCGACCACGCCGGCCAACGCCAGGGTAAACGCCTCCAGCACCAGCAGCGTCGCGACATGCCATGGCCGCGCGCCCACCGAACGCAGGATCGCCATCTCCCGCCGGCGTTCGTTGAGACTGGTGAGAATCGCCGTGAGCATGCCGATCAACCCGGTCAGCACCACGAACAGCGACACCACGAACAAGGCCTTTTCCGCCGTGCTCATCAAGCTCCACAACTCTTGCAGCGCAACGCCCGGCAGGATCGCCAGCATCGGTTCGCCGCGGAATTCGTTGATTTCGCGCTGCAGGGCAAAGGTCGAGATCTTGCTGTTGAGGCCGAGCATGAATGCGGTGATCGCCTGGGGCGTCAGGTCCATGTTGCGCGCCTGATCGGCGCTGACCCGCCCGTTGCCCCGGGCCGGTACGCCGTTGTGCCAGTCAATGTGAATGGCTTCCATACCGCCGAGGCTGATGTGCAGCGTGCGATCCACCGGGGTGCCGGTGCGCTTGAGGATGCCGACCACGGTGAATGGCTTGTCGTCATGCTTGACCAGGCTGATCGCGGCCACGCCATGGGCCAGCACCAGTTTGTCGCCGAGTGTGTAGTGCAGCGCATCCGCGACTTCGGCGCCGAGTACCACTTCGAACGGATCGGTGGCGAAGGCGCGCCCGTCAGCCAGCTCCAGGTGTTGCTGGCGACCGTACTGGTAGTGTTCGAAGTACGCCTCGGTGGTGCCCATCACCCGATAGCCGCGATGGGAATCGCCAAGGGACATCGGAATGGCCCACTTCACTTTCGGGTTACTGGCGAAGTGTTCGAAGCTGTCCCAGCGGATGTTATTGGTGGCATTGCCGATGCGGAACACCGAGTACAACAGCAGGTTGACCGAGCCGGAACGCGCACCGACGATCAGGTCGGTGCCGCTGATGGTGCTGGCGAAACTGGCCTTGGCCTCGGTGCGCACCCGTTCAACGGCGAGCAGCAGGCACACCGACAGGGCGATGGCGAAGGCGGTGAGGATCGCGGTGAAACGGCGGTTAGCCAGGCTGGCCATGGCTAGACGAAACAGATACATCTCAGACCTCGGACGGGGTGGCGGCGCGATTGAGCTCGGCCAGCGACAGGTTGCGATCGAACAGCGGCGCCAGGCTCTGGTCGTGGCTGACGAACAACAGGCTTGAGCCGGCCTCGCGGCATTCGGCGAACAGCAGGCGAATGAAGTTCTCCCGCGCGTCGTAATCCAGCGCCGAGGTCGGCTCGTCGGCGATCACCAGTTCCGGTTGGCCGATCAGCGCGCGCGCGGCGGCCACTCGTTGTTGCTGGCCGATGGACAGGGAGTCGGCGCGGCGCGCGAGGATGTTGTCATCCTTCAAGCCCAGGTGGGCGAGCAGGGTGGCGGCGGCCTGGTCGATGCTGCCGTGGCGCTGTTTCGCTCGCTGGGCACGCAGTTTCGAGAAATGGCAGGGCAGTTCGACGTTCTCGCGCACGGACAGGAACGGCAGCAGGTTGAACTGCTGGAAGATGTAGCCGGTGTGATCGACACGAAAGTGATCGCGGGCGCCCGCCGAGAGTTTGGTCAGTTCCTGGCCGAGCAGGCGAATGCTGCCGCGATCGGGCTTTTGCACGCCGCCGAGCAGGCCGAGCAGGGTGGTCTTGCCGCTGCCGCTGGGGCCCTTGAGGAACAGGGTTTCCCCAGGTGAAAGGCGAAATGCCGGGATATCCAGCAAGGGCGGATGACCGGGCCAGCTGAAGCCCAGGTCGGACAATTCGATGAGTGCTTGGGTCATGGCGCCGATTTCATGAGCGTTGATTATCCTGTGGGAGCGGGCTTGCTCGCGAAGGCGGAGTGTCAGTCGACATCTATGTTGCATGACACACTGCCTTCGCGAGCAAGCCCGCTCCCACATTGGTTGTGCGGTGGATCAAAATTTGAGGGCGGCAGCCTTGGCCGTCACTTCAACCCCTTGCTGCCCGCTCGGGCCTATCAGTTGTACCTGAATTTTCCGGGTCGCCGGGAAGCTGTTGAAGATATTCGCCAGGTCCAGGGTGGTCAGTGCGTTTGGCGTGGCGCAGGTGAATTGGTAGCGGGCGTGGATTTCGCTGTGGTCATGATGGTGCTCGTCAGCGTCTTCATCATGATCATCGTCGGCCTCTGGCGTAGCGCCAAACAACGGGCTTTCCAGCTCCTGGTTTTCCACCACGCAACCCGCGGCTTTCGGCAGGTTGAACAGCGCCAGCGGTTGCTCGAGGCGAGCCCGGGTCGCAGCGACCTTGGTCTTGTCGGCATCGGTCGTGGCGACGTGCTCGAAGCCCACCAGGTTCATCGCCGGACTGTCCAGCTCCAGCTCCAGGGCCTGGCCGTCCAGGGCCGCGTTCAGGCGACCGACACCGTGCTCGTGGGCGCCAAGGCTGCCGTGCTCGTGGTTGTGGTCATGGTCGTCAGCGGCGTGGGCGACAGCCAGCGGCAACAAGGCAAACGGCAGGGCGAGAAGCAGGTGACGCATGGCGAGTCTCCGAAAGACAAGATGAAGAAAATGTTATGTAATCTTATAACATGTTGCGCAGAGTGTGACTGCCTGCTTGGCGTTGCACAAGACCCATGGGAGCATGGGTGCGAAGAAATGTTCGGGAGCTGATTCATGTTGCGAATTCGCGGAAGCATCGGCGACTGGCCGGTGGATTTGACGCTGGAGATGGATGACGCCGACTGGGCGCGGCTGGGTGCACAGTTACAGGTGGAAAAAACCGAGGTCAGTGTGCCAGCGACGAAACCGCTGAACCAGGACGAGGCGCTGTGGCAGGTTGCCAGGGATTTGCTGCGCAAGGCCGGGCAATTGAGCGGGCCGGAGTTGCTCGATCAACTGGAAGGGCTGACCGGCAGTGCGGCGGCGGGCAAGCGTCTGTTGGTGCGCTTGCGTCATTCACCGGATGTGAAGGTAGAAAGCGGCGCAGACACGCCGATCTACCGTTGGTTGTAGGAGCCGGCTTGCCGGCGAAGGCGGCCTTGAGTCTCGCGTTATCCTTGCGGTCGCCTTCGCTGCGATGCGGCGAGCCGACAAGCCAGCTCCTACAAGTTGCGGTCAGTAAAGAGCGGCAAACAACTTGCGGCGGTAAGTGGTCACCAGCGGATGGTCATTACCCAGCAACTCAAACACCTGCAGCAAGGTCTTGTGCGGCAAACCTTCGCTGTAGCTGCGGTTGCGGATGAATAGCTTGAGCAGCCCATCCAGCGCCGCGTCGTATTGCTGGCGGGCCAGTTGTTGAACGGCCAGCTGGTAGACCGCTTCATCGTCCTGCGGGTTTTTCGCCAGGCGTGCTTTCAGGTCCGCGGCATCCGGTAAGTCCTTGGCCTGGCCGAGGAACTTGATCTGCGCCTTCGCGCCAGCCAGGGCGGCCTTGTGCTCATCGCTCTTGACCGCGTCGAGCACGGCTTGCGCTTCGCCCAGTTCACCACGCTCGGTGAGGCAGCGGGCATACAGAATCAGCGCCTTGGCGTTGGTGTTGTCTTCGCCCAGCAGCACTTTGAGCAGGGCTTCGGCATCGGCGAAGCGGCTGTCGTCGAATAAGGCCTGGGCCTGTTCGAACGGATCGGCGGCGGCTGGTGGCGGCATTTGTACATGGGGCTCGAGCAGCGCCCGTACGGCCGACTCCGGCTGCGCTCCGGCAAAACCATCGACCGGCTGGCCATCCTTGAACAACACCACGGTCGGCAGGCTGCGAATGCCGAAGCGGGCAACAATGTCCTGTTCGAGGTCGCAGTTGACCTTGGCCAGCAGCAACTCGCCCTGATAGCTCTCGGCAATGGTCTGCAGCATCGGCATCAGCACTTTGCAGGGCGCACACCATTCGGCCCAGAAATCCACCAGCACCGGTTTATGGAAGGAGTTCTCGATCACCGACTGGTCGAAATCGGCAGTCGTGGCGTCGAAGATGTACGGCGTTTGCTGACTCATGGGCAATCTCTTGGAAGCGTGAATAGGGCAACTATACGGCTTGGTGGGGGGCGGCCGGAAGCGGGGGGCTGATCGTTCCCATGCTGGAGTGTGGGAACGATCAAGGCCGAGAGGCGTGGTACAGGCTCACATGCCGAAACTCGTGTGGCTCGGCCAGGTCCGGCAGGGTCATGGCTTCGAGCATTTCGATGCGCTGATACAGCGGATGACGGAAATCCCTCACACGGGAATCCGCCACCAGTGCCTCTTTGCCGCGACTCAGGAACTCATCGAGCAACGGCAAATTCGCCCGGTCGTACAGCACGTCAGCCACCAGGATCAGATCAAAGCGATCGGCCTCGGCGAAAAAATCCGTCGAGTAATCAAGCTGCACGTCATTGAGTTCGGCATTCGCCCGACAGGCGGCAATCGCCAGCGGATCAAGGTCGCAAGCCACCACTTCCAGCGCGCCGGCCTTCACCGCGGCAATCCCGGCGACACCGGAGCCTGCGCCGAAATCCAGTACACGCTTGCCCTTGACCCACTCCGGGAAGTCGGCGAGATAACGCGCCACCGCCAGTCCGCTGGCCCAGCAGAAACTCCAGTACGGCGGTTCATGCAGAATCCGCCGGGTTTCTTCCGGGCTGAAGGCGCGGTCCATGTTGTCGCCATCGATCAGCCACAACTTCAGATCGGTCCCCGGTAATTCACAGGCGACCAGTCGCGCTTCACCCAGCAGTTCACCCAAGGCCTGTTGCAGGTCGTACGGTGCAATCATGGGGCTTTGACGAATTGCAGTTGGCCCAGGGCCTGGGTGGTCGGCTGGGTAATCGGCTGTGACGGCAGATGCAGAATCAATTGGCCGGACTGGCTGGCGCGGCCACGCAGTTCTACGCGGGCGCCGGCTGGAAACGATTCCGGGTTGAAGCGCAGGTGAAATGGCAGCACCTGGTTGTTGCCGATCAAGCTCGAACTGGCAAGCAATTGCTGTGGACGATCTTTTTCGTCGATCACCAGCAGCGCCAGTTCCACTTCAGCACCTGCCGGCACACCTTGCAGCGTACCGCTCAATTCGCGCTGATAGGCCGGCAACGGGCCGAGGTTCGCCGATTCCCGGGCTTTTTTCTGCGCCTGTTCCGGTGCAGGGCCTGGCGTTGGCGGCTGGGGCTGGGGTGCATCGCTGCTGCAGGCGACCAACAGGCTGAAAAAACTGAGCAAAACGAGTGGTCTCAGGGACATTTGCGGCTCCGGCAACACGTAATCCATTTATAGCCAATCTGTATACCGCAAACCCTATGGCTTGTCTTGCCACGGGGATGCGCTACCATGGCCCTCCCTTTTTTTGTTGCCTGCCACCATGCACTGTCCCTTCTGCGGTGCCAACGACACCAAGGTCATCGACTCGCGTCTGGTCGCCGAGGGCGAACAGGTGCGCCGCCGGCGTGAATGCCTGGCCTGCGGCGAACGTTTCACGACGTTCGAAACCGCTGAACTGGTGTTGCCGCGCCTGATCAAAACCGACGGCAGTCGCCAGCCGTTCGACGAAGAAAAACTCCGCGCCGGCATGCAACGGGCGTTGGAAAAGCGCCCGGTGAGTGTCGAGCGCCTCGAATCGTCGCTGGTGCACATCAAACACAAACTGCGCGCCACCGGCGAGCGCGAGGTCAAGTCCCTCGTGGTCGGTGAGTTGGTGATGGCCGAGTTGCAAAAGCTCGACGAAGTCGCCTACATCCGCTTCGCTTCGGTGTATCGCCGCTTCCAGGACCTCAACGAGTTCCGCGAAGAGATCGATCGCCTGGCCCGGGAACCGGTGAAAGAATGACCACGTCCGCCGAACTTGCCATCCTCGACGCCCATTACATGGCCCGTGCCCTGGAACTGGCGCGCAAGGGCCATTACACGACTCATCCCAACCCGCGAGTCGGCTGCGTGATCGTACGCGACGGGCAGATCGTCGGCGAAGGCTGGCACGAACGCGCCGGCGAACCTCATGCCGAAGTCCACGCCTTGCGCGCCGCCGGTGAGCTGGCCCGGGGGGCTACGGCCTACGTGACCCTCGAACCCTGCAGTCACCACGGTCGCACGCCTCCTTGCGCCGATGCGTTGGTCAACGCCGGAGTGGCGCGGGTCGTGGCGGCGATGCAGGACCCGAACCCGGAAGTGGCCGGTCGTGGTCTGCAACGCCTGGCCGAGGCCGGCATCGCCACCGACAGTGGTGTGCTGGAGGGTGAGGCGCGCAAGCTCAATCAGGGTTTCCTCAAGCGTATGGAACACGGCTTGCCGTTCGTGCGGGTCAAGCTGGCCATGAGCCTGGACGGTCGCACGGCGATGGAAAGCGGCGAAAGCCAGTGGATCACCGGGCCCGCGGCGCGTTCGGCGGTGCAACGCCTGCGTGCCCAGGCCAGTGTGGTGCTGACCGGGGCCGACACCGTGCTGGCGGACAACGCTCGCCTGACCGTGCGTGCCGATGAGCTGGGCCTGGACGTCGGGCAAACCGCGCTGGTGATGAGCCGTCCGCCGCTGCGTGTACTGGTCGACGGGCGTCTGCGGGTGCCGCTGGATGCGCCGTTTTTCAAGGCCGGCCCGGCGCTTGTCGCTACCTGCGTCGCGGTAGAAGAGCAATACGCCAATGGCCCGGAATGCTTGATCGTGCCCGGCTATGACGGTCAGGTCGATCTGCGTCAGCTTCTGGTCGAACTCGCCAACCGAGGTGTCAACGAGGTATTGGTCGAGGCCGGACCACGGCTGGCCGGTGCTTTCGCCCAGTTGGGGTTGGTGGACGAGTTCCAGATATTCATCGCCGGCAAGTTCCTTGGTTCTAGCGCACGGCCGCTGCTGGATTGGCCGCTTGCGCAAATGAAGGATGCGCCGCAACTCAAGATTACTGAAATTCGTGCAGTTGGCGATGACTGGCGGGTCACTGCCATTCCTTCGCCAGCAGCAAGCGTATAATTTCCGGCCATCGCTACAGCGCTGGCTTTGTTCTCGAGGAGAACCTCATGTTTACCGGCATCATCGAATCCATCGGCAGTATTCGTGCATTGACCCCAAAGGGCGGTGATGTGCGGGTTCACGTCGAAACCGGCAAGCTCGACCTGAGCGACGTCAAGCTGGGTGACAGCATCGCGGTCAACGGCGTGTGCCTGACGGCGGTTGAACTGCCGGGCAACGGATTTGCGGCTGACGTCAGCCGCGAAACCCTCGACTGCACCGCCATGAACGACCTCAAAAGCGGCAGCCCGGTCAATCTGGAAAAAGCCCTGACCCCGACCACTCGCCTTGGCGGGCACCTGGTCAGCGGTCACGTCGACGGCGTGGGCGAAGTGGTTGCCCGTACCGAGAACGCGCGTGCCGTGGAGTTTCGCATTCGCGCGCCGAAGGACCTGGCCAAGTACATCGCCCATAAAGGCTCGATCACCGTCGACGGCACCAGCCTGACCGTGAACGCGGTCGATGGCGCCGAGTTCCTGTTGACCATCATTCCGCACACCTTGAGCGAAACCATCATGGCGTCGTACCAGCCGGGTCGCCGTGTGAACCTGGAAGTGGATTTGCTGGCCCGTTACCTGGAGCGCTTGCTGCTGGGCGACAAGGCCGCTGAGCCAACGGCTGGCAGCACTATCACTGAAAGCTTTCTGGCCCAAAACGGCTACCTCAAATCCTGAGCTCTAATTTCGAAAGAAGGGGGGTGCCTAGTGGCGCTCAATAGCATCGAAGAACTGGTTGAAGACATCCGCCAAGGCAAGATGGTCATCCTCATGGATGACGAAGACCGCGAGAACGAAGGCGACCTGATCATGGCCGCCGAGTGCTGCCAGCCCGAACACATCAACTTCATGGCCAAGCACGCCCGTGGCCTGATCTGCATGCCGATGACCCGCGAGCGCTGCGAGCTGCTCAAGCTGCCGCTGATGGCGCCGCGCAACGGTTCCGGCTTCGGCACCAAGTTCACCGTGTCGATCGAAGCGGCCACCGGCGTTACCACCGGCATCTCCGCCGCCGACCGTGCGCGCACCGTGCAGGCTGCCGCCGCCCGTGATGCCAAGGCTGAAGATATCGTCAGCCCCGGCCACATATTCCCGCTGATGGCCCAGGCCGGTGGCACCCTGGCCCGTGCTGGCCACACCGAAGCCGCGTGTGACTTGGCGCGCATGGCCGGTTTCGAGCCGAGCGGGGTGATTTGCGAGGTGATGAACGACGACGGCACCATGTCCCGTCGCGCTGAACTGGAAGCTTTCGCTGCCGAGCACAACATCAAGATCGGTACCATCGCCGACCTGATTCACTACCGGATGATCCACGAACGTACCGTTCAGCGGATTGCCGAGCAGCCTCTGGACAGCGAACTGGGCCAATTCAACCTGGTGACCTATCGTGACTCCGTTGAAGGCGACGTGCACATGGCCCTGACCCTGGGCAATGTATGTGCCGAAGAACCGACTCTGGTTCGCGTACACAACATGGACCCGCTGCGCGACCTGTTGATGGTCAAGCAGCCGGGCCGCTGGAGCCTGCGCGCCGCCATGTCCGCGGTTGCCGAGGCTGGCAGTGGCGTGGTGTTGTTGCTCGGACACCCGCTCGATGGCGACGTGTTGCTGGCGCATATCCGCGAAACCGCCGACCACGCGGCGGTGAAAAAACCGACTACCTACAGCACTGTGGGTGCCGGTTCGCAGATCCTGCGCGACCTGGGTGTACGTAAAATGCGCCTGATGTCGGCACCGATGAAATTTAATGCGATATCCGGTTTCGATCTGGAAGTTGTAGAATACGTGCCCTCCGAATAATGACCGGTCGTATCCGGGCCTGTATTCGCGGTTCAAATATCACTGAGGGGCGCGTACGAAACGCGTCCCGGCTCTTTAAGAGATCTATCGAATGACCCTGAAGACCATCGAAGGTACCTTCATCGCCCCTAAAGGCCGCTATGCTCTGGTAGTGGGCCGTTTCAACAGTTTCGTCGTTGAAAGCCTGGTCAGCGGTGCTGTTGATGCCCTGGTTCGCCATGGCGTGAGCGAAAGCGACATCACCATCATCCGCGCGCCTGGCGCCTTCGAAATCCCGCTGGTTGCGCAGAAAGTCGCTCAGAAGGGCGAGTTCGCGGCAATCATCGCCCTGGGCGCGGTCATTCGTGGCGGTACTCCGCACTTCGAATACGTGGCTGGCGAGTGCACCAAAGGCCTGGCCCAGGTGTCCATGGAGTTCGGCGTGCCGGTCGCTTTCGGCGTCCTGACCGTTGATTCCATCGAGCAAGCCATCGAACGTTCCGGCACCAAGGCCGGTAACAAAGGTGCCGAAGCTGCCCTGTCCGCTCTGGAAATGGTCAGCCTGCTGGCGCAGTTGGAGGCCAAGTGATTAGCGACGAAAGCGATCGTTTCAACCCGCGCGATCCAAAACCTGCGGATGCTGGCAAGCCATCGAAAAGCGTCAAGCGTCGCGAAGCCCGTCAGCTCGCGACTCAGGCGCTGTACCAATGGCACATGGCCAAGCAGTCGCTGAACGAGATCGAAGCGCAGTTCCGGGTCGATAACGATTTCACCGATGTCGACGGTGCCTACTTCCGCGAGATCCTGCACGGGGTGCCGCAGTTCAAGACCGAAATCGACACGGCGCTCACGCCTTGCCTGGACTTGACCATCGAAGAGCTGGACCCGGTTGAACTGGCGGTTCTGCGCCTGTCCACCTGGGAGCTGCTCAAGCGCGTCGACGTGCCGTACCGCGTTGTGATCAACGAAGGCATCGAACTGGCCAAGGTCTTCGGTTCCACCGACGGTCACAAGTTCGTCAACGGTGTGCTCGACAAACTGGCCCCGCGTCTGCGTGAAGCTGAAGTGAAGGCGTTCAAGCGCTGATTGGCGCTTGAGCACTTTGTCTCAGCCATGGGCGAATTTGAGCTGATCCGCAATTTCTTCGCCGCCGCGCCTTGTGCCCAGGGCGGCGAAGGCGTTGCCCTGGGGATTGGTGACGACTGCGCCTTGCTGGCTGTTCCTCCCGGGGAACAGTTGGCGATTTCTACCGATACGTTGGTGGCCGGTGTGCATTTTGCCGACCCCTGCGATCCGTTTCTGCTCGGTCAGCGCTCGCTGGCCGTTGCGGTCAGCGACCTGGCCGCCATGGGCGCCACGCCCATTGCCTTTACCCTTGCCCTGACCTTGCCGACGGTGACCGCCGATTGGTTGCAGGCCTACGCCCGTGGCTTGAACCTCATGGCTTCGAGCTGCGGCGTGGCGCTGGTGGGCGGCGACACCACCCGCGGTCCATTGAGCCTGACCATGACGGTGTTCGGCCGGGTGCCGGGTGGCCAGGCCCTGACCCGCAGCGGCGCGCGGCCCGGCGACTTGCTGTGTGTCGGCGGTGAGCTGGGCAATGCCGCTGGCGCCTTGCCGCTGGTGCTCGGCCAGCGTAGCGCAGCAGCCGCCATCGCCGATCCGCTGCTGGCGCATTACTGGTCACCACAACCGCAGCTTCGCCTTGGGCAGGCGTTGCGCGGCAAAGCCACTTCAGCCATGGATATCTCCGACGGGCTGCTCGCCGATTGCGGGCATATCGCCCTGGCGTCGAAGGTCGGCGTGCTGGTCGAACGGGATCGCTTGCCGCTGTCGAAAGCCCTGGTCGCCTTCCTCGGTCAACCGGGCGCGCAAAACGCCGCCCTGAGTGGTGGAGACGATTACGTATTGGCCTTCACCTTACCGTCCGTCGAGTTACCTCGATTGGTGGCCGACGGCTGGCCAATTCATGTGGTCGGGCGGATCGTGGCGGGGCAAGGCGTGACGCTGCTGGATACCGATGGGCATGACATCACCCCGCAAACCCGGGGCTATCAACATTTTCGGGAGACACCGTGACAGATCACCCCAAACAGGTCCCGGCGGAATTCGTACCGCCATCGGTCTGGCGCAATCCCTGGCATTTCCTGGCGTTCGGCTTCGGCTCGGGCACCTTGCCAAAGGCGCCGGGCACTTGGGGGTCGCTGGTTGCGCTACCCTTTATCCCGTTATGGCAGATGTTGCCCGACTGGGGTTACTGGCTGATGCTGGGCATTACCATGCTGTTCGGCTTCTGGCTGTGCGGCAAGGTGGCCGACGATTTGCGGGTACACGACCACGAAGGTATCGTCTGGGACGAAATGGTCGGAATGTGGATCACCCTGTGGCTGGTGCCGGAAGGCTGGCAGTGGCTGTTGGCGGGATTCCTGGTGTTCCGCTTCTTCGATATTCTCAAGCCGTGGCCGATTCACTGGGTTGACCGGCATGTGCATGGAGGCGTCGGCATCATGCTCGACGATGTATTGGCCGGGGTATTTGCCTGGCTGGCGATGCAGGGGCTGGTATGGATCTTCGCCTGAGGGATTAATTAGGAGAACTAGGGATGGCTCGACGCTGGTTGGTAGCGATGGTGTTTGCGGTGTTCGGTGCGCTCGCCCAGGCGGAGGAGGCATCCACCCCGCCATCGGTGATTCATCTGGCCAGCGAAGATTGGGAAGACTATACCGCCGCCGACGGCCACGGCCTGGGTTGGGACGTGTTGCGTAAAGTCTTCGAGCCGGCGGGGGTCAGGCTGGACATCCGCAGCGAACCCTATGTGCGCTCGATGGGGTTGGCTGAGCGCGGTGAGGTCGATGCCTGTGTCGGCTCCTACCATGGCGAATCCAGCGATGTGCTCTACCCGCGCTGGAACTTCGATACCGACCATATCTATGCCCTGGGCCTGGCCAGCAATCCGCAACCAACCCCACAAACCCTGGGCAATTACCGCCTGGCGTGGGTGCGTGGCTACGATTATCAGGATTATCTGCCCAATATCCGCCGCTACAACGAAGTGCTACGGCGCACCGGCATCGTTTCGATGCTGACGCAGAACCGCGCCGATTTCTACATAGACGCACTCACCGAGGTCGATTGGGTGCTCAGCCGCGCGAAGGACCCTTCCCAGTTCCGCCGCACGCATATCGCCGAATTGCCGTTGTACCTGTGCTTTGCCAAGACCCCGGCGGCCCGCAGCCTGATGGCGTTGTTCGACCAGCGCATGGCGCAATTGGTGAAAACCGGTGAGCTCAAACCGATCTTCGAACACTGGAAGCAACCCTATCCCTTCGATGAGAACTAACCTGTCGGCAGACATCAAACTTTTTGATTGTTATGGCCGATAATTCAGCCTAAGCGTCGGTTGGAACCTGCTGTTACAATGCCGGCCTGCGAATCTTCAGACTTTTAGATCAGGAGCACACCGGTGCCTGTCGTTTTTGTCGCCGCTTCCAAGCTGCCAACGCCTTTTGCGCAATTCATCATGCACGGCTTTCTCGATGAGGCCACCGGCCGCGAGCACGTTGTGCTGAGCCTGGGTGAGATTGCCGACGGTGCCCCGGTACTCGGCCGATTGCACTCCGAATGCCTGACTGGCGATGCCTTGTTCAGCCAGCGTTGCGACTGCGGCTCGCAACTTGAGGCCGCACTGCAGGCCATCGCCCGTGAAGGTCGGGGCGTGCTGTTGTACTTGCGTCAGGAAGGCCGTGGCATTGGCCTGCTGAACAAGATCCGCGCCTATGAGTTGCAGGACGGCGGTGCCGACACCGTTGAAGCCAACGAGCGCCTGGGCTTTGCCGCCGACCAGCGTGACTACGCCATGTGCCTGCCGATGCTTGAGCACCTGGGGGTGAAATCCCTGCGCCTGATGACCAACAACCCGCGCAAGGTCAAAGCCTTGACCGACATGGGTATCGTGGTCGCTGAGCGCGTGCCGCTGCACACCGGGCACAATCCGCACAACAAACTCTACCTGGCGACCAAGGCCAGCAAACTCGATCACATGATGGGCAACGAACATCAGGGCGAGGTAGACCGGGCGTGACCCGCGGACAGGTGCGGCGGCGACTGTCCGTCAACTGGTGGCAATACCTGGCGCTGGCCTTGTTGCCGCTGTTCGTGATCAATGCCGTGTTCGGTCAGAGTGAGGCGATCCTGCCGGTGCTGGCGATGCCCTTGTTCATCGCCGGTGTCGCCTCGATGTTTGTCAGCCTGAAGTTTTTTGGCGGTTACAAACATGCGTTGATCGACACCCAGAAAGCCCTCGATACCCCTGAAGAGCCTGGCGCGTGGATCCATCTGGCGGCCAGGCGGCGCACGGCGTTCCTCGCCGCAGGCCTGCCGGCGTGGATCGCTGCACTGGCGGTGTTCGTCGGCCTCGAAGCGGTGCCGCTGATGCTGCTGGCGCTGTCGACCGCGGTGCTGTTCTACCTCTACCGTATTCCGCGCCAGCTCGGTTGAAGCGCTCGGTCTGGCTGGCGATTTTGCTGCTGGCCAGCAGCGGCTCGGTCGCGGCGGTCGAGCGGGTTGTCAGTCTTGCACCTTCACTTTCCGAAATCGTTGTCGAGCTGGGTTCGGCCGACTTGCTGGTCGGCGTGCTGGACGCTGGCGAGCGTCTCGTCGAACTCAAGGGTTTGCCCTCCGTTGGCCGTTACGGCCAGCTGGACGTGGAGCGCCTGCTCAGCCTGAAGCCCGATCTGCTGCTGTTGTGGCCCGGCAGTGTCGGCCCGGCCCAGCGTGAGCAACTCAAGCGCCTGGGCATCCCGACCTACGTCGCCGAACCGCATGATTTCGAACAACTCACCACGCAGATCGAGGCGATTGCCTTGCAGCTGGGGCGACCTGAGCGTGGGGCTGCGCTGGCCGGCGGCTTGCGGCAGCGCCTGGCCGAACTGCGTCAGCGCTACAGGCGCGATCAGCCGTTGCGGGTGTTCTATCAGGTCTGGGACCGGCCACTTTATACCGTGGGCGGTGGGCAGATCATCAGCGCTGCGCTCGAAGTGTGCGGGGCGCAAAACATGTTCAGCGACCAGACAATCCCTGCGCCGCAGATCAGTGTCGAAGCGGTCCTGCAGCGCGATCCCGAGGTGATTCTGGCCGGTGATCAGGCGCAACTGGATGCGTGGAAGCTTTGGCCGCAGGTAGCGGCGGTGCGGCAGGGGCAGTTGCGGTTGGTGCCGGACAAGGGGCTGGAGCGGCCGAGTGGGCAGATGGTTGAGGCGACTGCAAAGTTGTGCCAATTGATTGCGCCCGAACGCTGAAACCGAGTAGCGGCCTTCGCGAGCAAGCCCGCTCCCACATTCGATCTGTGTTGTACACAGCCTGTCTGTCTGACCTCGATCTAGTGTGGGAGCGGGCTTGCTCGCGAAGAGGCCAGGCTGGTCAGCAATAATTTCGAATCAAATCTCCGGGGTCCAGGTCACCCCAAACATCCACGCCCGACCCTCTTCGCGATACCCGTACTGGCTGCCTTCATGGCTGTACAGCGCCCGGCTGTATGCCTTGTCCAGCAGGTTATCGACCTTCAGCTCCAGGCTGACTTCACGGTTGAGCGCCCAACTGCTGCGCAATCCCAGCAACCCATAACCCGCCAATGGCTGTTGATTGTTCAAGTCGTCGTAGCTGCTGCTTACCGCTTGCCAACTGCCGCCCAGGCCCAGGCGGTCGAACTGTCGATCCAGATCCCAGCTCAAGGTAGGCCGGGCACGACGGGCCAGGGTATGCCCGGTGTCACGGTCCCGCGGGTCGATGATCGCCAGGCCAAGGTTGCTTTGCCAGCCGAACAGTTCCTGTTTCAACGCCGCTTCAAAGCCGTTGATCCGCGCCGAGGCGACGTTTTCGGGGCGTGAATTACTGCCGAAGATGATCGCGTCTTCGAGGTCCGTGCGGTACAGCGAGGCCTCCAGGCGAGCGTTCTCGGTCAGTTGGCTGCGCCACTGCAGTTCGTAACTTTTTGAAGTCTCGGGTTTCAGGTCCGGGTTGCTGAAGTCCGGGTAATACAGGTCGTTGAAGGTCGGTGCGCGGAAACCTTCGCTGTAGGTCAGCAGCACTTCGTTGTCCGGGTTCAGCGGCAGGGTGAAGGTGCCGCTCCAGCTGTTCTGGCCGCCGAATTGCTGGTTCTGGTCGCGGCGCAGGCCCAGTTCGGTGGAGAAGCTGTCGGCCTGATAGCGATGCTGGATGAATGCCGCGCGGTTCCAGCGACTGTCTTCGTCGAACGGCGTGCTGCTGTTGACCCGATCCTGATACCAGTCGCCGCCGAGCATCAGGCTGTTGCGCTCGTCGAGTGTCAGGTCGTTCTGCCAGTTCACCGAGTCGCGGTAGGTATTGAACACACTGCGTTCATCGCTGAGCTTGTCGAACGTCTTCTCGCGGTTTTCGCTGTGACCGAATTCGACGCGGGTTTTCCACATGTCGTTGACCCGTGCGTCGACGTAGCTGCTGACACTGCTCACGTCGAATTCGTTGTAGGGCTGCTGCTGGACTGACTCGAACGTGTCCAGGTCGAAGCGGCCAAACGGATTGTCGTACTCGCTCTTGCCTCGGTTATCCAGCAGGTTGGCGCCGATCTCGAGGTCATCGGTGAGGGCATGACTCAGGCTCAGGCTCAGGGATTTGTTGCGGTAGGCGTCGTGATCGCCGTCGCTGGGGTACGACTCATGGGTGCGATCGATTCCAGCAGTTTCATCGAGGCTGGCGCCTAGGTTGAAGCGGGTCTGCTCATCGCCACCGGACAAGCCAAGGCTGCGTTCCCAGGTCTGGTTGCTGCCTACGCCAATATGCAGGCGTGGCTGCAGGCCAGGCTCGGCGCCACGTCGGGTGAAGATCTGGATCACGCCGCCAATCGCGTCGCTGCCGTAAATCACCGAACGGGAACCGCGCAGCACTTCCACGCGCTCGACCTGTTCGATGTTGATGTGTTGCAGGTTGCTGTCGCCGGAGGACGAGTTGCCGATCCGCTGACCGTCCACCAGCACCAGGCTCTGGGCCGATTGGGTGCCGCGAATGTAAATGCCCGGCAAGCTGCCGCGCCCGCCGGTTTGTACCACTTGCACCCCCGGTACACGGCGCAGCAGATCAGTGACACTGTTCGGTTGCAGGCGATCGATGTCTTCGCGGATGAACACCGTGTTGGCGGCGCTGCTGTCGTTGCGCGCCTCGACCTGGCGGTTGGCGCTGATCAGCACGTCGGGCAGTTTCAGGGCCTGGTCGCGTTCGAAGGTGTCGGCCAGCAGTTGTCCGGACGGCAGAAGGGTCAGCGTCAGGGCGAGGGGGGAGAGTTTCATGGCAGTCCGTTGGTGCGTTGGAGCGAACAGAATTTGAAGATCACAGAAAACCAATGTGGGAGCGAGCCTGCTCGCGATGACGGTGTGTCAGTCAATGAACAAGTTGACTGTCAGTCCGCTATCGCGAGCAGGCTCGCTCCCACAG
The DNA here is from genome assembly GCF_028823535.1 of Pseudomonas serbica. GTDB lineage: Bacteria > Pseudomonadota > Gammaproteobacteria > Pseudomonadales > Pseudomonadaceae > Aquipseudomonas > Aquipseudomonas serbica. The sequence continues at coordinate 230,587 of NZ_JAQIYM010000010.1, read as the reverse complement.
GGTTTTGCATAAGTCTGATGTTTAGATGTTCAGTAACTGCAGGCGTTCGCGGATCGACGCTTCGATCCCGGCCTCATCCAACCCACACTCAGCCAGCATTTGCGCTGGCTTGGCGTGTTCGACGTAAACGTCCGGCAAGCCCAGGTGCAGCATCGACTTGAGGATGTTCTCGCGGGCGAGGAACTCACTGACGGCGCCACCGGCGCCGCCCATGATGGCGTTTTCTTCGACGGTCACCAGCAGCTCATGACTGCCGGCAATCTCGCGAACCAGTTCCTCATCCAGCGGTTTGACGAACCGCATGTCGACCACGGTTGCGTCCAGCGTCTCGGCCACTTTCAGAGCCTCGGCCAGTTGCACGCCGAACACCAGCAGGGCGACCTTGCTCCCCCGGCGGCGAACCACGCCCTTGCCGATTTCGATCGGCTCCAGGTCTTTCTCGATGGTCGCATTCGGGCCATTGCCGCGCGGGTAACGCACGGCTGCCGGGCCGTTGTACAGATGGCCGGTGGTGAGCATCTTGCGCAATTCGTTTTCGTCGCTCGGGGTCATCACCAGCATGCCGGGGATGCAACGCAGGAACGACAGGTCAAAGCTGCCCGCATGGGTCGGGCCGTCTTCGCCGACCAGGCCGGCGCGATCGATGGCGAACAACACGTCGAGGTTTTGCACCGCGACGTCATGCACCAACTGGTCGTAACCGCGTTGCAGGAAGGTCGAGTAGATCGCCACCACCGGCTTGGCGCCTTCGCAGGCCATGCCGGCCGCGAGGGTCACCGCATGTTGCTCGGCAATCGCCACGTCGAAGTAGCGCAGCGGGAAACGCTCGCTGAAGGCCACCAGGTCCGAGCCTTCCTTCATCGCCGGCGTGATCCCGACCAGGCGCGGGTCGGCAGCCGCCATGTCGCACAGCCATTCGCCGAACACACCGGAGTACTTCGGCCCGCTGGCTTTTTTCGGCGGGTTGGCCGGCGCATCGACGGGTTCGAGCTTGGTGATGGCGTGGTAACCGATCGGGTCGACTTCAGCCGGGGCGAAGCCTTTGCCTTTCTTGGTGACGATGTGCAGGAACTGCGGGCCCTTGAGATCGCGCATGTTGCGCAGGGTGGCGATCAGGGTAGGCAGGTCGTGGCCGTCGATCGGGCCGATATAGTTCCAGCCCAGCTCCTCGAACAGCGTGCCGGGTACCAGCATGCCTTTTGCGTATTCTTCGGTACGACGGGCGATTTCCCAGGCCCCGGGCAGGCGCGACAGCACTTTTTTGCTGCCTTCGCGCATGCTTGCGTAGGTGCGGCTGGAAAGGATCTTCGCCAGGTAATTCGACAGGCCGCCGACGTTGCGCGAGATCGACATGTCATTGTCGTTGAGGATCACCAGCATGTTGGCGTCCACTTCCGGCGCGTGGTTCAGCGCTTCAAACGCCATGCCGGCCGTCAGTGCACCGTCGCCGATCACGGCGATCGCCTTGCGCTCGCTGTTCTGCAGGCGGGCGGCAATCGCCATGCCCAGGGCTGCACTGATCGAAGTACTGGAATGGCCGACGCCAAAGGTGTCGTACTCGCTCTCGGAACGGCGCGGGAAGGCGGCAATGCCGTCCTTCTGGCGCAGGGTGCCCATGCGCTCGCGACGACCGGTGAGGATCTTGTGCGGATAAGCCTGATGACCCACGTCCCACACCAGCCGGTCGTCCGGGGTGTCGAAAACGTAATGCAGCGCGATGGTCAGCTCGATGACGCCCAGGCCTGCACCGAAATGCCCACCGGTCTGGCCGACCGTGTAGAGCAATTCCAGGCGCAACTCATCGGCCAGGGTTTCCAGCTCGGCTTCGCCTAACCGGCGCAGGCCGTCCGGCGTGTTCGCGCGGTCGAGCAGGGGCGTGGTCGGGCGCTTGCGGGGAATCTCATGGAACGTCGTGGGCATCAGGCGAATCGTTATAGGTATAAAAGATGCGGCAGTTTACCTGATGCATCGGCCCCTGCCCACGCGTTGGTCTTTTTTGGCGGATACGCCGTCAGCTGCGACGCGAGACGATGTAACGGGCCAGCTCGCGCAGGGGCTCGGCAGCCGCGTCAAACGGTCGCAGCGCGTGCAGCGCCTGATCGCGCAGTTCCAGGGCATAGGCCTTGGCGGCGTCGAGGCCGAGCAGTGCCGGGTAAGTCGGCTTGTCGCGGGCAATGTCAGCGCCCTGGCGTTTGCCGAGGGTTTGGGTATCGCTTTCGACGTCGAGAATGTCGTCCTGGACCTGAAAGGCCAGGCCGATGGCCTGTGCATAAGTCTGCAGGGACCTGAGTTCGTCCTTCTCGGCGCGGCCGCTGGCCAGGGCGCCGAGCTTGACGCTGGCTTCAATCAGCGCGCCGGTCTTGTGCCGGTGCATGTATTCCAGCGCTTGCTGATCGAGCTTCAGGCCGACCGAGCCCAAGTCGATGGCCTGGCCGCCGACCATGCCCGCCGGGCCTGCCGCCAGTGCCAGCGCACTGACCATCTGCAGGCGGATCTCGGCGTCGGCATTGCTCAGGCGCGGGTCGAGCAGGGCGCTGAACGCCAGGCTCTGCAGCCCATCGCCGGCGAGGATCGCGCAGGCTTCATCGAATTTCTTGTGCGTAGTCGGCTGGCCGCGACGCAGGTCGTCGTCGTCCATGGCCGGCAAATCGTCGTGCACCAGCGAATAGGCGTGGATCAGCTCTACCGCGCAGGCCGCGCCATTGGCCTGCTCGGCCTTGCCGCCCAGGGCTTCGCACGCAGCGTAGGCCAGCAGCGGGCGCACCCGTTTGCCGCCGTTCATCACGCTGTAGCGCATGGCTTCATACAGCCGCGCCAGCTCAGGGCTCGGCGCGATGAACAGGGTTTCCATGGCGGCGTTGACACGGGCCTGGCTGGTCGCCGAATACGCTGCAATCATTCTGGTTGATCCGCGTCGAAGGGTTCCTCGGCCAGTTCGCCGTCGCGCTCGAGCAGCACCTGGACCTTTTGCTCGGCCTGGGCCAGCGCCGCCTGGCAATCGCGGGTCAGGCCGATGCCTTGCTCGAAAGCGGTCAGCGAGTCTTCCAGCGATAATTCGCCATTCTCCAGACGCTCCACCAGCGTTTGCAGGTCAGCGAGGGATTGTTCGAAATCCAGTGCAGCTTTTTTGCGGGCCATGGCGGCGATTTCCGGTTGACGTTAAACCGGCGCGACACTAGCAGATAGGGGGGTTATGGGCAAATGAGCGGGGTGTTTGAAACCGTGGATCCGGACTCAGGTTTGCCCGTCATCGGGGTGCCGGATCCGGTACCGAGTGCTACGCCCGCCACCGGGCAAGCGCTGCAGGCATCCCTTGTCCAACAGTCCAGCCAGCAAGCGATTCAGAACCCTGGTCTGCTCGGCCGAAAGCCCGGATTCCCGATGCGCCTGCCAGAACCGCGCCTTGCCCTGCTCAAGGCCTTGGCGCGGCGGCGCTTCGAAGCTCACTTTGCGCACTGATTGAGCCGCCCACGGAACTGGCCATGCCCATCAATCGACCTTGAGCCTGGACGCACTCGCGCAGCAACGGTGCCAGTCGTTCGGCGTTCCAGGTGAAACTCGGCCAATCGGGCTGCTGCCAGATCCAGAAAGGTGCCATGAACTCGATACTCTTGAAGGTGTGAGCCATCGGCGTGATTCACAGCGCATTTTCACCGTTCTCTGATTGTTAAGAACAGCCCCAGCGTCTAACCTTCGCGCCATCTACGACCCACGAGTCTGGGTCTTTCAGACGAAACGCAGTATCCGCATCTGTAACGCGCCGAGGATCAGGCGCAAGGTTTCGTCATGCATGGCAGGAGGCGTCACATGCGCTCATTTCTATTGCTGCTGATCGTCTTGGTCTGTGCGCCCGCCCTGGCCGCGCCAAGCGCCGAATTGTCGGAACCGGTGGGCGGCTGGCGCTTCAATGGTTTGCTCGACCGTACAGAAAACCCGCAAGTCGCTTATCCCACGCCACCCATCGACCGCGGTGTGCAGCGCAATCGCACGATGATCCAGGGCCAGCTCAAGGCCATCGGTACACAGCGCGGGCCCCATACGTTGGCGGTCAACGGCAATCCGTTGAACCTGTACACCGACGACCAGGGGCGTTTTGCCCGGCCCTATGCATTCGGCGCCGGTTCCAACAGCGTCGAAGTGCGCAGCGCCGAAGGCCAGTCGCTCAAGCGCGTGCAGTTCTACGAAGCCAACAACCTTCGCACCCCGGCGCGGATTCGCGTGGTGCTGGGCTGGGACGATCCGAAAGCCGAACTCGACCTGCACATCGTGACCCCGGACGGCCAGCACGCATTCTGGGCACGGCCGGCGATGAGCAATGGCGGTGGCCTGGACCCGGACGGCGTCGACGGCCCTGGCCCGGAAATGTTCACCATGACCGCGCCGCTGCATGGCACCTATCTGGTTTACGTCAACTATTGGGGCAACTTCGGTAGCGGCGGCTATAACTTCGATGAGACCAGCAACCAGAACGAGGTCATCACCTCGCAGATCAACCTGGTGCTCAACGAAAACACCGTCGACGAAAAACGCGAAACCTTCATCGTGCCCCTGCGCGCGATCGGGGATCTGCTGCTGGTCAAGACTTTCAACTATTAAGCATCCCGCTCCACGGATGAACTGGGCTTTGTGAAATGAGCGATAGCACTATTTTACCGGCAGCTGAGACACCGAGCGCCAAGCCGTCCCGCCGTTGGCCGGTCATTGTGGCCGGGCTGTGTCTGGTCGCGGGCGCGGCCGTTGGCATGGGCTGGCTGTTGAATAAAAACCAAGCCCCGGCACCGCAACTGGTGGCTGAGAAGCTCGGCATGAGCCGCCCCGATGGTTTGCTCGAAACCCATTCCCTGAGCCAGTTGCCCAAGGACCTGCTGGCAGTGCCGTTTCTCAAGGAAACCCTGACTGAAGATTTCGTTTTCTATTACGAAACCCACGCCGATCGCCTCGGGCTGATCGGCAGCTTGCGGCGGATCATTTACGAGCACGACCTGAAGTTGCAGGACACGCTGATCGAGCAACTGTTCGATCAACCGGCGGACGTTGCGTTGTGGCGCGGGCCGGATGGCCGGCTCAAGGATTTTCTGCTGGTGATGGATCGCGGTGGCCTGGCCAAGGTGTTGGAGCCGCTGGCCAAAGTCGCGCTGGATGATTCGCAGTTGAGCAAACTCGCGGACCTGAAAGTCGGCAACGACGACGTGGCGCTCTATCAACTCACCTATAACGCCAGCAAGGCGCTACTGTTTGCGTCCCACGGCGACAAACTGGTGGTGCTGTCGAATCCGACCAGGCTCTACGATCCGCAAAGCGGCGAGACACGGGAAGCGGGCGGCGTCTCGACCCAAGCCATCGCCGCGCTGCTCAACGGCGACAAACTGTTCCCCGAAGCCTTCGGCCTGCAACCCCGCGCGCCAGAGGTGAAACAGCGGCTGTCGGTGAATGCCAGTGTGCTGGCCATGGGGTATCAGCGTTTCATTCCGAACTTCGCCGGGTTGCGCTTCGACATGGACGACAAGGGTTGGCACAGCTTCCTCGCCATGGATGAACTGGACAATCAGCCGGACTTCGATTTCAAACCGATCTGGCAAGCCATGCCCATGGGCGCCAGCGCTTGCGTGGCCCTGCCGCTGGCGGCCGAACAACAGCAGCCGCTGCTGCTCAAGCTCGGTGCCGACGAGGCCGCGGCCCAGGCGTTGACCGAGCACATGGCCGGTGCGGCGGGCCTGTGCTGGTACGCCGATTCGCGACTGTACACGCCGCTGCTGGTGGTCAGTCTCAACGATGAAGACAGTGCCAGCCTCGATGGCGAGTTGGGCAGGCTGTTCGGCTCGATGGTCGGCGCTTATGAAGGCAAGGTCGAGGACCACGCCTTCCCGGTGGTCGAGAAACAGGCGGGCCTGAGTCATCAATGGCAGCGCCAGGTCAGCTCCAGTTTCGGTCCGTATGCGGCCAAGGATGCACCGGATCCCGATGCGATCACCGGCAAGCGATTCATGAAGGTCAGCCTGGCGCGTCACGGTTCGACGCTGCTGTTTTCCCTCGACGACAAGCTGCTGGACAAGGCACTAGGCACTCTCGACAAACGCTTCCCGCCGATGGCCGACGTGGTGCCCAAAGACCTGCTCATGCCGGTGTATTTCGGCCCGGACGCCATGGCGCAACTGATGCAGCAGGAAACCCTCGACAGCCTGCCGCAAGACATGGAGCCGGTGTTCTACAACGCTGCGCAAACCTACCTGATCCCCAAACTGCGCAAGCTCGGCGGTTACGGCAAGTACGCCCTGATCCTGCCGGAGGGCAGCGAGCCTGATGGCCACTGGCAATGGCTGCCGCTGGAGTGGAAAGCGCTGTGAACACACTGATCCGCAGCCTCGGAGTGCTCGCGCTCCTGTTGAGCGCGGGCGCCCGAGCCATTGAGGCACCGGCGCTCGATCCGCAGCAATCCCAGGTGTTCCGCGCCTGGTTCGTGCGCATCGCCCAAGAGCAACTGAGCCAGGGCCCAAGCCCACGCTGGTATCAGCAGGACTGCGCCGGGCTGGTGCGATTCGCCGCCAACGAAGCGCTGAAAGTCCATGACGACAAATGGCTGCGCAGCAATGGTCTGTCCAACCGCTACCTGCCGCCGGAACTGCAGTTGGACGGGGCCCAGCGCGGCCTGGCCCAGCAATGGCAGCAGGGTGATGGCAAGGTCGGGCCCTACGTCAACGCGATCAAGCTGATCCAGTTCAACAGTCACCTGGTTGGCCGCGATGTTGCGCAGGCGCGTCCCGGCGACCTGATGTTTTTCGACCTGGGCGACGACCAGCACCTGATGATCTGGATGGGCCGCTACGTGGCCTATCACACCGGTACCACCACCCCTACCGACAACGGCATGCGCTCGGCAAGCCTGCAACAACTCATGACATGGAAGGACACCCGATGGATACCCGATGCAGCCAACCCCAACTTCATCGGCGTCTATCGACTGAATTTTCTCTCCCAATGACCGGTGCCCGCATGCTGCGCTTTCTGTCCTTGCTGTTGATATGGGTGCTGCCCTTATCGGTGGCCAACGCCGAAGACACTGTCGAGCCGAGCGGCTACACACCGGTGGCCGGCGAGAGCTTTTTCCTGCTGGCCGACAGCAGTTTTGCCAGCGACGAACAGGCCACGGTGCGCCTTGAAGCGCCAGGTCGCGACTACCGCCGCTTCCGTATGGAACCGTACGGCGGCGCCGATATCCGGGTGTATCGCATCGACAAGCCGCTGGACTTCCTCAAGCGCCAGAAGAACCTCCACCGGGTGGTCAGTGACGGCCAGTTCAAGGGCGAAGGCCTGTCGAATACGCTCGCCTACCTGTGGGACAACTGGTACCGCAAATCCCGTCGGGTGATGCAGCGGGCGTTTTCCTACGAGTCGCGTAAACAAGTCACCGAGCAAGTGCCGGAACTGAAAATGGGCAACGCCATGGCCGCGCCAACGCCCTACGACGCACAGCCGCAATTCGCCCTGATCCCGGGCCTGCCGGTGGTCAGCCAGTTTCGCTATCCGCTGTGGCAAGCCAAGCCGATCCAGCCGCCGGAAGGTGTCAACCTCGCCGGTTCTTCCAGCGAGTTCGTCAGCGTTGCGCCGGGTAACGTCTATATCCCGTTGGGCCACTTGAAACCGGGTCTGTATCTGGTCGAAGCGTTGATCGGCAAGTACCGTGCGACCACCATGGTTTTCGTCTCCAACACCGTGGCGGTGAGCAAGATTGCCGGTAATGAATTGCTGGTGTGGGCGGCGCGCAAACACGAGGGCAGTTCGGTGCCCAGGGTCAATGTGTTGTGGACCGATGGTCTGGGTGTGATGAGCAGCGGGGCGACCGACGCCGATGGTTTGCTGCGCCTGAAACACGTCAGTCCCGAGCGTTCGTTCATGATCGGCGAGGATGAAGAAGGCGGGGTTTTCGTCGCGGAAAACTTCTACTACGACAGTGAAATCTACGACACCAAACTCTTTGCCTTTACCGATCGCCCGCTGTATCGGCCAGGTGATTGGGTATCACTGAAAATCGTCGGGCGCGAGTTCAAGAACGCCCGGGATTCGGTGCAGCCAACCGCGGCTGATGTCAATGTAACGGTGCTCGATGCGACCGGTACGGCGCTGCAAAGCCTGGACCTTAAACTTGATTCCAAGGCCGGCACTCAAGGGCGTTTCCAGTTGCCTGACAATGCCGTGGCCGGTGGTTATGAGCTGCGCTTCAGCTACAAGGACCAGGCTTACAGCAGCGCCTTTCGCGTGGCTGAATACATCAAGCCGCACTTCGAAATCGCCCTGAACCTGGCCAGGCAGGACTACCGCACCGGGGAACCGGTCAAGGGCAGTCTGGTGCTGCTGTATCCGGACGGCAAGCCGGTGGCCAACGCCAAGTTGAGCCTGAGCCTGCGCGCCCAGCAACTGTCGATGGTCGACAACGAGCTGCAATACCTCGGGCAGTTCCCGGTGGAACTGACCAGCACTGAACTGACCACCGACGCCAAGGGCAACGCCGTCCTCGATTTGCCGGCTGCGCAAAAGCCGAGTCGCTACATGCTTACCGTGTTCGCCAGCGATGGCGCGGCGTATCGGGTCAAGACCACCAAGGAAATCCTCATTGATCGCGGTGCGGCGAACTTTCGCTTGAGTGCGCCGCAGCGTTTCAGTGCGGTGGGCGACAAGGTAACGTTCAGCTACGTCAACGAAAGCGAACAAAGTGCAGCGGTCACTCCGAGCAGCTATGGCTGGGTTCGCCTGGAGGACCAGAGCACTGGCGAAGGCAAGCTTGCGGCAACCGACAAAGGTTTCATCCTGGCCTTCGACCGTCCCGGCACCTACAACCTGACACTCAGGGACGAGCACGGCCGAACCCTCGGCGCTACAGGCCATTCGGTCACCGGCGAGGGCGTCAAGGCCGTACCGGGCACCGTGGAAATCGTCCTCGACAAACCCGAGTACAAGGCCGGCGATGAAGCGCTGGCGTTGATCACCTTCCCCGAGCCGATCAGCGATGCGCTGCTGTCGCTGGAACGCGACAAGGTCGAAGCCACGGCGCTGCTGTCCAAGGGCGCCGACTGGCTGAAGCTGGAAAAACTCAGCGACACCCAATACCGCGCACGCATTGCGGTGCAGGACAGCTTCGCGCCGAACCTGACCTTCTCGGTGCTCTACACCAAGGGCGGCCAGTACAGCTTCCAGAACGCCGGGATCAAGGTGATCACGCCGCAGATCGACGTGGCCATCGTCACGGACAAAGAGACCTACCGACCCGGCGACACGGTGTCGGTGGACCTGGCCACGCAGTTCGCCGGCAAGCCGATACCAGCGCACCTGACGGTCAGCGTGGTCGACGAAATGGTCTATGCCTTGCAGCCGGAAATCGCCCCGACCATCGACCAGTTCTTCTACCATCCGCGCCGTAACAACGTGCGCACCAGCGCCAGTCTGTCGTTCATCAGCTACGACGTCGCGTTGCCGGGTAGCCCTGGGGCGCCGGGCAAAGCCAACCGCAGTGAGCGTGGGGTGAAGGTGCTGGAGCGGCCGCGTCGCGAAGACGTCGACACCGCAGCGTGGCAGCCGGAACTCGTCACCGACGCCAACGGCAAGACCCGCTTCACCTTCAAGATGCCGGACTCGTTGACCCGCTGGCGCATTACCGCCCGGGCCATCGCCGATGACGGCCAGGTCGGGCAGAAGAAACAGTTCGTGCGCTCGGAGAAACCGCTGTACCTGAAGTGGAGCGGGCCGACGCGATTCCGCGCGGGCGACAAACCGGATCTCGGCGTGTTTGCTTTCAGCCAGGCGCAAAACCCGGTCAAGGCCGAGCTGGTGATTCATTACGCGGGCAGCGAACAGCGGTTTCCTGTCACGCTTAACAGCGGCATCAACTACCTGCCGTTGCCGGCGTTTGAGTTGGTCAATGGCCAGTGGACCGCTGAACTGCTGCAGGACGGCATAACCGCCGATGCCCTGGCCGTGCGCCTGAGCGCCACCGGCGAAGGTTGGCAGGTCACGCAAAGCCAGCGCCTGGACGTGGCCGGCGCAGAGACACCGCTAGCCCTGCCGACGGACGCCACGGATATTCGCCTGCGTCTGGATGACAGCCCGCAAGCGCTGTTCCGTGCGGCCCTCGATGACCTGCTGGGCTACCCGTACGGCGGCGTCGAGCAAACCGCCAGTGGTTTGCTGCCGTTGAGCATCGCCTATCCAGCCTTGTCGTCGAACCCGCAGGTGCGCGATCGCTTGCGCCTGATCATGCAGAACAGCCGCCTGCGCCTGGTGCAAATGGCCGGTCCTTCGGCGAGTTTCACCTGGTGGGGCATGGACGGTGAGCCAGACGCGTTTCTCACCGCCTACGCCTATTACGCCGACTGGCATGCCAGCCGGGTGTTGGAGCTGAGCCTGCCGCCGGAGCACTGGCAGCGAGTGCTGGAGGTGTACGCGAAACAGGCGAAAAACACGCCGTTGCTGCAACGGGCATTGATCCTGTCGTTCGCCAAACAGATGCAGTTGCCGATCAACACCTTGCTCAGCGGATTGATGGAAGACCTGATGCAGGCAGGTGAGGGCAGTGCCGCGAACGTCATGGAGGTGGCGGGCGATAGCCTGGTCATGGGTGATCCGGATTCGGCGCTGGGCCTGGCCGCTGCCCGGGTATTGACCGCTTCGTTGGCCGGGCAATCGAAGGTCGCTTTGCCGGAAGCGTTCAAGCGGCAAATGGCGGACGCGCAGCAGCGCCTGGCCACCAGCTCCGTGCCGTTTGCCGAGGCGCTCAATGCATCGCTGCAGCCATTCGATCAGGCCCATGCACAAAGGTTGTTGCAACGTCTGCTGCCACAGCAATCCACCCTGGAGCGTGCGCTGGCCCTGACCTGGTTGCAACGCAGCATCGAGCAGGCCGCGCCGGCCGTGGCCCTGAAACCGGGTGACGGCTGGAAGCAGGAGCAGAGCGCCACGGGTGAAGCCTATTGGAGATGGCAAGGCGCACAGGTACCCGGCGTATTGTCGTTGAACGGTGAGCAAGAGCGTCCACTGAGCGCTGCGTTGAGCTTCCAGAGCAAGCAGCCAGCGGTCGATCCGCTGCCTGTGACCATCACCCGTCGCCTGTCGCGACTGGTGCCGGGTGATGAAGCGTTCACCTTCAAGCTGCAGCCGGTCGGCAATGCCCCGTTGTCCAGCGACAACCTGTATCTCGACGAAGTGATCCTGACCAGCAAAGCCGCCAGACCCTTGCGTTATGGTCTGCTCGAAGTGCCGCTGCCCCCGGGCGCGGATGTCGAACGCACGACCTGGGGCATCAAGCTCATGGGCAAGGCCGGGACCGAGCCGACGGCGCTGGAGAAGGCCCGTTTCGAGCCGGGACAAATGGCCTACGCCGTGCCGGTGGATGCCTTGAGCGGCGAATTGCGTCTACGTCATCTGGTGCGTTTCTCGCAAAAAGGCCAGTTCAGCCTGCCGCCGGCGCGCTTCACCCAGGTCTATGCGCCGCAGCATCAGGCTCAGGAGCAGAAACCGGCCCTCGGTCAGGTAATGGTTCACTGACATGTATCGGCATTGGGTCTGGCTGTTGCTGTGTCTGATTCCCGCGCTGGCCACAGCGCGGGAGGAGCCGTTGCGGCTGGCCTTCAAGGATCAACTGCTGACCTTGAGTCCGACGCAGCTGTTATCGCGCGAACCGCTATCCGACAGTCTGCAGGCCCCCCTGGGCAGTGTCTGGAAGCTGTTTGTGTACGCTTGGCTGGTGGATACCGGGGCGAGTGAGCCGGCGTACGAGTGTCACGGCCAATCGAAAGAGGAGGTCTATTGCTGCGCCGCCGGTGGCAAAGTCGAGCGGGATCAGGCGTTGGTGAAGTCCTGTGGGTTGTATTTCGAACCGGCGCGACTGGCGATCAACCCTGGTGACTGGCGTGAATATTGGCAGGCACGACAGGCGCCGCAGTGGCTGCTGGACTTGCCGTCATTGCAGCCCGCCACCCGGGTTTCGGTGGCTGAATTGTTGCGTGCGCTGGCGCGGATGCCGGCGCAGGACCAGGCGCGTCGCGTGTTGCTGGACGTGCTGTTGAACGCGGCGGATGGCAGCGTCGTGGGCGAGCTCGGCAGCCGCTTGCGGGTCAAGACCTGGAGCTGGCGGGGGGATCGCGATGCGGCGTCGCGTCAGGGTGGCTTCGCCGGTTGGACGGCGGATGGCACGCCGATCTGGGCGGGAGGGCGCGGAACCAGCCAGCGGGTCCTGCGCGATTACGCCCAGGCGTTGTCGGCAGTGGTGCCGGCGGCCTGGCCGGCGGAGGCGGGGCAGTGTGTCGAGGTCGATCTGTTCTCGCGTTATCCACTTCAGCGGGTGATGTCAGGTGACCGCGTGGTGTCCTCTGGCCCATTGCAGGGCGATTACCGCGTCGAGTTCGTCAATGGCAATCAACTGGATATCCACGGCGACGGCGAACTGTTCTTACTCAAGGACAAGCTGGTCGCCCGCCTGGACCGCGAAGAGTATGTCGCTCGTGTCCTCCAGCGTGAGGCCCGCGCCGAACCCGCCGAAGCCGCCAAGGCCCTCGCCGTGGCCATCCGCACCTACCTGCTGCAAAACGCCACGCGCCGCGGTGATTGCCTGAGCATCGACGACAGCAGCCAGCGCCAGCGCGTCGCCCCACGCCCGGCCACCGCGGATGCACGCGCCATCGCCGCCTGGACCAGCGACCTGGTGCTCGCCGGCACCGCAGTGACCTATCACTCCAACCAGCCGGGCCTCGACCGTTTGTCCTGGCAACAGGCCGTGGAACAAGGCAGCGCCGGCCAGCGTTACGACGCGATCCTGCTCCACGCCTACCCACGCGCCAGTCTCAGCCGCTGGGACAACCCTGTGGCCTCCTGCGACGCGCTGCCCGCCGCCCAAGACTGGCTGCAAAAGCAGCGCCGCAGCTGGCGCCCCCGTCTGGAAGGTGAAGCCGGCTACAACGAAGTCAGCACCTTCGCCGTCTGCCGCCTGGCGTTCGGCCGTCCCTTCGTCGACCGCGAGCGCCAGCGCCTTTACGTGCGCGGCGTGCTCTCCCTGCAAGACCGTCTCGACCTGACCCACGAATACCTGCACCTGGCTTTCGAAGCGCACCCCAACGGTCAGGATGAAACCTACATCGAAGGGCTTGCCCGCCACCTTTTGCTGGAATAGACCATGACCCATCGTTATCCACAGGTCTTGCTGCTGCTCTGCGCGATCGCCGCGCTGTCGCCGGCAACCGCCGCCGACAGCGTCAAACTCGACACCCCCTCCGGCGGTTGGCGAACCGGCGCTGCCGAAGGTGAAGGCGAGCCATTTCGCCAGGTCGTCAACTACCCGGCGTCGTCGGTGAATACCCCGGCAGGCCAGGCAAACACCGCACGCATCGCCGGTCAGATCAAAGCCGCGCCGAAGAGCGGCGAACCCGGCCGACTGATCGTCAACGGCGTCAGCATGCCCCTGAAAATCGATCCATCAGGTGGCTTCGATCGACCGTTCTCATTCCCCAACGGTAGCAACAGCGTCGAAGTCCGCAGCCCCGACGGCCAACAACGCCACCGAACCCAATTCCTCAATGCCAGCGGCGGAGCAACCCCAGCCAAACTGCGCGTGCTGCTGGCCTGGGACAGCGACGGCACTGACCTCGACCTGCACCTGGTCACCCCTGACGGCGCCCATATCTGGTACGGCGACCGCGCCGTAGCCAACGGCGCCGCCCTCGACGTCGACGTCACCACCGGCTACGGCCCGGAAATCTTCGCCATGCCGGCGCCGATCAAGGGGCAGTACCTGGTGTATGTGAATTACTTCGGCGGTGGCTATCGCAGCGATGAAGAGGGGCAGGAGGATGCGGTTCAACCGCTGACGACGGCGCAGGTGACGGTGATTACCGAGGAGGGGACGCCGAGCGAGAAGATGCAGACGTTCCTGGTGCCGATGCGGGCGGTGGGGGAGTTGACGTTGGTGAAATCGTTCAGTTATCCGTGAATCGGAGTTCCCCAACTGGCAGTCACGCGAACGGCTGCTTGCCAGGCGCAAGCAGCCGCATGATTCACGCTACTTCGCGACCACCAGCGCCGGTGGCTGCCAGCTGCCGTTGCCAGGGGGAAGAATCGAAGGCGGTGCGGTCTTCGGCCAGTAGAGACGCATCACCAGATACACCGTGTCGTCAGGCGCGGGCAGCCAGTTGGACTCCTTGGCCTTGCCCGGCGAATCCTTCTGTATGTACAGGGTGAGTGAGCCATCCGCGTTCTTCGTCATGCCTGACAGCATCGGCGAATTGATCAGGTAGCGGTTGAGCGGATTTTTGATCAGCAGCTGGCTCTTGCCGTCGTACATGGTGACCGACCAGAAGGCATTGACGGGCGGCAGCTTGCCGGCCGGGAAGGTGAGCGTGTAATTGTGCTTGCTGGTATCGAGCGTCTGGCCGCTGCCGTCGGTGCGCGTATAGGGGTACATCGCCTCGGCGGCGTCATTGCCGTACAGGCCGCCCTTCGCGGCGCCGGCACGCATGAGCCAGTTGGACTGGTAGAACGCCTGATCACCGAAGAACGCACCGACGTTCCAGCCATTGATATTCTTCATTCCGCTCGAGAGAAACTTGTCGACCTTTTCGTCGCCGGCCTTCATCCCGAGCAGGACCGCGGCCTTGTGCTCGAGCGAGAGGTCCTTGAATTCAAAGTTCCGGCCGGGACCTACCCCGATGCTGGCCAGCCTGGCCCGGATCGCCTTGTCATCAGTCGATGCTGGCACATACTGCATTGCGGCCGACAGGTACTCGAAGAAGTTGGCCTTGATACCTTCCGTGGTAGCCGGCATGAAATCGATTTTCGGCGCAGCAGGCGGCGCGGGTTGATGAAGGAACGCAGACAGCGCCTGGATCTTGTAGCTCGCCTGCACCTTCTCGACATTTGGCATGTCGGCCGGATTGAACAATTGGGTGCGGATCAAGGTCAGCGCGAAGGGGGTCGTGGAGGTAAACACCTTGTCGATGCCTGGAGGTGTTGCACCTTTCCAGTCGGGGCCTGCAACCAGATAGCTGCCGGCTGCGCTGGCAGTTGCCCGACTGCCGATGTAGCCATAGTTATAGGTGTTGCCGTCGATCAGTTGTATTGAGTAGTAACGCTTTTTGGAAACCGCTGGCACCGTGATCACCAGCGGCTCCGCGCGCAGGTCGGCCCAGAGTATCGAGTACGGGGTGTCGCTATTTGGCGTAATGACGGCGGTATCGGCGGGCGTCGCGACCCGATGCTCGTTGTGCAGTTGATTGAAGGGCGCCTTGAACTGGCTGGACTTGGGGTCCACCGCGAACTCGTTCATCACCGCATAGTTCATGACCAGCGGCAAGCCGTAGATAAAACCTTCCTCGGCGATCGCCTTGGTCTGCTCAAGACTCGGCGCGGGCACGCCCTTGGCCACATCCGTCTTGTCTGCCTGCGCAATGGGATCGTTCTTGCCCGCGCACCCCGCGAAAAGCGTTGAACCCGCTACGACAACTGCCGCAGCCAGCGTCCAGCCCCTGTGTGACATCCTGTTCATGTTCACCTCGTTAGTTTCGAGCAACTGCAGCTTATGGGCAGTCGCAAAAAAACCGGGAATCAGGTCCGCGGACAGCATGCAGACAGCAGAAATGCATCTTGCATTTTCGGACAGCCAGCGAGAGGTATAGCTCGGATTTTCGGGCAGTGCATACGAGGGGTGATATCACGCCAGGCGACCCGGGACGGCTTGCATTCAAAAGCTCGGAGGGCGTTACATCTTCAGACGGATTCGGCTTTTTGGCGGGCATTAAAAAGCCGGCTTGTGGCCGGCTTCTCGGGGACTGGCTTGGTTCATTTTTGGTAAACCGCGCCAGCCTTCAAAACGTACACCCGGATCTTGCGTCCGGCTGTGGGACTCGGCGAGAAAGTCATCTGCCTTGTCGGTGCGATCAGGGCCGCTTGGCGGGGTGATGCGCAAATGTGGGGCGCAGCATACTGATTTTTTTGCAAAATTCCCAGCCTGGTGTGTGAGTTGGCGTTTCCAGGGGTTACAGGAACGGCAGCGGCGGCCGTCGTTTGTTCAGGGTCGACCACCAGAACACCCAGCCCAGTACCCGGATATTCTGTTCTTCGATTTGCGCCGGTCGGAAAATTTCATCCGGGTAATCGGCGCGGTTATGGCTGCGCAAGCGCAGGGCGTTGCCCGGCATTCGGTGCAGGTATTTGATGCGCAGCATGCCGTCGTGTTCGATGGCGTAGATTTCGCCATCGACAATCTGGGTCAGGCCACGATCGATCGCCAGGGTGGAGCCGTCGTCGATTTTCTCGGCCATGCTGTTGCCAATCATGGCGGCACCGATGGCATCGGCGTGATTGATTTCCAGGGAATCGAGGTGGCTGCGAGGCAGGCGCAGGCATTGTCCGCGGTCTTCGATGACGTGGGTTTTTTTGGAGCCGGGGGCGGTGATCACTTCCTTGTAGAAGGGCAGTTCGATGTCGGTGGGCTCGATCACCGTATAGACGCCACGGATTGTCTGGGCGTCGAAGGTGTGGCCGGTGTCGTCGACCAGGCGCAGGTGCCTGGCGTCTTTCGAGCCTTCGCCGGTTTTCAGCCAGTCGCTGTTGACCGAGAGTTTTCTGGCCACTTCTTCCAGGCAATGGGCGGGGACACCGCGGGTGTACCAGTTGTGTACGTTTTGCGGGGCCGTATCCAGGAATTCGGCGAATCCTGTCGTCGTGATGTTCGCTGCTTCGAGGAGCGCTTTAAACCGTGGGCCGCTAGTGTTCTTTTTCATGAACGGGAGTCTACTGGCGCCCGCCGGGGCTTTGAATAAACGGCTCGTTCAAATTTCGCGGGAAAATTACGACTGGATGTGAGGCGTGTTGGGTAAAAAATAAACAGGAAAACTCGGAAATACCGAGCGTTAAACGAATCGTTTAAATCCGCTTTATAGGCGCGCAAAAAAAACCCCGGATCAACCGGGGTTCTTCTGCAAGCCTGCAGCCGCTCTTAGCCTTTGTAGGCAGCGACCGACTTGGTGATCGCTTCGCGGGCGGCGTCTGCACCGGCCCAGCCTTCGATCTTGACCCATTTGCCTTTTTCGAGATCTTTGTAGTTCGCGAAGAAGTGCTCGATCTGCTGGATCAGCAGCGGCGGCAGGTCAGTGTATTCCTTCACGTCGACGTACAGCTGGGACAGCTTGTCGTGTGGCACCGCGATCACTTTGGCATCGCCGCCGCCATCGTCGGTCATGTTCAGGATGCCGACTGGACGCGCGCGGATCACCGAGCCTGGGGCAACCGGGTAAGGGGTCACGACCAGCACGTCGAGGGGGTCACCGTCGTCCGCCAGGGTGTTCGGGATGTAACCGTAGTTGGCCGGGTAGAACATTGGGGTGGCCATGAAACGGTCAACGAACAGGCAATCGCTGTCTTTGTCGATTTCGTATTTGATCGGCGCGTGGTTGGCCGGAATCTCGATCGCGACGTAGATGTCGTTCGGCAGGTCTTTGCCAGCCGGAATCTTGCTGTAGCTCATTGGGCGTTGCCCCCGTTAGTTGACCAGAAACACTTGGCCGGATTGACCAAAAAGTGGCGGCGATTATAGGCATATTCCTACGGCGACGCCACGTACCAGAGGTCGTGTAGACCTTAGTCGTGTGCCTGATAGACCGGGTTCTCGGCCAGAAGTTGCCGCAACCTTGCCAGTGGGTCCTGGCGGTAGAACAGCCGCAGTTGCTCATAGACCTGTGGATAAGCCTCGTGCAGCAGATCCGGGGCACTGAAGAAGTATTCGCTGGTGACGGCGAAGAACTCGGCAGGGTTTTGCGCGGCATACGGATCAATGGCGGTCTCGGCGTCCGGATTGCGTTCCAGTTGGCGGTCGAGATCGTCGTAGGCTTGCTGCATGACCCTGGCCCAGTCGCTGACCCGCATGTCTGAGTGCAGCGGTGGCAGGCCGTTGGCGTCGCCGTTGAGCATGTCGAGCTTGTGCGCCAGCTCGTGGATCACCAGGTTGTAGCCTTCCCAGCCGCCGCTGGCCATGACGCCCGGCCAGGCGAGGATGATCGGCCCTTGCTGCCAGGCTTCGCCGCTGTGTTCGCCGTCCCACTCGTGCTCCACGCCACTGGCGTCCCGATGGCGCTGGGGGCTGATGAAGTCGTCGGGGTAGAGCACGATTTCGTGAAAGCCCTGGTACCAGTTCAGGTCACCCAGGTGCAGCAACGGCAGTTGCGCCTGGGCGGCGAGCAGCAGGCGTTGTTCCTGGTGCAGCTCGACACCGGGCAGGGCAGTCAGGTGTTTGTCCTGCAGAAACAGTACGCAGGCTTCGCGCAGCCACAGGTCTTCGGCGGCGCTGATGCCATCGAGAAAACTCAGGTGCTGGCGCACCCGGTGCCACATCTCGTCGGCGATCGGGTGCTTGGCCAGGATGCGCCGACGGCGCCAGGCGCCAAGGGACCACATGCGCTCAGCGCGATGCGGTTTTGGAGTTCGAACCGCCAAGGCGGCTGCGCACCAGGCCAATGATCATCGGCACCAGCGACAGCAGGATGATGCCCACCACCAGCAGCGACAGGTTGGATTTGATGAACGGTACGTTGCCGAAGAAGTAACCCAGGGTGACCAGGCCGCCGACCCACAGAACCGTACCCAGCACGCTGAAGGCGAAGAAACGCGGGTAAGGCATTTTCGCGACGCCCGCGACGAAGGGGGCAAAGGTGCGGATGATCGGCAGGAAGCGCGCCAGGGTCACGGTTTTGCCGCCGTGCTTGTCATAGAAATCATGGGTTTGCTGCAGGTAGTCGCGGCGGAAGATCTTCGAGTTCGGGTTGCTGAACAATCGTTCGCCGGCCGTTCGTCCGATGATGTAGTTGGTACTGTCACCGAGGATCGCCGCGAGCATCAGCAAGCCTCCCAGCAATACCGGGTCCATGCCGCCACCGGCGGCCACGGCGCCGGCGATGAACAGCAGAGAGTCGCCCGGCAGGAAGGGCATGACCACCAGGCCGGTCTCGCAGAAGATCACCAGGAACAGGATGGCGTAGATCCAGGGCCCGTAGTTGGTGACCAGCAAGTCGAGGTAGACATCGAGATGCAGGACGAGATCGAGCGGGTTGAAATCCATGGGCGGCACCTGTGGTAACGGCCCGACTCTGCAGGCCTGCGGATGACTTCGCGTAAGACTACAGACAGGAGGTAGTTTTTCTTACAAGCCGAAAAGAACGCGATTATACGGGCTGGGAAGTGAAAAGCGCGTAGGGTTTGTAGCAGGGGATTTCGGCGTGTATTTGAGGGCAAGATCGCAGCCTTCGCCCGAAAGCTGCGATCTTTTCTGACCTTACAACTCGTCGCTGATCGGCAACACGTAGTTCTTGAACTCGGTGTCTTCCTTGAATCCGATGGATTCGTAGGTTTTCTGCGCCACTTCGTTGTTGCTGCTGGTGGACACGCGCATGCGTACAGCGTTGGTTTCCTTGGCCATTTTCTTCGCGGTTCGGATCAGGTTGTCGGCCACCAACTGGCGACGGGCGTCTTCAGCGACGTAGATGTCGTTGAGGATCCAAACGCGTTTGAGCGAAAGCGAAGAAAAACTCGGGTACAGCTGACAGAAGCCCAGGAGTCTGCTGTCGTCATCGGACAGGGCCAGGTAGATCACCGATTCCTTGCGACGCAGGCGTTTCTCGAGGAACGCCCGGGACGAGTCTGGATAGGCCAGGGAGCCGTAAAACTCGCGATATTTGACGAACAACGGGGTCAGCTGGTCCAGGTGTTCGAGGGTCGCTTGAATAATCCGCATGGTAGGTCTCGTCTTCAAGTGGCTGTCTTCACGTGCTTTGGCGGCAAAGGGTACTCACTGGCAGCCGTGCATCGATCCTGCCTGAAAAGGGTGCGAAAGTGCAATGCGGAAGCGGTTCAGGCTTGGGGCGCATCAAGTAGGAAATTTCCTTTCATCTCCGCTCCCGCGTCTGATTCCAGTGTTTGCACCTGCGCTTCGTCCTTCAGGTTGACTCCGGATAACTGTCGCCGGCATGCCTCGCGCATCAAGTACAGCAAACGGTGTGCCGCCATGCCGTAAGTCAGGCCCTCGAGACGTACGTTGGAGATGCAGTTGCGATAGGCGTCGGTCAGGCCGACCTTTGGATTGTAGGTAAAATATAATCCCAGACTGTCTGGAGAGCTCAGCCCAGGGCGTTCGCCGATCAGGATCACGGTCATTTTCGCGCCCAACAGTTCGCCGATCTCGTCGGCAACGGCGACCCGGCCCTGTTCCACCAGCATCACAGGCGCCATGGACCATCCGTCGGCTGCGCTCTGCTCTGCAAAGCGCGTCAGGAACGGCAATGTATGACGGTGCACCGCCAATGCCGACAAACCATCGGCAACCACAATGGCCAGATCGACACCGCCAGGATGGGCTGCAGCGTATTCGCGCAGGGCTTTTGCCGACTCCGTGCTCAATTTGCGCCCCAGATCGGGGCGCTGCAGGTAGCTGTTGCGATCGGGGGCGGCGCTATGCAGTAACAGGCTCTCACGACCACGTTCAGCCAGTTGTTCGCTGAGGGATGCGTGATCAAACGGCAAGTGCACCGCGTCTCGCGCCTGGGCGTGGGCAAACTGAAAATCCAGCTGGGCACGGGTGGGCATGCTGGTGCCGGTGCGGCCCAAGGCAATGCGTGCGGGCGTCAGGCGTCGCAGCTCCAGCCACGGGTTGTGCGGATCAAAGGGTGGTTTTTCCATGACAACACTCATCCCAATTGCGCCAAGGCCTGGCGGAAGGCCGGTGGCAGGCTGTTACCGAAGAGGACCTTGCCGTCCGCCTGAGTGAAGATGCCCATTTTCGCCAGCCATTGCTCGAACTCCGGCGCAGGCTTGAGCCCCAGCGTCTGGCGGGCATAAAGCGCATCGTGGAACGACGTGGTCTGGTAGTTGAGCATGATGTCGTCAGAACCGGGGATGCCCATGATGAAATTGATCCCGGCCACCCCGAGCAGGGTCAACAGGGTGTCCATGTCGTCCTGGTCAGCCTCGGCGTGGTTGGTGTAGCAGATATCGCAGCCCATTGGCACGCCCAGCAGCTTGCCGCAGAAGTGGTCTTCGAGGCCGGCACGGATGATCTGTTTGCCGTTATAGAGGTATTCGGGGCCGATGAATCCGACAACGGTGTTCACCAGGAACGGATTGAAATGGCGGGCCACCGCGTAGGCCCTGGTTTCGCACGTCTGTTGGTCGATACCGTGGTGGGCATTGGCCGACAGGGCGCTGCCCTGGCCGGTTTCGAAATACATCAGGTTCTTGCCGAGCGTGCCGCGATTGAGGCTCAACCCGGCGTCGTAACCTTCCTTGAGCACATTCAGATTGATACCGAAGCTGGCATTGGCCGCCTCGGTGCCGGCAATCGACTGGAACACCAGGTCCAGGGGTACGCCGCGATTGACCGCCTCGATAGACGTGGTGACGTGGGTCAGCACACAGGCCTGGGTCGGGATTTCGTAGCGCTGGATGATCGCATCGAGCATCTCCAGCATGGCGCAGATCGAGGCGATGCTGTCGGTGGCCGGGTTGATGCCGATCATGGCATCGCCGTTACCGTGCAACAGGCCATCGAGGATGCTCGCGGCGATGCCGGCCGGTTCGTCAGTGGGGTGGTTGGGTTGCAGGCGGGTGGACAGGCGGCCGCGCAGACCGAGCGTGCCGCGGAATTGCGTGACCACGCGGATCTTTTGCGCCACCAGGACCAGGTCCTGTACGCGCATGATTTTCGAGACGGCCGCCACCATTTCCGGGGTGAGGCCGGGGGCGAGGGCGCGCAGGACCTGTTCGTCGGCGGCGTCGCTGAGCAGCCAGTCGCGAAAACCGCCGACGGTGAGATGGCTGACCACCGCGAAAGCCTGTTTATCGTGGGTGTCGATGATCAGGCGGGTGACTTCATCGTCCTCGTAGGGAATCAGCACTTCCTGCACGAAATGGCTCAGCGGGATGTCGGCCAACGCCATCTGCGCCGCCACGCGCTCGCCGTCATTGAGGGCGGCAACGCCGGCCAGATAGTCCCCGGAGCGCGCCGGGGTGGCCTTGGCCATCACTTCCTTGAGGTTTTCGAAGCGGTAGGTCTGGGCGCCGACGGAATGGGCAAATACGGCCATGGGGCGGGGCCTCCTGTTGTGTATAGGTGTGCACTTCAATAATGCAGGCGCCAGGCTCATGGCCCGGCGCCGGTGCAACTAGATACCTTCGAGCATAGCGTCCGCCGGTGCTTCGGAGCGTTGCCGTGCGGTCAGTTGGAAATACAGGTAACCGGCGGCCATGAATCCGAGGAAGACCAGGCCGATCAAGGTGTTGAACCATGCCATCGCGACCAGGCACACCACCGCCAGGAACAGCGCAATCCCCGGTACGATCGGATAGCCCGGGGCGCGGAAGGTGCGCTCAAGGTTCGGCTCGGTTTTACGCAGCTTGAACAGGCTCAGCATACTGATGATGTACATCACGATGGCACCGAATACCGACATGGTGATCATGGCCGCCGTCAGCGACATGCCTTGCAGGTTGACCAGGCCATCGCTGTAGATGGCCGCAATGCCGATAACGCCGCCAGCCAGGATCGCCCGATGCGGGGTTTGGAAACGTGAGAGCTTGGCCAGGCTGCGCGGCAGGTAACCGGCGCGGGCGAGGGCGAAGAACTGGCGCGAGTAGCCGAGAATGATCCCGTGGAAACTCGCCACCAGCCCGAACAGGCCGATCCAGACCAGCATGTGCATCCAGGTTGAATTGTTGCCGACCACCGTTTTCATGGCCTGGGGCAGTGGGTCGTTGATGTTTGCCAGCTGACGCCAGTCGCCGACGCCACCGGCCATTACCATTGTACCGATGGCCAGGAACACGAGGGTCAGGATGCCGCTGACGTATGCACGGGGAATCGTGCGTTTCGGGTCCTTGGCTTCCTCGGCGGCCATCGCTGCGCCTTCGATGGCGAGAAAAAACCAGATGGCGAAGGGAATGGCCGCGAAAATGCCGGGAATAGACGCGATGGTGAACTCACTGGAGCCGGACCAGCCATTGAGCACGAAGTTACTGAAGCTGAAGCCTGGCGCAACCACGCCCATGAATACCAGCAGTTCGGCGACCGCCAGCACGGTCACCACCAGTTCGAAGGTGGCGGCGATGCTCACGCCGAGAATATTGAGGGTCATGAACACGAAATAGGCGCCAACCGCAGCGATTTTCGGGTCCAGTTCCGGGTATTGCACGTTGAGATAGGCACCGATGGCCATGGCAATGGCCGGCGGCGCGAAAACGAATTCGATCAGGGTGGCGATGCCGGCGATCAATCCGCCTTTTTCACCGAAGGCCCGCCGACTATAGGCAAACGGCCCGCCGGCATGGGGAATGGCCGTGGTCAATTCGGTAAAGCTGAAGATGAAACAGGTGTACATCGTGGCCACCATCAGTGCGGTGACGAGGAACCCCAAGGTCCCGGCGGTACCCCAGCCATAACTCCAGCCGAAGTATTCGCCGGAGATCACCAGGCCAACGGCAATGCCCCATAGGTGCAGGGTGCCGAGTGTGGGTTTGAGCTGTGTGGAAGAAGTCATAAGTCCTCGCTGTTTTTTGATCTTGTTGGACTTTCGGGTGTTGCGTTTGGGTGTGATTCGCGCACGCAAAGCCCGTGCCAGAGCGGCCAGGCCTTGAGTGTTATGTCAATGAGGGCGCCTTCGCCGGCAAGCCAGCTCCTACAGGTGCGGTGTGATCCTTGTAGGAGCTGGCTTGCCAGCGAAAGCCGTTACGCGGTGTCGCGCCGGGTTAGAAGAAGCCCAGCGGATTGATGTCGTAGCTCACCAGCAGGTTTTTGGTCTGCTGATAGTGATCGAGCATCATCTTGTGGGTTTCACGGCCGACGCCGGACTTCTTGTAGCCACCGAATGCGGCGTGTGCCGGGTAGAGGTGGTAGCAGTTGGTCCAGACACGCCCGGCCTTGATGGCGCGACCCATGCGGTAGGCGCGGTTGATGTCGCGGGTCCATAGGCCGGCGCCGAGGCCGAACTCGGTGTCATTGGCGATGGCCAGGGCTTCGGCTTCGTCCTTGAAGGTGGTGATGCTCACCACCGGGCCGAAGATTTCTTCCTGGAACACGCGCATCTTGTTGGTGCCCTTGAGCAGGGTCGGCTGGATGTAATACCCGCTCGCCAGGTTGCCCTCGAGTTTTTCCACCTTGCCGCCGGTCAGCAGCTCGGCGCCTTCGCCCTTGGCGATTTCCAGGTACGAAAGGATCTTGTCGAATTGCTGTTCGGACGCTTGGGCGCCGACCATGGTGTCGGTGTCCAGTGGGTCGCCACGTTTGATTTGCAGGACTTTCTTCATCACGACGGCCATGAACTCGTCGTAGATCGATTCCTGCACCAGGGCGCGGGAAGGGCAGGTGCAGACTTCGCCCTGGTTGAAGAACGCCAGCACCAGGCCTTCGGCGGCTTTTTCGATGAAGGACGGTTCGGCCTTCATGATGTCTTCGAAGAAGATGTTCGGCGATTTGCCACCCAGCTCCACGGTGGACGGAATGATGTTTTCGGCGGCGCATTTCATGATGTGCGAGCCGACCGGGGTCGAGCCGGTGAAGGCGATCTTGGCGATGCGTTTGCTGGTGGCCAGGGCTTCGCCGGCTTCTTTGCCGTAACCCTGGACGATGTTCAGTACGCCCGGTGGCAGCAGGTCGCCGATCAGCTCGACCAGTACGGTAATGCCCAGCGGGGTTTGCTCGGCCGGCTTGAGCACCACGCAGTTACCGGCGGCCAGGGCCGGGGCGAGTTTCCACGCGGCCATCAGGATCGGGAAGTTCCACGGGATGATCTGCCCGACCACGCCCAGCGGTTCATGGATGTGATAGGCCACGGTGTTGCCGTCGATTTCAGCAGCACTGCCTTCCTGGGCGCGGATGCAGCCGGCGAAGTAGCGGAAATGGTCGGCGGCCAGCGGGATGTCGGCGTTGAGGGTTTCACGCACGGCCTTGCCGTTGTCCCAGGATTCGGTGATCGCCAGCAATTCCAGGTTCTGTTCGATGCGGTCGGCAATTTTCAGCAGCACCAGCGAGCGTGCCTGGGCGGACGTGGCGCCCCAGGCATCGGCCGCCGCGTGGGCAGCATCCAGGGCCTTATCGATGTCTTCGGCCGTGGAGCGTGGGAATTCGGCAATGGGTTGGCCATTCACTGGCGAGGTATTGGTGAAGTACTGACCTTTGACAGGCGCGACGAACTCGCCGCCGATGTAATTTCCGTATTTGCTCTTGAACGAAACGATTGCGCCTTCAGTACCGGGGTGAGCGTAACGCATGATGGTTTCTCCTTGGTTCTTGTGCTTATAAGGAAGACGCGCATGTGCGCTTGCTTTAAGCGTAGAGCAAGGGCCGGGCCACCGCCTTGCAGCTCATGTAAATCAAGGCCTTGCGCGGTTTTTGTCGGACGGGCGGGGAGTGCTTGTGACGCTTTCGGTACAGCGTCCGTGACACTTTGTACCGTTTCTGGCACAGGCTGTGACTGGCCGGTCTTGCCAGCATTGCAAAGCAGGCCGGGCTGGAGGATGCTCGGCATCACCGCATGCACGGGTCGCCGAGCCCCGGGAGAATAATAAGAAATGCACGACAACCATTTGAGTCGCCATGCCCAGCAGGTGTTGACCGTAGCCCAGGGCAAGGCGCACCTGCAGGGGCCTGGCAGCGACCCGTCCATCGCTCGTTCCTGGCTGCGCTGCCTTGAGGACTATCACCTTGACCCGGCCCTGAACATGGCGCCGACGGTTTTGGAGCATGGCCGCGTCCTGGAAAGCCGCGAGCGCTTGCAACAGGTGCTGCACATCGCCGGCAATGAAATGACCAGTCTTCATCAACAGCTCTCCGGTGCCGGCCACGCCGTGCTGTTGACCGATGCGCGCGGGGTGATCCTCAATTGCGTGACGGCACCGGCCGAACGCAAGATTTTCGAGCGTGCCGGCCTCTGGCTGGGGGCCGACTGGAGCGAGGCCTGCGAAGGCACCAATGGTATCGGCACCTGCCTGGTGGAGCGCCAATCGCTGACCATTCACCAGGACGAACATTTCCGTGGGCGACACACGGGCCTGACCTGCTCGGCTAGCCCGGTATTCGATCCGCACGGCGAGTTGTTGGCGGTGCTTGATGTGTCATCTGCCCGGCACGAGGTGTCGCGCCAGAGTCAGTTCCATACCATGGCCTTGGTCAATCTTTCGGCGAAGATGATCGAGAGCTGCTATTTCCTGCGTTGTTTCGATAATCAATGGCTGCTGCGTTTTCATTTGCAGGCCGAGTCCGTCGGTTTGTTCAGCGAAGGGCTGCTGGCGTTCGACGGTGAAGGGCGGATCTGTGCAGTCAATCAAAGTGCGCTGAACCTGTTGGGGCATATCCGTGGCGGCTTGCTGGGCAAGCCGGTGGAAGCGTTTTTCGACTGCTCACTGGACGAATTGCTCGGCCGCGCGAGCGTCAACGCCAGTGCCAGCTGGCCACTGCGTAGCCGTGACGGACGCAAGCTGTTCGCGGTGTTGCGCGGGCAATCCCGTACAGTTCCAGTGCCACTGGTGCCGGCTCCCGCGGTTGAAGAACGCCCGCGCTTGGCGGGCATCTGCCTGGGCGATCCCACGTTGCAGGCGGATTTCCGCAAGGCCCTGCGCGTATACGAGCGGGACGTGCCATTGCTGATCAACGGCGAAACCGGTTCGGGCAAGGAAGCTTTCGCCAAGGCTGTGCACCAGGCCAGCCAGCGCGCGGAAAAAGCCTTCGTCGCCCTCAACTGCGCGGCGATCCCCGAAAGCCTGATCGAGAGCGAGCTGTTTGGTTACCGCGGCGGCAGCTTCACTGGCGCGCGCAAGGAGGGCATGCGCGGCAAGCTGCAGCAGGCCGATGGCGGGACCTTGTTCCTAGACGAAATTGGCGACATGCCCCTGGCCTTGCAGACCCGTTTGCTGCGTGTGCTGGAAGATCGGCAAGTGGTGCCAATCGGTGGCGAGCCGGAGTCGGTCAACGTGCGGATCATCAGTGCCACGCACCGCAATCTACTGGAGCGGGTGCAGGACGGCAGTTTCCGCGAGGACCTGTATTACCGGCTCAATGGGCTGGAAGTCGCGTTGCCGGCGTTGCGCGAGCGCAGTGACAAATCGCAGTTGCTCGACTTTTTGCTGGCCGAAGAGGCGCGCGGGGAATCCGTGCGGATCGACGGGGCGGCGCGCGAGGCGTTGTTGGGATTCGCCTGGCCAGGCAACGTGCGGCAAATGCGCAATGTATTGCGTACGTTGGCGGCGTTGTGTGACGGCGGACGGATCGGCCTGGAGGATCTGCCAGCGATGATCCGCCAGGCGCGGCCGGTGGTTATGCCGACCATTGAAGCGCCTTGCGAGCATCCCCTGGAAGATGCCGAGAAACTGGCGCTGTTGAATGCGCTGGAGCACACACGCTGGCATATGACGAATACGGCTGAACAGTTGGGGGTCAGTCGCAATACCCTGTATCGAAAGCTGCGTAAACACGGCATAGCCCGATAGGTCGTGTCGCGCCCAATCGCGAGCAGGCTCGCTCCCGCAGGGTTATTGGCTGAATTCGCAATTTTGGAACTGCCGCAGATCTACTGTGGGAGCTAGCCTGCTGGTGATGACATCCTAGGGGACGAAACAAAGGTGCGATTTTTTCCCCCCTACGCTAACCTGCGGCCATGTTTTACGAGGTCGACTATGCACATTCATATTCTGGGTATCTGCGGCACTTTCATGGGTTCGATGGCGGTTTTGGCCAAAGAGCTCGGCCATCACGTGACCGGCTCCGATGCCAACGTCTACCCGCCGATGAGCACTCAGCTCGAGGCGCAGGGCATTGAGTTGACCCAAGGCTACGACCCGGCGCAACTGGACCCGGCCCCCGATCTGGTGGTCATCGGCAACGCCATGTCGCGCGGCAACCCGGCGGTCGAATACGTGCTGAACAAAGGCCTGCCGTATGTCTCCGGCCCCCAATGGCTGGCCGACCACGTGCTGCAAGGCCGCTGGGTATTGGCGGTCGCCGGTACGCATGGCAAGACCACCACCAGCAGCATGCTTGCCTGGGTGCTGGAGCACGCGGGCATGAGCCCGGGCTTCCTGATCGGCGGTGTGCCGCAGAACTTCTCGGTCTCGGCGCGCCTGGGCGATACGCCATTTTTCGTAATCGAAGCCGATGAGTACGACAGTGCGTTCTTCGACAAGCGCTCCAAGTTCGTTCATTACCGCCCGCGCACGGCGATCCTGAACAACCTGGAGTTCGATCACGCTGATATCTTCCCGGATCTGCCGGCGATCGAGCGACAGTTCCACCATCTGGTGCGGACCATCCCGAGCGAGGGCCTGGTGATTCATCCAACCACCGAACCCGCCCTGCTGCGCGTCATCGAGATGGGCTGCTGGACCCCGGTGCAAACCACAGGTGCTGGCGGGCAGTGGCAGGTCAAGCTGCTCAGCGAAGATGGCTCGAAGTTCGAAGTGATGTTCGAAGGCGTCGCTCAAGGCGTGGTCGATTGGGACATGACCGGCCAGCATAACGTGGCCAACGCATTGGCCACCTTGGCCGCGGCGCGCCATGTTGGCGTGGTGCCGGCCATGGGCATCGCTGCATTGAGCGCCTTCAAGAGCGTGAAGCGACGGATGGAAAAAGTCGCAGAGGTGCGTGGCATCACCATCTACGATGACTTCGCCCACCACCCGACAGCCATCGCCACCACACTCGACGGCCTGCGCAAGCGCATTGGCGATGCGCCGTTGATTGCGATCATCGAACCGCGCTCCAACTCCATGAAGCTTGGCGCGCACCGTGACGGCTTGCCGGAG
This sequence comes from Pseudomonas serbica, assembly GCF_028823535.1. GTDB lineage: Bacteria > Pseudomonadota > Gammaproteobacteria > Pseudomonadales > Pseudomonadaceae > Aquipseudomonas > Aquipseudomonas serbica. Next base: position 201,781 of record NZ_JAQIYM010000010.1, on the reverse strand, counting down.
AGCGTCAACGATGCTGATCAGGTGATCTGGTATGCACCGGCCAATCTCGGCTGGGATCTGGCAGGCACCGCGGCGCTGTGCACAGTACCGTCGATTGTCAGCGACTCGCTGGAAGGCATCATCGAACGGGTCAAGAGTCAGGCCCAGCCGGGCACCCATGTGGTGATCATGAGCAACGGCGGCTTCGGCGGCCTGCACGGCAAGCTGGCCGAGGCGCTCAAATGAGTAACGGCCCGGACCGCATCACGCTGGCGATGACTGGCGCTTCTGGTGCCCAGTACGGCTTGCGCCTGCTCGATTGCCTGGTGCGCGAAGAGCGCGAAGTGCACTTCCTGATTTCCAAGGCGGCGCAACTGGTGATGGCCACCGAAACCGACGTCACGCTGCCGGCCAAGCCACAGATGATGCAAGCCTTCCTCACCGAATATACCGGAGCTGCCGCCGGGCAGATCCGGGTCTACGGCAAGGAAGACTGGATGTCGCCGGTGGCCTCGGGCTCCGGCGCACCAGCGGCGATGGTGGTGGTGCCGTGCTCCACCGGGACCCTGTCCGCCATCGCGACGGGCGCTTGCAACAACCTGATCGAACGTGCCGCCGATGTCACGCTCAAGGAGCGCCGGCAGATGATTCTGGTGCCTCGTGAAGCGCCATACTCGAGCATTCACCTGGAGCACATGCTCAAGTTGTCGAACATGGGTGTGACGATTTTGCCGGCATCGCCAGGTTTCTATCATCAGCCACAAACCATCGACGATCTGATCGATTTCGTCGTAGCGCGGATCCTCAATTTGCTGAACATTCCCCAGGACATGCTGCCGCGTTGGGGCGAATACCATCTGACCAGCGATGAATAAGTGGTTGGTGGTAGTGCTGGCGCTACAGCTGGGTGGGTGTGCCACAGTACGTACGCTGGATGCGGCCAAACCGGGGGCGCCCGTGGTGTACTCCGGGACGCGGCTGGATTTGTACGCGCTCAATGGCGGTTGTTGCGCGATGGATCGTTTCGGCGCCGAGGCACCGAGTTATCCGGGTGTTGATTTGCCGGCCAGTGCGTTGCTCGACACGCTGTTGTTGCCGTTGTCGTTGCTGACGGTGATCGGCGTGAGCTTCCAGGCGACCGGCGGATTGTAGGAGAGCACTTCGCCCGAGCAGGCTCGCTCCCACATTGAATCTGTGTCGTTCACAAGGCCCATGTGGGAGCGAGCCTGCTCGCGAAGGCGTCCTCCCGGACGCCGCCATTTATTTGCCCAACTTCCTCAATTCATCCGACTCGACAATCCGCACCCCATCCTGCTCCTCCAACGCGAGGCGCCACATCGCGCGGGCCAATTGGCAGGCTTCTATGCCTCGGTATTTGCCGGGAATCAATTTCGACAAGGGCCCGGCGAACTGCTCGCCCAGGCGCGGCTCGGTGCGTTCACCCAGCAGCAACGACGGACGGCAGATGGTCAGTTGCGGCCAGTTCTGCGCGCGCAATGCGTATTCCATTTCGCCTTTGACCCGGTTGTAGAAAATCGAGGATCTGCGGTCGGCCCCCAGGGCGCTGATCACGATCAGGTGCCGTGCACCCATCTCCCGGGCACGTTTGGCGAATGCCACCACCATGTCCAGATCCACCGCGCGAAACGCCTGCTCAGAGCCTGCCTGCTTGATGGTGGTGCCCAGGCAGCAGTAGGCGATGTCGACGCGGCCGTTCAGCTGCGGCAGGAACTCAATGGGGTCGCCCACTGGGTTTTCCAGGTGCGGATGCTCGGCCAGCGGCCGGCGCGAGGGGGCCAATACGCGCGATATCGTTGGCTCGTTGAGCAAGCGATCGAGTAGGTGTTCACCGGTCAAGCCGGTGGCTCCGGCGAGCAATACGTGCTGAGGCGTCAAGTACATAGTGTTTCTCCCTTGATACTGTTCAGCTTAGTTGTTCTTTGCATCCTTGCTGTCAATGGAGACACTTTGCAGGGCTTTTCGTGCCTGCTGCCTACGTAACAGTTGCCAGTGGGAGAGCACGGTTTTCGGTGCCCAGATCTGCGGTTCGGAGGCTTCGAAATTGTCCGCCAGCTCGCGTTCGGCGACGGTGGCCTTGGCCAGTTTGAAGGCTTGCTCCAGATCATCAGTCTGGTTCAGCGCCTGGGCGAACAGGGCGTCGCCGAAGTAGGTGAAGTTGGCTTCTTCGGTACAGCCGAAGGACACGCGGTCAGCACGCGCGGCGGTCATGATCAGGGTGCGTTCGTCCTTCAGGGCGGGGATGAAACCGCCGGAGTAGCAGGACGAAATCACGATGATCTTGTCGCGGTTTTTCAGCGGGGCAAGAACGGCGGCAAGCTCGTCGGCCGGCAGATCCGCCAGCTCCATGCGCGGCTGGTCAAGCACCAGTTCGTGTTCGCTGGTGCCATGGCTGGTTAGGTAGATGAAAACCAGGTCTTCCGGGCCACTGCGTTCGGCCAGGGTCAAGGCGGCACGGCGCAGGTTTTCCCGGGTCGCCATCGGGCGGTCGCCGAGATGGTCGCGATGGTTCACCAGGCGGATCTGGCCATAGGCGCCGAAGCGGCTGGTGAGCATGTTCGCGACATAGTCGGATTCGCGCAGGAACACACTCTGCTTGCCGTCGCCGCCAAGGGTCAGGGTGTACAGCTCCACCACCGGGGTCGAGGCTGGCACGTTGGTGAGCGCCTCCTCAAGCAAGCGCCCCTGGGCCAGCAAGCCAAGCTCGAGGGCGTCGGGCAGCAATTTGCCCTCGGCGTCGCGCACGCGCTGGCCGTTGATCCAGGTGCCATCGAGCACGGTGCCGTCGGTGAGGACCAGGGTGCCGCGCCCGGAGTAACTGTCGTTGTCGAACTGGCCGGTGTAGAAGCTGCCGTCGGCCAGGTTCAAGCGGCCTTGGCCGGTGAAGCGCCAGTCGCTGAAGTGGCCGATGTAATGGCTGCCATCGGCGCCGATCAATTCGCCCTTGCCGTTGAGCGAGCCTTCCTTGAATTGACCCAGCCATACGTCGCCGTCAGCGTTTTCATAACGACCCTTGCCGTGCAATTGGTTGTTTTTGAACCCGCCGACATAGATATCGCCTTCGGCGCTGTTGAAGGTTCCGTTGCCTTCCAGTTGACCGTCGACAAAGTGCCCGGTGAATTGATTGCCGTTGCCGTCGCTGCGTTGGCCATCGCCATTGGGCTTGCCATGGGCGAACTGGCCCTGGTAGGCGCTGCCATCTTCGAGCTCCAGGCGGCCGAGCCCTGAATACTGATCGGCCTTGAATTCACCACGGTAAAGCATGCCGTGTTCTTTAAGGGTGCCTTCACCGTCGCGGCGGCCAAGCTTGAAACCACCGTTGTAGCTGCCGGCGCTGGTGGTCAGGGAGCCCAGGCCATCGAACAGGCCTTGCTTGAATTGCCCGCGGTAGACTTCGCCATTGCTGCCATGCCATTCACCCTGGCCATGCCACTGGCCCTGGTCGAACTCGCCGGCATACCAGCTGCCGTTCGGGTAGTCGATGCGGCCCTGGCCTTGCAGCAATCCGTTGACCAGTTCACCGCGATAGCGTCCACCGTCCGGCAGGCGGGCATCTGCGGGCAATAGCGATTCGCCGTCGCCGCAAGCGGTGAGCATCAGGGTCAAGGCGAGGAGTGCAAATGGGCGCATAGCGGGTTCCGGGCAATTAGGCGACCGAGTATGCCGCAGCTATCTGTCCATATACAGCCGGGAGAAAAGCAGCAGGTGCGAAACAGCCTGTGCTGCTTCGCACCCGAAAGCGCTTACACGAAGCAGAGCGACAGGGATTCGGCGACGTATGCCGGTTTGTCCGTGCCTTCGATTTCCAATGTGGCGATGGCCTTGAGCAGCAGTTGGCCGGGTTTTTTCTCGGTGACCTCGGACAGTTCGACCTTGAGGCGCACCTTCGAGTCGACCTTGACCGGCTGAATGAACCGCACGCTGTCCAGGCCATAGTTGACCACCATCTTCAGGCCTTGCGGCATGACGAGGATGTCTTCCATCAGCTTTGGAATCAGCGACAACGACAGGAAGCCGTGGGCAATGGTGCTGCCGAATGGCGTTTGCGCGGCCTTGACCGGGTCGACATGGATGAACTGAAAGTCCCCTGTGGCTTCGGCGAACAGGTTGATGCGCTCCTGATCGATGGTGAGCCATTCGGAACGTCCGAGTTCCTTGCCGATATAATCTTTGAGCTCTGCAACGGGTACATAGGGCATTGAGACTCTCCTTGGGTTCATCGATTTTATAGTTTTTAGGTGGGGGGATTTGACCTCCCGGATTTACCACTTTAGATCACCATGGCAATAGGCCGCGGTCAACAGACCATGCTTATGGCGAATGCCGGTCCATAGCGCAAGCGTGCTTATAATGCGTGGGCCAATGCGGGTGACGGTTTTGCGGGAGATTTTTGATGTTGTTACGTGGCCTGACCTGGCTGGTGCTGTTTCAATTGCTCGGCACCGCGATCAACCATTTGTTTTTGCCCATCCTGCCGGGGCCGATTGTCGGCCTGCTGCTGTTGCTTATCTTTCTGATCTGTCGTGGCCAGGTCGGTGAACCGCTGAACCTCGCAGCCAGCAGCCTGCTGCGTTACCTGCCGTTGCTGCTGGTACCGCCGGCCGTGGGGGTGATGGTGTACGCGGCAGATATCGCTGCTGATTTCTGGGCCATTGTCGGTGCGCTGGTTTTGTCATTGCTGCTGTCGATGGCCTTCGCCGGCGTCCTCATGCAACGCATGGTCAAGCGCCATGTTCATCCCGAGGACGGCCAATGATCCTTGACTGGCACGGCGCCTGGACGTCGGTGATTCATCATCCCTTGTTCGGCATCGGCATCACGCTCGGCGCCTATCAACTGGTGCTGGCGGCGTTCGAGAAAACCCGCTGGATCTTTTTGCAGCCAGTGCTGGTCTCCATGTTGCTGGTGATCGGTGTGCTGGTGGGTTGCGGCCTGACCTACGCCGAGTACCGCAAGAGCACCGAGATCCTCAGCATTCTGCTCGGCCCCGCGACGGTCGCGTTGGCCGTGCCGCTTTACCTCAACCTGCGGCGTATTCGGCAGTTGTTCTGGCCGATATTTACTACGCTGGTGATAGGCGGCGTGGTCGCCACGGGCATGGGGGTGCTGTTGGGCTGGTGGTTCGGGGCCGAGCACATGATCCTGATGACCATGGCGCCGAAATCGGTGACATCGCCCATCGCCATGCTGGTGGCCGAGCAGATTGGCGGCGTCGCCGCACTGGCGGCGGTGTTCGTGCTGATCACCGGGGTGATCGGGGCTATCTTCGGCCCGAGCCTGTTGACCCGGCTCGGTGTCCACAGCCCCGAGGCGCGCGGCATGGCGCTGGGCATGACTGCCCATGCGGTCGGCACTGCGGTGGCGATGCAGGAAAGTGACGAATGTGGCGCCTTCGCGGCGTTGGCGATGAGTTTGATGGGCGTGGCCACGGCGGTATTCCTGCCGTTGGCGGTGTCGATGGTGGTGTAAGGAATATGTCTATGAGTCTGCCGCTTTTTCCGCTGAACACGGTGCTTTTTCCTGGTTGCATCCTCGACCTGCAGATTTTCGAGGCGCGTTACCTGGACATGATCGGTCGCTGCATGAAACAGGGCGGCGGCTTCGGCGTGGTGTGCATCCTCGAGGGGAGTGAAGTCGGTATCGCGCCGCAGGGCTTTGCCATGGTCGGTTGTGAGGCGCGTATCACCGATTTTCAGCAGCAGGACAACGGCCTGCTGGGGATACGGGTTGAGGGAGGGCGACGGTTCAACGTGTTGACCACCGAAGTCCAGCGCGACCAGCTGATCCTCGCCCAGGTCGAATGGCTGGAAGACGAACCCGAGCAGCCGCTGCAGGATGAGGACGCCGATCTGGTGGCGCTGCTCAAGGCCCTGGCCGAACATCCCATGGTCGAAGCGCTGAACATGGGCACGGAGGCGACCGGGCAGCAGTCGCTGGCCAATCAGCTGGCTTACCTGTTGCCGTTTGCCGAAGTGGACAAGATCGACCTGCTGCAACTCGATGATCCGCAGCAACGGCTGGATGCAATTCAGGCGTTGCTGGATGAGTTGCAGGGCGAGTTGTTTGCTTAATTACTTTGTCCTAATTTAAAGATTAAAATACTTGTAATGGGGTGCCCTATTATTTGGTTTCTCCTTGTGCTCCCAACTTTTTGGGTCGGCATAACAAGGAGAGATTTAATTATGGATAGTAAAATTGTTGAGCCTGCTGATTTGGATGTATTTCATCCCTCGCAAAAGGATGAGTATTTTTATTCAGACATATGTTTGGCGTCAAATCGCCGATGAGTTGATTGAGCGCAATCCGGCTGCAGGGTATGTAGAAATCCGGGATAAGGTGGACAGTGAGCTCACTGCCGTATTTAAGCAGTATTACGGGAGTCTGGATAAATATCTTGAGAAACGGGCTGCTGACGCTTTAGACACTATCCCGGATTTCAAATAATCATTGCTTGTTCCGAATTGGTAGTTTGCCTTCCATATTGAAGGTGAGTTATTACTTGTCACAACGATCCCGCTCATTTCGAGCGGGATTTTTTTGGGGGGAAGGGGTGACTTGAGGTTGGCTCAATATTTATTTAATAGGAATACCGCAACATCGTGTGCGGTAGATGCCGCAACACAAAGAATCCGAACAGCGCCACCAGCGACGGCAGCACCAGCCACCATACCTTGGGCGGCATGGCATTGAGTGACGTCTGGCGCTGACTCAGCCACAGGCTCGCCGCACAAACACAGGACGCGAGCATCGCACCCGCCAGCACATCCGTCGGCCAGTGTGCGCCGAGGTAGACACGGGACAGGGAAATCGCCAGTGCCGGAAGGCACGCCACCAACAGCCAGGTCAGGCGCATGCGCGGGGGTTGTCCGCGGCCGGCGAGTACGGCGAGGGTCAGGAACAGCGCAAACGATCCGGATGCGTGGCCGCTGGGCATGCTGTAGCTGGTCAGCGGGTCGCTCAAGACTTCCGGGCGCACCCGGGCAAAAAAGTGTTTGGTCAGGGTATTGCCCAGCGCGGTGCAGAGCAGGGTGGTGGTGGCGAAGAACAGCTGCCGCCATTGCCGGGTAATCAGCAGCAGCACCACCAGCAAGGCGCTGAAGATCAGCATGTTGCGAAATTCGCCTATGAGGGTGAAGACCACTGCCACTTCGTCGAGCATCGAGCTGCGGTGTTCCTGCACCAGGGTCATCACTCCCTGATCGAGGGCGTTCAGGTGCGGATAGCCGATAAACAGCCCCGCCAGGATCAGCAGGCTCATGCCGGCAATGAACACCGTGGCCTTGCGATGGCGGCGCAGGCTACTGGTTGCGCTCAGCCCGACCATGACCGCAATGCTGCCGGCGACGATGCCGGCTTCAAGCCAGAAGCCTTCGGGCAGTGGCAAGCGAATCGCCGCGCCCGTTGCCCAACCCGGCAACAAATACGCCACCGACCAGCCCGCGCCAGCCAGCAGGCTCACGGCGAAGAATCGCGGGAATGGCATGTCGAACATCCCGGCGACCATTGGCAGCATGGGGCGCAAGGGGCCGATGAAGCGCCCGACCAGCAGGCTGGCGATGCCGTAGCGCTGGAAATATGCCTCAGCCCCGGCGATCCATTCCGGGTGATGACGCAAGCCTGGCAGGCGCCGGATGTTCTGATGGAAATGCCGGCCGAGGAAATACGAAATCACGTCGCCAAGCACGCCGGCGAGAAACCCCAGCAGCAGGGTTTCACTCAATGACAGTGCGCCGCTGCCGGCCAGTACCGCTACGGCGAACAGCAACACGGTGCCAGGCACGATAAGGCCGGCAATCGCCAGGCATTCGACAAAGGCCACGATGAATACCGCCGCCGCCAGCCATTGCGGGTTGACCGTCAACCAGCCGGTCACGCTATCGAGCCATGGGCCCATAAAAACAACTCCATTGAATGTTCAATTGGCCCTTGTGGGAGCGAGCCTGCTCGCGATGGCGCAGCTTCAGTCAGTAATGATGTTGAATGTACTGGCCTCATTGCGAGCAGGCTCGCTCCCACAGGGTATTCCTTCAGTTTCATGTTCCGTGCATTGTCAGGTCAGCAGGATGTAGTCGCGACCTTCGACCTGACCCCGTCGCAGCGGGTTCCGCGTGCAATACGCGGCATAGGCCGCGTCGACGAAGCGATACATCAGGTGTTCGTCGCGACCATGGGGAATGCCCAGGCGTGCAGCCTGGATGATGTGGGCGGGTGTCTGGCCGACATCTTCCACCAGTAATATTTCATGATCAAAGCGCTTGGCGTCCCAGACGGGAACCTTAAGGCCTAACGACCTACAGAGCAGTGTCTGCCCCGCACAGAGCTTTTGCGAGGGGCGAGGGCGGCCCTGGGCGTCAGGGTTGTTCATCAACATTTGCGCCAGGCTCGCCGGCCCGCTCAGTTCATCGACCCAAGGGTAGGCGGATTTGATCAGTACCGCGTTACCCGGACCCTGGGCGCTGAAGTTCAGCGAGTCGCCACCGCGGGCGTAGTACATATAGATGTGCCCACCGTCCAGAAACAAAGCCTTACGCTTTTCTGTATAGCCGAGGGAGGCGTGGCTGCCTTTTTCTGCGCAGTAATAGGCTTCGGTCTCGATGATCCGGGCGCTGAGCCACAGGTCGTCGACCCGGTGGCGAATGACTTTTCCGAGTAAATCGCGGGCGAGAACTTGGGCGTCGCGGTCGAAGAACGCGTCCGGGAGGCCCTTGGGCAGGCTCATGGCGGACGCACGGACAGTCAGGTTGGTCATGATGAACGGCGTTTATCAGGGCTGATTGAGTCGTGATGATAACAATTTGCAGCTTAATCCCGGCTGAACGTCGGCAAATTGCCCTCGATTTCGACCATCCGCCCGTCACCGCTGTTAGTCGGCGGACGCGACAGCTATAATCTGCCGCTTTACTCTTTACCAAGACCTTAGCAAAGACCACTCCAGACCATGACTGAGTCCGTTCTTGACTACATGACCCGCCTGGGTCGCGCTGCCCGCGAGGCTTCCCGCGTCATCGGCCGTGCCAGCACCGCGCAGAAAAACCGCGCGTTGCAGGCGGCTGCCAATGCGCTGGATGCCGCCCGCGGCGAATTGACCGCTGCCAATGAGCTGGACCTGGCGGCTGGCCGCGCCAATGGTCTGGAACCGGCCCTGCTCGAGCGTCTGGCGCTGACCCCGGCGCGTATCGATGGCATGATCGTTGGCCTGCGTCAGGTCGCGGCGCTGCCCGACCCGGTCGGCGCGATCCGCGACATGAGCTATCGTCCGTCAGGTATCCAGGTGGGCAAGATGCGCGTGCCGCTGGGCGTGATCGGGATCATCTACGAGTCCCGGCCGAATGTGACCATCGATGCGGCCAGCCTGTGCCTGAAGTCCGGCAACGCGACCATCCTGCGCGGCGGCTCCGAAGCCATTCATTCCAACCGTGCCATCGCCGCCTGCATCCAGCGTGGCCTGGCCGAGGCCGATCTGCCGGCCGCCGTGGTCCAAGTGGTCGAAACCACTGATCGCGCTGCCGTTGGCGCACTGATCACGATGCCCGAATACGTCGATGTCATCGTGCCCCGTGGTGGCCGTGGCCTGATCGAACGTGTCAGTCGTGACGCCCGCGTGCCGGTGATCAAGCACCTGGACGGTATCTGCCACGTTTACGTGAGTGAACACGCCGACCTGGCGAAAGCCCAGCGCATCGCGTTCAACGCCAAGACTTACCGCTACGGCATCTGCGGGGCGATGGAGACGTTGCTGGTCGATAAAACCGTTGCGAAAGATTTCCTGCCAGCGATGGCGGCCCAGTTCCGCGAAAAAGGCGTCGAACTGCGTGGCTGCGAACGCACCCGGGCCATCATCGATGCCGTGCCGGCCACGCAAGAAGACTGGAGCACCGAGTACCTGGCGCCCATCCTGTCGATCTGCGTGGTCGACGGGCTTGACCAGGCCATCGAGCACATCAACCATTACGGCTCCCATCACACCGATTCGATTGTCAGCGAACATCAGGGCGACACCCGGCGTTTCGTGGCTGAAGTCGATTCTTCGTCGGTGATGATCAACACCCCGACCTGCTTCGCCGATGGCTTCGAATACGGATTGGGTGCCGAGATCGGCATTTCTACTGATAAGCTGCACGCCCGCGGCCCGGTCGGTCTCGAAGGCCTGACCTGCGAGAAGTACGTCGTGGTCGGTGATGGCCAGTTGCGCGGACAGGAGCCGGTCTGACTTGGGCGACCTCGACCCGTCAGCCCCGGTAGCCGCCAGCGCGCCAGCCCCTCGACGCATCGGCGTACTGGGCGGGACCTTCGACCCGGTGCACATCGGCCATCTACGTGGTGCGCTGGAAGTCGCCGAGTCGCTGGCGCTCGATGAGCTGCGCCTGACACCCAGTGCCAGGCCGCCCCATCGGGGCACGCCGCAGGTGTCGGCGAAAGACCGTCTGGCGATGGTCGAGTGCGCGGTAGCCGGAGTGGCGCCGTTGGTGGTGGACGCCCGCGAATTGCAGCGGGACAAACCGTCCTACACCATTGATACCCTGGAACTGATGCGTGCCGAGCTGGCCGCCGAGACCCAGGTTTTTCTGCTTTTGGGCTGGGACGCATTTTGCGGCCTGCCCACTTGGCACCGCTGGGAAGAGTTGCTCCAGCATTGCCATATCCTGGTGTTGCAACGCCCGGATGCCGACAGCGAACCGCCGGATGCCTTGCGCAACCTGCTGGCAGCGCGCTCGGTGAGCGACCCGCTGGCCCTCAAGGGGTCGAGCGGACAGATTGCATTCGTCTGGCAGACGCCGCTCGCGGTATCCGCCACCCAGATCCGTCAACTGCTGGCCAGCGGTAAGTCGGTACGTTTCCTGGTGCCCGACGCGGTCCTGGCCTACATCGATGCGCACGGGCTCTACCGTGCGTCGAACTGAATAGGGGTGCCTCAAGGCACGTGGCAACAACGTGTATTGAAGCGCCCGAACATACGAGCAAAACGAGTTTTATATGACGAGCAACAACGAAAGCAAAGTAAAACGCAAAGGCACCTTCAAGAGCGCGCCGCTGCCTGAGAAAGTCCTGGCTGCCGAGCCGCCAAAAGGCGACGAGCTGGTCAAGATCGCCGTAGCCGCCCTGGAAGACGTCAAGGCCCAGGACGTGCTGGTGATCGATGTTCGCGACAAGCAGAGCATCACTGACTACATGATCATCGCCACCGGTACTTCCAACCGCCAGATCGGCGCGATGCTGGACAAGGTCCGCGAGGCCGTCAAAGCCCTGGGTATCAAGCCGCTGGGTGAAGAAGGCAAGGGCGACAGCGATTGGGTCCTGCTGGACATGGACGACGTGATCGTTCACATGATGACCTCCAATGCCCGCCAGTTCTACGACCTGGAGCGCTTGTGGAAAGGTGCCGAGCAGAGCCGTGCCGCTGACGGCAAGCACCACAGCCCTGAAGTCGGTCATGAGCATTTCACCAAGCTCAACAAAGACCAGGAATAAGGAACGGCTGTGCGACTGCGACTGATCGCCGTCGGTTCACGCATGCCCAAGTGGGTGGAAGAAGGCTGGCATGAATATGCCAAGCGTCTTCCGTCCGAATTGGCGCTTGAACTGGTGGAAATACCGCTCAATACCCGTGGCAAGAACGCCGACGTGGCGCGCTTCATCCGTCAGGAAGGCGAAGCCATGTTGGCCAAGGTCGGGCCGAACGAGCGCGTTGTCACCCTCGAAGTCCACGGCAAGCCCTGGAGCACCGAGCAGCTGGCGGTCGAGCTCGACCGCTGGCGGCTGGACTCGCGCACGGTGAATTTCATGGTTGGCGGCCCCGAAGGGCTGGCGCCGGAAGTCTGCGCCCGTGCCGATCAGCGCTGGTCGCTTTCACCGCTGACGTTGCCGCATCCGCTGGTGCGCATCCTCATCGGCGAGCAGCTGTATCGTGCCTGGACAGTGCTGTCCGGTCACCCTTACCACAAGTAGTTGCGCCCCCATGTCCCAACCGATCCGCATCAAGGACCACGAAAAAGACGCCCGTCTGGTGCGTGGCCGCGTCGTGTTCGGGGCCATTGCAGTGGTGCTGCTCATTGGTGTGCTGATCGCGCGCCTGTATTTCCTGCAGGTCATCCAATACGAATATCACTCGACCCTGTCGGAAAACAACCGCGTCCATGTGCAACCGATTCCGCCGACCCGCGGCTTGATTTTCGACCGCAACGGCGTGGTGATTGCCGACAACCGCCCCAGCTTCAGCTTGAGCATGACCCGCGAGCGCTCCGGTGACTGGCAGCAAGTGCTCGATGTGATCGTCGAAGTGCTGGAGTTGACGCCCGAGGACCGGGTGATTTTCGAGAAGCGCATGCGCCAGGGGCGACGTCCGTTCGAACCGGTACCGATCCTGTTTGAATTGACCGAAGAGCAGATCGCCCGCATTGCCGTGAACCAGTTCCGCCTGCCCGGGGTGGAAGTGGTCGCGCAACTGGTCCGCCACTATCCACAGGGCGCGCATTTTGCCCACTCGGTGGGTTACATGGGGCGGATCAACGAGAAAGAGCTGAAGTCGCTCGATCCGGTCAATTACAGCGGCACCCACCACATCGGCAAAACCGGCATCGAGCGTTTCTACGAGCCGGAGCTGCACGGCCAGGTGGGTTACGAGGAAGTCGAGACCAACGCCCGCGGTCGCGTCTTGCGGGTGCTCAAGCGTACCGAACCGATTTCCGGCAAGGACATCGTCCTGAGCATGGACATCAAGCTGCAGGAAGCCGCCGAAGCCGCACTCGGCGGGCGTCGCGGCGCGGTGGTGGCCCTGGACCCGAAAACCGGTGAAGTACTGGCGATGGTCAGCCAGCCGAGTTTCGACCCGAACCTGTTCGTCACCGGCATCAGCTTCAAGGCCTATTCCGAGCTGCGCGACTCCATCGACCGGCCGCTGTTCAACCGAGTCCTGCGTGGCCTGTACCCGCCGGGTTCGACCATCAAGCCGGCGGTAGCGATCGCCGGGCTGGATGCGGGTGTGGTGACCGCTTCATCCCGGGTGTTCGACCCGGGTTACTACATGCTGCCCAACTACGATCACAAATACCGCAACTGGAACCGTACCGGTGACGGCTTTGTCGACCTCGATACGGCGATCATGCGCTCCAACGATACCTACTTCTATGACCTGGCCCACAAGCTGGGGATCGATCGGTTGTCGGCGTACATGACCAAGTTCGGCATTGGCCAGAAGGTCTCCCTGGACATGTTCGAAGAGTCGCCGGGGTTGATGCCGACCCGGGAATGGAAGCGGGCGACCCGTCGCCAGGCATGGTTCCCGGGTGAAACACTGATCCTCGGGATCGGCCAGGGCTACATGCAGTCGACGCCATTGCAACTGGCCCAGGCCACGGCACTGGTGGCCAACAAGGGCATCTGGAACCGTCCGCACCTGGCCAAGACCATCGAAGGCGAGAAGCCGGTGGACGAGAACCCGATGCCGGACATCGTCCTGCGCGATCCGTCGGACTGGACGCGGGTCAACCATGGCATGCAGCAGGTCATGCACGGCGCCCGGGGTACCGCGCGCAAGGCCTCGATCGGCGCGCAATACCGGATTGCCGGCAAAAGTGGTACCGCCCAGGTGGTTGCGATCAAGCAAGGCGAGAAGTACGACCGTTCCAAGGTCCAGGAGCGTCATCGCGACCACGCCCTGTTCGTTGGTTTCGCCCCGGCGGACGATCCGAAGATCGTGGTGTCGGTGATGGTCGAGAACGGTGAATCCGGCTCTGGCGTCGCCGCGCCGGTGGTGCGTCAAGTCATGGACGCCTGGCTCCTGGGCCCGGACGGCCGCTTGAAGCCCGAATACGCCGCCCCTATCAGTGCAGAGGCAACCGCCCCGTGATGAATAATTTTGATCGCATGCTCTCCAGCGAGGATGTGATGCGTCGTCGTGCGACGCTGCTGCAACGCTTGCACATCGACGGCCCGCTCCTGATTCTGCTGCTGACCCTGGCTGCCGGCAGCCTTTTCGTGTTGTATTCGGCCAGTGGCAAGAGCTGGGATTTGCTGGCCAAGCAGGCCACGTCGTTCGGCATCGGCTTGGTGTCGATGATCGTTATCGCTCAGTTAGAGCCGCGTTTCATGGCTCGCTGGGTACCGGTCGGTTACGTGATCGGCGTGCTTTTGCTGGTAGTGGTCGACATCATGGGTCACAACGCCATGGGCGCCACGCGCTGGATCAACATTCCCGGTGTGATCCGCTTCCAACCTTCGGAGTTCATGAAGATCCTGATGCCGGCGACCATCGCCTGGTACCTGTCCAAGCGCACCTTGCCGCCGCAACTCAAGCATGTGGGTGTGAGCCTGTTTCTGATCGGCTTGCCATTCATCCTGATCGTGCGTCAGCCCGACCTCGGCACTTCATTGCTGATTCTGGCGGGGGGCGCCTTTGTGCTGTTCATGGGCGGCCTGCGCTGGCGCTGGATCCTCAGCGTGCTCGCTGCCGCCGTGCCGGTGTCCGTGGCCATGTGGTATTTCGTGATGCACGATTACCAGAAGCAGCGCGTCCTCACGTTCCTCGACCCGGAAAGTGACCCGTTAGGCACCGGCTGGAACATCATCCAGTCCAAAGCCGCCATCGGTTCCGGCGGTGTGTTCGGCAAGGGCTGGTTGCTGGGCACCCAGTCACACCTGGATTTCCTGCCGGAAAGCCACACCGACTTCATCATTGCGGTACTGGGGGAAGAGTTCGGCCTGGTGGGCATTTGCGCCCTGTTGCTGATCTACCTGCTGTTGATCGGTCGTGGGCTGGTGATCACCGCCCAGGCGCAGACACTGTTCGGCAAATTGCTGGCGGGCGCCTTGACCATGACATTTTTTGTGTATGTTTTCGTCAACATCGGTATGGTCAGCGGCCTGTTGCCGGTGGTGGGGGTGCCGTTGCCGTTCATTAGCTACGGAGGAACTTCGCTGGTAACGCTGCTGTCAGCGTTTGGGGTTTTGATGTCGATCCATACCCATCGCAAGTGGATCGCGCAGGTTTGAATAAGGTGAAGAGTTCAATGCAAGTAATGCGTGGCTGGGCGACTCGATACGCGCCATGGGTCGGCCTGGTAAGCATCCTTGGCACTGCGCCGCAAGCGTCGGCCGGCGATTACGAAGGCTCGCCCCAAGTGGCCGAGTTCGTCGGCGAGATGACCCGCGACTATGGCTTCGCCGGTGAGCAGCTGATGGGCGTGTTCCGCGAGGCGCAGCGTAAACAATCGATCCTGGACGCCATTTCGAAACCCGCCGAACGGGTCAAGCAGTGGAACGAATACCGGCCGATGTTCATCACCGATGCGCGTATTGCCCGTGGCGTCGACTTCTGGCGCCAGCATGAGGCCGTACTGGCCCGTGCCGAGCAGGAATACGGCGTGCCGGCGCAGGTAATTGTCTCGATTATCGGCGTTGAGACCTTTTTTGGCCGCAATACCGGTAATTTCCGGGTAATTGACGCCTTGTCGACCCTCGGTTTCGACTATCCTCCCCGTGCCGAATTTTTCCGCAAGGAATTGCGTGAGTTCCTGCTGCTGGCCCGGGAAGAGCAGGTTGACCCGCTGACCCTCAAGGGCTCCTACGCCGGCGCCATGGGCTTGCCGCAGTTCATGCCCAGCAGCTTTCGCGCCTACGCGGTGGACTTCGACGGAGACGGCCACATCAATATCTGGAACAACCCGGACGATGCCATCGGCAGCGTCGCCAGTTATTTCAAGCGCCATGGCTGGGTAGCCGGCGAGCCGGTGGTCAGTCGCGCCGATGTGCGGGGTGAGCAGGTGGACGAAGGTTTGACCACCGGTATCGAACCGACTAAAACCGTTGGAGAGTTGCGGGCCCTGGGCTGGTCAAGTCATGATGCGCTGCGCGATGATATGCCGGTTACCGCATTCCGGCTGGAAGGCGACAATGGCCCTGAATACTGGATGGGCCTGAAGAATTTCTACGCGATCACGCGTTATAACCGCAGCGTGATGTACGCCATGGCCGTACATCAACTGTCTGAACAGCTGGTCCAAGCACGGGGCGTCAAGTAATGCGGGCATTGCCTATGAATAAACCCCTGAAGCTGATGGCATTTGCCGCGTTGGCAGTGCTGGTCGCCAGTTGTTCGACCAGCCGCGCGCCGGCGCAGAAGTCGTCCACCGCCGTGCGCTCGGCGCCGGGGCTGGACATCAACCGTGCGCACAAGGATGGCGCGCCATGGTGGGACGTCGACGTTTCGCGTATCCCGGACGCCACGCCAACCCTGCACACCGGCCCGTACAAGGCCAACCCGTACACGGTGCTGGGCAAGACTTACTTCCCGCTGCAAGAGTCCAAGACCTACGTGCAGTCGGGTACCGCGTCCTGGTACGGCACCAAATTCCACGGTCAGAACACTGCCAACGGCGAAGTGTATGACTTGTATGGCATGAGTGCCGCCCACAAGACCTTGCCGCTGCCGAGTTACGTTCGGGTGACTAACCTGGACAACAACAAGTCCGTGATCCTGCGGGTCAACGACCGCGGTCCGTTCTACTCGGACCGGATCATCGACTTGTCCTATGCCGCCGCCAAGAAGCTCGGGTATGCCGAAACCGGCACCGCGCGGGTCAAGGTCGAAGGCATCGATCCGCAGCAATGGTGGGCAGCCAAAGGCCGTCCGGCGCCATTGATGCTCAATGAGCCGAAAGTCGCGCAGAATAGCGCCCCGGTGATCACGGCCTCGGCCGGCACCGTCGAGCAATGGACGCCACCGCCGCAGCAACACGCCGCCGCCGTTGTCCCGGTACAACTGGATGCAAAAAAAAACGCTTCTGCACCAGCGTCTGGCCAGTATCTGCAGGTGGGCGCGTTCGCCAACCCGGACGCTGCCGAGCTGCTGAGGTCCAAGCTCAGCGGGATGGTGAGCGCTCCGGTGTTCATCAGCTCGATCGTGCGCAATCAACAGACCCTGCATCGGGTACGCTTGGGGCCGATCGGTTCGCCGGGTGAAATCCAGCAAGTGCAGAACAGCGTGCGCCTGGCCAATCTCGGTTCGCCAAGTGTCGTGACTGAGTAATACGTAGAACTTGATTGACGGTTCATCTGCGGTTTTGGGGGGTGAACCAGGTTGTTGGCTCGTCGAAGAACAAAAGCCCGGCAAAGGGTGGCTGGAGTGAGCAACTGAACACGCGATAACCCGTTAGAAGGTTATTTGATTAGTTTTGCCTTCGGGCAGTTTCCATTAGCGATTTCGAGAGACGGATGAACATCACCACCTTTGCCAAACGCCTGTGCCTTCTAGTCCCGCTGCTCCTCTCGCCTGCCGCATTCGCGGTCGAGATGATGCCGTCCCCACCGCAATTGGCCGCCAAGGCCTACGTGCTCATGGACGCCAGCAGCGGCAACGTGCTGGTCGAAAACAATGGTGACCAGCGTCTGCCGCCAGCCAGCCTGACCAAGCTGATGACCGCGTACATCGCGACCCTCGAAATCCGTCGTGGCCAGATCGGTGAAAACGATCCGGTGACCGTCAGCGAAAACGCCTGGCGTACCGGCGGTTCGCGGATGTTCATCAAGGTCGGCTCGCAGGTGACCGTCAGCGACCTGCTGCACGGCATCATCATCCAGTCGGGTAACGACGCCAGCGTTGCGCTGTCCGAGCACATCGCCGGCAGCGAAGACGCGTTCGCCGACATGATGAACAAGACCGTGGCTGACCTGGGCATGACCAACAGCCACTTCATGAACCCGACCGGCCTGCCGAACCCCGAGCACTACTCGTCGGCTCACGACATGGCCGTGCTGGCCCGCGCGATCATCCACGAAGACCCGGCTCACTATGCGATCTACTCGCAGAAAGAGTTCTTCTGGAACGGCATCAAGCAACCAAACCGCAACCTGCTGCTGTGGCGCGACAAGACCGTCGATGGCCTGAAAACCGGCCACACCGACGAAGCCGGCTACTGCATGGTCTCTTCGGCCGTACGTGATGGCATGCGCCTGATCGCCGTGGTGTTCGGCACCAACAGCGAAGTGGCCCGCGCCGCCGAAACCCAGAAGCTGCTGACCTACGGTTTCCGCTTCTTCGAAACGCAGACCTTCTATCAGAAGGGCACCGAGCTGGCCCAGGCTCCGGTCTGGAAAGGCGCCACCAACCAGGTCAAGGCTGGCCTGGCTGAAGACCTGACCATGACCCTGCCAAAAGGCCAGCTGAAAAAGCTTGCCGCCAGCATGACCATGAACCCGCAACTGATTGCGCCAATCGCCAAGGGCGACGTGATCGGTAAAGTCGAAGTCAAACTGGAAGACAAGGTGGTGCACAGCGCCGACCTCATCGCCCTGGATGGCGTAGAAGAGGGTGGTATCTTCCGTCGCATGTGGGATAGCATCCGTCTATTCTTCTACGGCTTGTTCAACTGATAGTGTGCACCAGCATGGCCCCGCGCTGACCCGGCGTGGGGCCTTGCCGTCGCCACGGCTTACGCTTACGAGGCCGTTACGCCATGACCGATACCGAAGTAAAGGCGCCCAAGATCGAATTCCCCAACGTTGATTACCCGGTTAAGGTGATCAGCGATACCGGTGTGGGCAACAAGGACAAGATCATCGAGATCGTCAAGAAACACGCGACGATCAACCATGACCGCGTGGATGAGCGCCAGAGCACCAACGGCAAGTACACCACGATCCAGTTGCACATCGTTGCGACCGACCAGGACCAGCTGTACAACATCAACAGCGAACTGCGGGCAACCGGTTTCGTGCACATGGTGCTGTGATGTCCGGCACGCTGGGCTTTCGCGAGCTTGGCCAGATGGCTTACGAGCCGGTCTGGCATGCCATGCAGCGCTTCACCAACGAACGGGGCAGCGACGCTGCCGACGAGATCTGGCTGGTCGAGCACCCGCCAGTCTTCACCCAGGGCCAGGCCGGCAAGGCCGAGCACCTGCTGCTGCCGGGCGATATCCCGGTGGTGCAGGTCGACCGCGGTGGCCAGGTGACGTATCACGGCCCCGGGCAACTGGTGGCCTACCTGTTGCTGGATGTACGCAAGCTGGGTTTCGGCGTACGAGACCTGGTGAGTCGCATGGAGTCATGCCTGATCGAGCTGCTCGCCAGTTACGGCGTGACCGCTGCGGCCAAGCCGGATGCGCCGGGTGTGTATGTCGATGGAGCGAAAATCGCTTCCCTGGGTCTGCGGATCCGCCACGGTTGTTCCTTTCACGGCCTGGCCCTGAACGTGGACATGAACCTGGAACCGTTTCGACGGATTAATCCCTGCGGCTACGCCGGGCTGGCGATGACCCAGCTGAGCGATCACGCAGGATCGATTGAATTTGCCGAGGTTAGTGCCCGGCTGCGCGCGCAGCTCGTCAAACACCTCGACTATGCTGAGCAGACGACCCTGACGGGCGGAATCGACTGATATGACTACTGATGCAGTGCAAACCATGATCCCGACGCTCGATGTCTCCGAGCGCCCGGCCCCGCGTGCCAAGGTTGAAGCCGGCGTCAAGCTGCGCGGCGCCGAGAAGGTTGCACGCATCCCGGTAAAGATCATTCCGACCACCGAACTGCCGAAGAAACCGGACTGGATTCGTGTGCGTATTCCGGTCTCTCCGGAAGTCGACCGCATCAAGGCCCTGCTGCGTAAACACAAGCTGCACAGCGTGTGCGAAGAAGCTTCCTGCCCGAACCTGGGCGAGTGCTTCTCCGGCGGCACCGCGACGTTCATGATCATGGGTGACATCTGCACCCGTCGTTGCCCGTTCTGCGATGTCGGCCACGGCCGTCCGAAGCCACTGGACGTCAACGAGCCGGAAAGCCTGGCCATCGCCATCGCCGACCTGAAACTCAAGTACGTGGTGATCACCTCGGTCGACCGCGACGACCTGCGCGACGGCGGTGCCCAGCATTTTGCCGACTGCATCCGCGAAATCCGCAAACTGTCGCCGAACGTACAGCTCGAAACCCTGGTCCCGGACTACCGTGGGCGCATGGACATCGCCCTGCAAATCACCGCTGCCGAGCCACCGGATGTCTTCAACCACAACCTGGAAACCGTGCCGCGCCTGTACAAGGCTGCGCGTCCGGGTTCGGACTACCAGTGGTCGCTGACGTTGCTGCAACGCTTCAAGCAGATGATGCCGCACATCCCGACCAAATCCGGCCTGATGCTGGGTCTGGGCGAAACCGACGAAGAAGTCATCGAGGTCATGAAGCGCATGCGCGAACACGACATCGACATGCTGACCCTGGGCCAGTACCTGCAGCCGTCACGCAGCCACTTGCCGGTGCAGCGTTTCGTGCACCCGGACACCTTCGCCTGGTTCGCCGAGGAAGGTTACAAAATGGGCTTCAAGAACGTTGCTTCCGGCCCCCTGGTACGCTCCTCGTACCACGCCGACGAGCAGGCGAAGCTGGTCAAGGCCGAGTTGATGTCGTCCTGATTCGGCCATGAAAACACAGCCCGCAACGTTCAATCGGCCTTGCGGGCTTTTTTTGCGTGTCTCACAACGACATCGGTCTTTTCCTGCGACTACGCGATGCTTGATCCGCTTCTGTTTATCTACGTTCCTGACTAATGTGTGTTTGATGCTTTCACGCAGGGAGATCCATGGATGAACGCAAGACCTGACCCGACGCTCATTCCCCACACCCCTGTACCGGCCTTGCCGATGAAAGGGCTGATCGGTGTTATCGCGCCAGCAGGTCCGGCCGCGCTGGACACCAAGAAAGCCATCGCCTGGATGCGTGCTCGCGGTCATTCACTGCGGATATTTCCCGGGGTGTTCGAGAAGGATGGCTACCTGGCCGGCAGCGACGATGTGCGACTCAACGACCTGCACGCCGCGTTCATGGACCCTGAGGTCGATGCGATTATTTGCCTGCGCGGCGGATACGGTACCCCTCGGTTGCTGGATCGCATCGATTTCCAGCTGCTGCGCCAAAATGCCAAGCCATTCATTGGCTATAGCGACATCACCGCGCTGCACCTGGCGATCAGCCGCTACGCGGGTTTCGTGACCTTCCATGGCCCGCTGCTCAACGCCGATCTGCTGGGCGAACGGCTGCCACCGACCGAGTCCTCGTTCTTCAACATGCTCAGAGGGCAGTGCAGGGCTGGTATGGTGCTTACCCACCCGGTTGGCCGCCCTTTGACCACGATCGTGCCGGGTGTCGCTTTTGGGCGCCTTCTAGGTGGCAACCTGTCGATGATTGCCGCGACCATGGGCACGCCTTACGAGATTGATGCTGCAGGTGTCATTCTGTTTATCGAGGACATCAACGAGCCGCTGTATCGCATCGACCGGCTGCTGACCCATCTGCGCCTGGCGGGCGTATTACGCAAGCTGCGCGGGGTTCTGGTGGGTGATGTAGCGGGGGTAGAGCCGCAGGCTCTGGATCGATTGCTCAAGCAGACCCTGGAACCCTTTGGCATTCCGGTGCTGTCCGGGTGGCGCAGCGGGCACTGCAATCCGAACCTGACGTTGCCAATGGGCGCCTTGGTGAAGCTGGATGCAGGGAACCAGCAACTGGTTCTGGAACAAAACGTCGTCAGGCGGTAGGAGCAAGCTTGCTTGCGATGGTCGTAAAACGATTGCGCGTTTTTACCGGTTAAACGCAGCGATCTCGGGTCCATCGCGAGCAAGCTCGCTCCTACAGTGGATAAGGAGTGGATAAGGCGCTTAGCGGTTGCGCAATCCTTCCAGCAACTTGTGCGTCGGATAACCATCCGCCGGCCAGCCAAACGACTGCTGGGCGCTGCGGATCGCCTTGCGGGTATTGGCGCCAATGATTCCGTCGGCAGTGCCCGCGTCGTAGTTCTGGGCACTCAACAGATTTTGCAGTTCGATCCGCTCGGTGCGGCTCAGGGGCAAATCGTCCTTGGGCCACGTGCCGCTGATCAACCCTGCGCCATTGAAGCGCTCGGCCAGCAGGCTCACCGCCAGGGCGTAGGACGACGAGTTGTTGTACTTGAGAATCGCACGGAAGTTGTCCAGCACCAGGAAGGCCGGGCCGCGATAGCCTGCCGGCAACAGCAGCGCTGCGGACAATTGTTCGGAACCTGCCGGGAACTGGCCGCCATTGGGCAGGACCACACCCAGTTGCCGCCATTCGGCGACGCTCTTGCGAATCGAGCCATCGGCGAGGACGTAGTCGAAACTGCCTGGCAGTTGTACTTCAAAGCCCCATGGCTGGCCTTTTTGCCAGCCGGAGCTTTGCAGGTAGTGGGCAGTCGACGCCAGGGCGTCGGTGGCGCTTCCCCAGATATCGCGGCGACCGTCGCCATCGAAGTCCACGGCGTGGGTGTTGTAGGTGGTCGGGATGAATTGGGTCTGGCCCATGGCGCCCGCCCAGGAACCAAGCATTTTATCGGGTTCGATATCGCCTTGCTGGAGGATTTGCAGGGCGGCGATCAATTGCGCGTGAGCGAAACCGGGGCGACGCCCTTCGTAGGCCAGGGTGGCCAGTGAGTTGATCACCGATTTGCTGCCCTGGAACTGGCCGAAGTTACTTTCCATGCCCCACACCGCAACCAGGGCCTGGCGGTCGACGCCATAGCGCTGCTCGATGCTTTGCAGGATGCCGTTGTACTGGTCGACCAGTGCCTGGCCTTTGCGAACGCGCAGTGGCGAAAGGGCGCCATCGAGGTATTCCCACACCGGTTTTGCGAATTCCGGTTGGCTACGGTCGGCGCGGATTACGCTCGGGTCGAAGCTGACATTGGCGAAGGCGCGGTCGAACAGGTCGGCACGGATCCCGGCGGCCAGGGCGTCCTTGCGAAATCCCGCCTGCCATTCGGCGAAGGTCTGGGTTGGCTGGATGTCGAGACTTTCGCCAGTCGGAACCACAGGTGGAATAACCGCTGGGGCGGTGGCAACAGGCAGTGACTGAATCGGCTGGGCGTCGGCGGCGGTGGGTTTTTCCGCGCAGGCGACGAGCAAAATGAGGCTGGAGGCAGCAATCAATTGGCGAAAGTGCCAACGACGGGAAAGACAAAGGGGCATGCACGGGTCCAGGGAAAACGAATCAGATACAGACCTTAACATGTTGAGCGGATGCTTGCCTTTCAGGCCGCCAGAAAGTAAGAAGCCTCCCAGTTGTCAGACTGGAAGGCTTCGCGGCGGTAACTGCCTTTGCCCTTGCCGGGGCGCTCCTGGCGACTACGGAACAATGGCTGGGCGACGATGGATTTGGCCTTGTTGGGGCCGTGTCTGGACGGCTTTTTGCTCATGATGGGCTCTCGCAAGTGAGGGGTTTTTGCGGGACAAATCATCGGCTGAAGTTGGGCGGCTGTCTATAGCGCAAATGCACGTGTGTTTTGTAGGACGAATCTTATTCGGCAGGTAACGACAATCGCTGCCCGGCCATCAACAATGTCAGGCGACTCAGACTCATCCACGGCGAACCCGCCGCCTGGCCCTTGATCTGCGCGTCGATGCGCTGGGCTTCGAGCAACAGTTGCGCCCAGCGTTGTGCCGAATAGCGTTGCAGGGCTTTGCTCATCAGCGGTTTACGTTTGTCCCAGACCGGCGGCCTGGCCTGGCTGAAGGCCTTGTCCAGTGGCGTGCCTTGGCTGTACTGCAACGAAATGTTGGCCAGCAGGCGCAGTTCCCGGGCCAGTGCCCAGAGAATCACCGGAGGCTCGACACCTTCACCGCGAAGCCCTTCGAGCATGCGCAGTGCGTGGGCGGCTTCGCCGTTGAGAATGGCGTCGGTCAGGCCGAAAACGTCGAAGCGCGCACTGTCAGCCACCGCAGCCTGTACGGTTTCGATGGTGATCTGGCCGCCTTCGGCCATCAGCTTGAGTTTTTCGATTTCCTGGGCAGCAGCCAGCAAGTTGCCCTCGACCCGGGCAGCGATCAGCTCAACGGCGTCCGGGCTGGCGGACAGTCCGGCCTGGGACAAGCGCTGACGGATCCAGCTGGGCAACTGGTTGGCATCCACCGGCCAGATCTGGACGAATTGGGTCTGTTGGCCTTCGACCAGCGCCTTGCCCCATTTGGTTTTCTGCGCGCTGCCATCGAGCTTCGGCAGGCTGATCAATAGCAGGGTGTCTTCGGCCGGTCGCGAGCAGTACTCGATGAGTGCGGCGGCACCTTTATCACCGGGTTTGCCGGAAGGCAGGCGCAATTCCAGCAGGCGTTTTTCGGCGAACAGCGACATGCTGGCGCCAGCTTGCAGCAAGGTACCCCAGTCGAAACTGGCGTCGGCGGCGAACACCTGGCGTTCGTCGAAGCCTTGTTGGCGGGCGGCCGTGCGGATGGCGTCGGCAGCTTCCTGACACAGCAAGGGATCGTCGCCACTGATGACGTAGACCGGCGCGAGGGCGCCTTGCAGGTGTTTGGCGAGTTGGGCGGGAGCGAGCTTCATAAGCGGGCAAACGGGGCGCCAGGGCGCCCCGTAAGTCTTACTGCTGAGGCAGTTCGAGAGGCGACTGACGAGGCGTTTGCGCCTCAGCCTTTTGCGCCGCTTCCAGCGCCGCGGCTTCCGCCTTGGCCTTGGCTTCGGCTGTCTGCTGCAACTGGTCGAGTTGGGACGGCGTGAATTGCTGCAGGCGCAACATCATGCGTTGAACCAGCTCGCGACGCATTTCACGGCGAGCATCGCTGGCCTCCTGGTCGGAACCTACCAGGTTGTTGCCGTCATGGATGAACACCTTCTGCACTTCGAGTTTGTCGCTCAGCAGGGGCAGGTTGCCCTGGCCGCGAATGTCATAGTTGAGCACTGTGCTCAGTTGATACTCGCCCGTACGACCGGCGCCGGCGTAGCTGAGGATACGCTGGGATTCCTGCTGGTTGGTCAGGATGAGTTTATAAGGGGCGCCGTTGTAGACCTTGACGCCGCTGCTTACCAGCATCTGGCGCAGTTGCGTCACGGTTTCGCCGTAAGCGTCGCGGGCGCTCACGTCGAGTTCCTTGATCGCCAGTTCGGTGGTGCCGGTGCCACGCAGCTGGAAGCCGCAGGCGCTCAACAGGACTGCGAGGCCTATCACCAGCAAGTTGCGTTTGATCATTGTGTTGCTCCCCTTGAAACCATGTGGGCCAATCGAGCGGCCCGAAAGGTTTTGTTCGGCGCCTGGCATGGCCAGGCGCCTGATCCAATTAGCTGGCGACGATGTTGACCAGTTTGCCGGGCACCACGATCACTTTGCGAATGGTCAGACCATCGACGAAGCGCAGCACGTTCTCGTTGGCCCGTGCGGCGGCTTCGACTTCTTCGCGACTGGCACTGGCCGGCATTTCGATCTGGCCGCGCAGCTTGCCGTTGACCTGGATGACCAGCGTCAGGCTGTCCTGCACCAGCGCGCTCTCGTCCAGCACCGGCCAGGCGGCGTCGATCACCGGATCGGCGTGACCCAGTCGATTCCACAGTTCGTGGCTGATGTGCGGGGTGATCGGCGCCAGCAACAAGGTCACGGTTTCCAGGCCTTCCTGGACCAGTGCACGATCCTGTTCGGTGTCTTGCGCGGCTTTTTCCAGTACGTTCATCAGCGTCATCACCTGGGCGATGGCGGTGTTGAATTTGTGGTTCTGGCCGACGTCGTGGCTGGCCTGCTTGATGGCCTGGTGGATCGAACGGCGAATGGCTTTCTGCTCGTCGTTCAGGCCGGCGACGTCCAGTTTGCCCGGCAGGCCCTGGGTGACGTGCGCTTGAGCCAGGCGCCAGACGCGCTTGAGGAAGCGGTGCGAACCTTCGACACCCGAGTCGGACCATTCCGCGCTCATGTCCGGCGGCGAGGCGAACATCATGAACAGCCGGCAGGTGTCGGCGCCGAACTGGTCGATCATCGACTGCGGGTCAACGCCGTTGTTCTTCGATTTGGCCATCTTCTCGGTGCCACCGATTTCCACCGGCAGGCCGTCCGCGATCAGCTTGGCGCTGATGACCTTGGCTTTGCTGTCGCGTTCGAGCTCGACGTCCGCCGGGTTGAACCAGGTGTAGGCACCGTTGGCTTCACGACGGTAATAAGTCTCGGCGATCACCATGCCTTGGGTCAGCAGGTTCTTGAACGGCTCGTTGGAGCTCACCAGGCCTTCGTCGCGCATCAGCTTGTGGAAGAAGCGCGCATAGAGCAGGTGCAGAATCGCGTGTTCGATGCCGCCGATGTACTGGTCGACCGGCAACCAGTGGTCGGCCGCGGATTTTTCTACCAGGCCGCCTTCAAAGTGCGGCGAGGCGTAACGAGCGTAGTACCACGAGGACTCGACGAAGGTGTCCATCGTGTCGGTTTCACGCTTGGCAGGCTGGCCGCATTTCGGGCAGCTGCACTCGTAGAACTCGGGCATGCGTGCCAGTGGCGAACCGGCGCCATCGGGTACGACGTCTTCTGGCAGTACGACAGGCAGTTGATCTTCCGGCACCGGCACGTCGCCGCAGGTGGTGCAGTGGATGATCGGAATCGGGCAGCCCCAGTAGCGCTGACGGCTGATGCCCCAATCGCGCAGACGGAATTGGGTGCGCGAGGCGCCCAGTTCTTTCTTGATCAGCGCGACTTCAATGGCGTCGAACGCGCCGGCGAAGTCCAGGCCGTCGAACTCGCCGGAATTGATCAGCGTGCCGTGTTCGCCGTAGGCGTCTTGCCATGGCGCCGGGTTGGTGTCACCGGAACTGGTGCGCACTACCGATTTAACCGGCAGGTTGTACTTGTGGGCAAACTCGAAATCGCGCTCGTCGTGGGCCGGAACAGCCATGACCGCGCCGTCGCCGTAGTGCATCAGCACGTAGTTGGCGACCCATACCGGCAGTTTTTCACCCGTCAGCGGGTGCTCGACGAACAGGCCGGTTGGCAGGCCTTTTTTCTCCTGGGTGGCGACGTCGGCTTCGGCGACGCTGCCGCCTTTGCATTCGGCGATGAACGCTTGCAGCTCAGGGTTGTTCTTGGCGGCGAGGGTGGCCAGGTGGTGCTCGGCAGCCACAGCGACGTACGTCGCTCCCATGAGTGTATCCGGACGGGTGGTGAAGACTTTCAGTGCGCCGGTTTCGCCGATGGAGTCGACGTTGTACGGGAACTGCACTTCCATGCCGCGGGATTTGCCGATCCAGTTGCGCTGCATGGTCTTGACCTGTTCAGGCCAGCCCGGCAGGTCGTCGAGGCTTTCCAGCAGCTCATCCGCGTAGGCGGTGATCTTGAAGTAGTACATCGGGATTTCGCGCTTTTCGATCAGCGCGCCGGAACGCCAGCCACGGCCGTCGATCACTTGCTCGTTGGCCAGGACAGTCTGGTCGACCGGGTCCCAGTTCACGGTGCCGCTTTTTTTGTAGATCACACCTTTTTCGAACAGGCGGGTGAACAGCCATTGTTCCCAACGGTAGTAGTCGGGCTTGCAGGTGGTCACTTCGCGCGACCAGTCCACCGCCAGGCCCAGGCTGCGCAGCTGGGTCTTCATGTAGGCGATGTTCTCGTAGGTCCACTTGGCGGGCGCTACGTTGTTCTTCATCGCGGCGTTTTCCGCCGGCATGCCGAAGGCGTCCCAACCCATGGGTTGCAGCACGTTCTTGCCCTGCATGCGCTGGTAGCGGGAGATCACGTCGCCGATGGTGTAGTTGCGCACGTGCCCCATGTGTAGCTTGCCGCTGGGGTAAGGGAACATCGACAGGCAGTAGTAGGTCTCCTTGCCTGGCTGTTCACTGACTTCAAAGGACTTTTGCTCGTCCCAGAATGACTGGGCGGCGGCTTCGATTTCACGGGGCTGATATTGTTCGTGCATGGCTACTTTTGAACTGAATAGGGGTGGCCTAATCCTCTTCAATGCGACGCTGGACGGTGATCGCGCCAATTCGGCGTTTCGGTGTCCAGAGGAGCTGGAAGTGGAGTTACAGGAAGCGCCGTAGCATACATGACCGCACTCTATCGAGGGAAACCCTGATTACTGCCGTGCGTCTCGCAAAAACCGCTGCGAGGGCCGTTGGTCGCGGCGTCCAGCCGGTTTGTCGATGGAAGCTAAGCTCTAACTGGGGAGTAGGTCTTATCTTCCAATGAGGTGAGGGATGGTTGAGTCACGGCAGAAAGTTACAAAACCGGAGTTGTACGAAAGACTGATCGATCGTTTGGGCATGGCCCTTGATGCAGCCAAAACAGCTGGTCGGCTGCGCGACGAACGCCCTTTGGAACTGGAGTTGCGGGGCCTGAGCCCCGCAGAGTTTGCACTGGTCAAGGCGTACCTCGATCGCAGTGAGCGTGAGACGCAGGGATGCTTGTCTGAGGCAGTGAAGCAACTCGACGCACCACGTTCGGCCAAGATCATCTGGCTCAAGGACAAAATACCTGGCAGAGACGCGGTAAAGGTCCGGTCCCTGCAGTTCAAATAAGGCATAGAGCCATGCTCCACGGTTTTTTGAAGCATAGTCCTTCCGTATTTATTGTCGCAATGCGTCAACCCACTTAGGCTTCGGGCATCTTTGAGGAGATGCCCGATGCCTTTTCGCTATTTCGTTAAACACCTTCTGATGCCGCCCGGCGTTCTAATCCTGTTGTTGGTGCTTGCCTGGTGGCTGCGCCGCTCAAGGCCGCGCCTTGCCGGTGGGTGCTTTGCGCTGGGTGTGGGTGGCTTCTGGTTGATGAGCCTGCCGGTGATGGTGCAATGGGGCGCCGGGCTCCTTGAGCGTGAAGCTCCCTTGGCTCGTGACGAATGGGCAACCTTGGCCCAGCGCGCCGATGCGATCGTGGTGCTGGGGGCCGGACGCGAACGGGGTGATCTGGCCTGGGGCAGTGACCAGCCCACCGGAGTGGCCCTTGAGCGAATGCGCTATGCCGCTCGCCTGGCCAAGGCTTCGGGCTTGCCGATATTGACCAGTGGCGGTTTGCATTACGGCACACCGCCAACTGAAGCCAAATTGATGGCTGAGTCGTTGCGCGATGATTTTGGCGTGGCGGTGCGTTGGCAGGAAGGCCAAAGTCGAACCACCTGGGAGAACGCGACATTCAGCGCCGAGGTCTTGTTGCCTGAAGGCATCAAGCGCGTGGTGGTGGTCACTCAGGCCTGGCACATGCCTCGAGCGGTCTGGAGTTTCCACAAGGCAGGTTTTGAAGTGGTACCAGCGCCAGTGGGATTCCTGAGCGTCAACAACGGCGAGCCACTGGGTGGCTGGATGCCGGAGTTCAAGGCGATCTGGCGCAACGGACAGTTGTTGAATGAGGCGGCGGGACAGATCGGTTATTGGTTGTTTTACCGTTGACCCCGTTCTGTAGGAGCCGGCTTGCCGGCGAAGGCGTTCTTCGCTGCGATGCGGCGACCCGACAAGCCAGCTCCTACAGGGTTCATGCGTCGTCGGTCTAGACCGTCTTGGCCATCCGGCTGGCAATCAACGCCCAGCCAAACAGCAGCACACAAACAATGATCAACGGCCACGACCGCCATTGCAGGTAAGGCGTCAGGTTGTGCATCGGGACCACTTCGCCATACAGAATGCCGCGCTCGAACTGCGGGATCTGCGCGGTGATCTGGCCAAATGGGTTGATCAGGCCGGTCACGCCATTGTTGGTGGCGCGAATCATCCATCGTCCAGCCTCGAGTGCACGCATCTGTGCCATCTGCAAGTGCTGCAGCGGGCCGATGGACGTGCCGAACCAGGTGTCGTTACTGATGGTCAGCAGCAGGTCGCTTTGGGCGGCAAGGCCGGCGGCGAACTCTGGGTACACCACTTCGTAGCAGATGTATGGTGCAATCTGGTAACCCTTGGCTTGCAACATGGCCTGGTCGGAAGGGCCCCGTGCAAAGTCCGACATGGGCAGGTCGAAGAACGCGATCAGGCCTCGCAGCACATCCTGCAACGGCACGTATTCGCCGAACGGCACCAGCTTCTGCTTGAGGTAGGTGCCATCGCCTTCGCCGACTACGGTAATGCCGTTGTAGAAGCGTTTCTGCTGGTGGACGACTTCGCGGATAGGCACGCCGGTAATCATGGCCGAATCCCGCTCGGCTGCGAATTTACCCATCATGTCCAGGTAGCCCTGGGCCGACTCCTTGAGCACCGGGACCGCAGTTTCCGGCCAGATCAGCAAATCGACCCGTTTCGAACTGAAGCTCATGTCGCGGTACAGCTCCAATTGCGCGTTGAGCTGCGCCGGGTCCCACTTCATGCTCTGTTCGACGTTGCCCTGGATCGCCGCGACGCTCAACGGCGCACCGGAGGGGCTGGTCCAGGCGTGCTGCTTGAGCGCCATGCCGGCTACCCACGGACCTGCCAGCAGCACCACGCCCACGGCGATGAAACCTTTGCGTCCCGTGCGTACCAGGCGCATGGCGTTGTAGATCAATGCCGCAGTCAGGGCCAGGGTGAAGGATATCAGCCACATTCCGCCGACAGGCGCGAGCCCGGCCAAGGGGCCGTCCAGTTGGCTGTAGCCGGAGTAGAGCCATGGGAAACCGGTCAGGAACCAGCCGCGAAATGCCTCCTGGCCGACCCATAGCGCAGCGAATGCCAGGGTGTCCGCCAGCGGCGCTTCGTTGCGCCGCAGCCAGCGCGCCCAAATCCAGGCGGGCAGGGCGAAGAACCAGGCAATCGCCGCCGTGAAGATCAGCATCAGGAAACCGGCCAGCAGCACTGACGCACCGCCGAAGTGATGAATGCTGTAGTAGATCCAGCTGGTGCCGGCGCCAAACAGGCCGAAGCCGAAACACCAGCCTCGCCCCAGGGCCTGGCGTGGATTCAGTTCACGCAAGCCGGCATAGAAAAGCCCGACCGCCAGCAGTGCCAGTGGCCAGATATCGAACGGCGCCAGGGCCAGGGTGGTGATTGCACCGGCCGCCACGGCCAGCAGGTTACCGGGCCAGCCGGGGCGGGTTGTCCAGCGCATTTCAATCCTTAGGTTTTTACCGGGCGATAGGCGTCAGTCGCAGCAAATGAATCCGCCGACTGTCGGCGTTCAGGATGCGGAAGCGATAGGCGCCGATTTCAGTGATTTCGTTGCGTTTTGGCAGGTGTCCGAACGCGCTCATCACCAGGCCGCCAACGGTGTCGAACTCATCGTCGGAAAACTCGCTGTCGAAGAACTCGTTGAAGTTCTCGATCGGGGTCAGGGCCTTGATCAGGAAGTCGCCGCTGGGCAGTGGCTTGATGTAGCTGTCTTCTTCGACGTCGTGTTCGTCTTCGATATCGCCGACGATCTGTTCCAGTACGTCTTCGATGGTCACCAGGCCTGCCACGCCGCCGTATTCGTCAATGACGATGGCCATGTGGTTGTGGTTGGCGCGGAATTCACGCAGCAGTACGTTCAGGCGCTTGGACTCCGGCACGAAAGTGGCCGGGCGCAGCAGGTCCTTGATGTTGAAACTGTCGCCGTTCTCCCTGAGGATCAACGGCAGCAAGTCCTTGGCCAGCAACACGCCCATCACGTCATCGTGGCTTTCGCCGATTACCGGGTAGCGGGAGTGGGCCGAGTCGACCACGGCGGGGAGGAACTCGCGAGGTGTCTGGGTCGCCTTGATGCTGACCATCTGTGAGCGCGGGACCATGATGTCCCGTACCTGCAGGTCGGCAACCTGGATAGCGCCTTCGACGATGGCCAGCGCTTCGCTGTCCAGCAGTTTGTTCTGGTGTGCATCGCGCAGCAGCTCCAGCAGCTCCTGGCGGTTCTTCGGCTCGTGGGCAAAAGCCTGGGTGAGCTTACCCAGCCAAGACTTCTGCCCGTTGCTCGATCGATCTTCGCTCATAGCGATTACTCTGAATCCTTTGTTGTTTCGGTAGGGGATGTTTCGATTTCGTCGTCCGCGTACGGATCGGGATAGCCCAGTTCTGCAAGCAACGTTCGTTCCAGTGCTTCCATCTCTTCGGCTTCGTCATCTTCAATATGGTCGTAACCAAGCAGATGCAAGCAGCCGTGGATCACCAGATGCGCCCAGTGGGCCTGGAGTGCCTTGCCCTGCTCGGCGGCTTCACGCTCGACCACGGCTACGCAGATCACCAGGTCGCCCAGCAGCGGGATGTCGAGAAACTCGTCAGGCACATCTGCAGGAAACGACAAGACGTTGGTGGCGTAATCCTTTTGCCGCCAAGTGTTATTCAGCTCGCGACCTTCGGCCTCGTCGACCAGGCGAATGGTCATCTCGGAGTCGGCCGTGCGCTGGCGCAGGGCCAGCTCGCACCATTGGCGGAACTCGGCTTCGCCAGGGGCAGGCGCTTGGGTCGCGATTTGCAGATCAAGCTCAAGCATCGCGTCGGCTATCCCTGGCGGCAGCATCATCGGCCGCCTTGGTTTCGAAGCGCTCGTAGGCTTCGACAATCCGTTGCACCAATGGATGGCGCACAACGTCCTTGGGCTGGAAGTGCGTGAAACTGATGCCCGGCACGTCCTTCAAGACTTCGATCACGTGGTGCAGCCCGGACTTGGTGCCGCGAGGCAGGTCGACCTGGGTGATGTCACCGGTGATGACGGCCGTGGAGCCGAAGCCGATCCGGGTCAGGAACATCTTCATCTGTTCGACCGTGGTGTTCTGGCTTTCGTCGAGGATGATGAAGCTGTTGTTCAACGTCCGGCCACGCATGTAGGCCAGTGGCGCAACTTCGATCACTTGGCGTTCGATCAGCTTGGCGACGTATTCGAAGCCGAGCATTTCATAAAGCGCGTCGTAGAGCGGACGCAGGTACGGGTCGATTTTCTGCGACAGGTCACCGGGCAGGAAACCGAGTTTTTCACCCGCTTCGACCGCCGGACGCACCAGCAGGATGCGCCGGATCTGTTCGCGTTCCAGCGCATCTACCGCACAGGCGACGGCCAGGTAGGTCTTGCCAGTACCGGCCGGGCCGATGCCGAAGTTGATATCGTTACCGAGGATTTCCTTCACGTAGCGCAACTGATTCAAGCCGCGAGGGCGAATCATGCCTTTTTTGGTGCGCAGGGCGACGGAGGCTTCGGCGGGGGAGTGGTTGTCCAGCTCTTCGACGGCGGATTCCTGCAGGAACAGGTGCACCATGTCCGGCGACAGCTCGGTACCCTTGGTTTCCCGGTACAGGCGGCGCAGGAGGTTTTCCGCGGAGGTGGTGTGTTTTGGCTCGCCGATCAGCTCGAACTGGTTTCCGCGGTTGCGGATCTCGATGGTCAGGCGCTGTTCAATCAAGCGCAGATGCTCGTCGAATTGCCCGCACAGATTGGCGAAGCGGCGAGCCTCAAAGGGCTCGAGGATGAAACGATGTGGTTCGATGGGTGCGTTCAAGGTCGTATTTAGCCGCCCTGGGGCAATTGGGATGATTCAAGGATAGCGCCAGTGGCGCGGGTGCGAAAGCTCTTAAATATTCCAGCTTCAAACACCGTCCCCTGTGGGAGCAAGCCTGCTCGCGAATGCGGTGTGTCAGCCCCGTTAATGTCGACTGGCACGCCCTCTTCGCGAGCAAGCCCGCTCCCACAGGGATCTTCGGCGTTACTGGATCAGTGAGCCCCGCAGCGAGTGTGGCTGCGCGGCGTCGATATGCACATCGGCGAACTGGCCGATCAGGGTCGGATTATCGCAGCGGAAGTTGACGATACGGTTATTCTCGGTCCGGCCTTGCAGCTCACCGGGGTCTTTCTTGGAATAATCGGTAACAAGAATCCGCTGAATCGAACCGACCATTTGTCGGCTGATCTCGAAACCCTGCTGGTTAAGGCGATGTTGCAGGGCGTTCAGGCGCTCTTTCTTCAGTTCTTCCGGCGTCTCGTCGGCCAGGTCGGCGGCGGGTGTGCCCGGGCGCTGGCTGTAGACGAACGAGTAGGAGAAGTCGAAGCCGACGTCCTGGATCAGCTTCATGGTCTGTTCGAAGTCTTTTTCGGTCTCGCCGGGGAAGCCGACGATGAAGTCCGAACTGATGCATATCCCCGGCACGGCGGCGCGCAGTTTGCGCAGCTTGGATTTGTATTCCAGCGCCGTGTGGTTGCGCTTCATCGCCGCGAGGATGCGGTCCGAGCCCGATTGCACCGGCAGGTGCAGGTGTTTGACCAGTTCCGGAACGTCGGCATGGGCCTGGATCAGGCTGTCGGAGAATTCCAGCGGGTGCGAGGTGGTGTAGCGGATGCGGTCGATGCCATCGACTGCGGCGACCACGCGGATCAGTTCGGCCAGATCCGCCAGGCGACCGTCGTGGGTCTTGCCGCGATAGCCGTTGACGTTTTGCCCGAGCAACGTCACTTCTCGCACGCCGTGTTCGGCCAGGTGAATGATTTCGGCAATCACGTCATCGAACGGACGGCTGACCTCTTCACCGCGGGTGTAGGGCACAACGCAGAACGTGCAGTACTTGCTGCAACCTTCCATCACCGACACGTAGGCGCTCGGGCCGTCGATGCGCGGCTCTGGCAAATGGTCGAATTTTTCGATTTCGGGGAACGAGACGTCGACTTGCGGCAGCTTGCTGCTGCGTGCGGCGTCGATCATTTCCGGCAGGCGGTGCAGGGTCTGCGGGCCGAACACTACGTCGACATAGGGCGCGCGATCGCGAATGGCGGCGCCTTCCTGGCTGGCCACGCAGCCACCGACGGCGATCACCATGTCCGGGTTGGCCAACTTCAATTCGCGCCAGCGGCCCAGTTGGGAATAGACACGATCCTGGGCGCGCTCGCGGATCGAGCAGGTGTTGAGCAGAATCACGTCGGCATCTTCAGCGCGCGCGGTGACTTCCAGGGCCTGGTGTTCGCCCAGCAGATCGACCATGCGCGAGCTGTCGTACTCGTTCATCTGGCAACCGTGGGTTTCGATGTAAAGCTTCTTGGCCATGGAGAGAGTCATCACGTGATTCAAAGAACCGCGCATTATAGGGAACATGTACTCAGGTTCCTACCGCTGCGCGTCTGGCGGCTATGCTATAGTTCGCGCCCTCATTTTTATCCCTCGATGTGTTGCTCGCCCACCATGACCAAACGTGAAGCTCCAATCTACAAGGTGATTTTCCTCAATCAGGGCCAGGTGTTCGAAATGTACGCCAAGCAGATCTATCAGAGCGATCTGTGGGGCTTCCTGGAAGTGGAAGAGTTCGTCTTTGGCGAGCGCACACAGGTAGTCGTAGACCCGAGCGAAGAGAAGCTCAAGGCGCAATTCGAAGGCGTCGTGCGCAGTTTCGTGCCGATGCATTCGATCGTGCGTATCGACGAGGTCGAGCGCCTGGGCACACCGAAAATCAGCGAAGCCCGCGGCACTGTCGGCAATGTGATGCCGTTTCCGGTGCCGATGCCTGAGAAGTAAGGCTCAACGCACTCTTCGCGAGCAGGCTCGCTCCCACAATGGATCTTCTGCGAACACGATATTTGTGAACACCAGAAATCAACTGTGGGAGCGAGCCTGCTCGCGAAGGGGTCAGACAGATCAATACAGAAATCAGGGAAGCGGCGCGAACGGCGTACGCCCATCGGCGCTCTGCAATTCCATCAGGTATTTGCGGAAAATCTGCCCAAGCACCTGAGTGGCGACTTCCAGTTCCTGGCGGGGCATTTTCTCGGCCACTTCGTCGGCGGTGTCCAGCGCTTCTTCTGCGCCATTGACCGCGGCCATCTTCAGCACGATATACGCCTGAATGTTATTGGCCGGTACGCCTTCGCCATGAAAGAACATGGTGCCGAGTTTGAATTGTGCCTGGGCGTGGCCTTGCAGCGAGGCCTTTTCGAAGTAGCTCAGGGCTTTATTGAGGTCCCGTGGCGCGTTTTTACCGTCGTAGTAGAACTCACCCAACTCGTATTGCGCTTGAGCATCCCCTTCATCAGACGCTTTCTGGCAGGCGGCGAGTGCCTGGGCCAGGTCTTGCGGCTCGGTATTGAGGGTGCAGCGACCCATCGCTGGGATTAACAACGAGTTACCGCCTGCTTGTGCGAGCGCGAGCAGGGGCTGAAGGAGCAACAGGCAGCCCAGTGAAAGGGCGCGGCCGGTGCGGTTCATGGGAATCGACTTACCTCTGAGGGGCGCGCGGACCCATCGAGGGGATCCAATAAGCGCGCATTATGAAATAAGCAGGGCCAACCTTACAAAGTCTTTACTCGTTTTTCTGCTGCGCGGGAAATATATCGCCCACTTTGCAGGGGATTATTAGCAGATGAGTAGAAAAAAGGGCAGGAGCGTAAGTAAAAGCTGACGCCGGCAATGGCCGGCGTCAGCGCAACAGCGTTACTTCAGTGCTGCAAATGCGCGCTCGGCGGCATCCAGGGTGAGTTTCAACTCGGCGTCGCCGTGGGCGATCGAGGTGAAGCCGGCTTCGAAAGCGCTCGGCGCCAGGTAGACGCCACCTTCCAGCATCAGGTGGAAGAAGCGGCCGAACAAGGCTGCGTCGCTGGCCATCACGTCATCGAAGGTCACGATGTCGTCGGCGCCACTGAAGTACAGGCCGAACATGCCGCCGGCCTGTGTGGTCACGAATGGAATGCCGGCCGCATCGGCACGCACTTGCAAGCCGTCGAGCAGGCGAGTGGTGTAGTCGGTCAGTTCGTCGTGGAAGCCGGGACGGCTGATCAGGCGCAAGGTGGTCAGGCCCGCCGCCATTGCCAGTGGGTTACCCGACAGTGTACCGGCCTGGTAGACCGGACCCAGCGGGGCGATGCGCGACATGATTTCGCGCTTGCCGCCGAAGCAGCCCACCGGCATGCCGCCGCCAATGATCTTGCCGAAGGTGGTCAGGTCCGGCGTCACGCCGTAGTGAGCCTGGGCGCCGCCGAGGGCAACACGGAAACCGGTCATCACTTCGTCGAAAATCAGCACTACGCCGTGCTTGTCGCACAGGCTCCGCAGGCCTTCGAGGAAGCCTGGGGCCGGCGGCACGCAGTTCATGTTGCCGGCGACCGGCTCGACGATGATGCACGCCACGTCCTGGCCGACTTCGGCGAGCATGGCCTCGACGGCGTCGATGTCGTTGAACGGCAGGGTCAGGGTGTGCTTGGCGAACGCCGCGGGCACACCCGCCGAGCTCGGCACGCCCTGGGTCAGGGCGCCGGAGCCGGCCTTGACCAGCAGGCTGTCGGAGTGGCCGTGGTAGCAGCCTTCGAACTTGATGATGCTGTCGCGACCGGTGAAACCACGGGCCAGGCGAATGGCGCTCATGGTCGCTTCGGTGCCGGAGCTGACCATGCGTACCATTTCCATCGACGGTACGAGCGAGCACACCAGATCAGCCATCTGGGTTTCCATCTCGGTCGGCGCGCCGTAGGACAAGCCGTGTTCAAGCTGCTTGCGCACCGCGTCCAGGACGTCCGGGTGGCTGTGGCCGAGGATCATCGGGCCCCACGAACCGACGTAATCGACATAACGCTTGTCGTCTTCGTCGGTGACGTAGGCGCCTTCAGCGTGCTTGAAGAACAACGGCGTGCCGCCAACGCTCTTGAACGCGCGAACCGGCGAGTTCACACCACCGGGAATGTGTTTCTGGGCATTGGCAAACAGCGTTTCGGAACGAGACATGATCGGGCTCTCAAATCAGATTTTCAGTAATTCGTTAAAGGCGCGGGCACGACGGGTCACTTCAGCCGTGCTCTCGGCGCCGAACAAGCCATGCACCACCGCCAGCAGATCGACGCCGTGGGCCACCAGCGGGGCGGCGTTGTCCAGGGTGATGCCGCCGATCGCGCAGATCGGCAGGTGCAACTGCTGGCGGGCCTGGTCGAGCAGGTCGAGGCTGCAGGTCGGTGCGCCGGGCTTGGTGTTGGAATTGAAGAAGCGGCCAAACGCGACATACGTGGCGCCTTCCTTGGCAGCTTGCTCGGCCAGTTCGAGTTGCGCGTGGCACGTCGAGCCAATGATGGCCTTGGAGCCGAGCAGGGCGCGGGTTGGCGACAGCGGGCCATCGGTCTGGCCCAGATGCACGCCCACGTTCAGGCGTGCCGCCAGCTCGGCGTCGTCGTTGATGATCAACCGGGTCTTGTAGCGTTCGCACAGATCGCGCAGGGTTTCGGCCTCGCGCAGTCGACGGGCTTCATCGCTGCTTTTGTCGCGATACTGCAGCAGGGTGACGCCGCCTTCCAGCGCCGCCTCTACGTACGAAAGAAATTTACCGGCCAGCAACTGGCTGTCGGTAATGGCGTACAGGCCACGTAGTTTCATCAAGCAGGCCTCATGGCGTTACGAACAGAAGTCCAGTGGCAGGCGGCGTGGCACGAATTGGCCTTTGCCCAGCTGCTCCGCATCGCGCAGGGTGCGCCACGTGTAGTTAAGTGCAGTCTGTACGGCGCTGGCGAGGTTTTCACCTTGGGCCAGACGGCCGGCAAGCGCACTGGCCAGGGTGCAGCCCGAGCCGTGGTAGCTGCCAGGCAGGCGTTGACAGGTATAGGTTTCGCGCAAGCCATCGCGGCTGTACAGGCGGTTGTGGATTTCGGTTTCGTCGCCATGGCCGCCGGTGATCAGCAGGTGCTTGACGAATGGCAGGAGTTTTTCAGCGCACTGGTCCGCGGTGCCTTCGGGCAGTTCCGCGAGGATACGGGCCTCGGGAAGGTTGGGGGTGGCGATGATCGAAAGCGGCAGCAGGCGTTCGCGCATGGCATAGCCGACTTCGTCCTTGCCCAGGCGTCCACCGCCACCGGCGCGCAGGACCGGGTCGCAGACTACTGGCAAGTGCGGGTGCGCCGAGAGCAGTTCGACCACGGTGTCGACCATTTCCAGGGAACCGAGCATGCCTAGCTTGACGGCGGCGACTTCGGAATCGTTGAGCACGGCATTGGCCTGGGCCAACACCCACTCACGGTCGAGGACGCGAAAGTCAGTGACATTGACAGTGTCTTGCACGGTCAGGGCGGTAACGGCCGGAGCCGCATGGCAACCCTGGGCGAGCAAGGCTTCGATATCTGCCTGCAAGCCGGCGCCACCACTTGGGTCGTGGCCGGAGAGACAGAGGACAACGGGGCGAGAGCTGTAGATATTCATGGTGCGCGAGCTTACCACCAAACATCTTTTTCCGGGCGTCGGCCAATGAACGTTGATGCGGGAAATGACACCTGCTTTCAAGCCCTTGTCCTTTTCTGTTCGATAGAACCGCTCTAACTCAATAATCTTCGCTGGAACGCCCGTGCTAGAGCTGTTGTAGGAAAAATTTCTGTAGTGCTCATTAGCCATCAACGGCTATGCTAGAGTGGATCCAAACCAATAATGGGTGTCACCGGTTTACGTCTACTCAAAAGGAATGGGGGGCTTCCTGACAAGACCGGACAGGCCACGCTGGGGCATAAATGCGCTATTTGCTGATGTTTGTGTTGTGTTTGCCCCTCTTGGCGAACGCCGTTGAGTTCAATGAACTCACCCAAAGCCTTCCCCTCGGGCGAACCCTGCAAGTGTTTGAAGATGTGGGTGGTCAGGCGACCGTCGCTGATGTCCGTGCGCAGGCGGCGGCCGGCAACTTCAAGGCGCATGATAAAGACACCCTCAACGCCGGTTATTCGCGATCGGTGTTCTGGCTGAAAATCGATTTGCATTATCGCCCGACCCACCCGTCTGCGCACCGGACCTGGCTGCTGGAGTTGGCGTACCCACCGCTCGATCACCTTGACCTGTATCTGCCTGATGCAAGCGGCAATTATGAGTTGGCCAGGCAGACCGGCGATGCCTTGCCGTTCGCCAGTCGCGAAATCCGCCAGAACAACTACCTGTTCACTGTGAATTTTGCCCCTGACCAGGCGCAAACCCTGTACTTGCGCCTGCAAAGCCAGGGGTCGATCCAGGCCCCGGTCACGCTGTGGTCCAGTACGGCGTATCTCGAAGACCAGCCGGTGCGCCTCTATGTGTTGGGGCTGATCTA
Organism: Pseudomonas serbica; assembly: GCF_028823535.1. Classification (GTDB taxonomy): domain Bacteria; phylum Pseudomonadota; class Gammaproteobacteria; order Pseudomonadales; family Pseudomonadaceae; genus Aquipseudomonas; species Aquipseudomonas serbica. The sequence continues at coordinate 162,160 of NZ_JAQIYM010000010.1, read as the reverse complement.
CGGTGTATTGCTGGGGATGCTGGTCTACAACCTGTTCATCTACCTCAGCGTGCGCGACACCAGCTATCTCTACTACATCTTCTACATCGCCTCGTTCGGCTTGTATCAGCTGTCTGTGAACGGCGCCGCCGTGCAGTACTTCTGGCCCGACAATCCCTGGTGGGCCAACGCTTCTACGCCCTTTTTCATTGGTTGCGCCGGGTTATTCGGCAGCCAGTTCGCGCGCAGCTTCCTGCAGACCGCCACCCTCAGCCGCTGGATGGATCGCTTGCTGCTGGCGTTGGTGGCCTTCGGCGCGCTGGTGGTCGGGCTTTCCCTGATGACCAGTTACGCCCTGGCCTTGCGCCTGGCCACGACCCTGGCGCTGACCTTCACGGTGGTAATCTTTGCCGCGGGTATTTTTGCCTGGCTGCGGGGGTTGCGGGTCGCGCGTTATTTCATCATTGCCTGGTCGGCGTTTCTGCTCGGCGGCATCATCAATACCCTGATGGTGCTGGGTTACCTGCCCAACGTCTTCCTGACCATGTACTCCAGCCAGATCGGCTCGGCCATCGAAGTGGCGCTGCTGTCCATGGCCCTCGCCGACCGTATCAATGCCATGCGTGAGCAGCAGGCGCAAACCCTGCTCGACGCGGGGCAAAAGCTTGAGGTGCTCAACCAGCAACTGGCACACAGCAACAAGCTCAAGGACGAATTCCTCGCCACCCTGACCCACGAGTTGCGCACGCCCATGAACGGCGTGATCGGTTCTCTGGAACTGATGCAGACCGTCGAGATGGACCCTGAGCTGGAGCAATATCAGCAAACGGCTGCGGGGTCGGCGCGGGACATGATGCGCATGGTCAACGGCATTCTCACCCTGACAGAGCTGCAGGCCGGCAAGCTCACGGCGACCCCGGCTACCTTCAGTTTGCGCGCGGTGGTGGAGACATTGCGCGCACAGTTCGATGGTAATGCTTCGAGTAAGTCGCTGGACTTCAAGGTCGACGTGGCTCCCGGTGTGCCGGATCGCTTGCACGGCGATAGCGTAAAGTTGGCGCAATGCCTGGAGTGCTTGCTCGATAACGCCATCAAGTTCACCCGGGTGGGTGGACTGGCGCTGCGGGTCACTGGGAAAACGCTCAGCCCCGAGCGACTGGCATTGTCCTTTGCGGTGATCGACACCGGTATCGGCTTCACCGATCTTGGCGAGGCGACGATGTATCAGCGCTTTTTCCAGCTCGACGGTTCGATGACGCGCGAGTACGGCGGCCTGGGTGTCGGCCTGGCCATCTGCCGGCAACTGGTGGAGCTGCTCGGCGGACGCCTGACACACCGCTCCGAGCCGGGGCGCGGTAGCCGTTTCCAGCTGGACGTCGAGTTTGACGTGCCGGCACCGGAGCGGCCTGCCGTGCCACTCGCGACGCGGGAGGGGGCACAAATGCGCCTGCCACAGGATTGCAGCGTATTGCTGGTGGATGACAACAACGTCAGTCAGTTGGTGATGCGCGGTATGTTGCTTAAACTCGGATTCCGCGTGCGAACGGCTGACAGCGGCCTCGCCGCACTCGATTTGCTGCAGCGCGAAAGCTTCGATGCGGTGCTGGTCGATTGTCAGTTGCAGTCCCTGGACGGTGTTTCCCTGTGCTGCCAGGTCCGGGCGTTGCCTGGTTGCTCGCAACTGCCGGTGTTCATGATCGCCCTGGGTACTGACCGGGAGCGCTGCCCGACCGGCGCGCAGATCGACCATTTGAGCAAGCCGGTGAAGTTCGAGGACTTGCAGGCCGCGCTTCATCGACGAGTGCTCTGTGCAGAGCAGGGCGAAAGCGCCGACAGTTAGGCAGATATGACACTTTGTTCGGCCAATGGGCGGTGCTTAACTGAAATCCCTTGGCTGACCAAAGGAGCCCCGTCATGAACCTGCATCAGTTCGCCGAAACCCACGACGTCACCAACCAGCCGCCTTCGCTGGATGGCGTCAACCTGTATCGCATCGACTTGCCCCTGCAGGAGTGGTTGCGGCGTTTCGGGGCCGGTTGGGCCGAATCGCGGATCGATGCATACGGCGCTCTCGCTGGCGGACCGCTGATGGCGGCGGGATTTCTGGCCAATCAGAACAAACCTGTGTTCAGCAGCCATGATCGCTACGGTCATCGCATCGATCTGGTGGAATTTCATCCGGCCTATCACGAGTTGATGCGCACAGCGGTCGAGCATGGCCTGACCTCGTTGCCCTGGGCTCATCCGCAGGACGGTGCCCATGTCGCCCGCGCCTCCATGACGTACTTGCACAGTCAGGCCGAGGCCGGCAGCGGCTGCCCGCTGACCATGACATTCGCCAGTGTTCCGGCGATGCGCCTGCAACCGGACCTGGCAGAGCAATGGCTGCCAAAGATCCTCGCCACGAAATACGATCCGCGCAACGTCGGCATGGCCCACAAGGCCGGGGTTACCATCGGTATGGCCATGACCGAGAAGCAGGGCGGTACCGACGTCCGGGCCAACACCACCAAGGCCTATCCCGTGGGCGCCAGCGGTCCTGGCCAGGCTTACGAGCTGGTGGGGCACAAGTGGTTCTGTTCGGCGCCCATGTGCGATGCCTTCCTGACGCTGGCGCAAACGGACAAGGGCCTGACCTGTTTCCTGCTGCCGCGGCATCGTCCGGACGACACGCGCAATCAGTTCTACATCCAGCGCCTGAAAAACAAACTCGGCAACTGCTCCAATGCGTCCAGTGAAGTGGAGTTTCGCGGTGCCCTGGCGTGGATGGTCGGAGAAGAGGGGCGCGGGGTGCCGACGATCATCGAGATGGTCGCCATGACCCGCTTCGATTGCATGGTCGGCTCAAGCTCGTTGATGCGCCAGGCACTGACCCAGGTCAGCCATCACTGCGCCCACCGCCAGGTGGGCGGCAAGTTGCTCAGCGAACAGCCCTTGATGCAGAACGTGCTGGCGGACCTGGCACTGGAAAGCGAAGCCGCCCTGGCCTTGAGCCTGCGCATGGGCCGGGCGCTGGATCATCTGGATGACGCACAGGAAGCGAAGTTTGCCCGGCTGGTGACGGCCGTGGGCAAGTACTGGATCTGCAAGCGCGCGCCGGCCATGATCAACGAAGCCGCCGAATGCATGGGTGGGGCGGGATACGTCGAAGACAGCATCCTGCCACGCCTGTACCGCGAGGCTCCGGTGAACTCGACTTGGGAAGGTTCCGGCAACGTGCAATGCCTCGATGTGCTGCGAGCCCTGTCCAAGGAGCCGGGTGTGCTCGATGCTCTGTTCAGCGAGTTGGGCGATGGTCATGGCGACAAGCGTCTGGCCGCGCACATCAGCCAGTTGCACAGCGCTTTCAAGGACACCGGCGACATTCAATACCGCGCCCGGCAATTGACCGAAGACATTGCGCTCGGGTTGCAGGCCAAGCTGTTGCTGGAGGCGGGGAATGCGGCGGTGAGTGACGGGTTTATCGCCAGTCGTTTGAATGGCGGTGGCCGGGTTTACGGTGGGTTGCCGCGCGGGGTGGATGTGCAAGCCATTGTCGCCCGGTCCACCCCGCAGGGATTCTGAACACAATCGGATGAGCGCCACTCAACCCTGTGGGAGCGGGCTTGCTCGCGAAAGCGGTTTTCAGTCGGCATCATTGTTGAATGATCTACTGCTTTCGCGAGCAAGCCCGCGCCTACATTGATCGGTGGTGAACATTCTATTTGTGCAGTGGCCACTGTTCCCGTGAAGCGACGTTACAGGCAAGATGAAGGCCTGCAAGTCAGAACACAGGATGCTGATCGTGACCGAAGCTTTTATTGTCGTTCAAACCGCCGAGCAAGCTGTAGACCGGCTTGCGCTCTTGCACAATCGTGCAACCACCGCGCTGAGCCAGGCGCTCAAGCGTTATCTCAAGGATCGTGTCGAGCCGGACGCCGAACAACGGGCGATGTTTCGTTATCCCGAACTGCGCCTGACTTATCTCTGCCAGGGCGAGGTCCCGCAGACCACGCGCGCCTACGCCAAGGTCCAGTTGCCGGGCACCTACAGCGTCACCGTCACCCATCCCTCCGCCTTCCGTAAATACCTGCTGGAGCAGCTCGTGCCGTTGATGCACGACTTCACCGTGACTGTAGAAGTCGGTGTCAGCCAGCAGAACATTCCTTATCCGTACGTGGTCGAGCAGGGCGATGAGTTGGCCGGTTCCGGTGTCACCGCCGCCGTGCTGGCGCGGGTGTTCCCCAGTACCGACCTGTCGGCGGCGACCGACGGAATTGCCGATGGTTTGTACGATTGGGAAAACACCGATCCGCTGCCACTGGCATTGTTCGATGCCGCCCGGGTGGATTTTTCCCTGCGCCGCCTGGTGCATTACACCGGCAGCGACTGGCGGCATGTGCAGCCATGGATCCTGCTGACCAACTATCACCGCTACGTCGACCAGTTCATCGTCCATGGCCTGGAGCAACTTCGCAAAGACCCGCGCTTCGTGCGCATGGTGCTGCCGGGCAACGTGATCATCGAAAAGAGCATGGATCACGGCGAAGCCTCGGCGATTGCTGCGGGCGTGGTCTGGCATCGCTACCAGATGCCGGCCTACCACCTGATCGCCACCGACGGTCACGGCGTGACCCTGGTCAATATCGGCGTCGGGCCGTCCAACGCCAAGAACATCACTGACCATCTGGCGGTACTGCGTCCGCATTGCTGGCTGATGATCGGCCACTGCGGTGGCCTGCGCCAATCGCAGACCATTGGCGACTACGTGCTGGCCCACGCGTATATGCGCCGTGATGGAATTCTCGACCGGGTCGTGCCACCGAATATCCCGATTCCAGCCCTGGCCGAAGTGCAGCTCGCACTGCAACAGGCGGCGGCCAACATCACCGGCGAGAAGGGTGACGAACTGAAAAAACGCCTGCGTACCGGCACCGTACTGACTTACGACGATCGCAACTGGGAGTTGCGCTGGGCCCAGGAACGGCCGCTGATCAACCTGTCCCGCGCGGTGGCGGTGGACATGGAAAGCGGCACGATCGCGGCCCAGGGTTATCGCTTGCGGGTACCTTACGGCACATTGCTCTGTGTGTCGGACAAACCCCTGCACAGCGAGATCAAGTTGCCAGGGTCAGCCAACGCCTTCTATGAGCGCGCGGTCAGCCAGCACTTGAAAATCGGCATCGAAGCCGTGGATCTGCTGCGCACCGAGCTCAATTCGTTGCACTCGCGCAAGCTGCGCAGCTTCGACGAGCCACCGTTCCGCTGATTTGTCGATGGTTATTTAACGGTCGGGCTACTAGCATTGGCAGCCCTGACCGTTAGATGTTTGTACGCCATGTCCCGTCCGCCACGTCCTGTTTCCCGCCGCCCTGGCGCAAAACCATCCCCCGCAGCCCCGCGCCGTGTCGCCAAGGCGCCACCGGCCGAGCCCAGGTTGATCCTGTTCAACAAACCTTTTGATGTGCTGACGCAATTCAGCGACGCAGAAGGGCGCTCGACCCTCAAGGACTACATCGATGTTCCGGGGATCTACCCCGCCGGACGGCTGGACCGCGACAGCGAAGGCCTGCTGCTGCTGACCAATGACGGCCAGTTGCAGGCGCGCATCGCCGACCCGAAACACAAACTGGCCAAGACCTACTGGGTGCAAGTCGAAGGCGAGCCCAGCGCCGAGCAGTTGCAGCGCTTGCGTGACGGTGTCGAATTGAACGATGGCATGACCCTGCCTGCCGAGGCGCGGCAACTGGATGAGCCGCAGTTGTGGCCGCGCAACCCGCCGGTACGCTTTCGTAAAAGCGTGCCGACCCATTGGCTGGAGCTGGTGATTCGCGAAGGCCGCAACCGGCAGGTGCGCCGCATGACCGCGGCGGTCGGGTTGCCGACGTTGCGGCTGGTGCGGGTCAGGATCGGTGACTGGTCGATCGAGGGGCTCGATCAGGGCCAGTGGAAAGAGGTGCCGGCGCGTTTATAAAGTGCCGGTTTCGATCAGGCCGATCACCACGCTCTTGATGACGAATGCCGCCACGCCAAGCCCCAGCACGAAAAACAGGATGAACGAGCCGAACCGCCCGGCCTTGGACTTTTTCGCCAGATCCCAGACGATGAAACCCATGAAAATGATCAGGATGCTGACCAGGCCGGTCATCATCCACTCTTCAAAAACTGCAGGATCCATTGAACATCTCCGGCGCGGGCGAGGCTGAAAGGGCGCGCGGAGTATACGCCACTGGATATTGGCTGGGCGTTGACCTGCGGCAGTGTGTCGCAGCTATTCGTCGCCTGTGCTGGCCCCTTCGCTGGCAAGCCAGCTCCTGCAATGAATCTCCAGCGTATATGAAACCCCTGTAGGAGCTGGCTTGCCAGCGAAGGCGATTTTAACTGCGCAGATGAGTCAAAGGCAGTTCAGTGCTGTTCAACACCTGGTTCAACACAAAACTCGAACGCACACTGGTCACCCCTTCAATCCGCGTCAGATGCCCCAACAGCAATTTCTGATAATGGTCCATGTCCGGCACCACCACCTTGAGCTGATAATCGGCATCCATCCCGGTCACCAGGCTGCATTCCAGTACCTGCGGCAAGGTGCGGATGGCGGCTTCGAAGTTTTCGAAGCGCTCCGGCGTGTGTCGGTCCATGCCGATCAGTACGTACGCCGTCAGGCTCAGGCCGAGCATCTTGCGGTCGAGCAGGGCGACCTGGCGGGTAATGTAGCCATCGTCTTCCAGCTGCTTGACCCGCCGCGAGCAGGGTGAAGGCGACAGGCCGATGCGTTCGGCCAGCTCCTGATTGGAGATGCGCGCATCGCGCTGCAATTCAGCCAGAATGCTCAGGTCGTATCGGTCAAGTTTGCTCATCAAACGGTCCCTTGTCATAACTATTGCGACAGATTATCTATCCAGGGTTAAAAATTGCGCAAGTGATGTTTATTTCAGCAATCTTCGCAATCCTCTGCCGCCGCCCCAGGCCTATTCTTATCACCAGAATCACTGCTCGGACAAACAGTCCACAGCGGCCCGCCGAATCAGGCCCGCCGCGGTCGCCACCCCCACAGGGGATGTGCTGGCCCCCGAGCTGCACACTGTCCAGAAGACGGCGTGAGGTGAGCCGACGTCAAAAGCGTCGAGCACGGACGAAGTTCTCAAGGGGAGGCCGACGGGTCTCCCCTTTTTCTTGCCCGCGATTTTCCTCCCGCCCTCATTAAATAAGTCGCGCGACTGATAACCTGTTGCAGAACCGGCCTGGGCAATTCCAGTCTTATGTACAGGCCCTGACCCGCATTGAGGAAAAGCATGAGATCGCGCATCTGGCGTTTAGCCGGTGTTGGTGTGTTATGTGTCAGTGTCAGCGCGCATTCGCTGGCCGACCAGCCGCAAAACCAAGGCCCCGAGGGTGGACAACACGGGGACGGCGGCCATCAGGGCAGCAATCAGGGCCATGGCGGCAACAACCCGCCGCGCCCGCAAAATGGCCAGCAGCAGCATCAGGACAATGGCCAGAATCAGAATCCGCACAACAATGGCCAAGGGCAAAGCCGTCCAGTGCCGGATTACAACAGCCGGGTGCGTTCGCCGCCGCCACCGCCGCAACTGCCGGCCAACGACCTGCCCATCCAGCCTCGACCGGACACGGTACAACAGACTCAGCCGCCACGTCGTGGTTACTATCAGGACGAGACGCGGCGCAACGATCCCAACCAGCACTGGAATGGCTACACAGGCGCGCCGTCCAATGGCAATAACCATTGGCAGGGTCGCCCCAGTGGTCACGGCAATGGCTGGGGCCCCGGCCCGCAGTATCGTCCAGGTCATGTGATCGACCGCTTTCCCGACCGAGACTACCGGGTGCCCTACGGTGGCCGGGACTATTACTACTCCGGTGGCTACTGGTATCGCCCGCAAGGCCCGCGTTATGTAGTAGTGCAGCCACCGCGCGGGATTCGCATCCAGTACCTGCCCGATTACGCCCGTGAAGTCTGGATCGGTGGTTCGTTGTTGTTCCTGGCGGCTGGTGCCTATTACGCCTATCAGGAAAGCACTCAGGATTACGTGGTGGTCGAGCCGCCCGGCCAACCGCTGGCGAGCGGCAATGGCTACGACGTGGAGGCTTATCCGGCCAACGGTCAGTCACCGGAGCAGGTCAACCAGGATGGCTACGATTGCTACCGCTGGGCGGTCGAGCAGAGTGGTTTTGATCCGCGGGTCGATACCTACCAGCCGGACCCGACGGTGGTGCAGACTTACCGTCAGGCCCAGGGTGGTTGCCTGAGCAGTCGCGGATATCAGGTGACGTTCTGAGCCTTGGCGGCCTGGACGACTTCCTGCGGATCGGCGTGCACCAACACTTCAGCCCGCGGGTAGGCGGCATGAATCGCATCGGCAGCCTGGTCGCTGATGCCGTGGGCGACTGACAGGGTCAGTTCCCCCGGCAATTCCAGGTGCAACTGCACAAACCACTGGTTGCCGGAAATCCGCGTACGCAAGTCATGGGCGCCCAACACCCCCGGTACACTGCAGGCCAGTTCCAGCATGTGCTGGCTGACATCCGGCGGCAATTCTTCATCCATCAACACCGCAAAGCTTGCCCGGGCGATGGTGATTGCGCTCCAGAGGATGTACGCAGCAATCCCCAGGCCGAACCAGGGGTCGACCTGATGCCAGCCAAACCCGGCGAGCACCAGCGCCACCAGGATGCTGCCATTGAGCAGCAGGTCTGAACGGTAATGCAGGGAGTCTGCGTGCACGGCGTTAGAGCCGGTGGCCTTGACCACCCGATGCTGCACCATCAGCAGCGCCAGGGTCAGGCCCAGCGAGAACACGATCACGCCGATGCTGATCCACGGCGCGCCCACCGGTTCCGGATGCTTGAGCCGGTCCACTGCCTGTAGCGCAATCAACACCGCACTGCCGCCAATGAATAGCGCCTGGGCCATGCCCGCCAGTGACTCGGCCTTGCCATGTCCGTAGCGATGATCGTCGTCGGCCGGGCGCAAGGCGTAGTGCACCGCCAGCAGGTTGAGCAGCGAGGTCACGCCGTCGAGTGTCGAGTCGGTCAGCCCGGCGAGCATGCTCACCGAACCGCTCAACCACCAGGCGATGGCTTTGGCGACGATCAGCGTGCAGGCCACCGCTACCGAGGCACGGGTCGCCAGCCGCAGCAGGCGGGCGTGTTCGACGCTTGAGATCATGGGTGCGGATGTTCCTTGTCGTGCCCCGATTAAGCGGCGGGTTGCAGGCCGAACATGGCCAGTTGCTGGGCGCTGCCCTTGTGCTGGATCAGGCGTGGATCATCCAGCGGCAAGCTGAGGCCCAGTTCACGCTGCAGAATAGACTGCAACTTGAGGTTATCGACCTGGCCGTCGGCGCCAATGGCGTCCTTGAGTTTTTCCGGATCGACCTGGGCGGTCTTGCCCGGTTCGAAGTAGATCGCACCCGTGGCGAAGTCCACGGCAAACGCGATCAGGCCGGGGATGATGTAGAACAGCAGGCCCACGGCATCGAGCACGGCAATGGCCGGGTCGATCTTGCCATCGATCTGGCCGCGGCGATCGGGATAGAAGATCGAACCGCAGGCAGTCACTTGGGTCAGCAGGGTCGCGACCAGAACACCGCCGATCAGGCGAAAGGGAACACGCATATGAAATCTCCTGGGTAATCTCAAAACGAAGCGTCGTCGATATGAATTAGGACCGCAACGAACACTGGGCAGTTCGCCGTTATACTCGCGCCTCTGTTTGGGAGCCAGCATGATTTCTTTGCCGATTGATGAAGTTTTACCCGCCCTGCGTGAAGCCCTGGCGAGACGCCACGAAGCCGTGCTTGAAGCACCGCCCGGCGCCGGTAAGACCACCCGGGTGCCCCTGGCCTTGCTCAACGAACCGTGGCTGGCCGGGCAGACCATCCTGATGCTCGAGCCGCGCCGGCTGGCTGCGCGGGCGGCGGCGGAGCGCCTGGCCAGTGAGCTGGGCGAGAAGGTCGGGGAAACCGTGGGCTATCGGATTCGCCTGGACAGCAAGGTGGGGCCCAACACCCGTATCGAAGTGGTCACCGAAGGCATTCTCACCCGGCGTTTGCAGGACGATCCGGCGCTGGAGGGCGTGGGCCTGTTGATCTTCGATGAGTTCCACGAGCGCAGCCTCGACGCCGATCTTGCGCTGGCCCTGAGCCTCAATGGCCGCGAGCTGTTCCGTGACGATCAGCCGCTGAAGATCCTCCTGATGTCGGCCACCCTGGAAGGCGAACGGCTGGCGGGGTTGCTGGACGACGCGCCGATCCTGCGCAGCGAAGGCCGTATGTACCCGGTGGCGATGCGCTGGGGCCGGCCGTTCCAGGTCGGTGAATTTATCGAGCCACGGCTGGTGCAGACCGTCCTCGAAGCCTTGAACGACGAAGCCGGCAGCGTGCTGGTGTTCCTGCCTGGGCAAGCCGAGATTCGTCGCGTGCATCAACAATTGGCGGATGCGCTGGGCGATAACCCTCAGGTCCTGCTCTGCCCGTTGCACGGTGAACTGGACCTCGCCGCGCAAAGGGCGGCGATCGATCCGGCGCCGCCGGGCCAGCGCAAAGTGGTGCTGGCCACCAATATCGCCGAGACCAGCCTGACCATCGACGGCGTTCGCGTGGTGATCGATGCCGGGTTGGCGCGGGTGCCGCGTTTCGATCCCGGCAGCGGCATGACCCGCCTCGACACCCAGCGAATTTCCAAGGCCAGCGCCACCCAGCGTGCGGGCCGGGCAGGGCGACTGGAGCCGGGTGTGTGCTATCGCCTGTGGTCGCAAGATCAGCATGAACAATTGGCGGCTTATGGCAGCGCGGAAATTCTTTCGGCGGATCTGGCCGGTTTGGCGCTGCAGCTTGGTCGTTGGGGTGTGACACCGGGCCAGCTGGTTTGGCTTGATGTACCACCGGCAGCGGCTTATGCACAGGCTCAGGACTTGCTGGTGCGCCTTGGTGCATTGGATGGCGAAGCGCTGACCCGTCACGGCCAGGCCATGGCCGAACTGCCGGCGCATCCGCGTATCGCGCACCTGTTGTTGCGAGGACAGGCGCTCGGCCTGGCCGACATGGCGTGCGATGTCGCGGCGTTGCTTGGCGAGCGCGACATCTTGCGTGGCGCGGGTGCCGACTTGCACAGCCGCTTGGCGCTGCTGTCCGGGGAAGAGCGCGCCGCTCGTGGTGCCCAAGGCGGCGTGCAACGCGCCCGTCAACTGGCGCGGCAATATCGCGGCTATTTGCGCGGCAAGGCGTCGGAGCCGGTCAGCGACGTCGATCATCCGCGCTGGCTCGGCGCGCTTCTGGCGTTGGCCTATCCCGACCGCGTTGCCCAACAACGCCGTGCCGGCGGCGCCGAGTATCGCCTGGCTAACGGTCGTGCTGCGCTGTTTGCCGAAGCCGACAGCCTGATGAAGCAGCCTTGGCTGGTCATCGCCGATCTCGGCAGCCGTCAGGGTCAGCGTGAAGAGCGGATTTACCTGGCGGCGGATTTCGACCCGGCGCTGTTCGAATCGGTACTGGCCGAGCAGGTGCGATGCGTCGATCAACTGGATTGGGATGAGCGCGAAGGTGTGCTGCGGGCCGAGCGCCAGCGCAAGGTCGGCGAGCTCATTCTCAGCCGCGAGCCGCTGACCGGCCTTGATGAAAGCGCCCGCAGTCAGGCTTTGGTCAATCTGGTGCGACGCAAAGGACTGGAGCTGTTGCCGTGGACCCCGGAGTTGCGCCAGTGGCAGGCGCGGGTGGCGTTGTTGCGCCAGCTGGACCTGGGCAGCAAGGGTGAAAGCGATTGGCCGGATGTCAGCGACGCTGCGCTGCTGAACAACCTTGAGCACTGGCTGATGCCGTACCTGGGCAAAGTCTCTCGGCTCAGTCATTTCGCCAACCTCGACCTCTCGAGCATCGTTCACAACCTGTTGCCATGGCCACTGCCGCAACGCCTGGACGAATTGGCTCCGCACCACTTGAGCGTGCCGTCGGGTTCATCTATTCGCCTGGACTACAGTGAACAGCCGCCGATCCTGGCGGTGCGCCTGCAGGAACTGTTCGGCCTGGCCGAAACCCCGCGCATCGCCGGTGGCCGGCAGGTGGTCAAGCTGCATTTGCTGTCCCCGGCGCGGCGGCCGGTGCAGGTGACCCAGGACCTGGCGAACTTCTGGCGCAGCACCTACGCCGAGGTGAAGAAAGACTTGAAGGGGCGCTACCCGAAACATTACTGGCCGGACGACCCGCTGGTGGCCGAAGCCACGGCACGGATCAAGCCGCGCAAGCCATGACTCGCCAGGCTAGGGCGCGGCGGGCAGCAGAAAGCGTGCTATTACCGGCAGGTGATCGGAGATGCGCAGGGTATCGTCCTGCCGGACCACCGCCTCGACCCGTTTGATCCGCGGGCTGTAGAACAGGTAGTCGACGGTCCGGTCCGGGCCGTTCAAAGCGGCATCGTTCGGGTAATGGGTCAGCCAGCGCGCGCGGTCGATCCCGCCGGATTCGTTGTTGGTGGGGATCATCGGGTACTTGTCCCACAACAGATGCAGGACGCTGTCGGCGGAGTAGGGCGTGCGCTGCTCGCCGGGCAGGCGTTGGTATTGGCCCAGCGGCAGCAGGTTGAAGTCGCCACCGATCAGCCAGGGCGTGCCGCGGCTTTCGAACTTGTCGAGGACCTTGGCCACGGCCGCGACCTGCGCCTGCAGCGTCTCGTCGGGTTGGCTCGCACGATCCAGATGGGTGTTGAGGACCGCGAGCTGGGCGCCGTCGCTCAAGGGCAGGTACGTCACCAGCAAAGCGTTTTTCGGTTGGAACTGGCGACTGATCGGGTTGGCCGATGTGATCGGCAATTGCAGACGCTCGGCGTGTTCGATCTGATAGCGGCTCAGGGTCGCCAGTTGCCGGCCGACGCTGCCGAAAATGTGCGGGTTCGGCACGAAGTCAGCCTTCCAGTCGAAGGCATGGGCACTGCACGGATACAGGTCGGCGAACCGCTCCTTCAGCAGCTTGAGCTGGTTCTGGTAGTCGCTGGCCTTGGCGCCGTCATCGAGCTCCTGCAGCAGCACGACGTCCGGTTGCTCGTCGCGGATCACCCGCGCCACTTCATCGAGGCTGAAGGCCATGTCTTCCGGCGTGGGGGAGTCGTCGGCGCCGGTGGCCAGGTCATTCCAGAACACATAGCGCTTGCCCGCCAGGTACTGGACGTTCCAGGTCATGACCTTCAGTGCCTGGCCCGGTGCCAGGGTGGGCGCCTGGGTGCAGCTGACTGGCGCTGTTTCCCTGGCCTCGGGTCGCCAGGTCAGGCTGTAGACCGCCACGCCGGCCAAGCCGATGACGATCAACAAACCCAGCAAGGTGTAGCGCAGCAGTCGGGTCATGGCTCGGCTTATCGCGTTACGGAAGTTGACCCCGAGCATACCCGACTGACGAGCGGTCGCCCACGGTCAACGTGGACCATCGATTTTTTCCGGCACTTCGCTGATCAACATGAACAGGCGGAACAGCACCACGCTGGTGAACAGCTGCAGGAAGCTGTGGGCGCTGTCGATCAGCAGCGAGATCACTGGGTTCTGCGGCTCGGGGTACGCCGCCAATGTGGCGCCCTTGAGCAGCCACAAAGGGGCCATCACACACAGGATGCACACCAGGATGCGCATGAAATGACCGCGGGTCAGGCGCAGGCTTTCCTTCATGGCTGCAAGCGGCGCCAGGCCGCGCAGCACCAGCAGGTACTCGCCGAAGGCCAGGGTCACCATCAGCCAGATGCCCGGCAGGAAGTACAGCGACAGGCCAAGCAGGATCAGCAGGGTGTTCAGGGCGGTCAACAAGGCGAAACGCGGCCACAGATAGGCAGACCTCGACAGTAGCTCGCGATTGCTTGGCGATTCGCCACGGCTGCGGGCGTCGAGGAACAGGATCAGCGCGGCGGTGTACAGCGGATAGACCAGCAAGCCGACGATCACACTGATGCCGGGGAAACTGTCCGGCTCGGTGGAGTGGTCGACCACTTGTTGCAACAGGGCCTCGATGATCACCAGCGGCAGGCACAACTGCACGATCTGGCCCAGATTGCGTTTGAAGAAGTACAAGGAGTCGCGCAGTACATCGAACGGATTCATCAGTTGGTATCGCAGGTTGAAAGCAGTGGCACACTTTAACCGATGATGTGCCGGAGGGCGCAAACGTAAACGTTGGGTAAAGCTCATTGAAACAACTTGTTTCAGCCTCCATTAAGGTCGGGCACCTTATCCTTTGTGGATACAGGCACGATTTTCCCGGCAATCTACGAGGTCGCCATGAACAGCGAAGAACAAACCCTGATCGATGGACTGTTTTCCCGGCTGCAACAGGCCGAAACGGACTCAGCCCCGCGCGACGCCCAGGCCGAGGCGAGGATCAAGGAGCACCTGACACGCCAACCGGCGGCAGGTTATTTCATGACCCAGGCCATTCTGGTGCAAGAGGCAGCGATCAAGAGCCTCGACGGACAGAACAAACAACTGACTGCGCAAATCCAGCAATTGCAGGCCGAGCTGCAACAGGCAAAGGCGCAAACGTCCGCGCCGGCAGCGAGCAGCGGTGGCTTCCTGTCGAGCATCTTTGGTGGCAATAGCCGTGATCCGCAGCCTGCGCCTGCGCAACCGGCGTCTTCGAGTGGTGGCGGCTGGCGTGAGCCGGCGCGTCCGTCATTCAACGCGCAACCACCGCAGCAGAACTTCGGTGGATCTCCACAGCAGGGCTATGCACCCCAGCAACAGGCCCCGGCGGCGGGCAGCGGCTTCCTCGGCGGCGCGCTGAAAACAGCGGCCGGCGTGGCCGGTGGCGTGATGCTGGCACAAGGCATCAGCAGTCTGTTCCACCACAATCAGCCGGCGCAGGAAATCGTCGAGGTCATCAAGGAAGAACCGGCCCAGGTCAACGACCAGGGTAACAGTGGCTGGGGCGATGATCAGCGCATGGCCGGCAATGATGGCTATGCCAACGATCAAGGCGGTTTTGCCGACGCCGACTACAGCGATGACAGCTCATCGTTCTTCGGCGGTGACGACGACTCCTTCGTCTGATACGCCATTCGTCCGGGGCGCTGCGGCGCTCCGGGCCGATTATTCGCGAAACCCACCTTTTGGCTGGCATACTGGGCGACTTTTCGGGCCTGGTGCCTGATCCTGCCTGCGCGCTAATGAGGTGTCCGGTGAAAAAAATCGCAGTGTTCGCCGATGTCCAGAACCTCTACTACACCGTGCGCCAGGCTTATGGTTGCCACTTCAACTATGCCGCGTTGTGGGCCGACATCAGCAAGCAAGGCGAGATCGTCGAGGCCTACGCCTACGCGATCGATCGTGGCGACAGTAAACAGCAGCAGTTCCAGCAGATCCTGCGCAACCTCGGCTTCACCGTGAAGCTCAAGCCCTATATCCAGCGCAGCGATGGCTCGGCCAAGGGCGACTGGGATGTGGGCATCACCCTCGACATCATGGACGCCGCCGACCATGTCGATGAAGTGGTGCTGGCCTCTGGCGACGGTGATTTCGACATGCTGCTGGAGCGCATCATCAGCAAGCATGGCGTGCAAGCGGTGGCCTACGGGGTGCCGGGCCTGACGGCCAACTCGCTGATCCGCGCCGCCAGCCGCTATGTGCCGATCGAAGGCGCGTTGCTGCTCAAGAATTGATTTTTACGGAGTTGAAACAGGTTTGGAACGCATAGCAGTCATCGACTTTGAAACCACCGGGATCTCTCCGAGCAGCAGCTGCCGAGCCACGGAAATTGCCGTAGTGATCCTTGAGCAAGGACGCATCGTCGAGCGTTACCAGAGCCTGATGAACGCCGGCGTGCGCGTCCCGGGTTTTATCGAACAACTGACCGGTATCAGCAACGCCATGCTGCGCACCGCGCCTTCGGCCGAGCAGGTAATGAACGAGGTCAACGAGTTCGTCGGCACCACGCCTCTGCTGGCGCACAACGCGGCGTTTGACCAGAAGTTCTGGGATTTCGAACTTGGGCGAATCAAGCGCACGCGCTTGCAGAACTTTGCCTGCTCGCTGCTACTGGCGCGTCGCCTCATGCCCGCAGCACCGAACCACAAGCTCGGCACCCTGACCGCCTTCGCCAACCTGCCCCACACCGGCAAGGCTCACCGGGCCATGGCCGATGCCGAGATGGCGGCCAACCTGATGACGCACCTGGCCGGGGAGTTACGGCAGAAACACGGATTGCGCGAGTTGTCCCATGACTTGCTGTGCACGTTGCAGAAGGTCCCGGCAGCGAAGGTGGGCGAACACCTCAAGCGCTATCGCGGATTCTGAAAGCAGCACGAATCCCCTGTGGGAGCGGGCTTGCTCGCGAAAGCGGTATGTCATTCAACATTGATGTTGACTGGACTGGCGCTTTCGCGAGCAAGCCCGCTCCCACATTTGGATCTTTTGTAACCTCGGATTTACCTGCCATTCCCTTCGATATGCCCCAACGGCACGCGCTTCTCTATCGCGCTCGACAGCACAATCGACGTCTTGCTGAAGCCAAACGTGGCAATCCGGTTGATCAGCTCTTCCAGCTCCGGCATCGAACCCACCGCCGCCTGCATGATCACGCATGGGTCACCGGTCACTCGGTGGCATTCGGTCAGCTGCGGGATCTTGATCAGGTCGTTGTAGGCTTTCTGATTGCCATGCTGGTTCAGGCGCAATTCGATCACGCACTGGATCGGCAGGCCGAGCTTGGCCATGTCGACTTTCGCCTGGTAACCGGTGATCACCCCGCTGGATTCGAGTTTGGCCACGCGTTCGGCCACGGCCGGGGCAGAGAGGTTGACCTTGCGCGCCAGGTCCGCGTAGGACGCGCGACCGTTTTCCAGCAGGGCGCTGAGCAGCATGCGGTCGTATTTGTCCATGGTCGAACTCCTCAAAATCACGGACTTTCGAAAACATGGTTTATAGCGCTGAACTCCGTGTTTTGAAAAGTGTACCGATGCTTTAAACAGGTTTTGTAACTTATTTTCCTGCACCAGCCTTTCTAAAATAGCCGTTCACTTGTCTTGCCTGTGAGCTGCCCGCCATGCCTGGTCTACGTCGTTTTCCCTTGCCGTTAATCGCTGCCTTTTTCGCGTTGTACGTGATTTGGGGCTCGACCTACCTGGTGATCCGCATCGGCGTGGAGTACTGGCCACCATTGCTGCTGGCGGGAATTCGCTTCGTGATCGCCGGGACTTTGATGTATGCCTTCCTGCGCTGGCGCGGGGCGCCGGCACCGACCTGGGCGCAATGGAAAGCCGCCGGCATCATCGGGGTGTTGCTGCTGGCTTGCGGTAATGGCGGGGTCAGCCTGGCCGAACACACGGGGGTGGCCTCCGGTGTCGCGGCACTGGCCGTGGCGACGGTGCCGCTGTTCACCCTGCTCTGTGGATATTTCTGGGGCGCGCGTAATACCCGTCTCGAATGGGCCGGGATTGCGCTCGGCATGATCGGCATTGCCATGCTCAACCTCGGCTCCAACCTGCAATCGAGTCCGCTGGGTGCGGCATTGCTGATCTTTGCCGCGGCGACCTGGGCGTTCGGCTCGGTGTGGAGCAAACATTTGCCGTTGCCTCAAGGCGCCATGGCCAGTGCCGTGGAAATGCTGGTGGGCGGCGTGGTGTTGCTGATCGGTAGCGCAGTGAGCGGTGAACACCTGGAGAAGGTCCCGCCCATCGAGGGCTGGGCGGCGCTGGCGTACTTGACCGTGTTCGGTTCGATCATTGCCTTCAACGCCTACATGTACCTGCTCAAGCATGTGCGTCCGGCTGCCGCCACCAGTTATGCCTACGTCAACCCGGCGGTGGCCGTGTTGCTGG
Source organism: Pseudomonas serbica (assembly GCF_028823535.1). Classification (GTDB taxonomy): domain Bacteria; phylum Pseudomonadota; class Gammaproteobacteria; order Pseudomonadales; family Pseudomonadaceae; genus Aquipseudomonas; species Aquipseudomonas serbica. The sequence continues at coordinate 144,400 of NZ_JAQIYM010000010.1, read as the reverse complement.
GGATCGTGTTTGTCGGAGAAACCATTGGCATCGAGGAGGCACTGGCCATGTTGGTGATCATCAGTGCCGTGGTGCTGATCGGCCTGCCGCAGTGGCGCCGCACACCGCAACGGCCAGTGGTAAAGGCTGTGCCAACAGAATCCCGTGTGAATTAGGGTAAACTGCGCGGCATTGCATCTCCTTTTGCACACTTGTTTTGAACAACCCGCGCTGAATTTTCCTACGGTATTCCCATGACTTTCGCCACCCTTGGCCTGATCGAACCCTTGCTGCGCTCCCTCGAGACGCTCGGCTACCAGACTCCGACGCCGGTTCAGGCGCAAGCCATTCCGGCAGTGCTGGCCGGTCGCGACCTGATGGCCGCTGCCCAGACCGGCACCGGCAAGACCGCCGGTTTCGCCCTGCCGCTCCTGCAGTTGCTGGCCATGGAAGGGCCGAAAGTCGCCGCCAACTCGGTGCGTGCGCTGATTCTGGTGCCGACCCGGGAGCTGGCCGAGCAGGTTCACGAAGCGGTGCGCCAATATGCCGAAAACCTGCCACTGCGCACCTACGCGGTGTACGGTGGCGTCAGCATCAACCCGCAAATGATGAAGCTGCGCAGCGGCGTCGACCTATTGGTGGCGACCCCGGGCCGCTTGCTCGACCTGTTCCGCCAGAACGCCCTGAAGTTCAATCAACTGCAAACCCTGGTACTGGACGAAGCCGATCGCATGCTCGACCTGGGTTTCTCCGAGGAACTGGCGAATATCTACAAAGCCTTGCCAAAGAAGCGCCAGACGCTGCTGTTCTCTGCCACCTTCTCCGACGACATCCGCCTGCTGGCCGGGCAGATGCTCAATGACCCGCTGAGCATCGAAGTCAGCCCGCGCAACGTCGCCGCCAATACGGTCAAGCAATGGATCGTGACCGTGGACAAGAAGCGCAAGCCGGAGCTGTTCGTGCACTTGATGCGCAAGGGCAAGTGGAAGCAAGTGCTGGTGTTCGCCAAGACCCGCAATGGCGTGGATGCGCTGGTGGAAAAACTCCAGGGCCTTGGCATCAACGCCGATGGCATCCATGGCGACAAGCCCCAGGCGACCCGTCAGCGTGCGCTGGACCGCTTCAAACTCAGCGAAGTGCAGATCCTGGTTGCCACCGACGTCGCGGCCCGGGGCCTGGACATTGAAGACCTGCCATTGGTGGTCAACTTCGATTTGCCGATCGTGGCCGAGGATTACATCCACCGCATCGGTCGTACCGGGCGTGCGGGCGCGACCGGCGAGGCGATTTCCCTGGTGTGCGCCGATGAAGTGAATCTGCTGTCAGCCATCGAGATGTTGACCCGCCAGACGCTCAAGCGTCAGAACGAGCCGGACTTCGAACCTGAGCACCGCGTGCCGGACACCGATGCCAGTGGCCAGGTGATCAAGAAGCCGAAGAAACCGAAGAAACCCAAGGCGTCGGGTGGTGGCGGTGGTAAACGCAACCTGGGCAAGTGGGTGGACAGCGGGGAAGTGGCGCCGGCGGAGCCTTCGATCAAGCCTGTGCGCAAGGTGCCGGTGTTCAACACTGGGCCGCGTAAGCGCAAACCTTGATTAACGGCGGCGTCTGTTAAACCGCCTTCGCGAGCAAGCCCGCTCCCACACTGGATCTGTGTTGTTCACAAATCCCCTGTGGGAGCGGGCTTGCTCGCGAAGGGCGCGCCTCGCTCTTCAGCGCTTACGCTGCAACCACTCAACAATTCCTAACCCCGCCGCCCGCCCACTGGCGAAACACGCGGTCAGCAGATAGCCGCCCGTCGGCGCCTCCCAATCCAGCATCTCGCCCGCGCAGAAAACCCCGGGCATCTGCTTGAGCATCAATCGCTCATCCATCGCCTCGAACAACACACCGCCCGCGCTGCTGATGGCTTCGTCCAGCGGACGGGTTTTCACCAGTGTCATCGGCAACGCCTTGATCGCCTTGGCCAGCAATGCCATGTCGGTAAAGGTGTCGGCAGATGTCAGCTCGCGCAATAGCGCCGCTTTCACCCCATCGATACCTAACTGGCTGTGCAGATGTTTAGCCATTGAGCGTGAGCCGCGCGGCTTGCTCAATGCAGCCTGGACTTTATCCACAGGTCGGCCCGGCAGAAGGTCCAGATGAATGGTCGCCGAGCCGTGCTGGTTGATCGCTTCACGGATCGGTGCCGACAAGGCGTAGATCAAGCTGCCTTCAATCCCCGTGGCGGTAATCACACATTCACCGAGCCTCGGCACGTCGTCATTGAGGCCGATGGCGATGTTTTTCAGCGGCGCGCCGGCGAACTTGCTGATCATCAAGTCGCTCCAGGTCTGCACCTCGAAGCCGCAATTGCTCGGTTGCAGCGGCGCCAGTCCTACACCTTTGTTCTCCAGTGGCAGCATCCATGCGCCATCCGAACCCAGGCGCGACCAACTGCCGCCGCCGAGGGCCAGCAGGGTGGCATCGGCGTGAACGGTTTTTTCGCCGTCGGGGCTGTCGATGCGCAAACCGCCGTGACCGTCCCAACCGATCCATCGATGACGGGTGTGGATAACTACCCCACTGTCGCGCAGGCGCTTGAGCCAGGCGCGCAGCAGGGGCGCGGCCTTCATGTCGGTGGGAAAGACCCGCCCGGAGCTGCCGACAAAGGTGTCGATGCCCAGCTCATGTATCCACCGGCATAACGCATCGGCACCGAAGGCGCGCAACAGCGGCGCAATCTGCGGGGCCCTTTCGGCGTATCGCGAGAGGAATGCCGGGTAGGCTTCGGAGTGGGTGATGTTCATGCCGCCGACGCCGGCCAGGAGGAATTTGCGCCCCACCGAAGGCATGCCGTCGTACAGGTCGACCTTGATCCCGGCCTGGCTCAATACCTCAGCCGCCATCAGACCGGCGGGGCCGCCGCCGATGATGGCGACAGTAGAAGGGGAAGAGGCGGAGTGCTGGGTCATGGCGTGCGCTGCGGTTCTGCGGAAGAGGGCGGGCATTCTAGCAGTCCAAACCCTGTGGAGCGCTGTATTCAAGCACTGATCAAAAAACAACCGCCGCGCTGTAGCCTAGACGGCGCATGGCCTGCAGTCCCTTGCCCGCAGGTTATCCACAGGCAGTTCCACAGGCATTGTGGGTAAAGCATCCACAACTCAGTGACAGCCTGATGACTGCCAGACCCGTTGCGCGCTGTGATGGAGGATGCCGTGACGGCGGGCGAGGGCCCGGCGGTCCTTGCTGTAGCCGCCGCCGATCACGCCGACAACGGGAATATCCCGACCCAGGCAATGGCGCATGACGGCTTCATCGCGGGCGGCGACGCCTTGGTCTGTCAGCTTCAGGTAACCGAGTGCGTCGTCCTTGTGCACATCGACACCGGCGTCATACAGCACCAGGTCTGGTTGATAGAGCGGCAACAAATAGTTGAGCGCATCGTCTACCACTTTCAGGTAATCGGCATCGCCCATGCCGTTGGGGAGCGGGATGTCCCAGTCACTTTCGGCTTTGCGTGCAGGGAAGTTTTTCTCACAGTGCAGGGAAACGGTCACCGCTTCCGGTGTGTTGTGCAGGATACGTGCAGTCCCGTCGCCCTGATGTACATCGCAGTCGAAGATCAGCACCCGATTCACCCGACCACTTTCCAGCAGGAAATGGCTGATCACCGCCAGGTCATTGAAGATGCAAAAACCAGCGGGGAAATCGTAATGCGCATGATGCGTGCCGCCAGCCAGATGGCAGGCCAGGCCATGCTCCAGCGCCTGCTCCGCCGCCAGCAGCGAACCGCCGACCGCCCGTACCGTGCGCCGGGCCAGGGCTTCGCTCCAGGGCAGGCCGAGGCGTCGCTGGTCCTCGCGGGACAAATCGCCACTCATGTAGCGTTCGATATACGAAGGGTCATGGGCGAGGGCAAGAATCTGCGGCGGGCACAACTGCGGGCGCAGCAGGTCGGCATCGCGAGTCAGGCCGCTGTCCACCAGGTGATCGCGCAGCAGGCGAAACTTGTCCATGGGGAAGCGGTGATCCGCCGGGAACTCGGGACTGTAGTCTTCGTGGTAGATCAGCGGCAGCGGCATGGGGTTTTCGTTTCGGAATGAGTGAAGGATCCTACCAGCGTTGTAGACTGGCAGCATGGAAATGGGGGAGGGGGATGATGGAGCCAATACTGGAACTGGCGAGCGCGCGGTTGCTGTTGCGGCAATGGCGTGATGGGGACTTGGCGGAATTTGCCGCGATGTGCGCCGATCCGCAGGTTATGCGTTATTTTCCGGCGCCCTTGAGCCGATCCGAAAGTGCAGCGTTGATCGGCAGGGTTCGCGACCACTTTGCCGAGCATGGCTTTGGCCTCTGGGCGCTGGAGCGCAAGGATACCGGCCAGTTCATCGGTTTTACCGGTCTGGGCGTAGTCGGTTTCGATGCGCCGTTCAGCCCGGCCATTGAAATCGGCTGGCGCCTGGCGCGCGAGCACTGGGGCCTGGGTTATGCCAGCGAAGCGGCCTGGACCGCTCTGCGCTGCGGATTTGACCGCCTGGTGCTGAGCGAAGTCGTGTCCTTTACCTCAGTCAGCAACCTGCCATCGCAGAAGGTCATGCAGGCGATCGGCATGCATCACGATCCCGCCGATGACTTCGATCATCCGCGGCTGGCCCGCGATCATCCCCTGCGCCGCCACGTGCTGTATCGCATCAGTCGTGAACAATGGCTGCAAACCTTGCATGGATAACCGAGCATGGACGTTTACAATGATCCCAATGTTGGCACTGGCCAGAAACTGAATCGACCGACGCAGCCAGGACTGCGCGGCATTGCGTTGTGTGAGGAGAGTCTGAATGAGCCAAGTGTTGGATGATCTGGTCGACCTGCTGAGCCTGGAGCCGATCGAAGAAAACCTGTTCCGTGGCCGCAGCCAGGACCTGGGTTTTCGTCAGCTGTTCGGAGGCCAGGTACTCGGGCAGTCCCTGTCGGCGGCCAGTCAGACCGTTGAAGAGGCGCGTCATGTGCATTCGATGCATGGCTATTTCTTGCGTCCGGGCGATGCCAAGTTGCCAGTGGTGTATTCCGTTGACCGGGTGCGCGACGGCGGCAGTTTCAGCACGCGTCGGGTGACGGCGATCCAGAAGGGCCAGCCGATCTTCACCTGCAGCGCTTCGTTCCAGTACGACGAAGAAGGTTTCCAGCACCAGACTGAAATGCCGCAAGTGGTCGGGCCGGAAAACCTGCCATCGGAACTGGAGCTGACCCAGCAACGCGCGCACCTGATCCCCGAGCACATGCGTGAAAAACTGCTGTGCCCGAAACCGATCGAATTTCGCCCGGTTACCGAGGAAGATCCCTACAACCCGAAAGCCAGCGATCCGGTCAAATACGTCTGGTTTCGCGCCGACGGCGCCTTGGCCGAGTCCCCGGCATTGCACAAGTACCTGCTGGCCTATGCTTCGGACTTCGGTCTGCTGACCACCTCGATGCTGCCCCACGGCAAATCGGTCTGGCACAAGGACATGCAGGTCGCCAGCCTTGACCACGCGTTGTGGTTCCACGCCGACCTGCGCGCCGATGACTGGTTGTTGTATGCGATGGACAGCCCATGGGCCGGCAATTCCCGCGGCTTCTCCCGCGGCAGCGTGTTCAACCGTGCCGGGCAACTGGTGGCCTCGGTCACTCAGGAAGGCCTGATTCGCTATCGCAAGGATTGGGCATGAGCCTGGCGGACGTACGCCATTGGGTGTTCGACATGGACGGCACCCTGACGGTGGCTGTGCATGATTTCGCGGCGATCCGTGTAGCGTTGGCGATCCCGCCTGAAGACGACATCCTGACGCATCTGGCGGCACTGCCGGCCGAAGAAGCGAACGCCAAACATGCCTGGCTGCTCGAACACGAGCGCGATCTGGCGCTGGGCTCGAAACCGGCACCGGGAGCGGTGGAACTGGTGCGTGAATTGGCTGGTCGTGGTTATCGCCTGGGCATTCTCACGCGCAATGCCCGCGAACTGGCGCATGTCACGCTGGAAGCTATCGGCCTGGCCGACTGCTTCGCGGTGGAGGATGTGCTGGGGCGCGATGAGGCTCCACCCAAGCCGCATCCTGGCGGCTTGCTCAAGCTGGCCGAAGCCTGGAAGGTGTCGGCCAGCGAGATGGTGATGGTCGGTGATTACCGTTTTGACCTGGATTGCGGTCGCGCGGCGGGAGCCCGGACGGTGTTGGTCAACCTGCCGGATAATCCGTGGCCGGAGTTGACCGATTGGCATGCGGCGGATTGTGTCGAGTTGCGGCAGATGCTGTCGGCTTGAGCGCCCTTCGTTACGGAAACAATGCCTGCTGCCCCTGGGGCGATGTAAACATCCCTTCCCCGTTGTGCCCGACTCCGGGTACTTCAATCAGTTGCTGCTGCAACCCTTGGGGTTGCAGCCGCTTCAGATAAGCGAAGTAATAGCGCCCACGGGCCAATCGATTCGGCCCCTGAGCCTTTGCCTCACAGGTTTTATCCAGTGCCGGATGGTTCGGATCCACGTCCTGCTGCCCCAGCAGATAAACGATGTCGCGCTTGAGGTACTTTTCCTGCAGCAGCGCGGCAGTCTGTCCTTCCGCGTAGGCCGGCAAGTCTGTCAGCCCGTACTTCCAGCGGTTGAATTGTGGACAACCGGCATGACTGAAAGCCACTGGCCGACGCTCATCAAAGTAGGTGTAGGACGAGGGGTTGGCGATCACATAGCGCAGCTGCACGCCGGCGGCTTCCAGGGCCGTCTGATCCTTGCCCAGCAAGGCGTAGCGCTGAACCACTTGAGCGCCTCCCGAGTGACCGGCGATGATGATTTGCTTCACATCCGGAAACTGCTGGCGATCGCCCAGGCGGGCGATGATTTCGTCCAGCGCATCGTAGGAACTCATACGAAAGGGTGCTGTGGATTCACCGCCGGCCATCCACTCATTGCCCTGCCAGCGCAGGACGGTGTCTGCCACCTGGTGCTGTGCAACGTCGGTTTCATTGAGGAACTGCGGGGCAATCACCAGGGTCGTAGCGCCTTGCCCAGCCAGTTCGACGGCGTGCTCGCCGCTCTGCAGATAGGTTTGTGCATTGCGCAAGCGACCATGGACGATGATCAATACCCGTTCGATTTTGGCCGGGGCCCGACTGATGCCCACCGCGATTTCTCCGGATTTCAACAGCAGGCGCCCGGGACTGAGTTCCTTGACCCCATGCTCGGCGGCCTGGGACGTTGCGCATGTGAACAGTACGACTAACCACCACTTCTTCATCTACAGATTTTTCGCCGCAAAGGTATCGCACTGGCCAACCTGGCCCTGGGCGAATCCGGTTTTGAACCAGCGCACTCGTTGCGCTGACGTACCATGGGTAAACGAGTCAGGCACCACACGGCCCTGGCCTTGTTGCTGCAAGCGATCGTCGCCAATGGCGTTCGCCGCGTTTAGCGCTTCTTCAATATCGCCGGGTTCCAGCCAGTTCAGACGCTTCTGCGCATTGTTGGCCCAGACCCCGGCCAGGCAGTCGGCTTGCAACTCCTGGCGCACCAGCAAGCCGCCATCGCCTTCCATCTGCCGGCCCTGCTGGCGGGCAGCCTGGATCTTCGCCGAAACACCGAGCAAGGTTTGTACATGGTGTCCGACTTCGTGAGCGATCACGTAGGCCTGGGCGAAATCGCCCGCGGCAGCAAAGCGTTGGGACATTTCCTGGAAGAAGCCCATGTCCAGGTAAACCTTCTGGTCTGCGGGGCAATAGAAGGGACCGGTCGCCGAGGTGGCCAGTCCGCAGGCCGAATTGACCCGGTTGCTGAACAGCACCAGGGTCGGATCCTTATATTGCCGGTCCGCCTGCTGGAAAATCTGGCGCCAGGTATCCTCGGTATCGCCGAGAATCGAGCGGACGAACTCGGCCCCTTCATCATTGGCCGGTGGCGCCTTGCGCGTTTGGGTCGTGGTCGGCGCCGATTGTTCACCCATCTGCCCGGTCAATTGTCCGAGAATCTGCAGCGGATCCTGGCCGGTGATCCAGCCGATGCCTACGATCAGCAGGATCGCCGTCAGGCTCAGGCCCTTGCCGCCACCAAAACGCATCCCGCCGCCACCGCCGCCGACATCATCGCCACGGGCATCGACCACGTTGTCGCTGCGTCGGCCTTTTTTCCATAGCATGTGGGAATCCTCTGATGTTGCGGGTAAAGAACCGTGCGATGAGTGTTGCTGCTGAGTAGGAGCGGCGCCAGTCCGGTCGTCAGACAGCCGGGAGCGACGGCGGTTCTATCCAGGCCGCGAGATTGGAGGCCTCATTGACGGGCGGGTATCACAGGGACTCGGCGGTGAAGGTGTCACAGGACTCCGGCAGACCTGTGGCAAATCCTGTCTTGAACCAGTTCACGCGCTGGCGGGAAGTGCCGTGGCTGAAGGTCTCTGGTCGAACCTGGGCATTTCGCGAACTTTGCAGATGGTCGTCACCAAACATTGCCGCGGCATGCAGGGCGGCATCAATATCACCCGGCTCCAGCCAGTCCAGGCGTTGTTGCGCATGGTGCGCCCAGACGCCGGCCAGGCAATCGGCCTGCAACTCTGCGCGAACCTCCAGTCCACCGTCGCCGCTGACGGGTTGGCGCTCGAGCAAGGCTTTTTCGAAGGATTCGGAAAGCCCCAGTTCCAGCTGCACATGATGTCCGATTTCGTGAGCAATGATGTAGGCCCGCGCGAAGTCACCGACCACTGCAAACTGCTGTTCCAGTTTGCTGAAAAACTCGAGGTCGAGATACACCTGCTGATTGCTCGGGCAATAGAACGGGCCGCTGCTGGAACTGGCGAAACCACAGCCCGAGACGACGCCGTTGTCGAACAGCGTCAGGGTGGGTTGCGGATAGTGTCGGCCCATTTGCGAAAACAATTGCTGCCATGTGTCTTCGGTGTCGCCCAGCACCGACTGCACAAACATCAGTTGCAGATCTTCCTGCGGCTCGACCGATGGGTGAGGAAGGGGACGGTTCAAGGTGTACGAGGGGGCGATCGGAGTGACGTCTGTTGGTGTGTCCAGTGTTGAATAAAGTCCCGCACTGGCCAGGGCGACGGCGGCCATTCCGGCAGCCAGTGTTGTCCCCGTAAGCATGCGGGCGTCCTTGCCCTCACGTGTGTCGTTCACGTTTTTGCTGCGTCTTGCCTTGGTCCATTGCATGTTGACGGTCTCTCATAGATTGATGGGGCGTGTAGCGCCGGGTCTATGAATAACCGCACTGGCAAAGGCGTGTGGGTGAAATGTGTAAGGTTTGGTAAGCCACAGTCATTGCGACAGGTGTCGTACATGAAAAGTGGCCTTTTCGCGGTTAACGATCGAACGCGTCCCACACGGGCGCAAAGTCCGGACTGACTTGACGCTCGCGTTTGGACAAGCCCGCAATCAGCGCCCGATCCTGATCATCCAGGTTGACAGTGAACGCTGCCAGGTTGGCCAGTTGGTTGGCCTCGCTGCTGGCTTTGGGGATGGCGGCCACGTTCGGTTGATCCAGCAGCCATTTGAGTGCGACCTGGGTCGGCAATACCCCATGCTTGACGGCGATTTGCTGGATAACCGGAATGTCCGAGACCTTGTTGCGTGCCAGCGGCGAATAAGCCGTCAGTGCCAGGTCGTGCCGACGGGCGTAGTCCAGCAGCGCATTTTGTCCGAGCAGCACGTGGTACTCGACCTGAATGGCTGACAGTGGTGCGCCCAGTTCCTCGACGACTTTACGCAGCAGGGGCAACGGAAAATTCGCCACGCCGATGTTGCGCGCCAACCCCTGTTCCTTGAATGACACCAGGGTTTCGATCGTCCTTGGCAAGTCCCAATCGGTGCTGGGCCAATGGATCATGAAGAGGTCGATGTAATCACTGTGCAAAGCCTTGAGGCTGCGGTCCATGGAATAGCGCATGGCGTCGGGTTGCAGCTGGTCCCACCAGACTTTGCTGGTGACATGGATCTGTTCACGGGGTGTATGACTGTTCGCCAGTGCCTGACCTACAGCGTCCTCGTTGTTGTAGGCCGCCGCGGTATCGATGTGTCGATAACCCAGCGCCAAGGCTTGTTCCACGGCTCGGGTGCATGCTTCACCGAGCATTGGCCAGGTGCCGAGGCCGAGCTTGGGCATGTTCAAGCCCTGGGCATTAACGATGTGCTGCATGGTCGATCTCCTTTTCATAAGCGGTGACGCCGGCGATATGGCGTGCGGCGATGTAGCCGAACGTCAGCGCCGGCCCAAGGTTGATGCCGCCGGCGGGGTAGTGGCCGCCCATGATGCTGGCCATGTCGCCTCCCGCCGCGTACAGGCCACTGATGGCCTGCCCTGAGTCGTCGAGGACCTGGGCATGGTGATTGACCTTGAGCCCGGCGAAGGTGCCAAAACAGCCCGGTTCGACTTTCACGGCATAGAACGGCCCCTGCTCAATCGGTGCGACGCAAGGATTGGGCTGGTGGAGAGCATCACCCTGTTTGCGGTTGTAGGGCGTTGAACCACGGCCGAACTGAGGATCCTGGCCGTTGCGAGCGTGTCGGTTGTAGTCCGCCACGGTGGTGCGCAAGCCGTTAGGGTCGATACCGCAGGCCTGTGCCAATTCCTCCAGGGTCTTGCCGGTTTTCAGGTAACCACTGCGGATAAAGGATGACAGCGGTACCGGAAACGGCCGGGAAATACCCAGGCCATATCGTCGCTGAAAGCCATGGCTGCAGATCAGCCAGGAGGCCACTTCTTCGTCGGGCGGGGCGCTGGCGACCATGGCCGTCACATAGTCGTAGTACCCGTTGGCTTCGTTGACGAAGCGCTGGCCGTTACTCAGCACGCCGATGATCCCCGGCTTGCCGCGTTCGATGATGTGCGGGAAGTGGCCGCTGCTGCCATCCTGGTAGGGCACGCGTGAAACGGGCGCCCAGGCGACAGGCGATGCCTGGTTGGTGTCGACTCGGGCCCCGACACTCTCGCCCAGCCGCAGACCATCGCCGGACACGCCCAGGGGCGGAAGTGCCAGGTGTTCGTGTCCGGTCGGTGTGCGCGGGAACAGGGCCTTGCGTCGTTCGATGTCATTGGCGAAGCCGCCGGCCGCGAGCACCACCGCCCTGCGAGCCTTGATGCGAATCGAACCTTTGGCGGTGTGAACGACCGCGCCCTTTACCTGATTGTTCTCGCGCAGCAACTCAGTGACCGGTGCCGACTCCCACAACAACACGCCAAGATCGTCGGCGGATTTCGCCAGGCGTGCCACCAGCGCCACGCCGTTGACCAGTTGCATCGCCCGACCATGCACGGCGAGGTCGAGCAAATGGCGAGTAAAGCGTTTTGTAACGTGCCAGGCTGCCGACCACGAGCGGGTCAGGTTGAGAAACGCGGTGAGGTCGGCGCCCGCCATGATCGGCATGCCCATGAAGGCTGTTTCGCGCATGGTTTTGCGCAAGCGCTTGAGCAACCTGCCCACGTTGCGTGCGTCATAGGGGGCGGCGATCACTGAACGCCCACCCGTACCGGCGCCCGGCGTGTCGCCATGAATGTCGGCAATTGCGTTGCCGTCGGCGAATTGCAGCGAGGTGTGTTGTTCGAAGAACGCCACCATGCGAGGAGCGGCCTCAAGGAAGGCATCGATCATCGCCGGGTCATACCGATCACCCAATTCGTGTTTCAAGTAAGTGCGTGGTTGTTCAACGTCTTCGACGATGCCGGCCCGCCGGGCCAGGGGATTGCACGGTACCCATGCCCAGCCACCGGACCAGGCGGTGGCGCCGCCCAACACCGGGTCTTTTTCCACCACTATCACCTTCAGGCCATGCCATGCCGCTGTCACGGCGGATGCCAGCCCGGCCGCACCGGAGCCGACGATCAGTACATCGCAGTCGATGTCGGGAAGGGCTTGGGCAGGCATGTGTGAACTCCGGTATTGGTTTTTTGGAATCTGATTCCAGAAAATATAAGAGTCCTGGCATGAGCCGGCAAGACGATACCGATCAAAACGGGCGATTATCGGACGATCAGTTCCAGATTTCGCATTACTCAGGTTGTCTTCTAGAATCGAGCAAATTTTGCGTGGATACCCCCATGGCCGGCAGTCAGATCGAACGTGTTTTCAGTGTGCTTGAAAGCCTCACCAGCGACCCTCGTGGCCTGCCGATGCAGGTGCTGGCGGAGCAATTGGGCATCCCCAAGAGTGCCACCCACCGCCTGCTTGCAGAGCTGATCCGGCTCGGCTATGTGCGGCAGAATCCGGAGAACTTGCGTTATCACTTGTCGACCCGCCTGGTGGCGATGGGTTTCCGTTATCTGTCGAGCAGCGGTGCCGATATCGTGCAGCCGGTGCTCGACCGGCTGGCGCAGGAAACCGGCGAACTGGTGCGCCTGGGGGTCATTGAAGGCGAGCGCCAGACCTGGATCGCCAAGTCCCAGGGAGCTCGTTCCGGCCTGCGTTACGACCCGGACATGGGCCGTGATGCGCCGCTGTTCTACACCGCCTCGGGGCATGCCTGGCTGGCCAGCATGAGCGATGCCGAAGCCTTGTCGCTAGTGGAACGCCAGGCGGCGGACCGGCCATTGGAGCTGGGCCCGAATGCCCCGAGGTCCAATATTGAACTGCTGGAACGCCTGCGCCTGGCGCGGGAGCAGGGCTATGCCTGTGTCGAGGAAAGTTCGGCGGTGGGCACCTCGGCGATTGCTGCGGTGGTGCGCCATCCCGGTGATGGCCGGGTGATCGGCGTGCTCAGCATCGCCGGGCCGAGTGCGCGGATGCCGGGGGCGCGGTTGCATGAACTGGCGCCGTTACTGTTGGCGTTTACCGATGAGTTGTCGGCGGCGAGTCTGGCGTCGGAGTTATTCTCCTAAATCCCATGTGGGAGTGGGCTTGCGCGCGAAGAGGGCGTGTAAGTCGACATCGAAATTGCATGACACACCGCTTTCGCGAGCAAGCCCGCTCCCACCTATCAGTTGGTGGTGAGCTTGCTAAAGCTGTGCGCTGTTCGAACACTTTCAATGCGCGTCTGTGTAAGAATCTGGAACCAGGTTCTAAATTGTTGAAATTCACCTTCCAACAATAACCACAAGAGGACCGCACCTTGAGTTCACCACTGCGTATAGCCCTGATCGGTGCTGGCATCATGGGCCAGCAGCACTACCAGCATCTGAAAACCCTGACTGAAGCGACCTTGTGCGCTGTGGCCGACCCCGGTCCGCAAGCGCCGAGCCTCGCCAAGGAATGGGGCGTGGGATATTTCGCCGATCATCGTCAGATGCTGGATCAGGCGAAGCCAGAGGCCGTCATTATCGCCAACCCCAATGCGCTGCATGTCAGCACTGCGCTCGATTGCCTGGCTGCCGGTGTGCCTGTGTTGCTGGAAAAGCCGGTGGGTGTGCACCTGGATGAGGCCCGTGAGCTGGTGGCTGCCTCGAAGTCGAGCGGCGTCGCGGTGTTGGTCGGTCATCATCGACGCCACAACCCTTTGATCGCCCGCGCCCATGAGCGGGTCCACAGCGGCGCGTTGGGCCGGTTGAGCACCGTCACTGCGCTCTGGCAGCTGCGCAAACCCGATAGTTATTTCGAAACGGCCTGGCGCCGCGAGCCCGGTGCGGGCATGTTGTTGACCAACCTGATCCACGACCTCGACCTGCTCCGTCATCTGTGCGGTGAAGTCCGCCAGGTGCAGGCCATCACCAGCAATGCCGTGCGCGGGTTTGCCAACGAGGATTGCGCGGCCGTGTTGCTGCAATTCGACAATGGTGCGCTGGGCAGTCTGACCGGGTCCGATGCGGTGGCGGCACCCTGGAGTTGGGAACTGGGTTCCGGGGAGAACCCGGTGTATCCACGCCAGGCCGACCAACCGTGCTATTTGCTGGCGGGAACCGCCGGGGCGCTCAGCATCCCGCAGCTCAAGCACTGGCACTACACGCAAGCGGACGGCGGATGGCATCAACCGCTGGCGGTGACCAACGAACCTTTCAGTGACGAACCCGCGCTGCGCTTGCAGTTGCAGCACTTCGTGCGCGTTGCGCGCGGTGAGGTCGAACCGCTGGTGAGCGCCGCCGATGCAGCGCGCACCCTGGCGCTGGTCGAGGCGATTCGCCAGGCCGCTGAAACCGGTCGCGCCTGCGCACCGGCCTTGATCGAGGATTGAGCATGAGTGAACGAATCTTTTCCCTGGCCAGTCTGACAGTGCTGGAATTGTCACCGCCGGACATGGTCGAGGTCGCTGCGCGGGCCGGTTACAGTCATGTCGGTTTGCGCCTGATACCAGCGACGCCGCAGGAGCACCATTTCGCGCTGGTGGCGGATGCCGATTTGCGGCGCCAGACCCTGGAGCGCCTGCGTGATACCGGCATACGTGTCCTGGATGTTGAAATCCTGCGGCTGAAACCGGACACCGTGGTTGCCGAATTCGAGCACGTGCTGGCAGTGGGAGCCGAGTTCGGTGCCAGTGAATTGCTGGTGGCCGGCAACGATCCTGACGAGCAGCGGCTGACGGAAAACTTCGCCAGGCTGTGTGATCTGGCGGCGCCATACGGGCTACACCCGCACCTGGAGTTCATGCCCTGGACCGACGCACGCGATCTGCAGCAAGCGGTGCGCATCGTTGAACGGGCCGAGCGTGCAAACGCGGCGGTGCTGGTCGACGCTTTTCACTTCGATCGCTCCGGCTCGCGGCTGGAAGATCTGGCCAGGGTCGACCCCTCGCGGTTACGGTATGCGCAGTTGTGCGACGTGGCGGGGGCCAGGCCTGCAGACATGGCAGAGATCTTGCGGCAGGCGCGTAATGAGCGGCGTTTTCCCGGCGATGGTGATTGTGATCTGCCGGGGCTGTTGCAATGTTTGCCGGCTAACATTCCATTGAGCCTGGAGATTCCCACCGTGCAACTGCTGGAGCAGGGCGTGAGTGGGCTGGATCGGGCGCAGATGGCATTGAGCAAAACCCGTGAATTGCTGGCGCGGCTGACATAGGTCCCGCAAGGCTTTTGACTATGAGAAAGGAACCCCATGACCGTCAGCACTCCGCTTTCCGGCGTCAATCAGCCCTTCAAAGGGATCCTGCTGATCGTTGTCGCAACCTTCCTGTTTTCCAGCCATGACGCCCTGTCGAAGTACCTTTCCGGGTTCTATCCGATTGTCATGGTGGTCTGGGCGCGCTATGTGGTGCACACCCTGCTCATGGCCGGGATATTCCTGCCGCAGTCCGGGCTGCGGGTGCTGCGTACCAAGCGGCCGTTGCTGCAACTGATTCGCGCCTTGTGCCTGCTGGGCACCAGCCTGTTTTTCACCACGGGTCTGATGTACATCCCGCTGGCGGAGGCGACGTCGGTGAACTTCCTGGCGCCGGTGCTGGTAACCGCGCTGTCGGTACCGTTGCTGGGGGAGAAAGTCACCCGTGGCCAATGGCTGGCGGTGATTTGCGGTTTTATCGGGGTGCTGATCATCGTTCACCCCGGGGGGGATTTGTTCACCCCGGCGGTGTTGCTGCCGCTGTGCTCGGCGTTGTTTTTCTGCTTCTACCAACTGCTGACCCGCAAGCTCAGTGAGATCGACAGCCCGACCACCAGCAACTTCTTCGCCGGGCTGTGCAACACCCTGGTCATGAGTGCGCTGGTGCCATTCTTCTGGCAGGTGCCGACCTTGCTGCATGGCGCAATGATGCTGGCGCTGGGCGCCTGCGGGATGACGGCGCACCTGTTTCTGACCCAGGCCTTCCGCCATGCGGCGCCAGCCTTGCTGGCGCCTTTCAGTTATTGCCAGATTGTGTTTGCGGGTCTACTGGGCTGGTTGCTGTTTTCCCACACGCCGACCCTGACCACCGTCGTCGGGATCGCCGTGATTTGCTGCAGTGGCCTGGCGGCGGCATGGCAACAAAGCCGGCGCTGAAGTCACTCAGAACCTGACACGCAGCACCAGGTTTTGCCAGTGCAATCCCGGGCTGTTCGGCAATCGACAGGGTTTGGGCGACGCGCTGACTGTTGACATGCATCGCCAGCACCACACTCTCGGTATCGCCTTGGACGCGGCCGATCATCTGTTCAATTTCCCGGGTCGATCGCGGCATTGAGCGCCAGCAGGTTGGTCAGCTCGGCGATGGCGAATCACGTCCAGCACCTTGCCGATTTCCCGGGATTGCTCGGCCAGGGTTTGCACCTGTTGCAGGGACGTGCCGGCATCGGCGCTCAAGGCCTGCATCGGCGGCGATGCTCAGGTGAGCTGGCGACTTGGTGGGACCTCCTTGGCAATGAGCGAACATTCACGGATTCATAAAACGCAGGCACAAAAAAGCGCAGGCCCGTAAACCGGACCTGCGCCGAGGGAACATCAGTCTTCTACTTTCGGAATCTTGCGCGGTGCCATGAAGTACATCCAGATCAGCGCGATGAAGTACATCGCCGGGATCAGGGTGAACAGCACGGTGTAGTTGTTATTGGTAACGGTCAGGATGTGGCCGACCAACTGGGTCATGAACATCCCGCCGATCGCCGCACACATGCCGCCGAAGCCGAATACCGTACTCATCATGTACTTGGGCGTGTAGTCCATCACCAGGCTCCAGATGTTCGCGGTCCAGGCCTGGTGTGCACCAATGGCCAGGGAAATGGCGGCCACCGCGACCCACAGGTTGCTGGAGCCGGCTGCCATGATCACGCCGATGATGCAGCAGGCGAACAGGAACATGGACATCAGGCGCGCCTTGATCGGGTTGACGCCGCGGCCAATCAGGAACGAGGACAGGATCCCGCCACCGACACTGCCGAAGTCGGCGGTGAGGTAGATGATGATCAGCGGGATACCCATCTGGGTCACGTTGATGCCCAGGTTGTACTGCTGATTGAGGAACGGAGGCAGCCAGTACAGGTAGAACCAGAACACCGGCGCTGTGATCGAGTAGGCGAGGGCGAAGGCCCAGGTGCCGCGCATGCGCAGGATTTTCGAGAAGGGTACGCGGGCTTGTTCCGGCTCAACTTCGTTCTGGATGTAGTCCAGTTCCGACTGTTTGACGCGTGGGTGATCTTCCGGGTTGAAGTATTTCAGGCCCCAGAACACCAACCAGATCCCGCCCAGTGCCGCCATACACAGGAACGCCGCCTGCCAGCCCCACACATGGAGAATCAGCGGCAGCAGCATCGGCGTGAACATCGCGCCGACGTTGGTCCCGGCGTTGAAGATACCGGTGGCCACGGCACGCTCGCCGGCCGGGAACCACAGGCGGGTGGTTTTCACACAGGCCGGGTAGTTGGCGGCCTCGGTCAGGCCGAGAATGAAGCGGCAGACCATGAAGCCGACCGCCGACGTGGCCAGGCCGTGGGCGCCGGTCGCCAGGCTCCAGAGCAGAACGGCGCAGAAGAACACGCGCTTGACGCCGACCCGGTCGATCAGGCGGCCTTGCAGCACGAAACCGATGGCGTAGCCGACCTGGAACCAGAAGTTGATGTTGGCGTAGTCCATCGCCGTCCAGCTCATTTCCTTGGCCAGGATGGGCTGCATGACGCCGAGGGCGGCGCGGTCGATGTAGTTCAGGGTGGTGGCGAAAAACACCAGCGCCAGCATGCCCCAACGGGTTTTGCCGACAGCCATGGCGCCGCGGATCTTGTCGCCGATGCCGCCAGTGGCAGCGCTCATGGCCGGAGCCATGCGTGAGCTATGTGTAGGATTCATGTGGGCCATCCGTTCAATGACTGACAAGCGAAGCTCGTCGAGGCTTCAAGGGCGCGTGATCAATCGAGGGCGACGGGCGCGGTTGGACTGATCGGCTGTGTTCGTCGGCTGACGAGCTATTCAGCAAGCGGCACGTGGGTGCCAGGGGTGCGCGGGGTTCGGATGGACGCCAGGCAAGGCGTAATGACAGTGGTGTAATCGAGCAAGGCGTTGAAGGAGCGCATGAGCGTATACCCGTTTTTTGAAATTTTTATGTGGTGTTCAGGGTCTTGTTAACTGGAACCGATGATTAATGACCGGACCCAATGTGGTGTTGATGTTGCGCAGTGGACGAAAAATCGTCAATTCGCTAACAGCCATTCTGTTCGATAATCGCACGAAAAACTAACTGGATAGTACACTTTGAATTGCCGTGAGGAATCACCAGGCCAATAATTCAATCAAAGCTAAACGCAATCCCTGTAGAGGCCCGGCTTGCCGGCGATGGCGTCCGCGAGATCGCCATCGCTGGCAGCCGGGCCCTGCAACAAGCGTGCGATGTCCTAACAAGATTGCCTCCACCACCGGGAGTCGAAATATGCAGCGTTCCATTGCCACCGTGTCCTTGAGCGGTACCCTGCCGGAAAAACTCGAAGCCATTGCCGCCGCCGGTTTCGACGGCGTGGAGATCTTCGAGAACGACCTTCTCTACTACGACGGCAGCCCGCGAGAAATTAAACAGATGTGCGCCGATCTCGGGATCGCCATTACGCTGTTTCAACCATTCCGCGACTTCGAAGGCTGCCGCCGTGACCGTCTGTCGCGCAATCTGGAGCGGGCCGAGCGCAAGTTCGACCTGATGCAGGAGCTCGGCACCGACCTGGTGCTGGTGTGCAGCAACGCCTCGGCCGACTCCATCGGTGATGAACAGATTCTGGTCGACGATTTGCGCCTGCTGGCCGAACGCGCCGGCGCGCGAGGCCTGCGTATCGGTTACGAAGCGCTGGCCTGGGGTCGTCACGTCAATACCTGGCAGCAGGTGTGGAACATTGTCCGCCAGGCCGATCATCCGAGCCTCGGCGTACTGCTCGACAGTTTCCACACCTTGTCGCTCAAGGGTGACCCGAGCGCCATCGCCGAGATTCCCGGCGACAAGATTTTCTTCGTGCAAATGGCCGATGCACCGATCCTGGCCATGGACGTGCTGGAGTGGAGCCGGCATTTCCGCTGCTTCCCGGGCCAGGGCGAATTCGATTTGCCGGGCTTCCTCGCGCCGATCATCAAGAGTGGCTACACCGGGCCGCTGTCGCTGGAAATCTTCAACGACGGTTTCCGCGCCGCACCGCCACGGGCCAACGCTGCTGACGGTCTGCGCTCGTTGCTGTACCTGGAAGAGAAAACCCGCGAGCGCCTGGCCCAGGAAGCCAAGCCAACGGCCAACCCCGAGATTCTGTTCGAGACGCCGAAGGCCAGCGAATACAACGGCATCGAGTTTCTCGAATTCGCCGTGGACGAAAGCCTCGGCGCCAAGCTCTCCCATTGGCTGGAGCGGCTGGGTTTCGTCAAGGCCGGGCAGCATCGCTCCAAGAGCGTCAGCCTGCTGCGCCAGGGCGATATCAACCTGATCCTCAACTCCGAACCGTACTCGTTCGGCCACAGTTTCTTCGAGGCGCACGGTCCATCCCTTTGCGCCACGGCCGTGCGAGTCAAGGACAGTGCCAGTGCGCTGGCCCGGGCCGTGGCCTACAAAGGCCAGCCGTATCGCGGATTGGTTGGCCCCAATGAACTGGAACTGGCCGCCGTGCGCGCGCCGGATGGCAGCCTGATTTACCTCGTTGACGAGGATGCCGATGTCTACGGTACCGACTTCAACCTGCAGCCAGCCGCAGTGACCGGTGGCGGCCTCAAGCGCATCGACCACATGGCCATGGCGCTGCCCGCCGACAGCCTCGACAGTTGGGTGTTGTTCTACAAGAGCCTGCTGGACTTCGAGGCCGATGACGAAGTGGTCCTGCCTGATCCCTATGGTTTGGTGAAGAGCCGTGCACTGCGCAGCCGTGACAGTTCGATCCGCCTGCCGCTGAATATTTCCGAGAATCGCAACACCGCGATCTCACACGCCTTGTCGAGTTATCGCGGCTCCGGCGTGCACCACATCGCGTTCGATTGCGACGATATCTTTGCCGAAGTCAGTCGCGCCAAGGCGGCGGGCGTCCCGTTGCTGGATATTCCGCTCAACTACTACGATGACCTGGCAGCACGCTTCGATTTCGACGACGAGTTTCTCAGCGAACTGGCTTATTACAACGTGCTGTACGACCGTGATGCCCAGGGTGGTGAGCTGTTCCATGTGTACACCGAACCGTTCGAGGGGCGGTTCTTCTTCGAAATCATTCAGCGCAAGAATGGATATGCCGGTTACGGTGCGGCCAACGTGGCGGTGCGCCTGGCAGCCATGGCCAAATCCCGCAGCGGTGCCGTGCGTCAGGCAAAGTTGTAGGAAAATCGTAACTACGCTGACAAACCGCTGCCGCACGGCTTCCTTCACTGTGCGGCGCGGCTCATAATCGCCCACCTGTGCAGTGATGGCCGTGAGCCCGCAATGACAATGACTTCAGAACTCTCCGCAGCAGCACCCGATCAACCGGCTGCCGAACCGCGCAAGAGTCGCAAGAACAATCCGGAAAAAACCCGCGAGAACATCCTGCAGGAGGCAATTGTCGAGTTCGTTCAGCAAGGGCTTTCCGGGGCTCGCGTCGATGCCATCGCCGAGCGCATCCACACGTCCAAGCGCATGATCTATTACTACTTCGGCA
This sequence comes from Pseudomonas serbica, assembly GCF_028823535.1. Taxonomy (GTDB): domain Bacteria; phylum Pseudomonadota; class Gammaproteobacteria; order Pseudomonadales; family Pseudomonadaceae; genus Aquipseudomonas; species Aquipseudomonas serbica. The sequence goes on along the minus strand of NZ_JAQIYM010000010.1, from coordinate 124,014 downwards.
GTAAGGAACAGCTCTACGTCGAGGTGCTGGAGAAGCTCTACGGCGATATCCGCAATACCGAAAACCGGCTGCACCTGGCTGAACTGCCGCCCGTCGAGGCGATTCGGCGGCTGGTGGAGTTCACCTTCGATCACCATGACCGCAACGTCGATTTCGTGCGCATCGTCAGCATCGAGAACATTCACAACGCCGAATACGTGAAACGCTCCGATGCGATCAAGGCCATGAACAACACCATTCTCGATTCACTGGGCGAGATCCTGCGTCGCGGTGCCGAGCAAGGTTTGTTCCGTACCGGCCTTGACCCGCTGGATGTGCATTTGCTGATCAGTTCGTTCTGCTTCTATCGCGTGTCGAACCGCCACACCTTCGGCGAAATCTTTCAGATCGACTTGCCGGATGAAAGCATCAAGCAGCGTCATCGGGAGATGATTTGCGAGTCGGTCTTGCGATACCTGCAGGCATAATCCAGCTGTGTGAATTGCCTTTGTAGGAGCCAGCCAGCCGGCCGGCTCCAATAAGTCGCATCAAGTATTCATGCTTTGGAAGTGCTCAAGCATTCGCTTGGCATCCGGCACCACGCCGCTGAACAATTCGAACGCCTTCACCGCCTGGAACACCGCCATGTTGCCGCCATCGAGCGTCCGGCATCCCAGCGCGCGGGCATTGCGCAGCAGTTCGGTTTCCAGCGGGAAGTAAACGATCTCCGCCACCCACAGCTCGGCTCGAAGCAACTCGACCGGCACCGGCATGCCGGGCAGTTTTTTCATGCCCATGGGCGTGGTATTGACCAGGCCATCCGCCTCGGCCAGGGTCAATGCCAGATCGAGGCCGGCCACCGCGCGGTGACTGCCGAAATGTTGATTGAGATTGTCCGCCAGGCTCTGGGCGCGGCTGATTTCCACATCGAAAATGCTCAGTTGCCGTACGCCTTCGCTCAATAACGCGTGAGCCACCGCCGCACCGGCGCCACCGGCACCCATTTGCACCACGCGCTCAACGGCAACGCCCTGCAAACCACGTCGAAAGCCCTCGGCAAATCCCAGGCAATCGGTGTTGTGGCCGATGCGTTTGCCGTCCTTCAGCACCACGGTGTTGACCGCGCCAATGCCGCGGGCTTCTGGCGACAATTCGTCGAGCAGCGGGATGATCGCCTGCTTGCACGGAAAGGTGATGTTGAGGCCGGTGAAGTTCATTCGCTCGGCTGCCAGCAGCAGTTCGGGCAGGGCGTTGCTGTCGAGTTGCAGTTGATCGAGATCGATCAGGCGATACAGATAACGCAAATCCTGGGCATCGCCTTCATGCTCGTGCAGGGCAGGCGTGCGTGAAGCCTGGATGCCGGCGCCGATCAGGCCGGCCAGTACCGTTTGATTCTTGCTCATCACGCGCACCCCTTCAGACGTTGACCGAAATGTTCCAGTGCCAGGCGATAGCCATGGCTGCCAAAGCCCGCCATCACCGCAGTGGCAATGGCCGAGACGAAGGAGTGATGCCGAAACGCTTCACGGGCATGGACGTTGGACAGGTGTACTTCGATCACCGGCAGTTCGCTGGCGACCAGCGCATCGCGGATTGCCACCGAGGTGTGCGTCCAGGCGGCCGGGTTGATCACGATCCCGGCACAGCGGCCGCGGGCTGCATGGATCCAGTCGAGCAGTTCGCCTTCATGGTTGGTCTGGCGAAACTCCACCGCCAGGCCGAACTCTTCACCGGCACGACCGCACATGGCGGAAATATCAGCCAGGGTTTCGTGGCCGTAGGTCGCCGGTTCACGGGTGCCAAGCAGGTTCAGATTCGGGCCGTTGAGCACCAGAATGATAGGGGGCATCAAGGTTTCTCCACTTATTATTTTTGGCGTTGGCCGAGGTTTCAGCCTGTGGAGATAAAATGTACCGGATAGTTAATTTGGTCAATTGTGCCGCCCGCTTACGGTCCGTTTGTGTGCGGTGATCGGACGGTTTCGTTTCAGCGCGGCAACTGCTCCACCAGGAAGTCGATAAACGCCCGCAATCGCAGGGGCATGTGACGACTTTGCGGATAGAGAAGAGTGAACGGTCGCGAGCGTCCCCCATAAGGCTTGAGCACTTCCACCAGCGAGCCTTCGGCCAGTTCCTTCTCGACGATGAATCGATAGGTCTGGAACAACCCTGCACCGTGTTTCGCCAGGGTCACGCCACCCAATACGTCGTCGGAGCAGCTGAAATTGCCCTCGGCGAGAATTTCGCACTGCACGCCATTGTCGTTGAACAACCAGGCAATGCGGCGGCCACTGCTGGGCAGTTCGTACTGAATGCATTCGTGCTGTTGCAGGTCGTCGAGGGTCTGAGGTGTGCCGGCCCGCTTGAGGTAGTCGGGGCTGGCAACCATTACCAGCGCAGCGTCTTCCAGTTGCCGGGCGATCAGGCCGGAATCCGGAATGGCGCGCACGCGGATGGCCATGTCATAACCTTCACCGACGAAATCGATGTTGCGGTTACTGATATGCGACTCGACCTTAACCGCCGGAAAACGCGCGCGAAAGGCCGGCAGCAACGGCAGGATGCGGTGATGGGCATAAGTGGTGGGAATGCTGATGCGCAGGGTTCCTGAAGGCACCTGTTGCTGGCCCATGACCTCGCGCTGGGCTTCCACCAATTGCGCCAGTGCCTGGCGGCATTCTTCGTAATAGCGCCGACCGCTGTCGGTCAGCTTGACGCTGCGGGTGGTGCGCGCAAACAGGCGCACGCCGAGACGTTCTTCCATGCGCGACACCGAGCGGCTCACCGCGGCTGGAGTGACGCCCGCCACCAGCGCGGCGGCAGTGAAGCTGCCGGCTTCGGCGGCCAGGCAAAACAGTTCGATACTGCCCAGTTGAAGATCGTCGAATTGTCGCTGCATGATTGATTACACCGGGGATCAAATGAAGTCTGTAAGTCAGTATTTATCAAATGCCCGCACACAGATACCGTCAGCCTTACTTTTCGAGCGAGCGGGGAAGCAGCCTGCCTTTGGCCGCCGGCATGCGGCAGGCCTCCTTGCAAGACAGCCGTCCTTGCGACGGCTCGGCAGCGCTGCCAACGCCCACAAAAAAGCCGTCGTGATGACGGCTGATTTGTTTGTGCCCTCTGCAATCACCGGCGGGTCAACAACACCCCGGATTCCATGTGATGCGTCCACGGGAACTGGTCGAACATCGCGCATTGGGTGATGTGGTGGGTGTCGTGCAGCTGGGCAATGTTGGCCGCCAGGGTTTGCGGGTTGCAGGAAATGTAGAGGATGTTGTCGAAGCGGCGGGTCAACTCGCAGGTATCCGGGTCCATGCCGGCGCGGGGCGGGTCGACGAAGACGCTGCCGAATTCGTAGCTTTTCAGGTCGATGCCCTGCAGGCGACGGAACGGGCGCACTTCGTTCAAGGCTTCGGTCAGTTCTTCGGCGGACAAGCGCACCAGCGTGACGTTATCCACGGCGTTTTCGCTGAGGTTGCTCAAAGCCGCGTTAACCGAGGTCTTGCTGATTTCGGTGGCCAGCACTTTGCGCACGCGGGTCGCAAGCGGCAGGGTGAAGTTGCCGTTGCCGCAGTACAACTCCAGCAAATCGTCGGAGCGATCACCAAGCGCATCGTATGCCCAGTTGAGCATCTTCTGGTTCACGGTGCCGTTAGGCTGGGTGAATGCGCCTTCAGGCTGGCGATAGCTGAACGTGCGGCCGCCAACTTCCAGTTTCTCGACCACATAATCGTGACCGATGACTTCGCGCTTGCCCTTGGAGCGGCCGATGATGCTGACGTTCAGGTCGGCCGCCAGTTTGCTCGCCGCTGCATGCCAATGCTCGTCCAGCGGGCGGTGATAACACAAGGTGATCATCGCATCGCCGGCCAGGGTGGTCAGGAACTCCACCTGGAACAGCTTGTGACTCAGGGGCGCACTGGCTTGCCAGGCGGCCTTGAGCTGCGGCATCAACTGATTGATGCGCAGGCTGGCGATCGGGAATTCTTCGATCAGGATCGGCGTGCGTTTGTCTTCCTGGGAAAACATCGCGTAGTGGCGCTCACCGGCTTCGCGCCACAGGCGGAATTCGGCACGCAGGCGGAAGTTCTGCAGCGGCGAGTCGAAGACCACCGGCTCGGGTGCGTCGAACGGCGCCAGCAGGTCGCGCAGGCGCGTGACCTTGTCTTCGAGCTGGACGGTGTAGGCCTGGGAATCAAAAGTCATGCGTTGAACCAACCGAGCTTGATCACGAACAGAATCGACAGGATCACCAGCGCCGGGTTCAGCTCACGGCCACGACCGGACATCAGCTTGATGGCGGTCCAGGCAATGAAACCGAAGGCGATGCCATTGGCGATGGAATAAGTGAACGGCATGGCCAGCGCGGTGATTACCACCGGTGCGGCGACGGTGATGTCGTCCCAGTCTATTTCGGCCAGGCCGGATGTCATCAGCACGGCGACGAACAGCAGTGCCGGGGCCGTGGCGAACGCGGGAACACTGGCGGCCAGCGGCGAGAAGAACAGCGCCAACAGGAACAGGATCGCCACGACGACAGCGGTCAGGCCGGTACGGCCGCCCGCACTCACGCCTGCGGCGGATTCGATGTAGCTGGTCGTGGTCGAGGTGCCCAACAGGGAGCCGGCCATTGCGGCGGTACTGTCGGCGATCAGCGCACGGCCCATTTTTGGCATGTGACCGTCCTTGCCCATCAAGCCGGCGCGCTTGGCGACGCCGATCAGGGTGCCGGAATTGTCGAACAGGTCGACGAACAGGAAAGCGAAGATCACGCTGACCAGACCGATGTCCAGTGCGCCCTTGATGTCCAGTTGCAGGAAGGTCGGGGCCAGCGATGGTGGCATCGACACCACGCCACCGAACGGGGTGAAGCCCATGACGATGGAAGCGATGGTCACCACCAGAATGCCGATCAGCACCGCACCACGCACGGCGAGGGCTTCCAGGGCGACGATCAGGGCAAAACCGAGGGTGGCGAGGATCGGTGCCGGTTGCTTGAGGTCACCGAGGCCGACCATGGTCGCCGGGTTGCTGACCACGATACCGGCGTTGTGCAGGGCGATCAGCGCCAGGAACAGACCGATACCGGCGGCAATCGCCGAGCGCAGCGGCAGCGGAATACTGTTGATGATCCATTCCCGGATGCGGAAGATCGACAGCAGGAAGAAACACACCGCCGAGATGAATACCGCACCCAGCGCCACTTGCCAGGTATGGCCCATGTGCAGGACCACGGTGTAGGTGAAGAAGGCGTTCAGGCCCATGCCCGGCGCAAGCGCGATCGGGTAGTTGGCGATCAGGCCCATGGTGGTTGAGCCGATGGCCGCCGCCAGGCAGGTGGCGACGAACACCGCGCCCTTGTCCATGCCGGTCTCGCCGAGGATGCTCGGGTTGACGAACAGAATGTAGGCCATGGCCAAGAAAGTCGTGACGCCCGCCAGAATCTCGGTCCGCACGTTGGTGTTGTGTGCCTTGAGTTGAAACAGCCTTTCCAGCATGTCTGCTCCCCGTGGCGCGCCCGGCGCCGTGAATGTATCGACCTCAACAGCAAAGCACAGACCGCTGAACGCGCCTGGGAAATTACTGTGGGCCGGAAAAAGCCGCGCATCATACCAGCAGCGTGGGGTTATGGCTGCTTATGGCGGTGATCGTCGTCGATGTTTTGTGTTCAGTCCAAACCAGCCATACTGCGCGCTGGTTTTTTGCGGTGGCAATTTGGATGAAAAAGTGGCTGACGATCATGTCCGGTGTCTTGATGGCGTTGGCGCTGGCGGCACAATCCGCTTCAGCGGCATCGGCCCCCCCATTGACCCAGGTAAAAGTGCTCAAGGTCGAATCGCCAGGCTGTGGTTTTGAGACGATTGCGGAAGGACAGGCTCAGACCCGCTGCGACCACGCGGGCCCGAACATCAGGATCTATGTGCTGGAAGTGGGCTACGGCCGCAGCCAGCCCCATGTCACGCTCGATGGCTTCGAAGTGGACGGCACCCGCACGCCGGTGTGCGCTTATGAGAACGGCAACCTGACCGATTGCGCGCAAAGGACCAAGGTCGTCGGCAACCTGTACATTTTCAATCTGGCGGGTAAGCAGGAGGGTACGTTCACCTTCAGCAACACTTCGATCAACGCACCGGGCAACACGATGTCGACCCAGCTTTACATCAAGTAACGACAGGGGCTCGAACAAGCCTCAGGAAAGCTGACTACGCTTTAGGAACCATTCCGTGGATTGTTCCCATGACCTTTCGAGCTTTGATTACCCTCGCTGAGGGCGCCGATGACCTGCAGACTGTGACTTTGATCGATGTATTGCGCCGTGCCAAGGTCGAGGTGGTGGTCGCCAGCATCGAGGGGCGGCGCATGCTCACCTGTGCCCGAGGCACGCGCTTGACGTGCGATGCGATGCTGGTGGATTTGCTGGCCCAGCCATTCGATCTGATCGTCCTGCCTGGCGGTGCCGTAGGGACGCAACATCTGACCGCCCACCAACCCCTGCAACAACTGGTCAAGGACCAGGCCGCGGCGGGCCGCCTGTTCGCCGGCATCGCCGAAGCGCCCGCGGTAGCACTGCAAACCTTCGGCGTGCTGCGCCAGCGACGCATGACTTGCCTGCCGTCGGCCAGCCATCAACTGTCGGGTTGCAACTTCGTCGATCAACCGGTGGTGGTCGACGGCAATTGCATCACCGCCCAAGGCTCGGGTGGCGCCTTGGCATTTGCGCTGACGCTGGTGGAACAGCTGTGCGGTAAAGCCACGCGGGCGATGGTGGCGGGGGAGTTGTTGGTATAGACGGCGTCAGGCGTGAGCGGCGATGGGTTTGATGGGCGGTTGCTCACGGTGCTCCGCTTGCCACAGATCATAATCGGTCTGTACCCCTAACCACATGCGGGCCTTGCCGATCCCTGCGCGTTCCAAACGCACGGCCAAATCCGGACTGACTGGTGCATGTCCATGCAGCACCCGCGACAGATGCGGGCGCGCAAACCCAAGGTGCCGGGCGAGTTCCGCGACGCTGATACCCAGTTCAGGCAATACATCCATCAACAGTGTTTCACCAGGGTGCGGCGGGTTGTGCATGGGCATGTCCTGCCTCCTGTCAGTGATAATCGAGATAGTCGACCAGTTCGATATCCGATCCGGTAAATCGAAAAATGATCCGCCAGTTTCCGGAAACGGTCAGTGACCAGTACTCGGCCAACTCTCCCTTGAGTGGATGTAACCGCCACCCTGGAAGGTCGAGGTCGCCGGGTACCGCTGCGCGATCCATGAATTGCAGCATACGGCCCAGACGTTTCGCATGATCTGCGCGAATTCCCCGAGTCGAGCCTGTTTCATAGAAGCCACGAAGGCCTTTGTGCTGAAAGGATCTGATCATGGGGGAAGTGTAAGGCGATACATTACACTCTATGCGTTAACTATGTATTGCACCTGGTCGGCAAATTTGTGATCGGCAGCGGCCTCAAGCCTTCACCTCTTCCACCGGCACATGCATCCGGTCGCGGTTGGCCAGGGTCGGGAACAGTTTGATCCAGGTCCCGGTAACCACCAGCGTGCCGATACCGCCCATGACCACTGCCGGCACGGTGCCGAACCAGTGGGCGGTCAGGCCGGATTCGAATTCGCCCAATTGGTTTGAGGCCCCGATGAACAGACCATTCACGGCGCTCACCCGGCCGCGCATTTCGTCCGGGGTTTCCAGTTGCACGAAGGATGCGCGGATCACCATGCTGATCATGTCGGCCGCGCCCAGCACCACCAGCACGGCCAACGAAAACCAGAACGAGGTCGACAGGCCGAAGGCGATCGTTGCCACGCCGAACACACCCACGGCGGTGAACATCACCCGTCCGACATTGCGCTCCACGGCAAAGCGCGCCAGGAACAGCGACATCAGCAACGCACCCACCGCCGGTGCCGATCGCAACAGGCCCAGCCCCCAAGGCCCGGTCAGCAGAATGTCCTTGGCAAACACTGGCAGCAACGCCGTCGCCCCCCCTAGCAGGACAGCGAACAGATCCAGGGAAATGGCCCCGAGAATGTCCGGGCGGCTGCGGATGAAACGGATGCCCGCCAACAGTGAGTCCAGGGTGGCCTTGCCCTTGTTCAGGGGCGTTTGCCGGGCGGGCAGGTTAAGCATCAGTGTGCAGGCGATGATGTACAGGATCACCGTCGGGCCATACACCCAGAAGCTGCCGAAGGCGTAGAGCAAGCCACCGAGGGCTGGCGCGACGATGGTCGCCGATTGCTGGGCTGACTGCGCGGCGGCCACGGCCCGGGGAAACAGTGCGCTGGGCACGATGCTCGGCAGCAAGGCTTGAGTGGTGGGCATTTCGAACGAGCGCGCGGCGCCGAGCAGGAACGCGAGGATGAAGATCATTTCCCGGGTGACATGGTCTGTCGCGCTGCCGATGGCCAGCGACAGGGCGATCAGCGCTTGCAGCGACTGGCAGATGGCCGCGACCTTGCGTCGGTCGTAGCGATCGGCGACATGCCCGGTGTGCAGCATGAACAGCACGCGCGGAGCGAACTCCACGAGCCCGACCAGGCCCAGGTCGAGCACGTTGCCGGTCAGTTGGTAGAGGTTCCAGCCGATGGCCACGGTGAGCATCTGGAAACCGCTGGCGGTAAACACCCGGGCCAGCCAGAAGGCGATGAAAGGGCGATGGCGACGTAACAGCAAGGGCTCTTGGCTGGGCATTTGAAGGCAAGTCTGGGGAGGGAAAGGGCGAGATTATCACCAAGCTGTAACAGGAAGTTGCGAGGCGGGAAAATTTCGTTAGCCAAGCATCGATTTCACTGGCTGATGGCCCACTTCCTTCCGGTGATTCCGTTTCAACCTGTGACTGAAACCGTGAGGCAACTTGTCACGCGGCAAAAGGCCACGCGGTTCATCCGCGCAAATGGGACTACTCTTTCATCGTTGATTGATCCAGATCAAGACCGGCAAAAGGAATTGATCCGGCGGCCGTGAGGCCAGACTCCCTGCGTTGTGATGCGTACAAAAAAAGAACAAACAGAGATTCGCCACACTCCATATCCGTGGGGGCCGTGGGTGCAGGCTTCGAGCCCGCAGCCGTACTACCTGACAGAGGAAGACTTATGTTCGGTTTAGAGGCACTTGATCTCGCCCGAATTCAGTTCGCGTTTACCATCTCGTTCCACATCCTGTTTCCAGCCATCACCATCGGCCTGGCGAGTTACCTGGCGGTGCTCGAAGGCTTGTGGCTGAAAACCCATAACGACACCTACCGAGACCTTTACCATTTCTGGTCGAAGATCTTTGCCGTCAACTTCGGCATGGGGGTGGTCTCAGGCCTGGTCATGGCCTATCAGTTCGGCACCAACTGGAGCCGCTTCTCGGACTTCGCCGGCTCGGTCACCGGTCCGTTGCTGACCTATGAAGTGCTCACGGCATTCTTCCTCGAAGCCGGCTTCCTCGGCGTCATGCTGTTCGGCTGGAACAAGGTTGGGCGCGGCCTGCACTTCTTTTCCACGGTCATGGTGGCCATTGGCACGCTGATCTCGACCTTCTGGATCCTCGCCTCCAACAGCTGGATGCAAACGCCCCAGGGCTTTGAAATCATCAACGGCCAGGTCATTCCCACCGACTGGCTGGCGGTGATCTTCAACCCGTCGTTCCCGTACCGCCTGATGCACATGGCGACGGCGGCGTTTGTCGCCACGGCGTTCTTCGTTGGCTCCTCGGCAGCCTGGCATCTGCTGCGCGGCAAGGATAACCCGGCCATTCGCAAGATGCTGTCGATGGCAATGTGGATGGCCTTGATCGTCGCGCCGATCCAAGCCGTCATCGGCGACTTCCATGGCCTCAATACACTGGAACACCAGCCGGCCAAGATCGCCGCGATCGAAGGCCACTGGGAAAACAAAGGCGACGAGGCGACGCCACTGATCCTGTTCGGCTGGCCGGACATGAAAGAAGAGAAAACCAGGTTCGCCGTCGAGATCCCGTACCTGGGCAGCCTGATCCTGACCCACTCGCTGGACAAGCAAGTGCCGGCGCTCAAGGAGTTCCCGCCCGAGGATCGGCCCAACTCGACCATTGTGTTCTGGTCGTTCCGGATCATGGTCGGCCTCGGATTCCTGATGATCTTCACCGGCCTGTGGAGCCTGTGGCTGCGCAAGCGCGACGGGCTGTACACCTCACGGCCTTTCCTCTACCTGGCATTGTGGATGGGGCCGTCCGGGCTGATCGCGATCCTCGCCGGTTGGTTCACCACTGAAATCGGTCGTCAGCCCTGGGTGGTCTACGGCCTGATGCGCACGGCGGATGCATCCTCCAACCATAGCTTCATGCAGATGAGCATCACCTTGATCCTGTTCGTGGTGGTGTACTTCGCACTCTTCGGTGCCGGCCTCGGCTACATGATGCGCCTGGTGCGCAAAGGGCCGAAGATCGACGAAGGCAAGGAAACCAACGAAGGCGGCCCCGGCCAGAAACGCACCCCGGCGCGTCCTTTGTCCGCCGCCGACGATGAACCCGCGGATGCCGACCACATCGTGACCAAGGAGATTTGAATCATGGGTATTGATCTTCCGCTGATCTGGGCCGTGATCATCATCTTCGGCATCATGATGTACGTGGTCATGGATGGCTTCGACCTCGGTATCGGCATTCTCTTTCCGTTCATTCCCGGCAAGACCGACCGCGATGTGATGATGAACACCGTGGCCCCGGTCTGGGACGGCAACGAGACGTGGCTGGTGCTGGGCGGTGCGGCGTTGTTCGGGGCTTTCCCGCTGGCCTATTCGGTGGTGCTCTCAGCCTTGTATCTGCCGCTGATTTTCATGCTCGTCGGGCTGATTTTCCGCGGCGTGGCGTTCGAGTTCCGCTTCAAGGCCAAGGATGACAAGCGTCACTTGTGGGACAAGGCCTTCATCGGCGGTTCGATTGCGGCAACGTTTTTCCAGGGCGTGGCGCTGGGGGCGTTCATCGATGGCTTGCCGGTGGTCGATCGGCAGTTTGCCGGCGGCTCGCTGGATTGGCTGACACCCTTCACAATGTTCTGCGGCGCGGCGCTGGTCGTGGCGTACGCATTACTCGGTTGCACCTGGCTGATCATGAAGACCGAAGGCAAGTTGCAGGAGCAGATGCACGACCTGGCGCGACCCTTGGCGTTCGTGTTGTTGGCGGTGATCGGTATCGTCAGCATCTGGACACCTCTGGCCCACGCCGAGATCGCAGCCCGCTGGTTCACCTTGCCGAACCTGTTCTGGTTCCTGCCGGTGCCGATCCTGGTGTTGGTGACGTTGTATGGCTTGATGCGTGCCGTGGCCCGCAATGCGCACTACACGCCATTCCTGCTGACATTGGTGCTGATCTTCCTCGGTTACAGCGGCCTGGGGATCAGCCTGTGGCCGAACATCGTGCCGCCGTCGATCTCGATCTGGGACGCCGCCGCGCCCCCGCAAAGCCAAGGATTCATGCTGGTAGGGACGCTGTTCATCATCCCGTTCATCCTGGGTTATACCTTCTGGAGCTATTACGTGTTCCGCGGCAAGGTCACCCACGAGGATGGTTATCACTAGGACTCCTGTGGGCGCCAGCCGACTAAGGGCGGCGTTGCGACGATGGCGTCATTACCGGCGCCATCCAACCTTGATTGGAGGATGTGTCATGCCCGGCAAACACTCCCTGCACGACATTGAAGAAGCTGAGAAAAAACCGCTGTGGCAACGGATCGGCTGGTTGGCCTTGATCTGGGCTGGCAGCGTCGGTGCGCTGTTCATCGTGGCCAGCCTGATGCGGATGTTCATGAATGCCGCAGGCCTTACCACTCACTGACAGAATCGAAATCCAGCCTTTGGCATAAAAAAAACCCTCCATCTGGAGGGTTTTTTTTTTCTTGCGTGTTACTTACGCGCTTTGAGAATCACGAATTTAGGCGTGGCCGCCACTTGCTCGACCCCGCGGAACAAACGCGCCAACTTGCTGTGATAGCCCAGATGACGGTTGCCGACGATGTACAGCGCACCGCCCACCACCAGCGCCTCCCGGGCTTGCTGGAACATCCGCCAGGCGAGGAAGTCGCCGACCACCTGTTGTTGGTGAAACGGTGGATTGCACAGCACGACATCCAGCGATTGCGGTTCCTGCCCGGCCAGGCCATCGCCCGCCCGTACGATCACCTCCCGCTCGCCCAGCGTGGCGCGCCAGTTTTCGGCGGCCGATTGCACCGCCATGAAAGACTCATCTACCAGCGTGTAGCGGGCTTCGGGGTTTTGCAGGGCACTGGCAATCGCCAGCACGCCGTTACCGCAACCGAGATCGGCGACCCTGGCGCCGCCGAGGTTCTTGGGCAGGTGCGGCAAGAAGGCTCGCGTGCCGATGTCCAGACCTTCCCGGCAGAACACGTTGGCGTGATTGAGCAGCTCGATCGCCGGTTCATCGAGTCGATAGCGGGTCGGGTAGGGGGACGCGACGCCAGCCTTGGCTTGAGCCGTGGCGATCAGCAACCGGGCTTTTTTTACCGCCAATGAGGCCTGCACCGGGCCGACATAACGCTCAAGCAGATCGCCTGCAGCGCGCGGCAGATGCTTGACCATTGCCCCGGCAATCACCTGGGCACCGGGAGCCAATTGGCCCTGCAGACGGATCAGCTGTTCTTCCAGCAATGCCAATGTCTTTGGCACCCGGATCAGCACCCGGTCGAACGGCCCCGCGAAGGATTCGCTGGCCGGTACGTAGGGCACGGCGTCAAACGCCTGGCCATTGCGGACCAGATTCTTTTCCAACCCCTGCAAGGCCAGGAATGAATCGCCACTGCTGGTCACATTGACCTTGCCTGCCAGGCTGACGGCCAATGCGCCAAAACTGTCGTTGAGCACCAGCACCCGCGTGTCCACCGTGGGCCGCTGTTCAGCCAGGTGATTGAGCAGGTACTCATCTGCAGCGTCAAAGGCTTGCAGCGGTTCGTTCTGCTGTTCGGGCTGGCGGATCAGGTCGAGCTGGGCGAACGGGGTTTCGAGCAAGGGCATCGGGCAGGAGGCTCTGATAGATGGACGAGGATGTTCCGCGGCCCTGGGGCGTTGTTGCGGGCGGGACCGTCCGAGTGAAATGCTGCATGATGTTTTACACGTCATCACTCGAGAGGGATGCAAATGGTACGATTTTTTCTTTTGGATTACTCGCAGGTTTTGTGATCAGCGCAGCGCGTCGCTCCCCAGATAACCGCCTTTTACCGCGGCAATGACGGCCGAAATCTTGTTGTTGACGCCCAGTTTCTCGATCGCACTCTGCACATGGAAATTGACGGTGCGGGCACTGAGATTGAGAATCCTGGCGCTCTCGTAGGCCGTCTTGCCATCGGCTGCGAGTTTCAGCACGTCGACTTCCCGCAGCGACAGATGCGGCGAAGCCAATTTTGCCGGGTGCTTTGGCAGTGATCGTACGGCCAGTGCATGCAGGTGCTGTCCCATGAAGACGGAGAAACCGAGATTCTCGTACAGCTCGAACGAGCTGATCGGACAATGGCTCCTGGCCAGGCTCAGGATGCTGCACAGACCGCTTTCGTCGTCATGCACCGATTGCGACCAGCCATGCTGGAATCCCTGTGTTTCCAGCGCGTCCCACATCGAAGGGACTTTGCAAAAGAGCTCTTCACTCCAGAGCACCGGCAGCATTGTTTGATTGCAATGTGCCACTATCGGATCGATGTCCCTGAACTTTTTTTGTTCATATTCGTTGTTCCAGCTTGCAGGGTAATTGTTGAGTCTAAGTGTATTCAATTGCTCCGGTCTGATTTTGTAAGCGACTGAAAATTCGAAAAATTTATATCCGATATTTTTCGCGAAACGCAGCGCTACCTGATAGGCGGTATCAATCTCCTTGGCGCTGGCTAACTGGCTGAGTTGTAATTCCTTCCACCTTTCCATCTTTGAGCTCCAATTTATATTGGCTCCGACGTGTATGGATCCAATGTCCAGTACGCACGGATTGTAGGATGTTTCATACACGGGGGTGAGAATTTTTTGTTTTATTTGAATTTATAAAACGGGTTTATGGTTCTAATGTGGTTGAGTTAAAAGCAGGTATTAAATGTCGATTTTAATATGATTGTCGGTATTGTTATCGGGGTAACTGATTAGTTAAAAGGGTGTGAGAAGGTTGGGAGTGTCAGGCATTCGATTATGATCGCTAAAGACACTACAAATCACCGGTGTTTATGGGGTTCGCTTTGCGAGACACTGCGGTCATGTGTTGAAGGGAGCACCCCATGACCGCCAGTGAAGAGAAATTTACCCGCCAGACCTTGCTCGACGTCCAACCGTTGACGCCGAACCTGTTCACCCTGCGCACCACGAGGGATGCAGGCTTTCGCTTTCGCGCAGGGCAATTTGCCCGGCTGGGTGTAGTCAAGGCGGACGGCAGTACGGTGTGGCGTGCCTATTCCATGGTGTCTTCACCCTACGACGAGTTTCTCGAGTTCTTTTCCATCGTCGTGCCTGGCGGCGAATTCACCAGCGAGCTAAGCCGGCTGGGTGTTGGCGACACGCTGCTGGTCGATCGGCAGGCGTATGGCTACCTGACACTCGACCGCTTCGTCGACGGCCGTGATTTGTGGCTGTTATCCACCGGTACAGGCCTGGCACCTTTTCTATCGATTTTGCAGGACTTCGAGGTCTGGGAAAAATTCGAGCGGATCATCCTGGTGTATAGCGTCCGCGAGTCCAGGGAGCTGGCTTATCAGGCGCTGATTGCCGGATTGGCGCAGCGCGACTATTTGCAGGCGTTTGGCCACAAGTTGCAGCTCATCAACACCGTGACTCGCGAGCGGCACCCCGGCGCGCTGAACGGACGGATCACCACCCTGATTGAAAATGGCGAGCTGGAGCGGGCGGCTGGCGTGGCGCTGACCCCTGAGCATTCGCGAGTGATGCTGTGCGGAAACCCGCAGATGATCGATGACACGCGCAAATTGCTCAAGCAGCGAGACATGCACTTGAGCCTCAGCCGGCGGCCCGGTCAGGTGGCTGTGGAGAACTTCTGGTGAAACAAAAACGGCGCCATGGAGGCGCCGTTTGATTCAGGGTCGAGTGTTCTGGGCCTTGAGCAAGTCGCGAATCTCACCGAGCAACACCTCTTCCTTGGTCGGAACCGGCGGCAGGGTCGGTGCGGCGGCTTCTTCGCGCTTGAGGCGGTTGATGGCCTTGACGCCCATGAAAATCGCGAACGCTACGATGACGAAATCAATCAGGGTCTGAATGAATTTACCGTACGCCAGGACCACCGCCGGGACATCGCCCTGGGCGGCCTTGAGCGTAATGGCCAGGTCACTGAAGTCCACCCCGCCGATCAGCAAGCCGATTGGGGGCATGATCACATCGCCGACAAACGACGTCACGATCTTGCCGAAAGCCGCGCCGATGATGATACCGACGGCCATGTCGATCACATTGCCTTTGACGGCGAAGGCCTTGAACTCGCTTATCACGCCCATAGGTCATTTCCTTGTTACAGATGAGGTTGGTGAACGCAGTGTAAATCAGCAAATCGCATCCTGCCCGATACGACTGCGTGTGGGGTTCGCTTGCAATCGACTGATCCTGCGGTGAAAAGTTTACAAAATGACTCACTTCTCGGCGACAACTTTGCCTCGCAGCGGCGTCTTGACCCTTGGCAAGGGAGCAATTGGCAGGCGAGAAAACACTACGGATTGCACGCTGTGATTTGAGCGTTTACACCGTCGGCCAGTAATCATTCCAGCAGGTTGTCCTGGATTTTTATTGGTCAGTGTTGTCGATCTATCATTCAACGCTGTTGCCATGCGAATTGGTGTTTTTTATTTGTATGACTTTTTAGAAAAGGGCTTTTGTTATACGCATGGCGAGTTGTTGGTTAATTTCCGTATAGGTTTTTTTCAATGGGCGTTTGCGATGGTTGGGTAGTTGGTCCATTGGTGTACAAATAATTATCAAGGTGCTGGTGGATATTGTATGGGTAGTTCGTGAGTTTTTGTTTAAGTTCTGTTGGGTGATGTTTGAAGTGTCAGATGTGACTCGTTACTCCAGATTAATGGCATCAATCGCGAGGTACCAAGACAGCTGACCTGAGCTATCATCGCGGTTTTTGCCGGGAGTTCCGATGGCCAAGGCCAAGCGCATGTACGGCTGCACCGAGTGCGGCTCAACCTTTCCCAAGTGGGCCGGACAATGTGGCGAGTGCGGCGCCTGGAACACGCTCACTGAAACCATGGTGGAAAGCGGCGGCGCAGCGGCGCCCAGCGGTCGCACCGGCTGGACCGGCCAGCAGGCGCAAATCAAGACCCTGGCTGAGGTCAGTGTCGAGGAAGTCCCGCGTTTCTCCACGGCTTCCGGTGAGCTTGACCGGGTGCTGGGTGGCGGCCTGGTGGACGGCTCGGTGGTGCTGATTGGCGGTGATCCCGGTATCGGCAAATCCACCATTCTGCTGCAAACCCTGTGCAATCTCGCCAAGAGCATGCCGGCGCTGTATGTCACCGGTGAAGAGTCGCAGCAACAGGTCGCCATGCGTGCCCGACGCCTGGGGCTGCCCCAGGATCAGTTGCGGGTCATGACCGAGACCTGCATAGAAACCATCATTGCCACCGCCCGGCTGGAAAAACCCCGGGTCATGGTGATCGACTCGATCCAGACGATTTTCACCGAGCAACTGCAATCGGCGCCGGGTGGCGTGTCCCAGGTTCGCGAAAGCGCGGCACTGTTGGTGCGATACGCCAAGCAGAGTGGCACCGCGATTTTCCTTGTGGGACATGTGACCAAGGAAGGCGCGCTGGCGGGGCCTAGGGTGCTGGAGCACATGGTCGACACCGTATTGTATTTCGAAGGCGAATCAGACGGGCGCCTGCGCCTGTTGCGGGCGGTAAAGAATCGTTTCGGCGCGGTCAACGAACTGGGCGTGTTCGGCATGACCGACAAGGGCCTGAAAGAAGTCTCCAACCCTTCGGCCATTTTCCTGACCCGTGCACAGGAAGAAGTCCCCGGCAGCGTGGTCATGGCGACATGGGAAGGCACACGGCCGATGCTGGTGGAAGTCCAGGCGCTGGTGGATGACAGTCACCTGGCCAATCCGCGCCGGGTGACGCTGGGGCTGGACCAGAACCGGCTGGCGATGTTGTTGGCTGTCTTGCACCGGCATGGGGGCATTCCCACCCACGATCAGGACGTGTTTCTCAACGTGGTTGGTGGGGTGAAAGTACTGGAAACAGCCTCTGACCTGGCCTTGATGGCGGCTGTCATGTCGAGTTTGCGTAACCGGCCGCTGCCCCATGATCTGCTGGTGTTTGGAGAGGTCGGTCTGTCCGGGGAGGTGCGCCCGGTGCCAAGCGGCCAGGAGCGCTTGAAAGAAGCAGCCAAGCACGGCTTCAAGCGGGCGATCGTGCCCAAGGGTAATGCGCCGAAAGAGGCGCCGCCGGGGTTGCAGATCATCGCGGTGACGCGCCTGGAACAGGCCCTCGACGCTCTCTTCGAATAACTCCGGGTTCAGATTTCGATGAGGGCGCCCAGCTCCCGTTCAAGCTCCTGCGGATCTCCCAGGTTCAACTCAATCAATCGCCGCAGGCTTTCAATGGATTCCAGGCTGATATGCCTGCACTCGAAGCCGAGCTGCCCGTTGTCTTCGTGGGCCAACTGCACATCCATGTCGATATCGACGCCTTCGCTCAGATGAATGTGGACAAAAAAATCCTTCTGCGGATCCCCCAGCCAGGGTTCCGGTCGCTCGATCAGCAAGCCCTTGAGCGACAGGTCGATCAGTTTCACCGGCCAGATGAACGCCTCCTGGCCCAGCTCGGTTCTGACATCGAACGCAATACGTTTGAAGCGGCGACGTTCGGCAGGGCGCTCGGTCATTGGCACGATCCTCGGAAATGTACGCTGACTATAGACCGCCATCGCGAAACGCTGCCAGGCGTCCAGACCGTTGTCAGGGTATGGCCTTTGCTGTCAGGCGAGCTAAACTCGAGGTGGTTGTCTTTCTTGTCCACTCTGGCTGGAATAATAAAATGAAAAATAATAATAGCCCGCTACGCCACTTACCCTGGCTGCTGCTGGCAATCGTTGGGGCGTGCGCCCTTGGCGTCGTGGCACTGCGCCGAGGTGAAGCGATCAACGCGTTGTGGATTGTGGTCGCCGCCGTGGCCATCTATCTCGTTGCGTATCGTTACTACAGTCTGTTCATCGCCAATAATGTCATGCAACTCGATGCGCGACGGGCTACCCCCGCCGTGCTCAACAATGACGGTCTGGATTATGTCCCGACCAACAAGCATATCCTCTTCGGTCACCACTTCGCGGCCATCGCCGGCGCAGGGCCCCTGGTCGGTCCGGTACTGGCGGCGCAGATGGGCTACCTGCCCGGCACGCTGTGGCTGATTGCCGGCGTGGTGCTGGCCGGTGCCGTGCAGGACTTCATGGTCCTGTTCATGTCCACCCGCCGCAACGGCCGTTCGCTGGGCGACATGGTCCGTGAGGAAATGGGCCGCATTCCCGGCACCATCGCGCTGTTCGGCTGCTTCCTGATCATGATCATCATCCTTGCGGTGCTGGCGCTGATCGTGGTCAAGGCCCTGGCCGAGAGCCCATGGGGGATCTTCACGGTGATGGCGACCATCCCGATCGCGATGTTCATGGGCATCTACATGCGCTACATCCGCCCGGGCCGTATCGGTGAAATCTCGGTGATCGGCGTGCTGTTGCTGCTGGGTTCCATCTGGCTCGGCGGGCAGATTGCCGCTGATCCGGTGTGGGCCAAGGCCTTCAGCTTCACCGGTATCCAGATCACCTGGATGCTGGTCGGCTATGGCTTTGTCGCCGCGGTGTTGCCGGTGTGGCTGATCCTGGCGCCCCGTGACTACCTCTCGACTTTCCTGAAGATCGGCACCATCGTCGCACTGGCCATCGGCATCCTGGTGACCATGCCCGAGCTGAAAATGCCGGCGCTGACCCAATTCGTCGACGGCACTGGCCCCGTGTGGAAGGGCGGGCTGTTTCCGTTCCTGTTCATCACCATCGCCTGTGGCGCGGTCTCGGGTTTCCACGCACTGATTTCCTCCGGCACCACGCCGAAACTGCTGGATAACGAGGTCAATGCCCGTTACATCGGTTACGGCGCCATGTTGATGGAGTCCTTCGTGGCGATCATGGCCATGGTCGCGGCGTCGGTGATCGAGCCAGGCGTGTACTTCGCGATGAACAGCCCGGCCGCCGTCGTTGGCGGTGATGTGGTGGCGGTGGCGACCGCAGTCAGCAACTGGGGCTTTGCAATCACCCCGGAAGCGCTGCAGGCGGTGGCCCACGACATCGGTGAAACCACCATCCTGGCCCGTGCCGGCGGTGCACCGACCCTGGCGGTCGGTATCGCGCAGATCCTGCACAGTGTGCTGCCGGGTGAAAACACCATGGCGTTCTGGTACCACTTCGCGATTCTGTTCGAAGCGCTGTTCATCCTGACCGCGGTGGACGCCGGCACCCGTGCCGGGCGTTTCATGCTGCAGGACTTGCTCGGCTCGTTCGTGCCATCGCTCAAGCGCACCGAATCCTGGACCGCCAACCTGATCGCCACTGCCGGCTGCGTGACCATGTGGGGCTGGTTGCTGTATCAGGGTGTGATCGATCCGTTGGGTGGTATCAATACCCTGTGGCCGCTGTTCGGTATTTCCAACCAGATGCTGGCCGGTATCGCGCTGATGCTCGGCACCGTGGTGCTGATCAAGATGAAACGCCAGCGTTATGTCTGGGTCACCCTGTTGCCGGCGTTGTGGCTGCTGATCTGCACCACGACTGCGGGCTTCATCAAGCTGTTCGACGCCAACCCGGCGATCGGCTTCCTGTCGCTGGCGAAAAAATACAGCGATGCCTTGGCCAACGGCCAGATCCTCGCCCCGGCCAAGGACATCACCCAGATGCAGCACGTGATCTTCAATGCCTACACCAACGCCACGCTGACTGCGCTGTTCCTGTTCGTGGTGTTCAGCATCCTGTTCTATGCACTCAAGGTCGGTATTGCCGCCTGGGGTACAAAAGATCGTACGGACAAAGAATCGCCTTTCCAGGTGCTGCCGGATGCGTAACCAGAGGATTGCAGCATGTTCAATGACTTGAGTCGCCTCGGTAAATACCTCGGCCAGGCCGCGCGCCTGATGGTCGGCATGCCCGACTACGACAACTACGTCGAGCATATGCAAAGCAAGCACCCTGACAAACCGGTGATGAGCTACGAGATGTTCTTTCGGGAACGCCAGGAGGCTCGTTACGGTGGCAAGGGTGGGCCGAAGTGTTGTTGATGCACCACGCCTAGGCAACACACCACTGTAGGAGGCCGGTTTGCCGGCGGAAGCGATCTTCAGGACGCCTTCGCCGGCAAGCCGGGCTCCTACAATTTTTTTTGCGTCCGGGAGACCTTATTTTGTCAGCCCCAATCCCCGTAACGATCCTCAGCGGCTTCCTCGGTGCCGGCAAAACCACGCTGTTGCGCCACCTGCTCAAAGCCGAGCACGGCCTGAAAATCGCCGTGATCGAAAATGAATTCAGCGACGCCGGCATCGACACCCAACTGTTGGGTGACGAACCGGTACAGGTCATGACGCTGTCCAACGGTTGCGTCTGCTGCACCATCCACACCGACCTGACCAAGGCCCTGTATCTGTTGCTCGAGCGCCTCGACAGTGGAGACATCGCCTTCGACCGGCTGGTGATCGAATGCACCGGCCTGGCGGACCCGGCTCCGGTGGCGCAAACCTTCTTCATCGACGAGGAGCTGCGCGAGCGCTACATCCTCGACGGCATCATCACCTTGGTGGATGCGGCGCACGCCGAACAGCATCTGGCCCAGACCATCGCCCAGGCGCAGATCGGTTTTGCCGATCGGCTGCTGGTGAGCAAGCGTGATCTGGTGGACGAACCTGCGTTCACGGCATTGAGCGAACGCCTGACCCGTATCAATCGCCGAGCGCCCATCCGCGTGGTCGATCACGGCAAGATCGACCTGGCCGAACTGCTCGACGTGCGTGGTTTCAATCTCAACGCCGATCTGGGCGGCGGCGTGAGTTTGCGCCCGGTCAGCCAGGCCCCGTCCATCGACCGTATTTCCAGCCTGGTGCTGCGCACCGACAAACCGCTGGATATCGACAAGCTCAGCGAGTTCATGAACGAGCTGCTGGAGGAGCACGGCAAGCAACTGTTGCGCTACAAAGGTGTATTGAACATTCTCGGCGAGCCGCGCCGCATGGTGTTCCAGGGGGTGCTGAAGCTCTACGGTTTCGACTGGGACACGGAGTGGGCTGCCGATGAAACCCGTGAAAGCGTGATTGTGTTCATTGCCGATGATTTGCCGCAGGACAAGATTCGCCAGGGGTTCGCCCGAGTGGCAGCGAGCTAACCGGCAATACGATCCTGACGGGGTAGCGGTCGAGCGCTCAGCAACGCCGCCTCCAGATGGTCCAGATGACGATTCAGTAGTGCCAAGGCCATCGCGGTATCCATGCGCGTTATCGCGTCCACTATTTTCTCGTGAAGTTGCCAGCCGCAATTGTTCTCTACGCATGCATCAAACTGCGCAATCGCCAAGGAGGTCAGAGGCACGAGACTGCCGAGAAAATGCGCCAACGGAGCGTTGCCCGCCATTTCTGCCAGCTGCAGGTGAAACTCCCCCGACAAACGAATCGCCCGGCCACGCTCGGCGCATTGACGCTCACTATCGACCAGCGTGCGCAGGCGCTTCAAGGCATGCGTGCAGGGCCTCTGGCAGGTCAGCCTCACCAGCATGAGTTCGGTCAGTCGCCGGGCATGCAGCGTTTGCCGAACCTGATCGACACCGAGCGCCGCGACGCGGGGACGATGATTGATCCGCAGAATAATGATCTGCTGATGGGACAGTCGCGTCAGCACGTTGCGAATGTCGCTGCGTCGGGCACCGAACATTTGCGCCAGGCTTTCCTCGGTAAAACGACTGGCTTCATGGATGCGCTGTTCAAGAATGGCGTCGAGGACCCGCGAGTACAGATCATCCGCCGCCGGTGGAAAGGGCAGGGTGGTAAGCGTTTGCGCTGAAACGAAGCTGTTCATGGCCTTTCTCCGGTTCAAAGAGGGTTCAACTGCCGAGGTTGTCTTCCGGGATGTTCAGTTCAATGCCCATCCGCTGGCCTTCGCGAAGAATGTGCCGACGCATCTCGGCACTGGCCTGGGCGCTGTTCTTGCTGCGGATCGCCCGTACCACCGCTTCATTTTCCTCCAGGCGTTCAGCCAGATGTTCCGGGGAGTTGCGCAGCACTTGGGCGCTTTGCTTGAGGGCATTGCTGGTCTGCTGGACCACGCTCTGGAAGATCGGGTTCGAGGTCAGGGTGAAGAGTTCTTCGTGGAACGCGATGTAGGCGCTCACTCCGGCTTCACTGTCGTTGGCCTCCAGGGCTTCGCGCATGTCCATCAGGGTCAGGCGCAGTTGCCCGACTTCCTTGCTGCTGATCGATTGCGCCACCAAGCCCACGATGAACGGCTCAAGGGTGTAGCGCAGCTGCAGAACATCTTCCAGGCTTGCCGCGGCCACCGCGCTGTCGTGCTGTTGGCTGTCGGCAAGATTGGCCTCCAGCACCACCACGCCCTTACCGGGCATGGAACGCACCAGGCCGAGGGTTTCGAGCACGGTGACGGCTTCACGCAGGCTGGGGCGGCTGATGCCCAATTGTTCGGCCAGCTCGCGTTGCCCCGGCAGCATGTCGCCGGAACGCCACTGACCGCGGGCCAGCGCGGCCCGAAGTTTTTCTACGACTGAATTTACAACGGTCGACGAGGTAATCACTGTTCGCTCCATGAGCTCTAAACGTTGTTGGCCGTGCCTGCCCGGGAGCAGGCACGGCGTTCATTCAAAATTCCTGCTGATGGGCCGGGGCCACGGGTTTTCTCGGCTGGAAGGTATAACCTACCTGGCCGGAAAGCACCTTGTTCGCCCGCTCCACATCGATGTCTTTTTCCCAGCGAGCGATTGCCACGGTTGCCACGCAGTTGCCGATCAGGTTGGTCAGGGCCCGGCCGATTCCCATGAACCAGTCCACGGCCAACACCAGCACCAGGCCGACCACTGGAATCGCCGGGATCGCCGTCAGGGTGGCCGCCAGAATCACCAGGGCCGATCCCGGGATGCCGTGCGCGCCTTTGGAGGTGATCAACGACACCAACAGAATCGTCAGCAGATCGGTCATGGCCAGCGGCGTGCCGGTGGCATTGGCGATGAACACGATGGCCAGGGTCAGGTAGATCGAGAAACCGTCGAGGTTGAACGAGTAGCCGGTGGGAATCACCAAGCCGACCGTCGAGCTGCCGATGCCCAGATGCTCAAGCTTGCGCATGATTTGTGGCAGCACGGCGTCGGACGAGGCGGTGCCCATGACGATCAGCAGTTCTTCGCGCAGGT
The DNA here is from genome assembly GCF_028823535.1 of Pseudomonas serbica. Lineage (GTDB taxonomy): Bacteria > Pseudomonadota > Gammaproteobacteria > Pseudomonadales > Pseudomonadaceae > Aquipseudomonas > Aquipseudomonas serbica. The sequence goes on along the minus strand of NZ_JAQIYM010000010.1, from coordinate 100,629 downwards.
ACTTGAGCAACGGCCACATCTTCAGGCCCGAAAGACGCATGACCAGGCCGAGAATCAGCGCTACGAAGGCTACGCAGGTCAGGTAAAACAGGCCGACCAGACTGCCCAGATGCTGCAGCGAGTCGAGGCCGTATTTGCTGGTGGTAAAGGCGATGGCGCCGAATACCCCGATCGGTGCCAGGCGCACGATCATGCCCATGATGCGGAAGATCACATGGCTGAGTTCGTTGATCAGTCGGGAAATGCCCGACGCCGCCTCACCCACCAGGTTCAGGGCGCTGCCGAACAGCACCGAAAACAGCAGGACTTGCAGGATGTTGTTATCGGCAAATGCGCCGATCACCGAGGTCGGAATCAAATCCATCAGGAACTGCGTGGTGGTGTGCATGTGCTGGCCGCGCTGGGCGATATCGCCCATGTCGGCTGCGGAAAGCTGTTCCAGATGAATGTTCGCGCCACTGCCGATACCGGTGCTGAAGGCGAACACCAGGCCGATCACCAGGGCGATGGTGGTCAGGATTTCGAAATAAATCACTGATTTAAGACCGATGCGACCGACCTTTTTCAGGTCGCCGGCACCGCTGATGCCGCTGACCACCACGCAGAACACGATCAGGCCAATCAGCATTTTGATCAGCTTGATAAACCCGTCACCGAGGGGTTTGAGCTGAGCGGAGTATTCGGGAAGGGTCAGCCCGCAGACGATGCCGAGCACCAGTCCGAGAACCACTTGGAGAAAGATTGAACGCGAGCACCATCTGAGCATGGGAGGAATCCTGGTCGGTGTCCTGGCTGCCGTGCGCTGCGCGCATCGGATTCAGGACTTAATTATTGTGGTCTTACCGGTATGTCCAGTGCAGGCGCAGTCTAGGCGCTGTTTTTGGGTGATCGCAAGTAAAAGATTGAGAATTGGCATGACCGGTCTTACCAGTTGAGGGGCGAGGCCCGATCTTGAGCGGTTAGAGGGTTATCGAAAAAAACGCATCGGCTCCGATGAGCAAGCCGACGCGCTTTTTGGATCATTTCGTCGTGTGCGCAACTTTCCGTTCGAGAATACTCAGGATGAAAGTGATTTTTGAACGTTCTTCGGTCTTCGCAAGATAGATATAAGGCGAGCTCTTTACTTTACGTCCACCCAAGTAACGTTTGTCTTCAGTCATGAGCGAGATGGGCGAGTGTTGGGAGGCGATGTCGGCGAGCGTTATCGGTTTGCCCTGATGATTGATCAGGGTAAAAACTGTCGGATCATCAATGCCTGAATTCATGGCCCCTAACACTTCCTGCCAACTTTGACTTATCAAGCGATTGTAATATTCGCCGGGGTTCTTGATTGACAGTAGATAACCATCCGCCGTGTGCCGAAAGTGCAGTTTCAAGGGCTTGACCACGCCGGCCTGCGCATTGGGGCGGATGCCAAGCAGGTGTGAGTGGTCGAAAGTTTGCGGTCTGCCGGTAAAGAAACCGCCGCTGAACAGGCCCACGGTGGCCATCGCCGGTTTTTCGTGGAGCAGTTCAAGCAGATTGAGTTTGTGGTCAAACATTTGAAGTGTGGCGGTAAAAGATTTTTCAATATCACTGTTCACGCTGAAGTCCTTTTCGTTTATTTATTTAGTAACTCTCGCAATGGAGTCGGCTTCAGGTTAAGTGATTTTTTGGTTAGTTGATGTTTGTCTGTGTTGCAAGAGGTTGAGCGGGCGTAGCAGTGGGTAATTAATCCAGACGAAAAAAAACCGGCCATCGCTGGCCGGTTTTTCAACTACGGTTTAGCGGGCTGATTAAGCGCCGTATACCGGCAGCTTCTTGCAGATCGCCTTGACCTTCTCGCGAACGGCGTCGATCACCGCTTCGTTGTTCAGGTCAGCCAGGATGTCGCAGATCCAGCCGGCCAGTTCCTTGCACTCTGCTTCCTTGAAGCCGCGAGTGGTCACAGCCGGGGTGCCGAAGCGCAGGCCGGAAGTGACGAACGGGGAGCGTGGGTCGTTTGGCACGGAGTTCTTGTTCACGGTGATGAACGCCTTGCCCAGGGCGGCGTCGGCATCTTTACCGGAGATTTCCTGCTTGATCAGCGACAGCAGGAACAGGTGGTTTTCAGTACCGCCGGAAACCACGTCAAAACCGCGCTCGATGAATACGCCGGCCATGGCCTTGGCGTTTTTCACCACTTGTTGCTGGTAAGCCTTGAACTCAGGCTGCAGCGCTTCCTTGAAGCAGATCGCTTTGGCGGCGATCACGTGCTCCAGCGGGCCACCCTGGGCGCCAGGGAATACCGCGGAGTTCAGCTTCTTCTCGATGTCGGCGTTGGCGCGAGCCAGGATCAGGCCGCCACGTGGACCACGCAGGGTCTTGTGGGTGGTGGTGGTCACTACGTCAGCGAATGGAACCGGGTTCGGGTAGACGCCAGCGGCGACCAGACCGGCCACGTGGGCCATGTCGACGAACAGGTACGCGCCGACCTTGTCAGCGATTTCGCGGAAGCGCGGGAAGTCGAGGATCTGCGAATAGGCAGAGAAACCGGCCACGATCATTTTTGGCTTGTGCTCAACGGCCAGGCGTTCGACTTCGTCGTAGTCGATCAGGCCGTTGGCGTCGATGCCGTACTGGATGGCGTTGTACAGCTTGCCCGAGGACGAAACGCTGGCACCGTGGGTCAGGTGACCGCCGTGGGCCAGGCTCATGCCCAGGATGGTGTCGCCGGCCGACAGCAGGGCCAGGTAAACGGCGCTGTTGGCTTGCGAACCGGCGTGCGGCTGAACGTTGGCATAGTCAGCGCCGAACAGCTCTTTAGCGCGGTCGATAGCCAGCTGCTCGACGATGTCTACGTACTCGCAACCACCGTAGTAGCGCTTGCCCGGGTAGCCTTCGGCGTACTTGTTGGTCAGTACCGAGCCTTGAGCTTCCATCACCGCAGGGCTGGTGTAGTTTTCCGAAGCGATCAGCTCAATGTGCTCTTCCTGGCGCTGAGCTTCTTGCTCCATGGCGGCAAAGAGATCGGCGTCGTACTTGGCAATAGTCAAATCACGGCTGAACATGGCGGTCCTCAAGGATCGGGGGCGGAAAAGGGGGGCATTCTAACCCAATGGGTTTTGGAAGGCATATGAAACGACATCATGTCGCAGACAAGTGGGCTTCATGACGGGATCAGCGGTGATTGTGCCGGCGCCTTCGCGAGCAAGCCCGCTCCCACATTTGAAATACGGTCCCCTGTGGGAGCGGGCTTGCTCGCGAAGGCGTCGCTCGCTTCACCTGAAGATTTCAGTCAAACATGAACAACGCATCATTGCTGAACTGCGCTTCAAAGGTGTCGGCCGGCATCGGCCGACCGAACAGGTACCCCTGAACCTCGTCGCAACCATGTTCACGCAGGAAATCAAGCTGCTCCTGGGTTTCCACACCCTCGGCGATCACCGCCAGGTTGAGGCTGTGGGCCATGGCGATGATCGCCCGGGCGATCTGCGCATCCTGTTCACCCGACGGTAAACCGTCGACGAAGGTGCGGTCGATTTTCAGGACGTCGATCGGGAATTGCTTGAGGTAGTTGAGCGATGAGTATCCCGTGCCGAAGTCGTCGACCGCGATGCTCAGGCCAAGGTTTTTCAACCCGGCGAGAATCTGCATGGCTTCGCTGACTTCGCGCATCAGGATACTTTCGGTCAGTTCCAGTTCCAGGCACGCCGGCGGCAGGCCGGTTTCCTTGAGGATGGTGGCGATCCGTGTGCCGAGTTGGCCGTCGGAAAACTGCCGGGCGGAGATGTTCACCGATACCTTCGGCACGCGCACCTTGGCCTGGTGCCAGGTCTTGAGCTGCCGGCAGGCCTCGCTGATCACCCAGTCGCCGACATCCACTACCAGGCCGAGCTCTTCGAGCACCGGGATGAAATCCCCCGGCGGCACCAGGCCGCGGCGCGGATGACGCCAACGCAGCAAGGCTTCGGTGCCGGTCAGGCGTTTGCCATCGCCGCTGAACTGCGGCTGGTAATACAGCACGAATTCGTTCTGTTCCAGGGCATGTCGCAAGTCGCTTTCCAGTTCCAGGCGCTCCAGGGCGCTGGCGTTCATGTCTGCCTGATAGAACTGGAAGTTGTTCTTGCCGCGCTCCTTGGCGTGGTACATCGCGGTATCGGCATTTTTCATCAACTGGCTCAGTTCATTGCCATCCTGAGGGCTCAGCGCGATGCCGATACTGGCCGTGACGAAGAACTCGCGACCTTCGAGCACGAAGGGTTTTACCAGGCTGGCGAGAATCTGCTCAGCCACGTGAATGGCGCGGTTCAGGGCGATTTCACGGTTGGCCCGCGGTTGCAGGAGCAAGGTGAACTCATCGCCGCCCATGCGCGCCACGGTGTCGTCGTCGTCGACGCAGCCGAGCAGGCGCGTGGCCATTTCCTTGAGCATGCGATCACCCGCGGCATGGCCCAGGGAATCGTTGATCGGCTTGAAGCGGTCCAGGTCGAGGAACATCAATACCACCCAGGACTTCTGTCGCTCGGCCGCTTGCAACGCCGTGTGCAGGCGATCCTGGAACAACGTGCGGTTGGGCAGGTGGGTCAGGGCGTCGTAATAAGCCAGGCGGTGGATCCGTTGCTCACTGGCCTTGCGTTCGCTGATGTCACTGAAGAAACACACGTAACTGGCCAGGTCGCCTTCGTCGTCCAGTACTGCAGTAATGCCGACCCAGGCCGGATAATGCTCGCCGTTGCGGCGCCTGAGCCATACTTCGCCTTCCCAGGTGCTGTGCTGGTTCAACTGCTTGAGCACGTAGCGCAAGTGGGCTTCCTGCTGCTCATCGACGGTGAGCATGTTCGGCAACTGGTCGAGTACCTGTTCCACGGCATAACCGCTGACACGGCTGAAGGCTTCGTTGGCCTGGACGATATAGCCGGCCGGGTCGGTGATCAGGATCGCCGAGGTCGAGTGTTCGAATACCGTGGCGGCCATTCGCAGGTCTTTCTCGGCCCGGCGTTGCTGGCTGATGTCGCGACCTACCCCCAACACGCCTTCGAACGCGCCGTGCTCGTCCCAGACCAAGACCAGTCGCAGTTCGATAGGAATCTTGCGTCCGTCGGCCCGCAGGCAGTCGAACAGGAACAGTTGGGTCTGCACCTGGCTGCGTAACAGGGCCAGTTGTTCGGGTTTATCGAGCGCCTTGCTGACGCGATCCATCAGGAGATAAATGCCGCTCAACTGTTGCGGATTGGCGATGGTCGATTGCCAGCCGTTCTGGAAAATCCACTCGACTTCGTAGCCCAGCACCGACTGCACGGAAGGGCTGACATAGTTGAGCACCATGCGACTGTCGGTGGAGAAAATCACATCGCTGATGCTTTCGGCGAGCATCCTGTAGCGCTGTTCGCTATCGCGCAGCGACTCACTGGCTTCGATCTGCTCGGTCACGTCCTTGGCCACGCCGATGATGCGGGTGACCTGGTCGTGCTTGTCCCGGGCCAGTGCCTGCTCGCGAATGTCGAAACGCCGCCATTCGCCGTCACGGTGGCGAAAGCGCAGCTGGCACTGCATCAACTGGCTGTAGCCGTCTTGCCGCTGGCTCTTGCGTGAACGGCGGTAGTAGTCGGCATCTTCAGGGTGCAGGAGGATTTCCCAGAAGTACTCGCCCATCTGCTGCAGTTCGGTACGGTTGTAGCCCAGTGTCTGGCCCAGATGGTGGTTGCTGAAGATCATTCGCTGGCTGATCACGTCTTGCACGTAAAGGTGATCGGGCACGGTCCGCACGACGTCGGACCAGAAGCTTTCGCGCTCCTGCAGCGACAGCTCGATGAGCTTGCGGCTGGTGATATCGGTGATGCTCAGGATCACTGCCTTGAAGTCGTCAGGGTTTTGCGGCAGGCGCAACACCAGCCACAGGTGCTGGTCACGACCACTGGCGTCCTGGAGTTTGATTTCCAGCTCAAGCTGTTGCTGTTGCCTGTGCACTGCTTCGAGTACCTGATTGCCGATGGCGCTGCCCTCAACCGGGTTGCCATCGATCAGCAGGTTCCAGACTTGGTCGCAGGTATTGACGTTAAGCAGTTGCAAGGCGACCTGATTGATCTCGGTGATGCGCAACTCCTGCAATAACTGCCGGCGTTGTTCCGGGTTCGTCAGGCATGCTTGCAGTTGCTCGTCGTGCCGCAGCTGGGCCTTGTCGAACAGGCTGCGCAGTCCCGACATGTCGAGTACGCACAGGGCCACGCCGGTGCCTTCGAATATCTCCTGGTAGCGTCGGCGACCCTCGTGCAGCTGGCGCTGACGACGACGCATGTTCAGTAGGACGATGAACGGCAGCATGGAGAAGGCCAGGCCCAGCAGGCATTTGCCGATGAAGGCCGGCAGCAGTTCTTCGAGCACTCGCTGGCGATCGAACAACCCGCGCAGTTGCCAGTCGCTGCCACTCAGCGCAACGGTCAGCACGCTGTTGGCCACATCGTCCTGGGTCAAGGTGCCCGGGTTGACCTGCGGCAGCGCCTTATCGCGGCTGATGATCTGGTGATTGATGCGATTTTCCACCAGCCACAGCGGAGCATTCCCTGAATCGTTCAGTTGGGTCAACGATGCGAAGAACGTCGGCTTGAAGCGCAAAGCCCAATAGCCGCGGTTGCTGCCGCTGGTTTGATGCAACAGCAGATCCACGCGCGAGCCGTCGATGGCGTTGCTGTAATAGTGAGGCTGGGCGCGGCTGCGGCGGACCAGTTCCCCCAAATAGTTGGCATCGTCGCTGGCGCTGGCGGTGTCACTGAGGATTCTTCCCGAAGGGCTGAGCAGTGCCAGGCTCAGCAGGTCGGGCAGGGACTTTTGCAGTTTGCGCTGCAGGTCCTGCAGCTCGTCGGTGCTTTGCGGCTGCTCGACAATCGGCAGCAGGTTGAGCGCGATCTGCGCGTTGAGCGCCATGTTCAGGCTGACTTGCGCGGCGAGGTCGGCGGTGTAGTCGATGGTGGTCTGGCGCTGGTTCTTCTGGGTTTCGCGCAATTGATCCAGGAGTTGCCAGAACAGCAATGCCAATAGCAGTAACACGAGCATCGCCAACGCGCCCTTGAGTGTGCCGCGCATGGGCGAGCCAGGTGCAACAGTCGGTGCACGGGTGATCAGGGACGGAGGGACACTGGACAAACTGTAATCCTGCGGTTTGGCTGGACTGGCGCGACGTGCACTATAAGCCGGACGCCCGAAGGGCGGCTAGCATGCCTTGAGTTGTGGCAAAGTGCCAGTCCCGCTCGGCTGGACTGCCATCTGTCATTAAGGTAGCTTTGCCGGTTACGCGGGAGCGTTCCAGCTCCTAGAATCAGGCTTTTTCAGCGCGCACGCATTGAAGCAATTCAAGCGGACGACGCGCACAGTCTGGCCAGGCATCGCCTGCACCCTAATCATTCATCAGTCACTGACCCTAGGTTCTCCATGGCTCAATACGTATTCACCATGCATCGGCTGGGTAAAGTTGTTCCGCCGAAGCGGGAAATCCTGAAAAACATCTCCTTGTCGTTCTTCCCGGGCGCCAAGATCGGCGTGCTCGGCCTCAACGGTTCGGGTAAGTCCACCCTGCTGAAAATCATGGCCGGCGTCGACACCGAGTTCGACGGTGAAGCCCGTCCGATGCCGGACCTGAACATCGGCTACCTGCCGCAAGAACCACAATTGGACCCGACCAAGACCGTGCGTGAAGTGGTCGAGGAAGCGGTCAGCGTGATCAAGGACGCCCAGGCGCGCCTGGACGAGGTCTACGCGGCCTACGCCGACCCGGATGCCGACTTCGACAAGCTGGCGGCCGAACAGGCCAAGCTCGAAGCCATCCTGCAAGCCAGCGACGGCCACAACCTGGAGCGCCAGCTGGAAGTTGCCGCCGACGCGCTGCGCCTGCCGGCCTGGGATGCCAAGGTCGAACACCTCTCCGGTGGTGAAAAGCGTCGTGTGGCCCTGTGCCGCCTGCTGCTGTCCGCACCCGACATGCTGCTGCTCGACGAGCCGACCAACCACCTGGACGCCGATTCCGTTGCATGGCTGGAGCACTTCCTGCACGACTTCCCGGGCACCGTGGTAGCGATCACGCACGACCGTTACTTCCTGGACAACGTCGCTGGCTGGATCCTGGAACTCGACCGCGGCGCTGGCATTCCTTACGAGGGCAACTACTCGGGTTGGCTGGAAGCCAAGTCCGATCGTCTGGCCCAGGAATCCAAGCAGCAGTCGGCCCACGAAAAAGCCATGAAGGAAGAACTGGAGTGGGTGCGCAAAGGCGCCAAGGCCCGCCAGTCGAAATCCAAGGCACGTCTGCAACGCTTCGAAGAAATGCAATCGCAGGAATTCCAGAAGCGCAGCGAAACCAACGAGATCTACATCCCGGCCGGTCCTCGCCTGGGCGACAAGGTTATCGAATTCAAGAACGTCACCAAGGGCTATGGCGATCGCGTGTTGATCGACAACCTGTCGTTCTCCATGCCTAAAGGCGCCATCGTGGGTGTGATCGGCGGTAACGGTGCGGGTAAATCGACCCTGTTCCGCATGCTGATGGGCAAGGAAACACCGGATTCGGGCAGCATCGAAGTCGGCGAAACCGTGCAGTTGGCCTGCGTCGACCAGAGCCGCGAAGACCTGGACGGCAGCAAGACCGTATTCCAGCAGATCTCCGACGGTTCGGACCAGATCCGCATCGGCAACTACGAGATTCCGTCGCGCACCTACGTGGGTCGCTTCAACTTCAAGGGTGGCGACCAGCAGAAGTTCGTCAAGGACCTGTCCGGTGGTGAGCGGGGTCGCTTGCACCTGGCCCTGACCCTGAAAGAGGGCGGCAACGTCCTGCTGCTCGACGAACCGTCCAACGACCTCGACGTCGAAACCCTGCGTTCCCTGGAAGAAGCCCTGCTCGACTTCCCGGGCGCCGCCATTGTGATCTCCCACGATCGGTGGTTCCTTGACCGCGTCGCGACTCACATCCTGGCGTACGAAGACGACTCGCAAGCGGTGTTCTTCGAAGGTAACTACACCGAGTACGAAGCCGATCGCAAAAAGCGTCTTGGCGAAGCTGCTGCCCAGCCGCACCGGGTACGCCACAAGAAACTGGCCTGATTTCAGGGTGGTTGCATGAAAAAGCGGAGCCTTCGGGCTCCGTTTTTTGTGTGCGTCTATTCAGTGACACCGAGTCGCGTCCTTCGCGAGCAAGCCCGCTCCCACATTTGAAATGCGTTCCCCTGTGGAAGCGGGCTAACTGATGGTGCGAAACTCGATTTTGGAATCCCTGTTTGGGTGCAAAAACACCGCGGAAACAGGGTTGATTTATATCCTGTGCACCATTTAATTTCACAAATGCGACATTCTGCGCTGTTCCTGTGCGCGATTGGTTTGTTAAAGTCCGGCTCAATTATTCCAACGACAATAAATTTGCCGAGACTTTTTCCATGATCGAATCCGTCGACTCCTTCCTTGCCCGCCTGAAAAAACGCGACCCGGACCAGCCTGAATTTCATCAGGCCGTCGAAGAAGTGCTGCGTAGCCTGTGGCCCTTTCTTGAAGCCAATCCGCATTACCTGAGCTCCGGCATTCTTGAGCGCATCTGCGAGCCTGAGCGGGCCGTCGTGTTCCGCGTGTCCTGGGTCGACGATCACGGCAAGGTCCAGGTCAATCGCGGTTTCCGTATCCAGATGAACAGCGCCATCGGCCCGTACAAGGGTGGGCTGCGTTTCCATCCGTCGGTGAATCTGGGAGTCTTGAAGTTCCTCGCCTTCGAGCAAACCTTCAAGAACTCGCTGACGTCTCTGCCCATGGGCGGTGGCAAGGGTGGTTCGGATTTCGACCCCAAAGGCAAGAGCGACGCCGAAGTCATGCGCTTCTGCCAGGCTTTCATGAGCGAGCTGTACCGTCACATCGGCGCCGATGTCGACGTGCCGGCTGGCGACATCGGTGTCGGTGCCCGTGAGATCGGCTTCCTGTTCGGTCAGTACAAGCGCCTGAGCAACCAGTTCACCAGCGTGTTGACCGGCAAGGGCCCGAGCTACGGCGGCAGCCTGATTCGTCCTGAGGCCACCGGCTTCGGTTGCGTGTACTTCGCCGAGGAAATGCTCAAGCGTCGCGGTGCCACCGTCGAAGGCAAGCGCGTGGCGATCTCCGGTTCCGGTAATGTTGCGCAATACGCCGCGCGCAAGGTCATGGACCTGGGCGGTAAAGTGATTTCGCTGTCTGACTCCGAAGGCACGCTGTATTGCGAAAGCGGGCTGACCGAGGCGCAATGGCAGGCCGTGCTGGAACTGAAAAACGTCCAGCGCGGACGCATCAGTGAACTGGCAGGTCGTTTTGGCCTGGAGTTCCTGGCCGGCCAGCACCCCTGGGGGCTGAGCTGCGACATTGCGCTGCCGTGCGCCACGCAGAACGAACTGGATGCCGATGCCGCACGTGCATTGCTGCGCAATGGCTGCATCTGTGTGGCGGAAGGCGCGAACATGCCGACCACCCTCGAAGCCGTCGACCTGTTCATCGAGGCCGGCATCCTGTTCGCGCCGGGCAAGGCGTCCAATGCCGGTGGAGTTGCCGTCAGCGGCCTGGAGATGTCGCAGAACGCCATGCGCCTGCTCTGGACCGGTGGTGAAGTGGACAGCAAGCTGCACGCGATCATGCAGTCGATCCACCATGCTTGCGTGCATTACGGGGAAGAAAACGGTCAGGTCAACTACGTCAAGGGGGCCAACATCGCCGGTTTCGTCAAGGTTGCCGACGCCATGCTCGCCCAGGGCGTGGTTTAAGCCGCTTCGATGCGCATCACTTCTATCCGTTGATTGCCGGCGGGGCGTTGCCAGAGCACTTCATCGTGCCGATGTGCGCCCAGCAATGCCCGACCCAGCGGTGAGCTCCAGTTGATCAGGCCACGGGCTGCATCGGCCTGATCCTCACCCACCAGTTGCACTCGGTGTTCGGTGCCATTCTCATCGACGAAAGTCACCCAGCTACCGATCTGCACGTTCTCGGTCGAAGTGGCGGCGGGCACCACCTGGGCGCTGCTCAGTCGCTGCTTGAAGTAGCGCAAGTCACGTTCGAGGTCGGCCAGGCGCTGCTTGTCTGCCTGGTCGCCCTTGGCCAATTGCTCGGCATGCAGGGTTTGCAACTCGACGACTTTGTCCTGCAACTGGCTCAGGCCGGATGGAGTGACATAGTTGGGCTGCGTGCTGACCTGCCGCTCGACCGGCTGATCGGCTTGCGCAGCGGCGTTATCTTCATTGACGAATGCCCGGCTCATGGTTTTCTCCCGTAATAGGGTTTTGGCCATGCTGGCAGGCATTTGGTTTCACTGGATGTCTGGAAGCGACCTATTGCGAGCGATAGGCCTCTCGCGGCTCCTACAGGCGTCAGTAGTGATACCACTTCAGCTCAAGCATCACTTCATTTTCGGGCGTGGCCAGGTGGCTGAATTCGCGCTGGGCACTCAGGCGCAGACCGAGGTTGCGCGACAGTTCCCACTGCTGGTTCAAGCTCAGGCTGCGGCGCACTTCACCGTTGGTGAAGAAGTCGCCCTTTGCCTCCAGGCTCAAATTGCCCAGCGGGTTTTTCCACAGCAGGCCCGTGTTGAAACCCGCCGCCGGCGAGATGAACTCGGCGAAGTCATTGTTGTGCTCCACGCGCACGGTGCCCAAGGCAAAACCGAGCGTGTCGTCGGCCAGTTGCCAGGTGCCACCGCCGCCGCCATTGACGTGGCTGACCAGGGTTTCATCGTCATGCTTGCCCGGCACCCGCTCCAGGCCACCGGTGACCTGCCAGGACAGCGGTTGCAGCAGCTCGTTGCGCGGGGTCAGGGAACGTATCGTCGCCAGGTCCAATTGCTGCACTTGCCAGTCATTGCCTTCGTACTGGCGCAGTTTCAGCTGCAGGATTTCGATCTGTGCGCCGAGAGGAAAGCTTTCGGCGTTATCGTTGAGGTCGTGATAGGCCATGCGCAGGCCGTACTCGCCAAAGGCACGGTCGCCGCGGGTGCCGAGACCGGCCTGCCAGGTCCGCGATTCGTGGCCATCCTCGGGCAGGCCAGGCTGCGGGATGTCCAGTTCCGGTGCGGGGTTCTGGTTGATCGCCCGAAGCAATTCAAAGCTGCGCTGCGCCCGTTGCGGATCACGCTCCTGACCGTTGGCGCGGTAACGTTCCAGGCGATAGGCCGCATCGATGATCAGTGCTTGGCGATCGCGGGGCTGTGCCTTGAACTCGGCTGTTTGCAGTTGTTTCTGGTCGGCGCTGACTTTCAGTACCCACTGCTGTTCTTCATCGGTCAGGGGCTCGGCACGGCTTAGCAGTTCGCGTTCGCGCGAAGGACGGTACTGGATGGACTCCACCAGCCCGGCTTCTTTCACGGCTTTTACAGTGTCAGTGGGGATGGCGGTCAGGGGGAACTGCTCGGTCAGGCGCAGGCTCGGGCGCGCCACTTGCAGCAGTTCCAGCAGGCGGTAGGAGCAGTTTTCGTCGAAGAAGAAATAGTCGAACTGAATCTGCTTCAGTTCCCAGACATGCTCGACCATGCGCGCCGTTTCCTGCTGGGTCAGGTTCAGGCGGTATTCCCACAAGTCGCGGTTTTCGAGGCTGCGGTATTCCGAGAGTTTTTCCTGGTAGGGCACCAGCGCAAACAGCCCTGGATAGCCACCCATCAAGCCTTTCCAGGCGTACAGGATGCTGTTGTCCGAGCCCTCGATGTAGGCGCCGAAATTGATCGCGTAACTGAGCAGCGAGGTCTTGTCGCTCTGTACATCGGCCTGATCGATGCGCAGCAGGGTGTGGCCGAACATCGATGACGGGCTGTTCAGGTAGGCCGCCGGAAAGATCATCACCGCGCTGTGGGGCGAGACGTCCTTGAACCATTGCTTGAACTCGGCGCAGGGAAGCGCAGGCAGGTCGGTCAGGTTGAGCTGCGATTTCAGCCAGCGGGTTCGTGCCGGGTAGACGCACTGTGCATGCTGTTCACCTGCACTGGCCGGGGCATACAACGCCTGCACGGTGGCCGCCAGTTCATGGTCTGGACGTTCGTTGCCATCGGCGGCGAGAAAGAATTTTTTGTCGCTGACATAGCTGCGCCAGCCACCGAGCTTGGCGGTTTCGTAATGACCCAGGGAAATCCAGAAGGGGTCGTTGGCCAGCTGCTGCAAACGTTGAGGATCGATATGAGGCGCGGCGGACAGCGGGGCGCAGACACAGAGCGCCAGCCAGGAAAGGCGTTTGAGCATAAGTGGCAACTTAAGTCGAAAGAAACAAAGACCCAAGGCAGGGCGGGGTCAAAAAAATAAAAACCCGCTTCCCGAAAGAAGCGGGCGGGTCGAGCTTATGCCTGAGTGGCGTACTTGGCCAGACGAGGATCGCTCTTCAGAACGGCCAGAGTGTTGGTATGCACATCTTCCGCGGTCACGTCAGCCTTGCTGAAGATCTGCTGGAAGTGCTCGTGAGTGACGGCGGCGAAGTGCGCGCGGTCTTCCGGCGCCACGCCCAGTACCACGGCGTAGGTGGTCAGCGCTTCGCCCTGACCTTTAGCCATGTCTTCGGACAGCTCGTTCATCATGCCATTCATGGCAAACCAGGATTTGCCGCCATAGGTCAGCGACGCGTTGGTCGAGCAACCGTTGGTACCAGAAGTCATACCGAACGTTGCGTTGCCGGAGGTGCCGTTGGTGGTGGATGCCAGGAAGTGAGCCGGGGTGCCACGCTGGCCTTCGAACAGCATGTTGCCCCAACCGCAATCCGGGCCGCCTGGCGCCTGAGCCATGGCGTTGATGGATACAGCGGTGAAGAGAGTACCGAGAAGAATCCGTTTCATAGCTTTATTCTCTTGTGTGCATACCAATGGACAAGGGTGCTGGCGCCTATCTGATGCCAGTTGGGCCGGTTATTAGTCCAGCCGCGCAGTTTGGAGTTTAGGCACGTTCCCGGGGTTCCGTGATTTTTTGCTGAATATTCAGTGCAAACCTTGATTTGACCCCGGCCCGCCTGGCTCAGATGGTTTGTCTATGCTTTGCCATGAGGCGCGCCTTGCAAGTGAGGTATGGGCAGCGCCAGAATGCCGCTATCTGCCCCGCCTGATTGTTAAGGAAGCCCGATGCCTGATCCTGTTGCTGCCAGCTTGCGTCTAGCGCCTGAAGCGCTGACCCGTCCGTTTTCCGCTGAACAGTTCAGCTTCTCTACCACCAATGATCTGGAGCCCTTTCGCGGTGTGCTTGGCCAGGAACGTGCGGTCGAAGCCTTGCAGTTCGGTGTGGCCATGCCACGCCCCGGTTACAACGTATTCGTCATGGGCGAGCCTGGCACCGGTCGCTTCTCGTTCGTCAAACGTTACCTGAAGGCCGAAGGCAAGCGCCTGCAGACCCCGGCGGACTGGGTCTACGTCAATAATTTCGATGAGCCGCGCGAACCCCGCGCCCTGGAGTTGCCATCGGGCACCGCCGGTGCCTTCATCGGCGACATCAACGGTTTGATCGACAACCTGCTGGCGACCTTTCCGGCGGTGTTCGAGCACCCGTCCTACCAGCAGAAAAAAAGCGCCATCGACCGAGCGTTCAACCAGCGCTACGACAAGGCGCTGGACGTGATCGAGCGGCTGGCGCTGGAAAAAGAGGTCGCGCTGTACCGCGACAGCAGCAACATCGCCTTCACGCCGATGCTCGAAGGCAAGGCGCTGGACGAGGCGGAATTCGCCCAGTTGCCGGAAGCCGAGCGCGAGCGCTTTCACGAGGATATATCCAACCTCGAAGAGCGTCTGAACGAGGAGCTCGCCAGCCTGCCGCAATGGAAGCGTGAGTCGAGCAATCAACTGCGCCATCTCAACGAGGAAACCATTACCCTGGCCCTGCAGCCATTGCTGTCGCCGTTGTCGGAGAAATACGCCGAGAACGCTGCGGTGTGCGGCTACCTGCAAGCGATGCAAGTGTATTTGCTCAAGACCGTGGTCGAGCAACTGGTCGACGACAGCAAGACCGATGCTGTCGCCCGCAAGCTGCTGGAGGAGCAATACGCGCCGAGCCTGGTGGTCGGTCATCCGTTCAGCGGCGGTGCGCCAGTGGTCTTTGAGCCGCACCCGACCTACGAAAATCTGTTTGGTCGTATCGAGTACACCACCGATCAGGGCGCGCTCTACACCACCTATCGGCAACTGCGACCCGGTGCGTTGCACCGGGCCAACGGCGGCTTCCTGATCCTTGAAGCGGATAAAATGCTCAGCGAGCCGTTCGTGTGGGATGCGCTGAAGCGCGCCCTGCAATCGCGCAAACTGAAAATGGAATCGCCCCTGGGCGAGATGGGCCGTTTTGCTACCGTCACCCTGACGCCGCAGCACATTCCTTTGCAGGTCAAGGTCGTCATCATCGGTGCCCGCCAGCTCTACTACACGCTGCAAGACCTCGATCCGGACTTCCAGGAAATGTTTCGCGTCCTGGTGGATTTCGATGAAGACATCCCGATGGTCGACGAGAGCCTGGAGCAGTTCGCCCAGTTGCTCAAGACCCGTACTTCCGAGGAGGGCATGGCGCCGTTGACGGCCGATGCGGTGGCACGCCTGGCGACCTACAGCGCACGCCTGGCCGAGCACCAGGGACGGTTGTCGGCGCGCATCGGCGATCTGTTCCAGCTGGTCAGCGAGGCGGACTTCATTCGTCACCTGGCCTCGGATGAAATGACCGACGCCGGTCACATCGAGCGTGCGCTCAAGGCCAAGGCCACCCGTACCGGGCGCGTGTCGGCGCGGATTCTCGACGACATGCTGGCGGGGATCATCCTGATCGACACCGCAGGCGCGGCGGTCGGCAAGTGCAACGGCCTGACCGTGCTGGAAGTCGGCGACTCGGCCTTCGGTGTACCGGCGCGGATTTCCGCCACGGTGTATCCGGGCGGCAGCGGCATCGTCGACATCGAGCGTGAGGTCAACCTCGGCCAGCCGATCCACTCCAAAGGGGTGATGATCCTCACCGGTTACCTGGGCAGTCGTTATGCCCAGGAGTTTCCGCTGGCCATCTCCGCGAGTATCGCGCTGGAGCAGTCCTACGGCTACGTCGATGGTGACAGTGCTTCCCTGGGCGAGGCGTGCACTTTGATATCGGCCTTGTCGAAAACTCCGCTCAAGCAGTGTTTTGCAATTACCGGCTCGATCAACCAGTTTGGTGAAGTGCAGGCCGTGGGTGGCGTCAACGAGAAGATCGAAGGCTTCTTCCGGCTCTGCGAAGCCCGCGGGTTGACTGGCGAGCAGGGCGCGATCATTCCTCATGCCAACGTCGCCACGCTGATGCTCGATGAGAAGGTGCTGGCGGCGGTGCGCGCCGGTCAGTTCCATGTCTATGCCGTGCGCCAGGCTGACGAGGCGCTGAGCCTTTTGGTGGGCGAGCCGGCGGGCGAACCCGATGAGAATGGCGAGTTCCCTGAAGGCAGCGTCAACGCACGGGTGGTGGAGCGCCTGCGGGTGATCGCGGAGATGATCAGCGAGGAGGATCTGAAAGAGGCCGAAAAGGAAATGGCGGTCGAGGCGCTGGTGGAGGCCAAGCCGGCCTGACACCAAACTGAGGCTTCACCCGATCCACTGTGGGAGCGGGCTTGCTCGCGAAGGCGGTCTGACATTCAACATTGATGTTGTCTGGCACGACGCTTTCACGAGCACGCCCGCTCCCACATTTGCTTCTGTGAATTTCAATAAAGTGCCATCACTCTGGCGCCAATATTCACACTATGACCATTCGGCGCCTTCTGGTCTTACTTGACGTGCTAGTCAGACTTTTCCTCTATTCTCTGCTCAAGGATATCGACAGTATCACTGGATCGAGACAGCCTTCCCGTGGAGGCTGAATACCGGATCTACCGAGGGTCGCCGCCATGTCGCGCAACCTCTGTCTCACCCGTCAATGCCTGGGTCTTGTGACCCGTATCGAATGCGCCATCAAGCCGTTGGCTGGCGATACGGGCATGTGGACCTTGCTCTTCGCCGCCGGAATGGCCGGTGAACAGCCTTCAGCCATCAAAGCCCAAGGCCCGTTTCATGGCCCTTTCGTGGCCGAGTCCATCCTCGATACCATCGTTGAAAGCCTGACCCTGCATGGCTATGAACTGGCCGATGACCCGCAGATCTGGTGCCTGCATCTGCAAGCCCAGTTACGGGAAATCAATGGTGGCCGTTGTCGTAACGTGGGTGGCTTCGAGTTCCGGCCTGAGCACTGACAACGCTATTGGGGCTGGCTGGACATGTCTGCCTTGTCGAGTTTGACCTCGAAACCGTATTGCACGGTGGCGAGGTCTGTTCGTTGATAGGTTTCCAGGCGCGTGGGTTGCCCGTAGAAGTAATGCACGGCGAATAACGCAGGGCCTTCTGTGCTCGCGTCATGGCTGACCGCAAGAATTTCCTTCAGGTAATTGCCGCTGTCATCCTTGGCGAAGAAACGCCAGTCCTGATCGGGAAATACTTTGGAATCCACCACCAGTGCATTGCCCTTGAGTTCAAGACCTTTGGGCAAGTGATGGGCTTCGACTGTCTGCTTGTCGACGGTGGCCAGAAACAATGGGATGGAACCGACCACAAAGGCAGGCGTTTGTGGAAACAGATTCAGATCGTAGGTGATGGTGCCGCGCAGGGGGTCGACCTCATAAGCCTCTGGTGGCAATTCGATCGGCTCATCGCGCTTGCCGCTACTGTCTTCGGTGAAGAAGCTGACCGGGCTGTCGCCAGGGTTGAAAGAGGTGCCGAGCAGTTCATCATTGAAGGTGCGCAGGTGAGTGAACTCGACGCGTGCAGCGCTTGGGTCCTCGACCGATTGATTGATCCTGACGCCTTTTTTCAGCTGTTCCTCTGTCAGCGTCGCACCCTTGAGCCAGGTCGGGGCGTTGTCGTCATAGACCACCACCGGCAAGTTCAGCGGCTGGATGGTTTTCGCCGTGGTGCGTCGGTCGAAGCGCAGGACCGGCAGGTTCAAGTCCTTGCGGGTTACCGTAACGCTCGAGAAATCCAGCAGGCTGACCTCAAGAGTTTCGATCGGCCCGTTGAAATAAACCTTGGAGTAGTGGCGTTTCTGTTGTTTCTCGAAGTTTTGTTGCTCTTCATCGAGCTGTTTTTCCAGCGACTCGCTCCAGAGCTTCTGTTGCTGCATCTTCGCCAGTTGTTTCTGGTAGAAGGCAATTTGTGCGGCGGTCTCATTGATCGAGCCTGAGCGCGAGAGAAACTGCCCGGTGGCGTCCCTGGCCTGGACAATCAGCGGGTTTAGCGGTGTTTCTGCGATTTCGGGCGCCAGCGGCGCGCTGTTGCTGAACTCGATTTCGGCGTAGTTCTCCGCCAGATTCACCAAGGTGACGCTCAGGTTGTCGTTGGTGCGGGTCTGGCCGATGTCCTTTTTCGTCAAGTCGAAGCTGTAGAGCCGGCGCGGCGCAATGACTTCCACCTGGCCTTGCAGGCTCACCGGTCGTGGCTGGTTCTTGATATCGACGTCCAGGCCTTCGATGAACGGATAGGTCACCGTCAGGTCGTCAGGGTTGGTCAGGTTGGAGCTCGACGGGCTCAGTTGAATGCCGGGGTCGGTTTCCGACCATTCCGGTTGAAAGGCGATGACCCGTTTGTTGCTCAGGGTAACCGACTGCCATTGCAGGCCATGGGGAAACAGGAACGCCGCCGGGATGCTGAAGTTGAAGGGGAACACCGGCTGCAGGTCAGTCAGGTAGTCGGAGCTGGATTCCTTGTGCAGGACGAACAGGCCATTGATGTAGGTGTCGACCAAGGCCTGTGGCGTTGGGTAGTGCTTGAGCACGGCGAGGGCGTCTTCGCCGTATTCGGTTTCCACAGGTTTGCTGTCGAGTTTGAGTTGTGCACGCTCGAGCAACAGCAACGAGCCACCCAGCTGGGCTACCGCATCCTTGAGCTTCGGGTCCTCGATGGCGTCCAGGGACTTCTCGAACTGCGCAGTCTTTTCTTCAAGGCTGACTTGACGCTTCTCGTCGCTGGGCGAGCACGCGCTGAGTAGCAAAGCCAGGCAAATCCCGGCACTCGTTAAAGGCAATCGCCCATCCATTTCCCGTCTTCCTGTCCGATGTCATTTTGCTGTCAATGGTTTGGACACTAGCAGAAAAAAATTGACACACACGCGCAGGTTGCGGATTTACCGATGGTTTCTGAGTGTTACAAGCCGCTGTTATACTTGCGGCCATTTCCAGTCCATATGTGAGATTTAATGGAACGCTTTATCGAAAATGCAATGTACGCCTCGCGCTGGCTGCTGGCGCCGATTTACTTCGGCTTGTCTCTGGGGCTGTTGGCACTGGCGCTGAAATTCTTCCAGGAAGTCTTCCACGTCATTCCAAACGTCTTCTCGATGGCCGAATCGGACCTGATCCTGGTGCTGCTGTCGCTCATTGACATGGCGCTGGTAGGCGGTTTGCTGGTGATGGTGATGATTTCCGGTTATGAGAACTTCGTTTCTCAACTGGACATCGACGACAACAAGGAGAAGCTCAACTGGTTGGGCACCATGGACTCGTCGTCGCTGAAAATGAAGGTGGCCGCCTCGATCGTAGCGATCTCGTCCATTCACCTGCTGCGCATCTTCATGGACGCCAAGAACGTCGATCCCGAGCATTTGCAGTGGTATGTCATCATCCACATGACCTTTGTAGTGTCGGCATTCGCCATGGGTTACCTGGATAAATTGACCAAGCACTAAGCCACGGCTGACCTGTACCTCGCACGCCGCCCGTCTGTTGCAAAACAGACGGGCGGCGTTGTTTATGGCTTGTGCTTTGAGGCGCCGAGGCATATCCCTGTAAAGGTGTTGGCTCGCCACTGTGTGAGGTGCGTTCATGAACCTGCAAGAGTTGAATGCCTATGCCGTCGCCGGAAAGGTCGATGAGCTGAACCTGATCTCGATGGAGGGGGGGATCTATCTGCTGGAGGCGCGTATGCATGGCGCGGCGTATCCATTGAACGATGCGCATGGCCAAACGATGAGTCTGCGCTCCGTGGAGCATGCCCGGGATGTGCTGCGTTCCTTTCCAAAGTTGCACTTCAACCTGGTGCATACCGTGGTTCATGACGAAATGTGCGGGTTGGTTGCCGATCTTGAGGAAAACCTGAAGGTGCCGATCGCCTGACGCCTCTGATCAACGCCACGACAACTGTGCTAGTCTGCTGGCCCTTTTGGTTTCGGGCGCTCCGGGAGGCGCTGTGCACGCACGGCCTGTTTCGAGGCGTCCGCACAGCGGAGCAGTGTCATGTCCGAAGTAAATCTGTCCACCGACGAAACCCGCGTCAGCTACGGCATTGGCCGTCAGCTGGGCGACCAGCTGCGCGACAACCCGCCACCGGGCGTTAGCCTGGACGCCATCCTGGCAGGCTTGACCGACGCGTTTGCCGGTCAGCCAAGCCGTGTTGGCCAGGAAGAAATGTCCGCGAGCTTCAAGGTAATTCGCGAAATCATGCAGGCCGAAGCCGCAGCCAAGGCTGAAGCGGCCGCTGGCGAAGGCCTGGCGTTCCTGGCTGAAAATGCCAAGCGTGAGGGCATCACCACCCTGGCTTCCGGCCTGCAGTTCGAAGTACTGACTGCCGGTGAAGGCGCCAAGCCATCCCGTGAAGACACCGTGCGTACTCACTACCACGGCACCCTGATCGACGGCACTGTGTTCGACAGCTCCTACGAGCGTGGCCAGCCTGCGGAATTCCCGGTTGGCGGCGTGATCGCTGGCTGGACCGAAGCCCTGCAACTGATGAATGCCGGCAGCAAATGGCGCCTGTACGTGCCGAGCGAACTGGCTTACGGCGCTCAAGGCGTTGGCAGCATTCCGCCGCACAGCGTACTGGTGTTCGACGTCGAGCTGCTGGACGTACTGTAATGCCCGGCCCGATATGACCTCGGGCTAATGTGGGAGCGGGCTTGCTCGCGATGGCGTTGGTTCAGTCGACAAATACGTTGCCTGACACACCGCTTTCGCTGGCAAGCCCGCTCCTGCAGGTTTAACGATTTTCATATTTCGATCTTGTGCTGCAGCTCATTGGTCGGGCGCAACGCCCGGGCATAGCAGAACAGGAACAGGTTGCGCACCACTTCCTTGAGCACTACCGGCTCGCTGGAACTCAACCCATTGACGTCCAGGTCACCCTGATCCTGCAGTTCGTTCAAGGCTTCCTCTTCCAGCACGGCACAGACTTCCCCGGTTTCCCGATGCAGGATCCTGAGGTAGGGGTGTGGGCGGTCCAGCCAGGCATCGATCAAATAAGTCATGTTCTCATCTCCGTTGATTGAGTTTGATGAGAATAATTCCTATTAAATAAATAGCAAGGGCCTATGACCGCTTTGGGCTTTTTTCAGGGTAAAGATTGCGTAAGGTCAAAACGGCTGGCGTTTGGCTATTGCGGGGAGGTGTCCGGGGAGGCGGGGTAGGGTGTAGCGCCAGCCCGCGACAAGGCGTGGGCTGGCATACAGCTGAATCAGACTTTTCTGACGAATTCGGATTTGAGCTTCATCGGGCCGATGCCGTCGATCTTGCAGTCGATGTCGTGATCGCCATCGCACAGGCGGATGTTCTTGACCTTGGTGCCGACCTTGACCACCAGCGACGTGCCCTTGACC
The DNA here is from genome assembly GCF_028823535.1 of Pseudomonas serbica. Taxonomy (GTDB): domain Bacteria; phylum Pseudomonadota; class Gammaproteobacteria; order Pseudomonadales; family Pseudomonadaceae; genus Aquipseudomonas; species Aquipseudomonas serbica. Next base: position 79,111 of record NZ_JAQIYM010000010.1, on the reverse strand, counting down.
TTGAGATCCTTGATCACGGTGATGGTGTCACCGTCCTGCAGGACATTGCCGACCGAATCCTTTTTCACTGCGTCATCGGCCACGGTTTCGGCTTCACCGCTGGCGGACCATTCGTGGGCGCACTCGGGGCAGATCAGTTGGGCGCCGTCTTCGTAGGTGTATTCGGAATTGCATTTCGGGCAGGGTGGCAACGTGCTCACTAAGGCTCCTTTGGATTCAGGATCGCTAAAAGCGCACATTATATAGGGTTTTAGGCGGGAGAGGGCGTGGTGCTGACAAACCTGTGGGAGCGAGCAAGCCCGCTCCCACAGGGGAAGTTCGTTGTCAGTGGGTGCGGGCTACTGCGAACTCGCTGAGTTCGACCAATGCATCGCGATACTCGCTGGCAGGCAGCGCATCGAGGCATTTGATCGCACGGGCCACGTAATCACGGGCCAGTTGCGCGGTGTATTCCAGCGAGCCGGAGGCTTCCACGGCTTCGCGGATGTTCTCCAGGTCCTCAATGCCGCCTTTCTGGATTGCCTTGCGCACCAGTGCAGCCTGCTCCGACGTACCTTCGCGCATGGTGTAGATCAGCGGCAGGGTCGGCTTGCCTTCGGCCAGGTCGTCACCGACGTTCTTGCCCAGGGTCTCGGCATCGCCTTTGTAGTCCAGCAGGTCGTCGACCAGTTGGAAGGCCACCCCCAGATGGTCACCGAAGGTGCGCAACGCTTCGCACTGCTCAGGCGTCGCACCGGCCAGGGCGGCCGCACTGTGGGTCGAGGCCTCGAAGAGCATCGCGGTCTTGCCGCGGATGACTTCCATGTAGGTTTCTTCGGTGGTGCTGGCGTCGCGGACCTTCGACAGCTGCAATACCTCGCCTTCGGCGATGATGCGCGTGGCTTGCGAAAGGATCTTCATCACCGGCATGGAGCCCAGCTCGACCATCATTTCGAAGGAACGCGAATACAGGAAGTCGCCCACCAGCACGCTCGGCGCATTGCCCCACATGGCATTGGCGGTCGAGCGGCCACGGCGCATGCCGGACATGTCGACCACGTCGTCATGCAGCAGGGTGGCGGTGTGCAGGAATTCGATGGTCGCGGCCAACAGGCGCAGGTCGTCGCCTTCACGGCCAAGGGCCTTGCCACACAGCAGCACTAACAATGGACGCAGGCGTTTACCGCCGGCCGAGGTAATGTAATCGCCGATTTTCGATACCAGCGGCACTCGGGAAGTCAGCTGCTTCTTGATGATGCCGTCGACGGCGCTAAAATCGTCCGCCACCGCGCGGTAGAAAGCTTGGGGTTGCATCAGCGACAGTTGCTCCAGAAGGGTTGCGCGGCATGCTAGGACCCACGCCTGCAGGTGTCAAGGCGCGATGGACGGCCTATTGCAAGGCGCTCGTGCCTTGCGTACAATCGCGCACCCTGAACTTCCTGGGCAGCACCTGCCTTACGCAATTGCAAGTGGGCCTCCAGCCCCATGCAGCCATGCCAGCCAATACCTCTTCTTATAAAGAGCTGGGTGAGCAGGATTATCGGAGAAATACCATGTCTTATGCAGTAATCGTTACTGGCGGCAAGCAGTACAAAGTCGCCCCAGGTGAATACCTGAAGATCGAAAAACTGGAAATCGCTACCGGCGAATCCGTTACCTTTGATCGCGTTCTGTTGGTTGCCAATGGCGACGACGTGAATATCGGCGCTCCAGTTGTTGCTGGCGCTACCGTTGTGGCTGAAGTGATCTCCCAAGGTCGTCACGATAAAGTCCGCATCATCAAGTTCCGTCGCCGTAAGCACCACATGAAGCGTATGGGCCACCGCCAGTGGTACACCGAGATCAAAATCACCGGTATTCAGGCTTAATTACAGCCTAATTCCTCACTAGGAGAATTGAACTCATGGCACACAAAAAAGCTGGTGGTAGTACCCGTAACGGTCGCGACTCAGAAGCCAAACGCCTTGGCGTGAAGATGTATGGCGGCCAGGCTATCAAAGCAGGCAACATCATCGTGCGTCAGCGCGGCACCCAATTCCACGCTGGCTACGGCGTTGGCATGGGTAAAGATCACACTCTCTTCGCTAAAGTCGAAGGCGTGATCAAGTTCGAAGTAAAAGGCGCCTTCGGTCGTCGTTACGTGAGCGTAGTCGCGGCTTAATTGCGCGATCGCTGGAAAAGCCCTGTCTCGCGACGGGGCTTTTTCGTTTGTGGGGTGAGTCTCTTGCAAAGCTGTTTGTATGGGCTGTCGGCGTACGATGTAGGTATCGTGGTTTGGGGTCGCTGCGCTCATTTTTGCAAGAGTCTTATGTCTTGATTGTTTTTCGGCTCGTCCGTATGGCGAGAGGCGTTTGTTATGAAGTTTGTTGATGAAGTATCGATTCGAGTAAAAGCCGGTGACGGCGGCAACGGTTGCATGAGCTTCCGTCGCGAAAAATTCATCGAAAACGGTGGTCCTAACGGCGGTGATGGTGGTGATGGCGGTTCCATCTATATGATGGCCGACGAGAACCTCAACACCCTGGTCGACTACCGTTACACCCGGCACTTCGATGCCGAGCGTGGCTCCAACGGCGGCAGCACCGACTGCACCGGCAAGAAGGGTGAGGATCTGATCCTGCGTGTGCCGGTTGGTACCACAGTGATCGACTCTGCCACCCAGGAAGTGATTGGCGACCTGACCAAGGCTGGCCAGAAACTGCTGGTGGCTCATGGTGGCTGGCACGGTCTGGGTAACACTCGTTTCAAATCCAGTACCAATCGTGCGCCACGCCAGACCACGCCGGGCAAGCCGGGCGAGCAGCGTGACCTCAAGCTGGAAATGAAAGTGCTGGCCGACGTGGGTCTGCTGGGCTTGCCGAATGCGGGTAAAAGCACCTTCATTCGTTCGGTCTCGGCCGCCAAGCCGAAAGTCGCCGATTATCCGTTCACCACCCTGGTGCCGAACCTGGGTGTGGTCAGTGTCGATCGCTGGAAAAGCTTCGTGGTTGCGGACATTCCGGGGTTGATCGAAGGCGCTTCCGACGGTGCCGGCCTGGGGATTCGCTTCCTCAAGCACTTGTCGCGTACCCGCCTGCTGCTGCACCTCGTCGACATGGCCCCGCTGGACGATACCAGTGCTCCGGACGCTGCCGAAGTCATCGTCAACGAGCTGACCAAGTTCAGCCCGTCCCTGGCTGAGCGCGATCGTTGGTTGATCCTGAACAAGTGCGACCAGATCCTCGAGGAAGAGCACGACGAGCGCGTCAAGGAAATCGTCGATCGCCTCGAGTGGACCGGTCCAGTCTATGTGATCTCGGCCATCGCCAAGCAGAACACCGAACGCCTGTGTCATGACATCATGCGTTACCTGGAAGATCGTGCTGATCGACTGGCTAACGACCCGGCCTACAAGGAAGAGTTGGCTGACCTCGATCAGCGTATCGAGGATGAAGCCCGTGCCCAGTTGCAGGCGCTGGACGATCAGCGTGCACTGCGTCGCAGCGGCGTGAAGTCGGTCCACGACATCGGTGACGATGATTGGGATGAAGAAGATGTGGATGACGAAGACGGTCCAGAAATCATTTACGTGCGTGACTGATTCGTTGCGATAGACTTAAGCGCCGCTCAATCGAGCGGCGTTTTAGTATCTGGAAATCGATCGTTGGTCACGAATAACCACGAATAACGTCATGGGCAGTGCCAGGTCGCGCTGCCCTCAAGCTAAGGTTGAAGATGATGCGGAGCAAGGTGACAGGTGCGCAGCGTTGGGTCGTGAAGATCGGCAGCGCTTTGCTGACGGCGGACGGCAAGGGCCTGGATCGCGCGGCAATGGGTGTCTGGGTTGAACAGATGGTGGCCTTGCATGAGGCGGGTGTCGAGCTGGTGCTGGTGTCCTCCGGGGCGGTGGCGGCCGGCATGAGCCGTCTGGGCTGGACTGCTCGACCCAGTGCGATGCACGAGCTCCAGGCCGCTGCTGCAATCGGCCAGATGGGCTTGGTGCAGGCCTGGGAATCGAGCTTTGCCGAGCATGGCCGGCACACTGCGCAGATTCTCCTCACCCACGATGACCTGTCTGATCGCAAGCGCTACCTGAATGCGCGCAGCACCTTGCGCGCGCTGGTCGAGTTGAAGGTCATCCCGGTGATCAACGAGAACGACACCGTGGTTACCGACGAAATCCGTTTCGGCGACAACGATACGCTTGCGGCGCTGGTGGCCAATCTGGTCGAGGCTGACCTGCTGGTGATCCTGACGGATCGCGATGGCATGTTTGATGCTGATCCGCGCAATAACCCTGATGCCCAGTTGATCTACGAAGCGCGCGCCGATGATCCGGCGCTCGATGCGGTGGCGGGTGGTACCGGCGGTGCGCTGGGGCGTGGCGGCATGCAGACCAAGCTGCGGGCGGCGCGCCTGGCGGCGCGGTCCGGTGCGCATACGATCATCGTCGGTGGTCGCCTGGAGCGTGTACTGGATCGCCTCAAGGCGGGTGAGCGCATCGGCACCTTGCTCTCGCCTGAGCGCGGCATGCTGGCGGCGCGCAAACAATGGCTGGCCGGGCATCTGCAAACCCGTGGCACCCTGGTGCTGGATGCGGGGGCGGTGACGGCGTTGTCCCAGGGCAACAAGAGCCTGCTGCCGGTTGGGGTCAAATTGGTCCAAGGCAGCTTCCGTCGCGGCGAAATGGTGGTCTGCGTGGCGCCCGACGGTCGTGAAATTGCCCGTGGGCTGGCCAACTACAGTGCGCTGGAAGCACAAAAAATCATCGGTCAGTCGTCTGAGGCGATTGTCGGTCTCTTGGGTTATATGGCGGAGCCGGAACTGGTTCATCGCGATAACCTGATCCTGGTCTGAAGGAATACCTGATGCGCGTGGCAAAAGGATTATTGGGGTTGCTGTTGGCGATGCCGTTGCTGGTATCGGCCGAGGAAATTGGCCAGGTGTCGACGGTGTTCAAGTTTGTCGGCCCGAATGATCGCATCGTGGTCGAGGCCTTTGATGATCCCAAGGTCGAGGGAGTGACGTGCTACCTGTCGCGGGCCAAGACCGGTGGCGTGAAGGGTGGGCTTGGATTGGCCGAGGATCGCGCCGAGGCGTCCATCGCCTGTCGCCAGGTCGGGCCCATCAGCTTCAAGGGTGAGCTCAAGGACGGCGACGAGGTGTTCAAGGAGCGCACGTCCCTGGTATTCAAGACCATGCAGGTGGTGCGGTTCCTCGACAAGAAGCGCAATACGCTGGTGTATCTGGTCTACAGCGATCGCTTGATCGAGGGCAGTCCGCAGAACGCGGTGACGGCGATTCCAATCTTGCCGTGGGCTCACGCTCAGTAATTTCACACAATCAGAACTGTGGGAGCGGGCTTGCTCGCGAAGGCAGTGTGTCGGTCAATATTGAGGTCGACTGACGCTGCGCATTCGCGAGCAAGCCCGCTCCCACAGTTTTTTTTGCGTGCCCATCAAATCGCGGGCAATAAAAAACCGACCCTGAGGTCGGCTTTTTAATGAACGAGTCGCTTAGGCAGCAGCGGCAACGTTCAGGGCCTTTACGTGGCCATTCAGGCGGCTCTTATGGCGAGCAGCCTTGTTCTTGTGGATGATGCCTTTATCGGCCATACGGTCGATAACTGGCACAGCCAGAACGTATGCAGCTTGAGCTTTTTCAGCGTCTTTTGCGTCGATGGCCTTAACTACATTCTTGATGTAGGTACGAACCATGGAACGCAGGCTGGCGTTGTGGCTGCGACGCTTCTCAGCCTGTTTTGCACGTTTTTTGGCGGAAGGTGAGTTGGCCACCGTCGAGCTCCTCGAAAGACTTTTTAGGAAATAGCAAACAAAATAGGCCGCGAATCATGCCGATGAGTTGAGGTCTTGTCAAGGGCGGTTGAGACGTTCCGCTAAGTGGTAGGTACTACACCTCTGGATATTTCTTTCCAGCGTGCGACCTGTAAACTCGCGAGCTTTGGCTCTGTGCTGTTGCGGCGCGGAGTATCGCATAAGTAGGCGCGTAGTTCGCCTGCTGTTTATCGACAGGCACAAACTCTTTCAATGAATCTGCTCAAATCGTTGGCCGCCGTCAGCTCTATCACGATGCTTTCCCGGATTCTGGGGTTTGTTCGTGACACCCTCATTGCGCGTGCATTCGGTGCGGGAATGGCGACCGACGCCTTCTTCATCGCCTTTAAACTGCCCAATCTGTTGCGGCGGATTTTTGCCGAGGGGGCGTTTTCCCAGGCATTCGTGCCGATTCTTGCCGAATACAAGAGTCAGAAGGGCGATGAGGCGACGCGAACCTTCATTGCCTATGTTTCTGGCCTGCTGACGCTGGTGCTGGCGTTTGTCACGGCGTTGGGCATCCTGGCCGCACCTTGGGTGATCTGGGTGACTGCACCGGGTTTCGCCGATACACCGGAAAAGTTCGAGCTGACCACGAGTCTGCTGCGCGTGACCTTTCCTTACATCCTGCTGATTTCCCTGTCTTCGTTGGCTGGAGCGATCCTCAATACCTGGAATCGCTTTTCGGTGCCGGCCTTTGTGCCGACCCTGCTCAACGTCAGCATGATCATTTTTGCGCTGTTCCTGACGCCGTACTTCGATCCCCCGGTGATGGCCCTGGGATGGGCGGTATTGGCGGGTGGTCTGGCGCAATTGCTCTACCAGCTGCCGCATCTGAAAAAAATCGGCATGCTGGTTCTGCCGCGCCTGAATCTGCGCGACAGCGGCGTCTGGCGGGTGATGAAACAGATGCTGCCAGCGATTCTCGGGGTGTCGGTGAGTCAGATCTCGCTGATCATCAACACCATCTTTGCCTCGTTCCTGGTGGCCGGCTCGGTGTCCTGGATGTACTACGCCGATCGCCTGATGGAGTTGCCGTCCGGTGTGCTGGGCGTGGCCCTGGGCACGATTTTGCTGCCGACCCTGGCCAAGACCTACGCCAGCAAGGATCGCCAGGAATATTCGCGAATCCTCGATTGGGGCCTGCGCCTGTGTTTCGTGCTGGTATTGCCTTGTGCCCTGGCGTTGGGAATCCTGGCCGAGCCGCTGACGGTTTCACTGTTCCAGTATGGTCAATTCGATGCCCATGATGCGGCCATGACCCAGCGTGCTCTGATTGCCTATTCGGTCGGTTTGCTCGGGATTATCGTGATCAAAGTGCTGGCGCCGGGCTTTTATGCGCAACAAAACATCCGCACGCCAGTAAAGATTGCGATTTTTACCCTGGTGGTCACCCAGTTGTTCAACTTGCTCTTGATCGGCCCGCTGGCCCATGCCGGCCTTGCGCTTGCCATCAGTGCCGGGGCCTGCCTCAATGCCGGGCTGCTCTTCTATCAACTGCGCAAGCAACAGATGTATCAGCCGCAACCGGGCTGGGCGAAGTTCGGCGCCAAGCTGGTGGTCGCGGTCGCGGTGATGTCCGCGGTATTGCTGGCCGGGATGCACTTCATGCCTGCTTGGGGCGATGGCCAGATGCTTGAGCGTTTCCTGCGCCTGGGCGCTTTGGTGATTGCCGGTGTGGTGGCGTATTTCGGCATGTTAGTGTTGATGGGCTTTCGGTTGCGCGACTTCAACCGCAGGACGCTTGGCTGAGGCCGGGGCAGTGATAAACACGGGCGAGTCGGCGTTTTTGTCGGCTCGATGACTTTGGGATACGGTGTTGCCTGTCGTCGGCCGCCGGGTGTGGTTATAATCGACCACTTTATGAGCAAGAAGCGCGTTATGCAGCTGGTTCGAGGCCTCCACAATCTGCGCCCCCAGCATCGGGGCTGTGTCGCCACTATTGGCAACTTTGACGGTGTGCACCGTGGTCACCAGGCTATCCTGGCGCGGCTGCGCGAGCGTGCACTCGAGTTGGGTGTGCCCAGCTGCGTGGTGATTTTCGAGCCGCAGCCACGGGAATTCTTCGCCCCGGACACGGCACCGGCCCGTCTGGCCCGGTTGCGTGACAAATTGCAGCTGTTGGCCGCCGAAGGGGTCGACCGGGTCCTTTGCCTGGCCTTCAACCAGCGCCTGAGCAAGCTCAGCGCCAGTGAATTTGTCGATACCATCCTGGTTGATGGGCTCGGCGTGCAACACCTTGAAGTTGGCGACGACTTCCGTTTCGGCTGTGACCGGGTAGGGGATTTCGATTTCCTGCAACAGGCTGGCGTGATGCAGGGCTTTACCGTGGAAGCGGCGCAGACCGTCGAGCTCGATGGCATTCGCGTCAGCAGCACCCAGGTGCGTAATGCGCTGGCCGCTGCTGACTTTGCCCTCGCCGAGCGGCTGCTGGGTCGCCCGTACCGGATCGCCGGTCGCGTGCTGCACGGCCAGAAGCTGGCGCGGCAGTTGGGTACGCCCACCGCCAACATTCAACTCAAGCGTCGTCGCGTGCCGCTGACCGGGGTTTACCTGGTCAACGTCGACATCGACGGCAAGACCTGGCCAGGCGTCGCCAATATCGGCGTTCGCCCCACGGTCCAGGGAGATGGCAAAGCCCACCTCGAAGTCCATCTTTTAGATTTTGCCGGCGATCTGTATGACCGGCGTTTGACGGTGGTTTTCCACCACAAGCTGCGTGAAGAGCAGCGTTTCGCCTCTCTGGAGGCGCTTAAGACGGCGATCAATGCGGATGTCGCCGCCGCCCGTGCCCTGTCGCACCTAGCGCCAATCGCTAATGAAGAGCCTTAAATGACCGACTATAAAGCCACGCTAAACCTTCCGGACACCGCCTTCCCAATGAAGGCCGGCCTGCCTCAGCGCGAACCGCAGATTCTGCAGCGCTGGGACAGCATTGGCCTGTACGGAAAGTTGCGCGAAATTGGCAAGGATCGTCCGAAGTTCGTCCTGCACGACGGTCCTCCGTACGCCAACGGCACGATTCACATCGGTCACGCACTGAACAAGATTCTCAAGGACATGATCATCCGATCGAAGACCCTGTCGGGCTTCGACGCGCCTTATGTTCCGGGCTGGGACTGCCATGGCCTGCCGATCGAACACAAAGTCGAAGTGACCCACGGCAAGAACCTGGGCGCGGACAAGACCCGCGAACTGTGCCGAGCCTACGCCACCGAACAGATCGAAGGGCAGAAGTCCGAATTCATCCGTCTGGGCGTGCTGGGCGACTTCGCCAACCCGTACAAGACCATGGATTTCAAGAACGAGGCCGGTGAAATCCGCGCGCTCGCCGAAATCGTCAAGGGCGGTTTCGTGTTCAAGGGCTTGAAGCCGGTGAACTGGTGCTTCGACTGCGGTTCGGCCCTGGCCGAAGCGGAAGTGGAGTACGAGAACAAGAAGTCCTCGACCATCGACGTGGCCTTCCCGATCGCTGACGAGGCCAAGCTGGCCGCCGCGTTCGGTCTGCCATCGCTGGGCAAACCTGCCTCGATCGTGATCTGGACCACCACCCCGTGGACCATCCCGGCCAACCAGGCGCTGAACGTCCACCCGGAATTCAACTACGCCCTGGTTGATATTGGCGACAAGCTGCTGGTGCTGGCTGAAGAGCTGGTTGAAGCCTGCCTGACGCGCTATGGCGTTGAAGGTTCGGTCATCGCGACTACCACCGGTAAAGAACTGGAACTGATCAACTTCCGTCACCCGTTCTACGATCGCCTGTCGCCGGTGTACCTGGCTGACTACGTCGAGCTGGGCGCCGGCACCGGTGTGGTTCACTCTGCCCCGGCCTACGGCGTGGACGACTTCGTGACCTGCAAGAAATACGGCATGGTCAACGACGACATCCTCAATCCTGTGCAAAGCAACGGCGTCTACGCGACTTCGCTGGAATTCTTCGGCGGCCAGTTCATCTGGAAGGCCAACCCGGCCATCGTCGACAAGCTGACCGAAGTCGGTGCGCTGATGCACACCACCGTCATCGAACACAGCTACATGCATTGCTGGCGCCACAAGACCCCGCTGATCTACCGCGCCACTGCGCAGTGGTTCATCGGCATGGACAAGCAGCCGACCTCGGGCGACACCCTGCGTGTGCGCTCGCTCAAGGCCATCGAAGACACCAAGTTCGTTCCGGCCTGGGGCCAGGCACGCCTGCACTCGATGATCGCCAACCGTCCGGACTGGTGCATTTCCCGCCAGCGCAACTGGGGTGTGCCGATCCCGTTCTTCCTGAACAAGGAAAGCGGCGAGCTGCACCCGCGTACCGTCGAACTGATGGAAGAAGTTGCCAAGCGCGTCGAAGTCGAAGGCATCGAAGCCTGGTTCAAGCTGGACGCGGCCGAACTGCTTGGCGCTGAAGCGCCGCAGTACGACAAGATCAGTGACACCCTGGACGTCTGGTTTGATTCGGGCACCACGCACTGGCACGTCCTGCGCGGTTCGCACCCGATGGGCCACGAAAGCGGTCCGCGTGCCGACCTGTACCTGGAAGGTTCCGACCAGCACCGTGGCTGGTTCCACTCGTCGCTGCTGACCGGTTGCGCCATCGACAACCACGCGCCGTACCGCGAGCTCCTGACCCACGGTTTCACCGTGGACGAGTCTGGCCGCAAGATGTCCAAGTCGCTGGGCAACGTCATTGCTCCGCAGAAAGTCAACGACACCCTGGGCGCCGACATCATGCGTCTGTGGGTCGCGTCGACCGACTACTCCGGCGAAATGGCGGTGTCCGAGCAGATCCTGCAACGCAGTGCGGACGCCTACCGGCGTATCCGCAACACCGCGCGCTTCCTGCTCTCGAACCTGACCGGCTTCAACCCGGCCACCGACCTGCTGCCAGCCGAAGAAATGCTGGCACTGGACCGTTGGGCCGTAGACCGCACCCTGCTGCTGCAACGCGAGCTGCAAGAGCACTACGGTGAATACCGCTTCTGGAACGTCTACTCGAAGATCCACAACTTCTGCGTGCAGGAGCTGGGTGGTTTCTACCTCGACATCATCAAGGACCGCCAGTACACCACTGGCGCCGACAGCAAGGCTCGCCGTTCGTGCCAGACCGCGCTGTTCCACATCTCCGAGGCGCTGGTGCGCTGGATCGCGCCGATCCTGGCCTTCACCGCTGACGAATTGTGGCAGTACCTGCCGGGCGAGCGTAACGAATCCGTCATGCTCAACACCTGGTACGAAGGCCTGACCGAATTGCCGGAAGGTTTCGAGCTGGGTCGCGCCTACTGGGATCGCATCATGGAAGTGAAAGTTGCGGTCAACAAGGAGATGGAAATCCAGCGCGCGGCCAAGGCCGTCGGTGGCAACCTGCAAGCCGAAGTGACGCTGTTCGCCGAAGACGCCCTGAGCGCCGACCTGGCCAAGCTGAGCAACGAACTGCGCTTCGTGCTGATCACTTCGACCGCCAGCGTTGCGCCGTTTGTACAGGCTCCTGCCGACGCGGTAGTTACCGAAGTCAGCGGCCTGAAGCTGAAGATCGTCAAGTCGGCCCACGCCAAGTGCGCCCGTTGCTGGCACTGCCGTGAAGATGTCGGTGTGAACCCTGAGCATCCGGAAATCTGCGGTCGTTGCGTCGACAACATCAGCGGCGCTGGCGAGGTTCGTCACTATGCCTAATGCCGTTGGCCGCTTCGGGCGGCTGGGCTGGCTCTGGTTGAGCCTGCTGGTTCTGGTCATCGACCAGGCCAGCAAGTTCTACTTCGAAGGCAAGCTCGAGATGTACCAGCAGATCGTGGTGATTCCCGACTACTTCAGCTGGACCCTGGCCTACAACACCGGCGCTGCATTCAGCTTCCTGGCTGACAGCTCCGGCTGGCAGCGCTGGTTGTTTGCCCTGATTGCGATTGTGGTCAGCGCCGTGCTGGTGGTCTGGCTCAAGCGTCTGGGGCGTAACGAGACCTGGCTGGCGGTTGCGCTGGCACTGGTGCTCGGCGGCGCGCTGGGCAACCTGTATGACCGCATTGCCCTGGGCCATGTGATCGATTTCATCCTGGTGCACTGGCAGAACCGCCACCACTTCCCGGCGTTCAATTTTGCCGACAGCGCAATCACTGTAGGCGCTGTCATGCTGGCACTGGATATGTTCAAAAGTAAAAAAACCGGAGAAGCCGTTCATGACTGAACAGGTATTGGCTGAGCAACGCATCGGCCAGAACACGGAAGTCACCTTGCATTTCGCATTGCGCCTGGAGAACGGCGACACGGTGGACAGCACCTTCGACAAGGCCCCGGCGACCTTCAAGGTCGGTGATGGCAACCTGTTGCCAGGTTTCGAAGCGGCGCTGTTCGGTTTCAAGGCCGGCGACAAGCGTACTCTGAGCATCGAGCCGGAAAACGCTTTCGGCCAGCCAAACCCGCAAAACGTGCAGATCATCCCGCGTTCGCAGTTCCAGGACATGGAGCTGTCGCCCGGTTTGCTGGTGATCTTCAACGATGCGGCCAATACTGAATTGCCGGGTGTGGTCAAAGAGTTCGATGATGCGCAAGTGACCATCGACTTCAACCATCCGCTGGCTGGCAAGACGCTGACCTTTGACGTAGAGATCATCGAAGTCAAAGCGCTGTAAACGCCTCTCTGTAGGAGCCGGCTTGCCGGCGAAGAGGCCTTCAAGCCTTGCTGTGAGTCCAAGTGCCTCATCGCTGGCAAGCCAGCTCCTACAGTGAGTTGTAACGATCTGAAATTTCGCGCGCAAGACACGAGGCACAGCATGCAAATCAAACTCGCCAATCCCCGTGGCTTCTGCGCCGGTGTGGACCGGGCGATCGAAATCGTCAACCGCGCCCTGGAAGTGTTCGGGCCGCCGATCTATGTCCGCCACGAAGTGGTCCACAACAAATTCGTCGTCGAAGACCTGCGTAACCGCGGGGCGATCTTCGTCGAAGAACTGGATCAGGTGCCGGACGACGTGATCGTGATCTTCAGTGCCCACGGTGTGTCCCAGGCCGTACGTACCGAAGCCGCCGGCCGTGGCCTGAAAGTGTTCGACGCCACCTGTCCGCTGGTGACCAAGGTGCACATCGAAGTCGCCCGTTACAGCCGCGACGGCCGCGAATGCATCCTCATTGGCCACGCCGGTCACCCGGAAGTCGAAGGCACCATGGGCCAGTACGATGGCAGCAACGGTGGTGCGATCTATCTGGTCGAAGACGAAAAGGATGTCGCCGAACTGCAGGTGCACAACCCGGAAAAACTGGCGTTCGTCACTCAGACCACTTTGTCCATGGACGATACCAGTCGCGTCATTGACGCCTTGCGTACGCGTTTCCCGGCCATCGGTGGCCCGCGCAAGGACGACATCTGCTATGCCACGCAAAACCGCCAGGACGCGGTCAAGCAACTGGCCGACGAGTGCGATGTGGTGCTGGTGGTGGGCAGTCCGAACAGCTCCAACTCCAATCGCCTGCGCGAACTGGCAGAACGCATGTCGACCCCGGCCTACCTGATCGATGGTGCCGAAGACCTGGAAAAAAGCTGGTTCGACGGCGTCGAGCGCATCGGCATCACCGCCGGCGCTTCCGCTCCGGAAGTCCTGGTGCGTGGCGTGATCCAGCAATTGCAGGCCTGGGGCGCTACCGGTGCCGATGAGTTGGCCGGTCGTGAAGAGAACATCACGTTCTCCATGCCCAAGGAACTGCGGGTCCGTTCGCTGCTCTGAGCCTTCACCCCGGGCATAAGGCCTGCGCGGCCCGTTTGCTGCGCAGGCTGATGCGACCGTTCGAAGCCAGTACCACCTGGTGCTGGCTCTGCGCTTCGCGTGCCGCGCACACATGCAATGTCCCTGCTTGAAAACCACCGGCCACCGGCCCACCCAGTGGACCGAAGCGTACGGCCGTCCCGACATACAGATTGCCGATGATCGCCACGCCCATGCTGCTACGGCGCTCGATCAGCAGCGGATTGTCGGGGTCCTCATGGCCCTTGCCGCTGACATCCAGAATGATCCGCCAGCCCTGGCTCCAGTCGTCCTCGATGGCGTGAATGATCACGACCTGGCCGCGGGCTATCGCTTCACTCCTTGCACTGCGCAAACCGCTGACGAGTGACTTAGCTGACTCCTCGCGATGGTTCGATTCTTTAAGTCCTGCATAGGCCGGACTGACCAGGAGCAGAACAATCCCGACAATCGCGAGTCCCATAAGCAATTCGATCAGACTGAAACCTTGCTCACGCATGAAATCTCCCTCCCTGGAATATGCTGCCTCGCGCGATCCCTGCGCCAGTAGAAGCAGGTATAGCCGACGGCAACGAAGGGCAACGGTTGATCATCGTTCAAAAGGTTTCACGCTGATTGAGTTGCTGGTGGGGTTGGCGATCTTCCTGGTCCTGATCACCTTGGCGGTCCCGGCGTTCATCCGATCGACACAAGGCACCAGGGCCGACACCGAGATGGGTGATCTGCGACGTGCCCTGAACTATGCCCGAATGGAAGCCATCGACCGAGGCCTGACCACGCGGCTGCGACCCACGGCGGGCGCGAGTGTGTGGACCGGGGAGTTGTCGGTGTATGACGGTACGGACACCCCGGCCAATGTGTTGCGGGTTGTTCCACCGATGAGCAACGGGGCGACTCTGACGCTACCCTCCGGAGTGACGGCCATCGATTTCAATAACCTGGGCGGGCTGTCGTCACCCTCCACGGCAGTGGTGATCAGCTATGTGCTCGGAACACAAAGCAGGACGCTGAATGTGTGTTTGAACGGACGAATTCTATTGGGTGGAAGTTGCGGATGAGACCATGGAGCAAGCGTGCCCAGGAGGGCATGACGCTGATCGAAGTACTGGTGGCGTTGCTGCTCCTGGGCGTGGCGCTATTGGGCGCGGCGGCGGTTCAATTGAATGCCTTGAAGTACACCGACAGTGCGCGCATGACCAGCCAGGCCAGTTTTATCGCATACGACATGATGGATCGCATACGCGCCAATGCTGCCGCCGACTACACCGTGACACCGCCTACCTCGGGCAATCCGAAAGTCGCCCGGGACCAGGACCTCTACGATTTCACCCGTAACATTGCCGGTTTTGGTGGCGAAACGGCGACCGGCAGCATCTCCCTGAACCAGCGGGTGTACACCATCACCATCACCTGGGACGACTCGCGGGCCGCCAACGCTGCAGACTCACGGCGCAGTTTCGTCCTCACCAGCCGCGCGACCGTCGACCCGGTGGCGAGGCCATGAGCCGCTTCAGCCGCGGCTTCGGCCTGGTCGAGTTGCTGATCGCCCTGGCCTTGAGCCTGGTCGTGGTGCTGGGGGTGGTGCAGGTGTTCATTGCCGCAAAAAATACTTACATCAGCCAGAACGCCGCGGCAGCCATGCAGGAGGACGCGCGTTTCGTGCTGAGCAAAATGATCCAGGAAATCCGCATGGTCGGCATGTTCGGCTGCCTGGGGCCTATCACCGATGCCAGCAAAGCGGGTGACTTCAATGCCAGCCATCTAACGCCGATCAGCTGGGACAACGCCGGTCGCAAGTTGACCCTGGTTACGTCGGACATTGGCAGTAATGGCGGGACGCCGGCCTGGACAGTGGTGTCCGATTGCCGAAGCAGCGCGACGGCGTATTCCGACTGGCATGCACCTGCTGCGGGGCAACTGGCATTTCCCATCCGCCGATTGATCTACAGCTTGAAGAACGGTGAGCTGAAGATGGGTGTCGGCAGGGATCAGCCGCTCGAGCAAGTGCTGGTGGATAACGTCAGTGCTTTCGACGTCAGCTTCGGCCTCGCCAGCTCGGCTGCCGATTCGGCGGTGTCCAGTTACAGCAGCAACCCGTCGGACCCGACACGCATCCGCAGCGTACGCCTGAGCCTGAGCCTCACTGACCCGAACAATCGGGTGAGCGACCAGACCTTCAATGTGGTTGCCGCTTTGCGCAACCGCTTGCCATGAAAAGTGGGTCTATGAGCGTTGCACCTTGCGCCCAGCGCGGCATGGCGCTGCTGGTCAGCCTGGTGTTCCTGTTGCTGCTGACGCTGATCGGCATTTCATCGATGCAAAACGCCACCCTGCAGGAAAAAATGGCCGGTAGCCTGGGTTTGCGCAATCAGTCGTTCCAGCTTGCCGAAGCGCTGTTGCGCGTAGGTGAAAGCGCGGTGCAGCTCGATAGTTATTCGTTGCCTGTGTGCAGTGGCACTGCCCGGTGTGCCCCGCCTGCCGAATCGGCGACCCTCAAGGCAGCCGGGTTCAATTCCAACTCAGGGGTGACCTGGATCGCATCCGGCAACGGGTTCTATGGCGTGCAGAACATTGGCACCAGCGTGGCAGCGGTGAACGTGCCGAGCAACACCTCGGCGACTTTGTACCGGATCACCGCCGTGGGCATTGCGGGCAGCTCGCGCAGTGTGGTGGAGAGCATTTATGCGAAATATTGAACGCCGCACGCAGCGCTGGCGGTTGTTGAGCAGGGCCGTTTGCACCTTGTTCCTGGCCGCTCCAGCCTATGCCTTCACGCCTGCGGATTCGCCCTTGTTGTGCACCAAGTCCGGCTCCGGCGGCAGTGGTGTCGCCAGCGCCACGCGTTATTTCCAGACCAGCTACGACCCCAAGGACTGGCGTGGCACCATCAAGGCCTACGGCTTCACCGCCAGTGGCGCGGTCGATACCGCCTCGGTGCTGTGGTCCACCGATACGGCGATCGTGCCGGGCGCTACGGCACCGGCCTATCAATCATGGAACAGCCAGACCCACAGCGCCGTGACATTGGCCTTCGCCAACGTGTCTGCGGACCAGCAAAGCGTTCTCAGCCTGGGCTTGCCCAGCGGCCTTACGGGCAGCGATTTGCTGGAGTGGAGCAAGGGCAGCAACAAGGCCGGCCTGAAAGTGCGCCCTGTATTGCTGGGCGACATCGTCAACTCGCCGCTGGTGCTGGCGGCGCCTTCGGATCAAACCGCAGCGGATTTGTCGGGGGATACCTCCTACAGCACGTACCTGGCGACCAAGGCAGCCAATATGCATGCCAGCCTCGTGGTCAACGCCAACGACGGTTTCGTCAGCATCATCAATACCGCCAACGGTGCCCGGCGCTACGCCTACATGCCTGCCAGTGTGCTGCCGTCCTTGCATTACATCGCCGATCCCGCGTACATCAACGGCGTCGGCCACAAGTTCCTGGTGGATGGGCAGGTGGGCGTGTTCGATGCCCAGCTGAACAGTGCCTGGAAGACCCTCGCCCTGGGCGGAACGGGGGCGGGCGGGCGAACCTTCTATGCACTGCAGTTGTTCGACGCATCGGCGGGCAATGCTGTGAAGGCCCTGTGGGAAATCAGCGCGCCGGCCTCTGCCAGTGCAGCGAACGCTTTTAATGACCTGGGTTATGCCTACGCCCGTCCGGAGGTGGCACGCTTGGCGGATGGGCGCTGGGCTGCGTTCATTGCCAACGGCTATGGCAGTTACTCCGGGGTGGCGGCGTTGTACGTGGTGGACATTCGCGACGGCAGCCTGATCAAGAAAGTCGTGGTCGACAGCAGCGAAACCACTAACGGTTTGTCTTCGGTGAAGCTCAGGGTGAACTCGCAGAATGTGGTGCAGGCCGCCTATGGCGGCGACCTCAAGGGGCGGCTCTGGAAGTTTGACCTCAGTGGCGCCACCCCGAACGCCTGGGGCATCGCATTCTCCGGCCAGCCATTGTTCACCACCGCCGGCGGCGCTACCCAGCCCATCACCGCACAGCCATTGCTGGCAGACAACGCCCGGGGTGGCAAGATGGTGTTTTTCGGCACCGGTAAATTCAACGAGACGACGGACAGGACCAACAAGGAGCTGCAAGCGTTCTACGCGGTGTGGGACGCGGAGGGTGGCTCCGGACAGATCACTCCCTCCAGCCTGCAGGCCCAGGCAGTGACCGGGGTGGTTTCGGGAGAATCGGGGCAGTCCATCACCACCAGCCAGAACGAGGTGACCTACCCGACGCAAAAGGGTTGGTATTTGCCACTGCGGTATAACAACGCGCTGACCGGTGAGCGGGTGATCAGCCAGGCCAGCCTGGTGCTCGGACGGATCGTGTTTACCACGGCCAGCGTGGACACCTCCGACCCTTGCGCCGGCTTCGGTAGCGGCAAACTGGTCGAACTCGATGCGTTCAGCGGTAAGATGCTCAATTACGCAGTGCTCGACACCAACGGCGACGCCGTGGTCGACAGCACCGACACGCTGTCCAGCGGCGTGGTCTTTACCGGCGTGATGCCGACCCTGAACGCCATCGTCAATGGCGCGACACGCAAGATCGTGAACGATTCCAGTGGCGGTATCTCCACGCTGGTGGAAAAATCCGGCGGCGGCAGCCGTCGCATCATGTGGCGACAAATACAGTAAGTGAGAGTTTAGGCATGCGCAGATCCAACCGCGGTTTTACCCTGATTGAAATCATGATCGTGATTGCGATCATCGGGATCGTCATCACCATTGGCTATCCGAGCCTCACCGAGTACGTGAACAAGGGGCGTCGCACTGAAGTCGCCGGTCTGCTCTCGGAACAGGCGCAGATCCTCGAGCGCTTCTATTCAAAGAATAACGTCTACACCAATGCCACCGACCTGAGTGCCGGCAATGATTACTACAGCATTTCCCCGACCCTGACGGATCAGACCTTCCTGCTGACGGCAGTGCGCAAACCTGGCACGGGCATGGCCACGGACAAGTGTGGTGATTTCACCCTTACCAACACCGGCGTCAGAAGCATGGTCAATGCGGCGGACGGCCTGACCACCAAGGATTGCTGGGGTCGCTGAGTTTCCTTTTCGGGCGCCCTTTGCGCCCCTGTCTATTGAACGGTTGGATCAGAACATGACCAGGCAACAGCAAGTGGTGATCGTCGGTGGTGGGGTAATCGGGCTGCTGACCGCATTCAATCTCGCGTCCCAGGTGCAGAGTGTGGTGCTGCTGGATCGATCGAACGTCGGCCAGGAATCGTCCTGGGCCGGCGGTGGCATCGTTTCGCCGCTCTATCCCTGGCGCTACAGCCCGGCGGTGACCGCGCTGGCGCATTGGTCCCAGGATTTTTATCCACAGCTGGGCGAGCGCTTGTTTGCGGCCACTGGAATCGATCCCGAGGTGCATACCACCGGCCTGTACTGGCTGGACCTGGACGATGAGGCCGAGGCGCTGGCCTGGGCCGCGCGCGAGGGCCGGCCGCTGCGGGCTGTGGATATCTCGGCGGCCCACGATGCGGTGCCGGTGCTGGGCGGTGGTTTTTCCCGGGCGATCTACATGGCCGACGTGGCCAACGTGCGCAATCCGCGTCTGGTGAAGTCGCTCAAGGCGGCATTGCAGGCGCTGGCGAACGTGACGATTCATGAGCAGTGCGAAGTCAGCGGGTTTATTCGGCAAGACGAAAAAATAGTCGGCGTGCAGACCTCCACAGGTGCGATCCAAGGCGATCAAGTGGTGCTGACCGCCGGCGCCTGGAGCGGTGATCTGCTCAAGAGCCTGGGCCTTGAGTTGCCGGTCGAACCGGTAAAGGGGCAGATGATCCTCTACAAGTGCGCAGCGGACTTCCTGCCGAGCATGGTCCTGGCCAAAGGGCGTTATGCCATTCCGCGGCGCGATGGGCACATCCTGATTGGCAGTACCCTGGAGCATGAAGGCTACGACAAGACGCCTACCGAATCGGCCCTGGAAAGCCTCAAGGCCTCGGCCGTGGAGTTGATTCCGGCGCTGGCCGACGCCGAGGTGGTGGGGCATTGGGCCGGTTTGCGGCCAGGCTCGCCGCAGGGCATTCCCTATATTGGGCCGGTGCCAGGTTTTGATGGGCTCTGGCTCAACTGCGGGCACTACCGTAATGGGTTGGTGCTGGCGCCTGCGTCTTGCCAGTTATTTGCCGATGTGATGCTGGGCAGGGCGCCGATCATCGATCCGGCGCCGTATGCGCCAACCGGGCGGATCTGAAACCAGTTTCCTCAATCCAGGCCCAGCTTCTTGAGTCGATAACGCATCGACCGGAATGAAAGATTCAACCGCTGAGCCGCTGCCGTGCGGTTCCAGCGGGTCTCTTCCAGTGCCTGGAGAAGCAGTTGGCGTTCAACGTTTTCCAGGTACGCCTCCAGGTTATCGATCTGCGTGAGGTCCGGCGCGCCCCCTTCGGCAGCACAGTTACCCTCGGCAAGGCGCAGGTCGCTGGCCTCGATCAGCTTGTTTTCGCATAACGTATGAGCCCGTTCGAGCATGTTCTCCAGTTCGCGCACATTGCCCGGGAAACGGTAGTTTTTCAGGGTGTCGAGCGCATTCGGGTGGAGTTTTGCCGCGGGCTGCCCGCTGTCTGCAGCCAGGCGCTTGAGCATGTGGCTGGCCAGAGGCTCGATGTCGTCACGGCGCTCGCGCAACGGCGGAACCCGCAGCTCGATCACGTTCAGGCGGTAGTACAGATCCTGGCGAAAGCGTTCGGCAGCGACTTCGGCGCCAAGGTCCTTGTGGGTGGCGCAGAGTATCCGCACATCGACCACCACCTCCTGTTGCCCACCGACGCTGCGTACCGCTTTCTCCTGGATGGCTCGCAGCAATTTGACCTGCATCGGCAGAGGCAAGTCTGCCACTTCGTCGAGAAACAGGGTGCCGCCGTGCGCCGCCTGGAACAAACCGGGTTTATCTTCGATGGCGCCGCTGAAGCTGCCCTTTCGATGGCCGAAAAACTCGCTTTCCATCAGTTCAGTTGGAATCGCACCGCAATTGACCGGGACAAAAGGTTGGCTGGCCCGTGGTCCTCGCTCATGAATCAGGCGGGCGACCAGCTCCTTGCCACTGCCAGACTCGCCACTGATGTACACAGGTGCCTGGCTGCGAGCCAGTTTTTCGATCTGTTTGCGCAGATCGCGCATGGGCGGTGACTCGCCCAGCAAGCGACGATCAATGGCGCTACCAGGAACAGGTAGCAGCAAGGCGCTGGTCACCAGTTCTCGCAATCGGGTCAGGACCACCGGTTTGGTCAGGAAATCGAACGCACCGGCCTTCAGCGCATTGATTGCTGTGTCGAGGCTGCCGAAAGCCGTGATCATGGCTACCGGGACTTGTGGGTAGTGTTGCTGGATGTGTTGCACCAGCTCCAGGCCGCTGCCGTCCGGCAGGCGCATGTCGGTCAGGCACAGGTCGAATGGCTCGCGCTGGAGCAGGGCCAGGGCCTCGCCAGCGTTGCGGGCGCAGTAGGTATCGAGCTTCATCCGTCCCAGGGTGATTTCCAGGAGTTCGCGGATGTCCGGCTCGTCGTCGACGATCAGGACTTTTGGCCGTGGGCTCATGTTCAACCTTGTTTTCGTCCGTGAGCAAAGGTGATGCGAAAGCAGCCGCCCTGGCGTGATCTGAAGTCCAGGCGGGCCTGGTTGCATTCGCACAGCTCGCGGGACAGGTAGAGCCCCAGGCCAGTGCCCTGGTGGCTGGTGGTGAAGAAAGGCTCGAACAATTGCGCTTGATGGTCCGGGGCCACACCGGGGCCGTCGTCGAGGATCTCGAGGGTCGGTAGCTGACTGTCGGGATCCGTGAACAACTCGAGCCAGACCTGTGCCTGGTGGTGGTCAAGGGCGCTATGGCGCCATGCATTGCGTATCAGGTTGTCGAGAATCTGCTCCAGCTGATTCGGGTCCATCAAGGTGCTGTAGTCACCGGGAGCAATGCGCAGATGGATCTTTTGGCGCTCGGTCGCCTGCTCGCGGATTTCTGTCACAAACTGTTCCAGCCACAGCTTCAGGTCGAGACGTTGCGTTGCGGTTTGCTGGCGACGGGACAGTTGCAGGACGTTTTCGATAACCCGATTCATTCGCTGAGAGTGGTCTTGAATAATCTGCGTCAGACGTCGGTCCGCGGCATTCAGTTCCTCCGATTCTCGCAATAGCTGCGCTGCGTGACTGATGGCGCCCAATGGATTGCGGATTTCATGGGCAATACCGGCGGTCAAGCGGCCCAGGGCGGCAAGTTTCAGTTGTTGAGCCTGTTGGGTGATCTGGGCGAGGTCTTCGAGAAAAACCAGGGTCTGGTGATGCGGGCCAGGGGCCAGGGCAATGAAGCTCGGCTGCAGTTCTAGGCCGCTGCTGGCGATTCTCAGGCTTGGCGGGCGCCGCATCGGGTTTTCGATCCACAGTTGCAGGTCTTCGACCAAGCCCGGGGCATGTTCGTCAATCCGTCGGCCTTCGAGATGCTCGCAGCCGAGCAGGGTCAAGGCGCTGTGATTGGCCAGTTGCACACGCCGTTGGTCGTCAAGCACCAGGATACCGGTGCGCATGCGTTGCAGGATCAGTGCGTTGAGGGCTTCCAGGCCCATGACTTCGCTGGCCTTCTGCTCCACCAGGGTCTGGCTGACTTCCAGTCGTCTGACCAGGACCTGGACCAGCAATGCGGCGGCGAAACACAGGACGCCGAGCGTGCCGACCTGCAAGTAATCATTGGGGCTGGCGGGATGGCTGACATTCAGCAGGAAACTCGAACCCAGGATGCCCAGCACGCTAATGGCAGCAATCAGCAGGCCGATGCGTCTTCGCAGCAAGGTATTGCTGATGGCCACCGATACGATCAGCAGGTTGCCAATGGCGCTGGCCACTCCGCCACCTGCGTAGAACATCACGCAAAGCAGCGCGACGTCGACCAGTGCCAGGCTGAACAGTTGGGCTGGGCGGCGGGTGTTCTGGAAGAACACCACCAGCAGGATGTTCAGCACCAGGTACATCCCGCTGCCATAGCGCAGCAGGTCGTCATTGGCGGACGTCAGCAACCGGTTGTCCAGGTTGCTGGAAATCAGCAGCACCAAGGTGATGCCGATGCTCAAACGGTAGAGGTGATAGAGGCGCAGCAGTCGCTGGGCCTGTTTGTCGCCGGGACTGGACGTCTCAGCGACCACTGGAGCCTGGGCCTTGCTCAAGGTGAGCCTGGCTGCAATACCACTGTTGTTGGAGGCTCAGCGCACGGTCGCGGGGCAGGTGCACGCCGCAATGGGCGCAGCGGACCATGGGCGCTGCTTCCCGCTCGGCGGAGGACTTGGGTGCGGAAACCTGGCCCTTGTACTTGCGCCATAACCAAACAGCGGCGGCAATCACTGCGATCCAGAATAATAAACGAAGCATGGCGGGCTGCTTTATGACGGATGAGCCGCCAGTTTAGCCAAGGACATGACAGCCGCACAGCGTATTCGCGCTGCTTAAAAATGGCGCAATAAAAAAGGGAGACTCAAGCGTCTCCCTTTCTGCAACACGGTCGTATCAGTCGAACACGCCGAAGGTCATGTAGCTGAACCACGAGCGGTCTTCATTGTTGCCCTCGGCCTCGTGATCCTCTTCTTCGATCACATCGCCGTCGCTGTCCTTAGGCTTGAGCTCGCTCGGAATCGCGTCCTTGGCTTCCTGGAACTGCTTCTGCACATCCTGGTTGGCGCGGGTTTCTCCCGGTGGCAGCGGTGGACGGGATTCGATCAGGCCCAGGGTGGCCTTGCTCAGCCACGACCGGTTGTCGGCTTCAGCCACCGATGGCTCGAACTGACCGTCCACCAGGCTTGGGTGGTTCGGGTAGTTGAGCTTCAGGGTTTCGAGGCTGGTGGCAGCCAGTTCGTCCAGGTGCAGGCGCTGGTAGGCCTCGGTCATCACCGCCAGGCCGTCGCCGACCGAAGGGGTTTCCTGGAAGTTTTCCACCACGTAGCGACCGCGGTTCGCGGCGGCGACGTAGGCCTGACGGGTCAGGTAATAGTCGGCCACATGGATTTCATAGGCCGCCAGCAGGTTGCGCAAGTAGATCATGCGCTGCTTGGCGTCCGGCGCGTAACGGCTGTTGGGGAAGCGGCTGGTCAGCTGGGCGAACTCGTTGTAGGAGTCGCGAGCGGCACCCGGGTCACGCTTGGTCATGTCCAGCGGCAGGAAACGCGACAGCAGGCCAACGTCCTGGTCGAAAGAAGTCAGGCCCTTGAGGTAGTAGGCGTAGTCGACGTTCGGGTGTTGTGGGTGCAGGCGAATGAAGCGCTCGGCAGCAGCCTTGGCGGCTTCCGGTTCGGCGTTCTTGTAGTTGGCGTAGATCAGCTCCAACTGGGCCTGATCGGCATAGCGGCCGAACGGATAGCGTGATTCCAGAGCCTTCAGCTTGGCAGTGGCGCTGGTGTAGCTATTATTGTCCAGATCGGCTTGAGCCTGTTGGTACAACTCGACTTCGCTCAGGTTTTCGTCTACGACTTCCTTCGAAGAGCAAGCAGCGGTCAATGCGAGGATGGCGATCAGCAGCAGGTGTTTCACTTGCATGGCGGCTTGCGTCCCTATGACGGCCGCTGTCTTGGGCGAGGCCGTCCTGTTATGATGAGCGCCCCGTTGAATAGCCTCGGGGCAAAAGACGCCGTATTTAACCACAAGCGCGCAGCCGAAACCAAAAGCTGTGCCGACGCCTAGTCTGAGCATGTCCGATAAAATTGAACTCCGCGCAGAGGTGCCGTCCGAATTGGGCGGCCAACGCCTCGATCAAGTCGCCGCACAATTATTCGCTGAGCACTCGCGCTCGCGCCTTTCCGCCTGGATCAAAGACGGCCGCCTGACTGTGGATGGGGCGGTTGTCCGCCCGCGAGACATCGTTCACGGTGGCGCCATTCTTGAACTCACTGCCGAGCAGGAAGCTCAGGGCGAATGGGTCGCTCAAGACATCGCCCTGGACATCGTCTATGAAGACGACGACATCCTGGTGATCAACAAGCCCGCGGGCCTGGTGGTTCACCCGGCTGCCGGCCACGCTGATGGCACTTTGCTCAACGCCTTGCTGCACCACGTGCCGGACATCATCAATGTGCCCCGCGCCGGCATCGTGCATCGCCTGGACAAGGACACCACCGGTCTGATGGTGGTGGCCAAGACCATTCAGGCGCAGACACAGCTGGTGACTCAGTTGCAGAGCCGCAGCGTCAGCCGGATCTACGAGTGCATCGTGATCGGCGTGGTAACCGCTGGCGGCAAGATCAATGCGCCGATCGGTCGTCACGGCCAGCAACGCCAGCGCATGGCCGTGATGGAAGGTGGCAAGCAAGCCGTCAGCCACTACCGCGTGCTCGAGCGTTTCCGCTCCCACACCCACGTGCGGGTGAAGCTCGAAACCGGTCGTACACACCAGATTCGTGTGCACATGGCCCACATCAACTTCCCGTTGGTCGGAGATCCTGCCTATGGTGGTCGTTTCCGGATTCCGCCGGCAGCCAACCCGACCATGGTTGAATCGCTGAAGAACTTCCCGCGCCAGGCACTGCATGCGCGGTTCCTCGAGCTGGATCATCCGACCACCGGTGTTCGCATGAGCTGGGAATCGCCGCTGCCGGAAGACTTCGTCTGGTTGCTGACCCTGCTCAAGCAAGACCGCGAGGCGTTTGTCGGATGAGTGACTGGCTGATTCCTGACTGGCCCGCGCCGGCCGGGGTCAAAGCCTGCGTCACCACCCGTGCGGGCGGCGTCAGCTTGGCGCCGTTCGACAGCCTCAATCTTGGCGATCACGTCGACGACAGCCCTGAGGCCGTCGCCGAGAATCGCCGGCGTCTTACTGACCATTTTTCGATACAGCCGGCCTGGTTGCAGCAGGTTCACGGCATCGTCGTGGCGCATGCCGACCCGAGCCGGGTGGACATTGCCGATGCCAGTTGGACTTCTACGCCGGGCATTGCCTGTGCGGCGATGACTGCCGATTGCCTGCCTGTGCTGTTTTGCGACCGTGCCGGTACTCGTGTCGCGGCGGCCCATGCCGGTTGGCGCGGGTTGGCGGCGGGCGTGCTGGAAGCGACCCTTGACAGCCTGGCGGTGCCACCTGCGGCGGTTTTGGTCTGGCTCGGCCCGGCGATTGGCCCGCAAGCCTTTGAAGTGGGCCCCGAAGTACGGGAAACCTTCGTCGAGCAACTGCCTGGAGCTGCTCAGGCTTTTGCGCCGAGTCAAAACCCCGGCAAGTTCATGGCGGACATTTATATGCTGGCGCGCTTGCGTCTGGCAGCTCAGGGTGTAACCGCTGTTTATGGCGGCGGATTCTGCACCGTCTCCGATCCACGCTTCTTTTCCTATCGCCGTGCCTCCCGCACTGGCCGATTTGCCTCCCTTATCTGGCTCGAACGCTAGACTTGTCTGATCTGCATCAACCTCTCGACGCTTGAAACTCCCAGAATCGACCACATCTATTGTGCTATCTGGCAGGTTTCTTCATTCAGGATGTTTTATAGGTCCGGCCTGCTCAAAAGGAAGGTGACCCATGCGTATAGACCGTTTAACCAGCAAATTGCAGTTAGCGTTGTCCGATGCCCAATCCCTGGCCGTCGGTCTCGATCATCCGGCCATTGAACCGGCGCACTTGATGCAAGCCTTGCTCGAGCAACAGGGTGGCTCGATCAAGCCCCTGCTGATGCAGGTGGGCTTCGACGTCAACAGCCTGCGAAAAGAGCTGACCAAAGAACTTGACCAGCTACCGAAGATCCAGAACCCGACCGGCGACGTAAATATGTCGCAGGATCTGGCGCGCCTGCTCAACCAGGCCGATCGCCTGGCCCAGCAAAAGGGCGACCAGTTCATTTCCAGCGAACTGGTGCTGCTCGCCGCCATGGACGAGAACAGCAAGCTCGGCAAACTGTTGCTCGGTCAGGGCGTGAGCAAGAAAGCCCTGGAAAACGCGATCAACAACCTGCGTGGCGGTGAGGCGGTCAATGACCCTAACCACGAGGAAGCGCGCCAGGCATTGGATAAATACACCGTCGACCTGACCAAGCGTGCCGAAGACGGCAAGCTCGATCCGGTGATCGGCCGCGACGATGAAATTCGCCGGACCATCCAGGTGCTGCAACGCCGCACCAAGAACAACCCGGTACTGATCGGCGAGCCTGGTGTTGGTAAAACCGCCATCGCCGAAGGCCTGGCCCAGCGCATCATCAACGGCGAAGTGCCGGACGGCCTCAAGGGCAAGCGCTTGCTCTCCCTGGACATGGGGGCGTTGATTGCCGGTGCCAAGTACCGTGGCGAGTTCGAGGAGCGCCTGAAATCCCTGCTCAATGAATTGTCGAAGCAGGAAGGGCAGATCATTCTGTTCATCGACGAACTGCACACCATGGTCGGCGCCGGTAAAGGCGAGGGCTCGATGGATGCGGGCAATATGCTCAAGCCGGCCTTGGCACGTGGCGAGCTGCACTGCGTCGGTGCCACTACGCTCAACGAATACCGCCAATACATAGAGAAGGACGCCGCCCTTGAGCGACGCTTCCAGAAAGTGCTGGTGGACGAGCCGAGCGAAGAAGACACCATCGCCATCCTGCGTGGCCTGAAAGAGCGTTACGAGGTCCACCACAAAGTGGCGATCACCGACGGCGCGATCATTGCGGCGGCCAAGCTCAGCCATCGCTATATCACTGACCGCCAGTTGCCCGACAAGGCCATCGACCTGATCGACGAGGCCGCCAGCCGCATCCGCATGGAGATCGACTCCAAGCCGGAAGTACTGGACCGCCTGGAACGTCGCTTGATCCAACTGAAAGTTGAGTCCCAGGCGCTGAAGAAAGAAAGCGACGACGCGGCGAAGAAACGCCTGGAAAAACTCCAGGAAGAAATCGCCCGTCTCGAGCGTGAGTACTCGGACCTGGAAGAAATCTGGAACTCGGAAAAAGCCGAGGTGCAGGGTTCTGCCCAAATCCAGCAGAAGATCGAGCAGTCACGCCAGGAGCTGGAAACCGCTCGCCGCAAAGGTGACCTGAACCGCATGGCCGAGTTGCAGTACGGGGTGATCCCGGACCTGGAGCGCAGCCTGCAAATGGTCGATCAGCATGGCAAACCCGAAAACCAGTTGCTGCGCAGCAAGGTGACTGAAGAAGAGATCGCCGAAGTCGTTTCGAAGTGGACCGGTATTCCAGTGTCGAAAATGCTCGAAGGCGAGCGCGAAAAATTGATGAAGATGGAAAGCCTGTTGCACCAGCGTGTGATCGGCCAGGACGAAGCGGTGGTGGCCGTTTCCAACGCGGTACGGCGCTCCCGAGCCGGCTTGTCCGACCCGAATCGCCCGAGCGGCTCGTTCATGTTCCTCGGCCCGACCGGTGTCGGTAAAACCGAGCTGTGCAAGGCGCTGGCTGAATTCCTCTTCGATACCGAAGAGGCGATGGTGCGGATCGACATGTCCGAGTTCATGGAGAAACATTCCGTGGCTCGCCTGATCGGTGCACCACCAGGCTACGTCGGTTACGAAGAGGGCGGTTACCTGACCGAGGCGGTACGTCGCAAGCCTTACTCGGTGATCCTCATGGACGAAGTCGAAAAGGCGCACCCGGATGTCTTCAACGTCTTGCTGCAAGTGCTGGAAGACGGTCGCCTGACCGACAGCCACGGCCGCACGGTGGACTTCAAGAATACCGTGATTGTCATGACCTCCAACCTGGGGTCGGTGCAGATCCAGGAGTTGGTGGGTGATCGTGAGGCACAGCGCGCGGCGGTGATGGATGCGATCTCCACCCACTTCCGGCCGGAGTTCATCAACCGGGTCGACGAAGTGGTGATCTTCGAGCCATTGGCGCGGGATCAGATCGCTGGCATCACCGAGATCCAGTTGGGCCGCCTGCGCAGTCGCCTGACCGAGCGGGAACTGAAGCTGGAACTGAGCCCCGAGGCCATGGACAAGCTGATCGCGGTCGGTTACGACCCGGTATACGGCGCACGGCCGCTCAAGAGGGCCATACAGCGCTGGATCGAGAACCCGTTGGCGCAGTTGATCCTTTCGGGTCGATTCATGCCGGGCGACACCGCTCATGGCGTGGTGGAGAACGACGAAATCGTCTTCGTCTGAGCCATAACAACAGCAAAATCGAAAAGGCCTCGCATTGCGAGGCCTTTTTTTCATTCAGGCTGTTGAACTCAAAGGAAAAGGCTTGTAAAGTGCGCCCCGCAGTAAGTCACCCGCCAGGGTTTCTGCTAACAAGCAGGAATCTAAAATAAGTTGCAAATCATTAACTTGAAAGCAAATTAGGGGGTTGACAGAGGTTGTAGAAATTGTAGAATAGCGCGCCTCAGACACACGAACGCAGCGATGCGAACGGGTCGAAGAGAACGCAGTAAAGCTACAAAGTTGTAAATTGAAATGTGTAGTTCCGTGATAGCTCAGTCGGTAGAGCAAATGACTGTTAATCATTGGGTCCCAGGTTCGAGTCCTGGTCACGGAGCCAATTTCAAGCCGGGGTATAGCGCAGTCCGGTAGCGCGCCTGCTTTGGGAGCAGGATGTCAGGAGTTCGAATCCCCTTACCCCGACCATTTTTGGGTCGTTAGCTCAGTTGGTAGAGCAGTTGGCTTTTAACCAATTGGTCGTAGGTTCGAATCCCACACGACCCACCATTTTTGAAACCAGTTAACGCTGGAATCGAATCTTAAGATCAGACGCCAAAAGCTCTGTTCGCAGAAGGCGCCTTTAAAAGGTGCCTTTTTTTTACCGGGGTATAGCGCAGTCCGGTAGCGCGCCTGCTTTGGGAGCAGGATGTCAGGAGTTCGAATCCCCTTACCCCGACCATATTAAAAATCCTCGTGTCGAAAGATACGGGGATTTTTTTTGCCCGCGAGAAACCTGCAACAGCGCAAAACCAATGTGGGAGCGGGCTTGCTCGCGAAAGCGGTGTGTCAGTCGACATAAAGCTGAATGACACACCGCGTTCGCGAGCAAGCCTGCTCCCACAGGTTTTTACATCAGTGCAGCTTCAGGCGCGGCTCGGTGCCGCGACCAATCTTGCTGCCCAGCATCAGCATCGCCGTGCGAAACGGCCCGTACAGGGCCATCTGGTGCATCCGGTACAACGACACATAGAACATCCGCGCCAGCCAGCCTTCCAGCATGACGCTCCCGGTCAGGTTACCCATCAAGTTACCCACAGCCGAAAAGCGCGACAGCGAGATCAGCGAACCGTAGTCGGTGTACTTGTACTCCGGCAGCGCCTTGCCTTCGATCCGCAGTTTCAGCGATTTTGCGAGCAACGACGCCTGCTGATGCGCAGCCTGGGCGCGCGGCGGCACATTGCGGTCAGTGCCTGGTTGCGGACAGGCCGCGCAGTCACCGAAAGCGAAGATATTCTCGTCACGGGTGGTTTGCAGGGTCGGCAGCACTTGCAGTTGATTGATGCGGTTGGTTTCCAGGCCATCGATGTCCTTGAGGAACGCCGGTGCACGAATCCCGGCAGCCCAGACTTTCAGGCTGGCGTTGATCACTTTGCCATCCGCGGTGATCAGGCTGTCTGCGGTCACCTCGCTGACCGCAGCATTGGTCATGACGTTGACCCCGAGTTTTTCCAGGGTTTTATGCACAGGCCCGCCAATCCGTTCCGGCAGGGCCGGCAGCACCCGTGGACCGGCTTCGATCAGGGTGATGTGCATGTTTTCCGGTTTGATCCGGTCCAGCCCGTAGGCCGCCAGTTCATGGGCGGCGTTATGCAGCTCGGCGGCCAGTTCGACCCCGGTGGCACCGGCACCGACGATGGCGACGCTGATCTGCTCGATCTTGTCGGTCTGCCCGGCGTGCGCGCGCAAGTAGTGGTTGAGCAACTGCTGATGGAAGCGCTCGGCCTGTTTGCGGGTATCGAGGAACAGGCAGTGCTGCGCCGCGCCCAGGGTACCGAAATCGTTGGTGGTGCTGCCGACGGAAATCACCAGTGAGTCGTATGGCACTTCCCGGGCGGGCACCAGTTCCAGGCCTGCTTCATCATAAGTGGCGGCCAGCTGGATTTTTTTATTGGCGCGATCAAGCCCGCTCATGCGTCCCAGTTGGAACTCGAAGTGGTTCCATTTGGCCTGGGCAACATAGTTGAGTTCGTCTTCGGACGAGTTCAACGACCCGGCAGCGACTTCGTGCAACAGCGGTTTCCAGATGTGGGTCAGGTTAGCGTCGACCAACATCACGCTGGCCGTGCCGCGTTTGCCCAGAGTCTTACCCAGACGGGTAGCCAACTCCAGACCGCCGGCGCCGCCGCCGACAATGACAATACGATGGGACATGGGGATAACTCGCAAGGCTAAAGGAAATCGATGTGGTTACCCAAGCGAGCGCGAGGCAGCTCATAGCGTCAGGTAACTGATAAGTCGGCTCAACAGGCCAAGACCAATGGTCACTGCCAATACCAGCACCAGGAGCATCCACGGCCGGAAAGGCCGGCGCTCGACTCGGTGCTGGGACAACTGCAGGTACTCTTCGACATGCTTTTGGTCGTCGGGGTTCAGGCGGCTGGTCATAAAGGCCTCGTCAGGTAGACGTTGCTGAAGGTGTTGAAGCTACAGGCTGATTCAACGAACGTTGAACGGAGCATAGCCACTGTCCGGAATGGGCTCGACGCTCACCGTGTCGTCCAGGCGAATGATGCCACTTTGTAACACCCGGGCGGTGATTCCGCCATGTCCACGCACCGCCTGAAACGTTCCGGGTCCCAGGTTGGCTTGCAGCCGTGCGCAGGGTTGGCACCAGCCGGTGGTTTCGAAAATCGCCTGGCCGATGCGAAAGCGCCGGCCCTTGAGGCTGAACAGATTGATCCCACTGATAACGAGATTGCGGCGCAAATCTTCAGGCTTGACCGGTTGATCGTCCGGGCGGCCCATCAGCGAACTGATCACTGCCAGGTGCTCCCACTGAATCAGTGTTACCTGACGCGCATTGCGAATGCCGGGTCGGGCACGATCGCCCGTCAGGCCGGCCTCGAGCCGCGCTTCCACGGCATCCAGTTCGATCATTGCCCCGTGACGTTCCGGGCGCACGCCGATCCAGCGTACGCGGCCGGTTTGCGGGACTTCGGCAATCAGTTCCTGCAATGGGCTCACAGGCTGATCCCGACGTCGAACACGATGCTGCGTCCCAGGTTACTGCGCAGGAAGTCCGGTGCATCGGGATGCGCGAACAGCACGCGGGCGAAGGTCGGACCCACCAGCGACAGCGAGCGCCAGCCTTGGCGCAGGTATTCGGTGGGCGGCGGGAAATGACTGTTGAGGTCCAGCACTTCGCGCTTGAGGCTGGCGAAGGCAATGATGTCCAGCTCGCCCAGATCCATGCCGCGCTCTTTGTAGTTGTGCGCTTTTTTACGCAAGGTCGGCGCCAGGCGCAGCAAGAACTCGTTGGCCGGTATGCGCCGGGGCTTGGCCTCGCGCCGTACCAGCTGGCTCAAGGAAAACGCGCTGCGCCGCCTCTGCAGTTCGTCGCGCCATTCATCATTGAGGCGGCGGCCTTCGTCGAGCACGAAGAAGACCTCGAAACTGGCGTCGCGAAACAACACGTCCGGCGGCTCACCGGCCGGGGCGAATTCGTCGGCGCGGTAGGGAATGTTCAAGCCTTGCAGCAGGCGTTGGCAAACCCAACGCTCCCGCTCCCATTTGCGGGCATTGGAAAGGAACGCGTTGGCTTGCTCGGCCGCAATGGTCAGCAGGCGTAAGTAATCTGAATCATCCATACGCCCAAGCTTAGCGCTCAAATGTGATTGCAAAGAAGACAGTTTATCGGAGAGGGGCAAAACCTCTCGCTCCCCAGCCCGATTCAGAGCGCTGCACAAAACGGATAGTGGTCTGCGCAATGCGGATATTGGCCCGCGCCTGGTGACTCTACCCTCGGCTGTACGGACGTAAGCCGTGCTACCGCTGCTCCTGGAAAAACAACAACAAGAGATGAATGCCATGCGCAAGATCGACGTACACGAGGTTATCGACAACGCTCGGTTCAACCGCTTTCACTGGATGGTGCTGTTCTGGTGTGCCCTGATCATCATTTTCGATGGTTACGACCTGGTGATCTACGGCGTGGTCTTGCCGATGCTGATGAAAGAGTGGGGGCTCAGTCCTCTGCAAGCCGGAGCACTGGGCAGCTATGCGCTGTTCGGCATGATGTTCGGTGCACTGTTCTTCGGACCGCTGTCGGACAAGATCGGACGCAAGAAAGCCATCACGATCTGCGTGATGCTCTTCAGCGGTTTCACCGTGCTCAACGGTTTCGCTCGCAACCCCACCGAATTTGGTCTTTGTCGTTTCGTTGCCGGCCTGGGCATTGGTGGTGTGATGCCCAATGTCGTGGCGCTGATGAACGAATATGCGCCGAAAAAAATCCGCAGCACCTTGGTGGCGATCATGTTCAGCGGCTACTCGGTGGGCGGCATGCTGTCTGCCGGGCTGGGCATCGTCCTGATTCCGAGTTTCGGCTGGCAGTCGGTGTTCTACGTGGCGGCCCTGCCACTGCTGCTGTTGCCACTGATCATGTACTTCCTGCCCGAGTCGGTGGGTTTCATGCTGCGCCAGGGGCGCAATGAAGAAGCCCGCAACATTCTCCAGCGGATTGACCCGGTGTATGTCGCGCAGGCCGATGATCAGTTGCACATGAGTGAAGTGAAGGGCACGGGCACCCCGGTGCTGCAGTTGTTTCGCGAGGGGCGTGCACTGCGCACGCTGATGTTGTGGCTGGCGTTTTTCTGCTGCCTGCTGATGGTCTACGCCTTGAGTTCCTGGTTGCCCAAACTGATGGCCAACGCCGGTTACAGCCTGGGCTCCAGCCTGTCGTTCCTGCTGGTGCTGAACTTCGGGGCGATCTTCGGTGCAGTCGGCGGCGGTGTGCTGGGTGACAAGCTCAACCTGCCGCGTGTGCTGTCGGTGTTCTTCGCCATGGCGGCAGTGTCGATCACCCTGTTGGGCTTCAACAGCCCGATGCCGGTGCTGTACCTGCTGATCGCCATCGCTGGCGCCACCACCATCGGCTCGCAGATTCTGCTGTACGCCTGCGCCGCCCAGTTCTACTCCATGACCATTCGCTCCACTGGCCTTGGCTGGGCGTCGGGCATCGGACGCAACGGTGCCATCGTCGGTCCTCTGCTGGGCGGCGCCTTGCTTGGCATAAGCCTGCCGCTGCAACTGAACTTCATGGCATTCGCCTTGCCCGGTGCCGTAGCGGCCATCGCCATGACGGTGTTCGCCATCAGCAACCGACGCAGCGCCATGGCCGTCAGCCCGGCGCTGTCGCCAACGGGCGCCTGAGCCATGAGGGCTTTTTTCCAGGACTTCTCCCTGTCAGCCGCTGTCGCCGGATTTATCGCCACGGTGATTTCCTATGCCGGGCCGTTGGTGATCATCTTTCAGGCGGCGCAAGCGGCCCATCTGCCGCGGGAACTGCTGTCGTCCTGGATCTGGGCGATCTCCATCGGCAGCGCGGTGCTGGGCATCGGTTTGAGCCTGCGCTATCGGGTACCGGTGATCATCGCCTGGTCGGCACCGGGCTCGGCGTTGCTGGTGGCGTTGTTGCCTGATATTTCCATGGCAGAAGCGGTGGGGGCTTATCTGGTCAGCAGCCTGATCATCTTTGTGGTTGGGGTCTCGGGGGCTTTTGACCGGATCATCAGCAAGCTTCCCGCCGCGATTGCGGCGGCGATGCTGGCCGGGATCCTGTTCAGCTTCGGCACCGGGTTGTTCGTCTCCATGCAACACAAGCCGTTGCTGGTGCTGGCCATGTTTGCTGTCTATCTGATCGGCAAACGGCTGATGCCGCGTTACGCGGTGTTGCTGGTGCTGCTGACGGGCTGTTCGATTGCCGCACTCAGCGGTGATTTGCATCGCGAGGCATTGGTGATCGGCCTGGCTACTCCGGTGTGGATCACGCCCGAGTTCAGCCTGGGCGCGACGCTGAACATCGCCTTGCCACTGGTGATGGTGGCGCTGACCGGCCAGTTCGTGCCCGGCATGGCCGTGCTGCGCGCCAGCGGTTACCCGACGCCCGCGAGCCCGATCATCGCCAGCAGTGCATTGGGCACTGCGCTACTGGCCCCCTTTGGTTGTCATGGGCTGAACCTGGCCGCGATCACGGCGGCCATCTGCACCGGTCGGGAAGCCCACGAGGATCCGCGCAAACGCTACGTCGCAGGCGTGGTAGGGGGCCTGTGCTACCTGGTCCTGGGCATCTTCGGCGCCACCCTGGTTTCGCTGT
Organism: Pseudomonas serbica; assembly: GCF_028823535.1. Lineage (GTDB taxonomy): Bacteria > Pseudomonadota > Gammaproteobacteria > Pseudomonadales > Pseudomonadaceae > Aquipseudomonas > Aquipseudomonas serbica. The sequence continues at coordinate 44,417 of NZ_JAQIYM010000010.1, read as the reverse complement.
TTTCGGCATTCCCCAAGGAGCTGATTGCGGCGTTGGCAGGGCTGGCGCTGTTTGCCGCCATCGCCGGGGCGCTGACGGGGGCGATGGCGGTGCCGAGCGACCGTGAAGCCGCTCTGGTGACATTTCTGATCACGGCTTCGGGCATGTCGCTGTTCGGCTTGTCCGCTGCCTTCTGGGGTCTGATTTTCGGCATGGTCACCCATGTGCTGTTAAACGCGCGTCGGCCCGTTCCCCTTCACACATCCACTGCGACTGAAGTTGTTCAACCTGTCGATCAATAACAATAAGAGAAAAACCGATGAAACAGATTCTTCCAACAACCGGTTCGGCGTTGTCCCTGGCTGTCGTCTCGGGTTTTTCCACCGGCGCAATGGCCGCCGAGAGTGGATTTATCGAAGACACCACCGCGACGTTGCAGGCGCGCAATTACTACTTCAGCCGCGACTATTCCGACATCGTCGGCGCCAACCAACAATCGAAGGCGCAGGAGTGGGCCCAAGGTTTCATCCTCAACGTGAAGTCCGGTTACACCCAGGGTGCCGTCGGTTTTGGTGTGGATGTCATCGGCTTGCTCGGACTCAAGCTCGACAGCAGCCCGGACCGGGTCAATACCGGTTTGCTGCCGGTGCAGGATGACGGTCGCGCGGCGGACAATTACAGCCGTCTGGAAGGCGCGTTGAAGATGCGTTACTCGAAAACCGAGCTGAAAGTCGGCGAGTTGCAACCCAATCTGCCGGTGCTGGTGTTCAGTGACATTCGCCTGCTGCCGCCGAGTTACCAGGGGGCGAGCATCAGCTCCAGCGAGATCAATGGCCTGACCGTGCAGGGCGGACACTTGAGTTCAACCAGCCTGCGCAACGAGGCTGGCGACGAAAAAATGCAGGCCATGCTCGGGCATGTGCCGCAGCGCCAGGTCAGCAGTGACGGGTTCAATTTTGCCGGTGGCGATTATGCCTTCAACGACAAGCGCACCTCGGTCAGCGCCTGGTACGGGCAACTGGAGGACATCTACAACCAGCGCTTTCTAGGCCTTAAACACAGCGAACCCTTGGGTGACTGGGTCCTGGGCGCCAACCTCGGGTACTTCGATTCGCGCGAAGACGGCAAAAAACTGCTGGGCAACATCGACAACCAGGCGTTCTATTCGTTGCTATCGGCCAAACGTGGTGGTCACACTTTTTATGTCGGCTATCAGGGGATGTTCGGCGACAGCGCGTTCCCGCGGGTATTCGCCAACATCTCGCCACTGGGTAACGAGGTGCCGACCTACGAGTTCGCCTACACCGATGAGCGTTCCTGGCAGGCGCGTTACGACTACGACTTCGCGGCCCTGGGTGTACCGGGCTTGACCAGTACCCTGCGCTACATCCGCGGCAACAATGTCGATACCGGCAAGGGGTATGAGGGCAAGGATCGTGAGCGTGACCTGGACATCGGCTATGTGCTGCAAAGCGGCAGCCTCAAAGGCCTGGGCATCCGCGTGCGTAACGCGATGGCGCGGTCCAATTACCGCAGTGATATCGATGAAAACCGCCTGATCCTCAGTTACACCTGGACCCTGCTGTGAGTGCAGCGGCCAATTACAGGTTGCTGGTGCAATCGCCGATCACGTTGTACGTCACGCGGCGGGTCTGGCCCTGATGATCCACATACACCATGGTCGCCGGCACAACCCCGCAAGCGGTCGCGGTGTCCGACACAGACACCACCTTGGCGATGTCCAGCGGCTGCGCCGGGTTGTACAAGACAGCGAGCGGCTCGTTGTCAGCGGCCATCGCCGAGGTGGCGATGACGGTCAGAAACAGGCTGATCAACGTTTTCATGCTGGCGTGCTCCGGGTGGGTTTTGATGTATTGATTTTAGTCTTCGCCACCCGGGGATAAAGGGGCCAGCGGCTGATGCAGCGTTACGGATAATGTAATAGTCCGAGGGGGGATTATGGATTTGCTTAACAACTTGCGCGTGTTCATCCGTGTGGTGGACTGCGCCAGTTTCACCGCCGCGGCCGACACGCTGGACCTGTCGACGGCACAGGTGTCCCGATTGGTCGCGGATCTGGAAGTACATCTACAGGCACGCCTGCTGCAACGCACCACGCGACGGTTGAGCCTGACGGAAGCGGGCGAGCGCTTCCTGTTGCGCAGCCGGCAGATTGTCGAAGAAATGGACGAGGCGACGGCCGAGGCCCGAGGCGCACATATCAACCCGGCCGGGCGTCTGCGGGTGCATAGCATGACTGGCCTGGGCGTGCTGATTACGCCGCTGATCGCCCGCTACAGTGAGCTTTATCCCGAAGTGGTGTTCGAACTGACTTTGTCGCAGCGCAATCCCGATCCCCTGGAGGAAGGGCACGACGTGGTGATTTCGATCGCCCCCGAACTGGCCGATTCGCAATTGGTCGCCCAGGCCATCGGGCAGATCTACAGCGTTCCTTGCGCCTCAGCGGATTACCTGCGGCGCAGGGGTATTCCGCAGCAGCCGCTGGCGCTGAACGAGCATCAATGCCTGCGCCTGCTTGATCCCATGTATGGCGACCCGTGGATATTCCAGGACGAACACGGCGAACATGCCATCAGTCCGGCCAAGACCTTCCAGTGCAATGTCGCCGAGTCGATGGTCAAGGCCTCGGAGGCTGGCATGGGCATCAGCCTGCTGCCGTTCCACACCGCCACTCGGCCCTTGAGCGATGGCACCTTGTTGCGTGTACTGCCGGCCTGGCGCCTGCGTGAGCGCAATGTCTATGCGCTGTATCCGTCGCGGCGTTTTCTCGATGCCAAGGTGCGTACCTGGGTGGATTTTCTCAAGGCAGAGCTTCCAAAAATGTTTGCCGAACATGACGCGGTGATGAACGATCCACGGCATTGGGCATGAGGTCGAAGGGCCGGCGAAGTGCGGTGTAGACTGAGGGTCTTTCTCTTTCGGCAAGACAGGGAGTGCGCCCAGCCATGATCGGTGTCGAGCTGTTGTCATCCCAGACCCTGAACGTGGGGTGGTTGATCTACCTACCGGTATTGCTCTGGGCCGTTGTGCGCGCACCCTGGGTCGAGTTGTTCACCGACAGTCGTCGCCAGCATCTGCTGTTCGGTACGGTGTTTGCGCTGTTCATGCTGTGGCTGGTGCGTCGGGACTTTGATACCGGCGTGTCCTATCACTTTATCGGCATGACGGCGGTGACGCTGTTGCTGGACTGGCCGCTGGCGATCGTCGGCGGTCTGGTGGCGCAAACAGGCCTGGTGCTGCTGGGCCGTCAGGACCTGATGGCCATGGGGGTCAATGGCGCACTGTTCATTTTGTTGCCAGTGTTGATCACCGAATGCTGTGCGATTCTGGTGGAGCGCGCGCAGCCACGAAATCTCTTCGTGTACATCTTCGTTTCCGGTTTCTTTGCCGCAGCCCTTTCAGCGTTGCTGTGCCTGGTGCTGGCGCTGACGTTGTTGTGGTACGACGAACGATTCGCCATGCCGTACTGGCTGGAGGATTTTGTCGGTTACCTGTGGCTGATCATTTTTCCCGAGGCGTTCATCAACGGCATGGTCGTCAGCGCGTTGGTGGTGTTCTGCCCGGAATGGCTGGAGACCTTCAACCGTACGCGTTATCTGTCGGCGCCCTGGAAAGACGACGATCCCAAGCCTTGATGCAGCGCATGCTTGAGATCGTCGACGCCATCGAGAATCAGTGACGCGGGTCGAAGTCGCCGCTGAACATCTCGTCCTCGGCATCGGGAGCCACTGGGATCTTGTGTTCTTCGGACGCCCAGGCGCCCAGGTCGATCAGTTTGCAGCGATCAGAGCAGAATGGCCGGAATTTGCTCTCGGCTGTCCACTCCACGGGGGCACCACAGGTTGGGCATTCGACGGTTGTTGGTTGGCTCATGACTGGCCTCCACGCAAAGTAAGGTAAAAGTGATGCAGGCGTTCGACCTCGCTGTGCAGCCAGGCGAGATCGCGGTCGTTGACCACCACGTCGTCGGCATGGCTTATGCGATCCTGGCGGCTGGACTGGGCCTTGAGGATCGCCTGGACCTGCTGCTCGCTGGTCTGGTCGCGCTGCAGGGTGCGTTCGATCTGCAACTGTTCGGGGGCATCGATCACCAGGACCCGTTGGGTCATGGCGTACTGGCCGGATTCGATCAGGAGCGGCGAAACCAGGATCGCATAAGGTGATTTTGCCAGCGCCAGGTGATGGGCAATCTCTTCGGCGATCAGCGGATGTAGCAAGGCTTCCAGCCAGAGGCGTTGCTCTGGTACTTCGAAGATCAGTTTGCGCAATGCGGCGCGGTCCAGTTGCCCGTCGGCCAGCAACACGCCTGGGCCGAAGTGTTCGGCAATCTTCGCCAGCGCCGGCCGACCGGGTTCCACCACCCAGCGAGCGGCATGATCGGCATCGACCGCGTGCACGCCCAGGTCGATGAAGTGTTGGGCCGCCGCGCTTTTGCCGCTGCCGATGCCGCCGGTCAAGCCGAGAATCCAGGGTTTTTCCACAGGGGTATTCATTTCAGACCGACAAACTGCCAATAGAAGTCGGTTATTTGACCACCCCAGAGCAGGGCAATCCAGCCGGCAATGGCCAGATAGGGGCCGAAAGGGATTGGCGTCGATGTTTGCGCCTTGTGCAGGCGCAGGTAAATCACACCGATGATCGCGCCCAGCAGGGACGACAGGACGATCGTCAGCGGCAGGATCTGCCAGCCGCCCCAGGCGCCAAACATCGCCAGCAGCTTGAAATCGCCATGACCCATGCCGTCCTTGCCGGTGATCAGCTTGAACACCCAGAACACCGTCCACAGGGCCATGTAGCCGGCAATGGCGCCCCACAACGCCTCAGGCAATGGCACGAACAGATCGAGGCTGTTGATGATCAGCCCCAGCCACATCAGCGGTAGCACCAGCACATCCGGCAGCAGTTGATGCTCGGCGTCGATCAGGCTCATGGCGAGCAGGCCCCAGGTCAGGAGCATCGCCATGCCGGCTTGCCAACCGAAACCGAAGTGCCAGGCAATGAACGCGGTCAGAAGCGCGCAGGCCAGTTCGGTCAATGGATAGCGTTTGCTGATCGGTGTCGCACAGTCCGAACAGCGCCCGCGCAGGAACAGGAAGCTCAATACCGGAATGTTTTCCCAGGCACGGATCCGGTGGCCGCAGTATGGGCATTGGGAGTGGGGCAGCATCAGGTTGAAAGTAGGCAACGGTGTTTCGCCGGGCAGCCCGAGGATCTCATGGGCTTGCATGCGCCACTCGCGCTCGAGCATTTTCGGCAGCCGCCAGACCAGTACATTGAGGAAGCTGCCGACCAGCAGGCCGACCACCCCGGCGATGACGACGAAAGCCTGCGGGAAGTGGATCAGAATTTCGTTCAAGGGCATGTCAGATCGCTGAGCCGAGTTGGAAGATGGGCAGGTACATCGCAACCACCAGGCCGCCGACAATAACACCCAGCACCACCATGATGAACGGTTCCATCAGGCTGGTGAGATTGTCGACCAGATTGTCGACCTCGTCCTCGTAGAAGCCGGCGAGCTTGTCGAGCATGTCGTCGAGTGCGCCAGACTCCTCGCCAATGGCGGTCATCTGAATGGCCATGTTGGGAAAAACGCCGGTCGTACGCATGGAAAAATTCAGCTGCATGCCCGTAGCAACGTCCTGCCGAACGCGCAGCACCGCACGTTTGAACACGATGTTGCCGGTGGCGCCGGCCACCGACTCCAGGGCTTCTACCAACGGCACACCGGCGGCGAAAGTGGTCGAAAGCGTGCGGGCGAAACGGGCCACGGCGGACTTGTACATCAAGGTACCTGCCAGCGGCAGTTTCAGCAGCCAGGTGTCCATTCGATCACGAAAGCCTTGCGAGGTTTTCAAGGCGTGGCGCACAGCGAAAATGCCTGCGGTCAGCGCGCCCAGCAGCATCCACCAGCACGCCTGCATGAATTGCGACAGGTCGATGACCATCAGGGTGAAGGCCGGCAGCTCAGCGCCAAATCCCTTGAATACGGATTCGAATTGCGGCACCACCTTGATCAGCAGGATGCCGGCCACGATGATCGCGACGCACACGACGATCAGCGGGTAGGTCATGGCCTTCTTGATTTTCGCCTTGAGACGCTCGCTTTTTTCCTTGTAGGTCGCCACCCGCTCCAGCAAGGTGTCCAGTGCGCCGGCCTGTTCCCCGGCGTCCACCAGGTTGCAGTACAACTCGTCGAAATATTGCGGTTTCTTGCGCAAGGCGCCGGCGAAGCTGTTGCCCGCCGCTACATCCTGTTTCACTTCGTCGACCAGCTTGCGCATGGCCGGGTTATCGAAGCCTTCACCGATGATGTCGAAGGATTGCAGCAACGGCACGCCGGCTTTCATCATGGTCGCCATCTGCCGGGTGAAAAGGGCAATGTCCTGGGCCTTGATGCGCTTGCCCCGATTGAAAATCGACGTGGTCTTCCTGCGCACCTTGCCGGGGTTGATACCTTGTTTGCGCAATTGCGCCTTGATCAGCGCCGGGTTCTGGCCGCTCAACTCGCCCGTTATCTTCGCGCCTTTCCGGTCTGTGCCTTCCCAGCTGTAGACGCTGGTGCTTGCTGCCTTGACTGCCATGTTCAGCCCTTTGTAACCGCCGATGCGTTGATCGCAGCCGATCGGCTCATAGATCGTGAATGTGCCGATGCGTTCCTCGGGAAGCGACTTATAGCCTAGTCAAGCGGCAGAACCAATCCAGCGCCGTTGAGGTGACAAAAAGTGTCAGATAGTGCGGTTCCTGAGGGAAAAAAAGGGGCTTCGTGGCGATCGCGCGCCCCGCGGACAGGGGACGCAGGGCTTGGCATGGGCTGTGCTGTGCAGGTGCAGATCATGAGAATTCGACTCATGCACGGAGGCTGTCCTTGAACAATCAAAAAGGTTTTACCCTGATCGAGTTGCTGATCGTGGTGGCGATCATCGGCATTCTGGCAACGTTTGCGATACCGGCTTACTCGAAGTACCAGGCGCGGGCCAAGGTGACGGCCGGGCTGGCCGAGATATCGGCGTTGAAGGTGGCGTTCGAGGATGTGATCAATCAGGGCGACGACCCTGATCTGGCCAAGGTCGGCGGCACGCCATCAACGTCCAACTGCACGACCTCGGCCAGCGGTAAAGCCACTGATGGTAGCGGGACCATCGGTTGCACGATCCTTAATGCGCCGGCTCCGGTGCTGAACAAAACCATCACCCTTTCGCGTACGGCAACAGGCTGGACATGTGCCACCACCGTCGATCAGGAATACGCGCCAAAAGGCTGTACGGGCGTAGTCCCGAAAGCCTGATACATCCGCTTATTACCGGATACCCCGCTTATGCGGGGTATTTTTTTCACGATGTTCAGCGGTGTCGGGTGTCTGAGAAAACTTCCCACAATTCATGGCCTTAGGCCTTCTTCAAAACCCGCAACTTGCATGTAGATAATTTCCAACTCATGCAATTTGCATGATTGTGAAAAATGACTGATTTTATAAGTTATTGATTTTTAAGCTATTTATACGTGTTTCAAAGTTGGCACAGCGTTCGCAATATCTACGGTAAGCCTGCTGACAAGACAATCAGCAGATTTTCCAGAAAAACAGGAGTTACTCGTATGAAGAAGTTCGCTATTGCTGCCGCTGCTGCTACCACGCTGACCCTGGCCATGGCCAACGCTGCGTTTGCTCAAACCACCCAGGCTACCCAGTCGCCAATGGTGCTGGCTGCCGGTGAAGTGACTGAAGCAAAAGAAGCTACTTCCGATACCTGGATCACTACCAAAGTCAAAGCTGACCTGGTTACCGAGAAAGGCATTCCAGGTACCGATATCAAAGTGGAAACCAATAAAGGTGTTGTGTCCCTGTCGTCCACCGTTGCGGTAACCGACGCTCAGAAAACCACCGCGGTGGCCATCGCCAAGAAAATCAAAGGCGTCAAGGCGGTCTCCGCTGACGGCCTGAAAGCCGAGTAAGGCAAGACTTCTCGCCTGGACTGGGAGAAGGCGCGGTAGGCGGGCTGAGCCATACGTCTGCCGCAACTTATGAAGTTCATGCGACCGGCCACAAGGATGTGGTCATTACAGGCCCCGGCATTCGTGTCGGGGCCTGTTCTATTTCGGGCCTGGGGAACAACTGTGGGAGCCAGCAGGCTGGCTCCCACACCCTCACTCAGCGTCCAGGTGCATTGGGGTGACGACCTTGCCGTCCTTCTCGGCTTCGCCCAACTGGGCATCGATGAAGTACACCCGATCATCGGCCAACTGCCCCTTGTCGACCAGATAATCCTTGATGCTGCTGGCGCGTTCCTGACCCAGCTCACGCAACAGTACTTCGCTGGTACTCCAGAACTGGATCACGTCCGCACGCATTTTTGCGGTGCGTTCTTCTTTGCCCAGATCTTTCCATTCGACGGGTGGCTGGACTTTCAGGCGTGTGCGGTAGATCCCTTCCAGCAGTGGACCTTTCTCACTGTCGGGCACCTCCAGCAGACTCGCTTTCGCCGGTACCTTGTCGCCACGGCGCTGGAGCATTTTGTAGTAGTTGTACTGGTATTCCCGTTCCAGGCGTTGCTCGGCGAGCAGCGGGCCGTCGCTGCTCTTGGCCGCGGTGCCCTCGATTTCCAGGCGCAGGGCCGGGCGTTCCTTGAGGGCCTGGGACAGTTTGACCAGTGCCGCTTCGGCGTCCTTGCTCAGGTCGCTCGAGCCCGGCGCGAATGACACGGTACCCAGGTCTTGCGAACCACCTCCGCTCACCAGGCCACCGATGAGTTTGAACGGTGCGGCGGCAGCCTTGACGATCAGGTTGCGCAGGGTCTGCCAGACAATCGGCATGACGCTGAACTGCGGATTGTTCAGGTCGCCGCTCACCGGCAGTTCGATGGAAATCTTGCCGTCGACGTCCTTGAGCAGGGCAATCGCCAGTTTCAGTGGCAGGCTCACGGCGTCCGGGCTGTCGACTTTTTCGCCCAGTTGCAACTGCTCCACCACCACTTTGTTTTCAGCCTTGAGCTGGCCCTTGACGATGACGTAATGCAGTTCGAGGTTGAGCCGGCCCTTGCGGATGCGATAACCGGCGAACTTGCCGGAGTAGGGGGTCAGCGTGGTCAGTTCCACGCGTTTGAAACTGGTGGCGATGTCGAGGCTGGCCATCGGGTCGAACGGGTTGACTGCGCCCTTGATGGTCACCGGTGCGTAACGGTCGACCTTGCCCTTGATATCGACACTGGCCGGTTTCGCCTGGCGGCTGTCGATGGTCCCGATCGAACCGTTGAGCTGCTGGATGGCCGTGGCGAAGTTCGGGGTCAGGCTGAAGTCGGCGAAGTTCGCAGATCCGTCGTTGATGGCAATGCCGCCGATATGGATGCCCAGGGGCTTGTCCTTGCTGGCGGCCGGTTTGCTGGCGGCGGGTTTGGCGCCGGCGTCCGGCGGTTGCGGGATCAGCAGATCATCGATGTTGGTGGTTCGGTCATCGTTGATCATGAAGCGCGCATAGGGTTGCAGCAGGTTGATCTTGTCGATCGACAAGCTGTCGCCGTGCTGGTAGTTCAGGCCTTCGACCACCAACTGTTGCCACTTGAGGAAGTCGCGGGTCTTGAGGGTATCGAGGGTGTGCAACTGATCGACCTGGGCGCGGCCGGTGACGCTGAGGGCCAGTGGCTCAGTGCTTTTCAGATTGACCGCCAGGTCGCTGCCGAGCATGCCGCTGCGCAGTTCCAGGCGAATGAACGGACTGATATAGGACTGGGCGACGCGCAAGTCGATGTCCTTGGTCTGTACGTTGAGCCTGGCGCTGACCGGCGCCAGGTTGACCTCGCCATCGGCCGTGAGCTTGCCTTGTTTGCCCACGCCGGTGTCGAGCTTGAGGGCGAAGGGCGAGCCATTGAGGCTGTCGAACTTCTGCAAGTCGAGATTCAGCGGGCTCAGTTCCACTTCCACGGGGGGTTGTGCCTTGCGGTCCGCCAGATGCACTTTGTAATCGCGCAATTGCACATCGGTGAGCAGCACTTGCCAGGGTTTGCTCGGCACTGCCGGTTCAGGTTTCGGCGAATCGGCCGCCGCCGGGGTGCTCGGCGGTTCGGCGTTGGCCTTGGCCGCCGGCTTGGACGGTTGGCTGGCAAACAGCTTCTGCCAGTCGAGTTGGCCATCGGTTTCCAGTGCGGCCCAGGTTTCCAGCTTGTGGCTGCGGATCTTGCCGACCACCACTTGTTGTTTGGCCAGGTCCACCGTGGTTTCGCTGATGTCCAGACGCTCGAGCTTCGCCAGCGGCCGTCCGTCCGGGGCCTTGATCGCGAAAGGCGCGACGCTGACAGAGAGGTTGTTCAGCAGCAGTTCGGTTTGCTTGGCCAGGCTGAGTTTGTAGTCGGTACTGAGGCTCATCACCCCGCTTTCGAGGTCCAGGGGCACGGCGTCGCGAACATAGGGCCAGAAGGCTTTCATCTTGCCGTCAGTAATTTTCAGCTTACCTTCAGAGGCGAACGGAATGAGGCTGAAGTTGCCGGTCCAGTCGATCTGGCCACCGTTGGGACCAATAGCGACCAGCTCCATGTCGGCGCTGTCTTCGGGCAGGGTGCTGAGATTTTTCAGTTCGAAGTCGAGTTTGTCGTAGAGAAATTCGATCGGTTCGCTGGGGCGCTCATCCTTGAAGTGCAAGGCGCCGCCGGCCAGTTTGATCCGGTCGATGCGCAACGGGAACGGCTTGGCATTCGGGTCGGCCGGCGTGGGTTCACTCGCTGGCAGTTTGAACAGCCCGCGCAGATTGAGCTTGCCGTCCTTGCTGAAGAGGATTTCGGTCGTGGATTTTTCCAGTTCGATGTCGGACAGGTGCAGCGCCTTGGTCCAGAGACTGTCGAGCTGCAGGTTGGCGTATAGGCGTTGGAAGCCGACCTGCTCCTTGCCGGGCTCGCCGATGTTCAGGCCCCAAAGGGTCACTTCAAGGCTGAACGGGTTGAGTTCGATACGCTGGAGGGTGGCGGGCGTCGTGGCGTAGTTGGCCAGTTGTTGGTTGGCAACGCGCAACGCGATGCCGGGCAAAATCAGAAAGCCCAGCAGACTGTACAGGGCCAGAGCAGTCAACAAGGCGCCGATGGCGCGAATCAATCCTTTGTACATGTGCGGCTTCATCTGTCTGGATCGGAGTGCCTTGGAGTATGGCACGCGATTTCGGTTCCGAAGTCCTCACATCCGGCCGGATTTGTCTGAAAACAACGGCGACTTTCAGAACTGCAAAATCAGGGTTTTCAGCGGTGGCTGCTGGTCCATGGACGGGAAGTCGGCGCCTGGTTTCATGACGGTCCACTCCCGTACCGGCCGACCGGCTTTCTCGGCGCAACGCAAAACCTGCTCACGCCAGTCGTCCATGCTGACTTTTGCCAGGTTGTTGCAGCAGATCAGCACGCCATTGTCGGCGGTGGCCAGCAACGCCGGCTTGAGCAGGCTCTGATAGTCGCGCAGCAGGTCGACGGTGCCGAAAGCACTCTTGGCCCAGGCCGGTGGATCGAGCAGCACCAGGTCGTATTGACGCTGTTCCAGGCGTTGATAGCTCGGCAGTTTCTGCCCGCGACGCTGGCTAATGGGCAGGCCGGCCAACTGGCGAATGGCCGGGAAGTAGTCGGACTGGATGAATTCCATGGTCGGCAATTGCGGGTTGAGCAGGCCATTCTCGCGACCGACCGCCAGGTTGCCTTCGGCGAAGTCCAGGTTGCATACCTCGCGGGCTCCACCGGCGGCGGCGCTGAGGCCGACCCCGCAGGTGTAGGCGAACAGGTTCAGTACGCTTTTGTTCTGGCTGTGGGCCTTGACCCAGCCGCGGGTGTTGCGCAGGTCGAGGAACAGCAGCGGGTCTTGCCCGGCGTGGCGCCCGCGCACCCGGTAATTGAGGCCCCATTCATGGCCCACCAGGTCTTGCAGCGCGGCGTCGTCGTTGCGGTAGACGGTGTCTTCGCGGTCGATGCGCGAGTTGCCACGGGAGCGGTCGTTGTAGACCAGCAGGGTTTCAAAGCCCAAGTGCTGATTGACGATTTCGTGCAACTGCAGCAACGCTTCGCGGTCCAGCGACTGGTGGAAGCTCTGCACCATCAGTTGCGGGCCATAGCGGTCGATCGTCAGGCCGCCGGCGCCTTCCTGGCTGCCATGGAACAGGCGATAGCAGTCGGTGCCCTGGCTGTGCAACTCGGCCAGCAGATCCTGGCGGTTTTCAAGGGCGGCGCGCAGCGCCTGATTCAAGGAGGACATGCCGGGCGCCTTGCAGGTGGAATTGGGCGCGGGAGTTTAACAGCATCGCGAGCAGGCTCGCGCCTACAACAAGCCCATACGTCTTTTCGCACGCTGCACCGAGCCATTGCGCACTGCCCAGCGCAGCATCGGCGCACTGCGGTTGACGCTGGCGCGGATCAGTTTGCGTTGCAGCGGACTTTGATGGACGCCGAGCATGTCACTCGCCCAGTCCGGCAGCAGATCGATTCCTGCCTGCATCATCAAACCGCCGAATGGTCTGGCCAGGCGGCTGGGGGAAGGGGCGTTCAACAACAATCGCAGCACTTCCCGACTGCGTTCGTCGCACAGCAGTTGCGGGCGGATGTGTTCAAGGTAATCGCAGACTTCCTGACGGGAACGCGGCACCTCGCGCGCGCCGAGGCGTTCGGCTACCAGAGCGATTTCGCCGTAGTAACGATCCTGATCGGCCAGGGACAAGCGAGGGTTGCGGTAGCGCAAGTGGGCGGCGAGGAAGTTGCTGACCTCGGCCACATGCACCCAGGTCAGCAGCTCGGGATCGCTGGCGGCATAGGGGCGGCCGTCGGGCGCGGTGCCGGTCACTTGCAGATGGATGGTGCGCACTTTCTCGATCAGCCAGTCGGCGTCCTGGCGTGAACCGAAGGTGGTGCCGGAGATGAATTGCCCGGTGCGGCGCAGGCGACCGAGCATGTCCTCGCGAAAATTCGAATGGTCCCACACACCCGCCAGGGCAAGCGGGTGCAGGGCCTGCAGCATCAGGGCGCTGATGCCGCCGATCAACATGCTGCTGAAGTCGCCGTGGACTTGCCAGCTCACCGAATCCGGCCCGAACAGCCCGGGGTCGCCCTTGGGGTTTTCCAGGTCGAGCTTGCCCAGGGACAGGCCGGTCAGGCTCATGATCTGGGTTTCGATGCGGGTACGAATGTATTCCATGGTGTCCCGGTTTTGACTTCAGAAGCAGTACGTTATTGGTTCAAGCGCTTGTCGATCAAGCCCTGGACCACGCTCGGGTCAGCCAGGGTCGAGGTATCTCCCAGGCTGTCCAGTTCGTTACAGGCGATCTTGCGCAGGATGCGCCGCATGATCTTGCCTGAGCGGGTTTTCGGCAAGGCCGGCGCCCACTGGATCAGGTCGGGCTTGGCGAAGCTGCCGATTTCCTTGCTGACGTGGGCTAGCAAGGCTTTTTTCAGTTCTTCGTTGGCCTCGACGCCGTTCATGGGGGTGACGAAGGCGTAGATGCCCTGGCCCTTGACGTCATGGGGATAACCGACCACGGCGGCTTCGGCGATGTTGTCATGCACGACCAGGGCGCTCTCCACTTCGGCGGTGCCGATACGATGCCCGGAGACGTTGATGACATCGTCGATGCGCCCGGTGATCCAGTAGTCGCCATCTTCGTCGCGGCGAGCGCCATCGCCGGTGAAGTAGTAGCCGGGGTAGGGTTTGAAGTAGGTGTCGACCATTCGTTGCGGGTCGCCGTAGACGCTGCGGATCTGTGCCGGCCAGCTGGATTTGATCGCCAGCACTCCGCTGCCGGCACCTTTGATTTCCTTGCCATGCTCGTCCAGCAACACCGGTTGCACGCCGAACATCGGTTGTGTCGCGCAGCCCGGTTTGATCCGCTGCGCGCTGACCAGCGGGCTGAGCATGATGCCGCCGGTCTCGGTCTGCCACCAGGTATCGACGATAGGGCAGCGTTGTTCGCCGACGACATTGAAGTACCACTCCCAGGCTTCCGGGTTGATCGGCTCACCGACTGTGCCGAGCAATCTCAAGCTGGCGCGGGACGTTTCCTTCAATGGCTGCGCACCTTCGCGCATCAGCGCGCGTAACGCGGTGGGGGCAGTGTAGAAGATGTTCACCTTGTGCTTGTCGATCACCTGCCAGAACCGCGACGTGCTCGGGTAGCTCGGCACGCCTTCGAAGATCAGGGTGGTGGCGCCATTGGCCAATGGACCGTAGACGATGTAGCTGTGGCCGGTGACCCAGCCGACATCGGCGGTGCACCAGAAAACTTCACCGTCGCGGTAGTCCAGCACATATTTGAAGGTCATTGCCGCTTGTAGCAGGTAGCCGCCAGTGGTGTGCAGCACGCCCTTGGGTTTACCGGTGCTACCGGAGGTGTAGAGGATGAACAGCGGGTCTTCGGCGTCCATCGGCTCGGGCGGGCAGTCGTCGCTGACGTCGCGCAGCGCCTGGTGATACCAGAGGTCGCGGCCCTCGACCCAGTTCACCGGGTTCTGGGTCCGTTCGACTACGACCACGGTGCTGACATTCGGGCAGCTTTGCAGCGCCTTGTCGACATTGTGCTTGAGCGGTACGAATTTGCCGCCGCGCACGCCTTCATCGGCGGTGATCACTGTGCGGCAGTCGGCGTCGAGGATCCGGTCGCGCAGCGAATCCGGCGAGAATCCACCGAACACCACCGAATGCACTGCGCCAATGCGCGTACAGGCGAGCATGGCATAGGCTGCTTCAGGGATCATCGGCATGTAGATGCACACCCGGTCGCCTTTTTTCACGCCACGGCTTTTGAGCACATTGGCCAGGCGGCAGACGTAATGGTGAAGTTTCTTGTAGGTGATCTGGGTGGATTCGGCGGGGTCGTCGCCTTCCCAGATGATCGCGGTTTGATCGCCGCGTGTGGCCAGGTGACGGTCAATGCAGTTGTAGCTGACGTTCAGTTTTGCGCCGGCAAACCAGTGGGCTTCACCGGTTTTCAGGTCGTAGCGCTGGACGGTCTGCCACGGTGTGCTCCAGTCGAGGAAGCGGGTGGCTTGTTCGGCCCAGAAGGTGCTGGGGTGTTCGATGGATTCGCGGTACAGGCGGCGATAGTCGTCCTGACTCAATTGAGCAGCCCGGCGCACGGCATCGGCTTTGGGAAACGTGCTGATATCGAACATGACGGTTCCTTCTTCTTGTTTTGGCGAAGAGGGGAGCTGCGCGACCCTCGTAGGAGATGGCTTGCCAGCGAAAGCGGTGGATCAGTCAATACCTATGTCGACTGACACACCGCAATCGCTGGCAAGCCAGCTCCTACAAAGGTTAGTACAAGCGTCAAGTCATCCGCGGTGACGCCCGCGGAAGTAGTTGATCAAGCCTTGGGTGGATGCGTCGTCGGCCGGGGTTTCCTCACTGCCGACCAGGCGGTTGTAGACGCCTTTGCCCAGTTCCTTGCCCAGCTCCACGCCCCATTGGTCGAAGGCATTGATGCCCCAGATCACGCTTTGCACGAAGACTTTGTGTTCGTACATCGCCACCAGCGCACCCAGGCGCCGCGGGCTGATGCGCTCGACCACCAGGGTGTTGCTCGGACGGTTGCCCGGGATCACCTTGTGCGGCGCCAGGCTCTGCACCTGCTCTTCGCTCATACCTTTGTCACGCAGCTCGGCCTGCGCTTCGGCCAAGGTCTTGCCGAGCATCAGTGCCTGGCTTTGCGACAGGCAGTTGGCGTACAGCCACTGGTGATGGTCGGCCACCGGGTTGAAGCTGACGATCGGCACGATGAAATCGGCCGGGATCAGTTGGGTGCCCTGGTGCAGCAACTGGTGGTAAGCGTGCTGGCCGTTGCAGCCCACGCCACCCCAGATCACCGGGCCGGTGTCGGTGCTGACGGGTGTACCGTCCTGGCGCACGCTCTTGCCGTTGGATTCCATGTCCAGCTGTTGCAAGTGCTTGGTGATGTTACGCAGGTAGTGATCGTACGGCAGGATCGCGTGGCTTTGCGCGCCCCAGAAATTGCCGTACCACACACCAAGCAAGGCCAGCAGCACCGGCATGTTCTGTTCGAACGGGGTATTCAGGAAGTGCTGGTCCATGGTGTAGGCACCGGACAGCAATTCCTTGAAGTTCGACATGCCGATGGCCAAGGCAATCGGCAGGCCGATGGCCGACCACAGCGAGTAACGCCCGCCGACCCAGTCCCACATCGGGAAGATGTTCTCTTCGCGAATGCCAAACGCCACGGCGGCGGCGTTGTTGCTCGATACCGCGATGAAGTGGCGATGCAGCTCGGCTTCCGAGCCCCCCTGGGCCAGGTACCAGGCGCGTGCGGCCTGAGCGTTTTTCAGGGTTTCGAGAGTATTGAAGGATTTCGACGAGACGATGAAGAGCGTGGTCTCGGCGCGCAACTTCATGGCCAGTTCGTGAAATTCGCTGCCATCGATGTTTGCCAGGTAGTGGCAGCGCACGCCTTTCTGGGCATAGGCCAGCAGGGCTTCGGACACCAGTTCCGGACCGAGGAACGAACCACCGATGCCGATGTTGACCACGTCAGTGATTGGCTTCTCGGAGTAGCCGCGCCACAGGCCGTCGTGGATACGGCCCACGAGGTCGGTGATCTGGTTCAGTACCTTGTGCACTTCAGGCATCACGTTGACGCCGTTGACCGACAGCTTGTCGCCGACCGGGCGACGCAAGGCGGTGTGCAGGGCGGGGCGTCCTTCGGAGGCGTTGACGATTTCGCCATCGAACAGCGATTTGATCGCGCCCTTGAGGTCGACTTCGTCGGCCAGGCCCACCAGCAGGTCGCGGGTCTGGGCGTTGATCAGGTTTTTCGAATAGTCGAGAAACAGGCCACAGCTGCTCAGGGTGAATTGGTTGAAGCGCTGCGGGTCGGCGTTGAAGGCCTCGCGCATGTTGAAATCCTGCATGGCCTGGCGGTGGTCTTTCAACGCCTGCCAGGCGGGCAGGGTGGTCACGTCGTGGGGGGTGCGGTAATACGCCATCGCTGCGGGTTTCCTTTTACTTGAACTGCCTTTAAGACACTGAAAATACCGGAATGTCCTGACCACTGACTGGCGGTAACCCGGTTAGCCTGCGTGCACACGATTAAATAGCGCAGACCGGTAACAGTAAACCCAGAGAGACGATCTGTCTTGGCTTTGTCGGACCTGCGACCGGTACTTTTTTGTACCGGCGCGGTCGTGGGGGAGTCAGGCGGGGGTGTCGAGGTTCAGGTGCAGGTTGTCGATCAGGCGCGTCGTCCCCAGGAACGCCGCCACCAGGATCACCAGGTCCCGATCTTCCGGGGTTGCCGGGCGCAGGCTCAACCCATGGCGAATTTCCAGGTAGTCGGGGCGCAGGCCCGCCGCTTCGAGCTGTTGCAGCTTGGTGCGGATCAGGGCCGGGTAATCGCGCTCGCCTTGCTTGATCGATTCGGCGATCTCGCTCAGCGTGCGATACACCACTGGAGCCACCGCGCGCTGATCCTCGTCGAGGAAGCCATTGCGCGACGAAAGAGCCAGGCCATCGGCCGCCCGTACCGTCGGCTCGCCGATGATCTGGATCGGCATGTTCAGGTCATGCACCAGCGCGCGAATCACCGCCAGTTGCTGATAGTCCTTCTGGCCGAAGATCGCCAGGTCCGGCTGGACCATATTGAACAGCTTGCTGACCACCGTTGCCACACCTTCGAAATGCCCCGGACGGCTGGCGCCGCACAGGCCTTCGGAAAGCTGCGGGACGCTGACGCGGGTCTGGCCGGCCATGCCGTCGGGGTACATCTCTTCAACGGTTGGCGCGAACAACAGGTCGCAACCGGCCTCGAGCAGCTTTTCCTGATCGGCGGCGAGGGTGCGCGGGTATTTGTCGAGGTCTTCGCCAACACCGAACTGCAGCGGGTTGACGAAAATGCTCGCGACCACGAAATCCACCCGTTGGGTGGCCTTGGTGATCAGCGCGACATGACCGCTGTGCAGGTTGCCCATGGTCGGCACAAAGCCGATGCGCTTGCCTTCACTGCGGGCGCGGGCCACGGCGGCCCGCAATTCGCGTACGGTTTTGACGGTGTTCATGCAGAGAATCCGTGTTCGATGCCTGGGAAAGTCGCCGCTTTGACTTCAGTGACGTAAGCGCTCAAGGCCGCATGAATGCTTTCCTGGCCGGCCATGAAGTTCTTCACGAACTTGGGTACGCGTCCGGTAATGGACAGGCCCAGCATGTCATGCAGGACCAATACCTGGCCGTCGGTGCGGTGGCCGGCGCCAATCCCGATGACCGGAATGCTCACGGCCTGGGTGATTTCTTCGGCCAGGTCGCTGGGTACGCATTCGAGCAGCAGCATCGCCGCGCCGGCCTGTTCCAACGCAATCGCATCGGCACGCATCTGCCGCGCCTGGTTTTCGTTGCGACCCTGGACTTTGTAGCCGCCGAGGATGTTCACCGATTGCGGCGTCAGGCCCATGTGGGCACACACCGGAATGCCTCGTTCCGCCAGCAGGCGGATCGAGTCCGCCAGCCACAACGCGCCTTCGATCTTGACCATGTGAGCGCCGGCCTGCATCAGCAGGGCACTGTTGGTCATGGCCTGTTCCGTGGTGGCGTAGGCCATGAACGGCAAGTCGGCCAGGATCAGGGCGTCGGTGTTACCGCGTTTGACGCAGGCCACGTGGTAAGCCATCTCGGCGGTGGTGACCGGCAGGGTGCTGTCATGACCTTGCAGAACCATGCCGAGGGAGTCGCCCACCAGCAGCACTTCGACGCCGGCCTGGTTGCAGGCGTGGGCGAAGGTCGCGTCATAGCAGGTCAGCATGGTGATTTTTTCACCTTTTTGCTTGAGACCTTGCAGAGTGGTCAGGGTGATGGCTGGCATGAAAAGTTCCTCATTCAGGCGCTGTGGAAACTACTGCGAGTAACGCGCGTGATTCTTCGTTGAATACAGGCGCACGGTCTTTTGTCGTGCTTTTAAGGCCTGGATTGCGCCCTTGATGCCGCGGTGACGGCAGCGGGACGCCTATAGTCGTGAGGAGAACGTGGGAAGTCAATTGCGTGTGTTACCGCATTGTTACGCGTGGGGTGTTACCGGGTTGACTGATGCGTTTCAGCAAATTCTGCAGGAGCAACACAATCCAATGTGGGAGCGGGCTTGCTCGCGAAGGAGGCCTGACATTCAACATCTGTGTTGATTGATGCACCGCTTTCGTCGGAACGCCGCCCGGAGCAAGCCCGCACCCACAGGGGGGCTTGGTCAGCTCGAAGGGAGGCGTTCCAGCCCGACGAACGGGCACGAAGCGAGCAAGTCGGCCAGTGTGCGGCCATCGGCAAGGCGCAAGTCGGCGGGAGCCAGTTCGGCCAGGGGATACAGCACGAATGCCCGTTCCTGCATATGGTAATGAGGGACTCTCAGGCGAGGCTCGTCGATCAGGCGGGCTCCGAACAGCAGGATGTCCAGATCCAGCGTACGCGGCCCCCAGCGCTCGAGGCGCTCGCGGCCCTGGCCGTTCTCGATTGACTGCAGGGCGTCGAGTAGCTCTAGGGGGGGCAGCGTGCTGTCGAGCGCGGCCACTGCGTTGGTGTAACGCGGCTGGCCGGGCAGCAACGAGTCGCTTTGATAGAAGGCTGAAACCCCGACAAGCTCCGAGTGCGGCAACTGTGCCAGCGCCTCTACGGCGCTGCGCAGTTGTTCGGCGGGGTCAGCCAGGTTGCTGCCCATGCCGATGTAGATGCGTTCCATGGATTACTCGCCCGTGGTACTCGATGCGTCCGCTGCGCGCTTGCGCTTGGAGCCGCCGCTGCGGCGACGTTTGCGTGGGCCGCCGGTGCCGTCGTCCTTGCCGCTGAGGTCACGAATCATGTCGCGACGTTCGCTGTCATTGGCATCCTGGTAGTCCGTCCACCATTCGCCCAGGCCATCGGTCTGCTCGCCGGCGCTTTCGCGCAGCAGCAGGAAGTCGTAGCCAGCGCGGAATCGTGGATTGTCCAGCAGCAGGTCGGCCCGTTTGCCGCTGCGCCGTGGCAGGCGCTCCTGCATGTCCCAGATCTCGCGGATCGGCAGGGTGAAGCGTTTCGGGATCGCGATGCGTTGGCATTGCTCGGCAATCAGTTCGTGAGCGGCTTCCTGCATCGCCGGGATCGGTGGCATGCCACGGTCCTGCAAACGCAATACGCGTGCCGGCAGGGCAGGCCAGAGCAGGGCGGCAAACAGGAACGCCGGGGTCACCGGTTTGTTCTGCTTGATGCGCAGGTCGGTGTTGATCAGGGCTTCGCTGATCAGGGTGTGGGTGTAGGTCGGGTTGTATTCCAGCGCCTCGGCGCTGGCCGGGAACAGTGGATCGAACAATTGCAGGTCGACCAGCATTTCAAAGGTGTCGGCCGCGTGACCGGACAGGAACAGCTTGAGCACTTCTTCAAACAGGCGGGCCGACGGGATCTCGCGCAGCATGGGCGCGAGATCGCGGATAGGCGCGGCGCTGTGTTTTTCGATGCCGAAATTCAGCTTGGCGGCAAACCGCACGGCGCGCAGCATCCGCACCGGATCTTCCTGGTAGCGCTGCTTGGGGTCGCCAATCAGGCGGATCAGTTGGTTGCGAATGTCGTGCACGCCGTTGGCGTAATCGAGGATGCGTTCGCTGACCGGGTCGTAGTACAGGGCGTTGATGGTGAAGTCGCGACGTTGCGCGTCTTCTTCCAGGGTCCCGTAGACGTTATCGCGCAGGATGCGCCCGCTTTCGTTTCGCGAGGATTGATTTTGATCTTCCTCTTCGTCGTTTTGCGGGTGATTGGCGCGGAAGGTCGCAACTTCGATGATTTCGCGACCAAAGTGGATATGCACCAGTTTGAACCGGCGGCCGATGATCCGTGCGTTACGGAATTCGGCGCGTACCTGTTCAGGGGTGGCGCTGGTGGCGACGTCGAAGTCTTTCGGCGTGATGCCGAGCAGCATGTCACGCACACAGCCGCCAACCAGATAGGCCTGGTAACCGGCGCCCTGCAGGCGTTCGACGATGTTCACCGCGTAACGGCTGAATTGCCCCTTTTGCAGCGAATGTTGACCGCTGTTGAGCACTTCAGGCGTGCTGCGAATGTGTTGCGTACGACGCACGGGAGTACGGAATGACTGGAACAGCTTCTTCAGCATGGGATGCACTGTTTGAAGGAATGTTCGGCCAAAAACGAAGAATGACCGCATGATGGGCGGGGATTCTAGCATTTAGTCGGGGGATGGTGTAGGACACAGCAGATTTGAGCTGTAGGAGCGAGGCGGGGCAGGCAAATCGCAGAAACTACAAGGGGAGCCGAAGCTCCCCAAGAAGTAGTTGCATGCTCTATTTTTGTTATTGGTTTCGGGCTTCTTGTTTTTGTTGAGTGCCCTCGCCATGAAGCTTTCCTTCATGACCCTCCCAATCGGGAGCCAAGAGCAAACGGATTGCTTTGGTCGCTGTGCTGCAGTGATCTTGCGATCCAACCAGTTCAGGCTCTGTCTTAAGACAGTTTTTTGTTGTTCTCGGCCTGGTCGTGGGGCAAGCCCCAAATACAACGCCTCTCCAAAAGAATCAGTTAGCTGCGCCTCTCGCCGTCTTGTTTTTATTGTGCGTGAGTCGATACGTCTTATTTTTATTGTCTTGTGCATTGCTTGTTATTGTTCTTGTACCAAACATATAGCAGGGTGCGTGCCAACTTTTGCGAACCCCAGTAAAACAAGGGGTTAGGCGGATGGAGGGGGTAGATGAGGGCCAAAAAAAACCGGGGCTTCGTTACCGTAAGCCCCGGCTTCTGTTACGTGAAAAACCTGAGGTAACAGTTTTTTCACAAAATCATGTGTTACCCGCACATGAGACAGGTGGGGTTCAGCTTTCGCTGGCCACCCCGGTTTTGCGCCGCGGGATGCCCAGGCGCTGACGGCGTTCCCACAGGCATTTGCGACTGACCCCGAGTTTGCGCGCCAGCTCTGTTTCGGTCATGTGATCCTGATGCTCAAGCACGAAGTGCTGGAAGTAGTCTTCCAGGGACAGGTCTTCGGTCGGCTCATGATTGTTGTTGCCGGCATTGCCGCCGCCCTGTTGCGGAGGCAGGCCGATGAACTCGTCGTCTTCCAGGTCACCCAGTTCGATGTCGATGCCCAGCAGCTCGGCGGAAATTTCCGCGCTCTCGCTCAGGATGACAGCCCGCTCGACCGCGTTTTCCAGTTCGCGAACGTTGCCTGGCCACGAGTAGTGACGAATGGCTTGCTCGGCGTCCGCGGCGAACCTCAGGTCTGTACGGTTGATCCGAGCGCTTTGGCGCGCCAGGAAGGCGTTGGCGATTTCATTGACGTCCGCGCCGCGCTCGCGCAGGGCGGGCAGTTTCAGGGCGATCACGTGGAGTCGGTAATACAGGTCTTCACGGAACTGGCCGATCTTCGCCAGGCTCTTGAGGTCGCGGTGGGTCGCGGCGATCAGGCGCACATCGACTTTCTGCGACTGGACCGAGCCCACTCGACGAATTTCACCTTCCTGCAACACGCGCAGCAGGCGCGCCTGGGCCTCCAGTGGCAGCTCACCGATTTCATCGAGGAACAGGGTGCCGCCATCCGCCGCTTCCACCAGGCCGGCACGGCCGGCGCTGGCGCCGGTGAATGCGCCTTTCTCGTGGCCGAACAGTTCCGACTCGATCAGGCTTTCCGGAATGGCCGCGCAGTTCACCGAGATCATCGGCGCCTTGGCCCGCTTGGAGAGGTTGTGCAGGGCACGCGCCACCAGTTCCTTACCGGTACCTGATTCGCCCTGGATCAGGACATTGGAGTCGGTCGGCGCAACTTTGCGGATCTTGCCATACAGGTCCTGCATCGGTGGGCACGAGCCGATGATGCCGATTTCACCGTTGCTGTTGTCGCTACCGGGTTTTGCCGCGCCATTGCCGGCTTTGGCGGCAACCGGTTCGACACTGGCTTGCGCCGATTGCCGGTCGCGCAGGATGCGTGCGACGGCCTGGAGCATTTCGTCATGATCGAAAGGCTTGGCGATGTAATCCACCGCGCCCATCTTCATCGAGTCCACCGCCGAGCGCAGGCTGGCGTAGCTGGTCATGATCAGCACCGGAGTGCCCTGGCCCAGCTTGATCAACTCGGTGCCCGGCGCGCCCGGCAGGCGCAGGTCACTGACGATCAGGTCGAACGTGGGAATGGTGAAGCGTTCTTGTGCTTCCTGCACTGAACCGGCTTCGCTGACCTGGTACTGGTTGCGTTCCAGCAGGCGGCGCAAGGCGGAGCGGATAATGGTTTCGTCTTCGACGATCAAAATGTGCGGCATTGATTCGATACTCTCGACGGTCTCAGTTCACAGCGGACGTCGCTTCGACATGACGCGGTAAAGTCACCCGGATCCGGGTGCCGCGTTGGCTCTGTACATCAGCCGGGCTGTCGATGGTGATTTGTCCATAATGCTCTTCAACGATGGAATAGACCAGTGCAAGGCCCAGACCGGTACCTTCACCCGGGTCCTTGGTGGTGAAGAAGGGTTCGAACAATCGGTCCATGATGCTCTGTGGAATTCCGCTGCCTTCGTCTTCCACGATCAGATCGACCGTGTGTTCGCCGGCTTCGCTTTTGACCCGCACCGCGCTGCCGGGGGGCGAGGCGTCGCGGGCGTTCGAGAGCAGGTTGATCAATACCTGGGCGAGCCGCTGCGGGTCGCCTTCGACCCAGTGGTCGGGATCGCACAGGTTGTAGAACTGCACTTCGAAATTGCGCCGGTTCAGGGCCAGCAGGCCGATGGCATCCTGCGCCACTTCCGCCAGACAAACGGGTTCGTCGCTGTGCTGGTGGCTGCCGGCGTGGGCGAAGCTCATCAACGATTGCACGATGCGCGACACGCGCTTGGTCTGTTCGAGGATCTGCCCGCTGATTTCCTTGAGTTCGCCGTCTTCCTCGCGCTCTTCGCGCAGGTTCTGCGCCAGGCAGGCAATGCCGGTGATCGGGTTGCCGATTTCATGGGCCACGCCCGCAGCCAGGCGACCGATGCTGGCCAGGCGCTCGGAATGCACCAGTTTGTCTTCGAGCATCTGGGTTTCGGTCAAGTCTTCCACCAGTAGTACCAGGCCACTGTTGCCTGGTGCGAGCGGCTCGTCGATCGCCGCCTTGTGCAGGTTCAGCCAGCGGGTCTGGCCGTCGAGGGCCAGGTGCTGTTTGTGCAAGTGCTCATCCGGCACGTTGATGAAGCCTTGCAGCAGCGCTTTCCACGGGTCGGCAATGGTGCTCAGGCGCGAACCGACCACGCGCTGCGCGGCGATCCCCGTCAGTTCCTCCATGGCTTTGTTCCACATGAGGATTTCCTGGTCCTTGGCCAGCGAGCAGACGCCCATCGGCAACTCCTGCAGGGTCTGGCGATGATAACGGCGCAGGGCATCGAGTTCGGCGGCCAGGCCGGTCAGGCGCGAGTGGTAGTCCTCGAGGCGGCTTTCGATGAAGTGGATGTCTTCGGTGACATAGTTTTCACCGCCGGCCTTATAGGGCAGGAACGTCTCGACCATGTCCTGGGCCACGCTCGGTCCCATCAGGCCGGAGAGATTGGCTTCGATGCGGTCGCGCAAGCGGCGCAGGGCGTACGGCCGCCGTTCGTCGAAGGGCAGGTAGAGATCGCGCAGGGCCTGCTCGACTTCCTTCTGCGCGGCCTTGGCACCCAGCGGTTTGGCCAGCTGGGTGGCGAACTCCTGGGGCGAGGCGGCATGCAGCTCCCGGCGTTGCGGGCGGCGCACGTTGTCCACGGCGCAGGCTTCGGCGGCGCTGGCTTCTTCGGTGCTGGCATTGGTGAACAGCGAAATCAGGGTGAACATCAGCACGTTGGCGGCCAGGGAGGCGATCGCGGCCATGTGCCAACTGGTGTCGTCGAGCACGTAGATCATGTTCAACAACGGTATATAGAAGCCCTGCAGGTTGCCGACCAGCGGTAGCAGCATGGTCACCAGCCACACCAGGATCCCCGCCAGCAGCCCGGCAATGAAGCCGCGACGGTTGGCGGTCGGCCAATACAGTACAGACAGCACGCCAGGCAGGAACTGCAGGGTGGCGACGAAAGCGACGATGCCGAGGTTGGCCAGGTCCTGCTCGGCACCCAGCATCAGGTAGAAGCCGTAGCCAGCCATGATGATGGCGACGATCAGGGCCCGACGGGTCCACTTCAACCAGCGGTAGATGTTGCCTTCGGCCGGTGGCTGGTAGAGCGGCAGCACCAGGTGGTTCAGGGCCATGCCGGACAGGGCCAGGGTGGTGACGATGATCAGGCCGCTGGCGGCGGACAGGCCGCCGATATAGGCCAGCAATGCCAGGGCCTTGCTGTTGGCAGCGATGCCGATACCCAGGGTGAAGTATTCCGGGTTGGTGGTGGCGCCGAGTTTCAGGCCCGCCCAGAGAATCAGCGGTACCGCCAGGCTCATCAGCAACAGGAACAGCGGCAAGCCCCAGCTCGCGCTGACCAGCGAGCGCGGATTGAGGTTTTCGGTGAAGGTCATGTGGTACATGTGCGGCATGACGATCGCCGAGGCGAAGAACACCAGCAGCAGCGTACGCCAAGGGCCTTCCTGCAATGGCGTGTGCAGCGCGGCGAGGGCGGTCTGGTTTTGCAGCAGCCACAGCTCCAGCTGTTGCGGGCCGTCGAATACACCATACAGCGCATAGAGGCCGACGCCGCCCAGGGCGATCAACTTGATCACCGACTCGAAGGCAATTGCGAACACCAGGCCTTCATGTTTTTCCCGGGTGGCGATGTGCCGGGAGCCGAAGAAAATCGTGAACAACGTGATCAGGGCACAGAAACTCAGCGCCACGCGATGCTGTACCGGCTCGCGGGTGAGGATGCCGATGGAATCGGCGACCGCCTGGATCTGCAGCGCCAGCAGGGGCAGAACCCCGACCAGCATGAAAACCGTGGTCAGCGCGCCGGCCCAGGTGCTGCGAAAGCGGAACGCAAACAGGTCGGCCAGGGACGAGAGTTGATAGGTGCGGGTGATCTTCAGGATTGGATACAGCAGCACCGGCGCCAGCAGGAATGCGCCGGAAACGCCCAGGTAGCTGGACAGGAAGCCGTAGCCATACTGATAGGCCAGGCCCACGGTGCCATAAAAGGCCCAGGCACTGGCATAGACCCCCAGCGACAGGGTGTAGGTCAGCGGGTGGCGAATGATCGCCCGCGGGATCATGCCCCGTTCGCTGACCCAGGCCACGCCGAACAGTACCGCCAGGTAGGCGGCGCTGATCAGGATCATCTGGGTCAGGCTAAAGCTCATCGGCATCTTTTTGGCTCTGCAGGATGAAGGTCACGACGATCAGGATCAGCCAGAGCAGATAAGGGCGATACCAGGCGCCCGTGGCGTCGATCCACCAATCCATGATGGCCGGGGAAAACAGGTAAATCCCCACTACCAGGAGCAGGACCAAGCGATAGATGTACATCCCGGCCTCTCTTTTTTATGCCCGTGCCCGAAAACGTGCGGCGATGGTAACGGATGGGCGCGCCACTGCAAGTACGATCACTGTAGCTGTGCCTCAGGCAGGCTCAGTGTGCGCGGGATCAACAAGGCGTCCCAGTGGGCGATGCCCCAGTCCAGCACTTCCCGTGGCGTGGCGCAGGCCAGCTCGGTTCCCGGTTTCTGTCCCAGTGCGCGTAACGCCCGCAGCAACAGTGGCGTTGCCTGATCTTCGGTCAACGGCGGCGAACGGTAGGATTTACCGAGTTTGTTGCCGTCTGGCTGGGTAATCAGCGGGATATGCAGGTAACGGGGTTGAGGCAGGCCGAGCAGTTCTTGCAGGTAGAGTTGGCGGGGTGTGGAGTCCAGCAGGTCGGCACCGCGAACGATGTCGGTAATGCCCTGCCAGGCATCGTCCAGGACCACGGCCAATTGATAGGCGTAGAGCCCGTCGCGGCGGCGGATCACAAAATCGCCGACTTCGCGTCCCAGGTGTTGGCGGTATTGACCCTGCACCCGGTCGAGGAAGTGATATTCCAGTTCCGGTACGCGCAGGCGGATGGCCGCACCATCAGTGCCATGGCCGGCATTGCGGCACAGCCCCGGATAAATCCCGTGATACGGCTCCAGCTGTTTGCGCGAACAGGTACAGGCGTAGGCCAGGCCCTGATTGAACAGGCGATTGAGCGCTTCGGCGTAGGCCTCGTGGCGATCGCTTTGGCGAACCAGGTCGCCATCCCACTCGAAGCCGTAGCTTTCCAGAGCCTTGAGTATGGCCGCCTGGGCGCCGGGTTCTTCACGGGGCGGATCCAGGTCTTCCATGCGCATCAGCCAGCGGCCACCCACTGAGCGGGCGTCCAGGTACGAAGCCAGTGCCGCGACCAGCGAACCGAAATGCAGGTGGCCACTGGGCGTGGGGGCAAAACGCCCGATATAGGCGGGGGAGGTGATGGCGGTCATGAATGCATTTAAAGCCAAAAAAACATCAGAAACAAAAACGGAGCGTTCGCACGCCCCGTTCTTCGTTCAAGTCGCGATTATTTGCCGACTTGCTTTTCCTTGATTTCTGCCAGTGTCTTGCAGTCGATGCACAAGTCAGCGGTAGGACGTGCCTCGAGGCGCTTGACGCCGATCTCGATGCCGCAGGACTCACACCAGCCGTACTCTTCGTCTTCGATCAGCTGAAGCGTCTTGTCGATCTTCTTGATCAACTTGCGTTCACGATCGCGGGCGCGAAGCTCGAGAGCGAACTCTTCTTCCTGGCTGGCACGGTCTGCCGGGTCCGGGAAGTTGGCCGCTTCGTCCTTCATGTGGTCCACAGTCTTGTCGACACCTTCCATCAGCTCTTTTTTCCACTGATTCAGAACCTTGGTGAAGTGCTTGCGCATGGGCTCGCCCATGTACTCTTCGCCAGCTTTCTGAACATAGGGCTCGAAGCCGCTGATCGTCTGATTCGCTTGTTGCTTTGCTTGGGTGGACATGAAATAGACCGCCTCTACTCTTGTAATCCATCTGCGCAGGATTGCTCCATCACCGGCACCTGCCGGCCCTGCGGCTGCAAGCGGGCGAACTTACCAGATCAAATCAGACCGCGCTACTCCCGGATGTCGAGGGCGCAGCCCGCGGTGCTTGCAAATGATGGCAAAGCGTTGCCTGGTGGCTCTGGAGTCCTGCTCAATTAATGATTTTAGTCAAACCTGGGGCACTCGCTCAGCTCGTTTGCGGCCTGGGTCATATGGCCTCTGACCGCTTTAGGTTCTCGCTCGTTCCTGCGCTTGGGTAGAATCGGTTCTTTTCCCTGTTGAAGGAAGGCCAATGGCTCAGTCCTACAGTGCCCGCAGCCGCGCGATCGAACCTTTCCATGTCATGGCGCTGCTGGCGCGGGCCAATGAGTTGCAGGCTGCCGGTCATGATGTGATCCACCTGGAAATCGGCGAACCGGACTTCACCACCGCCGAGCCGATCATCCGTGCCGGGCAGGCTGCGCTGGAAGGGGGCAAGACGCGTTACACCGCTGCCCGCGGCATTCCCGAGCTGCGTGAGGCCATTTCGGGCTTTTATCAGCAGCGTTATGGCTTGAACATCGACCCGCGCCGCATCCTTATCACGCCTGGGGGGTCTGGTGCGTTGCTGCTGGCCAGCGCCTTGCTGGTCGATCCTGGCAAACACTGGCTGTTGGCCGACCCGGGTTACCCGTGCAACCGGCATTTCCTGCGGCTGGTGGAAGGCGCCGCGCAGCTTGTCCCAGTTGGGCCCGACGTGCGTTATCAGCTGACGCCGGATCTGATCGCCCGGCATTGGGATCACGACAGCGTGGGTGCGCTGGTGGCATCCCCGGCCAACCCGACCGGTACGATCCTCACTCGCGACGAACTGGCGGGTCTCTCCCAGGCCATCAAGCAGCGCCATGGTCACTTGGTGGTGGATGAGATCTACCATGGCCTGACTTATGGCACCGATGCGGCCAGCGTGCTGGAAGTCGACGACAGCGCCTTTGTCCTGAATAGTTTTTCCAAGTATTTCGGCATGACCGGTTGGCGTCTGGGCTGGCTGGTAGCGCCGGACGCGGCGGTGAGTGAGTTGGAAAAGCTCGCTCAAAATCTTTACATCAGCGCGCCCAGCATGGCCCAGCATGCGGCGTTGGCCTGTTTTGAGCCGGCCACCATTGCGATCCTGGAAGAGCGTCGCGCCGAATTCGGTCGTCGTCGGGATTTCCTGCTGCCGGCCCTGAGAGAGCTCGGTTTCGGTATCGCCGTCGAACCGGAAGGTGCGTTCTACTTGTACGCCGATATCAGCAAGTTCGGCGGCGATGCCTTCGCGTTCTGCCGTCATTTCCTCGAAACCGAACATGTCGCGATTACCCCGGGGTTGGACTTCGGCCGCTATCAAGCCGGGCACCACGTACGGTTTGCCTACACCCAAAACCTCGAACGCTTACAGGAAGCGGTGGAGCGTATCGGTCGTGGCCTGCGGAGCTGGCAAGGCTGATGCGTTTTCATCCCCCTCTCGAAGAAGGTCGGCTGATTCGCCGTTACAAGCGTTTTCTCGCCGACATCGAAACCGTCGATGGCGAATTACTGACCATTCACTGCCCGAACACGGGCTCGATGCTCAATTGCCAGGTGGAAGGCGGGCAAGTGTGGTTCAGTCGCTCCAATGATCCCAAGCGCAAGTTGCCCGGCACTTGGGAAGTCGGCGAGACCCCGCACGGGCGCTTGTTCTGCGTGAATACCGGACGGGCCAATGGCTTGGTGGAAGAGGCGCTGCGGGCGGGCGTCATCAGCGAGTTGAACGGCTTCACCGAGCTTAAGCGCGAAGTGGCGTACGGTCAGGAAAGCAGTCGCATCGATTTTCGCCTCGATTACCCGGGCGGGCCAGCGTACGTGGAAGTCAAAAGTGTCACGCTGGGCTATGACGGCACGCTCGTGGCGGCGTTTCCCGACGCGGTGACCCAGCGTGGGGCCAAGCATTTGCGCGAATTGGCGCATCTGGCTCGGGACGGGATTCGCGCGGTGCAATTGTATTGCGTCAATCTCACTGGTATCGAAGCCGTGCGTCCGGCTGAAGAAATCGATCCGGCCTACGCCCAGGCCCTGCGCGAGGCCGTGGCGTGCGGAGTGGAAGTGCTGGCCTACGGCGTAAGCCTGAGCCATGAAGAGATGGTGGTGGACCGGCGCCTGGACGTGTTGCTCGGGGGCTAGAGGCTGATCCAGATTCCCTGGGCGTCCTCGCGGCTATCGACACGGCTCAGCGATTGCCCCGCGCACGGGCCGGCGACACATTCGCCGTCCTCGATCAGGAACAGGGCGCCATGGGTCGCACACTGGATCAGGCTGTTGCTGGGATCCAGGAACTGGTCAGGGTTCCATTCCAGGCCGACCCCTCGGTGCGGGCAACGGTTGATGTAGACATAGACCTGGCCGCCCCGGCGCACGGCGAAAAGCTTCTGGCCGTCGATGTCGAAACCGCGGCTGCTGGCCTCGGCCAGTTCAATGCCGGTACACAAAAATTTCATGCTGGTCCTCAAATGACGCCCTTGCCCGGTGCGAGCAGTACTCAGGTGCTCAGGATACTTGGCGCAGCGCCGGATGACTTTTGCACAGGCAAAAAAAGACCCGGCAAGAGCCGGGTCAAATAACCGTGATTAGCCTGATGAGGAGATAATCTGAGAGTCCGAACCAAGGGCTTTCCAGAAAATCGACCAGTCTCGCGACCAGTTGTGATAATCATATCGATTCTCATTACCAAGTCAACAGGTGATTTCCCATTTGTTTGATTCGTGTCGCACGCACGTTCCAATTCCTTGTATTTACTGGGTTCTGCCTGTCGTTTTCAATGCCATCAGTTGTGTTACCTGTTTATTCAGCAAGTCGATTCTGCGGGCCATGCTCTCGATCAGGCTGCCGGCAATCTTCGGATTGCTCTGGGTGAGGCTCAAAAACTGATCCTTGGGTATGCGCATGATGGTGCTCGGTTCGGCGGTGATGACCGTGGTATTGCGTTTCTCGCCGGTAAACACCGCCATGGCGCCGAAAATCTCGTCCTTGGGCACGTCGCCCACTTTGAATCCATCGACGAACGCTTCGGCGTGACCCTCAATGATCACGAATACGTGGTCCGCCTCATCGCCCTGACGGATCAGCGTTTCGCCGCTGGCGACTCGCTGGAAGCCGTTGGTGGCGCGAAACTCTGGCTGCTTGAGTCGTGCCACGGCATCGGACAGCAGGGCGGTCTGGCCCGCCATGTACTGCAGGAACAGCTCCGAGCGGGCCGGGTCGGCATAGATATGCTGGAACACCTGGGATCGAAGGTAGGGCGTCAGCGCCAGGGGCGTCTTGCTGCACAAGCGACAGCGCGGCAGGCCAGCGTCCTGACGCAGGCCGATCAGGTCGCCCTGGCGCAGGTAGAACAGTGCGCGATCATCGATACAGCCGTGCAGCCGGCCGATATCCAGCACGTACAGTTGGTCGCTGGGCAGCGCGGCAGCGAGGTCGTCGATGGCGGGAAACTCGATGGCGGGCCCACTCGGTGCCAAACCCTGCAGCAGTCTGGCGGGAATGTTTTGCAGTCGATTGATCAGTGTTTCGGCGTAAGCCGGTTGTTCCCCAAGTAAGTACATGGCGAGCGGTACTCGTTCAATTCTTGTGGCGGGACGAGATGGCTTCGAGTTGTTTGTTCAGGGCTTCCTTGCGTTCGGCGGGAATGTCGTTCCAGTGCACGTCCATCAGCGCGCCTTCGATCGCGTACAACAACACCTTGGACGCCCGAAACCCGCGCGTGCGCACGGCCCGATAAGCATCCACCGCCCCCAGGCGACGCAAGTCCGAGGCGCTGTGGATGCCCACGGCATGCAGCCACTGCGCCGACGTCTTGCCAAGATTTTTCAGGTGTTGCAGTTCATCATTCATCAAGCCTCCTTGCGATGGCCGAATGGTGCGTGGGCAAGCTTCTGAGGAGTGTAGCCATCAGTAGGAAAAGCGTGATTCTTTGCTCGTTTTTGACGCAAATGCTTCTAAGCGGCGGCAGGCACGGGTGCTTCGAAAAGCGCCGATAAGGAAGGGTATAGCCATTAAAAATGCGAATTTCAGCGCGAAAAAGCCCGTAGTCAAGCGCGAGGCGAGGGCGCTGGACTTGTCAATTTAGACGGGTGCTCAGCGGGTGCGATAACGCAGGCGCGTACCGAAGTTCATCGACATCAGGATTTCGTCGGCGCTCAGCTCCGCCGGAAAGTAGGCGCCGGATATCTGAGCGTGGGCGAGGCTCGCACCTTCAAGCGAAGCATTGCGAAAATCAATGCCGCGCAAATCGGCTGAGCGAAAGTAGGCGTCTGTGAAGTCGATGCCGTCGGCATTCAACTCGCGCAGGTCCAACCCGCGAAAATCACCACCGACCATGTCGATAGGTCCTTGCTCTGGGCGCTCTTTGTTGAAGCCAGCGATGTCGTCTTTGTGCAGCAAGGCATAAAGCGGGGTATCGAGCAGTTTCGGCTGGCTCATGGCGTGTCACCTGTTGGATTTATGACGCCAGTATAGGGCCACTATTTGACAGCCGTGAAGCCGGAGCAGGCTCCACGGCTGAAATGCTTCCTTATAGTCCGGGCAGGCGCTGGCGAATCTGTTCCACTACTGTGTCAAGGGTTCCGCTTTCGTTGGTCTGCACGCGTTTGCTGCAGAGTATTTCTGCGGGCGTCAATGCCTCGCGGCTGGCTTGCTGGGCTTCGATCACGGCCAGAGTGGCGTCGGACGGATCCTTCTGGTCGGCCTGGCGCAGGGCCAGCCAGCTCTCGATCACCGCTTGCGGGGCATTGCAGTCAAGGATCAGGAACGGCGCGCCGGTGGCCTCGGCCACTTTCGCCGCGCTGTCGCGCTGCGAATGCTTGAGGTAAGTGGCATCGACCACCACCGGGAACCCGGCGTGCAGGATCACCGCGGCAATTTCGTGCAGGCGCTGGTAGGTTGCCGCGCTGGCATCAGCACTGTAAATGCCGGCCTGCAGGTCGTTGGTGACGGTTTGCTCGCCGAACAGGCGTTTGCGTTCCACGTCGGAGCGCAGGCGAATGGCTCCCAGGGCTTCCACCAGGCGCATGGCAACGTGGCTTTTGCCAACGGCGGAAACACCGTGGGTGATGGCCATGAAGCGCGAAGGGATGGTGCTGTAGCTTTCCGCCAGGTTGGCGTAGTTGCGATATTGGCGCAGTGTCGTGGCGCGCTGTACCGGGGTCGCCTCGGCCGGCATGCTGAACAGGCTGACCTTGGCGCGAACCAGTGCGCGGTAGGCTTTATAGAAGTTCAGCAGCTCCAGGCCCTGGTAATCGCCGGTCAGCTCAAGGTATTGGCTGATGAATCGACGGGCCAGGCACTTCAGGCCGCGGTCTTCCAAGTCCATCGCCAGGAAGGCGGTGTCGGCGTATACGTCGGTGAAGCGGAACGGTTCGTTGAATTCGATGCAGTCGAAGATCACGACACGGCCGTCGATCACTGTTGCGTTGCCCAAGTGGATGTCACCGTGGCATTCGCGAATAAACCCTTCGGCCTTGCGTTGGGCGAACAGTGGCTTGAGGCGTTCGAAGCTGCTTTCGGCCCAGGCCAGCAACGCATCCAGCTGCAGCAGGTCGGCCTTGTCGCTGAGGAAGGGGCGAATCTGCTCGAAGTTTTGTCGCACCGGTGCCATGACACTGTCCGGGGTCCCGGCTTCGTGTTCTGCCGGCACTCGTGGTGCGTCAAGGTGGAAACGGGCGATCTGGTCAGCCAACTGGTCGATGTGCGCAGGCGTCAATTCGCCGTTGGCTTGCAGTGTGCTGAGCAATCCGTCCTGCCCAAACTGGCGCATTTTCAGCGCGTACTCGATGACCGGGCCCTCACCGCCCAGTTGCGGCGCTTCGGCGCTACCGGTGATCGGCAACACTTCGAGGTAAAGATCCTGGGTCAGGCGCTGGTTCAGGCGCAGCTCTTCGGCGCAGAAATGCCCGCGAGCCTCAAGGGTGGTGAAGTCGAGGAAACCGAAGTTCATCGGCTTCTTCACTTTATAAGCAAAGGGGCCGGTAAGCACGACCCAGGAAATGTGGGTCTCGATGACCTTGAATCCATCTACAGGATGCGGGTAGAGGGCCGGATTTTGCAGGGCGGCGATCAGGGACTGGCTCACAGGCGATCCTTAAGAGTCGGAAAAAATTCAGGTCGTCATTATGGCGTCTAGCCAGCCTAACGCAAACTCGCGGGCCTCCTGTTGAGTATGAATAAAGTGCGTATAATCCGCCGCCATGACTCGTACTCGATCCCCCCGTACCCCAAAGAAACCACCCTCCAAAGGCCTGCGGCCCTGGATGGGCTGGGCCCTTAAACTCAGT
This sequence comes from Pseudomonas serbica, assembly GCF_028823535.1. GTDB lineage: Bacteria > Pseudomonadota > Gammaproteobacteria > Pseudomonadales > Pseudomonadaceae > Aquipseudomonas > Aquipseudomonas serbica. Next base: position 10,207 of record NZ_JAQIYM010000010.1, on the reverse strand, counting down.
CTGGTCGGCCTTGTGGTGCTGGCCGGGTTCGCCGTTTACCTCGATGCCATCGTGCAGGAGAAGTTCTCCGGCAAGCGCTGGACCATTCCGGCCAAGGTCTACGCGCGTCCGCTCGAGCTGTTCGTCGGACAAAAGCTGAGCAGGGACGATTTTCTCACCGAGCTCGATGCCCTGGGCTATCGCCGTGAAAGCGTGGCCAATGGTCCGGGCGCGGCTTCGGTCAACGGCAATACCGTCGATCTGAATACCCGTGGCTTCCAGTTCTATGAGGGCATGGAGCAGGCGCAACCCGTGCGTGTGCGCTTCTCGGGTGACTATGTGGCCGAACTATCGTCGACCAAGGGCGCGAAGCTGTCGGTAGTGCGCCTGGAGCCGCTGCTGATCGGCGGCCTGTACCCGAAAAACCTCGAAGACCGGATCCTGATCAAGATCGACCAGGTGCCGCCGTATCTGCTCGACACGTTGGTCGCTGTCGAGGACCGTGATTTCTATCACCACTTCGGCGTCTCGCCGAAGTCGATTGCCCGGGCGATCTGGGTCAACGGTTCGTCGGGCCGCATGCGCCAGGGCGGTAGTACCCTGACTCAACAGCTGGTCAAGAACTTCTACCTGACCAACGAGCGTAGCCTGAGCCGCAAGCTTACCGAAGCGATGATGGCGCTGCTGCTCGAACTGCACTACGACAAGCGTGAGATCCTCGAGGCTTACCTCAACGAAGTGTTTGTCGGCCAGGATGGTCAGCGCGCGGTGCACGGTTTCGGGTTGGCCAGCCAGTTCTTCTTCAGTCAGCCACTGGCCGAGCTCAAGCTGCATCAGGTGGCCTTGCTGGTGGGCATGGTCAAGGGGCCTTCCTCCTACAACCCGCGCCGGTATCCGGAGCGGGCACTGGAACGGCGTAACCTGGTGCTCGATGTGCTGCAGGAGCAGGGCGTGGCCACGGCCGAGCAGGTCGATGCAGCGAAGAAAATGCCGCTGGGCGTGACCAAGCGCGGCAGCCTGGCGGACAGCTCGTTCCCCGGCTTCCTTGATCTGGTCAAGCGCCAGTTGCGCGAAGACTACCGCGACGAAGACTTGACCGAAGAGGGGCTGCGGATCTTTACCAGTTTCGATCCGATCCTGCAGATGAAAGCCGAGGCCTCGGTCAACGACACGTTCAAGCGCCTGTCCGGTCGCAAGGGTTCGGATGATGTCGAGGCCGCCATGGTCGTGACCAACCCGGAAACCGGCGAGGTGCAGGCGATGATCGGCAGTCGCCAGGCCAGCTTTGCCGGTTTCAACCGGGCACTGGACGCGGTACGACCGATCGGCTCGTTGATCAAGCCGGCGGTGTATCTGACGGCGCTGGAAAAACCGAGCCAGTACACATTGACCAGTTGGCTGTCAGACGAGTCTTTCTCGGTCAAGGGCGCGGACGGCCAGGTGTGGAAGCCGCAGAACTATGACCGCCGTTCCCATGGCACGGTGTTCCTTTATCAAGGGCTGGCGCATTCCTATAACCTGTCGACGGCGCGCCTGGGTCTGGCCGTAGGCGTGCCGAACGTGCTCAAGACAGTTGGACGCCTGGGTGTCAGCCGCGAGTTCCCGGCCTTCCCGTCGATGTTGCTGGGCGCTGGCGGCATGACCCCGATCGAAGTGGCGACCATGTACCAGACGCTCGCCAACGGTGGTTTCAATACGCCAATGCGTGGGATTCGTAGCGTATTGACGGCCGAAGGCGAGCCGCTCAAGCGCTATCCGTTCCAGATCCAGCAGCGTTTCGACCCGGCGTCGATCTACCTGATCCAGAGTGCCATGCAGCGCGTCATGCGTGAGGGTACGGGCAGCTCGGTTTACAACGTGTTACCAAAGACCTTGAACCTGGCGGGCAAGACCGGCACCAGTAACGATTCGCGAGACAGCTGGTTCGCCGGGTTCAGTCAGGACCTGTTGGCGGTGGTCTGGCTGGGGCGCGACGATAACGGCAAGACACCGTTCACCGGTGCTACCGGTGCATTGCAGGTCTGGACCAGCTTCATGCGCAAGGCCGACCCGTTGCCGCTGGACATGCCGCAGCCGGATAATATCGTTCAGGCCTGGGTCGACTCGCGAACCGGTCAAGGTTCCGACGCCGGTTGCCCGGGTGCCGTGCAGATGCCGTATATTCGCGGCAGCGAACCGCCTCCCGGTGCCGCTTGCGGTGGCGAAAGCCCTTCCGGCGAAACGGTGATGGATTGGGTCAAGGGCTGGATGAATTAAGCAAAGAGGGTTTCAAGTGAACAAGTGGTTGATTCCAGCGGTTACCGCCGTGGCTTTGCTCAGCGGTTGCTCCACGGTCCAGCGCGGCTCGATTCCGGTGGTGGACTCCGGCACCAAGGTTTCCAATAGCGAGCGCGTTTCGGCGAACGGCGGATACCGTCAGACGACGGTACAGCGTCCTGTGCAATCCCAGACCCAGGCGATTCCACAAGGTGATACCGGTGTAGTCGTGATGGTGCCAGGCGGTGGTGCGGTGACGTCGGCACCGATCAGCACCAGCCCTATCACTCCGGGTCCGATTACCCCGGGGCCGATCGACACGTCGCCGGTTCAGTCCGCGCCGGTCAATCAGGGCAGCTACAGCATGCCTTCGACGCCGAGCGGGATTCCGTCTGCCAGTTCCGGTGGCCTGTCCGCCGACGAGCAACTGGACGGTCCGGTACTGGCCCTGTTGACCACCGCTCAGCAGCAACAGTCCAGCGGTGATCTCAATGGCGCCTCTTCCAGCCTTGAACGCGCCCAGCGTGTGGCCCCGCGTGAGCCGCAAGTGCTTTATCGCCTGGCACAAGTTCGCATGGCTCAAGGCGATGCGCCGCAAGCCGAGCAATTTGCCCGCCGTGGCCTGACCTTCGCCAACGGGCGGCCGGCACTTCAAGCCAGCCTGTGGGAGCTGATTGCCCAGGCGCGTGAGAAGCAGGGTGATTCCGCGGGCGCGGCACTGGCTCGTCAAAAAGCCAAGGTTACTTCGTGATGGATGCACGCTTTCTTCAAATCGCCGATCAGCTGCTGTTGATCGAACGTGAGTTGCGAGTGCAAGGGTGGTGGGACGAGGTCCCGCCATCCGCTGAAGCGCTGTCCAGTGTCGAGCCATTTTCGGTCGATACGCTGGACTTCGAGCAGTGGCTGCAATGGATCTTCCTGCCGCGCATGAAGATGATCCTCGAACAGGATCTGCCATTGCCGAACGCATCGGGTATCCAGGAGATGGCAGAAATGGTCTTTGCCGGGCGCAATGTCCAGGGCAGGGATCGTCAGCTGCAGGTGTTGCTCAAAGAGTTCGATCAACTGATTACCGCCTCCCGCTGAACGCCGGCCCCCTAATAGGGGCAAGCTTGCTCACGATGGCGGTGTAACATTCAACGGATCCATTGAATGTTGTGCCCTCATCGTCGGCAGTTATTCGCAATCTGTTTCTGCGTTTCACCGATGCGTTCCTGGCGTTGGGAGTCATCCAGGCGCCGCATCTGGCCATCCACTTCCTCCCTCAAGCGCGGATTATTCTGCAACTGCGCCAGGTTCGTTCGTGCCTGTTCGCAAAAAACCTTCAACTGATTCTGTTGCTCGGCCACCTGCTGCTTGACCGACTTGTCGATGGCCTGCTGGTCGCCAATGGCGCCGCTGTGCGCGGCGTTGCCAGGTTTGCCAGAGGGGGAGGCGGGCGTGACGATGGTCGTGGATGGCTGATCCCTGGGTGGTTGCGCATCGAAATGGGTAACGCCCTGGGCGTCGACCCACTGGTAAATCTGCGCCGCCATGGACAGCGGGCTGAGGATGGCCATCAGGCCGGCGATGAAGAAGTGCGTACGCATGCCAATTCCTAGTCAAAAGTTGCGCAATTGAAGCTAACACACTGGGTGTTTACAGGTTTTTTCTTGCGTTCTCATGTGGTTAGTAGAATAAACCTCATAGACGACTTGACTTGCAGGGGACGAAACAGAAGAATCCAAAGTCCGCTGTAGAGGGACTGCCAGAAGCAGACCCACTCGGCAGATCATGAGGCGCACATCCGCGCCGACCTGTTACACCCGCAACGCGTTACCTCGCGCTGGGTGGGAAAGGCCCGCAACACTTGGGACGATCCCAATACTTGCTCAGTCAGTGCTGACGTAGTCGGCGACCACCGTCGCTCATGCTCTGCTGAGAAGTAAACCTATTAAGACCCGTCCTTTTGTGGGCGGTATTCTGGCGTTTTAGAGGTGAACAACGTGGAGCTTTTATCTGGCGGTGAGATGCTCGTCCGCTTTTTGCGTGACGAAGGCGTCAAATATATCTACGGGTACCCGGGTGGTGCTCTTCTTCATGTCTACGATGCCCTGTTCAAAGAACCGGAAGTGACCCACATCCTGGTTCGTCATGAGCAGGCTGCGACTCATATGGCTGACGGCTACGCCCGTGCCACCGGTAAAGCCGGCGTGGTACTGGTGACCTCCGGCCCGGGCGCAACCAACGCTATCACCGGTATCGCCACGGCCTACATGGACTCCATTCCGATGGTGGTGATTTCCGGCCAGGTGCCGAGCACCATGGTCGGTACCGACGCCTTCCAGGAAACCGACATGATCGGTATCTCCCGGCCGATCGTGAAACACAGCTTCATGATCAAGCACGCGTCGGAAATCCCGGAAGTCATGAAGAAAGCCTTCTACCTGGCGCAATCCGGTCGTCCTGGTCCTGTCGTTGTCGATATCCCGAAAGACATGACCAACCCGGCCGAGAAGTTCGAATACGTCTTCCCGAAAAAAGCCAAGCTGCGCTCCTACAGCCCGGCCGTACGTGGCCACTCGGGGCAAATCCGCAAGGCGGCAGAAATGCTCCTGGCGGCCAAGCGTCCTGTGCTGTATTCGGGCGGTGGCGTCATCCTGGGGGGTGGCTCCGCGCCGCTCACCGAGTTGGCGAAAATGCTCAACCTGCCAGTGACCAACACCCTGATGGGCCTGGGTGGCTACCCTGGCACCGACCGTCAGTTCATCGGCATGCTGGGCATGCACGGCAGCTACACCGCCAACCTGGCGATGCACCATGCTGACGTGATCCTGGCCGTCGGCGCACGTTTCGACGACCGCGTCATCAACGGCGCATCGAAGTTCTGCCCGAACGCCAAGATCATTCACATCGACATCGACCCGGCTTCGATCTCCAAGACCATCAAGGCCGATGTGCCTATCGTGGGTCCGGTCGAGAGCGTCCTGACCGAAATGGTCGCGATCCTCAAGGAAATCGGCGAGACCCCGAACAAGGAGTCCGTTGCCAGCTGGTGGAAGCAGATTGACGAGTGGCGCGGCGACCGCGGCCTGTTCCCTTATGACAAGGGCGACGGCAGTGTCATCAAGCCGCAAGCCGTGATCGAAACCCTGTGCGAAGTGACCAAGGGCGATGCTTTTGTTGCGTCCGACGTGGGCCAGCATCAGATGTTCGCGGCGCAATACTACAAGTTCAACAAGCCGAACCGCTGGATCAACTCCGGTGGCCTGGGCACCATGGGCTTCGGTTTCCCAGCAGCCATGGGCATCAAGTTGAGCTTTCCGGATGACGACGTCGCCTGCGTAACGGGCGAGGGCAGCATCCAGATGAACATTCAGGAACTGTCGACCTGCCTGCAATACGGTTTGCCGGTAAAAATCGTCATCCTGAACAACGGTGTACTGGGCATGGTTCGCCAATGGCAGGACATGAGCTACGGCAGCCGCCATTCTCATTCCTACATGGAATCGCTGCCTGATTTCGTCAAGCTGGCAGAGGCCTACGGCCACGTTGGCGTGCGCATCACCGATTCGAAAGATTTGAAGTCGAAGATGGAAGAGGCGTTCGCCATGAAAGATCGCCTGGTGGTGATCGATATTTCGGTCGACACCAGCGAGCACGTCTACCCGATGCAGATCAAAGACGGCTCCATGCGCGATATGTGGCTGAGCAAGACGGAGCGTACTTAATCATGCGGCACATAATTTCCTTGCTTCTGGAAAACGAACCTGGCGCTTTGTCTCGTGTAGTCGGCCTGTTCTCGCAGCGCAACTACAACATTGAAAGCCTGACCGTGGCGCCAACCGAAGACCCGACCCTGTCGCGTCTGACGCTGACCACTGTTGGTCACGATGAAGTCATCGAGCAGATCACCAAGAACCTGAACAAGCTGATCGAAGTGGTCAAACTGGTCGACCTGTCGGAAAGTGCTCACATCGAGCGCGAACTGATGCTGGTCAAGGTCAAGGCCACCGGCGCCCAGCGCGCCGAGATCAAGCGCACCACCGATATTTACCGTGGACAGATCGTCGATGTCAGTGCCAGCGTATATACCGTTCAATTGACCGGTACCAGCGACAAGCTCGACAGCTTCATCCAGTCCATTGGCACCGCCTCGATCCTGGAGACCGTCCGCAGTGGCGTCACCGGTATCGCCCGCGGCGACAAAGTACTCAGCATCTAAACCAAATTAGCGAATGGCCTGAACGGCCTGATAGAGGGGAAATTCATGAAAGTTTTCTACGATAAAGACTGCGACCTGTCGATCATCCAGGGCAAGAAAGTTGCCATCATCGGTTACGGTTCCCAGGGTCACGCTCAAGCGTGCAACCTGAAAGACTCCGGCGTTGACGTGACTGTTGGCCTGCGCAAAGGCTCGGCCACTGTTGCCAAGGCTGAAGCCCACGGCTTGAAAGTGACTGACGTTGCTTCCGCTGTTGCTGCTGCCGACCTGGTCATGATCCTGACCCCGGACGAGTTCCAGTCTTCCCTGTACAAGAACGAAATCGAGCCGAACATCAAGAAAGGCGCCACCCTGGCCTTCTCCCACGGCTTCGCGATCCACTACAACCAGGTTGTTCCGCGCGCTGACCTCGACGTGATCATGATCGCACCGAAGGCTCCAGGCCACACCGTACGTTCCGAGTTCGTGAAAGGCGGCGGCATCCCTGACCTGATCGCTATCTACCAGGACGCTTCGGGCAACGCTAAAAACGTGGCACTGTCCTACGCAGCTGGCGTGGGTGGCGGTCGTACCGGCATCATCGAAACCACCTTCAAGGACGAGACTGAAACCGACCTGTTCGGCGAACAGGCCGTTCTGTGCGGCGGTACCGTTGAACTGGTCAAGGCCGGTTTCGAAACGTTGGTTGAAGCTGGCTACGCGCCGGAAATGGCCTACTTCGAGTGCCTGCACGAACTGAAGCTGATCGTTGACCTCATGTACGAAGGCGGCATCGCCAACATGAACTACTCGATCTCCAACAACGCCGAATACGGCGAGTACGTGACCGGTCCGGAAGTCATCAACGCCGAGTCCCGTCAGGCGATGCGCAACGCCCTGAAACGTATTCAGGACGGCGAATACGCCAAGATGTTCATCAGCGAAGGCGCTACCGGCTATCCTTCGATGACCGCCAAGCGTCGTAACAACGCCGCGCACGGTATCGAAGTCATCGGCGAGCAACTGCGCTCCATGATGCCGTGGATCGGTGCCAACAAGATCGTCGACAAAGCCAAAAACTAAGTCGAGCGCTTGTACGAAAAACGCGGCTTAGGCCGCGTTTTTTCGTTTGGGTGACCGGTTCTGGTATAAAGCTGCATCGTTTGCGGTCGAACCGTCGTCCCAGACACCTGTCGAAACTTTCCACCCTGTTGCAAGGTAATGTCCATGAGCGAACGTCCCGAAGAGCCAAACCAGGCCTCTGACGCCGAAAGCCTGCTGCCCATCGATGAGCATGTCGAAGAAGGGCATGATGCTGAAGGCCGTAAAGTCCGGCATCGTGGTATCTATCTTCTGCCGAATCTGTTTACCACTGCGAACCTGTTCGCAGGTTTCTATTCCATCATCAACTCGATGAGTGCACAGGCTGCCTTGAGCGCTGGTGACTCGATCGGTGCGAGCAAGTACTTCGCGTTTGCCGCCATTGCGATTTTCGTGGCCATGGTACTCGACGGCCTCGATGGCCGTGTTGCCCGCATGACCAATACCCAGAGTGCCTTTGGTGCCGAGTACGACTCGCTGTCGGACATGGTCGCCTTTGGCGTGGCGCCGGCATTGCTCGCCTTTGGCTGGGCCCTGGGCGACATGGGCAAGGTCGGCTGGATGGTCGCCTTCATCTATGTAGCGGGCGCGGCGTTGCGCCTGGCGCGTTTCAATACCCAGGTCGGTACCGCCGACAAGCGCTATTTCATCGGCCTGGCCAGCCCGGCCGCCGCCGGGGTGGTGGCGGGGATTGTGTGGGCGTTCAGCGATTACGGCATCCAGGGTTCCAAGATGTCCTTCCTGGTTGCTCTGATGGTAGCGGCGGCCGGCATGCTGATGGTCAGCAACATCAAGTACAACAGCTTCAAGGAGCTGGACCTGAAAGGGCGCGTACCTTTCGTGGCGATCCTGGCCGTGGTGTTGGTGTTTGCCGTCGTGTTCAGTGATCCGCCGCGTATCCTGCTCCTGGTTTTCCTCGGTTACGCAGCCTCCGGGCCGGTGCAATACCTGTTACATCTTCGTCGGCGCAAAAGCGCCGAGTGATGTAATTTCCCTCATACTCCGCAGTACGTTGGTGCGTCTGTTCTCCAATGCTGCGGAGTAGCCATGCTGATCAAAGTCCCAAAAGCGTCCGACTGCCATGAGTCGGACGTCACGCCTGAACCCTTCTATCTTTCCAGGCGCCATGTATTGGGCGCTGCCGTGGCCGGATTGGCTGTGAACAGCCTGCCTCGATGGGCTGTGGCCGCTGAAGCGGCGCGTTACCCTGATGTCGAGCCTGGCAAGGCACCTTCCTGGTTTGACGAAAAGCTTCCTGCCACCCGGTGGGGAGCCGTCAGCGTGAAGGATGAAGCGATCACACCGTTCAAAGACGCAACGCACTACAACAACTTTTATGAGTTCGGTGCCGACAAGGGGGACCCGGCTGCCAATGCCGGTGCGCTGAAGACCGAACCCTGGAGCGTGGTCGTGGACGGGGAGGTGGGCAAGCCGGGGCGGTATGCACTGGAAGACTTCATGAAGCCTTATCAACTGGAGGAACGCATCTACCGTCTGCGTTGCGTGGAGGCATGGTCGATGGTGATTCCATGGATAGGCTTTCCCATTTCGGCGTTGCTTAACCAGGTAGAGCCCACGTCAAAAGCCAGGTTTATTCGTTTCGAGACCCTTCAAGATCCCAAGAGCATGCCAGGGCAACGGTCAGGGTTTGCCTTGATCGACTGGCCTTATGTAGAAGGGCTGCGATTGGACGAGGCAATGAATCCGCTGGCAATACTGGCGGTGGGGATGTATGGGCGTGAGTTGCCAAATCAGAACGGGGCGCCCCTGCGTTTGGTGGTGCCATGGAAGTACGGGTTTAAAAGCATCAAGTCCATTGTGCGGATAAGCCTGGTGAGTGAGCAGCCAAAAACCACCTGGCAGAGTATTGCCTCGGATGAGTACGGCTTCTACGCAAACGTGAACCCTGAGGTTGATCACCCGCGCTGGACCCAGGCCCGCGAGCGCCGATTGCCGAGTGGCCTGTTCAAGCCGAATGTGCGTGACACGTTGATGTTTAATGGCTATGCGGATGAAGTCGCTTCTTTATATGCAGGGCTCGATCTGCGGAAGAACTATTGATGCGATATCCGCTCTGGCGTACAGGGGTTTTCGTTTCTGCGATGGTGTGGCCGCTGCTTTGGTTGTACCAGGCCTGGCAGGCTGTACTGGGTCCTGACCCTGGCAAGGTGTTGGTAGACCGGTTGGGGTTGGGGACGCTTGTACTGTTGCTCATCACATTGAGCATGACGCCGCTGCAAAAGCTCACCGGTTGGGCGGGGTGGGTTGCCGTCCGGCGGCAACTGGGGCTTTGGTGTTTTGCTTATGTGGTCCTGCATTTGAGCGCTTATCTGGCATTTATCCTTGGCTTCGACTGGTCGCAGCTTGGTGTCGAGTTGCGCAAACGTCCGTATATCATTGTTGGGGCCTTGGGTTTCTTGTGTTTGCTGGCGTTGGCGTGCACGTCCAATCGATACAGTCAGCGGCGGTTGGGAGTCCGCTGGAAGAAGCTGCATCGCCTGGCTTATTTGATTCTTGTGCTCGGATTGCTGCATATGCTCTGGATAGTGCGCGCCGATCTGAAGGAGTGGGCTATCTATGCATCGATAGGTGCGTTGCTGTTAATGATGAGGTTGCCGCTGGTTGCTCGGCGAATCCCGCGTTTAGTGGCTAAAAAGGGCTCTTCTGCCAAAAAGGCCTAATTAGTGG
>NZ_JAQIYM010000009.1 GCF_028823535.1 Pseudomonas serbica | reverse complement strand
CCTGTAGGAAAAATCTCGATGACTCGCGCACAAATTGGCACAGTTATTTTTGATTCGGGGCACTAGAATAGAGCCAACTTTTTCGGAGTCAGAGCGTTATATGCCAGATCCGGTTGACGCCTCAAGGCTGTCAGAATTACCGCTGAACGATTTGGTGGCATGCCACGAGTGCGACTTGCTGATGCGCAAGCCCGAGCTTGACCATGGCGAGAAAGCCCTGTGCCCGCGATGTGGATACGAGCTCTATGCCCATCGATACAACGTTGTTCAGCGTAGTCTCGCCCTGGTGATTGCAGCACTGCTGCTGTATATCCCGGCGAACTTTTTACCCATCATGCAACTCAATCTGCTTGGGCAATCGTCGCAAGACACTGTCTGGAGCGGGGTTGTCGCGCTTTTCGATACAGGCATGCAAAGCGTTTCAGTCATTGTGTTCCTGTGCAGCATGGCGATTCCGCTGCTCAAGTTGCTGTGCCAACTGATCGTGTTGCTGAGTATCCGTTTTGACATCGGACGCAGCTATGGCTTGCTGCTCTACAGGATTTACCATCATTTGCGGGACTGGGGGATGCTCGAGGTTTACCTCATGGGCGTACTGGTTGCGATCGTCAAGCTGGCAGATATGGCAGCAATGACCATCGGCCTGGGCCTGGCGTGCTTCATTGGATTGTTGTTGGTTCAGGTCTGGCTGGAGGTCGTGATGTCTCCTCACCAGATCTGGCAGGCTTTATCAGGAGAGGATGCCCATGCGGGCGATTGATGCTGGCATTCTGATTTGCGCGGAATGCCATGAATTGAACAAGCAGGAAGCTGATACCGACGAACAGATCTGCACTCGCTGCGGCGCGCTGGTGCATGCCCGCCGTCCGAACAGTGTGGCGCGGACCTGGGCGTTGCTGATCACCGCCGCCATTCTTTACATACCGGCCAATCTGCTGCCGATCATGACCGTGAGTTCCCTGGGCAAGGGGGATCCGAGCACCATCATGTCCGGGGTGATCGAGTTGGTTCAGCACGGCATGATTCCTATCGCTGCGGTGGTGTTTATCGCCAGCATCATGGTGCCCACGTTCAAGCTGGTGGGTATCGCACTGTTGCTGTTTTCCGTGCAGCGCCACCAGCCACTCTCTGCTCGCCAGCGAATATGGATGTACCGCTTTATCGAGTTCATCGGCCGCTGGTCGATGCTCGATATCTTTGTGATCGCCATCTTGGTGGCGCTCGTGAATTTTGGACGGCTAGCCACCATCGAGGCCAATCTTGGCGCCATCGCGTTCGCCAGCGTGGTGATTCTGACGATGCTTGCCGCAGTAACTTTCGATCCCCGACTGATTTGGGATAACACGGAGTCGGACGACGACCATGACTGATTTGCCTGTAGCGAAAACCCGACCGGCCTCGAACTGGTCCGCCATCTGGATATTGCCCCTGATCGCCTTGATCATTGGCGGCTGGCTTGGCTGGCGTGCCTACAACGAAACCGGCATCGAGATTCAGGTACGTTTCGAAAGCGGTGAAGGCATCCAGGCCAACAAGACCGAAGTCGTCTACAAAGGCATGTCGGTCGGCAAGGTGAAGACCCTCAAGCTTGATGATGAAGGCAGCTCCAAAGGGGTGATCGCGAGCGTCGAGATGAACAAGGACGTAGAGCAATACCTGCGCACCAGCACGCGCTTCTGGCTGGTCAAGCCGAGCGTGACGCTGGCCGGCATCACTGGGCTGGAGACGCTGGTCTCGGGCAACTATGTCGCGATCAGTCCGGGAGAGGGTGAGCCTACCCGCAAGTTCAAGGCCCTGGCCGAGGAGCCGCCGCTATCCGACGCCCAGCCAGGCCTGCACCTGACGATCAAGGCCGATCGCCTGGGCTCGCTGAACCGTGGCAGCCCGGTGTTCTACAAGCAGATCAAGGTCGGGCAGATCAAGAGCTACGTGCTTTCCGAAGATCAGAGTACGGTTGAACTCAAGGTCTTCATCGAGCCGACCTACGCCAAGCTGGTGCGCAAACATACACGCTTCTGGAACGCCAGCGGCATCAGCATCGATGCCAACCTGTCCGGTGTGAAAGTACGCAGTGAGTCCTTGGCCAGTATCGTCGCTGGCGGTATTGCGTTTGCAACGCCTGAAAACCGCAAGGACAGCCCGCCGACCGATCCGAGCCTGCCGTTCCGTCTGTATGAAGACTTCGACGCCGCTGCCGCCGGGATCAAGGTCAAGGTCAAGCTGACCGACTTCGAAGGCTTGCAGGCTGGCCGCACGCCGGTGATGTACAAAGGCATTCAGGTCGGCACCCTCAAGGCGCTCAAGGTCGATGCCGATTTGTCTGGTGCCAGCGCCGAGTTGACGCTTGACCCGCTCGCCGAGGATTACCTGGTCGATGGCACCCAGTTCTGGGTGGTCAAGCCGTCGATCTCCCTGGCGGGCATTACCGGTCTTGAAGCATTGGTCAAGGGTAACTACATTGCCGTGCGTCCGGGGGACAAAGGCGCCGCGCCGCAACGCGAGTTTGTCGCTCGGCCGAAGGCGCCGCCGCTGGATCTGCGTTCACCGGGCCTGCACCTGGTGTTGTTCACCGATAACCTCGGCTCGCTGGAAGTGGGAAGCCCGATTCTCTACAAGCAGGTCAAGGTGGGCTCGGTACAGAGTTATCAGTTTTCGCGCAAAAAGAAACAGCTGGTGATTGGCGTCCATATCGAGAAGGAATACGAAGATCTGGTCAACGCCTCGACGCGCTTCTGGAATGCCAGCGGCATCACGCTGACGGGCGGGCTGACCGGCGGGATCCAGGTCAAGAGCGAATCGCTGCAAAGCCTGATGGCCGGTGGCATCGCCTTTGAAACACCGGAGGCCAATGCGCCATTGCAGAAGCGCATCCCGCGCTTCCGCCTGTTCGCCAACCATGAGCAAGCCAACCAGAAAGGCACGGTGATCACGATCAAGGTCGACCGTGCCGATGGCCTGCGCGCCGGCACACCGGTCCGCTTCAAGGGCCTGGATGTCGGCAAGATCGAAGACGTTGACCTGAGTGACGATCTGCAGTCGGTCCTGCTGACCGCCCGGATCGATGAAGTCCCGGAGCGCATCGCTCGCGTCGGCAGTCAGTTCTGGGTGGTCAAGCCGGAGCTCGGGTTGATCAAGACTTCGAACCTGGAAACGCTGGTGACCGGGCAATACATTGAGGTGCAACCGGCAGCGAAGAATCTGGGGCCGCAGAAAAACTTCGTGGCGCTGGCCAGTCCGCCGGAAGCGGCCAGGCAGGAAACCGGTTTGAGCCTGGTATTGAGCGCCCCTCGCCGTGGTTCGCTGAAGGCTGGGGTACCGGTGACGTATCGCGAAATCACCGTGGGCAAGGTCACGGGTTACGAGCTGGGCCAGACAGCCGATCGTGTGCTGATCCGCATCCTGATCGAGCCGAAGTACGCGCCATTGGTGCGCAGCGGCACGCGCTTCTGGAACACCAGCGGTTTTGATTTTGATGTTGGTCTGTTCCGAGGGGCGACGGTGCGCACCGAGTCGCTGGAAACCATGATCCAGGGCGGTGTGGCCTTCGCTACGCCAGACGGTGAGCGCATGGGCAGCCCGGCACGGCCAGAGCAGACGTTTGCGCTGTTCGACAAGTTCGAAGAAGAATGGCTGACCTGGGCGCCGAAGATCCCGCTCGGTAAATAACCCTGAGCTGATCAGGCGTCTGTGATGACGCCTTCGCGAGCAAGCCCGCTCCCACAATGGACCGGTGTACATAAATCCATTGTGGGAGCGGGCTTGCTCCGCGCGGCGTTCCGACGACGGGGCCCTAAGAGCACTGAAAGCCCCACAAAAAAGGCCGCTATCCATTGGATCGCGGCCTTTTTCGTATCTAGCGGGTCAACTCAAACCGCATCCAGCTCCGGATGATCCGCTTCAACATTCACAGGCGTCTTCACCGATTCGTGACGGCGGATGTACTTCCAGTCCTCTTCGTCGATATAGATGCCAGCCGGGCCGCTGCCACCTTCCAGGTCGATGGCGACACTGGCGCAGACCTGCGGCTTCACACTCGCCAGGATAGGCACGAAGCCCAGTTGCAGACTGGTCTCCAGCAGCGCCGCCTGGTTCTTCTCGTCGATATCCGCTGCCTCGTCGAGGTAGTACGGCAAGCGCACACGTCCGGCCAGGTCGCGGTCCATCAAGTGCAGCAACAAATACATGTTGGTCAGCGCCTTGATGGTCATGGTGGTGCCGTTCGAGGCCGCGCCGTCGATGTCGGTGTGGATAACCGGTTGACCGTTGACCTTGGTGATCTCGAACGCCAGTTCGAACAAGTCCTTGAGGCCGAGCTGGTTGTGGTTTGCCGCCACCAGCCGCGCCAGGTATTCCTTGGCCTCTTCGTTCTTGTTGTCCTGCTCGGCGCTCTGGCTGAGGTCGAAGACCGACAGGGTCTCGCCTTCTTCGTACTGGCCTGCGCTGTGGATGATCTGATCGATGTGCTTGAGTGCTTCCTTGTTCGGCGCCAGCACGATACGGAAGCTTTGCAGGTTGGACACCTGGCGCTTGTTGATCTCGCGGTTGAACAGCGCCAGCTGGTGCTCGAGGCTGTCGTAGTCGCTGCGGATGTTGCGCAGGGTCCGGGCGATGTCGGTCACCGCCGCACGACGGGCCTTGCCCAGGGTCAGGGCTTCGTCGGTACGGTGCGCATAAGCATTGATCAGCAGTGACAGACGACGCTCCATATCGTCTTCGCTGTCGAACTTGGCGACGCCCTTGAGGCGCACCTGGGCGTACAGCGCCTCGATTTGGCCATCGGCGCGCAGCAGGCCCTGCCAGCTGTCCTGATAGTCGTTGAGCAGCGGCAGGAGGTTATCCATCGAATCGTCGACCGGATCCATGAACGGCGTGCCGAATGGCAGATCCGCCGGCAACAACTGACGGCGGCGCAGAGCGTCGTCGAGGGTGCGTTGCTTGGCTTCCATGTCGCCGATCTGGCGGCCGACCAATTGCAGCTTCGCCGACAGTTGCTGGACACGTTCGGTGAAGGCATCGCTGGAGCGCTTCAATTCGTCTTGTGCGGCTTCCATCTGCGCCAGCTGTTCGAGCTTGTCGCCTTCCTCGGCGGTCAGGGTTTGCGCGCGACGGAAATCTTCCAGGGCTTTCTGCGCATCCAGCACTTGCTGGTACAGCGCTTCGGTCTGGGTCTTGCTCGCCGCGCGGTCGGCGGCCACGGCTTGCTGGGTTTTCAGTTGCTTGAGTTCTTTGTCCAGGCGCTCTTTCTGGTCGCGCAGCGCGGCGCGGTCAGCCAGGGCCTGCAACGCCGGTGGTTCGATGTGCGAGATGTCGATGGACAGGCCCGGCACTTCGAAGCGTTCGCCTTTGAAGCCGTCGAGGATCAGCTCCACGGACTTCACCCAGTCGCCGTTCTCGTCGAGGGTGATGCCGTGTTCGCCCAATGGCAGGCTGAATAGCGCACTGTTGAACAAGCGCATCAGGCGTTCGACGTCCTGTTGCGAGAACTCTTCACGCAGGCGGGCGTAGCTGTTGTTGTCGGCGTGATCGAGTTGCTGCTTGACCGACTTCAGGCGTTTTTCCAGATCGCGCAGACGCTCTTCGAGGTCTTCGGCGCTGAACTGTCGGGACTGTGCCAGCGCACCGGCCAGTTCGTCGTGGGCGTCCTTGGCGGCCAGCAGTTGTTGCTCCAGCACCTTGACGTCATCGATCAGCGCGAAGCGATGCTTGAGCATCGACAGCTCGCCGAGCCAGCGTTGGATGCCGGTGATTTCCCGCTCCAGACGCATCAGTTCCTGGGTGCCGCCACGTTGATCGTTCTGCAGGGCGTCCTGCTCGTTGCGGTAGTGCTCGGCCTGAATGGTCAGCTCTTCCTTGCGCGCACTGGCGTAGTCCGACCAGGTGCCCAGCAAGGAGTCGAGCAACGGTGAGATCCGGTGCAGCTTGCCGCGCAGGATGTCGCGCTGTTTCACGCCGTTGGCCAGGGCTTCGACCAATGGGCCGGCGGCCACCAGCGAGTTGTAGTCCTGTTCCATGCGTCGTACATCACGGAAGGCTTCTTCGCACGCGGCGATGTAGTCGACGCTACCGGAGCGCAAGCTGTGCTCGAAGGCATCGAGGAACAGTTGCTTGAGCTTGGCCGCGGTGATTTCACGCATGTGCAGCAGGTTGATGAACAGGGCGCGGAAGGTCTTCAGGCTCTGTTCGCTGGTGGAGCGCAGCGGGATCAGCGTGAGGTCCAGCGGGATCGAGGTGTGGCCACCGACCAGCAGGCGCCGCAGTTCATCGGGCTTGAGTTCGTAGGCTTTCAGGCCTTCGCGCTCAAGGTTGCTGAACAGTTCTTTCTGGCGCAGGCAGGTGTCGTTTTTCTGGTAGTGCGCCAGGTCCAGTTGGCCGGCATAGGCGAAAAACTGGTGACCGAAGCCGCCACCCGGGCCGCGTCCGACCACGCCGATCACGTGAGGACCGTGGGGCAGGTTCACTTCGACCAGGATGTAGCTGGTGTCGGAGGCGAAGTAAAAGCGCCGGGACTGCTCCAGGCTGTACTTGCCGAAGCTCATATCCGACATGCGCGCCAGGATCGGGAACTGCAACGCGTTGATCGAAGCGGATTTACCGAGGTTGTTCGCGCCGTAGACTGACAGTGGCTCTTCCAGCGGAAACAGGCCGAGGCTGTAGCCGGCGGTGTTCAAAAGGGCAAAGCGGCGGATGCCGTAGCGTTCCTTGCTCATGCGTCGAGCTCCTGTTCTTCGGCAATGGCGCGGGCCAGGGCGTCTTCTTCGCTTTCGTCTACAAATTCGGCGAGGTCAAGCGGGTCGTCGGTCTGCAGCAGTTTTTCGTCGCTGTCTTCGTCGATCAGCACCGGGACCGGCAGCGGCAGTACGCTGTGCAGGCTGGCCGCCAGGTCACGGTCCTGCTGCACCGACAGGCACACATCGAGGAAGCGGTGCATCGGCGGCAGGAAGCGGTATACGCCGTTTTCTTCGCCGGCGAAGCCGAGCTGGGTCATGCGCCGCATGATCTTTTCTTCCAGCTCGTCCTGGGTCTGCACTTCGGCCTGGATGAACAGGTCGCGGTACTTTTCCAGCAGCGATGGCAGTTCATCGCGTCCGAGGCTGCCACCGTCGAGCACGGCGATCGGATCGCGGCCCTGGTCAGCCAGGTGCTCGACGAGGATGAAGGTGAACAGCGCCAGGCGCTGGGCGGTCTTGTTCACCGCCGCGGCGGCCCCGTCCGGCACGAAGTAGTAGAAACCACGGGTGTCGCAAACCAGTTCAAAGCCCAGGGCCTTGAACAGCGTGCGGTACTGGTCCTGGAAGTTCGACAACTGTGCGTACAGCTCCGGATCGCGGCGGCTGACGTGGTAGCCCTTGAACAGCTCGCGAAAGATCGGTGCCAGCTGGGACAGTTCGGAAAGATCAAGATGCATAAGGGGTGCTCGCAGAATTCTCGACGGCGTCATCACCGATCGAGAGCAGGGCGAAGGAGCGCAGGCTGACCTGATGCTCATGTGTGTGGTAATCGCGTCGTTCCAGGCGCTCGCGCTTGAAGCGTTTTTCCCGGGACAGGCGCGAGAACCAGTACAGCAATTCGTCGGTGGCACCGTCCGGCTCCTGCTCCAGCAGCCAGGTCATCAGGTCCGGCATTGGCAGGGCGTCTTCGCAGCGTTCGAGCATTTCGCGAACCGTGCGGGGCGCGCGCGGCGCTTCGCCCTTCTGAGTCTTGTGGGCCTTGGGGAAGCGCGCCGGTTTCGGTTCGAAGCGGGCCAGGGCATAGACGTAGGCCTCGACCTGACTGGCGCTGCCGAGGAAGGTGCTCTGCGGCCGCGTGAACAAAGGCATCGCCGCCTGGGGTACGGCATCGATGCCTTTGCGACGGATGGCCGCCAACGCCAGTGCCGCGCCACGGGTGACGGCGTTGTGGCGACGGGCTTCTTCGCGCAGCGGCAACAGCAGTTCGCGCGCGTGACGCAGGGTCAACTGCGCGCTGGTCTGCATTTCGAGGATGCGCGCGTGGGTGCGCAGCAGCATGTCGTCGTCGACCAGATGGCCGAGGCGTTGCTGCTCGGAGAGCATCTTCAACAGTACCGTTTCGACCTTGCGCACGCCTTGCTCGAAGGCGCCGTCGGCGTTCACCAGATCGATCATCGGCTCGACGTATTCGTCCCAGGTCGCCAGCACCTCGGCGTAACGCTGGCGCAAGGGAATCTGTCGGTCGCTGGTTTTCGCCCTTTCGGCGACGGCCACCAGTGCCTGTTCGTCGTTATCGAGTTTTTTCAGTACATCGCGAACCCGCATGTCGAGCAGGCGTAGCTGGCGGGCCAGGTCGTTGCCGTCGCGGATGTCGAAGGCGTCCTGGATATAGCCTGCCAGGCGCTCGAGATGGCGCAGGTAGGCTTCGATTTCCAGGCACAGGCCCAAACGGTGTTCACGGCGCAGGTAGGCGAGGAAGTCGTGAATTTGCGCGTTGAGCTCGAATCGGTTCGGGCTTTTCGCCACAGGAACCAGGATATCGAGGCGAATCCACACATCCAGCAGGCTGGTGATGTCCTGCGGCGTACTGTCGAGTTGCTGGGCGGCCAGTTGCGTGCGCAATTCGTTGAGGCTCAGTGTGCCTTGGTCGAAATGCTCACACAGAGGCTCCAGAAGTGCCCAGTGTTCAGCGAGGGCGCGCAAGACGCGCTTGGGTTCGATCATCGGAATGGCCAGCTGGTTGGCGATTAAAAGCGGCGATTGTACTGCATCGAGGGCGTATCGAATCACTTGCGGGACGGGCTGTTACCTTTTTTCATAGGTGGAAAGACTATCGGTGAAGTCAATTGATCAAAGCGGGCGATCTTCAGCGAAGGGCGGTAGAATCGGCGCACTTTAGTTATCCACAAGTGGCCGACCTTTGCTTATCGAGTCCCGTCGTCGCGCTTATTTGAACGCCATGCAGGTGGTCAATTGGCTGCCGCGCACCGAATTGCCCTTTGCCGCTCCTTCGCGGCCCGAGCTGCTGGAGCCGCCCGAGGCGCTGGTCGTTGCGTCCGTGGCACCGGTGCCGGTGGTCGAAGCGCCCACCACGCCCGCTACGCCTGCGGTGAAGCCAGCCGAACGGGTGAAAATCGAGGTGCCGCGGCCATCGCTGGCGAGCACGCGCAACGGCGCTACACCGGCGGCCGAGGAGGTGCCGGTCGTCGCCAGGGTCGCGCCGGTGCCGCCACCGCGCTTTGCCCTGCAACTGCTGCGCGCCGGCCGCTGCCTGCTGCTGGTGGAGTTACCCACAGGTGAATCGTTCCAGGCCCGCGACCCCGCTTATCTGCTGCTCAAGGACATGCTGCGTGCCGCCGGTCTGCCGGACAGCCCACAGATCGTCGGTGAGCCGGTACGCTGGCCGCTGCTGGTGCGCGGGACCATGGACCAGGGACCGGATGCGGCCCGTGATTTCGTGCAAGGTTTCCTTTCGGTACGTATGGAAGAGGCGCCATGCGCCTGCCTCTGGCTGATCGGCCTGCCCGCCGTGCGATTTGCCGGTGAGGCTGACGCCGATGCGTTCAACCGCGAACTGCAGATCGAAGGTCTGGGCTCGGCCTGGGCAATACCGGGCCTGGAATTGTTAATGGAAGAGCCACAGCGCAAGGCCGCCGTGTGGCAAGCCATGCGTCGGCTGATGGCGCGCTGGAATGAATCGAATGAGTGACGCTGTATCGTTCCGCCCGATGACCGAGGCGGACCTGGAAACTGTTCTGAAGATCGAATACGCGGCCTACAGCCACCCTTGGACCCGCGGGATCTTTCTCGATGGCCTGGGCAAGTACCAGATCTGGCTGATGTTCGAAGGTCAGCAGCAGGTGGGCCATGGGGTGGTGCAGATCATTCTTGACGAGGCGCATCTGCTCAACATCACCGTCAAGCCGGAAAACCAGGGCCGAGGCCTGGGTTTGACGTTGCTTGAGCATTTGATGTCGATTGCCTATAAGGCCGACGCCCGGGAATGCTTCCTGGAAGTGCGCGACAGTAATACCGCGGCGTTCAAGTTGTATGAGCGTTATGGCTTCAATGAGATCGGCCGGCGACGGGATTACTACCCGGCAGTGGGCGGGCGCGAAGACGCGGTCGTCATGGCCTGCACCCTGGTCGATTGAACATCGCGAGCTGGCTTACTCCTCCATTGTGGGAGCGAGCCTGCTCGCGAAGGCAATATTCCAGGATTCCAGGCGCTGGAGATCAACGCTTTTTATCCAGCGGATCACGCTGCGCCATCTCCGCTTCATCCAGTCCATTGCCACCGCCAATGTCGTCTTCATCGACAATGCTCAAGTCCCAATCGGCCTGATCACCGTCACCAGCTTCCTGGGCATCCCGGGCACCGTCTTCACGAATCAGCGTTTCCGGGCTCATGTCGTCGTCGGTGGGCTCATGGTCATCGGTCGATGCGCCCGTCATGCCGGCCTCACGCACGCGCTCGTCAGGCATCAGCTTCTCGCGTTCCCTTTGCGGCAATTCATCGCCGATTTTTGCGCTGGGTTCGTCCGCATCAAAATCCAGTTCATGTACCGAGCCCATGCGGTCTTCGTTATCATCGATGGGTTCCGGTTGCACCGCATCGTACGGACGTCGTGAATCAGTCATGGCAATTCCTCATACTGTTAGCCTTACTAGGGTGGACCCACTGGGTTGCAGAGAATTCAACCGGCATGGAGCGCCAAAGGCGGTATCAGCGTGGCAACTGCATAACGCGCGTGACCTCGACGGGCGGTTGTCTGTCAAAGCAGCGCACCATTACCGAGGCTTCATTGCATGAACGAATTACAAGATCTGATTGATAACAACGAGCGCTGGGCCGACGCGATCACCAAAGAAGATCCTGACTTCTTCGCCAAGCTGGCTCGTCAACAAACCCCGGAGTACCTGTGGATCGGCTGTTCCGATGCGCGGGTGCCGGCCAACGAGATCGTCGGCATGCTGCCGGGCGACCTGTTCGTGCACCGTAACGTGGCCAACGTGGTGCTGCACACAGACCTCAACTGCCTGTCGGTGATCCAGTACGCGGTGGACGTGCTCAAGGTCAAGCACATCCTCGTGACCGGTCACTATGGTTGTGGCGGTGTGCGCGCCTCGATGCAGGATCGCCAGTTCGGCCTGATCGACGGTTGGCTGCGTTCGATTCGCGATCTCTATTACGAGAAACGTGAAGAGCTGGCCAAGCTGGCTACCGAAGAGGAGCAGGTCGACCGCCTCTGTGAGCTCAACGTGATCCAGCAGGTGGCCAACGTCGCCCATACCAGCATTGTGCAAAATGCCTGGCATCGCGGGCAGAGCCTGTCGATCCACGGCTGCATCTATGGCATCAAGGACGGTCGCTGGAAGAGCCTGAACACCACCATCAGCGGTTTCGAGCAATTGCCGCCGCAGTACCGGTTGCGTCCGGTCGAGACAAAATAAAGCCCTGCGCCGACGCCGGTGTTGCAAAACACCGGCGTCGGCGACCGCCGTTCATCGGTTTACAGCGGCGGCGCGGGTATCGCCGGGGCTGGCGCTGGCGCCTTGAGCAGTTTGAGCTGGGGCTTGATCGATGCGCTTGCACATTTGCCCACGGCTTGTGCGGACGTCAGCTTGCGGATCGAGGAGTAGAACAGCTCACAGGTTTTATCGGCCTGGGCCACTTGCCAGGTCTGGGTGCAGCTTTTCAGCTCGACGTCAGGATTGCTGTCCGGTTCACGGCCCATGGCGGCCTGCCAGCACGCGACACTCAAATCCTGGGCCATGGTTTTCAGGCCCGCGGTATCGGCCTGGGCCTGGGCATCTTTACCTATGTAGCTGGCCGGATCGGCGACGTGCCAGATGTAGCTCGGATGGTTGGCGCCCAACACCGGCACCTTTACCCCATCGACCGGGCTGATCGTCACCAGGCTCAAGACGTTGATGGTGGGCCCGTATTGCTGCTTGACCCAGTTACGCACCGGTACCCCGAAGGCAACCATGGGCAAGGCCATGCCGCTGGCGTGCCGGGTGACCTGTTTGACCATGGCGGTCTGGTAGTCCGTGAAGTAGTCGTAGACGCCCGCCAGGTCCTTGCCGGCGTTCGACGGCGCGGCAATCGGGGCGATATCGATGATCGTCTGGTAGCCCGGCGTCTGCTCGGCCGGGATGCCATTGACGGTCAGCAGCGTGGCCCAGCGATCCGAGGTGGCCGATTTCAGGTAGTCCTGGGCTTGGGTCAGCGAATAGTCAGGCGGGAAGTGCAGCAGTTCGACGCTTCTGCGGTTCTCCAGCGCCATGCCCAATGGCAGGAAAAAATGCCAGCTATAGCCCCACTTGCCGTCGGCGTTCAGTTTGCTGGCGCCGTTGTACGCCAGGTCGCCGGCGTCGAGCAGTGCTGCCAAGGGCTTTTCATAGCCATTGGGAACGCCCGTGATTTCGGCATGCAGTTGACCGTTATCGGTTTTCACCAGCACCTTCGCCTCGCCATAGCCATCGCGCTGCACGCTTTGGCTCAGGTAATGCTCGACGGTCTGCTCCAGTGTCCAGTTGCGAAAGCAGATCACGTTGCAGTTGTTGGGGTAGGCGAAGAGGCGGGTAACGCGTTCGGTACTGCCCAGTTTCAGGGCGACATCGGCGTAGGCAGCGGTACTCAGGGTGAGGGCCGCGAGGGTTAGGCCTGCGAGTTTCAGCATGCTCAGATCCTTTTCAGCGTTGGGGCCTTGGACGGGCCATACATACGGTGTAGCAAACGTAGCGTCAGTCACGCAGTGTTTGTCACTCCCGGGCACTGCTAGACCGGCCAATATTGCACTCCTCAAAGGTGAATCATGAAGCCCTCTGCCGCGCTTGATTTGCAACGAGCGGCCGTTCGGGAGGCTGTAGGCCGCTTCAGGACGTCCAACCCCCGGGTCCCCAACAAGGGGCAACCAACATCATGGATCGCTACGCGCAATTCACCCTGTCAAATCCGCAAGTGCCATGGCCCAGTATGCGAGCTATGCGCAACCGAATAGCCCATGGTTATTTTGATATCAACCTTGAGGTGGTGCGGGAAACCGTGCAAGCAGCATTACCTGATTTGCTGAAAGCTCTACCCGCCGGCCAATCCTGACTGCACCTGCCTTGCTGCAGGTGCAGTCATTCAAGTGTTACGGCATCACCGGCGGCGTGTACGCCAGCGTCGTCCCCAATGCCCACAGCAACAGCAGCACCAGCGGTGTGTGCACCAGCAGTTGCACGAAGGAGAATCCAATCAGGTCCCGCGCTTTCAATCCCAGCACGCCCAGCAGTGGCAGCATGTAGAACGGGTTGATCAGGTTGGGCAGGGCTTCGGCGGCGTTGTAGATCTGCACGGCCCAGCCCAGGTGGTAGTTCAGGTCGTTGGCCACTTGCATCACATACGGCGCTTCGATGATCCACTTGCCGCCGCCGGACGGAATGAAGAACCCCAGGATCGCCGAGTACACGCCCATCAGCAGGGCATAGGTGTCGTGGGAGGCAATGCTGACGAAGAAGGTCGAGATGTGGTGGGCCAGGGTCTGTGCGTCGGCGCCCTTGACCGTGGTCATCAGTGCGGCGATCGAGCCGTACAGCGGGAACTGGATCAGCACGCCGGTGGTGGTCGGTACCGCACGGGACACCGCGTCGAGGAAGCTGCGTGGGCGCCAGTGCAGGAGCGCGCCGAGCATGATGAACAGGAAGTTGTAGGTGTTCAGGCCAGAGATCGCACTGATCGCAGGCTTGGTGGAAAACTCATGGAACAACCATCCAGCCGCCAGCAGCACCAGCAGAATCGTCAGCAACGGGCTGTGTTCCAGCCATTCGCCGGGACGTGTACGCGGCTGCAGTGGTGGCAGGTTGAAGCTCGGGTCGACGCCACAGGCCTTGGCGTCTCGCGCCGTGTTCGGGCCGGGCGCGGTGGCGTAGGCGATGATCAGCGAGATGACGATCAAGGCCAGCAACATGACGCCCGATTGCCAGAGAAAGATCGTTTGAGTGAAAGGAATCACCCCGGTAATCGACAGGATCGACGGCGGCAGGCTGGCCGGGTTGGCCTGCAACTGCGCAGCAGACGAAGACAGGCCCAGGGCCCACACCGCGCCCAGTCCCAGATACGCCGCCGCCCCTGCGGCGCGGTAGTCCATCTTCAGGTCTGTACGGCGGGCAAGCGCACGCACCAGCAGACCGCCGAACACCAGCGACAGACCCCAGTTGAGCAGCGACGCGACCATGGAGATCAACGCTACCCAGGCCACGGCGGAGCGACCGTTTTTCGGCAGCTTCGCCAGGCGGTCGATCAGCTTTACCGCCGGTGGCGAACTGGCCACCACATAACCGCCGATCACCACGAACGCCATTTGCATGGTGAACGGGATCAGGCTCCAGAAGCCGTCCCCAAAGGCCATGGCCGCGTCGGTCGGCTTGGCGCCCATGAACAGGGTGGCCACGGTGACGATGATTACCGCCAGGGCGGCAAATACCCAGGAGTCGGGGAACCAGCGTTCGGCAAAACTTGAACAGCGCAGGGCAAAGCGGGCGGAGCGGGTATCTTCGATATCAGCGGCCACGGGACTACCTCGGATTTTTATGTTTGTTGTGGTCTTCGGGGCAACAGGGGCCCTTCTGGACAGACGCCAACATTAATTCATGCGCATGTATTTTGCGGCGCAGTTTTTGCGCCTATGGGACTTTGGTCTAACGGGTTGTCCGAAGGCGCGTTTGCGTAGACCATGAGCGCCTTGGTTTTTGCCTGTGCCAGAGTTCTTTTCATGACTGCCAATACCGATCCACGTCCGCTGCCGTTCAGCCGCTCGGACTACAAGACCCTGGGGCTCGCGGCCCTCGGCGGCGCGCTGGAAATCTACGACTTCATCATCTTCGTATTTTTCGCCCTGACCCTGAGCCAGCTGTTTTTTCCGCCGGAAATGCCCGAGTGGCTGCGGCTGCTGCAAAGCTTCGGCATCTTCGTCACCGGGTACCTGGCTCGGCCCCTGGGTGGGATCCTGATGGCGCATTTCGCCGACAGCCTGGGCCGCAAGAAGGTGTTCAGCCTGAGCATCCTGATGATGGCGCTGCCGTGCCTGCTGATCGGGATCATGCCGACCTACGCGCAGATCGGCTATTTCGCGCCGCTGCTGCTGTTGGCCCTGCGCGTGCTCCAGGGCGCGGCGGTGGGTGGCGAAGTGCCGAGTGCCTGGGTGTTCGTGGCCGAGCACGCGCCGGTTGGCCATCGCGGCTACGCCCTGGGCTTCCTGCAGGCGGGGCTGACCTTCGGTTATTTACTCGGTGCCCTGACGGCAACGTTCCTGGCGCAGGCCTTCACCCCGGCCGAAATCCTCGATTACGCCTGGCGTTATCCGTTCCTGCTGGGCGGGGTGTTTGGCGTGATTGGCGTCTGGCTGCGGCGCTGGCTCAGCGAAACCCCGGTGTTCATGGCCATGCAGGCGCGGCGCGAGGCGGCCGTCGAGATGCCGCTGCGGGCGGTCCTGCGCGAACATCGCCTGGCCCTGCTGCCAGCGATGATTCTCACCTGCGTGCTGACGTCGGCGGTGGTGGTGTTCGTGGTCATCACCCCGACCATGATGCAGAAAACCTTCGGCATGACCGCCAGCCACACCTTCGCCCTGAGCGCACTGGGCATCGTGTTCCTGAACATCGGCTGCGTGCTCGCCGGTTTGCTGGTCGACCGCATTGGTGCCTGGCGCACCGTCATGCTCTACAGCCTGTTGCTGCCGCTGGGCATCGGCGTGCTCTATGCCTGCCTGATCAGCGGCGGCAGCTGGGTCGGCCTGGCTTACGCGGTGGCGGGGCTGAGTTGCGGGGTGGTGGGCGCCGTGCCGTCGGTGATGGTCAGCCTGTTCCCGGCACGGATTCGCGTCTCGGGTATTTCCTTCACCTACAACATTGCCTACGCCGCCTGGGCGAGCATCACGCCCTTGCTGTTGATCGGCCTGATACCGTGGAGCCCTTGGATCTGTGTGATCTTCAGCGCGGTGATGGGCGCGGTGGGCGTGGGCAGTGCGGCGTATTTCGGCACGCGGATGCCGAGAATCGCCAATTGCCCGGCTGCCGGTGCGGCGTGACAGGCAGGGGGTGGGCGCGGCGAGTTTATTTTTGTAGGACAATCCTCGCGCGCTCTTCAGAAAACTCCCGCAAGGCCGATGGCTAGGCTGCAAGTCGCTTTCTAACCCAGCCCATCGGTGCACCCTCATGTTCAATAAACGCTTGAAGCAAGAGCTGTCGGCTCTTCGCGAAGAACTCTCCAGCCTTCAGCAAGTCAAGGAAAGCCTGGAAAGCGAGATGCTGGTGCTGACCCTCGATATCAATGGGCGGGTGCAATCGGTCAACCAGAACTTCCTCAGCGAGATGCATTACAAGAGCAACGAGCTGATCGGCCGGCACATCGAGGAGATCGTTCCGGATCACCTGAAAAACGACGAATTCCAGCTGCGTTTCAAGGCCGCGCTCAGCCGTGGCGAGCACTTTGCCGGGGCCGTGCGCCTGTTGCGCGGCACTGGCCAGGAAGCCTGGTTACGTTCGATCGTGCAGCCCGTGCGCACGGCAGACGGCCGGATCAAACATATCTCGATGTTTTCCAGCGACCTGACCCGCACCATCGAGGCCTCCCGCGAACATGAAAACCTGATTGGTGCGCTGGTGCGCTCGACGGCGGTGATCGAATTCGACCTGAGCGGCAACGTGCTGGCCGCCAACGACCGCTTTCTCAGCGGCATGGGCTACAGCCTGGCGCAGATCAAAGGCAAACATCACCGCACCTTTTGCTTGCCGGAGGAGTACAACAGCGCCGAGTACCAGAACTTCTGGCGCCGTCTGAACGCAGGCGAGTACGTGGCCGACCGTTTCAAGCGCGTCGACAGCCATGGTCGTACAGTCTGGCTGGAGGCGTCCTACAACCCCGTGACCGATGCCAACAACAAACTCTACAAAGTGGTGAAATTCGCCACGGTGATCACCGATCAGGTCAATCAGGAGCAGGCGGTGTCGGAAGCGGCCAACATTGCCTACAGCACCTCGCAGCAAACCGATCAAAGCGCCCAGCGCGGCAACGCCGTGGTGACTCAGGCGGTGGATGTGATGCGCGACCTGGCCAGACACATGCAAACCGCTGGCGATGGCATCGAGGCCTTGAATGAGCAATCGCTGGTGATCGGCAGCATCGTCAAGACGATCAGCGGGATTGCCGAACAAACCAACCTGCTGGCGCTCAACGCGGCGATCGAAGCGGCCCGTGCCGGTGAGCAGGGCAGGGGGTTCGCGGTGGTGGCGGACGAGGTTCGGCAACTGGCTTCGCGCACCAGCCAGGCCACCGACGAAATTGTCCTGGTGGTGCGGCAAAACCAGGACATGGCCCGTAACGCCGTGGCCCTGATGGCCGACGGCAAGCTCCAGGCGGAACAAGGCCTGGCGCTGGCGGCGGAAGCGGGCTCGGTGATCGTCGAGATCCAGGACGGGGCGCAGAAAGTGGTCAATGCAGTGGGGCAGTTTGCCAATCAGTTGGCAACCTGACTGTAGGGATTTCTATCCGGCTACAATCGGCTCTTTTCCCCAGGAGCAGACACCCATGAGTGCTTCCCATCGCCGTCCGGTCCCGTTGCCCAAGGCCTATCGCCTGCTCAATCACGGCCCGACCGTACTGGTCAGCGCGGCCCATGGCGGACAGCGCAATATCATGGCGGCAGCCTGGGCGATGCCGCTGGATTTCGAGCCGCCAAAAATCGCCGTGGTCCTGGACAAGTCCACCTGGACCCGTCAGCTGCTGGAAGCCTCGGCCACCTTCGTGCTGAACGTTCCCTGTGCAGCCCAGGCCGATATCGTGCAGACCGTCGGCTCGACCTCCGGCCTGGAACTGACCCGGGATCAGGGGCGCGACAAGTTCCAGGTCTATGGCCTGCCAACCTTCGACGCTGAGTTGATCGATGCACCGATGCTCGACGGCTGTGTCGCCTGGCTGGAATGCCGGCTGTTGCCGGAACCCGACAATCATCAGCAATACGATCTGTTCCTGGCCGAAGTGATTGCCGCCCAGGCCGACGAGCGCGTGTTCAGCGACGGTCGCTGGCATTTCGAGGGCCAGGACGCGTTGCGCACCTTGCACCACGTCGCTGGTGGGCATTTCCTGACCATTGGCGAGCCGCTGGACGGCAAGACCTTGCAGCCGTAACGTGGCGGCTATCCGGGTTGCATGCACATCCATCATGAGGTCAGGCAATGAGTAAACTGCGTGTGGGCGTTATTTTTGGCGGTCGTTCGGCCGAGCACGAGGTGTCGCTGCAGTCGGCAAAGAACATTGTCGATGCACTGGATCGCTCACGCTTCGAGCCAGTACTGATCGGCATCGACAAGCAAGGCCACTGGCACCTCAACGATCCCTCGAATTTCCTGCTGAACCAGGAGAACCCGGCCCTGATCGCGCTTAATCAATCCAATCGCGAATTGGCCGTGGTTCCGGGCAAGGCCCGCCAGCAACTGGTGGAAACCACCGGGCCCGAGCTGCTGGGCCATGTCGATGTGATTTTCCCGATCGTGCACGGCACCCTGGGCGAAGACGGTTGCCTGCAGGGCCTGCTGCGCATGGCCGACTTGCCGTTTGTCGGTTCCGATGTGCTCGGTTCGGCGGTCTGCATGGACAAGGACATCAGCAAGCGCCTGTTGCGCGATGCCGGCCTGGCCGTCACGCCGTTCGTCACCCTGACCCGCGCCAGCGCCGCGCGCACGGGTTTCGCCGAGGTCAGCGGCAAGCTCGGCCTGCCGCTGTTCGTCAAGCCAGCCAACCAGGGTTCATCCGTCGGTGTGAGCAAGGTGACCGACGAAGCCGAATACGTGGCGGCGGTCGAGCTGGCATTGGGCTTCGATGAAAAGGTGCTGATCGAGTCGGCGGTCAAGGGACGTGAGATCGAATGCGCGGTACTGGGCAACGAAGAGGCCATCGCCAGCGGTTGTGGCGAGATCGTGGTGCACAGCGGATTTTACTCTTACGACAGCAAGTACATCGACGAAAAGGCCGCGCAGGTGGTGGTTCCGGCCCAGATCAGCGTCGAAGCCAGCGAGCGCATTCGCGCCATGGCCGTTGAGGCGTTCCAGGTGCTGGGCTGCTCCGGACTGGCGCGGGTCGATGTGTTCTTGACCGAGAGCGGCGAAGTGCTGATCAACGAGATCAATTCGCTGCCGGGGTTCACCCGGATCAGCATGTACCCGAAGCTGTGGCAGGCCGCCGGCATGAGCTACAGCGAACTGGTCACGCGCCTGATAGACCTGGCCCTGGCGAAACACCAGGCTCGGCAGGCGTTGAAAATCAGTCGTTGAGTGGGCAGGGCCTGCCTGCACCCAGGCAGGCCCTTTCCCGCAGCAGGCGACTCAATCCCCCAAGGCTTCCCCTTCACGCCGAGGATCGGCGCCACCGGCCAGCGACGCCTTCCCCTGTGCATCCTTGACCCGGACGATCGCCTGGGTGCCGCTGGTCATGTCGATTTCATTGACGGTGTGGCCCTTGTCCTTGAGTGCCTGGATCAGCGTCGCGCTGAACTGCCCGGTTTCCAGTTCGGTCGGGCCATTTCGACTGCCGAAGTTGGGCAGGTTGATCGCCGCCTGCGGATCGAGTTGCCAGTCGAGCAGGCCGATGGTGGATTTGGCTACGTACTCGATGATCTGCGAACCACCGGGCGATCCGATGCTGGCGAGGAATTCACCGCTGTGGCGATCGAAGATCAGCGTGGGGGCCATGGAGGAGCGCGGACGCTTGCCGGGTTCGACGCGGTTGGCGACTTTCCGTCCGTTCTCTTCGGGAATGAACGAGAAGTCGGTCATCTCGTTGTTGAGCAGGAAACCCTGGACCATCAGGTGCGAGCCGAACGCTGATTCGATGGTGGTGGTCATGGACACCGCACCGCCTTCGTCATCGACCGCCACCACTTGTGAGGTGGAAATTCGCAGGGGCGAGCGGTCTGGCGCGTAGGCGACCTGGATGCCCGGTGGCGTGCCGGGTTTCGCCGTGCCCATGCTGCGCTCGCCGACCAGCGCAGCCCGGCTGGCCAGGTAGGCCGGGTCAACCAGGCCCTTGACGGGCACCGGGACGAAGTCCGAGTCGGCCACGTACTGCGCACGATCGGCATAGGCCAGGCGCTCGGCCTCGCTGATCAGGTGCACGGCCTCGGCGGTCGGTTCGAAGCCGGCAGTGGTGCCGGTTTTCACCGGTTGCATCGGCGCCAGGGCCCAGCGCTGATCGCGCGTCTCCAGCGCTTGCAGGGTGCCGAGGATCTGCGCCATGGCGATCCCGCCCGACGACGGTGGCGGCATGCCACAGACTTGCCAGCGCTTGTAGTCGGTACACAAGGGCGCGCGTTCCTTGGCGCTGTAGTTGGCCAGGTCGCTCAGCGACAGGCTGCCAGGGTTGGCGTGGCCCTGGACCTTGGCCACGATCTCTTGCGCAACGGGCCCTTTGTACAAGGCATCCGGTCCTTCCCTGGCAATGCGTCGCAACACCGCGGCCAGGGGCGGATTTTTCAACAGCGTGCCGCTGGCTTTCGGGCTGCCATCGGCATTGAGGAAATATGCTGACATCTCAGCAGAGCGCCTCAGTGACGAATCCGCGGCGATCAGCCGATGCAGGCGGGGCGAGATGACAAAGCCTTTTTCCGCGAGCTCGATGGCGGGTTCGAAGAGCTGCGCCCACGGCAGGCGACCGTGTTTTTGATGGGCCAGTTCCAGGGCTCGCAATACCCCCGGGGTCCCCACTGAGCGACCGCCAATCACTGCCTGGGTAAACGTCATCGGTTGGCCATCGGCCTGCAGGAATAGCCTCTCGGTGGCGCCGGCCGGGGCGGTTTCACGCCCGTCGTAAGTGCGCACCGACTGGCCATCCCAGAGCACGATCAACGCGCCGCCACCAATGCCTGAAGACTGCGGCTCGACGAGCGTCAGTACCGCTTGCATCGCAATTGCGGCATCGATGGCCGAACCGCCCCGTCGCAGCATCTCCCGACCGGCTTCGGCCGCCAAGGGGTTGGCGGCGGCCGCCATGTGCCTGGAGGCGTGTCGGGTCTGCAGGTCGGTGCGATATCCGGAGGCGCTTTCCGGTGCGGCCGGCAGCGTCGGTGCCGACGCGTTGTGGCAGGCGCCAAGGGTCAGCGCGGTAAAGATCAGCGCGAGGGCTGGCAGGCGAATGCGACTCGTGTGGGAGGCTGAGAACATGGGGCACTCCGTCCGTTGGATAAATGTACCGGCGACTGTATCGGCGACCTTGTAGTGACGCAAACAAGAAGGCGCGGTTGCCCTTCATCAATCGACGGAATTTCGGTAGGGTCGTTGCCAGCGATCAGGCCAGAAGACCTACAAGAGGCAGACATGCAGAGCGAGTTTCCAACCCAGCCGAGCTACCGTTCCCAGCGCGAACAATTCCTGGCGGCGGCAACCGCGGCCGGCGCGACGCTGAGCGAGTACCTCCATCCACTCAAGGGACCCTCAGGCGAAGCCCTGGCCACCGATGTGGCGGTGCTTGGTGAGCCCGGCGCCAAACGCCTGCTGATCGCGCTGAGTGGCACTCACGGGGTAGAGGGCTTCTATGGCTCGGGTTGCCAGATAAAGTGGCTGCAGGAACTCGGCAAGCGCTCGTTGCCGGCCGATGTCGCGGTGGTGATGATTCATGCGATCAATCCCTGGGGCATGGCGTGGCTGCGCCGGGTCAACGAAGACAACATCGACCTCAATCGCAATCACCTGGATTTCGCCGGTGCATTACCGGACAACCAGGCTTATGACGCGCTGCATGAGATCTATGCCTGCAGCCAGTTGCGCGGGCCCGAGCGTGACCGCGTCGATGCCTTGCTCGACGAGCAGATCCGCCTGCATGGCTGGCCCGCGGTCATGTCGGTTGTCGAAGGTGGCCAGCATGCGCATGCGGATGGATTGTTCTACGGCGGAGTGGGCCCCAGCTGGTCGAACCGCACCTTGCAGCAGATTGTGCAAAGACACGTGGCCCATGCGGACGTCGCGCTGTGTTTCGACTTGCACACCGGTGCCGGGGAGTACGGTCATCCGATGTTGCTGACGATCACCCGGGCGCCGTACCCGGCGTTGGCCGATGCCCAGGCGATCTATGGCCCGTGGCTCTACACCCTGCACACCGGTGCCGATACCCTGAGCGAAACCGGCGTGGCGGCGACGGCCACCGGCTACACCTCGCAAGCCTTGATCGATGCGCTGCCGCAGGTACGGTTGATGCCCTTTGTCATCGAGTGCGGGACTTATCCGGGACCGGACGTGCATCGGCATTTGCGCGATGACCATTGGCTGCATCTGCACGGTGATGTCCACGATGGCGTAGGGCGAGAGATCAAGTTGAACCTGCTTGAACAGTTCTATCCCGCCGACAGCGATTGGCAGGCCATGGTCTGGTTGCGCACCTGGCAAATCTGGGAGCGGGCGTTGAACGCCTTGCCGACGCTGGCGGCCTGAGGCGATGCGGTTGAGGGAAGGGCTCGACCGCAGTGCATTTTCTTGAGGCATAAAAAAAACGGCCTACCTTTCGGTAAGCCGTTTTTAGCACTTGGTGGCTACACAGGGACTTGAACCCCGGACCCCAGCATTATGAATGCTATGCTCTAACCAACTGAGCTATGTAGCCAAGATGGCGCGCATTATTCACCGGTATCGGAGATGCGTCAAGCGTAAATTTAAAATATTTCTCTACACTTTCAACCGCTTATCTTCCCGAGCCGAAAAGTCGGGGCGGAGGAGGGCATTGATCGACCTGAAATCTTCCGAATACCGAGGTCGTTAGCAGGCTAAGGGGATGGCGCTGCCGCAGCGAAAAATGGCACATTGGTGCATCTGCCCCTGTGCACCTCTTTGTTTTTCGGAATTTTCATGGCAATCAGCAACGTTCAGTCCGCCACTGCGGCGGCGCCCGCGACCTCGCAAGGAAGCCCTCTGGTCATGCGCATCATTGGCGCAGTGGCACTGGCGCACCTGATCAACGACTTGATCCAATCGGTGCTGCCGTCGATCTACCCGATGCTCAAGGCCAACTATGGCCTGACGTTCACACAGGTCGGCCTGATCACCCTGACCTTCCAGCTCACCGCTTCGCTGCTGCAACCCTGGGTCGGCTACCACACCGACCGCCATCCCAAGCCCTGGCTGTTGCCGGCTGGTACGGTCTGCACCTTGATCGGCATCGTGATGATGTCGGTGGTCGGCAGCTTCCCGCTGATCCTGCTGGCGGCGGGCTTGATCGGCATTGGCTCCTCGACCTTCCATCCGGAAGCTTCCCGTGTGGCCCGACTGGCCTCGGGTGGGCGATTTGGCCTGGCGCAATCGACCTTTCAGGTCGGCGGTAACGCGGGCTCGGCTTTTGGTCCGTTACTGGCGGCAGCGATCATCATCCCCTACGGCCAGGGTAACGTCGCCTGGTTCGGTTTGTTCGCGGTGTTTGCACTGTTCGTGTTGTACCGGATCAGCCGCTGGTACGCCAACCACTTGAACCTGTTCAAGCTCAAGCAGGGCCAGGCTGCGACCCACGGCCTGTCCAAGGGGCGGGTGACCAGCGCACTGGTGGTGCTCGGGCTGCTGGTGTTCTCCAAGTACTTCTACATGTCCAGCCTCACCAGTTACTTCACGTTCTACCTGATCGAGAAGTTCGACCTGTCGGTGGCCAGCTCGCAACTGCACCTGTTCCTGTTTCTCGGTGCGGTGGCCGCAGGGACATTCTTTGGCGGGCCCATCGGCGACAAGATCGGGCGTAAGGCGGTGATCTGGTTCTCGATCCTCGGGGTTGCACCCTTCACCTTGCTACTGCCCCATGTGGACCTGTTCTGGACCACTGTCCTCAGCGTGGTCATCGGCTTCATCCTCGCCTCGGCCTTCTCGGCCATCGTGGTGTACGCCCAGGAGCTGGTGCCGGGTAACGTCGGGATGATTGCCGGGGTGTTCTTCGGCCTGATGTTCGGTTTCGGCGGGATTGGCGCGGCCCTGCTGGGGCACCTGGCGGACATCCACGGCATCGAATACGTGTACTTCCTCTGTTCGTTCCTGCCGTTGCTGGGCGTATTGGCGATTTTCCTGCCGCGTACCAAAAAGGCCTGATTACATCCCGCGTAGCCGCAAGGGTGAGCTTGGACAAGACTTCCGGCTGAAAAGCCGGATAATGGCGGCCATTCGTTTGCTCGTTATTCTGGTACCCCGCATGGAAATCAAGGTCAATTTTCTCGACAACCTTCGACTTGAAGCCAAGTTCGATGACTTCACCGTGGTGGCCGATCAACCTATCCGCTACAAGGGCGATGGTTCGGCCCCCGGTCCGTTCGACTACTTCCTGGCTTCGTCGGCGTTGTGTGCGGCGTATTTCGTGAAGTTGTACTGCGACACCCGCAACATTCCCACCGATAACATCCGCCTGTCGCAGAACAACATTGTCGACCCGGAAAATCGCTACAACCAGATTTTCAAGATTCAGGTTGAGTTGCCGGCCGATATCTCCGACAAGGACCGCCAGGGCATCTTGCGTTCCATCGACCGCTGCACCGTGAAAAAAGTGGTGCAGGCCGGGCCTGAGTTTGTGATTGAGGAGGTGGAAAACCTCGATGCCGATGCCCAGGCATTGCTGATGCCAGCTTCCACGTCAGGTTCAGAAGCGGGCACCTACATCGTCGGCAAGGACCTGCCGCTGGAACAGACCATCGCCAACATGTCGGGCATCCTGGCCGGCCTGGGTATGAAGATTGAAATCGCCTCGTGGCGCAATATCGTGCCCAACGTGTGGTCGCTGCATATCCGCGATGCGCACTCGCCGATGTGTTTCACCAATGGCAAGGGCGCCACCAAGGAAGGCGCGCTGGCATCGGCGCTGGGCGAGTTTATCGAGCGGCTGAACTGTAACTTTTTCTACAACGATCAGTTCTGGGGAGAAGACATCGCCAATGCGGCGTTTGTGCATTACCCGAACGAGCGCTGGTTCCAGCCTGGTCCCAAGGATGAACTGCCGGCGGAGATTCTCGACGAGTATTGCCTGCGAGTCTTCAATCGCGATGGCGAACTGCGTGGCTCGCATCTGTTCGACACCAACTCGGGCAATGAAGAACGCGGCATCTGCTCGCTGCCGTACGTGCGCCAGTCGGACGGCGAGGTGGTGTATTTCCCATCCAACCTGATCGAAAACCTGTACCTGAGCAACGGCATGAGTGCCGGCAATACCCTGGCCGAAGCGCAGGTGCAGTGCCTGTCGGAAATCTTCGAGCGCGCGGTCAAGCGCGAAATCATCGAGGGCGAATTTGCCCTGCCGGATGTACCGGCCGAGGTGCTGGCGAAGTACCCCGGAATTCTCGCGGGTATCCAGGCGCTGGAAGAGCAGGGCTTCCCTGTGCTGGTCAAGGATGCATCCCTGGGCGGCGAATTCCCGGTGATGTGCGTCACCTTGATGAACCCGCGTACCGGTGGTGTTTTCGCCTCGTTCGGCGCGCACCCGAGCCTGGAGGTGGCGCTGGAGCGCAGCCTGACGGAATTGTTGCAGGGCCGCAGCTTCGAAGGCCTCAATGACCTGCCGCTGCCGACCTTTGAAGGTCATGCGGTGACCGAGCCGAATAACTTCGTCGAGCACTTTATCGATTCGAGCGGCGTGGTGTCGTGGCGCTTCTTCAGTGCCCAGTCGGACTACGAATTCGTCGAGTGGGACTTCTCCGGCCAGGGTGAAGACTCCAATGCCGAGGAAGCCGCGACCTTGTTCGGCATTCTCGAAGGCATGGGCAAGGAAGTGTATATGGCGGTGTACGAGCACATCGGTGCAACGGCCTGCCGCATCCTGGTACCGGACTACTCGGAAATTTATCCGGTGGACGACCTGATCTGGGACAACACCAACAAGGCGCTGTTTTTCCGCGAGGACATCCTCAACCTGCACAGCCTCGACAAGGCCGGCCTGAAGTCGCTGGTCAAGCGTCTGGAAGACAGCGAACTGGACGACTACACCGACATCACCACCTTGATCGGCATCGAATTCGACGACAACACCGCCTGGGGTCAGTTGACGATCCTGGAGTTGAAGTTGCTGATCAATCTCGCCTTGCAGAAGTTTGAAGAGGCGAAAGAGCTGGTGGAAATGTTCCTGCAGTACAACGACAACACCGTCGAGCGCGGCTTGTTCTACCAGGCCGTGAACGTGGTGCTGGAAATGCAGCTGGACGAGGACCTGGAACTGGTCGATTACGAGGCCAACTTCCGCCGGATGTTTGGCAGCGAGCGCATGGACGCCGCGATCGGCTCCGTGAACGGCAGCGTGCGCTTCTTCGGCTTGACGCCAACCAGCATGAAGCTGGAAGGGCTCGACCGGCACCTGCGCCTGATCGACAGCTACAAGAAACTGCACTCGGCCCGCGCGAAAGTGGCCAGGTAAGCGGTTATATAGCGGCCACAAAAAAAGCACCCGCGAGGGTGCTTTTTTTGTTGAAGGCCTTGAGCGTCAGACGTTGAAACGGAAGTGCATCACGTCGCCGTCCTTGACGATGTAGTCCTTGCCTTCCAGGCGCCATTTACCGGCTTCCTTGGTACCGGCTTCGCCCTTGTACTGGATGAAGTCGTTGTAGGCGATTACTTCGGCGCGGATGAAGCCTTTTTCGAAGTCGGTGTGGATCACGCCAGCGGCTTGTGGTGCGGTGGCACCGACGCGCACGGTCCAGGCGCGGACTTCTTCGACACCGGCGGTGAAGTAGGTCTGCAGGTGCAGCATTTCGTAGCCGGCGCGGATCACGCGGTTCAGGCCAGGCTCTTCGAGTCCTAAGGCTTCGAGGAACATGTCTTTCTCTTCGCCGTCATCGAGCTCGGCGATTTCCGCTTCGATCTTGTTGCAGACCGGAACAACCATGGCACCTTCTTCTTCGGCGATGGCCCTGACCACGTCCAGGTGCGGGTTGTTCTCGAAACCGTCTTCAGCGACGTTGGCGATGTACATCACCGGCTTGGTGGTCAGCAGGTGGAAGCCCTTGATCACCGCTTTTTCGTCGGTACCCATGTTCTTCATCAGGCTGCGCGCTGGCTTGCCTTCGGTGAAGTGGGCGATCAGTTGCTCCAGCAGGCCTTTCTGGACGACGGCGTCCTTGTCTCCACCCTTGGCGTTACGCGCGACTTTCTGCAGTTGTTTCTCGCAGCTGTCGAGGTCGGCGAAGATCAGTTCCAGGTCGATGATCTCGATGTCGCGTTTCGGGTCGACGCTGTTGGAGACGTGGATCACGTTCTCGTCTTCGAAGCAGCGGACCACGTGGGCGATGGCATCGGTTTCACGGATGTTGGCCAAAAACTTGTTGCCCAGGCCTTCACCTTTCGAAGCACCGGCCACGAGGCCCGCGATGTCGACGAATTCCATGGTGGTCGGCAGGATGCGCTTTGGGTTGACGATTTCCGCCAGGGCTTGCAGGCGCGGATCCGGCATCGGCACGATACCGCTGTTGGGTTCGATGGTGCAGAAGGGGAAGTTCTCGGCCGCGATACCGGATTTGGTCAGGGCGTTGAACAGGGTGGACTTGCCGACGTTAGGCAGGCCGACGATGCCGCAATTGAATCCCATGGTGTTTCCCCTCGGGTAAAAGTCAGGCCTTCTGGCTGTGCAGGTTTTTCATCGCGCGGTTCCATTCACCGGCGAGGATATCCGGCAGCACGCCGAGGGCAAAGTCGATGCTGGCATCGAGTTTTTCCTGTTCGGCGCGTGGCGCACGACCCAGGACGAAATTTGAAACCATACTGGCGACGCCC
Organism: Pseudomonas serbica; assembly: GCF_028823535.1. Lineage (GTDB taxonomy): Bacteria > Pseudomonadota > Gammaproteobacteria > Pseudomonadales > Pseudomonadaceae > Aquipseudomonas > Aquipseudomonas serbica. The sequence goes on along the minus strand of NZ_JAQIYM010000009.1, from coordinate 322,981 downwards.
GGGTGGCCGATGCCAAGCCGCAGGCGGTAGAAAGTATTCTGATTACCCAGTTGCGCAATGATGTCGCGCAACCCGTTGTGACCGCCATGGCCGCCGCCCTGCTTGAGCTTGGCAACGCCGGGTGGCAGGTCGAGTTCGTCATGCGCCACGAGGATTTCTTCAGGCTTGATACGGAAGAAACCGGCAAGGGCCGCTACGGCCTGGCCGCTGCGGTTCATGTACGTGGTGGGAATCAGCAGACGAACATCCTGACCCTGGTGCGAGAAGCGCCCGGTCAGGCCGAAATATTTGCGGTCCGCCACAAGGTTCACACCTTGTGCGTTCGCGATGCGCTCAACAAAAAGGGCCCCTGCGTTATGCCGGGTCTGTTCGTATTCAGCGCCTGGATTACCCAGGCCAACGATCAGTTTAATGGCAGTCACGATAGGGGCCCTTCCTTGGAGTGGTGGATAACATCGCCGCAATCAGGGAAAGCGGCGAAAGTGGACGAAAATTGCTCATTTACCATGATGTAAACTCCGCGTTCTCGCCCGCTTTCTCGCTACGTTCCAGTCCGCGATGTTACTTGATCACTCCGGCTTCACAGAGTGATTACTCTGCTGCGCCTTCTTCGGTAGCTTCTGGAGCAACACGTGGAGCGTGGACGTTGGCAACAGCCTTGTCATCGCCGTGTGCCAGGGCTACGAACTCGACACCTTTAGGAGCTTTGAGGTCCGACAGGTGAACGATGGTGCCGATTTCAGCGTTAGCCAGGTCGACTTCGATGAACTCAGGCAGATCTTTTGGCAGGCAGGAAACTTCGATCTCGGCAACAACGTGCGAGATTTCGCCGCCTTTCTTGGTCGGTGCTTCTTCGTTGATGAAGTGCACTGGAACGATAGCGGTCAGTTTCTGGCCAGCTACTACGCGTACGAAGTCAGCGTGCATCACGTGGCCTTTGGCCGGGTGACGCTGCAGGGCTTTGATCACGACGTTCTGCTTGGTGCCACCAACGTTCAGCTCGATGATGTGGCTGTAAGCCGCTTCGTTTTCGAGCAGTTTGGCAACTTCTTTGGCCAGCATGCTGATGGATTCAGGGGCTTTGTCACCACCGTAAACTACAGCTGGAACCAGGCTTGCGAGACGACGCAGGCGGCGGCTCGCACCTTTCCCCAGGTCGGAACGCACTTCAGCATTCAGAGTAAAATCGTTCATGTTGTATCTCCAAAATAACCACACTCGCCCCAGCGTTTGCGACCAGCGCTAAAGGCGATATGGGCAAAAAAGCCCCGCCCCGACAGGAATGCCGGGGCGGGGCGCTTTTCGTCAACGAGACATTTCGAGAAGGGCAGGGCCCTTAGCGGAACATCGCGCTGATCGATTCTTCATTGCTGATGCGGCGGACCGCCTCGGCAACAACCGGTGCGATATCCAGTTGACGGATACGCGCACAGGCTTGTGCTGCAGCGGACAGCGGGATGGTGTTGGTCACCACCAGCTCGTCCAGCACGGAATTTTCAATGTTTTCGATCGCCCGACCCGACAGCACAGGGTGCGTGCAGTAGGCGAAAACCTTGGCAGCGCCATGCTCTTTCAAGGCCTTGGCCGCGTGGCACAGGGTGCCGGCGGTATCGACCATGTCATCGACCAGAATACAGGTACGCCCTTCGACATCACCGATGATATGCATCACTTCAGAGTGATTGGCTTTCTCACGGCGTTTGTCGATGATCCCGAGGTCCACGCCCAGGGATTTGGCAACGGCACGTGCACGCACGACGCCACCAATGTCCGGGGACACGATCATCAGGTTTTCGAAGCGCTGATCTTCAATGTCATCCACCAGAACCGGGGAGCCGTAGATGTTATCTACCGGAATATCGAAGAAACCCTGGATTTGGTCAGCATGCAGATCAACCGTGAGAACACGGTCGATGCCGACTACGGTAAGCATGTCAGCGACGACTTTCGCGCTGATAGCCACACGTGCGGAACGCGGACGGCGATCCTGACGGGCATAACCAAAGTAAGGAATAACAGCAGTGATACGAGTAGCCGAGGAGCGGCGGAAGGCATCAGCCATCACTACCAGTTCCATCAGGTTATCGTTGGTCGGGGCGCAAGTCGGCTGAATAATGAAGACATCTTTACCGCGGACGTTTTCATTGATCTCGGCTGTAATTTCGCCGTCGGAGAATTTACCGACAGAGATGTCACCGAGAGGGATATGCAGCTGACGTACGACACGCCGAGCCAGATCGGGGTTAGCATTCCCCGTAAAGACCATCATCTTGGACACGCGCAGTACCTAGAGGCTGAGGGTAACCTGGATGAGTATAGAAAATGGCAGGGGCGGCTGGATTCGAACCAACGCATGGCAGGATCAAAACCTGCTGCCTTACCGCTTGGCGACGCCCCTGTATCTGTTGCAACGATTACCCAGTAATCGGTTCCTTTAGAGCAGACTTTGCAGCTTGCGATGCAACATCGAAATGTTGCTTCCTTTTGCTACAAACCCTGTAAGGGTCTCTGTAAGAAGGGCCGAGACTTTATCAGCTTCAGCTTTGCTTGGGAAGCCCCCAAACACACAACTTCCAGTTCCGGTGAGTTTTGCTTCGGTAAATTTACCTAACAAATTCAATGCGTTACGTACCTCTGGATAACGCCTTGCTACCACCGGCAAGCAGTCATTTCGACTGTTTCCCTTGGGAACGGGGCGCACTTTAATGGGCGGCGTGTTACGTGTCAACAACGGATCAGAAAAAATTTCTGCCGTACTTACAGAGACTTGCGGCACCAGCACCAGATACCAGGGTTCTTCAGGGTCGACAGGGGTCAGTTTTTCCCCCACGCCCTCGGCGAAAGCCGCATGCCCGCGCACGAAAACCGGAACGTCGGCTCCCAGTGACAGGCCCAGCGCGGCCAGCCGATCCTCATCCCAACCCAGTTGCCAGAGGTGGTTGAGGCCGAGCAGGGTGGTGGCGGCATTCGAACTGCCGCCGCCAATGCCGCCGCCCATGGGCAGGACTTTGTCGATCCAGATATCAATACCGAGCGAACAGCCGGATTGCTCCTGAAGTTTTTTCGCGGCCTTGACGATCAGGTTGCTGTCGTGGGGGACGCCGTCGAACTCGGTGTGCAGGCAAATGACGCCGTCGTCGCGCACGGCGAAGGTGATTTCGTCTCCGTAGTCGAGAAACTGAAACAGCGTCTGCAACTCGTGGTAGCCGTCTTCACGGCGACCCAGAATGTGCAGCATCAAATTGAGTTTGGCCGGCGAAGGCAGGGTCAGGCGATTGGCTGGCATGTCACTGTCCCAACTTTCGCGGTTGCCAGGCCTTGATGACCAGCGTGACATCCAGGTCGGTGCCGTGCAGTTTGATCCGCTCTGGTAGCCAGTAGCCGTTTTGCTCGGTGTAGGCCGTGTATTGGACCTGCCAGCCGTCCTGTTCGAGGCTGGCCAGGCGACTGTCGCCATCGAGGGTCAAACGGCTTTTGCTGTCTGGAGCCGGGAGTCCGCGGACCCACCAGGCCAGGTTAGAAACCGGCAGCTTCCAGCCAAGCTGCTCTTCGAGCAGGGCATCCGGGGAGGTCGCTTCGTAGCGACCCTGGTTGGCGACCTCCAGGGAAACCTTGCCCGGGCGCCCGGTCAGGCGAGCCGCGCCGCGACCCAAGGGACCGGAAAGGCGAATGTCGTAGTAATCCTGACGTTGCAGCCAGAACAGCGTGCCGCTGCCGGAATCTTTTGGCGCACGGATACCGATCTTGCCGTCGATCTGCCAGCCATCAAGGCTCGCGAGCTGCTGTTTGTGCTCGCGCCATTGGGTCGGATCTCCGTGGCCCTCGACCGATTCGCGGGCACCGAAGCCCGCGCAGCCGGCGAGCAGGGTGATGAAACTGAAAATGATAAGGTGGCGCAAAAACATAATCTTAAAGAGTCTCTGATCCGGTCAGGCGCTTGATGGTGCCGCGCAGGGTTGGGCTGTCGGGTTGTTCCTTGAGGAATTTGCCCCAGATTTGCCGAGCTTCGCTTTGCTTGCCATTGGCCCACAGGACTTCGCCTAGATGAGCGGCGACTTCCTGGTCGGGGAAGCGCTCCAGGGCCTGGCGCAGCAGGCGCTCGGCTTCGTCGAGATTGCCCATGCGGTAATTCACCCAGCCGAGGCTGTCGAGAACCGCCGGGTCTTCCGGACTGATTTGGTGCGCTTGCTCGATCAGGGCCTTGGCTTCGGCGTAACGCGTCGTCCTGTCAGACAGGGTATAGCCGAGGGCGTTCAGTGCCATGGCATTGTCCGGGTCGCGCTTGATGATCAAGCGCAGGTCTTTTTCCATCTGGGCAAGGTCGTTGCGTTTTTCTGCCTGCATGGCGCGGGTGTACAGCAGGTTCAGATCGTCCGGGTATTGTTGCAGTGCTTGCTCCAGGACTTTCCAGGCCTTGTCCCCCTGTTTGTTGGCAGACAGGGTTTCGGCTTCGATCAGGTACAACTGGATCACGTAGTCCGGCTGCTCGTCGCGTTGGGCCGCGAGTCGTTTTTGCGCTTCGGCGGTCCTGCCGTTGCTCATCAGGATATCGGCCTGGCGCAGTTGCGCCGGCAGGTAATCGTTGCCCGGCCCGACCTTGGCGTACTCGATCAGCGCGCCTTGTGGATCGTTGCGTTCTTCGGCGATGCGCCCCAGGTTCAGGTGGGCCGAGTCGACGTGGCTGTCACGGGCGATCAGGTCTTCGAGGTAACCCTTGGCCTCGTCCCAGGCCTTGGCCTCCAGGCAGACGAGCGCCAGTGAATATCGCAGGTCGTCGTCTTCCGGGTATTGCTGCACCAGGCTTGAGAACTCGGCCTTGGCGTCGTCCATGCGGTCCTGTTCGACCAGCATGCGCGCATAGGTCAGGCGCAGGCGCTTGTCTTCCGGGTATTTGCGGATGCTTTTTTGCAGCAGCGGCAAGGCTTCGTCACCGCGATCCAGCGATTGCAGCAGGCGCGCGCGCAGCAGGATCGGGGCGATTTCGCCGTCGTCCGGCGGATTGTCTTCCAACAGGGTCAGCGCACCTTTGGTGTCGCCATCTTGCTGCAGCAGCAAGGCCTTGCCAAAAATCAGCTGGCCGTTGTTCGGGTGGCGCTGCAACAGGCGGTCGAAACTTTTCATCAGGCCGTTGCGCGTGTCCTGGTCGGTATCGGCCGCAGACAGTGCGAGGAAGTCGAAATGGGTATCGCCCTTGCCTTGCAGCACTTTTTCCATATAGACCATGGAGTCGTCATAGCGCCCGGCGCGCGCCAGTTGCACGGCGGCGGCCCGCTGGGCCTCAAGGTCGTCCGGAGCGTTCCTGGCCCAGATCAGTGCCGTATCCAGGGCGGCCTGGTCGGCGCCCAGGTACTCGGCAATGCGGAATGCCCGCTCGGAAATGCCCGGATCCTGGGTGTTGATGGCCTGGGTCACGTAGTTGTCCAGGGCGATATCGAAACGATTGCGCTGGCCAGCCAGTTCCGCACTCAGCAGGCTGAAGACGGTGTCTTCGCTGAATGAGCTGTAGACCTTGGGCTTTTCAGGGGCCGCAGTGGTGTCTTCGACCGGCGACGGGTCGTCCGTCGAAGCGGGGCCCAGGGCCTGGCAGCCGCTGAGAAAGACAAGGGCGAGGAGCAACGCGGAAGATCTATTCATATAGGAAAAGGACGACTAACCTGCGGTCGGATCATCATGACACAAGCGTTCGGCCAAACATAACCGGGCAGGCATTTTCCCGTGGACGCAGGTCGTTGTAGGCGCTGGCTTGCCAGCGAAGACGCCCTGAAGGCCAACGCAAGGCGTCAGGACGCCTTCGCTGGCAAGCCAGTTCCTGCACTAAACGAGAATCGCTCGCAATCCGCGACATCACCTACCAGGTCAATAGATATCGAGTAGTTGTCCTCGATGTGTCGAAGTAGGACAATTGCCGGCTTCACGTCACCACCAGCGACCTTGAATGGCCTTCCTTGCACTCGGTATTAACCACAAGACTGCTTCAGTAGACGTCCGCGAGCGCGTGGCCTTTACCCCTGAGCAGCTGGTTGAGGCCTTGCAGCAGCTCTGCCGACTCACCGACAGCCGCGAAGCTGCGATCCTCTCCACCTGCAATCGCAGTGAACTCTATATAGAACAGGATCACCTGTCGGCGGATACCGTGCTGCGCTGGCTGGCCGAATATCATCATTTGAGCTTCGATGAGCTGCGCGCGAGTGCTTATGTGCACGAAGACGATGCGGCAGTTCGTCACATGATGCGAGTCGCCTCCGGGCTCGATTCGCTGGTGTTGGGCGAACCGCAGATCCTCGGCCAGATGAAATCGGCCTATGCCGTGGCTCGCGAAGCCGGCACCATCGGTCCGCTGCTCGGCAGGCTGTTCCAGGCGACATTCAATTCTGCCAAGCAAGTGCGCACCGACACCGCCATTGGCGAGAACCCGGTGTCGGTGGCCTTTGCCGCAGTGAGCCTGGCCAAACAGATTTTCAGTGACCTGCAACGCAGTCAGGCGTTGCTGATCGGCGCTGGCGAAACCATTACCCTGGTCGCCCGCCACCTGCATGACCTGGGCGTGAAGCGTATCGTGGTCGCCAACCGCACGCTGGAGCGCGCGAGCATCCTGGCCGAGCAGTTCGGCGCCCATGCCGTGCTGCTGTCGGACATTCCGGCGGAGCTGGTGCGCAGCGACATCGTCATCAGCTCCACCGCCAGCCAGTTGCCGATCCTTGGCAAGGGTGCTGTTGAAAGCGCTCTGAAACTGCGCAAGCACAAACCGATCTTCATGGTCGATATCGCCGTCCCGCGTGATATCGAGCCAGAAGTCGGCGAGTTGGACGACGTCTACCTGTACAGCGTCGACGATCTCCACGAAGTGGTCGCCGAGAACCTCAAGAGTCGCCAGGGGGCAGCCCAGGCGGCGGAAGAGATGGTCTCGATCGGCGCTGAAGATTTCATGGTGCGCCTTCGCGAACTGGCGGCGGTGGATGTGCTCAAGGCCTATCGTCAACAGAGCGAACGCTTGCGCGACGAAGAATTGCAAAAAGCCCAGCGCATGTTGGCCAACGGTAGCAGCGCCGAAGAGGTGCTGGTGCAATTGGCGCGTGGCCTGACCAATAAACTCTTGCACGCACCGAGCGTGCAGTTGAAAAAGCTCTCTGCCGAAGGTCGCCTCGATGCGCTGGCGATGGCCCAGGAACTCTTTGCCCTCGGTGAGGGCTCATCGGATAGCTTTTCGGATAAGAAACCGCAATGAAAGCGTCACTGCTCAATAAGCTGGACATCCTCCAGGACCGTTTCGAGGAATTGACCGCCTTGCTTGGCGATGGCGAGGTCATTTCCGATCAGAACAAATTCCGCGCCTATTCCAAGGAGTACGCGGAAGTCGAGCCGATCGTCGAAACCTATAAACAGCTGCTTAAAGTGCAGGGAGACCTCGAAGGCGCCCAGGCCTTGCTCAAGGACAGCGACCCGGACATGCGCGAAATGGCCGTGGAAGAAGTCCGCGAAGCCAAGGAACGCCTGGTCGAACTGGAAGCCAGTCTGCAACGCATGTTGCTGCCCAAGGACCCGAACGACGGGCGCAACGTGTTCCTCGAAATCCGCGCGGGCACCGGCGGCGACGAAGCGGCGATTTTCTCCGGCGACCTGTTCCGCATGTATTCGCGTTATGCCGAGCGGCGCGGCTGGCGGGTGGAGATCCTTTCGGAAAACGAGGGTGAGCACGGCGGCTACAAGGAAGTCATCGCGCGAGTCGAGGGCGACAACGTCTACGGCAAGCTGAAGTTCGAGTCCGGTGCTCACCGCGTGCAACGTGTGCCCGCGACCGAGTCCCAGGGCCGCATCCACACGTCGGCCTGCACCGTGGCAGTACTGCCCGAGCCGGACGAACAGGAAGCGATCGAGATCAATCCGGCAGACTTGCGCATCGATACCTATCGTTCTTCCGGTGCGGGTGGTCAGCACGTGAACAAGACCGATTCGGCGATCCGCATCACGCACTTGCCGTCTGGCATCGTGGTCGAGTGCCAGGAAGAGCGTTCGCAGCACAAGAACCGCGCCCGGGCCATGTCCTGGCTGTCGGCCAAGCTCAACGACCAGCAAACCAGTGCCGCGGCCAATGCCATCGCCAGTGAGCGTAAATTGCTGGTGGGCTCGGGGGATCGCTCCGAACGTATCCGTACCTACAACTTTGCCCAGGGCCGGGTCACCGACCACCGGGTCAACCTGACGCTGTACTCGCTCGACGAAATCCTCGCCGGGGGTGTCGATGCGGTGATCGAGCCGTTGCTGGCCGAGTACCAGGCCGATCAACTGGCAGCGATAGGTGAATAAATGACGATCATTGCCAGTTTGTTGCGCGCCGCCGAGCTGCCCGACTCGCCCACGGCGCGCCTGGATGCCGAGTTGTTGCTGGCGGCCGCGTTGGGCAAGTCCCGCAGCTTCCTGCACACCTGGCCGGAACGTATTGTGCCGAGCGAAGCGGTGTTGACCTTCACCGAATATTTGCAGCGCCGCCGAAGTGGTGAGCCAGTGGCTTACATCCTTGGCCAGCAAGGTTTCTGGAAGCTCGACCTGGAAGTCGCACCGCACACGCTGATCCCGCGCCCGGACACCGAGTTGCTGGTGGAAGCTGCGCTGGAGCTGTTGCCAGCCACTCCCGCCAAGGTCCTCGACCTGGGCACTGGCAGCGGCGCGATTGCCCTGGCCCTGGCCAGCGAGCGGCCGGCATGGCAAGTCACTGCCGTGGATCGCGTGCGGGAAGCCGTGGCCCTGGCCGAACGCAATCGCCAGCGCTTGCACCTGAACAATGCCACGGTGCTGAGCAGTCATTGGTTCAGCGCCCTGGAAGGTCAGCGTTTTCAGTTGATCATCAGCAATCCGCCCTATATCGCGTCCGCCGATCCCCACCTGGTGGAAGGCGACGTGCGTTTCGAACCAGCCAGCGCCTTGGTCGCCGGGGTCGATGGCCTTGACGATTTGCGCTTGATCATTGACCAGGCGCCGGACCATCTCGACGCGGGCGGCTGGCTGATGCTCGAGCACGGTTACGATCAGGCCAAGGCGGTGCGCGATTTGCTGCTGACCCGTGGTTTTGAACAGATTCACAGCCGTACCGACCTGGGCGGTCATCAACGCATCAGCCTGGGGTGCCTGCCATGCTGAATGATCAGGAATTGCTGCGTTACAGCCGGCAGATTCTGTTGCAGCACATTGATATCGACGGTCAGTTGCGACTCAAGGACAGCCGTGTGCTGATCGTTGGCCTCGGCGGGCTTGGCGCGCCGGTGGCGCTGTACCTGGCAGCGGCGGGCGTGGGTGAGTTGCACCTGGCGGACTTCGATACGGTCGACTTGACCAACCTGCAACGCCAGATCATTCACGACACCGACAGCGTCGGCATGAGCAAGGTCGACTCGGCGATCAAGCGCCTGACGGCAATCAACCCGCAAATCCGGCTGGTCGCCCATCGCGCGGCGCTGGATGAAGACTCGCTGGCTGCTGTCGTGGCCGGGGTGGATCTGGTCCTCGACTGCTCTGATAATTTCTCCACTCGTGAAGCGGTCAACGCAGCGTGCGTGAACGCCGGCAAGCCGCTGGTCAGCGGTGCGGCAATTCGCCTGGAAGGGCAATTGTCGGTGTTCGACCCGCGTCGCCCGGAAAGCCCGTGCTACCACTGTTTGTATGGGCACGGCAGTGAAGCCGAATTGACCTGCAGCGAAGCCGGGGTGGTCGGTCCGCTGGTGGGGCTGGTCGGCAGCCTGCAAGCCCTCGAAGCGCTGAAGTTGCTGGCCGGTTTTGGCGAGCCGTTGGTGGGGCGCCTGTTGCTGATCGACGCCTTGGGCACGCGCTTCCGTGAGTTGCGGGTCAAGCGTGATCCGGGTTGCAGCGTCTGTGGGCCCAAGCATGCGTGAAGCGCCGATCGGCGTGTTCGACTCCGGCGTCGGTGGGCTTTCGGTCCTGGCCGAGATCCAGCGTTTGTTGCCAGACGAATCTCTCTTGTATTTCGGCGATTGCGGGAACATTCCCTACGGCGAGAAAACCCCGGAATTCATCCGCCAGCGTTGCAGCGTCATGGCCGAGTTTTTTCAAGGCCAAGGCGCCAAGGCTCTGGTATTGGCCTGCAACACCGCTACGGTCGCGGGGGTTGCCGACCTGCGTCGCGATTATCCGCAATGGCCCATCGTCGGCATGGAGCCCGCGGTCAAGCCGGCCGCCGCCGCTACCCGCAGTGGTGTGGTTGGCGTGCTGGCCACCACGGGCACTCTGCAAAGCGCCAAGTTCGCCGCGCTGCTCGACCGATTCGCCACCGATGTTCGAGTGATCACCCAACCCTGCCCCGGGTTGGTCGATTTGATCGAACAAGGCGATCTGCACAGTCCTGCCCTGCGTCAGTTGCTGCAGGGGTACGTCGCGCCGCTGCTTGCCGCAGGCGCCGACACCATCATCCTGGGCTGCACCCATTACCCGTTTCTCAAGCCGCTGCTCAAGCAAATGATCCCCGATGACATCAGTCTGATCGACACCGGTGCGGCGGTCGCGCGCCAGCTTCAGCGACTGCTGGCCGAGCGCGAATTACTCGCCGCCGGGCCTGCGCGTGCCGCGCAGTTCTGGACGAGTGCCGATCCGGTTCATTTCACAAATATATTGCCGATACTGTGGAATAACGCCGGGGTTGTGCGAAGCTTTGAAGGGTAAACAAGTTGTGGCACAGGGGCACAATTTGGGTGAACTTCTGAATAACCGTCGACTTCTATAGCTGTGTAGTTAGAGCAAAAAAAACCAGACGTAATCGTTCGGAAAAGGATGTTTCTATGAAGCGACTATTTTGCTTGGCCGCGATTGCGGCTGCATTGATGGGGCATAGTTTCACTGCACAGGCGGCGGGCGTGGAGTTCGGGGTCGGCCAGACCGGCGAATCGACCATGACTTATCGATTGGGCATGCAATTCGATTGGGACAAGAGTTGGTGGCAGAGCGATGTGGGTCGCTTGACCGGTTACTGGAGCGGCGCCTACACCTACTGGGAGGGTGACGAGAAATCCAGCAACCACAGCCTTTCATTCTCGCCCGTGTTTGTTTATGAGTTTTCCGGCCAGAACATCAAACCCTACGTCGAACTCGGGTTTGGCGTGGCGGTGTTCGCCAGTACCGAAGTTGAAAACAACGACCTGGGCAGCGCGTTCCAGTTCGAGGACCGCTTTGGTGCCGGCCTGCGCTTTAACGGCGGGCATGAAGTGGGAATTCGCGCGACGCACTATTCCAATGCCGGGATCACCACTCCCAACGACGGTGTAGAAAGTTACGCGTTGCATTACACGATGCTGTTGTAAGGATTACTGCTTTAGCAACATACCCTGTGGGAGTCAGCCTGCTGGCTCTCGCATTGAGTTTCAGCGATACGCCGTCGAAATTCCCTGGCGTTCTTCAATGCACTCTGGCGCACCCATCTCGAACTCCCGGCAGATCAGCGGGCGTTTCTCGTAGATGGTGCACATCATCGTGTTGCGATCCAGCGCGGCGCACCAGCCGTCATCCAGGCGCAGCATGACCTCCCCACCCCAGTCGTCAGTATCGATGAATCGCTCGGGCACGCCGGTATCGGTGATCAGCATGACTTCGAGCTGACAGCAGCAGGCTGCACAGGTCGAGCAGGTCACCGCCGGTGTGGCGATTTGCGTGTGAGGGATGGTTTTCATGGCGCGCAGTGTAAGGCAGTCAGCCGTTACAGTGTGAAAGCTCGGACGGACGCTCAGTCGCTGGCACGTCTGTTCATCACAACTGATCCAGGATCGGCGGGCTGCTGCGAACCATGCGCTTGCCAATCGCCAGCCGGGTCCGGTCAGGCAGTTTCGACAGTGGCCACAGGGTTGCCATCAACATCCCCGGCAAAGCGATATCCACTGGCTGGTTACTCAATTGGTGGAAAATGTGCTGCGCGGCTTTTCCTGCCGGCGAGGCGCGTGGTATTGGGGCATCGTTTTTCGCGGTCACTGGCGTCTCGACGAACCCAGGGCTGACCACCGTGACGGCGATCCCTTCCGGTGCCACGTCATTGCGCAGGGATTCGAACAGGTAGCGCATCCCGGCTTTCGAGGCACCATAGGCTTCGGCGCGGGGCAGTGGCAGGTAGGTTGCCGAACTGGCCAGGCCCACCAGGTGTGGCGCCGTGCCAGAGCGCAGCAGTGGCAATGCGGCTTCGATGCAGTAGCTGCTGGCGAGCAGATTGGTGCGCACCACATGCTCGATGATCGAGGCATCGAACTGCTTGGCATCCACAAATTCGCAGGTGCCGGCATTGAGGATCACAGTGTCCAGGGAACCCCATTCCCGGGCAATCTGTTCGCCGATTTCACGTACTGTCTGGCTGTTGGTCAAGTCCCCTGCCAACACCAGTACCTGCCCGGGATAGCGCAGGGACAGGACTCTCAGTGGCGCCAGCGAACGGGAGCTGACGGCCAGCTGGGCGCCAGTCTTGAGTATTTCTTCGGCCAGTGCGGCGCCAATGCCGCTGCTTGCACCGGTTAACCAATACCGTCGTGGAGGTATCAGGCCCATTGCGTTCTCCTTCGCTGCCAGGCACATGCCTGGCCCAATGCCGTTAGATATTCATGTAGACGCAGCATTTTGCTATTCATGGTGGCTCCCGGCAGTTTGCCGCGGCGGCAGATTCTTGAATGCGGCCAAGGCGCGGGCGCGGGACGTGTTCAGGTCGACAATCGGTGCCGGATAATCTGCCACGCCGAACAGACCGCCAAGATGTGCCGGGTCGTGCACAGCCTTTTTATCAAGTCCAGACAGTTGTGGCAGCCAGTGCTTGATGAACAGGCCATCGGCGTCGAATTTTACCGACTGGCTCAGCGGGTTGAAAATCCTGAAGTAAGGCGCCGAGTCGGTGCCGGTGGACGAACTCCACTGCCAGCCGCCGTTGTTCGCGGCCAGGTCGCCATCGATCAAGTGGCGCATGAAAAAACGTTCGCCCTCGCGCCAGTCGATCAACAGGTTCTTGGTCAGGAACATCGCCACTACCATGCGCAGCCGGTTGTGCATCCAGCCGGTTTCGAGCAATTGGCGCATGGCCGCGTCGATGATCGGCAAGCCGGTACGGCCTTGCTGCCAGGCGGCGAGTTCTTCGGGTGCGTTGCGCCACGCCAGGGCTTCGGTTTCCGGACGAAAGGCACGGTGACGGGAAACCCGCGGGTAGCCCACCAGAATGTGTTTATAGAACTCTCGCCACAGCAATTCATTGATCCAGGTCACGGCGCCAATCTTGCCGCTTTCGAACTCACCCTGGTTACATTGCAGGGCGGCGTGCAGGCACTGGCGAGGAGAAATCACCCCGGCGGCCAGATAGGCCGAGAGTTGGCTGGTGCCGGGTTTTGCCGGGAAGTCGCGCTCGCTCTGGTAGTAGTCGATCTGCACGTCGGTGAAGCTGTCGAGACGGCGCCGGGCTTCCTCTTCACCAGCCGGCCACAGGTCGCGCAGGCTTTGAGGAGGCACCTCGAAGCCTTCGACCTGCGTCGCGATGGCGTCGCTGGCGATGTTCAACGGCGCTTGCGGCGCCGGTGTGCGTACCAGACCGGGCAGCGAATGATGCAGTCGTTCATAACAGACCTTGCGGAACTGGCTGAAGACCTGAAAGTACGTACCGGTCTTGGTCAGCACACTGCCGGGCTTGAACAGCAATTGATCGAGATAGCGACGTACTTCGATGCCTTCGGCCTTGAGGGTCCGGGCCACCGCTGCATCGCGGCGGGTTTCATGGATGCCGTATTCCTCGTTGAGATGCACCGTGTCGACCTGCAATTGCCGGCACAGCTCGAGCAGCACGGCCGGTGCGTCATCCCAGTGGGGGGCGTTGCGGATCAGCAGGGGAATGTTCAATTGGCTCAGCGCCCGACTTAAAACCTCCAGGTTGCGCAGCCAGAAGTCCACTTTGCAGGGGGCGTCGTCATGTTCGCGCCATTGCTGCGGGCTTAGTAGAAACACCGCCACGGTCGGGCCCCGCGCTGCCGCGGCCGAAAGGGCGGTATTGTCGAGCAGGCGCAGGTCGCTGCGCAGCCAGATCAATTGCATGTGGACGTTCGCATCATTCATTGAAGTGCCATTAAATGAGCCCGCGTTGAACCAGTACCTGATGCGCCGCCAACGGGTTATCGGCCAGGTACAGATCAGCGATCTCTGACGTTATTGCGGACAACTCGGTGTGGTGAATGCACACCGTTGGCCCGACGATCATTTTTGGGCAACTGACGCCGTTCAAAAGTTTCGTCAGCTGTGAAAGGTTTAGGGCTTTGCTGGAATACAGCAAGACGCCCCGTGGTTTCAGTAGTTCGACCGCCAATGCCAGTTCGCTGGCCGGGAGTGGCCAGTCAAACACTTGCACCGGGCAATCGACGCTGCTGATCAACCACGCGGTGAGCCACAGGTGAGGTTCAAGGGGCAGGTCCGAGTGGTTGATCAATAGCAGTGGCGCGCTGTGCAACTGACGATTGTCATGGTAGATGCGCGCGCCAAACTTGCTGCGTAGCCAGGAATAAAAAAATACCCGTTCCATCTGCGTGCCGAACTGGCCTTGCCAGCGTTGTTCAAGCTCCGCCAGCAGGGGCAGGAGTAGCTGCTCGCACAAGGTGCGCGGCGGGTAGAGCGCCATGGCCTGGTTGACGGTGTCGTCGAGGGCGCGTTCGGACAACTGCGTGACGGCTTGCAGTGACTTGTGGCGCAACACCTGCCAGTCGTTTTCAACGAGCTCGCTGAAGGCTTGCGGGGTGTCGAGCAGTTGCTTGACCTGGCTGACGGCCACGCCGCGGTTGATCCAGGTGAGGATCGATAAGATACGTTGTACGTGTTCAGCCGAGAACAGCCGGTGACCCTTGGGGGTGCGTTGCGGCACGATCAGGCCATAACGGCGTTCCCAGGCCCTCAGCGTCACGGCATTCACCCCGGTTTGCCGGGCGACTTCGCGGATCGGCAGCCAGCCTTCGTCCAGCGCCTTCTTGAAGTCGGCACCGAGGTCTTCGCTGGCGCTGCTGTCGGCTAGGGCTTTCATCAGATTGCGTTTCGCAGGCTGAGATTTTCCGGATGGGGTTGCAGGTACACCTGCTGATCGATGTAGGGGTCCGGATGTTGCCGAAAGTGGTGCTTGAGCAACGTCAGCGGCACCACCAGCGGCACAATGCCTTGGCGGTATTGGCCGATGAGGCGTTGCATTTCCTGCTTGTCCTCGGCGCTGATGGTCTTTTTCAGGTAACCGCTCAGGTGCTGCAATACATTGCTGTGGGTGCGGCGGGTTGCACATTTCTTCAGGGCGGCCATCAACTGGGTGAAGTAGCGCGGTCCGAGTTCTTGCGGGTCTGTCTGGCCCATGTTGCCAAGCAAGTTGCCGAGGATTTTATATTGCATCGGGTTGTGAGCCATCAGCAGGTACTTGTAGCGCGAGTGGAACGCTGTCAGGCCGCGACGGCTCAGGCCTTCCTGCAGCAACTGTTGCCAGGCGCTGTAGGCAAATACACGGACAAGAAAGTTTTCCCGCAGCACCGGGTCGTTGAGCCGGCCGTCTTCTTCTACCGGCAAGTCCGTTTGCTGGGCACAGAACGCACCGGCGTAGATGCCCCGGCCACCGCCCATCACCGGTGCGCCGTTGGCGTGGTAGACCTTGACCCGCTCCAGGCCGCAGGAAGGGGATTGCTGCATGAAAATGTAACCGCAGATATCGCCAAGCTCCGCCGCCATGTGGCGGCCATAGTCCGCCAGCGGCTGGGTGACATTGAGGTCGCGGTCGACCGTGCCGAGGGCCTGGGGAGTGTCCGCGTCCCCCACCAGCCGGATAGGTTGGCGCGGAACGCCGAGGCCGATGGCGACTTCCGGGCAGACCGGGACAAACTCGAAGTAATCGCTGAGGACTTGGCGGCACAGCTGCGAAGCTTTGTGGCCGCCGTTGAAGCGCACATCAAATCCCAATAGACAGGCGCTGATGGCGATTTTTGGCTTGGCAGGGGATATGGGCATCGAGCACCTCGGAATCAAAACCTGTACAGCCCCGTAAGTCTGTACAACATAGCTTCATCATAGATTCAAAGGTGTACAAGTCAAATTTCTTGTATAAGTTTTTTAGTGGAGGACGATTCGCCTGGGCGATGTTGCCAGCGATCCAGACACCGTGGTGTTTCCACCCCGTATCGTTCATCGCTGGCAAGCCAGTGTCGCGATATTGCGTTTACTGCAAGTGTGCATGCAGACGGCGGGCGGCTTCCTGGCCGCTGAGCCAGGCACCTTCGACGCGTCCGGACAGGCACCAGTCGCCACACGCATACAGGCCCAGGTCTGCATCGGCCAAAGTCCCCCATTCATGGCTGCTGGCGGGGCGCGCGTAGAGCCAGCGGTGGGCCAGGCTGAAGCTGGGCGCAGGCATGGCATCGTGCAACAGCTCGGCAAACGCGCCGTGCAACTGTTCGATCACCGCTTCTTTCGGCAGGTCGATATGCTGGCGGCTCCAGGCGCTGGTGGCGTGCAATACCCACGTGTCGAGAGTATTGTCGCGCCCCGGTTTGCTGCGGTTGCGAGCCAGCCAGTCCAGCGGACTGTCCTGCACGAAGCAGCCCTCGATGGGCGTTTCCAGGGGGGTATCGAAGGCCAGCGCAACGGCCCAGGTGGGGTCCATCTTGACGCCGGCGGCAGCGCCAGCGAGCTTCGGCGCGGAGGCCAGCAGCGCGGTCGCCTGGGGGGCCGGGGTGGCGATGACCACATGACTGAACGGACCGTGGGTGAAGCCTTCGGCATCCTGCAGATGCCAGTGTTCTTCGCCGCGATACACCTCGGTGATCCGGCAGGCGAAGTGCACTTCCAGGTCGCCAAGCAGGGCACGGGTGATCGCGCTCATTCGCGGGGTGCCGACCCAGCGCGTCTGTTCGTCCGGCGACAGATCGAGCCGGCCGCCATGGTAGGTATACAGCTGTGGCGTCCACTCCGCGACCCAGCCATTGGTTTGCCAACGCTGGACTTCGGTGACAAAGCGCCGGTCGCGGGCAGTGAAATATTGCGCGCCCATGTCCAGGGCACCCGCATCGCTGCGCTTGCTCGACATGCGTCCGCCGCTGCCGCGGCTTTTATCGAAAAGATGCACGACATGCCCCAACTCGGTCAGGGCTTGTGCGGCTGAGAGTCCGGCAATGCCGGTGCCGATGATTGCGATAGGTACAGTCATAAGGGCCTCGTTTACCTGTCTGTACAGACTACGCCGGGGTTGAAACCTGTACAATATTGTTTTTTGGTATAACTTTCAGCGTTCTCGTTCTGACAGCTTGGCCTATTGTTAAACACAGAGCCTGCCCGATACCAAAAGATCCCTTGCTTATAAAAATAGACTAGTGATCAGGGTAAAACGCCACGCGAGGAAGAAGTCATGCACATATTGCTGACCGGCGGTACTGGTTTGATAGGACGTCAGCTCTGCCGGCACTGGTTGAGCCAGGGGCATCGCCTTACAGTCTGGAGCCGGACGCCTGCAAAAGTCGCGAAAATCTGCGGTGCCCAGGTGCGTGGTATCGCGCGACTTGACGAGCTCGGGCAAGACCAGGTGGACGCCATCGTCAATCTGGCCGGCGCGCCGATTGCCGATCGCCCGTGGACCCACAAGCGCAAGGCGCTGTTGTGGAGCAGCCGTATCACCCTGACCGAAACCCTGCTGGCCTGGCTTGAAAGCCGAGAACAGAAACCGCAGGTAATGATTTCGGGGTCCGCGGTCGGCTGGTACGGCGATGGTGGTGAGCGTGAACTGACCGAGGATTCGCCACCGGTCATCGATGATTTCGCCAGCCAGTTATGCATCGCCTGGGAGGAAACCGCCCAGCGTGCCGAAGCCTTGGGCATTCGTGTGATCTTCATTCGCACCGGCCTGGTGTTGTCGGCAGAGGGCGGCTTTTTGTCGCGCCTGTTGCTGCCCTTCAAACTGGGGCTGGGCGGGCCTATCGGCAGTGGCCGGCAGTGGATGCCGTGGATTCATATCAAGGATCAAATCGCCCTGATTGATTTTCTTCTGCATCGGGAAAGTGCCAGTGGTCCTTATAATGCGTGCGCGCCCAGCCCGGTGCGCAACCGAGAGTTTGCCAAGACGCTGGGCAGCGTACTGAATCGCCCGTCGTTCATGCCCGTGCCGACCCTGGTCTTGAAGGTGTGCCTGGGTGAGTTGTCTTTGCTGTTGCTGGGCGGCCAGAAGGCCGTGCCGGCTCGCTTGCTGGAAGCGGGTTTCACTTTCCAGTTCACTGATTTGCGCGCGGCCCTGGACGACTTGTCCAGCCGCCTTTGAAATAGGACGTTGCATGACCGATCACGCGTTGCTTCTGGTCAACCTGGGCTCACCTGCCTCCACTTCGGTGGCGGATGTGCGCAGTTACCTCAATCAATTTTTGATGGACCCGTATGTGATCGATTTGCCGTGGCCGGTGCGACGCATGCTGGTGTCTCTGATTCTGTTCAAGCGCCCGGAACAGTCAGCTCACGCCTACGCGTCGATCTGGTGGGAGGAGGGCTCGCCGTTGGTGGTGCTCAGTCGCCGGCTGCAACACGCCATGGCTGCCCGGTGGACCCACGGTCCGGTGGAGCTGGCGATGCGTTATGGCGAGCCATCGATTGAGTCGATGCTGGTACGACTGGCGGCCCAGGGGCACAAGAAGGTCACTCTCGCACCGCTCTATCCGCAGTTCGCCGACAGCACCGTGACCACGGTGATCGAGGAAGCCAAACGGGTGGTGCGCGAAAAACGGCTGGATGTGCAGTTTTCGATTCTCCAGCCATTCTACGATCAACCGGAGTATCTCGACGCGCTGGTTGCCAGCGCCAAGTCGTATCTGCAGCAGGATTACGATCACCTGTTGTTGAGCTTCCACGGTTTGCCGGAGCGGCACCTGACCAAGATCGACCCTACCGGCCACCATTGCTTCAAAAGCGATAATTGCTGTCTGAACGCCTCGCCAGAAGTATTGGCGACCTGCTACCGCGCCCAATGCCTGCGCACGGCATCCGAGTTTGCCAAGCGCCTGGGGCTGCCGGAGGACAAGTGGTCGGTGTCGTTCCAGTCGCGTTTGGGTCGCGCAAAATGGATCGAGCCCTACACCGAGGCGCGCCTTGATGAACTCGGCAAGAGTGGGGTCAAGAGATTGCTGGTGATGTGCCCGGCCTTCGTCGCCGATTGCATCGAGACGCTGGAAGAAATAGGCGATCGCGGGCTGGAGCAGTTCCGCGAAGCGGGGGGGGAGGAGTTGGTGCTGGTGCCGTGCCTCAACGATGACCCGCAGTGGGCGAAGGCGTTGAGTGCGTTGTGCGAAAGGGCACCGTTGGTGCTCTAAAAGCATCGTCGGAACGCCTTCGCGAGCAAGCCCGCTCCCACAGGTTTTGCACTGACCCTGTGGGAGCGGGCTTGCCCGCGAAGGCGTCCTCAAGGCTGGCTTAGATCAGCGGCTCTTCAGTCTTCTTGTGCTTCCAGCTGTCATTGCCCGGCAGGATCAGGTTCAGCGCAATCGCCACCACCGCGCACAGCGCGATGCCTTTGAGGCCGAAGTCGTCCGGGCCTGTGCCGGTACCGACCAGCACGCCACCAATGCCGAACACCAGGGTCACCGAGACGATCACCAGGTTGCGTGCTTCGCCCAGGTCGATCTTGTGGCGAATCAGCGTGTTCATCCCCACGGCCGCAATCGAGCCGAACAACAGGCAGAGAATCCCGCCCATCACTGGCACCGGAATGCTTTGCAGCAGCGCACCGAACTTGCCGATGAACGCCAGGCTGATGGCGAAGATCGCTGCCCAGGTCATGATTTTCGGGTTGTAGTTCTTGGTCAGCATCACCGCGCCGGTGACTTCGGCGTACGTGGTGTTGGGTGGACCGCCGAACAGGCCGGCGGCGGTGGTGGCAATGCCATCGCCGAGCAGGGTGCGATGCAACCCAGGCTTCTTCAGGTAATCGCGACCGGTCACGCTACCTACGGCAATCACGCCGCCGATGTGCTCGATGGCCGGGGCCAGGGCCACCGGAACGATGAACAGAATCGCCTGCCAGTTGAATTCCGGCGCAGTGAAGTGCGGAATGGCGAACCAGGGGGCGGCGGCAATCTTCGCGGTATCGACTACGCCAAAGTAGAACGCCATGGCAAACCCCACCAGCACGCCGGAAATGATCGGCACCAGGCGGAAAATGCCTTTGCCGAACACCGCGACGATCAGGGTGGTCAGCAGTGCTGGCATCGAGATCAGCATCGCCGTCTGGTAATGAATCAGCTCACTGCCGTCACCGGCCTTGCCCATCGCCATGTTGGCGGCGATCGGCGCCATGGCCAGGCCAATGGAGATGATCACAGGGCCGATCACCACCGGCGGCAGCAGGCGATCAATGAAGCCGGTGCCTTTGATTTTCACCGCCAGGCCGAGGAAGGTGTAGACAAAACCGGCCGCCATCACCCCGCCCATGGTCGCGGCAAGGCCGAACTGGCCCTTGGCGAGAATGATCGGGGTGATGAAGGCGAAGCTCGACGCCAGGAACACCGGCACCTGACGCCCGGTAACGACCTGGAACAGAATTGTCCCCAGGCCTGCGGTGAACAGTGCCACGTTCGGGTCCAGACCCGTGATCAGCGGCATCAACACCAGGGCACCGAAGGCCACGAACAGCATCTGGGCGCCAGACAGCACCGTGCGCCAGAGCGGATCGTTGAACTCTTGCTGCATGCTCACGCGTCCTTCTGCTTGGTGCCGAAGATCTTGTCGCCAGCATCGCCCAGGCCCGGGATGATGTAACCGTGTTCGTTGAGTTTCTGGTCGATGGAAGCGGTGTAGATGATCACGTCCGGGTGAGCTTTCTCGACCACGGCGATACCTTCGGGTGCAGCGACCAGCACCATGGCGCGGATGTCCTTGCAGCCGGCTTTTTTCAGCAGGTCGATGGTGGCAACCATCGAGCCGCCGGTGGCGAGCATCGGGTCGATGATCATGGCCAGGCGTTCGTCGATTTCCGGTACCAGTTTCTCGAGGTAGGTGTGGGCTTCGAGGGTTTCCTCGTTGCGGGCCACGCCCACGGCGCTGACCTTGGCACCCGGGATCAGGCTGAGTACGCCTTCGAGCATGCCGATACCGGCGCGCAGGATCGGTACTACGGTAATTTTCTTGCCGGCGATTTTCTCCACCGACACGGTGCCGCACCAACCTTCGATATCGTAGGTTTCCAGCGGCAGGTCTTTGGTGGCTTCATAGGTCAGCAGTGCGCCGACTTCCTGAGCGAGTTCACGGAAATTCTTGGTGCTGATGTCTGCGCGGCGCATCAGGCCAAGTTTATGACGGATCAGCGGGTGGCGGATCTCGAGGATGGGCATGGGAAAGGCTCCGGCGGCGGGCAAAAAAAACGGCCTAGATTAATCTATCCGAGGGTGATGTCCTATAGACATAGAGTACGTTAGTCCACAAACGCTTGATCTGGCCTCACTTGATGCGTACCTTTGCCCGCTTTTCCGAAACTGCCACCCCTCCCAGGAGAGCGCCATGTCCGCTGATCTCGAGCATATCCGTCAAATCATGCGAGAGGCTGACTGCCTGTACACCGAAGCTGAAGTCGAGGCGGCCATCGCCCGCGTCGGTGCGCACATCAACGATCAACTGGCGGACAGCAACCCGGTAGTTTTCTGCGTGATGAACGGCGGCCTGATTTTCGCCGGCAAACTGCTCACCCACTTGCAATTTCCGCTGGAAGCGTCCTACCTGCACGCCACCCGTTATCGCAACGAAACCAGCGGCGGCGAGCTGTTCTGGAAAGCCAAGCCGGAAGTGTCGTTCATCGACCGTGACGTGCTGATCATCGACGACATCCTCGACGAAGGTCATACCCTCGGCGCTATCATCGACTTCTGCAAGCACGCCGGCGCGCGTAAAGTGCACACCGCCGTGCTGATCGACAAGGACCACGACCGCAAGGCTCGCCCGGACCTGAAGGCCGATTTCGTCGGTTTGCCGTGCATCGATCGTTACATCTTTGGCTACGGCATGGACTACAAAGGCTACTGGCGTAACGCCAACGGGATTTTTGCCGTTAAAGGAATGTAAGCAATGGCCACACCGAGCTTTCTTGATCAAACGCTGTTCACTGAATTGGCCGAGAAAGCCGTGACCAATCCCCGTGGACGCCAGCATCATAACTTCCACCAGATGGAAGATGCCTGCCACCGGATGGCGGTAGGGCTGCAACCGAACACCTATATACCGCCGCACCGCCACCTGGGTGACAACAAGGCCGAGACCTTGCTGGTCCTTAAGGGCCGGCTCGGGCTGTTGATTTTCGACGAGACCGGCGCGGTGGTGAAAAAGCAGGTGCTGCAGGCTGGCGGCGATTGTGTCGGCGTGGACTTGCCGACCGGTGTGTTCCATGGCCTGGTTGTGCTCGAAGCCGACAGCCTGATGTTCGAGTGCAAGGCGGGTCCGTATCGTCCGGTGGGCGAAGGCGAGCTGGCGCACTGGGCGCCGCGTGAAGGCGAACCTGGTGTTGCCGAGTATCAAGCCTGGATGCGCGCGCAGTTCGAGTGATGTTCTTCCTGTGGGAGCGAGCCTGCTCGCGATAGCGGTTTCACTGACACATTCATGCTGAATGTGCCGATGCTTTCGCGAGCAGGCTCGCTTCCACAATGGATCGTGTTCACAGATCCCATGCTAGAGTGCTCAGCCCCGATTCCGGAGCCTGTCATGAGCTTTCTGATCCGCAGCTGTGCCGCCCTGTTGCTGACCCTCAGCCTGCCCCTGGCCGCCGCCCCGGCCCCCATGCACGCACAGTTCCTGCCGCCGGACGACCTGACCCTGCGTGATGCCGAACCCGAGCAACAACAGCTGCTGCAAGTCACCGAATATTCGGTGGTGGTCGGCAATCAGCGCCAGTCCAGCCAGCAGCCGATCCCCATTACTTCGCCGCTGATGATTCGCCTCAAGGGCAAATCCTTGAACAAGGGCGCCACCATCAGTCAGGTGCTGGTCAATTTCGATGGCGAAAGCAAAAGCCTGAAAAAGCCGCTCTACGACGACAAGAGCAAAACCCTGACGCTTTATTACCCGCTGGCTCAATATCGGGTGATTATCGACTTGTTGCGCAACGATACGGTGTATTGCCAGTTCCTCAGCTACGCCAACGGCCACATCTGGGCCGATCTGCACACCGGGGCTGTTCGTCCGCGTTGAGCCCGGCGCCCGCGCAGGGGTAAACTGCCCGCCCCGTGAAATGTCTGCGAGCTGGAGTCGGCAATGCGTAAAGATAAGAAACAAGTGATTGGTGACGAGATCGGCGATGAGCAGATCAAGTTGTTCCTCGATTTCGAGCCGGTCGACGCGACTTCCCCGTCCCTGCACAAGCTGGTCAAGGCCTATCGTGGCCTGCGGATCGACGATTTCGAGCGTTTCCTGACGTTCTTCGTCGAGGCAGGTTATGACGTGAACGGCAAGGACGAGCACGGCAATGACTTCGTTGCCCTGATCAAGGATCAACGCAATGCCCCGGATTACATCGAGTTGATCGAGAAGGCTCGCGGCTAAGATCATTCAGGCGGCATAAAAAAACGCCCCGCCATCATTGATGGACGGGGCGTTTTTTATGCGGCCGAATCAAGCGAAGCTTGGGGTCTCGCTGCTTTCTTCAACCAGTTCCAGGGCAACGTTGTTCTGCACATTGATCTTGCGATACAGCGCAGCGTCGGTTTCCAGGACTTTCTCCCGGGCCGGGAAGATCTCTGCCAGTTTGGCAGCCCATTGGCCCTTGGCTTTGCCCGGGAAGCATTTTTCGATCAGTTCCAGCATGATCGAAACCGTCACCGAGGCACCTGGCGAGGCGCCGAGCAGGGCGGCAAGGGAGCCGTCCTTGGCCGCGACCAGTTCGGTACCGAATTGCAGGACGCCGCCTTTTTTCGGGTCTTTCTTGATGATCTGCACCCGTTGGCCGGCGACTTCCAGGCGCCAGTCTTCGGCTTTCGCTTCAGGGTAGAAGCGACGCAGGGATTCCAGGCGCTGCTCCATCGACTGCATCACTTCGCTGACCAGGTACTTGGTCAGGTCCATGTTGTTTTTCGCCACCGCCAGCATCGGGCCAATGTTGCCGGCGCGAACCGACATCGGCAGGTCCATGAAGGAGCCGTGCTTGAGGAACTTGGTGGTGAAGCCGGCGTAAGGTCCGAACAGCAGGGATTTCTTGCCGTCGACGACACGGGTATCGAGGTGCGGCACGGACATCGGTGGCGAGCCCACGGCAGCCTGGCTGTAGACCTTGGCCTGATGGTGCTTGACCACTTCCGGGTTGTCGCAACGCAGCCATTGGCCGCTGATCGGGAAGCCGCCGAAGCCTTTGCTCTCTTCGATGCCCGAAGCCTGCAGCAGCGGCAACGCCGCGCCGCCCGCGCCGAGGAAGACGAACTTGGCGTCGACTTCACGGGTGTTGCCGCTGTTGACGTCCTTGATGCTGACGGTCCAGCCACCGTTGTTGCGCTTGAGACCGGTCACGCGCTTGCAGTACTTGACCTGGGCATCGGGAGCGCTGGTCAGGTGCTTGAGCAGTTGGTTGGTCAGGGCGCCAAAGTTGACATCGGTACCGTTGATCACGCGAGTGGCCGCCAGGGTTTCGCCAGGATCGCGCCCCGGCATCATCAGCGGCATCCACTCGGCCATCTTGGCCTTGTCTTCGGTGTATTCCATGTCGGCGAAGGCGTGGTGCTTGCTCAGCACGTTGAAGCGTTCCTTGAGGAAGGACACGCCGCTTTCGCCCTGCACGAAACTCAGGTGTGGCACCGGGCTGATAAACGATTTGCACGAGCCGAACGTGCCTTTCTTGGTCAGGTACGACCAGAACTGCTTCGACACCTCGAACTGGGTGTTGATATGCACGGCTTTCTTGATGTCGACGGTGCCATCGGCAGCCTGCGGCGTGTAGTTCAGCTCGCACAGGCCGGCGTGACCGGTACCGGCGTTGTTCCACGGGTTGGAACTCTCCGCGGCACCGGAATCCATCAGCTCGACGACTTCCAGCTTGATCGCGGGGTCGAGCTCTTTGAGCAGTACTGCGAGGGTGGCACTCATGATGCCGGCCCCAACCAGTACTACGTCGACTGCTTCGTTATGCGCCATTTAACGCGTCTCCAAAATCTGCAGCACCAAATTGTCGGCATGGCTGCCAGGCGTTCCGGGGCGAGTCAGTGATGCCCCTCGAACTCATGGCAGTATCGCCATGTCCGAATCTTCGCAATTTTTCGCAACTTCGACGGATGCTACCGGCCGGGTTTACTAAGAGCCCTATGAACTCATTTCAACGTGCGACTGGCAATTCGACTTATGGTCGATACACCCGCTTGTGCAACCAAATCCGTAGCGGACAGGCTTCAGGCTCCGGTATTCGAGGTGTACTCGGTCCTGTGTCGTTGGGCTGTACTGGACGCTAATGGTGCATATTCAGACGCAAAACTATTCATTTGCTCGCCACACTCTTGTGAAGTTGTGAAAACCCGTTTTTTTCACGCTCTTTTGAAGACGTGAACCTCAAAAAAGGGCTGTCCCAGCCTGGCACCGTGCCCGAATGGTCCGCCGCCAGGAAATTCCAGGCAGGCGATACGGGCAAACAGCTCAGTGACCGAGCGTAATGACAGCTCTGCAGATTCGCGCAAAGTGGTGTTGTGCTTGAGGAACAGCAAGCGCGCCAGCTTCACTCGATCTGTGTGGGCGGCTCTCTGTGGGCGGTGCGGGGTGCCAAAACCGAAGCAATGACGATGCTGCGAGGCCCGATCAGGAGACGTCCTTATAATCGGGGGGAGATTGTAGCGAAGAAACGCAGGGAATTGGTCGTGTTTAATGACTTTTATTAGGCGTCTGGTCAGGTCGCCATCAGCTGCCGAGCCTGTGAACGAGGTGGATGCTGGCCCACGCGGGCACTGGCGGGCAGGGGTTGCTGCAGCCAGTTGAGGCGAATTTCTTCGATTTCGACCCAACCATCGCCCATGGGCTGGAGGCTGCACTGCTTGAATGCCTGGCAAAGGCCGTTGCTGTCGAGCAGGGCAAAGCTGCGGTGCCGTGGGCGTGGGGCGAACAGCGAGACGAGAAAGCGCATGGCGAAGTACCTTGTGGGGGACTGCTGAGAAGAGTGCCAGCGAGCCGTGACGCACAAGTGTATGGGTGATGACAGGTGCGTGACAGGCAGCGGATTCTGAAAGATTTGTCAGAACTTTCCTCAATTGTTGCGCTGGTTCGCTGCAGCGGCGCACCGCTATACTGCGAGCCTGTTAGTGCCTGATTCTGGAGAGAAGAGTATGTTGCAACGCCTGTTGTTCGGTTTGATCACTGTGACCAGCTTGACGTTGGTCGGCTGCGCCCACAGCCCGCAACAACTGAACCCGGAACCCAAGCTGACGGCCCAACTGGCGCCGGTCGGCCGCGGCCAGCCGGTGGTGGTGCGCGTGGTCGACGGTCGTCCGTCGCCAACCCTGGGCACCCGTGGCGGCCTGTACCCGGAGACCAGCGCGATTACCGTGCAGGGCGCGCAGATCTTGCCGAAACTGCAGGCGCAGGCCGAAGCGGCCGTGCGGTTGCTGGGCTTCACCCCGACGGCCAATGCGGCGAACGCGCCGCAGATCACCGTGACGCTGGCCGAATTGAAGTACCAGTCGCCCAAAGAGGGCATGTACGTGACCGAGGCAACCATTGGCGCGACCTTCCGCTCCGATGTGCAGAATGCCAACCGTCGCTACAGCGGTCGTTATGGCGCGTCCCTGGACCAGCGTTTCGGCATGGCGCCGAATCAGGAAACCAACACCAAGCTGGTCAGCGACGTGTTGAGCGATGCGTTGACCCGCTTGTTCAAGGACCCGACCGTGGGTCAGGTTCTCGGCGAGTAAAACATTCGCCAGATGCCCCCAAGCCCGGCGCCAGCAATGGCCCCGGGCTTTTTTCATGGCCACTGGTCATTTGAATCGTTAATTGTCGGAAAGGCAGGGCAGGGACGCAGGCTTTCGGTAGAATTCGCCCGCGGTCACCGGTGAGGTGCCTGCCGCCCCCGGTTTCGTTTGAGGTTTGTGATGTCGCTGCATTTGATGACGCTGTTTACCGCCCATCCCGCCAAATTGATCAATCTGCTGGCCCTGCTGCTGGCCTTCCCGGGCGGTTGGTTGCTGCACGCCACCCGTCGCCGCGAACAGCGCGCAATGGCCAGTCTGCAATCGCAACGCCAGAGCAGCCCAAGCCAGGAGCCGACGCTGGATTGGGCAACCCTGCGCATGAATCGGTTTTTCTACCGCTTTGGCTTTGCCTGCATGGCGCTGGCGTTGCTGGTGTCGTGGATCAGCACCCAGGTCTAGAAGCAAAAGATCGCAGCCTGCGGCAGCGCCTACAGGTCAAACCAATAAAAACGGCGCCCGAGGGCGCCGTTGTCGTATCCGCGGTTAAAGCGGCAATCCAGCCTTGACCCGGTACTGATTGCGCACCGGGGTGGCGTATTGCAGCACCAGGAACGGACGATGTTCCTCGGGGCAGGCATCCAGGCGTTGCTGCCATTGGTCCTGGGCCTTGGCCAGTTCGTCGGCCGGGAAAATCTCGCTGGCGCGCGGTACCTGCAGTTGCGGGTCGGCATTCTGCCATTGGGCGTAGGCCAGGTAGTGCACCGGGAACAGGCGATAACCGCCGAGGATCTGCTTGTCCATCTCGATCGCCAATTGCTTGGTGTCTTCGAACAGCTCGGTGATGGGCGCCGCAAAGTTCACGTGCACCCGACCCTTGTAGCCGGTGATGCCCTTGGCGATGCTCACGTCATCCTCGCCGGGGGCCTTGGTGTAGCTGCCGGTGGTGGCGCGGATGTAGAGTTCGCGGGCCTTGGCCTGGTCGCACGGATCGTACTCGTAGCTGATCGACACGGGGGTCAGGTTGAGCGAACGGATGACTTCACCGAACGGCTCGTCCTTGCGGCTCATGTGGAACATCTTGAGGATCGCCGACTCGGTACGGTCGTCGCCGTCCTTGGCCCGGCCTTCGGCCTGGGCGATCCAGATCGAGGCGCAATCGTTGCGGATCGAATGGTTGATGTACGCCGACAGCAATTGGTACGCCGCCATCTTCTCGCGCCGACCGGTGATCGAACGGTGCACGATGAAGCTCTTGTTCAGGCGCATGAGGTCACTGACAAAAGGCTTCTGCAGCAGATTGTCACCGATGGCGATGCGCGGGGTCGGCAGGCCGGCGTGGTACACGGCGTAATTGACGAAGGCCGGGTCCATCACGATGTCACGGTGGTTGGCGATGAACAGATAGGCGCTGCCGGTCTTGAACTGCTCCACACCGGTGTATGTCACTCCGTCCGTGGCGCGTTCGATGGTGTGGTCGACGTAGTACTCGACTTTGTCCTGCAAGGTGGCCACCGATGTGATGCCGGCGAACTCGCGGCGCAGTCGATGAGCTATAAGGGGTTTGAGCGCCCAGCCCAAGGCGCCGGCAAAACGCGGGAAGCGGAAGTGGGTGAGGATATCTAGAAACGCCTTGTCGCCGAGCAGTCGCGCCAGCACCGCTGGGACTTCGCTATCGTCGTAAGGTCGGATGGCATCGAATTCGCCCATCATGCTCTCTTGTTAGAAACGGCTAGGGTAAGTAAAGGTTTTGATCGAAAACCAGCAGGGCACGGTCTGAAAAAGTAGTCAGGCAAAAATAGCCCTGCAAATAGACCGGCGATTATACGCACAAGTCACCTGGGAGACCGCGATGCTGGAAACTGCGCTTTATGAATGCCCGTATTGTGGTGAAACAGTCGAAACGACGGTGGACTTGTCCGGCGGCGATCAGACCTATATCGAAGACTGTCAGGTGTGTTGTCGGCCGATCACATTCGTGTTGCAGGTTCATGGAGAGGACTGGTTTCTGGAAGTCTTCAGCGAAAATGAGTGAGGGGCACCCATGCAGCGCATCTACGAACCGGAAAACCTGATGGAAGGCGAGTTGCTGCAAGGCATGCTCGCCAGCGAAGGCGTCGAGGCGCATCTGGTGGGCCGCGACTTGGTGGGCGCCACGGGAGAATTGCCGATCTACGGCCTGCTGGGCCTGGCGGTGGACAATGACCAGGCCGAATACGCCCGGGAGCTGATCACCGCGTACAATGCTGCGCTGCCGCTGTCCGGCGATGAACCGGAAAGCTTTCCCGGCACGCTGGTCTGTTAGGCTGGCGTTCGTTTGATCAAGAGTCGTGCTGCCCCATGTGTGGACGTTATGCCCTGTTTCGCTGGAATCGCGACTTCGCGACCCTGCCAGGTTTTCCGGCCGATCAACAGGCCCAGTGGAACATTTCCCCCAACGATTCGGTGCTGATGCTGCGCGCAGGCCAGGACGGCCAGCGTGAACTGGCCCGTGCCCGCTGGGGGCTGACACCGCCGTGGCTGACCGATCTGTCCCGCACCCCGGCCCATGCCCGGGCCGAAACCGTTGCCGAACAGCCGATGTTTCGCGAGGCCCTGCGTCAGCGCCGCTGCCTGCTGCCGGCCAACGGTTTCTACGAATGGCGCGGCACCACACGCAAGCGGCCGTACTGGCTGACGCCGGGTGAAGGCTCATCGCTGTTTTTCGCCGCCATCTGGGAGGCGTATCCGGTGCAGGAGCAGGTGTGGCTGAGCACGGCGGTGATCACGCAACCGGCCGCCAGTCAGCGCCGACCGTTGATTCTTGACGAGGCGGGGCAGGCCGCGTGGCTTGACCCCGAGACGCCGCTGCATGCCCTGCAAGCCCTGCTCGCCAGCGAACCGGCGGCGTTGCGCGAGCGGGTGCTGGCCAACATGGTCAATGACCCGAAGCTCAATGGGCCGGAGTGCCTTACTCCAGGTTGAAAAAATCACAGCCTGCGATCGTTTAATTTTTCCTGTGTCGGTGAGAGCTTTGCCTGAAAAAAGCGTCTTATTTCCTGTGTATCTGGTGTCGATACATTTCCACGCCTAGGATAGGCGGCAGTTTTCACGGAGTTGTTCGATGAGCAAGATTTGGGTTGTAGGTGCACTGGGCGCAGCGCTGCTGCTCGCCGGCTGTCAGTCGGTCAACACCACCAGCGGTGGCGCCATAGGTGTCGAGCGCAAACAATACATGTTCAGCATGCTGTCCACTGATCAGGTCAATCAGATGTACGCCCAGTCCTATCAAAAGACCGTCGGCGAGGCGAGCGGCCAGGGTGTGCTGGACAAGACCAGTAACGATGCCAAGCGCATCCAGGTGATTTCCGATCGGCTGATTGCCCAGGCGCCGGTTTTTCGTCCCGATTCGGCCCAGTGGAAGTGGGAAGTCAATCTGATCAAGAGCGATGAGCTCAACGCCAACTGCGGGCCTGGCGGCAAGATCATTTTCTATACCGGCCTGATGGACAGCTTGAAGCTGACCGACGACGAGATCGCCGCCATCCTCGGCCATGAAATCGCCCACGCCCTGCGCGAGCACGGTCGTGAGGCAATGTCCAAGGCCTATGGCATCGAGATGGCCAAGCAGGGGGCCGGTGCCTTGTTCGGCCTTGGCTCGGACACCCTGGCGCTGGCGGATACCGTGGCCAACTACGGCATGACCTTGCCAAACAGCCGGTCCAATGAAAACGAGGCCGACCTGATTGGGCTTGAGCTGGCCGCACGTGCCGGCTACAACCCGAACGCCGCGATCACCTTGTGGAACAAGATGGCCAAGGCGTCGGAAGGTTCGCCGCCGGAGTTCATGAGTACTCACCCGGCGTCATCGAGCCGGATCGCTTCGTTGCAGGCGGCGATTCCGAAAGTCATGCCGCTTTACGAGCAGACCAGGAAGCACTGATGTCCCTGCGGCGCTGCTGACGGCCCCTTCGCGAGCAGGCTCGCTCCCACATTTGAACTCGATCCAATGTGGGAGCGAGCCCTGCTCGCGAAGAACGATAACGCGGTCTCTCGACCTACGCCGTCAAACCCACCCGCTGCTCTGCATCGCCTTGTACACCGCGACAATCGCCAGGATGAAGAACGCCGACGCCGCCAGTCGACGGATCAGCGTCAATGGCAGTTTGTCCGCCGCAAAGTTACCTGCCAGAACCACGGGCACGTTGGCAATCAGCATGCCGAGGGTGGTGCCGATGATCACCAGCCACAGCTCGGGGTATTGCGCGGCGAGCATCACGGTCGCGATCTGGGTCTTGTCGCCGATTTCCGCAAGGAAGAACGCGATCAATGTGGTCAGGAAGGGGCCGAACTTGCGGGCAGTACTGGCCTCGTCGTCATCCATCTTGTCCGGCACCAGGGTCCACAGTGCAGTGGCGGCAAAGCTCGCCGCGAGGATCCAGTGCAGCATCGTATCCGAGAAGAAACTGCCCACCCAGGCGCCTACCGCACCGGCTGCCGCGTGGTTGGCCAGGGTTGCGGCGATGATGCCGGCGATGATTGGCCAGGGTTTGCGAAAGCGGGCGGCGAGAATTAGCGCGAGCAGTTGCGTCTTGTCGCCGATTTCGGCCAAGGCAACGATTGCGGTGGGTACCAGTAGTGAATCCAGCATCAGGGGTTTTCCTAAGGGGCGGGTCGACACGGCTATGACACGTACAGCCTTCCCGCCCCGGGTAAGGTGTTCGTGTCATAGGTCTTGTCAAACCCTGCGTTCCGTCTGATGCGGAGGCTGGGGTCGCATGCGCCATGGCCTGTTGACCAAGTATGTTGACGCATGCCGGACGAGCATGGCGCTCGTGGGAGACTACTCCCCTAGGACGGAGCGGATTCTGCCTAGGCAAAATCCATTCGGCAAGTACAAATTTCTATCCGCGTTTGGCGCGGTAGATGCGGAAACCCTGTCCTTCGGCCTTGATGGTGCACACCCCGAGATGCTCTTCGATCAGCGGTTGGTACTTCAGGAAGCTATTGGCTACCAGCCGAAGTTCGCCGCCGTTTTTCAGATGTTTGGCTGCTTTTCGCAGCAGGTTTTCCGTGGCGTAGTAATCGGTATGCACGCCGACATGGAAGGGCGGGTTGCTCAGGATGGCGCTCAATCCCATCGGAGCTGCGTCGATTCCGTCACCGGTAATGACATCGGCTTCCAGGCCATTGGCCGCCAGGGTCAGGCGACTGCTGGCAGCGGCGAAGGCGTCGACATCCAGCAAGGTGACCTGGTTGTGCGGATAACGACGTTTCACCGCCGCGCCCAATACACCTGCACCGCAACCAAAGTCCAGCAAGTGGCCGCTTGGCAATTTGTCCAGGTGTTCCAGCAACAGCGCACTGCCGCGATCCAGTCGACCGTGGCTGAATACGCCGGGCAGGCTGATGACCTTCAACGGGCCTTCGGCCAGCGGCAATTCATACGTCTGGGCCAGGGTTTCCAGAGGTTTTGCCGCGGGCGCGTTGGCCACGGTGACCAGCCACAACTGGCAATGCCGCGCACTGTCGAGCTTGCGCGGTTTGCCGAATGGGTTCAGCTGCTTGGCGGCGCCTTCGATGCCGCTTTTTTTCTCACCGACCAGGTACAACTCGCGGCCGGCCAGCCGAGAGGCGAGGGCGTTGAGGATGTAATCGGTCAGGTCCTTGGATTTGGGCAGAAACACCACGGCGCTATCGAACGCGCGCTCAGGCGCGTCCACGCCAAAATGGCTGCGCTCGGCGAAGCGTGCATCCAGCGCCGCCTGATCGCCGGCGTGCCAGCTCCAGCCATGGGCGTGGGGCAGGCGACCCAACAGGTCATCGGCGGGCAATCCGGCCAACAATACCGAGCCCTGGAATAACTCAGCCTGACGAAGCAGTACTTCACTGCGCGGATCCATAACTGCTCCTGTGAAAAAAAGTGCCGCAGTTTATCAACTGACGACCCGCAGCGCCTTACCGCTGAAGTATCCCTGGGCGTTTTCGGTCACTTGGCCAACAATTCGTTGCCGCGCTTCGCGACTGCCCCAGGCGTTGTGCGGGGTGACGATCAGGCGTGGGATGTCCTGGGCCAGCAGCGGATTGCCGTTGACTGGAGGCTCCACGCTCAGCACGTCGGTGGCGGCACCGCCCAGGTGACCATTGCGCAGGGCATCGGCCAAGGCCTGCTCGTCGATCAGGCCGCCACGGGCGGTATTGACCACGAAGGCGCCGGGTTTCATCGAGGCCAGTTCACGAGCGCCGATGAAGTGGCGCGTGTGTTCGTTGAGCGGGCAGTGCAGGGTCAGTGCGTCGATTTGCGGCAGCAGTTGTTCCAGCGGCAAGCGGTCTGGCCGGGCCGGGCGCCCCGGAATCTGGCCCAGCAGCACGCGCATGCCAAACGCTTCGGCCAGGCGCGCGACCGCGCTGCCCAATTCGCCGTGGCCGAGCAGGCCCAGGGTTTTGCCCTGCAGTTCGACGATTGGGTAATCCAGCAGGCAGAACTGCTTGGCCTGTTGCCAGCGGCCTTGACCGACAGCTTTCTGATAATCGGCCAGGCGCGTTGCCAGGTTGAGCAGCAGCATGATCGTGTGCTGCGCTACCGATGGCGTGCCGTAACCCTGGCAGTTGCACACGGTAATTCCATGGGCGCGGGCGGCCGCGATATCGACATTGTTGGTAC
This sequence comes from Pseudomonas serbica, assembly GCF_028823535.1. Lineage (GTDB taxonomy): Bacteria > Pseudomonadota > Gammaproteobacteria > Pseudomonadales > Pseudomonadaceae > Aquipseudomonas > Aquipseudomonas serbica. The sequence continues at coordinate 289,483 of NZ_JAQIYM010000009.1, read as the reverse complement.
CGGTGGCGGTGATCAGGATCAGTTTCAGCTCGGGACTGGCAGCGATGGCGGCCGCGTCGATCTGGATTTTATTGGTGATGGCGACGGTGGCGCCCTTGAGGTGTTCGATCACCTGGCCGGGCAGGGTCTGGGCGAACAGCTGCAGTTCGCTGAAACAATCGCGCAGCGGGCTGAGGTCGAGATCGCCCAGGTCCAGGGAGGGGTGGTCGAGGAAAACGGCGCGGTGAATGTTCGTCATCAACTGTACCTTTTGTGCATTGAACTGAAGGCGTAATCTGCCGAGCCTACCAGATGAAATAAATAGTTACGCTTGACCTTAAGGAGCCCCAATGTACTGGACCGAGTTCTTGACCGTTGCGCTGATTCACCTGCTGGCCGTGGCCAGCCCCGGCCCGGACTTTGCCGTGGTGGTGCGGGAAAGCGTGACCCATGGTCGTCGCGCCGGCACCTGGACAGCCCTTGGCGTCGGTACGGCGATTTTCCTCCACGTTGGCTACTCGTTGCTGGGCATCGGCCTGATCGTGTCCCAGTCGATCGTGCTGTTCAACGCCTTGAAGTGGGCTGCCGCCGCTTATCTGCTGTACATCGGCTTCAAGGCGCTACGGGCGCAACCGGCCAAGGCCGTGACGGACGATCTGCACAAGGAAGCCGGCGAGCGCACCGCGCGCGGCGCCTTCACGTCGGGGTTCGTGACCAACGGGCTGAATCCGAAGGCCACGCTGTTTTTCCTTTCGCTATTCACTGTGGTGATCAATCCGCATACACCGCTGGCGGTGCAGGCCGGTTACGGCGTTTACCTGGCAGTGGCAACGGCGATCTGGTTCTGCCTGGTGGCCATGCTGTTCAGCCAGCAACGTGTGCGCGCCGGTTTCGCCCGCATGGGGCATTGGTTCGACCGAACCATGGGCGCAGTGTTGATCGCCATTGGCGTGAAACTCGCGTTTACCGAAATGCATTGACTGTAACAGGCCATAATGACCCACGAATGCTGGCGCAATGCCGATATTCGTGCGGCACTGCAAATCATCCCTTTGGCTGATTTGGCTGGCGATCAGGGGCACTACAGTGCTTACTCAACAGCCACGACCGAGTAGTCAGAAAAGGGATTCTTATGTTGCAGACTCGCGTTATCCCCCCAGCCGAAGGCGCTTACCAGTTTCCGCTGCTGATCAAACGGCTGCTGATGTCCGGCGCGCGTTATGAGAAAACCCGCGAGATCGTTTACCGCGACCAGTTGCGCTATAGCTATCCGACCCTGATCGAACGGGTCGCACGCCTGGCCAATGTGCTGACGGCTGCCGGGGTCAAGCCCGGGGATACCGTGGCGGTAATGGATTGGGACAGCCACCGCTACCTGGAATGCATGTTTGCCATTCCGATGATCGGTGCGGTGATCCACACCATCAACGTGCGCCTGTCGCCAGAGCAGATCCTCTACACCATGAATCACGCCGTGGACCGCTTTGTCCTGGTCAACAGTGAATTCGTCGGACTGTACAACGCGATCGCCGGGCACCTGACCACGGTCGAGAAAACCCTGCTGTTGACCGACCTGCCGGAAAAGACCGCCGACCTGCCGAACCTCATCGGTGAGTACGAGCAATTGCTCGCCGCGGCAAGCCCGCAGTACGACTTCCAGGACTTCGACGAAAACTCGGTGGCAACCACGTTCTACACCACGGGCACCACCGGCAACCCCAAGGGCGTGTACTTCACCCATCGGCAGCTGGTGCTGCACACCATGGGCGTATCCACGATCATGGGCGCGATCGACAGCGTGCGGCTGCTGGGCACCAACGACGTGTACATGCCCATCACGCCGATGTTCCACGTGCATGCCTGGGGCTTGCCCTATGTGGCGACCATGCTTGGGCTCAAGCAGGTGTATCCGGGGCGCTACGATCCGGAGTACCTGGTGGAGTTGTGGCGCAAGGAAAAGGTCACGTTCTCGCACTGCGTGCCGACCATCCTGCAGATGGTCCTCAACGCCAAGGCGGCCCAGGACATCGACTTCGGTGGCTGGAAAATCGTCATCGGCGGCAGTGCGCTCAACCGCACGCTGTACGAAGCCGCGAAGGCCAAGGGCATCCAGTTGACCGCCGCCTACGGCATGTCGGAGACCGGGCCGCTGGTGTCCTGCGCGCACCTCAATGACGAACTGATGGCCGGTTCCGAGGACGAGCGCACCACCTACCGGATCAAGGCCGGTGTGCCTGGGCCATTGGTGGAGGCGGCGATCGTCGATACCGAAGGCAACTTCCTGCCCGCCGATGGCGAAACCCAGGGCGAGCTGGTGTTGCGCGCGCCATGGCTGACCGAGGGTTATTTCAACGAGCCGCAGAAGGGCGCCGAACTCTGGGCCGGTGGCTGGCTGCACACGGGGGACGTGGCGACCCTGGACAGCATGGGGGTGATCGACATTCGCGACCGGATCAAGGACGTGATCAAGACCGGCGGCGAGTGGATCTCCTCCCTGGACCTCGAAGACCTGATCAGTCGCCACGTGGCGGTACGCGAAGTAGCAGTGGTGGGGATTGCCGATCCGCAGTGGGGCGAGCGGCCGTTTGCCTTGCTGGTACTGCGCGAGGGCCATGCCATTGGTGCCCGCGAACTCAAGGAGCATCTCAAGCCGTTCGTGGAGCTGGGGCACTTGAGCAAGTGGGCCATTCCGAGTCAGATCGCCCTTGTTACTGAAATTCCCAAGACCAGTGTCGGGAAGCTCGACAAGAAGCGAATTCGCGTCGACATCACCGAATGGCAGGCCAACAACAGTACCTTCCTCTCGACGCTTTAAGCGTTCCCTGGCGTGCCCAAAAGGGCACGCCAGCCCCACCAAGCAAGCGCTTGGCTTGTCAAATCCGTATTTTCAGCCATCCTTGCCGTGCCGACAGGTGTCGGCATGGCAAAGGACTGTTCCAGAGTGGTCGGCAGGCGCAAATCACACTTTAGAGGGATCAAGCAGTACTACCTGCTGGCTATAGTCCGCTCAAGGATTTTTAAGAACGGAGCAAACGCACAAACCGGGGCGATGCAACTTTGGAATGACTTTGGGAAGCCATGGCTCCCTGTTATCCAAGCGTTTTTAGAAGTGCTATTTGCCATAACAATAAAATGCACATGGAGTAGCGTCGATGACATCAGTAAACCAGTTCTGGCGCCGGGCTAAACTGCCTCTGGCCGTCAGCCTTGCCTCTACGCTCGCCGGGCCTGCATTCGGCGTCAGTTTCAACATCGGTGAAATCGAAGGTCAGTTCGACTCTTCCCTGTCGATCGGCGCGAGTTGGTCTACTGAAAGCGCCAACAAGAACCTCATCGGCGTCAACAACGGCGGTCGCGGCCTGTCCCAGACTTCCGATGACGGTCACCTGAACTTCAAAAGCGGTGAAACCTTCTCGAAGATCTTCAAGGGTATCCATGACCTTGAGTTGAAGTATGGTGACACCGGCATCTTCGTCCGTGGCAAATACTGGTACGACTTCGAGCTCGAGGACGAGAGCCGCCCGTTCAAGGACATCAGCGACGACAATCGCAAGGAAGGCGCCAAATCCGCTGGCGGCCAGATCCTCGACGCCTTCGTCTATCACAACTACGCCATTGCCGATCAGCCAGGCTCGGTACGCTTGGGTAAGCAGGTAGTGAGCTGGGGTGAAAGTACCTTCATCGGCGGCGGCATCAACTCGATCAACCCGATCGATGTGTCCGCATTCCGTCGTCCCGGTGCCGAGATCAAGGAAGGCCTGATTCCGGTCAACATGTTTTATGTGTCCCAGAGCCTGACCGAAAATCTCTCCACCGAAGCCTTCTATCAGATCGAATGGGACCAGACGGTTGCCGACAACTGCGGCACTTTCTTCTCGCAGCCGGACGTGATCAGCGATGGTTGCGACAACAACCTGGCAGTATTGCGCACCCAGAACGGGCTCAACAACGCCCTGGCGGCGGCGGGGCTGCCGGCCGGACTGCGTAATGCCGCGATCAATACACTTGGCGCGAGGGGCGTGACCTGGGGTAACCCGGACGAAGGCGTGATCGTTCGTCGTGGCCCGGACCGCGACGCCCGTGACAGCGGCCAGTTCGGTGTGTCCTTCAAGTACATGTTCGATCCGCTGGACACCGAATTCGGTGCCTACTTCATGAACTACCACAGCCGTGCACCGATTTTCAGCGGCCATGGCGCCCCGGCGAGCGCCTACAGTGGTGCGGGCCTGGTGGGCGGTCTGGTAGGCAACGGGGTACCCCTGGGTGTCGCGGCGGGCCTGGCCCCGACCTTGCTGCCATTGGTGGTGGCGGGCAACTCCAGCTACTACGTCGAGTACCCTGAAGATATCCGCCTGTATGGCTTGAGCTTCTCCACCACCTTGCCGACAGGCACCGCGTGGAGCGGTGAACTCAGCTACCGGCCGAACGCTCCGGTGCAGCTCAATACCACCGACATCCTGTTTTCCGGCCTGACGCCGCTGAACCCTAACGTGTCTGTGCTCCAGGGCACGCCAGGGCAGGATCAGCAAGGTTATCGCCGCAAGGAAGTGAGCCAGCTGCAAACGACCTTGACCCACTTCTTCGACCAGGTAATGGGCGCCGAGCGTCTGACCCTGGTGGGTGAGGTTGGCTGGACCCACGTTGGCGGCCTGGAAAGCAATTCCAAGGCACGTTACGGCCGTGACCCGAGCTATGGCCCTGGCCCATTGCCAAACAACCAGTGCGTGACCTTGAACACCGGCACTTTGGCAGGCGGGCCGCAAAACAACGTCAGTCGCTATTGCGAAAACGACGGCTTCACCACGGCCAACTCCTGGGGTTACCGCGGTCGTGCCATCTGGGAATACAACGACGTATTCGCCGGCGTGAACCTCAAGCCCAACGTGGCCTGGTCCCACGACGTGGAAGGTTACTCCCCTGGCCCTGGCGCCAACTTCGAGGAAGGTCGCAAAGCGGTCAGCCTGGGTGTCGACGCCGAGTACCAGAACACCTACACCGCAAGCCTGGCGTACACCAACTTCTTCGACGGCAAGTACACCACCGTGGATGACCGCGACTTCGTTGCGCTCAGCTTCGGCGTGAACTTCTAAGCACTGTATTTTCAGGACGAGCACACACATGAAAATAACCAAGAATCTGTTCCATGCCGGTGTCCTGGGGCTTTCGCTGCTGGCGACCGGTGTAATGGCTGCAGTTCCTGCGGCCGAAGCGGACAAGCTGGGCAAGAGCCTGACCCCGATGGGCGCCGAAATGGCCGGCAATGCCGACGGCTCGATCCCTGCCTGGAAACCACTGCCGAAAAATGCCGGCAGCGTCGACAGCAAGGGCTTCCTGTCCGATCCGTATCCGGGTGAAAAGCCGCTGTTCACCATCACGGCGCAGAACGTCGACCAGTACAAGGAAAAGCTCGCCCCGGGTCAGTACGCGATGTTCAAGCGCTATCCGGAAACCTTCAAGATGCCGGTTTATCCGTCCCATCGCGGCGCTACCGTGCCGGATGACGTGTTCGCCGCCATCAAGAAGAACGCCACCAATACCAAGCTGGTGTCCGGCGGCAACGGCCTGGAAAACTTTGAAACCGCCATTCCGTTCCCGATTCCGAAAAGCGGTGTTGAAGTCATCTGGAACCACATCACCCGCTATCGTGGCGGCAGTGTGACCCGTCTGGTGACCCAGGCCACGCCACAACCGAATGGCTCGTTCAGCCTGGTGTACTTCCAGGACCAGTTCGTGTTCCGCGACAAGATGAAGGACTACGATCCGGCGAACCCGGGCAACATCCTGTTCTACTTCAAGCAGAAAGTGACCGCGCCAGCACGTCTGGCCGGTGGTGTGCTGCTGGTCCACGAAACCCTCGACCAGGTCAAGGAGCCGCGTTCGGCGTGGGTCTACAACGCCGGCCAGCGTCGTGTGCGTCGTGCGCCACAAGTGTCCTATGACGGCCCGGGTACCGCTGCTGACGGCCTGCGTACCTCCGACAACCTGGACATGTACAACGGTGCGCCGGATCGTTACGACTGGAAGCTCGAAGGCAAGAAAGAGATGTACATCGCCTCCGATGCCTACAAGCTCGACGATCCGAAGCTCAAGTACACCGACATCATCAAGGCCGGCCACATCAACCAGGACCTGGCTCGCTACGAGCTGCGCCGGGTCTGGCATGTGGTTGCAACCCTGAAGGAAGGCCAGCGTCATATCTACGCCAAACGTGACTTCTACATCGATGAAGACACCTGGCAGGCGGCAGTGATCGACCATTACGACGGTCGCAATCAACTGTGGCGCGTTGCCGAGGCGCATGCCGAGAACTACTACGACAAGCAAGTACCGTGGTACGCCCTGGAAACCCTGTATGACCTGCAATCGGGTCGTTACCTGGCGCTGGGCATGAAGAACGAAGAGAAGTCGGCGTATGACTTCGGCTTCACCGCCACCACCAGCGACTTCACTCCGGCGGCATTGCGCCAGGAGGGTGTTCGCTAACCGGCACGGAAATAGAGGCCGCATCCTCTGCAAACGCCCCGACTGGTTCGGGGCGTTTTCATGTGTGTAGACTTTTTGTAGCCATTTGTAGCAATAACCTTCATTCCCTCCTCGTTTACCGCTAGTCTGCGGACATCTGCAACGCCGCCACCCGCAATTCAAACAAGAGCCGGCCATGACTGATCTGTCCCCACCACCAGGTCCTGCAAGCGTCGCTGTCGCTGCGCTGGGGCGCTTTTTCCGACCGCCATTGCCCGACGGCCATGTGCTGCGCCCACGCCTGTGCGAGCGCCTGAGCGCAGGTTTAGGGGGCAGGTTGCTGCTGGTCAGCGCACCGGCCGGGTTCGGCAAGAGTTCGCTGGCGGTGGAGTTCTGTCAGGCGCTGCCGGCTCACTGGCAAAGCCTGTGGCTGGGGTTGAGCCCGCGAGACAGCGACCCTGGCCGGTTTCTCGAGCGCTTGCTCGAAGGCCTGCAGGATTTTTTTCCGCAACTGGGCAGGCAGTCCCTCGGCTTGCTGAAGATGCGCCAGCGGCATCAGCCGTTTGCCTTTGAAGAATGGCTGGACGGACTGCTCGACGAGCTGGCCGTGCACCTGTCGACAGCGACCCCGCTCCTGCTGGTGCTCGATGACTATCATCTGGCCCAGGGGCCGGTGCTCGATCGCTGCCTGCAATTTTTCCTCAATCACCTCCCCGATGGCTTGCTGGTGATGGTCACCAGTCGCCAGCGTCCGGACTGGCACCTGGCGCGATTGCGCCTGTCGCGCCAGTTGCTGGAACTGCATGAGCAGGACCTGCGCCTGACCCACGATGAAGCCTTGAGCCTGCTCGATCGGCACAGCAGTTCCTTGCGTGGCGAGGCGCTGGAAAACCTGATCCAGCGTAGCGAAGGCTGGGTGGCCGGGTTGCGCTTCTGGTTGCTGGCCGCCTCCGAGGCAGGCACCCAGGGCGCGTTGCCGCAGGCGCTGCATGGCGGAGAAGGGCTGATCCGCGATTACCTGCTCGAAGAGGTGATTGATTGCCTGCCCGCCGAAGTACAAGCCTTTCTCTACGACACCGCTCCCCAGGAGCGCTTTTGCAGCGAGCTGTGCGACGCCGTACGCGACGCCCATGACAGCGCCGCCATCCTCAGTTTCCTGGCTGCCCACCAGGTGTTCCTGGTGCCGCTGGACGAACACGGCCATTGGTATCGCTATCACCATCTGTTTTCCGATCTGCTGCGTACCCGGCCTGGCGCGCAATCGATGGTGCCGGCCGCCAGCCTGCACTTGCGCGCCTGCCGCTGGTTCAATGCCCAGGGCCTGCTCGATGAGGCGGTAGAGCAGGCGTTGCGGGCCGGTCATTTGGACGTTGCGGCCAACCTGGTGCAAAACCTTTCCGAAGAACAACTGCTGGCCGAACAGAACGTCGGCATGTTGCTGCGCTGGAAAATGGACTTGCCCGATAGCCTGTTGATCAGCACGCCGCGCTTGATTGTGCTCTACAGCTGGGCGTTGGGCCTGGCCTGCCAGCTGGACGCCGCCGAGGAGCTGGCCAGTCACCTGAGCCGCTTCCTGCCGGCACCGTCGGCCACCGCGCAAAAGTCGATGCTGGCGCAATGGCTGGCCCTGAGCGGGATCATCGCGCGCGGGCGCGGTAACCGCGAACTGACCATACGTTATTGCACCGAAGCGCTGGAGAGCCTTCCGTGCAAGCGTTATGGCCAGCGGTTGATGTGCCTCTCGACCCTGTCCAACCTGGCGATTGCCGATGGCAACATGTGGCGTGCCAGGGAATTGAACCGCGACTCCCTGGAGCTGGCGCAACGGGTGGGCAACCCGCTGTTCGAGGCGTTGGCCCACTACGACCGCGCTCGAGTATTGCAGGCCCGGGGCGAAGTGCTGCGTTCGCTGGATGAAGTCCGGCAAGGGCTGCAACGCTTGCATGGACTATCGGCGCAGCGGCTCTTTGCCGTACGTGCACGACTGACGTTGTACGAGGGTTTTCTGTTGGCGGTGCGCCTGCAACCCCAAGCGGCGCGGCTGCGCTTGCAGGCCGGCTTGAGCGAGGCCCGTGCCTGTCGCGACATCAGCGTGCTGATCGGCCATTGCGTGATTGCCCGGCTTGAAGGCAGCAGTGGCGAGTTCGCCAAGGCCTTTGCCGAACTCGCCGAAGCCGAACGGCTGATGCACATCTGGGACGTGCCGCCGATCTACTATCTGGCAATGATTACCCTGGTTAAATGCGAACTCTGGCTGGCCCAGGGGCGTATCGATCTGGCGCAAGCCTGGTTGACGCGATTGGGCCAGACCTACAACGGTGAGCAGCCGGCCGCACCACCGGAATTCCACCCGCAATTGCCGCTGCATATCGAATTGCAGCAAGCCTTGCTGGAGGTCATCCAGCACCAGCCGATGCTGGCCGAAGGGCGCTTGAATACGCTACTCGAAAATGGCCAGCAAACCGGTCGGCAGATGCTCAGCGCAATGGCGCTGACGCAAAAGGTTTCGTTGTTGCTGGGCAGCGGACGCGAGCCCGAGGCCCGCAAGGCGCTGGTCCAGGCCTTGGATGCCGCCGCCGGGGGCGTGTTGCAACCCTTTGAAGGGTTGTTGGCCGAGCATCCGGACTGGCTGCGGGCACAGCTGCAACTCTGCGCATCGACCACGATTTCCCAGGACCTTGCCGAAAAACTTCCCGCCGCGGCCGCCCGCCCGGCACCGGAGTCGACGCCGGCGTCGGAGCAACTCAGCACCCGGGAAATGGCCGTCCTGCGCCTGATTGCCCAAGGCTGCTCGAATCAGGAGATCAGCGACCAGCTGTTCATTTCCCTGCACACGGTGAAAACCCATGCCAGCCATATCAACAGCAAGCTGGGGGTAGAGCGGCGCACGCAGGCGGTGGCCAGGGCGAAGGAGTTGGGGGTGTTGGTGTAGCGTTGGGCGAGTTTTCTCGCTGGCGCGGCCAAGAACCAGCCTTGGCCGCTTCGCCAGGTCTTTATGACGTGTGGTCAAGGGTTCGTCCATGGCGTGGCCAGTGACAGCTTGATGAGGTAGCGCTCCTCGGTGGGGTGCCTGTAATCCGTGAAGCGATTGACCACCAGCATCACTTGATACTGGGTGCCCGCGTGCCAGTATGCTTTGCCGCCCTTATTCTCATCCCGCAATTGGGCTCGCCATTGCGGGGTGTCGGCGAACGATGGGAAATCTTTGACCCGGATGGGTACCCAACCAGCGTTGCGCCATTGCTCCTGCAGATCCAGCACGACCTTGAGGGTGTCGTCGAGCAACAGTGGCTCGATTTGCGGGGACATACGGACATTGCTGACCCGCTCATCTTCGAAGCTCACACTGAAGAAACGGGCCAATGGGGTTACGAAGCCGTATTTGGGGTCTGCAAAGCGCAGGCGAGCATCGGACTTGGGTAACCGCCCCCAATAGTGTCCGGGAATGGCTGGATCAATGGCCGCACTGGAGCGACCTCGCATATCCTCCCAAGGCTCACCAATCAACAAGGCGATTTCGGGCTCATCCGACAGTGTTTGAGTCGCCACCACTATCAGGAGGGCTGCGACTGCCAGTGCCAACGCACCACGTCGCCAGCCCACGCGCTGCAGCAGGCTCACCGCACGCCTCCACCCCAGGCGATATCCCGAATCGATTGCTCAATCTGGTCGCGTTGGTCGCTATGCAGCAAATCGTCAAACTGCGCCGCGGCTTTGAGCACAAAGGTCATGCGGCGTTCGATGTCAGCCAAGTTGGCAAAGGGATTGCTGCCAAAACCAATGGTGCGTCCGTCCTCAATTGGACGGCACTGGCTGGCCAGCGTCAGCTCGATGGCCTGAGCGGCACCGGAGGGGATGTTGGTGACGTAGGAGGCATGGTTACCGCGTAATAACCATTTCAGACCGCTGTCGTCGTACATCGCCGGTTGCAGGATGTTGACCTGTTCGTGTCTGGCTAGATGCTCAACACTTTTGGCAATGTTACCCGCCTCAATCGCCTCGAAAGCCAATAGGATTTCCTTGTGGTCAGTTCCGAATTCCAGCGTTTTTTGCCCAACCGGCCACAGCACCGGATGTTGGCCATGCCCGTAAATGCTGCTGCGTGAAGCCAGGCAATCCTTCAGCGCTTCTAGCCCCCGTTCCTGATAGAACACATGCAACGGATACACATCCAGGAATAGCGTGGTATTACCCATCGCCAGCATCTCGTACACAAACCGGTACATCCGTTGCGAGTAATACAACGGACTCTCGGCCCCCCAATGGGTGAAGCCCCACACCGGGTTGTCCCGGTTGGTCTCCTCGTACTCGCGTTGGCGCTGCTCAAACGCCCGAATGGTCGCGCGCTTTTCCCGCTCACTGGGACTGAGCAAGCCTCTCAGTCCTTGTCTGGCACTGTCCCTCAATTGCTGTATCGCCTCTTCTTCCGCCTGAATCTTCTCGACCGAATCCGCCGCGTGCAGCAATCCACAGCCCACCTGTTTCGAAGCGAAGGCCGCCAGCCCGGCCCACTGAAAACGCGGGTCATGGCGCCATAGCTGGGCGTAGGCGGCATTGATCGCCTTGTTACGCGCCTTGGGATCGGCAATCAGTTTGCCGCCCGGTGCCACGACGTTTTCAACCCTTTGCTGGTACCCGCGCCAAAGGTTTTCACAGACCGTCCCTGGCCGTTCGCTGAGCGTCGGTGTGGGCGCCCGTGCTGAAGTGGAGCCGGACTGTCGCGGGGCGACCGGGTAGTTGGGGGCAACTGGCGCCGCTTCCTGTTGAGGGACACTCCTCACGGATTGCGGCGCACCACTTTGTTTGGACTCATAGGTGGCGTTGGTGAAGGAGTGGAGGAGACTGGCCTTGCAGGGGCAGCTGCTGCGGCTATCCAGCGAGCCAGCTACCAGTCTGCCGTGACTGTCCATGTACGAGATGCCACCGACGATTTGGTAGGTTTCGTCGTTTTTGCCACAGGAAACCCGATCCCCTGCGCGAGCGTGGGCGATGCCAAACATCATCACGCGGGTATCGGCCTCGAGCACCTCGCCACCGCAACTGGTCTTGTCGCCCTTGCGAATGAAATATCCCTTGGCCATGGCTGCAACTCCTTGTCCGTTGACGAGCAAATTGCGCCTGCCTCCGAAGGATTGGAGGCAGGGCAAAGTGCAGCGCAAGGGTTCAATATGGGGCGGTCAGGCGTAAATCAGACGTTTCCTTGTTTGCTGTAGTCCTGTTCCGCAATCTGGAAGGGGGAGGGGCAGTGGACGGCATCGGCGATGTCGTCGAGCTGTGCGAGAATAGGCCATCCATTTTTTCCAGGAACACCCATGGACGCTGCCAAACCTGCGCTGATCCGCGAAACCTTCCCTGTCGGCCCGTTGCAGTGCAACTGCACGATCATCGGCGACCCGATCACCAAAAAGGCCATCGTGGTCGACCCGGGTGGCAATCACGAACTGATCCTCGCTCGGCTCGATGCCCTGGGCCTGAAGGTGGTCAGCATCATTCACACCCATGCGCACCTCGATCACTTCCTGGCCTCGGGCCAGTTGAAGGAAAAAACCGGCGCGACCCTGCATTTGCACAAGGAAGATCAATTTCTTTGGGACAACCTGGAGATGCAATGCCAGATGTTCGGTGTGCCCTATACGCCGGTACCCTCGCCGGACCGCTGGCTGGCCGACGATGAAGAACTGGCGTGTGGCTGTGGCGTGGCCTTGCACACACCAGGTCATACGCCGGGCTCCATGAGCTTCTGGTTTGCCGATGCGAAGTTGCTGATTGCCGGGGACACCTTGTTCAGGCGCGGGGTAGGGCGCACGGACCTGTGGGGAGGCGATCAGGCGACCATCGTGCGTTCGATCAAGCAGCGCCTGTATACCCTCGACGAAGGGGCGACGGTCGTGGCCGGGCATGGTCCGGACACCCGGTTGGGCGATGAAATGCGCGAGAACCCTTTTGTTCGGGCCTGATGTGTAACAAGTGGAATTTTCACGGGTCGAAATGATCCAACGCCCGCAAGGGTCCGATGCTAAGTCCGTTGCACCACAGAATGCAAAAAAGTAGGAGCTCTACATGTTCACCACGCCTCGTTTGATTATCGTCGCTACTGCCGTGGCACTGTTGGCCGGCTGCGCATCGCCCAACCCCTACGACAGCCAGGGCCAGGGCCAGGCCGATAGCGGCTCCACGGGCATGAGCAAAACCGCCAAGTACGGTGGTCTTGGGGCTCTGGCCGGGGCACTGGCCGGTGCTGCCATCAACCACGACAACCGTGGTAAGGGCGCGCTGATTGGTGCCGCTGTCGTGGGTGCTTCCGCCGCCGGTTACGGTTACTACGCTGACCAGCAGGAGAAAAAACTGCGTGCCAGCATGGCCAACACCGGTGTCGAAGTGCAGCGTCAAGGTGATCAGATCAAGCTGATCATGCCTGGCAACATCACGTTCGCCACCGATTCGGCGAACATCGCACCGAGCTTCTATCAGCCGCTGAACAACCTGGCCGGCTCGCTGAAAGAGTTCAATCAGAACCAGATCGAAATCGTTGGCTACACCGACAGCACCGGCGCTCGCCAGCACAACATGGACCTGTCCCAGCGTCGCGCCCAGAGCGTGGCGACCTACCTGACCTCGCAAGGCGTGAGCGGTACCAACCTCAGCGCCCGTGGCGCCGGCCCGGATAATCCGGTGGCCAGCAACGCCGACGCCAATGGTCGGGCGCAGAACCGCCGGGTAGAAGTCAACCTGAAGGCGATTCCAGGCCAGCAGTATGGTGCCCAGCAGTAAGGCACCGTTCGGCACTGACTGAACACCAGGCATAAAAAAACGCCCGATCCTCGACAGATCGGGCGTTTTTTTGTGTCGGTGCCGGCCCCATCGCGGGCTTGCCCGCGATGGGGCCGCAACAGGCAAAGAAAATGTCATAAATGAAAAAGCCCCCGGGCAATCAAACGTCCGAGGGCTTTTTCACACCTTAAACCTGATTACTTCTTCAGGCCGTAATGCTCGTCCAGCATGCCCGGTGCGTTCGGGGCTTTCGGTGCGTAGTCGCGCGGCGGCTCCTGATTGCGCGGCGGCGTCAGGCGTTCCCGTGGAGCCTGCGCCGCATCGGCGTGCAGGGAGGCTAGCAAGCGTTGGCGGGTCTGTTCGTCCAGGGCCAGGCGATTGGCACCCTCGGCGAGATGATCCTGCACTTCCTGATAGCTCTGAGTCAGTTTCTTGACCAGTGTTGCAGTGCTGTTGAAGTGGGTCACCACCTCATTCTGATAATTGTCGAAACGTTCCTGAATATCGTCCAGCTGACGTTGCGTGCTGCTAGGCGCGGCATTCGGCGCCAGGCGAGCGATCAGGAAACCAATGGCGACACCCACAACCAGGGCAAGAGTCGGCAACAACCAAACTAAGAGCGAGTGTTCCACGAGTCCTTCCTCTATAAACGGCTTTGCTTTACGTTAACGGCTCGAACCTGCGCTGTATACCGCGATTCACTCGTAATAGACAGCCACAGACAATTTGCTAGACGAGTCGACCCGATTCGAGGTCACGGAGTTCCTTCCTTGCTTATGCGTGAAACCCCCGTAGTGATTGATGGCCCGGTCGGGCAACTTGAAGCACTTTACCTGGATAACGAGCAGCCGCGAGGCCTGGCGCTCATCTGCCATCCGAACCCGGTGCAGGGCGGCACCATGCTCAACAAAGTGGTCTCGACGCTGCAGCGCACTGCGCGCGACGCCGGTTTGATTACCTTGCGTTTCAACTACCGCGGCGTCGGTGCCAGCGCAGGCTCCCACGATATGGGCACCGGCGAAGTCGATGATGCCCAGGCCGTAGCCCAATGGTTTCGCGCCAGGCACCCGGATCTACCGCTCACGCTGTTCGGTTTTTCCTTTGGCGGATTTGTTGCAGCAAGTCTCGGCGGCCGCCTGGAAGCGCAGGGCGAGCAGCTCAAGCATCTGTTCATGGTCGCACCGGCCGTCATGCGCCTGGGCGCCCAGGATCAACTGCCACAGCGCGGCGAATTGACCTTGATCCAGCCGGAAACCGACGAAGTCATCGATCCGCAGCTGGTTTACCAATGGTCCGACAAGCTCGAACGTCCCCATGAGCTGCTGAAAGTGGCAGAATGCGGACACTTTTTTCATGGCAAGCTGACTGATCTCAAGGATCTGATCCTGCCGCGTCTTTCGAATTGATTGCAGTCTGACAAGCGATTACCCATGACGACTCGTACCCGTATCCTCACCGGCATTACCACCACCGGCACGCCGCACCTGGGCAACTACGCCGGCGCCATTCGCCCGGCGATCCTTGCCAGCCGTGACAGCAATGCCGATTCGTTCTACTTCCTGGCTGACTACCACGCCCTGATCAAATGCGATGACCCGCTGCGCATCCAGCGCTCGCGTCTGGAAATCGCCGCGACCTGGCTGGCCGGTGGCCTGGATGTGGAGCGCGTGACCTTCTATCGCCAGTCCGACATCCCGGAAATCCCTGAACTGACCTGGCTGCTCACCTGCGTCGCCGCCAAGGGCCTGCTCAACCGTGCCCACGCCTACAAGGCCTCGGTGGACAAGAACGTCGAGACCGGTGAAGACCCGGACGCCGGTATCACCATGGGCCTGTACAGCTATCCGGTGCTGATGGCCGCGGACATCCTGATGTTCAACGCACACAAGGTGCCGGTCGGTCGCGACCAGATCCAGCACGTGGAAATGGCCCGGGACATCGGTCAGCGCTTCAACCACCTGTTCGGCCAGGGCAAGGAATTCTTCACCATGCCCGAAGCGCTGATCGAGGAAAGCGTGGCCACGCTGCCGGGCCTGGACGGCCGCAAGATGTCGAAGAGCTACGACAACACCATCCCGTTGTTCAGCAGCGCCAAGGAAATGAAGGACGCGATTTCCCGTATCGTCACCGACTCCCGTGCACCGGGCGAGGCAAAGGATCCGGACAACTCGCACCTGTTCACCCTGTTCCAGGCGTTCGCCACTCCAGCGCAAGCCGACGAGTTCCGCAGCGATCTGCTGCAGGGCCTGGGTTGGGGCGAGGCGAAGAATCGCCTGTTCCAGCTGCTGGACAGCGAACTGGGCGAATCCCGCGAGCGGTACAACCAGTTGATCGAGCGTCCGGCGGACCTTGAAGACATCCTGCAACACGGTGCGAAAAAGGCTCGTGCGGTCGCGACCCCTTTCCTCAACGAGTTGCGTGAAGCGGTGGGCCTGCGTTCGTTCGTTGCCCAGACCCAAGTGGCGGCGACCACCAAGAAGAAAGCCGTGAAGGCTGCACGTTTTGTCAGCTTCCGCGAAGACGACGGCAGTTTCCGCTTCCGTCTGCTGGCGGCCGATGGCGAGCAACTATTGCTGTCGCGTAACTTTGCCGACGGTAAAACCGCCGGTCAGGTGACCAAGCAACTGCAATCGGGCCAGCCTTTGGACGTGCGCAGCGAAGACCTGGCCTTCAGCGTCTGGCTTGAAGGTCAGTGCGTGGGTGACAGCCCGGCGTTCGCTGACAGTGCCGCGCGCGATGCTGCCATCGAGGCTTTGCGGATCGCCCTGACGCCCGTTCAGGAATAATCAACGGCTCGGCCCGACCAAGGGCTGATTGCCATTCCCCCGGGCCATCGCTACAGTGACGGCCCGTTTTTGTTGCCTTGCTAACGAATTATGACGCCCCTAGAACGATATCAAGCTGATCTGAAACGCCCGGAATTCTTCCATGATGCCGCGCAGGAAACTGCCGTGCGTCATCTGCAGCGCCTGTACGACGATCTGGTCGCGGCCGAGCAGAACAAGCCGGGCCTGCTGGGCAAACTGTTTGGCAAGAAGGATCAGGCACCGGTCAAGGGCCTGTACTTCTGGGGTGGCGTGGGTCGCGGCAAGACTTACCTGGTCGACACCTTCTTCGAAGCGCTGCCGTTCAAGGAAAAGTCCCGCACTCACTTCCACCGCTTCATGAAGCGCGTGCACGAAGAGATGAAGACCCTGGGCGGCGAGAAAAATCCGCTGACCATCATTGCCAAGCGTTTCGCCACCGAAGCCCGGGTGATCTGCTTCGATGAATTCTTCGTCTCCGACATCACCGACGCCATGATCCTCGGCACCCTGATGGAAGAGCTGTTCAAGAACGGCGTGACCCTGGTGGCAACCTCGAACATCGTGCCGGACGGCCTGTACAAGGACGGCCTGCAACGCGCGCGCTTCCTGCCGGCCATCGCGCTGATCAAGCAGAACACCGAGATCGTCAACGTCGACAGCGGCGTCGACTATCGCCTGCGTCACCTGGAACAAGCGGAGCTGTTCCACTTCCCGCTCGACGAAGCCTCCCACGAAAGCCTGCGCAAAAGCTTCCGCGCGCTGACGCCGGAATGCACCGCTGCGATCGAAAACGACGTGCTGATGATCGAGAACCGCGAAATTCGTGCCCTGCGTACCTGCGACGACGTGGCCTGGTTCGACTTCCGCGAACTGTGCGATGGCCCGCGCAGCCAGAACGACTACATCGAACTGGGCAAGATCTTCCACGCCGTGCTGCTCAGCGGTGTCGAGCAGATGAGCGTCACTACCGACGACATCGCCCGACGCTTCATCAACATGGTCGACGAATTCTACGATCGCAACGTCAAGCTGATCATTTCTGCCGAAGTCGAACTCAAGGACCTCTACACCGGCGGTCGCCTGAACTTCGAGTTCCAGCGAACCCTGAGCCGCCTGCTGGAAATGCAATCCCACGAATTCCTGTCCCGGGCGCATAAGCCGTAAGACGATTCGAAATCGAAAAAAAGGGCCTGCATTTGCAGGCCCTTTTTTTGCGCTGAAGAAACCTCGAAGTCACCGCAATCCCTTGTGGGAGCGAGCCTGCTCGCGATAGCGGTGTGTCAGCGACATCATTTGCTGAATATGCCGACGCCATCGCGAGCAGGCTCGCTCCCACATTGGATCTCTGTTGTATCAGGCTGCTTGCTGAAACTGCTGTCGATACTGGTTCGGCGACAACTCCGTGTGCTGGCGGAACAGGCGTGCGAAGAAGCTGGCGTCGTCGTAGCCAACTTCGTAGCTGATGGTCTTGATGCTCTTGCGGCTGCCGGACAGCAGGCCCTTGGCGGTTTCGATGCGCAGTCTCTGCAGGTAGTGCAGTGGCTTGTCGCCGGTGGCGGTCTGGAAGCGGCGCATGAAGTTGCGGATGCTCATGCCGTGTTCGCGGGCGACGTCTTCGAAGCGGAATTTGTCGGCGAAGTGTTCTTCGAGCCAGTGCTGGATCTGCAGGATGATCACGTCCTGGTGCAGTTTTTGCCCGCCGAAACCGATTCTTCCCGGTGAATAGCTGCGTTGCACTTCATAGAGGATGTCCCGCGCTACGGCCTGGGACACGTTGGCGCCGCAGAAGCGCTCGATCAGGTAGATGTACAGGTCGCATGCCGAGGTGGTGCCGCCCGCGCAGTACAGGTTGTCGGCGTCGGTCAGGTGCTTGTCCTGATTGAGCTGGACCCTCGGGAAACGCTCCGCAAAGGCATTGAAGAAGCGCCAATAGGTGGTGGCCTCCTTGCCATCGAGCAGACCGGCTTCGGCGAGCCAGAACACGCCGGTGGCCTCGCCGCACAATACGGCGCCCCGCGCATGTTGCTGGCGCAGCCAGGGCAGGACCTGTGGGTAACGTTTGCTCAGGGTATCGAAATCGTCCCAGAAGGCGGGGATGACGATGATGTCGGCATTTTCCAGGCCGCCATCCACCGGTATTGTCACATCGCTGAAGGTGTTGACCGGTTTGCCATCGGGGCTGACGAGCCGGGTTTCGAAGGCGGGAGTCAGGCCGTGACCCAGTTGTTTTCCGTAGCGCAGGCTGGCGAGGTGGAAGAAATCCTTGGCCTGCATGAGAGTGGAAGCGAAAACCCGGTCAATGGCCAGGATGCTGACGCGCCGCAAGGGCGTGGAGGCTTGGTTAGACATAATTCAACTTTATTCTTATAGGGGAAAGTGGTCACCAGACGGCTGGATCGTCTTATTTTTTGTCGGATGTGTCCAGTGTCCTGTATCGGACGCGAGGCATAGTCTCTGAAGGTCCAGTCCTTTAAAAACAAAGATAAGGTGCCGCATGATTCCCAGAACCTTGTTCAGTTCCGAGCACGAACTTTTTCGCGACAGTGTGCGGACGTTCCTCGAAAAAGAGGCTGTGCCGTTCCATGGGCAATGGGAAAAGCAGGGCTATATCGACCGTCAACTCTGGAACAAGGCAGGGGAGGCGGGGATGTTGTGCTCGCATCTGCCGGAGCAATATGGCGGGCTGGGGGCGGACTTCCTGTACAGCGCGGTGGTCATTGAAGAGGTGGGGCGCCTGGGGTTGACCGGTATCGGTTTTTCCCTGCATTCGGACATTGTTGCACCCTATATCCTGCATTACGGCAGTGAAATGCTGAAACACAAATACCTGCCGAAACTGGTGTCTGGCGAGATGGTCAGTGCCATCGCCATGACCGAGCCCGGCGCCGGTTCCGACCTGCAAGGGGTGAAGACCACCGCGGTGCTCGATGGCGACGAGTATGTGATCAATGGTTCGAAGACTTTCATCACCAATGGCTTTCTCGCCGACCTGGTGATCGTCGTCGCCAAGACCGATCCGAAGGCGGGTGCGAAGGGTACCAGCCTGTTTCTGGTGGAGGCCGATACGCCCGGCTTCGACAAGGGCAGACGCCTGGAAAAGGTCGGCATGAAGGCCCAGGACACTTCGGAGCTGTTCTTCCAGGACGTGCGGGTGCCCAAGGAAAACCTGCTGGGCCAGGCAGGCATGGGGTTCGCGTATCTGATGCAGGAGTTGCCGCAGGAGCGCCTCACCGTGGCCATCGGCGGCCTGGCTTCAGCCGAAGCGGCGTTGCAATGGACCCTGGACTACACGCGCGAGCGCAAGGCCTTTGGCAAGGCGATTGCCGACTTCCAGAACACCCGGTTCAAACTCGCCGAGATGGCGACCGAGATCCAGATCGGCCGGGTCTTCGTCGATCGCTGCCTGGAGTTGCACCTGCAAGGCAAGCTCGACGTGCCGACGGCGGCGATGGCCAAGTATTGGGGCACGGACCTGCAATGCAAAGTGCTCGACGAGTGCGTGCAGTTGCATGGCGGCTACGGATTCATGTGGGAATACCCGATTGCCCGGGCGTGGGCGGATGCGCGGGTGCAGCGGATCTATGCCGGGACCAATGAAATCATGAAGGAGATTATTGCGCGGTCACTGTAATGCAGTGTTGATCGTTCCCACACAGAGCGTGGGAACGATCATTCGATCAAGGTGCAGGGTTCGGGTGGTCCTTGTGGATCGCCTCGATCCCTTCCAGCACTTCCTCCGACAGTTTCAGATCAAAACTGGCAATGTTGCTGTCCAGTTGTTCCAGTGTCGTGGCGCCAATGATGTTGCTGGTCACGAACGGCTGTTGCGTGACGAAGGCCAGGGCCATTTGCGCTGGGTCGAGGCCGTGCTCACGGGCCAGGGCGACGTAACGGCTGCAGGCCGCTTCCGACTGCGGGTTGAAATAGCGGCTGAAGCGGCTGTAGAGGCTCAGGCGACCTTTTGGCGGGCGCGCCCCACCTTCGTACTTGCCTGACAGGAAACCGAACGCCAGCGGCGAATAGGCGAGCAGGCCGCACTGTTCGCGAATGGCGATTTCCGCCAGGCCGACCTCGAAGCTGCGGTTGAGCAGGTTGTAGGGGTTCTGGATCGACACCGCGCGCGGCCAGCCGCGTTGCTCGGCCAGGGCCAGGAAGCGCATGGTGCCCCACGGCGTTTCGTTGGACAGGCCGATGTGGCGGATCTTGCCGGCCCTGACCTGTTCGTCCAGCGCTTCGAGGGTGTCTTCCAGAGGCGTCAGGTTGGCCTCGGTCTGGTGCTTGTAGCCCAGCTGTCCGAAGAAGTTGGTGCTGCGCTCAGGCCAGTGCAGCTGGTACAGGTCGATGTAGTCGGTCTGCAGGCGCTGGAGGCTGGCGTCCACCGCCGCGGTGATGTGCTGGCGATTGTGCCGCAGGTTTTTGTCGCGGATGTAGTCGATGGTGTTGCCGGGGCCGGCGATCTTGCTGGCGAGGATCCAATCGGCACGGTCACCGCGACTTTTGAAGTAATTGCCGATGTAGCGCTCGGTGGTGGCATAGGTTTCGGCCTTGGGCGGCACCGGGTACATTTCGGCGGTATCGATGAAGTTGATCCCGGCGCCCTTGGCTCGCTCGATCTGGGCGAAGGCGTCTGCCTCGCTGTTTTGCTCGCCCCAGGTCATGGTGCCGAGGCAGATTGCGCTCACATTCAGATTGGTTCGGCCTAGCTGGCGATAGTCCATCGGGTGCTCCCCTGGGCAAAACAATCATAAAAGCAGGTTGAATTATTTTTCGCAATCTGCATAATTGCGCACCTCTTTCTGCAGTGGAAGTGATGCGCCGCCGCCGAAGAATCTTGCCGTTGAACGGACGCGCCGACCCGAGCCCCCGAAAGCGTCTGTATCCGGCTGCCTTTGACTTGTCAAAGTACGCACTATTCAGTAAGATCCGCCGTCTAATTTACAGGGCGGCCCCTGAGGCTATAAAGAATGAAAACTTTTACTGCTAAACCGGAAACAGTAAAGCGCGACTGGTTTGTCGTCGACGCTGCTGGTCAGACCCTGGGTCGTCTGGCCACCGAAATCGCGAGCCGTCTGCGTGGCAAGCACAAGCCTGAGTACACTCCTCACGTTGACACCGGCGACTACATCGTCGTAATCAACGCCGAGCAGATCCGTGTTACCGGCGCTAAAACCACTGACAAAATGTACTACTCCCACTCCGGTTTCCCGGGCGGCATCAAGTCGATCAACTTTGAAAAGCTGATCGCCAAGGCCCCTGAGCGCGTGATCGAGACCGCGGTCAAAGGCATGCTGCCTAAGAACCCGCTGGGTCGCGACATGTACCGTAAGCTGAAAGTCTATGCGGGCGCTGCACACCCTCATACTGCTCAGCAGCCCCAAGAACTGAAGATTTAACGGAATAGTTCATTATGTCGGCGACTCAAAATTACGGCACTGGCCGTCGCAAGACCGCAACCGCACGCGTTTTCCTGCGTCCGGGTACTGGTAACATCTCCATCAACAACCGTTCGCTGGATAATTTCTTCGGCCGCGAAACTGCCCGCATGGTAGTTCGTCAGCCGCTGGAATTGACTGAGACTGTCGAGAAGTTCGACATCTACGTCACCGTGATCGGCGGTGGTGTGAGTGGTCAAGCTGGCGCAATCCGCCACGGCATCACCCGCGCTCTGATGGACTACGACGAAACTCTGCGCAGCGCCCTGCGTAAAGCCGGCTTCGTAACCCGCGATGCACGTGAAGTTGAACGTAAGAAAGTTGGTCTGCGTAAAGCGCGTAAGCGTCCGCAGTACTCGAAGCGTTAATTCGCTTCCACGTTCAAAAAAGAACGCCCAGTTTCCTCACGGAGCTGGGCGTTTTTTTGTGCTCGTGATTTTCTCAAAGAATTGCGCTGTGACAACTTGCCACATCGGCAGACGCCCTATACTACAAGGCTTGGCAGTGGTGCCTCGGGGTAATTACCTTGTCAGAATTGGGGCTTTTCATTACCATTCGGCAAAATTTTTATAAGTACAGAGTTTTACTTAGTAGATGCCTGATTTAACAGGCCACAAAGCTGATGGGAGAGGACTGAATGAGCAATGACGGCGTGAATGCAGGCCGGCGTCGCTTCTTGGTAGCAGCCACATCCGTGGTGGGTGCTGCAGGAGCGGTGGGGGCTGCGGTCCCGTTCGTGGGGTCATGGTTTCCCAGTGCCAAGGCGAAAGCCGCAGGTGCACCGGTGAAAGTGAATGTCAGCAAAATCGAGCCAGGCCAGCAGATGATTGCTGAGTGGCGCGGCCAGCCGGTGTTCATCGTCCGCCGTACGCAGGAAATCCTGGGGAATCTGAAGAAGATCGAGGGCCAGTTGTCTGACCCGACCTCCAAGAACTCGACTCAACCAACCTATGTTGATCCGGAAACACGTTCGATCAAGCCTGAGGTCCTGCTGCTGATCGGTATCTGCACGCACCTGGGTTGCTCGCCGACCTTCCGTCCCGAAGTCGCTCCCGCTGACTTGGGCAAGGACTGGGTAGGTGGCTATTTCTGTCCTTGCCACGGCTCCCACTACGACCTGGCTGGCCGCGTCTACAAGTCGCAACCTGCGCCTTTGAACCTGCCAGTTCCCCCGCATTCCTATGAGACCGATGACATCATCGTCGTTGGCGTCGATACGGAGAAAGCGTGATGAGCAAGTTCATGGATTGGGTTGATGCGCGCTTTCCTGCCACCAAGATGTGGGAAGACCATCTCAGCAAGTACTACGCTCCGAAAAACTTCAACTTCTTCTATTTCTTTGGCTCCCTGGCGCTGCTCGTCCTGGTCAACCAGATCGTTACCGGTGTCTGGCTGACCATGAGCTACACCCCGTCGGCAGAAGAAGCCTTTGCTTCCGTCGAGTACATCATGCGCGACGTCGAGTACGGCTCGATCCTGCGCCTGCTGCACTCCACCGGCGCTTCGGCGTTCTTCATCGTGGTCTATCTGCACATGTTCCGTGGTTTGCTCTACGGTTCGTACCAGAAGCCGCGCGAGTTGGTGTGGGTCTTCGGCATGCTGATCTACCTGGCGCTGATGGCCGAGGCCTTCATGGGCTACCTGCTGCCGTGGGGCCAGATGTCCTACTGGGGTGCCCAGGTGATCATCTCGCTGTTCGGTGCGATCCCGGTCATCGGCAACGACCTGACCCAGTGGATTCGTGGTGACTACCTGATCTCCGGCATCACCCTGAACCGCTTCTTCGCCCTGCACGTGGTCGCCTTGCCGATCGTGATTCTCGGCCTGGTGGTGCTGCACGTCCTGGCGCTGCACGAAGTCGGTTCGAACAACCCGGACGGCGTCGACATCAAGAAACACAAGGATGAAAACGGCGTGCCGCTGGACGGTATCGCGTTCCACCCTTACTACACCGTGAAAGATATCGTCGGCGTGGTGGTGTTCCTGTTCATCTTCTGTTCGATCGTGTTCTTCTTCCCGGAAATGGGTGGCTACTTCCTCGAGAAGCCGAACTTTGAAGTGGCGAACGCCTTCAAGACCCCAGAGCACATCGCTCCGGTCTGGTACTTCACGCCGTTCTACGCGATCTTGCGTGCGGTTCCCGACAAGCTTCTCGGTGTTATCGCCATGGGTGCGGCCATCGCCGTGCTGTTCGTCCTGCCGTGGCTGGACCGTAGCCCGGTCAAGTCGATGCGCTACAAGGGCTGGCTGAGCAAGATCTGGCTCTGGGTGTTCTGCATCTCCTTCGTGATCCTGGGCGTTTTGGGTGTTCTGGCTCCGACTCCAGGCCGTACGTTGCTGTCGCAGGTGTGTACCTTCCTGTATTTCGCCTACTTCATCCTGATGCCGTTCTACACCAGGCTCGAGAAGACCAAACCGGTTCCGGAAAGGGTGACTGGCTGATGAAAAAACTATTTGCTGTATTGATGCTTGCTGCCCTGCCAGTGTTGTCCTTTGCGGCACCACACGGTGGTCCCGAGCTGGAAAAAGTCGACATCGACGTTGCTGACAAGGCTGCGATGCAGGATGGCGCGCGTACGTTCGCCAACTATTGCATGGGCTGCCACAGCGCCAAGTTCCAGCGTTATGAGCGTGTTGCCGATGACCTCGGCATCCCGCACGAGTTGATGCTCGACAAGCTGGTATTCACCGGTGCCAAGATCGGCGATCACATGAACATCGGCATGCAGCCGGCTGACGCCAAGACCTGGTTCGGTGCGGCCCCGCCCGACCTGACCCTGGTCGCTCGTGTTCGTGGCACCGATTGGCTCTACGGTTACCTGAAGTCGTTCTATGAAGACCCGTCGCGCCCATGGGGTGTGAACAACAAGGTCTTCCCGAACGTGGGCATGCCTAACGTGCTGGTCGGCCTGCAAGGTCGTCAGGTCGTCGGGTGCAAACAGGTTCAGATCGTCGAGGACGGCAAGAAGCAATATGATCCGCTGACCGGTACGCCGCTGACCCATGAGGCGTGCGATCAGTTGACCATCGTGCCGAAAAGTGGCGCCCTGACCGAAGAGCAGTTCGATGAGAAGGTCAAGAATCTGGTAACCTTCCTGGCTTACTCGGCTAACCCGGTTAAGCTGCAACATCAGCGCATCGGTACGTACGTATTGCTGTACCTGGCGTTCTTCTTCGTATTCGCTTATTTGCTCAAGCGCGAATACTGGAAAGATGTGCACTGATAAAGCTTCAAGCAATTGCTGTTAATCGCGCGCGCCCAAGGGCGCCTCTGAAGGTGTAACGAGCCTGGTGAACCAGGCGTTACGGGAGGCGCCCTCTGGGCGCGCTCGTTTTTCCGCTTCCGATAATTTCAACAAGCGAGGAGGATCGCCATGGGCGTGACCAATCGGTTGGCCTGTTACTCCGACCCCGCCGACCACTATTCCCACCGAGTGCGAATCGTACTGGCAGAGAAGGGTGTCAGCGCCGAGATCATTTACGTTGAGGCTGGTCGCCAGCCGCCTAAACTGATCGAAGTGAACCCTTACGGCAGCTTGCCGACGCTGGTCGACCGTGACCTGGCGTTGTGGGAGTCTACGGTGGTGATGGAATATCTGGATGAGCGTTACCCACATCCGCCGTTGTTGCCGGTCTATCCGGTAGCGCGGGCCAACAGTCGTTTGCTGATTCATCGTATTCAGCGAGACTGGTGTGGTCTGGTGGATCTGATCCTGGATTCGCGGACCAAGGAAGCAGCGCGTGCGGTGGCGCGTAAGGAGCTGCGCGAGAGCCTCACAGGTGTGTCGCCGCTGTTTGCCGACAAGCCGTTTTTCCTCAGTGAGGAACAAAGCCTGGTGGATTGCTGCCTATTGCCAATACTCTGGCGATTGCCGATTCTGGGTATAGAACTGCCGCGGCCAGCCAAGCCGCTGCTTGATTACATGGAGCGCCAGTTTGCGCGTGAGGCTTTCCAGGCGAGTCTGTCTGGTGTCGAACGCGACATGCGCTAAGGCTTAAGGAGCCGCTATGAACTCCAGTCGACCTTATCTGGTCCGTGCGCTCTACGAGTGGATTGTGGATAACGATTGCACCCCGCACATGCTGGTCAATTCCGAGTATCCCTCGGTGCAGGTGCCGCAAGGTTTTGCCAGTGATGGCCAGATCGTCCTGAACGTGTCGCCACAGGCCGTGCGTCATTTGCACATGGACAACGAGGCGGTGAGCTTCGAAGGCCGCTTTGGTGGGGTGCCGCATACCCTGTACGTGCCTATTGCATCGATCCTGGGCATTTACGCCCGTGAGAATGGCCAGGGTATGGTGTTCGATCTGGAGTCGCCCCTGGAGGACGAGGAAGAGATCGAGCCGGATGATGATATTCCGCCTCCGGACAGCGAGCCACCGCGACCAAGCGGAAGGCCGAGCTTGAAGGTGGTGAAATAAAAAAGGGCGATCCGCAAGGATCGCCCTTTTTTATTTCCGTGGGTCGATGGCGTTCCAAGGTCGCCATCCCCGCCAAACAAGGATCAGTCGATGTATTCAAACAGCTTCACGATCTTCTGCACCCCGGACACCCCTTGCACCAGGTTGGTCGCCTGGGCGGCTTCCTGCTTGGTCAGCAAGCCCAGCAGGTAGACGATGCCGTTCTCGGTGACCACCTTGATGCGCGAGCCCGGGATGTTCGGGTCGGTGAGCATCTGGGTCTTGATCTTGGAGGTCAGCCAGGTGTCGTTCTGGCGGGCAAGGAAACCGGAAGGTGGCAGCACCTGCAGTTCGTTATGCACCGTCTTCACCCGCTGAACAGCCGCAGCGGCCTGTTCGGCCTTGGCCTTGAGGTCGGCGCGCGGGGTTTGCCCGGCGAGCAGTACGACGCCGTTGAAGCTGGTGACGACAATGTGCGAGTCGTTGTCCAGGGCCGGATCGGCCTTGGCAATGTTCACGCCGACCTTTGTGTCGATCAATGAGTCGTCGATCTTGCTGCCGAAAGTGCGGGTGCCGCGGTCATCTTCGATCGGTGCTTCGCGGCTGGCATTAACCACCGAGGTGCAGCCGCTGATGCCGAGGCACAGGGTCAGGGCCAGTAGGCCGAGGCGATTAGGGGTCATTCTTCACTCCCGAACAGTTGGCTGTCGATCAAGTCGCAAAGGCAATGGATCGCCAGCAGGTGGACTTCCTGGATACGTGCGGTGACGTTGGCCGGTACGCGAATCTCGACGTCCTCGGGCAAAAGCAGTGACGCCATGCCGCCGCCATCGCGACCGGTCAATGCTACGACAATCATTTCGCGATCATGTGCGGCCTGGATCGCTTGAATTATGTTTGCCGAGTTACCACTGGTGGAAATCGCCAGCAGTACATCGCCCGGCTGGCCGAGCGCGCGGATCTGTTTGGAGAAGATTTCGTTGTAGCTGTAGTCGTTGGCGATCGAGGTGATCGTCGAGGTGTCGGTGGTCAGCGCAATGGCTGGCAGGCTCGGGCGCTCGCGCTCGAAGCGATTGAGCAGCTCGGACGAGAAATGCTGTGCGTCGCCAGCAGAGCCGCCGTTGCCGCAGGAAAGCATCTTGCCCTCGTTGAGCAAGGCGTTGACCATCACCTGGCTGGCTTGCTCGATGTGCGGTGCAAGTACTTCCATCGCCTGTTGCTTGGTGTCGATACTGGCCTGAAAAAGCTGGCGAATTCGGGATTGCATGTCCATCTGTGTGACCTTAATGAGCGCGGCTGTCCGGCACGTGAATGTGCAGCCCGCAAAGCAAAGAGCAAAAGTGTTGAGTGGTAGTGTCCGGTTCGGGGCGCAGGCAATCAGCTGTCGAAGGCATTTTGCAACCAGTTCAACTGATCGAGGTGGCTGTCGATCGCAACCACGTCGAAGCGGCAAGGGGAGTTGGCCCAGCGCGACTCCCGCTGAAGAAAATACTGCGCGGCAAAAATCAATTTTTGCCGTTTGCGCTCATCGATACTATCGAGCGCGCCACCCCATTGAGTGTTTTTTCTGTAGCGAACTTCAACGAATACTACTGTATCGCCCTCCAGCATGACCAGATCAAGCTCGCCGCGTTTACACAGCCAGTTCTGCGCCAGAAGTTGCAGGCCTTGTTGCTGAAGATGCTCGAGCGCATGGCGCTCGGCATCTTTACCGCATTGCTGGCGTGACCTTTCGGGCATCAGCGTGGGGTGTTCGGCAGGCGTTGAACCTGGCCATTGACGAACTCCGCCCATGGCAGCTCGCGCACGACGCGCTGGTTCTGGGTCATGCTCAGGCTGCCCGATTGACCTTCGATGCGGCTGTCCGGCAGGGCTTTCAACTGGCCAAGGCGTGGCGCCAGGCTGTAGGCGTCCACGCCCATGGCGTACAGGCGGCCCAGGCTGCCGCCCGCTTGCGGCCACTGCGCGGTGACCTGGCGGCGCAACGGGTCATTGGCATCCAGCAGCCATGGGGTTTCGCAGAAGCGCACGCCGTTCATGTCGTTGTACTGGTTGACGTCGCCGCTGGCACTGAAGACGTGGGACGTGGCATAGACCGGAACGTCACCGGCGTACTGGAAGTTCAGGGTCGGTTTGATCTGCTGGGCCTGCTGTGGCGTGGCAGCGAGGAAGATGAACTCGATGTCCTGGCGACGCGACGGCTGGGCGGCTACCTGCGAGCCAACGGTGCTTTGCAGGCTCTTGGCGCGACCTTCGCTCTGGCGCAGCTGGAACATGTCGGCAATCTGCTGGGCCAGTTGCACTGGCTGGTCGACACGCTCGGTGGCGACGATGCTGCCGCCGTTGGCTTGCCAGTCCTGGCTGAACGCCTTGAGTACGCGGTCGCCCCATTCGCCTTTCGGTACCATGATAGCGGCGCGATGCAGGCCGTCAGCGCGTGCGCGGCGGGATACTTCGCGGGCTTCGTCTTCAGCGGCCAGGCCAAACTGGAACAGCTGGGCTGGACCTTGGGCGCCTTCGCTGTAGTTCAGGGCCAGCGTGGTGATCGGCAGTTGCGGGAGGGCGCTGAGCTGTTTGACCAGCGGTTTTTCCAGTGGGCCTACCACCAGTTGCACGCCGTCAGCCTGGGCTTTGCGATAGAACTCGTCGAGCGAGGTCAGGCGCGAGCTGTCGTAGAATTCGATGGCTGGCGGTTTCTGCCCAGCTTGTTGCGCCTGGTAATGCGCGGCCATGAAGCCTTCGCGCAATGCTTTGCCGACCGACGCCAGTGGGCCGTCCTGTGGTAGCAGCAGGGCGATTTTGCTCAGGGGTTGACTGGCCAGCTCCTTGAGGTTGGTCAGTGGCAGAGGCAGTTGGCGGGCGGCCGGGTGTTTCGGGTTCTGGGCGCGCCAGTTGTCGATTGCCGCCTGCTGCTGTTCGAGGGTGCCAGCAGACTTCACGGCCAGCGCCAGGGCCATCCAACCGCCAAGGTCGTCGGTGGTGGTCGGCTGCAATTGCTCGGTCGGCAGCGAAGCGATCAGGGTCCAGATCGCCTCGTGGTTTTTGCTCGCCGCTTCACCGCTCAGCATGGGCGCGATGAAGATGCGTTCTTTTGCCGCGGCCAAGGTCTGGCCATCGGCTTCAAGGGCGCGGGCGCGGACGGTGCCGGTGCGAACCTGTTGCTCTTCCGGCATTTCGCCGAGGCGCTGGAAGCTTGGGTGACTCAAAGCGGTCAGCGCGGCTTTCGGCTGGTTGCGGGTCATGGCCAGTTCAGCCGCCAGGGTGTTGGCGAAGATCTGCTGGCCGGGCTTGAGTGTTTCAACCGGAACCTGTTGCAGGATCTGGGCGGATTGGCCGGCATTGCCCTGGCGATAGGCCAGGTCGGCTGCACTCAGTCGCAACAGCGCCGCATCTTCCGGCGTTTTGCTTTGGGCAGCCTTTTCGAGCAGTTGCTCGATGCTGGCATCCGGGGTCCGTGGAAGTTCGCCAAGGCTGGAGGAGGGCGAGCTGGCGCAAGCCGCCAGCAAGGCAGCGAGGCATAGGGCAGAGAACAGCCGCAGGCAAGCGATCATGTAGTGTTCCTGATACTCGATCAAATTAGCGTGGAATTGTACCCAAGCGCTGGCCGGGGCGCGATGTTGGTGGTGCGAAACGATCAATTTAGCTGGTGTAAATGTTGCCGTGCGGCACAAAAGCCTGCAAAAGCGTGTGCTGCTTGCTCGTATCGCGAGTGTCGCTACGCGCTACAATGCCCGTTTTATCGAACATGAGGTGTGCGCTTTGACTGCTCCAGGTGCTTTGAATTCCGCTGCTGGCTCGCTATATGTGGTGGCGACGCCCATCGGCAACCTGGACGATATCAGTGCCCGGGCGCTGAAGATTCTGCGTGAGGTGGCCTTGATTGCCGCTGAAGACACCCGCCACTCCCAGCGCCTGATGCAGCATTTCGGCATTCCCACGCCTTTGGCGGCCTGTCATGAACACAACGAGCGTGACGAAGGTAGCCGTTTTATTACCCGCCTCCTCGCGGGCGATGATGTCGCATTGATCTCCGATGCCGGCACGCCACTGATTTCCGATCCGGGCTATCACCTGGTCCGCCAGGCACGTGCAGCAGGCATCAATGTGGTGCCGGTGCCAGGGGCCTGTGCATTGATTGCGGCCCTGTCGGCGGCGGGTTTGCCTTCGGACCGTTTCATCTTCGAAGGCTTTCTGCCAGCCAAGGCGGTAGGACGACGTGCGCGTCTGGAGCTCGTGAAGGAGGAGCCGCGTACGCTGATTTTCTATGAGGCGCCGCACCGTATCCTCGAATGCCTGCAGGACATGGAGCTGGTGTTCGGCGCCGAGCGCCCGGCATTGCTGGCGCGGGAACTGACCAAGACGTTTGAAACGCTCAAGGGCTTGCCGCTGGCCGAGTTGCGCGAGTTCGTCGAGTCGGACAGTAATCAGCAGCGCGGGGAGTGCGTGGTGCTGGTGGCGGGCTGGACGGCTCCCGAGGAGGAGGGCGCTGTCAGCAGTGAGGCGATGCGTATCCTCGATCTGTTGCTCGAAGAAATGCCGCTCAAGCGTGCCGCCGCGCTGGCTGCGCAAATTACCGGCGAACGAAAGAATGTGCTGTATCAGATCGCGCTGGATAAACAGAAGGGTGAGTGAAAACCCGACGCGCAGGCGTGCACAACGGCGCTTAGCGCTTGTTCTTCGGGCGCTCTGCCGGTAACCTTCGCGGCGGAGAGTCGATCGGACAGTCGCTGCCCTCTATGAAAATTAGGGGGGGGAGGAAAGTCCGGGCTCCATAGGGCGAAGTGCCAGGTAATGCCTGGGAGGCGTGAGCCTACGGAAAGTGCCACAGAAAATAACCGCCTAAGCGCTTCGGCGCCGGTAAGGGTGAAAAGGTGCGGTAAGAGCGCACCGCACGTCTGGCAACAGTTCGTGGCTAGGTAAACCCCACTTGGAGCAAGACCAAATAGGGTCCCAAGGCGTGGCCCGCGCTGGGACCGGGTAGGTTGCTAAAGATGTCCAGTGATGGCCATCGTAGACGAATGACTGTTCAAGACAGAACCCGGCTTACAGATCGACTCTCCACCTTTTTTCTCCCCTCTGCTTAAATCATTGAGCAGGGGTTCGATGATGGCAATTTCCCTCCTTTCAGAATCGTCTTCATTATCACTTTCGTAATATCGAAAAAATCTTACTCTTAATAAATCACTTTAACTTCTGAACGCAGCCGCTTGTGCTGATTCAAGTTGTTGGGCGGTTTCATCCGCCTGATTCTGGTTACTCCTCTCCTAATGTTCCTAAATCTCAGTTCTGTAAGGGTTTTCCTTTAATCCGCGCCTTGACGGTGTGGTGGGCGCATTCCTATAGTGTGCGCAAGTGGCGGAAAGTGGCATGAAGTGGGTTTTTTGAGCAAAAAACGCTAGAATTTGGAGAAACGCTGACGTGTTTCGCGGAGCCAACGCTATCAGTCTCGATGCAAAGGGCCGTCTCGCTATGCCGAGCCGGTACCGTGACGAGCTGGTTTCGCGCAGTTCCGGTCAGTTGATCGTCACCATTGATGCCGTTGATCCGTGTTTGTGCGTTTACCCCCTCGATGAGTGGGAAATTATTGAAACCAAACTGCGTGCACTTCCTTCGCTTCACGAAGCGAACCGCCGTCTGCAACGCTTATTGATTGGTAATGCCGTCGACCTCGAGCTCGATGGCAGTGGTCGTTTTCTGGTTCCACCGCGTCTTCGTGAATATGCCAAGTTGGATAAGCGCGCGATGCTGGTAGGCCAACTGAACAAGTTCCAATTGTGGGACGAAGATGCCTGGGATGCGGTTGCTGCCGCTGACCTGGCTGCTATTCAAGAACCGGGCGCGATGCCTGACGAACTGCGTGAATTGATCCTGTGACTATAGATAGCGGCTTTAACCACATCACCGTACTGCTTGACGAAGCCGTCGAGGCTCTCGCTGTACGTCCTGATGGCTGCTATCTGGACGGAACGTTCGGACGCGGCGGACACAGCCGGTTGATCCTCAGCCAGCTCGGTCCCGATGGTCGGTTGCTCGGGTTCGACAAAGACCCTCAAGCGATTGCCACTGGGCAGACGCTAGCGGCCGAAGACGGCCGCTTTGTCGTTGTGCAGCGCAGCTTTGCCGAGCTGGGTGCGGAAGTTGCTGCGCGCGGCATGAACGGCAAGGTCAGCGGTGTCCTGCTCGACCTGGGCGTCTCTTCGCCGCAGCTGGACGACCCTGAGCGCGGTTTCAGCTTCCTCAACGATGGTCCATTGGACATGCGCATGGACCCGTCCCGCGGGATCAGCGCTGCCGAATTCGTCAACACTGCGCCCGTGGAAGAAATTGCCCGGGTGTTCAAGGAATACGGCGAAGAGCGTTTTTCCGGGCGCATGGCCCGTGCCGTAGCCGAACGCCGCGATATCAAGCCGTTCGAGCGCACCGCCGATCTGGCTGAAGTCTTGAAAGTCGCGAACCCGGCCTGGGAGAAGGGCAAGAATCCGGCAACCCGTGCGTTCCAGGGGCTGCGCATTCACGTCAACAACGAGCTGGGCGATCTGGAAGCCGGTCTCGAAGCGGCGCTGGAGAGCCTGGAAGTGGGCGGTCGCCTGGTGGTCATCAGCTTCCATTCGCTTGAGGATCGCATCGTCAAGCTGTTCATGCGCAAGCTGGTCAAAGGTGAAGCCGACAACCTGCCACGCAACCTGCCGGTTCGGCACGTCGCCTTCGAACCGAAAATCAAAATCCATGGCAAAGCACAGACGGCCTCCGATGCCGAGCTGAAGGCCAACCCACGTTCCCGTAGTGCTGTCATGCGCGTGGCGGAGAAACTGCGGTGAGCAAGCTTTTTGCCAAGCCACTGCCCGGCGGAAGCTTTTTCATGCTGTTGTTGTACGTTGGCGTGCTCGTGTCAGCCATTGGCGTGTCCTACAGCGCCCACTGGAACCGCCAGTTGCTGAACACGCTCTACGGCGAGTTGAGCGTGCGCGACAAGGCGCAGGCCGAATGGGGTCGCTTGATTCTTGAACAAAGCACCTGGACCGCCCATAGCCGTATCGAAGTGCTGGCCACCGAACAACTGAAGATGCGCATTCCCGGCGCCGCCGAAGTGCAGATGGTGGCGCCATGATGAAACTCGAAGGCGCACTGTTTCCATGGCGCTTCCGCCTGGTGCTGGGTCTGCTCGGCGTCATGGTGGCAGCGATTGCCTGGCGCATCATTGACCTGCAAGTGGTCGATCGTGCCTTCCTTAAAGGTCAGGGCGACGCGCGCAGTGTTCGACATATTCCGATTCCGGCCCACCGCGGCCTGATCACAGACCGTAATGGTGAGCCTCTGGCGGTCAGTACCCCG
Organism: Pseudomonas serbica; assembly: GCF_028823535.1. Classification (GTDB taxonomy): domain Bacteria; phylum Pseudomonadota; class Gammaproteobacteria; order Pseudomonadales; family Pseudomonadaceae; genus Aquipseudomonas; species Aquipseudomonas serbica. The sequence goes on along the minus strand of NZ_JAQIYM010000009.1, from coordinate 256,299 downwards.
GTCACCACCCTGTGGGCCAATGCCAAGGAAATGCAACTGGCCAAAGAGAAGTGGCCAGCACTCGCTGCCGCGCTGGGGCAGGACTCCAAGGCACTGGCCGAGCGCCTTGAAGCACAAGCCAACAAGGAATTCATTTATCTGGTGCGCGGGCTGACGCCTGAGCAGGGCCAGGCCGTACTCGACCTGAAAGTGCCGGGTGTCTACGGCATCGAAGAGTTCCGCCGTTTCTACCCGGCCGGTGAGGTCACCGCCCATATGGTCGGCTTTACCGACATCGACGACCATGGTCGAGAAGGGGTCGAGCTCGCCTACGATGAATGGCTGGCCGGGGTCCCCGGCAAACGGCAAGTGATCAAGGACCGGCGCGGCCGGTTGATCAAGGATGTCCAGGTCACCAAAAACGCCAAGGCCGGAAAGCCCTTGGCGTTGTCCATTGACCTGCGCCTGCAATACCTCGCCAACCGCGAATTGCGCAACGCGATCATCGAGAACGGCGCCAAGGCCGGCAGCCTGGTGATCATGGACGTGAAGACCGGCGAAATCCTCGCCATGGTCAACCAGCCGACCTACAACCCGAACAACCGCCGCAACCTGCAACCGGCGATGATGCGTAACCGCGCGATGATCGACGTGTTCGAACCGGGTTCGACCATGAAGGCGATCTCGATGAGCGCCGCCATCGAAACCGGACGCTGGAAGCCGAGCGACACCGTCGAGGTGTACCCGGGCTCCCTGCAGATCGGCAAGTACACCATCAAGGACGTCTCCAAGAGCGAAGGTCCGGTGCTTGACCTGGCCGGGATCCTGATCAATTCCAGTAACGTCGGCATGAGCAAGATCGCGTTCGATATCGGTGGCGAGACGATTTTCCGTCTCGCCCAGAAAGTGGGTCTCGGCCAGGATACCGGCCTCGGCTTCCCGGGCGAACGTGTCGGCAACCTGCCGAACTACCGCGAATGGCGCAAGGCTGAAACCGCAACCCTGTCCTACGGCTACGGTGTTTCGGTGACGGCGATCCAGTTGGTGCACGCCTTCTCGGCCCTGGCCAACAACGGTCGCCTTGCGCCCCTGACACTGATCAAAACCGACAAGGCGCCACAGACCACCCAGGTGCTGCCGGAAGCTGTTGCGAAAACCATGCAGGGCATGCTGCAGCAAGTGATCGAGGCCCCGCGCGGCGTGTTCCGCGCGCAGGTGCCGGCCTATCACGTGGGCGGCAAGTCCGGTACTGCACGTAAGACTTCGGTCGGCACCAAAGGTTATGCCGAGAACTCCTACCGCTCTCTGTTCGCCGGTTTCGGCCCGATGAGCGATCCGCGTTACGCCATCGTGGTCGTCATCGACGAGCCGACCAAGGCCGGTTACTTCGGCGGCCTGGTATCTGCACCGGTGTTCAGCCGCGTGATGTCCGGCACTCTGCGCCTGATGAACGTCACCCCGGACAACCTGCCACCTACCCAACAAGCGAACGCAGCGCCGGTCGTTCCACTGAAAGCCAATGGAGGGCGCGGCTGATGTCTCTGAGCCTGAACAAGATTTTCCCCCACGCCGGCCACGATCTGTTGATCCGTGAATTGGCACTGGACAGTCGCAACGTACGCGCGGGCGATTTGTTCCTCGCGGTGCCGGGCGGCAAATTCGATGGCCGTGCGCACATTGCCGATGCGCTTGCGCGTGGCGCCGCAGCCGTGGCGTATGAAGTGGAAGGCGCCACTGTGCTGCCGATCACTGACGTGCCGCTGATTCCGGTCAAGGGCCTGGCGGCGCAGCTGTCGGAAATCGCCGGGCGTTTTTACGGCGAGCCGAGCCATCACCTGAAACTGGTGGGCGTGACCGGTACCAACGGCAAGACCAGCGTGACCCAATTGGTGGCCCAGGCGCTGGATCTGCTCGGTCAGCACTGCGGCATTGTCGGTACCCTCGGCTGCGGCTTTTATGGCGCGCTCGAAAGCGGCCTGCACACCACGCCAAACCCGATTGCGGTGCAAGCGACCTTGGGCGACCTGAAAAAGGCCGGTGCCAAGGCGGTTGCCATGGAAGTTTCGTCCCATGGCCTGGACCAGGGCCGGGTCACCGCGCTGGCATTCGATGTGGCCGTGATGACCAATCTGTCCCGTGACCACCTGGACTACCACGGCACCATGCAGGCCTACGGCGAAGCCAAGGCCAGGCTGTTCGCCTGGAACGAACTGAAATGCCGGGTGGTCAACCTCGACGACGAGTTCGGCCGGCAACTGGCCGCCGACAAGCGTGAATCGCGGCTGATTACCTACAGCCTGCTCGACAGCAGTGCTTACCTCTATTGCCGCGAAGCGCAGTTCGACGACGAAGGCGTGCGCGCCACCTTGGTCACGCCGCAGGGTGAACACCACCTGCGCAGCACCTTGCTGGGTCGTTTCAACTTGAGCAACGTATTGGCGGCGGTGGGCGCCTTGCTCGGCCTGGATTACGCCCTCGACGAAATTCTCAAGGTACTGCCCAAACTCGAAGGCCCGGCCGGACGCATGCAGCGCCTGGGCGGTGGTACCCAGCCATTGGTGGTGGTCGATTACGCCCACACCCCGGACGCCCTGGAAAAAGTCCTGACGGCCCTGCGCCCCCACGTCAAAGGCCGGCTGCTATGCCTGTTTGGCTGTGGCGGCGATCGCGATCGCGGCAAGCGTCCGCTGATGGCCGAAGTGGTCGAGCGTCTGGCTGATGGCGTGCTGGTCACCGACGACAACCCGCGTACCGAAGACCCATCAGTGATTTTCGATGACATCCGTGCCGGTTTCACCGCTGTGGATAAAGTGACTTTCGTTGCCGGCCGTGGCCAGGCGATTGCCCAGTTGATCGCGGGTGCGTCGGCGGATGACGTGATCGTCCTGGCCGGTAAGGGTCATGAGGACTATCAGGAAATCAACGGCGAGCGCCATGCCTTTTCCGATCTGGTCGAGGCCGATCATGCCTTGACCGCGTGGGAGGTGGCCCATGCTTAAAGCCTTGAAGCTAAGCGAACTGACCGGCGCGCTGAATGCGCGCTTGATCGCTGCAGATGCGAGCTTCGACGGCGTCAGCATCGACAGTCGCGCCATCAAGCCGGGCCAGCTGTTCATTGCCCTGGTCGGTCCGCGTTTCGATGGTCATGACTACCTCAATGAAGTCGCGGCCAAAGGTGCCGTGGCGGCGTTGGTCGAGCGCGAAGTTCCCGACAGCACGCTGCCGCAATTGCTGGTCGCCGATACCCGTCATGCCTTGGGGCAACTGGGGGCGCTCAATCGCGCGGCGTTCACCCAGCCCGTCGCCGCCATCACCGGTTCCAGCGGCAAGACCACGGTCAAGGAGATGCTCGCTAGCATCCTGCGCACCCGCGGTCCGGTGCTGGCCACCCGCGGCAATCTGAACAACGACCTCGGCGCGCCGTTGACCCTGCTCGAGCTGGCACCGGAACACACCGCCGCCGTGATTGAGCTCGGCGCTTCGCGCCTGGGTGAAATCGCCTACACCGTGGGCCTCACCAAGCCCCATGTGGCCATTCTCAACAATGCCGGAACCGCCCATGTCGGCGAGTTCGGCGGGCCGGAAAAAATCGTCGAGGCCAAGGGCGAAATCATTGACGGGCTGGATGCCAATGGCGTCGCCGTGCTCAATCTCGACGACAAGGCGTTCGACATCTGGAAGACCCGCGCTGGCGAGCGCAAGGTGCTGACCTTCGCCCTGAGCAATGTCAGTGCCGATTTCTACGCCAGCGACCTGTCCACCGATGCCCGTGGTTGCCCGGCGTTCAACCTGCACAGTCCTGAAGGTGAGGAGCGCGTTCAACTGAACTTGCTCGGCACCCATAACGTCGCCAATGCCATGGCTGCTGCGGCTGGCGCCCATGCCCTGGGGGTGTCGCTGTTCGGCATCGCCACCGGCCTCGGCGCGGTGCAACCGGTCAAGGGTCGTACTGTTGCGCAACTGGCCAGCAATGGCATGCGCGTGATCGATGACACTTACAACGCGAACCCCACCTCCATGTGCGCCGCCATTGATATACTGGCCGGCTTTTCCGGTCGCACCGTTCTGGTGCTCGGGGATATCGGCGAGTTGGGCGACTGGGCGCAGCAGGGGCACCACGACGTGGGCGAATACGCCCGCGGCAAGGTTTCTGCGCTGTACGCCGTCGGGCCGATGATGGTTCACGCCGTCAATGCCTTCGGTCCACAAGGCTTTCACTTCAGCACGCAGGCTGAGCTGATCAAGGCCCTGGGGGCCGAGCAAGACACAAACACCACCATTTTGATCAAGGGCTCGCGCAGCGCCGCGATGGAAAACATCGTTGCCGCCTTGTGCGGGACCAGCCTGGAGAAACATTAATGCTGCTGCTGCTAGCGGAGTATCTGCAACAGTTCTACAAAGGCTTCGCGGTCTTCCAGTACCTGACCCTGCGCGGGATCCTCGGTGTGCTGACCGCGCTGGTCTTGTCGCTGTGCTATGGCCCGTGGATGATCCGCACCCTGCAGAACCGTCAGATCGGCCAGTCCGTTCGCAATGATGGCCCGCAATCGCACCTGTCCAAGTCCGGCACCCCGACGATGGGTGGCGCGCTGATTCTGTCGTCGATCGGCGTCAGCACCCTGCTGTGGGCTGACCTGACCAACCGCTATGTCTGGGTCGTCCTGTTGGTGACCCTGTTGTTCGGCGCCATCGGCTGGGTCGACGATTACCGCAAGGTGATCGAGAAGAACTCCCGTGGCTTGCCGAGCCGCTGGAAGTACTTCTGGCAGTCGGTGTTCGGCCTCGGCGCGGCGATCTTCCTTTATATGACCGCCGCGACCCCGGTGGAAACCACCCTGATCCTGCCGATGCTCAAGGACTACAGCATCCCGCTGGGCGCGGGCTTCATCGTCCTGACGTACTTCGTGATCGTCGGTTCGAGCAACGCGGTCAACCTGACCGATGGCCTCGACGGCCTGGCGATCATGCCAACCGTGATGGTCGGTGGTGGCCTGGGGATCTTCTGCTACCTGTCGGGTAACGTGAAATTCGCCGAATACCTGCTGATCCCCTATGTACCGGGCGCGGGTGAGCTGATCGTGTTCTGCGGCGCGCTGATCGGTGCGGGCCTGGGCTTCCTCTGGTTCAACACCTACCCGGCGCAAGTCTTCATGGGTGACGTCGGCGCGCTGGCGCTGGGCGCGGCCCTGGGCACCATCGCGGTGATCGTCCGTCAGGAAATCGTCCTGTTCATCATGGGCGGCGTGTTCGTGATGGAAACACTGTCTGTCGTCATTCAGGTTGCGTCCTTTAAGCTGACCGGTCGCCGTGTGTTCCGCATGGCACCGATTCACCACCACTTTGAACTCAAGGGCTGGCCCGAGCCACGCGTGATTGTCCGCTTCTGGATCATCACCGTGATTCTCGTGCTGATCGGCCTTGCCACCCTGAAACTGAGGTAGAAACTCGTGTCCCTGATCGCGTCTGACCACTTCCGCATCGTTGTCGGCCTCGGCAAGAGCGGCATGTCCCTGGTTCGCTTCCTGGCGAACCGGGGCGTGGCCTTTGCGGTGGCCGATACGCGGGAAAATCCGCCGGAACTGGCCACGCTCAAGCGTGACTACCCGCAGGTGGAAGTGCGTTGCGGCGAACTGGACGTCGAGTTCCTGTGCCGTGCCGACGAGCTCTACGTGAGCCCCGGCCTGGCGCTGGCGACCCCGGCCCTGCAGGCTGCCGCCGCCCGTGGCGTGAAATTGTCCGGCGACATCGAGCTGTTCGCGCGTAACGCGAAGGCGCCGATCGTGGCCATCAGCGGTTCCAACGCGAAGAGCACCGTGACCACCCTGGTCGGCGAGATGGCGGCGGCGGCGGGCAAGCGTGTCGCTGTTGGCGGCAACCTCGGTACGCCGGCGCTTGACCTGCTCCGCGACGACGTCGAGCTGTACGTGATGGAGCTGTCGAGTTTCCAGCTGGAAACCACCGATCAGCTCAACGCCGAAGTGGCGACCGTGCTCAACATCAGCGAAGACCACATGGACCGCTACAGCGGCCTGCCGGCCTATCACCTGGCCAAGCACCGGATCTTCCGTGGGGCAAAACAGTTCGTGGTCAATCGCCAGGACGCCCTGAGCCGGCCACTGATGGGCGAGGGCCAGCCGTGCTGGACCTTTGGCCTGACCAAGCCGGACTTCAAGTCCTTTGGTATCCGCGAAGAAGGCGGCGAGAAGTACCTGGCCTTCGAATTCCAGAACCTCATGCCGGTACGTGAATTGAAAGTTCGCGGCGCCCATAACCAGTCCAACGCCCTGGCGGCATTGGCACTTGGTCACGCCGTCGGCTTGCCGTTCGACGCCATGCTCTCGGCCCTGCGCAGCTTCGCCGGGCTCGAGCATCGTTGCCAGTGGGTCCGCGACCTGGATGGCGTGGGGTACTACAACGACTCCAAAGCCACCAACGTCGGAGCCGCGCTGGCGGCCATCGAAGGCCTGGGTGCGGACATTGACGGCAAGATCGTGCTGATCGCCGGTGGCGACGGCAAGGGTGCCGAATTCAAGGACCTGCGTGACCCGGTGGCGGCCAACTGCCGCGCCGTGATCCTCATGGGACGTGACTCCGACAAGATCGGCCAGGCTATCGGCGATGCCGTTCCGTTGATTCGTGCAAGCTCCCTGGTCGAAGCCGTCGAGCAATGCCGCGCCGCTGCGCAACCGGGCGACGTGGTACTGCTGTCGCCGGCCTGCGCCAGTTTCGACATGTTCAAGAACTACGAAGACCGTGGTCACCAGTTCGTCCAAGCCGTGGAGGATCTGGCATGAGCCTCAAAGGCATCATCAAGCCCTATCCATCGCCGCTCATCACCGGCCGCGGTATCGACCTCGACTTCCCGATGCTCGCCGGTTGCCTGGCGTTGCTCGGCCTGGGCCTGATCATGATCGCCTCGGCCTCGACCGAAGTGGCGGCCGTGCAATCGGGCAGCGCCCTGTACTACATGATTCGCCACCTGATCTACGTGGTGCTGGGCCTGGGTGCCTGCATCGTCACCATGATGATCCCGATCGCCACCTGGCAACGCCTGGGCTGGTTGATGCTGCTGGGGGCATTCGGTTTGCTGGTGATGGTGATCATTCCGGGGATCGGCCGTGAGGTGAACGGTTCGATGCGCTGGATCGGCTTCAGTTTCTTCAACGTACAGCCTTCCGAGATCGCCAAGGTATTCGTGGTGATCTACCTCGCCGGTTATCTGGTGCGTCGCCAGAAAGAAGTGCGTGAAAGCTGGATGGGTTTCTTCAAGCCGTTCATCGTGCTGCTGCCGATGGCGGGCCTGCTCCTGATGGAGCCGGACTTCGGTGCCACCGTCGTGATGATGGGCGCCGCGGCGGCAATGCTGTTCCTTGGAGGGGTCGGACTGTTCCGGTTTTCCCTGATGGTAGTGCTGGCGGTCGGGGCGGTGGTGTTGCTGATTCAGATGCAGCCGTATCGAATGGCGCGTCTGACCAACTTTGCCGATCCATGGGCCGACCAGTTCGGTGCCGGCTACCAGTTGTCCCAGGCGTTGATTGCTTTCGGGCGCGGTGAATGGCTGGGCGTCGGCCTGGGCAACAGCGTGCAGAAACAGTTTTACCTGCCGGAAGCCCACACCGACTTCGTGTTCTCGGTCCTGGCCGAAGAGCTGGGTGCCGTGGGCTCGTTGTGCACGGTGGCCCTGTTCGTATTCGTCTGTATTCGCGGCATGTACATCGGCTTGTGGGCCGAGAAGGCCAAGCAGTTCTTCGCCGCCTATGTCGCCTACGGTTTGTCGTTCCTGTGGATCGGTCAATTCCTGATCAACATCGGTGTGAACGTCGGCCTGCTGCCGACCAAGGGCCTGACTTTACCGTTTCTAAGCTATGGCGGCAGTTCGTTGGTGATCTGCTGCGCCTGTCTCGGCTTGTTGCTGCGCATCGAGTGGGAGAGTCGAACCCACCTGGGCAGCGAAGAGATGGAGTTCCATGAGAGCGACTTCGCCGAGGAGCCGAACCATGGGCGCTAATGTATTGATCATGGCTGGCGGCACCGGGGGCCATGTGTTCCCGGCGTTGGCCTGTGCCCGAGAATTCCAGGCCCGCGGCTACACCGTGCACTGGCTGGGCACGCCGCGTGGCATCGAGAACGAGCTGGTCCCGGCCGCCGGTATCGAACTGCATCGGATCAACGCCAGCGGTTTGCGTGGCAAGGGCAAGCTGTCGCTGCTCAAGGCGCCGTTCATGTTGCTCAAATCCGTCTGGCAGGCGCGGGCGATCATTCGTCGTTTGCAGCCGGCTTGCGTGGTGGGTTTTGGCGGTTATGTGACCGGGCCTGGTGGTGTCGCAGCCAAACTGGCCGGTGTGCCGGTGATCGTTCACGAACAGAACGCCGTTGCCGGTACCGCCAATCGGTTGCTGGTGCCGTTGGCCGCCCGAGTCTGTGAAGCGTTCCCCGACACCTTTACCCTGTCGAGCAGCCGACGGACCACCGGTAACCCGGTGCGCACCGAGCTGTTCCTGGAAACACCGCGCCCGGCCCTGGCCGGTCGCAAGGCGCGTTTGCTGATCCTGGGCGGAAGCCTGGGCGCAGAACCGTTGAACAAGCTGCTGCCTGAAGCCCTGTCGCAAGTCGCCGTCGACCTGCGTCCGGACGTGTTCCATCAGGCCGGCAAAAACCACGATGAAGTGACTGCGCAGCGCTACCTCGCGGCTGGCGTCGAGGCGCAAGTGCAGCCGTTCATCAAAGACATGGCCCAAGCCTATGGTTGGGCCGACCTGGTGGTATGTCGCGCAGGTGCGCTGACCATCAGTGAACTGGCCGCCGCCGGTCTGCCCTCGATGCTGGTGCCGTTGCCCCACGCGATCGACGATCACCAGACCCGCAACGCCGATTATTTGGCCCGTGAAGGCGCTGCCTTCCTGATGCCGCAAAGAACGACCGGTGCAGCGGATCTTGCCGCGCGCCTGACAGAGGTCCTGATGCAACCACAACGACTCAACGATATGGCCACTGCGGCCCGCCGCCTGGCCAAACCCGATGCCACCCGTAACGTGGTCGATACCTGCCTGGAGGTGGCCCATGGTTGAGAATCAGAAAGCCATGCCACAACCGGAAATGCGCCGCATCCGTCGCATCCACTTCGTCGGGATCGGCGGCGTGGGCATGTGCGGGATTGCCGAGGTGTTGCTGAACCTGGGCTATGAAGTGTCCGGTTCCGACCTGAAGGCTTCGCCTGTCACCGAGCGCCTGGAATCCTTCGGCGCACAGATTTTCATCGGTCACCGCGCCGAGAACGCTGCCGCCGCCGACGTGCTGGTGGTGTCGAGTGCCGTGAACACCTCCAACCCGGAAGTCGCCACCGCGCTGGAACGTCGTATTCCAGTGGTGCCCCGTGCAGAAATGCTGGCTGAGCTGATGCGCTACCGCCACGGCATCGCCGTTGCCGGTACCCACGGCAAAACCACTACCACCAGCCTGATCGCCTCGGTGTTCGCCGCCGGTGGCCTGGACCCGACGTTCGTCATCGGTGGCCGCCTGAATGCCGCGGGCACCAATGCCCAACTCGGCACCAGCCGCTACCTGATCGCCGAAGCCGACGAAAGCGACGCCAGTTTCCTGCACCTGCAGCCGCTGGTGGCCGTGGTCACCAACATCGACGCCGATCACATGGCGACCTACGACGGTGACTTCAACAAACTGAAGAAAACCTTCGTCGAGTTCCTCCACAACCTGCCTTTCTACGGCCTGGCCGTGGTGTGCCTGGACGATCCGGTGGTGCGTGAAATCCTGCCGCTGGTCAAGCGTCCGACCGTCACCTACGGCTTCGGCGAAGACTGCGACGTGCGCGCCATCAATGTGCGCCAGCAAGGCATGCAGACCTTCTTCACGGTACTGCGCCCTGACCGCGAGCCGCTGGATGTCTCGGTGAACATGCCGGGCAACCACAACGTGCTGAACTCGCTGGCGACCATTTGCATCGCCACCGACGAAGGCGTCAGCGATGAAGCCATCGTCCAGGGCCTGTCCGGGTTCCAGGGTGTCGGCCGACGCTTCCAGGTCTACGGCGAACTGCCGGTGGACGGCGGCAATGTGATGCTGGTCGATGATTACGGTCACCACCCGACCGAAGTCGCGGCTGTGATCAAGGCCGTACGCGGTGGCTGGCCGGAGCGCCGCCTGGTGATGGTCTACCAGCCGCACCGTTACAGCCGTACCCGCGACCTGTACGACGACTTCGTCAATGTACTGGCCGACGCCAACGTCCTGCTGCTGATGGAAGTCTACCCGGCCGGTGAAGAACCAATCCCGGGCGCCGACAGCCGCAAGCTGTGCAACAGCATCCGCCAGCGTGGCCAGCTCGATCCGATCTACATCGAGCGTGGTGTCGACCTCGCGCCGCTGGTCAAGCCGCTGTTGCGCGCTGGCGACATCCTGCTGTGCCAGGGTGCCGGCGATATCGGCGGCCTTGCACCAAAACTGTTGAAAAGTGAGTTGTTCGCCGGTGCCGTTGCCGCGCCGGAGAAGGGGAAGTTGAAATGACTGCTGCCTATGCCAACCTCGTCAGCACCCTCGCGCCGAAAGACTTCGGCCGTGTTGCCGTGCTGTTCGGCGGCAAGAGTGCCGAACGCGAAGTGTCCCTGAAGTCGGGCAATGCCGTCCTCGATGCGCTGCAAAGCGCAGGCGTGGACGCGTTCGGCCTCGACGTCGGCGATGACCTGCTGCAGCGTCTGCTGAACGAAAAGATCGACCGCGCCTTCATCATCCTCCACGGCCGTGGTGGTGAAGACGGCAGCATGCAGGGCCTGCTCGAGTGCCTGGGGATTCCCTACACCGGCAGCGGCATCCTCGCCTCGGCGCTGGCCATGGACAAGCTGCGCACCAAGCAGGTCTGGCACAGCCTGGGCATTCCGACGCCACGTCACGCGGTGCTCAGCAGCGAAGCCGATTGTATTTCGGCGGCGACGGAACTGGGCTTCCCTTTGATCGTCAAACCGGCCCATGAAGGTTCAAGTATCGGGATGGCCAAAGTGAGTTCCGCGTCTGAATTGATCGACGCCTGGAAAGCGGCCAGTACCTACGATTCGCAAGTGTTGGTCGAGCAATGGATTCAAGGTCCGGAGTTCACCATCGCCACCCTGCGTGACCAGGTGTTGCCTCCAATCGCCCTGGGCACGACGCACAGTTTCTACGACTACGACGCCAAGTACATCGCCAACGATACCCAGTACCGCATTCCGTGCGGCCTGGACAGCGCCAAGGAAAAGGAACTCATGGACCTCACGGCGAAAGCCTGTGAAGCGCTGGGTATCGCCGGTTGGGGCAGGGCGGATGTGATGCAGGACGCCGAGGGGCAATTCTGGTTCCTGGAAGTCAACACGGCACCGGGCATGACCGATCACAGCCTGGTGCCGATGGCGGCCCGTGCTGCCGGCCTGGATTTCCAGCAACTGGTTCTGGCCATTCTGGCCGACAGCGTTTCAGCTGCCGGCAACGAAGAGCCGCGAGGTTAAGACCATGCAAGGCGCACAGTTGAGACATCAGCCACCCGCACCCGGCCGCAAGCCGGTGCCGCGGGGTGCCAGCCGAATGGTGGCCAAAGAGCCGATGTCCGCGCGCCTGCCGAAAGCCAACTTCGGTTTTCTCAAAGCCCTGTTCTGGCCGGTGCTGCTGGTCGCGTTGGGGTTCGGTACTTACGAAGGCGCGCAGCGTTTGTTGCCTTACGCCGACCGGCCGATCACCAAGATCGCGGTGCAGGGTGACCTGAGCTACATCAGCCAGCAGGCGGTGCAGCAGCGAATCGCCCCGTACGTGGCGTCGAGCTTCTTCACCATCGACCTGGCGAGCATGCGCACCGAGCTTGAAACCATGCCATGGATTGCCCACGCCGAAGTGCGCAGGGTGTGGCCGGACCAGGTGGTAATTCGCCTGGAAGAACAACTGCCGGTGGCCCGTTGGGGTGACGAATCGCTGCTGAACAACCAGGGGCAGGCGTTTACCCCACGCGAGCTGGCCAATTACGAACACTTGCCGCAGTTGTTCGGTCCGCAGCGGGCCCAGCAGCAAGTGATGCAGCAATACCAGGTACTGAGCCAGTTGCTCAGGCCATTGGGCTTCTCGATTGCGCGCCTGGAGTTGCGCGAACGAGGCAGCTGGTTCCTGACGACCGGCCCTGGCAGTGCCGGGCCCGGGATCGAACTGCTGCTGGGACGCGGCAACCTGGTGGAAAAGATGCGCCGTTTCATTGCCATCTATGACAAGACGCTAAAAGAACAGATTACGAACATTGCGCGCATCGATCTGCGCTATGCCAACGGCCTCGCTGTTGGCTGGCGGGAACCAGTAGCGCCGACGACAGCCCAACCCGCTGTCGCAAAGAATTAAGAAGAGGCAGGACCCATGGCAAACGTGCAAAGCGGCAAAATGATCGTCGGTCTCGATATCGGCACCTCCAAGGTGGTGGCGCTGGTCGGCGAGGTCGCGGACGACGGCACGCTGGAAATCGTCGGGATCGGCACCCATCCGTCCCGTGGCCTGAAGAAGGGCGTGGTGGTGAACATCGAGTCCACCGTGCAGTCGATCCAGCGCGCCATCGAAGAAGCGCAGCTGATGGCTGGCTGCCGCATCCACTCGGCGTTTGTCGGCGTGGCCGGCAACCATATCCGCAGCCTGAACTCCCACGGCATCGTGGCGATTCGTGATCGCGAAGTCAGCTCCGCCGACCTTGAACGCGTACTCGACGCCGCCCAGGCCGTGGCGATCCCGGCTGACCAGCGCGTGCTGCACACCCTGCCGCAGGACTACGTGATCGATAACCAGGAAGGCGTCCGCGAGCCACTGGGCATGTCCGGCGTGCGCCTGGAGGCCAAGGTCCACGTGGTCACCTGCGCCGTCAACGCCGCACAGAACATTGAAAAATGCGTGCGTCGCTGCGGCCTGGAAATCGACGACATCATCCTTGAGCAACTGGCGTCCGCGTACTCGGTGCTGACCGACGACGAGAAAGAACTGGGCGTGTGCCTGGTGGACATTGGTGGCGGCACCACCGATATCGCGATCTTCACTGAAGGCGCAATCCGCCACACCGCGGTGATCCCGATCGCGGGTGACCAGGTGACCAACGACATCGCCATGGCGTTGCGTACCCCGACCCAGTACGCCGAAGAAATCAAGATTCGCTACGCCTGTGCCCTGGCCAAACTGGCAGGCGCCGGTGAAACCATCAAGGTCCCAAGCGTTGGCGATCGTCCACCACGCGAGCTGTCGCGCCAGGCCCTGGCCGAAGTGGTCGAGCCACGTTACGACGAGCTGTTCACGCTGATCCAGGCCGAGCTGCGTCGCAGCGGCTACGAAGACCTGATCCCGGCCGGCATCGTGCTGACCGGCGGTACGGCGAAGATGGAAGGTGCTACCGAGCTGGCTGAGGAAATCTTCCACATGCCGGTTCGCCTGGGCGTGCCTCACGGCGTGAAAGGCCTGGATGACGTGGTGCGCAACCCGATTTATTCCACCGGCGTTGGCCTGTTGATGTACGGCCTGCAGAAGCAATCCGACGGCATCTCGTTCTCGGGTATCGGCAGCCGCGACAGCTACAGCAACGAAGAACCCAAAGGCGCCTTGCTCGATCGCATCAAGAGCTGGGTCCAGGGCAATTTCTAAGATTTACCGCAACACCGCGACACCGTTGTAGATACAGGCAGTAGGCGAAAAAACTAGAGAACGTAAAGGAGAGGGAAAATGTTCGAACTCGTAGACAACATCCCCGCAAGCCCGGTTATTAAAGTTATCGGTGTAGGCGGTGGCGGCGGCAACGCCGTGAATCACATGGTCAAGAGCAACATTGAAGGCGTCGAATTCATCTGCGCCAACACTGATGCCCAGGCGCTCAAGAGCATTGGCGCGCGGACCATCCTGCAACTGGGTACCGGCGTGACCAAAGGTCTGGGCGCTGGTGCCAACCCTGAAGTAGGTCGTCAGGCCGCTCTCGAAGATCGTGAGCGCATTGCCGAAGTCCTGCAGGGCACCAACATGGTGTTCATCACCACTGGCATGGGCGGCGGTACCGGTACCGGTGCTGCGCCGATCATTGCCGAAGTGGCCAAGGAAATGGGGATTCTCACCGTTGCGGTGGTGACTCGTCCGTTCCCGTTCGAAGGCCGCAAGCGCATGCAGATCGCCGATGAAGGCATTCGCCTGCTGTCGGAAAGCGTCGACTCGTTGATCACCATTCCCAACGAGAAACTGCTGACCATCCTCGGTAAGGACGCCAGCCTGCTGTCGGCTTTCGCCAAGGCTGACGATGTACTGGCCGGTGCCGTTCGCGGTATCTCCGACATCATCAAGCGTCCGGGCATGATCAACGTCGACTTTGCCGACGTACGTACCGTGATGAGCGAAATGGGCATGGCGATGATGGGCACTGGCTGCGCCAGCGGTCCGAACCGTGCACGCGAGGCCACCGAAGCGGCCATTCGCAACCCGTTGCTCGAAGACGTGAACCTGCAAGGTGCACGCGGCATCCTGGTGAACATCACCGCCGGTCCTGACCTGTCCCTGGGTGAGTACTCCGACGTGGGTAGCATCATCGAGGCCTTCGCTTCCGAGCACGCCATGGTCAAGGTCGGTACCGTTATCGATCCGGACATGCGCGACGAGCTGCACGTGACTGTCGTTGCTACCGGTCTGGGCGCTAAAATCGAGAAGCCGGTGAAGATCATCGACAATACCGTGCACACGTCGATGGCTTCCCAGCCGCAACAACAAGCCCCTGTTCGTCAGGAAGCGCCAGCGGTTAACTACCGTGACCTGGACCGTCCGACCGTCATGCGCAACCAGGCCCAGGCCGGTGCTGCCACTGCCGCGAAGATGAATCCGCAAGATGACCTGGACTACCTGGACATCCCGGCCTTCCTGCGTCGTCAGGCCGATTGATGAAATGTATCAGGGCTATGAAGTTGATTGGTGTTCAGCAAAGGCGTGGTCTGCTATCATCGCCAGCCTTTGTTGATACCAGTTCGCAATTTGCGCTGAAGCGGCCCAAGCCATGATTAAACAACGCACACTGAAAAATATTATCCGTGCCACAGGTGTAGGTCTGCACTCCGGGGAGAAGGTATACCTGACCCTCAAGCCTGCGCCGATCGACACCGGCATTGTGTTTTGTCGTGCCGACCTCGATCCTGTGGTGCAGATCCCTGCACGCGCGGAAAACGTTGGCGAAACCACCATGTCGACCACGCTGGTCAACGGTGACGTCAAAGTGGACACGGTGGAGCACTTGCTCTCGGCCATGGCTGGCCTGGGCATCGATAACGCCTACGTCGAGCTCTCCGCGTCCGAAGTGCCAATCATGGATGGTAGCGCTGGACCTTTCGTATTCCTGATTCAGTCGGCTGGCCTGGAAGAACAGGACGCCGCGAAGAAGTTCATCCGCATCCTGCGGGAAGTGACTGTGGAAGACGGCGACAAGCGCGCCACTTTCGTCCCTTTCGAAGGTTTCAAGGTGAGCTTCGAGATCGACTTCGATCACCCGGTTTTCCGTGACCGCACACAAAGTGCAAGCGTGGATTTTTCCAGCACTTCGTTCGTAAAAGAAGTGAGCCGCGCCCGTACCTTTGGTTTCATGAGTGACATCGAGTACCTGCGCAAGCACAACCTCGCACTCGGCGGCAGCGTTGAAAACGCCATTGTGGTCGACGCCGATGGTGTACTGAACGAAGACGGCCTTCGCTACGAAGACGAATTCGTGAAGCACAAGATCCTCGATGCAATTGGTGACCTCTACCTGCTGGGCAACAGCCTGATTGGTGAGTTCAAGGGCTTCAAGTCCGGCCACGCACTGAACAACCAGCTGTTGCGCAAGTTGATTGAGCAGACAGATGCCTGGGAAGTCGTGACGTTCGAAGATGCCAGCACCGCACCGATCTCTTACATGCGTCCTGTCGCGGCCGTGTAAGTAAAAAACCTCTCTAGTTTTTTAAGGGCTGCCTTCGGGTGGCCTTTTTTTATGTGTGCGGATTTTGCTTGGTGGTCGCTAGAGCGCCACCACCCGATTACGTCCCGTCTCCTTGGCTTGATACAGCGCCTTGTCCGCGGCAAACATCAGCACCTCCAGGTTGATGTCGGAGCTGGCGTTCCAGGTACTGATACCAATGCTCACGGTAATCGGCGAGTCGGTGCCGTCAATCGGCGGTAGCTGTTCGACGGCCTCTCGAATGTGCTCGGCGATCAGTTGTGCGCCCGCCATGTCGGTTTCCGCCAGGACCACCGAGAACTCTTCGCCACCGTAGCGCGCAACCAGGTCGGCCGGCCGCCGTACGTGGGTGCGTAACACCTGGGCAACCGCGCGCAAGGCCTCATCACCGGCTTGATGGCCATGGCGGTCGTTGAAGGCCTTGAAGTGATCGGCATCGATCATCAGTAACGACAATGGCTTGCCGGAACGCTGGGCGCGAAACCATTCATGACGCAACGTCTGGTCCAGCGTCCGGCGGTTGGCCAGTCCGGTCAGTGCGTCGGTGGCGGCCAGTTGTGCCAGCTCCAGTTCGGCATGGTGACGCAGGCGCAGTTCGCGGCAGAGCAGCCAGGTCAGCCACAGCAGGCACGCACACAGGGCGGTCGTTGCCAGGCTGACCACCAACGCTGTGCGTTGCCATGAAGAAAACACTTCTTCACCCGACAAGGCCACGATGACAATCAGCGGCAAGTTGCCAACCTGGGAAAAGGTGTAGAGCCGCAGGTCCTGATAACGATTCGAAACGCTGCTGAAACTGCCGTCGCCTTCGTTGACGATACGCTGGAAGTTGGGGAGCTGGCTGAAGTCCGTACCGGTCAGGTCTTCGCTCAGGCGAGGGACCTGGGCCAGCAGGATTCCATCCTTGTTGATCAGGCTGATCGAACTGCCGGGACCGATGTTCAGGCTGTTGAACAGCTGTTCGAAGTAGCTCAGGCGCATCGCCGCCTCGGCGACCCCTAGAAACTCGCCTTGTGCGCCACTGATCCGGCGACTGAAGCTGATGCGCCATTCGTTGTTAGCCATTCGGGAGCGAAAAGGCCGACTGATGAACATGCCCGGGTCGCTGTTGTTCACGTGGGACAGGAAGTACTCGCGGTCGGCAAAGTTGCCTGTCCTGGGTTCTCGCGAAGCCGAGTCGGCGAGCACGTTGCCCTGTTGGTCGAGCAACAGGATGTCACCCTTGTAGGGGGCGGCGGTGGCACGATCGAACAAAGCCAGATGACGTATCTGTGGGGAAACCTGCATGAGGTCATCACGGCGGGAGGCCGCGATCAGGCCAAGCAACGACACGTCGTAGAGTTCGACGTTACGCAGGACATCGGCTTCGATCAACTGCACGATATTGGAGGCGGAGCGGCTGGCTGACAGTTCGGCATTGACGCGTTCACGCACCAGCAGAAACGCCACGATACTCAGGATGGCAATCACCAGTAATACGCTGCCGAGAATCACCAGCCGCTCGGATCGCTCGGATCGCGTTGATTGGTGAGATGTGGTGCGCTCGCTCATTATTCTGGCTTCTGTCGTCTAGGCGTCGGAGACATTCTTTTGCAAGAATCGGGCAGCGTCCCGGACACCCGTTGTATCCGCGGCATTCCCAACAGACTGCGGATAAAAAAGGCCAGCAAAACGTGCCGGCCTTTTGTTTATTGAAGCTTAGAAGACATTGAGCGGGTAGTCGAAAATCACTCGGTACTCGTCGGTGTCCTGATCAAGTACTCCATAACCGTTGCCGCCCCGGTTGGTAGCCCATTGCAGGCGCACTGCCAGGTCCCTGGCCTGGCCGTCCTGGACCACGTACTTGAGCTCGATGTCGCGTTCCCAGTGCCGGGCGTTTATGCCCTCAGCGCTGTACCACGCGCTATACCCGGGGCTATCTGGGTCGACCTTGGTCAGATCCAGTTTGCCCCTGGACCAGGACAGCGCCGAAGTCAGTCCCGGCAGGCCAAGGCCGACAAAGTCATAGGCGTACTTGAGTTTCCAGGACCGCTCGTTCGGACCGTTGAAGTCCGAGTATTGCTGGGAGTTGTCGAGGAAGACGCTGTCGCCCTGGCTGATGTAGTCGAACGGGGTGTTGCCGTTGACCCGCTGGTAAGCGGTGGTGATGCTGTGATTACCGACGCCGACAGTGAAATGCAGGCTGAAGGTGTTGTTGTCGATGTGGCCGAGCAGCGCATCACCGGTGTCCTGCGTGTGATAGAAGTGCAGGCCCGGGTTGAGGCTGACCACCTCGTTGAGCGCATAGGTGTAGTCGAGGTCGTAGTAGTACTGGTTCCAGATGTCCTTGAGCTCGGCGGCATACAGGCTGCTGGTCAAGCCTGGCACACCGCTCCAGGCCACGCCGGCCCAATTGAGATGCTGGCTTTCTTCATCCTCGGCCAGACTGCCGTAGGACGTACCGATGCGAACATGACCGCTCTGGTTGTACGGTTTGGTGAAGCTCGCTTGACCCCCTTCGATCAGCCAGCCGTCGAAGCTGTGGTTGGTCAGGCTGACGCCGCGAAAGGTCTGGGGCAGCATGCGGGTTTCACCGCCGGCAATCACCGGGTTGGCGAGAAACAGGTCGCCGGCCTTCAATTCGCTATTGAAGGCTCGCATCTTCAGGGTGGCACCTGCGGTGGAGAACGAGCCCGGTGCTTTGCCGCTGCCGTCGCTGGCCGGCAGGATGCTCGAATTGTCCGTGCCGCCGCCTCCGTCGAGCTTGAGCCCGAGCATGGCATGGGCATCGATGCCGAAGCCGACCGAGCCTTCGGTGAAGCCCGACTCGAAGATGCCCAGAAAACCCTGACCCCATTCAATGTTGTCGTCTGCCTGCTGCAGGCGATTGCGGTTCATGTAGTAGTTGCGTGCGTTGATGGTGAGGCTGGCGTCTTCGGTGAAACCTTGGGCAGCATCGGCAGCGTGAGTATTGCAGGCCATCGTTGCAGCGATTGCAACGAACAGCGCAGGGGGACTGATTGGGAAACGCACGTGGGGTAAAGCTCCTGGGTCAGCGGGGAACATCACTGTTCTTGCAGTCGCAAAGATTTCGGGTTGGCGAGGAGGGCGCAGCGGGTTGTAAAACCACAACGAAAAAAAGCCGCTGATGGCAGCGGCTTTGAAGACAACTTTTCATTGGGAAGAGCCGATGAAAAGTGTCGAGGGAAACAGGAGTGATGCGCGCAAAATCAGCTGTCTTTTTCAGCCTGTTTGGCTTGAGTGCTCGACGCTTGCGGGGCTTGGGTGGCCTCCTGGGCTTTGGCGGTCATCTCGATCTGGTGCTCTTCGTACGCGGCGGCTCGGGCGGAATTCTGCGCGACGAAGGCGTGCGACTCTTCGGCCATGGCGAACGGCGACAGGAACAGAGAAGACAGAACGAAAGCGCTGGCAATACCCATACTGTTGGACATCTTTTAAACCTTCTTGCTTGGCAAGTGCTGTTTGGTGCGGGCAAAGATAAGGCGCTTGGGCGAAAGGAAAAAGAGCGGATTCATGAAAGGACTGTTACGCAAAGAGCAAAGATCGCTCGCGGCCAAACCCGATCTACGGTGGGGCCTGCCGGCGATAGCGGCCTACCGGCCGGCCTGATGTCGGGGCGAAGGTAGCGGTCTTTTGCGGCCTCAGACCGGCAAATGCATACCAAAGGTATTCATCCCATGGTCACTGCGCACGAACACATCCCCGCCATGCATCAGGGCAATCGCCTTGACGATGGCCAGCCCCAGCCCGTGATTGTTGCCACTGTTGCTGCGCGAGGCATCGACCCGGTAGAAGCGCTCGAACAGGCGCGGCAGATGTTCGTTGGAAATCGGTATGCCCGGGTTGGCCACGCCGATGCTGACCTGGTGCTCGCCGGCTTCGATGCGCACCTCGATGACTTGTCCGGGGCCGGTGTGCTGCACGGCGTTGTTCAGCAGGTTGATCAAGGCCCGGCGCAGGTGGGCGATTTCGATTCGCACCAGGGCATCGCCGCTGACCTGGACCCGTACCTGCGCATCCTCGAGAATGAAATCCAGGTATTCCAGGGTCGTGGCCACTTCCTCGGCCAGCGAGGTGGACGTCAGTTTGGTCGCCTTGCTGCCTTGGTCGGCGCTGGCAAGGAACAGCATGTCATTGATGATCGAGCGCAGTCGCTCGAGCTCTTCAAGGTTCGATTGCAGCACCTCGAAATAATGCTCTGCCGAGCGCCCGCGAGTCAGGGCAACCTGGGTCTGGCCGATCAGGTTGGTCAGTGGCGAGCGCAGTTCATGGGCGACATCGGCGTTGAACGATTCCAGTCGCGAGTAGGCCTGTTCGACCCGCTCCAGCGTCGAGTTGAACGAGTCGACGAACTGGTTCAGTTCCGGGGGCAGCGACGATAGCCGCAAGCGGCCTGAACGCAACGGCGGGGCCAGGCGCTGGGCTTCCTGAGACAGCTTGATCAGTGGCTTGAGCCCGATTCGCGCCACCCAGTAACCCAGCGCCGAGGCCATCAGTACGCCGATAACTGCCAGGCTGACCAGGGCGATCAGCAATTGGTGCTGGGTATGGAAAAACGTCTCGGTGTCGATGCCGATCATGAAGCGCAGGGGCGGGCGCTGATCCTTGGCCGGGAATTCGCTGACCAGCACTTTCAGCGGGTAGGGGTGGTCTGCCAGCTGCATGTCGCGCATGCCCAGCGGCCCTTTGGCAAACGCACGGATGCTCGGTGTCGGATTGCCGTATTCGTAGTTCGGATCGCCGCTGATGATCCAGAAACTGATGCGCTTGTCTTCTTCGCCGAGCAGCTTGAGCTTGTTGTTGATCTTCACCCAGTGTTCAGGCGTGCCGTAGCGGCCGACGGTGGATTCGAGCACGCTGTAGCGCGCGTCCAGTTCGGCTTCGGGCAACAATCCCAGGCCTTTGTCGACCTGTTGGTAGAGCGCCCAACCGATCAACAAGAACACCAGAAGCGCTACCAGCGTGAACATCCCGCTCAGGCGCAGAGCAATTGAATTACTGGACACCACGGCTCTCCAGCACATAACCCATGCCGCGGATGGTGTGCAGCAATTTCTCTTCGAATGGCCCGTCGAGCTTGGCCCGCAGGCGTTTGATCGCGACCTCGACGACGTTGGCGTCGCTGTCGAAATTGATGTCCCAGACCATCTCGGCAATGGCGGTTTTCGAGAGGATTTCACCTTGGCGCCGGGCCAGCACGCTCAGCAGCGAGAACTCCTTGGCCGTCAGGTCCAGCCGTGTGCCACCGCGGGTCGCCTTGCGGCTGATCAGATCTATCCACAGGTCGGCGATGCTCACCTGCACCGGTTCGTGGCCACCGCTGCGCCGGGTCAGTGCCTGCAGGCGTGCCACCAGCTCAAGGAAGGAAAACGGTTTACCCAGGTAATCGTCGGCGCCGTCGCGCAGGCCCTTGATGCGGTCTTCCACACGTTCGCGGGCGGTGAGCATGATCACCGGGGTCTGCTTGCGCGCACGCAAGGCGCGCAATACGCCGAAGCCGTCCAGGCCCGGCAACATCACGTCGAGGACGATCACCGCGTAGTCGCTTTCCAGCGCCAGGTGCAGGCCTTCGACCCCATCCCGCGCCAGGTCCACGGTGTAACCCTGTTCCGTCAGGCCGCGGTGCAGATAATCCGCGGTTTTTTCCTCGTCTTCGATAATCAGGACGCGCATGACCCCGCCTCAGTCTGTGGTCGCCAGCGCCGGTACGGGCGAAGCTGCTGGTGGGAGAGTGTGCCTATGAAATAAACGCTCCAGCCACAAGTATATGACCGGCGTGGTGAACAGCGTCAGTGCCTGGCTCACCAGCAAGCCACCGACCACGGCGATGCCCAGGGGTTGGCGCAGTTCGGCGCCGGTGCCGTAGCCGAGCATCAACGGCAGGGCGCCGAGCAAGGCGGCGAGGGTGGTCATGATGATCGGCCGGAACCGCGTGATGCACGCCTGGAAGATCGCTTCTTCCGGTGACAAGCCGCCCTTGCGCTGCGCTTCCAGGGCGAAGTCGATCATCAGGATGCCGTTTTTCTTGACGATACCGATCAGCAGCACCAGCCCGATCAGTGCCATGATCGAAAAGTCCTGGCCGCAGATCCACAGCATGATCACCGCACCCAGCCCGGCCGAGGGCAGCGTCGAGATGATCGTCAGCGGGTGGACGAAGCTCTCGTAGAGCACGCCGAGAATGATGTACACCGCCAACAGCGCCGCGAGGATCAACCATGGCTGGCTGGCCAGCGAACTCTGGAACGCCTGGGCCGCACCCTGGAAGTTACCGTTGATGGCCGCGGGCATGCCGATGTCGACCTTGGCCTGGTTGAGCATGATCACCGCATCGCCGAGCGCCACGCCGGGTGCCAGGTTGAACGACAGGTTGGCGGCCGGGAACATGCCGTCATGGGCGATGGACAGCGGCCCCACCGTGGGCGCATCGAATTTCGCCAGGGCCGACAGCGGCACCATTTCCCCGCTCAGGGGCGAGCGCAGGTAGAAATAATTGAGGCTTTCGGCCTTGCCGCGTTGCCGGGTGTCCAGCTCCAGGATCACGTTGTACTGGTTGATCTGGGTCTGGAATTCGTTGATCTGGCGCTGGCCGAAAGCGTCGTACAGCGCTTCATCCACATCGCTGGCGGTCAGGCCAAAGCGTGCGGCGGCACTGCGGTCAATGGTGATATGGGTGATGCTGCCGCCCAGTTGCAGGTCGTTGGAAATGTCGCGGAAGGCCGGGTTGCCGCGCAGTTTTTCCGTCAGGCGCTGGGTCCAGGTGCTCAGCACCGCCCCGTCGTTGCTCTTGAGCACGTATTGGTACTGGGCCCGGCTCGGGCCGGAGCTGAGGTTGATGTCTTGCCCGGCGCGCAGGTACAGGACGATGCCCGGCACCTTCATCAATTGGGGGCGGATACGGTCGATGAACTCGCTGGCTGAAACATCGCGGTCGCCGCGTTTTTTCAGGGCGATCCAGAAGCGGCCGTTGGCGATGGTCTGGTTGCTGCCCGACACGCCCACCGAGTGAGAGAACGCTTGAACCGCAGGATCAGCGGCGACGATTTCGGCCATCGCCAGGTGTTTTTTTACCATGTCGCCGTAGGAAATATCGGCCGCCGCTTCGGTGGTACCGAGGACGAAGCCAGTATCCTGGACCGGGAAGAAGCCTTTAGGGATAAAGATGTAGCCGGCCACCGCCAACCCCAGTGACAAACCGAACACGCCGATCATCAATGTCTGGTGGGCGAGGGCACGGCGCAGGCCTTTTTCGTACCACGCCAGCAGGCGCTCGCCGAAGCCGGGTTTACCCTGGGCGTGATGCTCAGGCGCGCGCATGAACAGCGCTGCCAGGGTGGGCGCCAACGTCAGGGAAACCACCACCGAAATCATGATGGTGGAGGTGGCGGTCAGGGCAAATTCCTTGAACAGCCGGCCAACCACGCCGCCCATGAACAGCAGTGGAATGAACGCCGCCACCAGCGAGAAACTGATCGAGACCACGGTAAATCCGATCTCGCCGGCGCCCTTGATCGCCGCCTCGCGCATGCCGTCACCGGCCTCGAGATGTCGGTGGATGTTCTCCACCACCACGATCGCATCGTCGACCACAAACCCCACGGCCACCACGATCGCCACCAGCGTCAGGTTGTTCAGGCTGAAGCCCATCACGTACATCAGCGCAAAGCTGGCAATCAGCGACACACCGAGTACTGCCGAGACGATCAATGTGGCCGACAGTTGGCGCAGGAACAGCGCCATCACCGCCACCACCAGCATCACGGCGATCATCAGTGTGATTTCCACCTCGTGCAGCGACGCGCGGATGGTCTGGGTGCGGTCGATCAGCACCTTGACCTGCACCGAGGCTGGCAACATCGCTTGCAGCGCCGGCAGCGCGGCCTGAATGCGATCCACGGTCTCGACGATGTTGGCGCCTGGCTGACGGAAAATCACCAGGTTTACGCCCGGTTGCGAACCCGCCCAGGCCTGGACGTAAGCATCTTGCGAACCGTTGACGACTTTCGCGACATCCTTGAGGTGAACCGGTGCACCGTCCTTGTAGGAAACGATCAACTGACTGTATTCGTCGGGGTGGAACAGTTGATCATTGGTCGAAAGCGTTGAAATGCTCGATTCGCCGTACAGCGCGCCTTTGGCCAGGTTGAGGCTGGTCTGCTGGATCGCCAGGCGAATGTCCGCCAGGGTCAGGCCGATGGCGGCGAGCTTATCGGCGGACACCTGGACACGGATCGCTGGACGTTGCTGGCCAGTGATGGACACCTGGCCGACACCGTCGACCTGACTGAGTTGACGGGACAGCAGGGTTTCCGTCAGGTCGCTGAGTTCAGGGCCTGGCATCAGCGACGAGTTGACGCTGAGGATCAGCACCGGACTGTCGGCCGGATTGACCTTGCGCCACGTTGGCAGGTTCGGCATGTCCTTGGGCAATTTGCCTGCCGCGGTGTTGATAGCGGCCTGGACTTCCTGGGCCGCAGTATCGATGCTTTTGTCGAGGGTGAATTGCAGGGTCAGGTTGGTCGAGCCCAGGGCGCTGCTCGAGGTCATTTGGGTTACACCGGGAATGGCGCTGAATTGCACTTCAAGGGGCGTGGCCACCGATGACGCCATGGTTTCCGGGCTGGCACCGGGCAGTTGGGCTGCCACCTGGATCGTCGGAAACTCTGCTTCCGGCAGCGGCGCGATGGGCAGGCGCGGAAACGCGATGGCCCCCAGCAGCACCAGGGCGAACGTCAGCAGAATCGTGGCCACCGGGTGGTCGATGCACCAGGCGGAGATCGAACCGTGGCCTTTCATGGCGCCGTCTCCGATTGCACGACCTGCGGCGGTTCGGTCAGCACTTGTACGGTGGCACCGGGCTTGAGTCGCGACTGACCGTCGCTGACCAGCACGTCACCCGCTTTCACCCCCTTGATGATGCTCTGGCCGCTGCCCTGGTAAACCATCTGCACTGGCACGGTTTCAACCTTGTCGCCCTTTACCCGATAGACGAAGTGCTGGTCGAGGCCACGTTGTACGACGGTGGGAGGTACCACCAATGCATCTTTATCCAGCGCAGTCTGGATTTTTACCGTCACCAACAGGCCCGGCCAGAGTTTTTGCCCGGCGTTGTTGAATTCGGCCTTGGCGCGGATGGTGCCAGTGTTGGCGTTGATCTGGTTGTCGATCAGGGTCAAGTGGCCGTCGCCCAGCAGGTTCCCGGTTTCGCCGTCGGTGTCGGCTCCGATGTAGGCCTTGACCTGGGCGCGTTGTGGATCGCTGATCAGGCCTTGCAGGGTCGGCAGCATCTGCTGCGGCAGGGAGAACTCCACGGCGATCGGGTCGATCTGGGTCACCGTGAACAGTCCCTGGGTGTCAGTCATGCGCAGGAAGTTTCCTTCATCCACTGTACGAATTCCGACGCGGCCACTGACCGGGGAGCGAATTTGCGTGTACGACAACTGCACCTGGGCCGCGTCGATCGAAGCCTGGTTGCCCTGGGCGGTGGCCTTGAGCTGGTTGACCAACGCCTGTTGCTGGTCGTAGGTCTGTTTGGAAACACCGTCGTCGACGCTCAACAGCTTGTAGCGCTTGAGGTTGACCTGGGCCACTTGCAGTTGCGCCTGACTTTCGCCCAGTTGCGCCCTGGCCTGGTCCAGGCTGGCGCGGATCGACCGGTCGTCGATGGTCGCCAGCAGGTCGCCTTTGCTTA
Organism: Pseudomonas serbica; assembly: GCF_028823535.1. Lineage (GTDB taxonomy): Bacteria > Pseudomonadota > Gammaproteobacteria > Pseudomonadales > Pseudomonadaceae > Aquipseudomonas > Aquipseudomonas serbica. The sequence goes on along the minus strand of NZ_JAQIYM010000009.1, from coordinate 230,677 downwards.
CCAGTTGGCCTTCCTTGACCAGTATCCTGGTGAGGATCCCGTCGATCTGCGGGCGGACCACCACACTGTGCAGCGACAACACCGAGCCTATGCCGGTGACGTAGCGGGGCACGTCTTTTTCGACCACGTTGACCACGCGCACCGGGATGGCGGTCGGTGCGGCGACTTTAACCGTGGATGATTTCATCAGGTACCACGCGCCCAGCGCCACCAGCACGATCAGAAAGGCTGCTAGAAGAACGGATTTTTTCTGGGTTCGCATGCGAGAGGGGCGCCGGGTCGGGAAATGGAAGTGTTCGCAGCTTTGTCTTTCTACGTTATAGCCCCATGACCCGGTCAGGAAAGTGACTGTTAACTGACAGCGGTGTCAGTTTGCTCGTATGGAGTCCCACTCGGTCACATAGGCCGTTTTGCTCTTCTTGTTGTAGAGGCACAGTTCGGTACCTTGCTGGCCTTTCATGTGCTTTTGCGGGTACTGGCCTTGCAGCAGCAGGGCGGTGTAGCCGACCCGATCATCGAATTGTGCGGCGTTGCCGACGGGTTTGGCGTTCGCCAGACCGCTGGCCTTGGTGCAACTGGCGAGCACGGCCTTGTCGAAGGCGGCCCAGGCATCGGGGCTGGAGGCGTGGGCCTGGGTGGCGAGGGCTGTGAGGCAGGCGAAGGTCAGGGTGACAGCTTTCATGGTTCAGGGATCCTTGGGCGGGGTTGGCCAAGGTGTGAGTATGCCTGAAGGCTTGGAGGGGCGAACGCGGGGCTCGGCGAGGGACGGGTCAGACCGGAACCGGTTCCCGGCGCACCACATACATCCCGGCGCTTTCATACAACCGCTGTGCGCGAAGGTTGCCTTCCAGCACTTTCAGGTCGACGTAGCCTTCGTGCCGCCGTTGAAATTCGGTGAAGGCATTGAGCAGCAAGGCTCGCCCCAAACCGCGGCCTTGAGCCCGTGGATGCACCACCAGACTCTTGATGTAGGCGCTGGTCCAGCACTGACAGACGCCCACGATACCCAGGGTATCCAGCGCGATGAAGCATAGTGTCGGATCATACTCAGGATCGGTTTCAAATCGCTGTTGCCATACGTCCAGGCCCGGGACGCGGCCGCCGCCTTGCGAGTGACCCTGTTCCATCAAGCGATGAACTTCCTCCGCCCGTTCGGGACGATACCCGGTCAGCACGATCCCCTGGGGCCAGGTGATGGCGGGCACGGCGTCAGCGAGACTGCGCCGCATGAGAAGGCAGAATTGCTCGGCCACGACTCAATGACCTTGTTCGGCAACGGCCTTGGCCGCGTCGATCAGGCACTTGGTCAGTTCCGGTGAAGAGAACTTGGTCAGCACCGCATTCGCGCCGGCAAGCCGTGCCTTTTCGCTATTCATGGCGCTGTCCAGGGACGTATGCAGCAGTACGTAGAGGTGCGCGAAGTCCGGGGTTTCACGCAGGGTGCGGGTGAAGGCGTAACCGTCCATTTCGGACATTTCGATATCGGAGACGATCAGGTTGATCTGCTGGGCGGTGCCTTGCAGATCCAGCAGGCAATCGATAGCTTCCTTGGCGCTGCGGGCCGTGTGGCATTGCAGGCCCAGGTTGCGCAACGTATGCACCGATTGCTGTAGCGCGACCTGACTGTCATCGACCACCAGAATGCGAGCGCTGCCCAGGATCTCGGCATCTTCCATGCTGAGCTCGGTTGGCGCCATGTCGATTGGTACCGGGGCAATGCCATGGATGACCTTTTCGATGTCCAGCACCTGCACCAGGGTGCCGTCGACCGAGGTGACACCCGTGATGTACGAGCGTGAGCCGCCCGAGCCGAAGGGGGGCGGACGGATGTCGGTAGTCAGGCAGTGCACGATCTTGCTCACCGCCTGCACATGCAAACCTTGCTTGGAGCGGCTGACGTCCGTGACGATCAGGCACCCACCGTCGGGATCTTCCAGCGGGCGCTCACCGATGGCGCGGCTGAGGTCGATCACCGATAACGAGTTGCCGCGCAGGGTGGCGATGCCTTTGACGTGGGGATGCGATTCGGGAAGTTTGGTCAGTGGCGGGCAAGGGATGATTTCACTGACTTTGAGCAGGTTGATCGCCATCAGCTTGCCACTGCGCAAGGTAAACAGCAGAAGCGAAAGTGAATCTGCGCGGGCTTTGGTGGAGGACATAAAAACCTTCCGTGGAAAAAGGTGGTGAGGCGATCAGTGGATCAGCCACAGCTATCGATACCAGCTTATCGACTTGTCGGGAGCAGGCTTTAGGAAAAATCCCCGGGGCCGTTTCAGGTCCTTTCAAAATGAAACGAAAAAGCCCCGCCTCTTCAAAAGAGAGCGGGGCTTTGTCTTGCATCGAGGCGGTTGGTGTAGAACTTACTCGTCGTCGCCCATCTGCGACTGCAGGTAGTTCTCGATACCGATCTTGTCGATAAGACCCAGTTGGGTTTCCAGCCAATCGATATGTTCTTCTTCGGACTCAAGAATCTCTTCAAGCAGTTCACGGCTACCGAAGTCGCCCACTGTTTCGCAATGCGCGATCGCCACTTTCAGATCAGCATGGCCGGTCTTCTCGATGCGCAGGTCACACTCAATCATTTCCTGGGTGTGCTCGCCGATTTGCAGCTTGCCCAGGTCCTGGACGTTCGGCAGGCCTTCAAGGAACAGGATGCGCTTGATCAGCTTGTCCGCGTGCTTCATCTCGTCGATGGATTCGTGGTACTCGTGCTTGCCGAGCTTGTTCAAACCCCAATCTTCGTACATGCGTGCATGCAGGAAGTATTGATTGATCGCGACCAGCTCATTGGCAAGGATCTTGTTGAGATGCTGGATGACTGTAACGTCGCCTTTCATGATGGGGTCCTGCCCTGTATTAGCTGTCTATAAAGGCAGAGTTTGAGCCGCACAACTAAGAGTGTCAAACCTAAGTTATTGAATCATATATGAAAATTAATCGGAATAAGAATGTTTGTGTTCCGCGTCTTGAGTCTAAGCAGTTGATTTTCAGACATAAAAAAACCGGACACGTGTCCGGTTCTTTGAAATACGGTATTTATGCAGCAGTAAATTCGACAGGAAAAGGTATCGTCGCCTGGGCGGTTTGCAATTTGGTCAGGGTCTCGCGGACCACTTCCTTGGCGAGACAGGCACATTTACCGCATTGACTGGCAACGGCGGTGGCCTGGCGCACTTCCTTGTAGCTGCAGCATCCTTCATAGATCGCATCGCGGATTTGGCCGTCGGTGACGCCAGTGCAGAGGCAAACATACATAAGTGAAAACCGTCGCTGTTTATGTCTCGAATGCGATGGATCTTAATGTTAACGAGAATGATTGTCAAAGTGCTTTGGAAGGGCTTTTTGACAGGCCTGACGAACGGTTGGCCAACGATGCGCTGTAAACGGAAATACCCTTCGTCCTTTTTTACGCCCATGGGAGAAACCGTTACGGACAGGCCAAAAACGCAGTGTATGATGACCGGTCTTTTCGAAACGGGTTGGTGTCACAGGGCTGTCGCCTGAGGGTGGCAGGCTGATGCAAACCCAGTTCTTAACGCTTCTACACCAGGAGATATCCAATGAGCGTACTCGTAGGCAAACAAGCCCCTGACTTCACCGTACCGGCCGTACTCGGCAATGGCGAAATCGTGGACAGCTTCACCCTGTCGTCGGCCATCAAAGGCAAATACGGCCTGGTGTTCTTCTACCCGCTGGACTTCACCTTCGTTTGCCCGTCGGAGCTGATCGCTCTGGACAACCGCATGTCCGAGTTCAAGGCACGTAACGTTGAAGTGGTCGCTGTGTCGATCGACTCGCACTTCACCCACAACGCATGGCGCAACACCCCGGTAAACGATGGTGGTATCGGCGCAGTTCGTTACACCATGGCTGCCGACATCAAGCAGGAAATCATGAAGGCCTACGACGTTCAGTCCGCTGACGGCGTGGCGTTCCGTGGCGCATTCCTGATCGACGACAAAGGTGTTGTCCGCTCGCAGATCATCAACGACCTGCCGCTGGGCCGTAACATGGAAGAGCTGCTGCGTCTTGTCGACGCCCTGCAATTCCACGAAGAGCACGGTGAAGTTTGCCCTGCCAACTGGAAAAAAGGCGACAAAGGCATGAACGCTTCGCCAGAAGGCGTTGCTGCTTACCTGACCGAGCACGCTGCTGCGCTGTAAGGTACCAGGTACAAAAAAACCGGCCTCAGGGCCGGTTTTTTTATGGGTGGGATATGTCTGGAACCCTGTGGGAGCAGGTGCGCACCCGGATCAGTCGCCGAAGTCTTCCCAGCCGCCCATCTGTTTCCAGCGATTGACGATGCCGCAGAACAGCTCGGCCGTCTTCTCGGTGTCGTAGCGAGCCGAGTGGGCCTCGCGACCGTCGAAGTCGATATCGGCGGCCTGGCAAGCCTTGGCCAGCACGGTTTGACCATAGGCCAGACCGGCGAGTGTCGCGGTATCGAAACTGGAGAATGGATGGAACGGGTTGCGTTTCATGTCCAGGCGCGCGACCGCGGCATTGAGGAAGCCCAGGTCGAAGCTGCTGTTGTGCCCAACCAGGATCGCCCGTTTGCAACCGTTGGCCTTGAGTGCCTTGCGCACGCCGCGGAAGATATCGTTCAGCGCTGCTTCTTCACTCACCGCCATGCGCAGCGGGTGATCGAGCTTGATCCCGGTGAACTCCAGGGCTGCCGCTTCGATGTTCGCACCTTCAAAGGGCTCGACCCGGAAGAAGTAGGTGTGATCCGGGTACACAAAACCCTTTTCATCCATCGCGATCGTCGTCGCGGCGATTTCCAGCAGGGCGTCGGTGGCCGAGTTGAAACCACCGGTTTCTACGTCGACGACAACCGGCAGGTAGCCACGGAACCGGGCGGCCATTGGATGACGGGAACCGCCGCCACCGCCTTGACCTTCCTGTTCGTCGTCGAAATGGTCTTCACTCACGCGTGTTCCTCCAGCAGGCGCCAGCGCAGTTTTTCACCGGCGCGCAGCGGGATAACGGTCAGCTCGCCAAATGGCAGGCTGGTCGGGGCGGTCCATTCTTCGCGGACCAGGGTAATACGATCGGTGTTTGCCGGCAGGCCATAGAAGCGCGGGCCGTTGAGGCTGGCGAAGGCTTCGAGCTTGTCCAGCGCGTTGCGCTGTTCGAAGGCTTCGGCGTACATCTCGATCGCCGCATAAGCGGTGTAGCAACCGGCACAGCCACAGGCAGCTTCCTTGGCGTGCTGGGCGTGGGGCGCCGAGTCGGTGCCGAGAAAGAATTTTTCGCTGCCGCTGGTGGCGGCGTCGAGCAAGGCTTCCTGGTGGGTATTGCGCTTGAGGATCGGCAGGCAGTAGAAGTGCGGCCGAATCCCGCCCACCAGCATGTGGTTGCGGTTGTACAGCAGGTGATGCGCGGTGATGGTCGCGCCAACGTTGGCCCCAGCCGAGTTGACGAACTGCACGGCGTCAGCGGTGGTGATGTGTTCGAACACCACCTTGAGGGTCGGGAAACGCTCGACTACACGACGCATGTGTTCATCGATGAAGATTTTTTCGCGGTCGAACACGTCGACATCGCCGCGGGTGACTTCACCGTGGATCAACAAGGGCATCCCGACTTCGGCCATGGCCTCCAGCGCAGGGAAGATCTTGTCGATGCTGGTGACGCCCGAGTCCGAGTTGGTGGTCGCCCCGGCCGGGTACAGCTTGGCGGCGTGCACGAAACCGCTGGCCTTGGCCTCGCGAATCTCTTCAGGCTGGGTGCGGTCGGTGAGGTAGAGGACCATCAGCGGCTCAAACGGGCTGCCGGCCGGACGGGCAGCGAGAATCCGCTGGCGATAGCCGTCGGCTTCAGCCGCATTGCGCACCGGTGGTACCAGGTTGGGCATGATGATGGCGCGACCAAAGGTGCGCGCGACATCCGCGACGGTATTGGTCAACACGGCACCATCGCGAAGATGAATGTGCCAGTCGTCGGGGCGCAGCAGGGTCAGGCGGTCGGACATGAGGGGATTCCAGGCGGGTCAAACTGAGGGGAATGCTACCGGAAAAGACTCTTGCAGGCACCCGCTATCAAGTTTTACGGGAAGCTTCCGATATCCAACAGGTATGCCGTAGACATCTGTGTGTCGGTCTTTTGTCGTAAGAAGCCAGTGGAGCCTCCCGTGCGCCAGCGTTATTTTGCCTTGCTCAGTGTGTTTGCCAGCCTTCCTGCGTTGGCGCTCACGTTCCAGACTCGCCTGGAGAGTATTGAGTGGACGGTCGAAGGCGATAAATTCGAGTGCCGTCTGAGTCAGCCGATCACCGATTTCGGCTCGGGTGAGTTCGTGCGGCGCGCCGGGGAGCAGGCGACATTTCGCTTGAATGCCTACAACGCAATGATGGGCGGAGGTTCTGCGACCTTGCTGGCCGCCGCTGCGCCTTGGCAGCCGGGACGCGGTGATATCGACCTGGGTACGGTGAGAATCGGCAGCGGCAACATCCTGTTCAACAGTTCGCAGGCACAGGCCGGACGCTTGATCAGCGGCCTGATGGACGGGCGCAGTCCTGTGGTCCGGCACGCCTCGGGCGATGGCCGGGTATCGGAGGTGCGTTTGTTGCCGGTCAGGTTTACCAAGGCCTTTGCCGATTATCAGGGGTGCGTGGCCAAGTTGCTGCCGCAGAACTTCGATCAGGTCAAGCAATCGCAGATCGGCTTCCCAGGTGGCGGTATCGATCTGGATGCCGCCGCCAAGGCCAGGCTGCAGGTCATGCTGGAGTACATGAAAGCCGATCCGACGGTCAATCGCATCGAGCTTGACGGCCACTCCGACAACAGCGGCAACCGCCTGACCAACCGCGACCTGTCACGGCGTCGGGCGCTGGCGGTGATGGAGTTCTTCAAGGCCAACGGCATCCAGGAGTCGCAAATCACCCTGCGTTTCCATGGCGAGCGTTATCCCTTGGCACCCAATACCAGCAACGCCAACCGCGCGAAAAACCGTCGGGTAGCGATACGCCTGGAGCGGGGAACTCCTGCCGAGCAGGTGGCCCCTCAAGGGACGAAGCCGGCCACGTCGGCAACTTCCTGACCTTTTTGTCATCGTCGCGCTCTCGACATAATCTGTCGCTTCGTCGTCATAAGCTGTCGCGCCACTGTAAATTATCTTGTATGGGCGGTAGACTTGACGGCTTTCCGTAGAACCCCGTGGAGTGATGGCATGGCGGACGTAAACAAGGTCGTTCTGGCGTATTCCGGCGGCCTGGACACTTCGGTGATCCTCAAGTGGCTGCAGGATACTTATAACTGTGAAGTGGTGACCTTCACCGCTGACCTGGGTCAGGGCGAAGAGGTCGAACCTGCACGCGCCAAGGCTCAAGCCATGGGCGTGAAAGAGATCTACATCGACGATTTGCGCGAAGAGTTCGTGCGCGATTTCGTTTTCCCGATGTTCCGCGCCAACACCGTTTACGAAGGCGAGTACCTGCTGGGTACTTCCATCGCTCGTCCGTTGATCGCCAAACGCCTGATCGAAATCGCCAACGAAACCGGCGCCGATGCCATTTCCCACGGCGCCACCGGCAAGGGTAACGACCAGGTTCGTTTCGAACTGGGCGCCTACGCCTTGAAGCCAGGCGTAAAAGTGATCGCACCTTGGCGCGAATGGGACCTGCTGTCCCGTGAAAAGCTGATGGATTACGCTGAAAAGCACGCGATCCCGATCGAGCGTCACGGCAAGAAGAAATCCCCGTACTCGATGGATGCCAACCTGCTGCACATCTCCTATGAAGGCGGCGTGCTGGAAGACACCTGGACCGAGCACGAAGAAGACATGTGGCGCTGGACCGTCTCCCCGGAGAAGGCTCCCGACAAGCCGCAGTACCTGGAACTGACCTACCGCAACGGCGACATCGTGGCACTGGACGGCGTCGAAATGACTCCGGCCACCGTGCTGGCGACCCTGAACCGCATCGGTGGCGAGCATGGTATCGGCCGCCTGGACATCGTCGAGAACCGTTACGTGGGCATGAAGTCCCGTGGCTGCTACGAAACCCCTGGCGGCACCATCATGCTGCGTGCCCACCGTGCGATCGAATCGATCACCCTGGACCGCGAAGTGGCTCACCTCAAAGACGAGTTGATGCCAAAGTATGCCAGCCTGATCTACACCGGTTACTGGTGGAGCCCTGAGCGTCTGATGCTGCAACAGATGATCGACGCTTCCCAGGCCCACGTGAACGGCGTTGTTCGCCTGAAGCTGTACAAGGGCAACGTGATCGTCACCGGTCGCAAGTCCGACGAGTCGCTGTTCGACGCCAATATTGCCACTTTCGAAGAAGATGGCGGCGCGTACAACCAGGCCGACGCAGCGGGCTTCATCAAGCTCAACGCCTTGCGCATGCGCATCGCGGCGAACAAAGGTCGCAAGCTTTTCTGAGATCTTTGACGTAATGCAATGTGTGGCCCGGTCATCGACAGGGCCACACATCTGAAAGGGGGTGAGTTGCTAAATGCCCGCATCAGTGTCCTTTTCCGTTTTTGCTATTGCCCCTCTCGATTCCCTTCTGAATGATCGTCAATCGCAACGGACTGCCGTGCGTCGATTGGCAAGTGTTCGTCAATGACCGTCAAATCCTGCGAATTCAAATTGTAGGCAGCACAGAACGTCGTGCGGCAGTGTTTTCTCACGTGTTTTGAAGGGCGCGCTGCATCTTGCTTCAATCTTGAATCCGATTCGGTACAGGTGAGAAATACGACTGCACGTGCAGCTTTTCCCGGCTTGATCTGCAAACTCTCCAACACATGGCTGAATCCGGTCTGTCCTGTCATCTCGCGCGCATCAATTACATACAGGTCCTTCAACCGTTCAGGCAGACGCACATGATGGTGGAGTGCCGAAAGGGCAACCATTTCTGGCGGTGGGTCTTGTGCCTTGGACGGGCGACGAGTGTATCGGCCGTCAGTGACTGATGTCCTGCCGGCGGGCTTTCTGCTCTTCCTGTTCTCGGCTTGCTCGGCGCCGTCCATGGCTTTTATGAAATGCTTTCCCTTTTCAAAGTCGGACGGGGCATAGAGCGATCGATAGTTAAAGTTGAGTGTGGCGAAGAATAGCAACAGCAAATAAAAGGGAAAGCTGATCAGGAACCAGACGTAGACGTCCCTATCCTCGTCATCAAGAAAGGGCAGCGAAACGGCGGCTGATGTTTCAGACAAAGTTGCGAATATCGCGATCACTGTCATGGGGTTGCTTATTCTTTTTCTTATCTTGTTCATTTCAAGTCTCCTTGGCAGGTGCGTGTCTGCTTTTGATTTTGTGTATCTAACGGATATTGAATATTCAGAATTAACATTTATTCAGTGTCGGGTGTGCGCTATCCTGTTTGTGTTTATCTTATAATCGATGATGTGATGATTTTTGCTGTAAGAACGAGTGGATAAGTTGTGTGTGATATTTCTTTAGTGCGCGTTGATATTGGATGATCCCGGCTGTCTTTGGAAATGCGGGCAGGTTTGATACATGTCTGATCGCTGTCTGGAAGTCAAATTCCCCTTATTTTTTTGTTGCAGGTCGAAACAAAAAAATAATCACAATCGGAAAGTCAAGTCTTCAAAAAAAGTTTTCTTTCCTCTGATTTATTGGATTTCTTGTAAGAAAATTCCTGAATTTTTGTAGGGAATGTCTCTCGGTGCGAGTGGTTGGGGGGAGCGACATGCCAGGGAGGAAACGACTAGGCTATTGTGCGGGCTCTAAAAATTCGAACAGCGAAATTGGACTTGCCCATGAATAAAGTGCTGATTGTGGATGATCACCCCGTCATTCGTCTTGCGGTACGAATGCTGATGGAGCGTCATGGCTACGAAGTCATTGCAGAAACAGATAATGGTGTGGACGCATTACAACTAGCCCGCGAATACCTGCCGGATATTGTCATCCTGGATATTGGAATACCGAAACTGGATGGGCTGGAAGTAATTGCACGACTGACATCGGCCGCGATGCCGATGAAAGTGCTGATATTGACTTCCCAGTCCCCTGGGCATTTTTCCATGCGCTGCATGCAGTCGGGAGCCGCCGGCTATGTCTGCAAACAACAGGACCTCACGGAGTTGCTCAGTGCAATAAAAGCGGTCTTGTCAGGCTACAGTTACTTTCCCAACCAGGCCTTGCATACAGTGCGTGCCAGTCTTGGTAACGCCAGTGAAGCCGACATGGTGGATCGTTTGTCAGGACGGGAAATGATGGTGTTGCAACAGTTGGCCCGGGGCAAGACCAATAAAGAGATTGCCGATGGAATGTTTCTCAGCAACAAGACCGTCAGTACCTACAAGACCCGATTGCTGTTGAAGCTCAATGCGCGCTCCCTGGTGGATCTGATCGAACTGGCCCAGCGTAACGGCCTGGCATGATGAGCCTGCGTCTGACGAAGTGCGCCAGGCGAGTACCTATCGCGGTTCGGCACTTGGTAAAAAGCCTCCGTTTCGGGAGGCTTTTAGGTTTTACAAGTCAAAATCGTAATCGGCCAATTGCTTTTGCAGTCGGCGCTCCTCCAGCAGATTGTCGATGGTCCGGCGCTTGCTCAGGTTGGTTTTCGCTACTTCAACCACCGGCTCGGCGTCATCAGCCTCTACGGGGGTGAAGTCGTCATCTACGTCCAATTGCTCTTTGCCAGTGCTCATTTAGTTACTCCAGGCGAAGAAGGCCTTTGGGGCTCCTTATATCGACAATCCTGCGATGGGTAAAAAAGATTTTTTCAATCGATAAATCGATAAACCCAATAGCGGCTCAATCGTCCGAGGTCTTGTGCTTGTATTCGCACAGGTCTTCGATCCGGCAACTGCCGCAGCGAGGCTTGCGGGCCAGGCAGACATAACGTCCATGAAGAATCAGCCAGTGATGGGAGTCGAGCAGGTACTCCTTGGGCACAAACTTCATCAATTTTTTCTCGACTTCCACCACATTTTTGCCCGGCGCGATGCCGGTGCGGTTGCTGACTCGAAAAATGTGGGTGTCCACGGCCATCGTCAACTGGCGGAATGCAGTATTGAGCACAACGTTGGCGGTCTTGCGACCAACGCCAGGCAAGGCTTCCAGTTCTTCGCGGGTCTGCGGCACTTCACCGGCATGACGCTCAACCAGCAGGCGGCAGGTCTCGATCACGTTTTTTGCCTTGCTGTTGTACAGGCCGATGGTCTTGATGTATTCCGACAATCCTTCAACCCCCAAGGCATGCATCGCCGCGGGGGTATTGGCGACCGGAAACAGTTTTGCCGTGGCCTTGTTCACGCCGACATCGGTGGATTGCGCGGAAAGAATCACCGCAATCAGCAATTCAAAGGGTGAGGAGTAGGCCAGTTCGGTCTTCGGTTCCGGATTGTCTTCATGCAGCCTGCGGAAAATTTCCAGACGTTTTGCAGCATTCATGGGCGATGCGTTTCCTCGAAGGCAGTCAGTGTGAGCGTGTGGTGCGGTGCCAGGCTTGCCAGGCGGCGATCAGCAATCCCAGCAGTATGAAGCCGCCAGGGGCCAGCGTGGCCAGTCGCATGCCACCGTCAGCGGACAGCACCCAGCCTTGCCAGTCCGCGTGCGTGACAGCAGCCAGCCACGGTAGATGATTGCCGAGTGTCCCGTAACCGATGATTTCGCGCAGCAGACCCAAAGCCACCATCATTGCGCCGAACAGGCCACACAGGCGCCAGCGCTCTCGCCACGGGCTCTGGAAGAAATCGGAGCGCTCCAGCACGACGCATTGCAAGGCGATCAAGCCGGCATAGATCCCGGCATGCTGGTGCCATTGCAGCGACCAGGCCTGCGCGCCAATTTCTGCACAACTGGTCAACGTGGCGGCAAGCAGTACGCTGGCCGGCAAATGGGCCGCCGGGAGCAGGCGCGAGCGCAAGGCGTTCATGCCCAGGCCGAAGGCACTGGTCACGACAATGAACATCAGCCACAGCCCCAGGGCATTCACCAGTGAGTCGGTGGCGCCAATCAACGGTGCGAGCATCAAGGTGTTCTGCAACTGCAACGGGTTACTCATCGGAAGGGCTCCCAAGCAGTGAGTGCCGGTGCTCATCGAAATAGCGCAAGGCGTCGTGGGTGGCGTTGATCACCGCTCTTGAGGTGATCGTCGCCCCCGCGATCTGGTCGAAATGTCCCTGGTCCTTTTTCAAGGCCCAACCATTGTCACCCGGATCGGTTCGGGACTTGCCGGAAAATGCACCAAGCCAGGCATTGGGCCAGTCGGCGATGCGTGCGCCGAGCCCCGGGGTTTCCGTTTGCTTGAGGGTTTTGACCCCCAGCAGTCTGCCGTCGAGATCGATAGCGATCAATAAGTCGATGGTGCCGGCGTAACCCAAGGCCTGGCTACGTAACAGCACGGCACAGGCTCGGCCGGCCTTGGTCGCGCGGTAACCCGCCAGCAGCGTGCTGTTGCCCAGCGCGGTGTTTTCGAGCGTGAGCGGTTGGTCCAGCGGTTGGTTGTCGTAGCTGCCGGGCGGTAGCAGGTCCAGCAGGTAACGACTGTCGATCAGGCGCTGCTCAGCCGCTATTCGTGGCGCGCTGCCGTGCTGTGCGAGATAGGTCAGGCCTGCCCCCAGGGCTGCCAGTAAGACGAGGATGGCGGCGCTCGACGCTCGGCTCATGGTGCGATCCGCTCCTGCCTGGCCGCGACGAGCCGCTCCAGCGCCGGTACGCTGAGGTTCATCAACAGCACGGCAAAGGCCACGCCGTCCGGGTAGCCGCCCCAGGTACGAATCAGATAGGTCAGCACCCCGACGCCCGCACCAAACAGCAATCTCGCCCCGGGGCTTTTGGCGCCGGATACCGGTTCCGTGACGATGAAGAATGCGCCCAGCATGCTGGCGCCGCTGAGCAGGTGAAACAGCGGCGAACCATGGGAGTCCGAGCCCGAACCGTTCCAGCACAACAGGCTGATGACGAACAGGCTGGCGAGCATGCCCACTGGCGCATGCCAACTGAACACGCGGCGTTGCAGCAAAAACGCGCCGCCGGCGAGAAAGGCCAGGTTGACCCATTCCACGCCGCTGCCGCCGAAACGACCAAAGGCCGGATTCGCCGAAAACAGTTCGTCCATGGTCAGGCTCTTGTTTATTCGCAGGCTGTCCAGTGCCGTGGCCCGGACCCAGGCGTCCGGGCTTTGGTCGAAACCGAACACTTGCTGCACACCACCCCACAGGTCCATGCCGTGGGAGGCGGGCCAGTGGGTCATCTGTTGTGGAAACGTCACCATCACCAAGGCAAAACCGAGCATAGCCGGGTTGAACGGGTTGCTGCCGACCCCGCCATACAGGTGCTTGCCGAACAACATGGCACACGCGGCAGCACTGACCGTCAGCCACCAGGGGCAATAGGGTGGCAAGGCCAGGGCCAGTAGCGTTGCACTGACCAGAGCGCTGCCGTCGCTCAAGGTTGGCTTGAGCGCACGCTTGCGCAATCGCAGCACTGCCGCTTCAGCGGCCAACGCACTGAGGCCTGCCAGGATCAGGTTGAGCAACACCCCCCAACCGTAGAACCAGAACAGCGCCAGCAGCCCTGGCAGCGTCGCCAGCAGAACCAGTTTCATCGCCTGTTGCAGGCGCTCGTCGACCGGCTCAAGGGGCGGCATGGGCATCCACCTGGCGTTCGGCTTCGCTCAGGGCTCGCTCCAGGGCTTCGATCTGCTCGGCGGGTGCTGCGCTGGCCTGGGCTTTTTTCAGTTCGGCGCGGCGCATGGCCAGCTGGATTTTTGCGCGTTTCAGTTCGGCGTCCTGCACCGGGGCCGCGACGGGGGGCGGGGGCGGTGGCGCAGCGCGTTCCAGTTGGGCCAAGGCTTGCTCGGCGGCTTCGAACTGCTGTTGCAGCACGATCAACTGCGATTGCTGTTCGAAGGTCGGCGGATGGCCGAAGGCCTTGAGGGACTTGTTCAACTGCGCCCGGCTCATCGCCAGGTCGATCTTGGCTTTTTTCAGCGCCGCATCGGCATTCGCGGCCTTCTGCGCGCGGACACGCTCCAGGGCTGCCTGTACCGGATCGAGCGCTGTGTCCGCCTGTGCCTGTGTGCTGGGTTGGGCAGCCCGTTGCGCACGGGCCTCTCGCTCGGCGTTTTTTTGTTGTTCTTCACGCTGCAAGCGGGCGTTGCGCTGCTCGAAACGGCGCCGCGCATGATTGCGTTTTGCCGCGCGGGCCCGTTGCTCTTCCAGGCTGAAGGCCAGGCCACCGACAATCGGCAGCACGCTGTTCAAGGGCAGCGGATGCATTTCGATGCAGTCCACCGGGCAAGGCGCCACGCAAAGGTCGCACCCGGTGCATTCATCGATGATGACCGTGTGCATCAACTTGGCCGCGCCGACGATGGCGTCCACCGGGCAGGCCTGTATGCATTTCGTGCAACCAATGCATTCGGCCTCACGGATATAGGCAATCTGCGCCGGGGCCGAACCGCGACTGACGTCCAGTTCCAGCACTGGCACGTGCAACAGTTCGGCCAGCGCGTTGATGGTTTCACTGCCGCCGGGCGGGCACTTGTTGATCGGCTCGCCGCTGGCGATGCCTGCGGCGTACGGCTTGCATCCGGGATGGCCGCATTTGCCGCACTGGGTCTGCGGCAAGAGGGCGTCGATGCGTTGAATCAGACTCATGTTTTGATCAGTCCGCTGAATCCGAGAAAGGCCACTGCGATCAAGCCGGCACCGATCAGGTCGATCGGCAAGCCGCGAAAGGGCAGGGGCACATCGTTATCGAGTGTGCGCTGGCGCAGGTCGTTGAACAGGCTCAGTACCAGCCAGAAGCCCAGCCCGGCGCCGAAGCTCAAGGCTGTGGCGTGAAAAAAACCTTTGTCCTCCCGGGCATTGAGTAATGCAACGCCAAGAATCCCGGCATTGCACAGCAGCAGCGGCCACAGGTGTTCGAAGGACAGTGTTGAAAACACCCGTGCAAGCAGCTGCAACAACGGGCCGATCAGCAGCGCACTCAATGGCAGGAACACGAACAGGTGCAGCGCCGTCAACTCCAGCGGCACCAGCAGCCAGTGATAGAGCGCATAGCCGAGCACCCCTGTGATCAGCATCAGGCAGGTCGTCGCGATGCCCAGGGCATGGACCTGGCGACGTTCGCTGGACAACAGCGGATCGACACCCAGCGGCCAGTGCAACACGAGGTTGTTGAGCAGGGCGGTGCTGATAAGCGTAAGCAGGGTTTCGGTCATGATCGTGCCGGCAGGAACGGGGCTTTTTTACCGCAGCGGTCTAAAAAGCTTAGGCATTATCCGGCAAGGACGGAGGGTTGGGCCAGACATGAAAATCCCACAGTCGCGCCAGGCACGACTGTGGGATCGGTTTACCGCAATACCTTACTTGATCCGCTGGCCAGGCTTGGCGCCGCTGTCAGGGCTGAGCAGGTAGATTTCTTCACCGCCGGGGCCTGCGGCCATCACCATGCCTTCGGAAATGCCGAACTTCATTTTCCGTGGCTTGAGGTTGGCGATCATCATGGTCAGGCGACCATCGAGCTTGGACGGGTCCGGGTAGGCGCTCTTGATACCGGAGAATACGTTGCGTTGCTCGTCACCGATGTCCAGGGTCAGGCGCAGCAGCTTGTCGGCACCTTCCACGTGTTCGGCCTTGACGATCAGGGCGACGCGCAGGTCAACCGCGGCAAAGGTGTCGAACTCGATTTCCGGCGACAGCGGATCTTTCGCCAGCTCGCCGTTGCCGGCCGGGGCCGCTTCGCCGGTGTCGGTCTGGCTGGCGGTCAGGTCTTCTTTCGAGGCGTCGGTCATGGCTTGCACTTTTACCGGGTCGATGCGGGTCATCAACGGCTTGAACTCGTTCAACTGATGGTTGGCGAGCAAGGTTGCGTGGTCGTTCCAGGTCAGCGGCGCGACGTTCAGGAACGCCTCGGCATCGGCGGCCAACAGCGGCAGTACCGGCTTGAGGAAGATCACCAGCTGACGGAACAGGTTGACGCCAGTGGCGCAGATCGCCTGGACTTCATCCTGCTTGCCTTCCTGCTTGTTCAGCGACCACGGTGCCTTGTCGGCGATCCAGGCGTTGGCACGGTCGGCCAGGCCCATGATCTCACGCATGGCCCGGGCGAAGTCGCGGGCTTCATAGGCGTCGGCGATGCTTGGCGCGGCGGCCAGGAAAGCTTCGGTCAGCTCCGGCGCGGCGTTGGTCTCGACCATCACACCGGCATTGCCCTTGTTGATGAACCCGGCGCAACGGCTGGCGATGTTGACGACTTTGCCCACCAGGTCGGAGTTGACCTTCTGCACGAAGTCTTCGAGGTTCAGGTCCAGGTCATCGACGCCACGGCTCAGCTTGGCTGCGTAGTAGTAGCGCAGGTATTCCGGCGACAGGTGGTCGAGGTAGGTCCGGGCCTTGATGAAAGTGCCGCGGGACTTGGACATTTTCTGGCCGTTGACGGTCAGGTAGCCGTGCACGTTGATGCCGGTCGGCTTGCGGTAACCCGCGCCTTCGAGCATCGCTGGCCAGAACAGGGCGTGGAAGTTGACGATGTCCTTGCCGATGAAGTGGTACAGCTCGGCGGTGGAGTCCTTGCCCCAGAACGCGTCGAAGTCCAGCTCCGGCGTGCGGTCGCACAGGTTCTTGAAGCTGGCCATGTAGCCGATCGGCGCATCCAGCCACACGTAGAAGTATTTGCCCGGCTCGTCAGGGATTTCGAAGCCGAAGTACGGCGCATCGCGGGAGATGTCCCACTGTTGCAGGCCGGCATCCAGCCATTCGGCGATCTTGTTCGCCACGGCGTCCTGCAGCGTGCCACTGCGGGTCCAGGTCTGCAGCATTTCCTGGAAGTCCGGCAGCTTGAAGAAGAAGTGCTGGGAATCCTTGAGCACCGGGGTGGCGCCGGAGATTGCCGACTTTGGATCCTTCAGGTCGGTCGGTGCGTAGGTCGCGCCGCATTTTTCGCAGTTGTCGCCGTATTGGTCTTCGGTACCGCATTTCGGGCAGGTGCCCTTGATGAAGCGGTCGGCCAGGAACATTTTCTTTTCCGGGTCGAAGTACTGCGTGATCGAGCGTTGGGCGATGTGCCCGGCGTCGCGCAGCTTGAGGTAGATCTGGCTCGACAGCTCACGGTTTTCTTCGGCGTGAGTGGAGTGGAAGTTGTCGAAGTCCACCAGGAACTCGGCAAAGTCGGCGCTGTGTTCAGCCTGGACGTTGGCGATCAGTTGTTCCGGGGTGATGCCTTCCTTTTCCGCGCGCAGCATGATGGCCGAACCGTGAGCGTCGTCGGCGCAGACATAAATGCATTGGTGGCCGCGGTGTTTCTGGAAGCGCACCCACATATCGGTCTGGATGTACTCCAGCATATGGCCGAGGTGAATCGAACCATTGGCATAGGGCAGGGCGCTGGTGACGAGGATCTTGCGTGGCTCGGACATGGGGCTCGGCTACTTGATGAAACGGAGGTCGGCCACTATAAAGCGCCGGCAAAGATATTTCACCCCTGCAAATCGTTGCCGGGCATGCCGTCCGGAAGACAGAAGGGGTAGGATACCCGCCATCTTTTCCCAGTCTTGTTTCGGAGTTGCCCATGAGCGCCGTCAATCGTGCAGCGGTGGAAGCCGTCCTTCGCCAATACACCGACCCCTATCTGAACCAGGATCCGGTCAGCGCCGGTTGCGTGCGCAACATCGAGATCCAGGGCGACCGCGTCAGCGTGCAGCTGGAACTGGGTTATGCCGCCGGTTTGTTCAAGAGTGGCTGGTCGCAGATGCTGCAAATGGCTATTGAAGGCCTTGACGGTGTCAGCGCTGCCCGCGTCGAGATCACCAGTGTGATCGCCGCGCACAAGGCCCAGGCCCAGATCCCGGGCCTGGCCAACGTCAAGAACGTCGTGGCCGTGGCGTCCGGCAAGGGCGGCGTGGGCAAATCCACCACCGCCGCCAACCTCGCGCTGGCCCTGGCCCGCGAAGGCGCCAAGGTCGGGATTCTCGATGCGGACATCTACGGTCCGAGCCAGGGCATCATGTTCGGTATTGCCGAAGGCACCCGGCCGCAGATCAAGGACCAGAAATGGTTCGTGCCGATTCAGTCCCACGGCGTCGAAGTGATGTCCATGGCGTTCCTGACCGACGACAACACGCCGATGGTCTGGCGCGGGCCGATGGTTTCCGGTGCATTGCTGCAACTGGTGACGCAAACCGCGTGGGGCGACCTGGACTACCTGGTCATCGACATGCCGCCAGGCACCGGCGATATCCAGCTGACCCTGGCGCAGAAAGTCCCGGTGGCCGGAGCGGTGATTGTGACCACGCCACAGGACCTGGCACTGCTGGACGCACGCAAGGGCGTGGAAATGTTCCGCAAGGTCAACATCCCGGTGCTGGGCGTGGTGGAAAACATGGCCGTGCACATCTGCTCGAACTGCGGGCATGCCGAGCATCTGTTCGGCGAGGGCGGCGGGGTGAAGCTGGCCAATCAGTACGGCGTCGAGCTGCTGGCTTCGTTGCCGCTGGCGATGGCCATCCGCGAACAGGCCGATGGCGGCAAGCCAACGGTGATCGCCGAGCCTGACAGCCCGATCGCCCTGGTCTACCAGGAACTGGCCCGTCATGTCGGCGCGCGGATCGTGTTGCAGGAAGCGGTATCGCCGGCAATGCCGAATATCACCATCAGCGACGATTGATTGGCTGAAGAAACGCGATCCAATGATGGGAGCGCGCTTGCTCGCGATTGCGGTGTGTCATCAATACATAAGTTGACTGACCTAACGCCTTCGCGAGCAAGCCCGCTCCCACAGTTGTCTTGTGGTGCCCTTAGATACGCAACCCGCCATCCAGCTCCAGGATCCGACCGGTGTAGTAGTCGTTTTCGAAGATGTAAGCCGCCGATTGGGCGATTTCTACCGGCTTGCCCATACGCTTGAGCGGAATCCCCGACGTCATCTTCTCCAGCGCTTCAGGCTTCATGCCCAGGGTCATTTCGGTTTCGATGAAGCCTGGTGCAATGCCGGCCACGCGAATGCCGTAGCGCGCCAGCTCCTTGGCCCAGGTCACGGTCGCGGCGGCGACACCGGCCTTGGCGGCGGAATAGTTGGTCTGGCCGACGTTGCCGGCACGGGAAATCGACGAGATATTGATGATCGCGCCGCTGTTGTTCAGCTCGACCATTTTCGCCGCGACTTCACGGGTGCACAGGAATACGCCAGTCAGGTTGACGTCGATGACCGCCTGCCACTGGGCCAGGCTCATCTTGGTCATTTCGCCATCCTTGACCTTGAGCAGCAAGCCGTCACGCAAGATCCCGGCGTTGTTGATCAGGCCATGGATCGCACCGAAGTCGTCGGCGACCTGGGCGACCATGTGGCTCACTTGCTCTTCATTGGCGACGTTGCACAGGTAGGCGCGGGCTTCGACGCCCATGGCCGTGCAGGCAGCGACGGTGTCGTCGAGCTTTTCCTGGTTGAGGTCCACCAGCGCCAGCTTCACGCCCTTGGCGGCGAAATACTCGGCCATGGAGCGCCCTAGACCCTGGCAACCGCCAGTGATAATGATTACTTTGTCAGTGAGTTGCATTTCGCATGGCCCCCGAAGGCAGGTCTGGTTGGTTTCCTTTAGAGAGCCTCTCGATCTGCGCCTGAAGTGGCCCGGCTGCACATGAGAACTGCCCCGATGGCTTGCTGAAACTTCCATCAGCAGCCTGTCCGTTTTCCCGACGGATTCTTAATAAGGAGTCATAAATTGAGCGTTGAAGCGGCTAAGCATGCACGAGAATTGCTCCTCAAGGAATACCGTGGGGTGCTCTCGACACACTCAAAATCGATGCCCGGTTTTCCGTTTGGCTCCGTGGTTCCGTACTGCCTGGACGCGCTCGGCCGGCCGCTGATCCTGATCAGCCGCATCGCCCAGCACACCCACAACCTGCAAAAGGATCCAAAATGCTCGCTGTTCGTAGGCGAGCGTGGGGCCGAGGACGTCCAGGCCGTTGGTCGCCTGACCTACCTGGCCGAGGCGCAACAGATCGAAGACGAGGCTGCCATCGAAGCCGCCGCCGAACGTTACTACCGCTACTTCCCGGATTCGCAGAGCTATCACAAGGCCCACGATTTCGATTTCTGGGTGCTCAAGCCGGTGCGCCATCGCTACATCGGCGGGTTTGGCGCGATCCACTGGGTCAACGAGTTGACCTTGGCCAACCCCTTTGCCGGCAAGGCTGAGCTGAGCATGGTCGAGCACATGAACGCCGATCACGCCAAGGCCATCGCCCATTACGTCGAGCTGGCCGGCCTGCCGAAAACCTCGCCGGCCAGGCTGGTGGGCATCGACAGCGAAGGCATGCACCTGCTCATCGGCCAGGGGTTGCACTGGTTGCCGTTTCAAGCGCCTTGTAATACGCCGACACAAGTTCGCGAAGCCTTGGTTTTCCTGGCTCACGCCGAGCATTGGCCGAAAAATGCAGTGGCCGACGCTTGAATTCACGAAACGGCGACGTCATCTAAGGATTACTGGCAAGGCATTCTTGCGTTGAGGAAACATTTGATGCGCCCTTTTTTGTTGCTCTTTCTGCTGTTCCCGGTGTTGGAGCTGTTCGTATTCGTCAAGGTGGCAGGGGCGATCGGGTTTTTCCCGGCCCTGCTGCTGATCATTCTCGGCTCGATGTTCGGTGTGTTCGTGCTACGCATCGCCGGCTTGGCGACGGCGCTGCGTGCCCGTGAAAGCCTGAACCGCGGCGAGCTGCCCGCCCAGACCATGCTCGAGGGCCTGATGCTGGCATTGGCCGGTGGTCTGTTGATCCTTCCAGGCTTCATCAGCGATGTGATCGGCCTGATCATGCTGCTGCCGATCAGCCGTCGCCTGCTGGCCAACAAAATGCGCCAACGTGCCGAGGAACAAGCGATCCGCCAGCGTGCCTTCGCCGATGATCTCCAGCCCCGTGGCGGCCCGGCACCCCGCGAGCCGCTCGGTCGCGAGCCCAATGTGATCGAAGGCGAGTTTGAACACCGCGATACCAAGTGATACGTCACCTGCACACGGCACCTTCGGGTGCCGTGTTCGTTTTCGGTAGATCGACGTAAAAAATTTTCGATCCCCGCCCTTGTAATCAGCTTGTACGCCCTTATGTAACGGTCACCGCAAGGTTTCTGGCGAACACGCCAGACAGACTTCCGCGGTTCGCTCGACGAACCGCACCCGGCACCGCCGGACTTTGTTAAACCCGCCGGGACTACACCGGCCGATGAAAACCACAATTAGGAGAGATCGACAATGAAGCTTCGTCCTCTGCATGACCGCGTCGTCATCCGTCGCAGCGAAGAAGAAAAGAAAACCGCTGGCGGTATCGTCCTGCCAGGTTCGGCTGCTGAGAAAGCCAACAGCGGCGAGATCCTCGCTGTCGGCACCGGCCGCGTACTGGAAAACGGTGAAGTGCGTGCACTGTCCGTGAAAGTGGGCGACAAGGTTGTGTTCGGTCCTTACTCCGGCAGCAACACTGTGAAAGTCGACGGCGAAGACCTGCTGGTAATGAGCGAGAACGAAATCCTCGCTGTTGTCGAAGGCTGATTACCCGCTCATTTTCCCGTTACTACAAAGTATTTAAGGAATATCGATCATGGCTGCTAAAGAAGTTAAATTCGGCGATTCCGCCCGCAAGAAAATGCTCACCGGTGTCAACGTCCTGGCTGACGCAGTAAAAGCGACCCTGGGCCCGAAAGGCCGTAACGTGATCATCGAGAAGAGCTTCGGCGCTCCGACTATCACCAAGGACGGCGTTTCCGTAGCCAAGGAAATCGAACTGGAAGACCGTTTCGAGAACATGGGCGCGCAGCTGGTCAAAGACGTTGCCTCCCGTGCCAACGATGACGCAGGCGACGGCACCACCACCGCTACCGTTCTGGCTCAGTCGATCGTCAACGAAGGCCTGAAAGCCGTCGCTGCCGGCATGAACCCGATGGACCTCAAGCGCGGTATCGACAAAGCGACCATCGCGATCGTCAAAGAGCTGAAGGCCCTGTCCAAGCCATGCGCTGACACCAAGGCTATCGCTCAGGTAGGTACCATCTCCGCCAACTCCGACAACTCCATCGGCGACATCATTGCCGAAGCCATGGAAAAAGTCGGTAAAGAAGGCGTGATCACCGTTGAAGAAGGCTCGGGCCTGGAAAACGAACTGTCGGTTGTTGAAGGCATGCAGTTCGACCGTGGCTACCTGTCCCCGTACTTCGTCAACAAGCCAGAGACCATGGTCGCTGAGCTGGACGGCCCGCTGATCCTGCTGGTCGACAAGAAGATCTCGAACATCCGCGAAATGCTGCCAGTGCTGGAAGCCGTTGCCAAAGCCGGCCGTCCGCTGCTGATCGTGGCCGAAGACGTTGAAGGCGAAGCCCTGGCGACTCTGGTTGTGAACAACATGCGTGGCATCGTCAAAGTCGCAGCCGTCAAGGCTCCAGGCTTCGGCGACCGTCGCAAGGCCATGCTGCAGGACATCGCCGTTCTGACCGGCGGTACCGTTATCTCCGAAGAGATCGGCCTGAGCCTGGAAAGCACCACCCTGGAGCACCTGGGTAACGCCAAGCGCGTAACCCTGTCCAAGGAAAACACCATCATCGTTGACGGTGCTGGCGTTCAAGGCGACATCGAAGCACGCATCAACCAGATCCGTGCCCAGGTGGCCGAGACTTCCTCGGACTACGACCGTGAAAAACTGCAAGAGCGTCTGGCCAAGCTGTCCGGCGGCGTTGCAGTGATCAAGGTTGGCGCTGGCTCCGAAGTCGAAATGAAAGAGAAGAAAGCCCGCGTTGAAGACGCCCTGCACGCTACTCGTGCAGCCGTTGAAGAAGGCGTGGTACCTGGCGGTGGCGTAGCCCTGATCCGTGCTCTGGAAGCACTGACTCAACTGAAAGGCGACAACGCCGATCAGGACGTGGGTATCGCTGTACTGCGTCGCGCTGTAGAAGCGCCACTGCGTCAGATCGTTGCCAACTCCGGCGACGAGCCAAGCGTAGTGGTCGACAAGGTCAAGAACGGCGAAGGCAGCTTCGGCTACAACGCTGCGACTGGCGAATACGGCGACATGATCGAAATGGGCATCCTGGACCCAACCAAGGTCACCCGTTCGGCTCTGCAAGCTGCAGCCTCGATCGGCGGTCTGATCCTGACCACCGAAGCTGCGGTAGCTGATGCACCGAAGAAAGACAGCGGTGCTGGCGGCGGCATGCCAGACATGGGCGGTATGGGCGGCATGGGCGGCATGATGTAAGCCAGCCTTACCCCTGTATTGAAAAACCCCGCCGGCGAAAGCTGGCGGGGTTTTTTATTGGCTTCAATTCGAGACTAAAAGACCGCTGTCAGGCGCTGGCAGGTCGCGCTTCAACCGCCGGCTCAGCCTTCACCGCCGGCCGGTACAGCACCCAATAATACGACCCCAGGCAGATCAGCCAGCAGAACACCGCCGTCCACACGTTATGCGAGAAAAAATGTGCCCCCTGCAGCATCCGGCCGATGGAAAACACCGAACCCAGGGCGAAGGCGAAAACCAGCGCCGCGCGTGCCATGCGGGGACGGCGATCACGCAACACGAAGAACAGCGCAAACAGGGTGAAACCCGTCGCGGCATGACCGCCAGGCCAGCACCGACCCGGTTTTTCCGTGGCCGGACGCGGGCTCAACAACTCGCTGTAGGTCTCGTGACCGCCGAACTGCTCAAGGCTCCATGGGCATTGCACCGCCGTTACCGCTTTCATCGGGGTAACGAAAGACGTCGCCAGCCCCAGGGACAGCACCAGACAACCCAATTCGCGCTTGAACGGTTGGAGCCGGGCCATGAAGAACGAACCGGCAAAGCCGAGGATAGCCAGCACCGAGAATGCGATGACCATCTGCTTGGCCCGGTCATGCAGGACGGTTTCCAGGAAGTAACTGTGCCGCCCGATGAATCCCCCGGCGACCGGGTCGTAGAACAGCCTGGCCAGGTCCATGTCCAGGGTCGTCAGTTCGAGCAATACCAGAATGATTGCTGCAACGGCGGGAACACCCACGCACACCCAGAAGTTGAGCGGGCGAGAAGCGGGGCGTGCAGAGATCGAAACCATGGCGGATCCTTGGTCAGTGAAATGTTCTTGAATGCGCAGCCGCGCGGAGCATGCGCTCTCTCGTGTCGTCAAGCCGTGAACCGATAGTGAAAAAACCGTTGAGGCGCGAGTCGGCCATTTCGCCAAATAAACGACTGCACGCAACCCTGGCCCTGAGCCACACTTGGCCTTAAGCTGCGCGGGCCAAGACGGCCGTAACTGTTTACGGAGGAGATGCCCATGCGAATTTTATTGGTTGAAGACAACCGCGATATCCTGGCCAACCTGGCCGATTACCTGGGACTCAAGGGCTACACCGTGGATTGCGCACAGGACGGTTTGTCGGGCCTGCACCTGGCGGCCACCGAGCATTACGACTTGATCGTGCTCGATATCATGCTGCCCGGCATCGACGGCTACACGCTGTGCAAGCGCCTGCGCGAAGATGCCCGACGCGATACCCCGGTGATCATGCTCACCGCTCGCGATCAGCTGGACGACCGGCTGCAAGGCTTCAAGTCCGGTGCCGACGATTACCTGATCAAACCCTTCGCCTTGTCTGAGTTGGCGGCGCGAATCGAAGCGGTCATGCGGCGCACCCAAGGGGGCGGTCGCCGGACCTTGCAAGTCGGCGACCTGAGTTATGACCTCGACACCCTGGAAGTCACCCGCGAAGGCCGATTGCTCAAACTCAACCCGGTGGGCCTGAAGTTGCTGGCGGTCCTGATGCAGAAGAGCCCGCATGTACTGCGCCGGGAAATTCTCGAAGAAGCCCTGTGGGGCGATGACTGCCCGGACAGCGACAGCCTGCGCAGCCACGTCCATCAATTGCGCCAGGTGATCGACAAGCCGTTTGCCAAACCGTTGCTGCAAACCGTGCACGGTGTGGGTTACCGCCTGGCCGAGGGGCGTGATGGAGTTTAAACAGAGCCTTTCGCAACGGATCATCATTGCCTTTGCGCTGATGAGCGCGCTGGTGGCGGGCGCTTTCGCCATGGGCATCGTCGCCACCGTGCACCTGGTGGAAGAAAAGCTGATCTCGGCGGGCCTGGGCGGTGATTTGCAGCGCCTGTTGCTGATGGATAACGTCTCGGACTGGAGCCATCGCCCGGAACCGGACCAGCTGTTCTATTTCAGCGGCGGGCCGGGCGATTTCGACCTGCCCAAGGATCTGCGGCATCTGGATCCGGGTTTTCATGAGGTTTTTCGCGAGCAGTTGTCGTATCACGCGATGGTCGAAGTAGTCGACGGCCGGCGGTATGTGCTGTTGCAGGACCAGAGTGATTTCGAAGAACGCGAGCGAGTGCTGTTTGCCGTGGTGCTGGTGGGGTTCGTGCTGAGTCTGGCGCTGGCGGTCTTCCTCGGCTGGGTGCTGGCACGCAAGGTAATGGCGCCGGTGGTCAGGCTGGCCCGGCAGGTTCGTCATCGTGATCAGTTGCTGGGCCTGGCGCCGCCGCTGGCGCCCGACTACGCGGCCGATGAAGTGGGTGAGCTGGCCGTGGCCTTCGACGCTACCCTCGGCCGTTTGCGCCAGGCACTGACCCGCGAACGCATGTTCACCAGTGACGTCAGTCATGAACTGCGCACGCCCTTGATGGTGCTGGCCAGTTCCTGCGAGCTGCTGCTGGAAAACCCCGGCATCGATCAGCGCGGCCGTGCTCAGGTCGAGCGAATTGCCCGCGCCAGCGAAGAAATGCGCGAGTTGGTACAAACCTTCCTGATGCTGGCCCGCGCCCAGCGCGAAGATGCCAGCATGTCTGCGCAGCAGACCTTGGGCGAAGTGGCCGATGGGTTGATCAGCCTGTGGCGCCAGCCGATCGAGGCCAAAGGTCTCAAGCTGGTCGTCGACTGGGGAAACCCAAGCGATACACGTTACAACGCGACACTTCTGCATGCCGTCATGGGCAACTTGCTGCGTAATGCGCTGCATTACACCGACCGGGGGTTTATCCGACTCACACTGCTGCCCATGGGGTTCATGGTCGAGGACAGTGGCGTGGGCATTCCGGAGGAAAAACGCGAAGCGATGTTCGAACCTTTCGTGAGAGGTAACGAGAAGCGCGGAGAAGGCCTCGGGCTTGGACTATCGTTAGTACAACGGATTTGTGAAAACCAGGGCTGGAGCGTCACCCTGACGACCATGGAGCCCAATGGCTGTCGTTTTCAGGTGCAGTTCCATCCAGCCAATGTGAGTTGATCGGTTTCGTCGTCTTGTAAGATTTCGAAACGATTCTGGGTTTGCTGTCACGAATTTTTCACAATTGCATGACTTGAAACCGACACATTGCTACCTAAGGTGGTCGGATCAGAAGCTCAGGAGACATTAAAGATGGTGGATGGACCGATCAAACTGGATTTTTCCAACAAGTACGACGATCAACACGCCCAACGTTACCTGCAAAAGCATAAGGATGGCGTGGGTCGCCGCCTGTCCCACTGGCGTGACGTACAAATGGCGCGCAAGGCGCTGACGTTGGTCGGCGAGCCGGGCCTGGTCCTCGATCTGCCGTGCGGTGCGGGGCGTTTCTGGCCAATGCTGGCGGAAAAACCTAACCGCGTGATCATCGGTGCCGACAACTCCGAGTCCATGATCAAGATCGCTACACAGTCGCAACCGGCTGAAGTGGTGAAACGGGTACAACCCTTGCAGACGTCTGCGTTCGACATCGCCCTGCCGGATAACGCTGTCGACAGTATTTTCTGCATGCGTTTGCTCCACCACATCGGTGAAGCCCAGCATAGACTGGCGATCCTGCGCGAATTCGAGCGCGTCAGCCGTGACAGCGTCATCCTCTCGCTATGGGTCGATGGCAACTTCAAGGCCTGGAAACGCAAGCGCGCGGAAAAAACCCGTGGGCAGGAAGGTTACCAAAACCGATTTGTGTTACCGGCGGCTGTTGTAGAAAAAGAATTTGAGCAGGCAGGTTTCCGTATTCAGGAACGACTCGACTTTTTGCCGCTCTATGCCATGTGGCGAGTTTACGTATTACGCAAGAGGTAACAGATGGCAGAGCAGTGTGCAGCAGCATCGGATGTCGCTTCCCAGGATCGATTCGATTATTTCTGGAGTCAGCGCGGAGAGTGGGTGGAAGAGCCCAATGTCCGGCGTGGCGGTGAGAGTGGTGTGCAGCGCCTGATGGGCAGTGATGGACAACTGCTCTACGTAAAACGCCAGACCGGCCATATCCATCGGGGTCTATTGCACCCCTTCGGACGGCCGACGGTGTTGCGCGAGCGTGATGCACTCACCGGCCTTCGCCTACTCAATGTGCGAGTTCCGGAAATCGTTTTCTGCGAAGCGCAACGCGATCCCGTGCATAAATGGCGCGCATTGCTGGTGACCAAGTCCCTGGACGGCTTCGAGGAAATCGAGAAGTGGTACGAGGGTGGTGGACGCGAGCGCCATGGCGAGGCTGTGCACGATCGTGTGCTCAAGGACCTGGCCGAGAACCTGGCGCGCATGCACAAGGGGCGCTGGCAACACAGCTGCATCTATATCAAGCACGTATTTGTTCGCGTCACCGGGGAGGGCGAGGCTGCCAAAGTGGAAGTTGCCTTGATCGATCTGGAGAAGTGCCGACAGCGATTGACCGCTCGGCAGGCGGCTGCCCATGACATGAAGCAGCTGCGCCGCCACTCGTCATTCAGCTCGACGGACTGGAAGAAACTCGTCTATTTTTATGAGACGGCGTTTGGCAGCGCTATCAAAGGTTTATAGCAATGAAACTTGAAGTTGCGCGAGGTTTGTTTCTCGTAGGAGCCTTGGCAGTTGCTTCACTCGCGGTGGCGGCATGGGAGCAGCCCCGCACGCAAGTCCTCAGTTCAGTGCAGGGTGACGCGCACTGTCCGTTGCCACGGGTTGCCAAGGCATCCGTGGCCACTCAACCCGATCATGATTTGTTGCTGTTCATGTTCGGGCTTTCTCAAGGACTGAGGCCGCAAAGTTGAACAGATCAAAGCCAAAATAAAAGGCCTCGCTCATGCGAGGCCTTTTTTGTTGGTGTTGATCGTTCCGACGCTCTGCGTGGGAACGATCTTAGCGTGAGGGTTTATCGGATCTGGCCAGCAGCGTGTACACGCAGGGCAACACGAACAGCGTGAACAGCGTACCGATCGACATCCCGGTGGCGATGACCGTACCGATGTCAAACCGGCTCACCGCGCCCGCCCCCGTGGCGACGATCAAGGGCACCATGCCGAACACCATCGCCGCCGTGGTCATCAATACCGGGCGCAGACGAATGGCCGCAGCTTCCTCCACTGCCTCCCGGGGCGTCAGGCCTTTGTCCTTGCGCAACTGGTTGGCGAACTGGACGATCAGGATCCCGTGCTTGCTGATCAGGCCGATCAACGTCACCAACCCCACCTGGGTATAGATGTTCATGCTTGACCAGCCGAGGAACAACGGCAGCAAAGCGCCGCAAATCGACAGCGGTACGGTCACCAGGATCACCAGCGGGTCGCGAAAGCTTTCGAACTGTGCTGCCAGCACCAGGAAAATGATCGCCAATGCCAGGGCGAAGGTGACCCACAGCGCACTGCCTTCCTGGACGTATTGCCGGGATGCGCCGGCATAGTCGAAGGCAAAGCCTGCCGGAGCTTCTTCCCGGGCGATCTGACGCACGGCGTCGATGGCTTCCCCCATGCTCACCAGCGGCACCCCGGACAGGATCGCCGAGTTGAGTTGCTGGAACTGGTTCAGTTGTCGCGGCCGCGCCCGGTCGGTCACGCTGATCAGGGTCGACAGGGCGAGCAGTTCACCCTGGGTGTTCTTCACGTAGTAATTGTTCAGCCAGTCGGGGTTGTCGCGGAAGGGACGTTCGACCTGGGCAATGACCTTGTAGCTGCGCCCATCAACGGTGAAACGGTTGATTTCCGCTTCGCCCAGCAATGTCGCCAGTGTCCCGCCCAGGTCCTGCATCGACACACCCATCTGGGCGGCCTTGGCACGATCGATATCCACCACCACTTCCGGCTTGTCGAAGGCCAGGTCGACGTCGACGAAGGCGAATTTGCCGGACTCCATCGCGCGTTTTTTCACCCGGTCGATCACCTGCAGCAGCAACTCGTAATCGTTGGCGGTGTTGATGACGAACTGGAACGGCAACCCCTCGCCGGTGCCGGGCAGGGAAGGCAGGTTGAAGCCGAACACCTGCAACCCGGAAATGCTTGCCAGCTTGGCCTGGACTTCGGGCAGGATTTCCATTTGCGTGCGGCTGCGGTCATTCCAGGGCTTGAGCAGGAAACCGCCGATGCCCGATTGCACGCCATTGAAACCGTTGATCTGGAACGACGAGTAGTACTCGGGAAACGCCTTGAAGATCGTGATGAACTCGTCGGTGTAGGTATTCAGGTAGTCGAGGTTGGTCGGTTGGGGGGCGTTGGCCAGCATGAAAATGATGCCCTGGTCCTCATCCGGTGCCAGTTCCGACTTGGTGAACTTGAGCAGCACCGGAATCAGGCACAACACGATCACCGCGAACACCAGCACCACCGGCCGGGTGTTGAGGGTGCCGTGCAGCATGCTCTGGTAACGGCGCTTGAGGCTTTCGAAAATCGTGTCCAGGCGATGGGCCAGGCCCGTGGGGTTTTCGTCATGGCGCAGCAGCAGGGCGCACATCATCGGCGACAGGGTCAGGGCGACGATGCCGGAAATCACCACCGCACCGGCCAGGGTCAGGGCGAACTCCTTGAACAACGCCCCCGTAAGACCGGTCAGGAAGCCGATCGGCGCATACACCGCCGCCAGGGTGATGGTCATCGAGACCACCGGCATGGCGATTTCCCGGGCGCCCTCGATGGCGGCGTCCAGCGGTGTCTTGCCTTCCTCGATGTGACGGTGGATGTTTTCCACCACCACGATGGCGTCGTCCACCACCAGGCCGATGGCCAGCACCATGGCCAACAGGGTCAGCAGGTTCAGGGAATAACCCATCATCTGCATGAAGAACATCACGCCGATCATCGACAGCGGAATGGTGACCACCGGGATCACCACCGAGCGCAACGCACCGAGGAACAGGAACACCACGACGATCACGATCAACACCGCTTCGAACAGGGTCTTGATCACTTCGTTGATCGACGCCTGGATGAACAGCGTGGCGTCGTAGGCAATCTCGCCCTTGAGGTTGGGCGGCAGCTGGTCCTGCAGCTCCGGCATGAGCTTGCGCACTTCCTTGATCACGTCCAGCGGGTTGGCCGCGGGCGTGGCCTTGATGCCGATGTACACCGAGGGCGTACCGCCGAACGAGCTGATGCTGTCGTAGTTCTCCGCCCCCATCTCGACCCGCGCGACATCGCGCAGCAACACGCGACTGTCACCGTCGACCTTGAGCGGGATGGCGGCGAAGGCTTCGGCGGATTTGAGTTCGGTGTTGGCGTTGATGCTGGTGACCACATACTCGCCTTTCAATTCGCCGGCGGCGGAAAGGAAGTTGTACTGGCGTACCGCGTTGGTCACGTCGCTGGCACTGAGGCCGAAACCGGCCAGCTTCGCCGGATCCAGCCACAGGCGCATGGCGAATACCTGGTTGCCGAGAATCTCGGCTTCGGCCATGCCCGGCAGCGTCGCCAGTTTCGGCTGGATGACTCGCGACAGGTAGTCGGTAATCTGCGGGTTGCTCAGTTCCTTGCTGAAGAAACTGATGTACATCAGCGCAGACGCGTCGGCAGCTTCCTTGCTCAGCACCGGGTCTTCGGCGTCCTGGGGCAGCTGGTTCTTGACCTCATTGGCCTTGGCCAGCAGCTCGGTGAACAGGCGGTCGCTGTTGGAGCCGATACGGGCGTAGATCGAGATCACCGAGAAGTTCTGGCGACTGACCGAGGTCATGTAGTCGATACCCTCGGCGCTGGCCAGGCTCTGTTGCAGCGGTTGGGTGATGTAGCCCTGGATGGTTTCGGCGTTGGCCCCGGGGTACGCGGTGGTGACCGTGATCAGCGCATTTTCCATTTGCGGGTATTGGCGCAGCGGCAATTTGCTCCATGCCTGAAAGCCCAGCAGCACAATCAACAGGCTGACCACGGTGGCGAGCACCGGGCGACGGATGAACGGGTCGGTAAAAGCCATTGGGGGTTCCTTGATCAATCAGCGCGAGGCTGACTGTTCTTCTCGGCCAGGGTCTTGTCGTCGCTGATGGCGATGTGCGCACCGCTGTCCAGTTTGATCTGGCCGGCCGTGACCACTTTCTCGCCGCTTTTTACACCTTTGCTGATCACCACCAGGCCGTCGCGGCGTTCACCGGTTTCAATGAACCGCCGTTCAGCGATCAGGACCGGCTGGCCCTTGTCGTCTTTTTCGAGGCTGCCGTCTTCGGCTTTTTTCTCTGCGACTACGTAAAGGGAATTGCCGTAGAGCGTGTAGGTGATCGCGCTTTCCGGCACGACGATGCTCGGTTGCGGGTCGGGCAACATCACTTGCAGGCTGGCGAACATGCCAGGCAGCAGCTGGCCATCGGGGTTGGCCAGGGTCGCGCGGACCTGCATGTTGCGCGTGCTGTTCTCCAGCTTCGGGTTGATTGCACTGATGGTGCCGGGGAAGGTCCGGGACGGGTAGGCCGCGACGACGATTTCCACCGGCTGGCCGATGGCGACCTTCGGTACCGACTGCTCTGGCACGAAAAAATCGACGTAGAGACTGCTGAGGTCCTGCAGGGTGGCAATCATGGTGCCACTGGCCAGGTAGTCGCCAACGTCCACCTGACGAATGCCGATGGTTCCGCTGAAGGGGGCGACGATACTTTTTTTGCCGAGCGCTGCCTTCAGTTGATTGACCGTGGCCTTGCTCTTTTTCAGTACCGCCGACAGTCGATCGAACTCGCCTTTGGAAATGGCCTGGCTGCCCACCAGCTGGCTACCGCGACCGTAATCAAGTTGGGCCAGCCCGAGATCGGCCTGGGCAGTTTCGAGCAGGGCGCTTTCTACGGCGCTGTCCAGGCGTAACAGCGGTTGACCGGCTTTGACTTTCTGCCCGGACTCGAACTGCAGATCGACGACCGTGCCGTCGGTCTCCAGGCTCAGGTCCACGCCTTGCAGCGCCTTGAGTGTGCCGACCGTGGGCAGGCGGGCTTGCCACGGACGTTCGGTTGCCGTGGCCACGGCGACGCTGATCGGCGGTTTTGGCGCGGAGAAGCCTTGGATCATCGTGTAGATGGAGAAGGCTTTGTAACCGGCCAGGACCAGCACGATCAACAGAACAACACCCAACATGATCAGCATGCGGCGACGCAGCATAATTCCAGTTCCTTGGAGAAAATCAGGTGAGACAGTTGGGAACCTTACCCCGACTCCGCGGGTGATTCCAATGGATGTTTTTGGGGCTTCCCCCTATCTGCAGGAGCCGGCTTGCCGGCGAAGGGGCCGCTGGATTTGCAGCGATCTTTCGGACCTCTTCGCTGCGATGCGGCGACCCGACAAGCCAGCTCCTACAGGATCTCCATCAAGCCATCAGGTGCAAATGGTTGTCCCAGAGCCCCGCCGGCAGCTCCAGGGGTTTTGCAACGAGGTTTGCCTGGCGGCAATCGTAGTACCGGCAGCGCCCCTGGCCCGAGGTCACGACAAAACCATCGGCCACCGCGCCTACGCCGGCGCAATCGGGCAGGGGCGCGTCCAGACGCACTTCGCCGCTGTCCAGGTCCCAGATGAAGAAGCGATTGCCTCGAGGCGCGGTCAATGCGACCAGGCGCAATTCACTGTGCACTGCAACGCTGGCGGTGTAATGCCCCATGGCCTGCAGTTGATGCTCAGGCACTGGGAACGCCACGAACGGCTGGCCGGGACGCTTGATCGCCAGCAGCTCCGAGTGCTCGTGAGCCGCCCCCATGAATTGTTGGCCGGCGACGATGGTGCCGTCGCTGGCAATGCCCAGGTGACGCACGCTGTTCATTTGCTGGCCGAGGGATTCCTTGCTCAGCAGGGTGCCGTCGCGCTGCATCAGGACAAGGCTCGGCTCCATCGCATTGAGGTTCATCTCGACCCGGCTTTCGGCTTCGGTGCGGATGCCGCCGTTGGCCACCACCAGGGTTTCGCCATCGGGCATCCACGACACTTGATGCGGGCCGATGCCATGGGTGGAAATCTCGCCGCTGTGCACCAGCCGTTCGCCTTCGAACGTGTACACACCGAGCAGGCCGCGACCCGGATCGCTGGTGTCGTTTTCGGTGGCATACAGCCAGTTGCCGCTGTGGTGAATCACCGCATGGCCGTAGAAGTGCCGGTTCGCCTGCGACTTCAGGGTTTGCAGCAGCGTGCCGTCGCGCAAGTCGATCAGGTAGCTCTCGGTGCCGGGACGGCGGGCAACGAACAGCGCGATCGGCAACGCAGGGTGGTTGATGATGTCATGGCAGCGCTGGTCGACCTGGGTGGCAAACACCCGGGTGCCGTCCAGCCGGTAACCGACGGCGTAATGCTTGCCGTCGGTATCGTCCCGCGCGGAGAGCAGCAGCGGGCTTTGATCCTTGTGCCTGGACAGCGTCCAGCCGCCCAGTGTCACCGCACCCAGCAGCAAACTCCCTAACTTCAGCGCCTGGCGTCGCAGCATGGAACTGGCCCTCATCAGTCACCGTCGTTGGCATTGAAGCCCAGTTGAATGCCCAGCGCCTTGGCCAGCTCGCCTTCGTGCAGGCGATGGACGACGTTGAGGCTGTCGTAGAGATCGTTGAGCTGCTGGCGACCGGCGTCGTCGCTGAGCATTTCGGTCAACGAGCGCTGGCTGCTGGCGAACAGTTTCAACGAAGCGGCGTAGGCCGCGTCGATCTTGTCGACCAGGGGTTTCTGTTCGCTCGGCAACAGGCCGCGCAGGCCTTTGTTGTCGACACCTTCCCACACTGTTTTGGCGGCGGCGAGGCTGGCTTCGAGACTGGTCAGGGACGACTGGCTGCGCCAGGCATCGGCCTGGAACGGCTGCGGCACACCCTTGCTCTGGCGGCCCATCGGGGTGCCGAGCTTCTTCTTCAAGCTATCGAGGGCGGTGACCTGCACGCGCAGCAGATCGGCGATTGCTTCGTGGGAGTCGGCGTAACGCTGGTTCGGGAACTTGCTCATCTGCGCGAGCATGCCGTCGGTGTTGTTCCAGCTCTTGAGAATCTCTTCGGCCAGCTGTTTCTGGCGCTCGCCAATGGCGATCAGCAGTGGGCAGTACTTGGCTTTCTGCTCGGCGTTGGCCACATCAGGCTTGCTGTCGAACAGGATGTATTCGTAGGCCGACAGGCCTTGCACCACCACGCTGGACTTGGCCAGTGCAGCGGCGTCGATCTGCGGTTGCGCGGTGACCAGTTGTTCGACCTGACGACCCACCAGGTTCTTTTTGTCCGGCCAGAATTGCACCTGCCAGGCACGGTTGCCCTCGGCCAGTGGACCGATCAGCAGGGGTTGCAGCTCGGCCCAGGCTTTTTGCGCGTGCAGGAAGTCAGCCCTGGCGGTATCCAGGGTTTCCTTGCCTTCGCAGTAGGCGAGAGCGCTGACAGCCAACTGGCGGTCTGCTTCAACCCAGCGAGTGTAGGTGGGCAGAATCACTGACTTGGCGATCGCCGCCGAGGTGACGGCTTGCGGATCCTGCGGCGAACAGGCGCCCAGGGCTAGCGCGGCAAGGCTGGTGAACAACAATTTGGGACGAAACATGTCGGGCTCCCGCTGGAAGATGGGTATTAAAGGGAATTCAAAAACGCCAGCAGCGCAGCACGCTGCTCGGCATTGAAAGACAAAACCTGTTGCTGCGCCGCCTTTGCCTCGCCGCCATGCCAGAGCACGGCTTCAAGCAGGTTGCGGGCGCGGCCGTCATGCAGGAACTGGGTGTGGCCACTGACCGCTTGGGTCAAACCGATGCCCCACAACGGCGGGGTCCGCCAGTCGCGGCCACTGGCCTGGAACTCGGTGCGGTGGTCGGCCAGGCCGTCGCCCATGTCATGCAGCAGCAAATCGCTGTACGGGCGAATCACTTGATTGGCCAGCTCAGGTTCGGCGGCGTTGGCGGCGGTGGTGTACTTGGGGGTGTGACAGGACTGGCAGCCAGCCTGGTAGAACAGGGTCTTGCCGGCCAGCACCTCGGGCGTGGCGACATCGCGGCGCGCCGGCACAGCGAGGTTGCGGGTATAGAACAGCACCAGGCGCAGGATGTTGTCGCTGACTTCCGGCTCGCCATCGGGGCCGTTGCCGCTCGGCGCCTGTTTGCAGGCCGTTTGCGCGTCGGAGCAGTCGTCAAAGGGTCGCAGGCGGGTCGTGAGGCCCATGTCACCGGAAAACGCGTGGACATTTTGTTGATTGAGGTTCGGTTGCCCGGCTTTCCAGCCAAATCGCCCCATCACGGTCTTCTGCTGCGCATCATCCCAAACCTGATTAGGACGTCCGGCGATGCCGTTGTCGTCCTTCGCCTGGGCTTGGGCGTTGGCCAGGATCGCCTCTTCCGGGATGGCCTCCAGCAAGCCCAGGCCAATCATCGGTGGCGCCACCCGTGCCGAGAATCGCGTGTCGGGGTGCATCGGGCCGTAGTTCAGCTGGGTGATGTTCAGGCTCGGTTTGCGCAGCTCGACTTGGGTACCGTCCTTGAAACGAACCGTGACGGGCGTGTAGTCGACCCGCACCTTGCCTTCCGGCGTGACCCCGGGCACGGCCATGTCCTGGAACTGCCCGCCATAGACCGGCTCCGGCACGACACCCTGTTGCTCGATGACGTTGGCATAGGCCGGGGTGTCGGGAATCGACAGGCGTACCAGCATCGACACGGCATTCGACGCATCGGCAGGCGGCGGGTGGCCGCGACCGTCCTTGATATGGCAGCCCTGGCAGGCATTGGTGTTGAACAGCGGGCCGAGGCCGTCGCGGGCGGTGGTGGTCGACGGCGCGATCACCCAGGGGCTGCGAAAGAAACTGTTGCCGACGCTGAAGTCCACGCGCCGCGACGGCGGCAGGTTGGCGGAGGGCAGCGAAAAGGCGTTCTGATCGGTCTTGCGCACCGTCGTGCCGCCGCCGGAGCGGGCTTCACCGGGTTCGGCCTGGGTGAACTTCGGGGCGTCATCGCAGGCACTCAGGCCCAGGGCCAGCAGCAGTGCGGACAAGCGAAGAGGCAGCGAGGGCATCAGACATCCTGCAAGACGAGCAAAACAAGGGCGCAAAGTCTAACAGGGCAGGGGGTTTTAAATAAGAGGAATTATCGTTTGCCTGATTTGGGACAACGACCCGAGGCGTAACGCACGCCATACATATGTAACGCACCGGTGGGATGGCGCAGGGGCACGATGAGGGTAGTTCACCCACAGAAGAGATGCGCCATGCTGCATGAACATTCAACACTGCCTGCCATGCGGGACAACCCTTTACAGATCCTCCTGGGGAGGAAACTGTCGGCACTGGATATCCAGACCGCAGAGCTGTTCCAGAACCAGCCTGCTTTCCATGCTTTCGTGCAACAGCGCTTCGATCAGGCGTTCCCCGACGTGACGCCGCGCCTGGATCTGCTGCGCAGCTTTATCAAGTGTCGCGAAAATGACGACACATCCACCGGTGGCGAGCCGGACGATACATCCGATATCCAGGCATTGTTGTCCAGCCTGATGGATGCGGTGGTGCAACGTATCGTCACTGGGCAAGCCGCAGGCTTTGCCGGTCGGCAGGCCCGCTTTTATCGTGTACCCGAAGCGGGCGGGGAGCCAACGCTCTTTACCGCGTTAACGCCCGCTGCGTTCGACACGTTCCTCGATGGCCTGGCCGGGAACCTGCTGTCGCACTATGGACAGTACCTGGATGCCTACTGGGCTGGCGCCGTGAGCTCGACCGATTCGCGAACCCGCAAGCAATGGTTGATTGATATTCGCACCGAGGCGCTGAAAAACGAGGTCGCCCTGCTTAAAAGCGATGGCCTGCTCGACGCCACCGATGAGGCGCTGTTTGCCAAGGTGTTGCGTTACCCGAATGCCCAGGCCCGACAGTTTTTGAACACCTATCGTCCTTGTGTGTATGGCGTGGCGCTCAAGGACGATGAGGC
This sequence comes from Pseudomonas serbica, assembly GCF_028823535.1. Lineage (GTDB taxonomy): Bacteria > Pseudomonadota > Gammaproteobacteria > Pseudomonadales > Pseudomonadaceae > Aquipseudomonas > Aquipseudomonas serbica. The sequence continues at coordinate 193,730 of NZ_JAQIYM010000009.1, read as the reverse complement.
TGCCCCGATCCCCTTGCATGGAGCTTTCATCCTGACCGCTCGGGATCCGCAAGACGCGGAGGTGAAGTGGGACACCAAGGACGTCCCCCTGACGGCTCGTCCCGTGGCGCCGCCAGCGAATGTGGGCCGGGTGTTGTTGTTTATCCCGGACGCTGGCCTTGAGGCGTTCGAATCGTTGGCCAGTCTTGACCATGAACTGCATCGACGCTTGGGTCATGGCGCCGAGTTCGCCTCGCTGTTGGCCTGGGTGGCCGACAAGGACCAGGCACGCGGCCTGGCGCTGCATCGCGCTGCCCCTGTGCGCGATCGGCTGCACTACCTTGAGCGTCTGGACTCCCCCTTCAGTCATGGCGTCGAATCACAATGCCTGATGATTCGGGAAAACCTCGCCTCGACCCTCGCCAGGTACCAGGCCTCGGGGGCGCACATCGATAAGGCGGACTTGCCCCGCGGCTGTGACCGGGTGACCGATCTACACCGTGCCTTTGATATCGAACCGGTGTTGTGGGCGAGGATCAAGAAACGTTGCCAGGCCCGGTTGGCGGTCTTCCTGCAGGATGCAGACGAGACCGACAGAAATGCCTGGGCCGCTGCGATTGCCAGTTATGGCGAGGAGCTGGCCAACCTGTCCGAGCCCGAAGGGTTTCCCTCATTAGCCCAGTTCAGCGATCGCCGCGACCTGTTGGCCTACAGCAATCGCCGACTGCGCGCGGTACTTGAGTCCGAATACGGCCTGACGGTAAATCCGGATGACCTCATCGTCCACAGTCGGGATCCATCAGTCCCTGCGATTATCATCGCTCCCGGTGCCCCTGGTTCCAGCATCCAGAACCCCGGCAAGCCGCAGTTCCAGCACCGTCGGCGGACGTTGACCGAACTGGCTCTGGAAAACATCGGTGGACTGGATTTCAACTTCACCGAATTCTCCAGGCTGACCTTGAAGACCGAGGGCAGCGACAAGCCCGATGAAGCCTTGCGGCCCGAGGATATGCTTGCAGCGCAAGCGGCCGAGACTTTTGCCGGCTTGAGTCTCGAGCAGGTCAAGGAACTGGTGCGCAGGCTCAACGTCGGTCAAAGCCATAACGCGTTTTTGAAGGACGCCTTGATCACGTCCCCGGGGGCGGCGCTTCGCAAGCGCAATTATGTCCGGACCATGGAGCGGCAGCTGCGCCTGGACGCCATTGAAGCCAAGATCAATGGCGATTTTTACCCGGACAGGTTGGCGCGCGGTTTCGCCTGGGTCCAGGCGGTGCTCGATGTGCCGGTCGACGACCATCGGCGTCGCGAGGTCGAGGGGCATCGGGTAGTGGTAGAGCATTTGAAACTGCGCGGTCAACGGGTGCGCGGGGTGTTGTTGTTCCGTACCTCCGTGGCTGGCGGCTCGATTGTGGTGTATACGCCGCAGGCTCCTGGCGGCCGGGTGTTCCATGAGTTTGTCGGTGAGCGCTTCGTGCCAGATTTCACCCACAACAGTCACTGGCGTGAATACCTGGTCGGGCGGGTAGAGCGGGCGTTCCAGCCTCAGGTCCTGGCCACGTTGAAAGGCCGGGGCGATTTCTCGATGGTTCACATGTCCAGGATCGCGAACAACGTTTTTGAAGACGCCTACGAGACTGAGGTCAACTTCGCGATCAACGATGCCGCGGCACAAGTGACCACCACCGAACAAACCAATGTCGAGACCGGGCTTGCCATTGCCACCACGGCGGTCGATGTCCTGACGATGGTGTTGCCGGTGCGGGTGACGCTGCCGATCGGCCTGGCCAGGAGCCTGTTTTCTGTCTTCAGCGCGGTAGAGGCGGCGAACCTGGGGGATCGGGCCGGTGCGGCCCACCACGTAGTCCGGGCATTGGGCGAGTTTGTCGGGGCGCTGGCCGATGGCGTGATCGGCATGCGCTCTGTCAGTGGCGGACTGAAAAGCGCTCCCGGCGCTCGAGGGTTGAACCCGGAAATGGCCCTCGGGAAAAAACCCGAGGGTCTGTTGCCTTTGCCAGGGTGGGAGGGCAAGGGCATCTACTACAGGACGTCGAAACCCGATGGTTCAAAGCATTATTTCCTCAGTGACCAAAACCATTGGTACGCGATCCTGGATGAAGGTTTCGAGGAAGCCTGGCGAGTCAGGGATGCTCGCAAACCGATCCAGTGGCATTACTCACCGATTCGCCGGGATTCGGCAGGGCACTGGGAAATCGGCACTCATCGCGATGCGCCCGGGTTGGGCGGCGGGTTCACGGAAAGAGCACTCAGGGATCTCTATCCGTTTCTTGACGAAACTCAGGCCAGGCGCGTATTCGATTCGTTCGTTTTTCCGCGAGGACGTGAAAGCGAGTTTGAGTTGAACCTGGTTCATTACTTGCGCTCAGGTTCGACCCTGAATGTCTTCGACCCGTATCTGACGGTTTCTCCTGAACGTTTGCGTCTACGCCTCAGAGGACTGGATTTGCCGCGCTCGTGGAGCGGCGGGAGTGTTGTCGACGCCAGCCGACCGGCTCCCATCGAACCGACACCGGGGCCGAGTCGAGCGACTACCGCTCCGGCGCGCCCAGTCCGTCCACCCAACGAGAAATTTGCCGATTGGGGGCAAACCATCGATTCCGCCGAACTTCAGGTGCAAAACGCTGAAATGGGGATCTATCGACGAACGGCGGGCGCCCCGGCGTTGGTCGGGCGCGACTATGTGAAGATCGATGAGCGCTATTTTCCGATCCTGCCGCAAGGGACAACCATGAGAAGTGGTGTCGTGTTCATGTACGACCCGGCCATTGAGATCAATACCTTTGCCCAATTCGAGCACTTGCTTGGGACTGATCGGTTTAGCCAGCCACGAGTGGCGACGTTCAATGGCGCACTGTCCCGGTGGGTCCATCCGCTTGATTTGTCTTTCGAGAAAAGTATCGCCGCGTACGTGGGAGACGGGTTCCCGACGTTCACCGCGGCGACGCAGTTGCAGGTGGCCAACGTGCTGTTCAATCGGGCCAATCCAGCGGGACTGACCGGCTGGGGGATCGCGGCTCTGCGACGAACCCTGCAGAACTGGCGTTTCTGGCCGGTGGGAAACCGTGTTTCACTGGGCGATCCGTTGTCCATGCTGCCGAGAACGCCGAGGGCGCACGATGGGACTTGGCCGCTCAATAGTCTGCCGGGTTATTACAGTCGGCTGAATTTCAGCACTGACGGGATTCCATTACTGTTGCATGACGCGCTGAGCAGCAGGTCGGGAAGCACGCTAAGGGCATTGATGATCGAGCGATTGACCGGCAGTCGCTACGAGTTGGTCGCTGGCGGTGCCGTGTCCGAACTGATTTTCAGGCGTCCGGGGCGTGAGGCGCTGTATTGGCTGACATTACGACGCGTCGCGGGGGACGTGGTCGAAGGCCGCCACTATGTCGGTCCAAGGACTGACCTGATGGATTCGGCGACCCGTGCGTTGTTCATTCAAGCGCAAGCCACCAACAACCTGGTCACATTGATCGGCGGTATCCAGCGGCCAGTGGGTGGTGGCGCGGTCAATATTTTCATTCTCCGCATCTGAGGCTGGCGAAGCGGCAAAAAAATGCCCCGAACGTGTCGGGGCATTTTTATTGGACAGGCTAGCCTGCGTTGATCAGAACTCGTGATCGGCGTTGTCCGGGTTCAGGTCGCTGATACCCAGTTTGCCAGCGGCGGCTTCGATCGAACCGGTCTGCTTGACCAGCGATGCGATGGCGTCACGGACGATCTGGTTGCCGGCGGTGTTGCCAGCAGCGATCAGCTGGTCGTAGTGCTCGCCCTTGTTGGCGTGATCGACGATCACCTGCATCTTGGCTTCGGTGGCGGCCAGGTCGGCCTTGAGCGCGGTGTCGGCTGCAGGGTCGGCCTTGGCGACCAGGGACGACAGGCTGGCGCCGGTCATTTTGGTGCCATCGACACGGGTGTATTCGCCCAGGTACACGTTACGGATGCCCTTGGCATCGTAGAACTGCGAGTTGTGGGTGTTGTCGCTGAAGCAGTCGTGTTCGTCTTCCGGGGAGTTGGCCTCCAGGGAAACCTTCATGCGCTCGCCCGCCAGTTCGCCCAAGGACAGGCTGCCCATGCCGAACAACATTTTGCGCAGGCCGCTTTCAGCCGGTTCCGCTTCCAGGGTGGCGCGGTAGTTGTCGGCCACGTTCGGCTTCCAGTTGCCGACCATTTCTTCCAGGTCGCTGACCAGCAATTGGGTCACGGATTTCAGGTAAGCACGGCGACGATCGTTGTGACCGCCGGTGGCGCCTTTGCCTTCCAGGTAGTCCGAAGCTGGGCGGTTGCCGGCGCCAGGGCCGGTGCCGTTCAGGTCCTGGCCCCAGAGCAGGAATTCGATGGCGTGGTAGCCAGTGGCGACGTTGGCCTCGGAACCGCCCAGCTCGTTCAGGCTGGCGAGTTTCTCCGGGGTGATGTCCTTCACGTCGACCTTGTCTTCGCCGACCTGGACTTCAGTATTGGCGATGATGTTGGCAGTGGCGCCAGGGTTACCCAAGGCGTGCTCGTAGGATTTGTCGACGTAGTCGATCAGGCCTTCGTCCAGTGGCCAGGCGTTCACCTGACCTTCCCAGTCGTCGATGATGGTGTTGCCGAAGCGGAACACTTCGCTCTGCAGGTAAGGAACGCGGGCAGCGATCCAGGCAGCCTTGGCGGCTTTGAGGGTGTCGGCGTTCGGCTTGGCGAGGAAGGCATCGACGGCGGTTTGCAGGGTTTTCGCGGTGGATTCGGCATCGCTGTAAACGGCGAAAACCATGTCGGCGTAATGCGCGACAACGGCTTTGGCAGCGGCTTCGTCGACCTTGCTGGCAGCGGCAGGTGCAGCCGCTGGAGCAGCCGGTGCTGCGGCAGTGCTGGCCGCTGGCGCAGGAGCGGCAGCTTTTTCTTTGTCTTTGCCTTCACCGCAACCGGCGAGGGAAATTGCGATGGCCAACAGACTGGCGGTAGCCAGAGGCATACGAATCATGGCGAACATCCTGCTTCGAGAGGGGGTGGTATAACGCGTCCAGCGCGCAAAACGACGACATAATGCAAATCTTTCGCATTATGTGTAAAGGGTTGTGGTTGGAAATATTTCTTATTCACCGGTAGGGGCGAGCCTGCTCGCGATGGACGTTAACGATAACGCGTGCTGTCTGGATAAACGCGCCGCCCTGACGTCCATAGCGAACAGGCTCGCTCCTGCAGGGATTACAGGATGGCGGCGTTGCTGCGCTGGGCCTGCCTCAGGTAAGCGCTCAGTTCCCGCGCCGGCAGGGGCTTGCTGTAGAAGTAGCCCTGACCCTCGTGGCAGCCTTCGGAAATGATGTAGGCCTCCTGCTCCAAGGTTTCCACGCCTTCGGCAATCACCTGCATGCCCAGGCTCTTGCCCAGTTGAATGATGGCGCGAACGATGGTCGCGTCGTCGTCGTCATCGAGCAGGTCCTGAACGAAGCTCTTGTCGATCTTGATCTTGTCCAGTGGCAGGCTTTTCAGATAGCTCAGCGACGAATAACCCGTACCGAAGTCATCGATCGCGATCAGCGCGCCGGAGCGGCGCAGGCTGAGCAAATGCTGGGCGGCGGTGCTGATGTCCTCCATCAGGCCGGTCTCGGTGACTTCCAGCTCCAGGCTGCGCGGGGGCAGGCGATACATCTGCAACAGGTTGTTGACCACCCGTGGCAACTCGGCGTGGTGCAGCTGCACGGTGGACAGGTTCACCGCCATGCGCAGGTCGCTGAAGCCCTGGTCGTGCCAGTCGCGCAACTGTTTGCAGGCCTGGTCCAGCACCCATTCACCGATGGCGATGATGGTGCCGTTTTGTTCGGCCAGCGGGATGAACAGGTCCGGGGGTACCATCCCGTGTTCGGGATGCTGCCAGCGAATCAACGCTTCGACGCCGACTACCCGGTGATCGCGATAGCTGATCTGCGGTTGGTAGACCAGGTAGAACTGGTCGCGCGTCAGTGCGTCGCGCAGGTCTTTTTCCAGTTCGCGACGCCGACGCATTTCGGTATCGACGCTGGCGATATAGAACTGATAGCGGTTGCGCGAGCGAGTCTTGGCCAGGGTCATGGTCTGCTCGGCTTTTTGCAGCAGCTTCTCGGTACTGTCGCCATCTTCCGGGAACAAGGTGATGCCGATGGTGGCGCGCAGGCGGATCTGCTGATGATCCAGGGCAAACGGCGCTTCCAGGTCATCGAGAATGCTTTGCGCCAGTTCGGCGGCTTCGTAGGGTTGCTCGATATCGGCCTGCACCAGTGCGAACTGGTCGCCACCCAGGCGGGCGAGGGCGCCAAGGCGTCCGCTGTGCGCACGCAGGCGATCGGCCAGGGCCAGCAGCAGCTGGTCACCGGTCTGATAGCTGAACTGTTCGTTGATGCCTTTGAAGTCATCGAGCCCGACACACAGCACCGCGACCCGGCGTTGCAACTTGCCGGCATCGACCAGGATCTTGTCCAGTTGCGTTTGCAATTGCTGGCGGTTCGGCAGGCCGGTGAGGAAATCGTACTGGGCCATGCGCAACAGGCTGTTTTCCGCTTCGTGGCGCAGGTGAGTGTTGCGCTCGATGGATTCCAGCAACTGATTGGCGGTGTTGATCCACAGCCCCAGTTCGTTTTTCTCGTGGCCCTTGAGCAGCGGAATCTTGTGCTCACTGGGACGGTCGGGATTGATTTCGGTCAGGTGCTCGATGATGCGCGACAGGGGTTTGGTCAATAGCCAGTGATAGACCAGGTACAGCACCAGCCCCATCGCCAGAGCACGCAATACCCCGGATATGAAGATGATCACCGAACTGACGATGAAGCCCTTGCCGTAGGTGGCGGTGTCGAGGGTGATGCTCAGGTCGCCGTAATACTCGCTGTAGGGGCCGCGTCCGACCAACTGGGTAGTGAAGGTGCGTTCCTTGCCCAGGATCAGGTCGGTCAGCCAACGACTGCTGGAGTGCTGCAACTCACGGGATTTCTGCGCCAGCATGGCTTCGTTGGGATGGCCTATGGACGCCTGGCGCACGGCATCATCCTGAAACAGGCCTTCGATTACCTGCATGCCCATTTCCCGGTCCAGGCTGTAGACGGCCTGGGTCGAGGGGTCGCGGAACATGTCGAGGATGCGTTCGGCATCGCCGGCGACGGCCTGGCGCGTTTTATAGGCATCGAAAACGATCTGCGCGCAGCTCAAGACCACGCCGACGATCAATGCCGACAGGAGCACGACCCGGAGCAACTTCACCGACAAGCTGTTCTTGAGTTCCAGCTTCAAAGGGTTATTCCTTGTTCCGTGCGGGTAGCATCAAGTTGCCATGAGTATTGGCAATCCCGTGATGTCAGTCAAAGGGACAATCCACCCTGCGGGATTTTGCCTGCAGCTTGGCCGATTTGCTGTGGTCTGGGCAATTGCCCGATGAGTACTGTGTCGGTAGTCGAGTCCTTCAACTTGAGGGGATTGGGACAAAATTTCCTTTTGTTTGATGTTAGACGGCTGTGGCGTTGAGGCAAGGTGCCGAGCGCCGGTTTCAAGGCACAAAAAAGGCGACCCCCTTGCGAGAGTCGCCTTGGCGTTAACTACGGATATTGCTTACTCCGACAGTTTGTACGCAATCACATAGTCACCCTGTTTGGTGCCCAGCGAGCCGTGACCACCCGCCACGACCAGCACGTATTGCTTGCCATCCTTGCCGGTGTAGGTCATCGGCGTGGTTTGCGCGCCTGCCGGCAGGCGGCCTTCCCACAGTTGCTTGCCGTTTTTCACGTCGTAGGCACGCAGGTACTGGTCGAGGGTGCCGCTGAGGAAACCGACGCCACTGGCGGTGGTGAAGGTGCCGCCCAGGCTCGGTACGCCCATGCTCAGTGGAATCGGAACCGGCGAGCTGTCACGCACGGTACCGTTTTTGTGCATCCAGATTTTTTCATGGGTGGTCAGGTCGATCGCGGCCACGTAGCCCCACGCCGGCGCCTGGCACGGCAGGCCCATTGGCGACAGCAAGGCTTCGAGGACCACGCCGTACGGCGCGCCTTTGTTTGGCTGCACGCCTTCGGTTTCGCTTTTGCGCGGGCCTTGGGCGGCGATTTCGGCGGCCGGGATCATCTTCGATTTGAACGCCATGTAGCTTGGGTTCACGAAAGCGATCTGGCGCACCGGGTCAACCGAGATTCCGCCCCAGTCGAACACACCGAAGTTACCGGGATAGACGATCGAACCCTGCAGCGACGGCGGGGTGAACGGGCCGTCGTAGCGCATGGATTTGAAGTCGATCCGGCAGATCAGCTGGTCGAACGGCGTCACGCCCCACATGTCGCGCTCTTGCAGCGGCGGCGGCATCAGGTTCAGGTCGGATTTCGGTTGCGTTGGCGAGGTGTGGTCGCCTTCCACCGCGCCTTGCGGCACCGGCACTTCGTTGATTGGCACGATGGCCTGGCCGGTGCTGCGGTCCAGCACGTAGATGCTGCCTTGCTTGGTCGACGCCAGGACGGCCTGCTTCACGCCGTCAGCGGTTTTCAGGTCCATCAGGGTCGGCTGGCCGCCGACGTCCATGTCCCACAGGTCATGGTGGGTGAACTGGAAGTGCCAGCGTACTTTGCCGGTGGCGATGTCCAGGGCGGTCAGGCCGGCCGCATGCAGTTCAGATTCAGGCGTACGCGCGCCGCCGAACTGGTCCGGGGTCTGGTTGCCCATCGGCAGGTACAGCATGCCGAGTTTTTCATCGACCGCGAACATGGACCACATGTTCGGCGAGTTGCGCGTGTAGGTCTTGCCTTCGGCAATCGGCGTGGTGTCGTCCGGGTTGCCGCTGTCCCAGTTCCACACCAGTTTGCCGGTGTGCACGCCGAACGCGCGGATCACGCCGCTTGGCTCGTCGGTGGAGACGTTGTCGGTGACGTGGCCGCCAATCACCACCAGGTCCTTGGTGACCGCGGGTGGCGAGGTGGAGTAGTAGCCACCGGCCGTGAAGCCCCCGATGTTGGCGCGCAGGTCGACCTGGCCCTTGTCGCCGAAATCTTCGCACATCTTGCCGGTGTCGGCGTTCAGTGCGATCAGGCGCGTGTCGGCGGTCGGCAGGAAGATCTTGCGCGGGCAAGCGCTGGCCGGGGCCGGGCTGGCCGAACCGGTCGGGCTCTGCTCGGAGGCATACACCGCGTCATCGTGATAGGTCACGCCACGGCAGGTCATGTGCGCCCAACCCTTGAAGTTCGCCGCATTCTGCGTCGACAGCTTCGGATCGAAACGCCAGATTTCCTTGCCGGTGTCCGGGTCCAGCGCGATCACCTGGCTGTGCGGCGTGCACACGTAGAGCATGCCGTTGACTTTCAGCGGGGTGTTTTCGGCGGTGGTTTCGCCCGGATCGTTCGGCCCAGGCAGGTCACCGGTGCGGTAGGTCCAGGCCGGTACCAGCTTGTTGACGTTTTGTGGGGTGATCTGCGCCAGCGGCGAGTAACGGTCACCATGGGCGCTGCGGCCATAGGAGTTCCAGTCACCGTCGGGCATGGCCGGGGCGGTGTTGGTCATGCCCGGCACGCTGTCGCGGTCCAGTTGCCCCTTGATTTCACCCGGGTGGGTGAACTGGCTGGCCAGGGCGGTTGCGCCGGCGATCACCACGGCCACGCTCAGGGCGCCGGTGCCCAGGGGGGCGGCGCCATCACGCAGCAGTGGACGACGGAACCACGGCAGCAACATGACCAGGCCCAGCGCGAACAGCATCGCCAGGCGCGGCACCAGCTGCCACCAGTCGAGGCCGACTTCCCACAGTGCCCAAACGGTGCTGGCGAACAGCACCAGTGCATAAAGGCCCAGTGCGGCACGACGCGCGGCGATCAGCAGGATGCCGCTCAGCGCCAGGCCGATACCGGCCAGCAGGTAGTACAGTGAGCCGCCAAGCATGCTCAGCTTGATCCCGCCGGCCAGCATGGCCAGGCCCATTAGCAGAAGCAGTATGCCGAGCAGGGTCGGCAATAGACGGCTTCGACTCAAAGCACCCTCAGTGCTCATAGTGTGGTTCTCCGTAACGTTTCAAGTGGTCCCGCGCAGGTTCACTGTAGATGACGATCCTGCGTGGGCATGGTTCAGATAAATCTATTGGGTTCACGCAGTCCTTGTAGGAGCTGGCTTGCCAGCGAAAGCGGTGTGTCTGTTGGCATAGGTGTCGACTGATACGCCGCCTTCGCTGGCAAGCCAGCTCCTCCAAGGGGGAGTGGTGTGGGTCAGAACGACGACTGGATCTTGATCCCGCCAATCAAGGCGTCATCGACGTCGTTCACGCCACCGGGATGGCGGATGTATTGCAGGTTCGGGCGCACGGTCAGCCAGTTCGTGACGTGCACGCCGTAATAGAGTTCGGCGCTGTACTCGGTGTCCTGCGGCGGCAGGAAGGCCGGGTCGTCGTAGTCGAAGACCGCCTTGGCCTGATTGCTCGCCTCGGCATTCTTGCGATACGCCGGGTTGACGTGCACGCGGGCCATGGCAAAGCCGATGTCATCCCGGGCGCGGGCGTCGAACAGGCCTTTGTAGACGAGGCCGGCCTGGACATAGTTGTCGATGGCGTTGGTTTTCTTGTCGTGCATCGTGCCGTTGGCGAACAGGCTCAGGCCGCGGGAATGGTCGCTGGCGATGCTGGTGACCTGCTGTTGAATGCCCAGCCACACACCGTGCTTGCTCGATGCACTGCGGTACGCCTCGCCACTCAGGGCGGCAGGCTGGCCGTGGCTGTCCTTGTAGACATCGGTGGCGTTGGCGTTGCTGTAGTAGTAGCCGGCACGGTATTCACCCGGCAGACCGTTGAGCTTTGGCGTCCACACCAGTTCCACCGGCAGGATGGCGCCTTGGGTGCCGCTGCCGCTGAGCTTGAAGCCATTGTCGCGGTCGAGGTTCGACGGATTCTGCTCATAGGCGCCGACCTGCGCGTACAACTCGGGCGTCAGGTGATATTTGACCCGCATCGCCCACTGGCTGACCGGCCAGTTGTACCAGATGTCGCCCACCCAGTTGCCGACCTGGGAGCCACAGAACGCAAGGTTCTGGAAGTCGCAGGGAAAACTGTTGAAATCTTCGCCTTCGCCGAAGCGGCCGACCTTGATGTCGAGTGTCTGGTCGAGGAACTTCTGCTGGTACCACATCTGCGTCAGGCGCGTAGTCTGGCCACGGCCCCAGACTTCCTGTGCCGAGGTGAAACCGCCGACCCGTGGGTCGTTGATCCGGTCGTTGCTGATGTTGTTGCCGCTGCGCTTGGTGATGGTCAGCTGGAACTCGGCGTCGTTCCAGCCGAGGATTTTCTGCAGGTCCAGGTGTGTGCCCAGCGCGAACTGGTCGCTGTAGCGAGCGGTGCGATCATGGTCGTAGCCGCCCTGCAGGTTGCTGCCCATTTCGCCGGTGTAGTCGAGCTTGAAATCATAACCCTTTGCCGACAGTTCACTGCGGGTGCCGTTCCAGTCACCGAGCATCCAGGGTGAGTCGCTGTCAAAGGCCGGTGCCGCCGGGGTACAGGTAGCGAGGCTGAAAGCGCCCAGGCCTGTGAACAGGCTCAGGGCTTTCAGGCGCGCAGCAGGCGTAAAGACAGCGCTGTCTTTAGAAAATGGAAAATCAGGCATAGGGAAGAAATTCTTGATCTTTTTTTGGAGGATGAACGTAAACGGCGCAAGTAAAGCGCATGGCAGAAGCGTTTCAGCTATGGCGGGCGTAAGGATAATGTTCTGTTACAAATAGAGGAAGGGCTTTTACTGACATGCATCCTTTCGAATTCGGTAACAGTCCTGCAGGAGCTGCTGAAGGCTGCGATCTTTTCCGTTTCACCTACATTTAACGTAAGGTGCGCGGCTTCCAATTCCCACTCTGCTCGAAGGCCCGGCATGAACGAACACAACCCCGATCCGCTGCACGGCGTGACCCTGGAACAGATCCTCAATGCACTGGTGACCCATTACGAATGGTCAGGGTTGGCCGAGCGCGTCGATATCCGTTGCTTCAAGAGCGATCCGAGCATCAAGTCGAGCCTGACGTTCCTGCGTAAAACCCCGTGGGCGCGGGAGAAGGTCGAGCGCTTGTACGTGAAACTGATGCGCACCAAGCGCCCGGTCTGACATGCCCCCTGCGCAAGGCATGCAGCGACGCTTGTTCACGCTGGCGGCCGTGCTTGGCTGGGCCGGACTGAGTATTCAGCTGTACCTGATTTTTTTTGCACGCTGGAATATCGGCGCCAGTCTGCTGGGTGGCCTGGTGAGTTTCTTCAGCTATTTCACCGTGCTGAGCAACACCCTGGTGGCGACCGTGCTGACCTGTGCAGCGACGTCCCGCGAGTCGGCGGCGCGGCGCTGGTTCCTGCAGCCGTGGGTCAGCAGTGGCGTTGCCGTGAGCATCGCTCTGGTCAGCCTGGCCTACAACCTGTTGTTGCGGCACTTGTGGCATCCAGAAGGCTGGCAGTGGCTGGCCGATGAGCTGTTGCACGATGTGATGCCGTTGCTGTTTCTGCTGTATTGGTGGCGTTGCGTGCCCAAGGGCCGGCTGCGGCCGGAACACATCGGGTTGTGGGTGATCTATCCGTTGGTCTACTTCGCCTATTCGCTGCTGCGAGGGCATGTGCTGGCGGTGTATCCCTACCCGTTCATCGATGTCGAGAAACTGGGTTATCCACAGGTGTTCATCAATGCCGGTGGATTGTTGGCAGGGTTTGTCTTGATTGCGTTGCTGCTGATCGGGTGGGATCGGTGGCTGGGGCGTCGCGCCAAAGGCCTGGATTTGTAGCAGGCTCCCACAAGGGTGTGGTGTACACAGATCCAATGTGGGAGCCAGCCTGCTGGCGATAGGGCCTGAAGCCGGTCACTCCTGGTCAGTGTCATCCAGCCGCCAGTAACCCACGGCTTTGACGAACTGCTCATCCAGCCCATGCTCATCGAGCAACACACGACGAATCTGCCGCGACACTTTGCTCTCGGTCGCCACCCACGCATACAGATTGCCCGTGGGCACCTGGATCTGGCGCACGGTGCTCAACAAGTGATCTTTACCCCCTTCGCGCAGCACCCAGATCACATTGACCTCGGCAGGGCTGTGCAGCACTTGCTGTTCCTTGCCGTTTTCCACTTCGACAATTACCAGTGCGCGCCGATTGGCGGCCAGGCCTTCAAGGCGTCGGGCGATGGCGGGCAGGGCGGTCTCGTCGCCGATCAGCAGGTAGCTGTCGAAGATATCCGGCACGATCATTGAACCCCGTGGCCCGCCGATGTGCAGGAACTGCCCGGGTTGAGCCTGTTCGGCCCAGGTCGAGGCAGGGCCGTCGCCGTGCAGGACGAAATCGATGTCCAGCTCCAGAGTATCCAGATCATAGCGGCGCGGGGTGTAGTCGCGCATGGCCGGCATCGCGCCGTTGTCCTTGCCGGCGCCGAGCACCAGGGTGTCCAGCGCCGCCTGTTGTGCCGCGTTCTGCGGGAACAGCAGCTTGACGTGGTCATCCGTGCCGAGGCTGATGAAGCCGGCCAGCTCAGGCCCGCCCAGGGTAATGCGGCGCATGCGCGGGGTCAGGTCGACGACGCGCAAGACTTCAAGGCGGCGACGTTTGATTTCGTGCATGACACGGTGAATGGTTGAGGTATCGACTGTGGTCACTCGGCGATCTCCTGGCGAGCCTGAACGGCAGGGCCGTCGACAATGGCTTTGGCGGTGTTGTTGAGCAGGGTGGCAACGCGCTGGATTTCTTGCGCACTCCAGCGGCCATGGTGCAGTTGCAGGGCATGGCGCAGGTTATGCACTGCCTCGTGGATTTCCGGGGGGCGATCATGGCCGCGCAGCGAGCGTTTGCTCACATCGATGCGCACCCGCACGCCTTCAAGGGCGACCGCCTGCTCGCTCAGGGACTGGCGACCGGCGTCAGTCACGCTGTAGCGCTTTTTTCCACCTTGGGCATCGCCCTGGATCATTTCGCTTTCTTCCAGAAAGGTCAGGGTGGGGTAGATCACGCCGGGGCTGGGGCTGTAGGCGCCGTCGAACATGCCTTCGATCTGGCGGATCAGGTCATAGCCGTGGCAGGGCTGTTCGGCGATCAGGGCCAGCAACAGCAATTTCAGGTCGCCGGGGGCGAATACCCGTGGACCGCGACCGCCGCGTTCGCGGCCGGGGCGTTTTTCGAAGCCGTCGCGACCGTCGCCATGTTCGCGGTGCGGGGAATGATGGTCTCTCATTTTTTCCTTCTCCTGTCGTGTCTAGATACAACGTAAGATATATCTTATGGTGCGTGCAAGCTTTTTTGACCGACGGTCGGGAGGGCAACGGCTCTCCACCGGTCAGGCGGGGGCCGGGAGTGCTGGTAATTTTAGAGTAATTAAACTAATCATCAGTGTTGCAACTGTTGTTGGCCGTTAGTTGCGGGCAAAGTAGTATGCTTCTTACAGAAGTTGTTTTAATTTATATCTGCATGCTTTTTCAGTTAAAACTGTGTGTAGGATATGGCTGATGGGTAAATAACGTAGTTTGCTGTTTTGCCTGCTTTTTCTACAGCTGCGTGAGTCACTTTTACTACATGTTGCGCAGAGTTTTCGTACTTACTTTCTTAGGCAATTGGTTGATCATCCTCCCTGTCGAAAGTTGAACCGAAATGCCATCACTCTGCTTGTTGGCACGGTTAATTTGAACTCTCTACAGACCAATCCTTTGAAAAAAACAGGTACTCGACAATGTTCAAGAAGTTTGCAATCGCCGTCCCGATGACCCTCCTGGCCCTCAGCTCTTCGATGGCGTTCGCTGCGGAAGAAGCGCGCACCTCCATCAATATCAGCGCCAACATTCCAACCCAGGTGTTCCATGCCCAACCGGTCAACCCTGACTTTGGTAAAGATGAAAAAATGTTCTACAACCTGGCGTCCGGTACCTTGGACCCGGTGCGTGCGACTTACGATATTCGACACACCAATGGTTCGGTCGGTGCTTATGTGGAAGGCGGGCCACAACCCCTGTTCAACGGTAGCAGCAACATTGCTCTGACCTATAGTTTCAACGGCATTACCTTGACCGGCGCTTCTCAGGAAGTGGTTGGCGATACCGAGTCCAACGGTGGCATGCGGGCTGACCTGGTGATTGCCGCGGCCAAACCCACTGCAGCGCAAACGGGCCTGTACACCGCCACTCCGGTTGTGATCTTTGATGCCATCCCGCGCATCCAGTAATACAGCCCTGATTCAAGACTTGTCCTGATTCGTTAACTTACCGGTCGATAGGTTGCTTCTGCCTGTCGATCGGGTTTTAACGCACATATCTCCAGAGAATCTCGTCCATGTTCCCGATGACTCCCATCGCGACGGCGCTTGCCCTTTTTTTCTGCGCAACGGCCTTGGCCGCGCCAGCGGATAACGCTAATACGCCTCGAAGTTTGCTGGCACAAGCCAAGGGTTTGCCCAGCGAGTTCGAAGAGCATTTTTTTGATGTGCCCTTGGCTGTGCGCGTGGAGCTTGACCAACAATTTCTCGGTGAGGCGATGGTCGTGTTATCGCGCGACGATCGCGTCACCCTCGTTGATTTCACGGATATCAGCGACAGTACGATTAAACCCAGTGAGCGCGACACCTGGTCGAACTATCTGAAACAAGGTGTAGCGCTGGGCGGCTGTCAGGCCAACTGCCCGGAGCAACTGGTGGCGGTGCACTACAGCCTGGAAAACTCACTGGTTTCGATCCTTACCGAAAACGCCGAGCGCGACGACCAGGTACAGCGTTACTACAGCTTGCCCGAAGGCGGCAGTACCGGCTTGATCGTGCGTAATCAGTTGAACCTCAACGGCGGTCAGAACCAGGACCTGGGTGGGCGCTATGGCCTTGAGGCCAGCAGCAGCCTGGGCAACTGGACTCAAGCGGTCAACATTCAACTGTCTCGCCTGGGTGGTCTGGATAACCAGCTTTATCACTCGGTGAACGAGCTCTACACCCAGCGCGAACTGCAAGGCAGTTTCCTGCGCCTGGGTTTGTTCACGCCCTCGTCCGAAGGGCTGACCCGACAACCGCGTGCTTTCGGCGCCAGCCCCGACACCGCAGTGGGCATGATGTATGGCAGCTCCGACAGCCTGGCTATCAACAACCCCAAACCGGCGGTGTATCCGATTTATGTCACGGCCAATCGCCAGGGCTCGGTGGAAATCTACCGCGACGGTTTGCTGATCAATACCCAGGCGATGCCCGCCGGGTTGCAAACCCTCGATACTCGCCCGCTACCGGGTGGCATCTATGAAGTGGAAGTGCGCCTGATCGAAGACGGCCAGATCACCTCCAGCACCCAGGAGTTGGTCTACAAGCCGAGCAACTGGCGCGATCACGAAGAACGCTGGCGCTACAACCTGTTCGCCGGCCGTGAGTCCAAAGTGTTCAGCAACTGGGACGAGCAGGACGATGGCGACATGACCGCGGGTGCGGCGTTCAACTTCCTGCTGCATCCACGGGTCATCCTGGGGTTGAGCGGACGCCAGGTGCGCGACTCGTTTCAGTACGGCACCTCGGTCGATTGGTCGATCGTCAACAATGCCAGTCTCTTTGCCAACGTCTACCAGACTGAAGACTACGGCACCGGTCTGGATGTGCAGGGGCTGTATTCCTACGGCGGTGGCAGCATCGTTGCCAGTCACAACCGCAGCTGGCTCGACACCACCCGGCTCTATGACACCCTGCCGGACGGCACGCGGGTGCGCCAGCGCAATGTATTTGTCGGTCAGACCAGCAACTCGTCGCTTTCGGTGAATCATCGAATCACCAACAAAAGCTCGATCAATGCCCGGGTGTCCCACAGCGAAGGCAATACCGAAGGCACGGGCGTGGACCTGGGCTGGACCCAGCGCACCCGACTGTTTGGCAGCGATGCCAACTGGCGCCTGGCCCTGTTCGACCGACCCGGCAGTTTCAGCTCGGGTGACGACCGCAATCGTGGCGTCGACCTGAGCGTCAACATTGCCTTGGGCGGTCCGGGTGAGCAGATCTCCGGCAGCATTGGCACGCGCACAGCCCGAGAGGGCGGCCGGGATAACAACGCCTCGGTCACCTACCGCAAAAGCCTGCAGGATCACCTGTTGCAAAGCGTCTCGGCCACCGCCATCACCGACACCTACGGCGTCGGGTTGAACGCCATGGCGAGCATGCAATCGGACCTGGTCAGTGGCGACGGTTTCATCCAGCGTTCGTCCTTCAACAACGACCTCACCGGTGGCTTGAACCTGGACAGCACCGTGGCCGTGGGCGGTCAAAAAATAGTCATGACCAGCCAGTATCACCGCGATGGTGCCGGCATGATCATCGATGTCGAATCGGATATCGATGGCATCGCCCTGCGCGCCGACGACTTGAGCGGCGGCAGCGCGGTACTGCGGCCGGGGCGCAACTTCGTGCCGATCACCGCCTACAAAAGCAGCTCGGTCAGCTTCGACTTCGAAGGCAATCATGTGCCCGCCGCGACCATCCAGCCGGCCCGTTCCAGTTATCACTTGAACAAGGGCGGCGTGGAGTATCGCCAGGTGAAAGTGATGCGAACCCTGACCGTGCTCGGCCGCCTGATCGACCCCCAGGGCAACCCGCTCAAGGGCCACCACATCATCAACCACGCCAGTCGCGGCGTGAGCGAAGTGGACGGCTTCTTCTCCATGGAAATGAACGCCGGCTCACCGACCCTGGAAGTGCGTCACGGCAACCAGTTGCTGTGCCAGTTCCGCCTCGACACGCGCAATGGCCGCACTGAAAACAACGTGTTGATGATTGGTGACCTGCGCTGCACGCCGGATACGTTGGCGGACGTGAATCCTATCGATCGGACAGCGGGTTGATAGCCCGGCAGAACGTGATTAATCAACGAGGTACAGGACGATGAAACGCCTGTTGGCATTATTTGGTTTTTGTTTGTTCACCCAGACTGCTCACGCCACACCGAGCATCAATATCGGCACCGTCTACGACTATCTGGACGGCGACAAAAGTACCTACCTGAAACGGGTTTTCAACGGTGGCGACAGCACCGCGTTCGTCAAGGTCAACATCCTCGAGATCCTCTATGACGCCGACGGAAAATCACAGGAAGTGCCCCTCAAGCCCCAGGCCGACGGCAAATCCCGCGACGGCTTGATGGCCAGCCCGGCGCGCTTGATCGTGCCGGCCAACGGCATGCAGGGCACGCGATTGCTGTTCATGGGCGAGCGCGACAAGGAACGCTATTTCCGCGTGCGTTTCGTCCCGGTGGTGCCCGAAAAGGAAGACGAATTCGCCGTCTCCAGCGAGGAGCGTGAGGACTATAAGAAAACCCTCTCTGCCGGGGTCAACGTATTGGCGGGTTACGGCGCAGTGTTTTTCGTACGGCCCAAGGCCACACGCTTCGAAAGCGCGATAGAAAACGCGGCGGGCACCTATCGAATCCGCAACAACGGCAACACCGTCGTGGTGATCGATGAGTTCAAGGATTGCTCGGTCAAGAACGAGCAGGACTGCCAGCCGACGACCAAGCATCACATCCTCGCCGGGCGAACGTTCGAGTTCGAGAAGCAGGCGGGTCGTGAGTACCGTTTCACGCTGGTTGAGGGTGAAAGCATCAAGAAACTGGACGTTAAAGGCTGATGACTATGTGCAAATCGCTGCTTCTGGTGTTTGTCTCGGCCATCGCCGCGGGGACGTCCACGCCGGTTTTTTCTGCCCGTGAGGAACATCGTTTCGACGTGGTCGTGACCATCCCCTCCCTGGCGTTCTATGTGATCCCGGCCGACCCCGGCTGGATCCACCGCGAGCAGCAATTGCCGTGGAATCTCACGTCGTCGACCCTGGGCGGTTTGCGCAAGTATTTCGATGTGAGGAACGAAGCCGGTTCGATCGAAGCCCGGCTTGAAGGCCGCCCCTACCTGTCCAACGGCACCGCCGCCCACGACATTGATATGCGGGTGCTGTTCAACGGCAAGCTGTTGAGCGAGCAGCAAAGCAGCGAAGTGGTTTCCCTGAGCGACGCCGCTTCCGGCAAACGCGTGCTGCTGGAAATCCTGCCGATGCCGCCGGCCGATGGGGTTTACAAGCCCGGCAATTATTTTGGCAACGTCAACATGATCTTCAACGCGGTCATGCCAGGGGCTTGAGCCCCGATTCCATGAGGCTAAAGGGATGAACCGTTTTCAAGTGTTCCAGCGATATGTGGGCGTGACTATTTTGTTTTCGCTGTGGCTGTCTTCGGCGGGAGCTGAAGAGGTGTCGATTCAGGCCTCGTTCAAGCCGGACTCGGCGAACCCGCAGCGCAATAAATTCAAAAACGATACGCCGTCTAGTGGTTACTGCGGCAACCACCCAGCGCAATGTCAACAAAATGGAATGTTTAGCTTGCAGGTCCCGATTCAATTCAATTCCAGCAGGCCGATCATGGCCAACCATGAGAATCCACGTCAGGGAGCGTACATAAAGGTTCCGGCGCAGTGGAGAACGTTAACCGTCATTCACGAGGCCACGGGTGAACGGGAGAACGTACAAGTGCGTATCGCCGGTTTTGGCTCCACCGCCGAATCTGATGACGTGATCAAGCTGGTGGGTGGGGGTAATGACTATCGGCTTGCCTACAATCAACTGTGGGGCAGCAGTTGGGTCAACGCGCCCGCTCCCTGCGGTTACAGCGGTGTGGGTTTTTACAATCCGACTTGGTATCGTTTTTTCTGGAAAACCCCTAGAGAAGGCGCTTGCGTAAAACTGGCCAGGTTCAATGTGCCCTGGATGCGCTACCAGTACCTGGATTTTGCCTATGAACTGGTAACGCCCAACCCGTTGGGCATGTCCTCGGGAAAATACATTGGACAGCTGACCTACACCCTCGGCCCTGGGGCGGATTTCGACATGGGCGACGTCATGCTGCCCAGCAGTAATTTCCTGGCATTGAATTTCGAGTTGAGCGTGTTGCACACCCTCAAGGTCGATGTACCACCGGGCGGTAATCGCGTGGAACTGATGCCCGAAGGCGGCTGGCAATCGTGGCTCACGCAGGGTCGAAAACCGACGCGCCTGTTCCGCGACCAGACCTTCAACATTTCCGCCAGTTCGCGTTTCAAGATGCAGATGGAGTGTGAATACACCCAGGACGGCAAGACCTGTTCGTTACGAGAACCGCTGTCAGGTCACGTCGTGCCACTGAACGTGAGCGTGAGCCTGCCCCATGGATTGGCGGATACAGACGGGCAATCGGTCGATCGCAGGCCGCTACGACTCGATGGCAGTGGCACGCAGTTGTTCCAGCCAGCGCTTTATGTGGATCGGAAACCGGGAACGCTACATTTCGAAATTCCTGCAAGTGACGTGGGCGAGATGATTCGCCCCGGGCAACAGCGACAGTATTCCGGAAGCGTGACCGTCATCTGGGATTCGGAGGTTTAGTAGCCTTTTGTAGAAACGAAAAGGAATGAGGCTAAAGGGATGAAGCGTTTTCAGTTGTTCAAGCGATGGGCGAGCGTGGGTGTTTTTGTGTCGCTGTGGCTGACATCGGCAGGGGCTGCGGAGGTGTCGATTCAGGCCTCGTTCAAGCCGGACTCGGCGAACCCGCAGCGCAATAAATTCAAAAACGATACGCCGTCAAGTGGTTACTGCGGCAGCTACCCAGCGCAATGTCAAGAAAATGCGATGTTTAGCTTGCAGGTCCCGATTCAGTTCAATTCCAGCAGGCCGATCATGGCCAACCATGAGAATCCACGTCAGGGAGCGTACATAAAGGTTCCGGCGCAGTGGAGAACGTTAACCGTCATTCACGAGGCCACGGGTGAACAGGAAGACGTACAAGTGCGTATCGCCGGTTTTGGCTCCGCCGCCGAATCTGATGACGTGATCAAGCTGGTGGGTGGGGGTAATGACTATCGGCTTGCCCACAATCAACTGTGGGGCAGCAGTTGGGTCTACGCACCCGCTCCCTGCGGTTACAGCGGTATGGGTTTTTTCAGTCCGACCCGGTATCGCTTTTTCTGGAGAACGCCTAGAGAAGGCGCTTGCGTAAAACAGGCCAGGTTCAATGTGCCTTGGCTGCGCTACCAGTACCTGGATTTTGCCTATGAACTGGTAACGCCTAACCCGTTGGGCATGTCCTCGGGAAAATACATTGGACAGCTGACCTACACCCTCGGCCCTGGGGCGGATTTCGACATGGGCGACGTCATGCTGCCCAGCAGTAATTTCCTGGCATTGAATTTCGAGTTGAGCGTGCTGCACACCCTCAAGGTCGATGTACCACCGGGCGGTAATCGCGTGGAACTGGTGCCCGAAGGCGGCTGGCAATCCTGGCTCACACAGGGTCGAAAACCGACGCGCCTGTTCCGCGACCAGACCTTCAATATTTCCGCCAGTTCGCGTTTCAAGATGCAGATGGAGTGTGAATACAGCCTGGACGGTCAGACCTGCGCGGTGAGCGATCCTCTGAGCGGTCATGTCGCACCACTGAATGTCAGCGTGAGCCTGCCTGCTGGCTTGACGAACATCGCAGGACAACCTGTCAATCGCCTGCCATTACGGCGCAACGGTGGTGTCATGCAGATCTTTTTGCCAGGGTTCTATGTGGATCGCAAGCCAGGAACCCTGCATTTCGATATCCCTGCAAGTGTAGTCGGCGAGATGATTCGCCCCGGGCAACAGCGTCAGTATTCAGGACGCGTCACGGTTATCTGGGATTCGGAAGTCGGTTGAGGCGGGGGCCCCTGAGGGCGATTCATCGCGCCTTCAGGGGCTGGTTACTCGATCATGACTGCCCGGCTTTTTGCAGCGCCGCGCGGGTCAAGTTTCTGCTCAATTGCTTTTCCTCGTAACCGATGTCGTTGAGCAAACCGTCATACACCTCATCGGTCATGGGTTCATCGGTGAGTGCGATACCTTGCGCGATGCCAAGTTGTCCACAGAGGTCTTTCACTCGTTTTTCCAACGGCTCCCGTTGCGCGGGCTCCGATCCACTTGAATCGACCCAGGCATGCTGAGCGTCGCGCAGCTGATCGAGCAAGTCGGACCTGGTCTGGAAGCGTCGGGCATTGCGGCGAAACTCGTCTGGGTAGGTGTCGCGCAAGTATTTTTCCCAGAACGGTTGCTCGAGCATGTCGTTGACCAGGCCGTCGCCTTCTTCCATGGATACGATGGTGTTAAAGGCTGACTCAAGCGTGCGGGGGGAGACACCGGCAATATCTCGATGCAGCATCGCTGCGGATTGCCAGGGTAAACCGAGGCGCTGAGCCAGGCCGGTTTCGTACGCCAGGTACACCTCGACCTCATCGGGATTGCCGGACCTGCTGCCGAAATCCGCCCGTGCAATGTCATCCACACGTGCCAGGCGGGCAGCGCCCTTTGCCAGGAGCACCAGCCTGCTTTCAAGTTTCGCAGGCGATGCGGACAGGGCATACGCTTCGCTGACGAGCACCTTGATTCCCATGTGGTTGAACACCTGCGCACCGGCGTCGGCGCAAGTGGTGGGGGCCGTGGCTATTTCGAACAGCTCCTTGCGCAGCCTGCTGTCCAGGTTCATCGCCTCGATCATGCGCCACACGCGATTCGATAGTTGCTTGCGCAACGCCCCCCCTGCCTGGTAATCGGCGCAGAGGGTCTGTTTCTGAATCAGTTCGAAAAAACCTTGGCTTCCCGGTTCAGCCATCAAGTCATGCCAGGCTTCCACTCGGAATCCGTGCAGCCCTGTGGTGTTTTCGCCCCACCATCTGGAGTCCTCTGGTATCGGCCATTGTTCGATCGCGCGCTCAGCCGCGGCGGAATAGGCCTGGGTGGCACTCAGTCCGACTGATCGGCGATAGCTTTCGTAGGCACTACGATTGGCGTCCGAAAGGCGAGGTGCATCCAGTCGCGCGCGTGCGACGACGTAGGCGTCATCGGAGCCCGGGATCACGCTGGGTATTTCACTCAGTGGGTTTTCCAGCAGGTTGAGAAAGAAGTCCCTCGGCCGGCGTTTCTTGAACAGGCCTTCAGGCCATGTGGTCGCACCGGTATTGCTCAAACCCAGGGTTTTCAGTCTGGGCATGCGCTCGACGTTTGGCTGCAGCCCTAGCTGAGGGTTGTCATCGAGCCTGATCGTTTCCATGCGAGTCAGGTTCCTCAGCTGCTCCACCGCCGTGGGTGTCAATGTAATCTGGTTATCTGTCAGGCGCAGTGTTTGCAGCGAGTGCATCTTGCCAATCCCTTCCGGGAGTTCGGTCAGTTCGCAGTGCGCAGCGCTGAGCTGAGAAAGACGAGGAAAGTCTTTCAACAAGCCACCGGCGTCCGTCGCAAACCTTGTACGGTCCAGGCTCAGGGTGGTTATCTGGTCGAGGTAGTACTTGATGTCGGGCAGTTTTTTCCACCAGTACTCCAGATCGTAACGGCTGAGCTCTGTCGACAAATCCAGTGCATAACCCCCATCAACGGTGGCGCTGCGTTCGCCAAAGACGCTTGGTTTTCTTTCGAAGCATTCCAGGATCCGGTCTGCAATGTGCTTTCCTCCGCGGGAAATGAAATCTTGTCGAGTCGGGTGCCAGGCGTCGACTTGACCGAAACTCCATTGGTCAAGCGTTTGGCGAAGCGTGTCCAGTTCACGCTCAAGCCGCCGGACCGTCTCAAGCGCCTGGTCGTGCGAGTCGCCAAGAGATTGAACAAACGTATCGACCTCCTGTTCGGTCAATCGGGGATAAAGATCCTGCACGCGTTCTTTCAAGGTCGCTGGCATCCTGGAGATCATGGGCCCCCGAAGAAGGGTGACTGTTTCCGGGGCTGCGACCGGGCGAATCGGTGGTTCAAGTAGTGCTGTGCGGCGCTCGCTGGGTGCTTCGGTTTTTGCCATCACCCATTGTTTGAACTGCCTGCCCTGACCCGTCCGATAGCCCAGTTGCGTGCGTTTTTCCGCCGGCAAGGCGTAGAGCACCGAGTCGTAGAAGTCGTCGCTTTCGTGCAAGGTTTTGTTAGTGCCGTCGTGCACCTCGTACTTACCATGTTCATCCCTGATCAGGGTCCGAAGGGTTGTGGCCTCGTCGCTGCCAACGCTGCACCGCAATGCCCCGTCAAACGTAGCGTCACGCACTTCGACGCGTAAATCGCTGAAGGTGTCGGAGTGGATTCTAAGCGCATTGAGCGCCAGACTTTCAGTGTCGGGTGTCAGCAGGGCATCGTCATGGAAACCTTCATAGGCATGGCTGGTGCGCGCTTCGAATGCCGCTTCACGGGCCTGGCTTTTCAAGTCCAGGGGCACGCGTTGTTCCTGTTTCATGCGCGTAAGATCAGCTTGGCCAGCTTGGCCCAAGAGCTTTTGCGCCGCACTGCGCGGCAGCGTCGGAGCGCTTTGTACGAGCTGCTGCACCTGCGGGTTATCCGACCGTTCACTGGCCTGGTACCGCTGATTGAAAATCTCGGTTTTCAGCGACTCCGCTTCATCGGCCAATAGATTGCGCAGCGCTTGCAGCTGTTCATCCTTGGGGACTCGGCGGCCGAACAAGTGCCCGAGTTCGTCCTCATCAAGAAAGGCCAGAATGCTCTCTGGCAGCTTTGCGCCCATGACCTGGGAGAGATCGGTGGCGAGTGTCTGCCCGGGGCTCGCGTCGGGGTTTCCATACTGTCGAAAGCTTCCGGTCTGGCTGGCATCGGCATACACCTTCAGCGCCTTGTCGGCAGGCCAGCCTTCGAGCGAAGTCGGGAGGTTTTCGAACCAGTAGGAGGATGGGTCAAGCGGCTGGCCGTTGCGGATGCGTTCGCCGATCCCGGCGACGTCCTTGTGGATCTTGAAACGATTGAGGCTGTCGGTCAGCAGCGGCGGTGGCGGCGCATTGTCCATGTGCATCTTGCGCAGGGCGTTGTCCTCGGTGCCGCTGGTCGTCCGGACTTGTTCGAGTTCGATGTCGCTCAGATCCGCCACGCTGTGCCCCAGGCGCCGCATCAACGTCGAGCCTTCCCAGTCTCGGGGGTTCTCGGCTTCGTGGGTCCAGGCGCCCTGGCCGTTGTGTTTCAACTCGGGTTGATAGGCGTCGGCGCGGCCTGGATGCTTGACGCGGTAGTTGCCCGTGAGCGGTTCCTGTTGCACGGCGTAATGTTTGTCCTCCAGCGCCAGGATTTTCTGGTCCTCGTGGGTATGCAGGCCTTGCTCATCGGGAAGGGAAGTGACGGGCAACTGGAGATCCGGCTGTTCGTAGGGCTTGAGGTCGGGGTGCCACAGCCGCGGTTGGCCATCGGGCAGTTGCACTTGCTTCATGCCCTCGATCAAGGTCGAGAGTTTCAGGCGCGCGAGTTTGCCGATCTCGGCGCCTGCGGCGAAGGCTGCCAGCTGGATGATGTCGGTGACCACCCCCATGACATGCTCGGCGGCTTCGATCCACTGCCCTTCGGCGAGGTCGACGATGGAGGTGATGACGTCGCTGGTGATCTGGTACGCGGTGTACACCATCATCACTTCGCCCAGGCCGGGGACGAACGGGGTGACGATCATCAGGGCGAAGTTGAAGATGTCCGAGACGATTTTCTTGAAGTTGTCCCACCAGGCCCAGCGGGCATCGCTATCCGTGTCGGCGGTGGAGACGGCAATGTGCCTGGCGTCATTGAGAATCTTGTTGAGTTTCTGCTGGTAGAGGTGGGTCCAGACATCGCCTGTCATCGCAGTGACGCTCAATTGCAGCCTGGGGTTATCCACCGGCTCCTGTCGCCACACCGGGCGTTGGTCCAGTGCCTGTTTTTCGTGTTGCGTGACCGTGAACAGGCGTTGCTGGAGTTCGGCAAAGAAGTGCCCGCGCTGTGGCTGGGCGACGAACTGGCTGAAGAACTGGCAATAGGTCATTTGTGATGATTCGATGAAGTCGTTGTCGCGAAATTGGCGAGCCAGCTCATTCATGAAGGCGGTGACCGAGGGGTATTCCTTGAGCGGATGCTCGGGATCCTGAGGAACGTAGGCGATCACCGGGACGGTATCCTCGGTCTTGTTCAGATCCGCTGATATCAGCACGATGCCGGTCAAGGGAGTGTCCAGAAGAGACAGCTCGCCGAATTGCACGATCTTGCCCTTGAGGGTGAGCGTGCGCTGGCCATCGATCATGGACAGCATCAGCTCGCGGGTATCGTGCGTAATGTCGCCAGTCATCTGCGCCAGATGCGTCGCCGCTGTGAGTGCGGCCTTCTGACTCTCGATCACTTTGATTTGCAGCCAAGCCTGGGCAACCGGATTATCGGACAGCAAATAACTTTCAAGGTGTTCGGTATAACGCGAGCCAATGTCCAGTTCGCGACACAGGGTCTGGAACTGGGCGATGGACATTTTTTTCTTGATCGGCTTGATATCGAAGTGGCCGCGTTCATCGGGCTGGCTGATGAAGTCGGAATCCGCTTCGCAGGTTTCCGATTCGGCGAAGTTATGCAGTGCAGCATCAAGCAGTGAAACCTTGCGGGTCACCACCCCCTTGGATAGGTTGGCGGCATACCAGGGTCTTTCCTTGGGGAGGTAAAGATGCAAGTAAGTTGTTCTAACATCATCGTCGACGCCGTACTGTTCTTTCAGGGCGGCGCTTAGCAAGGGTTCGGCGAAGGTATAGACATCCTGTAGCCCATCAAGCGTTGTATCCACCTGGCTTTGTGATTCCCAAAGTTTCAGGTTAGCGTCTCGCAGTAAGTTGTGACTCGTGTTGGAGGCAGTGAATAGCCATTGATTTGGCCCTGTTCGGCGGGCACTGAGTTCCTTGACTCTGCGCACTGAGGCTTTTTTGAAGGTGTCGGGAATACGGCTTTTTATAAAGTCGTAGTGGTGGCCTTTGTTCTCGGCGGCACTTCCTTGTAAATCAGACATCGTGCTTTCAATCCTTGAGCAATGATGGAAGTCACCAGCCTATCTTCCATCGCCCAAAGTAAAAGTCTGAATTCTTGTGGTTAAACCGCTGTTCGTCTGGACGAAACAGCGGAATTTTCCATGCCGAAAATTATTAATTACTACCTTCGTTGCTCAACGCCGTGCCACCTCTACGGGCAGGCACTGTGTATTGCTCCCTGGTTGCAAATAGGGGGTAAGAATCGGCGCCATGCCTTTGAGCACTTGCACCGGCAGTGCGGAAGTGAACTTGAAGGCCTCGGCCGTGCGTCCCGGCACGAAGGCGGTCAGGGTGCCGAAATGGGTGTCACCGATGTAGAACACGAAGGTCGCCGTGCGGTTGATCGACTTCGAACTCAGGATCCGTCCGCCTGAACCGATGGCTTCGATGCGGTTGTCGCCGGTGCCGGTCTTGCCGCCCATGGCCAACGGCTTGCCATCGGGGGTGATGAAACTGCCGGCGACGCGTTTGGCTGTACCGGCGTCCACCACTTGCGACAAGGCTTCGCGCATGGCCGTGGCGACTTCGGAAGGCATCACCCGTTTGCCGACATCCGGGTCGTTGATCAGTTTGGTTTCGTAGGGCGTGTTCGCGGCGAAGTGCAGGCTGTCGATGCGCAGCGTCGGCATGCGCACGCCGTCGTTGAGGATGGTGCCGATCAGCTCTGCCAACGCCGCCGGCCGGTCACCGGAACTGCCGATGGCAGTGGCCAGCGATGGCACCAGGTGATCGAACGGATAGCCGACTTTCTGCCAGCGCTGGTGGATGTCGAGGAAGGCTTCGATCTCCAGGATGGTGCGAATACGGTTGTCCCGGGCGCCCTTGTGACGGCTCTTGAACAGCCAGCTGTAGACTTCCTGGCGTTCGAACTGGCTGGCTTTGACGATGTCCTTGAACGTGGCGTCCGGGTGGGTCAGCAAGTAGCCCATCATCCACAGGTCCAGCGGGTGGACCTTGGCGATGAAGCCCTGGTCGGGCAGGTCGTAGGTGCCGGGCCCATAGGCGAGGTACAGGCGTTCGAGGCGCTCGTCGGTGAGCTTCTCTTTGTCGGTGACCTTTTCGCCATTGAGGTGCGAACGCACAAAGTTGTTGAAACTTTGCTGGCTGGCGTTCGGCAACAGGTAACGGTGCACGGCGGCCAAGCGGATGGGGGTCGGGCGCATGCTGTCGAGGAAAGTCTCGAGCCGCTCCTGGGTGTCCTTGTTCTTGTATTTCTTCCAGAACTTGAGCAGGAACGACGTGCCTTCGCGGTCGGCAAAGGACGCCAGGTATTCCTGGCGTCGGGGGTCACGGTCGTCCTTGAGCAATTCGGCCCGGTTGTTGACGCCGGAATACGTGGTGTAGCGCACCAGGTCGCGCATCAGGCGAATGAACGGCAGGTTGATCGACTCACGCAGGGCATCGCGCAGGGTCGGGTTGCGGCCGTTGTCTTCCTTGCGGAAGTTATTGAACGTGTGCAAACCGCCGCCGGTGAAAAACGCTTCGCCGGGGCTGGCGGAGTACTTGCGATCCAGTGCGGCGCCGAGCATGGGTTGCAGGCTGTGGTCCTTGTTCTGGATCAGGTAATCGACGACCCAGCGGCTCAGGCGATCCTGCTCCGGCACCTCGATTTTCTTCAGTTCCGGGACGCTCATATCGGCATATTTTTCGTGCAACTCGGCAATGATTTGCAGGTAAGTGGTGAGCACGCGCATTTTTGCCGTGGAGCCCAGTTCCAGTTTGCTGCCTTCATTGATATCGAACGGCTGGTCGGTGCTGTCGGTTTGTACCCGCACCCGCGAACCATCCGGTGTCAGTTCGAACAGCGTGAAGCTGTAGCGCACCTGGGTGGTGCTGGTGGGGGTCAGCAAGCGTTCGCCCATCAGGCCGATTTCAGCGGCATAGACCGGGTCGGCCAGGCGCTTGAGGTAGGCGGTGGCCTGGGTTTGCAGTTCGCCCTGCAGGGTGCTGGTGGCCGAGAGGTCGAGCCGGTCCAGATCGTACAGCGGACGATTGAGCAGCCCGGCCAGGCGGCTGCGCGCCACGCTGATGCCCTTGTTGGTTTCGATCGGCTGGATGGTCGGTTGGGTCGCCCAGTCGCGATAGGTCACTTTGCTGGCCAGTGCCGCGGCGGCAAAGGGCGCATCGATCACGCCATTTTGTGCCAGCAGGCGAATGTGGCTGTCGGTGAGGTCGGCCAGTTCATCGCGACCCTTGGTCAGGTAATGGGAAGGGCGGCGCTGGGCAATCATCAAGGACAGCATTTCGCGCAGGGCCAGGCCTTTGTCCGCCAGGCTCTTGGGATCCGTGGCATTGCTCGCCAGGGTTTCGTTGGCCTTGTTGAAGTCGGCGCCGTACCACACGCGCAATCCCTCTGCCATGCCATGGACTTCACCGTGGCCCGGCACCGCCGACAGCGGCACGCTATTGAGGTAGTCGCGCACCACGTTTTGCCGGGCCTTGAGCGTTTGCGGCCCATCCTGGTAGGCGCGCACGGTGGCGGAAACCATCTGGCGAATCTTTTCCCCGCCCGACACGGTCAGCCCGTCGGGTGAGTGCCGATACTTCTCGAGTTGCGTGGCCAGGGTACTGCCCCCCGCCGATTGACCGGGCAGGTGCAGCATCTTGGCGACCTGGGTATAGGCCGCCATGCCGAACCGCGGCCAGTCCACAGCCGGGTTGGCCAGGGGTTGGCGAGGGTCGAGCAAAAAGCGGTTTTCGATGAACAGCAAGCTGTTGACCACCACCGGCGGTATCGCCTCGAAGCTGGAGTAGAGCTGTTGCGGATACTTGTATTGGTACAGAGGGTTGGCGCGGCAATCGGTGATCGACAATCCCGCCTGGATTTTCTCCGCATAGGGCACGAACAGGCCCTTGCTGGTGTAGTCCATCAAGGCGGGGGAAAACCGGGTCTGGGCGGAAATCACGTAATCGCGCTTGAGCAGGCGCGGCAGGAACTCGCCCAGCGAGCTGTAGCCCAGGCGCAGGTCGAAAGGCCCGGCGCCTGGGTAGCGAATCGAATCGGTGGGGCCGGGTTTGAGCTCATAGCTCAGGGTCTTGGCGAACTTGCTGGCTTCCCGGGCTTGAAACCGCGACGTGCGCATTTCCTTGGACGCCGCCAGGCCCAGGACGATCGCAATGATCACCAGCAACAGCCAGAACGCTTTCCAGCCGTGCTTGACGCGACTGCGAGGTGGTTTTTCAGGTGTTGGCGCTTCATCCACAGGTTCAGTCTGGACCACGGTTTTACTCGAATCAGTTTGTTCTAAAGCGCCCATAGTCGATTGATCCATTCACGCGCAGATTTATCGGACTTGTTTGAAGCTTAGTCGGTGGTTGGCGTTGGTGAAAAAATTGTGAGGACTGTAGGAGCCAGCAAGCCGGCTCCTATAGGGATCGATAAAATCGTGTGAATATCAGATAATCCATCTCCGTGAATAGCGGTTTCTCCGAGATTTACGCCTGATTTTTGTGGTTTATAGAGTGAAAATCTCTGACACAAGCTTTTTATACTGCATCCCCCGCTGATCTCGCAGGTTCTGCCCTGCCAGACGGTACTGCCCATGAAGCAGGGCCGGTTACGGGAGGCACTGGCTTATCGGTCAGCGCTTCGCCACTCGGTGGATATATCCAATAACAAGACGAGGTTGTACCCCATGTCCGTAGGCAATCAGTTGCCCCACGGCGAGACCGCTCAAGGCGGCCCGCTCAAACGCGAACTCGGCGAACGGCATATTCGCTTGATGGCGCTCGGTGCCTGTATCGGCGTCGGTCTGTTCCTTGGTTCGGCCAAAGCCATCGAAATGGCCGGCCCGGCCATCATGCTGTCCTACATCATCGGTGGCCTGGCCATCCTGGTGATCATGCGTGCACTGGGCGAAATGGCCGTGCACAACCCGGTCGCCGGCTCGTTCAGCCGCTACGCCCAAGACTACCTCGGCCCGCTGGCGGGCTTCCTCACCGGTTGGAACTACTGGTTCCTGTGGCTGGTGACCTGTGTCGCGGAAATCACTGCCGTGGCGGTGTACATGGGCGTGTGGTTCCCCGATGTGCCGCGCTGGATCTGGGCGCTGGCGGCATTGGTCAGCATGGGTTCGATCAACCTGATCGCGGTGAAAGCCTTCGGTGAATTCGAATTCTGGTTCGCCCTGATCAAGATCGTCACCATCATTGCGATGGTGCTCGGTGGTATCGGCATCATCGCCTTCGGCTTTGGCAACGACGGTGTGGCCCTCGGCATTGCCAATCTCTGGACCCACGGTGGCTTCATGCCGAACGGCGTGCAGGGCGTGTTGATGTCCCTGCAAATGGTCATGTTCGCCTACCTCGGGGTGGAGATGATCGGCCTGACCGCCGGTGAAGCGAAAAACCCGCAAAAGACCATTCCCAGCGCCATCGGCTCGGTGTTCTGGCGCATCCTGCTGTTCTACGTTGGCGCGCTGTTCGTGATCCTGTCGATCTACCCGTGGAACGAAATCGGCACCCAGGGCAGCCCGTTCGTGATGACCTTCGAGCGTCTGGGCATCAAGACCGCCGCCGGCATCATCAACTTCGTGGTGATCACGGCGGCGTTGTCGTCCTGCAACGGCGGCATCTTCAGCACCGGGCGCATGCTCTACAGCCTGGCGCAGAACGGCCAGGCCCCGGCCGGTTTCGCCAAGACCTCCAGCAACGGCGTGCCGCGTCGCGCCTTGCTGCTGTCCATTGGTGCCCTGCTATTGGGCGTACTGCTCAACTACCTGGTGCCTGAGAAGGTGTTTGTCTGGGTGACGGCCATTGCCACCTTCGGCGCGATCTGGACCTGGGTAATGATCCTGCTGGCCCAGCTCAAGTTCCGCAAAGGCCTGAGCGCCAGCGAGCGTGCCGGCCTCAAGTACCGCATGTGGTTGTTCCCGATCAGCTCTTACCTGGCGCTGGCATTCCTGGTGCTGGTGGTCGGCCTGATGGCGTACTTCCCGGACACCCGCGTGGCGCTGTATGTCGGCCCGGCGTTCCTGGTGCTGCTGACGGTGCTGTTCTACATGTTCAAGCTGCAACCGACCAATGTTTCGCAAGGTGCAGTGAGTTCGGCTTCGTAAGCCGTAACGCCTGAAATGCAATGCCCCGGTCAGTTGATCGGGGCTTTTTTTCACCTACACGGCGGTGACCGCCGACAACGGTCGATTCAAGCGCTTGTTGAATTCCAGCCACGCCCCCAGCAACGCCATTAACCCGGCCCCCACCAACGCGGTGAAGATCTGCATGGCGAATGCATCGTCCGTCAGCGCATTGAGCATGTCCGCCAGGGGCGCCAGCAACACCCCCAGGCAGAAGATCTCCAGGGAAAAACGCCCCATGCGGCAGCTTTGCTGGGCCAGCCAGTTTTGCGTCCAGCCGGTGTCGGGCACCAGTTTCGCGGTGACGTAGGCCAGCGCCAGGAAGTGCAGCAAGCGCACCGGCGACAGGTTGGTCTTGCTGATCGGGTACAGCAGGTTGCTCAGGCTCGCCGGCATCAGGGCGTCGTGGACCTGTGGCCAGCGCCAGGCGAACGTCAGCACCGCGGCGAGTACCGCATACACCGCCGCCGTCATGAACAGCGGCTGGCGCACCAGCGGCCGGGTGTCGGGCACACGTGGACGTTGAGCATGAATCGCCGCCGCGCCGCCAAGGATAAACAGCAGTTGCCAGGCCACAGGGTTGAAGTACCAGACGCCATCCTTGATCGCAGCCAGGTTCCAGCCAAACAGCGGCACGGTCAGGTACAGCGCAAACGACACCGCCACCACCGGCCAGACCTTGCGCACCAGTATCGGCAACACCAGCGGCAAGCCCGCCAGTAACACGATGTACAGCGGCAGCGGGTCCATCAGGTTTGGTTTGAAGCGCAGCAACAGTTCATCGATCAAGGCCTGCTGGGGATCGCTGATGAAGTGGTGCATGCCCATTTCTTCCACCAGGTCGCGGGTTTCCACGTGGCTGTTGGCGAAGAACACAATGCCCATCAGCATCGCCAACAGGAAGATGTGCACCACATAGAGCACCCAGGCGCGGCGCAGGATTTTCACACAGGCGATCAGCAAACCTTCCCGGGCAAGGACTTTGCCGTAGGCCAGGACGGCCGCGAAACCTGCCAGGAACACGAAGACTTCGGCGGCATCGCTGAAGCCGAAATTGCGCAGGGTAATTTGACCCAGAGGATTGTGTGGCACGTGATCCCAGAAAATGAAGATCAGTGCCAGACCGCGAAAAAAATCGATCCGGTGATCGCGCGCTAGCGTCATGACGGCAGGCTCGTTGGTAAACAGGTATTGAACAAAGGATTGGCCGAAAGCGCAAAAAGTTGCGCGCTAACTATTGGCGGCGCGCAGGGTGGACTGATTCGCCGGCAATTGCAAAGGCGGGATATTGCTGGATGTCTCCTGACGTTGGCGCAGACCCTGACCGCTGGTCTGAAAGGTCGTCATACCTGCGATTTCTGACAGTAGACAAGCTCAAATACCTATGTAGGCAGCGTTCTATTGCAGGAGCGTCATGTGAGACTTTCATGCAAGGGCTTGTCCAGCTACAGCGTGATTGGCGTCGCCAATACGCTGATTCACTGGCAGATCTTTTTTCTCTTGAGCGTGGCGTTCGGCTTCACGCAAGCGACCAGCAACCTGGCAGCCTTTTGTGTGGCAGCCTCGTTTTCCTTTTATATGAATGCGCTCTATACCTTCGATGCCAAGGCGTCAGTCGGCGGCTATCTGTTGTTCATGCTGGCGATGGGTGCGCTCAGCCTGGGTGTGGGCCATGCCGGCGATGTCTGGCGGCTGCATGGCTTGCTGACCGTGGCACTGTTTTCTGCGCTGAGCCTGGTGTTCGGCTTCCTGTTTTCCAAGCATGTGGTGTTTCGTGAGCGTGATGTATGAAGGTTTCGCTCATCGTCCCGGTGTTCAACGAAGAACAGGCAATCGATCTGTTTTACCAGGCGGTAAGACGTGAGTTGAAACTCGACGCCATCGAAGTCGAGATCGTGTTTATCAATGACGGCAGTTCCGATGGCACAGCCGAACGGGCGTCAGCCCTGGCGCAGGTGGACGAACAGGTCGTGCTGATCAATTTTTCGCGCAATTTCGGCAAGGAGCCGGCGCTGTTTGCCGGCCTGGAATATGCCAGCGGCGATGCGGTGATTCCGATGGATGTCGACCTGCAGGACCCGATCAGCGTCATTCCGTTATTGATCGAACAATGGCAAAAAGGCGCGGACGTGGTGTTGGCCAAACGCCGCGACCGCACCGCCGACGGTTATTTGAAACGCCACAGTGCAGCGCTGTTCTACCACCTGTTGAATCGAATTTCCTACACCCGGATCGAAGAGAACGTCGGTGACTTCAGGCTTATGGATCGCAAGGTGGTGGACGTGATTCGCACCTTGCCTGAGCATCAGTTGTTCATGAAGGGCGTGCTGTCCTGGGCGGGTTTCAATACCGTGGTGGTGGAATACGAACGGGCCAGGCGGGTAGTGGGGGACAGCAAGTTCAACGGCTGGAAACTTTGGAACCTGGCGCTGGAAGGCGTGACCTCTTTCAGCACGGTGCCATTGCGGTTATGGACGTACGTCGGGGGGTGTGTGTCGATCTTCGCCGTGCTCTATGCGGTGTACATGGTGCTGGACAAGATGTTCTTCGGTAACAACGTGCCCGGTTACCCTTCGCTGATGACCGCTATCCTGTTTCTCGGCGGCGTGCAGCTGATTGGCATCGGCATTCTCGGTGAGTATGTCGGTCGGATCTACATCGAAGCCAAGCACCGGCCGCGCTATGTGGTCAAGGATATCGTCGGCGGCAAAGACAGGCGCAAACCCTAGCATGAGCAGGTTCAGCGATTTCTTCATCAAGGAACTCACGCGACGTCAGGCCTGGCTGTTTTTTCTGCTCGCGACCCTGGTGTATGTCCTGCCGCTGATCCTGGCGGATTATCCCTACATCGATGACAACTGGCGCGCGCTGGCGGCCGGCATGGCCTGGGCAAAGGAAGGGCGCCTGTTCGCCGAGTTGTTCTACAAGGCCCTGACTTTCAGCAACGGTGCGCCGAACATCTATCCACTGCCGTTATTGATCGCCACCCTGGCCATGTCCTGGGCACTGACCAGCCTGACCTTTCACCACTTCCGCCAACCGACCATCGGCTGCTGCCTGGTGCTGTTGCCGCTCTGGTACAGCCCGTTTTTTCTGCAGAACCTGACCTATCAATACGACGGGCCGGTCATGATCTTGAGTGTGGTGGCGGTGATTTACGCCATCACCTTTCGTCACCCCTCGCGCAGTCTGCAATGGCTGGTGCCGTCCTTCCTGATTGCGCTGGCGCTGGGCCTGTATCAAATCAGCATCAATGTGTTTCTCGGCCTGTGCTGTCTTGAAGTGCTCAGGGCGGTCAATGACAAAGTGGCGTGGCCGCAGTGGGGCAGTCTGATCGGCTGGAGAATCTCCCAATTGTTTCTCGGTGGGCTGATTTACCTTGTCAGTGCCTACCCCTTCATGGGGCAGCGTCGCACGGTGTTGCTGAACTGGGCAGCGCAGCCTTTGCTGCAGATCCACATCAACATCGCGCGAGTACTGGAAAAAGTCGTGCTGCTGTTCCATGGCGGATTTACCTGGCTGGCCGCCGGATTGTTGCTATGTGCCATTGCCGGCGCCGGGTGTTTGGGATTGAAGGTTGTCAAGCGCAAGGACAGCGGGCCAAAGAGACTGTTGATCGGCCTGCTGTGTTTGCTGACCGTACCGGTGGTGGTGTTGTTGGTGTCCGGTGTCGCGCTGTTCTTCCGCGACTTCAACGAAGGCGCCAGGACCTTGATGGGCTTCGCGGTGTTGCTGGTGCTGCTGTTCTATTTGAGTCATCTGGCGCTGGCAACGCTGCACGAACGCTTGCCGCTGCTGTTGCTGATACCGCTGCTGGCCATGTTGTCGTTGTCCTTCGCCTATGGCCGGGTCCTGACGGTGCAGAAATCCTTCGCCACCAGTGCGCTGAACAGCCTTGAACGCGACATCGCCAGCCAGCAACCCTTGCGTGACGCCAAGCGTATCTACATGTCGGTGACTTATTCCGATCACTGGCTGCTGGGGGCGGCGGGTTCGTTCAAACAGATGCCGGTGTTGCATTATCTGCTGAACATCGACTTCTACATGCTGGCGGAAAATCTGCCGAAGGTGGGCATCACCAACGTGGTGGCGGAGAAGGAGCGACGCAACGCGACGCGGGTGGGTTATCAAGGCTACCCGCCGCTGGTGGAGAGCCAGTTCTACCGGATTTACCTGATTGGCGATTATGGGTTCATTGTCATGAAGGAACCCGCCCCGATCAAATCGTTGCGTTGGTGAAAACGCATTGAAGGGGGCGCGTTGAAGCGTAAAAGATCGCTGCCTGCGGCAGCTCCTGCAAGAGTAGGTTCGGGTCAGGCGGCGGCGATTTCATTGGGCTCGAAACTGTCGGCCCGCGCCATCTGCCACATCCGCGAGTAGAACTCGCCATTGATCTCACCGGTCAGCAATTCCCCCGGCTTGAGAAACACATGCAGCTGCGAGAACAACTTGATCTCGGTCGCCGACATGCGTCGCACCAGGTGTTTGGCCGATAGCTGCGATGGGTGTTCAAGGCCCGCGGCGGCGAGCATCTCGGCCAGGCCCTTGAGGGTGTTGCGGTGGAAGTTGTAGACGCGCTGGGCCTTGTCCGGCACCACCAGCGCGCGCTGGCGCAGGGTGTCCTGGGTGGCGACGCCGGTCGGGCATTTGTTGGTGTGGCAACTTTGCGACTGGATGCAACCGATGGCGAACATGAAACCGCGCGCCGAGTTGGCCCAGTCGGCACCGATGGCCAGCACGCTGGCGATATCGAACGCGCTGACGATCTTGCCGCTGGCGCCGAGCTTGATCTTGTCCCGCAGGTTCAATCCAATCAGGGTGTTGTGCACGAACAACAGGCCTTCGCGCATCGGCACGCCGATGTGGTCGGTGAACTCCACGGGCGCGGCGCCGGTGCCGCCTTCCTTGCCGTCTATAACGATGAAGTCCGGCAAAATGCCGGTTTCCAGCATGGCCTTGGCGATGCCCATGAACTCCCACGGATGCCCCAGGCAAAACTTGAAGCCCACCGGTTTGCCGCCGGACAACTCACGCAATTGCTGGATGAAATGCATCATCTCGATCGGCGTTGAAAACGCGCTGTGGCGTGACGGCGAGATGCAGTCTTCGCCCATCAGGATGCCCCGTGTATCGGCAATTTCCTGGGTGACCTTGTGCTTGGGCAGAATCCCTCCGTGACCTGGCTTTGCGCCCTGGCTCATCTTGATTTCGATCATCCGCACCTGAGGCGTTCGGGCCTGCGCGGCGAAACGCTCCGGGTCGAAGCGGCCATCGCTGGTGCGACAGCCGAAGTAGCCACTGCCCAGCTCCCAGGTCAGGTCGCCACCGTGTTCGCGGTGATAGGGGCTGATGCTGCCTTCGCCAGTGTCATGGGCGAAGTTGCCGAGCCTGGCGCCCTGGTTCAGCGCGCGGATGGCGTTGGCGCTGAGCGAGCCGAAGCTCATGGCCGAAATGTTGAACACTGACGCGCTATACGGCTGGGTGCACTGCGGGCCACCAACCGTGACCCGGAAACCGCTCGGGTCGCTCAAGGGCGCCGGGCTCATCGAGTGGCCGATGAATTCGAAACCCGACTGATACACGTCGATCAAGGTGCCGAACGGTTTGTCGGCACTTTCATTCTTGGCCCGGGAGTAAACCAGCGAGCGCTGGGCCCTGGAAAAGGGCAGCGCGTCGCTGTCGGATTCGAGCAGGTATTGGCGGATTTCCGGGCGAATGGCTTCGACCAGATAGCGAATATTGCCCAGGATCGGGTAGTTACGGCGCACCGCATGGGGGCTTTGCAGCAGATCGATCAGGCCGATCAGGCTGAGCACCCCGGTGATGGCGGTGATTGGCCAGAGCCAGTCGTGTTCGAGGAAGGGCAGGCTGGCGAGGGTGAAGATCACGCAGACGGCAAAGAAGGCGTAGCGGCTCAGGAGTGACAGGCTCATACGGTTTCCTTGGGTTCGGACTGAAAAAATTTGCGATGCAAAAACCACTGTGGATCGAGCTTGCTCGCGAAAGCGGTGGGTCAGCCAGCATCAATGTTGAATATAATGACCTTTTTGAGTCAAAAGGCCTTTTTCATGTCGACTTTTGCTACCCAACCCTGCGGACTTATTCACATTGCCGCCGCCCTGTTGATCGGCCCCGACGGCCGAACCCTGTTGGTGCGCAAGCGCGGCACCCAGGCGTTCATGCAACCGGGTGGCAAAATCGAGGCCCATGAAAAACCTGCCCATGCACTGGCCCGGGAGCTGGAAGAAGAGCTGGGCCTGGTCATCGATCCGACGCACGCCACCTTCCTCGGGCAGTTCTCGGCACCCGCCGCCAATGAGCCGGGTTTTGTCGTGCAGGCCGAACTGTTTCTGCTGGCCATCGATGCCGATGTCACCCCGGCCGCCGAGATCGAAGAGGTGATCTGGATGGATCCGGCCACCGACGGTGGCGTCGTTCTGGCACCATTGACACGGGACCTGATCCTGCCGTTTTATCGAGCTTCGCTGATCGCGACCGCCTGATCATTCACGCCAGGGACTTCGCCCATGATCCCGCTTCAAGACCTGCTGATTTTCGCCGCTGCCGCATTGTTGATGGTGCTGACACCGGGGCCAAACATGATCTACCTGATCTCCCGTTCGATATGCCAGGGACGCAAGGCCGGGGTGACCTCTTTGCTCGGCGTGGTCGCGGGGTTCTTCGTGCATCTGTTCGCCGCCGCGGCCGGGTTGACCGCAGTGTTTTTGGCGGTGCCGATGGCCTATGAAGTGTTGAAGTGGGCCGGCGCGTTGTACCTGCTGTGGCTGGCCTGGCAGGCGGTCAAGCCGGGTGCCCGTTCGCCGTTCGAAGCGCAGCAGTTGCCACCGGACTCGTCGCGCAAGCTGATCACCATGGGCTTTCTGACCAGCGCCCTGAACCCGAAGATTGCGGTGTTCTACCTGTCGGTGTTCCCGCAATTCATCAGCCCCGAGCACGGATCGGTGTTTACTCAAAGCATCGTCCTGGGCCTGACCCAGATCAGCGTCAGTTTCTGCGTGAACCTGATGATCGCCCTGTTCGCGGCGGGTATCGCCTCATGGTTTGTCAGCAATCCGACCTGGCTGGCGATGCAGCGCTATTTCATGGGCTTTGTCTTGTCGGCACTGGCGTTGCGCCTGATGCTCGAGCAAAAACGGATGGCCTGAACATGTGGATTCAGCGACTCGATGCCAGCCACGCGCTGGACTATCGGACGATGACGCTCGAAGCTTACGACCGGCATCCGCAGGCATTCACCTCCAGCGTGCGCGAGCGTGCCTCAATGCCCTTGAGCTGGTGGGAATCGCGCCTGACCGGCAAGCAGGATGTGGTGCTCGGTGCCTTCGACGACAGCCGGTTGGCGGGCATCGCCGGGCTGGCCTTCGAGCCCCGGGAAAAAGCCTGGCACAAGGCGACGCTGTTTGGCATGTACGTATCCGCCGACGTGCGCCAGCGCGGGTTCGGCTTGCAGCTGGTGCAGGCGGTGCTGGCCGAGGCGCAAACCCACGCGCATCTGCGACTGGTCAAGCTGACCGTCACCGCCGGCAACGATGCCGCGTTAAACCTCTATCGGCGCTGCGGCTTCGTCCAGTTTGGCCTGGAGCCGATGGCGGTGCGGGTGGGGGAGGAGTACTTCGACAAGATCCACATGTGGCGCGAACTCTGAAGCCACCCCGATCAAAAATTGTGCGAGCGGGCTTGCTTGCGAAAGCGGTGTATCAGTCAGCTTCAATGCTGAATGTTGAACCGTATTCGCGAGCAAGCCCGCTCCCACATTTGATCGCATTTCAACGAACCGCACTCACCCCATCCAATGTCGAAAACGACGTGTCCTTGGCCGTCAGCAAAAAGTCGCGCATATAGGGCGCATCGAGCATGTCGGCCCGGATCGCCGCATACAGCGTTGCAAACAAGCCTTTCTCGCCCAGGCGCTTGGCCTTCACGTAGCCCCGTGAGCTGTATTCATGCAGCGCCCAATGGGGCATGCCGCACACGCCGCGCCCGCTGGCCACCAGCTGCATCATCATCACCGTCAATTCAGAAGTGCGGACCTGGGCCGGTTCGACGTCGGCCGGTTCCAGGAAGCGCGTGAAGATATCCAGGCGGTCGCGTTCCACCGGGTAGGTGATCAGGGTTTCGGTGAGCAGATCCTGCGGGACGATGTAGGCTTTGCTGGCCAGGCGGTGCTGGTTCGCTACGGCGAGCATCGCTTCATAGGTAAATAGCGGCACATAGGTGATCCCCACCAGCTCCACCGGGTCGGACGTTACTACCAGGTCCAGGTCGCCACGGGCCAGGGCGGGCAGGGGGGCGAAGGAAAAACCCGACGCCAGGTCGAGCTCGACTTCTGGCCAGGCATCGCGGAACTGGTCGATGGTCGGCATCAGCCACTGGAAGCAACTGTGACATTCGATGGCCATGTGCAGGCGCCCGGCGGTGCCACCGGCCAACCGCGCGATGTCGCGCTCGGCGGCGCGCAGCAGCGGCAACGTGGCATCGGCCAGTTGCAGCAGGCGCAAACCGGCGCTGGTGAACCGCACCGGCTTGGTCTTGCGCACGAACAACGGCATGCCCATGCGTTCCTCGAGCTCCTTGAACTGATGGGACAGCGCCGACTGGGTCAGGTGCAGGCGGTCGGCCGCGTCCACCAGGCTATCGGCTTCGCGCAAGGCGTGCAGGGTCTTCAGGTGACGGATTTCAAGCACCGGGCGGCTCCATGAGGAAAACTTGTGATCAACACGAAAAGGTTGAGTTTGTCTCATGATGCCTCGGCTGTCGACAATAGCGCCATCTTTTACAGGAGCAATTCGACATGGCCGTAGCCCACACCCTTGGTTTTCCCCGCATCGGTGCCGACCGCGAACTGAAAAAAGCCCTCGAAGCCTACTGGAAGGGTGACCTCGACCAGCCGTCGCTGCAAAACGTCGGTCGCCAATTGCGCGCCACCCATTGGCAATTGCAGAAAGACGCGGGCATCGACCTGCTGCCGGTCGGCGACTTCGCCTGGTACGACCAGGTATTGACCCACTCCCTGGCGTTCGGTGTGATCCCCGAGCGGTTCGACAGCACCCGGGACGAGCGCGGCCTGCCCAGCCTCGACACTCTGTTCGCCATGGCCCGCGGCGCCACCGCGAGCTGCTGCGGCAGCGAGCACGGCCAGGCGCAATACGCCCAGGAGCTGACCAAGTGGTTCGACACCAACTATCACTACCTGGTCCCGGAATTCAGTGCCGACCAGGCGTTCAAACTCAGCTGGGAACAGCTGTTCGACGAAGTCGACGAAGCCCGGGCCCTGGGGCACACCGTCAAGCCCGTCATCATCGGCCCGCTGACTTACCTGTGGCTGGGCAAGGTCAAGGGCAACGACTTCGACAAACTCGAGCTGTTGGACCGCCTGCTGCCGGTCTACAACGAAATCCTCGTGCGCCTGGCGGCCCAAGGGGTGGAGTGGGTACAGATCGATGAGCCGATCCTCACCCTCGACCTGCCGCAGGCGTGGAAAAACGCCTTTGAACGCGCCTACCACATCCTCCAGTACTCGCCGCTGAAAAAGCTCCTGGCCACCTACTTCAGCGGCCTGCAGGACAACCTCGGCCTGGCCGTCGGCCTGCCGGTGCAAGGCTTGCACATCGACGCGGTGCGCGCGCCGGATCAACTGCTGCACGTGCTCGATCGCCTGCCGACCTACAAGATTCTCTCGGTGGGGCTGGTTAACGGGCGCAATGTCTGGCGCTGTGAGCTGGAACCGGTGCTGGCGCAACTGCAATTTGCCCAGGAACGTTTTGGCGACAACCTCTGGGTCAGCAGCTCCTGCTCGCTGCTGCACAGCCCGGTGGACCTGGAGCGCGAAGACAAACTCGATCCGGAACTGAAAAGCTGGCTGGCGTTTGCGGTGCAAAAATGCGGTGAAATTGCTGTACTGCGCGATGCCCTGAACGATCCGCAAGCGCCCAGGGTACAAGCCGCGTTGGCCGAAAGCCGTGCCATTGCGACCCGCCGCGCCGAGTCGCCGCGTATCCACAAGACCCAGGTGCAGGCGCGGATCAACGCCATCGGTGCTGCGGACAGCCAGCGCCATTCGCCGTTTGCCAAACGCATCGAGCAACAGCGTGCACGGTTGAAACTGCCTGCGTTCCCGACCACCACCATCGGCTCGTTCCCGCAGACCGGGTCGATTCGCCTGGCGCGTCAGGCGTTCAAGCAGGGCAAGCTGTCGGCCAACGACTACACCGACGCCATGCACCACGAAATTCGCCACGCCGTGCAAATCCAGGAGCGTCTGGGCCTGGACGTGCTGGTGCACGGTGAGGCCGAACGCAATGACATGGTCGAGTACTTCGCCGAGCAGCTTGATGGTTATGCCTTCACCCGTTTCGGCTGGGTGCAGAGCTACGGCTCGCGCTGCGTGAAACCGGCGATCATCTACGGCGACCTGAGCCGCCCGAAAGCCATGACGGTCGACTGGATCACCTATGCACAGAGCCAGACCGACAAGGTCATGAAAGGCATGCTGACCGGTCCCGTGACCATGTTGATGTGGTCCTTCCCCCGCGAAGACGTGTCGCGCAAAGTCCAGGCGCAGCAACTGGCCCTGGCCCTGCGCGATGAAGTGCTGGATCTGGAAGCCGCCGGCATCAAGATTGTGCAGATCGACGAAGCGGCGTTCCGCGAAGGCCTGCCGCTGCGTCGGGCGCAATGGCAGGAATACCTGGACTGGGCGGTGCAGGCGTTCCGCTTGAGCGCCAGCGGTGTGCGTGATGAAACGCAGATCCACACCCACATGTGCTACAGCGAATTCAACGACGTGATCGAGGCCATCGCGGCGATGGATGCCGATGTGATCACCATCGAAACCTCACGCTC
Source organism: Pseudomonas serbica (assembly GCF_028823535.1). GTDB lineage: Bacteria > Pseudomonadota > Gammaproteobacteria > Pseudomonadales > Pseudomonadaceae > Aquipseudomonas > Aquipseudomonas serbica. The sequence goes on along the minus strand of NZ_JAQIYM010000009.1, from coordinate 151,070 downwards.
GGACATGGCGTTGCTGCAAGCCTTCGAAGCGTTCGACTACCCGAACGAAATCGGTCCGGGAGTCTATGACATCCACTCGCCACGGGTGCCGGACACGGCCGAGATGGTCAAGTTGATCAGCAAGGCCGTGAAACGGATTCCGGCGGAGCGCTTGTGGGTCAACCCCGATTGCGGGTTGAAGACTCGGGCGTGGCCGGAGACCGAGGCGGCGCTGGTGAACATGGTGGCGGCAGCGCGACAGTTGCGCAGTCAGTTGGCTTGAAGCCACTGGGGAGGGTGTGGGCAACCCACGCCCTCCCTTTATGTTCAAAGGCTCTCGAAGTGTTCCAGTGCGGCCGATCGTTTGCCGATATCCGCATAGGGCAGGCTGGCGTCGTCAGCGTGGGTCAGAAAACGGTGTTCGGGTAATTTCAAATGGGCCTTCTCGAATTGCCTGAATACCGGCGTGGCATTGGTGTAGTGAAAGTGGGCGTACCACAGGACGTTCGCGGGTATCGCATTCAGGTTCCAGATCTCGTATTCCTGCAGGTAATCAACGCGACCGTCCTTGCGCTTGCCGAGGTTCTTGATGACGTCGGGTTTGCGGATCTCCACTGCATTCTGGCGCACAAGATCATCGAGCATGCCGTCGGTAGGCCTTTTGCTACTCAGCGACTGCCGGGTTCGCAGGGTACGTCCGAGGGTGGTGAGTTCGCCGGCCTTGTCACGCAGGGTTTGAATGATAGTGTTCTGCGCGTCCAATTGTTCGATGTGCAGGGCGCGTCGGGTCAGTTCGTCTGCTTCGCTGACCATCATGTGTTCCAGGTCGACTGGCAGCATGTCTTGCTCGGCATAGGACTGCACCTTGGCCTGGTACGTCGGCTGCAAGTCCAAGCGTTTGCGCGCGTCGGCCACCAGCATCGCCAGATCCGTTGGCGCTGTCGTCGATGGCGCAACCGGGGCGTTCAACTGGCGGAACCTGCCGTTACTGCCTTGTTCCCAGACTTCCTCGACGTTGCCTTTTCCAGTCAAACGGTACCGGTGTGACTGGGTTGCCTCCACCCACTCTTCAACGCCGAAAAGCACCTGCTCATCTTCTGTGGTGAAGACTTTTTTCCTGGCCTGCCCGGGCGGTGCAGGCAGTGCGGGAAGGTCAATGCCCTTGCGAGCCCGTTCCGCCATCTTCTCGATGCCCGCCATCAATTGCTCGACCGAGTCCATATGGAAGTGTTGCGGGTAGCTGGTGGTCCAGACTTTCATTTCCCGCAAGAATCGGGTGTAAAGCGCAAGGGCGTTCTGCAATACCTGGTTGCGGCCCCGGATGCCACTGCCATGCGATAGCATGTGCTGGGTATACAAGGCCCGATCGACCCTGGCCCGCAGGCTGCCTGACTGTTGTTGCAGGTAGAACCAGGACACATCCTTGATGCCGTCAAAGCGATTGACGGTTTCCATCAAATGGGCGGTTTTCAGATAGAGCAGATTTGCATCGCTGAAGCGCCCGGTCATTTCCTCGACTTCGGGTGTGAGTGTCGCTTTTTCGCCCTTGTTGGTGATGCGTGCGTACCAGGTGTTAAGGTCGACCATCAACGCATCGATCTGATCGATGTCCCGGACCACGGCCGCCCGTACACTGCGGATCTGCTCCAGGGTGGCCAGGCGTTGCTTGAGCGAATCTTGTGGCAAATTGTCCAGTTTCTCGATCAAGTCATCTATCTCATCCAGCAATGGCGACATCCGGTGATTGAGATAGTAAATGCGCAGTTTGAACCGGTCTGCCAGCAGGTGGGCGGCATTGCTTTGCATGACGCGTGCTCTACTTAGTTTATTGCCTCTGGCCAGGGGCAGCAACTCAACCAGGTTCCGATACTGCCGGATGCCCAACTCGATGTCGGCGATACACGTTGCGTCGACGGACGACAGCATTGCCTTGCGTTTGTCGAGCGAGCTGGCATGGTAGGTTTTGATAGCGGCATTGCTTGTCGGAATTCGATCATTCATTTGCTGGGTAAGGCTGTTCGCTTTTGCGGTGAGTTGCTCATGCCGACGAACCACCCGGTTGCGCCACCACTCTGGCAAGCGGGCACGAATGGCTTGTGGCCAGATCGGATCGAGGGTGTCCGCCAGATGCCCAAGCACGCCTCCGCCGCCCAGCCCGCCGCCTTCGAAGGTCGATCCGTAAACACCGAACCAGGTGTCCCAATGGCCTGCGTCATCGAGGGCGATCGGTTGCTTGTAGGTTTTCTTGTGCGTGCCGCTCAGCCTAAAGCCGCGTGAGTCCTTGCTCAGTTCAACCTGGAAAATGCGCCCCTGGCGAGTGATGAAGTCGCCATCGGCATGACGATAGACATTGCGATAGACTCCGTGCTCGACCGGTTGCAACCCGGCGAGGGATATCGGACGTTCATACTCGTAACCGGCGAAACGCTGGGCGACGTGCCGTGCCTGGCGCGTTGTCGTCGGCTGTAACGCCGAAGCGTCTTTGCCCAGCGCCTTCAACTGGCGGGCACGGGTCAGCGAGCGGGCGGTGGTGGTCGAGCGGGGAGGCAGAGAAGTGCCGGGAGCGATGTCCATGGCGGCATCGATCAACGCCAGCAGCACTGACTCTATCTCTGTCAGGCCCTCACCCACCTCGCCGTTGATCATTGCGGTGACGGCCTTGTTGGCACTGCTCCAGGCATCATAAAGCGCAATCCCGGTACCGACGAAGGGCACGAGCCCCAACGCCATCTTCATGTAGTTCAACGCTTTCGAGCCGCTGAGCGCGTAGCGCTCCAGGTACAAGGCATTGCGCGAGCGCGATGTGTCGCGATGGGCTTCGATCAGGCGGCCCATGTGGGCATTGAGCAAATGTTCGGCCAGTGACGTCGTCGAGGGCCACGGTACGCCAACGCCGATCATCGCGTCGAAATGCTTCAATACGGCCTGGTTGATCCGGCTTGCATGGGCTTGCTCATTGCCTGACAGAGCTCGCCCGGCCAGGTAGCTGACCATCTCGCTGCGCAGACAAAGATTGAACAGGGCCCGACGAGCGGTCTCCAGGTCGCTATAGCTGCGCAGAAATTGGCCGTCGGGGCTATCGGGCAGATACAGCAATGTCATCTTGCTGACCTGTTCTTCGATGAAGGTCACGCCGGACAGGGTGGTCGGCCCTTCGTTTGGTGTGTCCTTGCCGCCAGCAGTCAGATGCACCGGGAGCAGGACGATACGTTTGCCCTGCGCTTGCCAGGCTTCACGCGTTTGGGCATCGATGGCAATGGTCAAGACCTGTAGCTGATCCTGATTGATCTGCGTTTGCAGGTGCGCGCATTGACCCTGCAATTTGAGCATCAGGCGCCACGGCTCGATCAGGCATTCACGGCGATGCTCTCTGACAAAGAGTGTTTCGCTGGAAGAGCCCATGAAGGTATTGCGAATCTGGTCTTCGTAGAGCTGGGGCAGGTCAAGCTCGGGCAGGACCCTGCGCAGGTAGGTCGATGTGATGCCGGCCGCCAGTGCCTGGCGTTCGCTTTCGTTGGCCGCGCTGACGTGCACCCGCATGAAACCTAGACGCAGCGAAAGAGGTTCCAGCTGCATGGACGGGGTGTTATCGATATTGAGCTGGGCCAGCTCCTCGAGTGACATTCGGCTTCGGCTGGCACTGGGTACCGGCACGAGTTTTTGCGGGGTGCCTGGCGCCGCGCCGTCGGCCAGTTGTTTTTGCAGTTTGACCGAATCCGGCAGGTCCAGCTGGACGTCAAAGTGTCCCGTTAGCGAGAAGTCTTCGCGCAACCGCGCCTGGAGATGTCGACGGGTGAATGCGTCGCGGGGCGCCAGCGCCGATTCCAGTTGCTCGTGACTGCGATGCATGGCCTGGATATAGGCCTCGACCAGGCTTTTGAGCCCGGCACTGGCGGACGCCGACAGCGTCGCCAGCCAGACGGGCAGCCGGGAGGCAATGGCGGCACTGCGGCTTTGTTCCAGACGATGCGCCAGAGCCAGAAGCCTGGCCGCGTTCATCGGGACCTGCAGTGCGGCCAGGGTTGTTTGTCGCAGCTTTGCCAGTTCATCTTCGCGTGCTGACGCCTGTGCCGGGTCGGCATGGCGCTGGCGTATTTGCGCGGCCTGTTCTTCAAAGTGGCTGGTCTGTTGATTCAGACTGTGAAGCAGCGGATCGGAACTGATTTTCGTCAGTTTCAGCGTCAGCTCCGGATCCTGTTCCTGGATTTTGAACAACTGACTTTCCAGCTCCCGGCGATTGGCGAAGCGCTGCAAGCCGCCGCCAGTGCCGGGCCAGTAGAGCAGCAGGCTGTGAGGTGCGGCAGGATCGAGCAGCGCCTGGGATCGGGTGATGACAAACGGACCGTCCAGTGCCTGGGTTTTATTGCCAGTGCTCTGGTCGACCAACGACAGGCTGGCCGCCATGACATCGCTATCGGTTTCGTCAGCCGGGTCCAGGATGGCCTGAAGCATGTCCAACTGCACATTGTCCAACTGATCGAGGGACCGTTGCAGCCTGGCCTCGGCTTGCAAGCCGTTTTTGCGGGCCTGATACAGCGCGCCGAACTCACGGTTGAAAGTCTCAAGGTCCAGGACTCTGGATCGGTAGAGCAGGGCGAATGCAGCCTTGTCCGCAGCCTGTTCTGCCACTTCCAGAGTCTTGAGGGTGTCGTTGAATGTCCGATGACGGTCGCTATCGCCATCATCTCCCAGCAGTGTTTCCAGCGCTGCGAGCTGTTTACGCAGCGAGGACTGACGCAAGGCCAGTGGAATATCGGCCGCCAGGCTGTCGAAAGGCGATGATTGATCTACATTGTCAAACGCTCCGATCAGCTCCAGGCTCTCGAGGGTCGGTGCCTGGGCAAATACGCCGGTGCGGCTGGCTTGAGGTCCGGGGGCAAACAGGGCCGTGATGCCTGTCGTCAATGGGCCGCTTTTGGCCGTGTATTCAAAACTGATGTATCGAGTGGTCAACTCTGGCGGAACAAGTAATTGCCCGGACAACCAGTGCTCCATGTCGCTGCGTTCGTCGAAGGCCTGGACGGGAACCGGTCGAGAGGGCAGGTACAGCAATTGTTCGACGGGTTGCCGGTTGCCCACGCTGATCACCCAGGCTGCCGGGATTTTTACCAAGGTGTTGTCGCTCAGTTTCAGCGCCAGCTGTTCGCAATGGATGGGCTGGTCGTCCAGGCGCATCGCCTCTGTCCCGGAGTCCAGGATCAACCAGAGTGGTTTCAATTGCTCGGCGCTCAGGGTTCTCTGGGCGAATCCCATTTGCGCTGCAGCTTCAATGTGTCCGCGGTATAGCTGAACCGCCCGATCGCGGCGCGACAGCGGCGTACCGGGGGCGCGAGCCTCCCAATAGGCCGTCGCGCCTGCGTCCGGCGGTGCGTTTGTGAGCAGCGCCTGCAAACCTTCCTGGCAGGCTTGCCAGCGCGTCAAGGCGCTTTGCAGCAGGCTCTGGTCGATATTGCCTGGCAGCGTCGAAAACTCGTCTGCGGCCGTTGGCGAGGAGAGGGGGAGTGTCGGGAAGAGTCTTTCGGTCATGGTGATGTAGCTCATCCAGGAGGAGCGGCGGATCCGCGCCTGATCAAGCGCCATTAAAAAAAAATCCTCCGGACCCGTGGCACTACATAGTTATCGCATCGACCATTGAGCAGCATTCATGAAACTGTCATGCAACTGTGGCAGCGCGATTGAACAAACTTCATCAGACTCGCGCTCTACTGGGGTTCTGCGTTTTGGTGTTTTTCCATGGGTGCTTGGTTTTTTTCACGGGTTCTATTCCTGGCCGCACTGTTGTGCGGTCTGCCGTCTCTTGCGGCGTCTCGCTGTGACGTCGATGTTGCCACCCAACGGGTTGATCTGGCCCAGGTAAGCCTGGCGTACCAGAGCATCGGCCGTGCGTCGGATCCGGCACTGCTGCTGGTGATGGGGCTGGGCGGGCAGTTGATCCACTGGCCCGACGAAGTGGTGGTCGCACTGTGTCAGCAAGGTTTTCGGGTGATTCGTTATGACAATCGCGATGTCGGCCTGTCGACCTGGCGGCAAGCGCCGGCCGAGACCAACCTGACCTTCGAAGTGTTGCGCTACAAGCTCGGCTTGCCGGTGTCGGCGCCTTACACCCTGACCGATATGGCGGACGATGCCCTGGGGCTGATGGATGCGTTGCACATCGAGCAATTTCACGTGCTGGGCGCCAGCATGGGCGGCATGATTGCCCAGCACATGGCGGCGATGGCGCCACGACGGGTCGAGAGCCTGACCCTGATCATGAGCACTTCCGGAGCCGAAGGATTGCCGGCGCCGAGTGCGGCGTTGTTGCAGTTGCTGGCGCGTCGGGGGGCGCCCAATCGTGAAGTCGCATTGGAGCAGCAGGCGGACCTGCTGGCGGCACTGGGCAGTCCGGCGGTGACTGATGATCGACAGGCCTTGCTGCAGCAGGCGGCACTGGCGTATGACCGGGCCTTCAACCCCGAGGGGGCCAAGCGCCAGATCCTGGCGATCCTGGCCGAGCCGAGCCGAGTGGCATTGCTCAACCAGTTACGGGTGCCGGCGCTGGTCGTGCATGGCACGGCCGATCCGTTGTTGCCGGTGATGCATGGCGTGCACCTGGCGGCGCATTTGCGTGGCAGCCAGTTGAAGTTGATACCGGGGTTGGCCCATCGTTTTCAGGAAGCGTTCAAGGCGCCGTTGCTGGCGGCAGTCTTGCCGTACCTGCGCGCTCATCGAGAGGACACTTCGCATTGGGCGCAGATCGAGCCTGTGGCTGAACACAACCTTCTTTAGCGCACGATCTTGTCCACGTGAATGCCCAGCTTCTTCAGCCGGTACCAGAAGCTGCGCTCGGAAATACCGATCAACTGCGCCGCCGCGGCCTGTACACCGTTGCTCTGGGCCAAGGCTGCCAGGATGTAGTTCTTCTCGACCTGCGCCAGTGCGGCTTCCAGGTCCGACGGCACGCCCATGCCCTCGGTGGGAATGGCACTGCAGGTGGCCGCGGCTGAAGCAAACAGGTACGCTGGCAGATCGTCGTCGTCGATGACCGTCCCTGACGCGACGATGGTCGCACGTTCCACACAGTTCTGCAGTTCGCGAATGTTGCCAGGCCACGAATATCGGGCCATGGCCTGGAGCGCCGCCGGGCTGAACCCACTGATGCGTTTGCCAGCTGTTGCGCCCAGGACATGGGCGAAATGCCGGGCCAGCGGGGCGATATCCTCGACCCGTTCGCGCAGGGCCGGCAGCGGGATCGGGAATACGTTGAGGCGGTAGTAGAGGTCTTCGCGAAACTCCTTGTTGGCCACCGCATCGAGCAGGTTCTTGTTGGTGGCCGCAATCACTCGCACATCCACCTTGCGCTCGCGGGGATCGCCCACCGGCTCAATCACACGCTCCTGCAACGCCCGCAGGATCTTCGCCTGCAAGGCCAAGGGCATTTCGCCGATTTCATCGAGGAACAGCGTGCCCTTGTCCGCTTGCAGGAAGCGCCCGACGCGGTCGGCCACGGCGCCGGTAAACGCGCCTTTGCGATGGCCGAACATCTCGCTCTCAAGCAATCCTTCGGGGATGGCCGCACAGTTCACCGCGACGAAAGGCTTGTCGGCGCGATTGCCATGTTTGTGGATGGCCCGGGCGACCATTTCCTTGCCGGTTCCGCTTTCGCCGGTCAGCAAAATCGTCGCATTGCTTTCACGTACCGAATCGATCGCCTGCAACACCCGACGGAAGCTCGGGCTGTCCCCGATCAGGCTGTCGATTTGCTGGTGTTCATCGAGTTCGGCGCGCATGCGCTGGTTGTCTTTGAGGATGTCGCGAAATTGCAGGGCCTTGCTGACGGTGATGTCCAGTTCATCAATGTCGAACGGTTTGGCGATATAGTCGAACGCCCCGTTGCGCATCGATTGCACGGCGTTTTTCACGGTGCTGTAGGCCGTCATGACAATCACCGGCAAGTGCGCAAATCGGCTTTTGATTTCTGCCAGCAACTGCGGACCGTCCATGCCGGGCATGCGCCAGTCGCTGATGACCAGGTCGATGTCTTCGGTCTCCAGCACTTTCAGGGCGTGCAAGCCATTGCCCGCAGTGAACACCGTGATGCCATTCTGATTCAGCGCCGACGCCAGCAGGTCACAGAGCTTGGGCTCGTCGTCGACCACCAGTACGTTATGTGTCATCGCTACCCTCGTCGAACCCATCACCCTTGGCCGGTAGGTAAAGGCTGAATGTGGCGCCGGTATTTTTTCCACTGGTGCACTCGATGCGCCCTTCATGGCTTTCCATGATCGAATACACCTTCGCCAAGCCCAGGCCGGTGCCCGAGGCCTTGGTGGTGACGAACGGCGTGAAAATGCGTTCGAGCATGTCCGGGTCGATGCCCGGGCCGGTGTCGCGGATGCTGATCACGGTGTATGGCGGATCGCTTCTGATCGCAAGGGTCAGCTGTCCACCGTCGGGCATGGCATCGATGGCGTTGACGATCAGGTTCAGGCCGGCTTGTTTGAGTTGTCGTGGGTCGGCGTGGACGGTGGCACCGGGGGCCTGATCGTCGATGTGCGCCTCGATGTGGTGGCTGGCCAGCTCTGGTGCGCAGAAGCCCAGCAAATCCTCTACCAGCGACCGGACTGTTTGCGTAGAACGCATGGGCGCACTGGGCTTGGCGAATTCGAGAAAATCGCTGATCAGGTCGTTGATCCGGCTGACTTCGCTGACAACGTATTCCAGGTGACGCTTGTCGGACTCTGGCAGATCGGCGCGCCGATGCAGCAGTTGTGTCGCGGTCTTGATGATCCCCAGCGGGTTACGGATTTCATGGGCCAGGCCCATGGCGACTTCGCCCAGGGCAAGCAGGCGGTCGCGGCGACGCAGCTGCGATTCCAAATGCTGCAACTGGCCAAGGCGCTCGCTCATGTGGTTGAAGGTGCTGCTCAATTCCGCCAGTTCGTCGCCGCCGGTCACGGGCAAGCGCTGGCGATAGTCCCCGGCAATCACGGCCTGCACGCCCTTGGAGAGCCCGCGCAAGGGTTTGGTCAGCCGTTGCGAAACCATCCAGCCGACCGCCAGTGAGGCCGCCGAACTGAGCAGGAAAATCAGGATGAACAGGTTGCTCTGGTTCACCAGCCCGACCAGGCTGCTGTGGCGCAGCAGCCCGCTGTAGATCACGCCTTGCAGCTCGCCGTTTTCGTTGAGTATCGGTTGGTAGATGCCGCTGTAGCGACTGGTGAATTGCTCAATGGGTTGTTTGCTCTGGCGCATGGACTGTTCGATTTTTGCTGGAACCTGCAGGGGGTGATTCTCGAAGCGTTGGGTTGAGAAAATCTCCGAGAAGTCGCCCGCCTTGGCCAGGTACAGGCGCAGGTCCAGGGAATGAACGTCCGCCACGCTGGTGAGGAAACTGTTGTCCAGATAAGTGGCGATCACCAGTTTGTACGCGAGGCCTTCCTGCTCGGTCTCGAAGGTCGAAACCACAGTGCCGGTGGCCACCCCGGCGACTTGCAAGGTTTGCAGCGTGGCTTTGGGGGCCGTGCTGATCTGGCGGACGATATCGTCGGCGACGGTGCTGAATACCACTTTTTGATCGTTGCTGCGCACCAGCGCCACCACATCGATGCCCATTGAGTCGGCGATGTCAGTGGTCAGTTTGTCATTTCGGGCAGATAGCCGGTCCGTGGACGGGCGCGTATAGCGTAGGAACAGGTGCACGGCCCGAGTATGGTCGCGCAGGATTTCGCTGATTTCGTCCTCGACGATCCTGGTCGACTCCTGCAGCCAGATCCGCACGTTGCTGTCGAAAATCTGCGACAGGGTGGTGGCCGCCAGTTCGGCGGCGATCATCGTCGGAATCACGCTGACCAGCCAGAAGGCCAGCACCAGTTTGCGCTGCAGGCTCCAGCCGGAGAGGGCGAAGGGGCGGGTGTTGGGGCGTGGGGCATTAGTCATCGGGTTTCGCTTATCGCAGCAGCCATGGCAGGGTCGGATCGGTCCGGACGGATAAACATTTTCAGCCCGCGCAACAGGCCGTTGAGCCAGCGGTTGCGGTGGCGGAAAAACACGGTGTTGGCGGTAAACGAGCAACCCAGGCGCAGCTTACCGGCATAGCCGGCCTGGCCGCTTGCATAGATCGTAAGGCCATGTTCAATGCAGTAGTCGACATTGGCCAGCCAGCTGCGCCTGTACAGGTTGTGTTCGCGGGTGCGGTCAAGGTCGTGGGCGAAAAACTTGTCGACCATCTGCTGGTCGTCCAGCAATACCAGGTTGAACGCGACCAGTTCGCCGTCGAGCCAATAGAGTACACAGGCGGCTCGTTCATCGAGTTGTTCCAGCACCTGGCTGAAGTAGGCTGGTGGCAAGCGTTCGAACGTCAAGTCACTGCGGTTCAATGTGGATTCGTAGAGCGGCATCATGACCGGCAGCAGATCTTCCACTTGCCGTCGCCACTCGATACGCGGCCCCTGGGTGCGCAAGGTGCGGCGCAGGTCCTTGCGGGTGGATTTGCCGAGGGTGTCGAGGTAGGCGTCGAGGCTGGCGAACCTGATGGGCAGTTCGGCGCCGGGCAAGCCGGGCATGCTTTGCAGGCCGGCATCGTGGCACGCCTGCAACCACTGCGGGTCCCGGTCGGATGCGTCCTTCACAGCCATCAAGCCAATGCCGGCCTGGTCCGCATCGTTACGGGCCAGGATCAACAATTGCTCGAGCAAGGCGGGGCGTCTGGCAGGTTCGATATGCCGGAGCGTGCCCGCATGGCAGCGCTCGGCCACCGGTGAGCCCAGGGCGTAGAGCGGAATGTCGAGCAGCCCCGGACACCAGCGGCGCAACCGTTGACTGATACGCTTGCCCAGGCCTTGAACCGTGGTGTCCAGTGAATAGGCAGTGGTGAACGCCACGGCTGCGGCGATCAAAACCTGTTGCTCATACACAGCCAGATAGCGCCATTGAAAACCGGCAATGCCCGCCCGTTCAACAGCCCGGTAGTAATCCCAATCCTCGAGCTCGGCAGGGAAGCAATCATTCCAGGCATCGCGGTCGATGGCCTCGATGGTCGAAAAGGCTAGGGCAGTGATCACGGGGTTTCCTTGTCTCAGGCCAATTGCCGATATGTTTGGCGCACGGAAAGCGGGGTGTTGGACTGCTGCTTGAAACGTTGCTGGATAAAATCCACGCTCAACGCCACCACCTGCCGGTACTGCAGGTCGACGGTGATCATGTGGTAGCAGTCGTCGAGCAGGATTTTCACGACCGGTCCGCCGAGATTGCGTTCCACGTAGTCGGCATTCCAGCGGCTGGTGATATCGTCTTCGCGTGAATGCACCACCAGTGCCTGGGTGGTGATGTGCGGCATGCGTTTTTTCACTGCCGCCACTAACCGGTGCAGTTCGCGAATACAGACCCCGGACATGCTCAACAGCCCGGCATTACCGCTGTCGCCTGCCTTCATCTGTCGCTCGACGATTGCCCGCAGGCGTTCGTCCTTGATGCCAAAAGGTGATTTTTCCTTGAAGCGGCACAGGTGCACGCCGAACGGAATCGCCATCAGCAACGGCGTGAGTATCGCTGCCTTGGGTATGTTCCAGCCGTCGTAGCGCAGGGTGGTCGAGTAGAGCAGCAGGCCTTCGATCTGTCCCGGGTGCTCGGCCGCCAGGTACATCGACAGCACGGCACCCATGGACAAGCCGCCGACGAAAACGCGTTGGTGTTTGCGCCGTACGCCGAGGTAGGTGTTGCGTGCGCTCTCGTACCAGTCGCGCCATCGCGTGGCTTGCAGGTCGGCGTTGCTGCCACAGTGGCCGGCCAGGGTTGGCACGTAGACCGTATACCCCACCGCGGCCAGGCCCATGGCCACGCGACGCAACTCCGTCGGCGTGCCGGTCAGGCCGTGAATCAGCAACACCGCCACATTCCCGCTGCCGAGAATGAACCCGGCGTCACCTTCGCCAATGTCGACCGCTTCGGGTGAAGGCCGAGCGTTCATCGTTGCATCGCCCGATGCAGCAGGCGATCGAGCAGGGCGATGGCAAGGTCGATTTCCTGGTAGCTGATTTCCAGCGACGGTGCCAGGGTGATCACGTTCTTGTAGTACCCGCCCACATCCAGGATCAGGCCCAGTCGGGTGCCGTCGATTTCGATGTCGCCCTTCATGCCTTCTTCGACCATGAAGTCCAGGGTTGCCTTGTCTGGAGTAAATCCGTCCGGAGCGCAGATTTCGCAACGCAGGGCCAGCCCGAGACCGTCGACATCACCAATGATCGGGTAACGTTTCTGCAGGTCTTTCAAGCCCTCGAGGAAATACTTGCCTTTGTTCATGACCATCGCGCCGTAATCGAATTCACTGGTCATCTTGAACATCTCCAGGCCGACGGCGGTGCCCAGCGGGTTGGATGCAAAGGTCGAGTGGGTCGACCCTGGCGGGAAGATCCCGGGGTTGATCAGCTCTTCCCTGGCCCAGAGGCCACCGAGGGGATTGAGGCCGTTGGTCAAGGCTTTGCCGAAGACGATCACGTCCGGCTTGACGTCGAAGTGTTCGATCGACCACAGCTTGCCGGTGCGGTAGAAGCCCATCTGGATTTCGTCGACCACCAGCAGAATGCCGTGCTGGTCGAGCACATGCTTGAGTTCGCTGTAGAAGTTCATCGGTGGGATGACATAGCCGCCGGTTCCCTGGATCGGTTCGACGTAAAATGCAGCGTATTCGCACTGGCCGACTTTCGGGTCCCAGACGCCGTTGTATTCAGTCTCGAACAGCCTGGCAAATTGCTTCACGCAGTGACTGCCGTACTCTTCCTTGGTCATGCCTTTGGGGCCGCGAAAGTGGTACGGAAACGGGATGAAGTGGGCGCGTTCGCCGAAATGGCCGTAGCGGCGTCGATAGCGGTAACTGGACGTGATCGACGAAGCACCTAGGGTGCGCCCGTGATACCCACCCTCGAAGGCGAACATCAGGCTCTTGCCCTGGGAGGCGTTGCGCACGACTTTCAACGAGTCCTCGATGGACTGTGAACCGCCCACGTTGAAATGCACGCGCCCGTCCAGGCCGAACTTGTTCCTGGCATCGACCGCTATCATCTCCGAGAGCTCGATCTTGCCCTTGTGCAGATACTGACTGGCGATTTGCGGCAGCGCATCGATCTGCTGTTTCAGTGCATTGTTCAGGCGGGGGTTGGCGTAGCCGAAGTTGACCGCCGAATACCACATCTGCAAGTCGAGATAGGCCTGGTCGCTGGTGTCCCAGACATACGAGCCTTTGCAGCGGCTGAAAATACGGGGTGGTTCTATGTAGTGGACGGTGTCGCCGTAGGAGCAATAGCGGGCTTCTTTTTCCAAAAGAAGCTGGTCTTCAGCGGTGGCGATTCGAATATCAGACATGCTGGAAAAACTCCTGTGTGGCGCGTTTGAAAGTGTTGGCGGCGCTGACGCTTGGCAGCAGGGCGGGAAGTTCGGCGAAGCTGTCAAAGCGTGCGTAAGCGATGTTGTTGCGTTCGCAGTGTTCGGCCAGGCGATCCTTGGCGAACACGAAATCGGCGGTGGAGGCTACGCACATGTCGGACTGGCCGTCGCCGATCACCAGGACCCGACGGGCCATCGGTGCAGACTTGCACTTGCAATTGCCGGCAGCGCCGCGGCAGGCGTCGCTGGCATGCGGGAAGTCGATGCGCCAGCGGCTGTCTTCGACCTGGCGCAAGCGATTGGCGAGAATCGGCAGGAGGCTGACGTAGTGGCGCGCCAGGATTCTTGCAATGGCTTGTTCGATGCCATCGCTGACCACTTCGAAGGACGCGCCGAGGCCGATGGCGTGGTCGACGAAATCGGGAAAGTGCGGATCGATTTCGATGCTGTCGAAGAGGCCGAGCAGTTCGGCAGGCGTGGCCTTGACCAGCGAAAGCTGGCGACTGAGGCATTCTCGGGAGCCGATGTCGCCCGCCAGCCATGCATTTTCGATCGCTTCCCAGCCTGGGTCGGCGAAACGCTGGAGGATGCTGTCGATCACGTCGGTGCGGGTGATGGTCCCGTCGAAATCACACACGATATGCCAGTCAATCATGTTTTGTACCTATTGGGCAGGATGCGCTCCGTGCGCTTTCCAAGGGACAGAGCAGGGACTGTGCCAATCGTGGCTGGCCCCGTGGGGCCGGGGGTTTGGCAGATATTGTCGGAGGCGGAGCTACAATTTTTGTAGGTTTCTACAATCAACATGAGTGCTTGCGTGGTCGGGGCAATCCGGGGATTGATGCGCGCATGTCCCGTTCAAGGAATTGCCTCATGTCGAGGATTACAGTTGCGCTACTTGGTGCGCTTGCTTGCCTTTCAATCAACGTGCGCGCCGATGGCATCAGCGGTGAAGCCGGGCTGGGCCTGAGCTATCAACCCCACGATCCGACCGGCAGTCGTTACGAAACCCGGCCCTTGCCGTACCTCGATCTGGACTGGGGCGATGTCAGCCTGGGCACTGATGACGGGCTGACCTGGAATGCATTCAAGGTCAACGGTTTCAGCGCCGGGCCTTTCGTGAATTACCTGCCGGGCCGGACCGCGAACGGTCAGTTGCAGGGCCTGCGCGATGTGCCGGACATGGGCGAGGTGGGCGGGTTCGTGCAATTCGCCCCGGCCGATTTCTGGCGGGTATTTGCCTCTGTTGGCCAAGCGGTCGGCGGGCACGACGGGCAGGGTGGCGTGCTGGGTCGAGTAGGTGGCGAGGTGGGTTACCCGGTGGGAGGCGGGGTGATCGGCAGCACCAACCTGACAGCGCACTTCGCCGATGCCCGACAAACCCAGACCTACTTCGGCGTCAGTGCCGATGAATCACAGGCTTCGGGGATTGCTCGCTACAGCGCAAGTGGAGGGTTGCAGAACGTGGCGCTGAGCCTGAGCTTCGAGATTCCCTTGGCGCCGAACTGGTCGCTGCTGAGTAGCGCCAGCTGGATTCACCTGACGGGTTCTGCGGCCGACAGCAGTATCGTCAAAGCCGTTGGTGACGGGCGTCAGAGAGAATTCCAGGCTGCGCTTGCCTATGAGTTCGACTGATTCCCGTAGCGTCCGTAGGAACCGGCTTGCTGGCGAACCAAACGACGCGATGTGACAGGCACGGCGCTTTCGCGCAATCGAGCTCCTAAAGAGGAAATGGCGGATGGGCTGAGTCAGGTTTCTTCACCCCCGGCCAACAACACAATCCCTGCCATGATCACGGCTACTCCCAACCAATGCAGCACGCTGATGTGCTCCCCCAACCAAAGCCAGGATCCCAGCAGTACCCCAACGAACACCAGTGAGCTCAAGGGAAAGGCCAGGGACAAATGGCTGCGTCGCAGGATCAGCATCCACACGAAGAACGCAGCGATGTAGCAGGCAATTGCCAGCCAGACCCCGGTGTTTGCCGCCACTGCCAGCAGCCACTGCAGGTTGAAGTCCATTTGCCCCAATTCATCGCCACCGACCTTTGTAGCGATCTGGCCCGCGCTTTCCAGGCCGATCAACAGGACCCACAGGACAACGGTGCCCAGACGTTCGTGCAGCCAGTCGGCCTTGCTCCTGATCATCGCTCGATCTTCATGCATTGACCGCACACACGAGCATGACGCCCGCCGTAATCACCAGCGTGCCGAGCCAGCGTCGTCGGCTGACGTGTTCGCCGAGAATGACCTTGCCCGCCAACACCACACCGCAATAGGCCAGCGCCGCCGCTGGAAACAACAGGCTCAGCGGTGCCCTGGACAGGGCTTCGAGCCAGATGAAGAACTCGATCACGTAGGCGCCGACCCCGCACCACAGGAGTGGCGCGCTGAATACCTGGCCCCAGAACGCATTCAGGCGAAACCCGCCTTCGAGCTCCGGCAAGCGATCAAGGCCGAGTTTGAAACAGAGTTGACCGATGACGTCCAGCACAATGGAAATCGCCACCAGCACGATCACGGTGAAGGTCATGGGAACAGCTCCTCCAGCAACTCGATCAAAGCCTGGTTGGTCGCGGCATTGCGCAGCAGGTCGGCTTCGCACCAGCGCTCGGCCGGGGGTTGGTCAGACCTGGCCTCCCAGCGTTTCAGGACATTACTGAAGCCCGGCCTGGCGTAGTCGCCACAGACATCGATGCCGAGGATGCGTTTGCCGGCTGCCAGCATGCGAATTGCCTGCAACAGATGGCTCAGGCGCATGGCGCCCTGGTCCCAATTGGTGGCGGCGTCCTCGCTGGCCAGCACGTCCTTGTCGATCGTGATCCACACCGCCTGCGTAGGCAGGCTGGCGATCAGTTGCTGGAGAAACGCCGGCCAGTCCAATCCAGCCAGGTTGTGCCAGTGCAGCAGGTTTTCCTGTTGCCGATGCCCGGCACCATCGCCGATCAGCCCCCAGATGCGCGACGGTGCGTGCTGCCAGGGAAACAGTTGCAACACGCCGCGCTTGAGCGCTGGCAGGTTGCCGCCCTTGAGCTGCGGATTTTGCAGGTCGTCGCTACAGGGACCGAGGGTGACGATGCGCTGGATGTTCGGCAGTTTCAGTGCCTGGTTGACCCATGAACCGCAATGCCTGCGCGGCGCGAACCGAACCCAGTCGGGGTGGTTGTCGAAGTGGATCAGGCTGGTGGGCTCCGGCAGGTCGGTGAGGAAAGCCGGGGTCAAATGGTGGTAGTCGCCGGAGCCGAAGAAGAATATTTCCGGCTGTGGGCCGCTGTGGCGGGGGCGTTGTTGCAAGCGCTCGCAAAAGCGGCGCCAGGTGCGTTCACTGGACCAAAGCCGCAGTTTCGGGCCGAGGTCGAGCAGGTCCAGGCGTTTGGCGCGGCCGCTGTCGAGCAACTGCGCGATCGGTGCCTGGGCCGTGAGGCTGTGGTCGAGATCTAGAATGTTCAAGGTCAGTATTCACCCTTGGCAGACCCCTCCCGGACACCGGCTTCATTGACATGAAGACCGGCCGAGGGGCTTTAGAGGGTAAATGCAAGGGGCGGGCCAGCACCTGCAGGTATTCGTGCCAGGCTGTAACAGGAGATTGTGCTCAACCGTGCAGGCGAACCCAGACACTGACCAATGCCGATGCCGCGATCAACCACGCCACGGCCGCCACGGCCAGCGATGCCTCAAGACGCAGGCGGTCGACCATCACATACAGCGTGGCCAGGTAGATGAAGTACGGAATGATCGACCACATGCCAAACACGATGGTGGTCTTCAAGTCATCCAGCGAACGGCCCTTGCCGACGATGTAATGGGCGATGAGCGCAAAAGTCGGAAACAGCGGCACGAGCCCGGCGATGTAGTAGTTCCGGGTCTTGGCCAGGGCGGCGAGGATCACCACCACCGCCGCGCCCAAGGTTGCTTTGAGTATCAGGTCCACACGGGTCTCGCTTAATGGCTCAGGCCGTACTTTTTCACTTTGTCGAACAGCGTCGTCTTGGCCATGCCCAGTTCCAGGCTGGCCTGGGTCAGGTTGCCACCACTGCGTTGCAAGGCGTCGCTGAGCAGGTTGCGCTCGAAGGCTTCCACCGCTTCAGCGAAAGCCAGGCCTTGGGCGCCGCCGCCTGCACCCGGTTTCTTGAACGCCGGCAGGCCCAGGGCAAATCGTTCGGCGACGTTACGCAGTTCGCGCACGTTACCTGGCCAGTCGTGGCTCATCAGGTTTGACAAGGTCTGGTTGTCCAGTTCCGGTGCGACGCGGTCGAAGCGCAAGGACGACTGCTGCAAAAAATACTCGAACAGTTGCAGGATGTCTTCGCGGCGCTCGCGCAGGGGAGGCAGTTCCAGGGTCACCACATTGAGGCGGTAATACAGGTCACTGCGAAATTCACCGGCCTTGCTCGATTCATCGAGATCGGATTTGGTGGCCGCGATCACCCGGCAGTCGACCGCCACGCTCTGGTTCGAGCCGAGGCGTTCGAGGGTGCGTTCCTGCAGCACCCGCAGCAGTTTGATCTGCAGGGATAGGGGCATGCTTTCCACTTCGTCGAGGAAAAGGGTGCCGCCGTCGGCGTGCTCGATCTTGCCGATCCGCCGTTTGCCTGCGCCGGTGAAAGCGTTGGCCTCGTGGCCGAAAATTTCACTTTCGAACAGGTTTTCCGGCAGGCCACCGCAGTTGAGCGCGACGAATGGCCGGGTGTGCCGACGACTGAAGTCGTGCAGGCAGCGCGCGACCAGTTCCTTGCCAGTGCCGGTTTCGCCTTCGATCAGCACGTTGGCTGAAGTATCGGCGACATTGGCGATCAGTTCGCGCAGGTTCTGCATGGCCGGCGAACGACCAATGATCCGCCCTTCGAGGGAGTCGCGCTCGGCCAGTTGCCGGCGCAGCGATGAGACTTCCCGTGCCAGGCTGCGTTGTTCCAGGGCTCGACGGGCGACGTCCACCAGGCGTTCGGGCGAGAAGGGTTTCTCCATGAAGTCGTAGGCGCCTTTCTGCATGGCGCCGACGGCCATGGAAATGTCGCCGTGACCGGTAATCAGCACCACCGGCAGGCTGCGGTCGCGGGCCTTGAGGCGGTTCAGCAGTTCCAGGCCATCGATGCCCGGCAGGCGAATGTCACTGATGACGATGCCGGCAAAGTTATCGCCCACCCGTTCCAAGGCTTCCTCGGCACTGCCGACACCGATGCAGGGAATGTCTTCCAGGGTCAGCGCCTGTTGGCAGCCGAGGAGCACATGTGGGTCGTCTTCGACGATCAATACACTAAGGTCGTTGTTCATATTGGCTCAGCGGAAGTGGGGCTTACCAACGGTAAACTGAGGACGAAAGCGGTACCACCACTGGCCGGGTGCTCGACCCCCAGATGACCGCCAGTGGCAGCGGCCAGGCTCGCGGAAAGGGTCAGGCCGAGGCCGAGACCTTGTTCGCCAGGTTTGGTGGTGAAAAACGGTTCGAACAGGTGCTTGCGCGCTTCGGCATCGATGCCGTGGCCATTGTCCCTCACTCGCAGACGATGTTTGCCATCGAATACTTCGCCTTCGAGCCACAACTCTGGCTGCGGTTGCGCCTGCATGGCGTCCAGGGCATTGCCGATCAGGTTGACCAGGATTTGCTCAAGGCGGGTCTGGTCGATCCGCACCTGAACATCCTCGAAGTGGCGATGCAATTGCAGATGGGCGTTTTCCATGCGTCCGCCGAGTAATTGCAGGGCCGCGTCCACGGCTTTGCCGAGACAGGCCTGGCCCTTGTCGTCACCGCGCCGGGCAAAGGAGCGCAGGCTGGCGGTAATCCGGCCCATGCGGTCGATCAATTCGTTGATGGTCTTCAGGTTGGTGCTGGCCACGTCCAGTTGACCACGCTCGAGGAAACGCACGGTGTTGCCGGACAGGGTGCGCAGCGCCGCCAATGGCTGGTTCAATTCGTGGGCGATGCTGGTGGACATCTGCCCGATCGCGGCGAGTTTTCCGGCCTGCACCAGTTCGTCCTGGGCACGGCGCAGCGTCTCTTCGGCCTGACGACGTTCGCGGATCTGACCCTTGAGCCGCTCGTTGCTGGCGCGCAGGTCGGTGGTGCGTTCGGTAATCCGACGCTCGAGTTGGTTGTTGGCTTCCTGCAAGGCTTCCCGGGCGGCGAGGCGGGTGGCGATCACCTTGCGCCGCTCGTTCCAGGCAATCAGCAGGAACGCGACCAGGGCAAATGCCACGGCCACCAGAATCCCCTGGTTGATCGCTTCGCGGCGCAAATCCTGTAGTGGCGTAAGCAGGGTGAAATTCCAGGGGGTGTCGCTCAAGGGCCGGGTTTGCGACAGGTAGCTGATGTTTTCGTCATCGGAAACCAGTTCGCTGTTGGCGGGGAAGGTGAGTTTTTCCACGCCCTCGGATAGGGTTTCCCGGGCCAGCGGTTGCAGTTCGTTCAGCGGAAACCAGTAGTACTGCAGACTGCGGGCGAGCTTTTCCTTGGTTTCTTCGCTCAGCGGTACCACTGACTTCAGGCGTCGTGCCGGATCGCTGGAGAGAATGATGATGCCGTTCTCGTCGCTGACGAAGGCTTCCAGGCGCGCCCTCTGCCAGCGTTCTTCCATGGCTTCGAGGCGCACCTTGACCACCGCGACGCCGATGATCTTGCCGTGTTCTTCCAGGCCATGGGCCAGGTAGTAACCGGGTTCGCCGTTGGTGCTGCCGATGCCATAGAAACGGCCGGGCTGACCGCGTACGGCGTTCTGGAAATAGGCACGGAAGGACAGGTCTTCGCCCAGGTAACTGTCGACATCGCGCCAGTTACTGGTGGCCATGACGCGGCCAGTGGTGTCCATCACGTAGATGGCCCGGCTGCGGCTGCGTCGGTTCAGGCCTTCGAGGTAATCATTGACGGTCTGCCGGTGTTCCGGCGTCGGGTCGGCCAGCAGCTTGGAAACACTGGTTTCGAGTTCCAGCAGGCTGGGCAGGTAGGTGTATTTGCTGATCTCGCTTTCGACGGCACGGGCGTGCAGTTCCAGCTGGCGCTGGCCGTTTTCGCCGAGGCTGCGGATACCATAGTGTTCACTGGTCCAGAAGCCGATATAACCCAGTCCGATCATCAGCGCGATGATCAGCGGCGGCAGGAACAGATGGCGAATCAGGCGGGGTTTCACGGCGAGTGATGGCGACGTGGCGCGATAAAGATTGGGGTCGCATTTCATCACAGATGCCTTGGGTCAACCACAACACAAATCTTAAAATCACCGCTGACCCAATGTGGGAGCGGGCTTGCTCGCGAAGACGGCGGCACATTCAAAACAGGTGCGACTGACACACCGCTTTCGCGAGCAAGCCCGCTCCCACATTTGGGGAGCGGTGTTTTCTTAGTGTTGCAGGATCTTGTTGAGGAAGTGCTGCGTACGTTCGGCACGGTGGCTGATGTCGCCGAAGAAATCCTCTTTCTTGCAGTCTTCGATAATCTTGCCAGCGTCCATGAAGATCACGCGGTCGGCCACTTTGCGGGCGAAGCCCATTTCGTGGGTCACGCACATCATGGTCATGCCTTCGTGGGCCAGTTGCACCATCACGTCCAGCACTTCGTTGACCATTTCCGGGTCCAGCGCCGAGGTCGGTTCGTCGAACAGCATGACGATCGGGTCCATCGCCAGCGCGCGGGCAATCGCCACGCGCTGCTGCTGGCCGCCGGACAGTTGACCCGGGTGCTTGTGCGCATGGGCCGAGAGGCCGACACGCTCCAGCAACTGCAGGCCTTTCTTGGTGGCCTCTTCCTTGCTGCGGCCCAACACCTTGATCTGCGCGATGGTCAGGTTTTCAGTGATGGTCAGGTGCGGGAACAGTTCGAAATGCTGGAACACCATGCCCACCCGCGAACGCAGTTTCGGCAGGTTGGTCTTCGGGTCGGCGATGGACGTACCGTCGACCACGATGTCGCCTTTCTGGAACGGTTCCAGAGCATTGACGCACTTGATCAGGGTCGATTTGCCGGAACCGGACGGCCCGCACACCACGATCACTTCGCCTTTCTTGACCTCGGTGCTGCAATCAGTCAGTACCTGGAAGTCCCCATACCACTTGTTGATGCTTTTGATAGAGATCATACGGCGAACCTTTTTTGCAGACGCTTGACCAGCAGCGAGGCGGAAAAGCTGATGATGAAGTACACGAGACCTGCGAAGATCAGGAACTCATTGGAGCGGCCAATGATGTCGCCACTGGCGCGCGAAGCATTGAGGAAGTCCACCAGGCCGACGGCGTACACCAGCGAGGTGTCCTGGAACAGGATGATGCTCTGCTGCAGCAACAGCGGGGTCATCTTGCGAAACGCCTGCGGCAGGATGATCAGGCGCATCATCTGGCCATAGGTCATGCCCAGCGCCTGGGCAGCGCCCATCTGGCCCTTGGGAATCGACTGCACCCCGGCGCGGACGATTTCGCAGAAGTAAGCCGCTTCGAACATCATGAACGCGACGATGCACGAGGTGAACGCACCGATCGGTGTGTCTTCGCCCGTGATCCAGCGCAGCACGAACGGCACCGCCAGGTAGAACCAGGTGATCACCAGCAGCAACGGGATCGAGCGGAAGTAGTTGACGTACGCGCCGGCCAGGTTCGACAGCAGTTTGTTGTGCGACAGACGGCACAGCGCCAGGATCGTGCCGAGGATGATCCCGCCGATCACGCCCATGGCCATCAGCTTGAGGGTCATGACCATGCCGTTCCACAGGCCCGGCAGGGACGGGATGATGCCCGAGAAGTCGAATTCCATCATTTACCCCCTACGGAAATCAGGCCCGGTACGGCGACTTTCTTCTCGACCAGGCGCATCAGCAACATCAGGCTCATGTTCAGGGTGAAGTAGATCAGCGTGGCCAGGGTGAAGGCTTCGAACAGGTTGGCCGAGAACTCGGCGGTCTGCTTGGTCTGCGCCAGCAGCTCCATCAGGCCGATCAGCGAGGCCACGGAAGTGTTCTTGAAGACGTTCAAGAATTCCGAGGTGAGCGGCGGAATGATGATCCGGTAGGCCTGGGGCAGCAGCACGTTCCAGTAGATCTGCGGCAACTTGAAGCCCATGGCGCGGGCCGCGGATTCCTGGCCGCGGGGCAGCGCCTGGATACCGGTGCGCACCTGTTCGCAAACCCGTGCGGTGGTGAACAGGCCCAGGCACACGACGACGCTGAGGAAGGCCGATGTGGTCGGGTTCAGGTCCTGCTTGTACCACTCTTGCAGGTCTGCGGGCAGCAGGTCGGGTACCAGGAAGTACCAGATGAACAGCTGGACCAGCAGCGGCACGTTACGGAAGAGTTCGACGTAGCAGGTGGCGATGCCCGATACGATGCGGTTCGGCATGGTACGCATGACACCCAGGATCGAGCCCAGTGTCAGGGCAATGATCCAGGCCGCGATGGCGATGCCGATGGTCCAGGCCAGGCCGGTGATGTACCAGTCGAGATAGGTCTCGCTGCCAACGCCGGTGGACTTGAAGAACACGCCCCAGTCCCAGTTGTAATTCATTAGGGTCTCCCCTCAGATCGATCGATGTACAGGTACCCGCTTGGGGGAAGCTCCGTTCCCGCCCGACCTTGACGGTCAGGCACACGACATCGGCTCGACAGCGACCGGTGCGAGTGTTTCCAAAAAATGCCAGCAGGGAGTGACAACCCCCCGAAAGGGCCGGGGCCCTCTCAGGAGATAAGGTTAGTCAGAAATCAGGACTTCTTGTCGTCAGCCGCTTTATCGGTCGGATTGGCGATCAGGGCCTTGAGTTCGTCACTCATCGGGAAGTTCAGGTTCAGGTTTTTTGGCGGGATTGGCTGCATGAACCATTTTTCGTAGATCTTGTTGATCTCGCCCGACGCGTAGGTGGCCTTGATGGCGTCATCCACGGCCTTCTTGAACGGCTCGTCGCCTTTGCGCACCATGCAGCCGTAGATTTCGTAGGACTGTGGAGTACCGGTCACGGCCCAGTCATCAGCCTTCTTGGCCTTGGCTGCTTCACCGGCGAGCAGGGCGTCGTCCATCATGAAGGCCACTGCACGGCCGGTTTCCAGCATCTGGAAGGATTCGCCGTGGTCTTTGGCGGAGATCACGTTCATGCCCATCTGCTTGTCGGCGTTCATCGCCTTGAGGATGCGCTCGGACGTGGTGCCGGCGGTGGTCACGACGTTCTTGCCTTTGAGGTCATCGAAATCCTTGTACTTGGAGTCCTTTTTGGACAACAGGCGGGTACCGATTTCGAAGATGCCGACGGAGAAGTCAACTTGCTGCTGACGCTCGACGTTGTTGGTGGTGGAGCCGCATTCCAAGTCCACGGTGCCGTTCTGCACCAGCGGGATACGGGTTTGCGAGGTGACCAGGTTGTACTTGACCTGCAGGTTCGGCAGGTCCAGGTCTTTTTTCAGGGCTTCGACGACTTTCAACTGGATGTCGTGGGAGTAGCCGACCGGTTTGCCGGAAGCGTCCGCGATGTAGGAGAAAGGAATGGAAGCGTCACGATGCCCGAGGGTGATGACACCGGACTCTTTAATCTTCTTCAGGGTGCCGGTGAGTTCGGCGGCGAAAACTGGCGTGCTGATCAGAGCGGCAGCAATGGCTGCGCCCAGGATATGGGGAACGATGCGCATCAAATTTTCCTCGACATTGTTTTTTTTATGGAGCCAGTTCTTCGGCCCTTTTGTGCTTCGAATGCCTGACGGCTCCTGAAGTGTTGGCACAACAGGCATTCGTTCAAGAGTGTAGAGCATGACTCGTGCCAGGCCAGGCTGTATGGGCTAATTAACTGATTTATAAGGAAATTAAATATTTATTGGGGGCGTTGGCGGGCAGAAGAAATCCGGTTTACCGAATTGACCGCCGAGTCGCGTTCGGAAAACCGAATGCGAATCCATAGGCGTCCGGCTTGCCGGCGAAGGCGCCCGACAGACTGGCGCAAGGCTTGAGGACGCCTTCGCCGGCAAGCCGGGCTCCTACCAGAGGGGGGATCAGGCTGCTTGGATCTTGCTGCGGTTCTGCTCGACCTTGCTCAAGTAATCGGCGAGCCGTTCCTGTTGTTCAGGGGTGGTGAACAGACCGAGCTTGCTGCGACGCCATAGAATGTCGTGGGCGCTGCTTGCCCACTCTTCGCTGCACAGGTAATCGACCTCACGGGTGTACAGGCCGCCGCCAATGTGTTCGCCCATGTCATCGAGATTCTGTACCCCATCGAGCATGCGCCAGGTCCGGCTGCCGTAGGTGGTGGCCCAGCGGCGCGAGATTTCGCTGGGAATCCAGTCGTACTTGTCGCGGATCAGCGAGCTCAGCGCCTGCGGTGTGCTCATGTCTTCGCCACCCGGCAGGGTCGCGGTGGCGGTCCAGCTTGGCTTGATCTGTGGAAAGTGCGGTGCCAGTTGCGCCAGCGCCGACTCGGCCAGCTTGCGGTAGGTGGTCAGCTTGCCGCCGAACACCGACAGCAGGGGCGCTTCCTCGCCGCTGCCCGACAGCGCCAGGGTGTAGTCGCGGGTGACGGCCGACGGGTTGTCGGACTCGTCGTTGCACAGCGGACGCACGCCGGAATAGCTGTGCAGGATATCGTCACGGCTGCTCTGCTTCTTGAAGTGAGCGTTGACCACTTGCAGCAGGTAATCGGTCTCGGTCTCTGTGATCGCCACTTTTGCCGGATCGCCGGTGTACTCACGGTCGGTGGTGCCGATCAGGGTGAAGTGATTGAGATACGGAATGGTAAAGACGATGCGCTGATCTTCGTTTTGCAAGATATGCGCGTGATCGCCTTCGTACAATTTCGGCACGATCAGGTGGCTGCCCTGGATCAGGCGGATGCCATACGGCGATTCCATCTTCAGGTCGTCGCGAATGAACTTGGCGACCCACGGGCCGGCCGCATTCACCAGCGCTTTGGCGCGGATCGAAAACAGGCTGCCATCGGCGCGCTCC
Source organism: Pseudomonas serbica (assembly GCF_028823535.1). Classification (GTDB taxonomy): domain Bacteria; phylum Pseudomonadota; class Gammaproteobacteria; order Pseudomonadales; family Pseudomonadaceae; genus Aquipseudomonas; species Aquipseudomonas serbica. Next base: position 125,838 of record NZ_JAQIYM010000009.1, on the reverse strand, counting down.
AGGTGCAGGTGCCACAGGCCTTTGGTGCGGCGCGCGCTCACGCAGCGAGTCTGGGTGTGGACGTGGGCGCCTTTTTCCCGGGCCGCCATGGCGTTCAATACCACCAGGCGCGCATCGTCGACCCAGCAGTCGGAGTATTCGAACCCTTTGGTGATTTCGCTTTTCAGCGCGCTGTCCGGGCCGAACTTCAGGCTTTTTGAACCGGCCAGCGTTTCCCGTTTGCCCAGGTTGTCATAAAGGAACAGGCCGGCGCGGATCATCCAGGCCGGGCGCAGATGCGGGCGATGCGGCAGCACGAAGCGCATGGGCTTGACGATGTGCGGAGCCTTGGCCAGCAACACTTCACGCTCGGCCAGGGCTTCGCGCACCAGACGGAATTCGTAATGTTCGAGGTAGCGCAGGCCACCGTGGATCAGCTTGCTACTGGCCGACGAGGTGTGGCTGGCCAGATCATCCTTTTCGCAAAGGAACACCGACAGGCCGCGACCGGCGGCATCTGCCGCGATTCCAACGCCATTGATGCCGCCACCGATGACGGCGATATCGTAGACCTCGGCGAGAGGCGGCGTTGGCAAATGAGTAGTGGGCATCGGCTAAGGCCTCGGAATTCTTTGATTTTCTGTATTTGAATTCGAACATTAATGTTCATTTGCGAAAATCTTAGCCTATAAAGACGCGCGCAGCCAGTCGGCTTCGATTGAAAATACTCATCGAAGGGTGATTAAAGGAAAATATTCGAACATTTAAAAGGCGGGAGGGATTGCGTGTGTTCCGTAGGAGCCAGGCTTGCTGGCGAAGGCGTTGCTGAGATCGCCTTCGCCGGCAAGCCGGCTCCTACAGGTTGTTTAAGCACCTTCGGTGTTAAACGACCTCCAGACGAATCTTGTGCTGATTCAACAACTGGGTCAGCGCTGGCACGGGCTGCTGGTCGGTGACCAGGCAATCGATCAGGCTGATCGGCCCCAGGCGGATCATGGCGTTGCGCCCGAACTTGCTGGAGTCGGCCGCGAGAATCACCTTGCGGGCGTTGGCGATGATGGCCTGGGATACCCGCACTTCCTGATAATCGAAATCCAGCAGGCTGCCGTCTTCATCGATGCCGCTGATGCCGACCAGGGCAAAGTCGACCTTGAACTGGTTGATGAAGTCGACGCTGGCCTGGCCGACCACGCCACCGTCACGCCGCACATTGCCCCCGGTCAGCAGCACGTCGAAGTCGTCCTTGGCGCTGAGCATCGAGGCCACATGCAGGTTGTTGGTAATGATCTTCAGGTGATTGTGGTTGAGCAGGGCACGGGCAATGGATTCAGTGGTCGTACCGATATTGATGAACAGCGAGGCGTGGTCTGGGATCTGCGCGGCGATGGCTTCGCCAATGCGCTGTTTCTCGTCGCGCATCTGATCGGCGCGCATGGCGTAGGCGGTGTTTTCAACACTGGAATCGTAAGCCGCGCCACCGTGGTAGCGGCGCAACAAATTGGCTTCTGCCAGTTGATTGATATCGCGACGGATGGTCTGCGGGGTAACAACGAACAGCGTGGCCATTTCCTCGATGCTGACATAGCCGCGCTCGCGGACCAGTTCGAGGATTTGCTGCTGACGGGGAGGCAGATTCATGGGGCGTCCTTTGGGCTGCCGTGCAAAATTTGCCCATGATGCCGCAGGAATCTGCTCCCTACCAGTTACATCCCGATACGAGCCCTCAACCTGGCTTATTCAGCGCCTTCGTGTGGCTCCCAATCGCGGGTGCGGCTGACGGCTTTTTTCCAGCCGGCGTAGAGTTTTTCCTTCGCCGTTTCATCCAGCGTCGGCTCGAACTTGCGTTCGATCACTGCCTTGCCGCGCAATTCGTCCAGGCTGCCCCAGAAGCCGCAGGCCAGGCCCGCCAGGTAAGCGGCGCCCAGGGCCGTGGTTTCGCGCATCTGCGGACGCTCGACCTGGGTGCCGAGAATGTCGGCCTGGAACTGCATCAGGAAGTTGTTCGCCACGGCGCCACCGTCCACGCGCAGGGCCTTGAGGCGTTCGCCGGAGTCCTGCTGCATGGCGTCGAGCACGTCGCGGGTCTGGTAGGCAATCGACTCCAGCGCGGCGCGAATGATGTGATCGACGCGCACGCCACGGGTCAGGCCGAACAACGCGCCACGGGCATAGGGATCCCAGTACGGAGCACCCAGGCCGGTGAAGGCCGGGACCAGGTACACGCCGTTGCTGTCCTTGACCTTGTTGGCGAAGTATTCGGTGTCGTGGGCGTCGTTGATGATCTTCAATTCGTCGCGCAGCCACTGGACGGTGGAACCACCGTTGAACACCGCGCCTTCCAGCGCATAAGCCACTTCGCCACGGGGGCCGCAGGCGATGGTGGTGAGCATGCCGTGGTTGGATTTCACGGCTTTGTCACCGGTGTTCATCAGCAGGAAGCAACCGGTGCCGTAGGTGTTTTTCGCTTGACCGGCTTCGACACACATCTGACCGAACAGGGCGGCCTGCTGATCACCGGCGATGCCGCCGATGGCAATGCCGCTTTTGGTGCGGCCGTAAATTTCCGACGACGATTTGACTTGCGGGAGCATTTCCCGCGGGATATCCAGCACTTCCAGCATCTTCGCATCCCACTCCAGGGTGTGGATGTTGAAGAGCATGGTGCGCGAGGCATTGGTGTAGTCGGTGACGTGCACCTTGCCGCCGGTAAATTTCCAGATCAGCCAGCTGTCGACGGTGCCGAACAACAGCTCACCGTTGCGCGCGCGTTCGCGGCTGCCTTCGACGTTATCAAGGATCCACTTGAGCTTGGTACCGGAGAAGTATGGGTCGGTGACCAGGCCCGTGGTGTCGCTGATGTATTGCTCGTGGCCGTCGCGCTTGAGCTGCTGGCAGATCTCGGTGCTGCGCCGGCATTGCCAGACGATCGCGTTGTAGATCGGGCGGCCGGTGTTCTTGTCCCAGACCACGGTGGTTTCACGCTGGTTGGTGATGCCGATGGCTGCGACCTGGTCATGATGCAGGCCAGCTTGCGCCAGGGCTTCGACCATCACTGCGCTCTGGGTAGCGAAAATTTCCATTGGGTCATGTTCGACCCAACCGGCTTGCGGATAGTGCTGCGCGAACTCGCGCTGGGCGGTGCAGACCACGTTGGCGTCGCGATCGAAAATGATCGCGCGCGAGCTGGTCGTACCCTGATCGAGGGCAATGATGTAGTTCTTATTCTGAGTGTCGGTCATGTCGATTGCCTTGGACGAAAAAGGGAGAGTGAAGTCTGGCGCGCGATCAAACGGGCAGGGGCGCGCGCCAACGGAATCAAGAGGTTCTGGGCTTGCCGTCAATGGCAGGTTGTGCATCCTTTGTAGCAGGTGCAGTCCCCGGCAGGTGACGGGCAATCAAGCCGCGGTAGGCGACAGCACCCAGGCAGGCACCGACAATCGGTGCAAACACCGGAATCAGGAAGTACGGAATGACTCGGCCGCCAGTGAAGGAAATTTCACCCCAGCCAGCGAAGAAAGTCATCAGTTTAGGACCGAAGTCGCGCGCCGGGTTCATCGCGAAACCGGTCAGCGGCCCCATCGAACTGCCAATCACCGCAATCAGCAGGCCGATCAGGATCGGTGCCAGCGGGCCATTGGGCAGGCCATTGTTGTCGTCGGTCAGCGACATGATCACGCCCATCAGGATGGCGGTGATGATCACTTCAACCAGGAACGCCTGGGCGGTGGACAGGCTTGGGTTGGGGAAGGTGGAAAACACCGACGCCAGTTCAAGGCTGGCAGCGGTGCCGCGAACCATTTGGTGAGTTTGTTCGAAATCGAAGAATAGATTGCTGTACAGCGTGTACACCAACAAGGCGCCGCAGAAGGCACCCGCCACTTGGGCGATGATATAGAAAGGCAGTTTGCGCTTTTCGAAGTCGGTAAAAAGGCTCAGTGCGATACTCACGGCAGGGTTCAGATGAGCGCCGGACACTCCGGCGGTCAAGTAGATCGCCATGCTCACGCCGACCCCCCAGATGATGCTGATTTCCCACAGGCCAAAGCTGGCACCCGCGACCTTGAGCGCGGCAACGCAACCGGTGCCGAAGAAGATCAGCAGCGCAGTCCCCAGGAACTCGGCCATGCATTGGCTTGAGAGTGACGGTTGTTGTAAAGCAGTTGTCATTGAAACCTCATTGTTTTTCTTGTCTGGCGCTTTCATTCCACTGTTCCCGGTATACAGCAGGGTACTGCGGTAGGATTTTTCATACAGATTCAGAAACGAAAAAATATAGACAAGAAACGCTGATGTCAAAGGTCGAAAGTGAACCATCGGTCACAAATAATCTATTAGTTGTGTGAATGATCGCGTCAGTGCGCGGGCGCGGCGTTTATTGCAGCTGCGAGGCGATAGAGCCTTTTGTGGATCAATGTCCTAGAATCCGGCGCAGGATTTTTCTACTGCCACCCAGTCTGGAGCCGTCATGACACCCGCATTGGATTTGCTGAAAAAGGTTCGTGCCGAACACCGTGTGCACAGTTATGAACATGACCCGAAGGCGGCGTCCTATGGGTTGGAAGCCGCGGAGAAGCTCGGACTGGATCCGGCGCAGGTGTTCAAGACCCTGCTGGCGGCCAGTGAGAAAGGCGAGTTGCTGGTGGCTGTGGTGCCGGTTGGCGGAAGTCTGGACTTGAAGGCCTTGGCGCACGCGGCCGGGGTGAAGAAAGTCGAAATGGCCGACCCTGCGGCGGCCCAGCGCTCCACCGGTTATCTATTGGGGGGGATCAGTCCGCTGGGGCAGAAGAAGCGCTTGCGCACCTTTATCGACAGTTCGGCTCAACCATTGGCGAGCATTTTTGTCAGTGCGGGCCGGCGGGGGCTGGAAGTCGAACTGGCACCGGCGGTGCTGGCGGAGCACACCCAGGGGAAATTTGCCGAGATTGGCCGTGCTTGAACTGTAGGAGCGGGCTTGCCCCAGACGGCGTTCCGACGAATGCGGCAGATCAGTTAACGAAGATGTCGACTGAGACTACGCCTTCGCTGGCAAGCCAGCTCCTACAGCGAATTGCTTCTTCAGTGGGCGGGACTGTAGCGCCGGACCCCTGAATCAACCGTCGGAATCTGCGCCGCCATGCTGCCGGACGCCTGGAACAGCACCAGGTGTTCCGCCGCGACACTAATACCGACTTCTGCGCCGATCATGTGATCGACATGGCTTGGGAAGATCGATTCCAGCTGCGCGCCGGTAGGCAATTGCAGGCGATAAAGCGTCGAGGCGCCCTGGAAAGACTTGCCGACGATCCGCGCCTTCAATGCACTGTTAGGTGCATAAACGATGTCGTCCGGACGCAGCAGCACATCCACCGCACCGCCAACCGGCCAGGTGTAGGCGCGGTTGCCGCGCAATTCCCCGAGTTCCGTTTGCACTGACTCCGGGCTGCTCAGCTGGCCGCGGATGAAATACCCCTGGCCGATGAAGCTGGCCACGTACGGCGTCAGCGGTTCGTGATAGAGGTTGTAGGGCGTATCCCACTGCTCCAGCCGGCCTTCCTTGAACACACCGACGTGATCGCTGACCGCGAAGGCTTCTTCCTGGTCGTGGGTCACCAGGATCGCGCTTGTACCCCGGGCCTTGAGAATGTCGCGCACCTCGTGGCTGAGTTTGCGGCGCAACTCACCGTCGAGATTGGAGAAGGGTTCGTCCAGCAGCAGCAATTGCGGTTCCGGCGCCAGTGCGCGAGCGAGTGCGACCCGTTGCTGCTGGCCGCCGGAGAGTTCGTGGGGATAGCGCTTGCCGAGGTTCTTCAAATTGACCAGTTCCAGCAACTCTTCGACGACGCGATCCTTGTGCGGATGCTTGCGAATACCGAAGGCGATGTTGTCGGCCACGCTCAAATGCGGAAACAGCGCGTAATCCTGGAACACCATGCCGATCCGGCGTTTCTCCGGCGCCAGGGTGAAACCGGCACTGGAGATGGTCTCGCCCGCCAGCTGGATATCCCCTTCGTGCACCGGTTCGAAACCGGCAATGGCACGCAGGGTGGTGGTCTTGCCGCACCCTGAAGAGCCGAGCAGGCAACCGATGTCACCGGCGTTCAAATGCAGGTTAAGGTTTTGCACCACCCGCTGGTCTTGGTAGCCGCAGGCAAGGTTACGCAGGTTAAGCAGTAATGGCTGGCTCATGCGTGGTGGTACGCCGGTTCGACGAGGAACTCGAGCAGGGCTTTTTGCGCGTGCAGGCGGTTTTCAGCCTGGTCCCATGCCACCGAACGCGCGTCGTCGAGCAGGTCGACACTGATTTCTTCGCCGCGGTGAGCCGGCAGGCAGTGCATGAACAACACGTCTTCAGCAGCCAGGTCGAGCAGGGCGCGGTTGACCTGATACGGCGCAAACAGTTGCAGGCGCTTGGCGGTTTCCTCTTCCTGGCCCATCGAGGTCCAGACGTCGGTGCTCACCAGGTGCGCACCACGCACGGCATCCTTTGGATCGCGAACGATGGTCACCCGGTCGCCGGCCTTGGCCACGAATTCGGGGTTGGGTTCGTAACCTTCCGGGCAGGCCACACGCAACTGGAAGTCGAACTGAATCGCCGCTTCTATATAGCTGTTGCACATGTTGTTGCCGTCGCCGATCCAGGCCACGGTCTTGCCCTGGATCGAGCCACGGTGTTCGAGGAACGTCTGCATGTCGGCCAGCAACTGGCACGGGTGCAGGTCGTCGGACAGGCCGTTGATCACCGGCACGCGGGAGTTGGCGGCGAATTCGGTCAGGTTGCTGTGGGCAAAGGTACGGATCATCACGGCGTCGAGCATGCTCGACATGACGATCGCGCAGTCGCCGATCGGCTCGCCACGGCCCAATTGGGTATCGCGGGGCGACAGGAAGATCGCCTGGCCACCGAGCTGGATCATGCCGGCTTCGAAGGAAATGCGGGTGCGGGTCGAGGACTTTTCGAAAATCATCCCGAGCACGCGATTTTTCAAGGGCTCGAACAGTACGCCGCGGTTACGCAGGTCTTTGAGCTCAACGCCTCGACGGATCACGCTGACCAGCTCTTCGGGCGTGCAATCCATCAGGGAGAGAAAGTGCCTTGCGCTCATCATTGACTACCTTTTTGCTACAAACCGCAGATGCTCAAAGCCTTGTTTAACGGAACAACGGGCGAGACCTGCGGCGTAAGCCGCACGGGGCGACGAAATAGGGGAAGGCGCGATCTTATAATTAAATGTCGCGTCTTACCAATAGGGCTACGGTTTTTAGGGGATTCGGAGGGGCTACGGGATGACCGCGATAGCGCTTTTGAAGCCTGTTTCCTGACTGCAGCCAGGTATTTGTACACCGGCGCCGTGGAACTTGGCAATCAGAGGGGGCGGGGATGGTGCGCAGGCAGTCGCTTTGCGCACGGTTACCCGTCGCCGCCACCGAGGCTGTCGTCGCGATGATCGCCGGCGGTTATCGGCAGGCCTGATGTCCACCGATTCACAAGACGAACGTCGCTGGCGCGGTGGCGGGGCTGGCGCCATAGTTTTGTTCCCGCGGTCGATATTGCCCGCCCAGAACAAGACAGAGACTGGCCATGACCAAGACTCTCCATCACCGTGCGTGCCATTTGTGTGAAGCCATCTGCGGCCTGACCATCGAAACCACCGAAGTCGAAGCCGGAAACCTGCAGATCACCTCGATCAAGGGCGACCCCCAGGACAGCTTCAGCCGCGGGCACATCTGCCCCAAGGCGGTGGCCCTGCAAGACATCCAGAACGATCCGGATCGCCTGCATCGACCGATGCTGCGGGTGGGCAGCGAATGGCAGCCGATCGAGTGGGACGCCGCCTTCGACCTGGTTGCCGAACGCCTGGCGGCCATCCAGGCGCGCCACGGGCAGAACGCGGTAGCGGTTTACCAGGGCAACCCCAGCGTGCACAACTATGGGTTGATGACCCACAGCAATTACTTCCTTGGCCTGTTGAAAACCCGCAACCGGTTTTCCGCGACGTCGGTCGACCAGTTGCCCCATCACCTGACCAGTCACTTGATGTACGGCCACGGTTTGCTGTTGCCGATACCGGACATCGATCACACCGACTTCATGCTGATCCTCGGCGGCAATCCGCTGGCCTCCAACGGCAGCATCATGACTGTGCCGGACGTGGAAAAACGCTTGAAGGCCATCCAGGCCCGGGGCGGCAAAGTGGTGGTGGTCGATCCGCGTCGCAGCGAAACGGCGGCGATTGCCGACCAGCATCTGTTCGTGCGTCCCGGTGGCGATGCGGCGCTGCTGTTCGGTCTGCTCAATACTTTGTTCGCCGAGGGCCTGACCCGCGACAGTCATTTGCCGGTGGACGGCCTGGATGACGTGCGCGAAGCCGTGGCAGGTTTCAGCGCCGAAACCATGAGTCCCTTGTGCGCGGTGCCGGCGGAGCAGATCCGCCAGTTGGCGCGGGATTTTGCCGCAGCACCCACGGCGGTTTGCTACGGCCGCATGGGCGTCTCGACCCAGGCCTTCGGCACGCTGTGCCATTGGCTGGTGCAGTTGATCAACCTGGTCACCGGTAACCTCGACCGCGTCGGCGGCGCGTTGTGCACCGAGCCAGCGGTTGACCTGGTGGCCTCGACGTCGGGCGGGCATTTCAATCTGTGGCAGAGCCGGGTGTCCGGGCGCCCTGAGTACGGCGGCGAACTGCCGGTGTCGGCGTTGGCCGAAGAGATGCTGACCGAAGGCGAAGGGCAGGTTCGCGCGCTGATTACCGTAGCGGGCAACCCGGTGCTGTCCACGCCCAATGGTCGTCAGCTGGAACAGGCGCTGGATGGCCTGGAGTTCATGGTCAGCATCGACCTGTATATCAATGAAACCACGCGTTATGCCGACCTGATCCTGCCGTCCACCTCGGCGCTGGAAAACGATCATTACGACACCACCTTCAACATGTTTGCGGTGCGCAACGTCAGCCGCTTCAATCGCGCCATACTGCCCAAGCCTGAAGGTGCCTTGCACGACTGGGAGATTTTCGTCGGCTTGGCCAAGGCGTTCGCGGCAAAAACGGGCAAGGAGTTGAAGCCCACCATCGCCCCGGCGCAGATGATCGACCGCGGTTTGCGCCTGGGACTTTACGGCGACGCGTCCCGGCACAAGCTGTCACTGGCCACCCTGTTCGATCATCCCCATGGGGTTGACCTGGGCGCGCTGAAACCCAACCTGGCGCCGCGTCTTAAAACCGCCAACCAGCGAGTCCAGGCGGCCCCCTTCGCCATCCTCGCCGACCTGGCGCGCTTCGCGGCATTGCAGGCGCCCGCCGCCGATGAGTTGCTAATGATCGGCCGGCGCCATGTGCGCAGCAACAACTCGTGGATGCACAACTATCACCGGCTGGTGAAGGGCAAGCCGCGTCACCAGTTGTTGATGCATCCGCAGGATCTGGCCAGTCGCGGGCTGAACGACGGGCAGCGGGTACGGGTCAGTTCGCGGGTCGGGGTGATCGAGGTGGAAGTGTTGGCCAGCCTGGATATGATGAAAGGTGTGGTCAGCCTTCCGCACGGTTGGGGTCATGCGCGACCAGGCGTACAGATGACCATCGCCAGCGGCCAACCGGGCTCCAGCGCCAATGACCTGACCGACGAGTGTCAGCTCGACGAGTTGTCGGGTAACGCGGCGTTGAACGGTGTGCCGGTGACCGTAGTAGCGGCCTGATCGCATCTGACGGAGAGACCGAGCAGGGCGCTCGGCTTTCCGTTACAATGCGCCACCGTGCCGACCCATGAGTCGGAAAGTTCAGCCGAGGTGCTCCATGGATATCATCGAAACGATTAAAGAGCAGATTGCCAACAACACCATTCTGCTTTACATGAAAGGCTCGCCGAATGCCCCGCAGTGTGGCTTCTCCGCGAAAGCCGCGCAGGCCGTGATGGCGTGTGGCGAAAAATTTGCGTACGTGGATATCCTGCAGAACCCGGAAATCCGCGCCAACCTGCCAAAGTACGCCAACTGGCCAACCTTCCCGCAGCTGTGGGTAGCGGGCGAGCTGGTCGGCGGTAGCGACATCATGACCGAGATGTCCGCTGACGGTTCGCTGCAGTCCCTGATCAAGGACGCGGCAGCCAAAGCTGCAGCAGCCAAGACCGAAGCCTGATACAGGGCATCAAAAAAACCCTTCACGGTTATTCGTGAAGGGTTTTTTTTCGCCCCGGGAAAAATCATCGGGGTTGTCCTGCCGGATGAAGCTGACTAACATGTCAGAAAATTCATCCTATGATTGGATGACAGGGCGAATCCGATGTCTGATATTTCTCCGCTAGTAAAACGCTCCCTGGTCGACCAGGCCCTGGAGCAATTGCGCTTGCGCATCAACCAGGGCGTCTGGACGGTGGGGCAACGCCTGCCGACCGAGCCCGAGCTGTCCGCCGAACTGGGCATCAGTCGCAACACGGTGCGCGAAGCCATGCGTGTGCTGGCGTTTTCCGGGTTGATCGAGATTCGCCAGGGTGACGGCAGTTACCTGCGAGCCTTGGTCGACCCGCTGGACACCCTCAAGGCGCTGTCCCGCTGTTCCCTCGAGCAGGCACGCGAGACCCGGCACATCCTCGAAGTCGAGGCCATCGGCCTTGCTGCCCTGCGCCGTACCGATGAAGACCTGGTGGCATTGCGCGAGGCCCTGGGCGTCAGCGGCAGCCACTATCACGGCGATCTCGACACCTACATCGCCTGTGACCTGGTGTTCCACCGCCGCTTGGTGGACGCCGCACACAACCCGACCCTCAGCGAGCTGTATCGCTATTTCTCCAGCGTCGTCGGCGAACAATTGCGCCACTGCCTGAACATCACGCCACGGCGCCAGGAGGTCTTCGACCTGCACGTCGAATTGCTCGATGCCGTGGAGCAACGCGACCCGGAACGGGCCAAAGCCCTGTCGAGGCAGTTGATCAATGAACCTTGAAACCGAGAACCCCATGTCCAGAGATCTCCCATCACCCAAGCGCACGGCAGAGCTGGAAGAGCTGCTGATCGATGCCGAGGCCGATGACGAACAGGTCCAGCAAACCCAACCGATCCTGGTTCGGCCGTGGCTGTTGCTGCTGGGTTTGATCCTGGTGGCACTGAACCTGCGCCCGGCGTTGTCGAGCATGGCGCCGATGCTGAGTGAAGTGTCGAAAAGCCTCGGGCTGTCGGCGTCACAGGCCGGGTTGCTGACCACCTTGCCGGTGCTTTGTCTTGGCCTGTTCGCGCCGCTGGCGCCGGTGCTGGCGCGTCGATTCGGCGCGGAGCGGGTGGTGCTGGGCATTCTCCTGACCCTGGCGGGCGGGATCATCCTGCGCAGTTCCTTTGGCGAGATCGGCCTGTTCGCTGGCAGCGTGCTGGCAGGTGCCAGCATCGGCGTGATCGGCGTGTTGCTGCCTGGCATCGTCAAGCGCGACTTCGCCAAACAGGCCGGGACCATGACCGGCGTCTACACCATGGCCCTGTGCCTCGGTGCGGCCATGGCGGCGGGCGCGACGGTGCCGCTGAGTGAACATTTCGATAAAAGCTGGGCCATGGGCCTCGGTTTCTGGGTGATTCCGGCGCTGGTCGCGGCGCTGTTCTGGTTGCCCCAGGTCGGGCACAAACACGGCGCGCACAACGTGGCCTATCGAGTGCGTGGCCTGCTGCGCGACCCGCTGGCCTGGCAGGTGACCTTGTACATGGGCTTGCAATCGTCGCTGGCCTACATCGTGTTCGGTTGGTTGCCGTCGATCCTGATCGGTCGCGGGCTCACCCCGACCCAGGCCGGCCTGGTGCTGTCGGGTTCAGTGATCGTTCAGTTGGTTAGCTCCCTCGCGGCACCCTGGCTGGCGACACGCGGCAAGGACCAGCGCCTGGCGATCGTGATCGTCATGGCGCTGACCCTGGGTGGCCTGTTCGGTTGCCTGTACGCGCCAATCGATGGCTTGTGGGGCTGGGCGATTGTGCTGGGACTGGGGCAGGGCGCCACGTTCAGCCTGGCGTTGACCCTGATCGTGCTGCGCTCACGGGACTCCCATGTGGCCGCGAACCTGTCGAGCATGGCCCAGGGCTTCGGTTACACCCTGGCGTCCATGGGGCCGTTCGCGGTCGGCATCGTGCATGACTGGACCGGTGGCTGGAACGCCGTGGGCTGGATCTTCGGCGTCATCGGCCTGGGTGCGATCATCGCCGGGCTCGGTGCCGGGCGGGCACTGTACGTGCAAGTCGCAAGCGAAAAAGTCTGACCCCTGCCCACTATCGGTATTCGCCTTGCGAATGCCGATAGTGTTCGGTGTATTTGCAGACTATCGTGCAGGCAATTCATCAACCGTACGGAGCCTGCCCATGAGTGATGCCCATAGCGCATTGATCACCCAGTTCTACCAAGCCTTCCAGCGGCTGGATGCCGAGGCCATGAGTGCCTGCTATACCGATGACGTGGTGTTCAGTGATCCGGCGTTCGGCGAGCTTCGCGGGCGCGATGCGGGTGACATGTGGCGCATGCTGACGACCCGGGCCAAGGATTTTTCCCTGACCTTCGATAACGTTCAAGCGGGCGAGCGCACCGGTACTGCTCATTGGGTGGCGACGTACCTGTTCAGCCAGACGGGCAACACGGTGATCAACGACATCCATGCGCGCTTCGTCTTTCGCGACGGCAAGATTTGCGAGCATCACGACCGCTTTGATTTGTGGAAGTGGTCGCGTCAGGCACTGGGCCTCAAAGGCCTGCTGCTGGGTTGGAGCCCACTGGTGCGCAACGCCGTTCGAGCACAGGCGCTGAAGGGCCTGAAGGCATTCCAGGCCAGTCGCTGATAAGATTGCGGCTTGTTTCCCTCCAAGCCCCGATCGTCACGTGAACAGCCCAAGCGAATCCTGCGCCATTGCCGCCGAACCCACACCCGTCAGTAAAACCTGGTTCGTCTACCTCGTTCGCGCGGCCAATGGATCGCTTTATTGTGGGATCAGTGACGATCCGCAAAAACGTTTCGCCAAGCACCAAAGCGGTAAGGGCGCACGCTTCTTTCTCTCCAGTCCGGCCATGGCGCTGGTCTACACCGAAGCCTGTCGCGACAAGAGCGACGCGTTGCGCCAGGAGCGCCTGATAAAGAAACTCAGGAAGAGTGCCAAGGAGTGCCTGGTGGCGAGCGCGAATACCGCCTTATCAATTTGACTGATCAGTTCCCATCAGGCCGATCTGTAGGCTGCGAACAGATTGCGCGCTAAGCTGCGGGTTCCTGATTCTTGCGGCGGAGCCGAGCATGTCCGAGTTGATTCTGCATCATTACCCGACGTCCCCCTTCGCCGAAAAAACCCGGCTGCTGTTAGGTTTCAAAGGACTGTCCTGGCACTCGGTGAAAATTTCGCCGGTAATGCCCAAGCCCGATTTGACGGCGTTGACCGGTGGTTATCGCAAGACCCCGGTGTTGCAGATCGGCGCGGATATCTATTGCGACACCGCCTTGATCGCCCGTCGCCTCGAGCAGGAAAAAGCCCTGCCGGCGTTCTTCCCCGAAGGACAGGAAATGATCGCCGCGTCCTTCGCGGCGTGGGCCGATTCGGTGGTGTTCCAGCATGCGGTCAGCCTGGTATTCCAGCCGGAATCGATAGCGGTGCGTTTCGGCAATTTGTCCCCTGAAGCGATCAAGGCCTTCATCGCCGACCGGACCGGTTTGTTCAGTGGCGGCAGTGCGACCCGCTTGTCCGCCGAGCAGGCCCGGCACCAATGGCCGACAATCATGGCGCGCCTGGAGCAGCAGCTGCAGCGCGAGGAGGGGGATTACCTGTTTGGCGAGCCGTCGATTGCCGACTTCGCCATGGCTCATCCGCTGTGGTTCCTCAAGGCAACACCCGTGACTTCGCCGCTTGTGGATAACTACCCGGCGATCTCGGCGTGGTTGGCGCGGGTGCTGGGATTCGGCCACGGTGCGCCGAGTGAAATGACGTCTGAAGAAGCGCTGAGTGTGGCCCGTGACGCGACGCCTGCTGCATTGCCGGATGAAGCGTTCGAAGATCCGAATGGTTTCAAGGCGGGTCAGCAAGTGGTGATTGCCGCCACTGACTATGGCGTTGATCCGGTGGCGGGGGAGTTGGTGTTTGCCGGCAGGGAGGAGTTGATTGTGCGTCGAGAAGACGAGCGTGGCGGCGTGGTGCATGTACACGTTCCGCGATTCGGTTTCCGTATCGAGGCGCAATAACTTCGCCCTACGCGACCCTGTAGGAGCTGGCTTGCCAGCGAAGACGGTGGTTCAGTCGACAAATGTGCCGACTGAACCACCGCATTCGCTGGCAAGCCAGCTCCTACCAGTCATTTCAACGCCGCCAGAATCGCATCCGGGTCATACCCGCGAATCAAGGTCCCGTTCACATCGATGATCGGAATCCCACCGCCTCCCAACGCCTGGTAGGCCTTGCGAGCCTCGGCATCCTTCTCGATATCGAACGCCTTGTACGCAATGCCCTTCTGATCAAGAAAGCGCTGGGTCAGCTTGCAGTAGCCACACCACTCAGTGGCGTAGAGCACGACGTTGGCCTTGGCCTGGGTCTGCTCGGACACCACCTGTGAAGGGTTGAATACCCGCTCGATCTTGCCCCAGTTCTGATAGACCACGACCACCAGCAGGACCAGCAGGCATTTCTTCAGTACGTTGCCCAGCATCAGTTGCGGCGCTTGAGCTGGTCAGTGAGCGAGGTCGGCAGGCCCTTGATGATCAAGGTGCCGGCTTCTTCGTCGTACTCGATTTTCGAACCCAGCAGGTGCGCTTCGAAGCTGATGGACAGGCCTTCGGCTCGGCCGGTGAAGCGGCGGAACTGGTTCAGGGTGCGCTTATCGGCCGGGATCTCTGGCGACAGGCCGTAGTCCTTGTTGCGGATATGGTCGTAGAAGGCTTTCGGGCGTTCTTCGTCGATCAGCCCCGACAACTCTTCCAGGCCCATGGGCTCGCCGAGCTTGGCCTGGCTGCTGGCGTAGTCCACCAGGGTCTTGGTTTTCTCGCGGGCGTCGTCTTCGGGCAGGTCTTCGCTTTCGACGAAGTCACTGAAGGCCTTGAGCAGGGTGCGGGTTTCCCCGGGGCCGTCGACGCCTTCCTGGCAGCCGATGAAGTCGCGGAAATACTCCGATACTTTTTTCCCGTTCTTGCCCTTGATGAACGAGATGTACTGCTTGGACTGCTTGTTGTTCTGCCACTCGGACACGTTGATCCGCGCCGCCAGGTGCAACTGGCCCAGGTCCAGGTGGCGGGAGGGGGTCACGTCCAGTTCGTCAGTCACTGCGACGCCTTCACTGTGGTGCAGCAAGGCGATGGCCAGGTAATCGGTCATGCCTTGCTGATAGTGGGCGAACAGGACGTGGCCGCCGACCGAGAGGTTGGACTCCTCCATCAGTTTTTGCAGGTGCTCGACAGCCACGCGACTGAAGGCGGTAAAGTCCTTGCCGCCCTCGAAATACTCCTTCAGCCAGCCGCTGAACGGATGCGCCCCGGATTCGGCATGGAAGAAACCCCAGGCCTTGCCTTGTTTGGCGTTATAGCTTTCGTTGAGGTCGGCAAGCATGTTCTCGATGGCGCTCGACTCGGCCAGTTCGGAGTCGCGAGCGTGCAGAACTGCAGGTGTGCCGTCGGGTTTTTTGTCGATCAGGTGGACGATGCAATGACGGATCGGCATGGGCTTCTCGGCTGATTGAAGACGGGAGTGCGCGCTCCCCGAAAAAGCGCCCAGTGTACCGCAACCACTGGTTTTGGCGTGGTGCGAACGGCAATTGCGGGGTGACCGGTGGTGCTTATGCGGTTTTTTCCCGATTTAGAGCAATAAAGCTGACCAATTGGGTAGCTAGAGGCGGATATTTCCCCGTCTCTGTGCTAGTTTTGCCCGGTCTTACGCGTAGTCACTGCGTTAAGCGTGCATTCAGCATTTGTCAGGTCGAACCAAACCCTGATTTCGGAATCTATAACCCCGATCCCGTGGTTATTTGACCGAGGGTGCCAGATCCAGAAGATCGGGCTCGATGGCTGACACTGCACTCTGCAATCCATATGAATTTGATAGGGAAGGAACACTACATGGCTCTTACTAAAGACCAACTGATCGCCGACATCGCTGAAGCTATCGACGCGCCGAAAACCACCGCGCGTAACGCTCTGGACCAACTGGGCCAAATCGTTGCCGATCAGCTGGAAAACGGCGGCGAAATCACTCTGCCAGGTATCGGCAAGCTGAAAGTGACTGAGCGTCCTGCCCGTACTGGCCGTAACCCTTCGACTGGCGCTGCCATCGAAATCGCTGCCAAGAAAGTGATCAAGCTGGTTGTGGCCAAAGGCCTGACCGACGCTGTTAACAAGTAAGACTTGTTAAAAAAAACCGTGCGCCGGAGCGATCCGCGCACGGTTTTTTTGTATCTGCGATTTACCACGAACACCCTATTTCCAATGTGGGAGCGGGCTTGCTCGCGAAGGCAGTGTATCCGTCACCATTGAAGTCGACTGATGCACCGCCTTCGCGAGCAAGCCCGCTCCCACAGTTGATCTGCGTCGATCACTTGTTCAGCTTTTGCTTGTCCAACGCTCGCGCCAGGCCTGCTGCTGTTCTTGAGTGTGGAAGGTCCAGGCCACGAAACGGCTCTGCTTCTGGCCCTGGGACATTTCCACCACCTGACTTTGCAGGGCGCCGGCCTTCTTCAGGGCGGTCTGGATCGCCGGCAGGTTCGAGGCTTTCGACACCAGGGTGCTGAACCACAACACCTGCTGGCCCACTTGCGCGCTCTCGCTGATCAGTTGCGTAACGAACCGCGCTTCGCCGCCCTCGCACCACAACTCCGCCGCCTGACCGCCGAAATTCAGCACCGGCAGTTTGCGTTTCGGATCGGCCTTGCCCAGCGCGCGCCATTTACGGCTGCTGCCCCGGGTGGCTTCCTCCAGCGAGGCGTGGAACGGTGGGTTGCACATCGTCAGGTCAAAGCGCTCGGCGCTCTCCAGCAGGCCCAGCAAGATATGCTTGCGGTTGCCCTGCTGACGAACCTGGATGGCCTTGTTCAAGCCGTTGGACTGGATGATGGCCTTGGCGGCGGCAATGGCGGTGGTGTCGATTTCCGAGCCGAGAAACTGCCAGCGGTAGTCGCTGTGGCCGATCAACGGGTACACGCAGTTGGCGCCCATGCCCACGTCCAGCACCTTCACCGCCGCACCGCGGGGAATGACGCCGTCATTGACGCTGGCCAACAGGTCGGCGAGGAAGTGTACGTAGTCCGCACGGCCCGGGACCGGCGGGCACAGGTAATCGGCCGGTATGTCCCAGTGGGCGATGCCGTAGAACGACTTGAGCAGCGCCCGGTTGAACACCCGCACCGCGTCCGGGCTGGCGAAGTCGATGCTTTCCTTGCCGTACGGGTTGATGATCACGAACTTCGCCAGCTCCGGCGTGCTCTTGATCAGTGCCGGGAAGTCGTAGCGACCCTGGTGGCGATTGCGCGGGTGCAGGCTGGCCTTTTCGCGCGGCTCAACGGCCTTGGCCGGGGTCGCGGATTCGGGCTTTTTACGCGCAGGTCTGGGTGTGCGGGGGGCGGTCATGGGTGTGGTCGATTCGGGTATGGCTGAAAGTGGCTGGCATTGTCCCACAGGTGTTTAGGGGTGTTTGGAAAAAAGTGGCGGGCATAAAAAAGGGAGGCCACCCGGGCCTCCCTTTTTTATTGCGATTTGCCGTTACAGGCTGGCAATCCGCGCATGTTGCTCCGCCAGCTTGCCCAGAGCCTGTTCGGCTTCGGCCAGTTTGGCGCGTTCTTTCTCGATGACTTCGGCAGGCGCCTTGTCAACGAAACCGGCATTGGACAGCTTGCCGCCGACGCGCTGCACTTCGCCTTGCAGGCGCTGGATTTCCTTGTCCAGGCGCGCAAGCTCGGCACCTTTGTCGATCAGGCCGGCCATCGGCACCAGCACTTCCATCTCGCCGACCAGTGCGGTGGCGGACAGCGGCGCTTCTTCGCCAGCCGCCAGCACGGTGATCGATTCGAGGCGCGCCAGTTTCTTCAGCAGGGCTTCGTTTTCGCTCAGGCGACGCTGGTCCTCGGCGCTGACGTTCTTCAGGAACAACGGCAGCGGTTTGCCCGGGCCGATGTTCATTTCGCCACGGATGTTACGTGTGCCGAGCATCAGGCCCTTGAGCCATTCGATGTCGTCTTCGGCGGCCTGGTCGATGCGTGCTTCGTTGGCCACAGGCCAAGGTTGCAGCATGATCGTCTTGCCTTCGATACCGGCCAGCGGCGCGAGGCGCTGCCAGATTTCTTCGGTGATGAACGGCATGAACGGATGCGCCAGGCGCAGGGCCACTTCGAGCACGCGAACCAAGGTGCGGCGCGTACCGCGCTGGCGTTCGACCGGTGCGTTTTCGTCCCACAGCACGGGCTTGGACAGTTCCAGGTACCAGTCGCAATACTGGTTCCAGATGAACTCGTACAAGGCTTGCGCAGCCAGGTCGAAACGGAACTGGTCGAGCTGACGGGTCACTTCGGCTTCGGTGCGCTGCAGCTGCGAAATGATCCAGCGATCGGCCAGCGAAAGCTCGTAGGCTTCGCCGTTCTGACCGCAGTCTTCGCCTTTGTCCAGCACGTAGCGCGCAGCGTTCCAGATCTTGTTGCAGAAGTTGCGATAGCCTTCGACGCGGCCCATGTCGAACTTGATGTCGCGACCGGTGGACGCCAGCGAGCAGAAAGTGAAGCGCAGGGCGTCGGTGCCGTAGCTGGCGATGCCTTCGGCGAACTCTTCGCGGGTCTGCTTCTCGATCTTCTTCGCCAGTTTCGGCTGCATCATGCCGGAGGTACGCTTTTGAACAAGCTCTTCCAGCTCGATGCCGTCGATGATGTCCAGCGGGTCAAGGACGTTGCCCTTGGACTTGGACATCTTCTGGCCCTGGCCATCACGCACCAGGCCGTGCACGTACACGGTCTTGAACGGTACCTGCGGCGTGCCGTCTTCGTTCTTCACCAAATGCATGGTGAGCATGATCATCCGGGCAACCCAGAAGAAAATGATGTCGAAACCGGTGACCAGCACGTCGGTGGAATGGAATTTTTTCAGGAATTCGGTCTGTTCCGGCCAGCCGAGGGTGGAGAAGGTCCACAGGCCCGAGCTGAACCAGGTGTCGAGTACGTCGTTGTCCTGTTGCAACGCCACGTCCGGGCCGAGGTTGTGCTTGGCGCGCACTTCAGCTTCGTCGCGACCGACGTAGACTTTGCCCGACTCGTCGTACCAGGCGGGAATCCGGTGGCCCCACCACAGCTGACGGCTGATGCACCAGTCCTGGATGTCGCGCATCCATGAGAAGTACATGTTCTCGTACTGCTTGGGCACGAACTGGATACGACCGTCTTCAACGGCGGCAATCGCAGGTTCGGCCAGCGGTTTGGTGGACACGTACCACTGGTCGGTCAGCCACGGCTCGATGATGGTGCCGGAGCGATCGCCTTTCGGCACTTTCAGGGCGTGATCGTCGACGCTGACCAGCAGGCCTGCGGCTTCGAATGCCGCTACGATCTGCTTGCGCGCTTCGAAGCGGTCCAGGCCGGCATATTCAGCCGGGATCTTGCCGTCGATCGTTTCGTTCAGGCTGCCGTCGAGGTTGAACGCCTGAACGGCTGGCAGGACGTTGGCGTTCTTGTCGAAGATGTTTAGCAGCGGCAGGTTGTGACGCTTGCCGACTTCGTAGTCGTTGAAATCGTGGGCCGGGGTGATTTTCACGCAGCCGGTGCCGAATTCAGGGTCGCAGTAATCATCGGCGATGATCGGGATGCGGCGGCCGACCAGCGGCAGCTCGACAAATTTTCCGATCAGGGCTTTGTAGCGTTCATCGTTCGGGTTAACCGCGACGGCGGAGTCGCCGAGCATGGTTTCCGGACGAGTCGTCGCGACGATCAGGAAGTCGTTGCCTTCAGCGGTTTTGGCGCCGTCGGCCAGCGGGTATTTCAGGTTCCACAGGAAACCTTTCTCGTCGTGGTTTTCCACTTCAAGGTCGGAAATCGCCGTGTGCAGCTTGGTGTCCCAGTTGACCAGGCGCTTGCCGCGGTAGATCAGGCCGTCTTCGTGCAGGCGCACGAAGGCTTCCTTCACGGCTTCCGAGAGGCCGTCGTCCATGGTGAAGCGCTCGCGGCTCCAGTCCACGGACGAGCCGAGGCGACGGATCTGACGGCTGATGTTGCCGCCGGACTGATCCTTCCATTCCCAGACTTTCTCGAGGAATTTGTCGCGGCCCAGATCGTGGCGATTTTGGCCTTGGGCTTCGAGTTGACGCTCCACCAGCATTTGCGTGGCGATACCGGCATGGTCGGTACCCGGTTGCCACAGGGTGTTGCGACCCTGCATGCGGCGGAAACGGATCAAGGCGTCCATGATCGCGTTGTTGAAGCCATGGCCCATGTGCAGGCTGCCGGTGACGTTCGGCGGCGGGATCATGATGGTGTAGGACTCGCCCGCGCCTTGCGGGGCGAAGTAATTCTCTGACTCCCAGGTGTTGTACCAGGAAGTTTCAATGGCGTGCGGCTGGTAGGTCTTATCCATGCGCGGCGGGACCCTATTGGCATTTATTCAGGAAAAGCCGGCAAGTATAGCGGGGCATGGGGCGTAGGGCGAGCAGGTGCGGACAGGGCGCGTCCGCAAAACTGATGCAAATCCCCTTGTCGGAGCAAGCGTGCTCGCGATGGCAGTGTGTCAGTCGACTTGAATGGTGGCTGGCACACGCTTTCGCGAGCAAGCCCGCTCCCACAGGGGGAGCTGTGTTTGGGCTCAGTCGTTGTACTGGCTGAGAAGCCGCTCCATGCGCGCACTGAGGCGGCGTTTGATTTCGGTTTCGATGTGCGGCGCGAAGTCGTCGATCACGTCTTGCATGATCAATTGCGCGGCGGCGCGCAGTTCGGTGTCGAGGTACAGCAGGGCGTCAGCGCTTTTGCTGGTCGTCGGTGCCGGTTCGGCGGGTTTGGGAGCGGGTGGCTCGACGACCGGCGCAGGCTCGTTCACGGTGTCGAACAACATCGGAATCTGTTCCTGGTCACCTTCTTCGACCGTATCGGTCAGCAGGGGAGGTTGCAGGTTGTCATCGCCGAGCAGTTGGCGGATCGACTCAAGGTCGTCCAGCAGGTGCGCGGATTGTTGCAGCGGTTTTGGAGTGTCCATCGGAATGCTCAGAGTCGCTGTAAACGGTGATCTTGCAGAGGATAGCCCTGTTCGCGGTAGAAACGGAAACTCTCCCGCGCAGCAGCCCTGATCGTCGGATCCTCCACCACCACTTCCGCCACTCGGGCGAACTTGCTGGCGAAGGCCGGGACTTTCAGGTCGAGATTGACCAGCAAATCCTGATGCTGACCGCAGTCTTCGCCCAAGCCCAGGGCAATCAAGCCGTCAGGTTCGCTGTCGGCAGGGCCGTGGGGCACGAAGCTTTCGCCCTTGAACGCCCACAGGCGTGCATCGAGATCATCGCGCTGGGCCGCATCACTGCAATGCAGGTAGATGCGGTGGCCCATGCGCCAGGCTTTCTCGGTGAGCTTGCAGGCAAAGTCCAGGCGTGCCGAAGGATCGGCGCTGGGCAGGATATAGAAGTCGACTTTGGTCATGGCGGTTCCAGAGCGGCTAGCGGCGTCACCGGAAAGTGACGCCGCTGCCCATCAACGGTTTCAGGCTTTGGCGCGATCCAGCAGGTACTGGGTCAGCAGGGGAACCGGACGGCCAGTGGCACCCTTGTCCTTGCCGCCGCTGGTCCAGGCCGTGCCGGCGATGTCCAGGTGTGCCCAGTTCAGGTTCTTGGTGAAGCGCGACAGGAAGCAGGCCGCCGTGATGGTGCCGGCTTTCGGGCCGCCAATGTTGGCGATGTCGGCGAACGGGCTGTCCAGCTGTTCCTGGTATTCATCGAACAGCGGCAGTTGCCAGGCGCGGTCGTCGGCAGCCTTGCCGGCGCTCAGCAGTTGGTCGATCAATTCGTCGTTGTTGCCCAACAGGCCCGAGGTGTGGGAACCCAGGGCAACCACGCAGGCGCCGGTCAGGGTCGCGATGTCGATCACCGCTTGCGGCTTGAAACGCTCGGAGTAGGTCAGGGCGTCGCACAGCACCAGGCGGCCTTCGGCGTCGGTGTTGAGGATTTCCACGGTCTGGCCGCTCATGGTGGTGACGATGTCGCCCGGACGCGAAGCGTTGCCGCTCGGCATGTTCTCGGCGCAGGCCAGGATGCACACCAGGTTGATCGGCAGCTTCAGTTCGAGCACGGCACGCAGGGTGCCGAACACGCTGGCGGCGCCGCCCATGTCGTACTTCATTTCATCCATGCCGGCGCCCGGCTTGAGGCTGATGCCGCCGGTGTCGAAGGTGATGCCTTTGCCGACCAGCGCGTACGGCTTCTCGGATTTCTTGCCGCCGTTGTATTGCATGACGATCAGGCGCGGTGGCTGGGCGCTACCCTGGCCGACGGCATAGAACGATCCCATGCCCAGGGCCTTGATTTTCTTCTCGTCGAGGACTTCGACTTTCAGGTCCTTGAACGCTTTGCCCAGGTTCTTGGCTTGCTCGCCGAGGAAAGTCGGGTGGCAGATGTTCGGCGGCAGGTTGCCCAGGTTGCGAGTGAACGCCATGCCGTTGGCAATGGCAGTGGCGTGGTTCACGGCGCGTTGCACTTCCGCCTCGGCGGCCTTGATGGTCACCAAAGTGACTTTCTTCAGGGCGCGTGGCTCGGCTTTCTGGCTCTTGAACTGATCGAACTGGTACTCGCCATCCACCAGGGTTTCGGCCAGCAGGCGGGTCTTGCCATAGCTGTCGCGGCCCTTGACCACGATTTCATCCAGGGCCAGCACTGCATCGCTGCCACCCAGGCCCTTGAGCGTGTTGAGGATGCCGGCGATGATCTTGCGGAACGGGCGGTCGCCCAGTTCTTCATCCTTGCCCACGCCGACCAGCAATACCCGTTCGGCTTTCAGGTTTGGCAGGCTGTGCAGCAACAGGCTCTGGCCAACCTTGCCGGCCAGGTCGCCGCGCTTGAGCACTGCACTGATGGCGCCGGCGCTGAGTTCGTCGAGCTGTTTGGCCACAGCGCCGAGCTTGCGGCCTTCGCCGACGGCAACCACCAGCGTGGCGGTCTTCAACGTTTGCGGGTTGACGCTTTTTACAACCAGTTCCATGTCCGGGTCCCTGAATTGATGGTCGATACGCAAGCGCTGGACAAGGTACGGGCAGCGCTTGCTTATAAATAGGAAGGCGCCAGGATCGACCGGCGACGAAGGCGGCAGTTTGAACCTCGCCAGCGGCGCCTGACAACCCTCGGTTGTACGATCTTCGCGGTTTTGTCGGCCACCGTAGGAGCGGGCCTGCTCGCGAAGAACCTGGGGGCGCCGAGGGGGTGCAGGTTTTCCGCGTTATCGTTGACGACCATCGTCGGATCGCCGCCCGGAGCAAGCTCGCTCCTACACCCGCGCCAATGCATTGCGCAGTGACAGGCGGACCCAATCACAGGATAATGCGCCATCTTTTTTTTCGGCAGTTCTGCATTGTGGGCTGTCTGATGTGTTTGCTTGTTTGGCCGCCTTAGCCTGACAACCCTGGAGTGTCTGGTTTGATTGTCTTCCGTTATCTATCCCGCGAAGTCCTGTTGACCTTGAGTGCCGTCAGTGCGGTGTTGCTGGTCATCATCATGAGTGGACGCTTCATCAAGTACCTCGCGCAGGCAGCATCGGGTCAGCTGGACCCGGGCTCGCTGTTCCTCATCATGGGCTTTCGCCTGCCGGGGTTCCTGCAGCTGATCCTGCCCCTGGGCCTGTTTCTCGGGATCCTGCTGGCCTATGGCCGCCTTTACCTGGAAAGCGAGATGACCGTGCTGTCGGCCACGGGCATGAGCCAGCAACGCCTGTTTCGCATGACCCTGTTCCCGGCAACCCTGGTTGCGCTGATCGTTGCCTGGTTGAGTCTGAGCCTGGCGCCACAGGGCGCCAATCAGTTCCAGTTGCTGCTGAACAAGCAGGATGCCCTGACCGAGTTCGACACCCTTGAGCCTGGCCGTTTCCAGGCCCTGCGCGACGGCACGCGGGTAACCTATACCGAGAAGTTGTCGGACGACCGCATCAATCTGGCCGGGGTCTTCATTTCGCAAAAGAACGTCAGTTCCGACAAGAAGGATCGCGGGATCTCGGTGCTGGTGGCGGAAAAAGGCCGGCAGGAAATCCGCCCTGACGGCAACCGCTACCTGATCCTCGACAACGGCTACCGCTATGACGGTAATCCAGGTCAGGCCGATTACCGGGCAATCAAGTACGACGAATACGGCGTGCTGCTGCCCAAGCCGGACGTGAGCGACGAAGTGACCGACCGGGACGCCATGCCCACGAGCTCCTTGCTGGGCAGCGACGACCTCCGTTCCCGCACCGAGCTGCAATGGCGCCTGTCCCTGCCGTTGCTGGTGTTCATCGTGACCTTGATGGCGGTGCCGCTGTCGCGGGTCAATCCGCGCCAGGGCCGTTTCCTCAAACTGTTGCCGGCAATCCTTCTTTATATGGCCTACCTGACCATCCTGATTGCTGCTCGCGGCGCCCTCGAAAAGGGCAAGATCCCGCCGGCGTTGGGGTTGTGGTGGGTGCACGGGATATTCCTGGTCATCGGCCTGGGCTTGCTCTACTGGGAGCCCTTGCAGTTGAAGAGGGCGAGTCGCCGCAGTGCGCTGGAGGTGGCCCGTGGTTAAGCTCGACCGCTACATTGGTAGCAGCGTGTTCGTGGCGATCCTGGCGGTACTGGGGATCATTCTCGGCCTGGCCACGTTGTTCGCCTTCATCGACGAAATGGGCGACGCCAGCGATACCTATACCTTGCTCGATGTCCTGAGCTACGTATTGTTGACGGCGCCACGCCGGCTCTACGACATGTTGCCGATGGCAGCCCTGATCGGCTGCCTGATCGGCCTCGGCAGCCTGGCCAGCAACAGCGAGCTGACCATCATGCGTGCGGCTGGCGTGTCCATCGGGCGAATCGTCTGGGCGGTCATGAAGCCGATGCTGGTGCTGATGGTGGTGGGCGTGCTGATCGGCGAATACGTTGCGCCGGCGACCGAAAGCACCGCCCAGGCCAACCGTTCGCTGGCCCAGGGCAGTGGCGACGCGCAAAGCGCCAAGCACGGCCTGTGGCATCGCCAGGGTGACGAATTCATCCACGTCAACTCCGTGCAACCCAATGGCCTGCTGTATGGCGTGACCCGTTATCACTTCGACAAGGAACGCCACATGCTGTCGGCCAGCTTCGCCAAGCGCGCGGAGTTCGACAAGGATCACTGGCAGCTGTCCGATGTCACCACCACGGTTTTTCATGAGAAGAACACCGAAGTGGTGACCGCCCCGGTCGAGCGCTGGGATGTGGCGTTGAGCCCGCAACTGTTGAGTACGGTGGTCATGGCGCCGGAATCGCTATCGATCTCGGGGCTGTGGGGCTACATCCACTATCTGGCGGACCAGGGGCTGAACAATGGCCGTTACTGGCTGGCGTTTTGGGTCAAGGTGTTGCAGCCGCTGGTCACCGCTGCCCTGGTACTGATGGCGATTTCCTTCATCTTTGGTCCGTTGCGCTCAGTGACCCTCGGTCAGCGGGTGTTTACCGGTGTACTGGTGGGTTTCACCTTCCGTATAGCCCAGGATTTGCTGGGTCCTTCGAGCCTGGTCTTCGGTTTCTCGCCACTGTTTGCGGTGCTTGTGCCCGCCAGTATCTGTGCCCTGGCCGGGCTCTGGTTGTTGCGTCGCGCTGGTTGATGGCGGTCTGTTCGACGCTTGACTGGTGATAAAAACGCCCCTGTCGCAAGACCGGGGCGTTTTTGTACGGGCCGTCTGGCCTGCAAACGTGACGCTTGCGCCGTGGATCAGGTACAATTCCCGGCTATTTTTCGGCGGGCTATGCCTGCAGCCTTTTTGAGTGTTGATCCGTGAGTGATTTGAGTCATATCCGCAATTTCTCCATCATCGCCCACATTGACCATGGCAAGTCGACGCTGGCCGATCGCTTCATCCAGATGTGCGGCGGCCTGGCCGAGCGTGAAATGGAAGCCCAGGTACTGGATTCCATGGATCTTGAGCGTGAGCGCGGGATCACCATCAAGGCGCACAGCGTCACGCTGTATTACAAGGCTCGCGATGGCGTCACCTACCAACTGAACTTCATCGATACGCCCGGTCACGTGGACTTCACCTATGAGGTGAGCCGTTCGCTGGCAGCCTGTGAAGGCGCGCTGCTGGTGGTCGATGCCGGTCAAGGCGTTGAAGCGCAATCGGTTGCCAACTGCTACACGGCGATCGAGCAGGGCCTGGAAGTGATGCCGGTCCTGAACAAGATCGACCTGCCACAGGCCGATCCGGACCGCGTAAAAGAAGAAATCGAAAAAATCATCGGCATCGATGCCACCGACGCGGTCACTTGCAGTGCCAAGACCGGCCTGGGCGTCGATGAAGTGCTGGAGCGTCTGGTCACCACCATTCCTGCTCCGACCGGCAACATCGAAGATCCGCTGCAGGCGTTGATCATCGACTCCTGGTTCGACAACTACCTGGGCGTCGTGTCCCTGGTGCGCGTGCGCCACGGTCGCGTGAAGAAGGGCGACAAGATCCTGGTCAAGTCCACCGGCAAGATCCACCTGGTGGACAGCGTGGGCGTGTTCAACCCGAAACACACCGCTACCGTCGACCTCAAGGCCGGTGAAGTAGGCTTCATCATCGCCGGTATCAAGGACATTCACGGTGCACCGGTGGGTGACACCCTGACCTTGAGCTCGACGCCGGACGTCGATGTGCTGCCAGGCTTCAAGCGCATTCAGCCGCAGGTCTACGCCGGCCTTTTCCCGGTCAGCTCCGACGACTTCGAAGACTTCCGTGAAGCCCTGCAAAAGCTCACCCTGAACGACTCGTCGCTGCAGTACACCCCGGAAAGCTCCGACGCCCTGGGCTTCGGCTTCCGTTGCGGCTTCCTCGGCATGCTGCACATGGAGATCATCCAGGAGCGCCTGGAGCGCGAGTACGACCTGGACCTGATCACCACGGCGCCGACGGTAATCTTCGAGCTGCTGCTCAAGACCGGTGAGACGATCTACGTCGATAACCCGTCGAAGTTGCCGGATCTGTCGTCGATCGAAGACATGCGCGAGCCGATCGTGCGCGCCAACATCCTTGTGCCGCAAGAGCACCTGGGCAACGTCATTACCCTGTGCATCGAAAAACGCGGTGTGCAGGTCGACATGCTGTTCCTCGGCTCCCAGGTCCAGGTGACCTACGACTTGCCGATGAACGAAGTGGTGCTGGACTTCTTCGATCGCCTGAAGTCCACCAGCCGCGGCTATGCTTCGCTGGATTACCATTTCGATCGTTACCAATCGGCTAGTCTGGTGAAACTGGACGTGCTGATCAACGGCGACAAGGTCGACGCCCTGGCGTTGATCGTGCACCGTGACAATGCGCACTACAAAGGTCGCCAGTTGACCGAGAAGATGAAAGAACTGATTCCGCGGCAGATGTTCGACGTGGCAATCCAGGCCGCCATTGGCGGGCAGATTGTGGCGCGTACAACCGTCAAGGCGCTCAGAAAGAACGTATTGGCCAAATGCTACGGCGGTGACGTCAGCCGTAAGAAAAAGCTGCTGGAAAAGCAAAAGGCCGGTAAAAAACGCATGAAGCAGGTCGGCAACGTGGAAATTCCACAAGAAGCCTTCCTTGCCGTGCTCAGGTTGGATAGTTAGGTCCTATGTCACTAAATTTCCCGCTGTTGCTGGTCATCGCCGTGTTCGTCTGCGGCCTGTTGGCGTTGCTTGATCTGTTGATCCTGGCACCGCGTCGGCGTGCCGCCATCGCTTCTTATCAGGGCAGCGTCAGCCAGCCTGATGGGGTGGTGGTCGAGAAGCTGAGCAAGGAACCGCTGCTGGTCGAATACGGCAAGTCGTTCTTCCCGGTGTTGTTCATCGTGCTGGTACTGCGTTCGTTCCTGGTGGAACCGTTCCAGATCCCGTCCGGCTCGATGAAACCGACCCTGGACGTCGGCGACTTCATTCTGGTGAGCAAGTTTTCCTACGGGATTCGCTTGCCGGTGATCGACAAGAAAATCATCGAAGTCGGTGAGCCACAGCGTGGCGATGTGATGGTATTCCGCTTCCCGAGCGATCCGAACGTCAACTACATCAAGCGTGTAGTCGGGCTGCCGGGCGACACGGTGCGGTATACCGCTGACAAGCGTCTGTTCGTCAACGGCGAGTCGATTGCCGAGAAGCTGATCGGCTCCGAGCCGGGCACGCTGGGCAGCGCCGAGCTCTACAAGGAAAAACTCGGTGCCGCCGAGCACTTGATCCGCAAGGAAATGAGCCGTTATCGCGCAACGCCGGACCGTTCGTGGGCCGTGCCAGCCGGGCACTACTTCATGATGGGCGACAACCGCGACAACTCCAACGACAGTCGCTACTGGGATGATCCAGCTATTCCCAAGGATCTGCTGGGCATGGTTCCCGACAAGAATATCGTCGGCAAGGCCTTCGCGGTCTGGATGAGCTGGCCGGAACCCAAACTCAGTCACCTGCCGAATTTCTCGCGGGTTGGCCTGATCCAGTAATCAAACACGGCGCTGTTGAACACAGCGCCGAATGCATTTCTGGAGTCGGCACAATCGGCGACAGAAGCATGAAAACAACGATATTCAGGACGTTATTTTTGAACACAGCGTTAATTGTCCCAAGCCTGCGCCGACTCACGGCGATGGCGGTGGAATCCAACCACGAACTCAGCGTGGGTAAACCGTGAGCGTCTCCTTAAGCCGTCTCGAGCGTCAGCTCGGCTACACCTTCAAGGATCAGGAACTGATGGTCCTGGCCCTGACTCACCGCAGTTTTGCCGGGCGCAACAACGAGCGCCTGGAATTCCTGGGTGATGCCATCCTCAATTTCGTTGCTGGCGAAGCCTTGTTCGATCGCTTCCCGCTGGCTCGCGAAGGCCAGCTGTCGCGTTTGCGCGCACGCCTGGTCAAAGGTGAAACCCTGGCTGTACTGGCCCGTGGTTTCGATCTGGGCGAATACCTGCGCCTGGGCTCCGGTGAATTGAAAAGCGGCGGTTTCCGTCGCGAGTCAATTCTGGCCGATGCCCTGGAAGCGCTGATTGGTGCGATCTACCTGGACGCGGGCATGGAAGTGGCACGCGAGCGCGTGCTGGCCTGGCTGGCTGGAGAGTTCGAAGGCCTGACGCTGGTCGACACCAACAAAGATCCAAAGACCCGCCTGCAGGAATTCCTGCAGTCCCGTGGTTGCGAGCTGCCGCGTTACGAAGTGGTGGATATCCAGGGTGAGCCGCATTGCCGGACGTTCTTCGTCGAATGTGAAATCACCCTATTGAATGAAAAAAGCCGAGGTCAAGGTGTGAGCCGTCGTATTGCCGAACAGGTAGCGGCCGCCGCAGCACTGATTGCCCTGGGTGTGGAGAATGGCAATGACTGATACAAATGCAACGCGCTGTGGCTATGTTGCCATCGTCGGCCGTCCGAACGTGGGCAAGTCCACGCTGCTGAACCACATCCTCGGCCAGAAGCTGGCGATCACCTCGCGCAAGCCGCAAACCACCCGTCACAACATGCTCGGCATCAAGACCGAGGGTGATGTGCAGGCGATCTACGTCGATACGCCCGGTATGCACAAGGGCGGCGAAAAGGCCCTGAACCGCTACATGAACAAAACCGCTTCGGCGGCGTTGAAAGACGTCGACGTGGTGATCTTCGTGGTTGATCGCACCAAGTGGACCGAAGAAGACCAGATGGTCCTCGAACGCGTCCAGTACGTGACCGGTCCGCTGATCGTGGCCTTGAACAAGACCGATCGCATCGAAGACAAGGCCGAGCTGATGCCGCACCTGAGCTGGTTGCAGGAGCAGCTGCCGAACGCGCAGATCATCCCGATTTCCGCGCAGCACGGGCACAACCTCGACGCACTGGAAAAGGTCATCGCTGACCATCTGCCGGAGAACGATCACTTCTTCCCGGAAGACCAGATCACCGACCGCAGCAGCCGTTTCCTTGCTGCCGAACTGGTACGGGAAAAAATCATGCGCCAGCTGGGCGCCGAGCTGCCGTACCAGATCACCGTCGAAATCGAAGAGTTCAAGCAGCAGGGCAAGACGCTGCACATCCATGCACTGATCCTGGTCGAGCGTGATGGCCAGAAGAAGATCATCATTGGCGACAAGGGCGAGCGCATCAAGCGCATCGGCACCGAGGCGCGCAAGGACATGGAGCTGCTGTTCGACTCCAAGATCATGCTCAACCTGTGGGTCAAGGTGAAGGGCGGCTGGTCCGATGACGAGCGCGCCTTGCGTTCGCTGGGTTACGGCGACCTGTAATACCTGAGCACAGGTGATAAAACTGTGGGAGCGAGCCTGCTCACGATAGCGGTCTATCAGTCAACAACTCTGTTGAATGTTAGTCCCCCATCGCGAGCAAGCCCGCTCCCACAGTGGTTTTGGGGTGTCTGAAAGCAGCAGTCCTTCATTGAGAATTCCATGTCCCAACCCATCCCCCAACCCGCCTACGTCCTCCACTCCCGCGCCTACCGCGAAAGCAGCGCCCTGGTCGACTTCCTGACGCCGCAAGGTCGGCTGCGGGCGGTATTGCGCAGTGCGCGGGGCAAGGCCGGGACGCTGGCGCGGCCGTTCGTGCCGCTGGAGGTCGAGTTTCGCGGGCGTGGCGAACTGAAGAACGTCGGGCGCATGGAGAGTGCCGGCATCGCCACCTGGCTCAACGGCGAGGCGCTGTTCAGCGGGCTGTACCTCAATGAGCTGTTGATTCGCCTGCTGCCCGCCGAAGACCCTTTCCCTTCGGTGTTCGACCACTATGCCGCGACGTTGCTGGCCCTGGCCGAAGGTCGAGCGCTGGAGCCGTTGCTGCGGTCGTTCGAATGGCGCCTGCTGGATGATCTGGGCTACGGCTTTTCACTGACTGCCGATATCCATGACGAAGCCATTGCGCCCGACGGTCTTTACCGTTTGCAGGTCGATGCGGGACTGGAGCGGGTCTATCTGCTGCAACCCGGGTTGTTCAATGGCGCCGAACTGCTGGCCATGGCTGACGCCGACTGGAGCGCACCGGGTGCGTTGTCGGCGGCCAAGCGTTTGATGCGCCAGGCGCTGGCCGTTCACCTGGGTGGTCGGCCCCTGGTCAGTCGCGAGCTGTTTCGCAAGCCGTAGTCTCCCCGTATGCTGTGTACCGAACTTTTTCTGATTCTGGAGCGCTTCCGTGACCACCAGCACCCGCATTCTTCTTGGCGTAAACATCGACCACGTTGCCACCCTGCGTCAGGCCCGGGGCACGCGCTACCCGGACCCGGTCAAGGCGGCACTGGATGCGGAAGAGGCGGGCGCTGACGGCATCACCGTGCACCTGCGCGAAGACCGCCGGCACATCCAGGAGCGCGACGTGCTGCTGCTCAAGGACGTGCTGCAAACCCGCATGAACTTCGAAATGGGCGTCACCGAAGAAATGATGCAGTTCGCCGAGCGCATTCGCCCGGCGCACATCTGCCTGGTGCCGGAGACCCGTCAGGAGCTGACGACCGAAGGCGGACTGGATGTGGCGGGGCAGGAAGCGCGGATCAAGGCTGCCGTAGAGCGCCTGTCGAAGATCGGCTCGGAAGTGTCGCTGTTCATCGATGCCGACGAGCGACAGATCGAAGCGTCGCGTCGCGTCGGTGCGCCAGCCATCGAACTGCACACCGGACGTTATGCCGATGCCGAGACGCCGATCGAAGTGGCTGAGGAACTCAAGCGTGTTGCCGACGGCGTAGCGTTCGGCCTGACTCAAGGCCTGATCGTCAATGCCGGCCACGGCCTGCATTATCACAACGTCGAGGCAGTGGCGGCGATCAAGGGCATCAACGAGCTGAACATCGGCCATGCACTGGTGGCCCATGCGTTGTTCGTGGGCTTCAAGTCGGCTGTTTCGGAGATGAAGGCGCTGATTCTGGCGGCGGCTACCAAGGCTTAAAGGTCAACCCAAAACTACTGTGGGGGCGAGCCTGCTCGCGAATGCGGATTATCATTCAACATCTTTGTTGGCTGAGACACCGCTTTCGCGAGCAAGCCCGCTCCCACATTTGCTTTGCGGTGACTGTTAGAGCGGCGCAGGTTCCTGCGTCGGTTTTGATTTGTCGATCCCCGGCACATGCAGGTTGCCCTCGGCCACCTGGTCGCCTTCAAGCTGCGGCTGCGTGACCCAGGTCAGGATGTCGTAGTAGCGACGGATGTTCGCCACGAAATGCACCGGCTCGCCGCCACGGGCGTAACCGTAGCGGGTCTTGCTGTACCACTTCTTCTCGGACAGGCGCGGCAGGATTTTTTTCACATCCAGCCATTTGTCCGGATTCAACCCTTCCTTGGCCGCCAGCTTGCGGGCGTCGTCGAGGTGCCCGCTGCCAACGTTGTAGGCGGCCAGGGCAAACCAGGTGCGGTCCGGTTCCTGGATCGAGTCGTCCAGTTGGTCCTTCATGTAGGCCAGGTACTTGGCGCCACCCATGATGCTCTGCTTCGGATCGAGGCGGTTGGACACGCCCATGGCTTGCGCGGTGTTCTGGGTCAGCATCATCAGGCCACGCACGCCAGTCTTGGAGGTCACGGCCGGTTGCCACAACGACTCCTGATAACCGACGGCCGCCAGCAGGCGCCAGTCGACTTTCTCTTTCTTGGCGTACGCCTTGAAGTGCTGTTCGTACTTGGGCAGGCGTTGCTGCAAGTGCTGGGCAAAGGTGGTGGCGCCCATGTAGCCGAGTACATCGACATGCCCGTAGTAACGGTCCTTGAGGCGTTGCAGGGTGCCGTTCTTCTTGACCTTGTCGAGGTACTCGTTGATCTCGTTGAGCAGGCTGTTGTCGTCGCCCGGCGCCACGGCCCAGCTCTGGTTGCTGGCATCCCCCAGGTCGAAGGCGACCCGGATGTTGGTGAAGTACACCTGGTTCATCGCGACTTCATTGGAGTCGACCAGTGTCAGATCGATCTGACCTTCGTCGACCATGCGCAGGAGATCCACGACCTCGACCGCGTCGGATTCTTCGTATTCGATGCCAGGAAACTTCTGTTTCAGTTGTGCGAGTTGCTCGGCGTGGGTGCTGCCCTTGAGCACCATGATCTTCTTGCCGACCAGATCCTTGGCGTCGGTGGGGCGCGACTGGCCGTTGCGATAGATGACCTGCGGCGTTACTTCCAGGTAGGAATGGGAAAACCGCACCTGCTTCTTGCGCGCTTCGCTGCTGACCAGGCCGGCGGCCGCCAGTACCGGGCCATTGGGCTTGCCCACCTGGTCGAACAGGTCGTCGAGGTTGTCGGCCGTCTCGATCTTGAGCTCGACCCCCAGATCGTCGGCGAAGCGCTTCACCAGCTCGTATTCGAAGCCGGTTTCACCGTTGCGATCCTGAAAGTAGGTGGCGGGGCTGTTTCGGGTAACCACCCGCAGCACACCATCCTCCTTTACGCGCTCCAGTGTGTTGGGTTTATCAACACAGCCACTGAGCATCAGGAAGAGTCCGGTTGCGATCAGCCATTTGGCGTACCGCGGACGCAAAGCCATTGGGGAAAACATCTGCGCAGTATACGCAAAGGACCACGGGCGCCATATCTCGACAGCGAAGGGCCTATCTGCTAGCGATGGGAAAAACGGACGAAACCCCGCAGGAATGGGCCTTTTGTGCATTTTGATACAGTAAAAATAAGCTGTGGCTACACGCCCGATTAACCTGACTTTCGGGGCAGAAACACAGATCGACACTCGGGTGCAACCGTGCGTAGCGTTTCGGGTGCTGTCGCGGGCTGTTTAGGCTAGAATGCACGGCCTCAAAGCACACCCCTTCCCGAGGCTGTCCCGAAGATGTTGATCCTGCGCGGCGCTCCTGCCCTTTCTGCCTTTCGCCACAGCAAGCTCCTTGAGCAACTGAGCCAGAAGGTTCCGGCTGTCAGCGGCCTGTATGCTGAATTCGCTCACTTCGCCGAAGTTGCCGGCGTCCTGACCGGCGACGAACAGCAGGTGCTGGCGCGCCTTCTGAAGTACGGTCCAAGCGTTCCCGTCCAGGAACCGACCGGTCGTCTGTTCCTGGTGTTGCCGCGTTTCGGCACCATCTCGCCCTGGTCGAGCAAGGCCAGCGACATCGCTCGCAACTGCGGCCTGACCAAGATCCAGCGCCTGGAGCGCGGCATTGCCTTCTACGTGGCCGGCCAGTTCAGCGATGCTGACGCCCAGCTGATTGCCGATGCACTGCACGACCGCATGACCCAGATCGTCCTGGGCAACCTGGAGCAGGCCGCCGGCCTGTTCAGCCACGCCGAACCCAAGCCCCTGACCGCGATCGACGTGCTGGGTGGCGGCCGCGCTGCGCTGGAAAAAGCCAACACCGAGCTGGGCCTGGCCCTGGCCGAAGACGAGATCGACTACCTGGTCAACGCCTTCGTCGGCTTGAAGCGCAACCCGCACGACATCGAACTGATGATGTTCGCCCAGGCGAACTCCGAGCACTGCCGTCACAAGATCTTCAACGCCAGTTGGGACATCGACGGCGAGAGCCAGGAAAAAAGCCTGTTCGGCATGATCAAGAACACCTACGTGATGCACAGCGAAGGTGTCCTGTCGGCTTACAAGGACAACGCTTCGGTAATCGTCGGCTCCGTGGCCGGGCGCTTCTTCCCGGACCCTGAAACCCGCCAGTACGGCGCGGTGCAGGAGCCGGTGCACATCCTGATGAAAGTCGAGACCCACAACCACCCGACCGCGATTGCCCCGTTCCCGGGCGCCTCCACCGGTTCCGGTGGCGAGATCCGCGACGAAGGCGCGACCGGTCGCGGCGCCAAGCCGAAGGCTGGCTTGACCGGCTTCACCGTGTCCAACCTGCAGATCCCGGGTTTCGAACAGCCGTGGGAAGTGCCGTACGGCAAGCCCGAGCGAATCGTGACCGCACTGGA
This sequence comes from Pseudomonas serbica, assembly GCF_028823535.1. GTDB lineage: Bacteria > Pseudomonadota > Gammaproteobacteria > Pseudomonadales > Pseudomonadaceae > Aquipseudomonas > Aquipseudomonas serbica. Next base: position 90,967 of record NZ_JAQIYM010000009.1, on the reverse strand, counting down.
CATCATGATCGAGGGCCCGCTGGGCGGCGCTGCGTTCAACAACGAATTCGGTCGTCCGGCGCTGACCGGCTACTTCCGTACCTTCGAACAGTCGATCAGCACCCCGCACGGCGACGAAGTGCGTGGTTACCACAAGCCGATCATGCTGGCCGGCGGCATGGGCAACATCCGTGAAGAACACGTCAAGAAAGGCGAGATCGTCGTTGGCTCCAAGCTGATCGTGCTCGGCGGCCCGGCAATGCTGATCGGCCTGGGCGGCGGCGCGGCTTCCTCCATGGCCACCGGCACCAGCTCGGCCGACCTGGACTTCGCTTCCGTACAGCGTGAAAACCCTGAGATGGAGCGTCGTTGCCAGGAAGTGATCGACCGTTGCTGGCAGCTGGGCGAAAAGAACCCGATCAGCTTCATCCACGACGTGGGTGCGGGCGGCCTGTCCAACGCCTTCCCGGAACTGGTCAACGACGGCGACCGCGGTGGCCGTTTCGAACTGCGCAACATTCCAAACGACGAGCCGGGCATGGCCCCGCACGAAATCTGGTCCAACGAATCCCAGGAACGTTACGTGCTGGCAGTCGGCCCGGCCGACTTCGAGCGCTTCAAGGCGATCTGCGAACGCGAGCGTTGCCCGTTTGCCGTCGTCGGCGAAGCCACTGCCGAACCGCAGCTGACTGTCACCGACAGCCACTTCGGCAACAGCCCGGTGGACATGCCACTCGAAGTGCTGCTGGGCAAAGCCCCGCGCATGCACCGTTCGGTGGTGCGTGAAAACGAGCTGGGCGACGATTTCGATCCGTCGACCCTGGACATCGGCGAATGCGTCGAGCGCGTCCTGCATCACCCGGCCGTGGCGAGCAAGAGCTTCCTGATCACTATCGGCGACCGCACCATCACCGGCCTCGTGGCCCGTGACCAGATGGTCGGCCCGTGGCAGGTTCCGGTGGCTGACGTTGCCGTCACCGCCACCAGCTTCGACGTCTACACCGGTGAAGCCATGGCCATGGGCGAGCGTACGCCGCTGGCACTGCTGGACGCTCCGGCGTCGGGCCGCATGGCCATCGGCGAAACCCTGACCAACATCGCCGCTTCGCGCATCGGCAAGATCTCCGACATCAAGTTGTCGGCGAACTGGATGTCCGCCGCTGGTCACCCGGGTGAAGACGCGCGTCTGTACGACACCGTGAAGGCAGTCGGCATGGAACTGTGCCCTGAGCTGGGCATCACCATTCCGGTGGGCAAGGACTCGATGTCCATGGCCACGCGCTGGAACGATGAAGGCGTCGACAAATCCGTCACTTCGCCGATGTCCCTGATCGTGACCGGTTTCGCGCCAGTGACTGACATCCGTCAGACCCTGACCCCGCAACTGCGCATGGACAAGGGCACCACCGACCTGATCCTGATCGACCTGGGCCGTGGCCAGAACCGCATGGGCGCCTCGATCCTGGCCCAGGTTCACGGCAAGCTCGGCAAGCAGGCGCCGGACGTCGACGATGCTGAAGACTTGAAGGCTTTCTTCGCGGTGATCCAGGGCCTCAACGCCGACGGTCACCTGCTGGCCTACCACGACCGTTCCGACGGTGGTCTGCTGACCAGCGTGGTCGAGATGGCGTTTGCCGGTCATTGCGGCCTGAGCCTGAATCTCGACGGCCTGGCGGAAACTTCCGCTGACATCGCCGCGATCCTGTTCAACGAAGAACTGGGCGCCGTGATCCAGGTTCGCCAGGACGCTACCGCAGACATCCTCGCGCAGTTCAGCGCTGCCGGTCTGGGCGAATGCGTGTCGGTGATCGGTCAGCCAATCAACAATGGCCAGATCAACATCACCTTCAACGGTGACACCGTGTTCGAAGGCCAGCGTCGTCTGCTGCAACGCCAGTGGGCCGAGACCAGCTACCAGATCCAGCGTCTGCGTGATAACGCCGATTGCGCCGATCAAGAGTTCGACGTGCTGCTGGAAGAAGACAACCCGGGCCTGAGCGTCAAGCTGAGCTACGACGTCAACCAGGACATCGCCGCGCCTTACATCAAGAAAGGCATCCGCCCACAGGTTGCCGTGCTGCGTGAGCAGGGCGTCAACGGTCAGGTGGAAATGGCGGCTGCCTTCGACCGCGCCGGTTTCAATGCGATCGACGTGCACATGAGCGACATTCTGGCCGGTCGTGTCGACCTGAACGAGTTCAAGGGCCTGGTGGCTTGTGGCGGTTTCTCCTACGGCGACGTACTGGGTGCCGGTGAGGGCTGGGCCAAGTCGGCACTGTTCAACAGCCGTGCCCGCGATGCGTTCCAGGGCTTCTTCGAGCGTAACGACAGCTTCACCCTAGGCGTGTGCAACGGTTGCCAGATGATGTCCAACCTGCACGAGCTGATCCCGGGCAGCGAGTTCTGGCCGCACTTCGTGCGTAACCGTTCCGAGCAGTTCGAAGCCCGTGTGGCCATGGTGCAAATCCAGGAATCTAACTCGATCTTCCTGCAGGGCATGGCCGGTTCGCGCATGCCGATCGCCATCGCCCACGGTGAAGGCCATGCCGAGTTCGCCAGTGAAGAAGCGTTGCTGGAAGCCGATCTGTCCGGTTGCGTGGCGATGCGTTTTGTCGATAACCACGGCAAGGTCACCGAAAGCTACCCGGCCAACCCGAATGGCTCGCCGCGCGGGATCACCGGTTTGACCAGCCGCGACGGTCGCGTGACCATCATGATGCCGCACCCGGAGCGTGTGTTCCGTGCCGTGCAGAACTCGTGGCGTTCGGAAGACTGGAATGAAGACGCACCTTGGATGCGTATGTTCCGTAATGCGCGTGTGTGGGTGAACTGATAGCCGTGTACAAGCTTGCGTTCTTCGTTCCCGACAGTCATGTCGAATCGGTCAAGAGCGCCGTTTTCGCTGCCGGTGGCGGGCGGATCGGCGCTTACGATCACTGCGCCTGGCAGGTATTGGGCCAGGGCCAGTTTCGCCCACTGGACGGCAGCCAGCCGTTCATTGGCGAGGCAGGGCAGGTCGAACAGGTCGAGGAATGGAAGGTCGAGCTTGTGGTGGCCGATGAGTTGATTCGCCCGGTAGTGGAGGCTCTGAAGCAGAGCCATCCCTATGAGACACCGGCTTATGAAGTGTGGCGGTTGGAGGATTTCTGATCCTTGGATCGTCGCAATAAAAAACCCGCTGACGAATCAGCGGGTTTTTTATTGCCTGCGGTTTCTTCAGGCATAAAAAAACCCGGCAAGAAAGCCGGGTTTTTCAGGAGCGTCGAGCTTAAGCGGTGAAGGTCTTGCCTTCGAACTGCTCAGCCACGAATTTCCAGTTGACCAGGTTCCAGAACGCTTCAACGTACTTCGGACGCAGGTTGCGGTAGTCGATGTAGTAAGCGTGTTCCCAGACGTCGCAGGTCAGCAGCGGGGTGTCGCCGTTGGTCAGCGGGTTGCCGGCGCCGATGGTGCTGGCCAGGCCCAGGGAGCCGTCAGCTTTCTTCACCAGCCAGCCCCAACCGGAACCGAAGGTGCCGATGGAAGTCTTGCTGAACTCTTCCTTGAACTTGTCGAACGAACCGAAGGCTGCGTTGATGGCTTCCGCCAGCGCGCCGGTTGGTTGACCGCCAGCGTTTGGTGCCAGGCAGTTCCAGTAGAAAGTGTGGTTCCACACTTGAGCGGCGTTGTTGAAGATGCCGCCCGAGGAAGTCTTGACGATCTCTTCCAGGGTCTTGCCTTCGAACTCGGTGCCTGGCACCAGGTTGTTCAGGTTCACGACATAGGTGTTGTGGTGCTTGTCGTGGTGAAACTCCAGGGTTTCCTTGGAGATGTGCGGCTGCAGGGCATCGTGTGCGTACGGCAGTGGCGGCAATTCGAAAGCCATGATGATTCTCCTAATCAGGTCTGTTGCGGTGAGCGCAAGGCCGATCACGGGCGGCCAAACAAGCGCCGGGAGTTTGTACTCTTTGCGGCGCAGGGATCGGATCATAGCACCGGGGGTGCGGCATAACCACGCAACAACTGTGTGGAATAGAGGTTCCAGAGCCTTTTGGAATAAATCAGCCAGCACTGATCAGTTGCAATGCTACGGCGAACATCATCACGGCCACCAGCAGGTCAAGAATACGCCAGGTGCTTGGCCGTGCCAGCCACGGCGCCAGCCATGCCGCGCCGAGCGCCAGGGTGAAAAACCACAACAACGAAGCACTCGCCGCCCCCACCACATAAGCGCCGGGTTCTGTTTGCTGTGCGCCGAGGGAGCCGATCAGCAATACGGTGTCCAGATAGACATGCGGATTGAGCAGCGTTACCGCCAAGGCGCTGAGCATTACCGCGCGCAGCGAGCGCACAGTCTGGTTTTCACCCTGTTGCAGGCTCTGTTTCGAGCAGGCACGGCGCAGCGCCTGACTGCCGTACCACAACAGAAACGCAGCGCCGCCCCAACGGGCGATGGCCAGCAGTGTCGGGTTCTGTGCCAGCACCGTCGCCAGGCCAAATACACCGGCAGCCACCAGCAAGGCATCACAGGCAACGCAGAGTGCCGCCACCGGCAGGTGATGTTCGCGGCGCAGACTTTGCGCCAGCACAAACGCATTCTGCGTGCCGATCGCCATGATCAGTCCGAAGGCCACCAACAGGCCGTTCACATAGCTTTGCCACATGGTAGTTACTCCGCGTTCGTCGCCAGGTCGCGCAACACTTGCAGGGCGCGTTCGGCGTCGGCCTGACCGACAAACAAATGGTCGTGGTAATAACCGGCGATCACATTGCAGCTGATCCGGGCCTGGCCCAGCGCCGTGGCGAATGCAGCGGTGAGGCCGACGGCTTCAAGGGCCGAATGCACGTTCAGGGTGATCCACGCGGCGACATAGTCGAAGCTCAAGCCCGCCTGCTCGGCGCGGGAACGTTCGACAATCACGGTCAGGCCTTCCTGCTCGCGAAAGCTGCCGACGATTTCCAGGCCCGCAGGCAACTGGCCGTCGCCCAGGGTGCAGAACACGTACTCGCCGGCGTTGAGTTGCGGGCTCATGCTGCGTAGCAGCGTTGCCAATGAAGTTTCGCCAGCCATATCAGTGGTCCTTTTGAAGAGTTCTTGCTGGCTATTGTCGGGTACGAGCCTGTATAAGAAAAACCAATATTGCTGATCGCTCATTAGGAAAACTGATGTTCGACTATAAATTGCTTTCTGCCTTGGCTGCGGTGGTTGAGCAGGCCGGTTTCGAACGGGCCGCCCAAGTGTTGGGTTTGTCGCAATCGGCGATCTCCCAGCGCATCAAATTGCTCGAGGCACGGGTCGGCCAACCGGTATTGGTGCGGGGTACGCCGCCGTCACCCACCGAGATCGGCCGGCGTCTGCTCAACCACGTGCAACAGGTGCGGCTGCTTGAGCGGGATTTGCAGACGCTGGTGCCGGCGCTGGACGAAGAGGGCCTGCCGGAGCGCCTGCGGATCGCCCTGAATGCCGACAGCCTGGCGACTTGGTGGGCCCAGGCAGTGGGGGATTTTTGCGCAGAGCAACAGCTGTTGATGGATCTGGTGGTAGAGGATCAAACCGTTGGCCTCAAACGCATGCGCGCCGGCGAAGTCGCCGCGTGCCTCTGTGCCAGCGAGCGCCCGGTAGCCGGTGCGCGCAGCGTGTTGCTCGGCGCCATGCGTTACCGGGCCTTGGCCAGTCCGGCGTTCATTGCACGGCACTTTCCTCAAGGCATACGTGCCGACCAGTTGGCCCGTACCCCGGCGCTGGTGTTCGGCCCGGACGACTTCCTGCAGCATCGCTACCTGGCGTCCCTGGGCGTTGATGGCGGTTTCGAACACCATCTGTGCCCATCGTCTGAAGGCTTTATCCGCCTCACCGAAGCCGGACTGGGTTGGGGCCTGGTGCCGGAATTGCAGGTGCGCGAGCAACTGGAGCGCGGCATTTTGCTGGAGCTTCTGCCAGATAAACCGATCGACGTGCCGCTGTACTGGCATCATTGGCGCAATGGCGGGCAGTTGCTGGGGTTGCTGACCGAGCAATTGGTGCAGGCGTCGAAGCAATGGTTGGTGCCGTTGGACTGACGGGCAGCGTCAAGTCCTCACGCCCTACGCAATATGCAAAACGCAAAACGCAAAACGAAATATTCGGAGCAATACATGAAGATTCTGGTCACCGGCGCAAGCGGCTTCATTGGCGGGCGCTTTGCGCGTTTCGCCCTGGAGCAGGGCCTGGACGTGCGGGTCACCGGTCGCCGGGCCGAAAGTGTCGAGCATCTGGTGCGCCGCGGCGCCGAATTTATCCAGGGGGACTTGAGCGACCCGCTCCTGGCACGCGACTTGTGTTCCGAGGTTGAGGCCGTGGTGCATTGCGCCGGTGCCGTTGGCCTGTGGGGGCGTTATCAGGACTTTCATCTGGGCAACGTCCAGGTCACCGAAAACGTGGTCGAAGCCTGCCTGAAACAGCGGGTGCGGCGTCTGGTGCATCTGTCGTCGCCGTCGATCTATTTCGATGGCCGCGATCACCTGGGGCTGACCGAAGAGCAAGTGCCCAAACGCTTCAAGCACCCCTATGCCGCGACCAAGTACCTGGCGGAGCAAAAAGTCTTCGGTGCCCAGGAGTTTGGCCTTGAAACCGTAGCGCTTCGCCCGCGTTTCGTCACCGGCGCGGGGGACATGAGCATCTTCCCGCGGTTGCTCAACATGCAGCGCAAGGGACGTCTGGCGATCATTGGCAACGGTTTGAACAAGGTCGATTTCACCAGTGTGCAAAACCTCAATGAAGCCTTGCTCAGCAGCTTGCTGGCCAGCGGTTCAGCCTTGGGCAAGGTGTACAACATCAGTAACGGAGCGCCGATCCCGTTGTGGGACGTAGTCAATTACGTCATGCGCAGGATGGAAGTCCCACAAGTGACGCGCTACCGTTCCTACGGCCTGGGTTACAGCGTCGCGGCGCTCAACGAGGGGGTCTGCAAGCTGTGGCCGGGACGACCGGAGCCGACCCTGTCGCGCCTGGGCATGCAGGTCATGAACAAGAATTTCACCCTGGATATCAGCCGCGCCCGGCATTATCTGGACTACGACCCCAAGGTCAGTCTCTGGACCGCGCTCGATGAATTCTGCGCGTGGTGGAAGGCTCAGGACATCCGCTGATACCCGCTGCACTGAACAAGGGCTCGGGTTCAGGGTCAATCGATGCGGCCATGAAGGTTATACTGCGCCGCATCAAGCCATCACCGCGTTTCACAAAGGTTGACTCAATGTCCATGCGTAACGATGCCAACGATGACTTCGACGATGTACCGAGCCTGCGTGCAGACATCCTCGATGACGATGATTTCCCCAAGAACACCCGCACCACCATGCATTCGCGCACGCCGCCCGTGGTCAAGGTCAAGGCGGCGAGCACCGGGCCATTGTGGGCCCTGGTCGGCGCCTTGTTCTTTGCCTTCGCGGGCCTGGCCTGGTGGAGCTTCCAGCAGATTTCGCTGATGGAGCAGCAGTTGGTGGCGACCCAGGAAAGCTTTGCGCGAATCAGTGAAGAAGCGGCGGGGCGCCTGCAGGACATTTCCGGCAAGGTGGTCGCCAGCCAGACTAACGTCACCACCGACAGCGAAGCGCTGAAGCTGCAAATCAAACAGCTGGAAAACCAGTTGCAGGATCAGGGCAAGCAACAACAGGGCGTCGCCGGCCAGGCTTCGGACCTGGACAAGCGCCTGGCGCAGATGACCGCGCAAACCAGCGATCTGGACAAGCGCCTGGCCCAAATGGCGGCCCAGTACACCGAACAACAGAATGCCGATACGCAACTGCAGGCGCAGGTCAAAGCCTTGAGCGCTGAACTGACAACCCTGAAAAATACCCCGGCGGACACCGAAAAATTCGATGCGCAGCTTAAAAGCCTGGGAGCTGACATCACGGCGCTGAAGAAACAGGGGAATCCGAGCGCCGCCATCGACCGTCTGGAGCAGGACATCGTTGTCCTCAAAAGCCAGCAGGACAACCGTCCGGGCGCTTCTCAAAGCGCCAACCTGGCGGAGTTCGATGCGTTCCGCAGCCAGGTCACCCGGACCATCAACTCCCTGCAAGCGCAGATCCAGCACCTGCAACAGCAGTTGCGCACTCGCCAGTAAGCCCTGCTTCATTCCCGGTTCGCCGGGAATGAATCCCTCCCGCACCCACGCCATTGCCGTCTACGCTCTTGAAACATCAAAAAAGAACGAGGGACACGCCATGGGAGTTGTGCACAAGTTGGCCTGGTTATGCGGCATGCTGCTGATGTGCCTGGGCCAGGTTCAAGCGGCCCAAACGCAAAAGGCTGACAGCCAGGCCGCCATCGCCTTGCTGGAAAAGGCCTTGGCCTACTACCACGACAATGGCGACAAGGCCTTTGCCGCGTTCAGCCGCCAGGGCGAGTTCGTCGATCAGGACCGGTATGTCTTCGTTGTCGATACCAAGGGTGTGATGCTCGCCAGCGGCGGGCCTTCGGCGGCGCTGATTGGCCGGGATGTGTCGGATGTGCTGGGGCCGGATCTGCAGAAGGCCTTCAAGGATGCGCTGAAAACGCCCGAGGGCAATGGCATCCAGCAAGCGGAGTACCGGTGGCAGAACTGGTCCGACGGCAAGGTCGAGCGCAAGCATGTCTACTATCAGCGCGTCGGCCAGCGCATTCTCGCGGTTGGCTACTACTTGCCCCGGGCCTCGGCGGAACAGGCCATGGCCTTGCTGAACAAGGCGGCAACCGACCTGGCCAAGGACGAGAAGGGCACCCTGGCAGCGATCAACTCCCTCAAGGGCGGCTATCTGCAGGATGACCTGTATGTCTTTGTCGTCGACCTCGATACCGGGCGCTACGTGGCCCATGGCACCAACCTGCGATTGATCAACACTGATTTCAGCCTGATCAAGGATCCGGATGGCAAACCGGTGGGTGAGCCGATGCTGGCGCTCATCGCGAAACAGGATTACGGCGAGTATGAGTACCGCTGGAAAAACCCGGTGACCGGGAAGGTCGAGAACAAGCATGCCTACCTGAAGAAGGTCGGGCATTTCCTGGTGGCGGTGGGTTACTACAGTCCTTGAGATTGCAGACCTGCAGGAGCCCGGCTTGCCGGCGAAAAACGATAACGCGGTATTGAAGACACACCGCAGCGTCTGGTTCGCCGGCAAGCCGGGCTCCTACAGGACTTTATCTTCGCGCCCGCGCAACAACATGTTCGGCATGGCAATCGCCGCCGCCAAACCCAGCAGCGATACAGCCGCGCTCATCATCAGCAAATGCCGGAAAGTCAGCAGCAATTCAGCGCGCAAGGCGTTTTGAGCATCTCCCGGCGCGGCATTCAGGCCGTCCAGCAAGACATTGCCCGAGTGACCCTCGCCCAGCAGTGAAGCGCCGGCCAAGTGGGTGAAGCTCGAATCCTGCAACAACGCCAGCAACAGCGCCGACATCAATGCAACGCCCACCGCACCACCCAATGAGCGGAACAGGTTGGTGGTGCTGGTGGCCACGCCGATGTCGCGCTGTTGCACCGAGTTCTGCGTGCCGACCAGAGAGGTTGGAAACTGCATCCCCGAGGCGATCCCACAGAGCAGCATGAACAGGCTGCTGAGCAAAAAGGCTTGGGGCGGGCTGAACGCCATGCCGAGAATCGCCAGTGGCATCAGCAGAGCGCCGCCCAGGATCATCGGCTTATAGCGCCCGGTGATGGAGGTACGGCGGCCGGCAAAATACGCACCGATCGGCAAGCCAATGGCCAGCGGCAACAGGTGCAGGGCGGCGGCGTCTGCGCCGGCACCGGTGACACTCTGGAAACGCAGCGGCATCAGCACGATCAACGAGATGGCCTGGAAGCTGGTGAAGAAGATCGTGCACCAGCACAGGATCGCATTACGGTTGGCAAACAGGTGCATCGGCAGCAAGGGCTCCGCCGCTCGTCGTTCATGCAGCACGAACAGGCCCAGCACAGCTGTCGCACACGCCAGCAAACCCAGGACTTCGGCACTGCGCCAGGAATGGCCCTGGCCGAACTGGGTGATGCCCAGCAGCAAGGCCGTCAGCCCGATGATCATCAACAGCGTGCCGAGGTAATCGATCACCGGCTTGCGTTGTGGAATCGGCAAGCCCACCAGGGTGCGATTGGCCACCAGCCACGCCCCCAGGCCCAGCGGCAGATTGATCAGGAAGACCCAGCGCCAGGACAGATATTCGGTCATGTACCCGCCCAGAACCGGACCGGCCACGCTGGCGACCGCATACATGCTGCTGAAGTAGCCCTGATAGCGGCCGCGCTCGCGGGGTGGCACGATGTCGCCGATGATCGCCTGGCTGACCGAGATCATGCCACCGGCACCGATCCCCTGGAGAATGCGCGCCAGCACCAGCTGTTCCATGCTCTGGGCCATGCCGCAGAACAACGACGCGAGGGTGAACAGGCCCATGCCGAACAGCATCAGTTTGCGCCGGCCGTACAGGTCACCCAGTTTGCCGTAGATCGGCACCGCCACCGTCATTGCCACCATGTAGCCGGAAATCACCCAGGCCAGCAGGCTGACGTCCTTGAACTGCGCGGAAATGGCCGGCATCGACACGGCAACGATGGTCTGGTCCAGTGCGCCGAGAAAAATGGCCAGCATCAGCGCGATCAGCACGCTGCGGATGGCCGGTTTGGGCAATTCAGGCTGGTGGAGAGTGGTCACGGGGAAACCTGCGGCAGTGATAGACCCGCCAGAGGCAAGGCGAGCGGGATGCTCGCCAGTTTAAGTCGGTAGCAAGCTATTCGATAGCCTCATAGGGAAGACCGACGTAATTTTCCGCAATGGTCTTGCGGCCCGCTTCGGAGTCGACGAAGTAATCCAGCTCCGATTCGGCAATGCGCTGGCTGAAGGCGTCGTGATCATCGAAACGGTGCAGCATCGAGGTCATCCACCAGGAAAACCGCTCGGCTTTCCACACCCGACGCAGACAGACCTCGGAGTACTTCTCGAGCAGATCGAGACGGCCTTCGCGGTAAACCTTGAGCAGGATATTGAACAGAGTGCTGACATCGCTGGCCGCCAGGTTCAGGCCCTTGGCGCCGGTGGGCGGGACAATGTGCGCCGCGTCGCCGACCAGGAACATGCGCCCATACTGCATCGGTTCGACCACGAAACTGCGCAATGGCGCGATGCTCTTTTCGATGGATGGACCGGTCACCAGATTGTCCGCCAAGGATGAGGGCAGGCGGGTCTTGAGTTCATCCCAGAAGCGTTGGTCGGACCAGGCCTCGACCTTTTCGTCCGCTGGCACCTGCAGGTAATAGCGGGTGCGCGTGGCCGAACGCATGCTGCACAAGGCAAAGCCCCGCGCATGGCGGGCGTACACCAATTCTTCGTGCACAGGCGGAGTATCGGCGAGAATCCCCAGCCAGCCGAACGGGTAGACCCGTTCGAAGACCTTCAGGCATTCGGCGGGTATCGCCTGCCGCGCTACGCCATGGAACCCGTCGCAACCGGCAATATAGTCACAATCGAGTCGCCAGCTTTCGCCGTCCTTGTCGAACGTCACGAACGCTTCATCGGTTTTCATGCCGTGGGGAACGACATTGGCGGCCTGGTAAATCGTCTGCGCGCCGGCGACCTGACGAGCGGCCATCAGGTCACGGGTGACTTCGGTCTGACCGTAGATCATCACCGTTTTGCCACCGGTCAGCGCCTGCAGATCGATATGCACCTGGCGGCCGTCCAGCGCCAGTTCGAAGCCACCGTGGACCAGCCCTTCGGCGTCCATGCGCTGACTCACACCGGCCTGGCGCAACAGCTCTACCATGCCTTGTTCAAGTACGCCGGCACGGATTCGCCCGAGCACGTAATCCGGGGCCTGTCGTTCGACAATGACCGTGTCGATGCCGGCGTTGTGCAGCAACTGGCCGAGCAGCAAACCGGACGGACCGGCACCGATAATGGCAACTTGGGTTTTCAGTGTTTTCATTGTTTTTATGACTCGCAAGCTACACGCGACGGGGGTCGGTGAATGATTTTTATGGATCGAGTGCTTGCATTTTTCACTTGCGGGTCTGTCAATTGAAGGTGAAAACTGAGCGGATAGCTGTACATTCTGCCAATCGGTGCGATTATCGCCCGCCGTCCATTCCGAAACCTGGATTGAAGTGATGAACAAGCCTGACCTGCCTTCGATTCCGGTGTTCAAGCTCTACGGGGAAAGCCTGGATTGGCCGACTCCGGACTTGCTGCACTGTGAAACCATTTCCAAACGCAGTCGCGAACATCAATGGGAAATCAAACCCCACCGTCACGCCGATTTATGTCAGTTGCTCTTCGTATTGAAAGGTCAGGCAGAGCTTGAAATCGAAGGCAAACGTACGCAACTGACTGATCCGGCGATCCAGATCCTGCCGCCGCTGTCGGTGCATGGCTTCCGCTTCAGCGAAGATGTCGAGGGGTTCGTGGTCACCCTCGCGGCGCCCCTGATCGCGCACCTTCAGGGGCAACTGGGGCATTCGGTGAATGCCCTGGCCCAGGCCGAGAGCTACCCCGCAGGCCAGGACGCCGAGTACCTGAACAGTCTGTTTTGCGCGTTGCAGAACGAGTACACCAGCCATCAACCGGCGCGGGAAATGCTCATGCATTCGCTGGTCAGCGTGATCATGGTCTGGGTCAGTCGCCAGGTGATCCAGCGCCGGTCGGCCAGTCAACGGCCGCAGCGGGCGCGGGAATACCTCAATGGCTACATCCAGCTGGTGGAAGAGACCTATCGCCAGCACGTCAAGGTCGAGGACCTGGCCCATCGCCTGGGGATTTCGGTCTCTCACCTGAACGGCACCTGCCGAGAGCTGGCGGGACAACCGGCGTTGCAGATCATGCACGAGCGGCAGTTGCTGGAGGCCAAGCGACTGCTGACCTACACCAGCATGACCATCTATGAAATGTCCGACGTGTTGGGGTTCTCTGATCCGACCAACTTCACGCGCCTGTTCCGACGCCGAGTGGGAATCTCGCCGAAGGCGTTCCGCGACCGCCTGAAGGCCGATCAGGACAACGACGCCTGACCCACCGGCTTAGCGCAGGGCGTTAAGGGTCGCGTTGTGGGGAATGCAGCGCTCGAAATTGCAGCTGGCATACTCCCGGGGCAGATTGCGCAGCTGCTCGACGCGCCACGCGGCAGCACCGTATAGCCCGAGCGTGACCGCGCAGGTGATGAAGATGGCGAGGTACCTTCTTGTCTTGATGTTCATGGCGTAGACCTCTGAACGGATACCCTTGGGTATTACCTTGAGCATAGGTCAGGGGTGGTGAGTTGCCAGGGTTACGGGCGTCGCATTTGACCTGGTATTCAGAACACTGATGACCCCTTGTGGGAGCGGGCCTGCTCGCGAAAGCGGTAGTTCACGCGCAAAATTTGCGTCGGATGTACCGACCTCTTCGCGAGTAAGCCCGCTCCCACATTTTTGATCCGATTACAGGCCAACATCCCACTCCGGTTCTTCCGGAAACCTCGCCACCAGAAAATCCAGCAAGCTGCGCAGCGCCGCCGGCATGTGCTTGCGTGAGGCATACACCGCGTACACGTTCATCTGCCGCGGTTCGGCCTGGGGCAGCAGGCGGACCAGTTCACCGCTGTGGATGTGCACACCGGCCTGGTAAGTGGGGAGCATCGCCACACCGGCGCCGGCCAGGGTGGCGCGCAGCAGCGTGCTGGCTTCGTTGGCGCTGATGTTGCCTTGCACGGGCACCGACACTTGCTCGCCCTTCAATTCAAAGTGCCACAGGCTTTTGCCGAAGTAGGAGTGGGTCAGGCAATTGTGTGCGCTCAGGTCCTCGATCCGCTGGGGTGCCGGGTGTTCGCGCAGGTAGGCAGGGGCGGCGCAGATCACCGAGCGACACACCGTCAAGCGACGGGCAATCAGGTTGGGGTCCAGGTCATTGCTGGTACGAATCGCCAGGTCGATGCGCTCATCCACCAGGTTCACCGTGCGATCGAGCATCTGCAGGTCGATGCTGACACCGGGATAGCGCTTGACGTAGGCCGCCATGGCATCGGCCAGTTGCGCCTGGCCGAACGAGGTGCTGACGCTGATGCGCAGCAGGCCACGGGGTGCATCGTCCGGCACGCTGACGGCGGCCTGCATGTCCGTGGACAAGTCGAGCATCTGCCGGCAGCGCGGCAGTATTTCGCTGCCGGCGGCGGTCAGGCTCAATTTGCGCGTGGTGCGGTGCATCAGGCGTGCGCCGACCCAATCTTCCAGTTCCGCCAGGTAACGCGAAACCACCGGCCTTGAAAGCTCCAGATGATCGGCGGCGGCCGATTGGCTGCCCAGATCGACCACCGTGACGAACACCCGCATTGCTTGTAGACGATCCATGATTTGCCCGATTTCAGAAACAAACTATGTTCAAGCATCGCATTTTTTGTACTGATCCAGGCAACTAAGCTCTGTTCCCAGTTATCGGCCAACCCAGGCCTTCAAACAACGGAGCAACAGATGACCGGTTTAACTACCTTCAAGCGCGTTTTGCTGGCGGCAACCGCCTTCGGTTTCGCCGCCCACGCCGCGGCGTCGACATTGACCCTGGACGTGTACAATCCCGGCGAAAAAGCGATATTCCCGGTGACGTCGGTGCTGGTCAGCGGCGAGAAAGAGGCGATTCTGGTGGACGCCCAGTTCGGCAAATCCCAGGCCGAACAGGTGGTGGAAAAAATCCGCGCCAGCGGCAAGCAACTGACCACCATCTACATCAGCCACGGCGACCCGGACTACTACTTCGGCCTCGATACCCTCACCGCTGCATTCCCCAAGGCCAAGGTGCTCGCATCACAGCCGACCGTGGATCACATCAAGCAGACCGTCGACGGCAAACTGGCGTTCTGGGGCCCGAAAATGGGCGCCGATGTGCCGGCCAGAACCCTCGTGCCGGACGTGCTCAAGGGCGACAGCCTGATGCTCGAAGGGCAGAAGCTGCAGGTGGTCGGCCTTGAGGGCAAGCAACCGGATCGCAGTTTCGTGTGGATTCCATCGATCAAGGCCGTGGTCGGTGGCGTGGTCGTGGCAGACAACATCCACGTGTGGATGGCCGACACCCAAACCCCGCAGTCTCACGCCGACTGGCTGGCGACATTGCACTCGATCGAAACCCTGAAGCCGACCACCATCGTGCCGGGTCACTACCTTGGCGACAGCGCCCGTTCCCTGGCCGCCGTGCAATTCACCGCCGATTACATCAAGGCCTTTGACGAGGAAACCGCCAAGGCCAAGGATTCGGCGGCCCTGATCGCGGCGATGAAAAAGCGCTACCCGGCACTGGGTGAAGAGAGCTCACTGCAGTTGAGCGCGAAGGTCGCCAAGGGCGAGATGAAGTGGTAACCCACGGTATCAAATGAAGGCGCGGGGGCGTTTCAACGCGCCTGCGCCTGTTCCACCAACCACCCCATCAATTCACGCAACTTCGCCGAAGGCCCGGGTTTTTCCGGGAAAACCAGGTAATACGCCAGTCCGGTTTTCACCTTCAATTCGAACGGCATGACCAATCGGCCGGCATTCAAGTCGTCGCCGATCAGCGACCAGTCACCGATCGCCACGCCGGTCCCCTGGGACGCCATCGACATGGCCAGGTCCAGGGTCTCGAAATGCTGGCCCTTGCCGACATTGCTCAATTGCACATCAGCGGCTTTCAACCAGGCCTTCCAGTCCCGTTCATCGCGAGTCGGGTGCAGCAGCAAGTGTTGTTGCAGGTCGGTCGGTGTCTGCAGGGCCATGGGGCCTTCGAGCATGGGCCGGGAACACACCGGCGTCAGTTGCTCATCGAAGAGTTTTTGCGCCACCAGCGAATGGTCTGGCGACGCACCGTACATCACCGCCGCATCGAATTGTTCGAGGTGAAAATCCACCCCATGCTTGACCGTGGTGGTCAGTTCGACCGGCACGTCCGGGCGTTCTTTTTGCCACTGCAACAACCGTGGCAACAGCCAGCGCATGACGCAGGTCGGGGCCTTGAGTTGCAGGGTTTCGCGCTTCTCGCCGATCTGCTCAACGGCTTCGTCGATCAGGCCGAAAATCTGCTGGACCCGGGGCAGCCACTCGCGTCCCTCGGCGGTCAGGTCCAGGCCTCGGGCCTGGCGAATGAACAGTTCATAACCCAGGTGATCTTCCAGCCCGGCGATCTGCCGGCTCACGGCGCCCTGGGTGATGTGCAGTTGCTCGGCGGCCCGGGTGAAGTTGCAGCACTGCGCGGTAATCAGAAAAGTGTGCAGCGCCGGCAGGGGAGGCAATCGTTTCATTGGGATCCAAGGTATGACGTGAGGACATGGCTAGTATGACTTTTTATCCATTGTTGCGGCTACGTGTCGCCCGTTCCAATGAGGCCATCCCTGGACCTGCGAATCCATCATAAACACTGCGCAGGCCCGGCGTCTCAAACGAACAAGAAGGGCAATCACATGGCGACGTGCGGCGAAGTATTGGTCAAGTTACTCGAAGGTTACGGGGTCGAGCAGGTGTTCGGCATTCCCGGGGTGCATACCGTGGAGCTGTATCGCGGGTTGGCCCGTTCGAGCATCAACCACGTCACCCCTCGCCACGAACAGGGCGCCGGATTCATGGCCGACGGCTATGCCCGCACCAGCGGCAAGCCAGGTGTGTGCTTCATCATCACCGGCCCCGGCATGACCAACATCACCACGGCGATGGGCCAGGCCTATGCCGATTCGATCCCGATGCTGGTGATCTCCAGCGTACAGACCCGCAACCAACTGGGCGGCGGTCGCGGCAAGCTCCACGAGTTGCCGAACCAGAGCGCACTGGTCGGCGGCGTGGCGGCGTTCTCCCATACCCTGATGTCGGCGTCCGAGTTGCCGGGTATCTTGGCCCGCGCCTTCGCGCTGTTCCAGGCGGGTCGTCCGCGTCCGGTGCACATCGAGATTCCGCTGGACGTCCTGGTTGAAGACGCCGACGACCTGCTGGGCAGCCTGCCGGTGCACATCGACCGCGCTGGCGCTTCGCCGTCCGCCGTTTCGCGCATGACCGAACTGCTGGCGGGCGCCAAGCGGCCGTTGATCCTCGCCGGTGGCGGCGCCATCGATGCAGCCGCCGAGCTGACCGAGCTGGCTGAATTGCTGGACGCGCCCGTTGCGCTGACCATCAACGCCAAGGGCATGCTGCACGCCGCCCACCCGCTGCTGATCGGTTCGACCCAGAGCCTGGTCGCCACTCGCGCACTGGTCGCCGAGGCCGATGTGGTCCTGGCCATCGGTACCGAACTGGCCGAGACCGACTACGATGTCACCTTCGCCGGTGGCTTCGAGATTCCCGGCAAGCTGCTGCGCATCGACATCGACCCGGACCAGACCGTTCGCAACTACCCGCCACACGTGGCCCTGGTGGCCGATTCGCGCAACGCCGCCCAGGCCTTGCTCAGCGCACTGTCGCACAAGCCACTGGCCGAGCGCCGCAACGATTGGGGCCAGGTGCGCGCGGCCCGCTTGCGTGAAGCGCTGGCCGCCAACTGGGATGCGCCGACCCTGGCCCAGACCCGTTTCCTGGAAACCGTCCTGCACGAACTGCCGAACGCGGTATTCGTCGGCGATTCGACCCAACCGGTGTACACCGGCAACCTGACATTCAACCCTGAGCGCCCGCGTCGCTGGTTCAACTCGTCCACCGGATACGGCACCCTCGGCTACGCCTTGCCAGCGGCGATTGGCGCCTGGTTGGGCGGCACTGTCGAAGGCGGCGCACGTCCTCCGGTAGTGTGCCTGATCGGCGACGGTGGCCTGCAATTCACCCTGCCGGAACTGGCCAGCGCCGTTGAAGCGCGCACGCCGGTGATCGTGCTGCTGTGGAATAACCAGGGCTACGAAGAGATCAAGAAGTACATGGTCAACCGCGCCATCGAGCCGGTCGGCGTGGACATCTATACCCCGGACTTCATCGGTGTCGCCAAGGCTTTGGGCTGCGCGGCCGAGGCGGTCAATGGTGTCGAGCAACTGCGCACGGCATTGCGTGTCGCCACCGATCGCCAGGGCCCGACCCTGATTGAAATCGATCAGGCCGAGTGGACCAAGGCGGTGTCGAAATGAGTTTTCCAATCACCCTGGACGGCTTGTACATCAACGGTCAATGGTCGGCGGGCGACGAACATTTGCGGGTGATCAACCCGGCCACTGAAGCGCTGTTGACCACGGTCAATGGCGGCGACGAACACGCCGTCGACCTGGCCGTGGGCGCGGCAACCAAGGCCTTCGCCGCCTGGTCGCACACCAGCGGTGCCGAGCGCGGTGCAATCCTGCGCGCAATTGCGACAGGCGTGCAGGCCGGTCGCGAAAAACTCATGCACCTGCAGTCGAGCAACAACGGCAAGCCATTGTTCGAGGCGGCCATCGACGTCGATGACGTGATCGCCACGTTCGAGTATTACGCAGGCCTGGCCGAGGGGCTGGATGCGAAACAGGACAGCCCGGTCGAACTGCCGACTGGCGACTTCAGTGCGCGCCTGCGCCGTGAACCTTGCGGTGTGGTCGGCCTGATCGTGCCGTGGAACTTCCCGATGGTCACCACCGCGTGGAAGCTCGCCCCGGCCCTGGCCGCCGGTTGCTGCGTGGTGCTCAAGCCGTCGGAAGTGACGCCGCTGCCGGAGCTGGAACTGGCGACGATCATTGCCCAGGCCGGCTTGCCGGCTGGTGTGTTCAACCTGGTGTGCGGCACGGGCCTGTCCGTTGGCGCACCGCTGACAGCGGACCCGCGTATCGCCAAGGTGTCGTTCACCGGCAGCAACGCAGTCGGCGTGCATGTCATGCAGCGTGCAGCGGAAACCGTCAAGGGCGTGAGCCTGGAACTGGGCGGCAAATCTTCCTTGCTGGTGCTGGCCGATGCCGATCTCGACCTGGCGGTGGAGGTGGCCTGCGGTGGTGGTTTCTTCAACGCCGGGCAAATGTGCTCCGCCACCAGCCGCGTGCTGGTCGCCGATGAACTGGCCGATGAATTCCTCACCCGTGTGAAAGCCCGCGCTGAAGCCATCCGCGTAGCCGACCCGTTCGACCCGAACGTGGAAATGGGCGCGCTGGTCAATCAGGCGCAATACCAGCGCGTGCTCGGCCACATCGATCGCGGCTTGAGCGCTGGCGCCAGGCTGGTGTGCGGTGGCAATCGTCCGGCCGACCTGCCGCGCGGGTATTTTTTGCAGCCGACGGTTTTCACCGACGTGCCCCTGGACAGTGCGCTGTGGTGTGAAGAGATTTTCGGCCCGGTGATCTGCGTGCGCCGTTTCGCCTCCGAGGCCGAAGCGATTGCCCTGGCCAACGACAGCCAGTTCGGCCTGGTCGCCAGCGTGGTTACGCGCAATGCCGAGACTGCGGACCGCGTCGCCAACGCCTTACAGGCGGGGCTTGTGTGGATCAACGCGCCGCAGGTGATCTTCCCGCAGACCGCTTGGGGTGGCTACAAGCAGAGCAGCATCGGCCGCGAATTGGGGCCGTGGGGCTTGCAGGCTTTCCAGGAAATCAAGCACGTGATTCGTGCCGTCTGACGGCACGAAAACGGTCGGCGCGTGCCATGTGATGAGGCATGCGCCGGCGTCATGGCTTCAATGAGTTTTTATCGATAGTCAGCTGTTTTACACGACCTCAGGATGACCTCGCTGGCTCAGTAAAACCCCCGAAAATACGAGGGGTAACGCTGGTCCAGCCGCGCGGATGCAACAGTTTCGACCTGCCTTATACCTACAAAAACAAAGGGAGTCCGTAATGGGCGAGCATGATCTGAACAGACGTCAATTCATCAAGACCGTGGGCGTAGCCTCGGTTGCCGCGGCAGCCATGAGCCTGCCGTTCGTCAAGGCCAATGCCAGCGACACCCGCTTTCAAGGCAAGACCCTGCGCCTGCTGACCTGGTCCGACGACACCGGTCTGGCTGCGCTGCGCAACATCGCCGCGACGTTTGAAGACAAGTATGGCTGCAAGGTCATCGCCGACCGCACCGGCAGTACCTCGGAAATGGTCGCCAAGCTCAAGGCCGGCGGTGATCGTCCGCAGTACGACATCATCACCCTGGCCGGCGTCGGCGCCGAAGGCCTGGCCGCCGCCAACCTGCTGGAAAAACCCGACCTCAACCGCATTCCCAACCTGGTCGATGTACCTGAGAAATACCGCACCGGCGCCAATGGCCACGGTATCGGCTACTTGCTCTGGTGCAACAGCCTGGTCTACAGCACCCGTACGATCAAGGAAGCGCCGAACAGCTACGCCGCCCTGTGGGATGCCGACCTGTCGCCGAACATCTTCCTGCCGCCGCCGAACTGGACCGAGGCCATGGACCTGATCATCATTGCCGCCAAACTGGCCGGTGGTGACGAGCACAATATCGAGCCGGGCTTCAAGAAACTCGCCGAGCTCAAGGACCGTGTGGTGACCCTGGGCGAAAACCCGAACCAGATCGCCGAGCTGTTCCGCACCGGTTCCCTGGACATGGGCGGCCTGTACGCCCCGGCGTTTTTCCCGAAACAGATCCGCGATCCGAACTACGGCCTGGGCGCCACCTTCGGCATGAAGGAAGGTTTCTACACCGACCTGATGCTTTCGGTGATGCCGAAGAATCGTCCGGGCGATACCGACCTGACCTACGCGTTCATCAACCACTCTCTGGACCCATTGGTGCAGGGCAAGATGGCGGAAGACATCTACAACGGCCCGGTCAACGCCAAGGCGATCATCTCCGCCGAAGCGCGCAAGAGCCCGTACATCCTCACGCCGGAGCAGATTGCCGAGAAGGCGATCATGCACGACAACGCCTTCCTGGCCACCGTGCATGACCAATGGATTCGTCGTTACACGGAAATCTTTTCTTCCTGATCGAGTGACCTACACAGGATCTTCAAACACTGAAGATCCCCTGTGGGAGCGAGCCTGCTCGCGAATGCGTCAGCACATTCAATATTGATGTGACTGACACACCGCTTTCGCGAGCAGGCTCGCTCCCACAAGGGGGCCGATGTGTCTGGAAGTCTTGTGTCTGTCAGCTGCTTTCCATTGACGAGACCTTTGCTATGGAACACCAACCTTTGACCCATTCGGTCAGCGCCGCTGAGTCGCGCCCACGCCTCGGTGTTTCGCCGACCGCCCGCGCCTGGTTTTTCCTCACGCCGTCGATGCTGTTCCTGGGCGTGCTGATTGCCGCCAGCCTGCTGGTGCTGCGCATGAGCGTGGGCACCAAGGGCGCGGAATGGTCCGGCTTCAGCCTGGCCAGTTACGCCCAGTTGCTTGAACCCTATTACCTCAAGTCGCTGATGCTGACCCTGCGCCTGGCGCTGATCAGCGCGGTGATCGCAGTGATCCTGGCGATCCCGGTGGCCTACACCATGTCGCGCCTGACCTCGCCGTTCGTGCGACGGATCTTCCTGGCGGCGGTGTTGCTGCCATTGCTGGTCAACCTGCTGCTGCAAAGCTACGGCTGGCTGGTGATCCTCGGCCCCGGTGGCATGCTCAACCAGGCGCTGATGGGCCTGGGCCTGATCAAGCGCCCGATCATGCTGCTCTACAACCAGAACGGCGTGTTGATGGGCCTGGTGCAAACCGCTTTCCCATTGGCCGTGTTGCCGATTGCCAGCGCCATGCGCGGCGTCGCCCGCAGTTACGAAGAAGCGGCCGCCACCCTCGGCGCCAGTCGCTTCCAGGTGTTCCGCCAGGTGGTGTTGCCGATGAGCATGCCGGGGATCATCACCGGCGCGACCCTGGTGTTCGCCTACAACGCCAGCAGCTTCGTGGTGCCCTTGCTGCTCGGTGGCCGGCGCGTGCCGATGCTGGCGGTGATGGTGCATGACCAGATCGCCCCGCTGATGAACTGGCCCGCCGCGTCCGCTGCCGGCGTGGTGCTGATCGTCACCACGCTCGCGATCATGACCTTGTCCGAATACATCACTGGCCGTCGTCGGCGCATGCTGGAGGCTTCCCAATGAGCACCCTGACCAAGAAGCGTTATGGACTGTTGCCCGGCGAGACCGGCAAGTTTGCCGGCATCCTTTCGGGCTTCATCCTGCTGCTGGCGGTACTGCCGATCCTGACCATGATCGTCATGTCGTTCAGCGGCGCATCGAACCTCGACTTCCCGCCGAGCAGCTACAGCCTGCAATGGTACAAGGCCGCCTGGCACACCTTTGTGTCACCTGATTCCAGTGACGTGCTGAGTCTCGGCCAAGCCATGACCACCAGCTTGCTGGTGTCATGCCTGACCATGATCTTCGCTACGATCATCGCGGTGCCGGCAGCCTACGCGCTGACCCGTTGCGAGTTCCGCGGCAAGGCCGTGGCGCTGCAACTGATGTCGTTGCCGCTGGTGTTCCCGATGGTGGTGTTGGGCCTGGCGCTGCTGCTGGTGTTCGACAGCCTGCCGTTCCATATGACCACCTCGCGCCTGGTGATTGCCCACGTGATCCTGGCCTTGCCGTTCGTGGTGAAGAACTGCACGGCGGCCATGCTCTCGATCGGCAGCGAAGTCGAGGAAGCTGCGCAAATGCTTGGCGCTTCGCCGCTGCGGGCGATTGTCGACGTGGTCGTGCCGTTGATGAAGTCGGGGATCCTGGCGGGCATGCTGCTGGCGTTCATCGTTTCGTTCAACGAATTCACCGTGACCTATTTCCTCTACACCATCGACGTCATGACCGTGCCGATCTGGATGTACAGCCGCACCGTGTCTTCGCTCGACCCAACCGTATTTTCGTTTGCCGTGCTGATCGTGCTGATCGACTTCGTCCTGATCTGGGCGCTGGAGAAGCTGGTCGGTGAAGGTGGCGTTTCGTTCTGATTTCTTGAGGTGATTCACATGACTGGTCTGATTCTGGAAAACGTCGAGAAACATTACGGCTCGGCCTGCGCGGTAAAGGATGTAAACCTGCATTTGCCCGAAGGCAAACTGGTGTGTTTCCTCGGCCCCTCGGGTTGCGGCAAAACCACTTTGCTGCGGATGATCGCCGGGCTGGAAACCCTGAGCGGTGGCGAAATTCGCCTGGACGGCGAAGACATCGGTCACACCCCGGCGCACCTGCGAAATTTCGGCATGGTGTTCCAGTCGCTGGCGCTGTTCCCGCACATGACCGTGGGCGAAAACATTGCTTATCCTCTGAAACTGCGCGGGGTCAGCAAGGCGGATCGGCAGGCGCGGGTGGTGGAGTTGCTGGAATTGATCCAGCTGCAACCCATGATCGATCGGCCGGTGGCGAAACTGTCCGGCGGCCAGCGTCAGCGCGTGGCGATTGCCCGGGCGATTGCCTCGCACCCCAAAATCCTCTTGCTCGACGAACCGCTGTCGGCGCTGGATGCCAAGTTGCGCGAGTCGATGCAGGTGGAGATCCGTCAGCTGCAACAGCGCCTGAACATCACCACCATCATGGTGACCCACGACCAGCGCGAGGCCATGACCATGGCCGATATCGTCGTCGTATTGGGCGAACACAAGGTGCAGCAGGTGGGTACCCCGATCGAGATCTACCGGCACCCGGCCAACGAGTTCGTCGCCGACTTCATTGGCTCGGGCAATATCTTCCCGGCCACGGCGCTGGGCAACGGCAAGATCAGCCTGCCGGGCGGCGATGCACTGCAAGTGCCGATCTGCAGCAGCATCGTGGTGGGGGAGAAAGTGAAGATGCTGATTCGCCCGGAAGACCTGCAACTGTCGGCACCGCAGGCCACGGCGGGTAACCGCTTGCTGGGCAAGGTGACGTTCGTGCGCGATATCGGCGCGACCATCGAGACCACGGTGGAGTGTTCCGGGGTGTCGTTTACGGCGCTGAGTACGCCGTGCCAGGGCTTTGGCTTGAGCGTTGGGCATCCGGTGTCGGTGACATTGCCAGCTGAGGCTTGCCGGGTACTCGGCGCCTGACAGGCCCCCTTCGCTGGCAAGCCAGCTCCTACAGGTTACAGCGATCCCTTGTAGGAGCTGGCTTGCCAGCGAAGGCGCCGGATCAAACCGTCAACCGCAACCGCGCCAGATCCCTTAACGGCGGAGCCCCGAACAATCGGCTGTACTCCCGGCTGAACTGCGAAGGGCTTTCATACCCGACCCGATACCCCGCCGCCGAAGCCTCCAACCCTTCGGCCAGCATCAGCCGCCGCGCTTCCTGCAGGCGCAATTGCTTCTGATACTGCAACGGACTCATCGCTGTCATCGCCTTGAAGCGGTGATGCAAGGTCGACACGCTCAGGTTCACTTCCTTTGCCAGCTCATCGATGCGCAACGGCTGCTCATAGTTGCCGTTGAGCCACTTGATCGCCTGACTGATGCGATGACTCTGGCTGTTGGCAATGGCGATTTCATACAGCCGGTGCCCCTGCTTGCTGCGTAACAGGCGGTAGAGAATTTCCCGGCGAATCAGCGGCGCGAGCATGGCGATGTCTTTCGGAGTGTCGAGCAACCGTGCCAGGCGCAGCACGGCGTCGAGCATGGCGCTGTCGAGCTGCTCGACATACAACCCGCGCCCGGTTGGCCGGGTCGGTACGCCGAGAGGGCCGGCGTCGGCGATCAGCGCGGTGATTTCCGTCGGGTCGATGTCCAGCCGCAACGCCAGGATCGGCTCCTCGGCCGAGACATCGACCACGCGCCCGCTCAGCGGCATCGAGACCGAGACCACCAGATAGTTCAGCGGGTCGTAATTGAAGTACTCGTTAGCCAGCTGAACTTCCTTGCGCCCCTGGGCCATGATGCACAGCGCCGGTTGCGCGAGCACCGGGGCGAACTCGTGGGACTGGCTGTGGCGCGACATGAACAGTGAGCCGATGGCAGTGGCATAACTGCCATCTTCGGCGGTGTTGCGACGGATGATCGCCGCCAGTTCCGCGCGTTGCTTTTCCATGTCGGTGTCAAGCGGGGCTTGGAATTGATCGAACGACGACATGCAAGGCATCCTCGGCAAGGCATGGGTGATGGGCAGAGCATAAGTTTGTGCAAGCAATAGCGGTAGACACATCCTGCCTGATGCTTGCCTGATTCTGCACGGGATTGTTTGCGGATCCGGACAAGGCAGGACGCAGACGGGAAAACTTGCTTGAAACACGTATGGCACGAGCCTGCCTGGGTTTCACACATTGTTACAGGTCGCCCATGCACGTTCGCAGGATTGTGCAACGCGCCAGCAGGAATCGACTAACGACACAGGCGCCGTGGCCTTTAACCTTTGATCCTGTCGCAGCCCGTCCCCTGGCTGCCACGCGACTCCCCGGGAGGGTTGAACATGTCCAAGCAGATCCCCGTCAGTCATATGGCCTTTGTCCGAGCGCGCGCCGGGCGTTCCCAAGAGCTGGGTGTGCGCCTGAGTGCGCTGATCGAACCGTCCCGCGCCGCACCCGGTTGCCTGAATTTTGCCTTGCAGCATTCACAATGCGACCCGCAGTTGTGGCTGGTGTCCGGTTTCTGGGCCAACCAGCAAGCCATGACCGCGTATTTCAGCACGCCGGCGATGGAGGTTTTTGCCGAATTGGTCCAGGAACTGGTGGTCGACAGCCTGGATTTTCACACCTTCAAGGATGTGTCGGCGGCGCAGGCCTTGCGTCAGTCCGGGGCAGATATACACAAACTGGCCGGTTGAGGGTTTAATGACGGCATTCTCAATCAGCCAGGATTCGCGACATGGCACGTAAAGCCTTTGAAACCTTCGAAGCCGTATCGGCTGTAGTCCCCCGTGAGGGCGGGTATTACGCGGCAATCGCCACCAAAGCCATTGGTGGTTCCGGTGCGCCTCGCTTCAACAAATTGCTGGAAGAACAGACTTTCAAGACCGCCAAAGATGCGGACGAAGCCGCAGCCCTGCAGTTGACCCACCTCAAGGGGGTCAGCGAGGACGGCGGGCTGATCTGGTAATTACTTCACCGCCCCCGGGCGGTACATCTTGAACAACGCCTCGGGCCCCAACTGGAAATAATCCGCCGGCCCGCCGCCGCGCAGAATCGGTTCTGCCGCGGCGGTGTCGTACAACCCATCCTTCAATAGCCACTTGGCGATATGCACGGCGACCACTTCGCCGAGAATCAGCCAACTCGGCACCACATTGCCGTCCGCCCGCTGCAACTGAATGATCTGCGTGACCTTGCACTCGAAAGACACCGGGCTTTCGGCGACCCGTGGCACCTGAATGACTTTCGAGGCGACAGTGCTCAGGCCCGCCAGTTCGAATTCGTTGACCTGCGGCTCGACCATGGCGCTGCTCTGGTTCATTCGCTCAGCCAATGGCCGGGTGGCCAGGTTCCAGGCGAACTCACCGGTCTGTTCGATGTTGTTCAGGCTGTCTTTGCGTCCGACGCTGGAAAAACCAATGATCGGCGGAATGTAGTTGAAGGCGTTGAAGAAGCTGTAGGGCGCCAGGTTCAAGCGGCCTTCGGCATCCTGTGAAGAAATCCAGCCGATGGGACGCGGGCCGACGATCGCGTTGAACGGGTCGTGGGGCAGGCCGTGGCCGTTGACGGGTTCGTAGTAGTGGATGTCGTCGGGCATGGCGGGAATTCCTGGCACTTACGGGAGGCGGACATGGTGCAAGGACCGCCGACATTTTTCCAGTACGGACTCAGTCAATGTGGGAGCGGGCTCGCTTGCGAAATCGGTGTGTCATGCAACAGAAATGTTGAATGTAAAACCGCATTCGCGAGCAAGCCCGCTCCCACAGGTTCTATGGTTTGCCCGCAGATTTTCGGTGCCACAGAAATGACTAAGCCCGGCCGAAGCCGGGCTGTGATGCCGCTTGAATGAATCAGCTGACGGAAGCGCCGCCAGTACGGTTGTAGCCATCTTCGGCGACGGTGGCGCCGCCAGTACGGTCGTAGCCATCTTCGGCGACGGTGGCGCCGCCAGTACGGTCGTAGCCATCTTCGGCGACGGTGGCGCCGCCGGTGCGGTCGTAGCCATCGGCGGCAACGGCGGAGCCTGTGCGGTCGAATCCGTCGGCGGCAAAGGTGTTGGCGGCCAATACGGACAGGGCGATGGCGAGGATCAGTTTGGTTTTCATGTTCATTTCTCCAGGTTCTTTGGCGTTTTGTGTCTTGGGTATGGGTTTCATGCTACGCCAATTAAACTGATTAAAAAGCGCAAAATAATGCTAAGAACAATCGATTAATTAGATGTTAAGGCCGTCAGGCTTTTTCGCTATCAGAAGCTGAATGAGCGAATCGCAGTCAATCGAGTGGACGTGTTCAGGATGGCGGGCGGGCATTAACTCGTGATTAATCCGTCTGACGCTGTGCACGACAGATTTTTCCTACAGCGCTCAGGACAAACAAAAAAGGGGGCAGATCCCGACGGACTGCCCCCTTTTGCCAAGACGCGCCTGGACTTAGTCGGTGAGGATCCGCGAATGCTTGCGGGTGTCTTTCATGGTGATGTAGACCAGCAACGACACGGCGATGCAGGCAGTGACATACCAGTAGTAACCGGTTTCCATGCCAATGCTCTTGAACCATAGCGCGATGTATTCAGCGGTGCCGCCGAAGATCGACACGGTCAGGGCATACGGCAGGCCCACGCCCAGGGCGCGAATTTCGGTCGGGAACAGTTCGGCCTTCACTACCGCGTTGATCGAGGTGTAGCCGCTGACGATGATCAGCGCCGCCATGATCAGGAAGAACGCGCCCCACCAGGTCTGGATGGTGTGCAGGGTGGTGAGGATCGGCACGGTGAACAGTGTGCCCAGAATGCCGAAGGCAATCAGGATTGGTCGGCGGCCGATTTTGTCCGAGAGCCCGCCGATGATCGGTTGCAGGCACATGAACAGGAATAGCGTGGCCGCAGAAATGGTGGTGGAGTCGGAGATGCTCATGCCGACAGTGTTCACCAGGTATTTCTGCATGTAGGTGGTGTAGGTGTAGAACGCCAGCGTACCGCCCATGGTCAAGCCGACCACGGTCATCAGTTCTTTTGGATGGCGCATCAAGGTGCGCATCGCGCTTTCCTTGGCCTTTTCCTTCTTGGTGAAGGACTCGGTTTCTTCCATGCCGCGACGCAGGTATAGCGCGACCACGGCACACAGCGCGCCGATGGCGAACGGGATGCGCCAGCCCCAGGCATACAGTTCTTCGGTGGTCAGTACGTTTTGCAGGATGATCAGTACGGCCAGCGCTATGAGCTGACCGGAGATCAGGGTCACGTACTGGAAGCTGGAGTAGAAACCACGACGTTCCTTGGTCGCCATTTCGCTGAGGTAGGTGGCGGAGGTGCCGTACTCGCCACCGACCGACAGGCCCTGCAGCAGACGGGCGAACACCAGCAGGATCGGCGCGCCGATGCCGATGATTTCATAGCCGGGGCTCAGGGCGATCAGCAGAGAGCCAAAGCACATCAGGTACACCGAGGCCATCAGCGCCTTTTTGCGGCCCACCTTGTCGGCGTACAGGCCCATCAACCAGCCGCCGATCGGACGCATCAGGAAACCCACGGCGAAGATCGCGGCGGTATTCAGCAGTTGTGCGGTGGTATCGCCTTTGGGGAAAAAGGTCTTGGCGAAGTACAGCGAGAAAGCGGCGTAGACATACCAGTCATACCACTCGACCATGTTGCCCACGGAACCGCTGAAGATCGATTTGATGCGGCTGGAGGTGGTTCGTTCTTTTGTCGGCACGGCAGCCGACCCACGGGGCAGGGTATTGGAGTTATCCATTGAAGGATCCTTCGTTTAATTATTTTTTGTGGAGCGCGCGTTAACGCAGCCTGCGGGGGCTATAGCAGGAGCTGTGCCAACAGGGAGAAGGCCGGTTTAGAGGGGTTTGGTAGAGTGGATGAGCGGAAATCCGCTTATGAAGGAATGGCTGTGAGCGGAAATTCGCCGAGCCTGATCGTTCCCACGCGGAGCGTGGGAACGATCATTCACCGAGGAACATCTCCCGGTTCAATCCATGCCGCTGCATTTTTTCATTGAATGTCCGGCGCGGCAGTTGCAGCTCTTCGAGCACCGCTTTCACATCACCCTTGTGCCGGGTCAACGCCGCGCGCAGGCACTGCGCTTCAAAGGCTTCCTGTTGCGCCGCCAGTGACTGCCCGGGCTCTATGCCCGCCGGTACAGGCTCGCCAAGTCCCAACACCTGACGCTCGGCAACATTCGCCAGTTCACGCACATTGCCCGGCCAGTCGTGACTCAACAGATGGCTCAGCTGCGGCCCGCTCAACGGCGCAAAGGTGCGGCCCAGGCGCTCGGCGGCACTGCGGGCAAAGGCCTCGTACAACAACGGAATGTCTTCGCGGCGGTCGCGCAAGGGTGGCAGGCGCAACTCAGCGACGTTCAGACGGTAAGCCAGGTCCTCGCGAAAACGTCCGGCCCGCGCTTCCTCGAGCAAGTCCGGTTTGGTCGCGGCGATGATCCGCAAGTCCACGCGAATACTTTGGTTTGAACCCAATCGCTCGAGCTTTTGCTCCTGCAACACCCGCAACAATTTCACCTGCTGCGCCAGGGGCATGCTTTCGATTTCATCGAGAAACAGCGTGCCGCCATCGGCGTATTCAAGCTTGCCGATGCGCTTGCCCTGGGCGCCGGTGAATGCGCCACTTTCGTGGCCGAACAGCTCGGCCTCGAACAGTTGTTCGGGGATGGCCGCGCAGTTCAAGGCGACGAAGGGTTTATCGGCACGTGGGCCGAAGTCGTGCAGGCAACGGGCAACCAGCTCCTTGCCGCTGCCGGTTTCGCCGCGGATCAAGACATTGACCGGGAGCGCCGCCAGATCGAGCACCTGCCGGCGCAAGGTCTGCAAGCTACGGGAAACACCGAGCAAGGTGGCGTCAAGTTTGGCGCGGTTGTCCGCCTGTTCGTGCAGGGCTCGGTTTTCCAGGACCAGCCGGCGCTTGTCCAGCGCCCGGCGCAAACTGCCGAGGAGGGTTTCAGGGCTGAAGGGTTTTTCCAGGAAATCGTAGGCGCCATCGCGCATCGCGTCGACCGCCATGGGGACATCGCCGTGGCCCGTCAGCAGAATCACCGGCAAATCGGCGTCGCGGCGCTGTACTTCGGCCAGCAGTTCCAGGCCGCTCATGCCGGGCATGCGCACGTCGCTCAGAATCACCCCGGCAAAATGCCTGGGCAACTGCGCGAGGCACTCGTCGGCGCGGCTGAACAACTGCACTTCGAAACCCGACAGGCTCAGCCATTGCTCGACGGCGCTGCGAATGCTGCTTTCGTCGTCGACCACCATCACTGAATTGAGCATGAACCGTGCGCCTCCAGGTCGATCGGCAAGGTCAGGGAGAACACCGCGCCTTTGTCATGATTATCCGCCGTCAGGCGTCCACCCGATTCATGAACGATAGCGAAGGACACCGCCAGGCCGATACCCAGGCCATCGCCCACCGGTTTGGTGGTGAAGAACGGGTCGAACACTTTCGACAGATGTTCTTCGGCAATCCCGCCGCCGTTGTCGATGACGCTCAGGCGCCACGCTTGCTCTTCGGCTTCGAGGCGAATCTCCAGACGCTTGCAGGGTTTGTCCTGCATCGCATCCAGGGCATTGCGCAGCAGATTGATCAGCACTTGCTCCAGGCGAATCGCATCGCCACGCACCCAGGCCGGTCGCGTCAGGTGCAGCACGGTGCTGACCTGTTCGTCGCGCAATCGTGTGTCGAGCAGTTGCAGCGCCTGGTCCACCACCGAGGCCAGGTCCAGGCGTTCGCGCAAGCCACTGGGGCTTTTGCGGGCGAAGGTCTTCAGGTGACCGGTGAGCGCGGCCATGCGCGTGAGCATTTCATCCAGCGGCTTGAGCGCCTTGTAGGCTTCGTCGACCCGGCCGTGATCGAGCAGCAGCCGCAGGGTCGCCAATTGCATGCGCTGGGCGGTCAGCGGCTGGTTGATCTCGTGGGCGAGGGCGGCGGACATCTGGCCGAGGGCGGCCAGTTTGGCCGATTGCACCAGGCCTTCCTGAGCGGTGCGCAGGTCGCGGGTACGTTCTTCAACCAGTTGCTCGAGTTCTTCGCGGCTGCGCTGGCGCAGTTTGGCCAGGCGCCAGCGCTGGTTGAGAAACAGCAGCAGAAACACCAGCGTCAGCCATATACCCGCTGCAGCGAGTGCGGCGTTACGACTGTCTTCAAAGGCAACCTGCGGGCGGCGCAGCAGGTGCAGGGTCCAGCCTTCGGCGGCCAGCGGCAGGGATTCCCACAGGTAATCGGCCGGGCCGTCGGGGCCATCGACCCGTGCCAGGTCGCTGTTTTCGTCGAAGCGGCGCAATGATCGGTATTCAAGCGGCATCAGCGGCTGCTTGTCGTATTGGCGGGTGGTCTTGAGTTCGGCGCGATCGATGTCGCTCAGCGGTTTCAGGTGCCGATAGCGCCAGCCCGGCTGGTTGGCGATGAAGATGATGCCGCGGGCGTCGCTGACCAGCAGGGTGTCGCTACCCTGGCGCCATTCGCGTTCCAGCTCGGGAAACTCCAGTTTCACCACCATGGCGCCGAGAAACTGGCCATCGTCGTTAGTCACCGCGCTGGAGAGGAAGTAGCCCGGAATTCCACTGGTCACCCCCACGGCGTAAAAACGCCCGGTGCCTTGGGTGCGGGTCTGGTTGAAGTAGGGGCGAAAACCGTAGTTGTGGCCGACGTAGCTGCTGGGCAAACGCCAGTTGCTCGCTGCCACGGCCAGGCCGGTGCGATCGAGCAGTTCCAGGGTCGAAGACTCGGCGGCGCCGTTGATCTGTTCCAGTTTGCGGTTGAGCACCTCCTGTTGCCCGGGGCTCACCGGGCCTTTGAGTGCGTCGCGCAATTGCGGGTCGAGTGCCAGCACCGAGGGCAGGGCGCGGTAGCGTTCGATTAGGGTATGCAGGGAGGTGGCATACAGCGCCAATTGCTGATTGGCACGGGCTGCGTCATCGACCAGTGACTGGCGCACGGTTTGACGAACGGCCAGGGTCGCGGCGAGGGCGGCGCCAGCGATGATCAACAGGGTATACAGCGCCAGGCGCAAAGGACGAGAGGATTCAAACATGCTTGGGTATTACACAGGTGTACGGGGGCGCACCATACCATGGGGCTTTGCTGTCATCCCATAAAAGCGGCTCTTGCAAAAGCAGGCAATAAAAAAGGCGACAGGAGCATCCCCCTGTCGCCTTTTTCGTGCCGGTCGAAGCGCTTACTGCACTTCTACCGCCAGGCTTTCACTGATCTTTTGCTGCCAGATGGCAGGACCGGTGATGTGCACGGACTCGCCCTTGCTGTCGACCGCAACGGTCACAGGCATGTCCTTGACGTCGAACTCGTAGATCGCTTCCATGCCCAGTTCGGCGAAAGCGACAACGCGGGATTTCTTGATCGCTTGCGCCACCAGGTAAGCCGCGCCGCCCACTGCCATCAGGTAAACGGCCTTGTGGTCCTTGATCGCGTCGATGGCGGTAGGACCGCGCTCGGATTTGCCGATCATGCCCAGCAGGCCGGTTTGCTCGAGGATCTGGCGGGTGAACTTGTCCATCCGCGTCGCGGTGGTCGGGCCAGCCGGGCCAACCACTTCTTCGCGAACCGGATCAACCGGGCCGACGTAATAGATGAAGCGACCCTTGAGGTCCACCGGCAGGGTTTCACCCTTGTTCAGCATCTCGACCATGCGCTTGTGCGCAGCGTCGCGACCGGTGAGCATCTTGCCGTTGAGCAAGACGGTTTCGCCCGGTTTCCAGCTCTGCACTTCTTCCGGGGTCAGGGTGTCGAGGTTGACGCGACGGGCCGACGGGCCGGCTTCCCAGACGATTTCCGGGTAGGCGTCCAGCGGTGGCGCTTCCAGCGAGGCCGGGCCGGAACCGTCGAGCACGAAGTGGGCGTGACGGGTGGCGGCGCAGTTCGGGATCATGCACACCGGCAACGAAGCGGCGTGGGTCGGGTAGTCCATGATCTTCACGTCGAGCACGGTGGTCAGGCCACCGAGGCCCTGGGCGCCGATGCCCAGCTGGTTGACCTTCTCGAACAGCTCCAGGCGCATTTCTTCAATGCGGTTCTGCGGGCCACGGGCCTTCAGCTCGTGAATGTCGATGGATTCCATCAACACTTCCTTGGCCATGACCGCGGCTTTCTCGGCGGTGCCGCCGATGCCGATGCCGAGCATGCCCGGTGGGCACCAGCCGGCGCCCATGGTCGGAACGGTCTTCAGAACCCAGTCGACGATCGAGTCGGACGGGTTGAGCATGGCCATTTTCGACTTGTTCTCGGAACCGCCGCCCTTGGCCGCCACGTCCACTTCCACGGTATTACCCGGGACGATGGAGTAATGGATAACGGCCGGGGTGTTGTCCTTGGTGTTCTTGCGAGCGCCCGCCGGGTCGGCGAGGATCGAAGCACGCAGGACGTTTTCCGGCAGGTTGTAGGCGCGACGCACGCCTTCGTTGATCATGTCGTCCAGGCCCATGGTGGCGCCATCCCAACGAACGTCCATGCCCACCCGGACAAACACGGTCACGATGCCGGTGTCCTGGCAGATCGGGCGGTGGCCGGTGGCGCACATGCGCGAGTTGATCAGGATCTGCGCCATCGAATCGCGAGCTGCCGGCGATTCTTCACGCAGGTAGGCCTCGTGCATCGCCTGGATGAAATCCACGGGGTGGTAGTAGGAAATGAACTGCAGGGCGTCGGCAACGCTCTGAATCAGGTCGTCTTGCTTGATCACGGTCATGAGTCGCGCTCCTCTAAAAGACGGGAACATTCAATAAGGTGCTTGCAGCTTGGGTGCATCGGTCGGTTGCAAGCACCTTTCAAGGCACGCCGGGCATGCTGGCGCGACGCTAAAAAGGCGCGGCAGTATAACGCGCCTTGCTGGCGGGTACACGCGCCGGTGGTCAAACCTTGGTCTCATTGTCGTAGCCGATCCCCGCTATGGGCAAAGTGCCTGCAACCCCTGAAAATTGAATGGTCATTTATCGGCCGCACCACTAAAGTGGCAATCGGTCTGTAGAGTAGGACGCTCTGTCAGTCTCCTTTCATAGGGTGAGTCAACGATTGACCCATAACGCCATCCAGCGCCTGTTGCTCAAACGTTTTGCCCTCGCGGCCGGCACCTATGCCTTGGCTTTGCTGCTGCTGTGGCTGGCGTTTTTTACCGGTCATTACGATGAGCCGCTGGCCAATGTCGCCGTTGGCAGCGCACTCGTGGTCATCAGCCAGGCGGCGTTGTTCGTGGTGTTCTACAGCGGCTGCAACCTGCGTTTTTCCGACCCCAGCCTGACCGAGGCGCAGGTATTGCTGGGGCTGGGCTGGCAAACCTGGCTGATTGTCAATCTGGATGAGGCACGCGGCGCGTTCCTGGTGTTCTACGTGCTGATTCTGTTGTTCGGGCTGTTTCATCTGTCGCGCCGCGCGTTTGCCCGGTGCGCGTTGCTGGTGTTCTTCAGTTTCAGCGCGATCACGCTGTGGGAGGGCTACCACTTTCAGCTGGCCGACCCGGCGCTAGCGGTGTTGCAGGTGTGCGTGCTGTTTATTGTCCTGGTCTGGCTTGAGGTGTACGCCCGTCACGTCCAGGCTTCACGCCTGCGCATGCGCCAGCGCCGCTTCGCCTTGCAGGCGCACCAGGACACGTTGCGCGGGATGATGCGCCAGCTCGAGGACCTGGTGGCTACCGACGAGTTGACCGGGCTGTTCAATCGCCGGCATTTCCTGAGCCTGGCTTCACGGGAACTGGAAGCCATGGAGGCCGGCGTCGTGCATGGCCTTGCGCTGATCGATCTCGATCATTTCAAGCGCATCAATGACCTTCACGGCCATGCGGCTGGGGATCAGGTGCTGCAGGCTTTTGCCGGCGTGGCGTCGGCCTGCCTGCGTGACGGTGATGTCCTGGCACGCTACGGCGGAGAAGAGTTCGTGGTGTTACTGCCTGATTGCGATGCCGAACGGTTGACCGCCTGTTGCGAGCGGCTGCGCATCGCCTTTACCGATGTCCAGCTGATTGGCTTGAAGGTGGGCAGTCTCAGCCTTTGCGCCGGCATGACCCTGCTGGAAATGGGCGATGATCTCGATGAAGCCTTGCAGCGGGCAGACCAGGCGCTTTATCGCGCCAAGCGTGACGGCCGCAATCGTTGCGCGGCGGCATGGGAAAATGTCGATGCCTGAATTACGCGTGGGCGATCGCCAATGGTCGGTGACAGCCGGCACAAACCTGCTCGATGCCCTGAATCAGAACGGTGTGCCCGTACCCTACAGCTGTCGCGCCGGCAGTTGTCATGCGTGCCTGGTGCAGTGCGTGCAGGGGTTGCCGAGCGATAGCCGCCCCGATGCCCTGAGCGCGGAGCAGCGTCAGCAAGGCTGGCGCCTGGCCTGCCAGTGCCAGGTGGTCGAGGACTTGCAAGTGCACACCTTCGACCCGCAACAGGACGGTCGTCCGGCCGAGGTCGCCGCCGCCGATTGGTTGAGCCCCAACGTATTGCGCTTGCGCCTGACTGCACTGCGGCCATTGCGCTACAGGGCCGGCCAGCATCTGGTGCTGTGGGCGGGTAACGTGGCGCGGCCGTACTCCCTTGCCAGCCTCCCGGAAGAGGACCGCTTTCTCGAGTTTCACCTCGATTGTCGCCAGTCGGGGGAATTTTGCGACGCAGCTCGTCAGCTAAACATCGGTGACCCGATCCGTCTCGGCGAGTTGCGCGGCGGGGCCTTGCAATACGACCCGGACTGGCACGACCGACCGCTGTGGCTGATGGCGGCCGGCACCGGATTGGGACCTTTGTTTGGGGTGTTGCGAGAAGCGTTACGCCAAGATCATCGAGGCGCCATTCGCGTCATTCACCTGGCGCACGATGCCAACGAGCATTATCTGGCCAAACCACTGCAAGCCCTGGCGGCCAGTCGCCCGAACCTGACGGTTGAATTCTGGACGCCGGCCGAGTTACCAGCGGCCTTGACACAACTGCGTCTTGTTTCCCGACAAACCCTGGCCTTGGTCTGCGGAGCCCCCGACAGCGTCGACGTCTTTGCCCGGCGCCTGTATCTGGCGGGACTGCCGCGCAATCAGCTGTTGGCCGACGTGTTCCTGAGCCGTGGCTGAACGCTGATATTTCAGTGGTCGGCCACTCTGACCATCCCGTTGGCGATCCGCGGGTGCAACGTGTCAGCCGTGGTAGCGAATTACAGCACTCCTGAATTCTGATAGGCCGGCAATGACAATTTTGTCGTTTGTGCTGCAACTGAAATGGTCATTTCTCTCTCCCTGGAATGTTCTGCAGGCATATCTGCAGTTGTTCATTAGTAAAACCGCGGAGGAAAAATAGGAACTGTCAACGTTGACGGCTGGCGCTTGGCCATTAGAGAGAACTGACTCCTTCAAACGAAAAAAAGCCCCGCCATTCACATGGCAGGGCTTTTACTTTTCAGCGCTCGATCACTCAGACCATTGGATCGCCAACGTGCAGGATTTTCATGCCGTTGGTGCCGCCGGTGGTGTGGTAGCTGTCGCCCTTGGTCAGGATGACCCAGTCGCCTTTCTGTACGACGCCGCGCTTGACCAGCTCGTCGATCGCCTTCTGGCTGACTTCGTTCGGCGCCAGCGACGCCGGGTCGAACGGGATGGTGTACACGCCACGGAACATGGCCGCGCGGGCCTGGGCTTCGCGGTGCGGGGTGAACGCATAGATCGGCACCGAGGAGCGGATGCGCGACATGATCAGCGGGGTGTAGCCACTTTCGGTCAGGGCGATGATCGCCTTCACGCCCGGGAAGTGGTTGGCGGTGTACATGGTCGCCAGTGCAATGCTTTCGTCACAGCGCGTGAATTCCTTGCCAATACGGTGGCTGGAGGTCTTGCTGGTCGGGTGCTTTTCAGCGCCGACACAGATGCGCGCCATCGCCTGAACGGCTTCCAGCGGATACAGGCCGGCAGCACTTTCGGCCGAAAGCATCACGGCGTCGGTGTAGTCGAGCACGGCGTTGGCTACGTCAGAGACTTCAGCGCGGGTCGGCATCGGGTTCTGGATCATCGACTCCATCATCTGGGTCGCCACGATCACGGCCTTGTTGTGGCGGCGTGCGTGCAGAATGATCTTCTTCTGGATGCCCACCAGCTCGGCGTCGCCGATTTCCACACCGAGGTCGCCACGGGCCACCATCACGGCGTCGGAGGCTTTGATCAGGCCGTCGAGGGTATCGTCATCGGCCACGGCTTCGGCGCGTTCGATCTTCGCCACCAGCCAGGCAGTACCGCCGGCTTCATCGCGCAGTTGACGGGCGTATTCCATGTCGGCGGCATCGCGCGGGAAGGAAACCGCGAGGTAGTCGACTTCCATTTCCGCAGCGAGCTTGATGTCAGCCTTGTCTTTTTCAGTCAGGGCCGGAGCGGTCAGGCCGCCACCACGACGGTTGATGCCTTTGTGGTCCGACAGCGGGCCGCCGATGGTCACGGTGCAGTTCAGTTCGGTGGCAGTGGCGGTATCGACGCGCATCACCACGCGACCGTCGTCGAGCAGCAGCTCGTCGCCTACACCGCAGTCCTTGACCAGGTCCGGGTAGTCGATGCCGACCACTTGCTGGTTGCCTTCGGTCAGGGGATGGCTGGTGGAGAAGGTGAATTGATCACCGATCTTCAGCTCGATCTTTTTGTTGGCGAATTTGGCGATACGGATTTTCGGGCCTTGCAGGTCACCCAGCAATGCAACGAAACGGCCGTGCTTGGCGGCCAGGTCACGCACCAGCTTCGCGCGAGCCTTGTGCTCGTCGGGGGTGCCGTGGGAGAAGTTCAGGCGGGCGACGTCCAGGCCAGCCAGGATCAGCTGTTCGAGAACTTCCGGCGAGTTACTGGCCGGGCCAAGGGTGGCGACGATTTTGGTACGACGGACGGACATGCAAAGACTCCTGAGTTCAAGCGCTGAGTGAGGCTACTATGCTCTTGGGGTGTAGTCATTGTTCATGTGCACTACTTATTCGTTTGTTTATTGAACCGAACACTTTTGGTTGTCGGCAGCCTGAAGATTTTGAGCCATGGGTCGATACAGAACTCAAGTCAGGAGAACTCCCATGCGATTCGTGCTCATAGCCGTCCTTGCCCTCAGTGTCGTGGGCTGCACCCGTTGGTCGATGAACCATCATTTGAATCTTGCCTACAGTGCCTATGACCGCGGTAATTGCGAGCAAGTGACACTCGAGCTGTCCAAGGTCGAACGCGCCAGTCGCGCGCGGCCTTATGTGTGGCCGGAAGTGTCGATGCTGCGCGGTCTGTGCCTGGAGCGGCAGAAACTGTTTGTCGATGCGGCGCAAACCTACCAGTTCATTATCGCGTCATACCCGCAAAGCGAATACGCCTACCGCGCCCAGGCGCGCCTGGAAACCTTGCAAGCGCTGGGTCACTACCCGCTGCGCAGTTCGGCGGCGGTGCGTCCTACCCGCTTCTGATTGTGATTATCATTGGGTGGCTGGCTCACCGGCGACGGTGAGCTATAGTCGAATAAAGCGGTTTGGAGCCTCGCCTCGAAACCGACGTAACACCCGTGATCGGCAGGAGTAAGCGGCAGCGGTTCATGGACTGTCGCACCAGGAACGGGGAGAGCGCGCCCATGCCTTATGCAACAGCGGGCAGGCACGTTCCGAAGCATTAGTGCGGCCCTGCTTAAGGGCCTGGCTGGGCGAATTGCGCATGTTCACTGACCGCCGTATCGAGCGGCATCAACTGCCGTACTTTCTGAAAGTGTTCAACAGTGTCACCGACAAGCCGATTGGGTTTCTGGGCAACGTCTCCGAAGACGGGCTGATGCTCATCAGTCAGTTGCCGATGATGATCGGTGCCGATTTCGGTTTGCGCCTGAAAATCCCCGCGAGCGGCGGGTGTATGCAGGTCATCGATTTGCAGGCGTGTTGCTTGTGGTGCCACGAGGACGAAACACCCCACCATTACGACGCCGGGTTCAGCCTGCAACGGGCACCGCCGGAGTATGGGCAGTTGGTGGAGGCATTGAAGCAATACTTCAGTTTCCAGCCGTTGCCGGCTTCGGCCTGATCTGGCCAGCGTTGCGCCGGGAGAAGAGCGGCTCTAAATCGTTCCTGCTTTTTTCCAGTTCAGATAACGCGAGACCAATGCTGGGCCCAGCGCCTCAGGCTGCATGTCCACTACCTGAACTCCATGGGCGTTCAAACGCTCATGGAGTGCTGCGCGTGAATTCAGGTATTGAACGGTCCCGCAATAGACCAATGCCTCCGACAAGGTTTGCACCGGCAATAGTCGTGTTGTATCCAGGACATTTTCCCGCAAGCTTGCGACCAGCACCTGATGCTTTTTGCTCAATCGCCTGACGGCGGTCAGCAGTTCTTCATCGTCTTCGTCGCGCAGGTTGGTCATCAGCAGCACCAGCGCCCGGCGATTCTGTCGAGCCAGCAGTTGGGTGGTAGCCGCTTGATAGTCGGCGCTGCGTTGGGTGCTCTTCAGGTCGTATACCGTGTTGAGCAAGACGTTGAGCTGGCCGGCGCCTTTCACGGGGGCGAGATGGCACGGGTGGTCGCTGGCAAAAGTGCTGAAGCCGACCGCATCCCCTTGGCGCAATGCGACGTAGCTCAGCAGCAGGCAGGCATTGAGCGCGTGATCGAAATGCGCTAATTCACCGTCCTGGCTGCGCATGCGTCGACCGCAATCGAGCATGAAGATGATCTGCTGGTCGCGTTCGTCCTGGTACTCCCGGGCAATCGGTGTGCGTTGACGGGCGGTGGCTTTCCAGTCGATCTGGCGCAAGCTGTCGCCTTCGCGAAATTCCCGTAATTGATGAAACTCCAGGCCCAGGCCACGTCGTTGCCGCTGGCGCACACCGAGTTGGTTGAGCCAGTTGTCTACCGCCAGTAGTTGGCCGCCGTAGAGTCGGGCGAAGTCCGGGTAGACCCGGGTGTTGTCGGTCACGTTCAGCAGGCGTTTGCCGGACCATAAGCCCAATGGACTCGGCAGATTGATCTCACAGTGATCGAAGGTGAAGTGG
Source organism: Pseudomonas serbica (assembly GCF_028823535.1). Classification (GTDB taxonomy): domain Bacteria; phylum Pseudomonadota; class Gammaproteobacteria; order Pseudomonadales; family Pseudomonadaceae; genus Aquipseudomonas; species Aquipseudomonas serbica. The sequence continues at coordinate 51,201 of NZ_JAQIYM010000009.1, read as the reverse complement.
CCACGCTTGAGCGGGCGCAGGCGATAGCCGACGTGGCTGTGCTGGCCGGGAAGCAGTTCGATCGACAGGGGCAGGTTCTCGAAGCTCAGACCGTCGGGTACGTGGTCATGGACCCGGATGTTCAGTGGCAGGGCAAAGTCGTGCTCGACTTTAAGTCGCACTTCACTCCAACGGCCGAGGGCCAGGCTACCGGGCATTTGTCGTTGTACGCGGGGGGAGGGCAGGCGTTTGAGACGCAGGGCGTCGAGCATAGCCAGGGCCAATAGCGCCAGGAGCAAGCCCCAGTTGATCGAGAACAGCGTTGATGGAACGGCAATGTCCAGTGCCTGCAATGTGCCCAGTGCTATGCCGATCAGCAGCAGGATCGCAAGCCAGATCAGCAGCAGGCGCGAAGGTTTCAAAGGCGTGGCGCCGGTACTTGATCGAGCAGTTGCCGTAGCACGTGATCGACGTCCAGACCTTCGATATCCAGCTCCGGCGCGATGCGCACGCGATGGCGCAACACTGACAGGGCGCAGCCTTTGATGTCGTCTGGAATCACGAACTCGCCGCCTCGCAACAAGGCCCGGGCCCGCGCGCAGCGCACCAGCGCAATGGACGCACGAGGCCCGGCGCCGAGGGTCAGGCCGGGCCAGCTGCGGGTGGTGCGGGCCAGGCGCACGGCATAATCGAGGACCTGTTCATCCATTGGCAATTGGCTGGCAATGCGTTGCAGGACCAGCACGTCCTTGGCTTGCAGCACGGTGCGCAGCGGTTGCACGTCGAGCATGTCTGCCCGGGTCGAGCGGCTGACCTGACGCACCATGTTCAACTCCTGCTCGGCATCGGGGTAGTCCATGCGCACCTTGAGCATGAAGCGATCCAGCTCGGCTTCTGGCAGGGGGTAGGTACCTTCCTGTTCGATGGGGTTTTGTGTGGCGAGCACCATGAACGGCTGAGCGATCGGCAGGGCGCGGCCTTCGAGGGTGACCTGGCGTTCCTGCATGGCTTCGAGCAGTGCAGCCTGGGTTTTTGCCGGGGCGCGGTTGATCTCGTCGGCCAGCAACAGGTTGGTGAACAACGGACCTTTGCGCAGTTTGAATTGCTCGGTCTGCAAGTCGTACACCGCATGCCCGGTGACATCGCTGGGCATCAGGTCCGGGGTGAACTGGATGCGCGCAAAATCGCCGCCGAAACAACGTGCCAGCGCCCTGACCAGCAACGTCTTGCCCAGCCCCGGTACGCCTTCGAGCAACACGTGGCCGCCGGCGAGCAATGCTGTCAGCACGTCGTCGATGACCGTGTCCTGGCCGATCAAGGCTTTTTGCAATTCATGGCGCACCGCCTGGGCCAACTGGCTGGCGCGCTGGCGTTGCGCAGTGGCGTGATTGATTGCATCGGGCTCGGTCGGTTGACTCATAACGCATTCCTCAGGTTTTGCAGACGGGCGACTTGGCGGCTGAATTCAGCGCTGGAAAGCCGCTGTCTCGGCCGCGGGCTCATGGCTTGGCTGACCGCGCTCGTGGGTTGGCCGCTCAAGCGGGCGAGTACCCGCCATTGTTCGGCAACATCGAATTGTTCGTAGCCGGGATGGCGATGTCTCACACGGCGCAGTACGTCTTGCTGCAAGGCTTGCAGCAGGCTGTCCTGGCCATTGTGTCGCAACATGAAATCGGCGCTGGCGCGCAGGTGGTCCTGCCACTGGTGGCGAGCTTTGGGCTGCGGTTGCTGCAATGGGCCATGGCGCACGCCGAAGTGCCAGAAAGCCAGCCCGATAAGGGCGACCAAGGCGACCAACGCCTGGGGGAAATGCCGCAGCAGCAATGTCAGCAGGCTATCGTGCTCGGCGTTGAACAACAGGGTCACATCGGTATCGACAGTCAGGTACCAGAGCAGCCAGGCATTGTCGTATTGATCGATGGCCGGGGTTTTCCACAGGTCGGCATCGGTCACCACAATGATCGAACCGAGGCCGTGGTTGAGTTGCATCATATGGGTGGCCTTGCCACTGTTGGCCCAGGCCTGGGCGAGGTTTTTCGGGTCTTCGAGATGGAACGCGGTATCGAAGCCGGCGTAGGCCGGTGCGTCTTCATTTTCCAGATAGAGTTTGGTCAGCTGCGGGTAGGGATCGCCCGGGGTGTCGGACGGCGGATCCTTGAGGTCTTTGCTCAGCGATTGCTGCAGTTGCACCCGATCAAGCAACAGGTCATTGCTTTGCCCGGTCTGCTCATCCCATAGCGATTGAGCAACAAACAGCAGGCGCCCGCCGGCCCGGGTCCATTCCAGCACTTGATCGATCTGCCTGGGCGTCATGTTGTAGCGGTCGCCGAACAACAACAGGCTGTGATGGTTCGGCGTCAGGCTGGGCAGGATGTCGAGACTGTTGGCATGGCTGACACTCAGGCCTTGTTTGCGCAGGAAATGCTCGGCGGCCAGGTAGGGATTAGCCTGGGCTTCAGGCGCCGGGCCGTGGTCGATTTCGGCCGGATAGGGCGTTGCCTTCAGGTACAGATAAATCATCAGTGTGCCGAGCAGCACAGCGCTCACCGCGCTGACGATATGCCAGGTGCGTCGGTTCAACGGACGCCTCCCGGGTCAAATACGCCACGCCAGCCATCACACAGTTGGCGCTGCACATGGGCGGGCGGCAGTTGGTGCCCGTAGGCCATGTTTTGCCAGTGGGTGGTCAGGTCCTTGCTGAAGGCCAGCAGGGCCGGTTGCTGCAGTTGCTCGATGCGTTCCAGGACCTGGCCTTCGGTGTCGGCGGCCTTGAGCGGGATATCGAAGTCGTGCAACAAGCGGCTGAGCAGGGCGCGATAGAGCAAGCCAAGCGCTGCGCGCGGGTTGCTCTGCCAGAGGTGTTCGGCACTGGCAGCGATGTCCGGGGGCAGGGTTTCGCGGTCGAGGTCGAGGCCGAAGGCCTGTGCTGGAAGTGGACGTGGGGCTTTCTCAGCGAGGCGCGGGCGGCGGCTGACGAACGCCTGCAACCACTCACGATAGTGCCAGACCAGGACCCCAATGGCGCCGATCACGGCTGCCCACAGCATGACTTCGATCAGCGTGGCCAAGGCGCCGAAATGCTGCTTGTCAAACATCTGGAGCAACGCTTTCAGCCATTGGGGTGTGATGTCGTCATCCGCGCTTTCGTCGGCGGCCTGGTTTTCGCCGAAGCGATAACGGGTGATGGTTTCCCGGTTCTTGAACGGAGGTTGATCGAGGATCGCCTTGATGCTGTCCCGGGATGCCTGGCTGGTCAATGATTGCTCCAGCAAGCGCGGGCTGTCGGGTGCTGCAGGCGCTGGCCCCGCCGCCCAGACGGTGGATGCGATCGGCACCAGCAAGGTCGCCGCCAGCAACAGGGCAAGGGTTGCGCCGCTCAGGCGCTGGGAAAGGCGGCGAAACACCAGCTCGATATCCCAGGCTTCGAGCGCGGTGCGCCGGTTCAGATACAGGCTGAAGCCTGCGGCCACGTAGACCGGCTCCCACACCACCAGCACCAGGGCGTAGAACCCGTTGGACAGGTGTTCCAGCCAGTGCCAGTCCTGCGTCGCGGCGCTGATCAGCGTCTGCCAGCTCCAGTCGAGTGCGACCTGTTGCGGCAACAGCAGGTAAAACAGCACCATCAAACCGATCCACAGCGCGCTTTCAAGGTGCACACCGATCACCGTCAGCCAGCGTGCCGCACCAGCGTCGCGCTGCAACAACACCTGCAATCGCTGTTGGCGTGCCTCACCGCTCAGGCCTTCGAGCTGTAACACGGGCAGCAGGAAGCTGCGACTCAGGCTCAGGCGTCGCCAGGTCAGGCTGGCCAGCAGTTGCGGCTTGAGCAACCGTGGCCATTGGTAAAGTGCCTGTTTGAGGGTGGGCGTTTCACCGAAGATGGCTTTGGAGAGGATGTATAACGGTAAGCGTTCGAAGGCCGGCTTCAGCCACCAGAAGATGAACACGGCCAGGGTCGGCGAATCCCACAGCAACCAGGTGAGCAGGGCGAAAACCGGCAAGGTGACAAACGCCCAACTGGTCATCAGCAGGCGCCGGTGGCGCTGGCTCAACAGCACGCCGAGATCCATGGCTTCCCAGGAGGCTCTCGGGCGAATGACCACTGTGGTGTCACTCAGGCGCATGGCGGCTCCTTCCGGCGAATAGCAGGTAAACCGCCACCAGCACCCAGAGGGCTGCACCGACCAGGTATTTGGCCAGGGGCGCCGGGGCTGTCCGCGACGACCAGTAGGCTTCGATAAATGCCGCAATCAGCAGAAACATCATGACTCCGCAAATCAGCAGCACGCTCTTGCGGGCCATCAGGAGCAAGGATTCGGCACGGGGCAGGCGTCCCGGTGCGATCAACGCCCAACCCAGTTGCAGGCCGGCGGCACCCGCCAGGGCAATGGCCGTCAGTTCAAAGGCACTGTGCCCCACCACGAATGACCAGAAGGTTTGCCCATAGCCCATATGCGTCAAGTGCCCGGCCACCGCACCGATCATCAAGCCGTTGTAGACCAGGAAAAAAGCGCTGCCCAAGCCAAACAGCAAACCGCTGGCGAACGTCTGGAAGGCGATCCCGATGTTGTGCGTGATGTAGTAGCCGAACATCGCCCAGTCTTCACTGGCTGCCCGCTCCACGGAGCGCCCCAGGTGACCGGCATCGGGGTCGTACATGCTTTGTATCTCGCTGACCTGTTCGACCGGAATCAGGTTATAGACCAGCTCCGGAAACAGATACACCAGCCCTGCAAACACGATCAGGCTGCCGAAAAACATCAGGCTGGCGGCGAGTACGAAGCGCCATTGTTCGCGTACCAGACGGGGGAAGCCGGCCAGGATGAAACCCAGCGCATTGGCCCCCAGCTGGCTGCGATGCCGATAAAGTTGCTGGTGCCCACGCAACACCTGTTGCTGCAGTGAGTCGATCAGGAAGCTGCTGTAACCACGCTCGCGAGCCAGTGCAAGGTGTTGGCACATGCGCCGATAATCGGCCGGGAAATGAGCGGCGCCCTCGGCTTGCCTGTCCCGCTCCAGCCTGTCCAGCAACAGGGAAAACTGCTCCCATTCGGCCATGTGCCGGTGTTCGAAATGGCTTTGTTTCATGCCGGCCCCAACAAGCCATGGGCGATGCCGTTGAGTTCGGCCATGGCTTGGGGTGGCGGAACCTGCAAGGGGCGCGCGAGGATCGAGGCGAGCTCGTTGACCCTGGCGTCGGAAAGCCCGGCCTGGCGTTCGGCGAACCCTAGGATGGCGCGCTGCTCGGACAATGTCAGTGCAAAAGGTGGGCGCCGGGGTGGTGAAGGTGGCAGTTGCGGGCGGGTGAGCGGCTGTTCGCGGTAGACCACCAGCGTGCCGGCGGCCAGGTCACCGAGGCGCTTGAAGCTGGAATGTTGCAGGCAACTGATGGCGCCGAGGAAGTAGCCGAAGGGCAGCATGTCGACAGACCGCAACAGGTTGCGCAGCAGTGATGCAGACCAGCCAACGGGCGTGCCATCGTCCTGGATGACACGCAGGCCCATCCATTGTTTGCCCGGTGAACAGCCTTGGTTGAAGACTTCGAACAGCACCATGTACCACCAGCTCACGGCGAAGAGCAGGATCGATCCCAGCCCCGCACCGAGTTTTCCGAGCATCGCCAGGGCAACGAACAGCAGGCCCAGGATCAACCCGCGCAACGCCAGGTCGATGGAAAACGCCAGGGCGCGCACCATCAACCCGGCCGGGCGCAGTGGCAAGTCGATGCCTTCGGGCGTTTCGACCTGGTACCGCGTGTCCAGTGGCGGGGACAGCGTTGCTTTCCGTGGCAGTGCTGTAGTGTCGAGCATAGGCAACCTGATGGTGTGGCCTGATCGGTTTGTCTCTTCACGGGATGCTAGCAGCCTCACCGGGAAAAACGACATAACTATGTATTGCACATTGCGTAGCCAGGGATGATTGAATGGCGCGATTGCTGGCCGGAGCGGGACGGGAACGCCTAGACTTCGCCAATCTTCAGTTCAGGAATAGCCCGTGACCTCCATCTTCTGGTACGACTACGAAACGACGGGCATCAATCCCCGTTGCGACCGCCCCCTGCAAATGGCGGGGTTGCGTACTGACTTCGAGCTCAATGAAATCGACGATCCGGTCAACCTCTTTTGCCGGCCCAGCGACGACATCCTGCCGCATCCCGCAGCCTGCGCAATCACCGGCATCACGCCTGCCCGACTGGCCGAGGACGGGTTGAGCGAAGCCGACTTCATGACCCGGGTCCATGCCCAGCTGGCGGCACCGGGCACTTGTGGTGCGGGATACAACACGTTGCGCTTCGACGACGAGATGACCCGCTACAGCCTGTACCGCAATTTTTTCGACCCTTATGCACGGGAATGGCAGGGCGGCAACAGTCGCTGGGACCTGATCGATGTCGTGCGCGCGGCCTATGCCTTGCGCCCCGATGGCATTGTCTGGCCGACGGACGATGAGGGGCGGGTGACGCTCAAGCTCGAACGCCTGACCGCCGCCAACGGCATCGATCATGGCAATGCCCACGAAGCGCTGTCGGATGTCCGCGCCACCATCGCCCTGGCGCGCCTGATCCGGGAGAAACAGCCGAAGTTGTATGACTGGTTGTTTCAGCTTCGCAGCAAGCAAAAGGTTCTGGACCAGATTCGTCTGTTGCAGCCCATGGTGCATGTGTCGGGGCGTTTCTCTGCGGCGCGCAACTATGTCGGCGTGGTGTTGCCCTTGGCCTGGCACCCGCGCAACAAGAATGCTTTGATCGTCTGCGACCTGCACCTCGACCCGCAGGGTTTATTCGATCTCGATGCCGAAACCTTGCGCCAGCGCCTGTATACCCGTCGCGAAGACCTGGCCGACGGTGAGTTGCCAGTACCGCTCAAGCTTATCCACATCAACAAATGCCCCGTGGTGGCGCCGTTAGCGGTTCTTCGGCCTGAAGATCAGCTGCGCCTGGAGACGGATGTTGCCCTCTATCGACAACGAGCGCTGCGACTAAGTGGCGCGCAGCAAGAGTGGCAAGCTAAAGTTGTGGCGATTTATGCCCGTGAAGATTTTTCCCCCAGCGAGGATCCTGAACAACAGTTATACGACGGATTTATCGGCGACCGTGATCGGCGTCTATGCGAGCAAGTCAGAACAGTCGACCCACTGCAATTGGCACAACAGCAATGGCCTTTCGATGATGAACGATTGCCCGAGCTATTGTTTCGATATCGAGCGCGTAACTTTCCGGACACCTTGAGTCTCGACGAGCAAGAACGCTGGCGAATATTCTGTCAGAAACGTTTGTCAGTGCCTGAATACGGCGCGCCACATACCCTGGATAGTTTCGTAGAGGCCGCAGCCCAATTGGCCCCAACCGCCACATCGTTGCAACAGGCGGTACTGAATGAATGGCAGGAATATGTTCAGGATCTGCGCAAACGTTTGAATCTTTGAATTCGAAAATGCCCGGCGGCAAAAAACTCCGGGCATAAAAAACGCCAGCTTGTGCTGGCGTTTTTTGTCGCAATCGAGCTGCGACAGGCAAGCAGACTTAGCCCAACAGGGTCGCCCAGCCTTCAACCACGTCACCGCCCCACTTGGCTTTCCACTCTTTCAGAGTTTTGTGGTTGCCACCTTTGGTCTCGATGACTTCGCCGTTGTGCGGGTTTTTGTATTGTTTAACTTTGCGAGCACGCTTGGTGCCAGTAGTTTTTACTGCGCCGCCACGTGGGGCTTTGGTTTTGGCTTCTGGATCCAACAGCGCGATGATGTCGCGCAGGGACTTGGAATATTCGCCCATCAGGGTGCGCAGTTTGCCTTCGAATTCCAGCTCGGTTTGCAGTTTGTCGTCTTGGGACAGGTTCTTCAAACGGGCTTGCAGCTCTTTGATAGCTTCTTCGGTGGCGCGATATTCGTTGATCAAGGACATGATTACTACCTTATGTAGGGCACAGGATGGCAGGTGACAGTGCGGCAATAATAGTCAGGGTGTTTCATCAAGTAAACATTAAACCTGAGTTTATTTAATTTAATTCCTGTGAATTCAGCGCACATTGGATACGCAGTTAAATAGTTCGCTGCTTGTGCTACAGATATTTACAAACTGCTGCTTGTCGAGGGTCTAGTGCACTGTGCCCGGTGCGAATCTGGTGGCGCGAGAACCTTGGCGCCAGCCGTTGGCTGAGGCAATACGTCATCAATACTGCAGTTTTGCTGCGCAATCGCTAGAATGGCCGCCTTTGCGAAGTTCTGGAGTTTCCCCCTCATGCGCACTTTTCGGCTGGTGATTTCTTGCCCGGACCGCGTCGGCATCGTTGCCAAAGTCAGTAACTTTCTGGCGTCCCATAACGGCTGGATCACCGAAGCGAGCCACCACTCGGACAATCTCAGTGGTTGGTTCTTCATGCGTCACGAAATTCGTGCCGATTCGCTGCCTTTCGGTATCGACGCCTTGCGCGAAGCCTTTGCGCCGATTGCCGAAGAGTTCTCGATGGACTGGCGCATCACCGATACCGCGCAGAAGAAGCGTGTGGTCCTGATGGCCAGCCGCGAATCTCACTGCCTCGCCGACTTGCTGCATCGCTGGCACAGCGATGAACTGGATTGCGAAATCGCCTGCGTGATTTCCAACCATGACGACCTGCGCAGCATGGTCGAATGGCACGGCATTGCGTACTACCACGTACCGGTCAATCCCCAGGACAAGGAGCCTGCATTCGCCGAGGTTTCGCGCCTGGTCAAGCAACACGATGCCGAAGTGGTCGTACTGGCCCGCTACATGCAAATCCTGCCGCCTGAGCTGTGCCGTGAATATGCGCACAAAGTGATCAACATCCACCACAGCTTCCTGCCGTCGTTCGTCGGCGCCAAGCCCTACCACCAGGCTTCCCTGCGTGGTGTGAAGCTGATCGGTGCTACCTGCCACTATGTAACCGAAGAACTGGACGCCGGCCCGATCATCGAGCAGGACGTGGTGCGCGTCAGCCACAGCGACAGTATCGAAGACATGGTGCGTTTCGGCCGTGATGTCGAGAAAATGGTGCTGGCCCGTGGTCTGCGCTACCACCTTGAAGACCGGGTGCTGGTCCACGGCAACAAAACCGTGGTGTTCTGATCACCGCACTAAACGGTTGAAATTCGAAGGGCCTGGGCGTTCAATCGCTGCAGGCCCTTCGCCGTTTCTGCACCGAGGATTTGAACATGGCCGATCCGCTGGACAAAGCCACTTGCAGGGCACCCGCGACCTTGGGCGAGGGGTGCTTGAGCCGTTACGCCCCCGATGAAATGAGCCCTGAAGATGGCATGTAGGAGCTGGCGAGCCAGGCTCCTACAAATACACGCTCTTCATGAGTTTCTTGAGCAACGGCCGCCCCAGCATCAACAAAAACACCGGTCCACCCACCAGCAAATAAAAGTAATAAGTCACCGCCCGCCAGATCAGAATGGCCGCCGCCGCCGTGGATTTGCCGACCATGGGCGCCAACAATGCCGCTGAAGTCAATTCTGCCGCCCCCGCTCCGCCTGGCAACAGGCTGAACTGCCCCGCACTCAGTGAAACCATCTGGATCAGAAAACTCCAGGCCCATTGCAAGTCCGCGCCGAGCCCGCGCAGCGCCAGGTACAACACGCTGTAACGCAAGATCCAGTGCACGCACGTCAAGCCAAACACAGTGATCAGCGTGTGCGCAGGCAGCTTCAGGGTATCGGTGAACGCCGCCAGAAAGTGCAGGAGCTTGCGTGCCCAGCGCATACGGGTCGAGGGCTCGACGTTGAGGCGTGCCAGCAGTCGGCCCCCCATGCGAATCAGCATTCGGTGATAGCGCGCCACCACCACGCAACCGACCAGCCCACCGAACATCGACAGGGCACTGACGATCAGCAACCACGCCATGTGCTGGCTGAGATGCTGGAACAGGGCGTAAATCAGGATCCCGATCAATGCGCAGAGGAAAAACAACAAATCGCTCAGTTGGTCCATGGCAAACACGGCGCTGCCCCGGGCCGGTCGCACGCCGTTGCGCGCCAGCAACGCCATGATGGTCAGTGGTCCGCCGCTGCCACCTGGTGTGGCGCAATAGGCAAATTCGGCCGCCATCACCACGCCGAGGCTCTTTAGCGGGCGGACCTTGTCGCGCTGATCCCCCAGCAAAAGGCGCAAGCGCATCGTATTGACCACCCAACACAGCAGGATCATGCCGAACATGACCAGCAAGCTGCTCAGCGGAAAGTCATTGAGCCGAGACCAGGTTTCGCTGCCACCCAGCAGCCAGGGAATCAGCAGCGCGGCGAGCAGGCCGATGCACAGCAGAATCGAGCGACTCATGCCGCAAGCCCCATGCGCTGGCAGTGCAAGGCCAGCCAACGGGCCTTGGTCATCGGCACGCGGCCCTCATCGAGCAGGCGCTTGAGGGTTTGCAGCCAGTACGTGCGCGATAACTCATGGCGCATGTCCACCGGGTGCAGACCCAAGCGAATCACCGGCGCTGTTCGCCAGCGTTGTTCGAGTTGCTGGCTGACCAGTTTCGACACGCCACGACGCCAGGCACTGCGCGCACTCCAGACCAGTCCTGGGGCATCGATCGCGGTGAAATCAGGCAGGCGATACAGATGTCGGGCGTCGCTGGTGTAATTCAGCGGTAATTGGCTCAAGGCCTGGCGCGTGCCGTCACTCATCAACCAGGCTGGCGCGACGAAGCCCTGCAGTGGCCAATTGTAGCGCTGGAACATTTCAATGCCGGCATGCAGGCGGGTGAGTGCTGCCTCGCGAGACAGACTGTAGAACTCGCCCTCGTGGGTGTAGATCCGGCGCATGAACCAGTCGCGGGGATTGCTCGCCTTCGGACCGTCGTCGCAGTGAAAGTAACCGTGCAGCACCAGTTCGTCGCCGCGCTCGAGCCGTGCGCCGAGTTGACGACGAAATTGCGGATGGGCTTGCAGGTCGTTGTGTTTGTGGAAATCCGGCACCACCAGCCAGGTGATTGGCACACGGCCCAGTGCGTCGACGGCTTCGACAAAGGGTTGGTAATCGGCCCAGGTCGGTGGCGCGACATCGTGCAGCACCAACAGCAAGCCGGGCGCATCCGTGGTTTCAAGCATTGGCGGCTCGCGGCCATTGGCTGCCGAGGACGGCGTGATAGTGGCCGAGCAGACTGTTGACTACCGCGTCCCAGGCATAGTGCCGCTCGACATGGCGTCGGGCTTGCTGGCCCAGGGCTGCGCTGCCCTGGCTGAACAGCTCGCGCACCGCGTTGGCCATGGCCAACGGATCGTTGGGGGCACACAACAGGCCACATTGTTCGGTGATGATTTCCTCAAACGCGCCAGCTGCCACCGCCACTACCGGGATACCGCAGGCCATGGCTTCAAGGATCACCAGGCCAAAAGTTTCCTGGTCACCGGCATGCAGCAGTGCGTCGGCACTGGCCATCAGGCGAGCGACTTGCGTAGCCGGGCAGAATTGGTCGATAACCGTGACATTGTCCGGCACCGTGGTTGGCATCGACGACCCGACCAGCAGCAAGTGATAGCGTCGGCCCAGGCGTTTCATGCATTCGAGCAGTACCGGCAGGTTCTTCTCCTTGGAACCGCGCCCGGCGAAGATCAATAGATAAGTGTTTTCGTCCAGTCCCAGCTCGGCCCGAAGGCCGGTATCCCGTGCGTCGGGATGAAACACCTGGAGGTCGACCCCCAAGGGCTGCACGAAAACATTCTTCACCCCCAGGGCGGTCAGTTTATCGGCCATGACCTGGCTCGGTGCCAGTACCCGGTCGAAATTGCCATAGAGCTTGCTGACATAGGCCTCGACATTTGGCGTGACCCAGTTGCCCATTCGATTGCTGGCCAGCAGTGGCAGGTCCGAATGATAAAAGCCGATGACTGGCACATCCAGTTGGCGACGCGCGTCCAAAGCCGCCCAGGCGGTGAGGTAAGGGTCGCCGACTTCAATCAGATCGGGTTGCAGAACCTGCAGGACATTGCGCCAGGGCGCGAGACGCAGAGGGAAACGATAACCTTTGCCGAAGGGCAGGGCAGGCGCCGGAACCGTGTAGATGCCATCCTTTTCGCTGAGGACTGCTCCTGGTATCAGCACACTGTGGCGAATGCCTGGCCTGGTGCACAGGCGATGATGCTTGGCATCCAGATAGGTGCGCACGCCACCGCTGGCAGGGGCGTAGAACATGGTTATGTCAGCGATATGCACGATGAACATCCCTCCGGTCCGTTGTTCTCCCTTGGTTGACCTTTATGAAGAATAGATGTTCGGTTGGGATTTGGAGGGGTGGCGTGCCTGGAAGAGCTACTTCGCGGGCAAGTTGGAGCGTTGCCCGCGAAGAAGCTGGATAAAAGGTTAGATGCGGAAGCTGCCCACCAACTGCTTCAACCGCGCCGCCTGTTGCTCCAGGTCCGAACAGGCACGCAAGGTAGATTGCAGGTTTTCCACGCCTTCCTGGTTCAGCGTGTTGATTTCAGTGATGTCCACGTTGATCGACTCGACCACCGCGGTCTGTTCCTCGGTGGCGGTCGCCACGGACTGGTTCATGCCATCGATTTCGCCGATGCGTTGCGTGACGCTGCTCAGGCGCTCGCCGGCCAGGTTGGCAATTTCCACGCTGTCCTGACTGTGGCGCTGGCTGTCGCTCATGGTGCTGACCGACTCGCGGGCACCGACCTGCAGTTCTTCGATCATGGTCTGTACTTGCTGCGCCGATTCCTGGGTGCGATGTGCCAGGTTGCGCACTTCATCGGCCACCACGGCAAATCCACGCCCGGCTTCCCCGGCCCGCGCCGCTTCGATGGCAGCGTTGAGCGCCAGCAGGTTGGTTTGCTGGGAAATGCTGGTGATCACTTCGAGAATCTGTCCGATGTTCACGGTTTTGCTGTTGAGCGATTCGATGTTGCTGCTGGACGCGCTGAGCATGTTCGACAGTTGATTCATCGCGGCAATGCTACGGTCCACCACTTGCTGGCCATCTTCGGCCAGGTTACGGGCATCGCTGGCCTGGCTCGACGCTTGCGCGGCATTGCGGGCGATCTCCTGGGCGGCAGCGCCGAGCTGGTTGATCGCCGCTGCCACGCTGCTGGTGCGTGATGCCTGTTGGTCGGAGTTGTACATCGACGAGTTCGAGGCGGCGACCACGCGCAACGCCACTTCGTTGACCTGGCCCGTGGCCGAGGACACTTCGCGGATCGAACCGTGGATACGTTCCACAAAACGGTTGAAGGCGGTACCGAGGCTGCCGAACTCGTCGTTGTTCTGGATCACCAGGCGCTTGGTCAGGTCGCCTTCACCGTCGGCGATGTCGGCCATGGCCCGGGTCATGACGTGCAGTGGCTGGATCAGCAGGCGGATCAACATGCCCAGCAGGGCGATGATGATGGCGACGGCGATCACTGTGGCAACCACCGCCGAGGCGCGGAACTCACTGAGCATCGAGAAGGCTTTGTCCTTGTCCACCGACAGACCGATGTACCAGTTGACAGAAGGCAGGCCCTTGATCGGGGTAAAGGTGACGATGCGGGTTTTGCCGTCGACCACGATTTCACTGAAGTCGCGGCTGATGCGCGGGGTATTTTGCGGGTATGCCTCGCCCAGGGACTTCATGACCAAGGCCTTGTCCGGGTGGACCAGGATCTTGCCGTCGGCGCTGACCAGGAAGGCGTAACCCATGCCGTCGAAGTCACGGGCGCTCAGGGTGTCGATCAAGGTTTGCAAACTCAGGTCGCCGCCCACCACGCCTACGCCTTGCCCGGCTTTCGTCGAGGCCATGGCGATGGAAATGATCGTCTGACCGGTCGCCGCGTCGACATAGGGTTCGGTCAGGGTCGGCGTGCTGCTATTTTGCGCCCCCTTGTACCAAGGGCGAACCCGTGGGTCGAAACCGTCTGGCATCTTCGCATCCGGACGGATGGTGAAGTGCCCGGTGGCGTCACCGAGGTAGGACGCCATGAACGTCGACGTCAGGGCTTTCTGTTCCAGCAGGGCGGCGACGTTGGTTTGTTCCGGGTTGATGGCAATGTTTTGCGCCAGGTTCTCGATCAGCAGGATACGGCCGGTCAGCCAGGTCTGGATGTTGCTGGCGGTGACGTCGCCCATCTCGTTGAGATAGTTGTCCAGGTCTTCGCGGATGGCATTGCGCTGTAAATAGTCGTTATACAGGGTGAATGAGGCGAAAGTGGCAATGACGATGAGGGCGGCGGCAAGCAGGATTTTATGGCTGAAGCGTAGATTTTTGTTCATGGCTTGGGGTTCCGCTAAGGTCTTAATGTCCTGCGCGTGCTTTTATAAAGGGACGCACGATGGGCAATGTTGAAAGCAAGTGAAATTTCCATCGCTCCTTAAGGGAAATGTCCGACAGATTTGTGTCTGTCTGCTTTGTCGTTATTTCTATCGGCCGTGTAGGACCAAAGATTAACCATGGGTGACCAAATGCCTGATTCATTGCAGCTAGTTATCGGCGCCGACCTCGCGGGACAGCCGATCGCCCAGGCCATGCGCCTGGCGAACCGCCACGGTTTGATCGCGGGTGCTACGGGGACCGGCAAGACCGTAACCTTGCAACGCATGGCCGAAGCCTTCAGCGATGCCGGCGTGGCGGTGTTTGCCGCCGATATAAAGGGAGACCTGTGCGGCCTGGGCGCTGCCGGCAACCCCCAGGGCAAGATCGCCGAGCGGATAGCCGGCATGCCATGGCTGAACCACAAGCCTGCGGCGTATCCGGTGACCTTGTGGGACATTCACGGTCAGTCCGGTCATCCGCTGCGCACGACCTTGAGCGAAATGGGACCGTTACTCCTGGGAAGCCTGCTGGAACTGACCGACAGCCAGCAGTCGACGCTGTATGCCGCGTTCAAGGTTGCCGACCGCGAAGGCCTGTTGCTGCTGGATCTAAAAGACCTCAAGGCACTGCTCAATCACCTCAAGGACAATCCACAGTTGTTGGGTGATGACGCGGCGCTGATGACCACCGGCTCCAGCCAGGCCCTGCTACGGCGCCTGGCAACCCTGGAACAGCAGGGCGCTGAAGCGCTATTCGGTGAGCCGGCGCTGCAACTGGAGGACATTCTGCAACCGACTGCCGATGGCCGCGGTCGCATTCATTTGCTCGATGCCAGTCGCCTGGTGCATGAAGCGCCGAAGGTCTATGCGACTTTCCTGTTATGGCTGCTGGCCGAGCTGTTCGAGCAACTGCCTGAACGCGGCGATTCGGACAAACCACTGCTCGCGCTGTTTTTCGACGAGGCGCACTTGTTGTTCGCCGGCACACCCAAGGCGCTGCAGGACCGCCTGGAGCAAGTGGTGCGGCTAATTCGTTCCAAAGGGGTGGGGGTGTATTTCGTCACCCAATCACCCGGCGACTTGCCCGACGACGTGCTGGCACAGTTGGGCCTGCGCATCCAGCACGGCTTGCGCGCGTTCACCGCCAAGGAGCAGAAATCCCTGCGGGCGGTGGCCGACGGTTTTCGCCCGAACCCGGCGTTTGACGCCCTGTCGGTGCTGACCGAACTGGGCATCGGCGAGGCGCTGGTGGGTACCTTGCAGGACAAGGGCACGCCGGAGAGGGTCCAGCGTGTCTTGGTGGCGCCACCACAGTCGCGAATCGGGCCATTGAGTGACACGGAACGCACCGTGCTGATCGGCGGCTCGCCGTTCAAAGGGCGGTATGACAAACCGATCGATCGGGAATCGGCATATGAGGTGCTGATGGGGCGCAAGGGGCTGGCGCCGGAACCTGAGGCGGCACCGGGTAAACCGGCGGCCGAAGAGCCAAGCTTCACCGAACAGGCCGGGGAGTTCCTCGGCACGGCGGCGGGGCAGGCACTGAAGTCGGCGATGCGACAGGCGGCCAACCAGTTGGGCCGACAATTGGTGCGCGGCTTGATGGGTTCATTATTAGGTGGCAAGAAAAGCCGCTAAATCCATGAGGGAGCGGGCTTGCCCGCTCCCTCATGGGGTCTGTGTCAGGCTTTGGGTCTGGCGTGCGCCGCCAACCGCTCCAGCGCCGCCCGCAGGTTCGGATCGCTGATCCCGTCAGCCGTGGCCTGGATGGTCGCGGCGGCATCATCGGATAAATCCATGGTATGCCCGGCCGCACCTTGCTGCACGGTCGGCGGCTGCACCTTGAACAGGATTCGCGTCAGGTTGGCGAATTCGTCGAACATCTGCAATTGCCGGAGCAGGCGTTTTTGTTGGTAACGCAGACGAGTGGCCCAATGACCGTCGGTGACAATCAGCAACAAACTGCCTTCGCGCCAGGACGCCACATGGCAATGGGCGCGCGCGGCGGGTTGCAGCTGGCTTTCGAGCAGACGTTGCAAATGCCCCAGGCGTTGGGCGTGACCGAGAATGGCCTTGAGCGGCTTGGCTTCGCGAAGCAGAACGGCGGGTGCTCTGGCCGTAAGAGGGCGAAATGCCATGATCAGACACCTGAAGTAACAGAGCCGCCATGGTAGCAGAAAGCAGCGGATGCGCCCGACCCATTGCTTTGCACGTGCTTTACCCATTAAATCAACAAGTAACTTCTGCCGTGAATGGCTTGAAGTTCAGCGATTTGCCCTTATTTTAAGTGAGCCCCGTTACAACGCAGTGCCAGCATCGTGGAACAACGCCACTTTCCTCACCACCGTTTCCGGGTAGAATGCTCGTTCGCATGCGGCCATGAGGGCTGCTCGGGCGACTCACGGGGCCGCCCTCCATCCCTTTAGTGTGGAAGATCCTGCCGATATGTTTGCGCCTTTGTTAAAGAAACTTTTTGGAAGCAAGAACGAGCGTGAAGTCAAACGCATGCTCAAGACGGTGCAATTCGTCAATGCCTTCGAAGAGCAAATGGTGGCCCTTTCGGACGATCAATTGCGTGCCAAGACAGATGAGTTCAAGGCCCGCTTCGCCAAAGGGGAAACCCTCGACAAGCTGCTGCCGGAAGCCTTCGCGGTCGCCCGTGAAGCCGGCAAGCGTGTCATGGGCATGCGCCACTTCGACGTCCAGCTGATCGGTGGCATGACCTTGCATGAAGGCAAGATCGCCGAGATGCGTACCGGTGAAGGCAAGACCCTGGTGGCAACACTGGGCGTTTACCTCAACGCGTTGTCCGGCAAGGGCGTGCACGTTGTGACCGTGAACGACTACCTGGCCCGCCGTGACGCCAACTGGATGCGTCCGCTCTACGAATTCCTCGGCCTGACGGTCGGCGTGGTCACGCCGTTCCAGCCGCCGGAAGAGAAGCGCGCGGCCTACGCTGCCGACATTACCTACGGCACCAACAACGAATTCGGTTTCGATTACCTGCGCGACAACATGGCGTTCAGCATGGAAGAAAAATTCCAGCGCGAACTCAATTTTGCCGTGATCGACGAAGTCGACTCCATCCTCATCGACGAAGCCCGTACCCCGCTGATCATTTCCGGTCAGGCCGAGGACAGCTCCAAGCTGTACATCGAGATCAACAAACTGATCCCGCAGCTGGAATTGCACGTTGAAGAAGTTGAAGGCGAAGTCACCAAGGCCGGCCACTACACCGTTGACGAGAAGACCCGCCAGGTCGAACTCAACGAAGCCGGTCACCAGTTCGTCGAGGAAACCCTCACTCGCATCGGCCTGCTGGCCGAAGGCGAGAGCCTGTACTCGGCGCATAACCTGAGCCTGCTGACTCACGTGTATGCCGGCCTGCGTGCGCACAAGCTGTTCCATCGCAACATCGAATACATCGTGCAGGATGGCCAGGTTGTCCTGGTCGACGAACACACCGGTCGTACCATGCCGGGCCGTCGCTTGTCCGAAGGCCTGCACCAGGCCATCGAAGCCAAGGAAAACCTGAACATCCAGGCCGAAAGCCAGACCCTGGCGTCGACCACGTTCCAGAACTACTTCCGTCTGTACAACAAACTGTCCGGCATGACCGGTACGGCCGACACCGAAGCGTTCGAGTTCCACCAGATCTACGGCCTGCAGGTCATGGTCATTCCGCCGAACAAGCCGCTGGCCCGTAAGGACTACAACGACCTGGTGTTCCTGACCGCCGACGAGAAATACGCGGCCATCGTCGCCGACATCAAGGAAAGCATGGCCGCTGGCCGTCCGGTGCTGGTGGGTACTGCGACCATCGAAACCTCCGAGCACATGTCCAGCCTGCTCGTGAAGGAAGGCATCGAACACAAGGTACTGAACGCCAAGTTCCACGAAAAGGAAGCCGAGATCATCGCCCAGGCCGGTCGTCCGGGTGCACTGACCATCGCCACCAACATGGCCGGTCGTGGTACCGACATCCTCTTGGGTGGCAACTGGGAAGTTGAAGTCGCTTCCCTGGAAAACCCGACCCCTGAGCAGATCGCCCAGATCAAGGCCGACTGGCAGAAACGTCACCAGCAAGTGCTCGAGTCGGGCGGTTTGCAGGTGATCGCGTCCGAGCGTCACGAATCGCGCCGTATCGACAACCAGTTGCGTGGTCGTGCCGGTCGCCAGGGCGACGCCGGTTCGAGCCGTTTCTACCTGTCGCTGGAAGACAGCCTGATGCGCATCTTCGCCTCGGACCGGGTGAAGAACTTCATGAAGGCCCTGGGCATGCAGCCTGGCGAAGCGATCGAGCACCGCATGGTGACCAACGCCATCGAAAAGGCCCAGCGCAAGGTCGAAGGCCGCAACTTCGATATCCGCAAGCAACTGCTCGAGTTCGACGACGTCAACAACGAACAGCGTAAAGTGATCTATCACATGCGTAACACGTTGCTGGCCGCTGACAACATCGGTGAAACCATTGCCGACTTCCGTCAGGACGTACTCAACGCTACCGTCAGCGCGCACATTCCTCCGCAATCGCTGCCAGAGCAGTGGGACGTGGCGGGTCTGGAAGCGGCACTGGAAAGCGATTTCGGGGTGAAACTGCCGATCCAGCAATGGCTCGACGAAGACGATCACCTGTACGAGGAAACCCTGCGCGAGAAACTGATGCAGGAGTTGATCGCCGCGTACAACGAGAAAGAAGACCAGGCGGGCGCCGAAGCGCTGCGCACCTTCGAGAAGCAAATCGTACTGCGCGTACTGGACGACCTGTGGAAAGACCACCTGTCGACCATGGACCACCTGCGTCACGGCATCCACCTGCGCGGTTATGCGCAGAAGAACCCGAAGCAAGAGTACAAGCGCGAGTCGTTCACGCTGTTCTCCGAGCTGCTGGATTCGATCAAGCGCGACTCGATCCGTGTGTTGTCGCACGTTCAGGTGCGTCGCGAAGATCCGATCGAAGAAGAGCAGCGCCTGCGCCAGGAAGCCGAAGCGCTGGCCGCTCGCATGCAGTTCCTGCATGAAGAGGCCCCGAGCCTGGAGCAGCCGGAGCAGTTGGGTGAAGAGGTCGATGTGGCCCTGGCTACCGCCCCGGTTCGCAACGAGCAGAAGCTGGGCCGTAACGAGCTGTGCTACTGCGGTTCGGGCAAGAAATTCAAGCATTGCCACGGGCAGATCCAGTAAACCCGTTCCATACGCTGAAATACCCGCGCCGCGACCGGCTCATGCCGTCGCGGCGTTTTGCCATTTCAATCCCCCGCTTTTGCTAAAGCGGTGCAGACATCATCTATAAAGGAGCGCATTCATGGCTGTTGGTCTTGGTCCTTTGCCAACGTTGCACCCGGTTGCCGGTTTTGAACTCGGTATCGCCTCGGCCGGTATCAAGCGCCCGGGGCGCAAGGATGTTGTAGTCATGCGTTGTGCCGAAGGCTCCACGGTGGCGGGCGTGTTCACCCTGAACGCCTTTTGCGCAGCCCCGGTAATCCTGGCCAAGCAGCGCGTGCAGGGGCCGGTGCGTTACCTGCTGACCAATACCGGCAATGCCAACGCTGGTACCGGTGAGCCAGGCCTGGCCGCGGCCGAGCGTACTTGCGCCAAACTGGCCGAGTTGACCGGTGTCGATGCCAGCCAGGTGCTGCCGTATTCCACCGGCGTGATCGGCGAGCCACTGCCGGTCGAGAAAATCGAAGGTGCATTGCAAGCCGCCCTCGACGATCTGTCGGAGAACAACTGGGAAGCTGCCGCCACCGGTATCATGACCACC
Source organism: Pseudomonas serbica (assembly GCF_028823535.1). GTDB lineage: Bacteria > Pseudomonadota > Gammaproteobacteria > Pseudomonadales > Pseudomonadaceae > Aquipseudomonas > Aquipseudomonas serbica. Next base: position 31,213 of record NZ_JAQIYM010000009.1, on the reverse strand, counting down.
GATACCCTGCCAAAGGGCGCCAGCCGCCAGTTCCAGCACGATGGCGTGACCATCACGGTCACCGGTATCAGCAAGGGCGCGGGCATGATTCGTCCGAACATGGCGACCATGCTTGGCTATATCGCCACTGACGCCAAGGTCGCCCGCGATGTGTTGCAGAACCTGATGCTGGACGGCGCCAACAAGTCGTTCAACCGCATCACCATCGACGGCGACACCTCGACCAACGACTGCTGCATGCTGATCGCCACCGGTCAGGCGGCGCTGCCGGAAATCACCCGCGCCGAAGGCGAGTTGTTCGCCAAGCTCAAGCAAGCGGTGTTCGAGGTGTGCATGGACGTGGCCCAGGCGATCGTACGCGACGGCGAAGGTGCGACTAAATTCGTTACCGTTGAAGTCAACGGCGGCGGCAATCACCAGGAATGCCTGGACGTCGGCTACACCGTGGCCCACTCGCCATTGATCAAGACCGCACTGTTCGCTTCCGACCCGAACTGGGGCCGTATCCTCGCGGCGGTCGGTCGTGCCGGCGTACCGAACCTGGATGTGAGCAAGATCGATGTGTTCCTTGGTGAAGTGTGCATCGCCAGCCGTGGCGCCCGCGCTGCGACCTACACCGAAGCCCAGGGCGCAGCGGTGATGCAACAGGAAGAAATCACCATCCGTATCGAGCTGGGTCGTGGCGACTGCAGCGAAACCATCTGGACCACCGATCTGTCCCACGAATACGTGAAGATCAACGCCGAGTACCGTACATAACGCTGCAGAAACTGTAGGAGCCGGCTGGCCGGCGAAGGCGTCCTCTGCAGCGAAAGATGTGTTGAGGCCGCTACCGTTATCGCTGGCAAGCCAGCTCCTACAGGTATCCCTTTAGCTTGAAGGACGCTTGAACATGAGCCTGCACCTGATCATCGGCGACAAACTGCTTTCTTCCTGGTCCCTGCGCGGCGCCTTGGCCCTTGATCTGGCCGGCGCGTCTTACACCGAAGAACTGATCAAGCTGAACCAGCCGGACACCCGCGAACGCCTGCTCAAACACTCGCCAACCGGCAAGGTCCCGCTGTTGAAGACCGAGCACGGCACCATCGCCGACTCCCTGGCGATTGCCGAATACCTGGCGGAACAGTTTCCGGACGCTGGCCTCTGGCCCAAAGATGTGCGCGCTCGCGCCCAGGCACGTTCGGCGTGCGCGCAGATGCACAGCGGTTTCTTCGCCATGCGCGGCAACATGCCCTTCGACCTGAGCCATGATGCGCCACTCTCGCCGCTCCCGGCGGACGTGCAGGCCGACATCGAGCGCATGTCGGCCCTGTGGGCCGAGTGCCGTGCTGCGGCCACCGAAAGTGGTCCGTACCTGTTTGGCCGTATCAGCCTGGCCGATGCGTTCTTCGCCCCGATTGCCGTACGCCTGCGCACCTATCAGGTGAAATTGCCCGAGACTGACGAAGCCTATGTTCAAACCATCTACCAATGGCCAGCCTTCAAGGCCTGGCAGAAGGCTGGCCTGGAGGAAATCGAGCGGTGAAACGAGTACACGTAGCGGCCGCCGTCATCCGTGATGACAGCGGCAAGATCCTCATCGCCCGCCGTGCCGACTCTCAGCACCAAGGCGGCCTGTGGGAGTTTCCCGGTGGCAAGGTCGAGGCCGACGAGTCGGTCGAAAGCGCCCTGGCCCGAGAGCTGCACGAAGAGCTGGGTATCGTGGTCGGCGCGGCGCGCCCGTTGATCAAGGTCCACCATGATTACCCGGACAAACAGGTGTTGCTGGACGTCTGGGAAGTCTCGGCGTTCACCGGCGAGCCTCATGGCGCCGAAGGCCAGCCCCTGGCTTGGGTCACCGCCCGGGACCTGTCGGGATACGAGTTCCCCGAGGCCAACCGGCCGATCGTCGCGGCTGCCCGCTTGCCCGAGCAATACCTGATCACCCCGGAAGATCTGGAAACCCCGGCTCTGCTGCGGGGAATCCAGAAGGCCATCGCGGGCGGCATCAAGTTGATCCAGTTGCGCGCGCCAAACGGTTACGACCCCAAGTACCGCGATCTGGCCGTGGATGCGGCAGGGCTGTGTGCCGGCAAGGCGCAATTGATGATCAAGGGGCCGTTCGAGTGGCTGGGGGATTTCCCTTCCGCTGGTTGGCACATCACTTCGGCACAATTGCGCAAGTACGCAGCCGCTGGTCGGCCACTGCCGGCATCGCGCTGGTTGGCGGCGTCCTGCCATAACGCTGAGGAGCTGGCGCTGGCCGAAGAAATGGGCGTCGACTTTGTGACCTTGTCGCCGGTACAACCGACTTTGACGCATCCGGGGGCGCAACCGCTGGGTTGGGAGCAGGCTTCGAGCTTGATCGAGGGCTTCAGCAAACCGGTGTTTTTGCTGGGCGGCGTTGGCCCTGCGCAGGTTCAGAAGGCTTGGGCGGCAGGTGCCCAGGGCGTGGCGGGGATTCGGGCTTTTTGGCCTGAGGCCTGATTATGCTGTGATGCTGCCGGCCTCTTCGCGGGCAAGCTCGCTCCCACAGGTTTAGCGGTGTACACAGGTTTTGTGTTCGACGCGATCACTGTGGCAGCGGGCTTGCCCGCGAAATGGGCCTAATAGGCGACGACTAAGCTTCAGGTTTCGCCGCCGGCTGCCAAAGAATCTCCGCAACCCCCTGGCGCCGGGCAATCACCCGTGCCACCACAAACAACAAATCCGACAACCGATTGATATATGCCAAACCCACCCCGGCCAGCGGCTCGATCGCATTCAGATGCTGACAGCGGCGCTCGGCACTGCGCGCCAGGCTGCGACAGACATGAGCCTGGGCAATCAGCATCGAGCCGCCGGGCAGGATGAAGTTTTCCAACGGCCCCAGCTCTTCATTCCACACATCAATCGCCACTTCCAGGCGCTCGATTTCCCCGGCATTCAACGCCTGATACTCCGGCATCGCCAGCTCACCGCCCAGGTCAAACAACCTGTGCTGACAAGGTGCCAAGACCTCGATCACTTCCTGCAAACCCGGATGCAGGGCACTTTCTGCCGTCAGTGCGGCCAGTAATACGCCGACCTGACTGTTCAGCGTATCCACTTCGCCGATAGCCTCGACCCGTGGGTGGTCCTTGGGCACGCGGCGACCGTCGCCCAGGCCGGTTTCGCCTTTGTCGCCGGTGCGGGTGTAAATCTTCGACAGGCGAAAGCCCATGATTACCTCGATAGCTGGTTGAGTTCTTGAGAGACGAGCGGGGTGCTCGCCAATGGCAGGCGCAGGGTGAAGCAGGTGCCTTGGCCGAGGGTGGATTGCACTTCCATCTGGCCCTTGTGGTTGTTGGTAATGATGAAATACGAGACCGACAGGCCAAGGCCGGTGCCCTGGCCGATTTCCTTGGTGGTGAAAAACGGTTCGAAGGTGCGCTTGCGCACGCTTTCGCTCATGCCGATGCCGTTGTCCTCGACCTGGATTTCCGCCCAGGGTGGATTGAGACGGGTGCGCAGGATGATACGGCCAGGTTCACTGTCGTCTTCACGTAAATGGATGGCTTGAGCGGCGTTTTTCAGCAGGTTGAGCAGCACCTGTTCCAGCTCGTTGGCGGTGCCGGGTACCGGCCCCAGCGCCGGGTCGAACTGGCGGATGATTGCCTGCCCCTTGAAGTCGAAGCCAATGGCCAGGTCGAAGTCATTTCCGGCGATTTCCACCGCTTGATCGATCAGTGCCGGCAGATCGCACGGGGCCATTTGCCGGGTGCTGCGGCGACTGAAACTGAGCATGTGCGTGACGATCTTCGCCGCCCGGGCGCCGGCCTGCTGGATACCGTCGAGCAGCTGCGGCACTTCGCGCGCTTGCAGGTACTGGTTGACGGTCGACAGCTCGATGCCGACCTGCTCGGCCTGCTCCAGGTTCTTGGGCAGTTCGGGGGACAGGCGACGGCGGATATTCTGCACGTTGTGCAGGATCGCGCCGAGCGGGTTGTTGATTTCGTGGGCCATGCCGGCGGCGAGGCCACCGACGGAAAGCATTTTCTCCGATTGCACCATCATTTCTTCCAGTGAGAGACGCTGGGTGATGTCGTCGATCCGGATCACCACGCCACGCCCGGCACCGCCCATCAGCGGATAAAAGGTCAGGGCGTAGTGGCGCGGTTCATCGTCCTTGACCCAGGTCACGCGCTCGATCTTGGCCACCGTGTGCTGCTCTACGGTTTGCTTGAGCTGCGGGAGGAAGGGCTTGAGCGGTTCGAAGGCGAGGAAGATCGGCTGGTTCAAGGCTTCATCCAGGCGCGTACCGGAAAGGGCGCTGGCTTCCTGGTTCCACTGCGTCACGTAGAGCTGTTCGTCGAGGGCGATCAGTGCCGATGGCATGGAGTCGATGATGCTGTTGAGGTAATTCTGAAATCCCGTGAGCTTTTTCTCGATCTTGCTCCGGACCTGGACTTCCAGTTCCAGCTTGCGATTGGTGTGGCGGGTTTCCTCTGCCAGGCCTTGGGCCTGGTCATACGCGGCCTGGGAGTCATCACGGGCGCGCTTGAGTTGCTGCTCTCGGGCCTCGATCCGCGAGAGCATGGTGTTGAATGCTTCGGCCAGGCTGCCGATTTCATCGTGGTTGCCCCGGGAGGCGCGCAGGGCGTAGTTCTCTTCCCGGGTCACCTGCCGGGACAGTTCCTCCAGCTGATGGATAGGCTGGGTAATCAGGCGTTTGATCTGCCGCGCGATGATCATCCATAGCAGCACACTGAAAATCAGGATGCCCAGGCTGGCGGTCAGTGTCCCGGTATAGAACGCCATGGGCAACTCACTGCTGGCCACCAGCAGCAGATGGCCGGGTGCGGTGCCGGTGCGGGGCAGGGTGATGACCTGGTTGCTGCGAAACTCGGTGACTTGCCAGGATTCGATGTGCTGGTAACGCTTGGGCAGGCTCAGATGATCGCCATGCTGCAACTGCGCCAGGCGCTCGCCCTTGCCGTCATACAGGGCTGCGGCCCGTAGCGGCGAATAGCTGTCGAGCTCATTGAGCAGGCGTTGGGCGCTTTCCGGCGACTGCAAGGCTTCGGACACCAGGCTCGGGTTGGAGACCAGGCGGCCGATGGTTTGCAGGGCCTGGGGCGCCATGCTTTCCTGGGAAATGTAGTACGCGGCGCTGATGAAGGTCAGGTTGGCGACCAGCAGTACAGTGGTCAACAGCACCAACAGGGCGGCCAGCAGCTTCTGGCCGACAGGGAGGTTTTCAAGACGCTGGCGCAATGGCATCAGGTTAATCGCTGCGAAGGAACAAGTGGCCAGCGTAGCCGCTGCTCAGTCGCTGGGCAATCCAAGGCTTTGCAGGCGCGCGATCAACCTCGATTCGAGCTGATTGAGGTGCGGCAGGGTCAGTTGATGCCGTGCGGCAACTTTACAGGCGTGGCCGAGCAGGTAGCTGATTTCGGTGCGGCGCCGGTTGCTGACATCCTGATACATCGACGAGTAGTTGGCGGCGGTCGCGTGAATCACCCGTTCAACCTCCTGTTGCAGGTTTTCCGCTGCTGCCGGCTGACCGCAACGCTCCAGCAGCTCGATCAGCTCACCGCACAGGGTGGCAACCTCACAGTGATGCTCCTGCAATCCGCCATTGCGGCAGTCGTGCAGCACCGTCAACGGATTGATCGCACAGTTGAGTGCCAGTTTGCGCCACAGCCGGGTGAGGATTTCGGTACTCCACTCATGGGGAATGCCCGCGGCGTCGAGGTCGTCCAGCCAGATCGGTGCGACGGGATGCCCGGCATCTCCCAGCCAGGTGAACCCGTGCCCGGCGAAGACCACGCGCCAGTCACCATCGCGAAAGGCGCCTTCAGTGCTTGACGCATAAATGCAACGCGCCTGCGGTACTTGCGCTGCCACGGCGTCCTGGCTGCCCAGGCCGTTCTGCAACAGGATCAGTTCGGCCCCGGGCGCCAGGCGCGGTGCCAGTTGTGCCACGGCCTGTTCCGCGTCGTAAGCCTTGCAGGCGACCAGCAGGCGATTGATCGGGGTGAGGCTGTCGGCCGTTTCGGCGCTTACCGCATGGCACTGAGCCTGGCCATGTTCGACCAGGGTCAAGCCGCCTGCCGCCTCGTACGCCTGCAACCGGGCCGCGTCACGCAGAATCAGTCGCACCGGCACGGCGGCCCGCGCCAGACGCGCGGCCCACAATGTGCCGAGGCTACCGGCGCCTAGAACATGCCAGGTGGTGGACATCAGCTTTTTGCTCTGTTTAAGGCGCGCATGGGAGGCTCGCAGTGAATGATGGGAAAGACCCGTTATAATCAGCGCGGATTTTAACCGCAAGCCAGGCGTGCTCCCTCTTGATTGAGCGTGCCCTATTTATTGGAGAGATTACATGCCGTCGTTCGACGTGGTATCCGAACTGGACAAACACGAAGTCACCAACGCGGTCGAGAACGCCGTCAAGGAGCTCGATCGTCGTTATGACCTGAAAGGCAAAGGCAGCTTCGAATTCAAGGAAAAGGACCTGACCGTCAACCTGACCGCTGAAGCGGATTTCCAGCTCGAAGCGATGATTGAGATCCTCAAGCTGGCCCTGGTCAAGCGCAAGATCGATGTGCAGTGCCTTGAGGTCAAGGATGCGTTCGCATCGGGCAAGCTGATGAAGCAGGAAGCGGTGCTCAAGGAAGGTATCGACAAAGAGCTGGCGAAGAAAATCGTCGCTCACGTCAAGGACGCCAAGCTGAAGGTGCAGGCTGCCATCCAGGGTGAGCAAGTGCGCATCACCGGCAAGAAGCGTGACGACCTGCAGGAAGCCATTGCTGTGTTGCGGGCCAAGGAATTCGGCATGCCGCTGCAGTTCAACAACTTCCGCGATTGACCTGCAAGGCGGGAACCTAAAGGCGTTTTAGGCGTCCGAGGCCCAAGCAACGGTAGAAACGATTGACTCTGACGGGTACGGTCTTTTCTGCCGTTTATTTTTCGTGTACCGGGTAGCCGGAAATCAGGAGAACGACAATGGATTTGAATGCTGAAGTAGACAACCTGGTCAAGGTGTCCCAGTCATGGATCCCAATGATCATGGAGTATGGCAGCCGTGTGCTGTTGGCGGTGATCACCCTGGCTGTCGGCTGGTGGTTGATCAACAAGGTCACGCAAAAGCTTGGCGGCCTGCTTGCCCTGCGTAACGCCGACCTTGCGCTGCAAGGGTTTATCAGCAGCCTGGCTAACATCATTCTCAAGATCCTGCTGGTCGTCAGCGTAGCGTCGATGATCGGTGTTGAAACCACCTCGTTCGTCGCGGCGATCGGTGCTGCGGGCCTGGCCATCGGCCTCGCGTTGCAGGGCAGCCTGGCAAACTTCGCCGGCGGCGTGCTGATCTTGCTGTTCCGTCCGTTCCGTATCGGTGACTGGATCGAAGCCCAAGGGGTTGCCGGCACCGTCGACAGCATCCAGATCTTCCACACCGTACTGCGTACCGGCGACAACAAGACCATCATCGTGCCTAACGGCAACCTGTCGAACGGCATCATCACCAACACCAACCGCCAACCGACCCGCAAGGTGGTATTCGATGTGGGGGTCGATTACGAAGCGGACTTGCAAAAGGCCCGTGAAGTCTTGCTGGAACTGGCCAAGGATCCGCGCGTATTGACCGATCCGGAGCCTCAGGCAGTCATTTCGACCCTGGGTGACAGTTCCATCACTGTTTCCCTGCGGGTCTGGGTGAAAACGGCGGATTACTGGGACGTGATGTTCATGTTTAACGAACAGTCGCGTGACCGATTGAAGACGGCGGGTATTGACATTCCATTTCCCCAGCGTGTAGTTCGCGTGGTTCAGGAAGCGTCAGTACAGTAAGTCTGTTTGTTACTGCATAAACCCAAGAGGCTAATAGTCTCTTGGGTTTTTTTGTGACTATTGATCGGTTCATTGAAAAAAGTATTAACGTTATGCGCGCAAGTTGCTTGCCCAAGTGTTGGGTATGTGGCAGGCATAAAAAAACCGCCCACCTTAAGAGGTGGGCGGTTTCTTGATCTACAGAGTTCCGGTTTTACAGCCTGATTACAGGATGCTCAGCGGGTACTCGATGATCAGGCGGGTGTCGTAGTTGTCAGCCGAATAGGCGCTGTACGCACCGTTCGAACGGTAGTTGGCGAAACGAGCACGGAACGACAGGTCTTTTGCTGGACCTTCCTGTACTACGTACTTGGACTCCAGGTTCCACTCGTTTTCCTTACCTTCACCCAGACCGTTGGTCTTGATGTTGTCACCCATTACGTAACGGGTCATGAAGCTCAGGCCAGGTACGCCGTAGGTCGCCATGTTCAGGTCATAGCGAGCTTGGTAGGATTTCTCCTCGCGGCCCACGAAGTCGGAGATCTGAATGGAGTTGGATACGAAGATGGTGCTGTTGCCGTCAACGCCGTAGTAGTAAGCGTTGTCGCCGCTCGACTGCTGGTAGGCCAGGGTGAACTTGTGAGCGCCCAGGCTATAGGCTGCTGCCAGGGACCACAGGTTGTTGTCCACGCCCAGAACGCCGTCACCGAGGAAGTCGATGGTGTCGCCGCGCTTATCGCCTTTGGTTTTGTAAGCGTTGAGGTCGAAGTTCAGCGACTGTTCGTCGTTGATCGGCAGGGTCAGGTTCAGGTTGGCGTAGTACTTCTTGAAGTACTCTTCGGCATCCGATGCAGCCAGTGCAGCGGTGAAGTTGTCGGTGAAGGCATAGCTTGCACCGAAGATGTTGATGCCGCCGCTCAGGCCTTTGCCGTGGTTGCCATCTTCATCGGATACGCCGCCGATGCTGTCACGGGCCATGCCGGTTTGCTTGCTCAGCGCGGTAAAGCGACCAGCGCTCAGTTCCAGGCCTTTGATTTCCTTGGAGGTGAGCAGGGTGCCGGTAGCGACTTCCGGGATCAGACGGCTGTCGTCGGTAGCGAATACAGGGCTGGCAACGAATTGCTGGCCGTATTTCAGGGTGGTGTCGGACAGACGCAGTTTCACTGCACCGCCTACCTTGCCCTGGGATTTTTCCGGGTTGCCGTCGCTGTCGTTGGCGAACAGGCCGTTACCGCGCTTGCCCGAGCCGCCGTCCAGCTTGACCGAACCCATGGCCATGGCGTCGAGGCCGAAACCAACGATACCTTGAGTGAAGCCCGACTCGTAGGTGAGCAATTGGCTCAGACCGGAATCCTGACGATAGCCGGCAGTGCCGGAACTAGGGTTGCTTGCACCATTCTTGTAGTCGCGGTTCATGTACTCAAAACGGGTTTTGAGTTTCAGGCTCGAATCGTCGATGAAACCCTTGGATTCGTCCTGGGAAGACGCCATTGCGAACTGCGAGGTGCCTGCTGCAACAGCCAGTGCGATCATGCTCCACTTCATCACGCGCATCGTGATTTGCTCCTTTGGTTTTTAGAAGAGTACTGCCGCTCCACCTGTTTTATTATCTGGGCGGCTCTTTCTTTTTGTGTCGGCGCAAACTTATATCACGCCGACAATGTTGGCGATACTTGCGCATCTATCCTTTCAGCTTCTTTACGACCCTGTCGTAAACGGCTAGCTAGATGTCGCAAATTTACAGCCCCGATGCAACCGGACTGACAACTTTAATGCTGTTTTTCTGGACTGGCGCATCGATAAAAAGAGTCCCTGGTGAAACGTTTGAATCTCCATCGGGCTACCCTGCCACTGTTTTTCTTGGTCTTAAGGCTGCCCGCTTCCCGCGGTGCCTTATAGACGATGTGGGTAACAATGCAACAAACGTGCACAAATCAGAACTCTACGGATTTTTTTTCTGATTGGCTGCCTGATGCGGTAAAAACCTCATGAAACCGGGGGTATCACACCTCTTTGCTGCGGGCTTGACGCCGTGGTTGGCCTCGTGGTTTAGCCTTCTGTTTGGTCGCGCGACAGATAAAAGCGTTACCGGTTCACCCCGCCAGTGAGTAATTGGCGGATGTGCGAAGCACTCAGCGTAGACGTACTGTGCGGTTTTGGTGCAAAAAATTTTTATGACTGTGCCGAATTCACACAGCCGGGCATTTGACGTATCGGGAACAGGTTGTGGTTTTCTGGTCATTTCAGCGCATTTTGTCGATGCTTGGTTCGGTGTTGGTGCGTTTTCGCAGGAAATGTCTCATCGCGGGGCGGGTTCGCGCCATTTGTTGATCCTCCGGCGGCGCAAGCAGTGGTTCGCCGTGAAGCCAGCAGGGTATGCTTCCGTCAAGTGGCGTGGCGTATGATCTCTCGGGATGGGCGCCAAGCTGAAAAATGATGACCTGGCGGGAGTATGCGCAGTGTTCACTTTAGATCCACGACTTCAACAAGACACACTACCGATCGGTGATTTCCCGCTTTGTCGGTTACTGTTGTCCAATGATTCGAACTACCCCTGGTTCATCCTCGTGCCACGCAGGGACGATATCAGCGAGATATTTCAGTTGAGTGTCGCCGATCAGCAGCAACTCTGGCAGGAAACGACCTCGTTGTCGGAGTTGCTCAAGGACTCGTTCGATGCCGACAAGCTGAACGTCGCTGCCCTGGGCAACGTGGTCAGCCAGTTGCACATGCATGTGATCGTGCGCAAGCGTGAAGACGCGGCCTGGCCCGCGCCGATCTGGGGCAAAATTTCAGCCAAGCCTTACAATGCAGAGCAGGTCGCGGCGATTCGCGAACGGCTGCGCCTGGTGTTGACCGATGATTTCAAGTTTGTGGAGGGTTGAGCCATGAGCCTCGAAGAACGCGTAACCGACCTTGAAAGCCGACTGGCGTTTCAGGATGACACCATCCAGGCGTTGAATGATGTCCTGGTGGCGCAGCAGCGGGTGGTCGAACGCCTGCAGCTGCAAATGGCCGCGCTGCTCAAGCGGCAAGAGGAAATGGTCGGCCAGTTCGAGTCTTTCGAAGAAGAAGCGCCGCCGCCACATTATTAAGCGCCGCGGCCCCATTACAAAGAGTGCAGGCAATAAAAAACCGCGAACATGTTCGCGGTTTTTTATTTGCCTTTGTATCAGCGTCGCGGCAGGGCGGCGATGACGTCTTCGGCTTGCAGGCCTTTGTCACGATTCATGACGGAGAACTCGACGCGCTGGCCTTCGACCAGGACACGATGGCCTTCGCCGCGAATGGCCCGGAAGTGCACGAAAATATCGTCGCCTGAGTCGCGGGAAATAAAGCCGAAGCCTTTGGAGGTGTTGAACCACTTGACGGTCCCGGTATCGCGGTTGCTCATGTCATAGCTAGGCGAAGCGGCGGCCGGTGACGATTTGTAGAAGCTGATGGCCAGGTGCAGGGCAACAGCGATAAAGGCTGCAATGAGGCTGAACAGCACGGCAGGCTGACCGGCAATGACCGGCATTTCCGCGATCAGTGTCACGGTTTGCAGGACGACCGCCAGAACCAGCAGGATGCTGACCAGGTTTTGCAGTTGATGGCGAGGGCCTTTGTTCCAGTAAGGAATAACTGGGGCAAGCGTCAGGTTGAGCAGGCCGAAAAAGGCCAGGTACAGCGCATCGGGTTGTTGCAGGTACGGTAAAGCTTCGGATCGCAGGCTAGGGATGAAGGACAGCAGCAAAGCCGCTGCGCCTATCAGCAGGTGGACGATTTTCAACATTTTGATTAACTCACGTTAAGACAGCTCAAAAGGAAGAGCTGATGGCGCACGGTTCGCTTCGGAATAAATAAGAGGCGTTGGACACGTGCCCGGTATCAGCCTATGCGTAGCGCCCGAAAAAATAGGCACTGACGACACGCTGCCTATTTAACAGCAAAGCTGCAGCCTACTCAAATCAAGGAGTCCAGCGGTGCATCGGGTGATCTTGCCATCGCCTGGCGAGGTGGTCGGGCTGCAGCCTGGCGACAGGCTTGCTAGAGTGGTCCTGCACCTGTTGGATGAACTTCATCACCTTTAGGGGAAAAACATGGCAATCGATATCGGTATCAGTGAAGAGGACCGCAAGTCCATCGTCGAAGGGCTTTCGCGCCTGCTGTCGGACACCTATGTGCTTTACCTGAAAACCCATAACTTCCATTGGAACGTTACAGGCCCGATGTTCCGAACCCTGCATTTGATGTTCGAGGAACAATATAACGAGTTGGCCTTGGCGGTCGATTCAATTGCCGAGCGTATTCGTGCGCTCGGGTTTCCGGCGCCGGGTGCCTATTCTGTTTATGCGCGCCTGTCCTCCATCAAGGAAGAAGAGGGCGTGCCTGCGGCTGAGGACATGATCAGGCAACTGGTGGCGGGGCAGGAGGCTGTCACGCGTACAGCCCGGGGGATCTTCCCGCTGCTCGACAAAGTCAGCGATGAACCTACGGCTGACCTGCTGACCCAGCGCATGCAGGTCCACGAGAAAACGGCTTGGATGCTCCGCGCAATGCTCGATCAATGATGCGCCGGCGCGCGGATGGCTCTGTTGTTTGCGCGCTGCGTTTCTTCGGATTAGCGATCTGTAGCCTGAACGATTCTTCGCTTGTTGCTGTGGGAAAAGTGCTGGACTAGGACGCTCTCCCTGATCCGCCTTCTGTTGTTGGCTTATCCTACGTGGATGGTCATAAAGTCATCTGGCTATAACTTTGCCCTCACGTTTTTATAGGCATGCAATGGCTTTTATAGAAACCGCAAATGGCAAAGGAGTGTCAGCGTTATGGAATATGAAGGCAGGAGAGGCGAGGGGCGGGTGAGTTCGGCCAGGGATGGATGGATCGATCCATTTGTCAGCGAGTTCGACATGGGGCTGGCCCGGCCGCAGTCCCGATCGGTGCGATTGAATGGCTTTGCCACCTGCTTGCGGCTTGAGCAGGTGTATTGGGATATTTTGGCCGACATGGCCAGGGTCAATTGCTGTTCGGTCAGTGCGTTGCTGTCCCATTTCGATCGCGAAGTGCATTTGCGTCATGGTGGGGTGCGAAATTTCAGCGGGTTGGTGCGGGTGGTCTGTGTTGTCCACAGCCTCAAGGAGGGGCGTTGCCCGGCCATGGCATGAACCGAATGAATCAAAGAGCAACGTGTCGATCTGTGCAGTCTTACGGCTGCACAGGCTGCATTTAATGGATATAATCCCGCTCTTTGCCGCAAAACCCAGCGTGCGCGGTAGCAATCTGATCGCCGAGACAACCCCCATGCCGATGTACGATTACCAATGTGCTTCCTGTGGTCATCAGTTGGAAGCCATTCAAAAGATCAGCGATGCACCGTTGGTCGACTGCCCTGCGTGCCAGGCACCGGAGCTTAAGAAGATGCTATCCATGCCAGGCTTCCGCCTCAGCGGCACGGGCTGGTACGAGACCGATTTCAAGACCGGTTCCAAGAAGAACCTGGCCGGCGGTGACAAAGCTGACTAGGGTTTCGGACCTGAGTTGAACCACACGCGCGAGTGCTTGCGTCATCCGTCAGCGGATCGACGCAAGCACTCCAACCGAATGTCGAATTACGAGAAGTGAAACCACTACCATGATGCGCAGCCATTATTGCGGCCAACTGAACGAAAGCCTGGACGGCCAGGAAATTACCCTTTGCGGATGGGTCCACCGTCGTCGTGACCACGGTGGGGTGATTTTCCTCGATATCCGTGATCGTGACGGTCTGGCCCAGGTGGTGTTCGACCCGGACCGCGCTGAAACCTTCGCCGCCGCCGATCGCGTGCGCAGCGAGTATGTCGTGAAAATCACCGGCAAGGTTCGCCTGCGTCCGGCCGGTGCCACCAACGCCAACATGGCGTCGGGCATGATCGAAGTCCTGGGCTATGAGCTGGAAGTGCTGAACGAGTCGGAAACTCCGCCGTTCCCCTTGAACGAGTTCTCCGACGTCGGTGAGGAAACCCGCCTGCGCTATCGTTTCCTGGACCTGCGTCGTCCGGAAATGGCCGAGAAGCTGCGCCTGCGTTCGCGCATGACCACCAGCATCCGTCGTTTCCTCGACGAGAACGGCTTCCTTGACGTCGAGACGCCGATCCTGACCCGTGCTACCCCTGAAGGTGCGCGCGATTACCTGGTGCCGAGCCGTACCCACGCCGGTTCGTTCTTCGCCCTGCCGCAGTCGCCGCAGCTGTTCAAGCAACTGCTGATGGTGGCCGGCTTCGACCGTTACTACCAGATCGCCAAGTGCTTCCGCGACGAAGACCTGCGCGCCGACCGTCAGCCGGAATTTACCCAGATCGACATCGAGACCAGTTTCCTCGATGAAAAAGAGATCATGGGCCTGACCGAACAAATGATCCGCAACCTGTTCAAGGAAGTGCTGGGTCTGGAGTTCGGTGAATTCCCGCACATGACCTTCGAAGAGGCCATGCGTCGCTACGGTTCCGACAAGCCGGACCTGCGTAACCCGCTGGAATTGGTTGACGTTGCCGACCAGCTCAAGGAAGTCGATTTCAAGGTATTCAGCGGCCCGGCCAACGACCCTAAATGCCGTATCGCCGCTCTGCGCGTTCCAGGCGGGGCGAGCATGCCGCGCAAACAGATCGACGACTACACCAAGTTTGTCGGTATCTACGGTGCCAAGGGCCTGGCGTACATCAAGGTCAACGAGCGCGCTGCCGGTGTTGAAGGTCTGCAATCGCCGATCGTGAAAAACATCCCGGAAGCCAACCTGAACGTGATCCTCGATCGCGTCGGTGCGGTCGACGGCGATATCGTGTTCTTCGGGGCCGACAAAGCCAAGATCGTCAGCGAAGCCCTGGGCGCGCTGCGGATCAAGCTCGGCCACGACCTGGACCTGCTGACCTGCAAGTGGGCACCAATGTGGGTCGTCGACTTCCCGATGTTCGAAGAGAACGAAGACGGCAGCTTCACCGCCTTGCACCACCCGTTCACCGCGCCGAAGTGCACCCCGGCAGAGCTGGAAGCCAATCCGGCTGGCGCCCTGTCCCGTGCCTACGACATGGTCTTGAACGGCACCGAGCTGGGTGGCGGTTCGATCCGTATCCACCGCAAAGAGATGCAGCAGTCGGTGTTCCGTCTGTTGGGCATCAATGAAGCGGAACAGGAAGAGAAATTCGGCTTCCTGCTCGACGCCCTGAAATACGGCGCGCCGCCGCACGGTGGCCTGGCCTTCGGTCTGGACCGTCTGGTGATGCTGATGACCGGCGCCCAGTCGATCCGTGAAGTGATCGCCTTCCCGAAAACCCAGAGCGCGGCGGACGTCATGACTCAGGCACCGGGCCAGGTCGATGCCAAGGCATTGCGCGAACTGCACATTCGCTTGCGTGAAACGCCCAAGGCTGAGTAAGGCCCAGGAGGGCGCATCTGCGGATGCGCCCTTTCTTTATACATAAAGCAGTTCAAGATTTTTGTTTTGCCGGCCGGCGCGATGCAGCGTGGCGGGCAATGTTTCAAAGAGAATTCGGAGCGAGTTATGGCAGGTCATTCCAAGTGGGCGAACATCAAGCACCGCAAAGAACGTCAGGATGCCAAGAGGGGCAAGATCTTCACCAAATGGATTCGTGAGCTGACCGTCGCGGCCCGTCAGGGTGGTGGCGATCCGGGCTCGAATCCGCGCTTGCGCCTGGCCCTGGACAAGGCGCTTGGGGCGAACATGAGTCGCGACATCATCGATCGCGCCATTGCCCGTGGCGCGGGTGCGACCGAAGCCGACAACGTCGAAGAATTGACCTACGAAGGTTACGGGCCTGGCGGCGTGGCGGTGATGGTCGAGTGCATGACGGACAACCGCAACCGGACCGCAGCGGCTGTTCGCCATGCATTCAGCAAGTGCGGCGGCAACCTCGGCACCGACGGTTCGGTGGCTTATCTTTTCGAGCGCAAGGGGCAAATCAGCTTTGCGCCAGGCGTCGATGAAGATGCCTTGACCGAAGCAGCGTTGGAAGCCGATGCCGATGACGTGGTCGGCAACGAAGATGGCTCCGTCGATGTGTTCACCTCGTTCACCGGATTCTACGCGGTGCGCAACGCGCTGGAAGCGGCCGGTTTCAAAGGCGATGACGCGGAAATCGTCATGTTGCCGACCACCAGTGCCGAGCTCGACCTGGAAGGTGCCGAAAAAGTCCTCAAGCTGATCGACATGCTCGAAGACCTGGATGACGTGCAGAACGTCTACTCCAACGCCGAAATCCCGGAATCGGTCGCCGCACAACTAAGCTGAATGCTACGCCTTCATTGTAGGAGCTGGCTTGCCAGCGAAGAGGCCCTTGAACTTGTGCAAGTCTTGAGGCCGCCTTCGCTGGCGAGCCAGCTCCTACAATTCCCTTGGATATTTGCTTCAGCGTTGCAGGCGTTATGACTTTAATTCTTGGTATCGACCCCGGTTCGCGCATTACCGGTTATGGCGTGGTTCGTGATACCGGGCGTGGCTGCGAGTACGTGGCCTCCGGTTGCATCCGCACTGGAGCTGGCGAATTGCATGAGCGTCTGCAGATTGTCTATCGCGGGGTGCGCGAGATCATTCAGACCTACCATCCGGTCACCATGGGCATCGAGAAGGTGTTCATGGCACGCAATGCCGATTCCGCCCTGAAACTGGGGCAGGCCCGTGGCGCCGCCATCGTCGCCGGCGCCGAGGAAAGCCTGGAGATCGCCGAATACACGGCAACCCAGGTCAAACAGGCCGTGGTCGGCACCGGCGCGGCCAATAAAGAACAGGTACAGATGATGGTCATGCACATGCTCAAGCTGACCAGCAAACCGCAAATCGATGCCTCCGACGCCCTGGCCATTGCCATTTGCCATGCGCACACCCGCTCCAGCCTGTTGCCCCATGGCCTGGGCGCCGCACGCAGTCGTGGCGGGCGCTTGCGTCTCTGATAGCATCAGCAATCATTTTTCTGGAATGAGGGGGATGCGCCTGGGTTGTCGGCGCCAGATCCTCGTTCTCTCAGTCGCTGGCCCAGGGCTGGCCAACGCTCAAGGATCTGTAACGTGATTGGACGCTTGCGCGGCACACTGGCTGAGAAACAGCCGCCGCACCTGATTCTGGATGTAAATGGCCTGGGGTATGAGCTTGAAGTGCCCATGACCACGCTTTATCGCCTGCCGTCGGTCGGTGAACCGCTGACGCTGCACACCCATCTGGTCGTGCGCGAGGACGCGCAGTTACTCTATGGCTTCGTCGGCAAGCGTGAGCGAGACTTTTTTCGCGAATTGATCCGTCTCAATGGTGTGGGGCCGAAACTGGCCCTGGCCCTGATGTCGAGCCTGGAAGTCGACGAGCTGGTCCGTTGCGTGCAGTCCCAGGACACCTCGGCACTGACCAAGGTGCCGGGCGTCGGCAAGAAAACCGCCGAACGCCTGCTGGTCGAGCTCAAGGATCGCTTCAAGGCCTGGGAAACCGTGCCGGCCATGTTTGCCCTGGTGCCGAACCAGCCGGACGGGCCAGCGCCGGTCAACAGCGCCGAAAACGATGCGGTCAGCGCGCTGATCTCCCTGGGCTACAAGCCGCAGGAAGCCAGCAAGGCGATTTCCGCGATCAAGGAGAAAGGCTTGAGCAGCGAAGACCTGATTCGTCGTGCCCTGAAGGGAATGATCTAAGTGATTGAAGCCGACCGTCTGATCGCCGCCACGGGCGCCCCCCGTGATCGCGAGGAAGTCCAGGACCGGGCGATACGTCCAGTCAGCCTGGCCGAGTACATTGGCCAGCCGACCGTTCGCGAGCAAATGGAGTTGTTCATCCAGGCTGCCCGCGGGCGCAACGAGTCCCTGGACCACACGTTGATCTTCGGCCCGCCGGGGCTGGGCAAGACCACCCTGGCCAATATCATCGCCCAGGAAATGGGCGTGTCGATCAAGAGCACCTCGGGGCCGGTCCTCGAGCGGCCTGGTGACCTGGCGGCGCTGCTGACCAACCTTGAGCCGCACGACGTGCTGTTCATCGATGAAATCCATCGCTTGTCGCCGATTGTCGAGGAAGTGCTCTATCCGGCCATGGAGGATTTCCAGCTCGACATCATGATCGGCGAAGGTCCGGCTGCGCGGTCGATCAAGCTCGATCTGCCACCGTTCACCCTGGTCGGGGCGACCACCCGGGCGGGGATGCTGACCAACCCGTTGCGTGATCGTTTCGGTATCGTCCAGCGTCTTGAGTTCTACAGCACCGCCGACTTGTCGACGATTGTCAGCCGTTCGGCGAACATTCTCGGCCTGCCGCTGGACCCGGAGGGCGCCTTCGAAATCGCTCGCCGAGCCCGTGGCACACCGCGGATCGCCAACCGCCTGCTGCGCCGGGTACGGGATTTCGCCGAAGTGCGCGCCAAAGGCCACATCACCAAGCCGATCGCCGACCTGGCCCTGAACCTGCTGGATGTCGACGAGCGTGGCTTCGATCATCAGGACCGACGTCTGTTGCTGACCATGATCGAGAAGTTCGATGGCGGCCCGGTGGGGGTGGACAGCCTGGCCGCAGCCATCAGCGAAGAGCGTCACACCATTGAAGACGTGCTGGAGCCATACCTGATCCAACAGGGCTACATCATGCGCACGCCGCGGGGCCGGGTGGTGACTCGGCATGCGTACCTGCATTTCGGATTAAACATTCCGTCACGATTGGGCGAAATGCCCGTAGTAGACGAGTTTCTTGATGCCGTGGACGATTAATTAACGTTGCGAGCTGATTTTTTCGGGCAATGTGTGGTCCGAGGACCGTACTTTTGCGCGAAAGCCGCAGAACTTTGAAAAACAGTTGCCTGGCCGGATTGGCAACCTGAGGAGTAAGCACTAGAGTATGCGCGCGCAAAACGGGCTTGAGCCTTTCGCACATCGTTGTCGCGTTTATTACGAGGACACCGATGCGGGCGGCATCGTGTATTACGTTAATTACCTCAAGTTTATGGAACGGGCTCGAACCGAGCGGCTACGAGAGCTGGGCTTTGCCCAATCGCAGCTGGCAGGGGAGGACCTGTTGTTCGTCGTGCATTCCAGCGAAGCGCGCTACCACGCGCCGGCGCGACTGGACGACGAGCTGCTGGTAAGCGCTGAAGTAATTGAATTGAACCGTGCCAGCCTGCGCTTCAAACAGCAGGTCAGGCGGGCGACGGATGATGCGCTGCTCTGCGAAGGGCAGTTTTTGGTGGCCTGTGTGCGCACCGACAGTTTGAAACCCCGGGCCATTCCCGAAGCTCTACGAGCGGCCTTTGCCGCCGTGAGCGGCGCGGGTACACACTCAAAGCAGGAGATAAAGCGTGGAAGCTAACGTCGTCGACCATTCCTCCATGTGGAGCCTGGTCAGCAATGCCAGCATCGTGGTGCAACTGGTAATGCTGACCCTGGTAGCCGCATCGGTGACCTCATGGATCATGATCTTTCAGCGCAGCAACCTGCTGCGCGCCGGTCGACGTGCCCTGGAGAGCTTCGAAGAGCGCTTCTGGTCGGGTATCGACCTGTCCAAGCTCTACCGTCAGGCGGGTAGCAACCCGGACCCGGATTCAGGTGTCGAGCAGATCTTCCGCGCCGGCTTCAAGGAATTCTCCCGTCTGCGCCAGCAGCCTGGGGTCGATCCCGAGGCGGTCATGGAAGGTGTGGCCCGTGCCATGCGCGTGGCCATTTCCCGTGAAGAAGAAAAGCTCGAGCAGAGCCTGCCATTCCTTGCCACTGTCGGTTCCGTGAGCCCGTATATCGGTCTGTTCGGTACGGTCTGGGGCATCATGAACTCCTTCCGTGGCCTGGCGACTGCCCAGCAAGCGACCCTGGCCACCGTTGCCCCGGGTATCGCCGAAGCCCTGATCGCCACCGCGATCGGTCTGTTCGCTGCCATTCCAGCCGTTATCGCTTACAACCGTTTTGCTGCTCGCAGCGAAACCTTGCTGGGCCGCTACTACACCTTCGCCGATGAATTCCAGGCGATCCTGCACCGTAAAGTGCACACCAGCGAAGAATAAGCAGGTAATTTCCAATGGCTTTAATCGCTCGAGCTCGCAAAAAGCGCAAGCCGGTCGCCGAGATGAACGTAGTGCCCTACATCGACGTGATGTTGGTGCTGCTGGTCATCTTCATGGTGACCGCGCCAATGCTCAATCAGGGCGTGAAAGTTGATCTGCCCAAGGTTTCCAGCGAAGCCTTGCCGCAAGACAACAACACCCAGGTCCTGACCATTTCGATCAAATCCGACAAGACCTACTACTGGAACCTTGGCAGCGAAGTCGACACCGAGAAGCAGCAGGACAGGGCCATGACCCTGCCGCAGATGACTGATGCGGTGACCAAGATCATTCGCGTGGGCAACGAAAGCGGCAAGCGCACCCAGGTGTTCATCCGCGGTGACAAGAGTGTCGACTACGGCTCCGTCATGGGCGCCATGGGCGGGTTGCAGAAAGCCGGCGTCGGTAATGTTGGCTTGATTACCGAGGCGCCCTGATGCAGCAACAGCGAGAGCCGTCCGCCTCGGAAAGCTACTTCTGGCCTAGTGTCTGGGCGATTGGCTTGCACGTGCTGGTGTTCGGCATGCTGTTCGTCAGTTTTGCCTTCACCCCGGAGCTGCCGCCGGCCAAGCCGATCGTCCAGGCGACCCTGTACCAGCTGAAATCGAAAAGTCAGGCGACCACCCAGACCAATCAGAAGATTGCGGGTGAGGCGAAGAAATCCGCCGCGCGCCAGACCGAAGTCGAGCAGTTGGAACAGAAGAAGGTCGAGCAGGAAGCGATAAAGGCTGCGGAACAAAAGAAAGAAGACGCGGCTCAAAAGGCCGAGGAAGCCAAGAAGGCCGACGAGTCGAAGAAAGCGGAAGAGGCGAAAAAGGCTGATGAGGCCAAGAAGGCTGATGAAGCCAAGAAAGCCGATGAAGCGAAGAAGACCGCCGAAGCCAAGAAGGCAGAAGAGAAACAATTGGCTGATATAGCCAAGAAGAAAGCGGAAGAAGAAGCCAAGAAGGCTGCTGAAGAAGAGGCCAAGAAAGCGGCCGCTGAAGAAGCGAAGAAAAAGATCGTCGAAGACGCGAAAAAGAAAGCCGCCGAAGACGCCAAGAAGAAAGCTGAAGCTGAAGAGGCGAAGAAGAAAGTCGCCGAAGAAGCGAAGAAGAAAGCTGCTGCCGATGCTGCGAAGAAGAAATCGCAGGATGCGGCGCGTAAATCCGCCGAAGACAAAAAGGCCCAGGCCCTGGCAGATTTGCTTTCCGACACGCCGCAGCGTCAGCAGGCCTTGGCCGATGAGCAGGGTGACGAAGTCGCCGGCAGTTTCGACGACCTGATTCGAGTGCGTGCAGCGGAAGGCTGGGCTCGTCCACCTTCGGCCCGCAAAGGCATGACGGTTCAGCTGCAAATCGGCATGTTGCCGGACGGTACGGTGACTTCGGTCAAGGTGCTCAAGTCCAGTGGCGACGGTCCGTTTGACGCTTCAGCCGTAGCGGCAGTGAAGAATATTGGACGTTTGACAGAAATGCAGGGAATGAAGCCGAGCGATTTTGCTCCGTATCGTTCATTCAAGATGACATTCACACCTGAGGATCTAGCCCCGTGAGAAACCTCCTTCGAGGAATGCTCGTCGTGATCTGCTGCATGGCAGGGATCGCGATGGCAGATGAGAAAAACATTCTGGTCACCAGCGGCAGCGATCGGGCCACCCCGATCGCGGTCGTGCCGTTTGGCAACCAGGGCGGCAGCGTGCTGCCGGACGACATGGCGGAAATCATCGGTAACGACCTGCGCAACTCGGGTTACTACTCGCCGATTCCAAAGCAGAACATGATCAGCCAGCCTAGCCAGGCCAGCGAAATCATCTTCCGCGACTTCAAGGCGCTGGGCGCACAGTACGTCATGGTCGGCAGCATTGCGCCAGCGGGCGGTCGCCTGCAGGTTCAATACGCCCTGTTCAACGTCGCCACCGAGCAGCAAGTGCTGACCGGCAGCGTGTCGGGCAGCGTCGATCAGTTGCGCGACATGTCGCACTACATCGCCGACCAGTCGTTCGAGAAGCTCACCGGTATCAAGGGTGCGTTCTCGACTCGCCTGCTGTACGTGACGGCCGAGCGCTTCTCCGAAAAGAACACCCGTTACACGCTGCAGCGTTCGGACTATGACGGCGCCCGTGCCGTGACCCTGCTGCAATCGCGCGAGCCGATCCTGTCGCCGCGTTTCGCACCCGATGGCAAGCGTATCGCCTACGTCTCGTTCGAGCAGAAGCGTCCGCGCATTTTCATGCAGAACATCGACACCGGTCGCCGTGAGCAGATCACCAACTTCGAAGGCCTGAACGGCGCGCCAGCCTGGTCGCCGGATGGCAATCGCCTGGCGTTCGTACTGTCGAAAGACGGCAACCCGGACATCTATGTGATGAACCTGGGTTCGCGTCAGATCACCCGTGTCACCAACGGTCCTGGCATCAACACCGAACCGTTCTGGGGCAAGGATGGCTCGACCATCTACTTCACTTCCGATCGTGGTGGCAAGCCGCAGATCTACAAGACCAGTGTGGGCGGCGGCGGTGCCGAACGAGTGACTTTCGTCGGTAACTACAACGCCAACCCTAAACTGTCGGCTGATGAAAAGACGCTTGTCATGATTCACCGTCAGGATGGCTTCACCAATTTCAAGGTGGCGGCCCAGGATTTGCAACGCGGTAGTGTAAAAATCCTCACTGATAGCACTCTGGACGAGTCGCCCACTGTCGCGCCCAACGGCACCATGGTAATCTACGCCACCCGCCAGCAGGGCCGGGGAGTCTTGATGCTCGTGTCTATCAATGGACGCGTAAGGCTCCCGCTTCCTACCGCTCAAGGCGAAGTCAGAGAACCTTCCTGGTCCCCTTACCTGAACTGACGCGGCGCTATACGTTTTACTTAACACACTGGGGTTCATTAGGAGTTTCACGATGGAAATGCTGAAGTTTGGTAAATTTGCTGCGCTGGCACTGGCCATGGCTGTAGCTGTAGGTTGCTCGTCCAAAGGCGGCGACAATGCCGGTGAAGGCGCGGTAGATCCAAACGCTGGTTACGGCGCAAACACTGGTGCAGTTGACGGCTCCCTGAGCGAAGAAGCTGCACTGCGCGCTATCACCACTTTCTACTTCGAATACGACAGTTCGGACCTGAAGCCAGAAGCCATGCGCGCTCTGGACGTTCACGCCAAAGACCTGAAAGCAAACGGCGCTCGCGTTGTTCTGGAAGGCAACACCGACGAACGTGGTACTCGTGAGTACAACATGGCACTGGGCGAGCGTCGTGCGAAAGCCGTTCAGCGCTACCTGGTACTGCAAGGCGTTTCCCCAGCTCAGCTGGAACTGGTTTCCTACGGCGAAGAGCGTCCAGTTGCTACCGGCAACGACGAGCAGTCCTGGGCTCAAAACCGTCGCGTCGAACTGCGTAAGTAATTCGTCATGCGAACGTGCCGTCGTGCTGTAACTGTTCTGGCTCTCAGCCTCGCGCCGCTTGCGGCGTGGGCTGCGGTTCCTGTGGTCGATAATGACTCCGGCTATAACAATAGCGGGAGCACTTATCCGCCTGCAGGCTACGGTACGAACGGCGCCTATGCCGGGGGAGGGGTTTCGGCCCCTGTCTCGGCACAGGGCCAGCTGTTCAACCAACTGCAACAAATGCAGGATCAGATCTCACGCCAACAGGGTGTGATCGAAGAGCTGCAAAATGATGTAGCGCGCATGAAGCAGGAAAGCCTGGAGCGATACCAGGATCTTGATCGGCGCATAGGAACCGGCGTTGCACCGGCCGCGACTCCTGAGAATTCTTCAACCGGTGGCGACTTGAACGCCCCCGGTGCAGCCGCTGGCGCAGCTGCAGGTGCAGGAGCGGCCGCCGCTCAAGCACCCGCCGCGGGTAGCGAGCCGGCGGATCCGGCGAAGGAAAAGCTCTATTACGATGCTGCCTTCGACCTGATCAAGGCCAAGGATTTCGACAAGGCCAGCCAGGCTTTTGCCGCATTCCTGCGCAAGTACCCGAACAGCCAGTACGCCGGCAATGCCCAGTACTGGTTGGGTGAAGTGAACCTGGCCAAAGGCGATCTGCAAGGTGCGGGTCAGGCCTTTGCCAAGGTTTCGCAGTTGTACCCCAAGCACGCCAAAGTGCCTGACTCGCTGTACAAGCTTGCTGACGTAGAGCGCCGCCTCGGTCATCCAGACAAGGTAAAAGGCATTCTGCAGCAGGTTGTGTCCCAGTTTCCGGGCACTTCCGCCGCTCAGCTGGCCCAGCGTGACCTGCAAAAAATGTAAGGGCTGCTTGACCCCTTTCGAAGAAACCCGCGCTTGTCGCGGGTTTTTTCGTTAGAATTCACGCCCTTTTTATGAAACACGCTTTTTGGGGCCTGCGCATTGCCGAGGCTCCTTGAAGTGCCTGACGGAGGCGGACAGCCTGTTTAGCTGTTACGCCCGTGGCGACTATGCAAGACACATTGAGAATTACCGAAGTTTTCTACTCGTTGCAGGGTGAAACGCGGACTGCTGGCCTGCCCACTGTTTTTGTGCGCCTGACCGGTTGCCCCCTGCGTTGCCAATACTGCGACAGCGCCTACGCCTTCACTGGCGGAACCCTGCGCACCCTCGACGATATCCTCGAGCAGGTCGCCGGTTTTCGTCCGCGCTACGTCTGTGTCACGGGCGGCGAGCCCCTGGCCCAGCCCAATGCCATTCCATTGCTCAAGCGCCTGTGTGATGCCGGTTACGAAGTGTCACTGGAAACCAGTGGCTCGATCGATATCTCGGCGGTAGATTCCCGGGTCAGTCGCGTTGTCGACCTGAAAACCCCAGGGTCCAAGGAAGCGCATCGCAACCGCTACGAAAACATCGAGCTGTTGACGCCCAACGATCAGGTGAAGTTTGTCATCTGCTCGCGGGAAGACTATGACTGGTCCGTGTCCAAGCTGATCCAGTACGGTCTGGACAAGCGCGCTGGTGAAGTCCTGTTCTCGCCTAGCCACCATGATCTCAATGCACGAGACCTGGCGGACTGGGTGGTGGCGGATAACCTGCCAGTGCGTTTGCAGTTGCAGCTGCATAAATATCTATGGAATGACGAACCGGGGCGCTGAAATGACTGAACCACTCAACACTGCTGAAAAACGTGCGGTCATCCTGTTGTCCGGTGGCCTGGACTCGGCAACTGTCGTGGCCATGGCGCGTGCCGAAGGCTACAGCTGCTACACCATGAGTTTCGACTACGGTCAGCGTTCCCACGCCGAGCTGTACGCCGCCGAGCGGGTCGCCCGCGACCTGGGGGTGGTCGAGCACAAGGTCATCGGCCTGAACCTGAACGGCATGGGTGGCTCGGCGCTGACCGACAGCAGCATCGATATCCCGGAAGAGCTGGGCGAGGGCATTCCGGTGACCTACGTGCCTGCGCGTAACACGGTGTTCCTGTCCCTGGCATTGGGCTGGGCGGAAGTGCTCGGCGCACGGGACATCTTCATCGGTGTCAACGCAGTGGATTACTCCGGTTACCCGGACTGCCGTCCCGAGTTCATCGAGTCTTTCGAGCGTATGGCCAACCTGGCGACCAAGGCCGGCGTAGAAGGCAATGGCTTCCGCATCCAGGCGCCACTGCAAAACCTGAGCAAGGCGCAAATCGTCCAGGCTGGCGTGAAGCTGGGTGTGAATTACGGCCTGACCGTTTCCTGCTATCAGGCCGACGATAACGGCCGTGCCTGCGGCAAGTGCGACAGCTGCCGTCTGCGCGCAGAAGGCTTTGCGGCGGCCGGAATCAGCGACCCAACACCTTATTTTTGATTATTTTTAAAATAGGTGTTGAATAGTCCTTAAAAATCAGTATTATACGCGCCACCACACAGCGGGTCGTTAGCTCAGTTGGTAGAGCAGTTGGCTTTTAACCAATTGGTCGTAGGTTCGAATCCCACACGACCCACCATTTTTGGCGGTTTAGAAAATCCGGAAGGCCCACGCAAGTGAGGATTTCCGGGTTTTTTTTTGCCTGCGATTTGTGCTTTCGCCGATCCTGATTCCGATCCCGATCAGCACCGCACGGCTCAGGTCAGAATCATCTTTTGCATCCCGCGGATATTCTGTAGCCTTGCGCCTCTTCAAAGCTCTGATGATGACTCACTCTCCCGGCGGTACCCTCAAGGGTCCGGAGCCGGGGTGTATACTCGACTTTCGCGCTTAAGCGCCTGCAGGTCTTGCGAAAATGACGCAGATTTCCGAACGCCTTCTGGTTCAAGCCCACCTCGACGCCAAGCAGCCCAAGCCGCTGACCGCCGACGAGGAAGCTTATTACCGTGCCGCCATCGCCGCCGAGCTCAAGGCTCAGGACGCGGTGCTGGTGGCGCACTTCTATTGCGATCCGGTTATTCAGGCCCTGGCCGAAGAAACCGGTGGCTGTGTCTCCGACTCGTTGGAAATGGCCCGCTTCGGCAATGCCCATCCGGCCAAGACCGTGGTGGTCGCCGGGGTGAAATTCATGGGCGAGACGGCCAAGATCCTCAACCCCGAGAAACGCATCCTGATGCCGACCCTGGAGGCGACGTGCTCACTGGACCTGGGGTGTCCGGTCGATGAGTTTTCCGCATTCTGCGACCAGCATCCGGAGCGCACGGTGGTGGTTTACGCCAATACCTCGGCGGCGGTCAAAGCCCGCGCGGATTGGGTGGTGACGTCCAGCTGTGCGCTGGAAATCGTCGAAAGCCTGATGGATAACGGCGAAACCATCATCTGGGGGCCGGACAAGCACCTGGGCACCTACATCCAGCGCCAGACCGGTGCCGACATGCTGCTGTGGGACGGTGCCTGCATCGTTCACGAAGAGTTCAAGTCCAAGCAGCTCGAAGATATGAAGGCGCTGTATCCGGATGCGGCGATCCTGGTGCATCCGGAGTCGCCGACCTCGGTGATCGAGCTGGCGGATGCCGTCGGCTCCACCAGTCAGTTGATCGCGGCGGCACAGAGCCTGCCGAACAAGACCCTGATTGTCGCCACCGACCGCGGTATCTTCTACAAGATGCAGCAGTTGTGTCCGGACAAGGTCTTTATCGAAGCGCCAACGGCCGGTAACGGCGCGGCATGCCGTAGTTGCGCGCATTGCCCGTGGATGGCGATGAATACCCTTGAGCGCACGCTCAAGAGCTTGAAAGAGGGGACGAACGAGATCTTTGTTGATCCGGCGTTGATTCCGCAGGCTATTCGGCCGTTGAAGCGGATGTTGGACTTTACCCAGGCGGCGCGGATGAAGCTGGCCGGGAACGCCTGAGGTCTGTCAGGTAACCCGATAAAACTGTGGGAGCGGGCTTGCTCGCGAAGAGGGTGTATCAGTCGACAGTGATATTGTCTGATGCGCCTCTTCGCGAGCAAGCCCGCTCCCACATTGGTTTGTGTTTACCGAAAATTATTTGGTCTTCTTTGGAATGCGAACGAGCTGGGTATTGGAGTACATGTCATGCCAGCTGCGTTTCTGCTTGTCGAACAGCGACCAGAAGAACCCCAGGCCCACGCACAACAACGATGCGATCGACACCACGAAGCGCAACAGGGCCTGCCACAGGCTGATGGACGAGCCATCGGCATTCTGTACGCGCACGCCCCACACCTGCATGCCCAGGGTCTGGCCGGAGTAGGTCCAGAACTTGGCAAAGAAGCCGAACAGCACGAACAGCAGCACCGTCGACAGCAGTGGATCGCCGTCCAGCGCGCCGGCTTCGGTGAGGGTACGCATTTTCTCTTCCCCGATGATCGCCATCTGGATCATCTTGTAGACGCCGCTGGTGACGATGAGCAGGGCGGTGCACAACAGGAAGTCATAGAACATCGCTGCCAGGCGACGACCCAGGCCGACGGCGGGGAAGTCGCCCTGGGGTTTGAGGAGGTGTTTCGACATGGCAGCCTCTGGGCGCAAAAAGAAGCCATTTTACGGATTTACACGCACAAAAAAGCCCCTGATGTCAGCATCAGGGGCTTTTTCGTTACAGAAGATTAGGCTTCTGCTTGTACTTCGTCAGCCTGCATGCCTTTCTGGCCCTGCACGGCGATGAAAGTCACTTTCTGGCCTTCTTTCAGGCTCTTGAAGCCGTTGCCCTGGATGGCGCGGAAATGCACGAACAGATCCGGACCGCTTTCAGGAGTGATAAAACCAAAACCTTTCTCGTCGTTAAACCACTTGACGGTACCGCTCTGACGTTGGGACATTTCTTATTTCCTTTGACGCAAAAAATTAATGACAGTCTCTCTCTCATGAAAGAGTACTGGGGCTGGTTGCAGGAGAGTAAGAAGACGTCGAACGGGATGTAGCTAACTTGTAGGCTACTGCCCAGGTCACGATTCCAAGCGACCCATGCAAACACAGTGAACAAACTCTACGCCAACTACGGGATAAAAAACAAGCCCTCTGCAAGGCCCGGATTTGCTCAGGTTCCTGGCATGGATGACAACTAGCCCGGCCTTATGCACTGGCGGTGTTCAAATGTTTTCGATCGTTATAATCAAAGTTCATAATCGAAGCTTAGAGCCAAACGATGCACTATTTTATGGCGGTTGCGTTACACATTAGTGCAGTGTAAGCACAACCGCGTTACTTATAGGAACAGTTAATCAGCCGCGATAGTAGCGTTGTGGAACAAATGGCATTTTGCTTACAAGCAAAGCCACCTTTTTCCCACGAACAATGGCCCATACCGGCGTGTCGAGGGCGATGTAGGCGCTGTCGAGGTAACCCATGGCCAGAGGGCCGCCCAAGGTCGGTCCGAAGCCGCCGCTGCAAACGCTGCCGATGATTTCGCCAGCTTCGTTGACGATTTCCGCGCCTTCGCGCACCGGGGTGCGTTCCTGCGGTAGCAGGCCAACGCGCTTGCGGGTAACACCGCCCTGTTGTTGGGCGAATACCGTTTCTGCACCAGGAAAGCCGCCGGCACGCGCACCGTCGGCACGACGCGGCTTGGAGATGGCCCACAGCAGGCTGGCTTCGATCGGGGTGGTGTCGGTGTTCATGTCATGGCCGTACAGGCACAGGCCGGCTTCCAGGCGCAGGGAGTCGCGCGCGCCGAGGCCGATGGCCGCCACTTCCGGCTCGGCCAGCAGGGCGCGGGCCAAGGCTTCGGCGCTGGCGGCCGGAACCGAGATTTCGTAACCGTCTTCACCGGTGTAACCCGAGCGGCTGACAAAGCAATCCACGCCCAGCAGTGTCACGCGGGCGAACTGCATGAAAGTCATCTTGGCCACTTCTGGTGCCAGGCGTGCCAGCACGGTCACGGCAGCCGGGCCTTGCAGGGCGAGCAGGGCGCGTTCTTCGAACAGCGGCTCGATGGTGCACTGGTCGCCGATGTGCTTGCGCAGGTGGGCCAGATCCTGGTCCTTGCACGCGGCATTCACTACCAGGAACAGCTCGTCGTTACCCAGGTTGGCGACCATCAGGTCGTCGAGGATGCCACCGCTCTCGTTGGTGAACATCGCGTAGCGCTGCATGCCCACCGGCAGGTCGATGATGTCGACGGGTACCAGGGTTTCCAGGGCCTTGGCGGCATTGGCGCCGGTCAGGCGGATCTGGCCCATGTGCGAAACATCGAACAGGCCGGCCTGCTCGCGGGTGTGCTGGTGTTCTTTCATCACGCCCAGTGGGTATTGCACCGGCATGTCATAGCCGGCGAACGGCACCATGCGCGCACCCAGTTCGATGTGCAGGGCGTGCAACGGTGTTTTCAACAGTTGTTCGGTGGACATATTCAACTCCTGGAGAAGTGTGCAGATGAGCGCGCATCAGCACTCGATAATGTTGACCGCCAAACCGCCTCGGGCGGTTTCCTTGTATTTGCTTTTCATGTCGGCGCCGGTCTGGCGCATGGTGCGGATGACCTTGTCGAGGGACACGAAGTGCTGCCCGTCGCCGCGCATGGCCATGCGCACGGCATTGATGGCCTTGACCGAACCCATGGCGTTGCGCTCGATGCAAGGCACTTGCACCAGCCCGCCGATCGGGTCGCAGGTGAGTCCGAGGTTGTGTTCCATGCCGATTTCCGCAGCGTTTTCCACTTGTTGCACGGTGCCGCCAAGCACTTCGCACAGGGCGCCCGCCGCCATGGAGCAAGCCACGCCGACTTCGCCTTGGCAGCCGACTTCGGCGCCGGAGATCGAGGCGTTTTCCTTGTACAGGATGCCGATGGCCGCGGCGGTCAGCAGGAAGCGCACCACCCCGTCGTCGGTCGCGCCGGGAATGAAGCGCATGTAGTAATGCAGCACCGCCGGAATGATCCCGGCCGCGCCGTTGGTCGGGGCTGTCACCACGCGCCCGCCGTTGGCGTTTTCTTCGTTGACCGCCAAGGCGTACAGGTTGACCCAGTCCAGTACCGACAGCGGGTCGCGCAGTGCTGATTCGGGGTTCTTGCACAATTGCCGATGCAGCGCGGCTGCCCGACGCTTGACCTTCAGGCCGCCGGGCAGGATGCCTTCGTTGCGGCAACCGGCGGCGACACAGTCCTGCATCACCTGCCAGATTTTCAGCAAGCCGGCGCGGGTTTCCGCTTCCGGGCGCCAGGCACTTTCGTTGGTCAGCATCACCTGGCTGATGGACAAGCCATAGGTGGTGCAGTGACCGAGCAGGTCCTTGGCGCTTTTGAACGGGAAGGTCAGGGGGGTGGCGTCTTCGACGATGCGGTCGGCGCCAGCGGCGTCCTCATCGACGACAAAACCACCGCCGACCGAGTAGTACTCGCGGCTGCGGATTTGCAGACCGGCGGCATCGAACGCGCGAAAAATCATGCCGTTGGGGTGATAGGCCAACGGTTTGCGAATCATCGCCAGGTGTTCTTTCTCATTGAACGCAATGCTGTGTTCGCCGAGCAGGTTCAAGCGACCATTGCCGCGAATCGTTTGCAGGCGGGCGGCGACGGTTTCGGTATCCACGGTGTCCGGGTGTTCGCCTTCCAGGCCGAGCAACACAGCCTTGTCGCTGCCGTGGCCCTTGCCGGTGGCGCCCAGTGAGCCGTACAGCTCAACCTTGACGCAGGTGGTTGCAGCCAACAGCCCTTCACGGCGCAGACCTTCGGCGAAACGCGCAGCAGCACGCATCGGACCGACGGTGTGGGAGCTGGAGGGGCCGATGCCAATCTTGAACAGGTCGAACACGCTTAACGACATGGTTGTTCTCCGGTTTCTTGTTATAGGAATTGGCGCAAATCTTGTGGAGATCCTGTAGGAGCTGGCTTGTCGGGTCGCCGCATCGCAGCGAAGGCGGTGTGTCAGGCAACAGTTGTGTCGGCTGATATTCCGTCTTCGCTGGCAAGCCAGCTCCTGCAGGGGGGAGCGGTGTTCTGGAAAGTGGGGGCAGGCGAACCTGCCCCCATTCGTTTAAGCGTAGCTTTCGATCGACGGGCAGGCGCAAACCAGGTTGCGGTCGCCGAAAACGTTGTCGACACGACCGACCGGCGGCCAGTATTTGCCTTCGATCAGCGACGCTACCGGGTAA
>NZ_JAQIYM010000008.1 GCF_028823535.1 Pseudomonas serbica | reverse complement strand
AGCGAAAGCGCCCGAAAGACCAACGCAATGTTCAAGGACGCCTTCGCTGGCAAGCCAGCTCCTACAGGGTTCTGCGCCGACCGGGCGGCTGCGCTAATATGCCCGCCACTCAAACAAGAACAGGGCTCCCTTCGCGCAATGTCGGAAAAAGACACCATTTCCATTCAACTGGTGCGAGAAGCGCTGTTGCAAAGTTGCGCCCCGGGCGCGGCCACCGATGAGGTGCTGGACAAGGTCGGTATCGATCCGGGGTTGCTTGGCAGCGGCGACGGCCGGGTTCCCGCCAGCGCTTATGCGCGTCTGTGGCGCTTGCTGGCCCGACGAGGCGATGACGAGTTCTTTGGCATGGACCCGCGCAAGCTCAAATCCGGCAGCCTCGAATTCCTCTGTCGCTGTGCCATGGTCCAGCCGAGCCTGGCGGCAGGACTGACCAGTGGCCTGGGCTTTCTGTCGTTGATGCTCGAGCGCATGCCTGCGCAGCTGGTTCATCAGCAGAGCCTGGCGGAAATCGTGTTGCTCGAAGACGACCATGAGCCGCGCCGGGCCTTCACTTACTTCACCTACTGGATGATCGTGCACGGGGTGGCCTGTTGGCTGGCCGGACGTCGAATTCCGATCCTGGCGATCGAGCTGCGCTGTGCACAGCCGGATTACTGCGATGACTACCAGGTGATGTTCTCCGAGAACCTGCGCTTCGACCGCCCGCGCACGCGAATGATCTTTTCCGCTGACTGCCTGGATTTGCCGATCAAGCGCAGTGTCGAAGAGCTGCGGCGCTTCCTCGCCCATGCGCCGGCCAACATCCTGGTCAAGTACCGCGATCCACAGAGCCTGGCCAGCCGGATCAAGCAGGATTTGCGGCAGCTGCCCGCCGAGCACTGGCCGGAGACCGAAGCCCTGGCGCAACGCCTGTGCATGTCCGCCTCGACCCTGCGTCGGCGCCTGGCCGAGGAAGGCCAGACGTACCAGGGGCTCAAGGACAGCGTGCGCAAGGAGCTGGCCATCACCTGGCTGGCGGAACCGACCATCAGCTTCACCGAAATCGCCACCCGGCTGGGATTTGCCGATGCGAGCTCGTTCTACAAGGCGTTTCGCAAATGGTCGGGGTCCAATCCCGGGCATTACCGCAGTTTGATCTTGAATGAGCGAGGTCATCCATAGGCTGTTGCGTCTGGACTGACGTCTTCGCTGGCAAGCCAGCTCCTGCAGGGGAATGCGATCAACCCGTAGGAGCTGGCTTGCCAGCGAGAGGCCCGTTCAAGCGCCGCCTGTCTCAGCTCCTTGGCCAAACCAGTCAAGCAACTTGATAACTTTGACCATTGCCCGACACCCCGCGCAGAGCGAGTATTTCCCTGTTGGTTACGGTTCCCCCACCTAACAAGAAATACAGAGGGATTCTGGCAATGCGCGATTACTTGTCTGCCGTTTCACAGTTCAATTATCAGCACACCGTCGATGCCGCACTCGCAGGCAATCTGACCGCCCTCAACGCCTGCATCGAATGTTGCGACCGGCATGCGCTGCCGGGACGTATCGCACTGTTCTGGGAAGGCCGTGACGGCACCAGCGCGACCTATACCTTCAACGAGCTGCAGGACAAGGCCGCGCGTTTTGCCAACTTCCTCTTGGCCCAGGGCGTGAAGAAAGGCGACAAGGTCGCCGGTCTCCTGCCGCGCAACATCGAATTGTTGATCACCGTGTTCGCCACCTGGCGCATCGGCGCTGTCTATCAACCCTTGTTTACCGCCTTCGGGCCCAAGGCCATCGAGCATCGCCTGGGCAGTTCCGGGGCCAAAGTGGTCGTCACCGACGCGGTCAATCGCTCGAAGCTCGCCGAAGTCGCCGACTGCCCGACCATCGTCACCGTCGCTGGCGCCAAGGGGCAGGGCATTGTCCGTGGCGACTATAGCTTTTGGGCCGAGCTGGCCAACTACTCCAATCTCTGCGAACCGGTGCTGCTGACGGGTGAAGACCCGTTCCTGTTGATGTTCACCTCAGGCACCACCGGTCCGTCAAAAGCGCTGTCCGTGCCGCTCAAGGCCATTGTCGCCTTCCAGAGCTACACCCGTGACGCGGTGGACCTGCGCCCCGAAGATGCGTTCTGGAACGTGGCCGATCCGGGCTGGGCCTACGGCATCTATTTTGGCGTCACAGGCCCCATGGCCATGGGGCATCCGATCACCTTCTACGATGGCCCGTTCACCCTGGAAAGCACCTGCCGGGTGATCAACAAGTACGGGATCACCAACCTCACCGGCTCGCCGACCGCGTATCGCCTGTTGATCGCAGGCGGCGACGAATTCGCCAATTCGATCAAAGGCAAGCTGCGCATTGTCAGCAGCGCCGGCGAGCCGCTGAACCCGGAAGTGATCCGCTGGTTCGCCGACACTCTGGACGTGGTCATCCATGACCATTACGGCCAGACCGAACTGGGCATGGTGCTGTGTAACCACCATGGCCTGGAGCACCCGATCCACATGGGCGCCGCTGGTTTTACCTCGCCTGGCCACCGCATCGTGGTGCTGGACGAGGACAACCAGGAACTGGGCGTCGGTCAACCGGGCATCCTGGCCATCGACCGCAGCCAGTCGCCAATGTGCTGGTTCGCCGGATACGAAGGCGCACCGACCAAGGCCTTCGTCGGCAATTACTACTTGAGCGGCGATACGGTCGAGTGGAATCCGGACGGCAGTATCAGCTTCGTCGGCCGTAGCGACGATGTGATCACCACCTCCGGCTACCGCGTCGGCCCGTTCGATGTGGAAAGCGCCTTGATCGAGCATCCGGCGGTGGTGGAAGCGGCGGTGGTCGGTAAACCCGATCCGGAGCGTACTGAACTGGTGAAAGCGTTCGTAGTGCTCAGCGAGCAATACCGCGCCACGCCGGAGCTGGCCGAAGAGTTGCGCCAACACGTGCGCAAGCGCCTGGCGGCTCACTCCTATCCCCGTGAAATCGAATTTGTCAGCGAATTGCCGAAAACCCCAAGCGGCAAATTGCAGCGCTTTATCTTGCGCAACCAGGAAATCGCCAAGGCTCAAGAGGCCGCGGCGAAGAACGTTCCAGCTTGAATCGAAGGACTCAATGATGCAGATCGAAAACAAGGTTTTTCTCGTCACCGGCGGTGCCTCCGGCCTCGGTGCGGCCACCGCTGAAATGCTCGTGGCGGCCGGTGCCAAGGTAATGCTGGTGGACATGAATGCCGAAGCCGTCGCGGCCCAGGCCCAACGTCTTGGCGCGCAAAGCGTAGTGGCGGACATCAGCAGCGAAGCAGCGGCCGAAGCCGCTGTGCAGGCGACGGTCAAGGCCTTCGGTGGCCTTAATGGCCTGGTCAACTGCGCCGGCATCGTGCGTGGCGAGAAGATCCTCGGCAAGAACGGTCCGCACGCGCTGGCAAGCTTCAGCCAGGTGATCAACGTCAACCTGATCGGCAGCTTCAACATGCTGCGCCTGGCGTCGGCGGCGATTGCCGAAACCCAGGCCGACGCCGATGGCGAGCGCGGCGTGATCATCAATACCGCCTCGGCGGCGGCCTACGACGGCCAGATCGGTCAGGCGGCCTACGCCGCGTCGAAAGGCGCCATCGTCAGCCTGACCTTGCCTGCCGCCCGCGAACTGGCGCGCTTCGGCATCCGCGTGATGACCATCGCCCCGGGCATTTTCGAAACGCCGATGATGGCCGGCATGACCCAGGAAGTCCGTGATTCCCTGGCCGCCGGCGTGCCGTTTCCGCCGCGCCTGGGCAAACCGGCCGAGTATGCCCAGCTGGTACGGCATATCATTGAAAACAGCATGCTCAATGGCGAGGTGATCCGTCTCGACGGGGCCTTGCGCATGGCGGCCAAATAAGGAGGATTTGTCATGACCCTATCCAACGATCCGATTGTTATCGTCAGCGCCGTCCGCACCCCGATGGGCGGTTTCCAGGGCGAACTGAAAAGCCTCACCGCACCGCAACTGGGTGCCGCCGCGATCAAGGCCGCGGTGGAACGTGCCGGCGTTGCCAGCAATGCCGTCGACGAAGTGCTGTTCGGCTGCGTACTGCCTGCCGGCCAGGGCCAGGCCCCTGCGCGCCAGGCGGCGCTGGGTGCCGGGCTGGATAAATCGACCCGTTGCACCACCCTCAACAAGATGTGCGGCTCGGGCATGGAAGCGGCCATCCTGGCCCACGACATGCTGGTGGCTGGCAGCGCCGAGGTGGTAGTCGCCGGTGGCATGGAAAGCATGTCCAACGCGCCGTACCTGCTGGACCGCGCCCGTAGCGGCTACCGCATGGGACACGGCCGGGTGCTGGATTCGATGTTCCTCGATGGCCTGGAAGACGCCTACGACAAGGGCCGCCTGATGGGCACCTTCGCCGAAGACTGCGCCGAAACCCACGGCTTCAGTCGCGAGGCCCAGGATGCGTTCGCGGTGGCATCGACCACCCGCGCCCAGCAGGCCATCAAGGACGGCAGTTTCAAGGACGAAATCGTGCCCTTGACCGTCACCGTCGGCAAAGAGCAGGTGACCATCAGCAACGATGAGCAGCCACCCAAAGCCCGACTGGACAAGATCGCCTCGTTGAAACCGGCGTTCCGTGATGGCGGCACCGTGACGGCGGCCAACTCCAGTTCGATCTCCGACGGCGCGGCGGCACTGGTGCTGATGCGCCGTTCCGAAGCCGACAAGCGCGGCCTCAAGCCGTTGGCGGTGATCCATGGTCACGCGGCCTTCGCCGATACCCCGAGCCTGTTCCCGGTGGCGCCGGTGGGCGCGATCGAGAAGCTGATGAAGAAAACCGGCTGGTCGCTGAACGACGTCGACCTGGTGGAAGTCAACGAAGCCTTCGCCGTGGTCAGCCTGGTGACCATGACCAAGCTGGAAATCCCTCACGAAAAACTCAATGTGCACGGCGGTGCTTGCGCCCTTGGCCACCCGATCGGTGCGTCTGGCGCGCGGATCCTCGTGACCTTACTCTCAGCCCTGCGCCAGAAAGGCCTCAAGCGTGGTGTTGCAGCGATCTGCATCGGCGGCGGCGAAGCGACGGCCATGGCCGTGGAATGCCTCTACTAACGCGGCGCAGACCTTGTAGGAGCGAGCTTGCTCGCGAAGAGGCCGTGTCAGTCGACATCATCGTTGGATGACATACCGCATTCGCGGGCAAGCCCGCTCCTACAGGGGGACAATTACAAATCAAGGATTCACCATGATCCCCAATGACGAACAACAGCAGATACGCGACGCGGCACGGGATTTTGCCCAGGAACGCCTGAAACCCTTCGCCGCCGAGTGGGACCGTGAACACCGCTTCCCCAAGGAAGCCATCGCCGAAATGGGCGAGCTGGGCTTCTTCGGCATGCTGGTACCGGAGCAGTGGGGCGGTTGTGAGACCGGTTACCTGGCCTATGCCATGGCCCTGGAAGAAATCGCCGCGGGCGACGGTGCCTGCTCGACGATCATGAGCGTGCACAACTCGGTGGGCTGTGTGCCCATCCTCAATTACGGCAATGACGAGCAGAAGGAGCGTTTTCTCAAGCCCCTGGCCAGCGGCGCCATGCTCGGTGCTTTCGCCTTGACCGAACCCCAGGCCGGTTCCGATGCCAGCGGATTGAAAACCCGTGCGCGGCGGGAGGGTGATCACTACGTTCTCAACGGCTGCAAGCAATTCATCACGTCCGGGCAAAACGCCGGGATCGTGATCGTGTTCGCCGTGACCGACCCGGCTGCCGGCAAACGCGGCATCACGGCGTTCATCGTGCCCACCGATTCGCCGGGCTACAAGGTGGCCCGGGTCGAGGACAAGCTCGGCCAGCACGCCTCGGACACTTGCCAGATACTGTTCGAAGACGTGAAAGTACCAGTGGCCAATCGCTTGGGCGAAGAGGGCGAAGGCTACAAGATCGCCCTGGCCAACCTCGAGGGCGGGCGTGTCGGCATCGCCTCGCAGTCAGTGGGCATGGCCCGCGCCGCGTTCGAAGCGGCCCGCGACTATGCCCGCGAGCGCGAGAGCTTCGGCAAGCCGATCATCGAGCACCAGGCCGTGGCGTTCCGCCTGGCGGACATGGCGACCCAGATCGCCGTGGCGCGGCAAATGGTGCATTACGCGGCGGCATTGAGAGACAGCGGCAAACCGGCGCTGGTGGAAGCGTCGATGGCCAAGCTGTTCGCCTCGGAAATGGCCGAGAAGGTATGCTCCTCGGCGCTGCAAACCCTTGGCGGTTACGGTTACCTGAACGACTTCCCGCTGGAGCGGATTTACCGCGACGTGCGGGTCTGCCAGATCTACGAAGGCACCAGCGATATTCAACGCATGGTCATTTCACGCAATCTTTGAAAAGGAACCCGCTTGTGAACTACGAAACGATTTTGCTGGAAACCCATGGCCGCGTTGGCCTGATCACCCTCAACCGCCCGCAGGCGCTGAACGCGTTGAACGCGCAGATCGTCAGCGAACTGAACCAGGCCCTCGACGGCTACGAGGCGGACTCGAACATCGGCTGCATCGTCCTGACCGGTTCGAAAAAGGCCTTTGCCGCCGGTGCCGACATCAAGGAAATGGCCGAGCTGACCTATCCGCAGATCTATATCGACGACCTGTTCAGCGACAGCGACCGCGTGGCCAACCGCCGCAAGCCAATCATCGCCGCGGTCAACGGTTTTGCCCTGGGCGGCGGCTGTGAGCTGGCGCTGATGTGCGATTTCATCCTGGCCGGCGACAACGCCAAATTCGGCCAGCCGGAAATCAACCTCGGCGTGCTGCCGGGCATGGGCGGCACCCAGCGCCTGACCCGCGCCGTGGGCAAGGCCAAGGCCATGGAAATGTGCCTGAGCGGGCGCTTGATCGACGCCGTGGAAGCGGAGCGTTGCGGTATCGTGGCGCGTATCGTGCCCAGCGATGAGCTGCTGGACGAAGCGCTCAAAGTCGCAACGCTGATCGCCAGCAAGTCCTTGCCGATTGCGATGATGGTCAAGGAAAGCGTCAACCGTGCCTTTGAAGTGAGCCTGTCGGAAGGTGTCCGCTTTGAGCGTCGGGTGTTCCACGCGGCGTTTGCGACGCAGGATCAGAAAGAAGGGATGGCGGCGTTCATTGCCAAGCGTGAGGCCCAGTTCCAGGGCAAGTGATGTAGCGTTTCTGCGGGCCTCTTCGCGAGCAGGCTCGCTCCCACAAGGGATCTCAATAACGCTGAGATCCAATGTGGGAGCGAGCCTGCTCGCGAAGATTTCAAGCGTTAAAGCTGGTAGTTTTTCAACTCGCGGGCAATCACCATCCGCTGAATCTCGCTCGACCCTTCATAGATCTGCGTGATCCGCGCATCCCGGTAATACTTCTCGACCGGGTAATCCTCCAGATACCCATACCCGCCATGAATCTGAATCGCTGACGAGCAGACTTTCTCGGCCATTTCCGATGCAAACAGCTTGGCTTGCGAGGCCTCCGACAGACATGGCTTGCCCGCCGTGCGCAGGCGTGCCGCGTGAAGAATCATCAACCGCGCAGCGTTCAACTGCATGTGCATGTCGGCCAGCAGATTGGCGATGCTCTGGTGTTCATTGATGGTTTTGCCGAACTGCACGCGATCACGGGAGTAGGCCAGGGCCGCCTCGAATGCTGCGCGGGCAATGCCCAACGCCTGGGCGGCGATGCCGATGCGGCCGCCTTCGAGGTTGGACAAGGCAATGGCCAGGCCTTTGCCGCGCTCGCCGAGCAAATTGGCCTCGGGGATTGTGCAATTGTTCAAGGTGACCGCACAGGTATCGGAGGCGCGGATGCCCATCTTGTGTTCGGTGCGGTCGACGATGAAGCCTGGGGTGTCGGTTGGTACCAGGAACGCCGAGATGCCGCGCTTGCCCAGGTCCGGGTCGGTCACGGCAAACACGATCGCCAGCTTGGCCCGCTTGCCGTTGCTGACAAACTGCTTGGCGCCGTTGATCACCCATTGGCCGTCGCGCAATTCGGCGCGGGTCCGCAGGTTGTGCGCCTCGGAACCGGCCTGTGGTTCGGTCAGGCAGAAGCACCCAATGGCCTGGCCGCTGGCCAGGTCCGCCAGCCAGGTCTGTTTCTGTTCTTCGCTGCCGTAGTTGAGCACCGGCCCGCAGCCCACCGAGTTGTGGATGCTCATGAACGCGCCGGTCGCACCGTCGCCGGCGGAGATCTCTTCTACTGCCAATGCATAGGCGACGTAGTCGACATAAGTGCCGCCCCATTCCTCGGGCACAACCATGCCCAGCAGGCCCAGCTCACCCATTTTCGCCACCAGGGCGTCGTCGATCCAGCCGGCCTTTTCCCAGGCCTGGGCATGGGGGGCGATTTCGCCGCGGGCAAAGTCCCGGGCCATGTCGCGGATCATGACTTGTTCTTCGGTCAGTTCGAGATCGTGCATGGTTCAGCTCCCGCTCTCATCGAAACCGTTGAAGAAGCTCGCTACGTG
The DNA here is from genome assembly GCF_028823535.1 of Pseudomonas serbica. Taxonomy (GTDB): domain Bacteria; phylum Pseudomonadota; class Gammaproteobacteria; order Pseudomonadales; family Pseudomonadaceae; genus Aquipseudomonas; species Aquipseudomonas serbica. The sequence continues at coordinate 342,745 of NZ_JAQIYM010000008.1, read as the reverse complement.
CTCGGCGTCCAGCGCCTGCAGGGTTGGCGGGTTCCAGCGCGGGTTCTTGTCTTTGTCGATCAGCAAGGCGCGCACGCCTTCGATCAGGTCGCCGCGCTCGAACCACTGGCGGTCCAGGTGCAGCTCAAGGGCGAAACATTGTTCAAGGCTCAGTTGCCGGCCGCGCCGGAGCATTTCCAGGGTCACGCCCATGGCCAGGGGCGAGCGGGTCTGCAGCAGGTCAGCGGTAGCCGTGGCCCACTCATGGCTGTCGGCGACCGTTACTTCCCGTAGTTGCTCCACGATACTCGGCACATCCGCCAAGGCGAAGAAATGGTCGATAGCCGGGCGCAGGGCGGCCAGGGGGGCATCGGGCAACTGTTGCACGGCGAGTTTCGCCAACACGCCCTGAAGGTCTTTCAGAGGCGTGTCATGCCACTGCAGCTGGTCGAGCTTTTCATCCAGCGTGGCCAGTTTGCCGCTGTCCAGGTACCAGTCGGCCAGCCCGCAGTACAGCGCATCGGCCGCACGGATCTGCACACCGCTGACGCCCAGGTAAATCCCCAGTTCGCCGGGGATGCGCGGCAGGAAGTAGCTGCCGCCAACGTCCGGGAAGTAACCGATGCCGACTTCAGGCATCGCCAGGCGGCTTTTCTCGGTGACCACCCGCAAGTCGGCGCCTTGCACAAGGCCCATGCCGCCGCCCAGGACAAAGCCGTCCATCAAGGCCAGCACCGGTTTGCGGTAATGATGGATTGCGAGGTCGAGGGCGTACTCCTCGATGAAGAAATCTTCGTGCAGCGTATCGCCGCTTTTGAAGCTGTCGTACAACGAGCGAATGTCGCCACCGGCACAGAAGGCTTTTTCCCCGGCGCCGCGCAGCACCACTGCATGCACCTGGTCATCCTGTGCCCAGGCATCGAGCTGACGTTGCAGATTGCGCACCATCTCGAGGGTGATGGCGTTAAGGCCAGCGGGGCGGTTGAGGGTCAGGTGACCGATGTGGTTGCGAACCTCGGCCAGCACTTCGTTTTGCGTGGCATCCATTGACGAAGTCGCTGGAGAAGAAACCTGAGCAGTCATCACTAACTCCCTGCTTTTATTGTTCTTTGTTAAGAAGCTCGCGCGCGAGCGATGCTGGATCGTACCAGTGCAAATTTGCCTTGTACAACCGGGATAAGTGCAGGTCGTGTGTGCATTTTTGCAGAAAGGGCGCCGCTATCGGCGGCTGGAGTTGCCTGGCGCACGCGCAGAGCCCGGGCGGGGGCCCGGGCTCTGCGCGCATTCAATCGTGAAACTGTGCTTGCAAGTACTGAGCGCACAAGAGCAGCGCCCGTTTGGCCTCATCCTGAGCCGCCGGCCAGTTGATGAAGCCATGGAGCATGCCGGCATACTCCCGATGCTGGACCTGAACGCCGGCCCCCATGAGTCGCCGGGCATATTCGCGGCCTTCGTCACGCAGCACATCCCGTTCGCTGGTGATGATCAACGCCGGTGGCAATCCGTGCAGGTGTTTTTGATTCAGCGGGGAAAGCCTGGGATCGGCGCGATCCATACCGGGTGGTACGTAGTGCTCGATGTACCACTCGAGCATGGCTGCGCAGAGCCCATGTCCATCGGCGAACTCCTGGTGGGAGGGGTGTCGGTTCAAGCAGTCGAGCAACGGGTACAGCAGCATCTGCAACACGATCTTCGGCGCGCCGCGCTCCCGGGCCCATTGGCACACGACTGCCGCCAGCCCACCGCCGGAGCCGCCACCGGCGACCCCGATTCGCGACGGATCGAGCCCTGAGGCCAGCCCCTGTTCGACGACCCATTGCGTAGCTGCGCAGCAATCCTGCACCGCAGCGGGGAATAGGTGCTCCGGTGGCCGGGCGTAATCCACGGCTACCACGGCACAACCTGCCCAGTCACACATCAGCCGGCAAAAGCTGTCGTGGGTGTCCAGATCGCCTGTGACCCATCCACCGCCATGGAAATACATCAGGACTGCGAACGGCCCTTGCCCGGGCGGGGTGTAGAGCCGCAGTGACAGGGGTCGTCCATGGCTGTCGATCGACAGGTCACGCACGCGAACCACCATCAAGTCGCGAAAGGCTGTTCGCGCGCTTTCTACCGTCAAGGGAGTAGCTGATTGTCCAGTCGTCGCGCGCTCAGGCTTCATTGTCTTTCCCCTTGTGCGCATAGGCCTGGATTTCGATCTCGATCACGTATTCAGGCAGGATCAGTTTTCCGACTTCCAGGCACATCGTGGTGGGCGGATGGCCCTCGAAAAACGCCTTGTGCGCCCTAGCGATAGCGGGCCAGAAAGCCATGTCGGTGGTGTACATGCGGGTGGCGATGATACTGCGGCGGTCTTCTCCCAGTTGCTTGATCGACGCCTCAATGATTTCCAGGCAACGCAGCGTCTGGGCATAGGCATCACCCGGGGCGAAGGGCTCTCCCTTGTCATCGAAGGCGACGGTACCGCCCATCACGATCAGGTTATCGACCTTCAATGCACGGCAGTAACAGGCTTCGGTTTCCCATTTTGCCGCGGAAAAAACGCGTTCGAATTTCATTGCAGCGCTCCTTGGCCCAGATCAATGGGCAGTGATTTGAGTCCACGAAACTGCAGATTGTTGGTCCGCCATATTGCCGGTCTGTCGGCAATCAGTTGCAGGTCCGGGAATCGCTTGAATAACGAGGTGAACACCACCTCGGCCTCCAGGCGAAATAACGCGGTGCCCATGCAGAAATGCTCACCCCGGCCGAACGCCAGGTGATCGTTGTGCGTGCGGTGGATATCGAAGCGGTCAGGGTTTTCGAACTTCGCCGGGTCACGATTGGCGGCGGCGCGCATCAGGTAGACCAGGTCGCCTTTTTTCATCGTGACACCGTCTATTTCGACGTCTTCATTGAGCACGCGATGACTGAAAGACCCCGCGGAATCAAAGCGCAGCATCTCTTCGATGGCCGGTTTTACCAGGCTCAGGTCAGCCACCAGTGCCCGGTGCTGCTGGGGATGCTCAAGCAAATGCAGCAAGCCGATGCACAGCTGATCGGCGCTGGTGGTGTAGCCGGCAACCAGGATGAAGACGATCTGTGCCAACACCTTTTCATTGCTCGACGCGCTGCCCTGGCTGGCCTCCAGTACCCGGCTGACCAGATCATCCTGCGGCTGTTTGCGGCGCTGTTCGATGACGTCCGCAAAATACCCGTACATCTCTTCCACGCCTTTGAGCGCTTGCGCCGGTCCATAGTCGGGGTCGAGACTGCCGACCAGGAAAATCAGGATGTCATCGGTCCAGCGCCGCAGCTTCAACGCGTCCTCGCGCGCGATGCCGTAGAGCCTGGCCAGGATCAGCGCCGGTACGCGGTTGAACAGGTTGGCCATCAAATCGGTTTGCCGTTCGAGGCCGGATAACTCTTCATCGGTGATGTCCTGAATGGTTTGCCTCAAGGATTCGATAGCACGGGGCGTAAAGGCCCTGCCCAACAGGTGGCGGCTGACCTTGTGTGGTTCACCGTCCTGGGAGTACATCCAGTCGGAGGCGAGCTTGACGAAAGTCGCCAGTTGCGCGCGCTTTTGCGCGGGTACCTGCGCATCGACCAGCTGTTGCATGCGGTTCGAGGAAAAACGCCTGGCGTCACCTTGAGCGGCAAAGACATCGCGGTAGCGGGTCAGGAACCAGGCCTTGAAGTGCGGACACCAATAGACCGGATGGTGCTCACGCAGGTAGCGATAAGCCGGGTAGGGGACGCGCACCGTTTCGCGATGGGTAAAGTCGAGCAGCGCTTGAACATCCATGATTACTGCTCCCCGTACAGTGCAGCGGTGAACTGGCGGATGTAGTCCGGTTTATCGATGGGCGCACTGACCAGTTCCGCCGGCGGCGCCAGCAAGGCTGCCAGCATCGCCAGCTGTTCTTCGGTGGCATGGCTGTTCAGATCGGTGCTGTTGGCGACGAGGCCGCCTTCGCTCAACGGCGGCGCAAACACATCGATCAGGTCGTGCAGCGTCTGGGGCGAGACCAGAGGCGTGTTCTCGGCTTCCCCGATGATCAGGTCCAGGGCACGGGCGTAAGTCAGGGCAACGGCCTGTCGGTGGGAGACTTCACCCGGATTTCTACAGCGTTCGACAAGGGTCTTTTCAATACGCTGCGCAACATTGGCGGTGGGGCGTGAGGCAAAACGCGGCCGGGTGATTGCATCCCTGGCCACCTGATAGGCCATGACACTGTTGTCCCCGGCAAACGTCACGCTGATCTCGCAGTCCATGCGCAATGTGACGATCTGGTTGTAATGGTGAAAACCCTGGGAACCACAGATTTCCCGGCACATGCCCATGACATCCAGCGCCGTCCAGGTGCCGATGCTTTTGGCAATGGCAGCGAGGATGTGCAGCTCCTTGCGCTTGTGCAGTTGATCCCATTGCGCTTCGAAGCTCGACACGATTGCCTGCTCCAGCAGCTTCAGCGCCAGTGCCTTGAGTTGTTCGGTGTAGAGCCGTTGGCGAATCAACGGTTTGCGCAACAAGGGTAGGTGCGTGGTGCCGGCTTGCACTTGGCGATGGCCGGCGAAACGATAGGCCAGATGAGCGCACAGGCTCGCGCCATTGCTCGCTGCGGCCAGGAGCAACAACCGCTCCTGGATGAAGGTTTCCATGGCGCAGGTCAGGCGTTCGCTCCTGGGCACGTTACTGCTGAATGCACCGTTCTTGTCGAATTGTGCGTGGCGTTGCATCAACGCATCCAGCGACAGCTTCATCCGGTCGAAGCGAATGCCGGCCACCTGGTTCGCGTGAATTCCGCCCTTGGGATCGCAGGCCATGGCCTTGATGCCGGGTAACAACGGGCCGTTTTCCTGTTCGCGAATCGGCACGCGAAACCAGTGAAGCCCTTCGTCCTCACCGTCGACGATCAAGCGTGCCAGCACCATGACCACCTGGGCGGCATGCAGGGCATTGCCGATCCAGAACTTGCAGGCCGCCGGGGCAGGCGTATGCAGGATCAGGCACTGGCCCTGGCGTTCAAAGGTGACCTGGGTTTGCAAGTTGCGCACATCCGAGCCGCTGTTGATCTCGGTACAGCCAAAGGCATAGACCGCGCCCATCTCGATCACTTCCTGGCGGTAACGCGCGACTTGCACCGCGCTTGCCTGGGCGAACAGCGCGTTGCCGGCGATCATGTGGTCAACGATCGACGAGAACAGCGCATAGTCATAAGCGCCGACCAGCCCCGTACGTTCGTACATCTGTCGAAAGTCTGACTGGCGGGGCTGCCCCAGCCACATGTCGTTGGTGATCAGGCCATCGCGCACAATCGTGCGCATGCGCTCGATCGTCAGGTCCATGTAGTCGCGCAGCGGCAGATGGTGACGTTTTCCGGGGTCGAACAGCGGCGTGCCCAGCCGTTGCAGGAGTGAGGTGCTCATTGGATGTTCCTCTCGTAGATTTCGAAAAAAGTTTCGAAACCACCAGAGCCAGAGAGCTGGCGGAACTTGAAGCACGCGAATCACTTGCTATAGCGCCAAGCGCCATTTTTTGCGGACAGCAGGTTACGCGAGGGAATCGCGGTGTTTCACAAGGAGGCGCGGTTCTGTTAAAGCGCAAAGCCAGCATCGCCACCCAACAAGGTTGAGTATTTCTCCATAGCCAGACTTCCTGTGTCATCGCTACTGGACTATTACGGCGAGCCAGACTTCGTAGTGAAAGGCAGACAACTCTGTGCGGTACGTTTTTACTTTAGCCGCTGGACACTTCAGGGCAAGGCGCAAATCGACCATTAGTCGGACGTTGTACGGCTCAGCACTTCCCCGATACTGCGCCGCCTGGCGTACAACTCACTGGCATGGACCAGTTGTTCGAGGTCTTCGGGGGTGACGTCGAAGAAGGCCTCCATGTCCGCCAGGGCCAGTTTGAGGTCCTGGGCGGTGATCGCCTGGGAGTCCACGGGCGGGTGGTCGGCCGGGACCACGGCCACCGGCTCGCTGGCACGCTTGGGATAACGGATGCGCGTCAGGTTGTTGTAGGCCAGGGCGCTGAACAGCATGGTCGAAGCAGCGAGCATCACCGGGCCAAGGGCTTTCCAGTCCATGGCAATGGTCGCAGGGTCCGCCAGCACCAACAGCAATGCCAGTGCCCCGGCCGGTGGGTGCAGGCAACGCAGCCAGCACATCAGGATCAGCGCCATGCCCGCCGCCAGGCAGGCGCTGCCCAGGGTCCGGCCGAGCACATGGGCCACCAGCAGCGATACCACCGCAGCGCTCAAGTAACCGCCGAGTATCGACCAGGGCTGGGCGAGCGCGCCGGAAGATACCGCGAACAACAGCACCGCCGAGGCACCCAGCGGCCCGACCAGGTGCTGAGCGACTTGCATGCCGAATACCTGGCCGCATAGCCAGACGCTGAACAGGGTGCCGAGCGACATGCCGATGGCGGCGCGACTCCATTCCGTAGGGCGGGTATTGACAGCGGCGGGCAACCAGCGAGCTAGCATGATGTACATCGTTCCATTGAAAAACCGAGGAAAAAAAAAGGCTTGTCTGGGAAACCCAGAAAGCCCTTGAAGTTGTTCCAACTATTGGGGGAGGAACGGTGACAGTGTGCCGTTCATTTCCGATGCTGACAAATTCATATTAATGAAGGTTGAGTTCATTAATTCTGATGTAAGGCCGCGCACCGACAACCACCGCTTAGCGCTGTTGTTGTCAGGCGACTACTTGTGCCGCAGGCCATTGCTGATACGGAATCGGCAAGTTGCGCGAATCACCGCGGCCCATCGGAAAGTACATGAAACCATTGCGCGCCAGGCGCTCGGCGTCGTACAGGTTACGGCCGTCGAAGATCACCGGTGCATTGAGGCGCTGGCGGATCAGGTCAAAATCCGGCGCCTTGAATTGTTGCCACTCGGTGCAGATGATCAGCGCGTCCGCACCGTTGAGCACCGATTCCGGGGTGCCCATGAGCATCAACCTGGATTCATCGGGATACAACTGCTGGGTTTGTTGCATGGCTTCGGGGTCGAATGCACGGACATTCGCCCCGGCGGCCCATAGCGATTCGAGCAGTAGGCGGCTCGGCGCATCGCGCATGTCGTCGGTGTTGGGCTTGAAGGCCAGGCCCCAGACCGCGAAGGTCTTGCCCCGCAGTTCGCCTTTGTAGAATGCCTTGAGGCGCTCGAACAGCTTGTGTTTCTGCCGCTGGTTGATGGCTTCCACCGCTTGCAAAAGGTCGCTGGAGCAATGGGCCTCTTCGGCGCTGTGGATCAGGGCGCGCATGTCCTTGGGGAAGCAGGAACCGCCATAACCGCAGCCGGGGTAGATGAAGTGGTAGCCGATGCGCGAGTCGGCGCCGATGCCCAGGCGCACCGATTCGATGTCGGCACCCAGGTGTTCGGCCAGCTCGGCGATCTGGTTGATGAAGCTGATCTTGGTCGCCAGCATGCAGTTGGCGGCGTATTTGGTCAGCTCGGCACTGCGCAAATCCATGAACATGATGCGTTCATGGTTGCGGTTGAACGGCGCGTAGAGGTCACGCATCACGTCACGCACGTCTTCACGCTCACAACCCACGACGATACGGTCCGGACGCCGGCAATCGGCAACGGCCGAGCCTTCCTTGAGAAATTCGGGGTTGGAGACGATATCGAATTGCAACAGACGCCCGACCTTGATCAGGCACCTGTCGATATGCGCGCGCAGGGCATCGCCGGTACCCACCGGCACGGTGGATTTCTCCACCAGGATCACCGGTTGTTCACGGTGCCGAGCCACCGCTTCGCCCACCGCCATCACATGGCTCAGGTCGGCCGAGCCATCGTCCCGGGACGGTGTGCCGACTGCGATGAACAACACCTGGCCATGTTGCACCGCAAGTTTTTCATCGCTGGTGAACTGCAGCCGACGGGCGTCCAGGCCTTCGCGTACCAGGCTGGCCAGCCCCGGTTCGAAAATGCTCACGTGGCCCTGTTGCAGCCCCTCGACCTTTTTCTCGTCGACGTCCATGCAGACCACGTCGTGGCCGACTTCAGCCAATACCGCCGCTTGTACCAGGCCAACATAGCCGCTACCAAATACACTGATTCTCATGGATTGCTCCTGCCCCGATCGAGTCCGGTCAAGGTTTAGCAGCGCCATGTTTCAATTCGTCTATCGTGATCCCCCGTGGCCGTTGTCGGCACAACATTGACTTTCCCGGCCATGACCGGCAGCGTAGCGGCCATCCCTGTCGCCATGGCGTTTTCTGTTTACTCTTTATCCAAGGCCGTTTCGTTTGACTGACTTACCCGCAACTGATCCAAGTGCACTCAGACCCAATCCGCTCACCCTGTACCTGGCCCGACTGGCGCCCTCCAGCCAACTGACCATGCGTTATGTCCTGCAGGACGCCGCCGACCGCCTGGGCTTCGAAGAGGTGAACATCGAGGACATTGCCTGGCACAACCTGCAGCCCGAAGATGTCATCGCCCTGGTCGCCGCCTTGCGCACCGACGGCTATGCGCCCAATACGTCGTCGCTGTACGTCAATGCGGTGCGTGGGGTGATGAACGAAGCGTGGCGCATGAGCCTGATCAGCCAGGAACACCTGCTGAAAATGCGCTCGGTCAAGGGCATTGCTGGCACGCGCCTGTCCCAGGGGCGCAACCTGCGGCGTTCATTGATCCAGGAACTGATGGAAGTCTGTGCCGCCGATCCTCGGCCACAAGGCCGGCGTGACGCCGCCATCATCGCGATTCTGTACGGTTCGGGCATGCGCAAATCGGAGTCGGTGAACCTGGACCTCAATCAGCTCGACTTCAATGAGCGCAGCCTGCGCGTCACGGCCAAGGGCAACAAACAGTTGATCAAGTACGCCCCGGCCTGGGCATTCGCCAAACTCGACGCCTGGCTGGAACTACGCCGCTCGACGCTCAAGGAAGGCGAAGAAGACGACCCGTTTCTGTTCAATCGCATTCGTCGCGGCAGCCACATCACCCGCGAGCGCATCACCAAACACGCGATCTATTACATCGCCCGACAGCGTGGCGCACAGGTGGGGGTGAAAATCATGCCGCATGATTTTCGCCGCTCGTTCATCACCCGGGTGATCGAAGAGCACGACCTGTCCATCGCGCAAAAACTGGCGCACCACAGCAACATCCAGACCACCGCCAACTACGATGTGCGCGACGACAACGAGCGCCGCCGCGCAGTGGATCGCTTCGACCTTTGACGGCCATGCGCCAAGGCTCAGGGATCAAGGCTCGCCCAGCACGTGCGCGTGGCCGATGGTCGAGACCTGGACGGCGCTGCCGGCAGGCGGCGCATACATGCCGGAACTGCGTACCAGCAACGATCGGCCGACGGACTGGTCGGGGGCGCGTGATTGAAGCTCCACGGTCAAGGTGCAGGTGTTGCCGCTGAAATCCCGGTCCACCACCTTGGCACGGCAGCCCGTGACATCCGTGGCGTCGGGCAGGACGCTGGCCAGTTGCAATTGTTCGGGGCGGAGCATGATCTGCGCCGAGTGGTTGTTGCGGTGGTTGTTGACCGGGATCCTGCCCAGGTCGCAATGCGCCCAGCCAGCCTCGATCCGGGCCGGCATGACCACGGCGTCGCCGAGAAACAGTGCGGTCTGCTCATCTTCGGGGTAGCGATAGAGGTCCAGCGGATGGCCTGACTGTACCAGCCGGCCATGGCGCATCACCGCCAGTTGATCGGCGAACGACAAGGCTTCGCTCTGATCATGGGTGACCAGGATGGTAGTGACGCCCGCGTCTTCCAGCAGGCGCGCGACCATTTTGCGCATGACCGCGCGCAGCCCTGTATCGAGTGCCGAGAACGGCTCGTCCAGCAGCATCAGTCGTGGCTGCTGCGCCAGCGCCCGCGCCAGGGCCACACGCTGCTGCTGGCCCCCGGACAGCTCGTGGGGCCAGCGCGCGGCCATGTTCGAATCCAGTGCCACACTGTCCATCAATTGCGCGACACGCGCCTGCTTTTCGCGGCCTTTGCTCGCCAAGCCGAAGCCGATGTTGTCGGCCACGGTCATGTGCGGGAACAACGCGCCGTCCTGGGGGACGTAGCCAATCAGGCGTTGGTGCGCCGGCACTTCATGGGTGCTGTCGACCAGGGTCTGGCCATTGAGCGACAGGCGGCCTGAGTCGGGGAACTCGAAACCGGCAATCATCCGCAACAAGGTGGTCTTGCCTGAGCCCGAGGGGCCGACGATGACCGTTCGGCTGCCGCTGGGCACCGACAGGCTGACGTTATCCAGGGCTCGCTGGGAGCCATAGAATTTGTTCAATGAATGCAGTTCTAGTGTGCTCATCGGCCAGCCGCTTTTTTCGATTGGTGATACAGGAGCCCGGTCAAGGGCAGCGACAACAGGATCATCAGCAGGGCATAGGGTGCGGCCGCGACATAGTCGATTTCGCTGGTCATGGCCCAGAAGCCGGTCGCCAGGGTCCGTGTGCCATTGGGTGCGAGCAACAGGGTGGCGGTCAGTTCATTGGTGATCGCCAGGAACACCAGCGCAGCACCGGCAGCGGCTCCTGGCGCGGCCAGGCGCAGGGTGATCAGCCACAGCGCACGGGTAGGGGAGCGGCCAAGGCTGCGGGCGATGTTTTCCAGTTCCACGGGCGCCTGGGCGATACCAGCGCGCAAGCTCACCAGGGCCCGGGGCAAGAACATCAGCAGGTACGCCAGCAGCACGGTGATGGTGGTCTGGTAGATCGGCCGGGCGAAATGAATGGTGACCGTCACCAGGGCCAACGCCACGACGATGCCCGGCAACGAACTGGTGATGTAATTGCAGCTTTCCAGTAGCCGTTGCAGGCGCCCCGGATGGCGAATCGACAGCCAGGCAATCGGAATCGCGGCGCAGGTGGTCAGGGCCGCGCCCGCCACACCCAGCAGCAGGGTTTGTTGCAGCGCTGGCAGCAGCTCGTCCAGGTCCCAGGCCTGCACGCCTCCGGCGATCAACCAGCCGCCGAGGGTGATCAGGGGCACACCCAGCGCCAGGACGCAGGTGGCGCACTGCAACAGCAGTGCGAGTACCCTGGCCGGGGTTTTCAGGCCTATGACCCGTTGCTCGCGGGCGCTACCGGAACCCACCCGGGCGTAGCGCGCATGGCCCCGTGCAGCGGACTCCACGGTCAGCAGCACCAGGCAACACAGGGCAAGCACGCTGGCCAGCATATGGGCGGCAGGCCCGTTGAAGGTGGATTTGAACTGATCGAAGATCGCGGTGGTGAAGGTGTCGAAGCGGATCATCGCGTACAGGCCATACTCGGCCAGCAGATGCAGGCCGACCAGCAATGCACCCCCGCAAATGGCCAGGCGCAACTGCGGCAGCACCACGCGAAAAAACACCGCCCAGGGCTTGAGTCCCAAGGATTCGGCGACATCTTCAATGGCCGGGTCCAGGCGCCGCAGCGTCGCGGCAATCGGCAGGTACAGGAACGGGAAGTAGGCAATGACCGACACCAGCACGCCGGCGAACAAGCCGTGGATCGGCGGCACCAGGCTGACCCAGGCATAGCTGTGGACGAAGGCCGGCACCGCCAGGGGCGCCGTCGCCAGCAATGACCACCAACGCCGCCCGGGCAAGTCCGTGCGCTCGGTCAGCCAGGCCAGCGTCACCCCCAGCGCGACACACAGGGGAATCGTCAGCACCACCAGCAACACGGTGTTGACCAACAATTCGCCCACCCGTGGCCGGAACACCAGGGTCAGCACCGTGGACCAGCCTGTCTGCAGGGACACGCCGATGACGTAGGCAATCGGCAGCAGCGCCAGCAACGACACCAGCACCGACAAACCGACCACCCACGCGCCACCGCGGCTCGCGAACACGCCGCGCGATCGTCTACGCAAATTGGCGGGTAGCGCTTGGGCGGTACCCGCGGGCAGGATTTCGGGCATCAATTAAAGCAGTCCTGCCTGAGTCATCAGCTCCACGGCTTTTTTGCTGTCGAGTTTCGAGGCGTCGACAGATGGCGCGTCTAGCTGCTGCAAAGGCACCAGTTTCGGATTGGATTGGGCGTTCTTGCCCACGGCGTATTCAAACGACTTGCCGTCCTTGAGGATGGCCTGGCCGTCCTTGCCGGTGATCCACTTGAGGAACGCCTGGGCTTGTTCCTTGTGTTTGCTGGAGGCCAGCACGCCGCCGCCGGAAATGCTCACGAAAGCCCCCGGGTCCTTGTGCTTGAAGTAGTGCAGGGCAGTGTTCTTGCTGTTCTCGCCGGTCTTGGCCTGATCGACGAAGCTGTAATAGTGGTAGATCACGCCGCTGTCGATCTGCCCGGCATTCACCGCCTTGAGCACCGAGCTGTTGCCCCGGTAGGCCGTGAAGTTGGTTTTCATTGCCTTGAGCCAGTCAAGGGTCGCCGCTTCGCCTTTCTGTTCGAGCATGGCGGCGACGATGGCCTGGAAGTCGGCGCCACCGGGCGAGGCGGCCCAGCGGCCTTTCCATTCTGGAGCGGCGAGGTCCATGATCGACTTGGGCAACTGCGCTTGCGGCAGTTTGCTTGGGTTGTAGACGAACACCGTCGAACGCGCAGCGATCCCCAGCCATTTGCCGTGGGCTGGGCGGTAGGCCGGGTCGACCTGCTCCAGGGTGGTTTTGTCCACGGGCGCAAACAAGCCGGCGTTGTCGACCAGGACCATCGCCGGGGAGTTTTCGGTGAGGAACACATCGGCCGGCGAGTCGGCCCCTTCCTGTACGATCTGGTTGCCCATCTCGGTGTCATCGCCGTTGCGCAAGGTCACCGCAATGCCGGTTTCCTGGGTAAACCCTTCGACCCAGGATTTGGTCAGGCTTTCATGCTGGGCGTTGTAGACCACGAGGCCGACGCTGTCGGCGGCGTACACCTGACCGGCGCTCACGAGGGCGGTGACCAGCAGGGCCTTTTTGAGGAACGAAGGGATAGGGGACTTCATGCGGCGTCAGCTCCTGTTATTTTTGTCTTGCAGGCTGATTCAAGCGAATCGACAAAGGAATGTCGTCAATTATTCTAGATCAATACGAATCATTTGCAGGTTTAAGGCGCGCTAATGTAAAGCCGCGAATGAGAAAAAATCGTCAAAAAGGACACTGAACGACCCTGTGGGAGCGGGCTTGCCCGCGAATGCCGTCTAGCATTCAACAGTGATGCAAGCTGACCCACCGCTTTCGCGAGCAAGCCCGCTCCCACAGGTGGGATTTGTATTACTGGCTGGCATTTGTCGAAGGGCAGCTTTTCTGCGTACCCGCCGCTGCCTGGCTGATTAGCGCGGCCAGGCGTTTGACATTGTTTTGCTGCGCCGCCACCAGCTCATCGATGGACGGCCCTGACGGTGTCTGCAGGGTGCTGCGGCAGATGTCCATGAGGTTTTCGGTACCGTTGCTGGTACGCAGGCGCCATTTCACGTCGAGCAGTCCGTATTGACCGGGAATCGAATCGAATCGCTGCACCTCCAGGCGAACCGATACCTTGCGTTGCGCATTGTTGTTGATCATCTGGTCGGTCAAGGCACTGCTCAACTCATCCACCAGGCTCGCACCCCACCACTCGGTTTCCAGGATCGCCATGCCGGTATTGCCCTGGCGCACGACGATCTGCGGGCGATCGACCTGGGGCGGCACCGTGAGCATTTCAATCTGGATGCCGGCGCTACTGCGTGAATTGCCTGCCGGCTGGGCCGGCGTCAGGGTGTGAAACTGGATCGGATCACTGCGGCAGGCAGCGAGCAAGGCCAACGCGGCAACCAACGTGATTTTCAGCGGAAAAGCCATGGATGTTGCTCCTGTGGTCATTTGCTCGGCGGCCCTTGCATATCCATCGGTGCGGCGTTGTCCGGACGACCGCGAATCAGTGATTCGGGGTGCCGGCCCAGGTAATCCGCCAGGTCACGCAGCGAACGCGATGTGCGCCCGAGTTCGTCCAGGGTCTGCCCGAGTTTTTCCCGCTGCGGCGAGTCGTCGGCCAGCGTCGAGTTGGCCGATTGCAGGGTCTTGCTCATATCGGTCAAGGTGGTTGACACGCCAGGCAGGGTCTTGGCATTGAATTGCACCAGGCCTTTGCGCAATTCGACGAGGTTGCTGTCCAGATTGGCGGCAATGCGCTCGACCGGTAGCTGGTTGATCTTGTTGACCATGGCCTCGAGTTTTTCCTGCAATTGTTCGAGGCTCCCTGGAACGGTCGGAATACTGACTGGACGAGCGGAGGGATCAAACGCGACTTTCTCGGCTTTAGGGTAGAAATCCAGGGAAATGTACAGCTGGCCTGTCAGCAGGTTGCCGGTGCGAGCCTGGGCACGCAGGCCGTTGTCGATAAAGGTACCGATCACGCGAACGGCGGCGGCTTCATTGTTCGGATCGTGATTGAGTGTCTGGAGCATTTTCGTGTGCGCGCGGCCCAGGCGTTGCGGATAAATCATGATGCCGACGTTGACCGGGAAGGTGCGTTTTGCCGTGTCGAAATCCAGATTGACCGACACCACCTTGCCGATTTCGATGCCGAGGAATTCTACTGGGGCATCGACCTTGAGGCCGCGCAAGGCCTGGTCGAATCGCAGGGTCATGTACTGCCCCTTGCCACTTGGCGGGGCGAGGGCGGTTTGCTGGTCCTCGAACAGTTCGTAGGCATATTCCTCCGCGGCCGGTTTGTCGTCGGGGCTGTATTCCGGCGCACGGAACGCGACGCCGCCCACCAGCAGGGCCGACAAGGACTCGGTCTTGACCGCAAAACCATTGGCACCGACGCTCACGTCAACACCGCTGGCGTTCCAGAACCGGGTGTTCTCGGTGACGTACTGGTCATTGGGTGCGTGGATGAACAGTTCGATGTTTACCCCTTTGCCATCGGGATCCAGCGCATAGGCCACGACCTGGCCGACCGGAATCTTGCGGTAGTAGACCGGCGAGCCGATATCCAGTGAGCCCAGGTCCTGGGTATGCAAGGTGAAGCGCTTGCCCGGCTCGCCATAGGTAATGGCTGGCGGGTTTTCCAGGCCGGTGAAGTGCTTCGCCCGGGCATTGTCCTGGCCGATATCGGCACCGATGTAATCCCCTGATAGCAGCGTATCGATACCCGACACCCCGCCAGCGCCGATCCGCGGCCTTACCACCCAGTATTGAGAGTCTTTACGGGTAAAACTTTCCGCCTGTTTGTCCAGCTTGATCGTCGCATTGACGCTCTTCTGGTCGTTGCTCAAAGCCACGTCCGACACATGGCCGATCACTACGTTGCGGTACTTCACCTCGGTCTTGTTGGCGGTCAGGCCGCTGCCGGTCTTGAAGGTGATCGTGATGGTCGGCCCCTCCTGCAAGATGCTGTGTACCACCAGCGATATACCCACCAGCACCGCAACAATCGGCACGATCCACACCAGCGAAAAGCTGAAGCGGCGGGTCTTGATCGGCGCATGCCCGGGGACCAGTGGCCCGTCAGTGGCTTGTGACTTCATCCGTGACCTCCTCATTTAATGGTTTTTGCCGCTCTTTATCCCAGATCAGCCGCGGATCGAAACTCATCGCCGAGAGCATGGTGAACACCACCACCAGACCAAAGAACAGGATGCCCGGGCGCGGCTCGATATCGGCCAGCGCCTGGAACTTCACCAGTGACGCCACCAGGGCGACCACTATGACGTCGAGCATCGACCAGTAACCGATGAGCTCGACGAACCGGTACATTTGCGAGCGCTGCCTGAGCGCCCATTGGCTGTTGCGTTGAACGGTCACCAGCAGCAGCGTCAAGGCGACGAACTTGACGCCCGGTACCGCGATGCTGGCGATGAAAATGATCAGGGCGATATCCCAGGCACCGTGCTGCCAGAACTCGATCACGCCGCTCATGATCGTGCTGTCAGCACCGCTACCGACCATCTTGGTGTTCATCACCGGCAACAGGTTGGCCGGAACGTAAAACACCAGGGCGGTGATCATGTAGGCCCAGGTTCGGGTCAACGAGTTGGTTTTACGTCGATGCAGCGGGGCGCCACAGCGCTCGCATTCGTGGGGTTCGGCGGTCATGTCACAGGCCAGGCCGCAGGTGTGGCACAGGCACAGGTTGAGTTCGCTGGCAACGGGCGGCATTGTCATACGATGTCCCACAGTTCACGGATATCGCGGCCGGCGATGCGGATCATCATCAGGCTGAGGACCGCCAGGGCAAACAGGCCGATGCCGGGCAGCACATCCAGCAACCCGGCGAGCTTGATCACCGCGACCATCGCGCCCAGCAGGCAGACCTCAAGCATGCTCCAGGGCCTCAGGGTTTCCAGCCAGCGCATGCAGAACCTGAAGCCGGGTGCGCGCCGCGAGCTAAGGGCGAAGCTGAGGACCCAGATCAGCAATAACAACTGGAAAATCGGCGCGATGATCATGGCGACTGCCGCCACCAGAGCGATAAACGTAATGGGCCCCAGGCTCAGCGCCAACACCGAATCCCATAGGGTCGCGCTGTTTTTCAGGCCTTTCAGGCTGATGCTCATGACCGGATAGAAATTAGCGAAAATCCACAGCATCAACGCGGTGAAGGTCAACGCCAGGCGTTGCTCCACGGTCAGGCCGTTGTAACGCTGAAGCACGCCACCGCAGCGTTCGCACAGGGTTTTCTGGTATTTGGCGAGCGTCACTTTTTCGTACACGCTGTCGCAGTGCTCGCAGATGATCAGCTGATCGGTCGTTGCCATAGGCCAAGCTCAACAGGAGGCAGGAAGTTCAGAGCACCCCCTCAATATAGAAGTGACTCGCAATTGAGCAAATCGAAAGGCTAAACAAAGAGATGGGAAATGATCGGTAACTCTGTAGGAGCTGGCTTGCCAGCGATGGCGGCCTTGAACATTGTGTTGTTCTTTCGGTCGACATCGCTGGCAAGCCAGCTCCTACAGGGGGCGGTGTCAGCCCAGTACTTCGCGCATGCGATACCAGAGCATGCCCAGGGCCAGCAGTGGCGAACGCAGGACACGGCCGCCCGGGAAGGTCATGTGCGGCACGGCGCTGAACACGTCGAAGCCCTTGCTGTGGCCGGCATGGACCGCTTCGCCCAACAATTTCGCGCACCAGTGGGTGACGTTCAGGCCATGGCCCGAGTAGCCCTGGGCGTAGAACACGTTAGGGTGCTGGCTCAAGCGCCCGACCTGGGGGAAGCGGTTGGCGGTGATACCGATCTTCCCGCCCCATTGATAGTCGATGCGCACATTCGCCAGTTGCGCGAAGACCTTGAGCATTTGCGGGCGCATGTAGGCGCTGATATCCGCTGGATCACGCCCGGAGTAATGGCAGGCCCCGCCGAACAACAGACGCCGGTCCGCCGAGAGCCGGTAGTAATCCAGGCCGACTTTCTGGTCGCACAGCGCCAGGTTGTGCGGGATCAGCTGCGCGGCAACGTCCGCCGGCAAGGGTTCGGTGGCGATGATGTAGCTGCCCGCCGGGAGCACCTTACCGCTCAGTTTCGGTTCGAGTTCTTCCAGATGCGCGTTGCAACCCAGGACCAGAGTGCCGGCGCGTACCGTGCCACCGGCGCATCGAACCTGCACGGTGCTGCCGTGGACCAGCTCCAGCACCGGGCTTTGCTCGAAAATTCGTACGCCGAGGGATGACGCGAGCTGCGCTTCGCCAAGGACCAGGTTCAGCGGATGCAAGTGCCCCGAGCCCATGTCGACCAGCCCGCCGGCGTACACACCGCTATTCACGACCTGCTCACGGATCTGCGCGGCTTCGACCAGGCGGGTTTCAGGGGCGTAACCCGATTCCTTGAGCGCAGCGTGTTCGGCTTTCAACCCGGCGAACTGTGCCGGGGTGTTGGCCAGTTCGCAGAAACCCCAGCGCAGGTCGCAATCGATGCCGTGCTCACGGATACGATTGCCCACCAACTGCACCGATTCAGTCCCGGCCTGTTCCAGGTAGCGCACCCCCTCAGCACCGACATGCCTGGCGAAACCGCTGACGTCATGGCCGATGCCGCGAATCAACTGCCCGCCGTTGCGCCCGCTGGCGCCCCAGCCGATCCGCCGACCTTCGAGCAGGATCACCGAGAGCCCGCGCTGGGCCAGTTCGATGGCCGTGTTGACGCCGGTAAACCCGCCGCCAATCACGCAGACATCGGCCACCAGGTCTTCGGCCAGCGTGGGGTAGGGCGCCATACCGTTGGCCGACGCGGCGTAATAGGAATGGGCGTGTTCGTGGGTGTACTGGTTCATTGGTTGGACTTCACTTTGCTCCAGGAGCGGGTCATCAAGCGCATGATCGACTGCGGCGGGGTGGTCGAGATGTAGAGCTTGTCGAGCACTGCCTGAGGCGGATAAACCTCAGGGTTATTCACCAGTTCCGGATCCATGTACTGCTTGGCGGCGGGGTTAGGGTTGGCATAGCCGACCGAGGCACTGACCTTGGCGATCACTTGCGGGTCGAGCAAGTAGTTAATGAAGGCGTGGGCTTCCTTCGGATTGCCAGCGTCCGCCGGGATGGCCAGCAAGTCAAACCACAGGTTCGCGCCTTCCTTGGGGATGGCATAGGCGATGTTCACGTTGTTCTTGGCTTCCTTGGCGCGGTTGGCGGCCTGGAACACGTCACCGGAGTAACCGAACGCCACGCAGATGTCGCCGTTGGCCAGGTCCGAGACATACTTGGAAGAGTGGAAATAGGTAATGTACGGACGGATGCTCAGCAGCTTGGCTTCGGCTTTCTTGAAGTCTTCCGGATTCTCGCTGCGCGGGTCCATGCCCATGTAGTTGAGCACCGCGGGGAACACTTCATCCGCCGAGTCCATCATCGATACGCCGCAGGCGCTGAGTTTCTTGATGTTTTCCGGTTCGAACAGCACGGCCCAGGAATCGATGTGGTCGATGCCCAACACCTGCTTGACCTTGTCGACGTTGTAGCCGATGCCATTGGTGCCCCACAGGTACGGCACCGAGTGCGCGTTACCCGGGTCGTTTTTCTCCAGCAAGGCCAGCAGTTTCGGGTCGAGGTTCTTGAAGTTCGGCAGTTGCTCGCGGTCCAGCTTGAGGAACGCGCCGGCCTTCACCTGGCGGGCGAGGAAGTGGTTGGACGGCACCACCACGTCATACCCGGTACGCCCGGCAAGCAGTTTGCCTTCCAGGGTTTCATTGGAGTCGAAAACGTCGTAGATCACCTTGATCCCGGTTTTGCCCTGGAAGTCGGCGAGGGTGGTCTCGCCGATGTAGTCGGTCCAGTTGTAGACGCTGACCTGTGGCTGCGCCTGGGTTACGGCGCTGAACAAGACCGCGAGCGCGGCCGGGACCATGGACTTCAACAGACGCATATCAATACCTTCTTGGAGTTATTGGATTCTTCAGGTGATTCTTCGGTGTTCTGGCGTCCCCCTTCGCGAGCAGGCTCGCTCCCACAGGGGAATGCATTCCAAAATGTGGGAGCGAGCCTGCTCGCGAAGAGGCCCTTACAGACAGCGAAGATCTCAGACGCTCAGCAACAGGAACTCGCGCTCCCAAGAGCTGATCACGCGCTTGAAGTTCTCGTGCTCGGCGCGCTTGACCGCGACGTAGCCACGCACGAACTTGTCGCCCAGGTAGCGGCCCACGGTTTCGCACTCTTCCATCTGCGTCAGCGCATCTTCGATGGTGATCGGCAGGCGCAGGTTGCGCCGCTCATAGGCCCGGCCCTGCACCGCGGCGCTCGGTTCAATGCGCTCGATCATGCCCAGGTAGCCGCACAGCAGGCTGGCGGCGATGGCCAGGTAAGGGTTGGCATCGGCCCCCGGCAAGCGGTTTTCCACGCGCATGGCGTCCGGGCTCGAGGTCGGCACGCGCAGGCCGACGGTACGGTTCTCTTCGCCCCATTCGACGTTCACCGGTGCCGAGGTGTCCGGCAGGAAGCGGCGGAACGAGTTGACGTTCGGCGCGAACATCGGCAGCACTTTGGGGATGTACTTCTGCAAGCCGCCGATGTGGTGCAGGAACAACGCGCTCATGTTGCCGTCGGCATCGGCAAAGATCGGCTGGCCGGTGGCAATGTCCACCACGCTCTGGTGGATGTGCATGGCGCTGCCTGGCTCATCGCCGACCGGCTTGGCCATGAAGGTGGCCGCGACATTGTGCTTGAGGGCGGCCTCGCGCATGGTGCGCTTGAACACGGTGATCTGGTCGGCCAGGTCCAGGGCATCGCCATGGCGGAAATTGATTTCCATCTGCGCCGGACCGTCTTCGTGGATCAGCGTGTCGAGGTCCAGGCCCTGGAGTTCGCACCAGTCATAGACGTCTTCGAACAACGGGTCGAATTCGTTGGCGGCGTCGATGGAGAACGACTGGCGACCGCTTTCGGCGCGACCGGAGCGGCCCATCGGGGCCTTGAGTGGCAAGTCCGGGTCTTCGCAGCGCTGGGTCAGGTAAAACTCCATTTCCGGCGCGACAATCGGTCGCCAGCCTTTGTCGGTATACAGCTGCAGGACTTTCTTGAGCACGTTGCGCGGCGACAATTCGATCGGATTGCCGAACTTGTCAAAGGTGTCGTGGATCACGATGGCGGTCGGCTCGATCGCCCATGGCACGACGTATACCGCGTCGGACACCGGTTTGCAGACCATGTCGATATCGGCAGGATCGAGCAGGTCGTAGTAGATGTCGTCGTCGACAAAGTCCCCGGTTACCGTCTGCAACAGCACACTTTCCGGCAGGCGCATGCCTCGCTCATGCAGGAACTTGTTGGTGGGTGCGATTTTGCCGCGTGCAATGCCGGTCAGGTCGCTGACGACACACTCGACTTCGGTAATCTTGTGATCTTTCAGCCAAGTGAACAGCTGATCGAAAGGGGCATTCATAAAGACCTCGTTATTGGTTTTGTTAACGCGGGAGAAAGTCGATTTCATCTGCAGGACGCTTCCCCTGTAGCGCGTTGACGTCTATCTTGGGCGAGCCTTGCAGTTCCATCTATCCACTTTAAGCAGCACAAAGCGCACCAAAAGAGTGCGTAAGGTCGCCCAATGTCAACGTGCAACTCACTACAGGTTCAAGCATTCAGTACCTTCGAAGTCGCCGAGCAAATTCGCGCTACGCCTGGTTGGGTCCAGCATTACCAACAGATGTCGCCGGGACATTTCGCCGGCCTGGTGCGTTATCTGGATCTACAGGGCGTGGAGATCTACGAGGAGCACATGAACACCCGGGTCGAGCAGAATTTCAGCGCGCCACAAGGTTCGCTGGCGTTCTGTTTCGACCGCAGCGACAACGCGCTGTACGTGTTGAATGGTGAAAGTCGCAACATCTGGATCACCCCGGAGAACTACCAGGAAATCGCCGTGGTGTTCGGCCCGGAGTTCGTCAAGCGCCATGGGCTGGATGTCGCGCGGTTGGAGGGGCTGTTCATGGCGCCGCTCAATTGCCAGCAAAACGGGTTGTTCAGTCGCTGGCTCAGCGCAACCCTGACCCAGTTGTCGCAAACCTACGATCCGCCAAGCCGCGAAGCCTTGACCCAACAGCTGCTGGACGATTGCCTGTTCATCCTCGATAACGCCTGTGTCAGTCTCGACCAGGGCGCACTGCAGCGCCGGGCCGGGGACCGGGCGATCATGAAGCGGGTAGGGGAATGGGCGGCGGACAGCCCGGAAGAACACCTCAATCTGCTGGCATTGTCCCAGGTTGCCGGGGTTTCGCTACGCCAGTTGCAACACACGTTCAAGACCTATACCGGTATGGCGCCGACCCAATGGTTGCGCCTGCGCCGCCTGAACAGCGCCCGGCGCGAACTGCTCAGCCGCACTCCCCTGCAAACCACCGTGGCCGAAGTGGCCATGCACTGGTCGTTCTGGCATTTGGGACGGTTTTCCAGCAGCTATCGTGCGTTGTTCAAGGAACTGCCGAGCGACACCCTCAAGCGTGCCGGTGTTGCACAA
Source organism: Pseudomonas serbica (assembly GCF_028823535.1). GTDB lineage: Bacteria > Pseudomonadota > Gammaproteobacteria > Pseudomonadales > Pseudomonadaceae > Aquipseudomonas > Aquipseudomonas serbica. Next base: position 320,951 of record NZ_JAQIYM010000008.1, on the reverse strand, counting down.
GCAATCGGGCGCGGCCGGCGTTAGAAGGTCGGCGGGGTGATCACCCAGATCACCACCGCATCCACCTCACCCGGGTTGCCGTAGCGGTGCGGTTGCTGGCTGGAAAAACTGAAACTGTCGCCTTCGTTGAGCTGAAAGTAGCGCTCGCCGACCCACAACTCGAAGCTGCCCGACAGCAGATAGCCGGCTTCTTCGCCGTCGTGGCTGTAGCTTTGCTGGCTGTAAGTGCCCGGCGGAAAACGCGAGTGGAGCATTTCCAGCTGGCGGTTGGCTTGCGGGGTCAATAACTGGTCGACGATGCCGTCTTCGTAATGCACGTTCAGGCGACTGTGCTTGCGCACGACAATGCCTTCGTCTTCGGGAGCGGTGACGGCTTCGCTGGCGAAGAACCACTGGATGGTCACGCCGAGGCTGCGGGCAATGTTGAACAGCGCCGGGATCGACGGGTAGGCGAGGTTGCGTTCCAGCTGGCTGATGTAGCCGGCGGTCAGTTCGCTTTGTTGCGCCAATTGCGCCAGGGTCATGCCCCGGCGTTTGCGCAGGCCGCGAATCCGCGTGCCGAGGAAATGCGGTTCGGCCTGGGTCTTGCTGTCATTGCTCATACGAAGTTCCAAACCCCTAGAGATAGGGGTCAGTCATTAAAGCCCCGGAGTATAAACAGGCTTAAAGCTCCCACGCGACTTTCAACCCTTCATAAATCGCTTCTTCGGCGGTACGCGGCGCCAGGCAGTCACCGATGCGGCGAAATTCCACCAGGCCTTGCAACGCTGCCCCGAGCGTATCCACCGGTTGATGGCCCTGGCACAGCACCAGCGTATCGATATTCTCCATCAGCATCGGTTCGCCGCTGGCGGTGTGTTGCAAGTAGACCGTGTTGTCGTCGCACCCGTACAAGCGCGCATAAGGCGTAATGGGAACCCCCAGTTTGTGCAACTCGCCAGCCAGTTGATCGCGCACGTACAGCGGCAGGTTCTCCCCGCAGTGGGTGCCGTTGACCGCCAGTTGCACCTGATGACCGGAACGGGTCAGGCGCTCGGCAATGCCGGGGCCGATCCAGTCGCAGCGCCAGTCGACCACCACCACCGAACGGCCGATTTGCACTTCTTCACGCAGCACTTGCCAGGCATCCACCACCTGCAATTCGCCACCGCGTTCGAAGAGCGGCCAATAGGGTTCGGCACCCGTGGCGACGATCACCATGTCCGGTTTCTCCTGCTCCACCAGCGCGCGGTCGACCCGCGTATTGCGCACCACGCGTACTCCGGCCAGTTCCATTTCCCGCTGCAGGTTGGTGCTGGCACCGCCGAATTCGCTACGCCGCGGCAGCAGTTGCGCGAGTAACACCTGACCACCCAGTTGCGCGCTGGCTTCGTACAGCGTCACGTCATGGCCGCGTTGGGCGGCGACGGCGGCGGCCTTCATGCCGGCCGGACCACCGCCGGCGATCATGATGCGTTTGCGTGATTTCGTTGCCTGCCTGTGACCAAAGATCAATTCGCGTCCCGTTTCCGGGTGCTGGATGCAGGAAATCGGCAAGCCCTTGTGGAAGTGCCCGATGCACGCTTGATTGCAGGCAATGCACGCTCGCACATCTTCTACGCGGCCGACGTCGGTCTTGTTGGGCATTTGCGGGTCGCAGATCAACGCCCGGGTCATGCCGCACACATCGGCCTGACCCCGGGCCAGAATCAACTCGGCCTCCTGGGGCTGGTTGATGCGCCCGGTGACGAACAAGGGAATGTTCAAGCCAGCCTTGAAGGTGCCGGCCTCCTTGGCCAGGTACGCCGCTTCGATCGCCATCGGCGGCACGATGTGCACGGCACCACCGAGGGATGCCGAAGTACCGGCGACGATGTGCACGTAATCCAGCTGCCCTTGCAGCGATTGTACGGCGGTCAATGATTCGTCTTCGGTCAGCCCTTCAGGATCGCGCTCATCGGCAGAGATGCGCAGGCCGATGATGAATTGCTCATCAGTCGCCGCACGCACCGCAGCGATGACTTCACGCAGGAAGCGCAAACGCTGTTCCAGTTCACCGTTGTAGCCATCGGTGCGGCGGTTGACCCGAGGGTTGATGAATTGCGCCGGCAGGTAACCGTGACTGGCGACCACTTCCACGCCATCGATGCCGGCCTGGTGCAGGCGTCGGGCAGCAGCGGCATAACCGGCGACGATCTCGTCGATCATCGCCTGGTCCAGCGCCCGCGGCATGACCCGGAAACGCTCGTTGGGCACCGCCGATGCCGAGTAGGCCACTGCCAGCAGGCCATCGCTGGACTCCATGATTTCCCGCCCCGGATGAAACACTTGCGACAGCACCACGGTGCCGTGGGCATGGCAGGTTTGCGCGAGTTTGCGGTAGCCCTCGATGCATTCATCGTCGGTGGCCATCAGCACGTGGGAGGTGTAGCGCGCACTGTCATGCACCCCGGCCACTTGCAGCACGATCAGCCCGACACCGCCTTCGGCGCGCGCCCGGTGATAGGCGATCAGCTGCTCGTTGACCAGGTTGTCGGTGGGCATCGAGGTGTCGTGTCCGCTGGACATGATGCGGTTCTTCAGGCGCTTGCCACGGATCTGCAAGGGTTCGAAAAGGTGCGCGAAGGCAGGGGTCGGGCTCGACATGGTGCGGTTACTCCGGGCGGGCTGGCCTGTAGGTGCGAGCTCGCGCCTACAGAGGCATCAACTTTCGTTTTTGTTTGCTCTATAGAAATTTACCGGCAGTAAAAAATCAACTTGTTTTTTTACTATGCCTTGAGTAGTTTCGTGTCGAGCCCGCTCCTGGGGCGAACCTCACCAACAATAAAAAAGGGCCATGCCGACTCCGTAGTCGCCTGGTACCTGCACGAGGAACCATTGATGAAATCGAATACGCTAAAGCACGGTGTTTATCCCTTGGCGTTGATCCTGGCCATGGGTTTGGGCAGCGCACAGGCAGCATCGGACATGGTGGTGGTCGGTTACGGCGGCGCCGGACAAAAAGCCCAGGACGTGGCGTTCTTCCAGCCTTTTGCCGCCGTGGATCAAAGCAAAGTGATCCAGAGCGAATACAACGGCGAGATGGCGAAGATCAAAGTCATGGTCGACACCGGTAACGTCGACTGGGACGTGGTGCAAATCGAAGGTCCGGACCTGATGCGCGGCTGCGAAGAGGGCATGTATGAACGACTGGACTGGACTCGCCTGGGGCGCACCGAGCAGTTGATCCCCGAGGCTGCGCAGGAATGCGGCTCCGCCGCGCTGGTGTGGAGCGTGGCGATCGCCTACGACACCGACAAACTCGCCCAGGCCCCTACGTCATGGGCGGACTTCTGGGACGTGCAGAAAATTCCTGGCAAGCGCGGTCTGCGCAAGCGCGCGGTGTACAACCTGGAGTTCGCCCTGCTGGCCGACGGGGTCAAGGTCGATGACGTGTACAAGGTGCTCAACACCCCGCAGGGCGTGGATCGGGCGTTTGCCAAACTCACTGACCTCAAGCCCTACATCCAGTGGTGGGAAGCCGGCGCACAACCGCCGCAATGGTTGACCGCCGGCGATGTGGTGATGACTTCGACCTACAGCGGGCGCATTGCCGACGCCGCGCAGAAAGGCAGCCATCTGGCGCTGGTCTGGCCCGGCAGCCTGTATGGCATGGACTACTGGGCGATCATCAAGGGCTCCAGGCACGTCGACCAGGCCAAGCGCTTCATCGCTTTCGCCAACCAGCCGGATGCCCAGGTGAAATACGTCGAGCAGATCCCCTACGGCCCGACCAACATCCAGGCCGCCGCACGGCTCGATGACAAACTGGCGCAGTGGGTGCCCACGGCGCCGCAGAACCTCAAGGGTGCTTTGTCGATGGACGTAGGTTTCTGGGTCGACCATGGCGAAGAACTGGAAGAGCGCTTCAACGCCTGGGCCAGCAAATAAATAGCGAGGATGGCTGGACGTGCCAAAGCGTCCAGTCTTACTGTCTGCCCAGCCGAACAGCCTGGAGAGTCCGAACAATGAACAACATCGCCACTGCGCTGACTGCCCCTGAGCGCAGCGCCACCGAACAGCGGCTGCGTGAAGAACTGGCGGCCTGTTATCGCCTGATTGCGCATTTTCGCATGACCGACCTGATCTTCACCCATATCTCAGTGCGTATTCCGGGGCCCGAGCATCACTTCCTGATCAACCCCTACGGGCTGATGTTCGACGAAATCACCGCGTCCAACCTGGTCAAGATCGATCTCGATGGCCGCGCCGTCGAGCCATCGCCGTACCCGGTGAATCCCGCCGGCTTTGTCATTCACAGCGCCATTCATGGCGCGCGTGAAGACGCGCAGTGCGTGCTGCACACCCACACCAAGTCCGGTTGCGCGGTGGCCGCGCTCAAGTGCGGATTGTTGCCGGTTAATCAGATTTCCATGGAGTTCTACGGTCGCGTTGCCTACCACGACTACGAGGGCGTGGCGCTGGACCTGAGCGAGCAGCAACGGCTGGTAGCGGACATGGGCGACAAACCCGTGCTGATGCTGCGCAACCATGGGCTGCTGACCGTCGGCGAAACCGTGAACCAGGCATTCTTGCGCATGTATTACCTGGAAAAGGCTTGCGAAATCCAGCTGGCGGCGCAAGCGGCTGGCGAGCTGGTGTTGCCGCCGGCCGAGGTGTGCGCGCACACCGAGCGCCAGTTCAACGAACCGGAGCGGGCGCTGGGAGAGGGGGAGCTGAATGATCCGGATGCGATGCAACTGGCGTGGGCGGCGTTGTTGAGATTGCTGGAGCGGGTGGCGCCGGATTATCGGGATTGATCTGGAACTTCGGTTGTTCGGGCTGGCCTCATCGCTGGCAAGCCCGCGATGGGCGCGCTACTGTCCATCTGACAAACGCCTGACTGGAGCCATGCCACCTTCTTGCTGTACAGTCGTTCAACGATCGACAAACCAGGAGCGTTGCCCATGAACCAGGAAGCCCGTTTTTCCCGCATGGAACCGGAGTTGCGCAAGGCCAATCTGATCGAGGCGACGCTGGTGTGCCTCAAGCGCCATGGTTTCCAGGGAGCGTCGATTCGCAAGATTTCTGCTGAGGCCGGAGTGTCGGTGGGGCTGATCAGCCATCACTATTCGGGCAAGGACGAACTGGTGGCCGAGGCGTACATGGCGATCACCGGGCGCGTCATGACCCTGCTGCGCGATGCCATGGAGCAGGCGGCACCCAATGCCCGCGAACGCCTGTCGGCGTTTTTCCGCGGATCGTTCTCCGCCGAATTGCTCGACCCGCAATTGATCGACGCCTGGCTTGCCTTCTGGGGCGCGGTAAAAACCGCCGAGGCGATCAACCAGGCCCACGATCATTCCTATGGCGAGTACCGCGCGATCCTCGGCAAGGTGCTCCGGGAGTTGGCGCAGGAGGAGGGCTGGGAGCACTTCGATGCCGACCTGGCGGCGATCAGCCTCAGCGCACTGCTCGATGGCTTGTGGCTCGAGTCCGGGCTCAATCCGGGGACTTTTACCCCCGAACAGGGCATGCAGATCTGCGAGGCCTGGGTCGACGGTTTGCAGGCCGGTGGCCGCCAGCGGTTTTGCCAGCAGACGAGCAGCTGTTGATCACCCGTTCAGCAGTGGCTACTCTCTGCCGCTGATGCAGTCCCTCTAATAAGAAACAAGCAGGACACCCAGCAATGACTCCTCGGGTACTGATCGTCGATGACGATCCGCTGATTCGCGAACTGTTGCATGCCTACCTGTCCCGGGAGGGCTACGACGTGCATTGTGCCGCCACGGCGGAACTGGCCGAAACCTTCCTGGCCAACCAGGCGGTCGACCTGGTCATGCTCGATATCCGCCTGCCGGGTAAAGACGGCCTGACCCTGACCCGCGAACTGCGGGTGCGATCGGAAGTCGGCATCATCCTGATCACCGGGCGCAACGACGAAATCGACCGCATCGTCGGGCTTGAATGCGGCGCCGACGATTACGTGATCAAACCCCTCAACCCGCGGGAACTGGTGTCCCGGGCGAAAAACCTGATTCGCCGGGTCCGCCATGCGCAGGCACCACAACCGGTTGCCGCCGTCGCCAAACCGGTCAAACAGTTCGCCGACTGGGCGCTGGACACCGACCGCCGGCGGCTGATCGACCCGGCCGGCAGCGAGACCTTGCTGACCCACGGCGAATACCAGTTGCTCAGCGTGTTCTTGCGCAACAGCGGCCACACCCTCAGCCGCGACCAGTTGATGGACCAGATCCGCAACCGCGAATGGGTGCCCAACGACCGCTCGATCGACGTGCTGGTCGGGCGCCTGCGCCGCAAGTTGCATGACGATCCCGCCGAACCGCAGCTGATCATCACCATCCATGGCGCCGGCTACCTCTTCACTGCCAGCCTGGCGGCGTGACGGCGGTGGGGCGCAGGCTCTGGTGGGTGCTGGTAATGTGGCTGGCTCTGTCGACGACCAGCGCGCAGGCGGCGGAAAAAATCCGCTACTGCGATTACCCGGTGTACCCGCCGATTTCCTGGAGCGACGGCAAACAAGTCCGCGGCCTGGCGCCGAGCGTGGTCAAGCAGTTGTTCGGCCAGCTCGGCTATGAGGTCGAGACCGTGGTGTTGGGCAACTGGAAACGCTGTCTGCTGGACGCCGCCGAAGGCCGTGTCGATGTGGTGCTGGCCTACAGCACTGCGCAGCGGGAACAGAGCATGCTGTTTTCCACCGTGCCGGTGCTGCGCGAAGAGGTGGCGTTGTTCGTCAATCGCCAACATCCGGTGAAGTTCGAACACTTGCAGGACCTGGCGCATTACCGTGGCGGCTTGCTGTTTGGTGAAAGCTACGGCGTGGCGTTCGATCGCATGGTCGCGCAGCACAACAACATCGAATGGGTCGCCAGCAGCGGCCAGAACTTCGGCAAGCTGATTCGCGGGCGCATCGATTTCATCACCCAGGAGCGCCGCACCGGCGAGTTGTACGTGGCCAACCTGCCCGGCGCCCAAGACATCGTGGCCTTGCCCAGGGCCCTGAGCGTGGATTACCTGCGGGTCGCCGTTTCCCGCCGTTCGCCGTTGTCCGCGCGCATGCCGCAGATTGATGCGCAATTGCAGCGCATGGTGGAGGCCGGTGATGTCGAGCGCCTGCTCAATGAAAGCGAAGTCACTTACCGCGACATGATCAGCCTGCCGGCGGATGCGCAATGATTCGCGCGCGTCCCGGTGGTCTTTTGCGGCGCCTGCTGCTGTTCATCCTGTTGTTCAGCCTGTGCTTTACCGTGCTGGCCAGCAGTGTGCAGCTGTACATCGAGTATCGCCGGGAGATGCGCGAGATCGACTCGCGCATGGAGCTGATCCGCGCCGGTTACCTGGCCAGCCTGGAGCGCAGCCTCTGGGATCTGAACCAGGAGCAGTTGAACGTGCAACTACGGGGCCTGGTGGATTTCTCCGACGTCGCCAGGGTGCATTTGACCGGTCCTGATTTCGACCTGGTGCAAGGTAGTCCCGCACCGGCAGGGCCGTTGCGCATCGAGCGTTTTGCCCTGGATTACCAACCGCCCTCCGGACCGTTGCGCCATCTTGGCGAACTGGAAGTCAGCACCGACCTGGGGGCGGTGTATCAACGCCTGTACGCCACCGGCTTGACCAACCTGTTGTGGATGGCGGTGTTTTTCTGCGGGCTGGCGGTGGCACTGTCGGGCCTTTTTTATCGACTGGTGACCCGCCACCTGAAAGTCATGGCCGAATTTGCCCGGCGTATTGCCGCCGGGCAATGGCACGAGCCGTTGCGCCTGGACAAGCGGCGCAGCGCGCAGAGTGACGAGATCGACACCGTGGCCCATGCCCTCGACGACATGCGCCGGGCGATCCTCAGTGACATCGACCGCCGGGAAACCGACCGCCTGGCCCTGCAGGACAACCGCGATGAATTGCTGCGCAGGGTCGAACGCCGTACCGCCAGCCTGATGCGCGCCAAGGACGAAGCCGAAGCGGCCAACCTCGCCAAATCACGCTTCCTGGCGACCATGAGCCACGAACTGCGTACGCCGCTCAATGGCATTCTGGGCATGGCCGAGTTGCTGCGCGGTGCGCGTCTGGCCCCCCAGGACGGCAAGCGCCTGGATGCGCTGCACAAGGCCGGCGAGGGGCTGCTGACCATCCTCAATGAAGTGCTGTATTTCGCCAAGCTGGAGGAGGGTACCAGCCCCCCTGAGCCAGTGAACTTCTCCATTCGCCAGTTACTCGACGAAGTCCTCACGCTGCTGGAACCCAAGGCCCTGGACAACGACACGATTCTCGAATGCCGGGTGGATCAGCGGGTGGCTGACCATCATCATGGCGCCGAACAATATTTGCGGCAGGTGTTGAGTAACCTGTTGGCCAACGCGATCAAGTTCACGCAAGGCGCAGACGTCAGTGTCGACGTGGCGTTGCTCGCGCAGGCACAAGGTCAAGAAGGACAACACCTGCGGGTGAGTGTCACTGACAACGGCATTGGTATTGCCCCGGTGATGCAGGCGAAGATCTTCGAGCGGTTCACCCAGGCCAGCGAAGAAGTCGCGCAGCGTTATGGCGGCACGGGATTGGGCCTGGCCATCTGTAAACACCTGGTGGAGAAAATGGGCGGCTGCATTGGCGTCAGCAGCGAAGTCGGGCGCGGCAGTTGTTTCTGGTTCGAATTGACGCTGCAGCCGGCCATCGGCGCCGTTGCCCCGGTGCCTACCTCTGTGCCGGGGCCGGCACTCGACATCCTGGTGGTCGAGGACGTGGCGCTCAACCGCGAAGTGGCCGAGGGCCTGCTGCAACGGGATGGGCATCGAGTGTGGCTGGCCATCGATGCGGAACAGGCGTTGGTGTCATGCGCGGCGCGGACCTTCGATCTGATCTTGCTGGATGTGCACCTGCCGGGGATGAGTGGCGTGCAGTTGTGCCAACAGATCCGCGGCAACGACGGACTGAACCGCCAGACGCGCATCCTGGCCCTGACCGCCAGCGTGCAGCCAGCGCTGGTAAGCGGTTATCTGGATGCCGGCATGGACGGCGTACTGGCCAAACCCTTGAAGCTGGAAAACCTGCGGCAGGTGCTGGCGGGGCAGGCCGTCGAGTCGCCGGCAGGTGACGAATCGATGGACTGGCCACTGCTGCAAACCCATCGCACCTTGCTCGGCGAACAGAAAGTACAGGGATTGCTGGCCGTGCTGCACGATTCGATCCTGCAACATCGCGAGGCACTGAACGAGGCCATCGAGGCCGACGATTGCACCGAGGTTGCACAGCTTGCCCACCGTTTGGCTGGCAGCGGCGATTCCCTTGGGTTTCGTGCATTGGCCCAGGTGTTGCGCGCGTTGGAGGTGGCGGCGCTGGGCAATGACCAAACGGCAATTCGTGCACTGGTGCCCACTGTCGAAGCGCAACTGCAATGTTCGATGCAGACCCTCAACGGCCTGTTGCAGCGCTGACGTACATATTTGTTACGACTTTCTACAACTTCGATCTTTACGTACAACGCGACCTTACATGGCTTTCCAATAATCGACGCAACCGCCGCAGCGCGGTCTTCGAAGCTTATTGGAGATAATAATAATGAATTGCCGTAAAGCGCCTTCCTCCCTGCGTCGTGACGTCCAGTCCTGCGCTGCCCGTGCCACCGACTCGAGGTGCCGGGCATGAGCGAAACCACTGATCGTAAAGGCATCCAGCTGACCCGCGCACTAAAAAGCCGGCACATTTTCATGCTGTCCCTGGGCGGCGTGATCGGCACCGGGCTGTTCATGGGCTCCGGCGTGACCATCAACCAGGGCGGGCCGGTGGGCGCGATCCTGGCCTACCTGGTCGCCGGTTTCCTGATGTATCTGGTGATGGTCTGCCTCGGTGAACTGTCGGTGCAGATGCCGGTGTCCGGTTCGTTCCAGACCCATGCCACCCAATTCATCGGCCCGGCCACCGGATTCATGATCGGCTGGGTGTACTGGATGAGCTGGGCCACCACCGTGGGCCTGGAATTCACCGCCGCCGGGATGCTGATGACCCGCTGGTTCCCGACGGTGCCGATCTGGTACTGGTCGGCGCTGTTCGTGGTGGTGCTGTTCGGCCTCAACGCGCTGGCGACCCGTGCCTTCGGTGAAGCGGAATACTGGTTCTCCGGGATCAAGGTGGTGGCGATTCTTGGTTTCATCGTGGTCGGCGTGCTGGTGATCTTCGGCGTGATGCCGCTGAGCAACGGCGCACCGGCACCGATGATGGACAACCTGATCGGTGATTCGCTGTTTCCCAATGGTTTGTCTGCGGTGTTCGCGGTAATGATGACTGTGGTCTATGCCTTCCAGGGCTGCGAGATCATGGGCGTGGCGGCAGGCGAAACCGATCAGCCGGAAAAAAGCATTCCCCGCGCCGTGCGCAACGTGGTGTTTCGCGTGTTGATCTTCTACGTGCTGGCCATCGTCGTCTTGTCGGCCATCGTGCCGTGGCAGCAGGCGGGGCTGATGGAAAGTCCGTTCGTGCAGGTGTTCGACATGGTCGGCATTCCCTACGCCGCCGACCTGATGAACTTCGTGATCCTCACGGCCATCCTGTCGGTGGGCAACTCCGGCCTGTATGCCTCGACGCGCATCCTCTGGGCCATGTCGAAAACCGGCATGGCGCCGAAAAGTCTTTCGTCCTTGAGCAAGCGTGGCGTGCCGTTGCGCGCCCTGTGCATCACCCTGTGTTTTGCCCTGGTGTCGCTGATGACCAGCTTCGTCGCCGCCGACACTTTGTTCATGGTGCTGATGGCAGTGAGCGGGATGTCGGGCACCGTGACCTGGATTGTCATCGCCCTGGCCCAGTACAAGTTCCGCAAGGCCTACCTGCGCGACGGCGGCCAACTCAGCGACCTCAAATACCGCGCGCCGTGGTTCCCGGTGTTGCCGCTGATGTGCATCACGCTGTGCTGCTCGCTGTTCGTGTTCCTGGCACTGGATGAAACCCAGCGGCCGTCGCTGTACTGGGGCTTTGGCTTCATAGCGTTGTGTTATGGCGCGTACTTCCTGATCCATCGCAAGCGCGGGGCGGTGCTGGCGCCGAGCCTGCCGACTACCTGATCCCTTGAATTAATAAACATTTCCTGTGGGAGCGAGCCTGCTCGCGAAAGCGGTGGATCAGTCAACAGAGATGTTGAATGGGACGCCCTCTTCGCGAGCAGGCTCGCTCCCACCGTTGTTTCTGCGGTGTGCGTGTAGGCAGTTGTTCGAAGTTGTAACAACGGCATCGGCCCAATCCCGCCAATCACTAAATAAGCTAGCAAAAACAATATGTTAAGTACTTTTCAGGCCTGTTACAGCTTACTACGCCAGCAATTGCCGCCTTACTGAACACTCGTTTAGTATTGCCTCAAGTCGCATCACCTCAGACCAATCACAATAATTCGAGGACTCGCATGACTACTCACGACTCTCTGCTCAGTCAGGTCGAAGCCGGCGTTGCCCGGATCACCCTCAATCGCACGGCCCAGCGCAATGCGCTGGACATTCCGACCCTGAAAAACCTGCACACCTTGCTCGACACCTTCAATGCCGATCCCGCGGTGCGCGTGGTGGTATTGACCGGCAGCGGTCGCAGTTTCTGCGCCGGCGCCGACCTGGCGGAATGGGCCGAAGCCGAAGCCCGTGGTGCACTGGAAACCTACGGCTGGACTGAAACCGCCCACGCCCTGATGACCCGCCTGCACAGCCTGGAAAAACCGACCATTGCCGCCATCAACGGCACTGCCGTCGGGGCCGGGATGGACCTGACCCTGTGCTGCGACCTGCGCATCGCCGGGCAATCGGCACGCTTCAAGGCCGGCTACACCAGCATGGCCTATTCCCCGGACGCCGGCGCCAGTTGGCACCTGCCACGGCTGATCGGCACTGAACAAGCCAAGCGCCTGCTGTTCCTCGACGAATTGTGGGGGGCTGACCGCGCCCTGGCCGCTGGCCTGGTGGGTGAAGTCTGCGCCGACGATCAACTGCAGGGCGTCGCCGGCGAACTCGCCGCACGCCTGGCCGCCGGGCCGACCTTTGCCTTTGCCCAAACCAAAAAACTCATACGCGAAGGCGCCGAGCGCAGCCTGCCTGCGCAACTGCAGGCGGAGTTGGCCGCCGGCCTGTTGTGCGGGCGCAGCGAAGACGGCACCGAAGCCCTGCGCGCCGCCATGGAAAAACGCCCGGCACGCTTTATCGGTCGCTAATCCTCGGCACACCTCTCATTGCACACGAACAACAGGTAGCACCCATGAATTTCCAACTGACCCAAGAACAAGAAATGTTGGTGGACTCGGTACGCAGCTTCGTCGAGAAGGAACTGCTGCCCTATGAAACCGAGGTCGACCGCGCCGACGAAGTCTCCCCGGAGCTGGCCGCGCAGATCCGCGGCAAGGCGATCGCCGCCGGTTTCTACGCCTTCAATATGCCGGAGGAGGTGGGCGGTGGTGGCCTGGACTACCTGTCCCAGGCCCTGATCGAACGGGAGCTGTCCAAGGTCTCCTGGGCGCTGCACGTGTTTGTCGCGCGGCCGTCGAAAATTCTCATGGCCTGCACTGGCGAGCAGATCAACGACTACCTGTTGCCGTGCATCCAGGGCGAGAAAATCGACTGCTTCGCCCTGACCGAACCGGGCGCCGGCTCCGACGCCAACGCAATCAAGACCCGCGCCGTGCGCGAGGGCGACGACTTCGTACTGAACGGCAGCAAGCACTTCATCAGCCACGCCGGCCACGCCGATTTCGCCATCGTCTTCGCCGTCACCGACACCTACGAACACAACGGTAAAAAGCGTAACGCCGTGACCTCGTTCCTGGTCGACCGCAACACCCCGGGCATGACCATCCGCCGCGGTCCCAAGTGCGTGAGCAACCGCGGTTACCACACCTTCGAAATGTTCTTCGACGACTGCCGTGTGCCGGCCAATAAAGTGCTCGGCGAAGTCGGCAAGGGTTGGGACGTGGCCAACGCCTGGCTCACCGCCGGCCGGGTCATGGTCGCCGCCAACTGCGTGGGCCAGGCGCAACGGGCGCTGGACGTGTCGCTGCAGTGGGCGGCGGACCGCAAACAGTTCGGCCAGGCCATCGGCAACTTCCAGGGTGTGTCGTTCAAGCTGGCCGACATGGCCACGCAAATCCGCGCCGCCGAACTGCTGACTTTGCACACCGCCTGGAAAATGGACCAGGGCACCATGACCGACGGCGAGGCCGGCATGGCCAAGCTGTTCGCCAGTGAAGTGCTCGGTCGCGCGGCCGACGAGGCGGTGCAGATCTTTGGTGGCATGGGCCTGATGGACGAAAGCCCGGTGGAGCGCATTTGGCGCAATGCGCGGATCGAACGGGTCTGGGAAGGCACCTCGGAAATCCAGCGGCACATCATTTCCCGCGAACTGCTGCGGCCGCTGTTGCGCTGATCGCCCCGGAGAATACCCATGTCCCAGACGATACGTGACAACCTCAAGCGCATGCTCGCGCCCCGGCATGTAGCCTTTGTCGGTGGCCGCAGCATGGCCCGCGCCCTCAAGCGTTGCGCCGAGGGCGGCTACCCAGGCCAGATGTGGCTGGTCAACCCGCAGCACGACAGCCTCGAAGGCGTGCCTTGCGTGCGCAACATTGCCGACCTGCCGTGCGGGCCTGATGCGGTGTTCATTGCCACCAACCGCGACCTGACCCTGGCCTGCGTGGCCGAACTCGCCGCCATCGGTACCGGCGGCGCGATCTGCTACGCCTCCGGTTTCGCCGAAACCGGCGCCGAAGGCCAGGCTCTGCAACAACGACTGCTGGAAGCGGCGGGCGACATGGCCTTGCTCGGCCCCAACTGCTACGGCCTGCTCGACTACCTGCACAGCAGCGCGCTGTGGCCGGTGGCCCACGGTGGCAAAGCGGTGGAGAAGGGCGTCGCGGTGCTGACCCAAAGCGGCAACTTCGCCTACAACCTGTCCATGAGCGACCGCTCGCTGCCGGTGGCCTACATGGCCTCGGTCGGCAATCAGGCGCAACTGGGCGTGGCGGAACTGATGGACGTGCTGCTCGATGAGCCACGCGTCACCGCCATCGGCCTGCATCTGGAAGGCCTGAAGAACGTCCCGGGATTCGCCCGCGCCGCGCACAAGGCGCTGGAGAAGGGCATTCCAGTGATCGCCCTGAAAACCGGCGTGTCGCAGATCGGTGCCGAACTGGCCCTCAGTCACACCAGTTCACTGTCCGGTTCCGATGCGCTGTACGACGCGCTGTTCGATCGCCTCGGGGTGATCCGGGTCAGCGGCCCGGTGAGCTTTGTCGAAACCCTCAAAGCGGCAGCCTGCGGCAACCTGCCGGCGGGCAACAGCCTGATCGCGCTGGCCTGTTCGGGCGGCGATGCCGGCCTGATCGCCGACTACGCCGAGCGCAATGATTTGAGTCTGCCCAAGCTCGACGCCGGCCAAGTCGGCGAATTGGCCGAGGTGCTGCCGAGCTACGCCAACCTGGTCAACCCGCTGGATTTCACCACCGCCATCTGGGGCGACGGCGAAGCCCTGAACCGTATGCTCGACAGCGCGCTGCGCACCGAAGCCGATGCGGCGATGCTGGTACTGGATTATCCGGCTGAGTTTACCGGCGAGCGCAAGGAGTGCGACCTGCTGCTGGACCTGTACTGCAAGGCGCTGGCGCGGCACGGCAAGACCGGCTTTGTCACCTCGGCATTCCCGGAGCTGTTACCGGCCCACGCCCGCGAGCACTTGCATGCCCAAGGAGTGGCGGCATTGCAAGGCGTGGAAGATGGCCTGGCTGCCTGGGGCCGCATCGCCGGTTATCAGCGCAACCGTCAGGCGTTGCTCACGCTGGGCGAATCGGCCCTGGTGCCGTTCTGCCCGCAGGCGCTGGAAGGCGAAGGTCGGTTGCTCAATGAATGGGATTCGAAACAGGCGTTGCGCATGTTTGGTCTACCGACACCCAATGGAGTATTGAGCAGCCCGGATAACGCGCTCAAGGAAGCCCAAGCACTGGGTTTTCCGCTGGTATTGAAAGCCGTGAGCGAACAGTTGCCGCACAAGACCGAAGCCGGTGCCGTGGCCCTGAGCCTCAAGGACGGCGCCGCACTGAGCGCTGCCCTGGACAATATGCGGGCGAACATTGCCGCCTACGCGCCGGGCGTGCCGTTCGATCAGGTGCTGCTGGAGCCGATGGCCAAGCCGCCGCTGGCGGAGCTGATCGTCGGCATCAAGCGCGAAAACGATTTTGGCCTGGCGCTGGTGATTGGCGCGGGCGGGATCCTGGTGGAGTTGCTCAAGGACAGTCGCAGCCTGTTGCTGCCGACCACCGACGGCGCGATTCGCCAAGCGGTGCTGAGCCTGCGCAGCGCGCCGTTGCTGCAAGGTTTTCGCGGGCGCGAGGTGGCAGACCTGGACGCGCTGGTGGCGGCCATCCGCGCCGTGGCCGACTACGCCTGCGAAAACGCCGCGCAGTTGCTCGAACTCGATGTGAACCCATTGTTGGTCGGCGCCCTTGGCACGACCGCGGTCGATGCGTTGATTCGCATCGCTCATGCGTGAGGACCTGAACATGCAAGACCAACCCTTGACCGGTGGCCAGGCGCTGGTGCGCCTGCTGGCCAACTACGGCGTCGACACCGTGTTCGGCATTCCCGGCGTGCACACCCTTGAGCTGTATCGCGGCCTGCCCGGCAGCGGCATCCGCCACGTGCTGACCCGTCATGAGCAGGGCGCCAGTTTCATGGCCGACGGCTATGCCCGGGTCAGTGGCAAACCCGGGGTGTGCTTCGTCATCACCGGCCCCGGCGTGACCAACGCCGCCACCGGTATCGGCCAGGCTTACGCCGACTCGATTCCGATGCTGGTGATTTCCAGCGTCAACCAGACGGCCAGCCTCGGCAAGGGCTGGGGCATCCTCCACGAGTGCCAGGACCAGCGCGCCATGACCGCGCCGATCACCGCGTTCTCTGCCGTCGCATTGACCGCTGAAGACCTGCCGGAACTGATTGCCCGCGCCTATGCGGTGTTCGACAGCGAGCGTCCTCGCCCGGTGCACATTTCGGTGCCGCTGGACGTGCTGTCGGCGCCGGTCGCTCGCGACTGGAGCAATGAGGTGGTGCGTCGTCCGGGGCGTGGTCCTGCATCCGCCGCTGCACTGGATCAAGCCGTGGCCAGGCTCAACGGCGCGAAACGTCCGATGATCATCGCCGGTGGTGGCGCATTGAATGCGGCGAAAGAACTCAATGAACTGAGCACCCGACTGGCGGCGCCGCTGTTCACCAGCGTCGCCGGCAAGGGGCTGCTGCCACCCGAGGCGCCGCTCAATGCCGGTTCATCCCTGTGCGTAGAACCGGGCTGGAACCTGATCGCCGAAGCCGACGTGGTGCTGGCAGTGGGTACCGAAATGGCCGACACCGACTACTGGCGCGAACGCCTGCCGCTCAACGCCGAGCTGCTGCGGGTGGATATTGATTCGCGCAAATTCAACGATTTCTACCCCTGTGCGGTAGCTCTGCAAGGTGACGCACAGCAAACCCTCAGGGGGATTGTGGAGCGTCTGCCGAACGATATACGCGATGCCAGCGCTGCAGTTGCCTCGGTCGCCGCATTGCGCGAAGCGGTCAAGGCCAGCCACGGCGCTTTGCAGTCGATCCATCAAGCCATCCTTGATCGCATCGCTGCCGAACTGCCGCCAAACGCGTTCATCAGCACCGACATGACCCAGCTGGCCTACACCGGCAACTACGCCTTCGACAGCGCCGCCACCCGCAGTTGGTTGCACCCGACCGGCTACGGCACCTTGGGCTACGGCTTGCCGGCCGGCATCGGCGCCAAGTTCGGCGCGCCGCAACGGCCGGGCCTGGTGCTGGTGGGCGATGGCGGGTTCCTCTACACCGCGCAGGAACTGGCCACCGCGGTCGAGGAATTGGACAGCCCCCTGGTGGTGCTGCTGTGGAACAACGATGCCCTGGGGCAGATCCGTGACGACATGCTCGGCCTGGACATCGAGCCGATCGGCGTGCTGCCGCGCAATCCGGATTTCGCCGCCCTTGGCCGAGCCTTCGGTTGCACCGTGACTCAGCCGCAGAACCTCGCCGAACTGCAAACCGACCTGCGCCTGGGCTTCAAGCGCAACGGCGTCACCCTGATCGAACTCAAGCACGCCTGCGTTCGCTGAGGTTCAACTTTTTAGAGGGAGTAGGGCCATGCGCTTTTCCGATCTGACCCAACGTATCGCCGGTGACGGTGCCGCCGCCTGGGATATTCACTACCGCGCACTGGCGATGCGAGAGCAGGGCGAAGACATCCTGCTGCTGTCCGTGGGCGACCCCGATTTCGACACGCCACAACCCATCGTCCAAGGCGCCATCGACAGCCTCCTGGCCGGCAACACCCATTACGCCGAGGTGCGCGGCAAGCGCGCCTTGCGCGAAGCCATCGCCCGGCGCCATCAGCAACGCAGCGGCCAGGTCGTTTCGGCCGATGAGGTCACGGTGCTTGCCGGGGCGCAGTGCGCGCTGTTCTGCGTGGCCCAGTGCGTGCTCAATCCGGGCGATGAAGTGATAGTCGCCGAGCCGATGTACGTCACCTACGAGGCGGTGTTCGGCGCATGCGGTGCCAAGGTGGTGCCGGTGCCGGTGCGTTCCGAGAACGGTTTTCGGGTACTGCCCGAAGACGTCGCCGCGCGCATCACCCCGCGTACCCGCGCACTGGCGCTGAACAGTCCGCACAACCCGTCAGGTGCAAGCCTGCCGCGCAGCACCTGGCAAGCCCTGGCGGAACTGTGCATCGCCCACGACCTGTGGCTGATTTCCGACGAGGTCTACAGCGAGCTGCTGTTCGAGGGCGAGCACGTCAGCCCGGCGAGCCTGCCGGGCATGGCCGAGCGCACCGCGACCCTCAACAGCCTGTCGAAATCCCATGCCATGACCGGTTGGCGTGTCGGTTGGGTGGTGGCGTCGCCGTCCCTGACCGCGCACCTGGAAAACCTTGCGCTGTGCATGCTCTACGGCTCCCCGGACTTCATCCAGGACGCCGCGGTGGTGGCGCTGCAAAGCAACCTGCCGGAACTGGAGGCCATGCGCGAAGCCTATCGCCAGCGCCGCGACCTGGTGTGCGAGAGCCTGGCCGATTGTCCCGGCGTGCGCGCCCTGAAACCCGACGGCGGGATGTTCGTGATGGTCGATATCCGCGAAACCGGGCTCAGCGCCCAGGCATTCGCCGATCGCCTGCTCGATCGCCACGGTGTGTCGGTGCTGGCCGGTGAAGCTTTCGGACCGAGTGCGGCGGGGCACATTCGCCTCGGCCTGGTGGTTGGCGCTGAACCGCTGCGCGATGCCTGCCAGCGCATCGCCCGTTGTGCCCATGAACTGATGGAGGCTCAGCCGCATGCTTAACCACAAGGCACTGTTTATCGATGGACGCTGGTCAACCCCATCGGGCCAGGGCATCGCCGAGGTGATCAACCCGGCCACCGAGGAAGTGGCCGGCAGCGTGCCGCTGGGCGATGAACGCGATGTCGACAAGGCCGTGGCCGCTGCCCGCAGGGCCTTTGGCCCGTGGTCGCGGACGCCGTCGAGCGTGCGTGCCGGCTACATCCGCGCACTGGCCGAACAACTGCGCGCCCGCGCCGATGAAATGGCCGCGGTGATCACCACTGAACTGGGGATGCCGGTGCAGTGGTGCCGCTCGGTGCAGGTGGACGGGCCGATCATGGGCCTTGAGCAGTACGTCGAACTCGCCGGCCTGATGGACGAAGTGCGCGAGGTCGGCAACTCGCTGGTGATTCGCGAGGCGGTGGGCGTCTGTGCGTTCATCAATCCGTGGAATTACCCGCTGCACCAGTTGATCGGCAAACTCGCGCCGGCCCTGGCCGCCGGGTGCACGGTGGTGGTCAAGCCGAGCCAGGAAACGCCGCTGCACGCCTTTTTACTGGCGCAGATGATCGAGGCCATCGGCCTGCCGGCCGGGGTGTTCAACCTGGTCAGCGGACCCGGTTCGAAAGTCGGCGAAGCGTTGGCCAAACACCCGGACGTGGACATGGTGTCGTTCACCGGTTCCACCGGCGCCGGGGTGCGGGTCGCGCAAGCGGCGGCGCCTTCGGTCAAGCGCGTGTGCCTGGAGCTGGGCGGAAAGTCGCCGCTGCTGATCGCCGAGGACGCCGACCTGGCCGCTGCGGTGCGTTATGGCGTGCAGGACGTGATGATCAACTCCGGCCAGACCTGCACGGCGCTGACCCGCATGCTGCTGCCGGCCAGCCGCTATGCCGAAGCGGTGGAACTGGCGCTGGCCGAAACCCTGGGCCTGAAGCTGGGCGACCCCCTCGACCCGCAAAGTTTCCTCGGGCCCATGTGTTCGGCCGGGCAGCGCCGTACCGTGCTCGATTACATCAAGGTCGGCCAGCAGGAAGGCGCACGGTTGCTGTGCGGCGGCGATTCGGCCGCGGCGTTCGAACGGGGTTATTACGTCAGCCCGACGCTGTTTGCCGACGTCGACAACCGCATGCGCATCGCCCAGGAAGAAATCTTCGGCCCGGTGTTGTGCCTGATCCCCTATGCCGATGAGGCGCAGGCGATCCAGCTGGCCAATGACTCACCGTTCGGCCTGTCCAGCGGCGTCTGGGCCGGCAATGCCGAGCGCGCCCTGCAATTGGGCCGACAACTGCGGGCGGGCCAGTGTTTTGTCAACGGCGCGGCATTCAATTACCAGGCGCCGTTCGGCGGCTACAAACAATCGGGCAACGGACGTGAATGGGGGGAAGAGGGGCTCAATGAATTCGTCGAAGTGAAGGCGATCCAGGTGTGACTGTTGGCGATTCAGAGGTTGTGCGCACCGGGCCCTGGCCCGGTGTCTTGCGTGGTTTTGAACCGGTATTCCATTAGCTTTTGATCAGGGGCAATGCAATGAGCGATAACAAAAACAAGATTACTCAGGCGAACCATGAATTCAGCTTCCCGCGTCGGGACTTCCTCAAATACAGTGCAGCAGCGGCGGCGCTGGCCGGGGCGTTCTCCATGGGCCTGCCATTAGGCGCCATGGCGGCGGAATCGACGCCAAAAGCCGGTGGCGTGCTGCGCCTGGGCCTGGCCGGAGGCAGCACCACCGACTCCAAGGATCCGGGGTCGTGGAGCGATACCTTTACCTTCGTCGGCTTCTCGGCGGTCTATAACACCCTGACTGAAATTGCCGTGGACGGCTCGGCGATCCCTGAGCTGGCCGAAAGCTGGACCTCAACCCCCGACGCGCGTGTCTGGACCTTCAAATTGCGCCAGGGCGTGACCTTCCACAACGGCAAGAGCCTCACCGCCGACGACGTGGTGGCCTCGATCCAGCATCATCTGGGCGAGAAATCCACCTCGGCGGCCAAGACCGTGCTGGGTGACGTGGCCAAGGTCAGTGCCAATGGCGGCGACAGCGTGGTGTTCGAGCTGCACTCGGGCAACGCCGATTTTTCCTATGTGGTCGCCGATTATCACCTGGTGATCATGCCGAGCAAGGACGGCACCCCGGACTGGCAGTCAGGCGTCGGCACCGGCGGTTATCGTCTCAAGGACTTCGAGCCGGGCGTGCGCATGAACCTGGAACGCAGCCCGGACTACTGGAAAGCAGGACGGGCACACTTCGCCAGCGCCGAGTTGATCGCCATTGCCGACGGCGCGGCACGGGTCAATGCACTGGTCACCGGGCAAGTGGACGTGATCAACAAGGTCGACCTCAAGACCGTGGCGCTGCTCAAGCGCAACCCGAACCTGGTCATCGAGGAAACCAAGGGCGCCCAGCACTACACCTTCCCGATGCTCACCGACAGCCAGGTGTTCCAGAACAACGACGTGCGCCTGGCGATGAAGCACGCGATCAACCGCGAAACCCTGCTGGCGTCGGTGCTGTACGGCTATGGCCTGGTGGGCAACGATCACCCGATCCAGCCCGGCAGCCGCTTCATCAATACGGCGCTGGAACAACGCACCTACGACCCGGACAAGGCGCGCTTTCACCTCAAGCAGGCCGGCCTGGATTCGCTCAAGGTCCGCCTGCAGGCCTCCGACGCGGCGTACACCGGGGCAGTGGATGCCTCGGTGCTGTTCAAGGAGCAGGCGCGTGCGGCGGGGATCGACATCGACGTGGTGCGCGAGCCCGCCGACGGCTTTTTCTCCAACGTGTGGATGAAGCAACCCTTCACCACTTCGTTCTGGTACAGCAGCCTGACCGCCGACCGCATGTTCAGCATCGGCTACGCCAAGGGCGCGGCGTGGAACGAAACCCATTGGGACAACCCGCGTTTCAACCAGCTGCTCAACGCTGCCCGGGGCGAAATGAACGAGCCGCTGCGCCGCGAGATGTACAACGAAATGCAGGCGCTGTGCCGCGATGACGGCGGGGCGATCGTGCCGCTGTTCGCCAGCTCGGTGGCGGCGCGTTCCAACAAGGTCGCTCACGGCGGACAGACCGCGCCGTACGGCGAACTCGACGGCTTGCGCGTCATCGAGCGCTGGTGGCAGGCGTAACCCCCCTGAGGCGCTGAAGATCCTCTGTAGGAGCCGGCTTGCCGGCGAAGGCGTCTGAATTGCCGATGCAAGGCTCAAGGTCGCCTTCGCCGGCAAGCCGGCTCCTACAGGTGCGGTTCGCAGCCGCCACTGGCGTGTCCATTTCAAGGAATTGCACGATGAGAAGTATTTTCAAGCTGTTAGGGCAGCGCCTGGCATTGGGCCTGTTATCGCTATTCGCCGTTTCAGTGATCATCTTCCTCGCCGTCGGGCTGCTCCCGGGCGATATCGCCCAGGCCATGCTCGGCCAGTCCGCCACCCCGGAAACCGTGGCGGCCTACCGCGCCCAACTGGGCCTGGACCTGCCGCCCCTGACCCGTTTCGGCCACTGGATCTGGCAATTGCTGCACGGCGACCTGGGCGTGTCGCTGGCCAACCAGCGGCCGATCGCCGATCTGGTCGGCAGTCGCCTGGGCAACACCTTCAGCCTGGCCTTGCTGGCAGCCATGGTCTCGGTACCGCTGGCGTTATTGCTGGGGATGCTCGCGGCGCTGTACCGCAACAGCTGGTTCGACCGTCTGCTCAACACCTCGGCCCTCAGCGCGGTATCGTTCCCCGAGTTCTTCGTCGCCTACATCCTGATCCTGGTGTTCGCGGTGAAGCTCAACTGGTTCCCGAGCATTTCCAATCTCTCGCCGAACGCCTCGCTGGGTGAGGT
This sequence comes from Pseudomonas serbica, assembly GCF_028823535.1. Classification (GTDB taxonomy): domain Bacteria; phylum Pseudomonadota; class Gammaproteobacteria; order Pseudomonadales; family Pseudomonadaceae; genus Aquipseudomonas; species Aquipseudomonas serbica. Next base: position 298,832 of record NZ_JAQIYM010000008.1, on the reverse strand, counting down.
ACTGGAGCGCTCGGTGCTGCCGGTAGCGACCCTGAGCCTGGTGGTAATCGCGCAGATGATGCGCATGACCCGCGCCTCCCTGATCAACCTGCTGGCCAGCCCCTACATTGAAATGGCCCGGCTCAAGGGCATCAGCCAGTCGCGGATCATTTTCCGCCATGCCTTGCCCAACGCCCTGGCGCCGATCGTCAACGTGGTGGCGCTGAACCTGGCGTACCTGGTGGTCGGCGTGGTGGTGGTCGAGGTGGTGTTCGTCTATCCGGGCCTGGGCCAGTTGTTGGTGGACTCGGTGGCCAAGCGTGACATCCCGGTGGTGCAGGCCTGCAGCCTGATCTTTGCCGCCACCTACATCCTGCTCAATACCAGTGCCGACGTGCTGTCGATTGCCAGCAACCCACGCCTGATGCATCCAAAGGGGTAGATCATGAGCCTGCTTAAAACTTTGCTCCGGGCACCGCTAAGTGCGCAGTTCGGCATGCTGGTGATCGTTGTGTACATCCTGGTGGCGCTGTTCGCCGAGGTATTGGCGCCGTTCGGCGAAACCCAGGTGGTGGGCGAGGGCTTCGCACCCTGGGGCGGGCAGTTCCTGTTGGGCACCGATAACCTGGGCCGCGACATGTTTAGCCGCCTGGTCTATGGCGCGCGCAACACCCTGGGCATTGCCTTCCTGACCACGGTGCTGGCGTTCCTGCTCGGTGGTACCTGCGGGCTGGTCGCAGCGATCAAGGGCGGTGCCATTGACCAGGGCCTGTCGCGGGTGGTGGACATCCTGATGGCCATTCCACAGCTGATCTTCGCCTTGCTGATTCTCAGTGTGGTTGGCACCAATGCGACGTCGCTGGTACTGGTGATCGCGCTGCTGGATGCGACCCGGGTGTTTCGCCTGTCCCGGGCGGTGGCGATGAACGTGGTGGTGCAGGACTTCGTCGAAGCCGCGCGTCTGCGCGGTGAAGGCTTGTGCTGGCTGGTGACCCGCGAGGTACTGCCCAACGCTGCGGCGCCGCTGATTGCCGAATTCGGCCTGCGTTTCTGCTTCGTGTTCCTGTTCATCAGTGCGCTGTCGTTCCTCGGCCTGGGCATCCAGCCGCCCACCGCCGACTGGGGCAGCATGGTGCGCGACAACGCCGTACTGATTACCTTTGGCGACATCAGTCCATTACTGCCCGCCCTGGCCGTGGCCTTGATCACGGTCAGCGTCAACTTCGTCGTCGACTGGATGCTGCACAAATCCAGCGGCCTCAAGGAATGCTGAACATGACGACATCCCAACCTTTGCTGGAAATCCGCAACCTGCACATCGAAGGCCATTACGAAGACGCCTGGCATCCATTGATCAAGGGCATCGACCTGACCCTGCAGCGCGGCGAGGTACTGGGGCTGATCGGTGAGTCCGGGGCGGGCAAGTCGACCCTCGGCCTGTCCGCCATGGGTTATACCCGCGATGGCTGCAAGATTACCGGTGGCACCGTGCATTTCGACGGCATCGACCTGCTCAAGGCCAAACCCGAAGCCCTGCGCAAGTTGCGCGGTTTACGCATCGCCTACGTCGCACAAAGTGCGGCAGCCTCGTTCAACCCGGCCCATCGCCTGATCGATCAACATGTCGAGACGGCGGTGAAAAACGGTGTTATCAGCCGTGAACAGGCCATGCGCGAGGCGGTGGAACTGTATCGCGTGCTGCGCTTGCCCAACCCCGAACAGATCGGCCAGCGTTACCCGCACCAGGTCTCCGGCGGCCAGTTGCAGCGAGTCATGACCGCCATGGCGATGGCCTGTCATCCGGACCTGATCATCTTCGACGAACCGACCACCGCCCTGGACGTCACCACCCAGATCGAGGTGTTGGCGGCGATTCGCGATGCGGTGAAGACCTACGGCAGCGCAGCGATCTACATCAGCCACGACCTGGCGGTGGTGGCGCAGATGGCCGACCGCATCATGGTGCTGCGCCACGGTAAACTGGTAGAGGAGGCCGAAACCCGCAAGATGCTCGGCGATCCGCAGGAGGACTACACCAAGTCGCTGTGGGCGGTGCGCAGTTTCCGCACCGAACCCAAGGCATTGCCGCAGCAGGAGAAGCCGCTGCTGGAATTGCGCAACGCTTGCGCCAGCTACGGCCAGCAACCGGTGCTGCATGACGTTTCGCTGAAATTGTACCGTGGGCAAACCCTGGCGGTGATCGGCGAGTCCGGCAGTGGTAAAAGTTCGACGGCGCGGCTGATCACCGGGTTGTTGCCGCCCACTTACGGACAGGTGCTGTACGACGGCGCGCCGCTGCCGGCGGACTTCCGCCAGCGCAGCAAGGAGCAATTGCGGCGTGTACAGATGATTTATCAGATCCCGGACACGGCGCTGAACCCGCGCCAGCGCATCGTCGACATCATCGGCCGGCCGCTGACCTTCTATCTGGGGCTCAAGGGCAAGGTCATGCGTGCACGGGTGGCCGAGCTGTTGGAGATGATCGAACTGGATCCTGCGACCTTCATGGAGCGCCAGCCCCGTGAATTGTCCGGTGGGCAGAAACAGCGGATCTGCATCGCCCGGGCCCTGGCGGCCGATCCGCAGCTGATCATCTGCGACGAAGTCACCTCGGCCCTCGACCAGCTGGTAGCCGAAGGCGTGCTCAAGCTGCTCAACCGCATTCAGCAACAGCTCGGTGTGGCCTACCTGTTCATCACCCATGATGTCGCCACTGTGCGGGCGATCGCCGACGAAGTGCTGGTGATGCAACGGGGCAGGGTGGTGGATCATGGCTCGCGCAGTGCTATTTTCACCCCGCCGCACCAGGACTACACCGGACTGCTGTTTTCCTCCGAACCACAAATGGACCCCGACTGGCTCGACCGCCTGCTGGCCAGCCGCGCCACCCCGAATTCAAACCCTACGCTGGAAAAAGTCTAAGGAATCCTCATGAAAGTACTGATCGTCCACGCTCACCCGGAGCCACAATCGTTCACCGCCGCCTTGCGCGACCAGGCCATTGCCACCCTTGAAGCCCAAGGCCACGAAGTGCAGGTCAGCGACCTGTACAAGATGAACTGGAACCCGGTGGCCAGCGCCGATGACTTCTCCTCGCGGGAAAACCCCGAGTACCTGGTCTATGCCCTGGAACAACGCCTGGGCGTGAAAAGCCAGTCCCTGGCGGCGGACATCCAGGGCGAACTGGACAAGCTGCTGTGGGCCGACCTGCTGATCCTCAACTTCCCGATCTTCTGGTTCTCCACCCCGGCGATGCTCAAGGGCTGGATAGATCGGGTGCTGGTGTCCGGGATTTGCTATGGCGGCAAGCGTTTCTATGACCAGGGTGGCTTGGCCGGCAAGAAGGCGTTGGTCACCGTAACCTTGGGTGGCCGCGAGCACATGTTCGGAGAAGAGGCGATCCACGGTCCGTTGGAGGACATGCTGCGGCCGCTTTTGCGTGGCACCCTGGCTTACGTCGGATTCGACGTGCTGGAACCGTTTGTGGCGTGGCATGTGCCGTACATCAGCGATGAGGCGCGCAAAGAATTCCTTGCCGACTACCACCAGCGCCTGCAACACCTGAGCGACGACCAACCCTTGCTGTTTCCTAAACTGTCACAGTTCGACGAACAGCTTTACCCGCTGACTAAATGACCCCACAAAACCTGTAGGAGCTGGCTCGCCAGCGAAGGGGCCGGCACATGCTACATCGATGCTGGCTGACCTGACGCCTTCGCCGGCAAGCCGGCTCCTACAGTTCAACCCCCGCAGCATTGTTCTGAATACGCAAACACTGAAGTCGCCGAGAATGGAATTGTTGGTGCAGTGGCGGGCTTGTAGCCTCCATCTCGCCGAACACCAGGATCGGCCAACGATCCGGTGGAGCTCCAGCCAGGGCTCATCAAGACGTCATACCTTGCTTTCGGCCTTACGCCCCTTCGGGGGATTGGCTCCTATAACAATAAGGAAGGCAGGTATGAGTATTCGTGCATGGGGTTGCGCTGCGACCCTGTTCGCTCCCGTTCTGGGGGCTGGCATTTTGTTTCCCGCGACGGCGCAAGCCTCGGGCATTCCTTATGCCAGCAACCGGCCGCAAAGCTTCCAGTTCAGTTCGGATTTCACCGAGCCTTACAACTCCGTGGGCCAGGAGTTTGAATACAACGACGACCGTAAACGCTTTGACGATCACGGCAACAAGGTCGCCGGCAGCAACACCGAGACCTACGTTGGCCTGACGTCGTTGTTGCACTACTGGAAGATGGACGGCCTGCCCAATACCGGCTTCATCGCCAGCATCACCCTCCCGGAGATTGCGGTTCGCGGCAATGGCACGCGGGTCAGCGGGTTGGGCGATCCCTTGGTCGGCGGCCTGGTCTGGTACAACCCGACGCCGCTGCGCACCATCGGCGCGCAAGCCTACGTGCAACTACCGACTGGCGCGGACTCGGTCAGCAGCGACACCTACGCCTTGTGGCCTTCGCTGTTCTACAACGAGTGGCTGGGCAAGGTGAACATCGACCTGCTGGTAGGCGCGATCCTGCGTGGCGATGGCCCGCACCACACCGAACCTGGCGACACCGGCCACGCCAACTTGCGCCTGGGCTACAACATCGTCGATCGCCCGACCTACCAGGTCACGCCCTTCGTCAGTGCCGACTACCAGAAAACCTTCAGCTCCGATGATCGCAACAACGACGCCATCGCGTTCTCTGAATCCAACGAAACCGCGCTCGGCGCCGGTGTGCTGTTCCAGCTCAAGCCCGGCGTACAGAAAGTGTTCGCCCAGAAAATGTGGGACCAGGTGTCCATCCACTATTCCAAGGGCGTGAAAGGACGCAACACCACCGTCACCGACGGCTTGTTTGTGCAGCTCTGGCATTACTGGTGAGTCACGCAACGTGCGCTGACTGGCCTGTGTCGCCGCTACTCAATCCGGAGAATAAAAATTGAACGAAGAACAGCAAAAACTTGCACTGTCGCGCCGCAACTTCATCAAGGCCGGCGCCGCCGGTACGGCTGTCGCCGCCTTGTCCGGCGTCGCGGCACGGGCCATGGCCAGCGACGAACTGCCCTTTGACCGGGAACACGACATCGTCGTGGTCGGTGGTGGCGGCAGCGGTTTGCCGACCGCGTTGTTCTCGCGCTGGCTGGGCAACGATGTGGTCATTCTGGAAAAGGCCGGCAGCCCCGGCGGCACCGCGGCGAAAGCGGCGTTCTGGTACTGGGTGCCGAACAACAAGCCGATGCGTGACGCGGGCATCGTCGACGATAAAGCCGACTACCTGCGTTATGTCGCGCGTCTGACTCGCCCGCAATCCTACGACGCCTCGTTGCCCAAACTCGGTCTGTCGGATTGGGAATACGAGATGTGCGAAGCCATCTACGAGAGCGCTTCGCCAGCAGCCGAACTGCTGGCCGAACGCGACGCGTTGCCATACCGCCATTGCCCGGACGTGCCGGACTATTGGGCCGAGTTGCCCGAAGACAAGGCCAAGAAAGGCCGGGTGCTGGTGCCCAAGGAGGCCCGGCCAAGCATGTCGGACGGCGGTCGCGTGGCGATTCGTACGCTGACCGCTGCCGCCAAGCGCGACGGTGTGCAAATCCGAACCGGCGAACGGGTAGTGAAAGTGATCCTCAACGGTAAAGGTGAAGCGGTCGGTGTCGAAGTCGAAACCGAAGAGGGCACGCTGCAGCGGGTCAAGGCGCGCAAGGCGGTGATCTTCGCCACGGGCGGTTTCACCCACGATGCGGAGCTGCGCCGCAACTTCCTCAACGCCCCGGTCTACGGCGGTTGCGCGGCGCTGACCAACGAAGGTGATTTCATCCGCATCTCCAGTGAGCTGGGGGTGCAGTTGCGCAACATGAACTACGCCTGGTCGTGTCCGATCCTGCTGGAAAAAGCCCTGGCCAAGGACGGTTCGATGTCCGGCATCTTCACCATGAACGGCGATTCGATGCTGATGGTGAACAAGTACGGCAAGCGCGTCGTCAACGAAAAGACCGTCTACAACGAACTGGTCCCGACCTTCTTCCAGTGGGACGGCGACAAGGCCGAATACCCGAACCTGGTGATGTTCTCGATCTGGGACCAGCGCGCCCAGGACTTCTGCAGCAGCGACGAATACGGCTCGCCGATCGTGCCCAAGGGCGGTAACGACCGCCATGTGGTCAAGGGCGAAACCCTGGAAGAGCTGGCGAAGAACATCGCCGAACGTCTGGATAAGCACGCCGCCGATATTGGCGGGATGAAGCTCAGCGCGGATTTCAACCTGAACCTGAAAGCCACGCTCAAGCGTTTCAACGAGTTGGCGAAGACGGGCAAGGACCTCGATTTCCATCGCGGCGAGCTGGTGATCCAGGGCGTGTTCACCGGCCCGGTCAAACCCGACCGCAGCGGCAACCTGACGATGTATCCGCTGGCCGCGAAAGGTCCTTACTACGCGGCGTTGATCACCGGCGGCAACCTCGACACCAAGGGCGGGCCGAAAACCAACTCGGTCGGCCAAATCTTGAACAACGCCAATGCACCGATCCCGGGTTTGTATGGCGTCGGCAACTGCGTGGCGTCGGCTTCCGGTCGCGCCTACTGGGCCGGTGGCTCGACGCTGGGACCGATCATCGCCTTTGCCTATCGCGCGGCAAACCAGGCGCACAAGGAACCGAGCCGCAGCTGATGACGGCTTAACCCTCGACTGCATGAGAACGACGATATGACGCACTTCAACTTTTTCCTGCGAGCCCCGGCGCTATGGGTGTTGGCGGCAGGCCTTGGCCTCATCGGCAGCGCTTTGGCCGATGACCTGGCAGCGGCACAGAAACTGGCGACCAACCACTGCGCGGTCTGCCACACCTTCGACAAGGGCGGACCGCCAGGGCAGGGGCCGAACCTGTTCGGGCTGCTGGGGCGCAAGGCAGCCAGCGAGAGCAACTTCACCTACAGCGATGGGTATACCAAAGCCATGTCCGGCAAGGTCTGGGATGAGCAAACGCTCGACGCCTGGCTGACCGATGCCCAGAGCGTGGCGCCGGGCAGTGCCATGGTCTATTCCCAGGACGACCCGGCCAAGCGGCAGAAGATCATCATCTACATCAAGTCGCTGCACTGACAGCCACCCTAAAGTACCGCGGAGACAACCATGATCAGCACCCTGACAATGACCGACGAACAACGCAAATCGGTCGCCCTGGAATACCTCAAGGCCTTCGACAACGGCGGCGTTACCTCCACCGGCGGGAGCATTCTCGAGCTGTTCGCCGAGGATGCCCAGGTTCTGTTTCCCAAGTGGGGACTGGCCACCGGGCGGGACCAGATCGGCCAAATGTTCGGGGATCTGGGCAGCCGCTTGAAGTCGATCACCCACGACTACGCACACTTCAACTGGATTCTCACCGGCACCGACACGCTGGTCTGCGAAGGCACCAGTTATGGTGAACACGTCGATGGCCATTGGCGTGCGGGCGTGCCGACAGCGGCGGGCGCGGGCTACTGGGCCGATGTGTTCGAGATCCGTGATTTCAAGATCCAGCGCTGCTTCATCTACCTGGACCCTGATTATGGCAGCCAGGACACAGCGCGTTATCCCTGGCTCAATCGCTGATCATCGCCAGCAAGCCGGTTCCTACAGGTTCTACAATGAATGGCACTCCCCAGGAACCTGCCCCATGGATCGTTTACTCAGTGTCGAAGCCTTCGTGCGGGTTGCCGAAACCGGCAACTTCGCCAGGGCGGCCCAGCAACTGGGCGTGACCCGCTCGGTCATCACCCACCGCATCCAGCAGCTGGAGCAGTTCATCAATGCGCCGCTGTTCCATCGCAGCACCCGCCATGTACGGCTCTCCGAGGTCGGAGAGACGTACTACAAGGAATGCGCGGACATGGTCGCGAGTTTCAACTCGTTGACCGAACACATGCGCGAACTGCGCGCCAAACCCACCGGCAAGCTGCGGGTGCAGATGCTGCCCGGGTTTGCCATCGGCCATTTCGGCCGCATGCTGGCCGAGTTCACGCGGCTGTACCCGGACATTGAGGTGGACGTCATCGTCAATGACCGGGTGGTGGACCCGATCGAGGAAGGCTTTGATGTGGCGTTCCAGATGTTCCCGCCGATGGCGGAAACCCTGATCGAACGCAAATTGTTCAGCGTCCGCCGGCTGTTCTGCATGTCCCCCGATTACGCCAGCGAGTTCGGCGTGCCGACCCATCCCCAGCAATTGCTGCAACACAAGATCGCCCTGTATGAGGGCTATCCGTCGCGCAACCGCTGGCTGTTCAACGGCGAAGAGGAGCAGGTGGAACTGAGCCTGCCCGGTCAGGTGCGCTCAAACTCTGTGCATCTGCTGCGCGATTACGCGCAGACGGGCGTGTGCATTGTCTGCCTGCCGACGCTGGTGGCCAGTGACGACCTGCTCAGCGGCCGGTTGATTCCAGTGTTGCCCGAGTACGCGTTGTCTTCCTTCAATTTCTCCGCGGTGTATCCCGCCACCCAGCGCCGGGCCTTGAAAGTCCGTACGTTGATCGACTTCCTGGTGGAAAACTTTGGCGATGAGCCATGCTGGGACAAGCCCTTGCTCGAGCGCGGCTGGGTGCGCTGAGTCAACACACAAAAACCTGTGGCAGCGAGCCTGCTCGCGAATGGGTTTTTTCATTCGACGGGAATGTTGGCTGACCTGCTTCGCGAGCAGGCTCGCTCCTACAAAGATTGCAGTGACCCCGGTGTTTGCGTTTCGCGAACACTGTTGTCGCCGACTCTCTAATTGTTCCAGCAAGGGCACAGACGTACTGTTGCCCCACTGTTACTACAACAACAAAACGGTGAAAACCATGAGTAGCGCGGCAATCGAAACGGTCTTCGGCTCGTTGGAGAACTACACCAAGGGCTCGGTCGAGATCATCAGCGGCCAGGCCAGTCACTACGCGTTTTCCAACGTGTTCGAGGTGGCCGAACAATCCCGGCCTTATGAAAAAGTCGTGGTGGGCCTCAACCTCGGCTACGTCATCGAAACCCTGCGCGCCGAAGGCCAGTCGCCCTGGTACACGGCCGCGCACGACGAGTTCGCCATCGTCATGGACGGTGAAGTGCGGGTGGATTTCCTCAAGCTCGATGCGCCATTGATGGCAGGCGAGGGCACGCAACTGGCCGGTGACGTGCCGGCGGGCAAACCCATGGGTTACGTCCTGCTCAAGCGCGGCCACCAGTGCCTGCTGCCAGTGGGCACGGCCTATCGCTTCGAAGCCAGTCGCCCGGGCGTGATCCTGCAGCAGACGATCAAGGGCCCGTTGTCGGTCGAGAAGTGGGCCGACATCTGCCTGAAGTGATCTGCCCAGCCGTCCCCCGCCCACAAAAACAAGAGGAACCCCGCCATGGCCATGCTTGAAACCACTGTCCCAACTCCACTGTTTGCCGATGAAGACGTCCAGGCCGGTGCTGCCCATCCCGTGACCGGCTATCGCGCCTTCAAACTTGGCGCGTTCGAACTGTCGCGCGACGAGTATTTTGCCCGTATCACCTGGCCCGCCAAAGGCCAGACCCGTTCGCACTTGATTCCGGTGGATGCGTTCCTGCGGGCCTTGATGCGCGACGTGGCCTGGGGCTTTTTCTACGGTTGGGTCAACTTCGACCACGTCATCGGCACCCGCAACTACTACGGCAAGGTCGACCTGTACGCTGGCACCTTCAATGGCACGCTAAAGGCGGCAGGCGTCAACTACACGGAAAACTTCGAAACGCCGCTGATCATGGCGACGTTCAAGGCGATCCTGCGCGACTGGACCAACGCCACTTTCGACCCCTTTGCCGCCCCTGAAGAAACCGGCAGCGCCTTCGGTCGCAAGAACGGCAACAACATCGAAGCCATCGAGCGCTTTCGCATCGCCACCAAGCGCATGCCCGGCCTGCCGGACGATTCGCCGCTGCGCAACGATCTGCCGGTCAACCGCCAGTTCATCGATGTGCCCCAGGACGAGCCGGAGATCCACGCGGCGGAAGGTTTCGAAGGCCAGTTGCATGCCTTCAACCTGCACAAGTACCTGTCGCGCTCCGACGTGACCTGGAACCCGTCGGTGACCTCGGTGTGCAAGGCCAGCCTGTTCTGCCCGACCACCGAAGAATTCATCCTGCCGGTGTTCCATGGCAATGACCGCATCGAGTGGTTCCTGCAGCTGTCGGACGAGATCATCTGGGATGTCGGCGACAAGGACGACGGCAACCCCCGTGCGCGTATCACCATGCGTGCCGGCGACATCTGCGCCATGCCCGCCGACATTCGCCACCAGGGCTATTCGACCAAGCGCTCGATGCTGTTGGTCTGGGAAAACGCCACGCCGAACCTGCCGCAACGCTATGAAAGCGGCGAGCTCACGCCGTACCCGATCGAATTCTAAGCCCTCGTGCGTGGCCCGGCATCGCGCCGGGCCACGCACTCAGCCATCCAGTCAGACACTGCGCCTAAGGCGCGGTGCGAGGAAACCATTATGCAAAATCAGCTCTATATCGATGGCCGCTTCGTCGACGCGCTCGCCGGCGGCACCATCGACGTCGTGTCGCCCCACGACGGCTCATTGATCACCCGCATCGCCGCCGCCGAAGCCGCCGACGTTGACCTCGCGGTGGCCGCCGCCAAACGGGCGTTTCCGGCCTGGTCGGCGCTGGGTGCTGCCGAGCGCGGACGCCTGTTACTCAAGCTGGCGGACAAGATTGAAGAATGCAGCGAAGAACTGGCGCAGCTCGAATCCCTCGACACCGGGCACCCGATCCGCGACTCCCGTGGCCTCGATGTCCCGCGCACCGCCGCCTGTTTCCGCTATTTCGGCGGCATGGCCGACAAGATCGAAGGCGCGGTGATCCCTGTTGAAGCCGGCTTCCTCAATTACGTGCAGCGCAAGCCGATCGGTGTGGTCGGGCAGATCGTGCCGTGGAATTTCCCGCTGATGTTCACCAGCTGGAAAATGGGCCCGGCCCTGGCAGCAGGGAACACCGTCGTCATCAAGCCCTCGGAAATCACCCCGCTGTCGACCTTGCGCATTGTCGAGCTGATGACCGAAGTCGGCTTCCCCAAGGGCGTGGTCAACGTGGTGCCGGGCTACGGCCATACCGCGGGCCAGGCGCTGGCGGAACACCTCGACGTCAGCAAGATTGCCTTTACCGGCTCGACCGCCACCGGCCGGCGGATTGTCGAAGCCTCGAAAGGCAACCTCAAGCGCATCCAGTTGGAGCTGGGTGGCAAAGGGGCGAACATCGTGTTTGAGGACGCCAACCTGGAAGCGGCGGTCAACGGCGCTGCCTGGGCGATCTTCCACAACCAGGGTCAGGCGTGCATTGCCGGCTCGCGGCTGATTCTGCATGAAGACATTGCCGAGCAGTTCCTCGAACGTTTCATCGCCCTGGCCAAATCGATCCGCCTCGGTGACCCGATGGACCCGCAAACCGAGATGGGCCCGCTGACCTCGGCCCTGCACCGCGACCGCGTCCTGGCCTACATCGACATCGCCATCGAGCAGGGCGGCAAGGTCCTCGCCGGCGGCAAGGCACCCGACGACCCGGCGCTGGCCAGGGGTTTTTATGTCGAACCCACCGTGGTCGAGGCCAAGCCGGGTGACCGGGTCTGCCAGGAAGAAGTCTTCGGTCCCTTCGTCACCGTCGTGCGCTTTCGCACCGACGAAGAAGCGCTGGCCATCGCCAACAGCACCGAGTACGGCCTGGGCAGCGGCCTATGGACGCAGAACCTGAGCCGGGCGCACAAAATGGCCGACGCCATCCATGCCGGCATGTGCTGGATCAACTGCTACAAACGCGTCAGTCCGGGCAGCCCGTTCGGCGGCGTCGGTCAATCCGGTTATGGCCGGGAAATGGGTTTCGAAGCGATCCACGACTACACCGAAGCACGCTCGGTTTGGGTCAACGTCGACGCGACAATCGCGCCACATTTCAAGCGCTGAGGCCGGCCATGAATCCTTTTGTCTACCAAAGCCTGCCGACCCGCGTGGTGTTCGGCTGGGGCAAGCTCTCGGCACTGGCCGAAGAAATCGAGCGTCTGGGCGCTCGCCGGGCGCTGATCCTCACCACCCCGGAACAACACGGCCTGGGCGAACGCGTCGCGGCGTTGCTCGGCGATCGCGCCGCAGGCGTGTACCCGCACGCGGTGATGCATGTGCCGCTGGAAGTGGCACAAGCGGCGCGCGTCGAAGCGGCGCACCTGGATGCCGATTGCTGCGTGGCTATCGGCGGTGGTTCGACCATTGGCCTGGGCAAGGCGATTGCCATGGAGTCGGGGTTGCCGATCGTGGCGGTGCCGACCACTTACGCCGGCTCCGAGATGACGCCGATCTACGGGCTGACCGAAAATCGCCTGAAGAAAACCGGGCGTGATCCACGGGTGTTGCCGAAAACCGTCATCTACGACCCGCAATTGACCTTGACCCTGCCGGCGCAGATCTCCGCCTGTTCGGGCATGAACGCCATGGCCCATGCGGTGGAAGCGCTGTACGCCGAGGACGCCAACCCGATCATCGGCTTCATGGCCGAGGAATCGATTCGCTCGCTGGCCCAGGCCTTGCCGGGGGTGGTCAATGACCCCAACGATGCGCAGGCTCGCAGCCAGGCGTTGTACGGCGCGTGGCTGGCGGGCATTTGCCTGGGCTCGGTGGGCATGGCCTTGCACCACAAGCTTTGCCACACCCTGGGCGGCACCTTCAATCTGCCCCACGCCCAGGCCCACGCCATCGTGTTGCCCCATGCCGCGCATTACAACCGCGAAGCCGCCGCCGAGCCGTTGCAACGCGCCGCACGCGCCTTGGGTGGTAGCCAGGCCAGCGAGGTGGGCCCATTGTTGTATGCACTCAACCAGAAGCTGGGTATTCCATTGGCCCTGGCGGACATCGGCCTGCCGCCAAACGGGCCGGCCGAGGCGGCAAAAATCGCCTGTGCCAGCCCTTATTACAATCCACGGCTGTTTGAACAAGGCCCGATCGAAGCTTTGCTGACCCGCGCCTTGAACGGCCAGGCGCCAGCCTGACCCGAGCAGCGCAGCCAGCCCATGTCGGAACAAGAACAATGACCGATCAAGACAAAACCATCGAAAAGCTCATCTCCGAGCAGGCGGTGAACAGCTTCACCGATGCGCCGGATGCGCGCTACAAACAGATCATGCAAAGCCTGGTCCGGCACCTGCACGCTTTCGTCAGTGAGGTTGAGTTGACCGAACAGGAGTGGCTCGAAGGCATCCGCTTCCTGACCGACACCGGCCACACGTGCGATGGCCTGGTACGCCAGGAGTTCATCCTGCTCTCGGACACCCTGGGCGTGTCGATGCTGGTCGACGCGATCAACCATCGTCACAGCGCAACCGCCACCGAAACCACGGTGTTCGGGCCGTTCTATATCGAAGGCATGCCCGAGCGCGCGTTCGGCGAGAACATGGCCTTCACCCCGGGCGAGACGGCGCTGGTGCGCGGACGGGTGGTCGATACCCAGGGCAATGCCTTGGCCGGCGCGGTGCTGGACGTCTGGCAGACCGCCGAAAACGGCATGTATTCGGGCCAGGACACAGAACAGCCGTTCGGCAACCTGCGCGGTCGTTATCGCACCGACGCCGACGGTTGCTTTGCGATCCGCACGATTGTCCCGGTGGCCTACCCGATCCCCACCGATGGCCCGGTGGGACGCATGCTCGACGCCGCCAACCGGCATGCCTGGCGGCCGGCGCACCTGCATTTCATGATCGAAGTGCCGGGGCTCCGCAAACTGGTGACCCACCTGTTCAATCACGACGATCCGTACCTGGGGTCCGACGCGGTGTTCGGTGTGAAGCAATCGTTGCAGGTGATCTATGAAGACCGCGCCGCTCACGATGAAGTGTCCGCTCGGCTGGGCATGCCGTTGCCATTCAAGCGGGCGTGTTACGAATTCGTCATGGAAGCCGGGTGAACCATGGGCCAGTTCTTTGCGGTATTCGCCACCGACCACCCGCAGTCCCAGGCCTTGCGCCAGCGCCTGCGGCCCAGCCACCAGGCGCATCTGCGGGCAACCGATACCCACCGGGTGGTGGTACGCCTGGGTGGCCCAACCCTCGATGACGCCGGCGCGGCGATGAACGGCACGCTGCTGGTCATCGAAGCCGGCAGCCTGGCGGAAGTAGAAGCCTTCATCGAGGACGATCCCTACGTCCAGGCCGGGCTGTTCTCGAGCATCCAGATACGCCCCTGGCACTGGAGCCTCGGCAACCCGGAACTGCGTGGCTGACCATGACCCTCATCACCTTGTGCCAACGCGAAGACATCGCCGACGGCGGCGCCCTGGGCCTGCCGCAGCATCAACAGTTGCATCCCGCCGGCCTGGTTGCGGTGCGCCAGGGCGAGCAGGTGTGGGTGTACATCAACCGCTGTCCGCATTTTTCGGTTCCGCTGGACTATCACCCCCAGGAATTCTGCACCTATCGCGGCCAGGTGCTGATGTGCGCGCATCACAGTGCGATGTTTCGTTTCGATGACGGGCACTGCATCGATGGCCCCTGTAAAGGCGCGAGGCTGGAGGCTGTGCCGGTGCGCTGGATCGACGACCGTCTGGTCATCGAGGTAGGCGAGGAGGGCTGAACTACACTCTTTGAGGGTGAATTACGCCCATCAGGAGATCATCATGAAAAGGTTGTCACCCATCGGCCTGTGCCTCGCATTGTCGTTGTTTAGCGCCCAGGGCTGGGCCCAGACGGTAGTACCGCTGAAGGGCCAGACTTCGCAACAGACTCAACTGGATATCAACGAATGCAACAGCATTGCCGCCAGCAGTGCCTCGACCACCTCGACACCCTCGGGTGGGCGGGTCAAGGGCGCCGCCGTGGGGGCTGCGGCCGGTGCGGCCGGGGCCCAGGTGCGCGGGCGTCAGCATGACGAGTTCTATGACAATGTCGATGACGACAGGAAGCAGGACTACCGGCAGGACCGCGCCAAGGAAACGGCCGCGGCCGGTGTCGTGGTCGGCGGCTCGCGCCAGCGCCAGGATCGCCGTGAGCAGGAGAAGACCAACGCCGCGACCACTTCGACGGCCTATACCAGTTGCCTGCAGGGCAAGGGGTATCAGGTTAATCCTTGATCATGATGGACCAGTAGGTGCGAGGCTGGCGTTTTGCCGCTGATCGAGCAAATACACCATCAGGCAGGCATACAACGTCACGGCGATGAACAGCCCCATCCTCACCGCAAACGCGGTGTAGACGTCCTTGCCTGCCAGGCTGTCCTGCACCGATTGCCCCAGCAGGATAATCAGGGTGACCAAAGTGTTGAGCCAGAAGCCGGGACTCAACCGGCCCGGGCTCAGGCCATAGAGCTTGCGCGCCAGGATCAGGGCGAACAGCAGCATCCACAGGAAGAACATCCACAGGTGCACAAAGACCGTCAGCGCGCTCCAGAACGCAATCGCCAACAGGCCGCCGAGCAAGGTCGAGCCAATCAGCTCGCGGGCGGCGTCGCGGGCGTTGGTGGTGGAGCTCTGCTGGCCCAGGCTTACGGCCTTGAGCACGATGGGCATGTAGCTGGCGGGGTCGATCAGGGCCAGTAAAAACGTTGGCATCACGATCAAGGTTGCCCGTAGAGCCACCCGATCGACATCACTCGCCGACAACGTCGGGGCGGGCGGGGGTGGCGGGGCATCGGCGGGTTCGGGGAATAGCCAGTGACTGACCCGGCCGATCAGCACCGCCAGGAGCAGGCCACTGGTCAACGCCTTGATCACGGTTGCCGCCAGGCCGAAGTCGGCAACCCCGGCGGCGGGGATCATGGTCAGGCCGATCACCAGGAAGGTGACTACCAAGTTGTTGCCGCCACGTTGGCCGTAGCGAAAGACCATCAGCAGGCACAGCCCGATCAGCAGCACGCCGCTGAGCGCGTAGTAACGCAGCAGCGGGATCAACAGCAGGCCGATGCCGGTGGTCAGCATGGCGGTCAGTGCCAGCACCAGGGTGGCCTTGAAGGGCAGCGGACGATTGATGCTGACCAAGAGCAATGCCCCCAGCACCGGCGCCAGAAACGGGATGGGCATCCCCAGGCCAAAACTCACCGCCAGGCACAGTGCCGTGCCACTGGCCAGGCGCAGCGCGCGCTGCACCCTCGGCGTGCGTTTAGTAGGCATACGACAGCCAGCTCATCAGCCACAGGAACAACCGGCCCAGCGGGTTCAGTACGTTGCCTTCGGCAGGGAAGGCCATGACTTCAGCCTGGCCACCGGAACGGATGGCGCGGTTGTCCTTGAGCATCGACAGGGATTCGGCCGAGAACTCGATGATCACCGGAAAACGCTGGGCCGGGCGCAGCCAGTCGCGGCTGTTCTGCACCGTGGGCAGGCTGCCGGGCGCAGCCGGAGTGCCGACGCTGACGCCGTAGCCGACGCTGCGCACCCGGCCCTGGAAGACTTCGCCGGGCAACGCATCGAGGGCAATGGACACCGGGGTCTCGGGCCTGACCAGGGCGAGGTTGTTCTCGGTCATGTCGGCGCTGATCCAGACATCGTGGATCGCGATCAGGGTCATGACCGGGTTACCGGCCGCGGCAAATTGGCCGACGTCGGTGCGCAGGTCGGTGATCAACCCGGCCGAACGGGCGCGAATCTGCGTGTTGGACAGATCCAGTTCGGCTTTCGACAGGGCGGTGGCGGCACTGCGCAGCAGGGCGTTGTCTTCCTCTTTGCCGCCTTCCTGTTCCTTCGCGCGCTGGACTTCGGCGCGGGCCGCGGCGACCTGGCTGGTGGCCGCGTCGCGGCTGGCGCGGGAAACCTCCAGCAAGCGCACGGAAACGGTCCCGGGGTCTTCACGGTACAAGCCTTCCAGCCGCTGGTTATCCTGCTTCGCCTTGAGCTCGTTGGCTTGTGCCGCGCGCAGACTGGCTTGCGCCGAGGCGATACCGGCGGTGCTGGCGCCGATCTGTCGGCGGGTCGATTCCAGGTCGGCTCGTGCCCGGTCAACGGCGATCTGGTAGGGCTGCGGGTCGACCTCGAAAATCACCTCACCGGCCTTCACGTCCTGGTTATTGCGCACGTTGACGCGGATTACCCGGCCCGCCACTTCCGCCGCCACTGGAATCACGAACGCACCTACCCGCGCTTGTTGGGTGTATGGCGTGAAACGATCAGCCAACAAATACCAGGCCAGGCTGAAAACGATCAGCAGTAACACCCACTTGATGCCTTTTTTTGCAGGGTCGGCGGCAGGCTGCGCTGGCTGGGGGGAGGGCGCGGCTTCAGTCATGGTTTTTTCACCTGAGTGGGCAAGGGGGAGGCGGGCTGCTCAGCGGTCGGGTCTTTGAGCAGGTCGCCCCAGTCAGTGCGTTGTTCCATTTGCTGGCGCGTGGCGGAATCGACCTTGGGCTGGTCGCTGTACCAACCGCCGCCCAACGCCTTGTACAGGGCAATCACATTGCTCACCGCATCGCCACGGCTGACCAGGTAATTGTCCTGGAGTTCGAGCAGCGCGCGCTGGGCATCCAGCACCCGCTGGAAGTCCGAATACCCTTCGCGGTACAGCGTGTTGGCCAGGGCCAGCGAGCGTTGCGCGGCGCTTTCGGCCTCGCGCAGGATGCGTTCGCGTTGCAGGGAACGGGTCAGACCGTTGGCGGCGTCATCCGCCTCGCGCGCGGCCTGGCGCACCTTGTCGCGATAGGCTTCGATCAATTGCTGCAAACGCGCATCCTGCACGCGCACGTTATTGCTGATGCGGCCATAGTCGAACACGTTCCAGCGCAGGCTCGGCCCACCAATCAGGTCGAGGCTGCGCGAGGTTCCGCTCAAGGAGTCGGTGGACCAGACGATGCTGCCCAGCAACGTCAGGGCCGGGTAGTAATCGGTTTCGGCCACCCCGACCAGCGCCCCCTGCGCCGCCACATTCAGCTCCGCGGCGCGCACATCCGGGCGGCGCAGCAGCAGGTTGGCCGGGACATCCTGCAGGACGGCACGATCGACCAGCGGGATCAACTGGGTATTGTCGACCACCAGTGGCAGCGCACCGGGTGGCTGGCCGATCAGCACAGCCAACGCATTGCGGGTGCGATAGAGCTGATCTTCCAGAAGGGGGATGGTGCTCAACGTGCCCAGGTATTGGGTCTTGGCTTGTTGCAGATCGAGTTCGGCGGTCTGGCCGCTGTTGAACAGTTTTTCGGTGATCTCATAGTTGCGATATTGCTGCTTGGCGTTGGCATTGGCCACGCGCAGGCGTGCCTCGGTGGTGCGCAGGAAAAAATAGCTGTCGGCGACTTGCGCCCGCAGCAGGACCAGCACGTCGTCGTAGTTGGCTTCAGACGCGAAATAGCTGGCATCGGCGGCCTCGATGGCACGGCTGAAGCGCCCCCAGAAGTCCAGTTCCCACCCGACATCGAACCCCGCGCTGTGCTGCCACAAGTGGCTGTCCACCGGGTTGTCGCCGCCGGATTGATGACGATCGATGTAAACGCTGTCTGCGGTGACCTGTTGCAGCTGCGGGTAGCGCCCGCTTTCGGCGATGCCCAACTGCGCGCGGGCTTCCATCACGCGCAGGCCGGCGATCTTCAAGCTGGAGTTGTGCGCGTCCGATTCGGCAATCAAACGGTCGAGCACCGGGTCGGCGAAGATCTGCCACCACTGGCGGATATCCGGGTATTGCGCACGTTGGCTGGCGTGTTCAAGGGCCGGGGTGTTCCAGCGGTCGACCCACGGCTCGGCGGGCGGCTGGAAGTCCGGACCCAGCCGAACGCAACCGCCGAGGGCCGCTACGCCTAACACCAGTAGTCGGCAATACCGCATCCGTGTGGATGTACCTGATTGCATTGGGCGTTTTCCAACCAAAGGACATTACAGCAGCATAGACGTCCGGATGCCTTCTGCATGGCCTGGCTGGCCGAATCGCAAAAACGTCGTGACTGTCGCAAAAACGACCTGTTTACGCTGAACGCGAACCTTCGACAGTTTTCTGTTGAACGAGTGTTCAGCTTGGACTATGTTCGTTCCACCTACTCCCCCGGCTGGTTGCGGGCTTGCGTTTCTTCATATTGAACGAGGCACTGGCATGCGGTTTTCACCCTTTGTTGAGCGGACGCCCCATGTCGGCACCGCGGATTTTCCCGCCGCCGATTTCATCACCGACGCCGATCTTGATGTGCCAGCTGAAGGTGACACCCACAACCGCGAATCGACCGAACGACTGGCCTTGCGCGAGGCACTTGCCGAGCACTACGGCAAACTGCTGGACCGTGAACTGAACGCCGCGAACGTGATCACGCTGGCCGGGGCACAGGATGCCTTGTTCGTCGCGTCGATGTGCCTGCTCGCTGCAGGCGACGAGATGATCGTCCTCGATTCGATGCACCCAACTAGCGAGGCGTCGCTCAAGGCCTGCGGCGCCACGCTGGTGCCGGTGGTCTCGGCAGATGGCGCAGCACTGGCCAAGGCAATGACCCCGCGCACGCGGGCGATTTTCCTGTCCGGCCCGAAGCGCAACGTTGAAGCATTGAAAACCATCGCCACACTCGCCATCGCCCATGAGTTGCGGGTGGTGATCGACGAGGCCCATGACGACCTGACGCTGGAGCACCCGCACCTGGGTCTCTTGGCAGTGCCGGGCATGGCCGAGCGTTGCATGGTGATCGGTAGCCTGGCGAAATCCCAGCCGATGGCCGACTGGCCCATGGCTTGGATCGTCGCTGATCCTGACCTGGTCGCGCATGCCCAATCCCTGCTGTTGGCCAAGACCTCCCAGCGTACCCGCGATTTTGTCCAGGCGTTGAAAGCACCAGCACCCAAGCCTGTGATCAGCCGTGTGTCGAGCGAACCGGTCAGGGAGCCGGTCAGCGCGCGAACCATGATCGAAGTCGATCGCCTGCACAAACGCTTCGGCAACATCGAGGTGCTCAAGGGCGTGTCCCTGACGGCCCGCGAAGGCGAGGTGATCTCGCTGATCGGCGCCAGCGGCTCGGGCAAAAGCACCTTGCTGCGCTGCATCAACATGCTCGAGGTGCCGGACCAGGGACGCATCCTTGTAGACGGCGAAAGCATTCACCTGAACCACACCCGCCCCGGCGCACCGCTGGTAGCCGACGCCAAACAACTGGTGCGCATCCGCTCGAGCCTGGGCATGGTGTTCCAGAACTTCAACCTCTGGCCCCATCGCACGGTGCTGGAAAACCTGATCGAAGCGCCGACCCAAGTCCTTCGCGAGAGCAAAGCGGAGGCCACCGAACGTGCCGAAGCCTTGCTCGAACGGGTGGGCCTTGCGGCCAAGCGCAACGAATACCCGGCGTTTCTCTCCGGGGGACAGCAACAACGGGTGGCCATCGCCCGGGCATTGGCCATGCGGCCCAAGGTCATGCTGTTCGATGAACCCACCTCGGCACTCGACCCGGAGCTGGTCGGGGAAGTGCTGCGGGTGATCCGCTCTCTCGCCGAAGAAGGCCGGACCATGATCCTGGTGACCCATGAAATGGCCTTCGCCCGCGATGTCTCATCCAAGGTCGCTTTCTTGCATCAAGGCCTGATCGAGGAAACCGGTTCGCCGGACGAAGTGTTCGTACACCCACGCAGCGAGCGTTGCCGGCAATTCGTCAACGCTCATCAAACTCGCTAACACCAATAAAAAGACGGGAAAACAACATGGGAAATCGACGTTTTGCACACTGGTTGACCGGCGCAGCCTGCGTATTGCTGGCTGGCATGAGCGCGGCCCAAGCGCAGCCGATCCGCTTCGCGGTCGCGGCCGAACCCTATCCGCCGTACACCGAGAAACAGGCCAACGGCGAATGGAAAGGCTTTGAAGTGGACCTGATCCACAAGCTGTGCAGCGAAATGAAAGCCGAGTGCGAGATCAAGGAAGTGGCCTGGGACGGGATCATTCCGTCGTTGCTGGCAAAGAAGATCGACGTGATTTTTTCCTCGATGTCGGTGACCCAGGAGCGGGAAAAACAGATTGCCTTCAGCAAGGCGTACTACGACTCGGCGATCGCCGTGGTCGGGCCCAAGGACACTTCGGTGAAAAAATACCCGGATGACCTCAAGGGGAAGACCATCGGCGTGCAGAACTCCACGGTCAGCGCCAGCTACCTGAAGACCTACTACGAAAAAATCGCTGACGTGAAGTACTACGACACCCAGGACTCGGCCAACGCCGACCTGATTGCTGGCCGCCTCGACCTGATGATGGCCGACGGCACCGCCATGGCGGCCTTCGTCAAGACCCCCGATGCCAAGGACCTGGCCTACCTCGGCACCGTTCCCTACGACCCGATCTTCGGCAAGGGCGTAGGCGCCGGGCTGCGCAAGGACGATACCGAGCTCAAGGCCAAGCTCGACAAGGCGATCCAGGAACTGCTGGCGAGCAAGGACTATGACGAGCTGTCCCAGAGCTACTTCGGGACCAGCGTGAAGCCGGCGTTCTGACCCCGGCACAAATCCTGTAGGAGCCGGCTTGCCGGCGAAGGGGCCCTTGAGGCCGCCAGAAGCTTCGCTGGCAAGCCAGCTCCTACAAGGGTTTGGCAGTTTTTTCATGGTCGTTGATGGAGTGTGAAATGCCAGCAATGTTCGATTTGATCAATTTCAGCGAGCAAGGATGGGGCACGGCGTTGCTGAAAGGGCTCTTGATGACCCTGCAGATTTCCGCCGGGGCCTTCGTGGTCGGGCTGGGCATCGGCCTGGTGGTGGCCTGCCTCAAGTTGGGCGGGCCAAGACCGGTCGCGGCGCTGGCTCGCGGCTACACCACCCTGTTTCGCGCGGTGCCGGAGCTGCTGCTGATCCTGTTGCTGTACTACGTCGGCTCCATGTTGCTCAACTCGCTGATGGCAACCCTGGGTTACGACGCGGTGAACGTCAGCGGTCCGCTGGCGGCGATCGTGGTGCTGGGCCTGGTGCAGGGCGCGTACGCCTCGGAGATTTTCCGGGCGGCGATCCAGGCTATTCCCTTCGGCCAGATCGAAGCGGCGAAAGCCTTCGGCCTGCACGGTTTCGGCCTGTTCCGCCGCGTCACGCTGCCGATCATGGCGCCGTATGCGATGGCGGGGATGGCCAACCTGTGGATCAACCTGATCAAGGACAGCGCGCTGATCAGCGTGGTCGGCACCAACGAACTGCTGTACACCGCCCGGCAAGGGGCGGGCTCGACGCGTCATTACCTGTTGTTCTACCTCACGGCCGCGGCGCTGTATTACGCGGTGACCCTGGCGTCCAACTACCTGTCGGGCCGGCTCGAGCGACGCATTCGTCGCTGGATGCCCCTTGCTGACTGAACCGGCAGAGAGAACGAAATGATTCCAGCGTGGATAGTTGAATACGCATCGCTGTTACTCCGGGGGCTGCAGACGACCCTTGCGATCCTGGTGATTGCCAGTGTGTTCGGTTTTGTCCTGGCGGTGCTGGTGGCACTGGCGCGCATCTCGAAGAATAAGGTCATCGCCAAGGTCAGCCTGTTCTACACCAGCGTCACCCGCGGTACCCCCTTGCTGATCCAGATCTACATTTTCTACTACGGCCTGGGCAGTCTGTTTGCGCAGTTCCCGCTGATTCGCGGCAGCTTCCTCTGGCCGTACCTGCGTGACGGCTACTGGTACATCGTGTTCGCCCTGGTGGTGTCGGTGGGGGCCTATGTCGGCGAAGTGATCCGTGGCGGCCTGTTGGCGGTGCCCAAAGGTGAAATGGAAGCGGCATCGGCGTTTGGCATGACCCCGCGCCAGGCCCTGTTGCGGGTGCGATTGCCCCGGGCGCTACGCCTTCTGTTGCCGACCCTGGCCGGGGAAACCGTGATGCTGCTCAAATCCACGGCCCTGGCCTCGACCATCGCGGTGATCGACCTGTTGGGCGCGGCCAACGTGGTGCGCGCGCAAACCCTGCAAGTGTACGAGCCGTTGCTGCTGGTGGCCGGTGTCTACGTGTGCCTGACGTTCCTGATCGAGGCGCTGTTCGCCTTCGCCGAACGCCGTGGCACCCCGGTGCGCAGGTCTGCATGATGAACAACAGGCCATTGGTTGACCGCTCCTTGCAAGGCATTGGCCTGTGCACCCTGG
Source organism: Pseudomonas serbica (assembly GCF_028823535.1). GTDB lineage: Bacteria > Pseudomonadota > Gammaproteobacteria > Pseudomonadales > Pseudomonadaceae > Aquipseudomonas > Aquipseudomonas serbica. The sequence continues at coordinate 275,875 of NZ_JAQIYM010000008.1, read as the reverse complement.
GCTATGCGTTCCTGTCCTTGCAGGATGCCGGCATCAAGTGGCTGGTGGCCGATTATTCGGTGTTCACCATCCTGTTCTGGCGCGCCCTGGTGGTGGTGCTCGCCTGTTTGCTGATCGGCCGCCTGCAACTGGTGCGTCGCGCCTGGCGCTCGTCCAGTCGGCGGCTGCTGGTGGTGCGCGGCCTGCTGTCGATCGCGGCGTGGCTGCTGTACTACACGGCAGCCCGCGACCTGACCCTGGCGGAGATGACCACCCTGTATTTCTCGGCACCGATCATGGTCACGGTACTGGCAACGGCGATTCTCAAGGAACGCGTCAACGGCTGGCAGTGGTTCACCCTGATCGTCGGTTTCATCGGCGTGGTGATTGCCTGTCGCCCCAGCGACATGGCCGATCCGTTGCCGATCGTACTGACCCTGCTGGCCGCCATGTGCTGGGCCTTCACCTATATCCAGTTGCGCCAGGTGGACGAGCAGACCTCGGTGCTGGAACAGATGCTGATCACCAATGTAGTGTTTGTCATTTGCATGGCGCTGGCATTGCCCTGGACCCACACCCCGGCACCCGTTCCGGCCTGGCTGGGCATGCTCGGCGCCGGGCTGATGGGCGGCATCGGCCAGTTCCTGCTGTTCGCCAGTTTCCAGCGCGCCACTGCAACCGTGCTGGCGCCGTTCGAGTACACCGGGCTGATCTGGGCGTTCCTGCTGTCGAGCCTGATCTGGGGCACGCTGATGGATGTGTCGTTGATGATCGGCGCCGGCTTGATTGCGGTCAGCGGCACCCTGGCGATGATCTTCGGTCGTCACCCGGAACAGGACGTGGTCGGCGCCGAATGCTCCGTGTCGCAGCCTCTTTATCCCGAAGGGGACGAGAGCAAACCCGATCGTGGCCACGCGGGTGCCGCGGATCAATAACAGGAGGACAAGCGGGTGGCGCAGGATATTTCGTTCAACGTCAGCAACAACAATGGCGATCCGGTACAGGTCGGCGCCTGGCGCTTCGAGGGCGCCCAGGATGGGCCCAAGGTGCACTTGCAGGCCGGGGTGCATGCCGATGAAATCGCCGGCATGCTGGTGCTGCACCTGTTGATGCAACGCCTTGCAGTCGCTCAATCCCAGGGCCGACTCAAAGGCAGTATCACTGTGGTGCCGCAGGCCAACCCGCTGGGCATCGGCCAGTTTCGCCAGGGGCGGATCCTCGGGCGCTATCACGATGCGACTGGGCATAACTTCAACCGTGGCTTCGATCAGTCGGCGGCAATGGAGCGACCTTCGACCGCCGTGCAGGCGTGGCAACAAAAACTGGTGCAATTGGCGGCGCCAGCGGATGTGGTGCTGGACCTGCACACCGACGATGAGGCGCTGCCCTACCTTTATATGCACCGCAGTTTCTGGCCCCGCGGCCGGGCACTGGCGGCGGCACTGCGCATGGACGTGGCGATCATCTGGGATGACGGCGACGATGGCTCCTTCGAAGAAACCATCATCGCGGCCTGGCTGCGCGAGGGCACGACCGCGCATCGCATGGCCGCGACCCTGGAGTTGCGCGGGCAGGGCGACGTCAGCGACCGTTTCGCCGAACAGGATGCCCAGGGGCTGTACGCCTGGCTCTGCGCCTGTGGGGTCATCGACGATGGGATGGTACCCGTCGATTGGCTGGTGGAGGCGGTGGAGATGGGCCACATGGAAACCATCCTTGCGCCACAGCCCGGGGTGCTGATTTTCGAGAAGGAACTGGGCGATCTGGTCGACCAAGGCCAGCGTTTCGCGCGCATCCTGCGCCGCCCCGGCGATCCCTCCTCTGAAGTGGTGCTGTATGCCGAGCAGACCGGGCGCCTGGTCACTCGTTATCGCGATCGCCTGATTTCCCAGGGCATGGGGGTGGCGAAGTTCACCGGCACCCGCCCGTCGCGCAACTGGAGCGGGGGTTTGCTCGACCCCAACTGATTGGCCGATATCTGACAACCGTTCATCGCTGGACTACGCTGCGATACGTAACCTGTCCAGAACCTTGTGACGTAAGGAAAACGATGCATGCGGAACAGGCTGCTTACCCCATTGATGGTCATGTTCGCGATGTGCTGGTCGGTGCTGCTATGGGCCGAAGACGCGGCGAAACCGCTGGAGCCGCAACCGGCACCGGCGGAACTGAAAATCGCCAATCGCAGCATCATGGAGTTTCGCGCCACGCTGCTCGGTGAAACGCCGCAGACCCGGGTCAAACGGGCCAGGACAGCGATCAACGAAGCGCTGGATGACGTGGACGAACTGCGGGTCACCCTCGATCCCATCCAGGACAGTTATCTGGTGCTGCTGGGCGCCAAGCGTGCCTTTATCGTGTCGCCCAAGGATGTCGATGCCAGCGAGTTCGAATCGGTCAGGCAAGCGGCAGAAAGTGCCGCCGACAAATTGCGCCAGGTGGTGGCCGAAACCGGGGAAGCGCGCAGCCTGCATCTGATTCTTCGGTCACTGGCGGGCGCAGCGCTGGCCACCGGTATCTATCTGGCCTTGCTCTGGGGCATGGCCTACCTGCGCCGGCGCTTGCTGAAAAAACTGCCGGACCTGATGCACCGGCACACCCAGGCCCTGAAAGTCGGGCGGGTGCAGGTGATCGATGCCAACTACCTGTACCCGCTGGTCAGCCGTTTGCTGGCGGTGTTGCGCTGGCTGGTCGTGTTGTTGCTGACCTACGAGTGGTTGGGTTTTGTCCTGTCGCGGTTTCCCTACACCCGGCCCTGGGGCGAAAGCCTCAACAACTACCTGCTGGAACTCGCCGGTTACTTGTTCGAGGGCATCGTCGGCGCCATACCGGGACTCGGCGTGGCCCTGGCGATTTTCTTCATTGCCCGGGGCACCACGGCGTTTGCCCGGCGGATCCTGCGGCGCATGGCCATGCCCGGCACCTTCAGCTGGTTGAACCAGGAAACCTTGCAGCCGACCCAGCGCCTGACGTCGCTGGCGATCTGGCTGTTTGCCCTGGCCATGGCTTATCCCTACCTGCCGGGCGCCGGTACCGATGCGTTCAAGGGCTTGTCGGTGCTGATCGGCCTGATGATTTCCCTGGGCGCCACCAGCGTGGTCGGGCAGGCGGCGGCCGGCTTGATCCTGACCTATACCCGCACCTTGCGCCCCGGCGAATTCGTGCGCATTGGCGAATATGAAGGCACGGTGACTGAACTGGGCATGTTCACCACGCGCATCCGCACCGGCCTTGGGGAAGTGCTGACGCTGCCCAATTCGATGATCACCGCCACCGTCACCAAGAACTATTCGCGCACCGTTCAAGGCCCCGGTTACGTGGTCGATACCGTGGTGACCATTGGCTACGACACGCCGTGGCGACAGGTCGAAGCGATGCTCCTGGAAGCGGCCAGGCGCACCCCCGGTGTTCTTGAGGAACCGCCAGCGCAGGTGTTCCAGACAGCCCTGTCGGATTTCTACCCCGAGTACCGCCTCGTGGCCCAGGCCATCCCCAGCCAGCCACGGCCGCGCGCGGTGTTGTTGAGCATGTTGCACGCCAACATCCAGGATGTGTTCAACGAGTACGAGGTGCAGATCATGTCGCCGCACTATCTGGGCGACCCGGAGTTTGAGAAGCGGGTGCCCCGGGACCAGTGGTATGCCGCCCCGGCGCACAAAGACGGGCAGCGCTGAGGTGCGCCGCTGCAGGATCGGTGCGTCATCGTTGACCTCCATCGCGAGCAAGCTCCTCCTGCAGGAGAAATCAATGCCTGCACTGCGACAACACCACCTGGCAGGTACTCGGCGTACCCCCCGAGCGGCCGGCGTAGCGAATGCAATTATTCAAAGATTTCTGCCGCGCGATGCTCAAGGTGTTGCCCCAGGCGAGGCCGCCCTCGCCGGAAGTGGGCAGTGCCTTGGCATAGCAGCTTGAACCCATGTTCGAGGCCGAGTAGCGGGCCGTGGCGGGCTTGCCTGAACATCCCGCTGTCAGCACCAGGTTGATGGCGATAAGAGAGGGCAGGACCCATGTCGAGCATTGGCGCACTGTTATCGTGGTCATCCCGTTTCCCCTGGATCTAGCGGCTGGCAACCGGTGTTGGCCTGTTCAGTCTAGACGGCCTGGGCCCTGGCGAGCGTGCGTCCGATCAACTGCCATGGTGTCCTTGTCGCATAAATTTGAAATGCAGGGCATTACTCGACAGAATCGCCCCCGATTCGGCCAAAGGCGCCGGACGTTCGCGGTGAAAAGGGGCTGCAGTTGAACGAACAGACATTGTCCATGCGCCTGGAGCGAGTAGCGGCGCATGTGCCCGCCGGTGCGCGCCTGGCTGATATTGGCTCGGATCACGGCTACCTGCCGGTGGCGTTGATGCGCCGGGGCGTCATCGCGGCGGCGGTGGCCGGGGAGGTGGCGTTGACGCCGTTCCGAGCGGCCGAACGCACCGTGCGCGAGAGCGGCCAGGCGCCAGGGATTACGGTGCGCCTGGCCGACGGCCTGGCGGCGATCGAGCCGCACGACCGGATCACGGCGATCAGCCTCTGCGGCATGGGCGGCGAGACGATCCGCGACATCCTCGACAGCGGCAAGGCGCGCCTGAGCGGCCAGGAGCGTCTGATCCTGCAACCCAACGGCGGGGAACAGCCCCTTCGGCAATGGCTGATGGACAATGGCTACCGCATCCTTTGCGAGGAAGTGCTGCGGGAAAATCGCTTCGACTACGAAATCATCGTCGCCGAGCGAACGGGACCTGTGGTGTACAGCGCCGAGGAACTGTACTTCGGCCCGCTGCAAATGCAGGTCCGCAGCCCGGCGTTCCTGGTCAAGTGGCAGCGAATGCTGCGCCTCAAGCAAAAGACCCTGGGCCATTTCGCCCGGGCGCGGCAGGCGGTGCCCGAGGACAAGGTGCAGGAGATTGCCCGGCAGACCCGGTGGATCACCGAGCTGCTGGCTTGAGCCTCGCCAGCGCTACCGCAAAAGCCCACGCAACTGCGCCGGGCTCACGCCAAGGCGTTGCTTGAACGCGGTCGTCATGTGCGCCTGTGAGTTGAAGCCGCAGGCGTGGGCAATCTCTGCCAGTCGCGAAGTCGAGTCACACATCAAGGTACGCGCCTTGGCGAGGCGGCGGTCGATCAGGTAACTGTGCGGGCTTCTGCCGGTCGCGTGCTTGAATGCCCGCATGAAATACCCCTCTGACAGCCCGAGCAACTGCGCCATCGCCTGTACACCCAGCGGACGATCGAGGCCGGCGTCGATGAACTCATCGAGCAAGCGCATCCGGCTGGCGGTTATCGAGCCTCGCAGCGGTGTCGGCAGCGCATCGTTACCCTGGGCCCGTTCAGCCAAGGCGAGGGCCCAGGCCTCCCAATCGTCCGCCACCCTGGCCTGCAACAACGCGCTGCGCATTCGCAAGGCGAGGGTGGTCGCTTGCGGATCGATGCGATTGTTGAAGGCGCGATCCCCCGGCAGCGCTATACCATCGGTGCGTATCACCCGCAGGTACTCACCGCCCTCGGGCGATTCGGACAAGACGTCACACCCCATGGGGACGAACGCCAGGCCGTTGGGCATGGCAAGGAAGGGCTGCACCCGGTCGCTGCCGATGGCGTGCTGGCCGCGCTGGCTGTCGAAAGCAAAGCCAATCGCCGCCTGGGTCGCCACATACCGGGCCGCGTAGGCGCTGCCAGGTAGCAGTTCGATTGCCCAGGGGCCGGCCTCGATACGGCGGATCGGCTCAGACGGCAATGCGGGTTGCAGGCGTTTGTGAAGGCTCATGAACAGCATAGTAGTGAAAAGGGCAGCCAAAAGTCAGGTCGGTTTTCTGAAAGCCGGCGCGTGGCACCTGTGACTAGACTGGGCAACACCTCAAGGAGACCACTCATGCACAAACTGACTCGCGACGACATCGAACAAGCTGCCGGCCTGGTTTACCAGGTGATGCCTGCCACCGCGCAGTACGCCTGGCCCTTGCTGGCTGAGCGGTTGGGCTGCACGGTGTGGGTCAAGCACGAAAACCATACGCCTACCGGTGCATTCAAGGTGCGTGGCGGCATTACCTTCATGCACTGGCTCAAGCGCACCCATCCGGACGCGCGTGGCATTGTCACCGCTACCCGCGGCAACCACGGCCAGAGCCTGGCGCTGGCGGCGACCGCGCTGGATTTGCGCTCGCTGATAGTCGTGCCGCAAGCAAATTCGCTGGAAAAGAACAACGCCATGCGCGGCTTTGGCGGTGAAGTGGTCGAGTTTGGTCGCGATTTCGACGAGGCCCGTGAAGAGGCCGCACGCCTGGCGAGCGTCCATGGCCTGTACCTGGTGCCGCCGTTCCACACCGAACTGGTCAAGGGCGTGGCCACCTATGCGCTCGAACTGTTCAAGGCCGCGCCGGACCTGGATACCGTCTATGTGCCGATAGGCTGTGGATCGGGGATCTGCGCGGTCATCGCTGCTCGCGATGCCCTGGGCTTGAACACCCGGGTAGTGGGCGTGGTTTCCACTGAAGCGGCGGCTGCGAAGCTGTCATTTGAAGCGGGCGTTATACGCGAAACCGCGTCGGCCGATACCTTTGCCGACGGCCTCGCAGTGCGCAAGCCCATTGCTGAGGCCTTTGCCGTGTACGCGCAAGGCGCAGCGCGGATCGTGTCGGTTACAGACGAGCAGATTGCCGAGGCCATGCGCGTGTATTACACCGACACCCACAATCTCGCCGAAGGGGCAGGCGCGGCCGCCCTGGCGGCACTGATTCAGGAGCGGGAAATGATGCGGGGCAAAAAGGTGGGGGTGATTCTGTCCGGGGGGAATATCGACAGGTCGGTGTATGCGCGGGTGATCGGGTGACGGCACCAACAAGATCCCCTGTGGCGCTGGCTTGCCCCCGATAGCGGTCTAACATCCAGCCGCGATGTCGACTGACCCGCCGCCATTGCTCTGGTGAAGATCCCCTGTGGGAGCGAGCCTGCTCGCGATAGCGGTCTGAGATCCGGCATCTATGGTGACTGACCCGACGCCATCGCTGGCAAGCCAGCGCCTACAGTTAACCGGCATAGTGCAAAAATCCCACGCTCAAAACCATGCTGGCCGTTATGCGAGCCCTCGGCATCGACATGACCACTCGACCGCACGTGTCCCCGCTGTCACTGTTCCTGAAGATAAAAAACCGCCGATCAGGCGGTTTTTATCAGTAGCGCTTGCGACTCGACCCTCTATTTGCGTTTTTTCGTCGAAGGTTTCTTCAGCTCGAACATCAGCATCGAGCGTCCGGTGACCTGATACTCGTCGCCAAAGGAAAAAGATTCGCCGGGGTCGGGCTCCGTCTGGTTGGTGTCCAGCTGCAGAATCCACTGCTGACCCTTCGGTACTTCCGGCAAGGTGAAATTCACTACGTCGTGATGGGCGTTGACGATGATCAGCAGCGATTTATCGACGCCTTCGCGGCGAATGCCGCTGGTCTGCGTGCGGCCATCGAGCAAGATGCCCATGCAGCGGTTATTGCCGTCATGCCACTGCTCCACACCCATTTCCTCACCCCCCGGCTGCAGCCAGGTCACATCCTTGACGCCCAGGCTTTCGTCATACTCGCCCGTGAAGAAGCGATTGCGGCGCAGCAATGGGTGGCGGTTGCGCAGCTCGATGAGGTAACGGACAAATTCTTGCAGCTCGCTGCTTTGTTCACTGACATTCCAGTCTATCCAGCCGATCTCGCTGTCCTGGCAGTAGGCATTGTTGTTGCCACCCTGGGTCCGGGCAAACTCGTCTCCCGCCAGCAGCATGGGCGTGCCCTGGGCAAGGAACAGCGTGGCGAGAAGATTGCGCATCTGCCGATAGCGCAAGTCGATGATCTCAGGGTCTTCGGTAGGCCCCTCGACACCGCAGTTCCACGACCTGTTATCAGAGTGGCCATCACGGTTGTCTTCGCCGTTGGCCTCGTTGTGCTTGTCGTTGTAGGAAACCAGGTCGTTAAGGGTAAAACCGTCATGCGCGGTGATGAAGTTGACCGATGAAGCCGGCTTGCGGCCACGTCGATTGAACTGCTCACCCGAGCCGAGAAAGATCTTGGCGAAGTCGCCCAGCATGTCATCGTCGCCTTTCCAGAAGGCACGGCAGACATCCCTGAACTTGTCGTTCCACTCCATCCAGCCCGGTGGGAAGTTACCAACCTGATAACCACCGGGGCCACAGTCCCAAGGCTCGGCGACCAGCTTGACCTTGGCCAGGACCGGGTCCTGGCGACAGGCATCGAGAAAACCGCCGCCCTCGCTAAAGCCCTCAGGCTCACGACCCAGGATGGTCGCCAGGTCGAACCTGAACCCGTCCACGCCCATCTCCGAGCTCCAGTACCGCAAGGAATCGGTCACCATCTGCAAGACGCAAGGGTGACTCATGTTGAGTGTGTTACCGGTTCCCGTGTCGTTGATGTAATAGCGCGCATCGTCGGGCATCAGTCGATAGTAACTGGCGTTGTCGATGCCTTTGAGCGATAGGGTCGGCCCCATCTCATTGCCTTCAGCGGTGTGGTTGTAGACCACATCGAGGATCACCTCCAGCCCGGCCTTGTGAAAGCGCGAGACCATGACCTTGAACTCGCCGATGGACTGTCCTGCCATGTAGCGCGCATGCGGGGCGAAAAAGCCCAGGGTGTTGTAGCCCCAGAAATTGCGCAGGCCTTTTTCCAGGAGGTGGTTGTCATCGAGGAAGTAATGCACGGGCATCAGTTCCACGGAGGTCACGCCGAGTGAGCGGATGTATTCGACCACATCGTTCTGGTGGAAGGCGGCAAAGGTGCCACGTTCGGACTCTGGCACCGAAGGATGAAGTTTGCTGAAGCCGCGCACATGGGTTTCGTAGAAAACCGTGTTCTCCCAAGGGACGTTGGGCTTGGCGGTATTGCCCCAGGTGAAGGCCGGGTCGATGACCCGGCAGCGCGGCATGAACGGAGCGCTGTCGCGTTCATCGAACGACAAGTCGCCGTCTGCATGGCCGACGGTGTAGCCAAACAGCGCATCGTCCCATTGCAACTCGCCTGAAATCTGCTTGGCGTAGGGGTCAATCAGCAATTTGTTGGGGTTGAAGCGATGACCGTTTGCCGGATCATAGGGCCCATGCACTCGATAGCCATACAGCGTTCCCGGCCGGGCGTCGGGAAGGTAGCCATGCCAGATCTCGTTGGTGAATTCCGGCAGGGCGATGCGCTCGATTTCTTCCTGGCCATCGGCGTTGAACAGGCACAGTTCGACCTTCGTGGCATTGGCGGAAAAAATTGCGAAGTTGACCCCCGAGCCGTCCCACGTCGCACCTAACGGATAGGGCAGGCCCTCACTGACGCGGCTGGCGGGTCTTTCCTGGCTTGATGCACTGTCGCTCACTGGTTGATCAGTCATGATCAAGCGCTCCGAAGTAAGTTCTGGGATGTATGACCAACGCGGTCTTTCGATAGAAGCCCACGGCGCGCAACAGTTCAGGAAATTTGCAGCCCTCTTGCGATGTACTCATCACTCATCATTTTGTTGGAACTCCCCATGACGCTGCTCCGTCATCAGCAATAGGGGGGCTGCGGCTGTTTCGTGGCGAACCCTGCTAACGCTTTTTCACTCCGAAGGCGAGGGACGACATGAACACTACAGACAGCACGACCGGGAGCCAGCCAGGCAACCCCGTCTCATCAGGACCAGGACAGCCAGACCCAGGCCAGGACTTTCAACACATCAAGGAAAACGTGACTGAGGCCCTTGGCGGTGCAAGGCAGCAGGCGGATGAGCAGTTCGGCCAATACCGTGACACAGCAGCAGACCAGATCGAGGCGCTGGCCGAAGGAGCAAAATCCTTTGTGTCGCAAATTCAAGACCAGGACAGGCTCGGCATGTCCGATTACCTCGCCGACATGGCGGAGTCCATGAGCGGGCTGGCGGGGAACCTGCGCGGCAAAAGTGCGGAACAACTGCTGCATGACGGCGCCGAGTTGGCGCGCAATAACCCGGCATTGTTCATTGCGGGCAGCATTGCATTGGGCTTTGGCCTGTCACGCTTTCTCAAGGCCGGGGCCGCGCCGGCGGCGACACAGGGCGATGCCGGCGATCCGGCAGCAGGGCATTCAGTGCCTCCGTCGGGCGGCTTCGGTGCGCAACGCCCCTACGAAACTTCGGTTCCATCGCGCACCGATCACAATCCTGGCCTGGCCACCGGCATAACGCCGGCTTCGCCCAATGAACAGGATCATCCATCGGACTTCGCGACCCATTCCACATCCTTCAAAGGAGCGCTGTGATGAACAGAGAAGATCAAGACTTACCGGGCGTTAGACCGGTACCCACGCCTGAGCCTGACGCTACGGTCGTCGGCCTGCTACGTCAGTTGACCCGCGAAGTGCCTTCGCTGTTTAGCAAGGAACTGGCCTTGGCCAAGGCCGAGTTGCAAGCCAGTCTCACGACGCTCAAGGCCGGCATAGCCGGTGTTGCCGGAGGTGCGATTGTGCTGCTGGCGGGGTTCATCATCCTGTTGATGTCTGCGGTCTACGCCTTGAGCATGGTCATGGCACCGTGGTTGGCGGCGCTGATCGTCGGCGTCGTGGTGATGATCGTTGGGTTCGCCATGCTGCAGTCCGGAAAAAAACAGTTCGAACCCTCCCACTTGAAACCTGATCGCACGCTGGATGCCTTGAACAAAGACCAGGAAGCGCTTCGCAGGAGAGTCTCATGAACACTGAATTCGACATTGAATCGCAGAAAAGCCCCGAGGCCATTGAGCGTGATATCGATGCACAGCGTGCAAGCATCGGCAATATCGTTGATGCGCTGGAAAGCAAATTCACCCCGGGACAGGTATTTGATCAGGCGTTGTCGTTCATGCAGAGCAACGGCACCACGTTCCTCAACAACCTTGGAACCAGTGTTCGCAACAATCCCGTTCCCGTGGTAGTGACGTCGGTGGGGCTGTTATGGCTGATGATGAGCCAAAACCGTGCGCCGACGCCTCGTCCGGTTTATCCAGTTGGCCCGGAGCGCAACAAGGTAGGGGAGTGGACCGAAGGGCTGGGTGAGGGCATCGACAGTGCGCGAGAGCATTTGCACCAGACGGCGGACACCCTGAAAGAGGGCTACCAGGCTGTCAAGGGTAAAGCCGCGCACCTGGGCGATAACCTGGGCGCTGCCAGCGAAAACATCAGCCACGCCATGCATGACGCCAGCGATCGACTGGTGCGCAGCACCCAGGTGATGAGCAATCAAGTCAGCCACTTGTTGAAGGAACAACCACTCATGGTTGCCGCGGCGGGCATCGCATTGGGGGCCATGCTCGGTGCGGCAATTCCCTCGACAGCGACCGAGCAGCGCTACATGGGCAAGACCAGCGCAGGGCTGGCCGACAAGGTCAAGCAGCAGGCGCGGGAGGGATTTGAAGCGGTGCGCGATACGGTGACCAAGACCACGGAGCATGCGCAGGTGGAGAAGCCGCAAGGGGATGGCCACGCAGCCTCCAGTCAACCGGCCGATCTGTCTCGCGGATTGGGGACCTCGTAAGGCGTCGCGGGCAAAGCGGGAGGTCAAACGCCGGCCTCCCTTTTTTGCGTCAGACACCTCTGGTCGGCGCTCATGAACCGACCTCGAACCCAGTTGATCCACTCAGAAATCACTCCGGGATTGCACTGCCATGAACGCCTTCAAAAACCAGCTGACGCCGTCCCAGGAACGAAGATTGTGTGCATTGGATTGCTGGCACCGAGCGCTCGACGACATCGCGCTGCGCATGGAATCTCCCGATGCCTATCACGAAGAACTGCTACGCCAATCGGATGAGATGGACCGCTTGCGGATTGTCAGTTGGCAAGAGTGGCGCGACCTGCGAATAAAGGCGGACGAGGCGTTTCTGCGCGCGGTAGCGGGAGAGGATTATCACTGAGTGTGCACGCCGAGGGCGCATCGATGAACAGACAGCTGAGGTTCGGCATTGAAGAGGAATACTTCATCACCGACCTGGCCACCCGGCGCATGACGGAGCTGCCGCCCGAGGCTGCGATTGAGGCGTGCAAGGCGGTGGTGGGCCCGTGTTTCGCGTACGAAATGTTCCAGGGCCAGATTGAAGTGGCTTCGCCCATCTTCACCTGCATGGCTCAGGCAGAAGATTACCTGTTCGCTGCTCGCCAGAGCATTCGGCGTGCGCTCGAGCCATATGGCCTGGGATTGCTCTGCGCAGGGAGTCACCCTTTGGCTGACTGGCGCGCGCAACAGGCCACCGAGCAACATCATTTTCTCCAACTGTTTGCAGACTACCAACGCGTCGCAAGGCGCAGCCTGTTATCCGGTCTGCATGTGCACGTTGAAATTGCGAGTCACCTTGATCGTATCCAGGTCATGAACGAAGTCTTGCCGTGGACGCCGTTGTTGCTCGCACTGAGCAGCTCCTCGCCATTTTGGGACGGTGCTGACAGCGGTTTCATGAGCTACCGGCAAACGGCCTGTGACGAGTGGCCGAGGATGGGCATTCCGGAGTTCTTCGAGGACGAGCCTGCCTACGACGCTTACGTCGCATTGCTGATTCGTACCGGCTCGATCACGCAGGCCAGTGAATGCTGGTGGGGACTAAGGCCCGCCTCACGGTATCCGACCCTGGAACTGCGCATGACCGATGCCTGCCCGTGCCTGGAAGATACCCTGTGCATCGCTTCGTTGTTTCGCTTGCTGGTGGCCTACGCGACTGATCAACCTCGACCAGGATTGGCCTATTCGCAAACGTCGCGCTGGATCCTCAAGGAAAACCGCTGGCGAGCGAAACGCCATGGCGTCCATGCGTCGTTCATCGTTGAAGGCTACGAGCGACCCTTCTCGGCTGAGCAATGGCTTTTCCTGGCGCAGCAGATTCTTGCCGATACGGCGCGCACGCTGGGAGTGGAAAACGTCTTTGCCCAGGCCCGCCGGATTCTGCGCAATGGAACCAGTGCAGACCGCCAGCGCAGCCTCTTCGAGCGCGCCTTGCGCAGCCAAGAGGATACGCATGCCGCGCTGGCAGGGGTAGTGGATCAGTTGCTGGTGGAAACGTCGCGAAAGCCCTGCACAAGTGAAGACGTGAAACAAACGGCGTGTGAGTCGTGAGCAAAGCCTGGCATCCGCTGATTGTCCCGCCGCAGCTGACGCTACAAGCTGCCGCCTCCAGTGCGAACAGCCAGATCTTCATGCTGGTCGGTTTTGCCGTGCTGATACCGGTGACCCTCATTTACAACACCTATGGCTTCAGCGTCTTCAGCGGGAAGGTTCGTGTATTACCGGGTGAGAAAGAAAGTGTTGGAGATAAATAGCGCTTGCCGCTCGGCTCACGAGGGGTAAGCAGGTCAAGACTTGATGATGCGTAACCTGCCCCCGTTTTTTTCGCCCATCCCAGACGTCAGCCCAACAATAAGCCTGCAGCCCGAGCTCGTAACGCCATCACCAGATTGGCCGGCATTTTTTTGATTTCTTCAGGCCAGAGCGCCAGGTGCCCGCGAAACTCTCTCGATTCATCATCGTATTTCGAGATATCAGCCAGCACAAAGCTGTACCGGCTGAGATAGGCCGCGGACAAATCATCGGCCAACGCCCTGGCCGGTTCACCGGTTAATGCCAGGCACCATTGCGCGATTTCAATGATGCGTTCACCGGGCGTTCGCGGTTCCAGGCCATGAAGGAAGTTCAGGATGTACTGGTTATAGAGCAGGGCGCCTTGCTCGGGCTCATCCGTAGGACTCCCGGGGCAATGACGGCGTTCCCAAGGCAGGACGTAGACCATTTTGTCCATTGCAGTCTGAAGAACATAATCCGATGGTTTAACCAATCGATGCATAATCTTCTCCCCGAAAAAAAAACGGTTTAGCTAGGGTAGCTCATCCATGGGAATCGGTAGGTTGCATGAAGAAAACCAGAACTGGGCTTTACTGAAATAATCCAGAACCCCTCTCGTCGACATTGAGGACGATTCCCTTGACCATGACCCTGGTCGCCCCCGCACTGTTGCTCACACTGCTGCTGGCCGGCTGCGCCACGCCTCGCTTGCCCCACGAGAAAAGCGAGGCCATCCCCGCCGGCGAGTCGGCGTTCGGGCGTTCGATCCAGGCGGCAGCGGCCCAGCAGGAAGGGCGCTCGGGTTTTCGTCTACTGCCCAACAGCAGTGAAGCGTTCCGGGCGCGGGCCGAGTTGATCCGCAATGCGCAGAAAAGTCTCGATGTGCAGTACTACATCGTGCACAACGGCCTGAGCACCCGGGCACTGGTGCGTGAACTGCTGCTGGCGGCCGATCGCGGCGTGCGGATTCGCGTGTTGCTCGATGACACGGCCAGCGACGGCCAGGAAGAAGTCATCGCCACGCTGGCCGTGCACCCGAACATCCATGTCCGTGTCTTCAACCCGTTGCATCTGGGGCGCAGCACCCTGGTGACCCGCACCATGGGTCGTCTGCTCAATCTGTCCCAACAGCACCGGCGCATGCACAACAAGCTGTGGCTGGCCGACAACAGCGCGGCGATCGTCGGCGGCCGCAACCTGGGGGATGAGTATTTCGACGCCAAGCCTGATCTCAATTTCACCGACATGGACCTGCTGTGCCTCGGCCCGGTCGCCGAGCAGTTGGGCCACAGCTTCGATCAGTACTGGAACAGTGCCCTGAGCCAGGCGATCAGCGACTTCCTGATCATCAAGCCGACCGCCGAAGACTTGCAGGAGAGCCGCCAACGCCTGGAACAATCACTGCAGGCCATGCGTATCGAGAACCAGGCCCTGTACGACCACCTCATGACTTATCGCACTCATCCGCAACTGGCGACCTGGCGCCAGCAACTGATCTGGGCCCATGGTACGGCGATGTGGGACGCCCCGAGCAAGGTCCTGGCCGACGACGAACCGGCCCGCTCGCTGTTGATGGCCACGCAACTGCGCCCTGAGCTCGATGCCGTCCACAAGGAGCTGATCCTGATCTCGGCGTATTTTGTCCCGCAAAAATCCGGCATGCGCTACCTCCTTGGACGTGCCGATGCCGGTGTCGACGTGCGCCTGTTGACCAACTCACTTGAAGCCACTGACGTGCCGGCGGTGCATGGCGGCTATGCGCCTTATCGCAAATCCCTGCTCGAACATGGCGTGAAGCTCTATGAGCTGCGGCGCCAACCGGACGACCCCAGTGGTGGTTCTTCCTTTGGTTTCAGTGGTGGTTCGGACTCCAGCCTGCACACCAAGGCCATGATCCTGGACCAGCAGAAGGTGTTCATCGGCTCCTTCAATTTCGATCCGCGTTCAGTGCTGTGGAACACTGAAGTCGGGGTGCTGGTCGACAGCCCTGAACTGGCCGGCTACATGCGCAAGCTGGCGCTTGAGGGCATGGCGCCCGCGCTCAGTTACCAGGCTCGCCTGGAAAACGGTGAGGTCGTCTGGATCGCAGAGGACGACGGTCGCCTGCATGTGTTGCGCGAGGAGCCCGGCAGCACATGGCGCAGCTTCAAGGCCTGGCTCAGCGACAAGATCGGCCTGGAGAAAATGCTCTAGACCGTCCATGCCCCCGACCTTGTGGGGTCGCCTGTATCGACTATCGTTAAAACTCCCACTCCAGAGGATCTTTTGGAATACCTGTGTTTCCGGTCAATGACCGGGGAACTCCAGTGATTGAGTACTCTTGAACAGGAGAAAAATCATGCTTCGCAGGGTTTACATGACGGCATTGGCGACACTGGCCCTCGCTGCTGGCACATACGGCATAGCGTTACCGGCCCATGCGACCGATCAGGCTGACCAACGGCAGGAATCGCGCGATACCAAGCAGGAAGGGCGAGACGCCGCCCGGGAAACCAAGGAAGAATGCAAGGAGGGTGATGAAAAGAGCCGTGCTGATTGTCGCCAGGACAAGCGCGACACCAAGCAGGACACCCGCGACACGGCCCGGGACGTCAAATATCAATAGTAAGGCGGCGAGCAGGCTTGCTGGCGATGCGATGGTGGCCGTTATGCCGCCATCGCTGGCAAGCCAGCTCCTGCAGGATTTGCGGGGTATGTTGGATTTGTGGCGTGACGCGCCGGCTTGCTGGCGACGCGGTAGTGGCCGTTACGCCGTCATGCCTTCTCCCGCGACTCGGCCACCATCAGCAACGACTGCGGCACCGGGCTTTGCGGGTGCTGCGGCTCCTGTAGGCCAGCCAGGCGAAAACCGGCCATGTCCAGGGCATTGAACCAGCTGGACAAGGTCCGCATGTACCACGGCATGGGTTGCCACTGCCCGCCGAATCCACTGAACGTCTCTTCCCGCCAGCCATCCTGATAATCGCCCGCAGCCGCGTTCCACGGGTGCAGCGTCTGGATCACCAGCGCGCCGCCGGGGGCGAGCAGGGTGTTCATGGCTGCGAGCAAGGGAATGATGTCCTGGTGCAGCAAGGCGAAGTTGGCACAGATCAGGTTGAAGTCGCGGCCGATATCCACTGACGCCTGCGCCAGCTGTTCATAGCTGGCCAGGTGCACCGTTGAGGCACCCGCCACTCGTGCCGCCTCGACCAGCGTCGCATCGCCATCCACGCCGACCGCCTCGATGCCTCGTTCCGCCAATGCCCGCAACAGCCAGCCTTCGCCACAGCCGAGGTCGAGCACGCGCTCGGGCTGGCGGCCCATGATCGCCAGCAGGATGGCCTGATCCGTGACCTTCAGACGGCTTTCGATGGCGCCGCTGCGCACGGCTTCGATCCAGGCTTGAGCGTTGAGGTGCCAGCTCTGCAGGAGGGTGAGTTCGTCGGCGGGCATGTCGATGTCCGGAGTGGTGGGCTGATAGAAGCATAGCGGACCATCAGCGCTGCCATTAAGCCGCTGGGTTTGATTGGGACGATGCGCCCTGTGCGTTGTCGAATGGAGTGACAAGCGAAGGTGGATGATCTGGCAGTTGTCGCACCCTCGTTTCGCAATCCCGTTCAGATTGAGAGGTGGACTGATGAACAGCATTATCTACATCGTCGGACTGGTGGTGATCGTGGCGGTCGTCCTGTCGTTCCTTGGATTTGCATAGTCCTGTCGGGCCGCAGCGACGGTCTGTGCCCGACCGTCGCTGAGCTTGGGGTTATCGGTTGAAACGCTCGGCCAGGCTGTGCAGATACTCGGCCATTACTTCGAGGTCCTGGCTGATTGCCGCACCTTGCTTGGCCTGTCCGGCACTGTGATCGCACAGTTGCGCAATGCGCGTGATCTGCTGATTGATGTCTTCCGTCACGTGACTCTGCTCCTCTGACGCCGAGGACATTTGCTGGCTCATTTCGGTGATCCGGCTGACGGCCTGGCTGATGCCGACCAGCGCAGTCTGTACCGCCTCGACACGCTGCATGCTTTCGCGGGAAATCTGCTCACCGCGGGTCGCCGTCGAGACAGCGCGGTCGGCACCTTCGTACAGCGACGCAATAATGCCGTGAATCTGTTCGGTCGAAGTGCGGGTGCGTTGAGCCAGGGATCGGACCTCGTCGGCCACCACGGCAAAACCACGACCTTGCTCTCCTGCCCGGGCCGCCTCGATCGCGGCATTGAGCGCGAGCAGGTTAGTCTGTTCGGCAATGGAAGTGATCACATCCACGACGCTGCCGATCGATTGCGTCTCGCTCGCCAAGGCGTTCACCGCCTGGCCAATTTCGTTGACGGCGGTGTTCATGGCCTCCATGGCGCGCAGACTTTGCCCGGCCAACTCACTGCCATCCCTCGTCAACTGGTCAGCCTCGGCAGCGGCATGCGCGGTGCTGATGACGTTCTGCGTTACTTGCTGGTTGGTGGCCGCCATCTGCGAGATGGCGGCGGCGGACTGATCGGTTTCGCTGCGCTGGCGATCCAGCGACTGTGCTTGCTTACCGGACAGCTCGGATGACTGTGCCGCCTTTGCCTTTACGCTGACGCCGGCATCGACCAGCCGGCTCAGGGCTGTCTGCAATCGGGCTTCCTCACTGAGCATGGCCATGTCCAGTTGTCCTTGGGGACCATGATTGTCGCTATAGGTGAGGGCAACCAACCGGTCGGAAAATGCCTTCGGATGCTCAGCCAGGGTGCGCTTGATGGCGCTGCGTTGTCGGGACTCGATCAGGTACCAGGCAATGCCCACGCTCACCACCAGGACCCCCTGGGCCGAGGCCTTTGGCAGCCACTGATCCGCCAGCAGCGAAACCGCGCCGGCCACCAGCAATGGCCAACCGTGCTGCAGTGGCCGAAAAATCCGCGCGCTCAACGCGACGATCGGTTTGCCGGCGCGCATCCTTGCATACAGCGCCGTTGCCCGACGGATCTGGTCGCGGGTGGGCACCGAGCGAACCGACTCGTAACCGCTCATGCGGCCGTTTTCGTAGATGGGCGTGACGTAGGCACTGACCCAATAGAAATCACCATTCTTCGCGCGATTTTTCACAATCCCCATCCAGGGCTTGCCTTGCTTGATGGTGTGCCACATGTGCACGAACACCCCAGGCGGCATGTCGGGGTGGCGGACCAGGTTATGGGTCTGGCCGACCAGCTCGTCGTAGGTGAAACCGCTGATGTCGACAAAGGCGTCATTGCAGTAGGTGATGCGACTATCAAGGTCGGTGGTGGAGATCAGTCGCTGTTCGCTGGGAAATAGTCTTTCATGGTCGGTTACGGGCAAATTCACGCGCATTAAGTGCGATCCCTGGTCGGATTATTATTATGGTGTGGAACATGCAAATCGGATCGATACGCGAGCTGTTCTACGCCCATTCCGAGGTCGGCGACCGCGCATTCGGCGACACTTTCTTTTCATTTGATGACAGAGCAGAGACGCACGGCCCACCTCCATCGCTGTAGGTGGGCCGTGGTGGCCTGCCGGATTTGCCCGCCATACAGCGTCAGCCCGCCGATTTCCTTGGTCAGTGAACTGTCGCTGATTTCACGCATTGACGAACGCTCGAGTGCGGTGCTGCATTTTATCGAGGAGGCTCAGGGTTGGGGGTAGGTTCATCTTCTACAAACACCGCACCCTTACTTTGGAGCCGCCGCAGGCTGCGATCTTTTGATCTTGCCCCTACCGCGTGAGATGAAACGGCCATGGGGCAAGCATCTTCTTGCCTTGCGCGATGAATTGATTAGCGTGCTTACGAATTGGCCTGGTAATTGCTATCGAATTGCCATCTCAATGTCGCAGTGGATTAAGTGGATGTCGCTATCAAGTCATTTCATGCCGTTGTCCGCAAGCGAGAAGCGCTGGCTACCCTGGTTTGGCAAGACGGGGAAACTCACGATGGGCTGGTCGTGCTGGCTCAATCGATCGGCATACCCTGTGATCGAACAAACCTTTGAAGCCATCGCTGAAACCCGGGCGCAGTTGCTGCAGAACTGGACACGGGACCAGTGGGAACACTTGGCGGAACTTGCGGAAAACCTCGGTCGTGATTTCGCCAACCTCGACAGCAGTTCGTTGATGGACAAGCTCAACCAGGCGGCAGATTTTTCCGAGTTGTTTGTCGTTGATGCCAGCGGCCAGGTTATCGTGTCGACCTGGAGCCGCCGCGGAAAAAGCCGGTTCGAGCACTCCCGCGCATTGGCCGAAGGACTGAAGGCGCCGTTCCTGCATGGTCCTTACAGCGATCCGCTGACCTTGCAAATCGGGCCTTCAACGTCGCGCTTCCACGATGAAGTCACGCTGATGTTCTATCAACCCCTGCGCGTTGACGGCAAAGCCCTCGGCTGCCTCTGCGGGCGCGTGCCCAACGATGTACTGGGCGACCTCATCCAGCGCGAGGCCGGGCACATTTTTGCCGAGTCGGGTGACAACTATCTGTTCATGGCGCAATCGCGTTTTGATCCGGCCATCGAGCCCGGAACCGCCTTGTCGCGCTCACGTTTCGAGGACGGTACCTTCACCCACGGTGAAAACCTCAAAAGCGGAGTGCACACCCCCTGGAAGACCGTGCAGATCCAACGCCACACCGAACTGGAGCTGCGCTTTACCGACCCGTCGACCCAGCAACTGCACCCCGG
Source organism: Pseudomonas serbica (assembly GCF_028823535.1). Classification (GTDB taxonomy): domain Bacteria; phylum Pseudomonadota; class Gammaproteobacteria; order Pseudomonadales; family Pseudomonadaceae; genus Aquipseudomonas; species Aquipseudomonas serbica. The sequence goes on along the minus strand of NZ_JAQIYM010000008.1, from coordinate 255,965 downwards.
CGTACGCGAGACCATCCGTGCTGGCTCCAACCTGTTCGTGACGTATCCCGGTTACTCGGACTACCGGCACATTCCGGTGGTTGGCAAGGGCGTTACCTTCCAGTTGCCAGGTTCGCCTGACCGCTGGGGCATGATGTGCGAGGCCGACCTGGAGGAAGTCTATCGCCGGCGCTCGCTCAGCCATGGCCTGATGAAACCCTATATCGCGACCATGACCGGACTCTTTGCCTGCAACTTTCTGGTCCAGCATTACAGCGGTCTGGAGCAGGGCGTGATCGATATCGTCGAGGTCTTCTGCATGACATGCGCCACGTTCCTGTTCAGCCGGCTCGGGCCCAACCGTCTCGCCGCAAGGCTGAACGAATTGACGGGCGTGATCAGGACCATCGCCGAAGGCGAGGGCAACCTGCGACAGCGCCTGGACATCAAGCGCATGGCCAACGACGAGACCGGTGACATGGCGCGCTGGATCAACAGTTTCATCGACCATCTGGACTCGGTTGTCGGGCAAGTGGTGAAAGCCAGCGGCAACGTCGGCAGCACCAACCAGATGATGCTGGGCCGCAGCCAGCAAGCCGGTGTCACGTCCACCGAAGTGGCCGAAGCGGTGCATCGGATGATGATCATCGTCGAAGACCAATTGGGCGAGATCCAGCAGGCCTCTGCCAGCGCTGAACAAATGAAACAGGCCATGGACGAAGTCGTCACCCGCGCCCGCGAGCAATTTCTCGCCGTGCAGGAAGGCACGCAGTCCATTCGCGATGTGGTCGAGCGTTCTTCTTCGAGCGTGCAGTTGCTCGACAGCAGGATGACCGAGATCGGCAAGATCACCGGCCTGATCAGCGACATCACCAACCAGACCAATCTGTTGGCGCTCAATGCGGCCATCGAGGCCGCACGCGCGGGTGAACACGGGCGAGGCTTTGCCGTGGTCGCCGACGAAGTCCGCAGCCTGGCCTCACGCACATCACGTGCGGCCGATGACATTCGGCACATGGTCGAAGGCCTGCAGAACGAAACGCAAAAAGCCGTCAGCTTCATGGAGGAGGGCGTCAAGGACGTCGATAACAGCCTGCGCCTGGCCGAAGACGCCTCTTCGGAAAACGTGCAATTGCATCAAGCGGTGGAAAGCATGTTTGCGATTATCCAGCAGCTCAACAAACGCAGCCTCGACTGCGGCAAGACAATCACAAAGGTCGATCACTGCTCCACACAAATGCGCCAGACCGTGGTGGTGCTGCAGAACAGTGCGGAAACCGTGAGACTCAACGCCAATAAACTGCAGAAACTGGTGGGGCAGTTCGAGGTGAGCAGCTGACTACCAGCAGCTTGGCTTGCGTTTCGTAGGCACGATCAGCGCTGAGTAATAACTCGTGTTTGCCGTTTGTGCGATTCCACTCTCGATCATCTTGCCGAAGATCAACATCCGACTCTTGCTGCTGACCTTGTTTCTTTTCGGATTGCCCTGTGCACGTTGGCCGCGACAGTCCGCAGATCAATTGCCGCCCGATGGCAGTACCTTGAGAAGATGAGATAGCCTATAGTTCATTTGACTGAAAATATTATTCATTTGGAGGAAGTGCTGATGAGCGCTTCAACGGTTGCCGGGCGTGCGACCAAAACCAAGGAAGAACCTCGTGAAGCCGGGATTGCGGCCTTTTGGCGATTCAGTTCCGCCCGAGAGTCTCTCAAGGACTCTGAGCGGCTTAAGCAGATCAAGGAGGGGTTTCCCGCCTATCTCGTCTACGCGATCAGACAGACCTTCGACCTCCATGAGCGCAATCTGGAAACGCTGCTCAATGCATCTTTCTCAACCTTGGAAAGACGTCGGCGTGAGCACAAGAACCTGGATTCTGTTGCCTCCGAACGCCTGGATCGAATTGCCACCGTGGGCCATTTGGCCGAGGAGGTTTTTGAGAGCCAGGAGAAAGCGGCTCAATGGATGTCGTCACCGAATAAAGCTCTCGGCGGAACAGCACCGATCATGCTCTGCGAAACCGAGATAGGCGCCAGGCAGGTTCGCCGCGTCCTTCATGCACTTGAATGGGGTGGTGCAGCCTGATGAGGGCTTGGCGAATCGCAAAGGCGAAACGTGCGATCGATCTTTCAGGTATGGGGGCTGCCATCGAAGGAGGGCGGTGGAATGATCAGGATGTACCAGCTGTGTATATGGGGCTGACGCCTGCTATCTGCTGCCTTGAGACCTTCGTCCATGCGGGGGGCGAGCCTACGTTCCCGATGAAGATCACCTGTTTTGAGCTGCCCGCCGAGGCTGCACTTTACCTGGAGCCTGATCCGAAAACCTTGCCTGAAGGTTGGGCAAGTCTTCCCGCTGACCGTCCAGGCATGGACTTCGGGACAGCCTGGCTGAAGTCGAGCGCACACCTTGGATTGATCGTTCCCTCGGCCGTATTGGTCCTGGAGCGCAATGTTGTGATCAATCCCAACCACCCAGCGGTCAGCCAGATCAAGGTGGTCGATGTGTTCGACTTCATGTACGACCCTAGAATGTTCAAATAGGGCGTCGTGACGTTGCAGCACGCCTGACATTGGCAGGGTCCGGGATCGTATTTCACGCCAGGCATGCGCAGCTCAGCACTCGTTTATCCCTCAATTCAATTCGAAGATCTGAAGCATGTACCTATGCAAAATTGCAGTTGGGCTGTCCGCCTTTGTTTTGCTCTCTACCGGGGCGCAAGCCCGCAGCGTGCTGGACCTCCCCAAGCCGCCCGCTCAGCACCAGGAGCAAGCGTCTCGCTCGGGCTCGATCGGCCATGCGCCCGTGCGCTGGCGTGCAGTGCACGCAGTGTCGTGCTTGGCGGCGGTTAAGACCCTAGCTGCTGTCTCCCTTTAGTGTGCGAACGCGCCAAAGATAAAAGCTGCGCGATGGCTGGACGGAACCAGTTGGGACCTCGCGGTACGCCGTTCCGCGAGAGATGAGCGCAGTACCACAGTTGCCACGGAGTTGATAGGGACGTGTCGGGCCCCAACCATCATTCCAATAGACACGTTCTGCAAGAGCGTTGTTGTTCCGTTTCGCCTCCAGCGGGCCGCCTGAAGGGGCTGTGTCGACCGACGCTGTTGCGCTTACCGTCGACTGGAAATATTCCCCGGCGTCAAGTTACCGGGCGAGGCACTGAGCCAAAAACGTCATGACGGCCTGTACTGATGCGGTATGACGAATGTCACTATGAGTCACCAGCCACACTTCTCGTTCTAATGCCGGTCCAGAAATGCCAGCAGGCTTCAGTGAATATTGTTCACCGAGAAAGTACGGTAGCGCTGCGAGTCCAACACCTGCTTTCGCTGCCATTGCCTGAATGTTTAGATCGTTGCTGCGTAGAAGAATAGGGCGATCGCCAGCCTGTTCAAGCAACCATAGCTGCTGAGTGGTTTGTTCCATGCTCTCGTCATAGGCAATGAATGTCAGTTGATCAGCAGGTGTTCGATCCAAGTATTCGGCGGAACCGTACAAGGCAAATAGAATTGTTGTGATTTTTCGCGCGACAAAATCGGGCTCTGTAGGGCGGCTCAAGCGAATGGCAATGTCTGCCTCTCGGCGATTGAGGGACGCGCTGCCCAGGTTCCCAAGCAGTTGCAGAGAGAGATGCGGATGTTGCTGGCGAAGCTTTCCTAGATGTGGAGCAATCAGTGAACACGCCAGAGCAGGTGGCGCGCTGACCTTGACCTCTCCGACAACCCCGGACTGGCCTGCTAAAGCACTTCGCTCCACTGCAAAGGATTCGACTTCCATGCGCTTACCCAGGTTGGCAATACGCTCTCCGTCCGTAGTCAGGACGTAAGCCCTGGGGCGACGGTCCACCAACTTCAGATTCAGTGATGCTTCCAGTGCACTGATTCGCCTTGCGACAGTAGCGTGATCGACTTTCAACTTTCGCGCAGCCGCGGATAACGACTGTTCCTGAGCAAACACCAAAAAGTAGCGCAGATCTTCCCAATCAAACATCACATAAGTCCTTCACCGAGTTATGGTGCCTGCCTGTCACGTGGCAACTCGACGTTGCCACAGCCAGACTGCCGATGGACGGGGCACATATACCATCAGTTCTGAGAGTTGCACGATTGAGCAAATTTCCGATAACTGATGCGTTGCAGGCTACCTTCGGTCGTACTGTAGGTCATGTACGCCTCGACCACTCGGCAATCTGCTGGATCAGGCTCATCCATTGCAATCACCTCGGCAACGTCGAGATTCATCGTGTAGTTATAAGGGATAGCTGGGGGGTGCACGCTGTCTTGATCTGCATGAGCAAAAGCGCTGATCGTTGCTATTACGACGGCGCCCATTGTGTAGGTAAATTTCATGATGTTTCTCCAGAAGTCACGTTGTTAACCTATATCGCCAGCCTCATTTGGTTGGCTTGTGATCATTCTGTTGAAACATCTCTATGCTTGAAATTCCCCAGCTACGCACACGTTCTATGCATTTTCGCTCAAGCAAACCGCACCTGGGCAATCACTCAGCCCAGCACGCTCAAGAATGCCAATGTGAATACGACCGCTACACCCAACAGCGGAACCATGAAGAGTTGGTAGAAGAGTCGACTGCGTTCGGCTTCTTCTTGTACCCCTGCCAGCGCCATGGCACCTGCTGAAGAGAATGGTGAGAAACCGGTCATGATTGCGCACGAAGTAATCACGGAAAACAGCACCGTTGGACTAACACCAGTCTTTGTGGCCAGGCCTGGGACGATTGGATATAACGTTGGCATGACAACGCCCAGCGTACTTGAGAAAAAGCTCATGATCCCCGCACAAATACCCGTGGCGTAAACCACTGAATTGAATCCTACGTGTAATCCCAGCCATTGAGATAAAGCATCGATGGTGCCGGCGCGCGTCGCGACGGAGATAAGCATCCCCATGCCACACAGCAACACGATGATCGACCACGGCACCTTGGCCAAGGCAGTGCGTTCATCTCCGATTTTGAAAATCAGCGCCAGGACTACGCCTAGCAATGAGATAAACGTTGGATCTAGAGCGGTTCTGACAGTTGCGAGTAGACCCTGCCCTGGAATGATCGCTGCCAGAAGGCTCGGCACGATGACCAACCCCAATATGACGAGTACCAAAACCACTGTTTTACGTTGTACTTCATCTAACGGGGACGGTGCATCCGCCACCAGGCATCGGGTCTTGTAGCCTTGCAACAATACGTAGGCCGCAACAAAAAGAACGGTTTGTACAATTAGTGAGTCCAGTAGCAACTGGTGGGTGAAAAGTTCAGAAGTTGCGGTATCGAAGCCCATTTGTTCGAATATCCCCTGAGTTACTCGACCTCCGAGACTAATGCTGTTGAATGTGGTGGCCATTCCTCCGCATACGACGATCACAGCGCCTAGCAGTCGACTCATACCAGTCTTGCTCGCAACTGCCATAACCAGCGGGGAGAGAAAAACAAATACAGCGTAGTGTCCCGGCCCTACGCCAGAAATCAGCATCACCAATCCATATAAGGCAAAGGGAATAGCCGCTGGGCGATTGCGTGTAGCATAGACCACTCGATTTGCAATTTGCTCAAGCGTGCCGTTAGCGATGGCAAAGCCGAAGAAGAACGTGACTCCAAAAATAATTAAAAACAGTTTGGTAGGCCAAAGGGAGATCAATTCGTTCAGGGTCGTACCGGGGGTAGTGACGCTAAGGAGATAGGCGAATACTATCGCCAATAGCCCAGTGTTCACGTTAAGCCAGTAGCCGACACCGATGGATGCCAGGATCGCTAATAAAATCAATAGGGTCAGCATCGAAGCCACCTCTTTTTTATTCTTGTTGTAGACCAGGGCCAATCGGCCCTGGGGGAATTTCGAAGTGATCAGTGATGAGGCAGGAAGCGTGGGACATCAATACCCTTTTTCCAACCCAGCAGTGCATCAGCTGCGGCGTCAGCGAACTGTGCATACATCTCATCGGTTGGCCAGCCGATATGGGATGTCAGAATGACGTTCGAAAGACCGGTCAAGGCGTGCCCCTCTGGCAAGGGCTCCTGATCGAACACATCCAGTGCAGCGCCAGCGATCCGTCCCTCCGCAAGAGTTCGCACAAGAGCGTCTTCATCGATAATCGGGCCGCGCGCAGTGTTGATGATGTAGGCGGATGGTTTCATCAGGGCCAGGCGGCGCGCATCAATCAACCCGCGGGATTCTGGAGCCAACGTGGCATGTACCGAAACAATATCGGACTGTCTCATCAGCTCATCCAGTTCCAATGCCTGGGCTCCAACCGCCGCAGCGTCTTCCGCCGTCAGCCTCGGCCCCCACGCTACGACATTCATGCCGAATACTTGGGCAACCTGTGATACGTAACGACCGATGTTACCCATACCCACAATGCCCAGCGTTTTGCCGCGCAGGACCCGAGTCATAGGCGTTGGCCATTCACCGCGTTTGACGGCGCTGTCGACCCATGGGATTTCTCTCATCAAGGCCATCATCAATCCGAACGTGAACTCGCCTGCACTGGTGCAGAATCCTCCAGTCGCCTTGGCAATCACGATACCAAGCCGCTGCGCGGCCTCAAGATCGATGTGGTAAGCGTGATTACCGGTTTGAGCGATGATGCGAAGTTCCGGTACTTGTTCCATGAACTCGGCAGTAAACAAAGTGCGCTCACGATTGGCGATGACCGCATCGTAGCCTTTCAGATCGCCGGGCCCACTAAGGGGATCGGTGAAGATTTTGACCTGTGCGTGTTCACGCAGTCGGCTGATGCCTGCGGTATTTTCGTAGGCATTGTGAATATCGTTAAGGACGGCGATACGCATTTTCATCTTCCTCTTATTATTAGGAGTTGAACCGGACAGTGATCTGTTGTCCAAAATAATTAGCTTGACCAATACAGGCAACGGAGTTTTTGGCCGCTTTCGGTTGAGAAAAAATCAACAACGTAGCTTAATGACTAATGCGTTATAAACTATCGGGTCATCACATTGTCTCGATGTGAACTAGTCAATGAATTGGTGATAAGAAATTGTTTGTTTCTGCACTATAAAAGCGTGCGGCGGTGATATCACAGATGATTTATTGTGATGGTGATGTCAGTGACAAATATAGTAATACCTGTCGGCGCCGCAGCGTCTATTTCGAGTAGTGAATTCATATCTATAATCTATGTAGCGTCGTCGGCAAATGATGTTTCGCGATAATTGATCCACAACAGCTCTCGTTGTGTTCCCCACAGGGGCGCATTATTGAATTGACGGTTCCCTATCATCGTTTACGGTGAGTGAGTTACACCAATCGCAGTCACGTGGCGTTACTGACGGAGTATGGAACATTAACGGTTCCTCAGAGTGGGGTTGATTTGATGTGCCGAGCTGCGAATGAGGGGGAACGAGCAAATCGACCATCTGTTGAATAATTTCAATCATTTCCTGTCCTGCACCGAAACAGGCCTTGACCCCAAGGTCCAGCAACTGACGCGCATCGGCCTCTGGAATGATTCCCCCCACGATTACCGATATGTCGAGTTCACATTTTTTCAACAAGCTCAACAGTTCAGTGAGTAATTCTTGGTGCCCCCCCGCCAGGCTCGAAATCCCGATCAGGTCCACTTGGTTTTCTTCATCCAAGGAATCCAGTAACTGAATCGGTGTTTGAAACAAGGGCAAAAGGCGCACTTCGAAGCCGGCATCGGCAAGCGCCGCAGCAATGAGCCGAATACCGCGGTCATGTCCGTCCTGGCCTAGTTTGGTTAGTAGAATTCTCGGCGGCCGAGCCTGGTGCGCGACAAAGGTCGAGAGGCGCGCACCTACCTGCGCCCAACCCGGGTGGTCACTCACAGAGGGACCGTAAAAGTCTGCATGAAAGCTCAGGTCCTGCCGGAAGCGTGGCCATACCTTTTCCAGGGCCTGGGTGCATTCGCCGAGGGTCGCCCGCGCCCGGATGGCAGCGATGGTCTCCTGCAGCAGGTTGCCCTGACCGGAGCGAGCGCACTCAGTGATCGAATCCAGAAGAATTTGAACCCGAGCAGTGTCGCGAGTCAGGCGTAAGCGATTAAGGCGTCGGCACTGTCGGTCGCGCAGTGCCTGGCTGTCCACGGCTGACGCAGACGCTGACTCTGGCGCCGCGAGCGCTTGCTCACTTGCAGCAACACGCCGTTGTATTCCACGATCAAGTCGGACCTGGGTGGCTAAGGCTTGAAGGTGGATGGCCTGACTGATCCAACCGGACGCTATCGACTGGAACACCCCGCCCTGGGCATCAATTTCTGCCATCCGTTGGCGAACCTGCACAGCTATTTGCGCCGTCAGGGATTCCATCATGTAGGACCCCGCCCACGGATCGACTACATCACAAAGTCCGGTTTCCTGCTGCAGGATATGCTGGGTATTGCTGGCCAACCTGGACGACGCCTCACTGGGCAAGGCCAAGGCTTCGTCCCAGGCATTGGTGTGTAGAGACTGTGTACCGCCAAATACCGCGGCCATGGCCTGGACGGTGGTGCGCGTAACATTGTTGAGCGGATCCTGAGCACAGAGCGACCAGCCTGAGGTCTGGCAGTGCATGCGCAGTGCCCGGCCTTTTTCACTCTGCACGTTCAGGGCCTGGGTGATTTCAGACCAGAGCAGACGGGCCGCGCGACACTTGGCGATTTCGGTGAAAAAGTCGCTGCCGATGCCGAAAAAGAAACTGATTCGTTCACAAAAACTTTGCAGGTCCAGCCCGCTTTTTTGCACCTCCTCGGCATAGGTCCTGGCGTTGACCAAGGTCAATGCCAGCTCCAGCACCGCATCCGCACCGGCCTCCTGAAAGTGATAGCCGGACACCGAAATCGGGTTGAAGCGCGGCACGTGTTCGTTCAAGTAGCCGATCACGTCCGTGGTAATGCGCATTGAGGATTGTGGCGAAAAAATGTAGGTGTTGCGTACCGTGAACTCTTTGAGAATATCGTTCTGGATCGTGCCGCTGAGTTGAGTCGCAGCGACGCCGGATTCTTCGGCGGCAACGATGAACGCTGCCAACACCGGCAGCACTGCGCCGTTCATGGTAAGTGACACCGACACCTGGTCCAGAGCAATGCCCTCTAGCAGTTCGGCCATGTCCTCGACGCTATCGATGGCGACACCAGTCTTGCCGACATCCGCCTGCCATTGCAGATCACTTGAGTCGTAACCGCGATGGGTCGGCAAATCGAAGGCCAGTGATATACCCGTTGCGCCCTCGGACAGACGTTGCCGCAGACGCTGATTGCTGGCGTCGGCACTCGCGAATCCGGTGTACTGGCGCACGGTCCAAGGTTTTTCCGGGTACATGCTCGAATAGGGGCCACGCACAAAAGGCGCTTTGCCGGGAAGGCTGTGCAGGTGCTCGAGACCGTCCAGGTCACTGCCGTGGTACACCGGCTTGAGTCGCAGGCCTTCCGGCCGCCAGAGAGGAGGATGGCTCATGGTCGGCTGCAATCGGAGAGGTGGATTTTCCGGGTGAAAATGTCAGCCAGCTTGAAGAGATCGCTGCGTCGATACACTTCACACCAGTGCAACTCTCGATGACCTGACTGGCCGGTGTGCAGTCTGAGCTGCACGCTGTCGCTTATATTGAGGTTACCGTAGAAGTGCAGCTCGCGTTGACGAATGTGGCCGGGGCGGCGCAATCCCAAAAGGGCCCATTCCGCACGTTCGACCAGGGCCTGAAAGTTGGCGAAGTACAGAAGGTCGGCACCGTTGAAGTCGATGTCAGGGCAGGGCGTAAAATCAAACACACGCGTCTCGGTTGATTGACGGTCAATGCCGAAATGACTGCGCCAGTCGTCGCTGTGTATTCGACGATGGTCGGCGTGCAGTGCTTGCAACGCCTCAGGTAGCGGGGTCGCGGGTACTTGAGTGCCGTTCAAACATGCTTTGCTGACACTGCGATTATCGCCCGGTATGTGACGGCTCACAAAGGTGGACAGCAATGCCAGTTGCCCCACAAGTCGATCGCCCAGTCTAACCTCATGTTCGCTGTAATGCCGGGCCTGCCCACCACGCCCGATCCGCGTATGAATCTGGAACGAGCGATTCTCGATGATGGCTTCCAGCTGTAAATTCCACGTTTTGACTGCGGTGAACGCGGCATAGGCGATGCGCCCTTGCTCATCGACGAAATCAGGCAGAGGCCGATCATGCAGTTGGGCCAGTGCGAGCCAATGTTGATGCCCGCATTCTTTCAATAACCAGTTTTCCGACAGACCGGTGAAGGCCAGGTTGGGCATCGAAGCCAGGTAGGTTTCTGAACGTGAGACGGTGAAAGCAGAGGTTGTCGGCATGGTAGGCATCCTGGATCTGCTGTTATCGATGGCCCGTTTGGCTTATCGGTTGCAGTGCTCAGAAGCGAAGGTCGTGCCAGCACGTTGATGGTTTCAAGCTAATCGCTAACTATCTGATAATAAATATTAATTTTTAGTGTCCGATACGCCTTGGCATCGCTGATGGCGTCGCAGGAATTACGTAATTGCGTGGAAATAACGAATTTTCGTAGAGGCTATTACGAGATTGCGTGGTCAGGTGCCAAACCATGCCCACGATCGAATCAGTGCTCCAACTTGATTTCCAGGCGCTTGAACCTCGACGCCAAGGTCGTGGGTTTCAGGCCCAGCAGTTCGGCTGCGCCACCTTTTCCAAACAGTTTGCCGTCGGAGGCCTTGAGCGCGGCCTGCATGTTGTTGCGCTCAAGTTCCCGAATCTGCGCGTCAGTCATGATCTGGGACGAGAGGGAAGGTTTTTGGGTGACGGTGGTTTTAGGTTCGTCGGGCAAGTCCAGGTTCAGATCCGCCCCGACGGAGGTGATCAGCGCGCGCTCAATGACGTTTTGCAGTTCGCGAATATTCCCCGGCCAGGAGTAGCTTTGCAGCCGCTCGATATCGCTGTTACGCAAGCGCCGCCCTGGCATGTTCAGGCGCTTGCCAGTCTGCTTTAGGAAGTGCGCCGCCAGGGGAGCAATATCAATCGGACGTTCACGCAGCGCCGGAGACTGGATCGGGAAAACGTTGAGCCGGAAATACAAGTCTTCGCGAAAGTGCTTCGCAGCAACTTCCTGGCGCAGATCGCGATTGGTCGCGGCAATGATCCGCACATCGACCTTGCGGGTCCGTTCTTCGCCGACCCGTTCGAACTGGCCTTCCTGCAAAACCCGGAGCAGTTTACTTTGCAGCTCCAGCGGGATTTCGCCGATTTCGTCGAGAAACAGCGTACCGCCATCGGCCAGTTCAAAGCGCCCGACGCGATCTCGCACAGCGCCGGTAAAGGCACCGCGAATGTGCCCAAAGAATTCGCTTTCGAACAATTCGGCAGGAATCGCCGCGCAATTGACGCGGATCAGCGGGCTGGCATTACGACGGCTGGCCTGATGGATGGCGCGAGCGATCAGCTCTTTTCCCGTACCCGACTCGCCGTTGATCAACACGCTGGCATCGGTGGGGGCGACCACGTCGATCTGCCTGATGATTTTGCAGATCGGCTCGCTTTGGCCGACGATTTCGCGGAAGTTGTGTTCGATGTGAATTTCTTCCTGCAAATAAGCGTTTTGCTCTTCGAGCCGCTCCTTGAGGACCTTGAGTTCATCCAGGGCATTTTGCAGTTGGGTTTCGGTGCTGCGCCGCTCAGTGATGTCGCGAAACACCACCACCGCACCGACGATTCGGCCGTCGGAAATCACCGGGGTGCTGGTGAACTCCACCGGGAACGAACTGCCGTCACGGCGCCAGAACACTTCCTGCCGTCCTTCGTGAACCACGCCGTCACGCACGGCTTTGTAGATCGGGCACTCTTCAACCGGGTAATGGCTGCCATCGGCATGGGTGTGGTGGTGAATGCGATGGATGTTCTTGCCGATCATGTCATGCGGCTCCCAGCCCAGCATGCGCGCGCCGGCCGGGTTGACGAAAGTGGCCAGTCCCTCGCTGTTGATGCTGTAGATGCCGTCGCCCACGGAGCTGAGCAACAGCTGGTTATCGCGTTCACTTTCCTGGAACAGGTTGAGAATGTTGCGCCACTCGATCAGCCCGCCGCGCATGGTGCGCTCGGTATGGGCCTGGTCACGCTGATATTTCTCATGGCTCAGCTCGCGCATCACCAGAATCAGTTGTTCCTCGCCCTTGATCTGCAAGGTGGTGGCGGAGAGTTCCAGCTCGATGCGTTCGCCGCTCTTGCAATTGCAGCTCAGTTCTTCGGTCCAGCCACGACCTTTGTCCATCACCGCCTGGGTGAACACGATCAGGTCCGCTAGTTGATGGCCAAACAGCTTGCTCACCGGCAGTTCGAGCAGTTCCTGGCGCGGGTAACCGAGCAACTTGCAGGCGGCAATATTCAAGTCGCCCAGTCGATCGGAAAACGGATTGAGCAGCGCGATGGCTTCGGCGCAATGCTCAAACACCATGTGCCGAGACGAATAGGCCAGATCGGCCCAGCCGTTGAGAGAGTCTGTTTCGGTCATGGCTACGAAGTCTCGTGATTGGCCGCTACGAATATTCGTATTTCTACGGGAATGCGTGATTCACCGATAGCATCAGATACGCAATAGAAAACCGGATCAGATTGTCATTCGTAACCTAATCAATCACTTACCACTGCACGGAAAATAATTTTATTTCCTGGCACGGCATTCGCTCTCTCTCCTGTAACCCGGCAGCCAACACAGGCTGGCGTTCAAGCACGAAGCAACTGGAGAGCGACACTATGCCAACCGTGGACATCCCCCATTACAAAGACGGCGACTTCCTAGTCAATTACGAAGAGAAAGTCTTCGAAGACATCAAGGCCGAACCCGGCGAAAAAGTCCTGATTACCTTCCACACCATCGCCTTCGAGGGCTCCATCGGCCTGGTCAATATGCTTCAGGCCAAGCGTCTGCTGCGCAAAGGCTTCGAAACCAAAATCCTGCTGTACGGGCCAGGCGTGCAACTGGGCGTGCAGCGCGGTTTTCCGACCCTGGGCGCTGAAGCGTTCCCTGGTCATCTGGCGGTGAACAAGCAACTCATTCAATTCATGGAAGAGGGCGGCGAAGTCTATGCCTGCCGATTCGCCCTGCAAGCGTTGTACGGCCAGACCGAAAAAGCCCTGATCGAAGGCATCCGCCCGATCAACCCGCTGGACGTGATGGACCTGCGCCTGCTGATGCGCCGTGAAGGCGCAATGATCATCGATACCTGGACTGCCTGATTCACCAACACCCTGTAGGGAGCCGGCAAGCCAGCTCCCACAGGACGATCTTCCGAACACTACTGACCTCAGGACCCATCATGGCCATTATTCGCGCAGCCGCCGTACAGATCAGCCCGGTGCTTTACAGCCGCGAAGGCACCGTGGACAAGGTCTGCCAACAGATCATCGCCCTCGGTCGACAAGGCGTGCAGTTCGCCGTGTTCCCGGAAACGGTGGTGCCTTACTACCCGTATTTTTCGTTTGTGCAGCCGGCGTTTGCCATGGGCGCACAGCACCTCAAATTGCTCGATCAATCGGTCACCGTGCCGTCCGCCGCCACACTGGCGATCGGTGAGGCCTGCAAACAAGCAGGAATGGTCGTCTCCATCGGCGTCAACGAGCGCGATGGCGGCACGATCTACAACGCGCAATTGCTCTTCGATGCCGACGGTAGCCTGATTCAGCATCGACGCAAAATCACCCCGACCTACCACGAACGCATGGTCTGGGGGCAGGGCGATGGTTCTGGTCTGCGTGCCATCGACAGCGCCGTCGGGCGCATCGGCTCCCTGGCCTGTTGGGAACATTACAACCCACTGGCCCGTTATGCCTTGATGGCCGACGGCGAGCAGATACACGCAGCGATGTTTCCCGGTTCCTTGGTAGGCGATATTTTCGCCGAGCAGATCGAAGTCACCATCCGCCATCACGCCCTGGAATCCGGCTGTTTCGTGGTTAACGCCACCGCTTGGCTGGATGCCGATCAGCAGGGCCAGATCATGCAGGACACCGGTTGCGGCCTCGGTCCGATCTCGGGAGGTTGCTTTACCGCCATCGTCTCTCCCGAAGGCAAATTGCTCGGTGAAACGCTGCGCTCCGGCGAAGGCGTGGTGATCGCCGATCTTGATTTGGCACTGATCGACAAGCGTAAACGGATGATGGATTCGGTCGGGCATTACAGCCGTCCGGAACTGCTCAGCCTGTTGATCGACCGCACACCCACGGCGCATGTGCATGAACGCAGCGCGCACGTGGTGGCGGTGGCCACCGAGGAGCTCGATCATGCAAACCAATGAATTACTCGCCGAGCTGCAATGCCATGGAGTGCGTTGGCCAGCGGCGCAAAACGGCCTGTCTCGACAAGGCGGTGCAGGCCCGTCAGACCACAAGGCGCTGACGTTCGGCAGCCGGACCATGATGGTGCCGATCCTCAACCAGGCGTCCCAGGATTCGCCCTATCAGGCGCAACCCACGGCTGATGGCAGTCAGGCGCTGATCTTCCGCGAAGGCTTGCAAGTCGGCCAGGTGCAGATGCCCGGCGTGCCGAAGTTCTACGGTTTGAGCACCGCCGACGGCATTCCCTATTGGAAAATCGCCACGCTGCACAGCAGCGATGTTCTGGCGACCACTGTGTTACAGCACTGCATTCGCTTCAATGACCGCGGCAGTTCCTGCCAGTTCTGCGCCATCGGCCAGTCACTGGCAGCGGGCAAAACCATTGCCCGAAAACGCCCGCAGCAATTGGCAGAAGTGGCGAAAGCCGCAGTGGAGCTCGACGGCGTCAAGCACATGGTGATGACTACCGGCACGCCACAAACCCCGGACCGTGGCGCGGCAATTCTGTGTGAGTCTGCCGCTGCGGTGACGGCTGCGGTCGCTCTACCGATTCAAGCCCAGTGTGAGCCGCCGGACGACGATCGCTGGTTCCAACGCTTGGCCGACAGCGGCGTAGTGTCGCTCGGCATGCACCTGGAAGCAGTCACCGACGAAGTGCGCCAACGGATCATGCCGGGCAAGGCCGAAGTGCCGCTGAGCCGCTATTTCGATGCCTTCAGCGCGGCGGTCGACGTCTTCGGCCGGGGCCAGGTCAGCACCTACATCCTCGCCGGCCTGGGCGACAGCGAAGCGGCGATCAGTGAGATGAGCGAGCGCTTGTGCGCGCTGGGTGTGTACCCGTTCGTGGTGCCATTCGTACCCATCGATGGCACCCCATTGGCCACTCACCCAAAACCCGACAGCGCAATGATGGCCAGACTCTATCCGCAAATCGGTGCCAGCCTGCGTCGTCACGGTTTGCACTCCGATCAGATCAACGCCGGCTGCGCCAAATGCGGTGCGTGCTCGGCTCTGAAAAGCTACGAATAAGCCGGAGAACACCCATGCCGAATCTCGCCTTTGCCTTGGTCGACAGCACCTTCGAACCGTTTCGCGCCGGTGAACTCGTGGTCAAGCCCGCCAACGAATACTGGGAAAAACAGGCCTATTTCGCCCTGCGACGCTCGGTGTTTTCCGATGAGCAACAACTGCTGGTGCAGGACAAGGACAGCCATGATTTTCAGGCGATCGCCATCGTCGCCCTGGCCGGCAATTGCGGCATCGCCGATCAGGTGGTGGGCGCGGTGCGCATCTACCAGCCAGAGCCGGGTCTATGGTTTGGCGGGCGCTTGTGTGTCGCGCCGGCGTATCGGCGGCACAGCATGATTGGCAAGGCGTTGGTCAACGAAGCAGTGTCACGGGCCAAGGAACTGGGCTGCGAGGTTTTCCGCGCGACCGTGCAGGCGCAGAACGAAGTCTATTTTCATGGGCTGCGCTGGCAAACCCTCGAACCGCTGGAGTTGCTCGGGCAGCCTCATTGCTTGATGCAGGCGGATTTGCCGAGCTACCCGTTGATGCCGCGTCAGGTCTCATTGCGTGCGCTGAAGGTGGCTCGCCATGACTGAATTATTTGATTTGGCGGCGCTGCTCGACAGCGTGCGCACTACGCCGGCGATGCGCGCTAAACAGGCTATCCAGCAACCTGCAGCCGTTATCGGCAGCACAACACAAGCGCTGACCCGCGAGCAACTTTACGCTTTGCCCGGCGATGACACGGCAGCGATTGCCTGTGGCGATCATTTTCAGCTGCTGGCCATCGAAGGCATGTTGCCGGACTTCGTCGAGGCGGCACCGTGGTTTGCCGGGTGGTCAGCTGTCATGGCCAATGTTAGCGACATCACCGCCATGGGCGGTCGCGCCACGGCGGTGGTCAACGCTTATTGGCATCACGACGAAGCGGCCGCGCAGCAATTGCTGGCAGGCATTCGCGCAGCGTGTGAAGCCTACGGATTGCTACTGGCCGGTGGGCACACCAGCCTCACCGCGGGTAATCCGGCTGCGCTGGCGGTGGCCATTACCGGCATCGCCCGAAAAATACTGTCGACCTTGCATGTCGGTCCCGGCCAGATCATCGCCATGGCGGTGGACCTTGAAGGGCGTTGGCATGCCGACAGCACGTACTGGAAAGCCTTCGAAGGCATACCCGCCGAACGCTTGCGCAGCAAGCTCGACGTGCTGCCGCGCCTGGCCGAAGCCGAGCGGCTGCACGCGGCCAAAGACATCAGCAACGCCGGTGTCCTCGGCAGCCTGTTGATGTTGCTGGAAACCACCGGCTGCGGGGCGACAGTCGATTTATCTGCGCTGCCCTGTCCTGCGGATGCCGACCTCGCTCGCTGGCTTCAGGTGTTTCCCAGCTATGGCTTTTTGATGACGCTGGATGAGCGTCACTGGCCGCAAGTGCAGAGCGCTTTTGCCTTTGAAGGCGTGCGCTGCGAACGCATTGGCCAGGTCAACGCCAGTGGCACGTTGCGTGTGCAGTCCGGCGCACAACACGGCGACTTCTGGAACCTGCGCGAGCAGCCCTTCACCGGCTTCAGCTATCCCCATCTCGATCTGACCGCTTTAAAACTTAATCAACAGGAGCACTGACATGCCCGCCGTCAATTTCACGATCCGCTGGCCCAATGGCCGGGAATCGACCGGTTATTCGCCTTCGACCGTGATCTATCAATACCTGGAGGAGGGTGCCAGTTACCCGCTGACAGACTTTCTGCAACGCATCGAAAGCGCATTGGTCAATGCCTCGGAACGGGTCAAGCAGGTCAAGGGTTTCTATTGCAGTTCGGCGATGGACACCTTGAGTTCGCTCAAGGGCCAGGCCAGCTACCTGATCGACCCGGCACTCGCAGAGGGCCAGGTGGACATTCTCAGCATGCGCACCGAAGGCGCAGGCCAAGTGATCGGCGCGGGCTGGAGCTCATTCTGATTCATCGATTTTTCCCTTAACCCTTTTCGTTACCCAGGACCGGAGCACACCATGACCAGCCACCTCACTTCAATCAAAACTCCACACCACAGCGTGATCGTCGTCGGCGGCGGTCAGGCCGGGTTATCCGCCAGCTACTACCTGCAACAGCAGGGCATCGATCATCTGGTCCTGGAAAAACACAGCCTGACCCACACCTGGCGCAATCAGCGCTGGGATGCCTTCAGTCTGGTGACGCCCAACTGGCAATGCGCATTGCCGGGCTACAGTTACACAGACGGCTTCAACGGCAGCGATCCTCATGGGTTCATGAAGAAGGACGAGATCAACGAATACTTGGCCGGATTCGTCAAATCGGTCAATGCTCCGGCCCGTGAAGGTGTCACGGTCCAGCGCGTAGTGCCTCGTACCCAAGGTGGTTTCGAGGTGCATACCTCGCAAGGCGAATTCACCGCCGATCAGCTGATTGTCGCGTCGGGCGGTTATCACACACCGATCATCCCGCGTCTGGCCGAACGCTTGCCGGCGGGCATTCATCAGCTTCACTCCGAGCAATACCGCAATCCGCAGGCCTTGCCCGTCGGCAATGTGCTGGTCGTTGGCTCCGGGCAGTCGGGTGCGCAAATCGCCGAGGACTTGCACCTGGCCGGGCGCAAAGTCTATCTGGCTGTCGGAGATGCGCCACGTTGCGCACGTTTCTACCGGGGCAAGGACGTGGTCGACTGGCTGGCGGAAATGGGTTACTACGAGATTGGCGTTGATACCCATCCGTTGCGTGAAGGCGTGCGCGATAACACCAACCACTACGTGACCGGTCGCGATGGTGGCCGTGATATTGACCTGCGCAACTTTGCCCGCGA
Organism: Pseudomonas serbica; assembly: GCF_028823535.1. Classification (GTDB taxonomy): domain Bacteria; phylum Pseudomonadota; class Gammaproteobacteria; order Pseudomonadales; family Pseudomonadaceae; genus Aquipseudomonas; species Aquipseudomonas serbica. The sequence continues at coordinate 237,886 of NZ_JAQIYM010000008.1, read as the reverse complement.
AGGCATGGAGCTGTTCGGTCGGCTCGACGGCTTGCAAGGCACGCGCCTGCAATTCGCCAACAACCTGACCGAGAATCTGGACAATGCCGATGCGGTGTACAACCGGATCAATGGCTCGATCGACAAGTACATCGAGCAACAGGGGATTGATGCGCCTCCTGGCGAGCGCTACCAGCCGAGTTGGGTCCCCGTGCAGGAGCGTAGCGAGCTGGATCTGGTGAGCGAGGGCATCACCAGCATCATCTGGTGTATTGGCTTCAGTCCGGATTTCACTTGGGTCGAGGCGCCGGTCTTCAATGGGCGTGGCCATCCTGGCCATCAACGCGGAGTGACGGCACAGTCTGGTTTGTACTTTCTTGGATTGCCGTGGTTGTACACCTGGGGATCAGGACGTTTCTCGGGTGTAGCGCGGGACGCAGAGTACCTGGTACAGCACATTATCGAAGGAGCGCTTGAAGGCACCTCACGCAAACGACGTTCAGTGGCGGGGTAGGCCACCAAATCCTCTGGCGTGTGTGAGCAGGCCAGAGGCGTTTGCTTCTAGCTCCGTGGATGGCTGAAACAAAGTTTATCGTGCATCCGTGTGCTGGGGATCTGGAGGATGACCGAAGCCCGCCCAAGGCAGCATCGTTCTCGTATCCATCACGATTTCCGGAGGACGAGCAGCATGGGGCGGCGTCAGCAGTTGTAGGCAGAGTACTAGATACGCCATCGGGTTCATGAGCGCTCCGGGAGGAAAATCCAACCCTTCCGACAGTGTCAACCATCGGAAGGGACAAGTGCGATGGTGTAAGGGGCAATCAGCTTTTATTGCTCTTATAACGCAGGGCGCGTTCGGTGAAATCGGCATATCCCAAACGACGTTCGAAGGTTTCGAAGTCTTCGAGAAGAAGGTCCGATCGATCCGCATCCGGATCGCTCTTGTATTGTTTCAGCGCAACTTGAAGCGCCTTGGTCACTGCCAGCAGGCAGAAGCCGTAATCAATGACTAGATCCGCTGCGCCGTCCCATTCATCACGATGACGAACGCAGGGTAGATTGATCACGATGTACTTGCCGGGAACTTTCTGTTTGATTTCCCGCAGGGTCGCAGGATCTGCACCGTTGGCAAAAAAGTGGGTGATCCCGATACTGGCGAATGCTTTTAAACGTTCGACGCATTCGTCGACGTCATGCGTGGCCCAGATGGCGTCAGTTCGAGCAATGATCAAGAACTCAGGGTTGCGTCGAGCATCCAAGGCTGCTTGCAGGCGCTGTAGCATCAATTCAAGTGGAACCAGCTTTTGTTCCAGATCCGTGTGTTTTCCACCAGCATGATCTTCAATGTGAATGGCCGACACGCCAGCCTCTTCAAACGCCCGTACTGTTCGCCAGATATTGGCAGGGTCGAAAAAACCGCCCTCGGCATCGGCAATCACCGGCACGCTGACGGCGCTACTGACAGACTTGGCATGACGGGCCAATTCCTCGAGCGTCAACACGCCGACGTCGGCAAGTCCGAATCCGGCTGCGGCTGTTGCATAGCTGCCAACGTAGACTGCCGGGTAACCTGCCGCCTGGACGAGCATGGCGCTCAAGGCATCATAGGCCCCAGGTATCACTAACGCCTTTGGACCGCAGAAAGCCTCGGTCAGCGGGTAAAAGCCTTTCTTTGCATGCATTTCAACTCTCCTGAAAAAGGACGGCGCTAGGGGCATTGATGTTTCAGCTTGAGGTAAGGAATGAGCCCGCCAGCCTCGAGAACCAATAAATCCGAGGCACTGAATGGCTTGAAAGTCAGTTCAGTGCCTCGACTGAGATTGATGACCCGGCGCTCTTTCCAATCCACTTCTATTTCATCCCAGCGGCTCACCAGTCGGGTGATACCCGGGCACTCGATTTGTGCGAAGCCTTCGGCCATTTCGCCCCACCAGTAACCCGGGGAAAAAGATTCTGCGATGACGGCTGTTATGCCCAGATTGCGCATGGCTATCATTGGCGGATAGTGCGGATGGCCGTAGCCGAAATTGGCTGCGCCGACTAATAGATCACCCGGCCGCACTCGCTCGGCAAAGTGCTCGTCGTAAGCGTTCATGGCCACCTTGGCCAACACCTCGGCATCGCTTATCCGGATGTTTTTGACGCCGACGATTTGATCGATATCGAAGTTTTCTTCTTCAAATACATAGGCGACGCGGCCGCGCAAATTGACCAAACTCATGACGAATCCTCAAAGGTAATGACGAGGGTCGGCTACCTTGCCTTCAATGGCGGCCGCCGCCACGGCAGCAGCGCTGCACAGATAGATTTCGGAGTCGGAGCTGCCCATCCTCCCGCGAACATTCAAGGTGCCGGTGGAGACTGCGCGTTGTCCTGCGTTCATGGTTGCAATGCGCCCATAGCAATAATCGCAACTGGGCGAGGAGATGAATGCACCGGCCTCGACCAATGTGGTCAGCAACCCTTCTTTAGCTGCAGCTGCCATGATCTGTTGACTGGTGGGCACCACGTAGAGTGAAAACCCGGGCGCCAGCGTGCGGCCCTTGAGAATTTGCGCAGCAATGCGCAGGTCTTCGAGACGGCCAGAAGCACAGGAACCGAGGTAGCCGACATGCACATCGAGGCCGAGATAGTCAGTCAGATCGCGGGTACCAGCGGAGCTGGGCGGAATCACTATCAAGGGTTCGATGGTGCCGAGGTCGATGGTGTGGACCGCCCGGTAGCGAGCATCCGCATCGCTGTAGACCGGTTCCAGCACTTTGCGCGACCTGGAACGGGCGTAATCGAGCCTCACGGCATCCGGTGCGACGATCGCGGAAATCGCCCCGGTGAACATGGCCAGCCCGGTGATGGTCTGCAAGCCTTCCACCGACAGGCTGGCGAGCCCACTCCCTGCCAGTTCCATTACGCAAAACTGGCACGCGCTGGGCCCCAGGGTTTTGACCAGATGGTTGAGCACATCGCGGGCCATTACGCCTGGCTGCAATTGGCCAATGAAGTCGACACGTACCGTCTCGGGCACACGCAGGGAAACGGTGTCCTGAACATAGGCTTCCAGCATGTTGCGGTGAATACCCAGGGCGAGTGTGCCGAAGGTGCCCAGTTGTGAAATATGCGGGTCGAAATGCACCGCCAATGCGCCCGGTACGGCATAGCCGACTTCCGCCGCGACCTGATGGCCAATGCCCCGACGTTCGAATACTTCAACGCCATTGCGCTTCGCCCAGTCACGGGTTTCTGTATGGAATTGTTCTTCGTCCGGCGTAATAGCGGGAATCATATGGTCGATGAAAACACCAAAGCGAGCCGGTTCTTTTACCTGTATGACCTGAAACTCGCTTTCCATTTCCTTGAAGTAACGATCGGTGTAACCGGGGAAGTCATATGCCAGTACGAAGTCTGGTTTTACTTGAACATCATCACCGGCATTGACTGTCGCCAAGCCTGCAGTTCGGGCCAGTATTTTCTCAGTCATGGTGTAGCCCATCGGAATACTCCTGCACGAGCGTAAAAGGTATAAGGGGTTGAATGAAGTATTGGATTTTTGGCCTAGGCAGACAAACGCATAATTCTTATCGCAGCTAGTCACCCGGCTGATTGATAAATCAATGGCGGGAGTTGAAACGCAACAACTGCATCCTTCGATGCAGTTGTCTTTTCGCGCAATTCAGCGAAGTTCTCAGGCCACTACGGCGGTGACCCGCGGTTCAAGACGTACAAAACCCACCAATAACAGGGCGCCGATCAGGAGCATCGCAGCGATGACGAACAGACCGTTATCCAGGCTGCCGGTATTGGTTTTGATCAGGCCAAGCATGTACGGACTTACCACGCCGCCGAGCAGGCCAATGGTGTTGACGAATGCGATGCCGCCCGGCGCAGCTTTGCTGGACAAATAGCACATGGGCATCGCCAATGTGATCGGCATGGCCGAAAACACCGCGGTGCTGGCTAGGGTCAACGACAACATCGTCAACAGAAAGCTGCCATGGACGAATGGTAAAAGAGCCAGCCCTACCGCTCCTAACAGAGCGCAGGCAGCCGCATGCCAACGACGCTCCATGGCTTTGTCCGAGTGTCGCGAAACCAGCACCATGCCGATGGCCGTGGCGCCGTAAGGAATGACCGACCACAGTCCGATTTCGGTTGAGGTCTTGATACCGGCGTCCTGCATGAGCATCGGCATCCAGAACGACACCGAATAAATCCCGCAGATAACGGTAAACCACGCGATAGCAATGTAATAGATCACCGGATCGCGAAGCGCGTCGATGAAGCCGTGGCTCGCTTTCGATGTCGGTGTAGCAAGCTTGGCGGTGATCTGAGCTTTTTCTTCTTGAGAGAGCCAGGTTGCGGCTGAAGGACGATCAGGTAATAACAACAACGCCAAGACGCCGAGCAACACCGAAGGCACGCCTTCCAACATGAATAACCATTGCCAGCCGTGCAGGCCGCCGGTTTCGTCCATCGCGTCGAGGATCCATCCGGAAATCGGTGCCCCAACAACGCCTGCAATGGCAGCGCCGCTGAGGAAAATAGCAGCCATTTGCGCCCGGCGGGCAGGCGGATACCAGAGCGTGAGATACAGCAGGACTCCTGGCGCGAACCCGGCCTCGAAGATCCCGAGTAGCAATCGCACCAGGTAAAACGATGTCGAACTGGTCACCAGCATTGTGCAGCAGGAAACCAGTCCCCAACAGATCATGATTCGGGCAATGGTCAAACGTGCGCCTATTTTATTCATCAACAGATTACTGGGTATCTCGCACATGAAATAACCGACAAAGAACATTCCCGCACCCAGGCCATATACCGCGTCCGAGAAGTTAAGGTCGGCCTTCATTTGTGCGGCGGCAAATCCTATATTGACCCGATCAAGGTAGGCAAATACGTAGCTGATAAACAGATAGGGAAGTAAGCGCCAGGTTATTTTTCGATAAGTGGCATCTAGTAGGTCGGCGTGTCCGATGGCGTTTTCAGGGTGCATTAGTTTGTCTCCGGCAATTATTATTGGAGGAACGAGAGAGCATTAACGCTGGTTTAATAATCGTTTAAATCAATGGCTGCTTTTTTCGGGCGCACGAACTCCTTCGCTAGTTAAGCGTCAAACTCTCAAGTTCACGGCCTTGTGAGTGTTTAAAGGTGGCTGTCGAATAACAGATTAATGTGATGTTTAAGCGCCATCCGCATCGGGTGATGACGTTGCGTGAGAGGGCTTACTGAGCTTGCATGCGCAACGCGGCATCCAGCCGTATCACCGAGCCGTTCAGCATCGGGTTTTCGATAATTGCCCGTACCATCGCGGAGTATTCGGAGGGCTTTCCGAAGCGATGAGGAAACGGAATGTCAGCGATGAGTCGATCTTTGATTTCTTCATCAATCGATTCAAGCATCGCCGTGCCGAACAAACCTGGGGCAATAGCCATTACCCGAATGCCATATCGTGCGAGCTCCCTGGCCGCCGGGAGGGTCAGGGACACCACACCTCCTTTGGATGCGGCGTAAGCACTTTGGCCGATCTGGCCTTCGTAGGCAGCAATCGAGGCGGTATTGATGATGACGCCGCGTGCGCCGTCAGTGTCGGCGATGTTGTCTTTCATGGCATCCGCCGCCAGACGTAACCAGTTAAAGGTGCCCAGGAGGTTAATGCGGATGACACGCTCAAAATCACCCAACGATGCCGGACCTTTTTTGGAAATGATCCGCGCAGACGGCGCAACACCTGCGCAATTGACCAACACTGCGGGCAGTCCCACCGTATCTATGATTCGTCGCATGGCGGCATGGGAAGCGTCGTCATCGGCCACATCACAAGCGACCGCTATGCCATCGACGGCGTGGGCGACTTGGTTCACGGCTTGTTCGTTGAGGTCCACGATCACCACTTTGGCTCCTCGTTCGGCCAAGTCCATGGCCGTGGCTTGGCCCAGGCCTGAGCCGCCACCTGCGACAATTACTACTTTATTGACGATATCCATCCTTTCGCTCCCGGGTTGCTGGTTTAGTACAAGGTGTCGACGAATTGCGTGAACGCGTGCAACGGTGCACGCTCGGCAACAAATGTGTTTTCCGCGGCATTCAAGTCGCCGTAGCCGAGCGCCATGCCGCAGACCAGTTTCTGATTGTCGGCGAGGCCCAGGCGACGGGCGATAACGGCCTCGTATTTCACAAAGGCCTGCTGGGCGCAGGTGTCCAGTCCGTAGGCTTTTGCCGCGAGCATGATGTTCTGTAAAAACATGCCGTAATCGAGCCAGCGGTTGCTATCGAGGTCTCGATCAATGGTGAAAAACAGACCGACCGGGGCGTCGAAAAAAATGAAATTGCGCGACGTCTGCCTGAGCATTCCCTGTGTGTCATCACGGGTGATATCGAGCGATTCGTAAAGATCCCGCGCGACTTTGCGCCGCCGGGAGCGATAGGGCTCACGGACGTGATGAGTTTGTGGCTGTTCCTCTTGATCGTCGCTGCCGGCAAGTGCCAACGACTGCAGCTCGAGACCGAGATTGATTAACGGCGCATCGGTCAGCACCCACACCTGCCAAGGCTGGACGTTCGAACCACTCGGTGCACGCGCAGCGAGCTCCAGCACCTGCTCGACCGTTTCCCGTCGCACCGTGGTTGGCAAAAAAGCGCGCACGGAGCGACGGGACGTAATGACCTCTCGGGCACTGAGTTCCGCGTAGTGTGCCTTCAGGGACGGCTGTTTTGTTTCCATGATGACCTCATCGTTCTGGCATCAGCACTGGGCTGGCCATGTTCAGATTCGCCAGTTCGTACCCTCGCTCGAAATCCTGGATATGCTTTTCCATCCACTCCCGGGCGTTCGCTGCGTCATGGGCACGAACCGCCTGGTAAATCTGCTCGTGTGCGGTCAAAAGCCGCTGGCCCGCATTAAGACGTGACATCACGGCATAAAAAGGCGGATAGAACAGGGTGCTCAACGGTGCACGGGCCATTTGAATGGCACGATTGCGTGTGGCCGTGGCGACCAGTTCGTGAAACTCGATGTCCAGTTCCACCAGGCTGGCGCTGTCCTCCAACGCCTGTCGTGTCGCAGCGAGATTGGCTTCGATGGCGGCGAAGTCCTCGTCGTTGCCGCGTACCGCTGCGGCGGCTGCTGCTGCAGGCTCCAGGGCGTACATCGCTTCCCACAATTCCTCAAACGTCACCTGGTTCAGCACCATGGTCGCGGTGAGGCGCTGGGAAATATCTCCCGAATGGGGAATCGAGGTAATCAGCTTGCGTCGACCCGGTTCCCGTTTGACGAACCCGTTCTGTTCCAGCACGCGGATGGCTTCGCGAATGGTCGAACGATTGACGCCCAGCTGTTCCGCAAGCCTGGATTCGGCCGGCAGGATGTCCCCGGGCGTAATTTCCCCGGAGATAATCCGCTGCTCGATCGTTCGAGCCACCATGCGGAAGCTGGACTCTGTCGGGTCGCAATTAACAGGACGTGCCATGGATGGACTGTTCTTCAAGGGTGAGTCTCTTTTTTTCAAGTGCCCTGAGTGCGCTGCGCTGGATCTTGCCTGTCTGGGTCTTGGGCAGCGCGTCGACGAACTCAATGGCGCGTGGATATTTATAGGGAGCGGTTATCTGTTTGACGTGTTCTTTCAGATGTCGGACCAGTTCCTCACTCGGCTTTGTACCAGGACGCAGTATCACGAAAGCCTTGACGATTTCACCCCGTTCCTCATGTGGCGTTCCAATGACCGCGCATTCAAGGACGCTGAGGTGAGAGAGCAGGGCGTTTTCAACTTCGGTTGGGCCGATGCGGTAGCCCGCTGAATTGATGACATCATCGCGCCGGCCACTGTAGAAGAAGTATCCGTCCGCGTCTCGGCTTCCGATGTCTCCCGTGATAAACCAACGCTCGCCGTCCGCCTCGATATACGACTCGCGGGTACGCGCTTCATCCTTGTAGTAGCCAAGCATCAGCAGCGGATTGGGGACGCGCACCGCGATATCCCCTTCGCTGCCCCTAGGCAGTCGTCGCCCTTGCGCGTCAATGATGTCGACATCGCTGCCCGGCAAAGGCAAGCCCATCGAACCTTCACGGGTCGGAATGCAGGCATAGTTGGCCAGGGTCATGAGCGTTTCGGTTTGGCCGAACGCTTCCATGACCTGGATGCCGGTTTTTTTGTGCCACTTTTCGGCCACAAAGGCGTTGAGTCGCTCGCCGGCCGATACGGTGTGGCGCAGCCGTGATAGGTCGAAGCTGGCCACATCTTCATCCACCACGCGAAACAGCTCGGTACCGGGCGCGCAATAGACGCTGACGTTGTACTTGGCCAGTAAAGCCAGGCGCTGCGCGGGATCAAACGGGCCATCGTAGAAAAAGGTGCAGGCTCCGGCGCTCCATGGGCCGAACAGGATAGACGTACCGGCCTTGCTCCAACCGACGTCGGCGGTGCACCAGATCACATCGCTGCGATCCAGGTCGAGCCAGTATTTCGCAGCTTCGCGCCAGGCATACAGGCTGCGCGCGGGGTGCAACACGCCTTTGGGCTCTCCGGTGGAGCCACTGGTGTAATACAGAATGGCAGGATCGTCCAAAGACAACGCGGCGGTTTCGAAGGCGCCGTCGGCTTCGATCATCGCGTTCTCAAAGGATTCGAAACCCGGCGCGATTCCCAGCGATAACCTGACCGGTACTTCATTCAGCACATCGACGAACTTTTCCGCATGTTCAGCCCGGGCTACCACGGCGCGCACCTCGGCGTGACGGACGCGGTAATTGATGTCCTTGCGGGTGAGCATTTCAACGGAAGGGATCGGAATCGCGCCCAACTTCAGGCAGCCGACCATCGCCACCTGCCAGTCCGGAATGCGCGGGAGCATGATCAACACCCGATCGCCCCGGCGTATGCCGCGTTTGGCCAGCACCGAAGCGAACCTGTCGGTGAGGCGTGACATGTCGGAATAGGATAGGTGGATTTCCTCGCCTGCAGCATTGGCCCAGATCAGTGCGGGACCATCGGCTTCACGCGCGTAGCGGTCGACAACGTCTGTGCCGAAGTTAAAAGTCGACGGCAGCGCCCATTGAAAGTCCCGGTAGGTCTGGGTGTAATGAACCATATTGCGGGCCATGATTGTTCTCCTCGAGCTTCATTATTCTTGTTCGTCAGCAGCATTGAGCGGGATCAGATCACCTGCGCTCGTCGCCACTCTTCAAGTTGCACGCTGCTGTAGCCAAGTGGACCAAGCACCCGTTCATTGTGCTCACCCAGCAGTGGCGGCGGGCTTCTAAGGGAGCAGGGTGTCATCGAGTACTTGACCGGAAATCCCAGCTGCGGGATCAAGCCTTCCACAGGGTGTTCAATGTGCTGGAGCATGTGTCTATGACGCGCCTGCGGTGCTTCGAGGGCTTCGGCGATATCGAGTACTGGCCCGACAGGCAGGTCGATACCCTTGAAAGTGTCGACCCAGGCATCACGAGACCGGGTGGCGAACAAAGTGGCCAGCACTTGCTTTTGCAACAAGCAGAGGTTGCCGGTTGGCCATTGTTCATCCTTGAGTTGATCCAATTGCAGATGCTCGCAAAAACGCAGCCAGAAATGCTGCTCGATCAGCCCCAGCGCGAAATACTTGCCATCGGCGCAGAGGTAGACGTTGTAGCAAGGGGCCTGGCCGATAAAAGGGCGCTCGCCACCTCTGGGCTCGATGTCCGCAAACAATAGATCGGCTGCATGCAGCGCCAGCCAGGAAATCGCCCCGTCATGCATCGATACATCCACCAGTTGGCCCTTCCCGGTACGGTGACGGGCGTGCAGTGCCGCAAGAATGCCAGTGGTGGCCATCAGTGAGCCGCCGCCCACGTCGGCGATCGACAGCCCAGGCACGATTGGCCCTTCGCCGGCCCTGCCGAACAGTTGCAAAGCACCTGCCTCAGCCATGTAGTTAAGATCATGCCCGGCTTTCAGATGGTCGGGACCATCCTGGCCGTAACCCGAAATGGCGCAGTAGACCAGGCGTGGATTGATCTCATTTAACGTCTCGTAGGACAGGCCCAGGCGGCGCATGACCCCGGGACGGAAACCCTCGATCAAAACATCCGCCTCACGCACCAGGTCGAGGAGGATCTGTTTGCCCGGTTCGCTTTTCAAGTTGAGCGTGACGCTTAGCTTGTTACGGTTGAGCAGCAGAAAGGATCCTGATTCCACTTTGTTCAGTGGCGTGAACGCACGGTTATAATCCCCGGTAAGCGGCTGTTCGATCTTGATGACATCGGCGCCAAGATCGGCCAGCATCTGCGTGCAGAACGCTCCCGGCAACAAACGGGTCAGGTCCAGAATCTTCAACCCTTCGAGGGCCATACCTTCAGGTTTCATCGTGGATTCCTCGCTCAGCATGCTGTCCAGCCGCCATCAACGGCCATTGAATGACCGGTGACATAGGTGGCTGCCGAAGAGGCCAGGAACAGACTGGCGCCCACAATTTCCTGTGGCTCGCCGAAACGTCCCATGGGGGTGCGATCCAACACCCGGCGCCCAAGCACCGGATGGGTGCGCAGGCCTTCAGTCAGGTCAGTGGCGAAATAGCCGGGTGCAACGGCATTCACTCGTATGCCTTTAGGTGCCCACTCCAGGGCCAATTGGCGGGTCAACATTTCGACCCCGCCCTTGGCAGCGCAATAGGCGGTGGTTTTAGCCAAGCCGACCCGACCCGCCACTGAGGTGATGTTTATGATCGAACCCTGACCTGCGTTGAGCATGAATTGCCCGACGTGCTTGCACGTAAGAAACACACCCGTGAGGTTGACGTCGAGGATCTGCCGCCACTCCTGCAGGGTGGTTTTTTCCGCAGACTTGTACCAAGGGTTGATGCCCGCGTTGTTCACCAGAACGTCGATCTTGCCGTACGTTTCATGCACTGATTTGCTCAGCGTTGACACGCTGTCTTCATCGGCGATGTCAGCCACAAAAGCAGCGGCTTTGCCACCGGCCTCAACAATCTCGCTGGCGGCGATATTCAATTGCTCGAGATTGCGCCCCACCAGAATCACGGTGGAACCCTGCTTCGCAAACCCATCGGCAATAGAGCGCCCCAGTCCCCGGCCACCGCCGGTGACGATTACCACTTTATCCGCGAGGTCTGTGAACACGGCCGCAGGGGGACAAATGGCCTGGTTCATTGAACAGTCCTCCCCAGACGACGAGCGATACTCCAGCGATGCACCTCGGAAGGACCGTCATAGATACGGAATGCGCGGACATCGCGAAAGATCCGCTCAACTTCGGTATCGGCAGTGACACCCATGCCGCCGAGCACTTGTACGCAACGATCGACAATTCGCCAGATGGCCTCCGAAGCATGCACTTTGACCATGCTGCTTTGCGCGCTGGCGCGTTCGCCGGTATCGAGTAACCAGGCTGTGTGCCAGACGCTCAAGCGGGTGGTGTGCAAGTCGATCTCGTTATCGGCCAGCATGAAGCCGATACCCTCGTGAGCGACGAGGGGTTGACCAAAGGCCTCGCGTTTCTGCGCATAGGCCACAGCGATATCGTGGGCCCTTTGGGCAGCTCCCAGCCAACGCATGCAGTGGGTCAGGCGCGCCGGAACGAGGCGTACCTGTGCGTAGCGAAACCCTTCACCGATTTCGCCAAGTACGTCCGCTTTGGACACCCGCATGTTCTGCAGCCTGACTTCAGCGTGGCCGCCGGTGAACGATGAATCAAGCGTCTCCATCGCGCGTTCGATGCGAAAACCCGGATTGGGCAAGTCAACCAGGAACATGGTGGCACCGACATCCACGTCGTCCACGATCGTGCGGGCCATGATGATGGTGAACGCCGCACCGTCCGCACCGGTGATCAGCCATTTACGACCATTGATGACGAAATCGTCGCCGTCGTTGATTGCCGTGGTCTTGAGCAGTGTCGGATCAGAGCCAGCCCCCGGTGAAGGTTCGGTCATACAAAAGCAAGAACGTGTTTTGCCTTCTGCCAAAGGCTTTAACCAGCGTTCCTTTTGCTCGGTGGACGCGACCGTTTGCATCAAATGCATGTTGCCCTCATCGGGCGCGGCACAGTTCAACGCCACGGGCCCCAGCATCGAGTAACCCGCCGCTTCGAAAATCACGGCGCGGCCAATGTGCGGCAAACCAAGGCCACCCAAAGAAGTGTCAACATGGGGGCTCAGCAAGCCTGTTTCGCGGGCATGCGCGATCAGCTCACTGCGCAACTCGTCGCTGGGCCCATGGGCAGTGCGCCGCGGGTCTTTCTCGTAGGGGATGACCACCTCTCGAATGAAAGTGCGGGTCTTGTCTCGCAACTGTATGAGTGAGTCGGGCAGCGTGAAGTCCATAGCAACGTCCTCAGAGGATTTTATCGTTGGCGATAGTGAGGGTGAATTCGAAGAGGTCTTCGGCCAGGTGGCCGAAGTCGGCGTAACGCGGATCTCTGGTTTCACCGAGCAGGTGGCGGCGGTGCAGTTGTTGAAACACTACCGCCAGTTTGAACATCGTCAGGACCCGGTAGGGCTTCAAGTCTTCCAGGCCGCGTCCGGTCAACGCGCTGTAGGTATTAGCGACGGCTTCACGATTTGCAAAGCCCGGTTGCAAAGTCGGCATTTGCGCCAGACGGTGCATGCAGGAAGGATCGTCCGGTTCGCTCCAATAGCTCAGGAGCGTGGCCAGATCGAACAGCGCATCACCCTGGGTGCCCATGTCCCAGTCAACGATGGCGCGGGGCTGCAGGGTTTGCGGATCAATCAGAATGTTGTCCAGCTTGAAATCGTTGTGCAGCAAAACCGGTTTGCCCGCTGCAGGGTCGGGGGCATCGGTCAGCCATTGAGCGAGGGTTTGGGCAGGGCAGCTCAAGCTGCCATTGGCAATCAATTGCGCGCGCTTGATCCAGCCAAGCGTATTGCGCCTGAAGAAGCCTTGCGGGTGACCGAGCGCTTCCAGCCCAACACTGGCGAGGTCGACCGCATGCAATTGCGCGAGCGTTTCCACCAGCATATTTGACAGTTGATGGCCTGTGTTTTCGGTCGCAGGCAGTGGCTGGATGCTGTCCCCGCGCAAAGAAAGTCCGGCGCGATAGTCGATCAAAAGAAACGGCGCACCGGCGATGGCGGCATCAGAACAGAAGTGATGGCTGCGCGGAGCCAGTGCGAATGTTCTCCAGAGTCGAGAAAGGATCCGGTGCTCACGCTGCATATCGTTAGCGCCCGGCGGTAACGGACCGGCTGGAGGGCGACGCAGCACCATCCAATTGTGGTTGATGCGAACCAGGAAATTCAGGTTCGCCAGCCCCCCCGACAATTGTCGAGGAGCGACCCCGGGATCCATCTGCAAACGATGGCCAGCGAGATAGCGTTCGATGGTTGGCCAATCAAGCGCCTGGCTTGCCAACTCTGGCCTCAGTGCAACGCCCTCGGGATATTGACGCCGGACAGTGGGAGTAAATCCGATCTCGACCATAACTGCTGTCTTCCAGATGTTGAGCTTGGAAGAATTATTGTCGGACCGAAAAATGAACGTCAAGCGATATAATCACCAGTTGCGCATGTTTGCGATACCGATTAAGAATAGTGTCGGACTGAAAATGCGATTAACGGAGAGCGGACATGCTCGGCAATATCATAGGTTGGGCTCACACCCCCTTCGGCAAGCTAGCGAATGACACGCTTGAATCGCTGATTACTCGGGTTACCGTGGACGCTTTGGCACATGCGGGTCTTGAAGCTCGGGATGTGGATGAGATTGTCATCGGGCACTTCAACCAGGGGCTGGATCCTCAGGGATTTCCGGCGTCGCTGGTACTGCAGGCCGACCCCGGTTTGCGCTACAAGCCTTCGACAAGAGTGGAAAATGCCTGCGCCACGGGTTCGGCAGCGGTAAGACAGGCATCCAGCCTGATCAAGTCCGGCCAGGCGAAGGTGGTTCTGGTGGTTGGCGTCGAGAAGATGACTGCGGTCGCTGAAGACGTCGTGCGCAAGGCGCTGGTTTCGGCCAGTTACGTAGCCCAGGAGGGCGGCCCCGAGGCATCGTTCGTCGGGTTGTTCGCGGGTATCGCCCAGCAGTATTTCGCCCGCTATGGCAATCAATCCTTGGCACTTGCCCACATCGCGGCAAAAAATCATCGAAATGGCAGTCTCAATCCATTGGCTCACTTGCGTAAAAACCTGGACGTGGACTTCTGTCACCAGGTGTCCACCGGCAACCCTTATGTCGTTGCTCCGTTGCGTCGCACGGACTGCTCGCTTGTGTCTGACGGGGCTGCGGCGTTGGTGCTCGTCAGCGACGACATGGCGGCACGAACAGAGCGGGTGATCAGCATTCGTGCGCTCGCACAGGTCAATGATTACCTGCCAATCAGTCGCCGAGACATCACCCGCTTCGAGGGCGCTGCCAAGGCCTGGCAAGCTGCGCTGGGCATGGCCGGGCTGGCGCTCGACGACCTCGATTTCGTTGAAACCCATGACTGTTTCACGATTGCCGAACTGATCGAATATGAAGCGATGGGGCTCACCCCGCCAGGTCAGGGCGCCCGAGCCGTTCTGGAAGGATGGACAGAGCCGGGTGGGCGATTACCGGTGAATCTGTCCGGTGGCTTGAAAGCCAAAGGGCATCCAATCGGCGCGACCGGAGTGTCCATGCACGTCATGACTGCCATGCAGCTGGCCGGCGAATCACCCGGCCTGCAACTGGCCGATACACCGCGGCTGGGCGGAATTTTCAACATGGGCGGAGCCGCCGTGGCCAATTACGTCAGCATTCTCGAACGTACCCGATAAGCACGGCTGACGCAGCCGATCAACGCAGGAGACTGGAATGGGAGACAGGGTGGCCTTAGGCCCTTTGAATTACGTGCGCGTAAAACGGAGCGAACGAGTCGGATGGATCACGCTCGAACGTCCCGAAGCAATGAATGCGTTGAACACCCAGATGATTCTGGAAATTTCCCAGGCGCTGGATTGTTTTGAAGAAGACGAAAGCATCGGCTGCATTGTCTTGACCGGCAGCACCAAGGCTTTCGCTGCGGGGGCAGATATTCTGGAAGCGCTCGATCAGGAATTCCCGCAAACCAGCGTCAATAATTTTCTCGGCGAATGGGACCGAATTGCCCGCTGCCGTAAGCCCATGATCGCTGCGGTGGCCGGTTATGCGCTGGGCGGAGGCTGCGAAGTGGCGATGATGTGCGACTTGATCGTGGCCGCGGACAACGCCAGTTTCGCGTTGCCGGAGATATCTCTGGGGTTGATACCCGGTGCGGGCGGAACTCAACGTCTATCGCGCTGGGTCGGAAAAGCAAAAGCCATGGATCTGTGCCTGACGGGCCGTCGGATCGGTGCTGAAGAAGCCGAGGCTATCGGACTGGTATCGAGAGTGGTGCCCACGGGGCAGTTGCTGGATGAAGTCAGTGCGATCGCGAAGAAAATTTCCGAGCGTTCGTTACCGAGTTTGTTGCTCCTTAAAGAGTGTGTGAATCGAGCGTATGAAACCGGATTGAGCGAAGGGCTCGGTTTCGAACGTCGCACGTTTCACTCGTTGTTCGCGACTCAGGATCAGAAAGAAGGTGCCCGCGCATTCGTTGAGAAACGATTGCCAGTCTTTCGGCATCGCTGATAGGCAATAAGACCTCTGTTAAAGCGAACAGGCCGGATCTTCAGATCTGGCCTGACGGTTTCGCACGTCTGCAAACCGAGTGTGTTTATTCATATCCGACGTACCCATAACAAAAATACAGGTATACAAAACATGACTCCGAGAATGAATGTTGTCTGCTTGACGGGCATAGTGGCCGCGCTTCCGGCCTTGGCCCAAGCCGACTTCCTCAAAGACAGCCGCTTGAATTTCAGTACCAAAAACTACTATTTCAATCGCGATTACCGAGACGGCACGGGGCCCTCCAAGGCCGAGGAGTGGGCGCAAGGTTTTGTTATGAAATACCAATCCGGTTATACCGATGGGCCGCTCGGGTTCGGACTGGACGCAATCGGTATGCTCGGCATCAAACTTGACTCGGCGCCTGAGCGTTCGGGTACCGGAATACTGGCGCGCCAGGCTGTTTCCGATGATCCAGGCAAGCCCTACGCCAAACGCGCTGCTGATGACTATTCGAAGTTGGGATTGACGGCCAAGGCGCGCCTCCTGGACAGCAACGAACTATTCGTCGGTAGCCTCCAACCCGCAGGCATAGCGGTGATACAGCCAAACATCAGTCGTCTATTCCCCCAGACTTTTGAAGGCCAGCAACTGACCAGCAAGGCCATCGATAACCTGACGTTGAACCTGGGCCATATCAGTCATGTGAAGCAACGCGACTCTACCGATTTCGAAAAAATGGGAATCACCAGCCAATCCGGACAGTACGCCAGCGCGGCGCGCTCTGACGATTTCAAGTTTGTCGCGGCCGACTATCAAATCACCCAGGATGTGCTGGCGAGTTTGCATTTCGGCCGACTCCAGGACATTTACCAACAAGGTTTCGTGGGCCTCAAATACAACACGCCATTGGGCCCTGGTCGTCTATTGGGAGAGCTACGCTACTTTGACGGCAGCGACGCTGGCGCGGCACTGGGAGGCCATGTCAATAACCAGACGCTCAGCACCAATATCGGCTATTCCATAGACGGTCATACCATCAGTGGCGGGTATCAAAAACTGTGGGGCGATACAGCCTATCCGTTGATTGACGGCACGGTCAGTTACCTGTTCACGGAGTTGCAGGTCAGTAATTTCTCCCGCGCCAGGGAACGCTCCTGGCGCGCGCGTTATGACTACAACTTTGCCGCTTCGGGGTTGCCTGGGCTGACGTTCACCACGGTTTATGTGCAGGGTGACCAAGCCAGGGTGGTGAACATGAATCAGGAAGGCCAGGAGTGGGAGCGCGACACCTACATAACCTATGTCGTGCAGGACGGTCCGCTGAAGAATGTCGGAGTGCAATGGTTGAACGCGACTCAGCGCTCCAATTACACGCGCAACACCGATGAAAATCGCTTGATTTTCAGCTACAGCCTGGCTTTGAAATAGCACTGCACACAAAACAAAGCCGTCTTTTAGACGGCTTTGTTTTGTAATGAGACAGGCGTGATCAGACGCGAGATTGTTCACCCTCTGCCAAATAGACCTGCATGATCCGCAGGTTTTTGTCAGTCACACGGGTAGGGAAAACCTCACTCAAACGGTCTTCGTGTACTGGGATGACTCGCTTGACTTCATAGTCAACCGCTTTGAGCATTTCCTCAGTGGCCAGCACCAGATTGGTGTTGCTGTTTTGCGCCAGGCCAACGGGACGGTAGTCTAGCGTTCCACTGATATCACTGTTGATGATTTGCGGATTGGCCACCATGTTGTCGTAGACGTAAACAAGGTCTCCGGCCAACACCCAACTGTTATGAGCGATCGCTGCCAGATCGTTGCGCACATGTACCCACATGCAGCCGAAGGTGTGGCTGTCGAACGCAACGCGTAGATCAATGCCAGGCGCTACATCTTCCATTTCTCCATCTACGCAAATCAGCCGTCCTTGGCGGGCCAGTTCCACTGCACGAAGAATATCCGAGGGGTCAAGCCCCGTGCGCGTCCAGCTCAGTCGATCCGGCAGGGCCATGGCCCAGATCCATTTCGACAGTTCTCGTTCCTGAAGGTAGAACCGCGCATTGGGGAAAGCATCGGTGTTACCGAAATGGTCAAAGTGGGCGTGTGTGACAAACACAGTATCGATGTCTTCGGGCGTCACATCGCACTGAGCCAGAACCTCTCGCGCGGAATGCCAGTTAGTCACGCCAAACTGCCCAGCCAAGGCTTGGCCGTAGTCACGATGGTTGTAACCGACGTCCACCATAATGGTCCGGCCATTTCCCTTGATCAGCACGTAGCTGTACGGCAACTTTCGAACACCTTCGTTATGGATGCCGTATTTGATACCGCTGACTGGAAAGTCGGGGATGTGGGCGTATTCGAGAATCCAGATCGAGTAGGGGGACATGACAGCCTCTTTTATTGGTTTTTGATTGACTGTGGTTTCACTGCTGCGAACAACAAAAACAGGTGTTTTGCAGGTCCACCGGCATAAGCCCTGAGTGCGGGATGGCGATGCAGCGCAAGAGTGCGTTGGCCTTGTTGAGTTCGCTCAGCCACCCAGGGGCGCGCGTTTTGAAAGCAGCAGCGTTATTGATGTTGCGATGCAGGGCCCGAGAGAGGTCAAGCAGTTTTCTGGCCGCAAGTGAAAGGTGTTTGAAATGCGTTAACCCCATAGGCGGAACCTTGAGTTGGTTCAGCAAATCCAGGGTCTCGATCAGCGCCTGTTCCGGGGTTTTGGCTAATTGCGCGTAGGTGGAAAAGCCATTGCTGGCATGCCCGAGAATTAGCAATCCAGCCATTTGCGCAATGACCCGGTTTAGCTGCCCATAAGGATGTTGGATCAAGGCGATGTAACGATTGAGCTCATCGGCGAAGTGCACCACCGAGCGGTCTGACGGGACGGGTATAGGCTCAACCGCTACATCGCCGAAGGGGGCCAGGCGACCCTCCATACAGTCCTGACTGAATGACAATGAGTAAGGCGAGTCTTGAGAACGCAGTGCATCAAACATGGGGGGGCTCTCTTATTGTAATCCGCTTGAGTATTTGAGCGGCCCGGCCCCTTGGCAAACGCATAAAACTGATCACAGCTAATCGACTGGCTGATGGATACCCAAGGGTTGTTCCTGTGAACAAAATTCACATCCGGTGTGAAGAAACCGGCGTATCCATGGATTCAGAGATGTAATAGTTTAAGCCCATGTGCTCCCACAGCCACCTGCACCGCGGTCGAAACTAATAAGAGAAGGAGGAGAGATCTGGACAACTATTCCCAAATGCTCGCCTTCATCCGAGCGGCCGAACATGGCAGTTTTTCCGCGGCGGCCCGTGCCGGCCATCTGACCCCCTCGGCCGTCAGCAAGCTGATTTCACGACTGGAAGATCGCTTGCAGGTGCGATTGTTCGTGCGAAGTTCTCGGGCGCTGCTGCTGACGGAGGAGGGTGTGGCGTACCTCAAAAGTGCGCTGGCCGTGGTCGATGCCATGAGCGAGGCGGACTCGCTGGCCGAGCGATTGCCCACCAGGGTCAGTGGCATGCTGCGCGTGCATACGATGACCACGTTCGCCAAGCATCAGATAATGCCGTGGCTACCTGAATTTCTCGCCACTTACCCGCTCCTTGATGTGGACATTCAGCTGGGGCCACAATACATCGATCTGTTTGAGCAAGGCGTGGATGTGGCGATTCACAGCGGGTTCCTGCCTGACTCTTCCCGCGTGGCGCAACGCCTGAATGACAATGAATGGATTGTGTGCGTTTCACCCGAGTACCTGGCGATTCATGCGCCTCTGCTCCATCCGCAGGACTTGCTGGAGCATCAATGCTTCGGGTTCAGTTTCGACAGTCAGTGGAGCGTCTGGACTTTTCGCGACAATGGTCGCTTGATCAAGGTGCCTTTCCGCAGTCGCGCATCATTTAGCCAAGGGGATCTTCTTAGAGATCTGGCGTTGCAAGGGGCGGGCGTCGTCAAGTTGGCCGGATTTCATATTGGCGAGGATATTCGTCAGGGTCGCCTCGTGCCTGTGTTGTCCGACTTTTATACGGGCACAAAAGAATCTGTCAGTCTGATCTACGCAAACCGCAAATATTTAAGCCCGCGAATCAAAGTATTTAATGAATTTCTCAGTAGTCGCGTCAAAGGTCTGTGCTGGACGATTACATAACACCTTTAAGTAAGATAATTTTTCTTGCCCTGTTGTTTAAGCTGTATTGATTGAGCGCGCGCTCAATAGTTATCAAGTTGCACATTTGCTGCGGACTTGATGGTGTCTGCGATAGCGATAGCGATAGCGATAGCGATAGCGAAATCTGGTGAATCTCTGACCGTGAGGTTGAATAAAAATGACTGTACAAGAACAAAGTTTGGCAAGGCCTGTGATGACTTCTCATCGTGGTGATCGATCCAAGGTGCCCTATCAATTCGACCAGCCGGCGGGTATGCCAGCCGACTTTTTGCTGGCGGGTGCGCTTAATCTCGACTGCGATGAACGTGAGTGGGTACCCCAGGCTGAAGGTGTGTGGTTTCGGCCATTGATTCTGAGCCTGACTGGCGGCTACTTCGTCAATCTCACCCGGGTGCGGCGCTCAGGTGTGCTGTCCCGTCACCGCCATGGTGGGCCGGTGCACGCGTTTACTTTACGGGGCCACTGGCATTACCTCGAACACGAATGGGTGGCCACCGAAGGGAGCTACGCGTTTGAACCACCAGGAGAAACCCATACGCTGGTAGTCCCTGAAGAGGTCACCGAAATGATTACCTTGTTTCATGTGACCGGCAACTATGTCTATGTAGATCCCTACGGCAAGGCGCTGGATTACGAAGATGTTTATACGAAACTGGAAAGTGCCCGTCAGCATTATGAAAATGTCGGGTTAGGCGCTGACTATGCCGATCGTTTCATTCGTTGATACCTGACACGCATCAACTGTACACCGCGAACTCTAAATGAATTTACGAATTCGCATTGTTCGCGGATACCAAGCATTTCAAACTTGCGTGAATTTTACCCTGCTTGCGCAGCGAGCAATAATTTTTGAAAACCATGTCGCAGGGTATTAAAAGCGCGGCCCCGAGTTTGACGCGACGAAATCTTTCTTGCGCACTTCCAATAACAATATTTGCAGGAGATTCGATCCATGCAACTCCAATCCTCCGTCGCTCAAGGCGCCATGGCGTTCATCGATGACAACGATCCTGTTTACCGAAAAATTGCCTGGCGGCTCATGCCGTTTCTGTTCGTCTGTTACGTGTTCGCCTATCTGGACAGGGTGAACGTCGGGTTTGCCGCATTACATATGAAAGCCGACCTGAGTTTCTCCGACGCGGTCTACGGCCTGGGGGCGGGTATCTTTTTCTTCGGTTACGTGTGCTGTGAGATACCCAGCAATTTGTTGATGAAACGTTTGGGGGCCCGGGTCACTATCGCCCGAATCATGATCGGCTGGGGCTTTGTGTCGAGTTGCACCATGCTCGTTCATAGTCCCACCTCGTTCTATCTCATGCGCCTGTTGCTCGGCGCTTTTGAGGCCGGCTTCGCTCCGGGGGTATTGCTGTACTTGACGTTCTGGTTTCCACCGGCCCGACGGGCTCAAATGGCCGCGATTTTTCTCTGCGGTTCAGCTATCGCTGGCGTTGCAGGGGCGCCGTTGTCAGGGGGTATTCTGGATGCGTTCCATGGGATTGCCGGGCTGCAAGGCTGGCAATGGCTGTTTGTCATAGAAGGGGTTCCATCCATCGTGCTGGGCCTCATCGCACTGGCGTTGCTCTCCGATGGCCCGAGTACCTGCAAGTGGCTCAGGCCCGAGGAAAAGGTCAAAGTAATACAGCATTTGGCGAGTTTCCAGCCGGCAGTCGATAAAGGTTTCCTGGCCGCTCTGCGAGAACCTTCGATCCACTTGATCGCGTTGACCTGGTTCACCATCGTTTGTGGTCACAACGCCGTCAACTTCTGGATGCCTATGATGTTGCGTGAAGCAGGCTTGACCACCGCGACGCAGATCGGCATGTGGGCTGTCGTGCCTTACTCCATCACCACGATCGGAATGATCCTGATCTCACGACATTCCGATCTGCGACTCGAGCGGCGTATTCATATTTCTGCGTGTTCATTGCTGGCGGCGGTAGGTTTTGGGATGTTGCCATTTGTTCAGGGCCATTTTGGCCTGAGTATTTTCGGGCTGACACTGGCAGCGCTCGGTGTGTTCTCTGCAATGCCGATCATCCTCGCAATGCCAATGAGCTATCTGCCGGCCGGCGCCACCGCCGGGGGGATCGCTTATGTGAACACGATCGGGATGCTGGGTGGTTTTGTCGGGCCTTACATGATGGGCGCGATCAAGACGGCTACGGGCAGTTTTGCGAACGGGTTGTTCGCCGTTACCGGACTGTTGTTGATCGGAATATTGATCATGACCTTGATGGTACGAACTCCTCGCCTGGAACCTGTGCTGGATGCGCGAGTACCTGCCGCATAAAGCGAAGAAAATAGTGTGTGACATTGCCTGCTCGCGATGTGATTCGTTAGATAATTCGTCGAGTGATTACTCGGCGATTTAACTATTTCGTTTGTACTCGCAGGGGCGGAGAGGGGCTTGCTCTTGTTTTTATAATGCAAGCGGTGAGGCGTAAGGAGCAGTGGTCGTTTGATGCGCGGGGGTGGCCGTTAACCGCCGATGGCGTCGCAATCTGTTGACATCGAAAGGTATTCAAGCCCTTTGATGTGTCCTCTGGAGTCGCGGTAGATCATGGTGACGGGGGCTGCATTGCACTTATCCGCCGGGGTCGTAATCGAAATCACACTGGCGATGTCCAGGGACATTGCATAGCGATACGATTCAATTTCTACATGGCGTTCATCTGTTGACTGATCCGCCATGACTGTGGAACAGAACACCAGAACTGCCAATGGAAGCAGGTTTTTCATTGCAATAACCTCGTTGATCGAGACTCCCTCCGTACGTTGCGTGGACGAAACCGAGGGAGGTAAGTCGGGTGTTGAAGCGGCGATTCGACCTTAGAGACCGATAACGTCGCGATGAACCTCAAGCGCATTGCGCTCTACCCAGTTGTGCGCCAGCAGACCGTCTGAACGTACTTCCCAAACTGCAGTGCCGAGCATTTCGAAAGGTGTGCTACACGAGCGAGCCCCTATGAAGCCCTTGTTCTTGCCGGTGAGTTTCCACCGTGAGGCCACGCGAGTACCTTCGTTGTTCTGGAACGTCTCGATACTGCCAAATGTGAAGTCTTCGATCTTCGACAGAAAGACTCCGATCCACTCAATAAAGGCCTCACGGCCGACGACATCGACCCCGCCAGAGGTAATGACAAAGTCTTCAGCAACAAAGCGCGCAGCGGCCTGCGGATCTTTCGCCTGCCAGACTTCGCGCCAGAAGCTTTCAACAATTTCTACAGCTTTATTGTCAGGCATTTTCTATCTCCTGGAATTTGGGCTCGGCGTCCCATTCAGTGGTGACGCCGGATTAATGGGTGAAACGTCCCTAAGGGATGATCACAAGTACGATGTTCGGAGTTTGCTATCTATAATTCAAACGCATAAAGTTAATGGCATCTAGTTGATAGGCGAATTCATCATGCAAGCGGGCGACGTTGATATCGATTTGCTTCGGGCGTTTATCGCAGTCGCAGAAACGGGAAGCTTCACGGCGGCGGCCGAGGTGATTGCACGATCGCAATCAGCGGTGAGTCAGAAAATCATCCGATTGGAAGAAGTACTTGGCATGCGCGTTTTCGAGCGCACCAGTCGTGCATTGACCCTGACCCCGGAGGGCGAACGTCTTCTGGTTGGCGCACGCAAAATGATGGTGCACTTTGACAATTTCGTCCGTGAAATCAGGGAGCCAGAGGGGGTGAATGTCCTGCGTCTCGGCATCTCCGAGAACCTGGTGCCTACCCAGTTGCCACGACTGCTCTCACGGTTCAGCAAGCTCTATCCGGATATTCAGCTGGAACTCACCACGGGCCTCAGCAACGACTTGTTGGCGGACCACGAGGCAGGACTGCTGGATGTGGTGATCGCTAAACGCAAGATCAGCGCCACGGCCCAGCGAGGCAGAATCATCTGGCGTGAACCACTGGTCTGGATTGCCGCAAAGGATTATGAAATTGAAGCATCGCGGCCGGTGCGCCTGGTGATGATGCGACCTCCATGCGCGTACCGCGCGATCATGATCGAGGCGATGGCTTCAGTAAGGCGCGAGTGGACTTCGGCCTGTCTAGCCAGCAATCTGATTGGAGTTCAAGCAGCCGTAGCAGGCGGGTTGGGTATCACCGCCCTTGGCACTTCATTTCTGCAGGAAGGCATGAGAATTATCGAGCCTTCGGAAAAACTGCCAACGCTGCCCACCACTGAAGTGGCGGTGATCGGCGATGATGTTCGCACTCAGCATTTAGTCCAGCCATTGGTGTCGTTACTGACTGAGGGGCTTATGTCCGGCACTAGCCTGACCTGACATTCCAGGTTTCATCCTTCTTGATCGCGTCTGCGAAGGGCGCCTTCAATGCTGATCTTGCAATAGCGCGATCAACGCCTTCACGCAGCCGGGCAAGGCTTCTATGTCACGAACCAGGATGCTGCGTTCGCGAACGACCCAAGGCTCGTCCAACGATAAAATGGCCAGATTCATGGTTTTACTGTTACGGATGGCGGCCGACTCCGGTATGACACCAATGCCGACACCAGCCTCAACCATTCGGCAAACGGCCTCGAAGCTCGACAACTGAATTCGCCATACCAGGGTTTCACCCAACAACTCGGCCTGGTCACGGACAAACGCCTGGAGCGTGCTGCCTTCTTGCAAGCCGACGTGATGGAACGCCACAGTGTCACGCAATTTTATGTGTTTGCGCTGTGTCAGTTCGTGCTCTTTAGGTACCACAAGCACCAGTCGGTCTGTACTGAAGTGCAACACTTGAAGTTTTTTCGCCGCAACAGGGCCGGCAATGATGCCGATATCCGTTGAGCCATCAAGCACCCCTCGGATGATGTCGCGCGATAGGCGCTCCCGTAAATCAACCGTCACACCAGGGCGTGCAGCGAGGAATCCTGCCAGCAGTTCCGGAAGAAACTCAGTGACAGCAGTTGTATTGGCGAAAATGCGAATGTGTCCGGAAGAATCGGTGCCGAATTCGGCGAACTCGGTTTTCAAGTAACCGACCTGACGCATGATCAATCGCGCATGCTGCAAAAGCTTCTTCCCGGCGTCCGTCAGATCGACACCCTTGCTGTCGCGATATAACAAGTGGCTGTTCAACTGCGCTTCCAGCGCTTTGATCCGCACGCTTGCCGCGGCAGGCGAGATGAAGGCTCGTCGCGCCCCCTGAGTCAGACTGGAGGCTTCTGCGATGTGTATGAACAACCGCAGATCGGTCAAATCAAAGTGCATCGGCAAAGCCCTTTTCCTACCAGCTGAAGCGTTAATTTTGTATTAACGCCGGGTTAAATAAAAGCAGATTCACAGAACGCCAGGCCACTCGCATTATCGGCTTCGACCGAATAATCGAGGACGCACATTTCATGAGTAATCAGGACCTCAGCGCTTGGCTTGGCAAGACTGAAAGGGCGGTGGATGATCTGGCATCAGGACTGCTCAAGCGCGTAGCGGCAACTTTTGGTGCGCAGCCGATAATGCCCGGCGCGCCGCTTCCAGCGTTGTGGCACTGGTGCTTTTTTCAGGACCCCGTGGCCGAGTCTGGCCTGGGGGCAGACGGACATCCAGCCCGCGGCGGTTTCCTGCCTCCTGCCGACAATCGCAATCGAATGTGGGCCGGCAGCCGCGTCGAATTCTTTCAATCGCTACTTGCCGGTATTGAGGCGTCCCGCCTCTCGACCGTCACGCATATCGAAGAAAAAGTCGGGCGCAGCGGCCAGTTGTTGTTCGTGACGGTAAGGCACGAGTTTTTCCAAAACGGACACCTGTGCATTCGCGAAGAACAGGACATTGTGTATCGCGAGGCCAGCGCACCGAATCTGGCACCCGGCAATGCAGTGCCGGCAGCCCAGTGGAATGAATCCGTTTCTCCTACCGCCGTACTGTTGTTCCGTTATTCGGCCATCACGTTTAACGCGCACCGTATTCATTACGACGTTCCCTATGTCGTGGACGTTGAAGGCTATCCCGAAAAAGTCGTCCATGGCCCACTCATAGCCACACTGAATCTGCATGCATTTTTACGCGCCCACCCCACTGCACAACTGCGCACCTTCAGCTTTCGTGGCGTACGCCCATTGATCGCTCCCCAACTCTTTGAAGTTGGAGGAACACTAGTTGAATCCAACCACGCGCATTTATGGGCGAGCAATGAAAGCGGGATCGCGCAGGTCGCGGATCTGATTTTTGACTGAGTGAGCCAACACACTTGCTGGCATTTGAGAGTGATTGCAATGCAAAACAAAAATGAAGAACTCAACGCAATTCGGGAAGGTGTACAGGCATTGTGCGCGGAGTTCGACGGCGCTTACTGGCGTGAGGTCGATGAGCGCAAGGGCTTCCCGGAAGCGTTTGTCAAAGCACTGACTGCCGCCGGATGGTTGGCCGCAATGATTCCTTTGGAATATGGCGGATCTGGCCTGGGGTTGGCCGAAGCCTCGGTGATTCTCGAGGAGGTCAACCGTTGTGGCGGTAACTCCGGCACCGTGCACGGGCAGATGTACAACATGTTTACGCTCCTGCGTCACGGTAGCGAAGAGCAGAAAAGTTACTACCTCCCCAAAATCGCTGCAGGTGAACTGCGGCTGCAATCCATGGGGGTCACTGAGCCCTCTACGGGGACAGACACCACGAAGATCAAAACGACGGCCGTTCGCAAGGGCGACAAGTATGTAATCAATGGGCAGAAAGTCTGGATCTCGCGCATCCAGCATTCCGACCTGATGATCCTGCTAGCGCGGACCACGCCCCTGGCGGAAGTGAAAAAGAAGTCAGAAGGCATGTCGATCTTCCTGGTCGATCTGCGCGAAGCCATCGGAAACGGCCTGACTGTCCAGCCGATTGCAAACATGGTCAATCATGAAACCAATGAGTTGTTTTTTGACAATCTGGAATTGCCGCTCGACAGCTTGATTGGGGAGGAGGGAAAAGGATTCAGGTACATCCTTGACGGCCTGAATGCCGAACGGACGTTGATCGCCGCAGAGTGCATTGGTGACGGCCGCTGGTTTATTGAAAAAGCCAGTGCCTATGCCCGGGATCGCGTCGTTTTTGGGCGCCCGATCGGACAAAACCAAGGTGTCCAGTTTCCAATTGCCGAAGCGCATATCGAAATCGAAGCGGCCGATCTCATGCGCTGGCGTGCTTGTGAAGAGTACGACAGCGGCATTAACGCCGGTGCCAGTGCCAACATGGCCAAGTACCTCGCTGCAAAAGCTTCTTGGGAAGCCGCCAATGCCTGCTTACAGACCCACGGAGGCTTCGGTTTTGCCTGTGAGTATGACGTTGAACGCAAGTTCCGCGAAACACGCCTTTATCAGGTCGCCCCGATTTCCACCAACTTGATCTTGTCGTACGTAGCCGAGCACTTGCTCGAGCTGCCTCGCAGTTTTTAAGGGAGTCAGCCCATGAGCCATACACAACAATTAGCGAATTTTCTCGCTGATCTTAATTATTCCCACATCCCCGACAACGTGTTGAGCCGCACAGAGGAACTGTTTCTTGACTGGCTCGGCAGTGCGTTTGCGAGCCAGGGCGCGCACCCGATCCCGCTGTTTGAACGTTACGCAGAAACAATGGGACCGACGCAAGGCAAGGCCATAATCCTCGTCAACGGTCGCAGCACTTCCGCGTACTTTGCGGCGTTGGTCAATGGCGCTTCGTCGCATCTGGTTGAGCAGGACGATTTACACAACAGTTCGGTACTGCACCCTGCAACCGTCGTATTTCCGGCGGTGTTAGCCGCCGCGCAAGAGCATGGGAAGTCGGGCCGTGACTTGCTTTTAGCGTCGATTGCGGGCTATGAAGCAGGCATCCGCATTGGTGAGTTTCTGGGGCGTTCGCATTATCGTATTTTCCACACTACAGCGACTGTCGGGACCTTGGCGTCGGCGGTTGGGGTGGGCAAGTTGCTTGGATTCAACCAAGAGCAATTTATAAATCTTCTGGGTACCGCCGGCACTCAAGCGGCCGGGCTTTGGGAGTTTTTGCGCGATGCCGCCGACTCCAAGCAACTGCACACGGCTAAGGCAGCCGCAGATGGTTTGCTCGCGGCCTATTTAACTCAAGACGGGCTTACCGGAGCGCGCAATATTCTGGAAGGCGATCAAGGCTTGGCTGCTGGAATGTCCAGTGATGCCGATCCAGGCAAATTGTCGAATGGCTTGGGCAGCCGATGGGCATTGCTTGAGACCTCTTTCAAATTCCACGCCTCATGTCGACACACCCATCCTGCTGCTGACGCACTGCAGAACGTGATGCGTGAACACGAGCTTACCCATAAAAACATTGCCAAGGTGGTCACCCACGTCCATCAGGCGGCCATTGATGTGCTGGGGCGCGTAGTAGTGCCCAAGACTGTCCATCAGGCGAAATTTTCCATGGGAACGGTCTTGGGTTTAATCGCCGTTCACGCAAAGGCAGGGTTAACCGAGTTCGATCGTCTGGCGCTGACCGATCTGGATGTCGCGAGTTTTGCAAATAACGTCAGCATGGAACTGGATCAGGAAGTCGATCGCGCTTACCCGCAGCAGTGGCTCGGTCGAGTACAAGTCACCACAACAGATGGCCGGGTGTTTCTCGGCAAATGCGATGAGCCTAAAGGTGATCCGGGTAACACGCTGTCTCGCCTCGAACTGGAAGAAAAATTTCGTAGATTGCTGGGGTTTTCTCAAGCACGAACCTCCGACCAGATCAATCAGCTGATCGAACGTATCTGGGCGCTGCAGTCCACCGACAACCTGTCGACACTGTTGGAGTAGTCGTTGATGAATCAGAACAATAACGCAACGCGTCCGTTGGACGGGATCACGGTTGTCAGCCTCGAGCACGCTATTGCAGCGCCATTTTGTACGCGCCAGTTGGCGGATATGGGCGCGCGAGTGATCAAAATAGAACGACCCGAGGTTGGCGATTTCGCTCGCGGGTATGACACCCGGACCAACGGCTTGGCGTCCCATTTTGTGTGGAGCAATCGCTCGAAGGAAAGCCTCGCGTTGGACGTCAAGGCAGAAGGGGCGAGCCGTGTACTCGACGCTTTACTTGCCAAGGCCGACGTCCTGGTGCAGAACCTGGCACCCGGCGCGGCTGCGCGAATGGGGTTGTCGTTTGAAACGCTGCGCGTCCGGTATCCGCGGCTTATCGTCTGCGACA
The DNA here is from genome assembly GCF_028823535.1 of Pseudomonas serbica. Lineage (GTDB taxonomy): Bacteria > Pseudomonadota > Gammaproteobacteria > Pseudomonadales > Pseudomonadaceae > Aquipseudomonas > Aquipseudomonas serbica. Next base: position 209,055 of record NZ_JAQIYM010000008.1, on the reverse strand, counting down.
TCTCGGGTTACGGGGAGGGCGGGCCTTACTCGGACAAGAAAGCGTATGACTTGTTGATTCAAAGCGAGAGCGGCTTCTTGTCGGTCACCGGTGGTGCCGGCGAGAATGAGATGGCCAAGGCCGGGTGTTCGATCGCCGACATCGCTGCCGGTATGTATGCCTATAGCGGCATATTGTCCGCGTTGCTATTGCGCGGACGCACCGGACTTGGCAGTCGGGTCGATGTCAGCATGCTTGAAAGTCTTGCTGAATGGATGGGCTTTCCAATGTATTACGCCTACGACGGTGCTCAGCCGCCACCACGTGCCGGCGCCTCTCACGCTACCATTTATCCCTACGGACCGTTCCCGGCCGGTGACGGGGGAGCGGTGATGCTCGGTCTGCAAAATGAACGCGAATGGGCGACTTTCTGCGACCACGTGTTGCTGATGCCGAGCCTGAAACTCGACGAGCGTTTCTGCGCCAACGTCAAGCGCTCTGCCAATCGCAAGGTTTTACGGCAGATCATCGTAGATACCTTTGCCGATCTGAAGGCAGCGGAAATTGTCGAGAGGCTGGACCGCGCGCAGATTGCCAGCGCCAACGTCAACGATATGGCCGGATTGTGGAACCATCCACAACTAAAAGCGCGCAAACGCTGGGTACAGATTGACAGCCCCGCAGGGTTGCTTCCAGCAATGCTGCCTCCAGGCATCAACAGTGCGTTCGCTCCTCGCATGGACCCTGTCCCCGCGCTGGGCGAGCACAGTGAAGCCATTCTTGAAGAGCTCGGTTATACGGCCGAATCTATTGCGCAAATGAAGCGGGGGGCAGTGATATGAGTGGACGAAACTTACCGTCGGTGATCACTGCGTTGTTTGTTCCAGGGAGTCGACCGGACCGGTTTTCAAAGGCGCTGGCTTATGGCGCAGACCGGGTAATTGTCGATTTTGAAGACGCCGTTGAGGAGTCTCTCAAACAACAGGCTCGCCACAATCTGGCAGCGTTTCTGCGTAGTCATCCGAAAGCGCAAGTCATGGTGCGCATTAATGCGCCCGATCATTGTGAGCACGCCGCCGATATTGACTTCTGCGCGGCGCACTCAGGTGTTATCGGCGTGATCTTACCCAAAGCCGAGTCGGTTGCTCAGGTCGAGGCACTCCTGCGTTGTGGCAAACCCGTATGGCCGCTGATTGAAAGTGCCAGGGGCCTGCTTGCGCTGCAGAGCATCGCAACGGCCAAAGGTGTTGAGCGCTTGAGTTTCGGGGGCCTGGACCTGGCTCTGGACTTGGGTATGAAGGGCGCTGAAGAAAGCGCAACGATCATGGATCAGGCTCGTTTTCAGCTGCTGTTGCACAGCGTGAGCGCGGGCCTGGCGCCGCCGATCGACACCGTGTTTGCCAATATCAGTGATTTGCACGGGTTGTCTCTGGCAGCACATCGCGCACGGGGTATGGGGTTTGATGGTTTGCTGTGCATACATCCTGCTCAGCTGACAGTGGTCGCAACGGTGTACGCCCCTGCGGCGCATGAGGTCGAGTGGGCTCGCAACGTCCTTGCTGCGGCTGAAAAGGAAGGGGGTGCGTTTCGTTTCGATGGACAGATGGTTGATGCGCCCGTGCTGCAGCGCGCTCGTCAGGTACTGGCTCATGCAAACTAATCGGAAATTTTGCTTCAAATGCCGAACGATCTTGCGCAAAGTGCTTCTCTGATTGAGCAAGTTGCTTGCCTATGCATAGCAAGTGGGCATGGGCGGTGACGCATGAACTCGCGCCTTAAAGAACGGCCGGCGTTGTGCGACTTGGCAAATGCTCGAACAAGGCTACAGCACCATGTCCATGCGCACATTTACTACCATTTTCCCAGCAAATGGGAATTGCTTGAACAGGTGCTGACGTTGGTGTTGCAGGAGCGACTCGACGCGTGGCAAGCCTTCAAACCGAACCCACCTTGTGCCACGCGGAGCGCAGATAAGTAACCACGTCGGCCACGTCCTGGTCGTTCAGCACGGTGCGAAAACCGGGCATGGAGAAGGGGGGGGGGCCTTTAAGGGTGACGTTGATCAACGAAGATGGATCCGGCTCCAGCACACTCGCCAGGTATTCGCCGGTATTGGCAAGCGTACAGTCGGTGACTGCGAATGCAGGCGCAAGTATTCCTTATCTGGCGTTGACAAGGTCTACTCTGCGGATGTGCGCTTTAGCTGGAAATTCGGCACGGCTGCTTATGCCCTCTGCAAGAATGCCCAGGAAAGCTTTTTCCAGACGGTTGTGCGTGGGTCACACTAAACCGCGAGGATTCAGCATCCAACGCTACCAGTGCAGGGCAGCAGTGAATTCGGACTACACACCACTTGAACACAGGAACTTGAGTGGTATTTCAGCCGTCATCTTATTGCCGCCGGGTGCTTGCACAACGGTGTTATTTCGAGCGCCATGAATGGGAACAACGGCAAAGCGCTCAGGATTGCGTGAAGCTCGTCGATACTGTCGACATCGAAAACACTTACGTTTGCCCACTTTCCAGCCACACGCCATAGATGTAGCCACTTCCCTTGGTGCTGTAATTCTTGCGCTTGCTTGACCTCTAAGGCGCTGAGGTTTCGAATCGTTTCCTGATCCGCGTCATGCGGAATGTTGATCTGGATGTATACATGAAACAGCATAGGTATCTCCTGTCTGAGGGCGCATGTACGCCGATCAGCATTTGTTTACAAACCGGTCAACCTTTATCGTCGTTCCGCGGCAGACGAGGTGGGCAGGGTGGATTTCATTACAGAAGAAAGTAGAGGATGGTTCAACTGATTTTATGGCGTTGGAAGATTGAGAAAAAACCAATCGTTAGTGAGGTAACGGAACGAAAAAGAGCCTGGAAACGGGCGGGGATAAGCATCTGAAACCACAATCGCGACATTATTGCCGGGGTTTTTCTTTGGGAAATCATTTAGCAGATCCACTCGCTTGGCGTCGCTGAGGTTCATTATCAACGCTCAACGCTTGTGAAAATTTGCACATGAACTCCGCGCTCGTGGGCATATGTAAATCAAAGAGCACTGTTTATGCTGCCTGCACTACGGGAATTTATGCGGAGTGTTACCGATGAGTATCGAAGTGAAAGCTGACAACACGCTGGGCGTTATGCGGGCCGCTTGGGTAATCACGGCAATATTTATACTTTCCAATGCTGCAACACCGTTATATGGAATTTGGCAGGATGAATTAGGGTTTGCGTCGGGAATACTGACTGTTATTTTCGGATGTTACATTCTCGGGTTGTTAATGACGTTAATTGTTGCTGGTCAACTTTCGGATCACTATGGGCGCAAAGCAATGTTGCTGCCATGCATTGTGATAGCCCTCGCAGCCGCAATGTTATTTGAGGCGGCTCAAAGCGTCTTCGTCCTGATGCTTGCGCGCTTCCTGACAGGCGTATCAGTGGGTATCGTTGTCTCTGCGGGTATGGCCAATGTAGTTGAACAGACCTCTTCCCATCGTAAGCATTTCGCGTCGTTAATGGCCTCTGTTGCCATGGTCGCAGGTGCGGGCTCGGGACCTTTGCTAGCGGGGGTAATAGCCCACTACTGCGCTGATCCGATTCGCCTGGTCTTCAACACTGAAATCCTGCTGTTGTTGCTCGCGCTGGTCGCCGTTCTTCGCCAACCCCATCGCAAGTTGGGTGCAGGAACGTTCCGTCCCAAGCTTCCCTCTATACCAAAGCAGAGCATCGGCATTGTCTTGCTGGGCGTGACCTTTTTCGGGCCCGGGATCACAGCTACGTCTTTTGTGCTTTCGTTGGGACCGAAGATGCTCGCGACATTTTTACATACCAATCAACCCCTCCTGAGCGGTGTGATGGCGTTTTTCATGTTTCTTACCGCGGTGTTCGTGCAATTTGCGATGAAGCCATTCAGCGTTAAAAAGATGTTTTTGCTCAGCGGGCTCTCGACGATTTCAAGCATGCTGGGTCTGTGGTTTGCACTGCACTTTGGCTCTGCGGCGTGGCTTCTGGTAGGCGCTTTGTTTGCCGGAGCGGGTCAAGGTCTGGGGCAATTGGGCGGGTTGACGCTGATTGCCGATAATGTGTCGGCCAATCGTCGAGCTGAGGCGAATGCGATATTCAATATCGGCGGTTACATACCAGCAGGCATCATTCCAGTAGCCACGGGTTTCCTCATTGAATTTTTTGGTTTGGAAATGGGAGTGACTGCCTTGGCTTGTTTTATTGCCAGCAGTGCTCTGCTGGCCCTGGGCAGCTTGGCAAAGTCTGCGAAGGTCGCTTGATCGAGTGATGTTCATTTCCACAAAAAAAAGCGGGAGGCAACTCCCGCCTTTTTTATTCAACCTGTCCCGTCCTGGATAAGGTTTAAACCTTCTTCTCTGTGATCTAACACCGACTGAACCAAAGCAGTGATTTATAACTTTGCTCGTTACCTTGCCCAAGCTCCCTAGATTCACCCGGGGATGCGAAAGCTGTGGTCTCTGCCTGCGCAATCAATCCAAAAAAATCCCAGCATTGAAAGTATTCAATGTTTGTTCACCCTGAACCCAGAATGGGTGAAACCGCTTTTGGTCTTCATTGTCTCGCTGCGACGTTCATTGGCTGAGAGATTGCTCGGTTATTCATGCAAGGTCTGATTTGGTGGACGCGTAACGACTTATTCGAAATATGGAAAGTCGGTATAGCCCTTCTCACCGTCGCGTGTATAGAAGGTGTCATGATGAGCTTCAGCGAGCGGCCAATTGTTTGACATGCGATCCACCAAATCAGGATTGGCAATGAAAGGTCTGCCGAAAGCTATCAGGTCTGCCCAGCCGTCATCCAATGCCGCCTGAGCCGCGTGTTTATCAAATCCTCCACACCAGATCAATGTTCCCTGAAAGGCTTCGCGCACCTCGCGCACCAAGTCGTCACTGAGATTGATTTCGTTAAACTCACTGTCCACCGTGTTGCCCGCAGGTAGCGGTTGGTAAACGACATGCAGATAGGCAATCTCACGGCGATTCAACTCGCTGCACAGGTACAGCAATGTTTCTTCAACGAATGGATCAGACGGCATGCTATTGAATTTTCCGAAGGGGGAGACGCGAACGCCGACCTTGCCGGCCCCTAGTTCCCGAATCGCTATATCGACCACATCCAGCAGCAGACGCGTGCGTGTTTGCGGTGTCTGCCACCCGAACTCATCAGTGCGCGTGTTAAGGGTCGAGTTCATGAACTGATCGAAGAGATAACCATTGGCCCCGTGAATTTCCACTCCATCAAACTCGGCAGCCTTTGCGTTCCTGAAGGCGAGGGTGAACTCATCGAGCAGGCCTGCGACCTCGTCGGTCTCAATCTTGCGCGGAGTATCCGCGGGAACGAAAACCGCCTTGCCGGTACTGTCGTAGATAAATACTTCGGATTGTGCTGCCCTCTCATCGGTCGCACCACGTGGTGCCTCTCCGTTAGGTAGCATTGTGTGATGGGCCATTCTGCCGACATGCCAGATTTGCAGAAAAATCGTTCCGCCGCGCAGGTGGACTCGGTCGGTAACCAGGCGCCAACCTTGGGTCTGCTCCGCTGTATAAATGCCAGGAGTGCAAGCATAGCCCTTGCTAAACGCCGAGACATCGGTAGCTTCCGTAATGATCAGGCCAGCGCTCGCTCGTTGCGCATAATAGTCCGCCATCAGCGCATTGGGGACGTCTCCGCTGGAGGTGCGCGATCTGGTCATCGGGGCCATGACGACGCGGTTTTTCAGTTTGCGGGTACCTAGTGCATAAACCTTGAACAAGGAGGACATCTGAATTATCTCCAAAGTGGACTGGAGAACCAGATTAGTCAGCGCTTATTCTCCTATCTACACACCCTTTGGTATGCAAGATTAAATCGCCCTATGACCCTTACAAAATTGCTTCCCCGGCTACCCATCGAACGAACCCTTGGAATCATTTCAGGACGCTGGAAAGCAGTCATCATCCATGTATTGCTGGAGGGTCCCAAGCGAACGTGCGAGATAGAGGCTCAAATTACCGGCATCTCGCAGAAAGTCCTGATTCAGCAGCTCAAGGCGCTAGAAGAACACGGTATTGTTTCGCGAAAAACTTCTCTTGAAGAGCCGCAACGCGTCGATTACTCATTGACGCCATTGGGATTGAGTCTTCAACCGCTGATTTCGTCGCTTCAGGATTGGGGCCAGCAACATGCGCAAGAACTGGGGGACACCCATCGACTGATGTCGTGCGACGCGGTCGTGCGTTCGCTTGATGACCAGCGCTAGTGCGAGTCAAATATCGTTCTAAATGGAGAAAGCAGCTAGAGACCTACCGTTCATCAAACCTGAGGAGAGCATCATGCTGTTCCATGTGAAAATGACCGTGAGTTTGCCAGTCGACATGAACCCAGAACGCGCCGCCCAGCTCAAGGCCGATGAGATGGCCTTGGCCCAGCGCCCGCAGTAGCAAGGGAAGTGGTAGCACGATGAGGATCCATCATGACCAAGATTGCCATTGTTACCGGTGCAAGCCGGGGGCTCGGCCGAAACACTGCACTGAGCATCGCTCGCCACGGCAGTGACGTCATTGTTACTTATCAGAGCCGTGGTGAAGACGCTGAGGCTGTCGTCGCAGAAATCAAGGCCTTGGGGCGCAAGGCGATCGCCTTGCAACTCGATACAGGAAAAATTGCTGGTTTCGCGCCATTCGCTGAGCAGCTTCAGAAGGCATTACGCGAGATCTGGCAGCGCGAAACATTCGATCATCTGGTGAATAACGCTGGTCACGGTGATTATGCTCTGATCGAACAGACCAGTGAGGAGCAGTTCGACGGGCTGGTCAACGTCCATTTCAAGGGTGTTTTCTTTTTGACTCAGACGCTGCTGCCATTGATCGCCAATGGCGGCCGTATCATTAACCTATCCTCCGGGTTAACGCGGATTTCCTTTCCAGGCTATGCCGCTTATGCAGCCGTCAAGGGGGCGGTCGAGGTACTTTCGGTGTACATGGCCAAGGAGTTGGGTGGCCGTGGTATCGCGGTCAACACAGTGGCGCCGGGCGCAATCGAAACTGACTTTGGCGGCGGCGCCGTCCGCGACAATTCTGAGGTCAACAAATTGTTCGCGGATATGACCGCGCTCGGCCGCACCGGGCTACCGGACGATATTGGACCGATGATCGCGAGTTTGTTGTCGGAGGACAATCGCTGGGTTAACGCTCAGCGCATTGAAGTGTCCGGAGGCCAAGGGATATAAGTGGGATGATGATCGCGCTTCCCAAGAGTGCGTCATCAAAGTTTAAGGGGTTGCGAAGTTGGCAACCCCATGGACCACGTCACCCGTCAATCAGGCGCTGTCTTCGCAGCGCTGGTTTCGTTTGGCTTCGGCACTTTGCGAACCTCAATCAACAACATCAGCACGAGAACAACATTGATTAGCGCGAGGCCACCGAGGACCATCATGGTCACCGTTGCACCGTAGCGCTCCTGCAAGTACCCCCCAGCCAAAGGTGTCAATGCTTGCGCAATCAATGTGAGACGAGCAATTCGGCCCAGTATGATCGGGTAGATACGTGTACCGAACAGCGCCAGGGGCAAGGTGCCGCGAACGATGGAACGAATGCCACTGCCAGCGCCGTAAAGCACGATGCCCAATGCTGCCATCGTGGGTGAAATGATCACGCACCCCAGACCAAGCGCGACGAGAACCGAAGAGGCTAATGCGCTCCAGATCGGGTGAGTTTGCCTGCCGATGAATATATCGATAGCGCGGGCACCCACTTGGCTGGGTCCGAGCAGTGCGGCAATACCCAGGGCTGCAGCGAGCGAGATGCCTTGCGCTTGTAACACGGCGATCAGTTGTACCGAAATCGCGGTCATGATCACGGAGGCCAGGATGAAGCCCGCCGTCATTAGCTTGAACATCCTTTCAAGCGCCACGTTCGATAGAGCTTGTTCGATGCGTGGGTGAGCCGTTGTTGTTTGTGTTGCGCAGACGTGTTTGGGAAACACACACAGGTAGATCGGCAGTACCAGCAGCGCAAGTCCGGTGCTGTACACCAAACAGGTTTCACGCCAGCCGAAGCGCTCGATGAGGATGGCAATCAGCGGCCAGACTATGGTGGTACAGAACCCTGAAATCAGCGTGATCCGGGTGATCGCGCTGCGAGCGTTTTCTCCATAGAGTTGGCCCAGAGCGGCAAACAAAGGGTCGTAGAGTCCGACAGCCATTCCGACACCGATCACCACCCAGGCGAGAACAAAACAGGGCAGGTTGGGTGCGCTGGCGAGCAAGACCAGGCCCAGCGCGATGATGAGGCCACTACTTGCGAGGATCAGTCGACCACCGGCCCTGGCGACCCCGCGGCCGACCATCGGCGCCAGCAGCCCTGAGATCAGAATCCCTAGCGAAAGTGAACCGTACACCCATTGCTGCGACCAGCCCGTGTCCTTGACCACCGGCCCTGCCAGCATCGCCATTAAAAAGAATGAACCGCCCCAGACCATAATCTGTGCGATGGCCAATAAAACGGAAACAGCGACTGTTGGTTTTGGGTGCGGGTCTGTCACTGACATACTCGAAGGGCATAAAAAGAGTGATCGGGCATTCGATGCCGCATTCTTGTCGCAAGGCGGGCTCGCTCGCTAGCCCGAAAAAGTGCGGATACCGTCCGTAAAAATGCACATCCTTTACCGTGTACTGGCTCGGTTTTCAACGCAGGACACCACGAACTCATCACCGCCTGGACGGCCGGGGATTACGAATTTTCGTACATCTACGGGAGTGCACGGTTCATTGAAGGGATCAGATAAGCAATTAAAAGCCATCACATATTGATTTGAGTATTGGTGGGGGATGTGGCGGTTGCTCCACGTCAGAACAGACGCGCCAAGCTGTAAAAAAAACAATATCAGTTATGCCACGAGTGCCGGATGGATTGCACCAGATCTGATCCGGTTTTTTATGCATGACCTGATTCTGTAATGAATATCAGTGCAAGCGCATATTGACCCCATCGAAGTTGCCCCGTGTGAGAGGGCAAACACTGATGAGGACCCGAGCATGTATCAATACGACGACTACGACCGTGCACTGGTGCTGGAGCGCGTAGAGCAATTTCGCGATCAGGTCGAACGCTATCAGGCGGGCGAGTTGAGCGAAGAAGAGTTTCTGCCGCTGCGTCTGCAGAACGGTCTGTATATGCAGAAGCATGCCTATATGCTGCGGGTCGCAATTCCCTACGGCACTCTGTCGGCGCGGCAGTTGCGCACCCTGGCGCGAATCGCTCGCGACTATGATCGCGGCTACGGGCATTTCACCACCCGGCAAAACCTGCAGTACAACTGGATCGAGCTGCATCAGGTACCCGAGATTCTGCAGCACCTGGCACAAGTGGACATGCATGCGATCCAGACCTCGGGAAATTGTGTGCGCAATATCACCACCGAAGCCTTTGCCGGCGTCGCGGCCGATGAACTGATGGATCCGCGACCTTTGGCCGAAATCCTGCGGCAGTGGTCAACGATCAACCCGGAGTTTCTGTACCTGCCGCGCAAGTTCAAGATTGCGATCTGTTCCGCAAAACAGGATCGTGCGGCGATCATGATGCACGACATCGGCCTGTACCTGTATGCCGACGAAGCAGGCCATATGCGCTTGCGGGTAATGGTCGGCGGTGGACTGGGACGAACTCCGATCTTGTCGCAGCAGATTCGGGAAGACCTGCCCTGGGAGCATTTGCTGTCTTATGTCGAAGCAGTACTGCGGGTCTACAACCGCCACGGACGACGAGACAACAAGTACAAGGCGCGCATCAAGATCCTGGTCAAGTCGCTGGGCATCGAAGCCTTTGCTGCTGAAGTCGAGCAGGAGTGGCAGCAGATCAAGGATGGCCCCGCGCAACTGACTGAAGTCGAATACCAGCGCGTCGCCCGTGCCTTTGTCGTCCCAGCGTATCAATCGCTGAGTCATACCGAACTGAGTTTTGGCAGTGATCTGATGGCTTTTCCTGACTTTGCACGCTGGGTATCGCGTAATACCCAGGCGCATAAAGTCCCCGGCTACGTGAGTGTCGTGCTGTCAACAAAACCCGGGGCGGACACACCACCTGGCGACTTGACAGCAGTGCAGATGGAGGCGGTGGCCGACTGGTCGGAGCTTTTCGGTTTCGGTGAGATACGTATCGCTCATGAACAGAACCTGATTTTACCGGACGTGCGCAAGAGCGATTTGCTCGCGTTGTGGATGCTGGCCAGAGAGCACGGGCTGGGGGTGGCCAATGCTGGCTTATTGACTGACATCATTGCCTGCCCCGGTGGCGATTTTTGTGCCCTGGCCAATGCTCGCTCGCTACCCATTACCGCTGCGATCCAGGCGCGTTTCAATGACCTGGACTTCCTGCATGACCTGGGTGATTTCAGCTTGAACATTTCCGGCTGCATGAATGCCTGTGGTCATCACCACATCGGCAATATAGGCATCCTTGGTGTCGATAAAAACGGCATGGAGTGGTACCAGATCACCCTGGGTGGTGCCGAGGGCAAAGCGGCGGCATTGGGCAAAGTGATCGGTCCGTCGTTCAGCGCCGAGCAAATACCGGATGTTATCGAGCGCATCGTCGACACCTTCGTCGACTATCGCGAAGTCGATGAAAACTTCATCGATACGTTCTCCCGCATCGGTATCGAGCCGTTCAAGGAGCGGGTTTACCCAAAGTACGCGGAGGCGGTGGCATGAACAACTTGCTGATGTTGTGCGAAGGCGGTGCTCGCCATGTTCTCGATGACCACTGGACCCTGATCCGTGACATCGAGGGCGAACTCCCGGCCGGCCCGCTGATCCTGCCACTGGCGCGGTGGCGCCAGAGACAGGAGAAGAGCACGCTACAGGCCATCAGTGTGGATGGCGTGTGGCTTGGCCCCGATGACGATTTGGAAAGCCTTGAATTGTGGCTGGATGTATTGCCGCTTATCGCCCTGGATTTCCCCAGCTTTCGCGACGGGCGCGGCTACAGCCAGGCCTATTTGCTGCGCACGAGGCTGGGCTGGGAGGGCGAGTTGCGCGCAATCGGCGATGTGCTGCGTGATCAGCTCAGCCACATGCGCCAGTGCGGATTCACCAGCTTTGCCGTGCGTGAAGACAAATCCTCTGAAGATGCCCTTAAAGGACTGGCTGGTATGAGCGTGCTGTATGGGGGTTCGGTGATTGAGCCGCGGCCGCTGTTTCGGCGCCGCTGAACCTTGCCGTATTCAGTTCGCGCGGACGTCGATGTTCGAGCAGGTCGTAGAGTATTGGGTTGTGCCCCCCCGCCAGGCTGGGAAACCCGATCAGGTCGACCGGCCCGGCGCCGTCCTTGGACGCCAGCAGTTCAGTGGGGCTCTGGAACAGTGGCAGCATCGTGACCCGAAATCCTGCTCCGACGAGAAGCGAGGCGATCAAGCGGAACCCGCGATCATGGCCATCCAGGCCCATCTTTCCGAGCATTACCTGTGGGGGTCGGCCATGATGCATCGTAAACAGTGAAGAAATCCGCGACATGTGCAGCGAGTTTCAATAGCGGAGTGTTTTGCAGAAAAGAAAAACCCCGAGCCCTTTCGGCGCATCGCGAAGAAAGGGCCCGGGGTTCAGCTACTGGCGATCAGAGGGGTTCGCTACAGTGCAACGCCTGCGATGCCTCCAGCGCGGCGATCTGCGCTTCGGAAAACGCAAAGTCGCGCAGCACCGAGCGAGAATGTTCACCGTTTTGCGGGGCTGGCGCATAGGGCGTTTGCGCAGCCTGCACGCTGTTGATGGGAAACCCCGGGACGCGCACGGCGCCATGTACAGGATGGTTGAGCTCAACCAGCATGCCATTGCTGGCGAGCTGCGGATGCTTCATCAGATCGCTGTAGTCTGCCACCTTGGAGCAGAGAATGTCCGCTTCATGCAACACCTGCAGCCAATGGGCTGTTGGCTTGCTCATGAACACGTCGGTCAGCGCTGCGCACATTTCGGCGCGGTGGATGACTCGTTGCGCGGAGCTGACGAAGCGTGGGTCGGCAATCCATTCTTCGTGGTTCAACACCGTGCACAATGTCGGCCAGCGGTTGCCGTTGTAAGCCGCAACCATCAGCCAGCCATCCTCGGTCTGGAAGGCTTCGTTGGGAGCCGAGTAGGGTGCGCCACTGCCGATGCGAGTCGGCAACTTACCATCGCTCAGGTAACTGGTGATGGACGACTGTTGCAGTGCCAGCGCCGAGTTCATCAGGTTGACATCCAGATGGCCGCCCAGCCCATCGTGCTGACGGGCGTGCAGCTTGGCCAATACAGCCATGCAGGCCATGTAGCCGGTGACTACGTCCACCACTGGCGCCTGCACTTTGCAGGGGGCCGAGCCTGGCGTTCCAATCAGGCTCATCAGTCCGGAATCTGCTTGTAGAATCCCGTCGACGCCCGCCCGGTCCGAATAGGGACCTTCCTGGCCGTAGGCTGAGATTGAGCAATAGATCAGGTCAGGCTTGAGCGCGGCCAGGGTTTCATAACCCAGGCCCAGCCGGGTCATCACACCTGGGCGCATGCTTTCGATCAGCACGTCGGCTTGCAGCACCAGGCGCTTGATGACCTCGATGCTGTCGGGGTGCTTGAGGTCCAGGCCAATGCATTGCTTACCGCGATTGAAAGCGTGGTAAAGCGCGCTGTCTGCACCCACCCAGGCGGGTCCCAGGGTACGCCCCAACTCTCCTTCGCGGGGTTCGACCTTGATCACACGAGCGCCCATGTCGGCCAGCAGCATGGTCGCCGTCGGGCCTGCGGCGATCTGGGTGAAATCGAGGACAGTGAGGCCCTCCAGTGCGTTACGTAACATGATTACCTCCGCGGATCGACGCCCGGGGTTTCTTGAAGGTCCCCTGTGCGGTGGCCAGAAGTACGCCGGTGTCGGACAGCAGCTCGGCTTCGGCGAAGTAGAGGCTCCTGCCGGCGCGGCGAACCCGACCCAATGCGCTAACGCTCCCCTCGAATGCCGGTTGCAGGTAGGCAATGTTCAGCATCGCGGTGAGTCCATGAATCTCTGCTTCGCCTTCGCCAGTGTGCAGGCCTGCATAGCCGCAAGCCGCGTCCATCAACGTGGCGATCATCCCACCGTGCAAGGCGCCCTGGCGGTTGAGATGTTGCTCGGAGATGTGCAGCTGGAATTCAGCCTCTCCTGGCACCCAGCGGACCAACGTGACGCCCAGCCCCTGAAGAAAGGGATTGTGCAATTGCATGATCGCTCCTCGGGCCATCTAGCGGCCCTTGTAGTGCGGTACACGTTTCTCGGCAAAGGCTTGACGCCCCTCGATACGATCTTCGGTATCGCGCAGTACCCCCCAATACAACTCTGTCAAACGCTGGGCATCGCGGTCGCTGAGGTGCGCTGTGCTGCGTGACAGGGTTTGCAGCGCCTGTATGGCCAGGGGCGCCTGCTGTGCAATACGTTCGGCGATCTCCATGGCGCGCGCCAGCAATGCCTCGTGGCTGTCCAGCCGCTCGGAGATCAGCCCGACACTCAGTGCCTGATGGGCATCGATGCGTTGCCCGGTCAAGGCCATCTGCATGGCAGGGGCCGCCGGTATCGCCCGCATCAGCCGGTGCAGACCACTGACTGCAGGGATAGAGCCCACGGCAGCCTCGGGCAGCCCGAAGGAGGCGCTGCTGCTGGAGATGCGCAGGTCGCATTGCAATGCCAGCTCCAATCCACCGCCCAGGCAGTGACCGTTGACAGCGGCAATCAGTGGCTTGTGCAGGTCAAGGTCGGTGAGGTCCATCAAGCGGATGTAAAGACCGGCATCGGCAGCAGGCTCATTGGCCAGGAACAGCGCCTGGGCATATGAGGCGGACGAAGAGCGGGTACTTTTAAGATCTGCACCGACGCAGAACGCCCGCTCGCCGGCACCGGTGATGACGGCGACACGCAGCGCATGGTTGTCGCGCACATGCACCAGGTGCTCACGAAGGGCCTGGAGCGCGTCCAGGTCCAGGGCATTCAAGGCCTGCGGGCGATCAAGGGTGATCAGCGCAATCGCCCCCTGTATTTGCATAGAAACTGACATGGCGCTCACCTCAGACACTGGCTGACGACAGACTGCGTCCGCCACAGACATACAAGGTTTGTCCGGTCACATAGGAACTGGCCGGGTCGAGGAAAAACTCCACGGCGCTGGCGATGTCCTCGGGGGTACCAATGCGTTTTACCGGCACGGTTTCCTTAAGTTTTGTCTGAACGTCAGGGGCGAAGCTCTGGAACAGCGGGGTATCGACAATGCCGGGCGCGATGGCGTTGACAGTGATGCCCTTGGCGGCGAACTCGATGGCCAGGCTGCGGGTCAGGCTCACCACGCCGCCCTTGGCCGCCGAGTAGTTGGCCTGGCCAAAACCGCCTAGCCAGGCCCTGGAAGACATGTTGACGATACGGCCGAAGCCTTTTTCCAGCATCAACGGCAGGGCGGCCTTGCAGCAGAGGAATTGAGCGCGCAGGTTGGTATCGACTACCAGGTCCCAGTCCTGCTCGGTCATGCTCAGGAAACGCTTGTCCCTGACCACACCGGCGTTATTGACCAGAAAGTCGAGCGACCCGTGGGCTTCGTGGATCCGTGCAAACGCCGCAGTGACAGCCTCACCTTCGGTCAAGTCCAGCGCAATGCCAGCGACCTTCAACCCTTGCCCCGTCAAGGCATCAACGCTACCGGCCAAGGCGGCTTCGTCGCGATCCAGCAGATAGACAAACACGCCCTGGCGCGCCAATCGCTCGGCGATTGCCAAGCCGATGCCGCGAGCGGCGCCGGTGATGGCGGCGACCTGTGTGGCAGTGAAGTTTCGTGTGCTCATCTCAAACTCCCAGAATGTGGACGGCAGAGGCAGCGTGATCGACGCCGGCGATGCCTCCACCGGTGCATTGAGCCAGGCCCAGCTTCGGTGTACCGGCCTGGCGGCTGCCGGCACGCCCTTGCAATTGCCAGGTCAGCTCGACCATTTGTGCGACGCCAGTGGCGCCTAGTGGATGGCCCTTGGCAAGCAGACCGCCACTGGGGTTGACTGGTACGCGGCCGCCAAGGGCGGTGGCACCGGAGTGCAACAACGACACGGCTTCGCCCGGTGCCGCCAGGCCGAGGGCTTCGTAATAGAGCAATTCGGCGATAGTGAAGGCGTCATGCAGTTCGACCACGCCGATATCAGCGGGCGCCACACCGGCTTGCTCATAGGCCATGCGTGCCGCCCGCGCGGTGATTTCGGCATCGAGAATGTCGTCATCACCGGTTTCGCGCATGCCCGAGACAACGATCGACCCCAGCACCTTGACGGCTTTGGCCTGTGGTCCCGGCTGCGTTCCGAGCACCATTGCGGCAGCGCCATCGACTTGCGACGGGCAGCACTGCAACAGGGTCAGCGGGTCGGCGATCATCCGCGAACTCAGCACCTGTTCCAGGGTGACTTCGGTACGCTGCTGCGCATATTCATTGAGCGAACCATGGTGGCGGTTTTTCACGGCGATAGCCGCGAGGTCGGCTGGTTTGGCATCGCGCTCATGGATAAAACGGGTGGCACGCATGGCGTACACCGCAGGCAGGACCATACCGGCGGTGGCGTACAGGTCGGTCATGCGATCGTTGCGCTGCATGGGGATGGTGCCGCCGCCCAGCGCGGTCAATTGCTCGATGCCAAACACCAGTACCCGCTCGTATTGCCCGGCCAGAAGTGCATGCCGAGCCAGGTGGACCGCCGTGGCGCCGCTGGCGCAGGCGTTTTCGATGTTGTAGACCGGAATGCCCTTGAGGCCCAGGTCACGCAAGATCACCTGGCCGAGAATCATTCCGCCCAACACATTGGCGCAATAAACCGCCTGGATGTCGGCCAGGGCAATGCCGGCGTCGGCCACCGCGTCAAGAATCGCTCGCTGGGCAAGCTCCGGTGCCATCACACCAACGTGGCGGCCAAATGGCGTCATCGCCGCGCCCATTACATGCATCTGGGTCATGGACGTACCTCCAGGGATTCGAATACGTAGCCAAAAGTCTCGTCGGCAATCACACGGCATTTTTCGCCAATGAACGGACGGCCGCTGCTGCCATTGAGGCGGCCGAACAGGCGGACCGGACCGGGTAGGTCGACGTAGGCCAGAACGAAGGGGGTCAAGCCGCTCTTGGGGCTGGGGTGCATGATGGTGAAGCTATACACGCGGCCTTCCACGCTCAGGGTGGTGTCCTGGAACTGATCGGCCAGGGGCGATTCTGCAGGTACCGCGGGAAAGAAGATTTCGTCAGTGCCCAGATGTCGTGAGGCAGCAAGAGCGGGCGGTGTGGTGGATGCCCAGATGGGTGACGGACTGTTCATGTGACCTCCTGTTTTTATCGACGCTCGATAGCGAACGTCTGGAGGTATGTTCGGATACGCCTCAATGGGCGACAAACGATATAAAAACGCGGTTGAATTGAGAAAAAATCAAACCAGGAGCGGTAGAGGGGCGCGTTGAGAGACGCCCACGCAGGCGGCCTTACCGGCCCGCCTGGTATATTTTACGCCTTGAAACCCGTCAGCGAAGACAGCTTTCCTTCATCCAGAAAAGGAGGAGGGTGAGGCTATGACGAGGTACGCCCCCCGATGGTGGCGCCGGCCATTTTTTCGAGCACTTTGACTACATGGGTCATGTCGCGGGCCGGGTCACCTTCGCTCATGGCCTGATCGAAGAACTGCTTGACCACTGCGCAGGTGAAGGCCGATGTGCCGACGTTTTCCGCCTCGGCGAGGAACAGCCGTATATCCTTGCGCATCAGGTCCAGGCGAAAGCCGAAATCGAATTCGCGCTGCATCACGGTACCGGCCAGTATCTGTTCACTGCTGAAACTGCGGGCGGTACTTGCGTTGAGCATTTCCAGCATCTGCCCTGGTTCTAGCCCGGACTTGATACCGAATAGCAGTGCTTCGCTGGTGGCCACCAGAGTGGCTCCAACGATCATGTTGTTGACCAGCTTCAAGGTCTGGCCCAGGCCTGGCGTTGTGCCGATATGTTCGACTTTTTTGCCGAAACAGGCGAACACCGGCTCGCACTGTTGGAAAGCGGTCTGGTCACCCCCGACCATCACCGACAGGGTCCCATTGACTGCGCCTGTCACGCCACCGGCCAAGGGCGCGTCCAATGCCTGGATACCGCGTTTACGCAACGCCTGCTCCACGCGCCTGGCCATACTCGGACCGGTGGTGGAGTGGTCCACCAGGATTTTCACCAGTTCACCGTGGATGACCCCGTTGTCGCCCAGCACCACGTGCTCGACGATATCCGGGGTCGGCACGCAAATCAGTACGATCTGGGCGTGATCGGCGACTTCGCGGGGGCTGGCGTGGTTGCGCGCTCCGCGTGCGAGCAAGGGTGCCAATACTTGCGGGTTGGGATCGAAGAGGCTCAGGCCATAGCCGTTGTCCAGCAGGTGGTGGGCCATTTTCTGACCCATTGCGCCTAACCCGATAAAACCGATGGTTTCGTTCGATGCAGAGTCGCAATGCTTAGGAAAATTGCTCATGGCGTGTCGACCTTATTATTGGGAAGACACCATACTAGGTGCGCGGATTTCCCTGCGACAAAGGAGTTATTGGCCTGTTTTGGTTGAAAAAAACTCAAGCGCCTTCGCGGGTCAAACGTGCCTGTTCGAGGATCCACTCGCGAAAAACCCGCGTGTCATCGCTTTCTTCGCGGTGTTTTGGCGTGAGCAGATAATAGGTGTACACGCCCATGTCGACAATTTGCTCGAAAGGCCTGATCAGGGTGCCGTCCCGCAGCTCTTTCTCAACCAGGAACAACTGCGCCATGGCAATTCCCTGGCCACCGGCGGCAGCGGCATAGACCATCGAAGAACTCTGATATGACATGCCAGCAAGCGCATCGACGTCTCGGCTAACACCGCATGCCTCCAGCCAGTAGCGCCAGTCCTCGGGTCTGGCGATCGAGTGCAGCATGGTGTACTGCGCGATGTCGGCGGGTGTGTTCAGGCCCGGCCCGTGTTGCAAAAGCGAAGGGCTGCAGACAGGTGCAAGGCGGTTGTCGCTCAACACGTAACAATTGCAATTAGGCCATTCGCCGGAACCAAGACGGATCGCGGCATCGATGTCTTCCTTGTAAAAGTCGACCGGCTCGAGCGATGCAGTCAACAACACTTCGATCTTGGGATGTTCGGCGTGAAAGCTGGCCAGCCTGGGTATCAACCATTGCATGGCAAACGTGGTGTAGGCACGCACCTTGATTTGCCGACGCAAGGGCGGCGACATGAGTTTCTTCGTGGCACCGCGCAAGTCTTCGATCATCCTGGCCACCGCACGGAAATATTGTTCGCCGGAGGGGGTCAAGGTGATTTGCCGGTGCCCCCGGACAAACAGGTCGAGTCCTAGAAATTCCTCGAGCGCGCGGATCTGTCGACTGACCGCACCCGGCGTGACATTCAACTCATCGGCGGCATGGGTGATGCTCAAATGACGCGCTACGGACTCAAACGCGCGGATGGCATTCAGTGGCGGCAGTCGGTCCATGGAAGTCATCTCTTGTTGTTGGAAGTTACTGTATTGGAAAAAACGAGGACGCGGAGTGTATTTAATTGCCCGACGCATCCCAACAATAAAGTGAACGTTTGATAAAAGCTCAAGGCAGGCGCCCGTTTTAATCGATTGTCGTCCGGGGGCTGCGATTTCTACGATCGGCGCGCACGCGCCATCTGGTCGTGTTGCGGCTTCCGACAACAATAAGAGATCCATTTATGAAGATCGCTAAAACGCGCCATCGCAAGCATTTTCACCGAGCCTCAGGACTGGCATTGTGCGGCGCAGTCAGCACTGTGCATTCTCCGGCTTATGCGGACTTCATCACCGACAGCAAAGCCAGCATGGATTTACGCAACTACTACTTCAATCGCGACTTTCGCCAATCAAGTGCGGCGCAAAGCAAGGCAGAAGAGTGGGCTCAAGGTTTTGTCCTGCGTTATGAATCCGGCTTTACGCCCGGAGCGATCGGCGTTGGCCTGGATGCATTGGGCATGCTCGGCATCAAGTTGGACTCGGGCCCATCACGGACCGGCACGGGTCTGCTCGTTACCGACCGCGATGGTCACGCTCAGGATGAATACAGCAAGCTGGGGCTGACTGCCAAGGTACGCTTGGCGCAAAGCACGCTGAAAGCCGGCACCCTGATGCCCAAACTGCCTGTGGCGATGTACAACGACACGCGCTTGTTGCCGCAGACGTTTCGTGGTGCCTGGCTCAACAGTGCCGACCTGAGCAATACGACCGTCGATCTCGGGCGATTCGACCGTATCAACCTGCGCAACTCAAGCGACAATGAGCCCATGACGGTGTTCAACGGCGCTGCACGCAATATCCGGCCAGGCCGGAAGACAAGTAGTGAGCGCTTCGATTTCGCAGGGGTAACCTATCGCTGGACGCCGGCATTGAGTGCGGCCTACCACTACGGCGTTCTGGACGGCATCTACCAGCAGCATTACCTGACGTTAAACCACAAGCTGGCGCTTACCGAGCGACAATCGCTCACGTCCGATATCCGCTGGGCGCGTAGCCTCGATGAGGGCGGCAGCAACGTCGAAAACTCCGCACTTGGCGCGATGTTCACCTACAGCGCGATCGGACATTCAGTAGGACTGGGGTATCAACGTATGAGCGGCGCTACCGGCTTCGCCAACCTCAATGGCACCGATGCTTATCTGATCAACCTGGTGCAAATCAATGATTTCGGCAATCAGGATGAGCGTTCCTGGCAGCTGCGCTACGACTACAACTTCACAGCACTTGGCATTCCTGGCCTGACCTTCATGACCCGCTATCTGTCGGGCGACGAGGTGAGTGTGCGCAACCGGGCTCAGGCTGGAAAAGAGTGGGAACGGGACACAGAACTGGCGTACGTCATTCAGAGTGGTGCGTTGAAAAACCTTGCCGTGAAATGGAAGAACGCCAGCACACGCAGCAACTTTGCCAGCGATATCGACGAGAACAGGTTGATTCTCAGCTACTCCCTGCCCATCTGGTAAACAAGTTAACGAAAAGGGCACAGCCAATGGCTGTGCCCTTTGTTTTTTTGTGTGGAATGGACTTAAAGGCGAATGATCACAGATTTGAGCTGGGTATAGTGGGAGAGGGCGTCGATGCCTTGCTCGCGACCGTAGCCACTTTGCTTGAAGCCACCGCAAGGCGTCTGGACGAAACCGCCGCTGTACTCGTTGACGACAATTCGGCCTGCCTCCAGCTGCGCCGCAACCCGATGCACCCGGCCGATGTCACGGCTCCAGATGCCGGCACCGAGGCCGAATTCGCTGTCGTTGGCGATCCGCAACGCATCGGCTTCATCCTTGAAGGGAATGACGCAAACGATAGGCCCAAAAATCTCCTCGCGCGCCAGGGTCATATTGTTGGTTACACCGGTGTAGACCGTCGGCTCGATATACCAGCCGTTTTCATAGCCCGCTCGCGTGGCCACCTTACCGCCGATTGCCGGCTTCAGCCCCTCGCGCTCGGCGATGGCGAAGTAGCTCTGGATCTTCTCGAACTGCGCGTGAGTGGTAATCGGCCCGGACGTCGAGTCATCCTCCGGGCCGACCCGTAGGGCACTTACTTCGGCAATCAGCTTGTCGACAAAGCGGTCATGGATGTTCTCCTGAACCAGCAACCGTGTGCCTGCCGCGCACCATTGGCCGCTGTTCCAGGTAAATGCCTTGGTCGAGCCTTTGGCGGCCGCATCGAGGTCGGCATCGTCGAACACGATATTGGCGGACTTGCCGCCCAGTTCAAGGGTTAGCGGCAGGATGCGTTCGGCGGCGATGTGTCCCAATTCCTGGCCAGCGCGCAGGCCGCCGGTAAAGGAGATCTTGCGGATGTGTGGGTTATGCGCCATGGCGGGGCCGATCACGCTGCCTTTACCCACGATGACATTGAACACGCCGGCAGGCACTCCGGCTTGCACGGCAATGCGCGCCAGTTCCACCAGCGAGGCAGAGGTGTGTTCGGAGGGTTTGGCCACCACGGTATTGCCGGTAGCGAGGGCGGGCGCGATAGCGCGCGCAGCCTGGTGGAGCGGGGCGTTCCAAGGCAGGATGACGCCAATCACGCCAAAGGGATCACGGCGAGTATAAATGTGATAGTCGGGGCCTTGGTTGATCACGTCCCCGTCCATGACGTTGACGATGCCACCATAAAACTCGAAGTACTGGGCAGTCAGGTCCATCAGCGCCGCCATCTCACTGCCGGGTTTACCAGTATCGGCCTTTTCCAGTGCGCCCAGCGTATTTTCGCTTTGACGGATGATGCGCCCGAATTCATTGAGGATGCGCCCACGTTCGGCGGGGCGCATGTCGCGCCAGCCTTGCAGCGCCGAGGCTGCCGACTCGATTGCCAGCGCCACATCCTTCGGCCCGCTGCTGGCGACTTCACTGATCTTGGCTCCGGTGCGCGGATCGATCTTGTCGACATACTGCCCGTCAGCCGGCGCCAGGGAACGGCCGTCGACGAAGCTGTTAACTTTTACAAACATTGTGTGTCTCCTCTGAAACTGCAGTGAGGGCGTCTTTACTGTTTAAAACTCCATTACGAATACCTATTACATCCAGAGGCCGCTTATTGCTCAACTGACTTTTGTGACGTTGGCGATTGAGCAAATGTCAATCGACTTCAAACAGTCTGGAATATTCAATAGACGCCTATGCATTGAGAATTAGTCAACGATACAGGGCGTAAATCTCGATTCACTTGGAGAGGTGTAAATAGCAGTATTAACCCGTAACAAGGCCGCGACTAAAGGTCAATAATAATAGCGCCCACGGGAGCCATAGAAATGAATAACGACGATAGTTTAATGAGTGCACTGACGCAGCCAGCATCAGGTGCCACTGGGAATGCTAAAGGCCGACAACTGACCTATGGCGAAAAAAAGGCCATTGTCGCCGCAACGCTTGGCACCATCGTCGAATACACCGACTGGGTTATTTACGCCACGTTTTCTTCCATCCTTGCCCGCCAGTTCTTCCCGGCCGGGGACGGTCTTACCAGCTTGCTGTCGGTGTTGGCGATCTTTGCCGTCGGCTTCATCATGCGGCCTATCGGTGGTGCGGTTCTCGGCCAGGTAGCCGATCGCTACGGTCGCAAGAAAGGTTTGACGCTTTCTATCCTGCTGATGTCGCTGGCCTCGCTGGTCATCGGCCTTTGCCCCAACTACGACAGCATTGGAATTGCCGCACCGATCATTCTGGTCTTCGCGCGCCTGGTCCAGGGGTTTTCCGCTGGTGGTGAATTCGGTTCCGCTTCGGCGTTCCTGATCGAGTCGGCACCTGCACACCGCCGCGCATTCGCCGGCTCCTGGCAATGGTTTGCGATCAATGCCGGGACAATGGTTTCGTTCCTGCTGGGCTTTGGTCTGGCATCGCTGGGCAGTGACACTGCGTTGAACGACTGGGGTTGGCGCGTTGCCTTTATCATTGCCGCCCTGATGGGAGTGATCGCGCTGTGGATCCGTCTGTCGGTGCGCGAGACTGAAATCTTCAAGGCGCGCGCCGCGAGCAACGTCAAGAAACAGCCTCTGCGTGATCTGTTTTTCAGCCACAGAAAAGATGCGATGCGGGTGATCGGCATCGCCATGGCTGGTAATTTGCTGAACTATGTATGGATGGTGAGCTATCCCTCGCAAGTCCACCTGATCACCGGTATGTCGATCCGTGACACATTGCTTGCAGGCGTGATCTCGGTGGGGGTGTCACTGGTGCTGCTGCCCTTTGTCGGGAAACTTGCCGACCGTGTCGGTCGTCGGCCGGTACTGATTGCATTCGCCATCGCATCGGTGTTGTGGGCGTGGCCAAGCTTCGGTCTTTTGCATGCAGGCATCAGCCTGACGGAAGTGACCATCCTGCAAACCATCTCCATGGTCATCATGACAGGCTTCGGCGCAGCCTCTGCAGTAACCATGGCGGAACAATTTCCAGCTGAAGTTCGCGTGACCGGTATCGCTTTGCCGTATGCGTTGTCTGTGACGTTGTTTGGTGGAACCGCGCCATATCTCATGGCCGCGATGGCCGGTTGGGGCTATGGACACCTGTTCTGGATTTACCTGGCGGTGATCAGTGCCATAAGTGCAGTTGTCTATCTGCGCATGCCAGAAACCAAGGGACTGCCGCTGCGCTGATTATTTAGTGTTGCATAGGTTTGAACCAAACGCCCGATGCACCGCATCGGGTGTTTGGTATTTCAGTGATGGATATGGAGGGTGAGGGCGGTTTTGGATGTTGCACAATGTTTTAATGCGATTAGAACCAGTCCAAACTTAACTCAACTAAATAGACGTTTAATTGAGTTATAAGATTTATCTATATAAAGGGGCAGGGCAACGGGCCAATTCTAACCGAAAACGGCGAGCCAGATCGTGTGCCCACCACAATCGGGATCTTCCGTTATTTGCTCAACGACGCTAAAACCGTGGGCGTTGAGCAGCGCAACATACTCATCGTGGTCCAGGCTGGCGTGATAAAGCGTTTCACCCTCGAAGCGGCCCAACGCAATGCCATGGGCCGTCCCGCTGGTAAACATCAGTGCGGCACCCGGTTGGGCATGAACCTGGAAAATCGGGAACATTCGACGCTGATCCTCAGGCGTCAGGTGAAAGAAACTGTCCCACGCCAGAATGCCTGCGTAACGCTGATCAAGCGCCAACTGGCGCATGTCGGCAACATGCCAACCGTGCTGCGGGAAACGCTGATGACACAAGCTGATCATCGCCATGGACGAATCAATGCCACACACGACGTGTCCTGCATTAATCAAGTAAGCCGCCATGGGTTCGGCACAGCCACAGCCGATGTCGAGGACAGGCCCAGCCGCAACTGGCATGGCCTGACGAAAACGATCGAGCCAGGATTGCTCGACGAGACGCCGCGAACGAACACGGTCCCATGTTTGAGCGTGACGTTCGTAAAGATCAATGATCTGATGAGCTGCTTCATGCATGAGGGGAAAATCCAGGGGGATGCTTGGTCGAGAGACGTCGCTGGGGTTTGAATGTACTTGGGAGATGGCCTTTGTGGAATACCTATAGGTACGCATAATGTATATTATGTTAAATCAGGTGTTATGTCAGATATGTTCATGAGCAGCTTCAAGCACTGATTAAACAAAGACGCATCTGGCGTCCAATCTCTCAACGGGCCGTGTCCTTCGTGTTCATGGCGCGTCATTGAATGAGGTGGCTGCCAATGAAGCTGATTCAGTGTCGTTTCTCGTCCGGTCAGCGCGTGCCACTGCTTGTGCAGGATGGTCTAGCGGCGCCATTGCCCAAGCTAGTCCCATTCATCTACATCATCAATGCTCGGCCGGACCGCAGTCGATACCGCAGTCGATACCGCAGCCTGACAGATATGCAACTCCAGATCATTCACACACTGATTCGCCCGGGCGCTGCGGAGAATCCGTTTCCGGAACGATTGCAGTTGCGCAATTGGCTAATGATTGAATTGCTGCTGGAGACCGGTATCCGTCGCGGAGAGCTTCTGAAGCTCTACACCACGGGTATCAACCAGGGTTCCCAGCATGCCTATGTCAGCATCAATGACCGCGAACATGACCCAGGCGACCCGCGCGCTGAAGCGCCTGCGTTGAAAACACACGGGCGGACGGTAGGTATCTCTGCGCAGTTGTATGAGGTCTACGAGCGCTATATCCAGAGCGAACGGCGCCCCATACGTAACGGAAGACCAATGAAATTGCTGTACCGCTATTTGTTCATCTCTGACCGAGGTCGCCCGCTGTTGATCCGCGCGTTGTCTAACGTCCTTGATCGGCTGTTTCTGACCATTGAACTGGCTCATCCGGGGTTGTTGCCTACACTTTCTGCGCATGACTTTCGCCACACCTTCGCCGACCGTTTCTTGGCTTACCTGGTCGAGACGCGTGGGCATAACCTGGAGCGCGCCACGGACGAACTCCGACGAGTCTGCGGCTGGTCTGATACATCGGCGATGCCACGCCGTTATGCAAGTCGTTATCTAGCCGAGTCGGCCAACCGCCATAACGTCGAGCGCGCCTCGGCAGCCTGGAGCCGACTTGACAGTTAAGGAGGTTCGCCGTGACCAGATCAGCCGATCAAGAACAGGCTTCACCCTCCTCCTCTTTTCCGGCCTACGTGTTCGAGGGCCCGGCTCAGGTTGCGATTCGAACTCGCACTAATGACCAGCCAAGGTACGTCGATACTTGATTGAGCGTCTGGACGTGGTACGACGACGGCATGGCAATGAATATTGATTGGTCTGGCCTAAAGCTGAATTCAGAGTTTATCGAAATAGCCAAAGCATTTTTTGTCCATATGTTAGAGAAATACTCCCCTTCGACTGCATATAGGGCCGCGAGAATGCTCCATCGGGTTTCGGAAAGTGATACTTCCTTGAAATCCCCTTGGGCAGCCGATGTAATTATTAGCGCATTCAACAGTTGGAACTGCTCTAGAGAGTACGTAGTCGTCTTTCGCACGCTTTACGCTGGGCAATGGATAGAGGAACCACCGGATTCAGCAACGACATTTATCTAAAGATCAAGGATTTCAAAAGAACGCTCAGCCCCCTACTCTCGAATTTTTATGTCTCAGTCCGGCTTGGAACTCGATGAGGAAATTCGCTTGCTCAAGCGTATAGAGCGGAAGTCGACAATGACGCCGTTGAATCTGTCCCGTTTGAATTCCACGGTTCACCTTTGGGTTGGTCGATCTGCCGAGATTGTAGTGAGGTGGGCGTTGCTTTGCGAATGATGGATGCCAGATGGACGCACCTCTCCTTGTGGTATTACCGAGCTTCCATTACTGCTGCGTAATCGTCTGGGCAGTACACCTTCCTAATGCCATCGCTTACTGCGATGGTGGGCACCTAAATATGCTGAATGGTATGGCCCTTAGAGCGACATGAATAATCAATAGCTGCTTAAACGCTCACTCCGGGATAAACAAAAATGTCTGCATAGCGTTTCATCTTTTTGGCGCCGTTCAGTACGCGAATTCATGTCCCAACTCACTTTCCATCCACTCTAAAAAGCGTCTGACACGCGGAAAGTTGGAGTGTGCCTTTGGAAACACCAGATGATGGGCGGCCACTGGAGCGCTGAGGGACTCTGGCGCAACTTCTACTAACGCACCGGATGCCAGGTACTTTTGCGCGAGCAACGTACTCTCCAATGCGAATCCAAGCCCGTGGCTGGCGGCCTCCAGTGACATATAGGATCTATCAAAGCTCAATGCATAGGGTCTTTCCGGTCGAGCCAAACCATGTTGGGCGAACCATTGTGGCCACTTGAGCAGTGTGGCTTCAGACAATATCAAATCACAATCGAGTAGATCCGACGCTGTTTGGATAGGTCGTTGCGCAAGCAATTTGGGTGAGGTCAGTACGGCAAATTTTTCATTTTGTACTGTGCGAACCTCATAGCTTGGCCAGTTGGGCATGCCATGGCGGATATCCACATCAATCTTGTCCCGGCTGAAGTGCAGTGACTCGTAGGAGCACGACAAGTTGAGCTGGATATCGGGATGACTCTCGCGGAACTGTTCGAGACGCGGCATCAACCAGAGTAGGCCGAAGCTGGGCGATGAGTGCAGCCGCAGACAATCGAGACTGACATCGCTGGCAGCGCGCTCGGTTGCCACTGCAAGGCTGTGCAGGATCCCGGAGACTTCTTTCAGGTATTGCTCCCCCACCGGAGTCAGAGAGACACCACGTGCCGCTCGAACGAACAATTGCCGGCCTATCATCCCCTCAAGCTTGGCCAGTTGGTGACTAACAGCGGATGGCGTTAAATCCAGTACTTCCGCTGCCCTGGCAACATTCCCGAAGCGAGCCGTTTGCTCGAAGGCCTGAATTGCTCTCAGCGGTGGCAAGATAATTGGTGCATCGGCATCAGTGCGCATGGCGCCCCCACTGCATTTTTTACGATTAATGGACTTGTCTTCCATTCAATCACCTGGCAACTGCCTTGACGAGTGCTGAATTTTTTTCAGCATCGAGTGACATTCACGTTATTGCTCAGCCCCCCCTTGGAGAACAAGCTGAGTCATCGGTTCTTTACGGATCGACCCAATAAAAACAATTCGAGGTACTTCTGCATGCTCCTCCAAGGCAAAGTCGCAATCATCACCGGTGCCGCATCTGCCCGTGGCATTGGCCGCGCTACAGCGACCACTTTCGCGCAACAAGGCGCTCACGTCGTGATCCTTGATCTAGATGAATCCGCTGCCCGTGATGCCGCAGCTTCCCTGGGCGAAGGTCATCTCGGTCTTGCGGCCAACGTTGCTGACGAATCGCAGGTTCAGCAGGCCATTGCCAAAATCATCGAGCACTTCGGCCGCATCGACGTCCTCGTCAACAATGCCGGCATTACTCAGCCACTCAAGACTCTGGACATCCGCCCTTCAGACTACGACAAGGTGCTGGACGTCAGTCTGCGCGGCACCCTGCTGATGTCGCAGGCGGTGATTCCGGTCATGCGCAAACAATCTTCCGGGAGCATTGTGTGCATGTCTTCCGTTTCTGCTCAGCGGGGCGGCGGCATTTTTGGTGGCCCTCATTACAGTGCGGCCAAAGCCGGTGTGCTGGGTCTGGGCAAAGCCATGGCACGGGAACTGGGGCCGGACAACATTCGCGTCAACTCCATTGCCCCTGGTTTGATTCATACCGACATCACCGGCGGATTGATGCAGGACGAACGCCGCCACGCGATCATCGACGGCATTCCGTTGGGCCGCCTCGGTGCAGCGCAGGATGTCGCCAACGCCGCCCTGTTCCTGGCCAGCGACCTATCCTCGTACCTCACAGGCATCACGCTGGATGTGAACGGCGGCATGCTGATTCACTGATACACCTGGGCGGGCCTGCGCGGCCCGTGCGGTTCTGGATCGATGACGTAGCCGGGTCTCATGGCCTGGCAGTCAATAAAAACAAGAGATCAGACCATCATGACTACCCTGTCGCTCGAAGCGGTTTCGACCGTGCGCTCCAACGCCTACCGGAAAACGGCCTGGCGACTGATGCCATTCCTGATGCTGTGCTACCTGTGCGCTTACCTTGATCGCGTCAACGTTGGCTTTGCCAAGCTGCAAATGATGAACGATCTGGCGCTCAGCGAAACGGTCTATGGACTTGGCGCTGGCATGTTCTTCATTGGCTATTTTCTCTGCGAAGTACCCAGCAACATCATTCTCCACAAGGTCGGTGCGCGGGTATGGATCGCACGAATCATGATCACCTGGGGAATCGTCTCGGCGCTGTTTGCCTTCGTCGAAACCGCCTGGCAGTTCTATGCCCTGCGCTTTCTGCTCGGTATCGCCGAAGCCGGTCTGGCGCCAGGCTTGTTGCTGTACCTGACCTACTGGTTTCCATCCTATCGTCGCGCCCGCATGACCGTGTTGTGGTTCATCGCCATTCCGCTGTCAGGCATGGTGGGTGGCCCCCTCTCCGGCTGGATCATGAACCACTTCGCCGGGATGCATGGCTGGGCTGGCTGGCAGTGGATGTTCGTGTTGGAGGCTGTACCCACGGTCGTTGTCGGTCTTCTGGTACTGAGCTACCTCAAAGACGGGGTGCATCAGGCCAGTTGGCTCAACGACGAAGAAAAAGCACTGATCACTCGGGAGCTGGCCGAAGACGACCAGCACAAAGTCACCCATGCCTCTGTCGGTGAGTTCATTCGAGACCGTCGTTTGTGGCTGCTGGCTGCCATCTACTTCTGTGTGGTGATGGGGCAGTACGCAATCACCTTCTGGCTGCCTACCCTGGTACGTAATTCGGGGGTTTCCGATCCATTGCATATCGGCTTTCTAACCAGCCTGCCTTACCTCTGTGCCATTGCCGCCATGCTCCTGGTGGGACGCAGTGGTGACAAACATCGCGAGCGCCGCTGGCACCTCATCGTTCCGATGATTGCCGGTGCTATCGGTCTGAGCTTGGCAGCGCTGATGGGCGGCAATCCAACCCTGTCCATCCTCAGTCTTTGCCTGGCCGCTTCCGGCATTTTGTCTGCAACGTCGTTGTTCTGGATGCTGCCAACCACGTTGCTCGGAGGCGTTTCCGCCGCCGCCGGTATCGCGGCCGTCAACAGCTTTGCCAACCTCGCAGGGTTCTGCTCGCCTTATCTGATTGGCTGGATCACCACAATGACCGGCTCCAGTGCCATCGGCATGTACCTGATCACTGGCGTGCTGTTTGCCGGAGCGACGCTGGTACTGCGCATTCCCGCCGCCCTGGTCAATCGTTGAGTTAACGGAGTTTCACCATGACTACTAATTCTTCATACGCTTCTTCCACAACCCTGGTTGAGCGCGCGCACAATATTCGCCGCCACGCACTGCGCATGGGCCAAGTCCAGGGACAGGGCTATGTTGGTCAGGCCCTCGGCGCCGCTGACCTTCTGGCGGTCTCCTACTTTCATGCCATGAATCATCGTCCTGAAGATCCGGAATGGGAGGCGCGTGATCGCTTTTACCTCTCCATCGGTCACTACGCCATTGCGCTGTACGCCGCCTTGATCGAAGCCGAAATCATCCCGCTCGATGAGTTGGAAACCTACGGAGCGGATGACAGCCGCCTGCCAATGTCGGGCATGGCCGCCTACACCCCGGGCATGGAAATCACCGGGGGCTCTCTGGGTCAGGGCCTGGGTATCGCGGTGGGTGCCTGTCTGGGTCTCAAGCGCAAAGACTCGCCCTCCTTCGTCTACAACCTGCTGTCGGACGGTGAACTGAATGAAGGCTCGACCTGGGAAGCCGTGATGTCGGCATCGCATTGGAAACTCGACAACCTGATCGCCATCGTCGACGTCAACAACCAGCAAGCCGACGGTTACTCCAGTGAAATCCTCTCGTTCGAACCGATCGTTGACCGTTGGCAAGCGTTTGGCTGGTTCACCCAGCGTGTGGATGGCAATGACCTGGATGCACTGGTCGCCGCCTTCGATGCTGCGCGTAATCATTCAGGTACCCAGCCACGCGTGATTATCTGCGATACCAAAATGGGCAAAGGCGTGCCCTTCCTGGAAGCCCGCGAGAAGACACACTTCATTCGCGTGGAAGAACACGAATGGGATCTGGCACTGAGCAACCTTGAAGAAGGAAAAGACCAATGAGCAACGCCGCTAACACTCCGACCTCCGAACCGGTCAAAAAGCGCCTGACTACCTCGGCGATGATCGCTTCCATTGCCTCTGAAGGCCAAGCGACTAAATCGGCCCCGTTCGGACACGCATTAGCTTCGCTTGCAGATCAGCGCCAGGACATCGTTGGCCTTTCCGCTGACCTGTCCAAGTACACCGACCTGCACATCTTCGCCAAGGCACATCCCGACCGTTTCTATCAAATGGGCATGGCCGAGCAATTGCTGATGAGTGCGGCTGCGGGTATGGCCCGCGAAGGCTTTGTGCCCTTCGCCACCACTTACGCCGTATTCGCCTCGCGCCGCGCCTATGACTTCATCTGCATGGCAATCGCCGAGGAAAACCTTAACGTCAAAATCGTTTGCGGTTTGCCCGGCCTCACTACCGGCTACGGCCCAAGCCACCAAGCCACCGATGACCTGGCAATTTTCCGCGCCATGCCCAACCTGATGATCGTTGATCCGTGCGATGCGCTGGAAATCGAGCAGGCCGTGCCCGCCATCGCCGCACATCAGGGGCCCGTGTACATGCGTTTGCTGCGCGGCAATGTGCCGTTGGTGCTGGACGAGTACGGCTACAAATTCGAGATCGGTAAAGCCAAGACACTGCGCACTGGCAACGATGTCCTGATCATCTCTACGGGACTGATGACCATGCGCTCATTGGAAGCGGCAAAGCAGCTCCAGGCGGATGGGATTGATGTTGCAGTGCTGCATGTACCAACCATCAAGCCGCTGGATGAACAGACTATCCTGGCCGAAGCCCGCAAGTCCGGACGCCTGGTGGTCACAGCCGAAAACAGCTCGATTATTGGTGGACTCGGCGAGGCTGTTGCAGGGCTATTGCTGCGCAACGGTGTGACGCCAACATTCAGGCAAATCGCTTTGCCCGACGCCTTCCTGGACGCGGGCGCACTGCCGACGCTACATGATCGTTATGGCATCTCGACGCCGGCTGTTTGTGCGCAAATCAAAGCCTGGCTATAGCTCCAGCTTGTTGTAGTTCCATAGTGAAGGGCGCTTCGATTTGAGGCGCCTCATCACGTGAGAAACAAGGGGCGGAACGTTGAAACCACATGAATTGCTTGATCCCGCTTTCCGTAGCTTTTTGACTCCTGGCGCAGAACCCTGGACGCTTGATACGCTGCCTGCCATCAGAAAGCGTGTCCATGCGACGTTCAAATCGTCAGGACAAGCTCGTTGTGAAACCGTATGGACGACAGCTCACGACGGGGAGCAGTTGCGCCTTTGTCTTTATAAGCCTGGTGTCGCGGCAGAGCACAAAATTTTTCCTGTGATCCTGTATGCCCACGGCGGTGGTTTTGTGCTTGGGCAACCTGAAATGGCAGACGATTATGTGGCAGATCTGGCCGAAGAACTGGAGGCGATCATAGTCTCTGTTGATTACCGCCTTGCACCCGAACACCCCTTCCCCATTCCCCTTGAAGATTGCTACACGGCGCTCGGCTGGTTATTCGAGAATCGGCAAGTCCTCAATATCGACACCCGCAAATTAGTCGTCATGGGGCACAGTGCCGGTGGAGGACTGGCAGCAGCTCTGGCTATTCTGGCTCGTGACCGAGGCGCATATCCCATCGCGGGACAAGTCTTGATCTATCCGATGCTGGATTACCGGTCAGGCACTGCAGACTCGCCTCACAAGAACAGCACCACAGGGATAATTGGCTGGCAACACCAAGCCAACGAGTTTTGCTGGAGATGCTTGCGCGGAAACCACGCGCTTGATGATGAGCGGATTGGTTTGCTTTCACCTGCCCTGCACACAGACCTGAGTGATTTGCCGCGCACTTTTCTATCAGTAGGGGCGCTGGACTTGTTCCTTGAGGAGGACGTCGCATTTGCTATGAGATTGTCTCGCTCTGGCGTAGCCGTAGAGCTTCATGTTTACCCCGGCGCGCCACACATGTTCGACCAGAAACCGGGGTGCATTACTGACCAGTCTGCACTCGATATCCTTCGAGTACTTAGGCGTGCGATAGCGAACGAGTAGGTGAGCCAGCCGAGGCTCGACAGTCGCGGAGCCGCGCCCGGCTTTCAATACTTCTCGCTAAGCTGTTCTCTTCCACATTATTGACTGTTTGACCCATGATTTATCGCTCACCGTTTGCCATAGAAGACGATGGGAGTCCTGACTTCAATAGGTGTCAGGCCGCCAATACACCCTATGCGCCATTTATGTATAGGGATACCGCTCGATACAGAACCCAGGGTCGTCACTATTGAGTCTGCGGGCTCGGGACCTGCGCCGTTATGGGGATTCTTTAGTTCTCCCAGCGCTGATTGGTGCGCTCCTACAATGAGCTTGAAATTCCTGCCGAACCCATCGAAGCCCTACGAAAACTGGATGGCAAACCTGCTTGGCGTCCATTTTTGTCTTCGCCTCGTGTCGTTGCTTTCGTTCTTGTCGTAGCTTTACGACCTCCTTTTGAGTCGCCTTCAGCAGCGCCTGTGCATTCTTGGCCAAGATCGAAGCTCCTCAAGCGAAGTTTTTTGGCATGGAGAATGCTCCGTAAAGATTGAGGCTTTGCGGAGAAAATGATGAGCAACACTTTCGAGTCTCGACGTAGTTCGCACCCAAATGCGGGAAGCGGAACCGGTGTTGAAGCGCTAGGGATGGCAAAGTCCTTTTAGCTCGCCATGATGATAAGCCCACTTCTTTGATCAAAGTCAAATCATCGGCTGCCTGGAAGTCTAAACTGGAAGAATTGGGGACTAACAAGCCTCTGGAGCACGTCATGTACTGGTTCCGT
Organism: Pseudomonas serbica; assembly: GCF_028823535.1. Classification (GTDB taxonomy): domain Bacteria; phylum Pseudomonadota; class Gammaproteobacteria; order Pseudomonadales; family Pseudomonadaceae; genus Aquipseudomonas; species Aquipseudomonas serbica. The sequence goes on along the minus strand of NZ_JAQIYM010000008.1, from coordinate 176,170 downwards.
CATCACTATCGCAATCTAATGCGACTCACCCTCGGGGTGTGGGTGTTGGCTGTGATCGTGACGGCATTTCACGGCTGCTTGGTGCAGCCGGAGCACAATCTGGCTGCAACGCACGCGACGCTCTCCACACTGCAACAATTAGATGACCATGCCCTGCACGCCAGTGGCTGCCTTAAGCATTGTGAAGATGCAGTGAAGGCGATCAGTCCCGCATCGAAGCTCCCGACAGTAGACCTCGCCAGTTTGGCGCTTGCTTTGCTGTTACCCGCGATTCTGCTGCTTACCCTCACTCCACCCATCGCCTTTCCTGCACTTGCACTGAGGCGCCCCGCACCATCGGGGCCTCCAGCCCGCCTGATATTCGTCCGCTTCAACGATTAATCCGCCTCCAGAACGGCCTTGCCGTGGCCGTTCTGCGCCATTGCGTCGATTTGGCGCGGCTTAGTAATTCCTACTTTTTCCCGAGTACCTGGAGTTCACCATGCAAACACAAATGAAATTAGTTCTTGCCGCAATTATGGCCAGCAGCCTCTCCATGGCGAATGCCGAGGATGAGCATCACCCTGCCGATGCACCTGCCAGCACAACGACCGCCAGTGCACCGTCCGAGTCGGCAATGAACAATGCGATGAGCGAGCAAATGCAGAAAATGCAAGCTGCCCATGACAAAGCCGCTGCAGCGAAAACACCAGACGAACGGCAAGCTGCCCTGCAGGAGGGCATGAAAACGATGAAGGAAAGCATGGCCATGATGAGTAAGCAGCATGATGCTGCGGGCTGTATGGGCATGGGCTCCAACATGGGGATGTCTGGCTCCAAGGACGGCATGGGCAAAGGAATGATGGGCATGATGATGAAAATGATGGATCAGCAGTCATCGATGATCGACATGCCAGTGAAGAAGTGACGGTTGCTGCTCACCAATGCTCGCGGCACTGGTGATGGGCAAGTGATCCAGGCAATAGCGTTGTAAATGTAACGGCGGTTTCCTCTTGGCCAGCATGACCAGGATGACACCGCCGAACATTGAACCTGGATGACGTATTACTAGATGGCACTCCCACAGGAGTACAGAACCATGATGCATTTATCACATCCAGCTAACACCTCTCCACCATTATGGCGGAGCAAAACCGGCATAGTGTTGGGCATGCTACTGGTGATCGCACTGTTCTATCTGGCCAGAGAACATTACGGCCATATGCTGGGCCTCCTGCCGTATTTGATTTTGCTGTTGTGTCCGCTGATGCATATTTTCGGGCACCACCACGGTGGTCACAGTCATCACGGAGAAACCTCAGATTCAAATAAGGATGCGGACAGGAGGTAGCGCATGCACAGCCCCGAGCGTCACCAGGAGCACAACCCGATACGGCGACTTGAGCCCCAAGCCATCGGCGGTACCCATGACCCGGTCTGTGGTATGGCCGTCAGTAACGATAGCCAGTTCAGCACGCAATTTGAGGGGCGAACCTACCGGTTCTGCAGCCAGAAATGCCAAACGACCTTCAGTGCAGAGCCCGAGCGCTATCGAATATCTCCGACTGAAACTGAACAAGTCCATCAGGCACCTGCAGAACCGTTAACGACTGCCACTGAATACACCTGCCCCATGCACCCGGAAATCCGCCAGATTGGCCCCGGTACTTGCCCCAAGTGCGGTATGACCCTGGAGCCGGTGCTTCCCGAGCTAGAGGAAGAAGAGAACCCCGAACTCAAGGACTTCACCCGGCGCTTCTGGTGGACATTACCACTGACCGTGATCGTCACCGTGCTGGCCATGGGCGGCCATGGCCTGATGCTGTTCCACGGCACTACGCAAAACTGGGTCGAGTTAGGACTGGCAACACCCGTAGTGCTTTGGGCTGGCTGGTCGTTTTATGTGCGTGGCGTACGTTCGGTGATTCAACGCAGTCCGAACATGTGGACACTGATCGGACTCGGTACTGCAGCGGCCTTTTCTTACAGTGTTGTGGCCACCCTGGCCCCCGGCGCATTCCCCAGCAATTTCATGATGGATGGCCGCATCGGCGTGTACTTTGAGGCGGCGGCGGTGATCATTTCACTGACCCTGCTCGGCCAAATGCTCGAACTCAAAGCTCGCTCGCAGACTTCTGCTGCAATCAAGTCGCTACTCGGCCTGGCACCCAAAACTGCCCGACGAATCAATGCCAACGGCACGGAAGAAGACATCCCACTGACACACGTACACAGCGGCGACACGTTACGTGTGCGACCCGGTGAAAAAGTGCCTGTCGATGGCCAGGTACTCAAAGGCGAAAGTGCAGTGGACGAGTCGATGCTCACCGGTGAGCCCATACCGATCATGAAGAGGCCTGGTGATGCATTGATCGGCGCGACCCTCAACACCCACGGCAGCCTGGTGATGCAGGCGCAGAAGATAGGGTCAGCCACCCTGCTCGCGCAAATTGTACAGATGGTTGTACAGGCACAACGCTCAAAAGCGCCGATGCAACGCCTGGCAGATGTGATTGCCGGTTACTTCGTGATTGTGGTGATTACTATCGCCGCGCTGACTCTAATCGGCTGGGGGTTGTGGGGGCCCGAGCCAAGCTGGGTGTTCGGACTGATCAACGCTGTCGCGGTAATGATCATCGCTTGCCCCTGCGCCCTTGGCCTGGCAACACCGATGTCGGTCATGGTCGCCACCGGCAAGGCTGCTGGCAGCGGCATTTTGTTTCGCGATGCCGCTGCCATCGAAAACCTGCGCAAGATAGACACCTTGATCGTCGACAAGACTGGCACCCTCACTGAAGGGCGGCCAGCGTTCCATAGCGTCGAGGCTGTACCTGGATTTACTCAGGATGAAGTGCTGCGCCTGGCCGCAAGTCTCGATCAGGGCAGCGAGCACCCGTTGGCCCACGCTATTACCGAACAGGCACGCACCGCTGGCCTGACACTGAGCCCACCTGAAACCTTCGAATCGGTCTCCGGTATTGGTGTAAGCGGTCAGGTTGAGGGTCGCCACCTGAAGTTGGGCAATACCGCGCTGATGCAAGAGGCCGGAGTCGTCACCGATAGCTTGCAAGCTCAAGCCGAGAAGTTACGCAGTGATGGCACGAGCATCATGTACTTGGCCGTCAATGGCGCACTGGCGGGTTTGCTAGCTGTAGCCGACCCCATCAAACCCAGTTCGAAGCTGGCAGTCGAGCGTCTACAGGCGGATGGCGTCAAGGTCATCATGTCTACGGGTGATGGTCTTACCACTGCGCGCTCGGTAGCTGGCCAGTTAGGTATTGAAGAAGTACATGGCGAGGTCAAACCGCAAGACAAAGAACGCTTGGTCGCGTCTCTGCAACAGGCCGGACACCACGTGGCGATGGCCGGCGACGGTATCAATGATGCCCCTGCCCTGGCTCGTGCTGACGTGGGTATCGCTATGGGCACGGGCACCGACGTGGCGATGAACAGCGCTCAGGTCACACTGGTCAAGGGTGATCTGCTCGGTATCCTGCGTGCTCGCAGCCTGTCAGTAGCAACGGTGAGAAACATGCACCAAAACCTGACCTTCGCCTTTCTTTACAACGCCATGGGCATCCCGCTCGCCGCCGGTTTGCTCTACCCGCTCACCGGTCACCTTCTTTCACCACTGATTGCCGCACTGGCCATGAGCGTGAGTTCGGCGTCGGTGGTATTCAACGCTTTGCGCCTGCGCCGCATTTCGATTGTTTGAGCCGTAGAGACTGCTTGACCTTGCTGCCGTGGCAAGGTTGAGGATAAGCCAAGGACACAGAAAACCGTCTAAATCAGTCTTTCCACGACTATTTATTTGTGAGGAATCATCAATGAAAACAGTTGAACTGCAAGTCCAGGGCATGAGCTGCGGCTCTTGCGTCAAACGTGTAACCCAAGCGTTGCGCGCGCTCAATGGAGTCAGTGAAGTGGCTGTCGATTTGCAATCCGGTCGGGTGAAGGTCAGCGGTGAATCAGACTGCAATGTGCTGCTTGCAGCCCTGCAGGACGCCGGCTATCGCGCACAGGCTTCGGCGGCTGACGTCCAGAATGAGAGAAAAACCTCCGGGTGTGGCGAGAAAGGCGGCGGTTGCTGCTGCCGGGCTACCTATGCCGACCTTACGGAAATGTAATCACCCGCGTCCCGCCCATGTGGCATCTTCCCCACTATATAGCGGCTGGCACCGAATTCCTGAAGCGAATCCTGGCCGCACTGTGGCAGCGGATACGTATCTGCCTGGATTCTGACTATTTGGATACCCCTCCATGCATTCCAGAACATCAAGACGCACTTTCGTGAAAGCCCTAGCGGCAGGCGGAGTACTTGCAGGCTTTGGACTGTGGCGCAGCCCCGTGTGGGCGATTACCAGCCAAGGCCAGCCGAATGTGCTCGCTGGCACCGATTTCGATCTTTCCATTGGTGAGATGGGAGTGAACTTCACGGGCACACCTCGCACCGCCATGACCATCAATGGCAGCCTTCCTGGCCCGATATTGCGCTGGCGCGAAGGTGATACCGTAACGCTGCGTGTCAGGAACCGTCTCAAGGAAGACACGTCGATCCATTGGCACGGCATCATTCTGCCGGTGAACATGGACGGTGTACCGGGTCTGAGTTTTCACGGCATCGAACCGGGCGGCCTGTACGTTTACTCATTCAAGGTCAAACAGAACGGTACCTACTGGTATCACAGCCATTCCGGGTTCCAGGAACAGGTAGGCGTGTACGGCCCCTTGGTTATTGATGCAAAGGATCCCGAACCCTTCAGCTATGACCGCGACTACGTAGTGATGTTGTCCGACTGGACGGATGAAGACCCTGAGCGACTCATGAAGAAGCTCAAGAAACAATCCAGTTACTACAACCAGCACAAGCGCACCGTCGGCGACTTCATCGATGACGTCAGCAAGAACGGTTGGTCTGCCACCATCGCGGATCGGAAAATGTGGGCTGAAATGAAGATGAACCCCACGGATCTTGCCGATGTCAGCGGCGCCACCTACACGTACTTGCTCAACGGGCAGGCCCCGGACAGTAACTGGACAGGCATTTTCAGGCCCGGAGAACGGCTGCGCCTGAGGTTCATCAATGGCTCGGCGATGAGCTACTTCGACGTGCGCATTCCTGGACTGAAGATGACTGTCGTCGCAGCAGACGGGCAGTACGTCAAGCCGGTGAGCGTCGATGAGTTCCGCATTGCCGTGGCCGAAACCTTCGATGTCATCGTCGAACCCACCGAAAACGCCTACACCTTGTTCGCCCAATCGGTGGATCGCACAGGATTCGCGAGAGGCACGCTGGCTGTACATGAGGGGCTCTCGGCCCCTGTTCCGTCCCTGGATCCACGCCCATTGATCACGATGAGCGACATGGGAATGGGTGATATGGCTGGCATGGATCACGGCGATATGACAGGCATGACCCAGGACTCCATGCAAGGTATGGAGGGTATGGATCACAGCCAGATGGCGCCCACTAGCGACATGCAGGGTATGACAGGCATGGACGGTGGAGCTATGCAGAGCATGGACCACAGCCAGATGCCAGACTCAGCAAGCATGTCTGGCCACTCGATGCACAGCATGAGCGGCATGAGCTCGATGGAGCCGCACCCGGCCTCGGAAGTGAATAACCCACTGATTGACATGCAGGCGATGAGCCCCACGCCGAGACTCAATGATCCTGGCATGGGACTGAGAAACAACGGTCGCCGAGTACTGACCTATGCAGACCTCAAGAGCACCTTCCAAGATCCCGATGGCCGGGAGCCTGGCCGCACCATCACCTTGCACCTGACCGGACACATGGAAAAGTTCTCGTGGTCTTTTGACGGTGTCAAATTCGCGGATGCCCAACCGCTTCTTCTCAAATATGGAGAGCGCATTCGGGTGGTGCTGGTGAACGACACCATGATGATGCACCCCATTCATCTGCATGGCATGTGGAGTGACCTGGAGGATGAAAACGGTGACTTCATGGTTCGCAAGCACACCATCGATATGCCGCCAGGCAGCAAACGCAGCTACCGCGTGACCGCCGATGCCCTAGGGCGATGGGCGTATCACTGCCACCTGATGTACCACATGGAAATGGGCATGTTCCGCGAAGTCCGTGTGCAAGAGTAGGAGCCAGACATGAACTTCGAACGAACCGCTAAACCAATACTCACCGGCCTGGCTATCCTGGGTATGGTTGTCATGCCACTTGCATATGGGCAGACCGAGCCGATGCAAGGTATGGACGGCAAACAGATGCAGGATATGGATCATTCCCCAATGCAGGGTATGGATCACTCCCAGATGCAGGGTATGAAACCCGCCGTGCCCCAGCAAAGCCGTACGCCGATCCCAGCGCTCACCGATGCCGATCGTGCAGCGGTGTTTGAAAGCCATGCCGGCCATCAGATGCACGACCGCTCGATCAACTCGTTTTTCCTGATCGATCAACTCGAATGGCAAGACGCCAACGAGGGCAGTGCATTGCGTTGGGAAGCCAACGGTTGGATTGGCGGCGACACCGATCGTCTCTGGCTACGCAGCGAGGGCGAGCGAACCAATGGTGTAACCGAAAACGCTGAGCTTCAGGCGCTCTGGGGACACGCCATCAGCCCTTGGTGGGACGTGGTCAGTGGTGTGCGACAAGACTTCAAACCTGGCTCCCCCCAGACCTGGGCGGCACTTGGGTTGCAAGGCATGGCGCTCTACAACTTCGAAACGCAAGCCACCGCCTATTTGGGCGAGGCTGGCCAGACCGCGCTGCGGCTCAAGGGCGAATACGACATTTTGCTGACCAACCGCTTGATTCTGCAGCCTACAGCTGAAATGAATTTCTATGGCAAAAACGACCCACAACGTGCCACTGGCTCCGGGCTGTCAGATACCGAAGTTGGCCTGAGGCTGCGTTATGAAATACGCCCCGAGTTCTCACCCTATATCGGCGTAACCTGGAACCGCTCATACGGCAATACAGCAGATTACATCCTTGAAGAGGGAGAAGACCGCAGCGATACGCGTTTTGTCGCCGGTGTGCGGATGTGGTTCTAAACCTGAGAGATACGGTATCTCAACGCAATTCAAACAATAAATCCCATCCACGGCTCAAGCCGTCAGGAGCTTTGCATGTCACCTCTGAAAACCCTCATCACTGTTGCAGCACTCAGCACCGGTCTGTTGTTGAGTGCTGGCGCCCAAGCACATCCAAAACTGCTGTCCTCTTCCCCGACCGAGGGAGCCACGGTGACTGCACCGGCAAAAATCGAACTTAACTTCTCGGAAAAGCTCACCACCCAGTTTTCCGGCGCGAAACTGATCATGACCGAAATGCCGGGTATGTCTGCGCACTCCCCCATGGGTGTCAAAGCGAGTGTCGCAGGCGCCGCCGATCCAAAAATGATGGTCATCACCCCCACAGCACCGCTCACACCTGGCACCTACAAGGTTGAGTGGAGGGCAGTTTCTTCCGATACCCACCCGATCACAGGCACCGTGACCTTTAAAGTCAAATGAACCATGGACGACTCAATCTACATTAGCCTCCGCTTTGCGCTCTATATCGACTTGATGCTGCTCTTCGGACTGGCACTGTTTGGCCTGTACAGCCTCAAAGGAAAGGAGCGCACAGACGGGGCCGTATTGAGTTTTGGGTCGTTGCTGGTGGGAACGGCTGTTATCGGCATACTGCTATCGATGGCGGCTATGCTGCACATGGCCAAGACGATGAGCGGTGTGTCCAGCGTCATGGAGCTGCATCACCACATCCTGCAGATGATGCTGATGGACACTGAAGTCGGGCTGACCTGGATGGTTCGAATAGCCTCGTTGACGGTGGCGATCATCGCCGCGCGCCTCAATCGACGGGCCCCCTCAACGAGCCTCTGGCTGGTCTCACTGTGCGGGGCCATCGCCCTGGCGACGCTGGCCTGGACAGGACATGGCGCCATGGATGAAGGCAGTCGGCGCTACCTGCACTTCACCAGCGATATCGTACATCTTCTCGGAGCGGGCAGCTGGCTGGGCGCTATCGCCGCGTTCGCGCTTTTGTTGCGTACAAACAACCTCACAGGTGATCTGCAGGTTCATCTACTGGCTCGAACGTTGACTGGTTTCGAATCAGCGGGGATGCTCATTGTTGCAACTCTGACCATCACCGGAATCGCCAACTACTTACTGGTTGTCGGGCCAGCATTCGAGACATTGACAAGCTCCACTTACGGGGCCCTGCTGTCTTTGAAAGTCTTCTTGTTTTTCGGGATGCTGGTATTCGCAGCAGTGAATCGCTTTCATCTGAGCCCGCTGCTCAAACGATCCATCAAGACAGGTACTCACAAAATCGCTATCAACGCCTTACGACGCAGCATGATTCTGGAGCTCTTGGTTGCCGTGATCATCATGGCCTTGGTTGCCTGGCTCGGCACCCTCAGCCCAGAGATGGAGATGGAGATGGAGATGTCAGCTCAGTAGACCGTGAAGTGAATGCAGGCAGTGCTTTCCAGTTCTCTATGCCGAACACGTGCGCCCGCGCTGAGTCGACTGTAGAAATTACATTTTCGTCAGCTTGTATTGGAGCATCGGTTTTGGCCGCAAACTGCTGCATTACAGGTCGTGGAGACTGCCAACATGTAACTCTTGGTAGCTGAAGATGAACTAAAGACCGGAATCTACCTGCAGCAAGGCCTCACTGAAGCCGGTTTCAACGATGTGATGATGCCCGGTCTCAATGGTTGGGACGTCCTAAGAAAGATCCGAGACGCCGGCGTAAATCGCCATTCAGCCCAACGCCCCACGCTCAATCGCAAAGTTGTTCCAGGCCTGGGTCACCGGCATCAGCTCCAGGCTGTTGACGTTGATATGCGCCGGCTGGTTCATCAACCAGAAAATCGTTTCGGCAATGTCCGCCGGTTGCAACGGCTTGGCGTTGGCGTACACCGCGTTGTACTTCTGGGTGTCACCGGCAAAGCGCACCAGCGAAAATTCGCTTTCGCACAAACCCGGCTCCAGGTTGGTGACCCGCACCCCGGTGCCTTGCAGGTCGCAACGCAGGTTCAACGAAAACTGGCGCACGAAGGCCTTGGTGGCGCCGTACACGTGGCTGCCGGGGTACGGCCAGTTGCCGGCGATGGAGCCAAGGTTGACGATGCTGGCCCCGGCGCCGTGGGCAATCAATCGCGGCAGCAACAGACGGGTGCTGTAGAGCAGGCCCTTGATGTTGGTGTCGATCATGGTTTCCCAGTCATCCAGCGAGCAGACCTGGGCCGCCTCGGTGCCCAGGGCGAGCCCGGCGTTATTGATCAGCCCGCGCAAGGTTGTGAAGCGCTCCGGCAATTGGTCGATGGCTGTTTGCATGGCAGCGCGATCACGCACGTCCAGTACCCGTGGCAACACATCGCACTGCTTGCCCAGTTCGTTGGCCAGGCTCAGCAAGCGTTCTTCGCGACGGCCGGTGAGCACCATCGACCAGCCGGCCCGGGCGAAGCGCCGGGCGCAGGCTTCGCCAAATCCGGAAGTAGCGCCGGTGATAAACACAGTAGGTTGCATGATCAAACTCCAGTGGTCAGGACCACGACCGACCCAGCAGGCCGAAGCCCGCCAACGCCAGCAATAGCCATTGGGTGAGTCGCGCCGCGTGTTCGGCGCGAATGTGCAGGAACAACCGTTGCCCGATCCACAGCCCCGCCATCAGGGGCAAAAGCAGGGCCAGGGCCTGTCGCGGGACCTGGGGGCCGATGGCCTGGGCGACTGCCAGCCCGGCCAGGGCCGCCAGGTCCACGGCAAAAAAGAACATGATCAGGGTGGCGCGCAGCGTCCGCGCCCGCAGCCCGCAGTGGCTGAGCCAGGCCACCACCAGTGGCCCGCCGATGGAAAACGCGGCGATCAACGCCCCACTGCTGCCGCCCACCAGCCAGGCCGCCCAAGGTCCACGGCCCATGGGCAACGCCACGCGCGCCAGGCCCAGCAACGCCAGCGTCGCCACCAGTCCGTAGACCCACAGGCTCAGCCAGTCGCTGTCGAGACCGGTCAGCAGCCAGATGCCGCAAGGCACGCCAAGCGCCGCCGCGACCAGGACCCGCCGCAGCAGCGGATAATCGGCCTGGGCCCAGGCGCCGCGCAGCAGTATCAGGCTGGATGCCACCTCCAGGCACAACACCAGGGGCACGGCATCGCGCAAGGTACCGAGCATCGCCAGGCCGACGACCGCGATGGCCGCAAAGCCGAACCCGGTGAGGCCACGCACAACGGCGGCGACCAGTACGCACAAGGCATTCAAGGTCCAATTCAATTCCGGGTTCACGGCGCGCTCCTTTGATAATGGCGCCACTCTAGTCAGGCATCCATCCATGCTTTAGAGCCAGACGGGCTTTTCAATGGGTCCAGTGCCGGATGCCCTGGCTCCATCGAAAAGGCCAACTGGATCTAAGCGCGCCGCAGCTGCATGGCTAGTCTGCGGGGCAACCGGCCGATCCGTGCCTGCCCTCAGGAGTAACCCCATGGCAACGAACCTCAACCACCAATGGATGCCCTTCACCGACAACCGGGAGTTCCAGCGTGCCCCGCAACTGTTCGTTCGCGCCGAGGGTGTGCGCTACTGGACCAGCGAAGGCCGCGAGCTGCTCGACGGCAGCTCGGGGCTGTTCTGTTGCGCGGCCGGGCATGGCCGTACCGAAATTGCCGAGGCGGTGTGCAAGCAATTGCTGACCCTGGATTTCACCCCGCATTTCCAGCGCGCTTCGCCCTTGTCCTTTGAACTGGCCGAACGCCTGAGCGAGTTGCTGCCGACGGGGTTGAACAAACTGTTCTTCACCAACTCCGGTTCCGAGTCGGTCGACAGCGCCATGAAGATCGCCCTGGCTTACCACCGCGCCCGTGGCCAGGCCCAGCGCACCCGCTTCGTGTCCCGTGAATGGGCCTATCATGGGGTCAATTTTGGCGGCGTGGCCCTATCCGGCATGATGCGCAACCGCCAGGCCTTCGCCACCGGCGGCCTGCCCCACGTCAGTCACATGCGCCACACCTGGCAGGAAGAACAGCGTTATCAATTGGGCGAACCGGCCCAGGGCGCAGACCTGGCCAGCGACCTCGAGCGCATCATCGCCACCCACGGTGCGGACAGCATCGCGGCGTGCTTTGTCGAGCCCATCGCCGGTTCCATCGGCGTCTATGTACCACCGGCTGGCTACCTCAAGCGCCTGCGCGACATTTGCGACCGCCACGGCATCCTGCTGGTGTTCGACGAAGTGATCACAGGCTTCGGTCGTACTGGCGAGGCTTTTGCCGCACAGAGTTTTACGGTCAAGCCGGACATCATCACCATGGCCAAGGCCTTGACCAACGGCGCCATCCCCATGGGCGCGGTGGCCGTTGACGAGTCGATCTACGACGCCGTGGTCGGGGCCAGCCAGGGCCAGGGTCCGGAGCTGTTCCACGGTTATACCTACTCCGGTCACCCGGCCGCGTGCGCCGCCGCCCTTGCATCACTGGACATCTACCGTGATGAGGATTTGTTCGGTCGCGGTCGGCAATTGGCGCCCTACTTCATGGAGTCACTGAGCGGCCTGCGCGGGCTGCCCCAGGTCAGTGACTTGCGCGGCTACGGCCTGCTCAGCGGCATCCAGCTGACCCCGGGAACCGCCCCCGGCGCCAAGGGCGCACGGGTGCAGCGGGCGCTGTACGACGCCGGCCTGCACGTGAAGACCACGGGCGATGCGATCATCTTCGCCCCGGCGTTGGTGGCCAGCCGCATGGACGTGGACGCGATGTTTGAAGTCCTCAAGCACACACTCGCCCAGGAAAGCCTTTAAGCCAGTTCGGCCTGGCGCAATTCGCGCCAGGCCTTGCCCAACGCCTCGATGCCCGGTTCGATCAAGGCTTCGGCAATCGCGCCGAAGCCCAGGCGAAAGTAACAGCCGGTACGTCCCTCCCCCAGAAAATGAATATCGCCCGGCTCGATCAACACGCCATGCCGGGCAACCCTGCGCTGCAAGGCCCAGGCGTCTACCGCCGGCGGGCCGCTAACCCAGATCGATGAACCACCGGCCATGCCACTGGCGTTGCACTCCGGTAAATGCTCGGCCAGGGCGCGACTGATGACTCGCCACTTACGCGCCAGCCGGTCACGCAGGCGGCGGGCATGGGCGTCGTAATGCCCCATGGCCAGGAACAGCGCCAGGATGCGCTGGTTGTTCGACGGTGGATGGCGATACATGTAGCGGCGCAGCGCGCGTAGCTCATGAATCAGCTCGGCATCGGCGGCAATGAACCCCAACCGTACGCCCGGCAAGAGGCTCTTGGTCAGGCTGCCCAGGTAAATCACCCGGCCACTGTCGTCATAACTTTTGAGCGCAGGATGGTTGCTGCCCAGAAAGTTCTGCTCGCTTTCGTAGTCGTCCTCGATGATCAGAAAATCATGCTCGCGGGCGCTCGCCAACAACTCCAGACGCCGGTACAGCGGCATCGTCACGCCGGTCGGCGATTGGTGGCTGGGCGTGCAGAAGAGCATTTCGCACCCCTGCAATTGCACGTCCACCACCAGGCCCTGGCGGTCGATGCGCAGCGGACGCAGGGTGCAGCCGGTGAGGCTGAAAATGTTCCGTGCATCCACATAACCGGGTTCTTCCAGGCCCATTACAAGGCCAGGGCGGCCCAGCAGGCGCGCGAGCATGTACAGCGAATTCTGCGTGCCGATGGTCACCAGCAATTGCTCGGGCCGAGCCTGGATACCGCGTTTGGGCAAGACCCGCTGGATGATCTGTTCAACCAGCAGGGGATCGTCAAGCATCACCTGGTCATCGACCCAGCTGCGCATGTGCGCACCACTGGCGGCGATCCGTGTGCAATCGCGCCAGCGCGCGGCGGTCTGCTCGTCGTCCTCGATCTGGCCGTAGATAAACGGGTAGCGGTACTCGCGCCAGTTGCGCGGCTTGACGATGGCACGCATCTGCGCCGATTCGGTTTGCAGCCGACGCTCCCAGTCCGGCGCGTGATCGGGCCGTTCGAACAGGGCCGGGGATTTGGGGCGCAGGCTGACGTTGAGCTGTTGGCGCAAGAATTTTTCATTGATGAAATAACCGCGCCGGTCCGAGGGCGTGAGGTAGCCGTCCTGTACCAGTTGTTCATAGACCAGCACAACGGTATTGCGCGACACCTTGAGCAACTGGCACAGCTTGCGCGACGACGGCATGGCATCGCTGGGCGCCAGCGCGCCATCGAGGATGGCGTTGAGCAGGCTCTCGCGCAGTTGCTCCTGCAAACCGCGCCCAGCTTCGAACGGACGAAAATAACGCTCCAACATGGTTCCCATTCCCTAGATGACGCACCCCGATGGCGCACCCGATGCGCTGCACGCCTTACCCGCAAAGGCCTGGCGCTTTGGCTGGTACCAAAGCCCGGCGCAACTGGATCTAAAGCAAGCAACGGGCCGGCCCTAAGATCGAGGTGTGCCAAAAACAATGCCTTCCACCTTAGGAGCCACACCATGTTCAAGCCCCTGCACCAATGGATTCGACGCTCGCTGCTGTTACCCGCCGCCGCGCTGACCCTGGGCCTTGCCACCGCGGCCCAGGCGCAGACAGTGACCATCGGCGTGCAAAGCATGTTCGCGCCGTGGAAGAACGCCATCGCCGAAAAGCAATTCGAGAAGGCCACTGGCTGGGATATCCAATGGCGCAACTTCGACAGTGGCGGCGATGTGATGCTGGCGATGGCGTCCGGCGACGTACAGATCGGCGTGGCGGGCAGCAGCCCGATTGCCGCTGCCGTGAGCCGTGGTGTAGACGCGCAGTTGTTCTGGATTCTCGACAACATCAATGACGCTGAGGCGTTGGTGGTGCGCAATGGCAGCGGCATCGTCGCGCCCCAGGACCTGGCGGGTAAAACCCTGGCCGTGCCTTTCGTCTCCACCACGCACTTTCATGCCCTGTTTGCCCTGGAGCAATTTGGCCTGAGCGGCAAGGTCAAGGTCATCAACCTGCAACCGTCGGACATCCCGGCTGCCTGGGAACGCGGCGACATCGACGCGGCCTTCATCTGGGACCCGGCTTTGGGTCGCCTCAAGCAAAGTGGCCAGGTACTGCTGACCTCCGGGCAGTTGACCCAATGGGGCAAGGCGACCTTCGACGGCATCGTGGTCGACCGCAAGTTCGCCGCCGAGCACAGCGCCGGCATGCTCGCCCTGACCAAGGTGCTGCAGGCCAGCACCGCCGACTATGTGGAGGCGCCCGGGCGCTGGACCGCCGACTCGCCGCAAGTGATCAACGTGGCGCGCCAGTCCGGGGCCAAGCCTGACGAAGTACCGCCTGTGCTGGCCCTGTACCAGTTCCCGCTGGCCACCGAACAGGCCGGAGCCAACTGGCTGGGCGCCGGCAAGGATGGTGGCGCGGCCAAGGCATTGGCGGCCACCGCTGCCTTCTTGAAAGAACAGAAAAAGATCCCGGCGTTGCTGCCCGACTACAGCGTCGCCATCAACCCGGGCTTCGTCCAGGCCGCCCAGTAACCCCAGCCACGGGCGGCGCAGGCCGCCCCACCACGAGGAAATAGCCATGGGCCTGAGCCTGAAAATCCATGACGTGTCGGTGCACTACCCCGCACAGCAAAAAGGCCAGCGGGTCACGGCCCTGGCCGGGGTCAACCTGGACATCGCCTGCGGCGATTTCGTTGTCGCCCTGGGGGCATCGGGTTGCGGCAAGACCACCCTGCTCAACCTGATGGCCGGTTTCATCCAGCCCAGCAGCGGCTTGATCACCCTGGGCGATTTCCACGGCCAGGTGCCGCAACAGACCTCGGCGGTGGCGCAACTGCGCGACCAGGTCACCGGGCCAGGCTCCGAACGCGGCGTGGTGTTCCAGAAACATGCGTTGCTGCCCTGGTTGAATGTACTCGACAACGTCGCCTTCGGCCTGAAACTGCGTGGCGTGGCCAGGGCTGAACGCGAGGAGCGCGCACGGCACTTCCTTGAGCTCACGGGGCTGGCGGATTTTGCCGGCCACGCGGTGTACCAGCTTTCCGGCGGCATGCAGCAACGGGTGGGGATCGCGCGGGCACTGACCAATGATCCGCAAATGCTGTTGCTCGATGAGCCGTTGGGCGCACTGGATGCACTGACCCGCGAACGCTTGCAGGAACTGATCCTGCAGATCTGGATGCGCACCGGGAAGATGATGTTTTTCATCACCCATGACGTCGAGGAAGCCCTGTTCATGGCCACGCGGCTGATCATCATGTCACCGCGCCCTGGTCGCATCACCCACGAGTTCCCGATCGATTTCGGCCGACGTTTTCTCGCCGGCCAGGACGCCCGCACGGTCAAGTCCAGTGCCGATTTCATTGCCTTGCGCGAGCAGGTGCTGAGCATTATCCATGGTGATGAGGAGGCCGCATGAGCCTGTTCGACGAAAAACAACGCAACGCCGTGCTGCGCGCCCTCAACGAACTGCGCCGAGCCGCCCCGGCCCGCCCGGGCGAGCAGTATGGGGCGCCGGGCAACGGTTCGAGCCTGGTCTTGAGTCTGGTCACTGTGGTGCTGGCGTTTGCCGCCTGGTACATCGCGACCAACGCCGGCTGGGTCAAGCCACTGTTCCTGCCATCGCCCCAGGCGGTCTGGGCGCAATTGCTGGAGGTGGCCCGCGACGGTTTCGCCGACGCGACCCTGCTCAATCACATCGCCTGGAGTGCCTTGCGTGTCTTCGGTGCGTTCGTCCTGGCGGTGCTCACGGCGATCCCGGTGGGCATCATGATGGGCGTCAATCGTGTGGCCCGGGGAATTTTCGATCCGTTGGTGGAGTTCTACCGGCCACTACCGCCGCTGGCGTATTTGCCCCTGGTGGTGATCTGGATGGGCATCGGCGAGGGTTCCAAGGTGCTGCTGATATACCTGGCGATGTTCGCGCCATTGGCGTTGAGCGCTCGCGCCGGGGTCAAGTCGGTGGCCATCGAGCAGATCCATGCCGCCTACTCCATGGGCGCCAGTCGCGCCCAGGTGCTGCGACACGTGATCATGCCGGCGGCATTGCCCGAGGTACTGACCGGCATGCGCATCGCCATCGGCTTCGGCTGGACCACCCTGGTGGCCGCCGAAATGGTCGCGGCCACCGCAGGCCTGGGCTTCATGGTGTTGACCGCTTCCAAATTCATGGCCACGGACGTGGTGATCATGGGCATCCTGGTGATCGGCGCCATGGCGCTGCTGTTCGACTTGGGCATGCGCTGGCTGGAGCGACGCCTGGTGCCGTGGAAAGGCAAGACCTGAGTCATGCGCCGCGCCTGTCAGCTCGTTAAGAGCCGAGATTGGCGATGACTTATTCATGCTGAACATGACGGTACGATTTTCAGTCTGTCACTCAAGGGTCAAGCGCTTGGCCAGTTCAGCGCCAGGCTTCCACAGGGCGTTGATGCAGAACTTTCCATCCTCCTCCGTTACCGGTTCTAGTGTCTGCGGATCCAGTAGGTGGCTGTCGACCAAGGCAAGTCGCAGAACGCCGTTTTTATTGAGCAGTGTTTGTGCCTGGCATTCGCACAAGGAGCGCGATAGGGCTTGGATGGGAGGCTCTATCTCGGCTTTTTCAAGCTCGATCTCGAAACGCGCAGAGCAAGAGTCGACCAAATCCCTCAACGTATGGGCTGCAAAGTGATACGCGGTGAAATAACCCGCCGGCAACGCCAGCGAGATCATCAGCAGGTAGATTGCATCACGTTTGCCGGGCCTTTTGCCCGGGCGGCGCAGGTTTCCTGTTGTTGCTCCCCTGCTCCGCCACCAGCCTTGCACCGCATGAATCCCGACCAGCTTGTTGATGTTCATGACCAAGCGCCCTTACCCATGTGTAATAAAAGCATGGGACCGCTAACAGAATGCCCATTGATTTAGATCAACCGCCCTGCACCTGCCTATTCACGTTTCGCACGCTATGTTCTTAACCACTTCCGGCCCTTCAATCGCAAAAACAGCTTGCGCAGTTCAATGAACCAGAACACAGAGCTGGCCACTACAAGACAAAATCCCCACTGGCTCAGCGTCAATGCACGGGTTCCGAACGCCGTGTTCAGCGGCGGCGAGTGCACCACTGCGATCTGCAGGGCGACGGCCAGGCCAATTGCCCCCCACAGCCATCGATTGGCGAACAGTCCGCGCAATGCACTGGTTGATTCCGAGCGCGCGCACAATGCGTTGAACAACTGCGCCAATACAAGGACCGTGAAACCGCCGGTGCGGGCCTCAGCCAGCGACGCATCGCCCGCTATCATCCCTCCGGGCAGCATCCAGTCGAACGTTAATAAACTCGCCAATGCCATGACCAGCCCCACCTCGATCACACCAGGCGATTTGTCCAGTCACGCTATCACCTCTGAATCGCCACTCAAGCGTCAGGCGCTCAGCCAGCTCGGCGTAGGCTCCTTCCCGCACGCATTACTAGCGCCTTGCCTTTTCGCTCATACGGCCGGCACGTTCATTGGCTTCGTCGGCGGTCCGTTGTGCCTGGCGTGCCACTTCCATTGCCAGTTCTGCCTTGAGGTGCGCCTCATCGGCCCTCAATCGCGCCATTGCGGCGTTATTTTCAGCGTACTCCAGCCGGGCATCCAGTTCCTGGGCCTGCTTATTGCTGCAACCGGCCGTCGTGGCCAAAAGAATGCCGAGGCAAACAACAGGCAAACGCTTTTCCATGATGTTCTCCAAATAAGTTCCGACAGTAAAAGCCAGTCAAACCCAGTATCCGGCGTCACCCTCGGATTTCACTGATATTTATCAAACAACCGGCTGGCCTATGGGGACGCGGGCCACTGCGGCCTTCTTGATTTAACTCAATGTCTTTCTGTCGTTCAGGCGTAAAAAAAGACATGGGGCTTTGGTGGCCCATGTACTTCAGTCACACGGGAGAGGACAGGATCATGAGCGACTTAACCTTGCGCAATACCATTTTGGATGAGCTTGATTTTCAACCCGATATCGACGCCGCCCAGATCGGCGTGAGCGTGGACAAAGGCGTTGTCACGCTCTCCGGTCACGTCAAGAGCTATGCTCAGAAAGTCAGTGCCGAACGCGCGGTCAAAGCGATCAAAGGCGTACGTGCGGTGGCTGAGGAAATAGAGGTTCGCCTGGAAAAAGGCGCGGGTACCGCTGATGACACTATCGCCAATCGTGCCGTCAACATTATCTCGTGGCGCTCTGATACACCCGAAGGCGATATCAAGGTCGTCGTGCAAAAAGGCTGGGTAACCCTGGAAGGCCAGGTGGACTGGCAATATCAGAAGGAACTCGCCGAAAGCGCCGTGCGCAAATTGTCGGGGGTGGTGGGCGTGGACAATCGCATCACCCTGCGCCCGCAAGTGAACGTCGTCGATATCCAGCAGAGCATCGAAGAGGCCCTCAAGCGCAATGCTGAAGTCGATGCCAAGGGCATACGTATCAAGGTAGAAGGCAGTGTGGTGAAACTTGAAGGCAAAGTGCACTTCTGGCGCGAGCGTGAAATCGCCGAGCGTGCTGCCTGGTCGGTGCCGGGTGTCACCAGGGTGGATGACCAGTTGCTGATCGCCTGAATGATCGCCCCGGGAAATTCCTGGTTACCCGGGGCCATCCAATGCAATGGCGCCCGCTCCAGCCCCTCCTTCGCGAGCCAAGGCCATGAAAAAAAATCATCAATGGAACCTGTCTTTCTTTGCCGTCGCGTTCGTCGTGCTCACCCTGATGCAATTTTTGTTTATTGACCGCCCAGTGGTGCAGTCCCTTCCGTACAGCCAGTTTCTGCAGTTGCTCAGTGAGCGAAAGCTCAGCGACCTGAGAGTCGAGAAGGACCAGATCAGCGGCAAGCTGGAGGAACCCATTGAGGGCCGCAACCGGTTTTCCACCGTTCGGGTCGATCCTGCACTGGCGACGGACCTCGCCCGTTCGGGGGTCAGCTTCACTGGCGTCAATGAAAACACCTTGGTCAGCGGCCTGCTGGGCTGGTTGCTGCCTTTCGTCCTGATCATGGTGATCTGGCATTTCCTCTTTCGCGGGCTCGCGGAGAAGCAAGGCATGGGCGGGCTGATGAGCATCGGCAAGTCCCGGGCCAAGGTATTCGTCCAGCGCGATACCGGTATCACCTTCGCCGACGTGGCAGGCATCGATGAAGCCAAGGCCGAACTGGTGGAAATCGTTTCATTCCTCAAGGACAAGGAGAAATACGGTCGCCTGGGCGCCCATATACCCAAGGGTACGCTGCTGGTCGGCCCACCAGGCACCGGCAAGACCCTGGTCGCCAAGGCCATTGCCGGTGAAGCCGGGGTGCCGTTTTTCTCGATCTCGGGTTCAGAGTTTGTCGAACTGTTCGTCGGCGTCGGCGCGGCCCGGGTGCACGACCTTTTCGAGCAGGCGCGGCAGGCGGCACCCTGCATCATCTTCATCGACGAACTGGATGCGCTGGGCAAAATGCGCGGCGTCGGTTCGTTCGGCGGCAATGACGAAAAAGAACAGACCCTCAACCAGTTGCTGGCCGAACTGGATGGCTTCGATCCCCGTGAGGGCGTGGTGCTGCTGGCCGCGACCAACCGTCCGGAGGTGCTGGACCCTGCCCTGCTCAGGGCGGGTCGTATCGACCGGCAGATATTGGTCGATCGTCCTGATCGCAAGGGGCGCCAGGCAATCCTCAAGGTGCACCTGCAAAAGATCACCGTGGATCCGGGGCTCAATCGGGAGCTCATTGCCGACATCACCACAGGCTTCACCGGCGCCGACCTGGCCAACCTGGTCAACGAAGCGGCTATCGTCGCCACCCGTCGCGGCGCCAATGCCGTCAACCTCGACGATTTCACTGCCGCCGTGGAGCGCATCGTCGCCGGCGTTGAACGCAAGAGCAGCGTGCTGCGCCCCGAGGAACGCCAGGTGGTGGCCTATCACGAGATGGGGCATGCCCTGGCCGCCAGCAGCCTGCCAGCCATGGACCCGGTGCACAAGGTCTCGATCGTGCCCCGGGCCATTGGAGCGCTGGGCTATACCCTGCAGCGCCCGACCGAAGATCACTTCCTGATCAGTTGCCAGATGCTCAAGGACCGGATTGTCGTTCTGATGGCCGGACGCGCAGCCGAGTTCCTCACGTACGGCCAGATCTCCACCGGGGCCGCCGATGATCTGGCGCACGCCACGGACATCGCCCGGCAATTGATCACCCGGTTTGGCATGAGTAGCGAGTTGGGCCTGTCGGTACTGGAGCGCCAGAACACGGCTTATCTGGGCGATCGCCTGCCCGGTCTTGGCGAAAAGTACTATTCGGAACAAACCGCCAGGGAAATCGACCTCGGCATCCGCGCCCTGCTCGATGAAGCCTACGAACGCGCCAAGGCATTGCTGGCCAGCCGTCGCGCCGACCTGGAGGCCGGGGCACGACTACTGCTGGAAAAGGAAACCCTGACGCCCGAAGATTTTCCAGCGCTCAAGCCTGCACTGCCGATCCCGATGCCCGCCCCGGCAAGGGTAGTGCCACAGGCCAGGTGAAGGTCCACTGCCCTCGTTGCAGCACACCCTGAACAAGATCCCCGGTCGCCGGCTGTCACAAGTTCGCCACAGTTTGACCCCCGCCCA
Source organism: Pseudomonas serbica (assembly GCF_028823535.1). Taxonomy (GTDB): domain Bacteria; phylum Pseudomonadota; class Gammaproteobacteria; order Pseudomonadales; family Pseudomonadaceae; genus Aquipseudomonas; species Aquipseudomonas serbica. The sequence continues at coordinate 155,658 of NZ_JAQIYM010000008.1, read as the reverse complement.
TCAAGACTCGCCCTCCTATCCTTAGCCGTGCCTGATCCAGATCAAATCCGGGCGCGGCCAACGGCGTAAAAAAGAACTTGAGCACGGGGATTTCCCTGCGCATCAAGTGACCGCCAGATGGAGGGTTGCACGATGTTCGCTGACAAGCGCCCCGAAGATTGGCATGGCTGGGTCAATGCCGGTGAAAAATCCCGGATTGATGTTCTCAGCAACGGTCGTCCGGTGTTGATCCGGCATGTCGAGCAAGCAGACCGAGCTCGTGAATACGCGCTTGTCCGGCATTCGGCGCCGGCGTCCCGGCACGCGTTTTTACTCAGGCAACAGCATGAACCCCAGAAGGGCCAAGGCTGCATCGCACTGGTCCACGATAATGGCCGCGTGATCGAAATCGGCGCCAGCCGTTATACCGCCATGGGTCAATACCAGTGCGAATGCGCGGTCACCGTCGCCACTGCCTGGAAACGCCTGGGCCTGGGGACGTTACTGCTGGAGCACTTGATCGACGCTGCCCGCAGCAATGGCGTCCACCAGTTGTACTCGGTTGGCGCCTCCAGCAACGCGCCGCTGCGCGAGCTGGCCAGGTTTCTGGGTTTTGAAGCCCACGACGATCCCTTCGACCCCCACCAGGTCATTCACCGCCTGTACCTGTAAAGTCCGAGCAACATCACCATGACACGTCGCACACAGTAAGGGCGACACCCTAAGTGGCCCGCAGGTGTTGTTCAAACCAGTCGCCAGCGAGCCTGGCGACTTCCTCCAGGGTGCCAGGCTCTTCAAAAAGATGCGTGGCGCGCTCCACGACTTCCAGCCGTTGCTCGCACTGCAGGGTCTGGCTGCTCTGGCGATTCAGGCCCAGTACCACCGGGTCCTGTGCGCCGACAATCTGCAAGGTTGGCGCCTTCACCCCGGGCAGAGCCGGCCCGGCCAGATCGGTTCGCCCGCCTCGGCTGACCACTGCCCCTATCACCGACGCTCGCTCGGCGGCGGCCACCAGCGCCGCCGCCGCACCGGTACTGGCGCCGAACAGACCGATGGGCAAAGAACACAATTGGCGATCCCGGCCGACCCAGTCGATCACATCGATCAACCGTCTGGCCAGCAGGGGAATATTGAAGCGCAACTCCCCGCTGAGATTATCCAGGCGCTGCTCCGGTTCCGTCAGCAGGTCGAACAGCAGCGACGCCAGGCCCCGACCGGCCAGGACATCGGCCACATATTGATTGCGCGGGCTCAAGCGCCCACTGCCGCTGCCGTGGACGAAGATGACCAGGGCGTGCGCGTTCGCCGGCAAACGCAAATCGGCCGACAATTCAACGCCCGGCAGCTCCAGGGATCGGAATTGAACTTCAGACATCGCGATGTTCCGTCTGGGAGGCGCTCGACAGTTCCCTCTCCCAGGCCCGTTGCATGAGATTGATGACTTCTTCGTCCGAGGTCTGGGAAAAATCCAGGTACCAGTAGCCGATCGACATCATCCACTCGGGAATGAGCGGGCAAATCACTTCGTCTACTTGCATGGATAAATCCTCGACCGTTTCCCGAGGAGCAACCGGTACCGCGACGACGATGCGCTCCGGCGCCTGCATGCGCACCGCCTGGATCGCAGCCATCATCGAAGAACCTGTGGCCAGGCCGTCGTCGATCAGGATCACCACCTGGCCCTTGAGTTGCGGTGGCGGGCGATCTCCCCGATACGCCTTTTCACGTCGCGACAGCTCCTGCGCCTCCCGGGCGACCACCGCCTCGAAACTGGCTCGATCGATCGGGTGCGCCCGCAGCGCTTCATCATTGAGGACTTGTACACCGCCGCTGGCAATGGCGCCCATGGCGTATTCCGGGTGCGAAGGAGCACCGAGCTTGCGCACCAGCATCAGGTCCAGGCGCACATTCAGGGCGGTGGCAACTTCATAAGCCACCGGGACACCGCCACGGGGCAGGGTCAGGATGATCACCTCAGGCCGGTTGGCGTATTTGAGCAAGGGCTGCACCAGGCGTCGGCCGGCTTCGGCGCGGTTGAGCAAGGTGGTTTGTAATGAGGGACTGTGGATCACGGCAACCTCCTGGGGCGCTGACGACTGGGTTCTTAAGCTGCGGTCCTGGCCGGACTGCGCTAAACGGCCAGGATGCTGCACGCCACCTGGTACAGGGTATGTTCGGTGGTGCTGCCCAACAGTTTGTCCAGGCCATGGGACTGGACCCTGCCCATCACAATCACGTCCATTTCTTGCTCATCGGCGAGCGCATGCAGCACGGCCACAGGATGCCCCTCGATGAAATGTCGCCGGTCAGCCGGCACGCCATATCGGCCAGCCAGGTCGAGGAAGGATTTTTCATGGCGCTGGCGCAACTGACTGTAGAGGTCCGCGAGCGTCAAGCCCCCGCCGCCCATATCGCCCAGGAACAGCGCAGAAGCGTCGCAGGCATACACCAGGTGCAACTCGGCCTGACACTGGATAGCCAGGCTGGACGCCTGCTGGATGATCCGCTCATTGAGCTCGTCGTCCTGTACCAGGGAATTGGAAACATCAACCGCTGCCACGACCTTGCGCGGCAAAGGATGATCACCTTCGCCAGGCAGGTACACCGGTACCGGGCAATGGCGTAACAGACGCCAGTCCAGCGGGGTAAAGAAACCGCGCTTGAGCGCCGGTTCTCGTTGCACCTGCTTGATCAACAGGTCGGGCTGCATTTCCGCGACATAATCGAGAATGTCTTGCTGCAGGTCGTCGGCCCATTTCGCCTCGGCAGTCACTTCAAGCCCCCTGTTGCGTAGATGATCGGCGTGGTATCTGAGCCAGTTGCGCTGGTCTTGCAGATACTCTTCGCGAGCCTTTTCCCGATCGCCTTCTTCGAGTAGCGACAAGAGCTTCCAGGATGGGATCAAGGCGGCGATGTGCAGGCTGGCACCACTGGCCTTGGCCAGCGCGGCGGCATGATCCATGGCTTTGGACTGGCGCAGGGCCGGGTTGATGATCAGCAATAACCGTTGATACTGGCTCATGATCGGACTCCACGAAGCTCGCTTGTTTGTCACTGCCCGCCACCCTGAAGCGCTGTGCTCGCCGGTGGACCAGGCGCCTGTGTCATGGATTCAGAATCCTCCGTGGAAGCGGCCTTGGCGTTGATTTATATCAAGTGCCTGCGCCAGCAGCTGACCCACCCGAAGCCGCTGCCCCCAAGCGCGTCGCCAGACGGGTAGTCGAAGGCTGAAAAGACCGACTTTTGATTCGATCGCGATTGATCAATATCAATCGCGCCAGGGCCAACCGGGCTACATTGGCCGAAAACGCACGCGCTCCATGGTTCGCAGACAGGAGAAGGCAATGACGATCCTATTGGCAAGTCAGCGGTTGCGCCTGTACGAGCGCAATGAGCTCGATGACGTCCTGCAGACGATGGCGCGCCAGGCCGCCAGCCTGCTGCCACCGGCGCACGCCGCCCTGATTGGTATCAAGCGCCGGGGGGAGCCCCTGGCCCAACGATTGCGCGAGCACATTGCGCGCCAGACCGGCCAACCGGAACTCCCTCTTTATCCACTTGAGGTCAAGCGCTATGCCGACGACCTGCAAGTACTGCATGCCTTCACGCAATTGACCGAAAACCCGCTGCTGGCCAAACTGGACCTCGCCAACACCACCTTGCTGGTCGTTGATGATGTATTGTTCGAAGGCCATTCGCTGCTGCGTACCTGCGCCTATCTGGCACAACTGGGAGCTCGTCGGGTCTACACTGCCGTATTGGTAGACCGGCACATCTGCCAGCAGCCGATCCGGGCCGACATTGTCGGCGTGCACCTGCAAGTTGCCGCCTCTGACATTGTCGAATGCAATGTGCCGCCTTTCGAACCGGACTTTTGCATAGAGGTGGTGCGCCACGGCGCCGCCCGTTGACGGCAGAAAAGGCTTGCCAATCGCCTCGGAGGAGACTTGCATGCGCACCCTGCCCCCACTACTTTTTGCCCTGAAAGGTAGCGAGCTATACGCTGCGCGCGTCGCCCATCGGCTGGGTTGCACACTGGCGCAGCATGAAGAGCGAGACTATGAAGACGGCGAGCACAAGTGCCGCCCGCTGGATCTGGTACACGGCCGCGAAGTCGTCGTGTTCCATGGCTTGCATGGGGATGGTCGGCAGAGCGCCAACGACAAGCTGTGTCGCCTGCTGTTTTTCTGCAGCGCACTGAAGGATGCCGGTGCCCGTCAGGTGCAGGTGGTGGCGCCCTACCTCTGCTACGGGCGCAAGGATCGGCGCAGCCAGCCCCAGGACCCGACCATCACGCGCTACGTGGCCGCTTTTTTTGAAGCCAGCGGCGTCGATCGACTGATCACCCTGGAAGTCCATAATCCGGCGGCGTTCGACAATGCGTTTCGCATACCGGCGTGGAACCTGCAATGCGCCGAACTGTTCGCCGGGCATTTCGCCGCGCAGGTCGGTGACGCCGAAGTCGTGGCGGTCTCCCCGGACTCAGGTGGCAGCAAGCGGGCCGAGCAGTTTCGCCAGGCCCTGCAGCGGCTGCTGGGACGATCGGTTGGCAGCGCCCTGATGGAAAAACACCGCGCCCACACCACGCTGACGGGCACCCTCTTGATGGGCGACGTAAGCGGCAAGACGGCCATCGTGTTCGATGATCTGATCAGCACCGGGGCTACGCTCAAGCACGCCGGCCTTGCTTGCCAGGAGGCTGGCGCCACGCGCTTGTTCGCAGCCGCCACCCATGGCTTGTTCACCGCCGGCAGTCAACTGTTCGACCTGCCGATCTTCGAACACATCGCGATCACAGACACCGTGCCGCCGTTTCGCCTGCCGCCTGACTGTGTCTCGCGCCACCTGCAGGTGCTCGACAGCACGGCCCTGATCGCCACCTGCCTGGCGGAAAATGGCGCATTCGATCGCTCTGACCCAGGGCATCGATGATCAACCGGATCGGGACAGGCATATGACCCATCGTTGAACAGCCCAGGACGACTTGTAGATGAGGAGGCTGGAATGAGCAACGAGCAAGACGACAAAAAGCCATCTTGCTGATGCAGCAGGCGCTCGGCTACCTGCACGGTGAAAATCCGATCCTCCATCACCTGGCGTTGACCGATATAGCCGCCTATACCTGAGTGCCCCGCAAGACGGCCTCCTCATTCAGGAAAAGGCGGCTGGGCGGGTGATTCCTTCTCTGGGATATCAGTGATGGTCGCCTCGGTCAGCAACAAAATGCTGGCCACCGATACGGCATTTTCGAGGGCAATGCGCACCACCTTGGTCGGATCTATGATGCCGGCTTCGTACATGTCCACGTAACAGTTGGCAGACGCATCGAAACCGACATTGCCGGGTTCTGCGAGCATGCGCGCAACCACCACGCCGGCGTCCACCGCCGAGTTTTCCGCGATGAGCCTGGCCGGGGCTTCCAGGGCCCGGCGAAGCATTTGCAGGCCGGTCCTGACATCGCCCTCGCAACGGGCTTCTTCGGCCGCGATAAGGGGGACAGCCTTGAGCAGGGCAAGCCCGCCACCCGGCACAACGCCTTCGGCAATGGCCGCGCGAGTCGCCGAGATGGCGTCATCCAGCGCGTCCTTGCGTGCTTTCATTTCCGCTTCGGAAGGCGCCCCGACGCGGATCACCGCTACCCCACCAGACAGCCTGGCCAGTCGTTCCTGGAGTTTTTCCCGGTCGTAATCGCTGCTGGTGTGCTCCATCTGCGTGCGAATCTGTTGCAATCGCGCCTCGATGGCCTCCCGCGTACCTGCCCCACCTATCAACGCCGTGCTGTCCTTTTGCACCACGACGCGGTGTGCCCGCCCCAACTGGCCCAGTTCCACTTGTTCCAGAGTGACGCCCAAATCGTTGGAAACCACCGTTGCCCCTGTCAGCACCGCCATGTCCTGAAGCATTTCCTTGCGCCGATCACCAAAGCCCGGCGCCTTGATGGCCACCGCTCGCAGGACGCCGCGAATCTGGTTGACCACCAGTGTGGTCAATGCCTCGCCTTCGATGTCATCTGCGATCAGGACCAGGGGTTGACCATTTTTCGCAACAAGCTCGAGCAAGGGCAGCAGGTCCTTGAGTGCGCCTATCTTGTGGTCACAGAGCAGCAAGTAGGCGTCATCGAGTTCGACCTGCATTTTCTCGGGGTCGGTGACGAAGTACGGTGAGACATAACCGCGGTCAAAGCGCATCCCTTCCATCACCTCAACCACCGTTTCAGTGGTCTTGGACTCCTCGACGCTGACGACGCCTTCAACGCCGACCTTTTCCAACGCGTCCGCCACCAACTGCCCGATAACGGCATCGTTATGCGCCGACAGCGTGGCGACCTGGGCCTTTTCCTTGGGCGTACTGACGGGCCGCGCCTGGGCGACGAGTGATTCCACCACCAACGACAAGCCGCGATCCAGGCCACGCTTGAGGTCGATCGCGCTGGCACCGGCGACGACGTTGCGAATGCCATCGGCGAGGATGGCGTGGGCCAGCACCGTCGAGGTACTGGTGCCATCCCCTACCGCGTCGCCGGTGCGCTCGGCGGCCTGGCGCAGCATTTGCGCGCCCAGGTTTTCCACGGGATCTTGCAGGTCAACGCGCTTGGCAATCGTCACGCCGTCATTGCAGACAGTGGGATTGCCCCATTTATTCTGGATCAACACCGATTTTGATTTCGGGCCGAGCGTCACGCGCACCGCGTCCGCCAACTGCGTGGCGCCACTGAGGATTTTCTCGCGGGCGGCAGCACGAAAGTCAATTTTACTGTGGGCCATCTGGGTGCACTCCTCGCCATTTGTATAACAAACGCATTGAAGAATGCTCATATGGAGTCGCCCGCCCCATGTTGACCTTTATCAACAAAATCACGGGGATCTGTCTGCCCGGCAGCGGCCTTTGACCGCGATGGAAAATATTGGCAAGCCTGGCCGAAGAGCGCCGCATGCCCAACGCCCCATTACCCAGGGAACATGAAGAAACCTACGGCCCGTCGCTCGGTTGGGGGCGAATGATCTTTCCGCCCCCAACCAGCTCGTCCTTAGTGACGACTACGTCATCGAGGGCGCCCATGGTGATGACCTGATGCTTGAAGCTATGCGGCGGCGACCTTCAGGCAAGACTGCGCCGCAGCTGTCCCAATATGCCAAGAAACTGTCCCGCCGTGCCCATAGCCTCGTGTCCGAGATACCTACTATAGGACCAGTACCCACTGCTCGATCAGCAGGAGTCGGTTACCTATACCGGGTGCACATCTTGCGCACCGCCTTACAAGCACGGATTGGAGACAACAATGACAAAAATCGCCGACATCCAAAACACCCCTTCACCAGCCTCTCCCTCGGCACCCGCCATCATCCGGTCGTCGGTGCGACAGCATTCGATCAAGGTGGAGCTTTGCACACCCGCCATCGGCGCCGAGCTCAGCAACGTGCGCCTTGTCGACGCGGCTCAGGATCCAGACCTGATCGCGCAAATCCGGGCCCTGTGGCTCAAGCACAAAGTGCTGTTCTTCCGTGATCAGGACATCTCACCGATGGAGCAACAGCATTTCGCAGCGCAGTTCAGCGAACTGGAAGCCCATCCCCTGGCGCCGAGCCATCCGGAGGCGGACAAGCTGCTCATGCTGTACCGCAACCTCGATCCGAGCAAGCCCAAGAGCTATGTGGAAAAGGCCAGTCGCGAAAACCTCTGGCATGCCGATGTCACCTACAAACAGGCGCCGCCCCGCGGCGCGGTTCTGCGCTGCGAGCTAGGCCCGGTGACCGGCGGCGATACGCTGTTTTCCAACATGGTAATGGCCTACGAAAAGCTGCCCGAAAGCATCAAGCAACGGATCGATGGCTTGTATGCCAAACACGGTGCCGAGCAGACCTTTGGCGCCCAGTTGCCTCGCGAAGAACGTCATGCGATGGCCCTCAAGACCCCCGGCGTCGAACATCCGGTGGTGCTTGTGCATCCCGAGACCGGCGAGAAGGTACTGTTCGTCAATTCCGCATTCACTACCCATTTCTCGAACTTCTTCAACTTTGAGGACGTCCGTTACGGTCAGGACTTCATGCCCGAGGCACATCATCTGATGAACTACCTGATCTCCCAGGCCGCCATTCCGGAGTACCAGGTTCGCCTGAAGTGGCGCACCAACACCGTTGCCATGTGGGACAACCTGCAAGTCCAGCACTACGCGGTGGCTGACTACGGCAATGCACCACGCAAGATGCTGCGCGCGACCCTGGCGGGCACCCCGCTGTCCTGACCCTGACTGGCTGACAGGCTGCCAGAACACCCGACCATCCATGATGGTCGGGCGGTCCCGGCCGCCGAAAAATTCCCGATCACAACAACAATCAACGGAGTTACCTATGCTCTACGAACACGTCGACACCGCGGTCATCGATGGTGAATCCCTGCCCTGGCTTCCGTTTACCCCTTATGCGGAAAACGTGCTGCTCAAGTACTTCAAGCTCGACCCGATTCGCGGCGAATGGATCGTTATGATGAAGGCGCCGATCGACATGCAGCTGCCCAAGCACCATCACACGGGCACGGTGATGGTCTACACCTTAGAAGGTCAGTGGAAATACAAGGAACATGACTGGGTCGCCGGCCCGGGCAGCATTGTCTACGAGACGGCCGGGTCGACTCACACCCCGGAAGTCGTCAGCACCGGCAATGGCGACGGCTATGTGCTGACCCTGGTCCAGGTCAATGGCGATCTGGCGTTTGTCGATGACAACGACAACATCGTCGCGTTGGAAAACTGGAAGTCCGGCCTCAAGCGTTACCTCGCCTATTGCGAGCTGCATGACATCGAGCCGAAAGATCTCACGGCATTCAACTGATCCGGTTCCAGCAACGCTCCCGGCACGCCCCGATTCACGGGGCAGCCGGGTCGGTTACCTGAGCGCCAACATCCAGGGGAGGAAAACAGGCTGTCCCGGTTCGCGGTCTTGACGTGGAATCTGACAGAGAGCCCTGGCCGCCTGTCCGCTCCCCCGATCTCAGACTTATGAACGGAGCGATGCCCATGCATGGCTTGATGATGCACAAGCAACTGTTGATTTCCTCTCTGATAGAACACGCCGACCGCCATCATGGCGATACACCGATTGTGTCCCGCAGGGTGGAGGGCGATATCCATCGCTACACCTTCCGTGATTGCCACCGTCGCGCGCGCCAGATGGCCAGCGCCTTGACCGGCCTGGGCGTGCAGCTGGCCGACCGCATCGGTACGCTGGCCTGGAACGGCTATCGTCACCTGGAGTTGTACTATGGCATCGGCGGCATGGGTGCCATCGTGCATACCATCAACCCGCGCCTGCATGAAGACCAGGTGGCCTACATCGCCAATCATGCCGAAGACCAGTACATCTTTTTCGACATGACCTTCCTGCCGTTGATCAAGCTCATCGCTGGCCGCTGCCACACGGTCAAGGCGTTCATCGCCATGACCGATCAGGCCCACATGCCGACAGACGCCGGTATCGACAACCTGCTGTGCTATGAAGATCTGCTGCAACAGGGCGCCTGCGACTATGCCTGGCCGGATCTCGACGAGGATGCCGCGTGTACGCTCTGCTACACCTCCGGCACCACGGGCAACCCAAAAGGTGTCTTGTACAGTCATCGCTCATCGCTGCTGCACACTTATGCGGCGGCGCTACCGGATGCCCTGAATTGTTCGGCGCGCGACGTCATCCTGCCGGTTGTGCCGATGTTCCATGTCAACGCCTGGGGGCTCCCGTATATCGCCTGCATGGTTGGCGCCAAGCTGGTATTTCCGGGACCTGCGCTGGACGGCCAATCGCTTTTTAAGCTGCTCGAAGCCGAGCAGGTGTCGCTGTCCGCCGGCGTACCGACGGTCTGGCAAGGCCTTCTTGGGCATCTTGAGGTCACAGGTCAGCGGTTCTCCAGCATGAAGCGCACCATCATTGGCGGCGCAGCCTGCCCCACGGCCATGCTGCACACGTTTCAGGAGATCTTCGGCGTAGCAGTGCTGCACGTCTGGGGGATGACGGAATTGAGCCCGATCGGAACCATTGGAACCCTCAAGGCCAGGCACCTGGTCATGTCCCCGGCCGAGCGTAATGCCGTGCAGTCCAAACAAGGCCGCGCAGTATTTGGCGTCGACATGAAGATCGTCGGTACGGACGGCGTGGAACTGCCTTGGGACGGCGCGACCTCGGGTGACCTGATGGTGCGTGGACCCTGGGTGGTACGCGACTATTTCAGAAACGAAGGTGAGTGCTCGCCGCTGCTCGAGCACGCCGGCCAGACATGGTTCCCGACCGGCGATGTGGCGACCATCGATGGCGATGGCTTCATGCAGATCACCGATCGCAGCAAGGATGTGATCAAGTCGGGTGGCGAGTGGATTGGCTCCATCGACCTGGAGAACATTGCGCTGAGCCATCCGTCAGTCGCCCAGGCGGCCTGCATCGCGGCCAAACATGCGAAGTGGGATGAAAGGCCCTTGCTGGTCATCGTCAGGAAAGCACAGGCAGCCCTGACCCGGGACGAACTGCTGGCCTTCTATGAAGGCAAGATTGCCAGGTGGTGGACACCGGATGATGTGGTCTTCGTCGACACGATTCCATTGGGTGCTACGGGCAAGATATTGAAGAACCGCCTGCGCGAGCAGTTCGGCGATCATCTGCTGGTCAAGGCGGTCAGCTGAGCAGCAAGGTAAAAATCCAGCCCTGTCCTTGTGCAAAGGCAGGGCGGACGTTACGGCACATGCCGGCAGCGTTCGCCCTGCGTTTTGCATTGATGCTATGAAAGGGTTTAGCGTGCCGCTGGATCGGAGGACATGAACTGCTCGAGAAACTCCAGCAGCAATTCGTTGACCTGAGCCGGGCTTTCCTCGGCGGCGCTATGGCCTACACCGGGTAGCAGCACCTTTTTGCGCAGTGCGGGCAGGTAGGCGTCCATCTGGTCGTAGAGACCACGGATTTCCAGCGGCTCCAGGGAAGGGTCGGCAGCACCACCGATGAACAGACTCGGCTGGCTTACCTTTGCGCCGTCGAGAAACGCGGTGATTTCCCAGTTGCGGTCGCGACAGCGGTAGTAGTTGAGGGCGCCGGTGAAACCCGTGCGCGTGTACTCGGCAACGTAGTAATCCAGCGACCGCGCGCTCAACCAGGACGGAAACTCCCCTTTCGGCTCGGTGAAGGCATTGAGAATGGGTTCACCGGCCTCGACGAACAGACGCCAGCGTTCGGCGCCCACGGCGCTGCCGGAGATCGAATAGAAAACGCTGCTCAAGGTCTTGCGCGGATCATCGGCCAACTCGCGATCCGGCTTGTCGAGCTGCTGGAAATACAAATGGTGGTAGACCCGTCCTTTCGCCATGGCCTGCAGACCCACGGTCGGCTTGACCTTGCCACGCGGTGGCACCGGTGTATTGAGCATCACCAGGCCTCGGAACAGATCCGGTCGCAACAGGGCCGATGCTTGAGCCACCCAGGCCCCCAGGTCGTGCCCAATGATTACCGCGGACGTTTCGCCCAGGGCCGCCATCAAACCCACCATGTCGCCGACGGCCTGGCTCATGTCATACGCTTCGATGGCATCGGGTCGGTCCGATTGTCCGAACCCCCGTTGATCAGGCACGACGACCCGATAGCCAGCCTCGGTCAAGGCCACGATCTGGCGCCGCCACATGTACCAGAGGTAGGGGAAACCATGCAGCAGGATGACGAGCGAGCCCTGGCCCTCGTCGATGTAATGCATGCGAATGCCGTTGACTTCGGCAAAGCAGTGGTTGAATGAATCAGGATCGTCGGCATCCACAGGCGCCATTGCGGCGAGCGGTTGACCGATATGCCTTGAAGTGCGCGTCTCCATTTTCTACCTCCATCTTATTAATTGTGGGCCTGAAGGTAGCGCCGCGAGGGTGCCCTGCACTGAGCTTCCCAGGACACAATCTTGTGAAATTGGGACAGCGCAAACGCCTGCAGCGCGGCGCCTTCGGCCATCATTTCCAGCCCTTCGGCCATGTCCCAATATGCGAAGAAATTATCCCGCCATGCCCATGACGCCGGGCCCGAGTTCCCTAAAATAAGGCCGCACTACCTGCTCTGCATTACACCAGGCCAGGGGTTGAAGATCGCTGCCGCTTGCAGTACCGCGACATGCGCCCTCTTCCCGCGCAATACATTCGATGAAGAAAGCAACGCCGCCATCGGCCGAGGGAGATCCTGCATATGCCCAAGCTTGTTCGCGCCGCCGTCTTGGCCAGATACCTGGAAGTCACCCAGGACCTGGGATTCAACCCGTGCGACGCCATGAACGTCGTCGGTTTGAACAAGGCTCAGCTGCGAGCCCCGGAAAACCGTATACCCATCGATTCCGCCGTGCGCCTGCTGGAAGCGACTGCCGTCGCCAGTGGTTGCAAGACCCTCGGCCTGCGCATGGCCGAGGCGCGCCAGCTTTCAGACTTCGGCGCGGTCAGCCTGCTGCTCAGCCAGCAACGCACACTGCGTGAGGCTTTTGAGGTAATGGAGCACTACCGCCATCTGATGAATGACTCCCTGGGAATCTTCGTTGAAGAGGCCGGCAAGATGGTGATCATTCGTGCCGAGATGGTCACCGAATCGCTGTTGCCCAGTCGCCAGGCTTCGGAATTGGTCATCGGCGCGCTGTTCGGCCTGTGCTCGACACTGCTCGGCGCGCAGTGGCGCCCGTACAGCGTCAACTTCATGCACCAGCCGCCTGAGAACCTGCATCTGCATCGGCGCCTGTTCGACTGCAACCTGGAGTTTGGTAGCGATTTCAACGGCATTGTCTGCTCCGATGCCAGTCTGGACATGGTCAACGCCAATGCCGACTCGGCCATGGCGAGTTATGCCAGGAACTACATCGACTCGCTGCAAGGCGATAAAAACACCTCGTTGCTGTTCGAAGTGCGCAAGGCCATCTACCTGCTGTTGCCCATGGGCCGCGCCACGATCGAGCAGATCGCGCTGTCACAGGGCATGAACGTGCGCACCTTGCAACGCCGCCTGCAAGACGACGGCTGTGCCTTCAACGACCTGATCAACGAGGTGCGCCGTGACCTGGCGCTGCGTTATCTGGAAAACCCGAATCACTCGATGAGCCGCATCGCCGACATGTTCGGCTTCTCCATGGCCAGCTCCTTCACCCGCTGGTTCATCAACCAGTTCGGCATGCCGCCAGCGGCGTGGCGTCGTGCGCAGAAACAAACGGTCGCTCCCTGACAGGGAGCGCTGTCCCCAACCCTTTCAACGCACCAAAAAAAGACGACTGCTGGTACAGTCGCCGCGAAAACCGGTGCTTGTGACACCGGTGGTGAGCCTCACTGTAACGAGGAGCCAGCCCAGTGAAGCCCTGCCATAAACCTTTATGAAGCCTGTATTCAAAAGCCCCAGTGCAGCATCTCGCGCAGGCGGCCCGGCAGCCCTTGAGAAGGTTGCGCACCTTGCTCCTGCTGGCGTTTGCCGATCCGGCACCCGGGGCAATCGAAAAACACACCAACACTTGAACGACTCACAACTTCACCTCTGACGCGGCGCCACTGACAGGGGTCGCGACGCTGCCACCCGTTAAACGGGCAATGTCTTTGTAGTAGTGGCATTTGGCGTAGAAGAACACCGCCGCTGCCGCGAGGCTGACCAGAGGGACCAGTTGAAACGCGGCATGCAGGCCGACCAGGTCGGACACCCGGCCGGTAATGAATGGCCCCGGAGCCAGGCCCAGCAGGTTGTTGGCCAGAGTCAACGTGGCGAACGCGGTGCCGTGCACCGAGTAATGGGTCAGGTTGGCAACCATCGCCCCGCTAGGGCCGGTGGTCCCGGTGGCAATCAGCATGCCCAGGCAGATCAACAGCAATTGCACGGGCCCCGCCTGCAGCGCGAACGCCGCCGACAGCAGCAGGCAACTGCCCAGGCAGAAAGCGATGGCCAGGCTGACCTTGCGCTGCGGTGAGTTGCGACACAGCCGATCGCTGAGCATGCCGCACAAAATCATCCCCACACCGCTGCACAGCACAATGAGGGCCGCCATACCGCCGGCCTTGTCCGTCGGCATGGCGTAGTAGCGGTTCAGGTAGCTGGGAATCCACACCATCAACGTGCCGCCGACGAACAACTGCAAACCACTGCCCACATAGGTCGCCACCACCGAACGGCTGGACCACAGCGTGCGCAACGGGCGCAGGTCCTGCGCCCCCTTGTCCAGGGCCCGCGCCGCACGTTGCGGCGCAATGCGCGCTTCCTTGACGATGATCGGGTACAGCACCGCCAGGCACAGGCCGAACAACGCCATGCCGGCGAACGACCAGCGCCAGCCCAGCTTCGCCGCGATCGCGCCACCCAGGGCCATGCCCAGCACAGCGCCGAACAAGCCGCCGGCCATGAACGCGCTGGCCAGGGTGGCGCGCATGTGTTTCGGAAATACCGAAATAACCAGTGCGATGCCGACGCTGCCGTAGGCGGCTTCGCCGACGCCGACCATGAAGCGCGCGATGAACATCTGTTGGTAGTCCTGCGCCAAGGCACAGCCCAGCGTGGCCAGGCTCCACAGTAGCGCCATCAGCGCCAGGCTCTTGACCCGGCCGAAACGGTCGGCCATCAGCGACAGCGGGAACGTCAGCAGGCCGACCATCAGGGCGACAATGCCACTGAGCAAGCCAAGCTGGCCATCACTCAGTGCCCACTCGCCCTTGAGCAGCGGGAACACCGCATTGAGCACCTGGCGCGACATGTAATCGGAAATCAACAGGCCGAAGGTCAGTGCAAAGACTACCCAGGCATATTTGCGTGCAACGTTGACGCAACCAGCGGCGTCATCGTTGGCGATTGGGTGAAAGGCCATGCAGCCTCCTCATGGGTTTTATTGTTGTTATCCAGCGGATGGCCGACGAGGTGCGGCCTCCTCTACTTTCAGCGACCTGAAGGTAGCTCTGGCGGGGCGTCCTGCACTAAGCTTGGGAGGACACAATCTTGTGATTTTGGGACAGCCCAGCATGTACACCCTGACCCGCAGTGCCAGCCTGACCCACTATGAGCAAGTGGCCCACTCCGTAGGGCTGGACCCGTTTCGCATGCTGCGCCTGGCCAAGCTGCCGGCCAGTATCCTGGCCGATCCGAACATCATGATCAGCAGCGATTCGGTCGGCTGGCTGCTGGAGGAGTCAGCGCGCCTGTCTGGCCATGAGGCGTTCGGGCTGTTGCTGGCGCAATCGAGGCAACTGTCCAACTTCGGGATGCTGGCGCTGCTCATTCGCGAAGAGCCGACCCTGCGCGCAGCCTTGCTGTCCTGCGCGCGCTACTCCCGACTGCATAACGCTGGCGTGGAGCTACGGCTTGAAGATCTCGGTGACCTGGTCCTGTTGCATATGGGTGTGAACATGCAAGGCCATCATGGCGTCTGGCGCCAGGCGATCGAACAGGCGACCGGGATTATTGTGCGCACGTTGAGCAATCTCAGCGGGCAGACTTTCCGGCCAGTCAGGGTCAGCTTTACCCACGAGCGACCCGCCAGCCTGGAGGTCCATCACCGTGTGCTGGGAACGGCGATCGAGTTCTCCCAGGAATTCAATGCCATCGTTTGCCGCGCGCGCGATCTCGACGCGGCCATTCCTGCGGCAGACCCGACGCTGCATCGCGAAGTGAAGCGATCCCTGGACCTGCTGTTGGCCAACCTGCGCGACGAGCCGACGCAGCAGGTGCGCCAGGTGGTCAAGATGTTGTTGCCGGGCGGCCTGTGTTCCGTCGATGGCGTTGCCCAGCACCTGGGCGTACATCGACGCACGCTGAACCGGCACCTTGCGGTGGAAGGGCAAAGCGTCACCACCATCATCAATGCCGTGCGTGCCGAACTCGCCGAAGAATACCTGGCCAACAGTAAGCGTCGGCTATATGAGGTCGCCGAGCTGATTGGTTTTTCCTCTGCCGGTGACTTTTCCCGCTGGTTCCGTGGCCAATTTGGCCAGACGCCCTCGAGTTGGGTCACAGCCTACCGCGAGAGCCAGGCATCACCCGGGTTACACACCTGATATCGGTGACAACCTGCTGATCAGTCGACCGGTTCAGAACCCACGGACGCTACCGTGCGTTTCCTTTGCGAGCCAACGAGCACAGATTGTAGCTGTGATCACTGGTCACTCCGGTCCAACTCTTGGCGCACCACGCCCTTGGCTTTTCCTCCACATCAATGCCGTCATGCCGAAGTTTTTCCTGAACCAGAAGCCGAACGCGCTCGGGGTTGAGAACCCGAGCAGGTCGGCAACTTCTGCCAGTGAACCGTCACTATCGATAAGATGTCGAGAGGCAAACTCTGATCGAACAGTGCGCAGCAACAACGAGAAATTCGTTCCTTCAGCGAGCAGATGCCGATGGAGCGTACGTCGATCCATGCCCAGCGTCTTCGCCACTTGGTCCGCCGTGCAACGGCCAGTTGGCAGGAACGCGATGATGGTTCGCCGAGCGTTATGCGCCGAACTTTCACCGGCGCAGGAAAGGGCGTTATCCAGGATGCGGCGCGCATAGAGCGCCATGCGAGAGTCCGAGGGGGACAGCGGTGAACTCAACTGCTGTGTGGCGCAGACGATGCCGTTGAAATCTGCATTGAACTCCACAGTGCCACCGAACATCGTTTTGTGGAGAGTCGGACCACGCGGTGGACGGTGCTCAAGACAAACACTTCTGGGCTTCCAACGGGGTCCTAAGAGTTCGGCAATACTGCGGTAGAGCACGCCCATGGACAACTCGGTCACCTGCCGAACCGATCCGTGCGCTTCTGTTAACACCACCTCCAACCGAACAACTGACCAATCGTCGTGCTCCTCGACGCTTGTCAGTAGAGACGCGTTTACAAGCCGCATATAGCGACAGAGGTTATCGATCGCCTCACGCGCAGTCTGGGCTTCACGCATCAGGACACTGAGCGGGCCGAGGTAACGTCAGGTAAACGTCCGGTTCGTCCTCCCCCTACCGGGGGGGCATTGCGAACGATCCTGTGTTCTTGCGCAGGCTTCCCCCCTGTTCCGGGTAGCTCCCGGCACCCCATCGTTCGCGATAGCGTTGAACAAGAGCCTTCGCTTGGCATCATCGCGAATCAACGGTGCGCTCAGTTGTGGCCAATGCTTCAGTCACTAAGGAAAGCCTGCATGAGTTACCAGACCATCATGTACACCCGGGAAGATTGCGTAGCCTGTATTACCCTGAATCTGCCGCAGCGACTCAATCCCATCGGCGCCGATTTGGTTAGCGAGCTCAGGGACGCACTCGCGCAGGTGCGCACCGATAAGTCAGTGCGCGCGTTGCTGCTGACGGCCAATGGAAAATTATTCAGTTGTGGTGCTGATCTGGGCAGTGGTGCTTTCAATGACCAGGAGGAGTCGCGAGGCACCCGCGCCGGGAAAGTCATGCGCAACTCGGTCAACCCGCTGATCACCGAGCTGCATGAGCTTCCCGTGCCGATTGTCATTGCATTGAACGGAGGGGCAGCAGGCGGTGGTGTCGGCTTGGCGCTGGCGGGCGATATCGTGTTTGCCGCACGCTCTGCCTATTTCTACCTGCCGTTCATCAAAAAACTGGCGTTGGTTCCGGACATGGGTGCCAGTTGGTTTCTCCAACGGCGCCTCGGCCCCGCCCGTACGTTGGCACTGTGTCTTACGGGAGAACGCCTCTCGGCTGAGAAAGCCGAGCAATGGGGATTGATCCAGGCTTGTGTCGATGATGGTGCGCTGCTGACTGTCGCCACGCAGATGGCCCGGCAGCTGGCGCGTTTACCCGCTGACGGCATCATTGAGGCGCGCCAGCTATGTGCGGCGGCCAGCAGCAATGATCTGCGCGCGCAACTGGCGTATGAAGCAGAGCGACAACAGATACTCTTCGATTCTCCAGCGTTGGAGGAAGGTGTGAAGGCGTTCTTCGAAAAACGCGAGCCAGATTTTCCCGGTCGCCAGTAATCCACCAGCAATGCTTCTCCACCGCCCCTGAAAAGACCCTTGAATGAACATCATGAAAACCCGCATTACCGAGTTGCTGGGCATCCAGTTCCCCATCGTCGAAGGGGGCATGCAGTGGGTTGGTCGTGCGCAACTGGCCGCGGCTGTCTCGAATGCGGGTGCCTTGGGCATGGTGGCGGCGCGAACGCAGCCGACGCCGGATGACTTGCGTCATGAAATCGAGCGCACCCGTGAACTCACTTCCAAGCCGTTTGGCGTGAATCTCACGCTATCGCTGACCGCCAGCAATGTGAATTACGACGGCTGGATCGAGGCCATCGTCAACAGTGATATTCGCATCGTCGAGACCGCCGGCAACAATCCCCAGCCCGTGATAGCCAGACTGAAGGAGCAAGGGATTAAAATTATCCATAAGTGCACTTCGGTCCGGCATGCCTTGTCCGCTGAACGCTACGGCGCTGATGTGATTTCCATTGATGGCTTCGAAGCAGCCGGGCATTGCGGTGAGGACGACGTCCCTGCCCTGATCATGCTGCCTGCGTTGGGTAAGGTACTGAAAATCCCTTACATTGCTTCCGGCGGGATCGCCAATGGGCGCAGCATGGCCGCCGCGCTGCTTCTCGGTGCGGAGGGTGTGAACATGGGCACGCGTTTTATGCTGACCCAAGAGTCCATTCTCCATGACGACATCAAGCATGCTCTGTTAGCAGCCACTGAACGTGACACCGTTTTGATCAAGCGAACGCTCAAGCGAACGGCGCGTTTTTTCAACAGTCCCGTCTCACGGCAGATCATCGAACTCGAACGACGCCCTGGCGGCGCTGGTTATGACGACTTACAGCACCTCTTATCGGGCCAACGAGGGCTGGAGGGATTGGAGTCGGGTGATACTGGCGCCGGTCTGATCTGCGCCAGTCAGGTCATCGGATTGGTTGACGACCTACCGACGTGCGCCGATTTGGTGGCGCGCATGGTCATCGAATGTCGGGAAGGACTTGAGCGCACACTGGCTCGATTCGACCGATGAATCCAGCGCAAGGCAAGCTCCTGCAGGATGTGCCAAAACCCTGTAGGAGCTGCGATCTTTTGCTCCTTAGCCCATCGCCAACAACCTGCGCGCTCGACCCAGCACCGGTGCATCGACCATTTCCCCATCCACCTTGAACGCTGCCTCGCCGCACTCGGCCGCACTCACCACGCGGTGCGCCCACGCCAATTCTTCGGCACTGGGTGCCAGTGCCGCATGCACAACGGGCACTTGCCGCGGATGGATGCACAAGGCACCGCCCATGCCCATGTCGCGGGCACGGCGCATTGCCGCGCCTAGCCCGGCGTCATCTTCGAAATTCGGGTAGACGCTGTCCAGCGGCGCGGGCAGATCGTTGACCCGAGAATGCAACAACAGCGCAAAACGCGTCTGGTCGAACAGCGTTTCCACAGCCGGACTGCCCACCTTCCACCCCAGGTCCAACGCCAGGTCCAGTGCGCCGAACGTCAGGCGTTGCACGCCCTTGCAGGAGGCAATGGCGCCGATCGCAAGCACACCCAGCGCGCTTTCGATGATGGGCCAGACAGGTTTGCCAGTTGCGGCGGCGTGGTTCACCTGGCCGACTGACTCGGCCTTGGGCAGCATGACGGCGCTGACGCCGGGTTGCTGACGACAGAGCGCCAGGTCGGCCTCGTGTTCATCGGTTCCCGCCGCATTGACCCGTACCAATAGCCGGGCGTCTGGATTTTGCTTTAGAAACGCTTGCAGATGCTCTCGGGCCAAGGCTTTATCCGCTGGCGGTACCGCATCTTCGAAATCGATGATGACTGCGTCGGCGCCACTGGCCAGTGCCTTGGCGAATCGTTCAGGTCGATTGCCGGGCACGAACAGTGCCGAGCGAATCCACAGAATGGACATACACATGCCTCCCTCAACCGTTCTGGACAATGCCTGTTTCGCTCAGGCGCTGAATATCCATGGCGCTGTAACCCAATTCGGCCAGGAGTGTGTTGCTGTGCTGACCCAGCCCAGGTACGGCCGCCATGCGCGGTGAGAATGCATTGCTGCTGGCCGGCGGCAACAGCGTCGGCAGAATGCCCACCGGGCTGGCGATCTCTGTCCAGCGGCCTCGGGCCTTGAGCTGCGGATGTGCCCAGACGCCGGACATGTCGTTGACCTGGGCGTTGGCGATCTGCGCGGCATCGAGCCTTTCGATGACGGTGGCGGCATCCAGTTGGGCAAACACTTCATGGATGATGGCGCGCAAAGCCTGACGGTTGTCCGAGCGTTTGAAGTTGGTGATGAAGCGTTCGTCGTCGATCAACTCGGGACGCTTGAGCACCGTGACGCAAAACTGCATCCATTCACGTTCGTTTTGCAGCCCGATCATGACCGTGCCGCCGTCACCTGACGGAAATGGGCCATAGGGATAAATCGTCGCGTGTGACGCTCCCGTGCGCTGCGGTGGCGTGGCGCCCTCGAAGGCGTAGTACATCGGGAAGCCCATCCATTCGACCAGGCTTTCCAGCATCGAAATCTCGACACGACTGCCCTGCCCGGTCCTGTCCCGCAACAGTAGCGCCGAGAGAATGCCGGTGTAGGCGTACATGCCGGCCGAAATGTCGGCGATCGAACAGCCGGCCTTGGCCATGCCCTCCTCTGCGGCGTTACCGGTCACGGACAAAAAGCCGCTTTCGCTCTGGATCAGCAGGTCATAAGCCTTCTTGTCTTCGTAGGTACCGCCTTCGC
Source organism: Pseudomonas serbica (assembly GCF_028823535.1). Classification (GTDB taxonomy): domain Bacteria; phylum Pseudomonadota; class Gammaproteobacteria; order Pseudomonadales; family Pseudomonadaceae; genus Aquipseudomonas; species Aquipseudomonas serbica. The sequence goes on along the minus strand of NZ_JAQIYM010000008.1, from coordinate 135,022 downwards.
CATAACCGGAAATGTCGCAGACAATCAGTCGCGGATAGTCTTTGTGCAACGTCTCGAACGACAGCCCCATCCGCGCGGCGGCGCCCGGTGCAAGGTTCTGTACCAGCACGTCGGCCTGCTGCAATAGCTGGTCGAGAATGACCTGGGCCTCCTGCTGCTTGAGATCGAGCGCGATGCTTTCCTTGGAGCGATTGGTCCAGACGAAATGCGAGGCCATGCCACGTACGCGCTGATCATACCCTCGGGCAAAGTCGCCGCTGCCAGGACGCTCAACCTTGATCACCCGTGCGCCCAGATCCGCCAGTTGCCGCGTGCAGAATGGCGCGGCAATGGCATGTTCGAGGCTGATCACGGTAATGCCGTCCAGCGGACGCAGGTTGTTCTGGTCATTGCTCATGGATGTTCTCCATCAAACCCTTGAGGTTCAGTGCATCACGCAGCGCCCAGACCCGGGCGATCAATACTCCGGCCTGATCACCATTCATTTCGCCGGCAAACGCCAGCAAGCGGCGGAACTTGTCTTCCAGTTCGGCGCGGGACAGCGTGTTGTCGGGGGAATCGTCTGCATCGCACAGAAATTCCCAGAGTCCGGCGGCCTGGGTGCCGACGGTCGCCGTGGTGTGGAAAATCCGGTAATGGGAGCGGCCGAGGAATTCACCGAGGCGGATGCCGGCTTCATAACCAGCCACGGCGGCCAACAGCAGCTCGGCACCGAACTTGCCCAGGTCCTGGGCCGCGGCCAGCACGGCGGGAAAGACCACGGTGGCCGGGTGCAGTACGGAGCTGTTGTGCAGATCGTCCTGCTCGACCAGGTGTGAGGAGGCAGCATTGACCAGCGCGGCGAAGTACGCCGAGGTGCCAAGGCCATTGACCAGCAGTGTCGCCGGGCCGTGGGTCGGGCCCATGGTCGCGGCGTAGCGCTCGAACAAGGGGATCGGGTGCGCGCCCTGGCTGGCCAGGGCGGAACCCAGCCAGTCAAGGAACAGGTCTTCTGAGCGGGCAAGCACCGCTTCCGGCAGGTCTGCATAGCTCAGGCGGGCGAGAAAAGTCGCCAGCGAACGGGTATGGCTCATCGATTTGCCCTTAAAAACTGCGTGGCAGTTCGAGCAGGTGCTCGGCGACGTAGGACAGGATCAGGTTGGTGGAGATCGGCGCCACTTGGTACAGCCGCGTCTCGCGGAATTTGCGCTCCACGTCGTATTCGCAGGCGAAACCGAAACCGCCGTGGGTTTGCAGGCAGGCATTGGCGGCCTCCCAGGAGGCTTTGGCGGCCAGGTATTTGGCCATGTTGGCGCTGGCGCCGGCGTTGACCCCACTGTCGTATTCAGCGCAGGCACGCCAGCGCATCAGGTCGGCGGCTTCGATTTCGATGTGGGCCTCGGCAATCGGGAACTGCACACCCTGGTTCTGTCCGATAGGACGGCCGAAGACCACGCGATCGCGGGCATAGGCGCTGGCTTTCTCGATGAACCAGCGTCCGTCGCCAATGCACTCGGCGGCGATAAGGGTGCGCTCGGCATTCAGGCCATCGAGGATGTACTTGAAGCCCTTGCCCTCCTCGCCAATCAGGCTGTCGGCTGGAATCTGCAGGTTGTCGAAGAACAACTCGTTGGTCTCGTGATTGACCATGTTGGCGATGGGCTGCACGGTCAGGCCATTGCCGATGGCTTCGCGCAGATCGACGAGGAAAATCGACATGCCCTCGGACTTTTTCGTCACTTGTGCCAAGGGTGTGGTGCGAGCCAGCAGGATCATCAGGTCGGAATGCTGGATGCGCGAGATCCATACCTTCTGGCCGTTGATCACGTATTTATCGCCCTTGCGCACGGCGCTGGTCTTGATCTTGGTGGTGTCGGTGCCGGTGGTTGGCTCGGTAACCCCCATCGACTGCAAACGCAGTTCGCCGCTGGCCAGTTTCGGCAGGTAGTAGCTTTTCTGCGCCTCACTGCCATTACGCAGCAGGGTGAACATGTTGTACATCTGCCCGTGCACGGTGCCGGAGTTGCCGCCGCAACGGTTCACCTCCTCCAGGATCACCGAGGCTTCGGCCAGGCCCAGGCCCGAGCCGCCGTATTGCACCGGGATCATCGCCGCCAGCCAACCGGCCTTGGTCAATGCTTCGACGAAGGCTTCCGGGAAGCCTTTTTGCTCATCGATCCCACGCCAGTAGCTGGCATCGAATTCAGCGCACAACGCACGCACACCTTCACGGATCGCATTGAGTTCGTCACTGTTGGGGTTCATCGGGTGTCCTCGATTGTTGTTATGGGGCTGCCAGGAGAAGGCCGCAAATCAGTCGAAAATCAGTTCGGCGCGCTGGGCGATTCCGCCGTCGTCGCCGGCCCAGAGCTCGGCCCTGCCGGGTGCATACAGGCGTCCACCGACCATGAAGGGCTGTGGCGAGATCAACGGCCGGATGCCGCGATAGTCAAAGCGCCGGATTCGCGCCTGCGGGTGGGCGCGGCGGAAGACGTGCAGGTTGAGCGTGGCAATCAACGGCCCCTGCACCACCAGGCCGGGATAGCCCTCGGCTTGAGTGACATAGGGCCAGTCGTAGTGGATGCGATGGCCGTTGAAGGTCACGGCGCTGTAGCGAAACAGCAAGGTCGGGCTGGGCGTGATCGATTCTTGCCAACCGGCCAGGGGCAAGGCTTCGCCACTGGCGAGCCGAGGTGGGGTCGGGTCGCGATAGACGATGTCCTGCTCCTCGCGAATCGCCAGTTGCCCGTCCTGGGTGTAGTCGTGACGCAGGGTCGCAAACAGCAGCGAACCGCTGCGCCCGGATTTTTCCTCGATATTCATCACGGTCGTGGTACGCGTTGCCTGGGCATCCACCCGCAGCGCCTCGTAGAATTCCACGCGTCCGCCCGCCCACATCCGATTGCGATTGTGGGTCGGTGGCAGCAGGTCGTTGTGGGCCGGGTGACCGTCCAGGCCGAGCCCGGTTTCTTCTACCGCGGGCTGAAAGAATGCCCAGTGCCAGAGCGCGGGCAATGGCTGGCCCGGTTCAGGGGCGACATCACCCAGGGTTGCGGCGATGCGCTTGACCAGGCCCGAACTCAAATGCTCGGTGGTGTGCTCGCTGCGCCCGATCCAGGCGGCGTAAGGGGAATCACTCAGGGCTGACATGCACAAAATCCTCTCAGGGCGCGTAAGCCCTATGCTCGGATGTTTGCTGGCCCCGGCAGAACTCCCCGCATCGGGGGGCATCGGTTATGTAGGCGCTGGCTTGCCAGCGCCTACAGAGGATCTTTGCCGGGGCGACAGTCGAATGAGTGAAGCCTGGGATGAAGTTGACGGCGTCCGAAGGAACGTACGCTGGTGGGAGAATGGCACCTGCGAATTTGCTACTCCCCGACGGCCGGAAAACAGAGGATCGTGGCTGAATTTACCGGGATCACTGTCATGCCTGGCCTCCTTGCCCCCCGTCACGTGGCACCCTGCCCAGACCCGTTGCGCGATGCGCTCACGGCCCTTGCGTTTTATGAGCGCGGTGAACTCCATGAGGCCGGGCAGCGACTGACAGACATCCTGCCCGAAGTCCGGCGGATCGCCGTAGCCGATGCCCTGGTCATCAGCCACGTGCTGCTGGCTCGCCTGGCCCTGATGCGTGGCGAGCGAGAAAGCTGGTTGCGCCACTTGATCGAGCTTGAGCGGTTCGGGCAACAATCGGGCTGCGCGCAAGCCCAATGCGCAGCCTGGCTGGAACGCACCCGGGTGGCGACCCTGAACAACCAGCTGGATGTGGCGCAGGTGGCCTTGCAAACATCGCTAACCATCAGCGACCGACGGTTTTGCGGATTGGCCACTGGCGAATTCGACATCCCGCTGATCGCATCCCAGCGCCTGCGCATTGCCCAAGGCAATTACAACGCTGCGGTCGACGATCTGCTGTTGGCGCTTCACACCCCACAACAGAATCGTCCCCGGGAAATCAGGCTGCAATTGCTGTTGGCCATGGCTCAGGGCGGTCTCAAGCAAAATCGATTGGCCATGCAGACACTCGACCGCGCCTTGCGTTTGGCGGGCGATGGCGGTTTCTGGCAGTGTTTGATTGACGAAGGTGAGCCCTTGGCGGCGCTGTTACGACGCTGGGACGAGCAGCGATGCGCGCATGCCGACAGGGGTATTGATCCGGCCTTTGTCACGCAAGTGCTTGGTCGGCTCGGCATCCCCCCCATCACCCTTACCCCAAGAGAAACACAGGTATTGCATCTGTTGGCCGCCGGGCATCGCAACCGCACCATCGCGCAGAAATTGTTCCTCGGCGAATGCACGGTCAAGTCGCACCTGCACAAAATCAACGTCAAGCTCGGTGCCCACAGCCGCACCCAGGCCCTGGCGATCGCCCGCACCCGGGGCTGGCTGGATTGACGCTTGTATAGATCGTTCCCACGCAGAGCGCGGGAACGATCAGCTCGGGAGCGATCGGTGGTGCCTAGCGAATACCGGCGTTACGCAGGGCCGCCGGGGTGAAGTCGGCCATGGTGGGCTTATAGCTGTAGTCGGTGCCGCGCTTGTTTTCGTTGCCCAGGTTCGACACCAGGTAGCGCCCGGCGATCAGGTCATAGATGCCGATCCCGGCGTAGACCGCCACGCCTTGTTGGTAATCGTTGACCAGATACCCCTCGCTGACACGCCACAGTTGACCGCGACCGTCGTACTGGTCGATTTCCACCGCCGCCCAGGTGTCCTCGTCGAAGTACATATGACGCTTGGCGTAGATGTGGCGCTCACCCGGGCGTAACGTACCCTCCACTTCCCACACCCGATGCAGCTCGTAGCGGGTCAGGTCCTGGTTGATATGGCCGGGCTTGATGATGTCGGCGTACTTGAGTTTCGGCGATTGCAGCTGGTAATTGTTGTACGGGACGTAGATCTCCTTCTTGCCGATCAGTTTCCAGTCGTATCGATCCGGCGCGCCGTTGTACATGTCGGCGTTGTCCGCCACTCGCATGCCGTCGGCGGCGGTGCCCGGGCCGTCATAGGCCACTTGCGGCGCCCGGCGCACGCGGCGCTGGCCGGCGTTGTAGGCCCAGGCCATGCGCGGCTCCTTGACCTGGTCGAGGGTCTCGTGGATCAACAGCACACTGCCCGCCATCCGTGCCGGCGCGGTCACCGTCTGCTTGGCAAAGAACAGGATGTTGGCGGTGTCCTCGGGCTTGGCATCGACCATTTTCCACGGCAAACCCGCCGCGATTTCGATGTCGACGATGGTGTAGTCGCCATTGGTTTGCGGCGTCGCCTGGGCCTGGCGGTTGATGAAGTTGGTGCCCCGTGAACGTGTCAGGTGGTTCCACACCACTTCCAGTCCGTTCCTGGGAATCGGGAACGCGTAGTAGTGCGATTGTTCGAAGTTCTTCAGCGCATAACCGCCATTGGTCGCCTCGGTGGTCACCGCGCTTTTCTTCGCCGCGTCGTAGACCTCTTGGGGCGCCGAGGCTGTGCGCTGGGTCTTGTACACGGGGATTTTGTAGCTGTCGGGGTAGCGCTGGAACATCGCCTGTTGCCCGGCGGTCAAGTTGGCCTTGTACTGCGCGGCATTGGCGGCGGTGATCACGAACTGCGGCTTCTCTCCTTCGAACGGGTTGCCGAGAAAGTCGTTGGTCATCGGCGCGGCGCCGGGTTTCAGGCCTCCGGTCCAGGCGGGGATGCTGCCGCTGGCATTGCCGGCCTTTTCCCCGCCGAGGGGCGTCAGGCTGGTACCCAGTTTTGCCGCTTCCTGCTCGGAAACAGCGGCCAGAATGCTGGTGGATAACAGACTCAGCGCAAGGGTGCCGCATGCAACAAGAATGATTTTTTTCATGGTCTCGATCCTTTGCTGTTGGGCTATCAGAAGTTAACGCCGAGGCTCAAGGCCACGTAGTCGCGATCGGCATTGGTGTTGAAATCGCCGCCAAAGAAATCCGTGTAGCTGAGGCTCGCGGTATAGAGGTTGGCGTAGTCGGCATCCACCCCGACGCTGATGGCCTTGAGGCCTTCCTCGAAATTCGGGCCATTACCCTCGACGTCATGGGACCAGGCGAGGTTCGGCGCCAGGTTCACCCCGGCAAACACGTTCGGATAGTCGAGTCGACCGCGCAGGCGATAACCCCAGGAATCGGTGGTGTAGAAACCGTGGCTGTTGCATTCCTGTTGCGGGTTGCTCGGCCTCGTCACTCCGGCTGCCACACCCGGTACCTGGCTCGGCGCACCGGCGCAGGTTTGCGCACCGGTGGCACCAGCTCCTGGGCCCGTCGCCAGTAAGCCTGCGCCGAAAATCGTGCTGCGACCGAAACGCATGTCAGTGCCGTCAGCGTCCCCCAGGCCGTTGATACGGTTGTAGCCCACCTCGCCCACCAGGGTCAGCCGGCTGGCACCCATCACCTGATCGAAGAAACGCGTTGCGCTGAATTGGGTTTGCAGCACCGGCATCCGCACATAGCCGTCCAGTGGAGCACCGGCGACGTTCTGCGAGCGCCCCGCGACAAACGAAGGTGCGTTCTTGTTGCCCGTGGCGGCCAGGTTGAGGTCGGCACCGTTGAGTTGCAGTGGCATATTTGGCCGGTAGCTGATCTCACCCCCCAGCGATGTACCGAGGGCGTTGGTCGCGAAGCTCAAGCCGTAGAGACGAATGTCCTCGGGGTAAACCACATGGTACGTCGCGGTGCGGATCGAGTTGATCGCCCCTGGTACGGTCGCCAGGCCCGCGCCGGTGTTAGTGGTCACGGTGGCGCGGGTGAAGTCCAGGTTGGGGTTACGGCTGTGGTAGTTGAGCAAGTAAGCCCCGAACTCGGTGTCGTTCAGGTCAGGCGCGAACCAGCGCAACGCCACGCCGAACTGGCCGCTGTCTCGGGCATCACGGGTCTTGGTACGCGTCACGTAGGCATCATCGACGCCGCCGCCCTGTGCACCGGAGCCCGCCACTTGCAGGCCTGAGCCGGAGTTGCTGCCAACGCCGGGTGGTAGATCGAGACCGGCGATCACGGCGCGATCGTTGCAGCCTTCGGGCGTAACGTCGTTGCCGAAGAAGGTGCCACAGTTATCGATCACCGACGGCGCCCATTCGATCTGGTAGAACGCCTCGGCGGTGACGTTTTCCGTCAGGCCCTGGGACACGTACAGCATGTTCACCGGGATCAGCCCTTCCTTGACCTCGGCCCCCGGACGACGCAGCGCTGCCACGTCGATCGGGTTGATGCTGTTGATCGAGTTACCGATGAAGGTGCTCTCGCCCCAACTCACCACCTGTTTGCCCAGGCGTACGTTGCCCTGCAATTCGTCGATCGTGTAGTTGTGGTAGACGAAGCTGTCGAGGAACATCGCCCCTGACGACTTCGCTGCACGCTGGCGGCCGTGATCGTCGATTTCGTAGAACGGACGACTCTCGTCCATCAGTTCGAAATCGTACCAGTACTTGCCGCGCACAAACGCGCCGCTGTCGCCGTATTTCAGTTCCAAGTCGTGCACGCCCTTGAAGATCTTCGAGAAGGTTTCGCCCTTATTGAAATTCAGGCGGTTGTCATCGTTGGTCCGCGACGAGGCGCCCCCCCGAACGCCCTGGGAATTGAAGTTGGAGATGAAATCCGGATCTGGCCCGCGCACCGCCCAACTGGCCCCCACTGACAGCGATGAATCGAAACTGCCCTCAATCTCACCCATATCGAAATTTACAGCGCAAGCCTGCGCGCTAATCCCCAGTGCAACGGCTGCTGTCAGCAGGTGCGGTTGAAAGATTGCGCACTTTGTTGTTTTTGTCATGCGGCTCCCCGAACTACGGTTTGTGTTGGAGCGCCAACAGTAGGGACTGTGCCATCACGCTGACATTCCCTGATGGGGTGATTTCGGGTTACCCGTTTGGGTGATTAGGGGGATGGTGTCGATACGGGAAGTAACGCGGTTCGTCAGTGATTTTGTTTGGTGGCCGGCTCCCACAGTGGATCCGGTGTAGCCGCAAGAGAAGCGCTGACGTTTCAACCGAAAAGGGTATTGCCGGCGATGGCCAGCCTGCGGATGCTGTGGACCGAACGCAAGCGCATCGCCCAAAGGCCCGGGAGAACGACATGTCGCAGTCCCTTTCACCTCTCTCTCTTGAAGCCTGCAAACCGATCAGCCTGAACGCCGAGGTACCCTCGTCTTCCCCGTGGTTGCTACCACGCCAACATCTGACCGCTCAGTTACTGGAAAAACCGCAACGACTGCGCCTGCTCTGCGCACCGGCAGGTTATGGCAAGACCTCGTTGATCAGACAATGCATGACCCGATCCGTACCGGCACCGCGAATCCTGCAACTCGATCTGGCGGGACAACCCCTGACCCTGGCCCGGTTTTGCACACGCATCGCCGAGCAGCTCGCCGACCTGGCGCAGCCCGTCAATACGGCGGTCGCATTGCTCAGCTGGCTTGAAGGATCGAAACAACCCTGGACCCTGATCCTTGACGATTACCCGGCCAGGGCCGATACCGCACTCGATGCCTGGATCGACCACCTGCTGCTGCATTCCCCCGCCGCGATTGAACTGTGGGTCAGTTGCCGACAACGCCCGGCCTGGAACCTGCCGCGCCTGATGCTCGAGGGTGAACTGCTGGAGCTCGATCACCGGGCGCTGGCCTTTTCCCGCCAGGAGTCCGACGACCTGGTGCGCCGGTTCGCCCCGACAACCGGCGACGCGGGCTGCGAGGCGATCTGGCAGCAGGCTGCGGGTTGGTGCGCGGGCACACGCCTGCTGGTCAATTCGGCAACAGGCGCACGAGCGATGCTGTACGACTACCTGGAACGTGAATTGCTGGCCCACCTGAATGCGGAACAATGCAGCCTGCTGTGCGGCCTGGCCTATTTGCCACGGTTTAACGAAGCCCTGTGCGCTGAGTTGTGGGAGGAACACCACGACACATCATTCCTGGGTGAAATGCTGCGCGCCCATACGTTCTTCCAGCCGCTGGACAGTCAGGGTCAATGGCATTGCATCCTGCCGGCCGTGGCGCAGGCCCTGCAGGGACGAATCGACCTCAACCCAGTCAATCGACTACGCCTGCGCGCCTGCCGGGGCTTGAGTGCGGCGGGCTTCATCGAAGATGCCATCGACCTGGCCTTCAGTGCCGGCCGCGCCGATGTGGCCGCCAATTACATGGCCACCCTCAATCCGGACTGGCTGTTGTCGGGGCGCAATCTGCCACGCCTGCTCGACTGGCATGGCCGTTTGCCCGCCGGCTTGCTGACCAGCACGCCGCAACTGGTGGTCCTCAATGCCTGCGCCCTGATGATGAATGTGCGCCTGGATGAAGCGCAGGTTTGCCTGGCGCAACTGAATCGCTTCCTGCCACAACCCACGGCCGAACAGAACCGACGCCTGCTGGCACGCTGGCAAGCCTTGTGCGGCGCCATCAACGGTTTGCAGGGCCACGGCACGCTGGCCACGGAGCACTGCCAGGCAGCACTCGATCACTTGGGTGACGATCAACGCCACATGTCGTTCGTCTGCACGTTCATCCTTGCGCGCCTGGCCATGAGCAACGGCGAAACCGCCCAGGCCCAGCAGATCCTGATGCTCGCCGTCGAACAGGCCCGCCGCCAGGGTTGCCTGGTCCGGGAAGTACAGGTCAATATCCAGCGCATCTGCCTGATGATTCTGTGCGGTGAGAGCGATCTGGCCGAGCGCCTGTTGCAGCACAACCTGTCATTGCTACAGGCCGACGGCGACCGGCATGTGATGTTGCTTGGACGCTTGCGGGTGTTGCAGGGCAAGTTGCATTTGCAGCGCGCAGAACTTGATGAGTGCGAGCGGCTCCTGCATCAGGCCATGCAACTGGCCAGCGGTCATTACCTGTCCATCCTGCAAGCCCTGATGGGCCTGTCGCAAGTGTCCGCCTGCCGGGGCGATTTCCAACAGGCCTGCGCCTTCCTGCAGGACGCCGAGCGCCTTATGCAATGCGCCAATGTCCAGGAAAGCAGCTATCGCGGGGTGCTCAATCTGCAGACGCTGAGCGTATTGATCCTTCAACGGAACTGGCAGCAGGCCCTGCTCATGGCGCAGATGACCGAGCAATATCTGCGCGGCTCTGCCGCACGGTTGACCAGCGTGCAGGTGCCGTCGTTGCCGGTGCACAGTCAGCTGCTACTGGCCATCGTCGAACAGGCCGTGGGGCAAAACCGGGATGCCTGCAGGCGCCTGGAAACGGCGCTGCGCGAATGCCAACGCCTGAACTTCCATGGGCTTGAAGCCAAGGCATTGCGCCTGTTGCAACACTTCTCCCAGGACGCTGGCGCGGTCCAACCGACCCGACCGTCGAGGGCGAACGCCGGCAACTTCAACCTGGTGGTCAGCGAAACCCGGTTGGCCCCGCCAGGTCAACCCACGGTCAACAGCAAACGCGATGATCGGCTCACGAGCCGGGAGATGGCGGTGCTGGAGTTGCTCGCCGAAGGCTTTTCAAACCGTGAGATCAGCGAGCGCCTGTACATCTCGACCAATACGGTCAAGGCACACATCAAGCACGTCAATGAAAAACTGGGCGTCACCCGACGCGCCCAGGCCGTGATGCGGGCCAAGGCGACCGGTGTGCTGCTGTGAGAGAAAGGCTTCGGATGGGCAATCCAGCACCCCCCGCGCCCTGGCGATAGCGACAGCTTGCGCCTGGCCGTGGGCGTGAAGCTTGCGATAGAGATTGCGCAGATGGACCTTTACCGTGTGCGCGGAAAGCTGCAAGTGCTCGGCAACCGTGATAATCGGGTGGCCGCGGGCAACCAGACGAATCACCTGACACTCACGCTCGGTCAGCGCCGCGCTTTCCCGGATTTCTGCCCTGGACGGCGTGTCATTGCGGTGTGCAAAGCGCTTGAGCAGGTCGTCCACGAACCCCTGCACCTGCTGTGGCGGCGTCAAGCGACGCAGCAACGCGGCCAGACGGGGGCCCTCTTCGACAAAAGTGCTGCACCAGCCCTCCTCGTAGGCGAATGGCAACACCCCGCTCAACTGCGCCATCGCCGCATTCTGTCGACCCTGGCCATCAAGGGCCATGGCCAACAGCAAGCGCAGCTTGAGCGTGCGGCGCAAACGGCCGCGCTGCCGCGCGTGCTCAATGTCCGGTTGCAACGCTGCAATGGCCTGGTCGAAACGGCCCTGGGCGATGTGCAGGCGCACGTGGGCGATGGTTGGGGTATCGACGTCGTTGGCGACGAAAAATCGCTCCGTATCGGCCCAGTCGACATATCGATCCACTTGAGCCAGCGCTTGCGCCGCCGCTTTGGCGCGACCGTCCAGCGTCGCGACACGGGCACGCTCGATCCACACTGAACACCGGATGCGATGGCAAGCCTTGTCCCGCGCGGTCTGCTCAAGTACGGCGAGGTGATGGTGGCTGACCGACTGATCACCCCAGGCCCAGGCGATACGCGCCATGAGCAGACGGCTGAGGATCCAGGCATCCGCTGGAGAATCGTCAGGCCTGCATGACAGGTTTTGAGTGAGCACGCGTTGCGCTTGCGCGAGCTCGCCACTCTCATACAGCACCAGGGCACGCACACTATCGGCTTGCGTGCCAGCCGGGGCATAACATTCCAGGCGCAGGCGCGCCGTCGCCAGGCCTCCCTGGCTGAGGTCGATGAGGCTTTCCAGCGCCGTCGCCGCGCAGGCCAAGCCATCCACGCCCTGCCCGATCGCCCGGGCCAGCCTGCGCCTTGCCTCGTCGAACCGACCGAGGGCCATCAGGCGCGAGGCTGCCCGCAGGGTGATTGCGACGTCCAGACGCTACGACTTCCAGACTGCCGCAAGGTCGCCGGCGTCGAGTGCTGTCATGATCCCTGCCGTGTGCTCGCCATGGGCCGGGATCGAGCCTGGCACCTCGAGCCGACCATCGAACCGTGGCGCGGGGCTGGTTTGCAACAAGCCGTCGCGTTCGAAGTACACGCCCCGCTCCACCATATGCGGGTGCTGCGAGGCCTCGCGGGGACTCAGGACCGGGGCAAAGCACACGTCGGTGCCTTCGAGCAGGTCGCACCAGTGTTCCCGCGGCTGGCTGGCAAACACCTCGGCCAGCAAGCCGCGCAGTTCCTCCCAGCGGCTCATGTCCCACTGTTTGGCGAAACGCGGATCTTCCTGTAAGCCGAGCTTGTCGAGCAGCAGCGCATGGAACTGCGACTCCATCGAGCCCACGGCCACGTACTGGTCGTCGGCGCAGCGGTAAGTCGCGTAGAAATGCGAGCCGTCGTGCACGCTTTTACCCCGTTGCTCCTTGAGCAACCCTCGACCATTGAGCGACAGCATCAACTGCATCATGTGCGCCGAGCCGTCGACGATGGCCGCATCGACCACCGTGCCCTTGCCGGTCTGCCGCGCATTGAGCACACCGGCCAGGATGCCGATCGTCAGGTACAGCGCACCGCCACCGATATCACCGATCAGGGTGATGGGAGACGACGGCGCTTCGTTGGCGGTACCGCTGTGATAAAGCGCACCGGACAGGGCGATGTAATTGTTGTCATGACCCGCGACACTGGCCATCGGACCGTGCTGCCCCCAACCGGTCATGCGCCCGTAGACCAGGCGCGGGTTTCGCGCCTGGCAGTCCTGCGGGCCGAGACCCAGGCGCTCCATGACGCCCGGGCGCATGCCTTCGATCAGCACGTCGGCGCTTTCGATCAACTTCAGGACCAGATCACGGCCTTCCGGGCTTTTCAGGTCAGCGACCACCGAACGCTTGCCGCGGTGAATCGGATTGGCCGGGGCCTTGCCCGTCATGCCGATCGGCACCGGTTTTTCACGTTCGACTGCGATCACATCCGCGCCCAGGTCCGCCAGATGCATGGCACAAAACGGCCCTGGGCCGATCCCGCATATTTCTACGATCTTGATACCTGAAAGCATTTCTTTCCCTCGTTCGTGGTGACCAGGCGACGGGCGCTGGACGCCCTGGGTGCCCGATTGCGACTGCGCCATCAATAGTGGACACGCTAGCAAAGCCCGCCGCGAAGCGTGGCCCCCCGCCACGGGGGGCTCGGGACTGAACCCCGGGTTGGTTACTCTAAGACTTCATCCTCAAGCCATAACAACAATAGAAAGGAAGAACATATGTTTGCTCTACGTTCCCATTGGACGCTGCTGGCGGGCCTGCTGACGGTTCCGACGCTGGCCCTGGCCCAGGTCGCACCGGCCAACCCTTATCTGGCGCAGTCCTACAACAACCAGACCCATTGGAACGATGGGGCCTCGGACAGCACCGACATCGCCGTGCCGCGCGGTGCGTACAAAATGACCCCGGACGCCTACCGTGTATTGCCCAATGAGTCGGGCAGCCTGGTGCAGTACAGCGACAAGGTTGGCGATACCGACCTGTACTGGTTCTGGGCCGGTTTTTCGCTGCGCAAGGTGAAGATCGCGGACGACTTCAAGTTCACCGAAGTGGCCCGCGTCGACCTGCCGGTCAAACTGCCCAATTACCAGCCGATCACCCCTGAACAACGTCTGGAGCAAGCCGCGCAAACCCGCAAGTTTCTCGAGGCCAAGGACGAGAAAGGTTTGCTCGATTACATGAGTGCGCAACCGAACCGCATGTTGACCGGCACCACTGACCAATTGTTGGGCGGCGCTATCTATTCCCTGCTGACCCGCGACGATGCCTTCATTGGTGCCAGCGCTCGCCGGGTGTTCCGCATCGACCAGAACGATCACAAGGACCCGAGCTCCGGCATGAAGCTCACCCGGGAAGTGCAGCTTCCGGATGAACTGTTCAACAATGAAAAGACCAAGAACGGTGTCGGCGTGCCGATGGACACCACCTTCGGCATGGGCATGACCCCCAACGGCTTCCTGGTCGTCAATACCATGGGCGGAACCGTCGCTACCCTCGACCGCACCACACTGAAACTGATCGACAGCTATCGCGTGCAAGGCAGCGACGAATTGTTCCTCAACTCCTTCGCCACCGGCCCGGAAGTCGATGGCGGCGCGGTGTATGTCGCGTCCAACCAGAACATGTACCGCCTGGTAGTCGACAAGCAGGGCAAGATCCACGCGGACGAAGCCAGTGGTGCCTGGAAGGCACCATACGAGCGAGGGCCACGCTTCACGTCAATCAAGATTGCCGACGGCACCGGCTCTACACCGACGCTGATGGGCTACGGTCCGGACGAAGACAAACTGGTGGTGTTCACTGACGGCGCGAAAAAGATGAACATCGTCGCCATGTGGCGCGACGGGATCCCGGCCGGCTGGAAGCAGAAGCCCGGCACTTTGTCGCCGAGGGTGGCCGACCAGCGTGTCGTCGACATGGGTCCGAACGTGCCAACCGTGCAATCGGAACAATCGGTGGCGGTGTATGACGGGCACGCGTTCGTGGTGAACAACATCCCTGCCGTGGAAAAACCGGTACTGGCCAGGTCCGGCTACTACGTGACCATGCTCAACGGCATGACCCGCCCTGCCCCGAGCGGCGTGGCAATGTTCAAGTGGGACAATGCCAAGGACCAGTGGGACACCTTGTGGACCCGTGACGACGTGGGCTCGATCTCGATAGTGCCGATGATCAGCGGTGGCAGCCGCATGGCGTTGATCAACGGTTTCTACGCCGGTCGACTGGGTGAAGGCTTCCACATCGGCATGGACCTGGACACCGGCAAGACCGTGCTGGAAATCGCCACCGGCAGCGACCCCGTGTTCAACGGCATGTACGCGCCGATGAAGGTCGATACGCAGGGCCGCCTGATGTATGGCATGGCCTTCGGCATGGTGCTGATGGACACCAACCGCATGCAGAAAGTCGAACAGGTCGCCAAGAGCGAGTAACCGCGATCCTTCAGCCAGCGACGCCGGCCCCTCTTTGAGGGGCCGGCGTTTTTTATGCAATTAACATATCCCTGCGCAGATCCACTGTGGGAGCGAGCCTGCTCGCGAAGGGGCCGGCTCATTCGACATCAGCGGCGACTGACACTCAGCCTTCGCGAGCAGGCTCGCTCCCACAATTGTCCTGTGTACCCATTATTGGCAGCATAAAAAAACCGGGCGCATGGCCCGGCGAAACAAGGAGCTAGGTTTGGCGGCATGCGCCGCCGGATGTATCAGGCGCGACCGTAAAGGGTCACCACGCAAGCACCCCCCAGGCCCAGATTGTGCGCCAGGGCCAGGTTGGCGCCCTCGACCTGGCGTTTGTCGGCGTTGCCTCGCAACTGTTGGGTCAGCTCGTAGCATTGCGCCAGGCCGGTCGCTCCCAGCGGGTGTCCCTTGGACAGCAGGCCGCCGGACGGGTTGGTCACCACCTGGCCGCCGTAGGTGTTGTTGCCGTCAAGAATGAACTGCTCGGCGCAGCCCACATCGCACAGGCCCAGGGATTCATAGGTCAGCAGCTCGTTATGGGCGAAGCAGTCGTGCATCTCGGCGACGCGAATGTCCTGCGGGTCGACGCCGGCCTTTTCGTAGACTTCCCTGGCTGCGCGCTGCGCCATGTCGAAACCGACCACTTCGATCATCGAACGGGTTTCGAAGCAGATCGGTTTGTCGGTCGTCAACGATTGCGCGAGGATCACCACGTCCGTGCGCAGGCCATGTTTCCTGGCGAACGCTTCGGAACAGATGATCGCCGCCGCTGCGCCGCACGTTGGCGGGCAAGCCATCAGGCGGGTCATCACCCCCGGCCACATCACCATGTCGTTCATCACGTCTTCGGTGGTCACGACTTTGCGGAACAGCGCCAGCGGGTTGTTGGCGGCGTGGCGGCTGGCCTTCGCGCGGATCGCGGCGAAGGTGCTCATCTGCGTGCCGTATTTTTGCATGTGTTCGCGACCGGCCCCGCCGAACATCCGCAGCGCGCTAGGGATCTCAATATCGGCGGTGAGCTCGTCGATCACCGATTGCGTCATGTGCGTGGTGGCACGGGGGCGATCTTCCCAGTTGCCTTTCAGGGCGCCGGGTTGCATCTGCTCGAAACCGAAGGCCAAGGCACATTCGACTGCCCCGCTTTCCACGGCCTGACGCGCCAGGAACAGGGCGCTGGAACCGGTGGCGCAGTTGTTGTTGACGTTGATCACCGGGATGCCGCTCATGCCCACTTCATAGAGCGCGGCCTGGCCGCTGGTGGAATCGCCATACACGTAGCCGGCATAGGCTTGCTGTACCAGTTTGTAGTCAACGCCTGCGTCTTGCAGCGCCAGGCGAATCGCCTGGGAGCCCATTTCGATGTAAGTACCGCTGGTACCAGGCTTGACGAACGGAATCATGCCGACGCCGACAACGTAAGGTTTTTGCGACATTGCTTCTCTCCAGATTCAGTGAACGGGACGCAGGGGGAAGCCGTTCGCCCTCATCGAGGGCGAACGGCAATGGTTCGAATGACTTAGCGAATACCGGCGTTACGCAGCGCTGCCGGGGTGAAATCGCCCATGGTCGGTTGATAGGCGTAATCGGTGCCGCGCTTGTTCTCGTTGCCCAGGTTGGACACCAGGTAGCGGCCTGCCATCAGGTCGTACACGCCCATCGCGGCATACACGGCGACGCCCTGCTGGTAATCGTTGACCAGGTAACCCTCGCTGACCCGCCACAGCTGCCCGCGACCGTCGTACTGGTCGATTTCCACCGCCGCCCAGGTGTCCTCGTCGAAATACATGTGACGCTTGGCGTAGATATGGCGCTGACCTGGCTTGAGCGTGCCCTCCACCTCCCATACCCGGTGCAGTTCATAGCGGGTCAGGTCCTGGTTGATGTGGCCAGGTTTGATGATGTCCGCGTATTTCAACTTCGGCGACTGCAGCAGGTAGTTGTTGTAAGGGACGTACACCTCCTTTTTGCCGATGAGCTTCCAGTCGTAGCGATCCGGCGCGCCGTTGTACATGTCGGCGTTGTCGGCGACTCGCATGCCATCGGCGGCGGTGCCCGGGCCGTCATAAGCCACTTGCGGGGCCCGGCGCACGCGGCGCTGACCGGCGTTGTAGGCCCAGGCCATGCGCGGCTCCTTGACCTGGTCGAGGGTCTCGTGGATCAACAGCACACTGCCGGCCATCCGTGCCGGTGCGGTCACGGTCTGCTTGACGTAGAACAGGATGTTGGCGGCGTCCTCCGGCTTGGCGTCGGCCATTTTCCACGGCAGCCCCGTCGCCATTTCGATGTCGACGATGGTGTAGTCACCGTTGACCTGCGGTGTCGCCTGGGCCTGGCGGTTGATGAAGTTGGTGCCCCGCGAGCGTGTCAGGTGGTTCCACACCACTTCCAGGCCGGTTTTCGGAATCGGAAACGCGTAGTAACGCGACTGCTCGAAGTTCTTCAACGAGTAGCCGTCGTTGGTCGCCTCGGTGGTCACCGCGCTTTTCTTCACCGCGTCGTAGACCTCCTTCGGCGCCGATGCCGTGCGCTGGGTCTTGTACACGGGGATCTTGTAGCTGTCGGGGTAGCGTTGGAACATCGCCAGTTGCCCGGCGGTCAGGTTGGCCTTGTACTGCGCGGCATTGGCGGCGGTGATCACGAACTGCGGCTTTTCCCCTTCGAAGGGGTTGCCGAGAAAGTCGTTGGTCAATGGCGCGGCGCCGGGCTTGAGGCCACCGGTCCAGGCGGGAATGGTACCGCTGGCATTACCCGCCTTTTCCCCGCCCAGGGGCGTCAGTGTGGTGCCCAGTTGTGCCGCTTCCTGGGGGGATACGGCGGCCATCACGCTGGAAGCGATCAGGCTCAGGGTCAAGGTGCAGGCTTTAATCAGAGTGCTTGATTGCATTTTTATTATCTCCGTCTGACCCGTGTCAGAAGTTCACGCCGAAGCTGAGGGCGACGTAGTCGCGATCAGTGTTGGTATTCCACTTGCCACCGAAGTAATCGGTGTAACTGAGGCTCGCGGTGTAGGTGTTCATGTAGTCGGCATCCACGCCCAGGCTGATGGCCTTGTTGCCTTCCTCGAAATTGGGACCCACGCCATTGACGTCATGGGACCAGGCCAGGTTGGGCGACAGGTTGATACCGGCAATCACGTTGGGGTATTCGAGCTTGCCGCGCAGGCGATAGCCCCAGGAGTCGCTGGTATAGAAACCGTGGCTGTTGCATTCCTGCTGCGGGTTGCTCGGCCGGGTCACGCCAGGCTGGCCCGGCACCGGTGTGGCCTGGCCCACGCAGACGGCCTGATTGACCAGTTCGCCTGCGCCGAACGCGGTGTTGCGACCGAAACGTTCCTCGCTGCCGTCGCTTGCGCCCAGGCCATTGATGTGGTTGTAGCCGACCTCGCCCACCAGGGTCAGGCGCTCGGAACCGAATACCTGGTCGAAGAACCGGGTGGCGCTCATCTGCGCCTGCAGTACCGGCATGCGCTTGTAGCCCTCGACGCTGGCGCCTGCGACATTGGCAGACTGACCACCGACGAACAGCGGCGAAGCGGCGTTACCCACGGCCGCCAGGTTGATGTCGGCGCCGTTGAGGTTCAATGGCATGTTCGGCCGGAAACTCACCTCGCCGCCCAGGGAAGTACCCATCGCGTTGGTGGCGAAGCTCAGGCCATACAAGCGCACATCTTCGGGGTAGACCACGTTGTAGCTGGCGCTGCGAATCGCCGTCACCGCGTTGGCGGTATTGGTCGCGCGGGTAAAGTTCAGGCTCGGGTTGCGGCTGTGATAGTTCATCGCATAGGCGCCGAACTCGGTGTCGTTGAGCTCTGGCGCGTACCAGCGCAAGGCCAGGCCGAACTGGCCGCTGTCCCGGGCGTCCTTGGTCTTGGTGCGCGGGATGTAGGCGTCATCCGCAAGGCCAGGGGCCCCGGTGTTGTTGGCCACGCCCGGTGGCAGGTCGAGACCTGCCAGCACGGCGCGGTCGTTGCAGCCTTCGGGCGTGACGTCGTTGCCGAAGAAGGTGCCACAGTTGTCGATCACCGACGGCGCCCATTCGATCTGGTAGAACGCCTCGGCGGTGACGTTTTCCGTCAGGCCCTGGGACACGTACAGCATGTTCACCGGGATCAGCCCTTCCTTGACCTCGGCCCCCGGACGACGCAGTGCTGCCACGTCGATCGGGTTGATGCTGTTGATCGAGTTACCGATGAAGGTGCTCTCGCCCCAACTCACCACCTGTTTGCCCAGGCGTACGTTGCCCTGCAATTCGTCGATCGTGTAGTTGTGGTAGACGAAGCTGTCGAGGAACATCGCCCCTGACGACTTCGCGGCACGCTGGCGGCCGTGATCGTCGATGTCGTAGAACGGACGACTCTCATCCATCAGTTCGAAATCGTACCAGTACTTGCCGCGCACAAACGCGCCGCTGTCGCCGTATTTCAGTTCCAGGTCATGCACACCCTTGAAGATCTTCGAGAAGGTTTCGCCTTTCTTGAAATTCAGGCGGTTGTCATCGTTGGTCCGCGACGAGGCGCCCCCCCGAACGCCCTGGGAGTTGAAGTTGGAGATGAAATCCGGGTCCGGTCCCCGTGCAGCCCAACTGGCGCCAACCGATAGCGCGGAATCGAAACTGCCTTCGATTTCACCGATGCTGAAATCCTTGGCAAAAGCCTGTGGGGTGACCGCCGCAGCGACGGCGACTGCCAGCAGGTTTGGGTAGCAAGCTCTACGCAATCTCGTAATGCTCATGCGTCCTCCGATTGAATTGACACAAGGAGACCCGTGCGCACCGGTGGATGCGCTTGAGCTCCTGGCGTTGGAAATAAGATGCGCGGCCGCAACGACCGCGCGGCATGGGTTCAGGCGATCCCGCGTTGCTGGTTTTCCCAGAAGGGTTTGCGCAGTTCGGTCTTCAGCACTTTGCCGACACTGGTCAGCGGCAGTGTTTCGCGGAACTCGACACTGCGCGGTACTTTGTAGCCAGCAATCCGCTCGCGGCAGTGGGCTATGATTTCTTCGCTGCTGGCCTTGATGCCAGGCTTGAGAATGATCACCGCATGCACGGTCTCGCCCCACCTCTGGCAGGGGATGCCGATCACAGCGCTTTGTGCCACCGCGGGATGGCTGCCGATGGCGGCCTCAACTTCCCCGCAGTAGACGTTTTCGCCACCACTGACCACCATGTCCTTGAGCCGGTCGCAGATGTAGATGAAACCGTCCTCGTCCATGTAGCCGCCATCACCGGTGTGCATCCAGCCGCCGCGCAACGCCTCGGCAGTGGCCTCGGGTTTTTTCCAGTAACCGAGCATCACGTTCGGGCCGCGCACGATGATTTCACCCACGGTGCCGCGCGGTACTTCGTTGTCATCGGCGTCTACGACGCGAATTTCCACGCAGTTCACCGGCAGGCCGGCCGAGTACATCTTGCCGCTCGCCTGGTGCTCCGCGCTGTGATACTCGCTGTCGAGGAGCGCCGCTGCCGGGGAGAGTTCGGTCATGCCGTAGCCTTGGGAGAAACTGGCATCGGTGAACACCGCGCGTGCCCGGTCCAGCAAGGCCGGGGTAATGGTGGAGGCGCCGTAGATGATCCGATTGAGGGAGCTCAGGTCCAGATCCCGACCCTGTTCCTGGTGCCAGTCCAGCAGCATCTGGATCATGGTTGGCGCGAGCAGCACCTCATTGGCCTTCTCTTGGTCAATGGCACGAAGAACGCCTTGCGCGGTAAAGGTCTGCAAGACCGCATGGGTCGCGCCACTGATGAAACAGGACGTCATCGCCGCGAAGTCCGCCAGGTGAAACATCGGCATCGCATGGAGGAATGTCGTCCCCGGCTTGCAACGTCCGGCGATCAAGGAGTTCATCGCCGAGAACGCCACATTGCTATGGCTGAGCATCACCCCTTTAGGTTGGCCGGTAGTGCCGCCGGTGTAGAAAATGCCCAGCAAGGCATCACCGCTGCGGCGCGCATCTTCCACCGGCTCGCTGAGCTCGATCAGGGTTTCGTAGTTGAGCATCCCCGGTGGTGTTTCGCCGTCACCGGCGTAGATCACCACATGCACGGTTTGCGCCTGTTCGCGCACCATGGCGCCTAAAGCTTTGTGGTGATCGTCGACGATCAGCACCGTGGTTTCGGAGTCGTCCAGCGAATAGACGATCTCCGCCACACTCCAGCGAAAGTTCACCGGATTGACCACGGCATCGGCCCACGGCACAGCCTGGTAATACTCGATGAAGCGTTGCGAGTTGAACGACAGCATGGCCACGCGATCGCCACTGCCGACACCCAGGCCTTTCAATGCACCGGCCAGGCGCGCGACGCGATCACCGAACTCGGCATAGGTGATGCTGCGGCCCTGGGAACGGACGGCCACGGCATTGGGACGTTGCTGCAGATGACGGTGCAGCCCTTGAGTGATGTACATGAAAACTCCAAATTGCTTTTTTATTATTCAATCGATTTGGAACTATCGACGCGGCTGTCGGGCCGACCACAGTCGGGGTCGGCCCTGTTGTCACAACGAACGCGCAACGACCTCGCGCTGAATCTCGTTGGAACCGCCATAAATGCGTGCTACCCGCGCATCGGCCCACATCCGCCCGATCGGGTATTCGTTCATGTAGCCGTAGCCACCGAACAGTTGCAGGCAGCGATCGAGTACTTCGCCCTGGCGTTCGGTCAGCCAGAACTTGCCCATCGACGCCAGGGTGGTGTCGAGGGTGCCGTCGATCCAGCGCTGGATGATCAGGTCGACAAAGGTCCTGGCCGCCAAGACCGTCGCCTTGGCGTCCGCCAGCACGAAGCGGCTGTTCTGGAAGTCGATCACCGGTTTGCCGAAGGCCTTGCGATCCTTGGTGTATTCCACGGTCAGGCGCAGGGCGCGTTCCATCACCGCTACGGCGCCGACGCCGATCTGCGCGCGCTCGTACGGCAGCTGACTCATCAGGGTGTAGAACCCTTGCCCTTCCACTTCGCCAAGCAGGCAATCGGCCGGCACTTCAACGTCGTCGAAGAACATTTCCGAAGTGTCCTGGGCGTGCATGCCGACTTTGCTCAGCAGCTTGCCGCGGCGGAAACCCGGGGTGTTGGTGTCGACCATGAACAGCGACACGCCCTTGGCACCCTGGGTGATGTCGGTCTTGGCGATCACCAGCACCATGTCGCAGGTCTGGCCGTTGCTGATGAAGGTCTTGGCGCCGTTGATGACGTACTTGTCGCCCTGCTTTACGGCGCGGGTGCGCACCGATTGCAGGTCGGAACCGGCACCCGGTTCGGTCATGGCAATGGCGCAGATGATTTCGCCGGAACCGATCTTCGGCAGCCAGTGCTTCTTCTGCGCTTGAGTACCGGATTCGAGGATGTAGTGCGCCACGATGTGGCTCAGGCCAAGGCCCAGGCCGCCGCCGAAGGTACTCATGGCGTTGACCACGCACACGTAGTGGCCGATGTCGCCTCCCGCACCGCCGTACTCTTCCGATACATCCGGAAGGATCAGGCCCAATTCACCGGCCTTGAGCCACGCGCTACGATCGGCGAAGTGCTGCTCACGCCACTTCAGCTCGTTGGGCTCCATGTATTCCTTGCCGAAGCGCATGACCATGTCGTTGAACGACTCCAGGTCCTCGGTCATCCACGGGGAGCGGTAATTTTCCAGCATTTCAAACACCTCATGTTCTTGGGCTTGTTACCCGCGGGCGGGCAACAAGCTCGACGAATCGTTGGCCCCGCTAACCAGGGCACACACCGCGACAGTCTTAGAAGTTGGAACCTGGACCACCGCCGCAGTAGATGACCTGGCCGGAGCAGAAGTTGGATTCCGGCAGGCAGAACATCACCACTGCACCCGCGGCTTCTTCCGGTTTGCCGACGCGACCCAACGGGATGGTGGAGGCCACACCGTCCAGGCGCGCCTGCTGCACGCCGACCTTGATTTCGCGACCTTCGATATTGACGGTCTTGCTGTCGTCGCCAGCCAGGGCCTGGGTCAGGCGCGTATCGATCAAGCCGAACGCGACGGCGTTGACGTTGACTTTCAGGCGACCCCACTCCTTGGACAGGGTCTTGGTCAGGCCCAGAATCCCGGATTTGCCCGAGGAGTAGTTGGACTGGCCCACGTTGCCGCCAGCAGCGCCGGAGGAGATGTTCACCACCTTGCGCAGCACTTCACGACCTTCGGCGGCTTCTTTCTTGGCCAGGGCGCTGATGATCGGCTGGGCGGCACGCAGGATGCGGAACGGTGCGGTCAGGTGGCAGTCGATGACCGCGTACCACTGCTCGTCGCTCATCTTCTGGATCACGTTGTCCCAGGTGAAACCGGCGTTGTTGACGATGATGTCGATAGAGCCGTAGGCCTTGACGGCGGTCTGCACGAAACGGTCAGCGAAGTCCGGCGCCGTGACGCTGCCCACGCACGCCACAGCTTCTCCGCCAGTGGCACGGATCTCGGCGACCACTTCCTCAGCCGGTTCAGCATCCAGGTCGTTAATCACGACTTTCGCGCCGTAGGCGGCCAGTTGCAGGGCGACTTCACGACCAATGCCACGGCCGGAGCCGGTAACCAGAGCGACTTTACCTTCAAGCTTTTTCATTTTTTATTGTTCCTGTGAAATAGGGTTAAGGGGTTCAGGCCAGGGCCACGACAGCTTCGCCGGCGAGCTTTTCTTCGCCGTACTGGTTGGCGCAACGGATCTGCAGGCGCACGCGTTTCTCACCGTTCTCTTCGAATTTGTCGGTGATGGTTCCGGTGCAGGTCGGGATATGTCCCAACTGGGTGATGCCGGTGAAGCGGATCGACAGGCTGCGCACTTGTTGCTGCGGTACCCATTGGGTCAACAGGCGACCGAGGTAAGCGGCCGACAACATGCCGTGGGCAAACACGTCGGGCATGCGCGATTTACGGGCGAAGTCGATGTCGATGTGGATCGGGTTGTGATCACCCGACGCGCCGCAGTACAGCGCCAGGGTGGTGCGGTTGACCGGTTGCAGCGCCAGCTGCGGGATCACATCGCCAATCTGGATATCGGAAAATTGCACGTGGGTGGTGTTAGAGAGCGTCATCGACATTTCCTCAACGCTGTACGAGGGACGAGCGGACATCGGCGATGTGTACGCCGTCCTGGTTGGTTACCCGCGATTCCATGACCACGAATTGCAGGGCCCCGCCCTTTTTCTCGTAGACATCGGTGATGCTGGCGTCGAAGGTCAGCACGTCACCGGCATAGGCCATGGCGTGGTAGACGAAGGACTGTTCGGCGTGCAGGATGCGGCCCAGGTCAAAGTTGCACAGCTTGAGGAAAGCGCTCAGGTCGCGACCTTCACCTTCCAGGCACTTGAGAAAGGTCGGCGGTACCGGCAGGGCCTTGTGGCCCGCGGCGATGGCCGCCGCCTCGCTGGTGTACAGCGGATCGGTTTCGCCGATCGCCTTGGCGAAGAAGCGCAGGCGGCCCTTCTCCACATCGACGCTGAATTTGTCGAGCTTGTGCCCGATCAGGCTCTTGTCAGCCATGTGTCTCACTCCTCTTGTTGTTATGGAAAAACTCAGTTGCGGCCGTACATCGTGATGACGCAGGCGCCGCCCAGGCCGAGGTTGTGTTGCAAGGCGATGTTCAGGTCTTCGACCTGGCGTTTGTCGGCGGTACCGCGTAACTGATGGGTCAGCTCATAGCACTGGGCCAGGCCGGTGGCGCCCAAGGGGTGGCCCTTGGAAAGCAGGCCGCCGGACGGGTTGGTCACCACCTGGCCGCCGAAGGTGTTGTCGCCATCGAGGACGAACTGTTCGCCGCCACCGACTGCGCACAGGCCCAGGCCTTCGTAGGTCAGCAGTTCGTTGTGGGCGAAGCAGTCATGCAGCTCCACGGCGCGCACGTCCTGCGGGCCGACGCCGGCCTGCTCGTAGACCAGTTGCGCGGCGCGCTGGGTCATGTGGAAGCCGGCATAGGCGATCATCGACGGCGGATCGAAGGACTCCACCGGATCGGTCACCATCGACTGCGCGAGAATCACCACGTCACTGCGCAGGCCGTGTTTCTTGGCGAAGGCAGGCGAGCAGATGATCGCCGCCGCGGCGCCACAGGTCGGCGGGCACGCCATCAGGCGGGTCATCACACCCGGCCACAGCAGCTGGTCATTCATCACGTCTTCGGTGGTCAGCACTTTCTTGAACAGCGCCAACGGGTTGTTCGCGGCATGGCGGCTGGCCTTGGCGCGGATGGCAGCGAAGGTTTCCATGCGGGTGCCGTACTTCTGCATGTGTTCGCGACCGGCACCGCCGAAGGTTTTCAGTGCACGCGGCAAGTCGACGTCGCGGGTCAGGCCTTCCAGCACGTGGACCACACTGGCCCGGGTCTGTGGACGGTCATCCCAGTGCGACTTGAGCGCGCCAGCCTGCATCTGCTCGAAACCCAGGGCCAGCACGCACTCGGCCTGACCGCTCTGTACGGCAGCGCGGGCCAGGTAAAGCGCGGTGGAACCGGTGGAGCAGTTGTTGTTGACGTTGACGATCGGGATGCCGGTGCGGCCCACTTCATACAGGGCAGTCTGGCCGCAGGTGGAGTCGCCAAACACGTAACCGGTGAAGGCCATCTGCACCTTGTCGTACGCGATACCGGCGTCCTTCAGGGCCAGGCGCACGGCTTCGGCGCCCATGTCGGTGTAGCTGGGGCTGGCACCCGGCTTGGCGAAGGGGATCATGCCGACCCCGGCGACTACGACTTTTTCACTCATGGATGAATTTCCTTTTGGCATACACGTTCGGTTGTCGTACCCGCCGGCCGGTAGGTTCTTGTGGGATTCATCCTAGGTTCGCCCCCAACGGTGCTACGACCGTCGAAGGGATGAAGTTGCGGAGGTAGTGGGACGCGTTCCAAGGAACGTTGGGAGGGAGTAATTCGATGAAGCCAGTTGTGGGAGCGAGCCTGCTCGCGAAGGCGGTGTGTCAGGCGAAATGGATGTTGAATGCGCCGGACCCTTCGCTGGCAAGCCAGCTCCCACAATGATTTTGGGTGGCCGCAGGTTTTGCATTCAACCGCAGTTACAGGAAAGTACCTTCCTACTCCCCCGAAACATCCCTTCGAACGATCCCCCGCCTACTCCGCAGCATCATCCCTTCGGCGCTCGCTGAAAATCCGCGCTGCGCCCAGCATGGCAAGAGACCCCGTCCCATCACCTACCGAGGATTCACATGAGCGAATACAGACCCGCATGGCTGACCGAAGACCTGGCGATCTTCCAGGAATCGGTTCGTCGTTTTACCGCCGAGGAACTGGTGCCCCACGAAGAGCGTTGGGCCAAACAGCAGCACGTGGACCGTGAAACCTGGCTGAAGGCCGGCGAGATGGGCATGTTGTGCCCCGCGATCCCGCAAGAGTACGGCGGCGGCGGTGGCAGCCACGCGCACAACGCGATCATCGGCTACGAACTGGCCCGTGGGATCGCCACCAGCCTGGGCACCAACGTCCATAGCGCCATCTGCGCGCACTACATCCTGCGCTACGCCAGCGAAGAGCAAAAACAGCGCTGGTTGCCAAAAATGGCCACCGGTGAGATGGTCGCGGCCATCGCCATGACCGAGCCCGGCGCCGGCACCGATTTGCAGAACGTCAAGACCAAGGCCATCCGCGAGGGTGATCACTACGTCATCAATGGCTCCAAAACCTTCATCACCAATGGCTTCCACGCCGACCTGGTGCTGCTGGTGTGCAAGACCGACCCCTCCCTGGGTGCCAAGGGCATGTCGATCATTGGCCTTGAGGTCAAGGATCTGCCGGGCTTCCGCCGTGGACGGATCCTCGACAAGATCGGCCAGAAAGGCCAGGACACCTCGGAGCTGTTCTTCGATGACGTGCGTGTGCCGGTGGCCAACCTGCTCGGCCCGGAAGAAGGCAAGGGTTTCATCCAGCTGATGCAGCAACTGCCCGAAGAACGCATGTTCATCACCATGAACGCCCTGGGCTCCATGGAACGCGCGGTCGAGGAAACCATTAAATACAGCAATGACCGCAAGCTGTTCGGCAAGCCATTGCTGGACATGCAGAACACCCGCTTCAAGCTGGCGGAAATGCAGACCACCGTGACCATTGCCCGCACCTTTGTCTTCGACTGCCTGGACAAGATGGTCAAGCACGAACTGGACCCGACCACGGCCGCCATGGCCAAGTGGTGGACCTCCACCCAAGCCTGCCAGATCATCGACGAATGCCTGCAACTGCACGGTGGCTACGGCTACATGATGGAGTACCCGATCGCCCGGTTGTACGTGAACACCCGGCCGATGCGCATCTACGGCGGCTCCAACGAAGTCATGAAAGAGCTGATAGCCCGCACCTTGTAAACCGACACCGGTTAATCAAGGTGCACACACTGTGGGAGCGAGCCTGCTCGCGAAGACGATTGCACGGTCGACACGTGTGTTGCCTGACTGTCCGCTTTCGCGAGCAGGCTCGCTCCCACAGGATTTGAAGTGAGCAGCGCCTTGGGTGATCGGCACTCACCACTGCACGCGCACAATGAGCACATGCCAATGAATTCAATCCCTGAACCCTTCGAAGCGGCCGCCCACGAAGACAGTCCGCCTGCCGGATTCCTGCCAATGGGTCGCGTCGGTTTCGTGGTGCATTGCACCGGCCTTTACGTAAATGAAGAACGCTCGGTGCTGGCTGCTCGTATCCGCCCCGAACACCTGAATCCGCTGGGCATCGCCCATGGCGGTTTTCTTGCGACTCTGGCCGACACCGCATTCGGCCGGGCCCTGCGGCTTGCGGCGGCCACCGACTTGCCGCCAGCGACCATCAACCTGAGCATGGACTACCTGAGACCGGCCAATCTGGGCGCATGGGTTGAAGCCCACGTTCAGATTCACCGGATCGGGCGCTCGTTGTCCCATGCCAGCCTCGACCTGCTCGATGGCGAACGCCTGGTGGCCCGGGGCAAGGCGACCTTCATCGGCAATACCCCAAGCCTGCACGGCAACCCGCGCCAGGGCTGATCAAACCTGGGGGTTGCCGGGAAGCTTCAGTTCCAGGTCGCGTACCTTGGCGATGGCCTCGTCGCGCCCGGTGACCTCCAGCTTGTAGAAAATATTCTTCATGTGCCACTTCACCGTTTCCGGTGACAGGTTCAGCACCCGGGCGATCTTCTTGTTGGGCAGCGCCTGGGCCACCAGGCTCATCACGTCAAGTTCGCGAATGCTCAGTACGCTGGCGGTCCCGGTGTCCGGCGCCGGCTGGCTGCTGGCGTCAGCCGTACAGGCGACGTCGAGCAAGCGTTGCGCGTAGAACGTCAACACCGGGTCCAGGACATGCTCGGCCATCAACGCTTCGAGCAGCGCAGCAACCCCCGGCCCCGCATCCAGCAGGCTGCGCACCAGCCCCAGGCGATGGCCCTGACGCAACGCTTCGATCAGTTGCTCGCGCGCCTGATCCACGTGCCCCCTGCCCTGTTCGATCATGGCCATTTGCACACGCATCGCCACCACCCGCCGCCAACGGCGGTTATTCTGTGACGTCTCGATCAGCGCCGGCAAAGGCTCGGCCGCCGCCGAAAAATCCCCGGCATGCAGGGACCGTTCAATCTCGGCCCGCCGCGCGATGATCCGAACTTCCAGTTCAGTGCCCGATTGCGCCGCCTGGTGTGGTTGCGACGTCTGGAGGATGCGCTGTAACGCGCCGTCCGCCGCGGATTCGTCGCCGGTCTGCTGCAACCAGCGCATGCGCACCAGCAGCGCACAGACCAGTAGACGGTCAAGGTCATAACGGCTCGCATACTGCTCCAGGCGGTCCAGCCAGCCCATGGCTTCGGGTTGTCGCCCGGCCAGCCACTGGGCCATGGCCAGCGTCTGCATGCATTGCAATACGGTGTCGGGGATCGCCACCTGCTCCAGCAGTTTCATCCGTGGCTCAAGCAGCTGGCAGGCGGCGTGGTAATCGCCCTGCTCGTACAACGCCGTACCGAGCAGACCGGCGGCCATGGTGCTGACCACCAGATAGGCCACCCCATGTTTTTCGGCCTCTTCCAGCACTTCACGGTAGAGGTGCTCGGCCTGGGTGGCGCGGCCTTCGAGCGCCAGGCTCATGCCACTCATGCAGCGCCCCAGCAGGCTGCGGCGCGGCGAACCGAACGGCCGCTCGCCGCCCTCGAGGACCTTGCGCGCTTTGTCGAATTCGCCCTGGTACATGTACAGCCAGGCCAGGGTGTTGCTGCGCCCCGACCAGGAAAAGTCGTCGGCATTGTCCGGGATCGCCAGCAATTCAGGGAGGATCGCCAGCATTGCCGCCGTATCGTCCTGGTGAATCGCCTGGCTGCCCTTGAGCACCGTCACTGCATGGCGCTGCCGGGGGTCGAGCCTTTCGTGATGGGCTTGCAGATGCTGTAAGGTCTGCTGCAACGCCTGGAAATTGCGCGAGTACAGTTGCAGATGAGCCATCACCACCTGCAAGCCGAAACGTTCGGCGGTCTGTTCCGCCGGCAAGCCCTTGAGCAAGCCTGAGATCTGGCTGAGGTTGCCCTTGGCCAGCAAGTCATAGGCGCAGGCTTCGACGATATCGGCCGCCGCCTCGCAATCACCGGCGCGCACGGCGTGACGCACCGCTTCATCAAGGTGCTCGTGTTCGGTGAACCAGCCCCGCGCAACGGCGTGCAGCACCTGTTCCTGTTGCGGTCGCGCCGCCAGCCGGGCGCGCAATACGCTGCCCAGCAACGGATGCAGGCGGTACCAGGTCTCGCGGTCGTGGCTCTTGACCTGGGTGATGAACAGATTGTCGCCATCGAGTCGGGCCAACTGGGTCATCATGCCGGCGATGGCGTGGGGCTGGCCAAGCAGGGTTGCGCACAACGAAGCGCAGAAGCGTTCGCAGATCGATGCGCAGGTGAGCAGGCGCAGATCTTGCGGTGCAAGGCGCACCAGCACTTCGCGTTCGAAATAGTCGGCAAAGCCGATGGCATCGCGAATTTGCACACGGTCGAAGCGCGTCATCTGCTTGGCCTTGAGGTCGACGGCAAACAATTGCAGGCCGGCGACCCAGCCATCGGTCAGCTCGTGCAGCGTCGCCGCGTCGCGGGCATCGATGGCGCCCAGGTGTTCACGCAGGAAAAGCTCCGATTCGCTGCGACTGAAGCGCAGGTCGCGCAGGTCGAATTCGCTGACTTGACCCCGTGCGCGCAAGGCGGCCAGTGGAAATGGCAGTGCCGCCCGTGTGCCGAATACCAGGTGCAGGTTTTGCGGGGCGTAGTCGATCAGCCATTGCAACGCCTGGACGATGCGCGGCTCCTGCAGATGTTGCATGTCATCGAGCATCAGCACCAGTTCACGCGAATACTGGGCGATGCCCTGCACCAGGGTGATGATCCAGTGCTCGACCGCCATGTCCTGGTTATCACGACCGAGCAGGATGCCGGCATCGCGCACCTGCTCCGGCAGCACTTGCGCCAGGCTCGCTTGCAGGCAATGGCTGAAGCGGCCGAGTTCGTCGTCTTCGGCGCCCAGCGACAGCCAGGCCACCTCGAAATTCATCGCCAAAAGTTCCCGGCGCCAGGCCAGCAACGTGCTGGTCTTGCCACACCCGGCAGGGCCCTGGATCACCACGCAACGCTGGCGCCGGACCTCTTGCAGGCGCAGCAGCAGGCTCTCACGAGGCACCAGCCGCCGGGCCCCGCGTGGCGGTACGACCTTGGTGTCGGCGATGGACTGATCAGCGTCGGCCGAGGAACGAAGGTCGGTGTCTTTGCGGGGGGGTAACGACATGGGAGAACACTTCCGGAATGGCGGGACAGGCGACAAACGATGTAGGACAAAAGCTGTCCCGACTGCATGTATTTTCGCAGCTCATTGTAGGGCCTGGCTCGACATTTGCCGATACGGCTTTCGTCCGAAGACGGCCTTACAGCCAACCTTGATTGTGTGGCTGGACCCTGATCCCCTGGCTCCCACAGGTCGTGAGCCTGACACCATCAGGCCTTGGGCAAGCCCTCGGGCCACAATAGCCGCACCGCATCACCCTCTTCTCGATAGGCATGGCAGGTGCCGATCACCCATGGGCGCACCGCGACGACCTGTTGCGTGCCCGTTTCCCGACGACGACTGGCCTCGGCACGGTAGGTGGAAAACAGCGTTTGCATCGCCACGTTGGCCATGCGCTCAAGCAGTTCGGTCAGGTGGGTACAACCGATGGCGCCACCGACGATGGCTTGCATCTTCTTTTTGAAGCCAGCGGCAATCTTCAGCCCCACCAAACCTGAGTAAGCGGCCGCCGCTTCACCACAGAACTGGCTGGCACCGGTAGCCGTCACCGCGACGATGTGCTGGATCACCATGTCGGCGTCGATGGTCATCACCAGGCGCATGTCATGGATCGTTCCGCCCTGGGGCACCCGGTGAAACGGCAGGTCGGTCGGTTCGTTGGTCAGGTCCTGCAGGCATCCTTCGATGTCGTACTGGCCATCGCTGCGCCGATAGCCCTTGCAGATGATTTCGCGGGTGTGCAGCAGTGTGCGAGTGGGTGAGTCAAGGGGCTCGGTGGTCATCAATCAATTCCTTCTTGCTGCTTCGCAAAAGCGTTTGAAACAGGCCGGTGACAGGTCCCCGACCGTTTTTCGGTGAGTAGGCCGTGCCTGGCTCGGCCGTTCACATCACTCAGTTCTTGCCGTACAGCGTGACCACGCAGGCGCCACCCAGCCCGAGGTTGTGCTGCAGGCCATGGCGCAAACCTTCGACCTGTCGCGCACCGGCGGTGCCACGCAGTTGGTGGGTCAGTTCATAGCACTGCGCCAGGCCCGTGGCGCCCAGCGGATGGCCTTTGCACAGCAGGCCGCCGGACGGGTTGGTGACAACGCGACCGCCGTAGGTGTTATCGCCGTCGAGCACGAACTGCTCGGCGCCACCCACCGGGCACAGGCCCAGGGCTTCATAGGTCAACAGTTCGTTGTGGGCGAAGCAGTCGTGCAACTCGACCACGCGAATGTCCTGGGGACCGACGCCGGCCTTTTCGTACACCGCGCCGGCGGCCCGTTCGGCCATGTGCGCGCCGACGAAACCGATCATGGTCTTCGGCTCGAAGGACTCCACCGGGTCGGTCACCAGCGACTGGGCGAGGATCGCCACATCAGTGCGCAGGCCGTGCTTTTTCGCGAACGCCGGCGAGCAGATGATCGCGGCGGCGGCACCACAGGTCGGCGGACAGGCCATCATCCGGGTCATGACCCCTTCCCACATCAATTGGTCATTCATGACTTCTTCGGTGGTGACGATCTTCTTGAACAAGGCCAGCGGGTTGTTGGCGGCATGGCGGCTGGCCTTGGCGCGGATCGCGGCGAAGGTGCTCATCTGCGTGCCGTACTTGCGCATGTGCTCACGACCGGCACCGCCGAAGGTGATCAGGTTGCGCGGGATGTCACCGGCGTCGCCACACAGTTCATCCTGAATCGGCAAGTAATCGCCACGGGGCAACGGACGGTCATCGAAGTTGGAACGGGTCGGCCCCGGGCGCATCTGCTCGAAGCCGACCGCCAGGGCGCATTCGACCTGGCCGCTTTCGACGGCGGCACGGGCCAGGAACAGGGCGCTGGAGCCGGTGGCGCAGGCATTGTTGACGTTGAAAACCGGAATCGCCGTGCGGCCCACCCGGTACAACACGGCCTGGCCGCAAGTGGTGTCGCCGTATACGTAACCGGCAAACGCCATCTGCACCTGGTCATAGCCCAGGCCGGCATCGGCCAACGCCAGACGTACCGCTTGGGCACCCATGTCGATGTAACTCGGGCTCGCGCCTGGCTTGCTGAACGGGATCATGCCGACCCCGGCTACTAATGCGTGTTGACTCATGACGATGTCCTTGCTGGTTTGAGAGGTGTCACAGCGCTTGCGCGATAATTTCGTGCGTAGCCTTGCCAGTCATGCCGTGATCGACCGTGGCATGGGCAATGGAATGAGTGCGCAGGCGGCCTTGGGTGGCGCGCAGGCGTGCCAGTTCCTCGGTGCATTTGCGCAGGGTGTCGCTGGCAAACAGGTAGGCGATCGCGACTTGCTCGGCGGTCAACGGCTGGCGCATGCGCAGCTCCAGGTAGTGATCGACCAGCACCCGCAAGGCGACGGCGCGGGCCTTGATATCGGCGACCTTGTTGCGGGTGTGCTGCAGCGCCCACGAACAATGGCCACGGGTATCGAGCTGACGCAGATGGTCCAGGGTCAGGTCCAGCAGGTGTTCGAGGCGGCTGGCGGCAGAAATCGCCGCCAACAGGCGCTCCTGGTCGCCTGCCCGATTCAGGTAATCCAGGCCCCTGCCCGCTTCGCCCAGCTGGTTGCCCACCGGTACACGTACGTTGTCCAGGTGCAACTCGGCGGCGCCCGGTTGCGCGCTGGCAGGCACACTGCGGTTGCGCTGCACACCCGGGCGACCGGTTTCAACCATGATCAGGCTGACGCCCGTATCACCTTCATTGCCGTCGATGCGGCAGGCGAGCAGGATCAGGTCGGCGGCGATGCCGTTACCGACCGCGGTTTTGCTGCCGTTGATCAGGTAATCAGCACCCTGGCGCACGGCGTGAGTCCGCAAGCTCCCGGGTTTGCCGCCGGGTTCGGTGACGGCCAGGGCCAGCACAACCTCGCCGCTGCAAACGCCTGGGAGCCAGCGACGCTTCTGCTCGTCGCTGGACAACTGGGCGATGCACGGTGCGATGACGTCCGAGTGCAGCGACAAGGCCCGGTCACAGACCCCTGCCCGGGCAAATTCCTCACGCAGCACCGCGGCATGGCCCACGTCACCACCACCGCCGAATTGCGCCGGCAGGGTCACGCACAACAGCCCTTCACGACCGGCCTTCAACCAGACCCGCCGTTCAACATCACCGGTATTTTCCCGACCCGCCAGGCCAGGCAGGTTCTCACGCTCGATAAAGCGTCGCACGGCGGTGCGAAACATTTCATGGTCTTCGCGGTAGAGAGTGCGTTGAACGTCCATCCGGAACCTTTGGCCATCGCCCGATTGCATGGAAAAAACGGGCTGACCCGTTCCAGTTTGTCGAGGCAATCGTTGCATGGGACCCGGTGCATCGAGAGCCACCCTCACAGGGGGGGCGGGTTTGCAAGACGTTGTGCGTGCACAATAATCGGGCAAGCTCATTGAGTGACGCAGGCGCTCAACGGCGCACCCTGAGGGTTGCGTTAGACCAAAGTCTCGGGCGACGGCCAGACGTGGCAATATGGCCGCACTTACAAGAATAAAAAGGTCAGTTTGCCAGGCGGTTGCGCCAGGCGAGTGATCCGTATGGAGGTTCTTTCAATGCCAGTTCACCGGGACAATCCAACGGTCGAGCCTGCCGGCCCTGCTCTCACGGCCGCCCCGGGTGAGCCATCAGCCTCGAAAAGTGGCTCTATCAAGTTCGCCAGTCCGAAATCGGCTGACAGCCACTTGTCGCGCTCTCGCCTGCTCCAGCAAATGGCCGACGCCGACGCGGCCCGCCTGATCCTGATTCGAGCAGCCGCAGGTTTCGGTAAAACCACGCTCATGCAGCAATATCGCGAGCACTGCCTGGCCAACGGCAAGCGTGCGCTGTGGATCAACATGGAGCCCGCCGACAACGATTTGCAACGCTTCGTCAACCTGTTGAACAAGGGCCTGGGCTTACTGCCCGTGTCCGACGAGCAGTCTGAGCGCAACGATCCACGCTGTGCCGAGGACCTGCTGGAGCTCATGGTCAGCGCCCCCTTGCCATTTGCCGTCCTGCTCGACGAAGTCGAAGTCATCCAGAATCCCGAGGTGCTCGAGTTTCTCCAGCAACTGGTCGAGCAACTGCCCTCAGGCAGCGTCGTGGTGATGGCGTCGCGCTCAACGCCGGGCATTGGCCTGGGGCGGATTCGCGCCCGTGGCCAACTGCTGGAAATTCGTCCGCAGGATCTGCGTTTCACCCTTGAAGAAGCCATGGCGTTCATTCGCGGCAAACGGCAGATCCCGCTGCATGACGACGAGCTGGCCACGCTGTACCGGCGCACCGAGGGCTGGATCGCAGGGCTTTACCTGGCCAGCCTGTCGCTCAAGGACCGGGACGATCACGGCACCTTCATTTCGTCCTTTTCCGGCTCCAACCTGGAGCTGGCCGAGTACCTCACCGAAGACATCCTGGCGCGTCAGACCGAGGAATGCCGGGTATTCCTGATGCAGACCAGCATCCTCGAGCAGTTCTGCGTGCCGCTCTGTGAAGCGGTAACCGGGCGCAAGGACAGCCGCGCCATGATCGATCACCTGGACCGTACCAACCTGTTCCTGGTGCCGGTCGACAGCCAGCAACAATGGTTCCGCTATCACCACCTGTTCGCCAGTTTCTTGCGCCATGCCCTGGATCGCCTGTACCCGGGCATGGCCCAAACCCTCCATGAAACCGCCGCGTCATGGTTCTTCAACGACGGGCAGCCGATCCCCGGCGTCGAACACCTGTTCAATGCCGGGCTCCTCGATGAAGCCGCCGAAGGTTTGAACCGTCACCTCGATACCCTGATCGACAGTGGCCGCACACGTTTGTTGCTGCGGTGGCTGGACCGGATTCCCGAGGCGACTCGCGACCGCTATCCGCTACTCAACCAGGCCTACGCCTGGCTGCTGGCGAGCACGACCCGCCTCAAGGACGCGATGCACGTGGCCGAACGTCTGGCGCAACAGTCGGGGCCCGCCTATGCCTATGTGCCAAAGGTCGTTGAATGTCTGCGCCTTGGGGTGACTGACCAGGCCGAAGCCTGTTGCCGCAGGGGCGTCGAACTGCTTGAGTGCATGCCCGCCGACGAGGTGCATTTATATATCGTGCTGGCCAACTCGGTGGCGATGAACATGGTTGCCAGCGGTCGCTACGATGAAGCGCGCAACCTGTTGTCCAGTGCATTGCAGCGTGACTCGCGGGTTCATTCGAGTTTTCTGCGCCACATCTTCCGCGTCAACGAGAGCACCCTGGACCTGATCCAGGGCCGCTTGAGCAATGCCCTCGTGCGTATGCACAGCACGCCGGAGCGAACGCAAAACAACGGCCAGCGCAAACCGCACGAAGCCAAGCTGTCGCTGGATATCCTCCATGGCCTGTTGCTGTACGAGAGTGGCGACTTTGCGCAAGCGCAAAAGTATTTGTCTCGCTGCCTGTTTTTCGCCAAGCAGGTCAGTTCCCCCGAGAACCAGATCATCACTCACGTACTGACCGCACGTATCGCCTACAGCCAGGGCGATCGCACCACCTGGACCCGCTGCCTGATGGAGCTCGAGATGATCGGCCGCCAGGTTGGCTCGCCCCGCGTCCAGTGCTCTGCGTGGCTGGAGAGAGCCCGCGTGGCGTTGCTCGAACAGCGCCTGGACACGGCGCTGCAAGCCCTGCATTCAGCTGACCTTGTCGGCGATTGGGACCGTCCCGATTTCATCCGTATCGCCAACGACGTGGACACGCCGAGCATCGCCCGACAACGCTTGCGCATTTTCCAGGGCGAAGGCGCGGCG
The DNA here is from genome assembly GCF_028823535.1 of Pseudomonas serbica. Classification (GTDB taxonomy): domain Bacteria; phylum Pseudomonadota; class Gammaproteobacteria; order Pseudomonadales; family Pseudomonadaceae; genus Aquipseudomonas; species Aquipseudomonas serbica. Next base: position 98,799 of record NZ_JAQIYM010000008.1, on the reverse strand, counting down.
GCAGCCAAGGCCTTGCGCACGGCGATCGAGCAAGCACGACACTGGCAACATCACCGCCGCGAACTCAAGCTGCGCCTTCTCCTGGCGCTCGCGCTGGACAGCACCCAGCAACCGCAGGAGGCCTTCCAGGCGCTCGGTGAAGCGCTCCGCCTGGCCAGCCATGACGGCTTCCTCGCCACGTTCATCGAAGAAGGCGAACGCATGGCGGGGCTGTTGCAACGCTGGGCCACCACCGGCAAGGCACGCTGCAAGGACCTGGGGATCGACTGCGGATTCGTCGACAGGCTGATGCAGCTATTGGAGGTCAGCGACGGCAACATGGAAGATGCCCGCAACGACAACGGCGCCCACGAAGTGCTGACGGTGCGCGAGTATCAGATCCTGCAACTGCTGGCCGCCGGGCATCGTAACCGCGAAATCGCCGAGAAGGTGTTTCTCTCCGAGTTCACGGTCAAATCCCACCTGCAGAAGATCTACGCGAAACTCGAGGCCAACGGGCGCACGGAAACCCTGGCCATTGCCCGCGCGCGGGGCTGGATCACCTGAAAGACCGACGCGCATCGCGGGGGCGGCCCGCAATGCGCCGATCAGGATGGCTACGGCTTGACGCGCTCCTTCAGGTGACTGGCCGGAATGGCGACCAGCAACACCACCGCGCCCACCACCAACACCCCTGCGATCACATCGAACGCCAGGTACAAGTCCCCGGTCGCCGACTTGATCGCGCCCACCACAACCTGGCTGATGACCCCGGCCAGGCCGCCGATGCAACTGATGACCGCGATGCCCACGGCCGCCGCCGAAGGTGACAGCAAGGCCGGTGGAATACTCCAGAACAGCGACAGCGCGGACATTGCGGCGGCGGCACCGATACTCATGAACACCAAAGACAGCACCAGATGATCCTGAACCGGGCCCAGCAGGAAGAAGCAGGTTGCGCTGAGCAGCAGGGTCAGGCTCACGTGCCAGCGACGTTCCAGGCGTTTGTCTGAACTGCGGGCCAGCAAGTACATGCCGATCAAGGCGCCGGCATAGGGCACGCTGGCGAGCAGGCCAATGGTTTTCAGGTCATGTACACCGAATCCGCGTATCAATGTCGGCATCCAGTAAGACACCGTATTGGAGCCACTGTAAATGCAAAAGAACACCAGGCCGGCGACGTACACCCGAGGATTGCGCAGCACTTGCGCCAGGCTGGCGTTGGGCAGGTCTGCCGGGCGCCCCTGGGCAAGGCCAGCGGCCAACATGTGTTTTTCCTGCGGCGTGAGCCAGCGTGCGTCGTGCGGTTTGTCCACCAGCCAGAACCAGCCGAACAGCCCCAGCAGCATCGCCGGGACGCCTTCGAGTACAAACAGCACCTGCCAGTCACGCAGGCCCAGCCAGCCATGGAAATGACTCATGATGGTCCCGGCGAGCGGCCCGCTGACGATGCCGGCAATCATCGCCGCCATCAGGAACACCGCAGTGATTCGTGCACGCAGTGCGGGCGGGAACCAGTACGTCAGGTACAGGATGACGCCGGGGAAGAAACCGGCCTCGGCCACGCCCAGCAGAAACCGCGCGACAATCAACTGGTTCGCCGTGGTGACAAAGGCCGTGGCCACCGTGACCATGCCCCACAGCACCATGATGCGAGTGAGCGTGGCCCGGGCTCCAATGCGCTGCAGGTACATATTGCTCGGTACTTCGAACAGGATGTAACCCAGGTAGAAAATACCGGCACCGATCCCGTAGGCGGCATCCGTCAGCCCGATGTCCTCGGCCATGCGTAACTTGGCGAAGGACACATTCAACCGGTCGATGGTATTGATCGCGTAGGCCAGGACCAGGTACGGCAACAGGCGCAGGATGACCTTGCGGTACACCGCACGGGTTTCCTCGACGGAATAATCGGCTGTCGCCGGCAGGTAGTGCTCCGCTGCGTGGCTCATGTGGCGCTCCTTTCCATGGGTAAAACCACCTCTCCCTGTGGGAGCGAGCCTGCTCGCGATGGACGTCAACGATGACGCGTGCATTCAGGAAGAATGCGGCGTATCTGATCCTTCGCGAGCAAGCTCGCTCCTACAGTGACGGCGGTGTTTTTTAGAGGGCTTGTTCGAGTTGCGGGACTGCTTCGAACAGGTCCGCCACCAGGCCGTAGTCCGCCACCTGGAAGATCGGGGCCTCTTCGTCCTTGTTGATGGCGACGATGACTTTCGAGTCTTTCATACCGGCCAGATGCTGGATCGCCCCGCTGATGCCGACCGCAATGTACAACTGCGGCGCGACAATCTTGCCGGTCTGGCCGACCTGCATTTCGTTGGGCACGAAACCTGCATCGACCGCTGCACGGGAAGCCCCAACCCCGGCGCCGAGTTTGTCGGCGAGGCTGTACAGGTATTGGAAGTTGTCGCCGCTTTGCATGCCACGCCCGCCGGACACAACGATCTTCGCCGCGGTCAGCTCCGGACGATCAGATACAGCCAGCTCCTCGCTGACGAAGCGGGAAATGCCGGCATCGTGGACTGTGGCAATGGCTTCAATGGCAGCGCATCCGCCGTCGGCGGCGACTGGGTCGAAACCAGTGGCACGTACCGTGATCACCTTGACCACGGCACTCGATTGCACGGTGGCGATGGCGTTACCAGCGTAGATCGGGCGCTTGAAGGTGTCGGCGCCTTGCACCGCGATGATCTCGGAGATCTGGTCGACGTCCAGTGCAGCCGCTACGCGAGGCAGGATGTTTTTGCCGTTTGAGGTCGCAGGCGCCAGGACGTGACTGTAGATGGTGTGTTGCTCGATCACCTGGCTGACCACCAGCGGGGCGATGTTTTCCGGCAGTTGATGGGCGTAGGCCGGGTTGTCGGCCAGCAGCACTTTGGCGACACCTGCGATTTTTGCCGCGCTTTCAGCCAGGGCGCCAATGCCCTGCCCTGCTACCAGCACATGGATGTCGCCGCCGATTTTTACGGCAGCCGCCACTGTGTTAAGCGTGGCCGGGGCGATGGTGTTGTTGTCGTGCTCAGCGATTACCAGGATTGCCATTAGATCACCTTCGCTTCGTTTTTCAGTTTTTCGACCAGTTCAGCCACCGACTTGACCTTGATACCGGCGCTGCGCGTGGCAGGCGCCTGGACGTTCACGGTCCGGTTGGTGGAAGCCGTGGAAACGCCCAGGGCATCGGGGGTCAAGGTTTCAAGCGGCTTTTTCTTGGCCTTCATGATGTTCGGCAAAGAGGCGTAGCGCGGCTCGTTCAAGCGCAGGTCGGTGGTGACGATGGCCGGCAGCTTCAGCGCGACGGTTTGCATTCCGCTGTCGACTTCCCGGGCCACGATCACCTGGTCGCCGGCGATCTCGACGTTCGAGGCGAAGGTGCCCTGGGCGAAACCAGTGAGTGCGGCGAGCATCTGCCCGGTCTGGTTGTTATCGCTGTCGATCGCTTGCTTGCCGAGGATCACCAGTTGCGGCTGCTCCTGATCGACCACGGCCTTGAGCAGCTTGGCTACCGGCAGTGAACTCAGCTCGTCATTGCTCTCGATCAGGATGGCGCGGTCGGCACCCAGTGCCAGCGCCGTGCGCAACTGTTCCTGCGCGGCAACCGGACCGACACTGACCACCAGGACGTCAGTGGCAATGCCCTGCTCTTTCAGGCGTACGGCTTGTTCCACGGCAATTTCGCAGAAGGGGTTGAGGGCCATTTTGACGTTGGCCAGGTCAATGCCGGACTGGTCCGCCTTGACGCGAACCTTGACGTTGAAATCGACCACGCGCTTGACGGCTACGAGGACTTTCATCAGATAACTCCAAAAAAATGAATAGCTTTTTGTGTAGGAGCGAGCTTGCTCGCGAAGAGCCTGAGAACGACGCGTTGAATCAGCAAGCACGCGTTATCATCAACGGCCATCGCAAAGCAGGTCGCCCCCCGCAGTGGGTAGTGGCGATCAGTTCGCAGTCGCAGGCTTGTGCAGCCCCATCAGCGCTTTCTTCACGGCCAGGCTCTGGTAGTTGATATTGCCGGGGTTCAGACTGACGCCTTCCTGGAACGGGTACTGGCCCAGCGTTGCCATGAAGGCCTTGACCTTGACCTGGATCGGCACCAGCAACCACGCCTGGTCCGCCGCCCAGCGCTTGGCCATTGGCGATTCCTTGCGCGCGGTCTGGAACGGGTCGGCCAGCAGGTTGGTCAACACCGGCACGTTGGTGACCTTGCGCGAAGCGCTGGCGAAATCCCCGGTCATTTGCGCGAACGCCAACCGCCACTCGCGCCAACGGATCGCATCCAGGTCGCCGCCCATGCTGAAGTAGAAATATTCCTCGCGCGGGCTGTCCTTGACCTCGCCCTTGAAGAACGGCAGGAAGTCATAGCCATCCAGATGCACACGGAACTGCTTGCCGTTGAGCTGCGTACCCTTGGCCAGATCCGCTACCAGGTTCGGTGCGCCCGCCGCCGCGGCCAGGGTCGGCATCCAGTCGTTATGGGCAATCAGGTTGTTCATATGGGTACCGGGCTTGAGTACCTTCGGCCACTTGACCAGCAACGGCACACGGTGCCCGCCTTCATTTGAGGTGCCCTTCTCCCCAGCGAACGGTGAGGTGCCGCCATCGGGCCAGCTGAATTTCTCCGCGCCGTTGTCGGTGGTGTAGATCACGATGGTGTTGTCAGCAATGCCCAGGTCATCGAGCTTCTTGAGCAACTGGCCAACCTGCCCGTCATGCTCGACCATGCCATCGGGGTACAGGCCGACGCCGGTCTTGCCTTCGGACTCTTTTTTCAGGTGGGTCCAGATGTGCATGCGGGTGGCGTTGAACCAGGCGAAGAACGGCTTGTCGGCCTTGTGCGCCTTGTCGATGAAGTTGTTGGTGGCCTGCACCAGCTCGTCATCGATGGTTTCCATGCGTTTGCGGGTCAGCGGACCGGTGTCTTCGATCCTGCCGTCGGCATAGGAATGGATCACACCGCGCGGACCGTATTGTTTCCTGAACGCCGGGTCCTTGGGGTAGTAGTAGGTCTCCGGCTCTTCCTCGGCGTTCATGTGGTACAGGTTGCCGAAGAACTCGTCGAAGCCATGGTTGGTCGGCAGGTGTTTGTCCCGATCGCCCAGGTGGTTCTTGCCGAACTGGCCGGTGGTGTAGCCCTGTTGCTTCATCGCGTCACCGATGGTCGGCGCCCAATCGGGAATGCCGTGTTCGGAGCCGGGCATGCCGATGGTCAACAGACCGGTACGGAACGGGTGTTCGCCCAGGGCAAAAGCTGCGCGACCTGCGGTGCAGGACTGTTCGCCATAAGCATGGGTAAACAGCACGCCTTCCTTGGCGATGCGGTCGATGCTAGGCGTTTCATAGCCCATCATGCCCTGGTTGTAGGCACTGATATTGAAGATGCCGATGTCATCGCCAAAGATGACCAGCACGTTCGGTTTGTCGGCGGCAGAACTGCAGACCGCTACGGCCAGCAACGTGCTCGCGACGCTCAGGTCGCGCAGCCGCTGGCGTAGCCATCGGCATGATTTTGTCATCATGTCTTGCTCCTTGTTCTTATTGTCTGGTTCGAACGCGCCTGGCGCAAAAACAGGCGCGCAGCGTCGGGTCTAGGCGTCCTGCATGAGTGCGCTGTAGGCCTGCAGGTGATGGTCGTCGTCACCGAACTGGCGGGCGATCATCAGCAAGTGTTTGGCATGGTGCGACAGCACGTATTCCCACGTCAGGCCGATACCGCCGTGCAACTGGATACCCTGGTCGGCGACGAAACGCGCGGCGCGGCAGACGGTGTACTTGGCGGCGGCCAGGGTGCGGCTGCGTTCTGCGCTGTCCGGCTCATCGGCCACGCAGGCGGCGAGCAGGGTCATGGAAGTCGCCTGGTCGAGTTCGATGTACATGTCGACCATGCGGTGCTGCAGGGCCTGGAATTTGCCGATGACCTGGCCAAATTGCTTGCGGGTCTTGAGGTAATCCAGGGTCAGCGCGCAGGTCGCCTGCAGGCTGCCGACGGCTTCGGCGCACTGCGCGGCGATGGCGCGGCCCTGCTGATAACGCAACGCATCCAGGGCCTTTGCGTGCTCGCCCAGTACAGCGGCGCTGCTGACGAACACGTTGTCCAGGAACAGGTCGCACGCCCGGCGGCCGTCCATGCTCGGGTATTCGCGCACACTCACGCCCGCGCTAGACGGATCGACCAGGAACAGGCTGATGCCCGCCTCGTCACGTACATCCCCGGACAGCCGCGCCGAGACCAGAATCAAACCGGCACTCTGCCCGCCCACCACCACCGACTTGCGCCCCGTGAGGGACCAGCCACCGGTGACCGCTACGGCGCGGGTCTGTACATCGTGCAACTGGTAGTGGCTCTGCGGCTCTTCGACGGCCACCGCCAGTTGCAACTCGGCGCTGGCCACCGACGGCAGCAGTTCGTTCTTTTGCGCCGGGCTGCCCAGTTGATCGATCAGGCCACCCGCAAAAATTACCGAATGCAGCCAGGGCTCCAGGCACAGGCCGCGACCGAGTTCCTGGGCCACCAGCATCACATCCACGCCATTGCCACCGAAACCGCCGACCTCCTCGGCAAACGGCACCGACGTCAACCCCAGTTCGCCCATCTGCTGCCAGAACTCGGCGCTAAACCCCTTGGCGCTCTCGCGAAACTGCTCGCGCTGCTCGAACGTGTAGGTGTCGCGTACCAGGCGCGCGGCGGTGTCTTGCAGCATTTGCTGCTCTTCGGAAAGTTTGAAGTCCATGGTCTGCCCCTTAGAGTTCGAGAATCATCTTGGCGATGATGTTCTTCTGGATTTCAGTGGAACCGCCGTAGACCGAAGCTTTGCGCATGTCCAGGTACTGGCAGGTGGAGCTATTGCTGAACTCGCTGTGCAGCAGTTCGCCCTCATGGTCGTAGCCCAACTCGTCCTTGAGGAACGGGTTGGCGTAGGCTCCCATGGCTTTGGTCAGCAGGTAGGTAATCGCCTGGCGAATCTCGGTGCCCTTGATTTTCAGGATCGAGCTTTCCGAACCGGGAACACCGCCCTCCTGGGCCGCAGCGAGGATGCGCAGGTTGCTCATGCCGATGGCCATCAACTGGATTTCCACGTCGGCGATCTGTGCCCGAAAGTGCGGATCTTCGATCAGGGGCTTGCCGTTGCGACGCTCCGCCTTAGCCACCGCTTTGAGCCGCGACAACATGGCCTTGGCGATGCCGATCCCGGCGATGGTCGTGCGCTCATGGGTCAGCAGGTACTTGGCACAAGTCCAGCCCTCGTTCTCGCGGCCGACCAGGTTCTTCACCGGTACCCGCACGTTGTCGAGGAACACTTCGTTGACGTAATGGCCGCCATCGAGGGTGATGATCGGCCGCACCGTGATGCCGGGGCTCTTCATGTCGATCAGCAGGAAGGAAATGCCCCGTTGCTGTTGCGCCTCGGGGTCGGTGCGCACCAGGCAGAACATCCAGTCGGCCATGTGCCCGGTGGAGGTCCAGGTCTTCTGGCCGTTGACCACGTAGTCGTCGCCGTCCCGCACCGCGCGGGTGCGCAGGCTGGCCAGGTCGGAGCCGGCGCCCGGCTCGGAGTAGCCCTGGCACCACCAGTCCTCGCAATCGAGGATGCGCGGCAGGTAATGGGCCTTTTGTTCTTCGGTGCCGAACTTGATGATCACCGGGCCGACCATGTTGATGCCGAACGGCACGATTCGGGGCGCACCGGCCACCGAACATTCTTCATCGAAAATATGCTTCTGCACGGCGGTCCAGCCCGTGCCACCCTGCTCCACCGGCCAGCTCGCCGCCAGCCAGCCCTGGTCATTGAGGGTGCGCATCCACAGCACCTGGTCGGCTTTGCACACCGACTTGCCCTGGTTGATCCTGTCCGCGATGTCTTGCGGCAGGTTGGCCTCGAGAAACCCGCGCACTTGCTCGCGGAACGCCACTTCCTCGGCGCTGAAATGAATGTCCATCTGATACCTCAATGATGAGTCGCCAGCCTGTGGCTGGTCTTGTTAGTCGATGACCGAGTGGGGCCTGCCGTCGCACAGGGCAACCTGGCGACGGCAGCGCAGCGTCATTGATCGAAGACGATGACCGAGCGCGCCAGCTCGCCACGGCGCAACTCGTCGAAGGCCTCGTTGATCTGCTCAAGCTTGATGCGCTGCGAGATCATTTCATCGAGCTTGAGCCGGCCCTGCATGTAGAAGTCGGTCAGGCGTGGCAGGTCCACCGGGAAGCGGTTGGAGCCCATGAACGACCCCTGGATGCGGCGCTCGTGCAAAATGGCCATGGGGTCCAGTTCCAATTTCACGCCGGGTTTGATCATGCCGATGATCGTCGCGGTGCCGCCGCGAGCCAGCATGCCGAACGCCTGCTCGGCAGTTTGCTTGAGGCCGATGCACTCGAAGGCGTGATGCACACCGCCTCGGGTCAACTCCAGCACCTGCGCAACGGCGCTGCCGTCCTTGGCGTTGACCACATCGGTGGCGCCAAACTGTTTGGCCAACTCCAGTTTCGAGTCGAGCATGTCGATGGCGATGATTCGCCCGGCACCGGCCAGTGCCGCGCCATTGATGGTGGACAGGCCGATACCGCCGCAACCGATCACCGCCACCGTCTCGCCCGGGCGCACCTTGGCCGTGTTGAACACCGCACCGGTACCGGTGGTGACCGCGCAACCGAGCAATGCGGCGCGGTCGAGCGGCATGTCGCGGCGAATGGCCACCAAGGCGTTCTCGTGCACCAGCATCTGCTCGGCATAGGCCGACAGGTTGATGAACTGGGTCATCGGTTTTTGTACGTAGGTCAGGCGCGACTCTTCATCGACACGGCGCTTGGTGTCCGGGGACACGCACAACGACAGGTGCCCGGTGACGCAATGCTCGCAGTGGCCGCAATAGGCCGACAGGCAGGTCACCACGTGATCGCCCGGCTTGACCGTGCGCACCTCGCTGCCCACTTGCTCGACGATGCCGGACGCTTCATGACCGAGCACCACCGGCATCGGGTACGGATAAGCGCCATCGACGAAGTGCAGGTCGGAGTGACAAACCCCTACCGCAACGGTGCGCACCAGCACTTCCCGTGGGCCGGGCTTGCTAATGCCGACTTCTTCGATGATCAGTGGCGTACCGGGGGCATGCAGAACGGCAGCTTTCATATTTTTATTCTCTTCTTTAAGCAGGATGTGGCCGGCGATGGCGAACGGATCCGCCATCCCGGGGGTTGTCTTAGCGCTTGATCATCGAACCGACGAACTGACGGACCTGTTCGCTGTACGGAGGACGCATCGCGTCCGGCCCGTCGACAGCGCGCAGTACCGATTTGCCGTGGCTGAAGGTGCGGAAGCCGTCGATCCCGTGGTAGCAGCCCATGCCGCTGTGACCGACACCGCCGAAGGGCAGCGTCTCGACACCGCCATGGCGCAGCACGTCATTGAGGGTGACCCCGCCAGAGGTGGTGCGATTGAGTACAAAGGACTCTTCCCCGGCATCGTCGCCGAAGTAGTACAGGCCCAACGGACGTGGACGCGAATTGATGTAGCTGATCACTTCCGCGAATGATTTGTAGGGTTTGAACGGCAACAGCGGGCCGAAAATCTCGTCCTGCATGATCTGCAGTTCATCACTGGGGTTGCGCAGCAGGGTCGGCACCATCTTGTGGTGCTTCTGGCCACTGAAATCCTCGCCGGCCGGGTTCAGTTCGATCAGCTCGACACCCGCGTCACGCGCCTCGTTGAGGTAACCGTGCAGACGTTCAAAGTGACGGGCGTTGATCACCGAGGTGTAGTCCGGGTTCTCGAGCAGTGTCGGGAACAGCGTGGCAACCACGTCCCGGACCGTTTCGACGAAGGCGTCCTGTTGTTCCTCGGGCACGAACACGTAGTCTGGCGCCAGGCAGATCTGCCCGGCGTTGTGCAGCTTGCCGGTGAGGATTTTAGTGACCGCGACTCTAAGGTCGGCGGAGCGCGAAATGATGGTCGGCGACTTGCCGCCCAGCTCCAGGGTGACCGGCACCAGGTTCTCGGCGGCGGCGCGCATGACGTGCTTGCCGATGCTGCTGGCGCCGGTGAACAACAGATGGTCGAACGGTTGCTGGCTGAAGGCGTGGCCGATGTCCGGGCCACCGGTGATGATTGCCACTTCGTCTTCGGCATAGACTTCACGGAAGATCCGCGCCAGCAACGCCGAGGTTTGCGGGTTGTATTCCGAGACCTTGATCATCACCCGGTTGCCCGCGGCCAGGGCCCCTGCCAGACCGTTGAAGACCATGTTCCCCGGAAAGTTCCAGGCCGTGAGAATGCCCACCACGCCCAGCGGCTGATACTGCACCCACGCCTCGCCGCGGTCGGTGGCCCTCTGGTCTGGCTGCATCCATTCGGCAATTTTCGCCTTGGTATACTTCAACGATGCCAATGGCCCCAGTACATCGAGCATGCGCGAAAAGTCGCGGCTGCGATGACCGAAGTCCGCTGACAGGGCTTCGATGATGTCGTCCTGGTAATCGACCAGCAGGCCGATGGCCCGGTCGATCAGTTCGCAGCGTTGTGCGGCCGTCCAAGGCTCACTGGCAAGGCTTGCGGCACGTTGCTTGTCCAGGATCACGCGAATATCGGCAGCCTTCAGGTTTTCGTTGGCACTCATGGTGTTCGGACTTCCATGCAAGGGTGGGCGGTTGGGGAGCTGCCAATCCGGTGTCGTCCCGTTACACTGGCGGGCTCGAACCCTGAATCGGGTGTCGCTCATGACAGGCGATACTAGAAAGGCCCGCACCGGCCCGACGACAACCAAAGGTAGGATGCATGGAAGGTTTTGAACGTAGTTCCAACGAACCAGCACAGGGAGCAACGCCACCCATTCGCGCGGGTAAATTCCTGGCGCCGGCCACCCTGCCGGGTCAATTGGAACGTTCAGCCTTGCTTGAGCAACTGCAACCACGCGATGGCTTGCGGCTTATCCTGATCAGTGCCTGCCCCGGCTACGGCAAGACCACGCTGCTGCAGCAATACCGCGAACGTTGCCTGGCCGAAGGCCGGCGTGTGTTGTGGTGCAACCTCGATGCCCTGGACAAAGATCCGCAGCGCTTGACTCAAGTACTGCTTACCGGCCTGCGCGATATCGGTTTGATCGAGGCGGGCGACAACCCCGCTGCCGAAAGCAGTGCGGCGCAGCGCGAGCACTGGCTGCTCGAGCACATCGCCGCGAGTGACGACGCGTTCACCCTGCTGATGGACGAATTCGAAGTCCTTGATCAGACGCCGGCCCTCGAATTCATCCAGCAGTTGCTCAAGGCGTTGCCCATGGGGGCGACGCTGGCCATCGCATCGCGCACCACCCCCCAGATCAATCTGGGCCGTTTGCGCGCCCGTGGCGAACTGCTGGAGATCGGCACCGATGCGCTGCGCCTGAGCCCTGACGAGACTGCCACCTACATCTTGCAAAAGCGCCAGTTGCCGCTGGACCTGGCCGATATCGAAAGCCTGCACGAGCGCACCGAAGGCTGGATCTGCGGCATTTACCTGGCCACCCTGTCTCTGCAAAGACACGGCGATCCGGCCGCGTTCATTGCCTCCTACAACGGTTCAAACCCGGCATTGGCGGAGTACTTCGGCGAAGACGTGTTGGCCCGGCAGACCGCGCAGGTCCAGCAATTTCTGTTAGAAACCTGCGTCCTGGCGCGATTCTGTCCAGCCTTGTGCGATGCCGTCACAGGTCGCCATGACAACCAGTCGATGATCGAGTCACTGGAACGGGCCAACCTGTTCGTGATGGCAACGGACGAGCAGCGCCAATGGTTTCGTTATCACCCGCTGTTCGCCGATTTTCTCCTGCAAACCCTCAAGCGTCACCCGGACCTGTTCGAGCGGCAGCATCAAAAGGCCGCGAGTTGGTATTTCGCCAATGAGCGCCTGGTAGAAGCCCTTGAACATCTGTTTACCGCCCACGCTGTCGACGAAGCAGCCACGCAACTGGTGCTGCACATCGACGAACTGGTGGAGAATGGCCATGCCAGCCTGTTGATGCGCTGGCTTTCGCGCATTCCCGTGGAGATACGCGATGTGCATCCGCGCCTGGGCATTGCCTACGCCTGGGCACTGCTGCATGCGCGTCGTCACAAGGACGCACTGCAGGTCCTGGAAAACCCGGCGCTGGCGCAAGAACACCACTACGTTCACCCGCTGTTGCTGCTGATCGGCGACCGTGTCGATGAAGCGCTGGTGGCCGCCACCGAGTTGTTGTTGCAGCTGGGTCCTGAGGACAAATTGCAGTATCGCGTCACGGCATTTGTGCAAATCTGCGCGCTGTTCTACACCGGCCGCTTCGACGAAGCACGCAAAATGCTCGGCGGAGCCGGGCTGCGCGAGGCGCAACAGGAGTCGACCTACCTGCGCGATGTCACCGATGCGCTGGAAACGATGCTTGACCTGACCCAAGGGCAACTCGACAGCGCCCTGACCCGCGCGGACACGGCCATGCGCCGCAGTCGCGAGTCGCTGGCGGGTACGCCACCGGTGGGTTATCCGGTCCTGCAAACCATCCATTGCGTGGTGCTCTACGAAACGGACGCGGTCGATGAAGCACGGCGCCGACTCACCGAACTGCTGCCCTATGCCCGGCAGCATGCTGCGCCGGACTCATTGATCAGCACCCATGTATTATTGGCCCGCCTTGCCTACCTGCACGGCGACCGGCCGGCCTGGATGCGATATCTGGCCGATCTCGATCAGTTGGGCCAACTGGCCGGTTCTACGCGCATCCTCTGTTCGACCTGGCTGGAACGGGCGCGTGTCGCCACCCTGGAAAATCGCCTGGATACCGCCGATCACGCCATGCGCGCCGCCGAGCAACTGAGCGACTGGGAACAACCGGGCGTGACCTTGAGCGCCAATGACGTCGACACCCCTTTCATCGCGCGCCAGCGCCTGCGTATCGCGCAAGGTGATAGCGCTTGCGTCGACACGTTGCGTCAGGCCATGGCCCACGCCCTTGAACGACACCAGCATCGTCGGGCCTTGAAGTTGCGTTTGTTGCTGGTCCTCGCACTTGACGGCGCGAAACACCACAAAGAGGCGCTTGAACATTTGACGGCGGCCCTGCGCCTGGCCAGCCACGTCGGATTTATCCGCACCTTTCTCGATGAAGGCGCGCCCCTGGCGGCTGTGCTGGAGCGCTGGTCGGTGACCTACCATGGCCAGGAAGAAGCGTTGGGCATTGGCAGCGGTTTTATCGCCCGGTTGCTGCGTGGCGAAAACAGCCACAGGAAGGTCGAACCCAAGCGTGAAGACGAACCGCAGACCACTCTCTCCACCCGTGAACTCCAGGTGGTGCGCTTGCTTGCACTGGGCTACCGCAACCGCGAAATCGCCGAGAAAATGTTTCTCTCGGAACTGACGGTGAAATCGCACTTGCGCAAGATCAACAGCAAACTCGGCGCGGGCGGACGCACCGAGGCGGTGTCGATCGCACGAGCCCAGGGGTTGCTGGACTGATCGCTCCTACAAGGATCGTACGGATGCCAATGCGTTTTCGATGAAGGCCAGCATCTGCGTGTGCAGCAACTCCAGATCGACGGACGCGGGGTTCAGCAGGACCTGCAGCATCATGCCGCGCAACGTGCCCAGGAACAGCAAGGCCCCTGTCATGGGGTCCACGTTCGAGCGGATCTCGCCGTTGTCGATGCCTTCGCTGATGTACCTTGCCAGATGCTTTTGCACCGAGAGGTTGTACTCGGCGAGGACCTGCACCGTTTCCGAGTCCTGGGTCACGGCCTCCGACATCAGGGCCAACAGTGCACGGGTATTGACCCAGTCGCCGTCCGGGCGCGCCAGATAGACACTGACAAATCCCTTGAGCGCATCCATCCCCGGGCGCCACTGCGGCGACCGGGCCTGTACCAGCTCCATGAATGTCGCATTGACGAAACCCGCCAGGGCACGCAGCAGACCGGCCTTGTTGCCAAAATGGTGAGTCGCCAGGCCACGACTGTAGCCCGCTTCCTCGCCCACCTCCGATAGCGTCATGCCGACCCAGCCCTTGCGCGCGACGATCTGTCGGGCAGCGACCAGCAGGCGTTGTTCCGCCTCAGCGCGACGCTCCAGTTGCGTGCGCCGCGAAGTCGGCTGGGTGGTTTTTTCTACGGGTTCCATCGGGTGATTCCTTACTGTCCTGTAAAAACGGGCGTGCGCCGTTCAGCCATGGCGCGGGTGCCTTCGGCAAAGTCGGCGCTGACGATCTGCCACTCCTGCTCGGACGCCTCGCGATCAATGATCCGGTCAACCGCATCGGCCAGGCCCATGCGCAGGGTCTCTCGGCTGGACATGACCGCGCCGGGTGCCGAAGCGGCGATTTCCTCGGCCAGTTCCCGGGCCTGTTGGCGCTCCATGCCCGGTTCTGCCAGCACATCGGCCAATCCGATGCGCACGGCTTCACGGCCATCGATGCGCCGCCCGGTGGCGATCAGCAACGAGGCCATTTGCGGGCCGACCAGACGCGGCATGGTAACCGAAATCCCGAAACCCTGATGAATGCCCAGCCGGTTGAAGTTGGCCGAAAACCGCGCTTTTTCGCTGGTCACGCGAAAGTCCGCCACCAGTGCCAGGCCCAGGCCTCCACCGATCGCGGCGCCCTCGACCACACAGATCAGCGGCTTGCGATTGCGAAACAGGCGCACGGCCGACTTGTAGACACGGCGCGGGTATTGCGGGTCGCGCTGATCGGCACCCGAGAAGTCCGCCCCGGCGCAAAACACCTTGCCTTCAGCCTGCAGGATAACGACCCGGCACTGTGGCAAATCGTCGAGGTATTGCAGGGCGTCGGCCAGGTCATTGATCAGTTCGGCATCGAAAAAATTCAGTGGCGGACGGTTGAAACCCAAGGTTGCGACATGGCCTTCAAGGCCCAGTGCCAGGCCGCGGCCGGGGGTAAAGGAGGTATTGGTCGACATGCAAGCTCCGTGTGTTTGGCGAGGTTCAACAGAAGCAGCGGCTTGATTCGCCGCCTGGGATGCTGTTAGCTTATTTACTTGTTGGGCGTTCAGCAAGTTACAAAAACAAAACAACAATCCTCTTCATATGAGCAAAAAAGCCATGCAGGCACTCGATATACGTCCCTGTCAATTGGACGCCAGAACCCAGGCTTTACGGGCCCAAGTGCGCGAATTCGTCGCCGAAACACTGAAGGACTACCCGGCTCGTGAACGCGCGAAAAACTGGAACGGTGCCGACCCTGAGTTCAGCCGCAAGCTGGGCGAGCGCGGTTGGCTGGGCATGACCTGGCCCAAGCGCTACGGCGGACATGAACGCAGTGCCCTGGAGCGTTACGTGGTGCTTGAGGAGCTGCTGGCCGCTGGCGCGCCAGTCAATGCGCACTGGATCGCCGAGCGGCAATCCGGTCCGTTGCTGATGAAGTTTTCCCCTGATGTGCTGGCGCCACGGCTGATGCCGGCTATCGCACGCGGCGAGCTACTGTTCTGCATTGGCATGAGCGAGCCGAATGTCGGCTCCGACCTGGCGTCGGTGCAGACCCGGGCGGTAAAAACCGAAGGCGGTTGGCTCGTCAATGGCAGCAAGGTCTGGACCACGGGTGCCCACCGCTGCCACTACATGGTCACCCTCCTGCGCACCGGACCGAAGGACGAGAGCAATCGTCATGCCGGGTTGTCGCAACTGTTGATCGACATGCGTGCCTCCGGCGTCACGGTTCGGCCGATCTACAACATGCTGGGCGAGCATGATTTCAATGAAGTGTTCCTCGATGACGTGTTCGTGCCCGACGACTTTGTCATCGGGCAGCCAGGTGATGGCTGGAAACAGGTCGGGGCCGAACTGGCGCTCGAGCGCAGCGGCCCGGAGCGCTACCTGAGCAGCACCCAGTTGTATCTGGAAATGCTCGACGCCGCCGACCCACAGGATTCGCGCCACCGCGTCAGCCTCGGTCGCGTCGCCGCGCGCTACGCGGTGCTGCGCCAGATGTCGTTGGGCGTCGCCGGCATGCTCGCCCGCGGCGACAACCCGGCAACTCCGGCAGCGCTGGTGAAGGACCAGGGCGCCCTGCTCGAACAATCCCTGCCCGACCTTGCCCATGACCTGTTTGGCGGCACCCGCCAACCCGGTTCCCGACTAGACCAGGTGATGCGTTACCTGACCCAGACCGCCCCGTCGTTTTCCCTGCGTGGCGGCACCCGCGAGATTCTGCGCGGCATCATTGCCAGAGGATTAGGACTGCGATGAACCAGGCTACCCCCTTTCAAACACTGGATGACAGCGCGCCATCCGAGCTGCAATCGATCATTGCCGACAGCGTCGAGCGCCTGTTCGACGAACAGATCACCCCCCAGGTGCTGGCCAGTTTCGATGCCGGGCAAGCCGCGACAGCGTTGTGGCAACAGGTGCTCGAGCAAGGCCTGCCCGGTGCCTTGATGGACGAAGAGGCCGGCGGCAGTGGCGCCAGCTGGCTGGAGGTCAGCCCGGTATTGCGCGCCATAGGTTACTGGAGCGCACCCCTGCCCTTGAGCGAAACCATGCTTGCCTCGCTCTTGCTGAGCCGTGCCGGGCTTGAAGTGCCTGTGGAACCGATCACGCTGATTCAGATCGGCCGCCTCGGCGACCTGGCGTTGACCACAGATGGCCATCTCGAGGGCCGCGCATTCAATGTACCGTGGGCCCACAGCAGTCGCTGGGCGGTTGTCGCCAATGACGCGGGACGACTGGCATTGGTAGACCTGCGCCAGCCCACCGTCAGCCTGGAGGTCGGGAGCAATTTTGCCGGTGAGGAACGTGACACCCTGCACTTCGCCCACGCTCGCATTCACGCCATCGGCCAGTTGCAGATAGCGGATGTGCAGGAACCTGTCTGGCTGTTCGGCGCGTTGATCCGTGCCTGCATGCTGGTCGGGGCGCTGGAGTCGAGCCTGGACAAGGCCGTCGGCTACGCCAACGAGCGCGCCCAGTTTGGCAAGGCCATCGGAAAATTCCAGGCGATCCAGCAGCAACTGGCGCAGATGGCCGGAGCCATCGGTGCCGCGCGCATGGCGACCCAGGTCGCCTTGCGTAGCGCTTGCGATGCCTTGCAGGCAGAACCCGGGTGGCGCAGCAGCCTGGCGTTCGATGTGGCCGTGGCCAAGGTCTGCGCCGGCGAGGCCGCCACCCTGGCCACCTCGATTGCGCACCAGGTTCATGGGGCCATCGGCTTCACCCACGAACATACCCTGCATTTCACCACCCGGCGCTTGTGGTCGTGGCGCGATGAATTCGGCAGCGATTCGCAGTGGGCTGATGTCCTCGGCCAAGCGGCGATCGCAGCCGGTGGCAAGGGCTTCTGGGCAGGACTGACAGAGCGCCAGTTCTGACAAACAGGCATTGCCCGCCAGCGGGCACTGCCCCTCAACCAAGTTCTCGCAAAGGGAGTTGACTGCCATGACCCTGCACTGGAATACGTCCGGTTCATTCACCCGTACCCCTTGGCACTAGCCGGCATCACCCCTTGGTCAGATCCACCAACGGCGTTTGCCGCACCTCCGTCTGCCGCCCATCCTGAATCTCGCTTACCTGCTTCAAGGCCTTATCCACCGCCGCCTTATCCGCCAACAAGCTGTAGCTGATGCGGAATTGCTTGTGTTCCTTGGGCCCAATTGTGGGTACCAGGTTCAGTGGACGCTGATAACGGCGGTTGTAGGAAAAACTTGTCCCCGGCTCCAGCCCCGTGACATAGCCCTGGCCTTGGGTATCGGTGTTTTTCCACAGGGAAAACACGGGCAGTGCCTGGGTATTGAAGCCCACCGAAACGCCCAGGCTGCCGGCCTTGTTATGCAACACGGTCAACGTATCGCCCTTGGCATCGGCATACGGCACCACGTTGTAAACCGTTTCGTCGTAGTCCTTGGTCGGTGCGCGGTAGGTTTGCCAGTCGGGCAGATCGCCCTTGGCCTTGTCGTTGAACGGCGACACCTGTTTCACCGGCGCGGCGAAACGAGCGCCCTGCTCCAGGAACGGGGTGCTGAAGTTGCTGTGATACAACGCCTGGTATTCCTTCGGATAGTCGCCGTTGTTGGTCAGGGTGTCGTTGAGGGCGAACACTACGCTGCCGGGTTCGGTGACCAGTTCGGTCGCGACGGAGAAGTCGACTTTCTTGAATGCCTGCTCTTTCAGTTCGCCGCGCAGGGTGATGGCGTACGGTGGTTGCTCATCGATATGCAGGGTGACTGTGTTCGCAGGAATGTTGGCGGCCCGACCGTGCAGGGTCAGCAGTTCGCCGTTGTCGACGCCGGGGTGGCCGACCCACTCGTATCCGCAGCGGGTGACCAGCTCGTTGAAACCTTCCAACCAGCCCAGACCACCGCGGCCATTAAGTTCGATGAAGGACGGATTGACCACTTCCTTGACCGGCGAATCCCAGCCCATGCGCACATTACCGACCGAGGCCTGCAAGACGTTCATTCCGCGAGTCGGCACTACCGAGAGTTTCATCGTGCCGTTATCGATGTCGACGATGCTGACGCCCTCCTGCCGACCGCCGTGCAAGGTGCGCAGGGTAACGCTGAAGGGTTTGTCGGTTTTGATGCCGAGTTGCTGGCTGGTGATCTGCCAGCTCCGGGCGGCTTTGTCGGTGTCGAGCAGAACGTAATCCCAAGCCATGGCGTGGGAGGCAGCGGACAGTGCGCTGAGGGCAACAAAGAGTTTGAGCGGGGTCATGACAGCAGCCTTTTTTGGAGTTGTGCCATTTATATAAACTTGATGAAACGTTTCAGCAAGCTGAAAAAACGACACAGCGCCAGATTTCGTCAAGGCAATCAGTGTTGAAGCAGAAGCGGTTTTCCGGACCTTTAGTTACATTTTGCATTAATTCCATTTATTCATAGGTTAAACTGATCAATCTGCCTGCTCCCGAGTACATGCCTATGGCCATCAACTTCGACCTCAACGACTTGCAAGCTTTTCGTGCTGTTGTCGAGCAAGGCAGTTTTCGAAAGGCCGCCGACACTGTGCGCATCTCTCAACCTGCCTTGAGCCGGCGCATCGACAAACTTGAAGATGCCTTGGGTGTGCGGTTGTTCGAGCGCACTACGCGCAAAGTCAGCCTGACACAGGCCGGACGAAGCTTTATTCCCAGCGTCGAGCGCTTACTGGATGATTTGGACGTGGCGTTGCTGGGCATCAGCGAAGTGGCTTCGACCCGGCTCGGCCATGTCACCGTCGCTTGCGTACCGTCAGCGGCTTACTACTTCATGCCGCGGGTGATCGCGCATTACCACCGGCAATTTCCACGCATCAAAGTCAAAGTGCTCGATTCCAGTGCTCACGACGTGCTCAGTGCCGTGGTCAACGGCGAGGCAGATTTCGGCCTGAGCTTCATAGGCACGCTGGAGACTGAAGTCGAGTTCGAGCCGCTGGTGCAGGAAAGTTATGTTGTCGCGTGCCGGCGTGATCATCCGTTGGCGGGTCGCCAAAGCGTGAGTTGGGACGAGTTCTATCAGCAGGACTACATCTCGCTAGACAAGACGTCGGGCAATCGCTTTCTGCTCGATCAGGCGCTGACCGGCATCGTCCCGCAACGCCAGGGTATCTGTGAAACCCGGCATGTGACGACGATGATCGGTTTGGTGGAGGCTGGGCTGGGGGTAGCGGCGGTGCCTCTGATGGCGATGCCGGCAGCGGATCATCCGATATTGACGCGAGTGCCGCTGACCGACCCGCAGGTGATGCGCAGTGTTGGCCTGATCAAACGCCGAGGTCGTACATTGACCCCGGCGGCGCTGGAGCTGGAGCGCTTGGTGGTGAAAATGAAAGTTCAGATCAACGACTGACCGAATCCAGGCCGGTGGCCTTTACGTCCGTTTGCGCCTGCGACGACGCCAGGTATTTCAATAACGCCCTGGCTTGCGCTGGGTGTTGTGCGCCCACGGGAATGGCGCCAGCGAAACGCGTCACCGACTGCACCGGTTCCGGAATCTTCGCCACAAAACTTACGCCCGGCACGGGCAGCAATTCGCTCACCTGCTGAAAGCCCAGTTGGTAATCGCCGGTGGCGACTACCTCACCCACGGGAATCTTCGGGATCATTTTCGATTTAGGTTTGAGCTGGTCTTCTATGCCCAGGCGCGTGAACAGTTGATTTTCGATGTATACACCGCTTGCGCTGTCTGAATAGGCGACAGACTCCGCGTTCAGTAATGTCTTTTTCAATGCATCGACGGTACTGATGTCCGGTTTCGGTGCACCTTCACGCACCACGAGACCGATCCGCGAATCTGCCAGCTCTACCCGTGAGGCGGGATCGACTTTGCCCTGCTTGATCAACTCGTCGAGGGCATAACCGACCATGATCACCACGTCCGCTTTTTCGCCGCGAGACAGTCGGTTGGGAATAGCTTGCGGCGCGTTGCCCATCGACGGGCCAAGGGCGGTATCGAGCGTGTTGCCGGTAGACGCGGCAAATTTAGGGCCAAGGACTTTGTAGGCGGCGGTGAAACCACCAGAAGTCATCACACGGATTTCCTCCGCCTGGACTGCGGTGCTCAGGCCGAGGCTGGCCACCAGGGCGAAGGCGGCACCATTGAATAGCTGTTTCATCGTTGTTTCTCGCAATTGGGCGGGATCAAGAGAGCGCGGGTTGCAAACGGCCGGTCGAACGGCGATAGAGATAGAGCGTCGCGCACAGGGCACAGAGCGCAGCGAAACTCATCCAGTAGCCAGGCGCAGCCTTGTCGCCGGTGTACTGAATCAGGAGGGTCGACATTGCCGGCGTGAAACCACCAAACACCGCCGTCGCCAGGCTGTACGCCAGGGAGAAACCGGCGACGCGGACTTCCACCGGCATGATCTCCGTCAGCGCCGCAATCATCGCGCCGTTGTACAAACCGTAGATAAACGACAGCCACAGCAAGACCAACAGCATGTTGACGAAGCTGGGCGCGTTCACCAGATAGGTCAGGGCCGGATAGGCGGTGGACAGGGTCAACAGGGCCATGGCGATCAACACCGGACGTCGACCGATACGGTCAGACAACGCACCGCCGACAGGTAACCAGAAGAAGTTCGAGACACCCACCAACAGCGTCACCAACAGCGCATCGGAGGTGCTCAGGTGCAACACGGTTTTGCCGAAGGTCGGGGCATACACAGTGATCAGGTAAAACGCTGTGGTGGTCAGCGCGACCATCATCATCCCGGCAAACACGATCACCCAGTTCTGCCCGAGGGTGCGGAACACATCGCCCATGCTCGGCCGATGCTTGCGCGCGGCGAACTCCTCGGTTTCCTGCAGATTGCGGCGCAGGAAAAATATGAACGGAACAATCATGCAGCCGACGAAAAACGGAATTCGCCAGCCCCAATCGGCAACCATCGCCGGCGCCATCCACTGATTCAGCCCAAAGCCCAATGCAGCGGCGACGATGATCGCGACTTGTTGGCTGGCCGATTGCCAACTGGTGAAAAAGCCTTTGTTGCCGGGCGTGGCAATTTCAGAAAGGTATACCGAGACACCCCCCATTTCCGCACCGGCCGAGAAGCCTTGCAGTAGACGACCGATCAACACGATCGCCGGTGCGAACAACCCGATGGTTTCGTAACCGGGCACCAGCACGATCAGGATGGTGCCGCTGGCCATGATCGACAGCGTTACGATCAGGCCTTTGCGTCGCCCGACATCATCGATGTAGGCACCGAGCACTACCGCACCCAGCGGACGCATCAGAAAGCCTGCACCGAACACCGCAAAAGTCATCATCAGCGAGGCGAACTCACTGCTGGCCGGGAAGAACACAGCCGCAATCTGCGTGGCGTAGAAACCGAAAAGAAAGAAGTCGAACTGTTCAAGGAAATTGCCCGAGGTGACCCGGAAAATCGCACTGGCGCGTGAGCGCCCGGAAGCTATTGATGTTGTCATTGACCTGTACTCCACCGCTTTTATGACGTGCACTGCCTGGACGCACTGCACGGTTTTTATTGGGGAGAATGGTGGAACAGGCAGACCGATTTGATAAGTGCATTGTTGGCATGCATTGATGCGCATGACGCATCAACACGCATCCCTGAGGTGAGCGAGTCTACGATCGGGCGAGTCCATGAGCAGCAAACTACGCTTCATACTGAATTTATGATTTAACTAGATAGTTACCTAACGATATAATGCCCCCCTCATTTCAACGGGACATTCAACGTGAAGCAGAGTCAACGCCTCTCGGGCATATCAAAATTCATTGTGGTCGGGCTGGGCGTGGTCATCGCCCTGCTCGGCCTGGCGCTTGCTGCTGGGGGCGTGAAGTTGGTCAGCCTGGGAGGCTCCTGGTACTTCCTGGTGGGTGGGCTGGTGATGACCGTTTCCGGTCTGCTGATCGCTCGCTTCAAAACGGCCGGTGCCTGGTTGTTCGCTGCGTTTCTGGTGGGCACGGCGATCTGGGCGGTCAGTGATGCCGGGCTGGTGTTCTGGCCAGTGTTCTCGCGCCTGTTCATGTTCAGCGCCGTTGGCCTGGCGGTCACGCTGGTCTACCCACTGCTCAAGCGTGCCAATGGTGATGTGCCAGGTCGCGGTGCCTATGGCATCGCTGCTGTGTTGGCGATTGCGCTGGCGGTGGCCGCTGGCAACATGTTCGTTGCGCACCCGACTGTCGCTGCAACGGACACGGGGCCGGGCCTGACACCCGTCGAGCCAGCCAACGCGCAAAAGGACTGGGCGCACTACGGTAATACCGAGGGCGGTAGCCGCTTTGCTGCGCTGGATCAGATCAACCGCAACAACGTCGACAAGTTGAAGGTGGCGTGGACCTACCACACCGGTGACGTCGCCGAGAGCGATGGCAATGGCGCCGAGGACCAACTCACCCCGCTGCAGGTCGGCAACAAGGTGTTCATCTGCACCCCGCACAACAACCTGATCGCACTGGATGCCGACACCGGCAAGGAACTCTGGAAAAACGCGATCAACGCGAAGTCGAAAGTCTGGCAGCGTTGCCGTGGCATGGCCTACTTCGATGCCACGAAGGACATCGTTCAGCCAGGCAACTCGAGCATCATCGAAGCCAAACCTGCCCCGGCGGCCAACTGCCAGCGCCGTCTGCTGACCAACACCATCGATGCCCGCCTGATCGCGGTCGATGCCGACACCGGTGAGTTCTGCCAAGGGTTCGGCAACAACGGTCAGGTCGATCTGAAGGCTGGCCTGGGTGATGTGCCGGACAGCTATTATCAATTGTCTTCAGCACCGCTGATGGCCGGCACCACCGTGGTGGTTGGCGGTCGCGTGGCCGACAACGTGCAAACCGACATGCCGGGCGGCGTGATCCGTGGGTTCGATGTGATCACCGGCGCGATGCGCTGGGCATTCGACCCGGGCAACCCGCAGGATCGCAACGCGCCGGTCGAGGGCAGCACGTATGCGCGCAGCACGCCGAACAGTTGGGCGCCGATGTCCTACGACCCGGCGACCAACACGGTGTTCCTGCCGATGGGCAGCGCTTCCACCGACATCTATGGTGTCGAACGCAGCAAGCTCGATCACACCTACGGCGCCTCGATCCTGGCGCTGGACGCCACCAGCGGTGAAGAACGCTGGGTCTTCCAGACTGTTCACAACGACCTCTGGGACTTCGACCTGCCGATGCAGCCGAGCCTGATCGATTTCACCAAGGACGGCAAAACCGTACCGGCGCTGGTCATCGGCACCAAGGCCGGGCAGATCTACGTGCTCGATCGTGCCACCGGCAAGCCGCTGACCGACGTTGAAGAAGTACCGGTCAAGGCGGCAAACATCCCCAACGAACCGTACTCGCCAACCCAACCGAAATCGGTGGGCATGCCGCAGATCGGTGCTCAGCACCTCACCGAATCCGACATGTGGGGTGCAACGCCGTACGACCAGCTGTTGTGCCGGATCGATTTCAAATCGATGCGTTATGACGGTCTGTACACCGCGCCGGGCACCGACAAATCGCTGAGCTTCCCAGGTTCGCTCGGTGGCATGAATTGGGGCAGCATCTCCACTGACCCGGTGCACGGCTTCATCTTCGTCAACGACATGCGCCTGGGTCTGTGGATTCAGATGATCCCGTCGCAAAACAAAGGCCAGGCCACTTCCGGTGGCGAAGCGTTGAACACTGGCATGGGCGCCGTTCCACTCAAGGGCACCCCTTACGCAGTGAACAAAAACCGCTTCCTGTCGGTGGCCGGCATTCCTTGCCAGGCACCACCGTTCGGCACGCTGACTGCCATCGACATGAAGACGCAGAAAGTCGCCTGGCAGGTTCCGGTCGGCACCGTTGAGGACACCGGTCCCTTGGGTATCCGCATGCACCTGCCGATCAAGATTGGTCTGCCGACCCTCGGCGGCACCCTGTCGACTCAAGGTGGCTTGATCTTCATCGCCGGCACCCAGGACTTCTACCTGCGCGCCTTCAACAGCGGCAACGGTGAAGAGGTGTGGAAAGCCCGCATGCCAGTCGGCAGCCAGGGCGGCCCGATGACCTACGTCTCACCGAAGACCGGCAAGCAGTACATCGTCATCACCGCCGGTGGTGCGCGCCAGTCGACCGATCGCGGCGACTACGTGATGGCCTACGCCTTGCCGTAAGCCGCTGTGCCCGCCTCACTGGCGGACACTCTCTCTGTGCGCGGCACCTGCGGGTGCCGCGCCGCTTTGCGAAATCATTCAAGATTGCACCTGGAAGACTCCCATGTTTTTGGCTGTTCGCTTTTCTCATGCAGGCTGCGGCTTGCTGTTGGGCCTGACCTGCTGCGCCACCCTGCCCGCCTTCGCCGATACCGACTTGAACCTGTTGACCCGCAATACCCTGACCGGTGATTGGGGCGGTCTGCGCCACCAGTTGGATCAGGACGGCATCAGATTCACCGGCGATTACAGCGGCGAAACCGCCTACAACGCCGATGGCGGCCTGCACCGTTCCGCCCGTTACTCGCAGAACATCAAGCTCGGCGCGCAGTTCGACCTCAGCAAGCTGTATGGCGTGGATAACGCCGGCAAGATCCAGCTGACCATCAACGACCGACGCGGCAATAGCGCCTCCGAGGATCTGGTTGGCAACCGTCTGCCCATCCAGGAAAACTACGGCGGTCTCTACACTCGCCTGACCGAGCTGAGTTACGAGCGCAGCCTGTTCACCCCGGCGCTCAACGTGAAGCTGGGGTACATGGCCATGGGCAACGACCTCGGTGGCCTGGACAGTGGCATTCTCTGCAACTTCATGAACGCCGGTTTCTGCGGCCACCCGCTGAACATGTCCGGCGGCAGTGGCTGGACCAACTACCCCAACGCCCACTTGGGCGTGCGCGTGAAGTACGACTTGTCCTCGTCCTGGCAGCTGCGTGTGGCGGCCTTCAATGTCGATCCCGAGAGCAACGGCAATTCCAGCCGTGCCTGGCACCTGGGCCCGAAACATACGACCGGCACCGTGGTGCCGATCGAACTGGTGTACAAGCACGCCGGTGAGTTGCCCGGCGAGTACAAGGTTGGCTACTACTACGACAGTTCCGACGTGCAACGCATCGGCAGCGATAAAGAAGTGTCCGGCCGCGGCGGTCATTACCTGCTGATTGATCAGGCCGTGTGGCGCTCGCAAACGTCCGAGGGCCGCAGCCTGCACGCCTTCGGCCAATACTCGGCGGCCAGCGAAGCGGCTTCACCGTTCAGCAAGTGGTACGGCACCGGCGTGGTCCTGTACAAACCGTTCGAAGGTCGCCCGCGTGACACCGTCGCCCTGGGCTATGGCCGGGCCGTACCCAACCCGCGCAGCCGCGATGTGCAGGAGGACGCCGCGCAGGCCAATGGCACAACGTTCCCGAATCTGGACAGTGCCGAACAATTGGTCGAACTTGGCTACGGCTACCAGGCCACTCCCTGGCTGACGCTGCGCCCGAATGTGCAATACATCATCGAACCGGGCGCGTTTTCCGGGCAGGACATCGACAATGCGCTGGTGTTCGGTTTGCAGGTGAAAGCTACGCTCTGAACGCTCGATTTCCATCGCCAATGGTGGTACCACCATTGGCGATAAAGTTCAGACCGCCAAGGACTTTATGGATCTCAGCAACCACCTGCAGCGTGGCGTCTTCGATCGTTCCTTCATTACGGCATAACACCCAGCCGTGATCTGCAATCGCACGCTCGAACGCCTGGGTACACGCGACGTGTTCTTCCAGCTTATGGATCACCGTACTGCTCAGCCCACGCCGGCGTGCCGCTGCCCTCGCCCAGGAAATATCGGGGTCGGTGACAACGCCGACATGCAGGTCTGGCACTTGCACGTTTCGATCAATGTTCAACTGCAGAATCTCTGCAAACGGGACCAGCCGGCGAAACGCGGCATCGGACGGGTACCAGCGATCGATCAAGATGATGCTGCCGGGCGGCTGTTTAGTCAGCACGTGCCGGGAAATCCAGGTACGGCTGTCAGCAAAGCGCTCACAAACCCGCAACTCCAGATCCCGGCTGGGATTTCTGACGAGTTGGTTAACCAGGGTCATTGTTTCACCCCTGAAGGGATCGCTTTTACTCTCGCAAAGCCGGATCACCTTTTTGTTGCCTGCCCTCAGTGCTTTCGTGACGGCTTCCAACAATGTGGTTTTGCCGGTTCCCTTGGGCCCATCCAGAGAAACAAACAGCGGTCGATTCATTCTTCAAACAACGATTGATGTACGGTTGTTGTTGCCCGGTTCGTACGCGGGAACCGCTTGGCGCGGCAATGCGAATTGAGGGTGGGGCCTTGTGAACAGATATTGACGAACACTCTAACCCGGTTTCGCTAACGGGCCTCAACATCCAGGTCATCTAGTGTAGGGGATGCGCGAGCCTATCTGATCAGGTGTCCGGCGGTTTCAAAAATTCCTTGTGTCACTGCGCATTCAACCAGTTCGTGAAATACCGTGCTGCCGCAGTTTGCGATAGAGCGTATTGCGGCTGATCCCCAGGCGGGCGGCAACACGGGCGATATGCCAGTGCTCCGCCTCGATCAACGTCAGCAGCGTCTGCCGTTCGGATAATCCAAGCGGATTTTCAACCTGCGCGGTTGTCGCTGGCGCAACCGGCAGCAATTCCGCCAGGTCGTCCAGGGTGACACGCCCTTCCCACGCCAACGCCACCAGAGTGCGCAGACAGGTACGCAACTGCCGGACATTGCCTGGCCAAGGGTGCGCCAGCAAGCGCTCCCTGACACCCGCATCCAGCCGAATCCTGGCCCCTGCCGCCTCCTCGCGCAGCAACAGGTCGAGCAAACGGCCCTTATCGGAACGTTCGCGCAGTGGTGGGAGCTGCACGGCGAACCCGGCCACACGATAGAACAGATCCTCGCGAAAGCGACCTTCGGCCACGCAGGTCTGCAGATCCTGGTGGCTGGCACTGACAAGGCGTACGTCGAGCGGACGTGGCGTCGCGCCACCCAGCGGTACCACCTGACGTTCCTCCAGCACCCGCAGCAGGCGAGTCTGTAGCGCCAGCGGCATGTCGGCGATCTCATCGAGAAACAGAATGCCGCCATGGGCCTGCTCCAGCTTACCGATCATCCCGTCTTTGCGTGCGCCGGTGAAGCTGCCGCCGCGATAGCCAAACAGCTCGCTTTCAATCAGCGCTTCTGGAATTGCCGCGCAATTGATCGCCACAAACGGCTGGCTCGCCCTAGCGCTGGCGCGATGCAGCGCCGCCGCAAACGCTTCTTTGCCGGTACCGGTTTCGCCCTGTAGAAACACCGGCACATCACGCTCCAGAACACGCAATGCGCGAGCAAAGCCGCGTTGCAGGCGCGGGTCTTCCAGGCACACGTGCACGTCGTTGATCGCGGCAATTGCAGGGGTGACTGAAGGTACCTGGTGCATGGGTTCGCGCAACTGTCCGTAGAGCAGGCGTCCGTCCGCCAGGCGCATTGGCCAGCAGACACTCGGCTGCGCGCTGGCCTGACACATCACCTGATCGACAGGTGTTTGCAGCAACATCGTCAGCGATTGCCCAACCACCTGGTCACGGCTGAGGCCCAGCAGATCCAGCGCAGCCTGATTGACTGAACAGACACGGATACTCTCGTCGAAACTGAGCAGGCCTTCACCCAGCAGCCCAACGAAGCCTGCCTCAGGGTGGAAGCGCAGCAAGTAGCGCTGCGGATCATGCCCCAGGAAAAAACAGCTCTCGATCAACTTGGCCGACAGGTTGGTCAATGCCATGGCCTGGAAGTGTTGCGCAAGACTTTGGTCATCCCTTACAGAGGAAAGGTTGAGCACGGCGAGCAACTCCCCGCTGGCATCGAATATCGGGCTGGCCGAACAGGTCAGACCAACATGCTTGCCGCGAAAATGTTCATCACGACGGATGGTGACGTGCTGTCGCTCGACCAGGCAGGTGCCGACACCGTTGGTGCCCTCGCAATCTTCACTCCATACCGAGCCGAGCCACAGCCCGGAACGCTGAAATACGGCGCGCTCGGATTCGTTGAACACACTGTCAATCGCCACACCACGAGCATCGGTGAGCAGCACCACGTGGCCGTCACGCCCCAGCTGCTGGTGCAGACTGCTCATCTGCCAGTGCGCCACGGACATGATGCTTTCCAGTGGCGCGCGGTGATCCTGCAAACGTGGATGCTCAACGACATTAGGCGCGCGGCGGCTGGCGGGATCGAGCTGATGCTGATCCAGGCACCGGCGCCAGGAACGTGTGATCGCCAGGTCAGTCTGGCTGTGGTTAACGTGAGTGCCCTGCACGGCTTGGAGCACTTGTTGGGCATGGGCGTTGATCAGGGCCGGCTTCATTGTTCTTGTTCTCCGTTACGGTCAGGACACGGGACTGTTCGAAGCTTATATGAAAAGTTCGCAGCAGGCGCTTTTTGCACTGAGTGACACTCTGTCATCCGCCATTCCCGAAATCGTGACATGAATCCGCGTCAAAGCCTGAGCAGTCCTGCGCCAGCCGCTCTGCAACGGGCCTTTCACCAAACTGGCCCGGGCCTTGCTCAAGGGCAGTTGTTACCAAAACAACAAGATCGGGAGAGGCTCCATGAACGTCGCTATCGAAACACCTCTGCAAACGCCAACTGCCCAGCTCGCGGCCTGGGTCGAGAACCTCGGCGAGCGTCTCGCCCAACGTGACCTGGACGGCGCGCTGGAATTGTTTGCCCAGGAGTGTCACTGGCGTGACCTGCTGCTTTTCAGCTGGAACCTGGTGACCCTGGAAGGCAAGCCTGCCATCCGTGACATGCTTGAAACGCGCCTCGACGAGATTCGTCCCGGGCAATGGAAACTCGAAGGTGAGGCGACGCTCGATAACGGTGTGCTCGAAGGTTGGATCAGCCTGGAAACCGCTGCGGCGCGAGGTAAAGGCTACGTGCGTCTGAAGGAGGGGCTGTGCTGGACGCTGCTGACGACCATGCGCGAGCTCAAGGGCTTTGAAGAACCCAGGGGCCGACGTCGTCCAATGGGGGCCAATCATGGCCATGCCCATGCCGACAAACGCAATTGGCTGGAACGCCGTCGTGATGAAGAAGCTTCGCTGGGCATCACCACCCAACCTTACTGCCTGATCGTGGGTGGCGGCCAGGGTGGGTTGGGGCTTGCTGCGCGGCTCAAGCGAATGGGCGTGCCGACCTTGATCGTCGACAAGGCCGAGCGTCCCGGTGATCAGTGGCGCGGTCGTTACAAATCACTGTGCCTGCACGACCCGGTCTGGTACGACCACATGCCTTACCTGCCCTTCCCCGATCACTGGCCGGTCTTCACCCCTAAAGATCAGATCGGCGACTGGCTGGAGATGTACAGCAAAGTCATGGAGCTCAATTATTGGCCGCGCACAGAGTGCGTGAGCGCCCGCTTTGACGAACAAAGTGGCACCTGGAAGGTGGAGGTGCAGCGCGATGGCGAGCCTGTGACGCTACAGCCTGCCCAGTTGATCCTCGCCACCGGCATGTCTGGCGTACCCAATGTTCCCGATTACCCGGGTGCCGAGGTTTTCAATGGCCAGCAGCATCATTCCAGTCGCCATCCCGGTGGCGATGCCTGGCGTGGCAAGCGCGCGGTGGTCATCGGTGCGAACAATTCGGCCCACGATATCTGCGCCGACCTGGTGGAGAACGGCGCCGAGGTGACCATGGTGCAACGCTCCAGTACCCACATCGTGCGCTCCGACAGTTTGATGGAACTCGTCTTCGGCGGGCTCTACTCCGAAGACGCCCTGGAGACGGGGTTGACCACGGACAAGGCCGACATGCTGTTCGCCTCGATCCCCTACAAGGTCATGCCAAGCTTTCATCAACCTGTCTTTGCGGCGATCAAGGAGCGTGACAAGGACTTCTACGAACGCTTGGCCAAGGCCGGCTTCATGCTCGATTTCGGCGACGACGAGTCTGGCCTTTTCATGAAGTATGTACGCCGTGGTTCCGGTTACTACATCGACGTCGGCGCCAGCGAACTGATCGCCAACGGCACGATCAAGCTCAAGAGCGCACCTGGCCTGGGGGTTGAACGCATCGAAGCCGATGCCGTGGTACTCAACGATGGCAGCCGATTACCGGCAGACCTGATCGTCTATGCCACGGGCTATGGCTCAATGAATGGGTGGGCGGCGAAGCTGATTTCCCAGGAAGTGGCTGACAAGGTTGGCCGCTGCTGGGGCCTGGGTTCTGGCACCACCAATGATCCTGGCCCGTACGAGGGCGAACTGCGCAACATGTGGAAGCCGACACAGCAGGACAACCTCTGGTTCCACGGTGGCAACCTGCATCAGTCACGGCATTATTCGCTGTATCTGGCGCTACAGTTGAAAGCGCGCTTCGAAGGCATCGACACCAACGTCTATGGCCTTGCAGAGAGTCATCACAAGGGCTGAGTCAAATGGCGCCCGACCGCGGTCGGGCGCCTCTGCAGGAAAGGCGCGCTAGCCGGGTTTCCATGATTCAGCGTGGAGCCCATGCGTATAATGCGCGCCCCAACACTGCCAATGTTTACCCATGAAAAAGCTGTTTTCCGTAGTAGCGCTGTCCCTTTCGGTAATTACCCCCGCCTTCTCTAGCCCTCCCTCGACCTTTTCCGAAGCCAAGGTCATCGCCAAGCAAAAAATTTACCTCGACCAGGCGAACAGCTCCATGGGCGAGTTGTATTGCGGCTGCAAATGGACCTGGGTGGGTAAATCAGGTGGTCGTATCGATGCCCAGTCATGTGGCCTCAAGGCCAGAAGCCAAGAGACTCGGGCAGAGCGGACTGAGTGGGAGCATATCGTTCCAGCCTGGACGTTCGGTAACCAGCGCCAATGCTGGAAGAACGGTGGGCGCGAGCACTGTGTGGACGATGATCCTGTGTTTCGGGCAATGGAAGCGGACCTTTTCAACCTTTACCCCTCTGTTGGAGAAGTGAACGGCGACCGTAGCAATTTCAATTACGGCATGGCCACCGGGGTAGCGCCGCAGTATGGGCAATGCAAGACGCGGGTTGATTTCGACCAGCGTGCTGCAGAGCCGCGTGATGAAGTAAAAGGGCTTGTCGCAAGGACGACCTTTTACATGTTCGACAGATACAAACTGAACATGTCCCGTCAGCAGCAACAGCTACTGATGGCCTGGGACAAGCAGTACCCGGTTTCGCCTTGGGAGAAAGAGCGGGATCGCCGCATTGCGGCAATCATGGGGCACTCCAATCCATTCGTAACGGGCGAGCGTCGATGGTCGCAAGGGTATAAGGCGATTGGTGATGGTGTCGTTAACGCCATTCCTGTTAATCCCCCACGGGCAGGCGTCCAGCCAACCCTCGCGAGCGCCAACGGGATAGTCATTGGTAACCGCAAGAGTCAGGTGTATCACCTCTCAGCGGGTTGCCCTGGCTATGGTCAGGTGGCCGAGAAAAACCAGATCTCCTTCACCTCAGAAGCCGAGGCTGTGGCGGCGGGGTATCGTAAAGCTGGCAACTGCAAGTAACGGGGGTCGCATACCGGGAAATCTACGGAGTGTCCGGCTCAATGAAGCATCACGCCGAGCCGGGCCTTTTGGGTCTCCTCCCCAGTACGCATATGCATTTACTCCCCCCTTCCCAAACGCACTCCAACTGTCCGGGCTGTTAAAACGCATCAGCACGGGGTTGAATGGGTGACAGCCATTACCCAAATGATAATGCCCTGTCACCGGATCCGGCCGTTCGCCGTTGAAACCGAGCAGGCTGGGTATTGAGGGCCAGCAGGTTGGTTTGCCTGGCGATGTCCTGGATGCTGCCGACCAACCCTCTAATTTGCACGGATTGGCCGCCCTGTTTGGCGCGCTTGAGCCAGCTTCTCCGTAGACAGATCGAGCTCGCAGAAGATAGTGGCTGAAGGGCTAGGGGGAGCTCGAAGGCCCGGACTATCTGGTTTGTGCAGACCTTTATCCGATTTCTGGAAACCCGCAATTGCCGCCAGGGACTGCTTTCAGTAATGCCCGTTGAAAGACCCAACGCTGTGTTCGATAATCGATTTGTGTTCGTTAATCGCACGACATCGCCTCTCAGGGCACCCTCCTCGACCCATTGTTTGGCAACCTATGCACCATGCATTTGCCGTGATCCACGCGGTTTTCCCTCGGATCATTCTGTTCAGCCGAATAAAAACAGGAGTACGCCTTGATCAATAAAACATTTGAATCCGTCGCTGCCGCACTGGACGGCATTGCCGATGGTTCGGTCATCATGGTCGGTGGCTTCGGCACTGCCGGGATGCCGTCGCAGCTGGTAGATGGCGTGATCGCTTCGGGCGCTCGCGAGTTGACCATCATCAGCAACAATGCCGGCAACGGTGAAATCGGCCTGGCTGCACTGCTCAAGGCCGGGCGCGTTGCCAAGGTGATTTGCTCATTTCCACGCCAGTCCGATTCCTATGTTTTCGACGAACTCTACCTGGCCGGAAAAGTGCAGCTTGAGGTCGTGCCGCAAGGCAACCTGGCTGAACGTATTCGCGCGGCAGGCTCAGGCATCGGTGCGTTTTATTCGCCGACCGGGTACGGCACGTTGCTGGCCGAAGGCAAGGAAACCCGGGTGATCGACGGTCGCAACTACGTGCTGGAAATGCCGTTACACGCCGACGTTGCACTGATCAAGGCGGAAAAAGGCGATCGCTGGGGCAATCTCACCTTCCGCAAAGCCGCGCGTAACTTTGGCCCGATCATGGCCATGGCAGCGAAAACCACCATCGCCCAGGTCAATCAGATCGTCGAGTTGGGAGAGCTGGACCCCGAACACATCATCACCCCGGGGATCTTCGTCCAGCGCGTGGTCGCCGTGCCGCGCGCCACTTACTCGAACGCCAACGTCAACTGAGGCCCGCCATGACTGTCATGAAAAAACTATCGCGTAGCGAAATGGCCCAACGTGTGGCCGACGATATTCTCGAAGGTTCCTACGTGAACCTGGGCATTGGCGTACCCACGCTGGTGGCCAACTACCTGGGTGACAAGGAAGTGTTCCTGCACAGCGAAAACGGTGTACTGGGCATGGGCCCGAGCCCTGCGCCGGGTGAGGAAGACGATGACCTGATCAACGCGGGCAAACAGCACGTGACGTTGCTGCCCGGTGGTGCCTATTTCCACCACGCCGATTCGTTCTCGATGATGCGCGGTGGGCACATCGATATTGCCGTGCTGGGCGCCTTCCAGGTCGCGGTCAACGGCGACCTCGCCAACTGGCACACCGGCGCCGAAGGTTCCATCCCGGCGGTGGGCGGCGCGATGGACCTGGCGACAGGCGCTCGCCAAGTGTTCGTCATGATGGATCACCTGACCAAGACCGGCGAAAGCAAACTGGTGCCGCAATGCACCTACCCCCTGACCGGCATTGGCTGCGTGACGCGCATTTATACCGACCTGGCTATTCTGGACGTCACTTCGGATGGCTTGAAGGTTCGGGAGATTGTCGCCGATATCAGCTTTGAAGACTTGCAAACCCTCAGTGGCGTTCCTTTGATTCGATAACAGATCGATTGCGCCGTTTGCAGCGGCGCAACTTTCGAGTTCCACTCGGTGTTTGAGATCACTTTGATCTGTGGATTCACAGATCAAAGTCACTTCCACCGCGCCTCCCGATGCGCTGCAGGGCTAATACCCCGCTGTTGGAGCATCCACTGATACCGTCTCTTTCCCAAAAACCGCACGTCTATCCAATTCTGCCTTTCCAAAATGCGCGACCATCTCTTCACCTTTCGAGAGACGATGGACATGCAAGCGATGAATACAACACCGGCTGAAAACGAGTGGGTCGTGGCGCCAACGCCAGCCGGTGAGTTGATCCATGCCGGTTGCAACAAAAGCCCTGCTTGCCGTGCAAGGACGCAGAAAAGTGAATGAACTGCGAGTCACTTTCGGGCTATTTCTGGTCATTTGCGCCCCCAGTGCAACAGCCTTGGCGTCGCAAGCTGCACAACCGTCAGAAGGGTTATTAGAAGGCTCTTCACTTGAAGTGCTCAGTCGAAACTTCTACCTGAACAATGACTATCGATCACCCTCGCCTTCAGGCAAAAACTACACCCGGGAATGGGCCCAGGGGTTCATCACCTCGTTCGAATCCGGCTTTACCTCCGGCACTGTTGGTTTTGGCATCGATGCCCACGGTTTTTTGGGTGTGAAGCTGGACAGCGGCAAGGGGCATTCCGGGACGGGGTTGCTGCCTGTCGATCAGGAGGGACGCAGCGAAGACGATTATTCCAGTGGCGGCGGCGCCCTCAAGCTGCGCACCTCGCGCACCACCTTGGCGTTCGGTGAAATGACGGTGCAAACCCCGGTATTCGACACGGCGGACAAACGCCTGCAACCCGAGTACGCCACCGGCCTGCTGGTAGATAGCCGGGAAATCGATGACATGCACGTGCTGGCCGGTCACTTCACCGCGTTCAAGAACCAGGACGCATCGACCAGTAAAGGCAATTTCACCGGATATGGTGTGAGCACCCGAACCGGCGGCATCGATTTCATTGGCGCCAACCTGTTTGAAGAGCGCCCGGTAGGCGGTGCGCTCTATGCCTCACAACTGAGTGACACCTGGCGCCAATACTATGGCAACGTGCACCTGAAGCAGTCCGGTGTATTCCTCGACGGTAACCTTTATCACACCAGGGACTATGGCGAGTCCGTGGCCGGAGCCATTGATAACACTGCCTACAGCCTGGCAGCCCAATACACCGCTGGCGCCCATGGCTTCACCCTCGCCTTCCAAAAGATCAACGGCGACACCCCGTTCGATTTTGTCGGCGGCGACTCGATCTACCTTGCCAATTCGATCAAGTATGCCGACTTCAATGGCCCCCGCGAACGTTCGTGGCAGGCCCGTTATGACCTCGACCTGGGCAGCTACGGCGTACCTGGCTTGAAATTCATGACGCGTTACGTCAACGGGCGCGGTATCGACGGAACCCACGCGCCCCAAGGCGGCGGTTATAACCCTTTCGACGAATCGAGCGGCGAGTATGTTCCTCAACAGGGCGATGGCGGACGACACTGGGAGCGCGATATCGATCTTCGGTATGTGCTGCAGTCAGGGCCGGCCAAGGACATGTCTGTGCAGCTGTCCCACGTGGTACATCGGGCAAACAGCGCCCAGGGCGGCGACGACATCGACAGGCTCTACATTGTGATCGAATACCCACTCAAGTTCGGGCGGTTTTAAGCTGCAACATCAAAACCCCACATCCAACACCACACTGTCCAGATACGTCCCCGCTGGCGGAGTCGCCTGATCGGTATAGATCTTCGCGTTGTAATTGAAGATCTGGCTTCCCGTCCCCAGTCCATTCCCCGGGTTGACCTCGGCATCCGAACTGGCCCGACGGGCACTGCCCACGCTTCCCCAGCGGGTCGTGCCGGCACTTTTGAAAATGTCATAGGCCAGATAATTACCGCTCGAGGTCATCCGTCGTCGCCCACCGACACTCAGCGGGTTTTGCCCATCGCTCAGTCCCACGGTGTAAGCGCTGCCTTTGGTACAAGCCAGGTTGATGGTCTGTCCGGTGACCGGGGCGAAAGCACTGACCACCGGTGCGCTGCCGAAGGCGATGTTCGGGGCGGTGATGGTGCAGTCGTTGGCAACCGTCAGGTTGATCGTCAATGTGGCGGTGCCGCTACTGATGTCGCGTCCCAGGCAAAGCCCGCCAAGGCCGATGCCCGAGCAATAGTTCCAGTTCCAGAAAATGCTCAGGGTTTCGCTGTAGATCCCGGCCGCGACGTTGCTGCCAAGGGTAGTGCCGAAATACAGGGGCACGGTTCTTGGGACCGTGCCACCGAGCAGGCCAAGCGCATCGATGATGCCGTTGCGTGCAAAGTCGAAGGCCGTGCCGCGGGTCAGCGGGTAGCTGGTGCTGTTGTTGGCGTAGATCGTGTAGCCGATGACGTCGCCGGTGGGACCGCGCAAACCGCTCTGGCTCGAGGTGACGGTGGCCCAGAAGTGATCGTCGCTGCTCAGGAGGGTCAACAGCGAGCCGCTGCAACTCAAGCCGGCGTTGAGTGTGGAACCGGGTTGCGAAGTGGTGCGCACGGCAATCGAACTCAATGAGCCGAAGGCCACGGGCGTAGTGCCGACCACCGAACACAAGGCCCACGCGGGGGCGGGCAGCCAGAGCACCAGCGGTATCAGCCACTTCATCGACACACCAACGGCCCGATCAGCGGGATCTGATCCTGCGCCAGATCGGCGGCAAACTGCACGTGGCAGGTCTTGCCATCGCCCAATGTCACCCGCAGATCGTTCTGCCCCTGCAGGTTTTCCAGGTACACCAGACCGTCCCAGCCGACCACGGTTTGCGTGCCGCTCTGCTCGTGCACCACACCGCTGCCCAAGGGCAACTCCTGCTGCTGCGCGTCCACCAGCACGATGCTCGCCGCGATGACACGGCTCAACGGAAACTCCAACAGATAGCCGCTGCCACGGCGCACCGCGATGCGTTGCTCGACGTTCGGGCTGCGCACGTTGGCCGGCAGGTTGAGCGGATCGATCTCGTATTTGCCGCGGTAGTAGGCGCTGCTCCAGGGTACCAACAAGTGGCCGTTGCGATCGGTCTGGCCCACCGGCTGGTTTTCGTAGCGCACCGGGATGTCCGCGTAGCCATCGGTGCTGACCACCACAAACGCGTCGTCGATGCGGTTCGCGGCGAACACCTGGCGGTCCATCCACACCAGCGAACCGCTGGCATCGGCCCAGCGGGTTTGGGCATCGCTGGTGCCGTAGACACCGGCCTGCAATTGCACCGACTGTAAACGCCAAGTCAAGTCGGCCTGCCGGTAATCGGGTCCGTCACCCTTGGCGTAGCCGAGATTGAAACCCACCCCGCCCTCGGTCGGCACGGCACGGCTGTAGTTGACCCGCTGCTGTGATTGGCCGTCCTTGCCGCGTTCACTGCCGATGGCCAGGCTGCCACGCAGGTCGAACGGAATCACCAGTTGCGCCTGCACCGCCCAGTTGCTGTCGCCGATCTCGCGGTTGGCCGACAGGTAAAAGCTGGTGCTGCGCCACAACGGTTTGCTCCAGGTCAGGTTAAGCAGGCGGGTGCGCGAGTCGTCCGCCGCGCGCACGTCGAAATACCCGGCGCCCAGGCTACCCCAGGTATCGAGATTGACGCTCAGGGTCGCCTGCTCACTGCGTTTGCTGAGGGTGGTGTACGGACTGTCGACCACGGTCAGGTCGGCATAGTGATCACGCCGTTGCAGGCGCTGCCAGGAAAAGCTGTAGCGCTGGCTGCTGTATTGATAACCGAGGCTCAGTTGCTGGCCGGTTTGCCCGTCGAAACGGCTTTGGCTGACGGCGCTGTTGAGCACGCCGAAATTGCCCAGCCGCACATTGCTGCCAGCCCCCCCGAGCGCCAGCGCATCCGAGGCTTCAGCGTGGCTTTCCAGGGTGACGCTGTCACTCAGGCCGTAACGCAAACTGCCGGACGTGACGCCCGGACCATAACTGAAATCCCGCAGGCCGTAGTCCTGGCGCAAGGTGCCGGCCGCCACCGAAAAATCTGACAGGCCTTTTTGCAACAAGCTGCTGGTGACGTAGAACGGCACCGTGGTCGAGACCTGGCGTCCCAGGGCGTCGGTGGTGACCACCACGGCTTCGCCGGCACCGTTGATGAACGGAATGTTGGTCAGTGTGTAGGGGCCAGGTTGCAGATCGGCGCTGCTGGACTTGTAGCCGTTGATGAACAGATCGACCGACGACGGCACCGCGGCCTCCCCGGCGAACTGCGGCAAGGGGTAGGTCACCAGGTCCGGGCGTACGCCGAAGTCCCGTGACAGTTGAATGCCACCCAGACGCACCGAACTGCTCCAGGGCAAGGCACCGCTGACCAGATCACCCGCCTCGTAAGTCAGCATCCGGTCATCATCGGAATAGCGCCAGGTGGTGTCATAGCGCAGGTAACCATTGTTCAGCGTGTCAACCGCATCCCCGGACAAGGTGCGGCGATATTGCCCGGTATTGGACAGCGTGCCCCAACTGTCGAACAGCCGCACTTCGTTCCAGGCGGCCAGGTAAGTGCCGGCATCATCGGTGTCGTTGAGGTACAGGTCATAGTTGAGCAAGGCGCCGAAGCTGCTCAGTGCCGGGGTACGCGGGTAGGCTTGGCGACGGCCGACAAACTGCTCCGGCAGCCAGTCGGGCGGTACCTCCAGCAACAGGCGCTGCGCTTGGCTGTCGTACTCGCTGTGCAAGCCCGGCAAGCTGTCGAGGCCGACTTCGGCCTTGATATCTTGCGGCAGTTTCATGCCGGTTTCCTGCAGTGCACTGGCGGGCACGAAAAATTGCCCCTGGCGCTGCTCGACCGCCACGATTCGTCCGGTGTTCATCTGGTTGACCACCAGTTCCAGAAACAACTGCGCATCGGCAACAGCCTCCATGCCGCTGGGCGGAGGCGGCAGGTCACCGGCCTCTGCGTGATAACTCGCTACCAGGCAACACGTACAGCCCATGGCCCAAAACGGACGCCGCAAACTGCGAGCCCAACCCTGGCTCATTAGCGCTTCCTGTCCGTCATTGGACTGTGTCTCCTTTACTCCACCGCCACTCAACCGCCACTCAACCGCAGGCAAAAGTCGCCTGCAAAAGAATCAACGGCAGGTCAGCGTGCCGGCGCAATACTCTGCACCTTCGGCGCACCATTGACCCGCACCTGCAATGCCGGGTCGCCAGCCATCGGGCCGGGCGCGGGCCAGCGCATGATCGCGCCGGGCAACACATAGCCCAGCAATCCGTCTACCAACGGCCGGGTCTGGCTGCCCTGCTTGAGCGCCACATCGGTCAGGCGCGCATGAACCGCGCCCTGGTTGCGCACCTCGACATAAGGACGACCGTCCACGGCGACCGTGCGCCAACTCAAATCCGGCAAGCCGACGCCTTTCGGATCGCGCGGGCGGGTGGTGTCTTCCTTGCTCCACAGGCCAGCGCCATAGGCGAACAACGGCACCGAATAACGCATCTGAAAACGAATCGCCGCCGCGGTCTTGCCGTCGTCCGCCTCGGCTGTCTTCGGCGAGGGAATTTCATCGATGATGATGCGGTAGGCCAATTCCTGACCCGGCGGAATGTCCCGCGTGCGGGTCAGGCGCACCAGTTGTTTCTGGCCGGGTTCGATCTTCGCCACCGGAGGGCTGCCGATCACGTCACGCTGGTTCTGGTATTGGTCGCTGAAGCCGCTCTGGCTCCAGGCAAACACGCGTATCTGCAGATTGGCGGTCTCGCTGCCGCGATTTTCCAGCCACAAGGCACTGGCCTGTTGATCGGCTTCCAGCACCGGATCGATCGGCCAGATCAGCACCGAACTGGCTGCCTGCACCCGGGTTGTCCCCAACCACAACAGTGCCAACAGCATATGACCGACGACCCACCGCCGTCGCGAAGATGAAACCATGTGCCTGCTCCTTTTTGCCCATCGGGCCTGATCCGTTCACCCCGTCACCACGACAGTTGCACTTGCAGCACGTCGCTGTACGTCCCCCCGGGTTGATTGCCCGGTAATTGCACCTGGCCGTAAATCGGCAGGCTGATGTTGTTCGCATCGCCATACGCCACCGCCACGCTTTGCCCGATCCCCAGGGCCTGGCTGTAGGCCGCGTCGCGAAACAGTTGATACGCCACCCGGTTGCTGCCGGTGGTCAATTGCATGTGTCGCCCACCATTGTTGTACTGACCGCCATCGATGCTCATGTTCAGGGTCACGCCCGGCGTGCATTGCAATTGGACGCCCCCGGTCAGTGCGACTTGCACCGTGTTGGTGGCCAGCGCCGAGCGGTTGCCGAAATTCAGGCTGCCGTAATTGGAGACCCCGCCGACCACCAGGCAGCCGGCCGTCACCGTGGCGCTGACCTGGAAGCTCTGGCTGGTCGCCGCAGTGAGCGGCAACGGCAGCACACCCGCACCCAGCAGGAGCAGCGCCGCACAGCCATGCCTGCCCATGGCGCTAGAACGTCAGTTCGACGGAAATCGTGTCGGTGTAAGTGCCCGCCGGCAAACCGGCCTTGCCCACCGCCTGACCGTAGAGGTTCACGGTCTGCTCCACGCCGGTACTGGCGGCGAGGTTGATCACCCCGTCAATCGCCAGGATCTGCGAGTGCCCGGCATCGGTGTACAGGTCGTACGGCACGTAGTTGGC
The DNA here is from genome assembly GCF_028823535.1 of Pseudomonas serbica. Lineage (GTDB taxonomy): Bacteria > Pseudomonadota > Gammaproteobacteria > Pseudomonadales > Pseudomonadaceae > Aquipseudomonas > Aquipseudomonas serbica. The sequence continues at coordinate 58,296 of NZ_JAQIYM010000008.1, read as the reverse complement.
GACACCGTCGTACAACGCTCGGGTCCCGCCCGGCGATTGTCCATCGTGGGCCCCGGCGCGCACCTTGACCGTTGGCGTGGTGCCTGCCGAGCAAAGAATCGACAGCGCCCCGCCGCCTCCGCCGAGCACTTGCCCCGTGGCCGTAGTGAACAGGCTGTTGGCGGTGCCGAAGTTGAGGTCACCGAAGTTCAGATTGGTGGAACCGCCGCCCCCGTTGACCTGGCAACTGCTGATCAGGATCAGGCTGGAGGTGATCTGGCCGGTGACCGTGGTGGCAGCCTGGGCGCCGGACGCCAGCGTCAGGCCAAGCAATGACAAACCTATCCTTGATGTAAACGTACGCATGTGTCCGTCCTCTACAGGGTTACCAGTCGAGCGTTACCGTCAGGGTGTCGGAATAGACACCGGCGGGTAACGCGCGGGTATTCGCCACCACCGAGCCGAATACCGGAATCGGTATCTGCGCCCCGCTGGTGACAGCGAAATTGTGCTGTTGGCCGATGCTGTAGCTACGGTTGCCGCTAGCGTCGACGAACAACTGATAAGCGACGGTCTGGCGGCCGTTGCTCAGGCGCCGGGTGGTACCGTCGCCATGGGTGCCGCCATCGATGGTGACGGTGAAGCCGGTGACCGAAGGGTTGCAGGCCACGTTCAATTTGCCGCTGACTTCGTCATTGATATTGGCCTTGATCGGGTTGCTCCAGGTCGGGCCTTGCTGGCCGAAATCCAAGGCGCCGAGGTCGCTGGACGGGCTGTCGGGATGGCCGCCGTTAGTCACTTCGCAACCGGCGATAAGCGTCAGCCGCGCCTGGATCTGCCCGCTGACGGCCGCCTGTACGGCACCGGTCAACAACACCAGCGCGCCCGCGGCAAACATCTTCCAGAACCTGGTCATGACACCCATCCCGATTCCCTCAGGTTGACAACACGGTCGTTCGATCGCGAACGCCCCCTTCCCTGCACAACCCGGACTCCGCTTGGGCTGTTGACGGCTCATGCGATTACCAGGTGAGCGTCACCTTCACCTGATCAGAATAGCGACTGACCCTGGGTATCTGTGCCAAGGGTTCGATGCGGGCGTACAACGGCAGATCCACCGAGCCGGTATCCGGCACCCGACCACTCACTGGCACATCCACTGCCAGCGCAATTCGCCGCGCCGGGTCCTGATAGAGTCGATAAGGAATGGGTTTGCTGTGTTCGGCGCTACCGGCCATGTAACGAACGTCGCCGACGCCCCCGTGCAGGCCGCCATCGACGCGTATTTGATAAGTGGTATCGGGATTGCATTCGAGCCGGGGCAGGCGTTCGTTCATCAAGGCGGCCCCGAGCGGCCCAGCGGGATCGTCCAGGCGCGCGCTGCTGCCGAAGTCCAGCACGCCCAATTGCTCGACACCCGCACTGCGTTGTTGCCCGACCAGTTGGCAGCCACGTTGCACATCGAGCCGCACCTGCACCTGGAGTTCGGCGCCCGACACGGTTGCACTGAGCCCTACGCCCAAGACTGCCAATAGCCTACGTCCATTCACGACCCCATTCCTTGTGAGGGATGTCTTGTAGGACTGAGGCTAGCAATGCACGGGGAAATCGCCAGTGATCGGGTAAAAATCGCTCCATGGATGGCTCATGCCAGTCCCCACAATGTCACCATGGACGCGGCGGCCTGGCACTTGTAACGTGCATCACCTTCGTCGCACTGCAAGGACCTGTCGTTAAGTGAAACTCCATCAAATCAAGGCACTGGTCGCCATCCACCAGACCGGCAGCATCAGTGAAGCCTCGCAGATCCTGCATGTCACCCAGCCCGCCATCAGCCGATCTATCAAGGACCTGGAGAGCGAACTGGGCCTGGCCCTGTTGCAGCGATCCCACAAGGGCATGTCGCTCACCGACGAAGGCCGCCGCATCATTCGCCATGCACAGTTGACGGTCGAAAGCATGCGCCGCCTGCAACTGGAGGCGGAAAACATCAGGGACATGCAGGTCGGTGAAGTCACCATCGGTGTCACGTCCCTGACATCGGTGCTCAAGGGCCTGGGTGAATGCATTGCCGGATTCCAGACCCGCAATCCGCGTGTGCGCATCCGCCTGGTGGATCTTCGGCCCAACCTGATGCTGCAGCGACTGCGGGACGGCACGCTGGATTTTGCCATCACCTCGCAGCAGCATACCCAGCGGCTGAACCTGGATTGGGAGGCGCTGAGCCGCATGCAGGGCCTCGTGGTCTGCCGAAAGAACAACCCGCTGCGCCACTCCCACTCGCTGCGTCAGTTGCAGTTCGCCAACTGGATCAGCCTCGATGCCATCGACGATCACTCGTCGCAGTTCTATCAGATGTTCGAAGACAACGAGATTCCTCCCCCGCAGCGGATCACTGAGTGTTCATCGGTATTGTTGGCGCTGGATCTGTTGCACCACGCCGATGCGTTCATGACGCTCAGCGAAGCCGGCATGGAAAACTCGCTGCCCAAGGGCCTCAATGAAGACCTGGTGCAGGTCAAGATCGAAGAAATCATTCCCGAATACCCCATCTACCTGGTCTGTATCGACCGCAACGCCCTGACCACGACGGCTCGCGACCTGTATTACGCGATCAGGGATGTGCTCTCAAAGCATGGATCAGCGGATTCTTCGCGCTAGCGCAGCCCCGAGAAACTTAAGAAAAACGCAACGATATGCCTGACGGTTAAGTTTCTCCCGATCCGTTGGGCCCGGTCACCCTAACGTCCCGCACAGTGGGCTGGAACCTGTAGCCACGGCCTGCACGAGGTGCCAGCAAGACGGCGTCGCTGTTGTCAAACAGTGCGAGTGATCGATAATCGACCGATATCGCACCGAACTGGCGCCGCGATTGCCAAGAGCGGCCAGGCATCTTAACCAACGGTTAATCCTCGAAGAAAAGCGCAAGTGCGCCGTGACAGTGTTTGCCGGATATTCGGGCCACAACAAAACTGTCACAGGAAAAACCGATGACTACCCTGCAAGCGCCCCCCCTCCGCTGCGCCGCGACGCCCACCGCGATCGGTTCCAGGAAAGCCACTGTCGCCTGCGCGCTAGGCAACGCCCTGGAAATGTATGACTTCACGATCTACAGCTTCTTCGCGGTGGTGATCGCGAAAAACTTCTTCCCCGCACAATCGGCCATGGCTTCGCTACTGATGTCCCTGGCTACCTTTGGCGTCGGTTTCCTCATGCGCCCGGTGGGCGCCGTGGTGATCGGACGCTTTGCCGACCGCCGGGGTCGCAAGGCCGCGTTGAGCCTGACGATCAGCCTGATGACCTGCGGCACCGCACTGATCGCCTTCGCACCGTCCTATCAGGACATAGGCTTGTTCGGCACCTTGTTGCTGGTGGCTGGCCGCCTCACCCAGGGCTTTTCCGCCGGCGGGGAAATAGGCACCGCGTCGGTGTACCTGATGGAGTCCAGCGCCACGGCAAATCGCTGCCGCAATGTGAGTTGGCAGGCCGCCAGCCAAGGCTACGCGGCCATGGTCGGGGCCGGTCTCGGTTTGCTGCTCAACAATGCGTTGAGTGTCGAGGACCTTGAAAGCTGGGGCTGGCGCATCCCCTTCATGCTCGGGCTGCTGATCGGACCGCTGGGCTGGTACATCCGTCGCTGCCTGCCGGAAACCCACGAAGCCGAACCGAGCAAACGCGACGGTCGGTTGCGCGATCACATCGACCTGCGTCACACCCTGCTGGCGATCGGCCTGATGGCCAGCGCCACCATCGGCATCTACCTGTTCATTTTCTATATGCCCGCCTACCTGACGGTCACCCTGGGTTACCCGCAGCGCAGCGCCTTGGCCATCGCCTGCGTGGCCAGTGCCTGCCTGGCGATCATCACGCCCCTGGCCGGGCGCTTTGCCGACCGCCACGGCCTGCGCAAGAAACTGCTGGCCTGGACCATCACCCTGCCCGTGCTGATGGCGTGGCCTGCCTTCTACCTGCTCGGTTTGAGCACCAATTTGTGGGTGGCGATGTTCGTCATCGCCATGCTGGTGCTGCCTGGCTGTATCGGTTCGGGTGCCTTCTTCGCCCTGATCATGGAAGCCTTTCCAAAAAATCGCCGGGCGCTGGGTACCGCCGTCAGCTACAGCTTCGGCGTCACCCTGTTCGGCGGCTTCTCCCCGTTGATCGCCACCTGGCTCACGGCGGTCCTGGATAACCCCCAGGCGCCGGCCCTGTACCTGCTCGCCGGCGGCGCCATTAGCCTGGCGTGCCTGGCGGTATTCCCCGAAAACCCTGGTCGGGAGTGACCTGATGAATGCATTTAGCCCAACCCAAAGCCCTAGCCAAACCCCGGCCGAACTGGACCTGGAAGCTTTTATCCAGCTGCGTCGGGACATCCACCAAAACCCTGAACTAGGCGCGCACACCCCGCTGACCGCCGAACTGGTGGCCAGCAAACTCGAAGAATGGGGCTACGAAGTGCATCGCGGTATCGGGGGTCATGGCGTAGTCGGCGTACTGCGCCGAGGCAGCGGCACGCGTCGCCTGGGCCTGCGCGCCGACATGGATGCCCTGCCGATGCAGGAGAACAACCGCTTCGCCCATGCTAGCCGGATCGATGGCCGCATGCACGCCTGCGGCCACGACGGCCATACCGCCATCCTGCTGGCTGCCGCCTGGCGAATCGCCCGGTCGCCCGACTTCAATGGCACCCTCAACCTGATTTTCCAACCGGACGAGGAAGGCCTGGGCGGCGCCAAGGCCATGATGGACGACGGTCTGTTCACACGTTTTCCGTGTGACGCGATCTTTGCCTTGCACAACTTGCCGGGAATACCGCTGGGCACCGCTGTGGTCCAGGCCGGTCCTACCATGGCCTCTTCGGAATGCGTGCGCGTGCTGATCAAGGGTCGCGGCGGCCATGGCGCGATGCCCGAGCGTTCGGTCGATCCGGTACCGGTGCTGGCGAGCCTGATCAGCGCGATCCAGACCGTGAAGTCGCGCAATCTGTGCGTTGATGAACACGCCGTGATCAGCATCGGCATGGTCGAGGCCGGCACTGTCTACAACATCATTCCCGACACGGCCTCGATGCTGATCAGCGTGCGCACCGACACCGCGCAGACCGAAGGCAAGATCAACCAGCGCCTGGCAGAAATCGCCCAAGGCCATGAATTCACGTTCGGCGTCAAGATCGAACTTGAAACCACGCAACTGGCGCCAGCGCTGGTCAATACGGCGACGGAAACGGAGTTGCTTCGCCAGAGCCTGACGCCGCTGTTCGAGCCCGGCCACCTGTTGCCGCACGCGGCGAAGATCATGGCGACCGAAGATTTCGCCTGGATGCTCACCGAAGTGCCCGGCTGCTATTTCTTCCTGGGCAACGGCGAAGGCGAGTTTCATGGCTGCTCCGTGCATAACCCCCACTACGACTTCAATGACGAGCTGATTCGCATCGGCTCCGACTGCTGGCTGAAACTGGTGAAGGACTATCTCCCTAGCCGCTAACCCGACCACCCGATAACTGAACGATCACCCTCAGGCCAGCTGCGGCCTGAGGGGCACGTCGGGCCACGCCCTGCCCGCGCAAAAAACTTCATAACGATGACTCGGCGACTTACTTCTTATCTGCCCTAAAAACAACAACAGGCAAGGTCTATGTATCGCACAGGTAATTTGGCGTTATTCACCGTCGGCTCGCTGGCGGCTGCAGTTTCTTCTTCCCAGGTTCATGCCCAGGAACAGGGTTTTCTGCAAGACAGCTCACTGACGCTCAATACCCGTCAGTGGTACTCACACGAAGTGGGCCACAAGGACACTTTTTTCAGGCTGCAAACACCCGACGGGGTCCGCAAGCTGCGTGACCGTACCGCCTGGCTGCAAGGCATCAGGCTCGACTTCGTCTCCGGTTTTACCCAAGGGCCGGTGAAGTTTGGCCTGGATCTGTCAACCTTCTCGGCCGTGGCGCTGGAACGTAGCCGCGAAGCTGCGGCAGGCGGCAGTAACCGATTGCTGGTGAACCAGGACGGCGATGTGGTGGATGACTGGAGCAAACTCGGCATCGCGGCGCTGAAGTTCAAGGTCGCCGACACACTGCTCAAGGTGGGCCGGCAGCAAGTCAGGACCCCGATGATGTCCTATACCGATACCCGTACCTTGCCTTCATCGTTCAATGGGGTGTCCCTGGAAAGTCATGACATCGAAGGCTTGACGATCAAGTCTGGCTATTTCGACAAGGGTTCGCCGCGCACTGGAGCCGGAAGCCAGGACTTGACGCCCACTTATGGATCGCCCCTGGTCACCAGTGACTTCAACGCTTACGCCGGCGCCGATTATGTGTCGAGCGCTGGCTGGCGCAGCAGCGCCTATGTCTCTCGCTTCGACGATATCTGGGATCGTGAATACCTGGGCCTGGGCAGGAAAACCAACTGGGGACCGGTCACGGTCGACGTACAACTGGATGCCTACAACACCCGCTCCAGTGGTCGCGAAACCGGCGGAAAAATCGACCAGCAGGCCTATGGCCTGAGTATCACGCCGCAATGGCGCAACCACTCGCTGAAGATCGGCCTGCAGAAAATCAAGGGTGACGAATATTTCGATTATCCCTTCGAGTCCAATGCCATCAGCCTGCCCAATATCATGATGTCTTTCTTCAACGGTCCCAATGAGCACTCGGTCGGGGTGTTCTACAGCAACGACCTGGTCGCTTACGGGCTACCGGGCCTGAAGACTACGCTCTGGTACATCAAGGGCATGGGCATCGACGGCAGTCATTACGACGGTGGCCCGAACGGCATCTACGATTCGGTACTCAAGCAGCAGGGGGAAAACCACTATGAAGTGGGCGTCAATGCCAGCTACACCGTGCAATCGGGCACCTTCAGGAACATCAATCTGATCACCAGTTATTCCACGCACCGTGCCAGTGACTATCAGCTGGAAGGCAATGAGGACGAGCTCAGGCTGATCGTCAACGTACCGATCAAGGTGTTCTAGCCACACAGCGGCAGGTCGGCCCGATGAGACGGTGAAACAGCCGCAAGGTGCACAACTGGCCTTGCGGTTTTCTCGACGGGTTCAAACTCAACCAACAAGACCTGGACGAGCCAGTTGCATGAAGTTTGTTTTTCTCATGGATCCTCACGGGGTAATCGCCACCTTCATGACCCCATCCCTTTGATGAGCAAACAACTCATACGCCGCTTCGATGTCATCAAGCTTGTACCGATGAGTCACCAGCGGCGACAGATCCACCCCGCCACTTTCCACCACCGCCATCAAGCGGCGCATGCGTTCCTTGCCGCCGGGGCACAAGGTCGTGATGATGCTGTAGTCGCCCAGGCCGGCAGCGAAAGCGTCCAGAGGAATGCGCAGATCGCTGGAGTAAACCCCCAGGCTGGAAAGCCGACCACCCGGACGCAAAACCCGCAGTGCCGATTCAAACGTACCCTGAGTGCCCAACGCCTCGATGGACACATCGACACCACGCCCATCGGTCAGGGCCATGATCTGTTCAACCACATCGCCGTCCTTGCAATTGACTACATGGGTTGCGCCCAGTTGTTTGGCGACGGTCATGCGTTCGGCGACTGCATCGACGCCGATAATCGTGGTCGCGCCTTTGAGGCGTGCACCCGCCACCGCACAGAGCCCGATCGGCCCCAGGGCGAACACCGCGACGCTATCGCCGATTTCCACCCCGCCTCGCTCGGCCCCGGAAAAGCCAGTGGACATGATGTCCGGGCACATCAGCACCTGTTCGTCGCTGAGGCCGTCCGGTATCGGGCACAGGTTGGCCAGCGCATCCGGCACCACTACGTATTCAGCCTGGCAACCATCGATGATATTGCCGAACTTCCAGCCACCGGTGGCCCGAAAGCCGTGCCGGGTGTCCGGGCCATCCTGTGAACCGCAGCCGCACAGGCAGGCATAACTCTGTCCACTGGGAGTTATCGCACCCGCGATCACCCGCTGGCCTTCGGTAAAACCGCGCACCTGCGAACCCAGTCGCTCGATGATGCCGACAGGCTCGTGCCCCACTGTCAGGCCCTTGGCGACTGGGTATTCGCCGCGCAGGATATGCACGTCGGTGCCGCAGATCGTGGTGGTGGTGATGCGAACCAGGGCATCGAGCGGCCCGACTTCAGGGATGGGTTTGTCGTCGAGCACAATCCGGTTTTTCTCGACGAATACTGCGGCTTTCATGGTGGCCATGGCGATCGCTCCTGATCAGTGCTGCGATTGAGTTCAGCACGTAATCGGGATGCTGACGGATTGCCGGATCAAAGGTTGATGGCCGCGTGTATCCCTGTAAGAGCTGCCTCGTTGCATTCGACAGCCCTTGAAGGGGATGCGCAGAGGGATCAGAACCGCTCTGCAATACATCAATAATTCCAGATGTCAGCCTCAACACATATGAATTTTCTTTGATGTTTCGCCCCTTTAAGCTTCTTCCCACTCCTTTCCCGAAGGAGCTCGTTTCGTCGGTACGCCTGATCAAACAAGGCGATCCTAAAAATAAATGTGTCTGCCGACTCAAGGAATTCCTATGTCATCTACACGGCAAAGCGCCGATGAACACCTGCTGCACAGCCAGGGTTATGCCCAGGAGCTGCATCGCGGGCTGTCCCTGTGGTCATCATTTTCAGTAGGTTTCGCCACGGTTTCGCCCGTGGTCGGTATCTATTCGGTCATGTCGCTGGGTGCCATGAGTGTCGGGCCCTCATGGGTCTGGATCGTGCCGCTGTGCCTGGCGCTGCAGCTGCTGGTGGCGCTGGTCTATGCCGAGCTGGCCTCGCAGTACCCGCTTGCCGGCGGTTGCTACCAATGGGTCAAGCGCCTGGCGGGCGATCGTTGGGCATGGTTCACCGGTTTCATGTACCTGGCCTCTGCGCTGGCCTCGTTAACCACCGTGGCCTATTTGGGCGGATTCTGGCTGTGGCTGTTTTTCACAGGCTTACCGCCCACCGCCAACGCCCAGGTGTTCAGTGGTGCAGTGCTGTTGCTGCTGGGTCTTGGGGTGAATCTGTTCGGGATCAACCCGCTCAAGTATTTCGTCAATGCCGGCATCATCGCCGAGGCGATTGCCTCCATCGGCATCGGCGTATTGCTGCTGTTGTTCTTCCGCAACCATTCGCTGTCGCTGGTGTTTGAAGGCCTGACGTCTACACAGGGCTCCGACGGTTCCTACCTGTCGGGCTTCCTGACGGCCATGGCCGTGGGGGGTTGGGCGTTCCTTGGTTTTGACGCCTGCTCGCAAGTGTCTGAGGAGACCGCTGACGCCCGCACTTCGACCCCACGGGCCATCCTGCGCTCGATGATTCTGGTCGGACTGACCGTGATGCTGACGGCGTTCGCCGTCACCCTGTCCTACACCGACACCGCGGCGATGGTGTCCGGCCAGGTCGTCGACCCGGTCACCCCTGCTGTCGTCGATGCCTTTGGCGCCTGGTCGGAACGGCCGTTCGTGGGCATCGTGCTGGTCGCGTTCATTGCCTGTGTCGTCTCTGTGCAGACCTACATCGGCCGCGCCGTGTTCGGCATGGCTCGGGATTCGATCCTGCCCGCATCCAGGCTGTTGCGCCGCGTGGACAAGCGCAAAGTGCCGTTTGCCGCCATGGTGTTCAGCACGCTGTTTGCCAGCTTCGGCCTGGCCCTGGGCTTGAACGCAACGGCGGTCGGCACCCTGATCGCGTTTGGCAGCGGCGGTTTCTTCGTGGTGTTCCTGATCGTGGTGACCTGCGCCCTGCTCGCTCGCCTGAGCGGTAAATGGAAAGCCGAGCCTGGTGTGTTCAGCCTCGGCCGCTGGGGCGTGCCGATCAACCTCGCCGCGTTTTTCTGGCTGGTGTTCGAAAGCATCAACGTGGCCTGGCCCCGGGAATCCCTCGCACCAGCCGGTGCACCCTGGTTCCAGGTCTGGGCGGTGATCCTGGTGTTCTCGATCCTGGCGGTACTGGGCCTGATCTACATGGTCTGCGCCAAACCCTATCTACGCACCGTCAGCCCGCACCTGCACGCTCAATAACGCCTTTGTCTTGCCGAGCAAGGCGCCTCCCCTGCGCCTTGCCGATCTGGAGTTTCTGATGTCCCTTCACTATTGGAATTACCCCACGGATATTTTCTGCGGACCGAGTGCGCTCCAAGCATTGGCAGAGCGCTGCACCTTGCTGGGCATGCGCCGTCCCTTGCTGGTCACCGACCCTGGCATGTTGTCCCTGGAACCATTGGCGCTGCTCAAGGCTCACCTGACCGAGGCCGACATAACGTTCAGCGTGTTCAGCGAAGTGGCCAGCAACCCGAGCATGGCGAACGTGGCCCAAGGCGTTGCGGCGTTCAAGGCCGGCAAGCATGATTCACTGATCGCCCTGGGCGGCGGCAGCGCGATGGATGCCGCCAAAGGCATCAGCCTGGCGACCGTCGATGCGCAAGGCTTGCAGCGGTTCGAATGGTCCCGGGTCATCGCCCACTACCCTACCCTGGCGGACTTTCCGCGCCTGGGGCTGCCCCCTTTGATTGCGTTGCCGACCACGGCTGGCACCGGGTCGGAACTGGGCCGCGAAGCCGTGTTGACCCAAAGCGAAGAGAACATCAAGCGGGTGATCAGCCACCCGGAACTGCTCCCGTCCACCGTGATCCTCGACCCGCTGCTGACCCGAGGTCTGCCGCCGACCCTGACGGCGGCAACGGGAATGGACGCCCTGACCCATCACATTGAAGCCTTTTGCTCGCCCCTGTATCACCCGATGTCGTCGGGCGTTGCCGTGGAGGGCATTCGCCTGATCCAGCAGCATTTGATCAATGCCCATGCCAATGGCCAGGACATGGTCGCGCGCGAAGGCATGCTCGTCGCTTCCGCCATGGCCGCCGTGGCCTTTCAGAAAGGCCTGGGCGGTGTGCACGCGCTCGCCCATCCACTGGGCGCCCGCTATCACAAGCACCACGGCTTGCTGAACGCGATCCTCCTGCCCTATGTATTGATGGCCAACCGGGAAAGTATTGCCCCGGACATCGCGCGCCTGGCGCGCTATCTGGAGTTGCCACAAGCGGATTTCGAAGGCTTTCTCGATTGGGTGCTGGATCTGCGCAAACGCCTCGGCATTCCTCACTCACTGGGTGAAATCGGTCTTGATGCCGACGCAGCGACCTGGGTGGGAGAACAGGCGCTGGCGGACATTTCTTCATCGGACACCAATGCCTGCGTCCTCAGCGCTGACGATTACAGCCAGATTTTTCGCAACGCTGTCCAGGGCGTGCTTCAGGGAGTACGGCCATGACCGCCGCGCATTACATCGACGGTCGCTGGGTAGCCGGTGAAGGCGTCGACTGCATCACCGTCTTTGACCCGGCCTTGGGCCAACCCTTTGCCGAGCTCACCGCAGCCAGTGCCCGGCAAGTCGATCAAGCCATTGCCGCCGCGCGCCTGGCACTCCCCGGCTGGCGCAACCTCAGTGGGTCGCAACGCGCAGCTTATTTGACTGGTTTCGCCCAACAGATTGAAATGCGCCGCGAAGCACTGATCGCGCTGCAGATGCAGAACAACGGCAAACCCCGCCATGAAGCCGTGGTGGACATCGACGATGCCGTCGCCACGTTTCGCTATTACGCCGGCCTGGCGGAAGGACTGGACGCCCGGCAGGACCGGGACGTACCGCTGGCCGTAGCGGGCTTCAATGCCCACACGCGCCTTGAACCGGTGGGCGTGGTCGGCTTGATCGTGCCGTGGAACTTCCCCTTGGTCACCAGTGCCTGGAAGCTCGCGCCGGCGCTGGCCGCCGGTTGCACCGTGGTGCTCAAGCCGTCGGACATCACGCCATTGATCGAGCAGACCTACGGCCAAATCGCCGATGCGCTGGGCCTGCCCCCGGGCGTGCTGAACATCGTCGGCGGTAAAGCCGAAGTCGGTGCAGCGCTGAGCAACCATGCGGGCATCGACAAGCTGTCGTTCACCGGCAGCAACGCCGTCGGCAGTCAGGTCATGCGCAGCTCGGCTGCCCATTGCCGGCCGGTTACCCTGGAACTGGGCGGCAAGTCCGCCATTCTCGTGTTCGACGATAGCGACCTTGATCAGGCCGTTGAATGGATCGTCGCCGGTATCTGCTGGAATGCCGGGCAAATGTGCTCGGCGACCTCGCGTCTGCTCGTCCAGGACAGCATCGCCGATGCGTTGATGCTGCGTCTGAAGAGCGCATTCGAAACACTGCGGGTCGGCAATCCGCTGAACGGCGAAGTCGATATGGGCCCGCTCACCAGTCAGGCGCAATGGTCCAAAGTCTCGGAATATTTCGCCATCGCCCGCAGCGAAGGCTTGCATTGCCTGACCGGTGGCGACGTGCAGCGTGACCCGGGCTGGTTCGTCAACCGCGGACGTGCCGGTGGCCAGCCGCTTGTGGAGCGAAGAGATTTTCGGCCCGGTGTTGTGTACCCGTCGTTTTTCAACGGAGCAAGAGGCGCTGGCATTGGCCAACGACAGCCGCTTTGGCCTGGTGGCTACCGTCATCAGCGCCGATCTGGTCCGCGCTGAACGGGTCGCCCAGGCCCTGGAGGTCGGCCACGTCTGGATCAACTCGATTCAGGCGGTGTTCGTCGAGACGTCCTGGGGCGGCACCAAGGGCAGCGGCATCGGCCGCGAGCTGGGGCCATGGGGCCTGGCGGCCTATCAGTCAGTCAAGCACATTACCCGTTGCCTTGGCTGACAGGCTGCAGGTTGTGCTCGGCCAGCAAGTCTTCGATGAAGGCACGCACGGCTTCGCTTTGCGGGTGCCCGACGTGGGTGATCATGCTGTGTTGGACCTCGTAGCGCAGCGTCGCCGGATGCAACGCGCGCATTTGTCCGCTCGCCAGCCAGGGCCGGGCGTAATGGGCCGGCAGATACCCCAGGTGTGTCCCGGCCAGTACGCCATGGGCCACCGCTTCCATATGATGGGCGGTGGCTGAAGCGCGCTCGGGTGTCACCGGCAGGACCTGGTCGGCCGGCAGGAAACCATGCCTGATCCAGTCACTGGCCTGCAGTTGTTCGACAGTGGGCACGTTGACGGAGAACAACGGGTGCTTGTGCCCGCAGAAAATACCGATCTCCTCCTTGTACAACGGCTGGTAGGCCAGCGTCGGTAATGGCCGGCTGAAATACGAAATCGCCAGGTCCAGTTGCCCATCGATGACCGCCAACTCCAACTCCGTGGGCGAGTTGACGAAGATGTGCACGTGCATGTCATGGTCGCGCTGATAAAAACGGCTGATCGCCGCATCGATCCGGGCTGTTGGCAACGTCGCGATGTTATCGGCCAGACCGAGGTACAGATCACCTACCAGGCGCCCGGCCAGATCCTGTGCCTCGTCGCGAAATGCATCCACGGCACCGAACAACGCCGACGAAGCCTTGAGGATTCGCTGACCTTTTTCGGTCAAGCGAAAACCGCCCTTGCCGCGCTCGCAGATGCGATAACCGAGGCGTTTTTCCAGGCTTGAAATATGCGTGCTGATATTGGACTGGCTCATGTTCAACTCGGCCTGCGCAGCCGTAAAGCCACCGCACTTCACGACAATGGAGAAAATGCGCAACAGGCGCAGATCCATGTCCGTCACACTTCTCAGCACAGTTGATCTCGCTACCCGTTGAATGGGCGCCCTTTGTGAGGCGCGATTTGAACACTGCCATTCAACGATCGGGGCCTGTTGCACGTCAATGAAAGTTTGCGCAAAGCCCGAAAGCGAGCCTCGAATCCCTCTCAGCGGTCATGCCAGCAAAGCATCTCCTGCGCGGGTGCTCGTGTTGTGTAGAAATCATTGGCTGGCGATTCGTGGTCGGCATACCCGAAGGAAACACCACAGACCACGAGCCGATCCTCACCGATTGCAAAATGTCGGCGCACAAACCCGGAGTAGCTGGCCAGCGCGGCCTGGGCAATGATCCCCAGGCCAAGTGCCTCGGCTGCCAGCAGCAAGTTGGCCAGGTAGCCGCCACAGTCGATTGCGCCGTATGTGCCTAGCGCACGATCACTGGTAATGATCGCGACATGCGGTGCGTCGAACAGGGAAAAATTGCGCAGGGTCTGTTGCTGGCTGGCGACCCGGTCTCCCGGGGCGATGCCGATGCTTTCGTACAGTTGTCGTGCGCATTCGCGTCGACGCTGCTGATACACGCCCTGGTATTCACCGGGGAAAGGCAAGTCTGGCGCCGGCGAGCCCGTCTGCAGCTCATTGAGGTAGGCGGCGCGGAAGCGCTCGGTGGCGGCGCCCCGGGTGACGATGACCTGCCATGGCTGCGTGTTGCACCAGGACGCAGTGCGTTGCGCCAGGGCGAACAGGCGCGTGATCAGTGCGGGGTCGACGGGTTGTGGAAGAAATGCGCGGCAGCTGCGGCGGCGCTGCAGCAAATGCTCGAGCGTTTGCACCTCGGTCGGGTTCATGAGCCTGTCTCCATTGCGCCCCGATAGCCCGCAAGGGGATCAGGTTAGTTTGCAGCTTAACCAGAGAACGGCCTGCATGTACCTCCCTTGAATGGGGGGGGGCAACGTCCGGGTTGACCCCACCCCTGGCTCCTCAATCCGCTTGCACAGTCACTTGCCGCTGCTCGCCCAACCCCGCGATGCCCAGGCGCACCGTCTGCCCCGCACGCAGGAAGACCGGCTGGGGCTTGATGCCCAACCCGACGCCCGGTGGCGTGCCCGTGGAAATCACATCGCCCGGTTGCAGGCTCATGCAGCGGCTCAGGTAGGCAATCAGTTGCGGCACGTTGAAGATCAGCGTGCGCGTGTTGCCCTGTTGGTAGCGGTGGCCGTCGACCTCCAGCCACAGGTCCAGCGCATGCGGGTCGGCAATTTCATCGCGGGTGACCAGCCACGGGCCGAGCGGGCCGAACGTATCGAAGCCTTTGCCCTTGTCCCAGGTACCACCGCGCTCCAGTTGCCATTCACGCTCGGAGACATCGTTGATCACGCAGTAGCCGGCGACGTGCTCCATGGCGTTCGCTTCATCGATATAACGCCCGCCCTTGCCGATGACCACGCCGAGCTCCACTTCCCAATCCGTCTTGAGCGAGCCCCGCGGAATCTCGAGGTTGTCGTTCGGCCCGCAGATGGCGCTGGTCCATTTGTTGAAGATGATCGGCTCTTTGGGCACTTCCATGTTCGACTCGGCCGCATGGTCGGCGTAATTCAAGCCGATGCAGATGAACTTCCCGACCTGGCCTACGCAAGCGCCAATGCGCGGCTGCCCGGCAACGATCGGCAGACTGGCAGGATCAATGGCGGCAAGCGCTGCCAGGCTTTCAGGACTCAGGACCTGCCCGGCGATATCCGGCACATGGCCCGAGAGATCGCGGACTTGATTGTCGGCATCGAGCAGGCCGGGTTTTTCCGAACCTTTTTCGCCATAACGCAACAGTTTCATGTGCTTCTCCTGCTTAAACTGAAAGTGCAAACCGGGTCTCAGATGCTCATGCCACCGTCGATGACGTGCACGCCACCAGTGGTGTAGGCGCTCGCATCACTGCCCAGGTACAGGGCCAACTGGGCAATCTCATGGGCGCTGCCGATTCGCCCCATGGGTTGGCGGTCGAGAAATTGCTTGAAGACCTGTGCTTCGTCAACGCCTTGCTGCGCGGCCTGCGCGGCAATGCGCTGGCGCAGCGACGGTGATTCTACTGTGCCGGGGCAAATCGCATTGCAGCGAATGCCCTGGCCAATGAAGTCAGCCGCCACCGCTTTCGTCAGCCCTACCACGGCAGCCTTGCTGGCAGCGTAGGCAAATCGGTTGGGCACGCCCTTGACGCTCGACGCCACCGAAGACATGTTGATGATCGATCCACCGCCACGTTCCAGCATGCCTGGCAGAAAGGCTCGGATCATCCGGTACATGGCCGTGACATTGATGTCCATTGAGCGCGCCCAGGCCGCTTCGTCGCACTCCAGGATATTACCGCTGTGCACATAACCCGCGCAGTTGAACAACACGTCCAGTCCACCGATAAGTTCGCAGGTTTCGCTGATGGCATCGACTGACGTCACGTCGAGAGTCATGGCGGTGATGCCTTCAACACCCGCCAGCCCCTGGATATCGATGTCCGTGGCAAACACCTCGGCACCGGCCTGGGCAAAAGCCATGGCGCTGGCCAGGCCGATACCCTGCCCTGCTGCGGTGATCAGCACTCGTTTGTCCTGCAGGTTCATGCGGCCTCCAGCTTCGCGGTAGCGGTCGCGATTTTCGGGGTTCGGCCGAGCATCGAAGCGGGAATGGCCAGGATCAGCCCGCCGCTGACGAACAGGCACAGCGCCAAGACATAGGTACCGTTGTTGATATTGCCGGTGAGGTTTTCCGCCACGGCCGTGATCATGGAGCCAGTAAAGCCGGACAGATTGCCGATGGCGTTGATCATGCCGATGCCGGCAGCCGCCGCGACACCCGACAGCACGGTCCCCGGCAGGGTCCAGAAAATCGGCATCAGGCTGAGAATCCCGGAAGCCGCGATACTGAGGAAGAACACCGACAGCACCAGGTTGTCGGCAAAGAAGGCGCTGAGGATCAGGCCAACGCCACCGATGAACGCAGGAATCGCAGCGTGCAGGCGGCGCTCGCCGGTGCGGTTGGAGTGGCGGGCGTTGAGCAGCATGGCCACGACGGCCACCGCATAGGGAATGGCGGTCAGGAAGCCAATGTGCAGGCTGTTGGTGATACCGGTGCTCTTGATGATCGAAGGCATCCAGAACGCCAGCCCGTAGAAACCGGTGTTGAAGGTCAGCAGGATCAGGACCAGCAGCCACACCCGCGGATTGAAGAACACTTCGCTCAGGCGCGAGGCCTTGCCCTGGTTATCGGTGTGCAGATTGGCCTTGAGCATGGCTTTCTCCGCCGCGGACAGCCATTTGGCAGAGTCGATGTTGTTGGCCAGGCAGACGATGACGACGAACGCCATGATCACCGACGGAATGCCCTCGATGATCAGCATCCATTGCCAGCCGGACATGCCGTGCACGCCTTGCATGCTGTTCATCAACCAGCCGGACAGGATGCCGCCCAGGGTCAGGCTGATCGGCATGGCCATCAGGAACCCGGACATCACCCGGCTTTGCCGATGGGTTGGAAACCAATAATTGAGATAGAGAATCACGCCGGGGAAGAAGCCGGCTTCACAGATCCCCAGCAAAAAGCGCAGCACGTAGAACATCGTGCTCGATTCGATGTGGAAGAGGCCCGCCAGTGGCACGGTGAATGCCACGGCCATGGAAATCGCGGCCCAGGTCAACATGATACGGGCGATCCAGAAGCGTGCACCGTAGCGATGCAGCAACAGGTTGCTCGGCACTTCAAAGAGGAAGTAGCCCCAGAAGAACATACTGGCGCCCAAGGCATACACCGTATTGCTGAATTGCAACTCGTTGAGCATGTCGAGCTTGGCAAAGCCGATGTTGACCCGGTCCAGGTAGGCGGCCATGTAACACAGGAGCAGGACGGGAAGGATGCGCCAGATGACCTTGCGGTAGGTTCGGTCTTCAAAGTCGAGCTCGCTGGCTTGCGCCTGCGCAGGTAACTGCTCGGAAATCGTTTGCATGAGGTAACCCCTGGGCATGTGGACATGCCTGATTGTTTTTATCGACGGGGTCACTCTACTGTCGCGAATCGATTCATTCCCAATGGCATTTTCGGATTAACCGATAACGGACTGTTATCGAATAAATCCTGCCAATGCTGCGGTTTCACTTCGTCGAAGCCTTGGTCAGCCGGGCGTTGTCCTTCAATATTTCGGCAAACTCCAGGGCTGCCCCCACCAGTAGCTCGCCCTTGCGCGTGAGAATGCCGTAATCCTGTGGCACCAGATGCAACGGCGTATCGAGGATTTTGAGCTGGCCGCTCTCGAGAAGCGGATTGACCATGGCGTTGGGCAGCATTCCGATCATGGGCCCGCGTTGCAGCACCTGCAGGAAGGTCTGCATGGAGATGGTGTCGACGGTGTTTCGCGGCATGCCCACGCCGGCCTCGGCGAACGCCAGTTCCATGCGGCCGCGAATGGGTGTGCCCACCGGGTAGAGAATCCACGGCAAGTCCACCAATTGCTGCAATGAGAGGGGCCCGGCAGCGGCCAGCGGGTGTCGGTCGTTGACCACGATGCAGAACGGTTCGGGCGCCAGTGGCTGGAAATCGTAATGTTGCTGCTGGCTCTGATCGGTGAACCGGGCGATGGCCAGGTCGAGTTTTTTTTCTTCGAGCATTTTCATCAAGTGGTTACTGGTTTGCTCCACCACCTCGATCGACAGCAATGGCCAGCGTTCCTTGATCTGCAAAATGGCCTCGGGCAAGGCCACGGCGGTGGCGGCGAAAATACCGCCGATCCTGAGGTGGCCGTGACCGCCTTCGCGCAGACTGCTGATTTGTTCGACGAACGAGCGCGCGTCATTCAGGGCAATTTGCGCATAGCGCAGCACATGCTCACCCAGCGGAGTGGGTGGCATGCTCCGTGGCAGGCGTTCGAACAAAGCAAAGCCCAGCAGGCTTTCGATTTCCTTGAGCATCTTGCTGAGGGCCGGCTGACTGAGATTCATCTGTTGCGCCGCCAGGTGCATGTTACGTGTGCGCCCCAGCGTGTCGATCAGCTGCAAATGCCTGAATTTGAGCCATCCGCAAAAGTGGGTGAATGAAAGATCCGACATGGGCACACCTCGGGCAGCAATAACCGTGCGTTATCATTTATTGAAATTATCTCATTGGAGTTTATCGGCTGTGCGCCCTAGCGTGAAGCCTTTACGAACCAGGAAGATTGCCATGTCGCTAATGCTTACTCCCGAAAACACTCTGCCAGTCGATGGTGTGGCCGGTACCTTGATCGGCCGTGCCTGGGTGCCGGGCCAAATCGCCGGACCTTCGCCGATCGTCCTGCGCGCTGACGGCGTATTCGACCTGTCGGAGCGTTTCGCGACCTTGAGTGACTTGCTGGAATCCGATGCTCCGCTCTCGGCGGTACGCGACACGCCCGGGATTTTCATTGCCAGTGTCAAAGACCTGCTGGCCAACACCGGCCCCGACGCCGACCCCTCCAGAGCTTATTTGTTGCCCCCCCTGGATCTGCAAGTGATCAAGGCGGCCGGCGTGACCTTTGCCGCCAGCATGATCGAGCGAGTGATCGAGGAGCAGGCTGGTGGCGATGCCGCCAAGGCTGAAGCGGTGCGGGCCACTGTGCAGGGCGTGATCGGCGACAACCTGCGCTCGATCGTTCCAGGCTCGGAACAGGCCATGCGCTTGAAAGCCTTTCTGATCGAACAAGGCATGTGGTCACAGTATCTGGAAGTGGGTATCGGTCCGGACGCGGAAATCTTCACCAAGGCACCGGTCCTGGCCTCTGTCGGCAGCGGCAGCCGGATTGGCATTCACCAAGGTTCGCAGTGGAACAACCCGGAGCCGGAAGTGGTGCTGGCGGTAAACAGCCGCGGGCAGATTCAGGGGGCAACCCTGGGCAATGACGTCAACCTGCGCGACTTCGAAGGCCGTAGTGCGCTGTTGCTCAGCAAGGCCAAGGACAATAACGCTTCCTGCTCGATCGGGCCTTTCATCCGCTTGTTCGACGAGCACTTCAGCCTGGACGACGTCCGCGCCTGCGTGGTCGACCTTGAGGTGCAAGGCGAGGATGGTTACCGGATGCACGGATCGAGCTCCATGAGCCAGATCAGCCGGGACCCGCAAGACCTGGCCGGCCAGACCCTCAACGCCAATCACCAGTACCCCGATGGCTTCCTGCTGTTTCTCGGTACGCTGTTCGCCCCTACCGAAGATCGCGATCATGTCGGCAGCGGGTTCACCCACAAACTGGGTGACCGGGTGCGTATCAGCAGCCCATTGCTTGGCAGCCTGCACAACCAGGTGACCCACAGTTCCGAGGCAACGCCTTGGACCTTTGGCGTGAGTGCCTTGCTGCGCAACCTGGCTGCCCGTGGACTGCTTGCACGCTGAACCACGACAGATTGCCGATTCATCCAATGACAAGAGAGAAATGAATCATGAGTGATACGCCTGGACGTCGCCTGCGCAGCGAGCAATGGTTCAATGACCCTGCCCACGCCGACATGACTGCCCTGTATGTCGAACGCTACATGAACTACGGCATGACCCGTGAAGAGCTGCAATCGGGCCGCCCGATCATTGGCATCGCCCAGACTGGCAGCGACCTGACCCCGTGCAACCGTCATCATCTGGAACTTGCGCAGCGGGTCAAGGCGGGCATTCGTGATGCCGGCGGCATTCCCATGGAATTCCCTGTCCATCCCATCGCCGAACAGTCACGCCGGCCTACGGCTGCACTGGACCGTAACCTGGCTTATCTGGGGCTGGTGGAGATTCTCCACGGCTATCCACTCGATGGTGTCGTCCTCACCACCGGTTGCGACAAGACCACCCCGGCCTGCCTGATGGCCGCCGCCACCACTGATCTTCCTTCCATTGTCCTGTCGGGCGGGCCGATGCTCGATGGCCACCACAAAGGTGAACTGATCGGCTCGGGCACCGTACTCTGGCATGCACGCAACCTGATGGCCGCCGGGGAAATCGATTACGAAGGCTTCATGGAAATGACCACCGCGGCCTCGCCCTCGGTGGGCCACTGCAACACCATGGGCACCGCCTTGTCGATGAACGCCCTGGCTGAAGCCCTGGGCATGTCGTTGCCGGGTTGCGCGAGCATTCCGGCGCCTTACCGTGAGCGCGGACAAATGGCCTACGCCACCGGCAAGCGCATCTGCGAATTGGTCATGCAGGATGTGCGTCCGTCGCAGATCATGACCCGTGAAGCCTTCGAAAATGCGA
Organism: Pseudomonas serbica; assembly: GCF_028823535.1. Taxonomy (GTDB): domain Bacteria; phylum Pseudomonadota; class Gammaproteobacteria; order Pseudomonadales; family Pseudomonadaceae; genus Aquipseudomonas; species Aquipseudomonas serbica. Next base: position 37,557 of record NZ_JAQIYM010000008.1, on the reverse strand, counting down.
TCGCCGTGGCCTCGGCACTGGGGGCATCGAGTAACTGCCCGCCTCACCTGATCGCCATCGCCCGCCATATGGGCGTCGAACTGAGCCTCGATGACTGGCAACGCATCGGCGAAGACGTACCCTTGCTGGTCAACTGCATGCCGGCAGGCAAATACCTGGGCGAAGGTTTCCATCGTGCGGGCGGCGTACCGGCCGTGATGCATGAGCTGCAGAAAGCCGGGCGCCTGCACGAAGACTGCGCCACGGTCAGCGGCAAGAGCATCGGCGAAATCGTCAGCAGCACACTGACCAGCAACGCCGACGTGATCTACCCCTTTGAAACGCCACTCAAGCACCGCGCAGGTTTCATTGTGCTCAGCGGTAACTTCTTCGACAGTGCGATCATGAAGATGTCGGTGGTGGGTGACGCGTTTCGCAAGACCTACCTGTCTGAACCGGGCGCGGAAAACAGCTTCGAAGCGCGCGCGATCGTGTTCGAAGGACCGGAGGATTACCACGCCCGGATCGATGACCCGGCGCTGGACATCGATGAGCGCTGCATTCTGGTCATTCGTGGCGCAGGCACCGTGGGCTACCCAGGCAGTGCTGAAGTCGTGAACATGGCCCCTCCGGCCGCGCTGATCAAGCAAGGCATCGACTCGCTGCCCTGCCTTGGCGACGGTCGCCAGAGCGGCACTTCAGCCAGCCCTTCGATCCTCAATATGTCACCCGAAGCTGCCGTCGGTGGTGGCCTGGCGTTACTCAAAACCAACGACCGCCTGCGCGTGGACCTCAACGCACGCTCGGTCAACCTTTTGGTCGACGAGACCGAAATGGCCCGCCGCCGTGCCGAGTGGACACCCAACATCCCGGCCTCGCAAACCCCGTGGCAAGAGCTGTACCGGCAACTGGTCGGCCAGCTCTCCACTGGCGGCTGCCTGGAACCGGCCACCCTGCATTTGCGGGTCATTGCCCGAAGTGGAGGCGAGCCACGGCATTCGCATTGACGGCTTTGATGTGGGGTCTGCTAGCGGAGACGACTTGACTGTCGAGCAGAGTTCTACGCCTCTGCGAGCTCACGCCCGTTCAGTGCATTGCCGATCGAAACTGCGCCGTGCATCAGGCCCCAGTGTCATCCCCTACGGCAGGCGTCGCCGCCGTGCCAGCCAAGAGGCCACCGTCGATATTGAACTCACTGCCCGTGATGTACGTCGCCTCATCCGAGGCCAGCAACAGCGCCACCGCCGCAACCTCTTCGGGCATGCCGAACCTTCTCAGCGGTGTATCTCGAACCAGCGCATCCATTCGCGCCTGACGATCTGAGCCCGTGCCCAACATGGGTTCCCACATGGGTGTGAGGATGGCCGCTGGATGAATGGCGTTGCAGCGCACGGTGAGCCCTTGCTCAGCGCAGTAAAGCGCCACCGTCTTGGTGTGATTACGCACTGCACCCTTGGACGACGCATAGGCCGCTGCGCCCGGAATACCGACCAGGCCAGAGCGAGAGGAGATGTTGATGATGGAGCCTGCTCTGTGAGGCCGCATGGAGCGAATGGCGTACTTGCACCCCAGGAACACCCCGTCGAGATTGGTCTGGTGAACCGCGTGCCAGTCCTCCAGGCGCGCGTGCTCCGGGTCATGCCGCACGGCACCGTGCTCAAATCCGGTAATGCCTGCATTGTTCACCAGCACGTCCAGTCTGCCGCGCTCCTCCAGGATGAGCGTCGTCACTCGCAACCAGTCTTCCTCGCGTCGCACATCAAGGCGCAGATAGCGGGCGCGATCACCGAGTGAATCTGCAACGGCTTTACCGAGGTCGTCATTGATATCGGTAACGTAGACAAAGCAATCCTCCTGGGCGAAGAGTCGCACAATCGCTGCGCCGATCCCTTGGGCGGCACCGGTCACGATCGCCGTCTTTGAAGTGAGTTTGCCGGCCATGAATGCTGATGCCCTCCTACCAGGCTTGGTTGCCAAATCGTTCCCGAGTATAGACGGCCTCGGTGAAACGCCAGCGGGCGCAGCGTATGGCGCGACCACGCCGTACTCCCCTCCTTCGCCGCGCCGGTGTTTCGTGTCCGCGCTTGGCGACTATTCAGGCGGATCGATCTGATCCAGCACCCGGTTCGCGGTGATTTCCGCCAGCATCACGCTGTTGGAAATGCCCAGCAGCGCGTTGCGCGACCCACCGTCCAGATGATCGACCAACTGGTGCACCATCACATCGACCGACGCCAATGTCTCGACCAGAAAAACCATCAGGGTTTCGCTGGTGGCTTGCGGGTCGACGCTAAACAGCGTGCCGGGGGTGCGCGGCGTGGCCTTGATGTCGGCGGTCGAGGGGAAATGGAAATCGAGGGCGCGTTCGGCGGCTTCGTTGAGTTTGTTTGAATCGGGTTCGTATGGGGACGCGGGATCGGTGTCCGGCGGGTTTGGCGTTACCTTTAACATGTTTTGGATTCCTGAATTGGGCCGTCACCCATCCCTACTAAAGAAGGGGTGGCAGCTGTACGCAGGTTAGTAGACCGGGGAATCCAAGAAACCGGCGCGCCCAAGGGCGCCCTACGTACAGCCACCATCAGAATGCAGGCGCAATGCCTGATTGCTGGAAGCGTTGTACGTCTTGGATTAAAACCACCGAGCTACTAAACCCGATCACTGATGGGCAGTGACGCGAATCAAGGTACCGAGCAGCCCCAAGGCGCACAAGCCGGCGGATTCTGGCGTACCCGTAGGCAACGACGCAAGGTCTTGTAGCTTTCAGGAAGTAAGGTGTAGGGCGCTTAAACAGACACTTAAACAGCCACCTCACCTCCAGGTCACCAGCACGTCCACCACACCAAAGGTGAACGGTATCCCCACCCCTTCGAGTCTAAAGACATACTGGTTCGCTAGCGCCAACACGGGCAGATCTCGGGCAGGCTGTTTGCTCGCTATACTCACTCGCCCGGGTCGATCCAGACGCCCATTCCCCAAATCCGCGACACCGGTGAAACAGGAGCGAAGGCCATGACAGTCAAGCGAATGGACAACGTGCTGATCGTTGTCGACGATCTCGAAGCGGTGAAGGCGTTTTTTATCGAGTTGGGCCTCGAACTTGAGGGCCAGGCCACCGTTGAAGGGCCTGCTATCGGCAAGCTCATAGGGCTTGAAGATGTGCGAGCCACCCTCGCCATGCTGCGCACAGCCGATGGCCAGGGCGTTGAGCTGGACAAATTCCACACGCCAGACGCCGTCAGGTTCGGGCCTGTGAATACACCCGTGAACGCGCTGGGTCTTCGTCGCATCATGTTTGCCGTCGATGACATCGATGCGGTCGTTGCGCGGATGCAGGCCCATGGCGCAGAGCTGATTGGCCAGATGCAGTACGAGACATCGTACCGGCTCGCCTATATTCGGGGGCCTGAGGGCCTCATCGTCGGGCTTGCCGAGAAATCAACGCCTGAATAAAGGATCGAGCACCACGTAAAACCATTTGATCACATCGATTGAACCTCGGCCGACACCCGATCCTCGGATACTAAAACGCCCATAGGTGATGACATGGCAACCGAGGATACGCTTCTGCGCCAGCGCAAGGTGCTCGCCAAATTCGGCGAGCTGGCCCTGGCGTCAGATGATCTGGAGCACATTCTCAACGAGGCTTGTCGTTTGGTCGGCGATGCCCTCCAGACCAATATGGCCAAATTCATGCTGCTGCAAGAAGACGGCATCACCTTCCTGGTGCGCAATGGTGTGGGCTGGGCACCCGATGTGGTCGGCAAAGTCCGGGTACAAGCTCACGAGGGCACTCCGGAGCGGCATTCGCTGGACACCAACGGGCCGGTGATATCGACGGACAGTTCGTCAGAAACGCGATTCCGTTATCACGACTTTCAAATAGCCAACGGGGTGAAAGCCTTTGTCAACGTGCTTGTCCACGGCGCTGACGGAGAACGTCCTTTCGGGATCTTTGAAGTCGATAGTCGGGTTCCCCGCCAGTTCACCGACAGCGATATCGATTTTCTCAGGGGCTATAGCAACCTGCTGGGCGCCGCGCTGAAGCGTTCGAAAACCATGTTAGCCATGCGCTTGACCGAAAAAAAACTGCGTGAAAGCGACAGGCATTACCGCATCGCCGCTGAGCTCAACCCACTCTGGCCCTGGACGGCGGATACCAAGGGCGACCTTATTTCCATTGATCAGCGCTGGTTGGAATATACCGGTTTGACGCCTGAGCAAACGTTAGGGCGTCAATGGGCCAATGCGGTTCATCCTCAGGATAAAGCGTCATTGATCCAGCTTTGGAACCAATCATTGACCTCCTTGCAACCTTTCGACTCGCAGATCCGATTGCGCAAACACACGGCAGATTACCGATGGTTCAGGATCCGCGCGCTGTGTAGCCTCGGCATCGATGGACGCTGCGAACAGTGGTACGGCACCATTGAGGACATCGATGATCGTGTGCAGCTGGAGAGCGCGTTGCGTGACTGGAACGACCTGCTCGAAGATCGCATCGTCCAGCGCACCCAGCAGCTTGAAACCGAACAGCACGAACGCGCGATGGCCGAACTCAAACTTCGGCAAAGTCAAAAAATGGAAGCGGTCGGTCAGCTTACCGGCGGAATCGCCCATGACTTCAACAATCTGTTGGCTGGCATCATCGGTAACCTGGAATTGATGCAACGGCGAATCGATGCGGGTCGCTACGACGAATTGGCCCGCTATAACGCCGTCGCCATGACGTCCGCCTCTCGCGCAGCCGCCCTGACGCAACGGCTGCTGGCATTCTCAAGACAGCAATCACTCGATCCCGAGCTTCTCGAGCCTCGCAAGGTCGTGGCGGATCTGGAAGACATGATCCGCCGTTCAGTCGGCCCAAGCATCTCAGTGGAGTGTTCATTCAAGGCCAATGACCGTATCAAGTGCGATCTCAACCAGCTGGAAAATGCCCTGCTCAACCTCGCGATCAACGCCCGCGATGCCATGCCCAAAGGCGGCAGGCTGGATCTTCTGGTCGACCGCTGCGTCATTGATCCAGCGTCGTCATCGGACAAAATGATGCCAGCGGGAACCTATGTGCGCATTTCCGTCACGGACTCCGGCACCGGAATCAGTCCGGACATCCTGCCACGCATTTTCGATCCGTTTTTCACCACCAAAAAAATTGGCGAAGGCACCGGGCTTGGCCTTTCGATGATTTATGGGTTTACCCAGCAATCAGGGGGCCAGGCGCGCGTTCACAGCAAAGTCGGTGTAGGAACCACTGTGTCCCTGTATTTTCCCGTCGACCATTCACAACCGGTACAGGCCAACATCCGTTCGGACACGTCCCAAACAGCGCAGGCACCCGGTCATAACGAAACCATTTTGTTGGTGGACGACGAAGCAGCTGTACGCCAGATGGCCGCTGAGCTGTTGAGCGAAACCGGCTACCGCGTCGTGGAAGCGGTGGACAGCGTGTCTGCGCTCAACCAGGCAGAGAAACTGGAACACCTGGATTTACTCCTGACCGATATCGGCTTGCCAGGAATGATGAACGGCATCAGCCTGGCCGCCGAGCTGAAACTTAAACACCCGCAGCTCAAGGTGCTCTACATCACCGGTTTCGCGGGCGGCTCCAGCCTGGTATCGGTTGATGCGACCACCCGGGTCCTGGCCAAACCCTTCAGCCTCAACGAACTCAGTTCACGCGTACATGCGCTGATCCGATCCTGAGGCAGTGGCAATACTTGAGTCCCTGCAATAGACACGCTCGTGCATCGCTCCCTTGGCAAGCCCGCAGCTGTGTCATGAATAGTCAAGCAACTGTCGTCAAATGCGAAGCGCCCCCGAATCGGGGGCTTTTTAATGGGGGTACTAAAAAGTCTCTGGCAATTGAGTCGACGGATCCCACCGCGACCCCTGAGTCACGAGTTGCCTGGTACGCCAGGCAGGAGAATAACAATATGAAATCCGTGAAAAGTCTGCTGGCTGCCATTCCCCTCATGGCGCTGGCCATCGATGCCAACGCCTATGTATCGAGTCAGGAAGCCGCCCGGCTGGGCACCAGCCTGACATCGGTGGGTGCCGAAAAGGCCGGCAACGCCGATGGCTCCATTCCGCCCTACAGCGGTGGCCTGACCACTGCCCCGGCCAGTTTCAAGGCCGGCGACAGCATGCGCCCTGACCCCTTTGCCCACGAAAAACCGCTGATGGTGATCAACGGCAAGAACGTTGACGCGTACGCGGGCATGCTGACTGCCACCACGATAGAGCTGGCCCGGCGCTACCCCGGCTTTCGCGTCGACGTGTATCCGACCCACCGCACGGCATCGCTGCCACAGGCGGTCCTGGACAATAGCCGCACAAATGCCACCAACGCCAAAACCCTCAACGGCGGGACCGCCATCGACAATGTGATGCCCGGGGTGCCGTTCCCGATCCCGCAGTCAGGCGCCGAGGCGATGTGGAACTTCCTGCTGCGCTACCAGGGCGTCAACATCCATTCCAAGTACGACTCCTGGAGCGTGGACACGGCAGGCGTACCGAGTCTGGCCGTCACCGGCGAGGCTTTCGTCTCGTTCCCGATCTACGAGAACATGTCGAAGCCGTTCAACAGCTCGGACATTTACTATCAGTTGAAGCTGTCCTACACCGGGCCTGCGCGCCGAGCCGGCGAGTCGATCATGCTCAAGAACGCCACCAATCCCAAGGAGTTTCCCGGCCGTGCCTGGCAATACATGCCGGCCCAGCGCCGAGTCAAGCAGATTTCGATCCTGGCCTACGACACCCCCAACCCCGGCACCGCCCGTGCACTGGAGCTGTATGACTGGACGCTGGTAGGCAAGCGGGAAATGATCGTGCCCTACAACACCTACAAACTCACCTACGCTCGCGACGCAAAATCGTTGACCACCCCCGATTTCATCTCACCGGATTTCGTGCGCTGGGAAAAGCACCGCGTCTACGTCGTGGAAGGCAACCTCAAGGCCGGTGCCAAGCACATCTACCAGAAGCGCCGCTTTTACCTGGATGAAGATACCTGGGCCGCCGTGGCGTCCGATCAGTACGACACCCGTGGCAAGCTGTATCGTGGTTCCTTCGCGTTCTTCAGCCAGAGCTATGACCAGCAAGTCCCGGATGCCACCCCGTTCATGACTTACGACTTGTCGCGTGGCACCTACAACATCAATGGCGTGGTCGGCCCCCATGGCGGCATCCGCTACATCGAGCCACTCTCGACGGCGCAGTGGGTGCCGGAGTCCATGGCGGGGACTGGTATTCGTTAGGGTTTCCAGTTGCGGCTCCCTGATCATTTCGCGCGACTGCGCAACCTGAAAGATCGAGGTGGTCCAGGGTTTGCGTACGACCATTGCGAGGCTGTTCGACACTGCACTATCGGGCCTCGCCGACGGGCGTCCGCACTCAGTAGGGTCCGACTGCGGCAAACGATCCCGTGCGCACTTCCCCGCTGCGCACGTATCGGCTGATCAATACACCGCCAGGGGTGCTGATCGACTTCTCCAGCGTGAAAGCCCGAGGCTTGTGCATTGTCGTCGAACAGGCGCTTGCCGCGCCCCAGGACAACAGCTGTTGTGCCAATTCAGCCAATCGGGTCGATGGGTGGAAAGCGGCAACGATGAGCTCACGCATACTGTTCTCCTGATTTGTCCTCGTTCAGGGAACGTCGGCCCGAATGCTTTCCCTACCCCATAGTCGAATGGGACTGTGTGAATTCGACAGCGGTTGCTCGTAACGCTCGCGCGACATACTGTTTCAGCCCAACGCGATCGCAAGCAGTCAATGTCATCACCACAAACAAACTATGGGGATCATCTCGTGAGCAAAGCGTCTTATGTTCCGCCCAAGGTCTGGAAACACAACGCGCCGTCTGGCGGCCAGTTCGCCAACATCAACCGCCCGGTTGCCGGCCCGACCCATGACAAGACGCTGCCGACAGGCAAGCATCCGTTGCAATTGTATTCGCTGGCCACGCCGAATGGCGTGAAGGTGACCATCCTGCTGGAAGAGCTGTTGGCGCTTGGGCATGGCGATGCCGAGTACGACGCCTGGCTGATCCGTATCAGCGAGGGTGAACAGTTCTCCAGCGGCTTCGTCGAGATCAACCCGAACTCGAAGATACCGGCGCTACTGGACCGCAGCGTCGAGCCGCCGATCCGCGTCTTCGAATCCGGTTCGATCCTGCTCTACCTCGCGGAAAAGTTCGGCGCCTTCCTGCCCACCGATCCTGCAGGGCGCACCGAAACCCTGAACTGGCTGTTCTGGCAGATGGGTGCGGCCCCGTATCTGGGCGGCGGCTTCGGGCATTTCTACGCCTACGCGCCGGAAAAACTCGAATACCCGATCAACCGCTTTGCGATGGAGACCAAGCGTCAGCTGGATGTCCTCGACCACCGACTTGCGCAAAGTCCCTACCTGGCCGGTGATGTCTACACCATCGCCGACATCGCGGTGTGGCCCTGGTACGGCCAGTTGGTGCGCGACAATGTGTATTCGGCTGCCGAGTTTCTATCAGCCCACCAGTACACCCATGTGCAGCGCTGGGCGGAAGACATCGCCAACCGGCCTGCGGTCATCCGTGGCCAGCGCGTCAACCGGACGTGGGGGGATGAGGCGAGCCAGGTGCCTGAACGGCATCAGGCGCACGATCTGGACTGAAAACCTGGGCAGGTCCCGCGCTATCAAGGCGCGGGATGTATCTCCAGATAACGACCGACCGCATCGTCTATGGTGGGGAAAAACGCTGACTCGCCAAACCGGGCGAAAAGCCCGAAGCGCTTGAGCTTGTCCTTGACCGGGTCTTTCATTTCCGCCACGCACAGCTTGATACCCGCCGCGTGCAAGGTTTCGTCCAGTTCCGCCAACATGTCGGCGGAGGTGACGTCCACACTGGTGACCGGCTCTGCCGCCACGACCAGCCAGCGCACCGGCGTGGGCGATGCCGCCACGGCGTTGAGCACGCGCTCGTTGAACAGCTCGGCGTTGGCAAAGAACAACGGCGCGTCCCAGCGGAACAGGACCAGGCCGGGGATCAGGCTTGCGTTCGGGTAACGCTGGATATCGTGGTAGCCCCTGACCCCCTCGGCTTGCCCCAGCACGGTGGAATAAGGTCGCCAGCCATCCCACAGGAATTCGATGACGGCGATCACGATCGCCAGGCCAATGCCCTCGATCGCACCGAACACCGCGACGCCAATGGTACAGGCGATCGACAGCCAGAATTCCCAGCGCTGGATACGATAAATGCGTCGCAGGTCGGTGACTTCAATCAAGCCGATGGCCGACGCAATCACCACCGCTGCCAATGCGCTGTTGGGCAGGTCCTGCAAAAGGTTCGGTGCCACCATCAGCAACAGGGCCACCGCCAGTGCGCCGACCACGCCGGTCAACTGGGTCTTGGCGCCAGCCGCTTCGGCTACGGGCGTGCGCGAGGAACTGCTGCTGATGGGAAAACCCTGGAAAAAACCCGCCGCCAGATTGGCGAAGCCAAGCCCGGCCATCTCCTGGTTCGGGTCGACAAAGGTACGGGTACGTGCTGCATAGACTCGCGAGAGCACGCTGGTGTCGGCGAACGAGACAAGGGCGACGGCGCAACCGCCGATGATGACCGGAACAATGTCGGCGCGGCTGATCCAGGGGATGGCGAACGCCGGCAACCCTTGTGGAAGCGTACCGAGGACCGACACGCCAGCGCCCGTGGCAAGGTCCAGCACATCCACAGCGACGGTCGCGCCGACCACGGCGATCAGGATGCCCGGGATACGCTTGTTGCCTTTGAGCAGCAGGATCACCGCCAGCGTGGCGGCCCCCACCATGAAGGTGGTCCAGTTGGTCTGGCCCTCCATCACCCCGGAGGCGATGGCCCACAGGTTTCTGATCGGGCCGTCGGACTCGATCGAAAAACCGAAGATCTTCGGCAATTGACTGATCAAGACCGTCACGGCGATCCCGTTCATGTAGCCGTAGCGGATCGGCTTGGAAAGCAGTTCCGTGATGAAACCCAGGCGGGCAATGCCGGCCAGGATGCACACGACTCCCGACACGATCGCCATCATGCCCGCCAGGGCGACAGCGCGTTGAGGGTCGCCCCCCGACAGTGGCAGGACGACAGCGAGGATAACCGCAGCCAGTGAGGAATCCGGACCCAGTACCAGAATCCGGCTGGGTCCGAACAGGGCATAAGCGATCAGCGGGACAATGGTTGCGTACAGCCCATAGATGCCGGGTACGCCCGAGGCCACAGCGTAGGCGATGCCAACAGGTACCAGCATCGTGGTGAGCACCAGCCCGGCCATGATGTCGTGGCGCAGCCAGGCCATCTGGTACTCGCGCAGCATCCGCAGCCCAGGCAGCCAACGACTCCAGCCGACGCTGGCGCCGCTGTCGCGACGAGCAATACGACCCGGCTCCGGGGTAGGCGGCAAAGCATCCGAATGGCGCATGGGACTGTGACCCTTGAGTGTCCGACCTGGATGTGACTAAACGCTGCCCATCAGAATTTTTCGGGAATGTGCCGCAGCGGATAATCCGGTTCGCGGTAACCGCCAGCCTTCTGCCGTTTGGGCAGGACCACCTTCTCACGCACGACATCCTCATAAGGAACGCGGCTGAGCAAATCGCAAATGATGTTCAGGCGCGCGCGCCGCTTGTCGTTGGAGTTGGCCACCAGCCAGGGGGCATGTTCGGTATCGGTCGCCTGGAACATGTCGTCACGCGCCCGCGAATAGTCATACCAGCGGCTGTATGACTTGAGGTCCATGGGCGTCAGTTTCCAGATCTTGCGCCCATCCTTGATGCGCGCCTCGAGCCGGCGAGTCTGTTCCTCAGGGCTGACTTCCAGCCAATACTTGAGCAGGATCACGCCGGAGTCGACAATTGCCCGCTCCACGTTGGGCGCCGTTTTCAGAAACCCGGCCACCTGCTCCTTGCTGCAGAATCCCATCACCCGCTCGACGCCCGCACGGTTGTACCAACTGCGATCGAAGATCACCACTTCGCCCGCCGCCGGCAGATGTGGCAGGTAACGCTGGACATACATCTGGCTTTTTTCCCGATCCGTCGGTGCCGGCAGCGCCACCACGCGAAACACCCGCGGGCTCACGCGTTCGGTAATCGCCTTGATCGTCCCGCCCTTGCCGGCCCCGTCGCGCCCCTCGAAGACAATGCAGATCTTGATGCCCTTGGCTTTTACCCATTCCTGCAGTTTGACCAGTTCGACGTGCAGCAGGCGCAGTTGCTCCAGATACTCCTTGTTCTTGAGCTTCAGACTTTCAGCGGAATATCCCTTTGCGGCTTTCTTTTTGTCCTTTGCCATGGGGCAACACCTCAAAAACAAGTTATCGACGGGTAAACAATGTCATGGCTGGCGGCTCAACCACCGAGCGCGATGATCGCGACGATCAGGACGGCACCGGTCACCGCCATCGCAACGCCACCCAGCAAGGGTTTTGCTCCGGCATAGCGCGCGAGTATCCAGCCGGCGATGAACAGCACCACCAGCCCGACCAGGTTGGACAGGCGTACGGCAAGCGCGGTCTGGTCGAGTAACAGAAACGGCACCACGAGGGGAAACGTCGAAGCCACCACCAACAGGAACACTCCGATCGCGCCCTTGATGTCGTCCCAGGTGAGACGCGGCTGTACCGAGGTACTGGCATAGTTGATCAAGCGCAGCCGCAGCGACTCCAGTTCTTCGGGGCCGGCCGCCGCAACGAGACGCGGTGGCAGCGCCTCGGCAATCAGCGCCTGCCCGGTGGCCGCATCCGCTTTGCCGCGCAGGGCTGCGAACAGCGTGCGTTTGCGCGTGTGTTCGATCAGGGTTCGCAGCAAGTACATCACCGCGTCGGCAAGTCCCCAGGCCAGGTTGCACCCCAGCGCGGCGAACATCATCGTGCGTTCATCCTCCTGGCCCGCCGTGGCCACGCTGATCGTTCCGGTGAAGGTCATTGCCATGAGCAGGCCAAAGATCACTTCCGTCACCCGATCGACCGGATCCAGGACGCGTGCCCGCTTTTGCTCTCCTGTGCCTTGCATGCTGTCATCCTCGCCACGGCCGCGTCAGCGTGAGGCCCTTTCAGACAGGTATGCAGGCCAAGGCACCGGTCTTGTTTCACAGGGCGGTTTCAACAGGATTTGAGTGTAGTTTGAAAAGTTTTTTTCGCTGCCGATTCAAACCTGAGCCAGCACGCCTAACGATTGAACCTGAGGTCCAAGGAAATGTTCGTGAGCAGCGCTTCCCCTGTCCGAACTCGATGCCGCCCTGCCCGGCCAGGCGCCTTCTCGACGTTCATTTCGCGGATCAAACTGGATGTGCTCGATCTGGATGTGCTCATGGCCTTTGCCGATGAACATGAAGACGATGCCAGCGCCTGGTTCTAGCCGAGTTCAGGCTTACTGCCAGGTGGCTTCGGCGACCCGCATGAAGTTATCGCCGAATATCGCGTTGATGTCAGAGTCTTGATAGCCAAGCCGCTCGAGTGCCTGCGCGATCTCTGGCAATTTTTCAGGTTGTAGCTGGGTTTGTGCGCTCACGCCCCCATAGAACGCCTTCGGCCACCAGGCTTCTTCATTTTCGCCTGCAGGCAGGTCGTTCACACCTGGACAGAGTTCGGTATCAAGGCCCAGGCCAATATGGGCTGTACCAACGCGTTCCGCCAAATAGTCAATCTGGCGCACAAAAGCCATCACGGACGCCTCAGGGTCACCCAGAAATATTCCCAGTCCCGTCAAGCCGATAACCCCGCCTGTGGCGGCGCAGGCCAGTATCTGTTCGTCATCGACAGTCCGTGGATGATCAAACACGGCTTTGACATTGGTATGGGAAAAAACCACCGGGCGCCGGGACAACTGCATGATTTCAAGGCTGGAACGCTTGCTGGTATGTGAGCAGTCCATGATCACGCCAGCGGTGTTTATCGCCGCCACAATGTCACGTCCAACGCAAGAAAGTCCGAAATCCGCGCCGTGACAGCCACCTGCGCAGCTATTGTCCCGGTTATAGGCCAGCAGTATCTGCTTGACCCCAAGGGAAGCGAACAACGCGACCATCGCGGGATCCTGCAGAAGCATGTTCGAGCCTTCCAGATCAAACGACACCGCCAACTTTCCTTGCTGCCGCGCACGCTGGATGTCAGCGACATTACCCACCAACACCAGTCTTTCCGAGTGATGAGCGATCCGGTTCCTGAAGCCCGCAATGACCTGCATCACCGTAGAAAAGGGTGTCATGTCCATGCCGACGTTTAGCGAAACATGGTGAAATCCAGCTTCCTGATAGCGAAGGAGCGCAGACAGGTCCTGGTTGGGAAGCAACGGAAGGCAGGCATGGGCTTCCCACCTGATCCCCCCAGCACCTGTCGAATACGAATCAGTGACTGCCTGTCCCACGCCGAACTCCAGATGTAATGGGTGTACGCAAAATGAATTTTTATATCACCCCAACCCGATACGCAAAGGCGTTCTGCCTCTGCCCCTCAAGCGACTTGCACATGGCGCGCTTGTTCAGATGACTTTCAAGATACCTCGTTTATCCAATCGGACATAAGGGAGGCGCACCTGGCCCGGGGACCTTCAGGTACTTCAGTGCTCTTTGACTTTCCTGATATGGAGGATGATCCACGCCAGTATCCCGATCGCGAGGGGCGCCATGACCAACAGGGCTTCGCGCGGGGTCAGCCCGACGCCGAGCACGTGCATGCCTGAGTAACCGAGTTTGAGCAGACTGAGCAAGTAGTAGCTGATGGCAATGATCGACAGGCCTTCCACGGCGCGCTGGATCTTGATCTGCGCGTCGGCGCGGGCGTTCAGGCTCTTGAGAATTTCCGAGTTCTGTTCTTCCATTTCGACCTGGACCCGTGCCTGCAACAGATCCCCCAGGTTGGCCACGCTTTCGGCCAGATGCTCCAGTCGCTGCTCGGTGGCGGTGCAATACCTGACGGTGGGTTTGAAGCGGCGCTCGATGAACACGCCAAGGCGCTGGCAATCACCCACGTGACTTTCTCGCAATTCGCCCAGGCGTTCGAACACCAATTGGGCATAGGCCTGGGTGGCACTGAAGCGGTGGCGGGTTTTCGCGGTACTGCTGACCACCTGGGCAGACAGGCTGGAGATATCCGCCAGCAGGGCTTTGGCATTACTGCCATCGGGGTGGGCGTTTCGTTCGGACAGTGTCACCAACGTCTTGTCAAAGACATCGAGCTGGCCGCTCAAGTCTTTAGCCATGGTCAGTGTCAACGAGGCCATCATCCGGTAGGTCTCGATTTCCAGCAGGCGGCGGATCATCCGGCCCTGGCGGTACGCATTCAGGCGCCGGTTGACGAAGAGTATGTGGTTGCTGCCATCCTCACTGATCCGAAAATCGCTCCAGACCACCGCATCGCCACCGCCCACACAGGAACCGCAAGGGTCCTTGAAGCCGTAGCGGGTCAGATCCAGCTGCGCTTCGCCACGCACCACGATCTGCACTGAGTTGATCAGCCCTGGCAAATGCGTGTGGATTTTCTGCGCCAACACTTCGGGCAGCGCCGTCCAGGACAACTCGTCGCTGGATGAAGTGACCACCAGGGTCAGGGTGAAAAACTCGGCATGGCGCTCCCATTTCAGCGCGTGGCCGCCGAGTTGGGTAATGCCTTGGGCGGCATTCAGATCGAGGGCGGCCAGGCTGCAGTCCTGAAGAAACGCATTGCACACCTGTTCGCTGCCGAGAAAAGCCAGGTGAAACACGTGGGCCGGTTCATCGAAATACAGTGACGGGCGCGCGTGCAGTTCGTTGTGCAGGCTTTGTCGTAACGGGTGCATGGGGTATGACCGTGTTGGCGTTGTTTGTTGTGGGACAGGTTGATGGACCCGCGAGTCACGCTCGCAGGGGAAGATTGACGCGATCCCTGCAGGAGCTGCCGCAGGCTGCGATCGTTCAAGGCAACGCCTGTTGCTGATCCCGCACCGAGCGCCTGACTTCGGCCTGTATGGCATAAGCCGGCGCTTCCACGGCATTGAAGTCCTGGCTATAGCGCTGGGCAAATCCTTCCACCCCCCAATCCTGGTACTGCTGCACATGCTTCAATTCGTGGGCCCAGAGCGCGACGTTCTGTTCTGCGGTTTCAGCGTCGCGAAAGAGGATAATGTCGATCAGCGTCACAGCGCCGACATCGGGGTTTTGCAGCATGGCGGTGGCAGCCGTGAACTGGCCGTTGTCGCTGACCTTGTAGCGCGCGGCATCGAGGACGCCGGGGTCGTACCAGCGCAGCAGTTGCTCGCGGATGTGCGGTGGAATCGGTTGGGTGCCGGCGATGGCGGCTTCAGTGCGGGCCTGGGTCAGCCATAGCGCCAGGGCCGGTGCGGCGATCTGGTAGATGTCGTCCGGCAACTGCCACAGGTCCGGCAGGCAGATACAGCCGTCCAGGCAGACCTGCTTTTCGCCAGCCGGACAGTCGCTGGCCTGGGCTGGCGCTTCAAGTGCCAGGCACAGAAGCAGCAGCGCCAGCCAGGGCGAGAACGCAGAATGTTGAGCCAAGATCTTTGCTACCCACCTGGATTGGCAATCACGTCGAGATGATTGAATTTAACCCAATCTGTCGCGGCTGTGCCCGTTCTACTGTGGGCGCCGGCCTGACAGCCGACCTGTTTATCCTGAACCTATCAGTGTCGCGTCCTGCGCTCAAGCAAGCGCACACCGAGTGACAGCGGGTAACACAACGCAAAGTAGATCGCGCCCACGAGGATGTAGATTTCCAGCGGCATGAAGTACACGGAACTCAAGTCCTGGGCCCGCAACATCAGGTCCGGCGCGGCGATCAAAGACGCCACGGACGTGTCTTTGAGCAGCGAGATCGCAACGTTGCCAATCGGCGCCAGCACAATGCGAATGGCCTGGGGCAATACAACCCAGCGCAACACCTTGAGATGGGGCATGCCAATCGCCTTCGCCGCTTCTACCTGGCCTTTGGGCACGGCTTGCAGCCCCGAGCGGTAGATTTCCGATAGGTACGCCGCGGCATTCAGCCCCAGTCCGATCATCGCAGCCTGGAACGAGCTGAACTGAACGCCGATTTCAGTCAGGCTGAAATAGACGATGAACAGTTGCACCAGCGCTGGCGTGCCACGAAAGACCTCGATGTAGAACAACGCCGCCCGGCGCAATGGCCGACTGTTCGACAGCCGTGCCAGCGCCACCAGCAAGCCGACAATCAAACCGATGACCAGCGCGCCAAATGCCAATTGAAGGGTGGCCCAGGCGGCCGCCAGCAATTCGACATGGGTTGCTTCCCACAGCTCGCCATAGCCCATTTCAATTCTCCTTGACGACTTTGAGACGGCGCTCGGTACGAGCCGCGCAATGGGAAAGCACCAGGCTCAAGATCAGATAGATCATTGCCAGCAGGAAGTAGATCAAGTTGGTCTGGTAGGTTTCGCTGACCAGCATTTTTGCCTTGAACGTCAGCTCCGGCACGGCTGCCGCCGACGCCAGGGAGGTGTCCTTGAGGAGCCCGATGGCGAAGTTGGCCATCCCCGGAATGGCAACTTTGAACGCCTGCGGCAACACGATGATGCGCATCGCCAGAGATCGGGTCATGCCGATGGAGTAAGCCGCTTCGCTTTGCCCACGGTCGATGGTGCGAATGCTCGCGCGAAACACTTCCGACAGGATCGCCGCCCCATTGAGCCCGAACCCGATGATCGCCGCGCCAATGGCTGGCAATGTAATGCCGATGTAGGTGAGCCCGAAGTAAAGGATGAACAGCTGGGTCAGGATCGGTATGTTGCGGAAAATCTCCAGGTAGACGCTGGCGATCAGGCTCAGCACGCGGCTTCGTGAAAGCCGCATCAACGCCAGGCAGAACCCCAGCAGTGCTGCCACGACGAAGGCGGCGGCGGTCAAGCCGACGGTGGTCATTGCACCGATGCCCAGTACATTCAAAAAATACGGCAGCATCTCGATGGCTTTGTGCAACGCAGTGGTATCGAGCATCGATCAATGCTCCTTGACGGCGCGGATGAAGTTGCGGGTGCGCTCGATCCTACTCTCGCGAAAAATCTGCTGCGGTGGCCCCTGCTCGACGATGTTACCGTCGGCCATGAAGATCACTTGGTCGGAGACGCTTTCGGCGAAGCTCATCTCGTGGGTCACGATGATCATCGTCATGCCCTCCTCCGCTAGTTTGCGCATGACGCCCAAGACCTCACCGACCAGTTCCGGGTCGAGCGCCGAAGTCGCCTCGTCAAACAGCATCAGCTTGGGCCGCATCGCCAGCGCCCGGGCAATGGCGATGCGTTGCTGTTGCCCGCCGGAGAGCTGTTCCGGGAATGCATCGCGCTTGGCGAACATGCCGACCTTGTTCAGCAGATCCTCGGCCAGTTCCACCGCTTCGCCACGGTTTCTCTGTTGCACCTTGAGCGGGCCGATAATGATGTTCTCCAGCACCGAGAGGTGCGGGAACAGATTGAAGCGCTGGAACACCATGCCGATCTCGGCGCGCATCCGTGCCAGCTCCCTGTCGCTCATGGGCACCTTGCGGGTGCCCACCAGGCGCTGCCCGATCAGCTCGTTATCGATGTAGATGTCGCCTTTGGTCGGCTCTTCCAGGTAGTTGACGCAGCGCAGCAAGGTGGTCTTGCCCGAGCCGCTGGGGCCGATGAGCGAGATCTTCTGGCCCTGCTGCACATTGAGGTCAATGCCTTTGAGGACATCCAGGCTACCGAAGGACTTGTGCAGCCCTTCGATTCGCACCAGTGCGGTTGATTCAGCCATGAGCTATGTCCTCGACTCAGGCAAAGGCCTGACTGAAATCACGGGCGGGGTGCGCGAATGGCCCGATGAGGTTGCCTTTCTCGTCACGGTCCACGCCAATGCGCGGGTCCTTGGCCGGTGGCACCAGGTAGTCGGGGTTCTTGATCCCGTATTTGGCGAGAATGGGTTTGATCTGATCCGTGGCTTTCAACCAGCGCAG
Source organism: Pseudomonas serbica (assembly GCF_028823535.1). Taxonomy (GTDB): domain Bacteria; phylum Pseudomonadota; class Gammaproteobacteria; order Pseudomonadales; family Pseudomonadaceae; genus Aquipseudomonas; species Aquipseudomonas serbica. Next base: position 19,648 of record NZ_JAQIYM010000008.1, on the reverse strand, counting down.
CCCCTGGTTCACGCCATCGAACAAGTCCTGGTTCTGCGGATGAACACCCCAGATCGCCTCGAACTTGGCGGTCAGGCTGGGGAACTTTTCATCGTAGGCCATGGGGATCTGTTTGAGTTTGAGGCTTGGGTCCTGAAGGATCATGTAGTCGATGGTCGGCGCGTCCAGCACGGCAAAATCCAGGCGACCGGCGCGCACGTCACGCAGGCAGGAGTCGGTATTGTCGTAAAGTTTGACCTCCTTCACGCCTTCGATTTTCTTCATGTCGGGGATGGTGAAATAACCGGTGATGGCGCCGATGGTGCGCCCCTTCACGTCGTTGACGGAGATCGTGGTATCGAACGGCTCGTTGTCACGCATGATCACGTAGGCACCGGTGTAAAACACCGGGTCCGTCAACAAGAGGATTTTCGAGCGCATGGCGTTCCAGGCAAAATTGCCGCCAAACCAGTCGGCACGTCCCGATCTCACGGCTTCGACGACGGCCGGGAAACCCATGGTCAACACATCGAGCTTGAGTTCGAGACGGTCGGCGATGAGCTTGAGCAGTTCCAGGTCGGTGCCCACGGGCACACCCTCGCGCAGCGCACCCAAAGGCATGTCGCCCAGGCAGGCCGCGGTCAGGTAGCCGGGGCGGACGGTCTTGATCGGCTGCCCCGCGGCGAATGCGAAAGGCACCGGGCCCAACGCGCTGCCCAGCAATGCCGCCAATGATCCGTAGCCAGTTGCCTTGAGCAGCCCGCGCCGGGAGAAACCCTGTGAATCAAACTTGAAGTCGGACATAGATCACCTATTGGCAAATATTATTGTTTTGACCGGTACAAGCCTTAGCCGTCCCTGGCTCATGCCTCCTGTTGTTTGAACGACCTGTGATTCATGAACGCGCAGACAGTCCCTCCAGGATGTCGATGGCGCTGACATGGGGTTTGTTGGCCTGCACGCGACGACGCTTGAGCATCAGATAGGCAGCGGATACCACGCCAAGACTGACGAGGCTGGCCAGGAACTGGGTACGCAGGGATTCCTGGAACGCCATGGCGACCAAAACACCCGCAATGACTGCCACCACAGCATAGGACAGCCATGGAAACAGCCACATCCGGAGGGTCAGCCGGGCCGGTGCCGAGGCTTCGACCTGGCGTCTAACCTTGATCTGCGCCAGCGCTACCGCGAGGTACACGAACAGCATCACCGCACCCGAAGCGTTGACCAGAAACAGGAATACGCCCTCTGGAGAAATGATTGCCGCCATGATGGCAAGGTAGCCGATCACACTACTGAGCATCACCGCGGCTCGAGGTACTTTGCGCCCGGTCAGCACCGACAGTTTCGCCGGTGCGTCACCCCGCTGGCTGAGGCCGAACAGAATCCGCGAAGACACGTACAACCCCGAGTTCAGCGCCGACAGCACGGCCACCAGCACCACCGCTTGCATGATCATTGCCGCACCGGGAATGCGCAGCACGTCCAGCGCCGCCACGAACGGCGAATGACCGGCAACGATCTGTCCCCAGGGCACCACGCAGACAATCAGGAAAATCGAGCCGACATAAAAGGTGATGACGCGAAAGATCACCGAGCGGGTCATGTTCGCCACGTTCTTCGACGGGTCGTCGGATTCGGCAGCGGCAATCGTCGCAATCTCGGCGCCGCCCACGGCGAAAATCACCGTCGGTACCCCGGCCAGGATGGCACTCACACCGTAGGGCATGAAGCCGCGGTCATTCACCAGGTTGCCCAGCAGCGTGCTGGTGCTTGGCGCGAAACCGAACAGGTAGGCGGCAAGGACAATGATGAAGACGATGATTGCGAAGACCTTCAAGGAGGCGAACCAGTACTCGAACTCGCCATAGGATTTGACCGACAGGCAGTTGATGGCGGTCATGATCGCCAGCAGGCTCAGGCCGATCATCCAGGCTGGCAGCGGTATCCACTGCTCCAGGATGTTGGCGCCGACCACCGCTTCCACCGCCACCACGATGACCCAGAAATACCAGTACAACCAGCCGCTGGTGAACCCGACCCAGTTACCCAGGCCGATCCGCGCGTATTCGGTAAAGGAACCGACACCGGGCAGCGCCACGGCCATTTCACCGAGCATGCGCATGACCAGCATCACCACGATGCCAGCAGCGAGATAACTGAGAAAAGCCGCCGGCCCAATGGCCTGGATCGTCGCGCTGCTGCCGACAAACAGACCGGCGCCAATAATGCCGCCCAGGGAAATCATGGTGATATGGCGCTGGCGCAGTGCCCCGCTGAGGCGCTGCTGTCCGGGTTTTGTCCCGATTGGCTGGACATTGCTCATCGGATGGCCTCCGCGGCGTTGGATAAGGTCGATCGACCGGATAATTTCATCGAAGACTTTGCGCGAGGGGTACAACTCACCGGATACTCTGTGCCGCCCGTGGCCAGGCGCAAGGGTCGCTGGTGTCGAGTTGCCAGGGCTGAGCCTGGCTGGATCGTCTGATTAGTCATGTGCATTACCTTCAGGGCTGAGCATGGCAGCCATTTTCTTATTGTGTTGCATGACAAGCATTACAACTCACACACTAATCACGGATTTATAGCTTGTCAATGGGCCTTGTATCGGATAAAAAGCAATACAAATCTGCTCATTGTCTTGCTACAAGCATGACAACAGGGATAAAGCACCATGAGTCAATTCGAACAATTGCTGGATGAACTGAAGGCCAGTGCCGCATTGCAGCGTGACAAGGCCGAAACCCTCTATGCGCAACTGGCTGATTCGCTGGCTGATGCGATTGCCAATGGCAAGCTCAAACCCGGCGAACGCCTGCCGCCCCATCGCGACTTTGCCAGTGCCCTGGGGGTGAACATCACCACGGTAACCAAGGCCATGGCGGTGCTGCAGCAAAAGGGCCTGGTGGAGAGTCGCCCGGGACGCGGAACCCAGGTCGCGCAACCGCGGCATCCGGCCACGCAGTTTCAGTCGGCACCGAGCAATACCCCGGGCACGGTCGACCTGAGCGTCAATCGCCCGGCCACCGACGGCTTCAACCGGGTCCTGGCCCAGTTGCTTCCGCGCCTGGCCAGCGACCCGCGCTTTGGCGACATGAAGGACTACCATCCTTCCGAAGGTCCGCTGTGGGCCCGGGAGGCGGCGGCGCAATGGCTGCGTCACACCGGCGTCGAGGCCCAGGCCTCGCAGATGCTGATCGTCGAAGGCGCACAGCACGGCATCGCCAGTACATTGCGCAGCCTCACCAACAGCGGCGATACCGTGTTGGCCGACAGCGTGACCTATCAAGGCATCAATGCCCTCTGCCGTTCGCTGGGGCTGATCCTGGTCGGGGTTGACGCCGACGAACGCGGGATGTCTCCCGACGCGCTGCGCCAGGCCTGCGCCGAACATCAACCGCGGCTGTTGTTTCTGGTGCCGTCGATTCACAACCCGACCGCCATCACCCTGGACGCAGAACGACGTGCGCAACTGGCGAGCGTCATTCGCGAAACCGATCTGCTGGTGATCGAGGACGACGTGTATCGCCCGCTGCTGGATCAGTCTCCGCCGCCGCTCGTAGCCTTGATGCCAGAGCGCACGATCTACATTTGCGCCCTGTCCAAGTGCATCGCACCGGGCCTGCGCATGGGCTTTGTCATGGCACCGCCGCCACTGGTGCAGGACATCGCCGCCATGCAGCGCATCGACTGCTGGAGCACCTCGCCGCTGACCGCGCTGATCGCCGCACGGTTGATCGAAGACGGCGATGCCGAGCAACTGGTCGCGGAGCAGCGCGAAGAGCTGCGCATTCGCCAGGCTTTGCTCGCCACTCACCTTGAGGGCCTGGAGTTCCAGCACAGCGCCACCGGCACCCATGCCTGGCTGGTATTGCCCGAACCCTGGACAGGCTCGCGCTTCGCCCGTCTCTGCCAGGACCGCGGCGTGGTCCTGCTCGCCGGTGGCGCCTTTACCTTGCGCCCGGAGCTTTCGCCGCAAGCGGTGCGCATCAACATCTCGGCGGCCCTGTCACGGGAGCAGCTGATCAAAGCCCTGAGTGTCATCAGTCAATTGGCACGCCAGGGTCATCTCCACATGCACAACCGGATCTGAGGACATGACACAGCCAGTTCATTGTGAAATCGCCGTTATCGGCGCCGGGGTGGTCGGGGTCGCCACTGCGCTCTGGCTACGCCGCCAGGGTTACCAGGTGGCGCTGCTGGAGCGCGACGCCATTGCCAGCGGCGCGTCTTATGGCAATGCCGGCACCCTGGCACCCTACGGCGTCATGCCGATCGCCCAGCCGGCGTTGTTGAAGGCCATTCCCTCGCTGCTGTTTTCGAAGGAATCGCCCTTCGTCATCAATTGGGCACGTCTTCCCCAGCTGATGCCATGGCTGTTGCGGTTTCTCAATGAATGTCGCGCCTCGCGTTGCGAAGCCAATACCCAGGCACTGCGCGCAATCCTCGAACACACTTACAGCGGTTATGCGCCGCTGCTGGCCGACTGCCCGCAGGCCAAGGAGCATCTGCGCCATAACGGCTGCCTCTATGCCTACGGCACCGCGCAAGGTTTCGCCAGCGCCCAGGCGGCCATCCAATTGCGCCGCTCGATAGGCATTGCCCAGCAGGTGCTGACTACAGCGGACATCGAACAACTGGAACCGGCCCTGGCGGACAAGGCGGTGGCCGGCATCCTGTTTCCCGACTCGTCGCACATGGATGACCCGCGGGCCTTCATCGAAGCGCTGGCAGCCCCGCTGGTTGGCGAAGGCGCATTGCATCAGGCGACCATCACGGGCGTGCAACGAAAAAGCGATGGCTTGTACCTGAGCAGCGCCGAAGGTAAAGCCTGGCGCGCCGACCGAGTCGTGCTGTGCGGCGGCGCCTGGTCTGCGGCGTTGGCCCGGCAGGTGGGCGATCACATTCCGCTGGATACCGAACGCGGCTATCACCTCGAATTCGACCTGCAGGACACCCTGCTCAACCGCCCGTGCTGCCCGGTCGAAAGCGCGTTCTACATGACGCCGATGGCGGGGCGTCTACGGGTGGCGGGCACGGTGGAGCTGGGTTCTATCTCGGACCCGGCCAACCCGCGGCGTTTCGAGTACCTGGAGCGACACGTACGCCGGGTCATGGGCCTGACGCAACCGGTGGCGCGCAAATGGCTGGGCTTTCGCCCTTCCCTGCCAGATTCGCTGCCGGTCATTGGCCCGTCGCCAAACGAGCCGCGAATGATCTACGCCTTCGGCCATCAGCACCTGGGCTTGACGCTGGCCGGGGCCACCGGCCAGTTGGTCGCCGACTGCATCGCCGGCAAGGTGCCCCAATGGCTGGGCAGTTTTTCCGTTCAACGCTTCTGAGCAACGCCTATCCACAGGAGAACAATGGATGCAAACCATCGAGCGCCAACAGACCAACCCACGCATGAGCCAGGTCGTTATCCACGGCAATACCGTTTACCTGGCCGGGCAAGTGGGCGAACCCCATCACAATGTTGCCGAGCAAACCCGCGATGCGCTGGCACGGGTCGATGCCTTGCTCGAGCAAGCCGGTTCATCCCGGGAACAGCTATTGCAGGTCACCATCTGGCTCGCCGACATGGCCGATTTCGCAGCGATGAACGCCGTATGGGACGCCTGGGTACCAGCGGGACATGCACCCGCCCGAGCCTGTGGCGAGGCGAAACTGGCGGATAAGGCGTTGTTGGTCGAAGTGATTGTCTGCGCCGCAAGGGGATGAATTTTTTGGATATCCGCGAGGTGCGAAGAGACATGCTGGTGGCCTTGCCGTCCATCGACTAGAGTCAAGCGGCACCCCCTGCGCTGCATCTCTCGGGTGCCTGGTCGATCTGGACGGAGGAACACCGATGCCTTCAAATATCCTTTTCGCTTGGGGACTGGCGGCCGGTACTGTGATCGTACATGCCGTCGGTATCGCGCTGATGCTCAGGGTTCTGCATCGCAGGAAGTCTGCGACGCGACTCTGGGCCATCAGTTGGAGGTTGGCCTGGGTGGCGGTTTACCTGATCTTGCTCCACCTGGTGGAAATTTCGTTCTGGGCAGCGTTTTACCTGTGGCAGCAATGTCTGCCCGATCTCGAAACGGCGCTCTACTTCTCGGCAGTCACCTACGCAACGATTGGCTATGGCGAGGTGGTGCTGGCAACGCCATGGCGATTGCTCGCGCCAATCGAAGGCCTGACCGGCATCCTCATGTGCGGGTTATCGACGGGCCTCTTCTTCGCGATGGTCAACCACATCTACCAACGAACCCAGACGCACATCCATGACGATCGCGAGGCCTGATGGTACCGGCTTGCGGAACGCAAGAGCGACTGCAGGGTCACTTGTACTAGACACCCTGGTGTCGCAAACCCTTGAGATACAGAGGTGATCGTCATGAACAATATCATCTACATCGTTGGTGCCGTCGTGATCGTCCTGGTTATCCTGTCATTCGTCGGTCTTGTATAGCGCAGGATAGCTGGCACAAGGAGTTGTTGATGCCCGGACGCAAGCCGCCACCGCCCATGGTCGATGGCGACATTGAAACCGTCCCTGCGAAAACGCTGCGAGCTGGAGCGGTCTTCCGACTCACCGTGAGCTTCATGCTGGTGGTGATCCTGGCGTTTCTCGCGGTCGAGGGTTGGCGGACGTGGCGTGACTATCGGGCTGCCTTCGCCTCAGCCCGCGACTCCGTGACCAACCTGGCGCGAGCCACGGCGCAGCACGCCGAGGATGCCATTCGGCAAGTGGATGTACTGACTGCCGCACTTGGGGAGCGGGTCGAAGGCGACGGGCTGCAGAACATCGACGTCCCGCGTATTCACAAACTGCTAATCCAGCAATCGAAAATCATGCCGCAGCTGCACGGCCTGTTCATCTACGGCCCTGACGGGCAATGGATAGTCACGGACAAGGACGCCACGCCAGAGCCCGTGAATAACGCCGACCGCGATTACTTCCAATATCACCGCACGCACGAGGATAAAAACGTGCGCATCGGCGAAGTGGTTACCAGTAGATCCACCAACGACCTGATCATCCCTATCTCCCGGCGCCTGGATAATCCGGATGGCACCTTCGCCGGCGTGCTGCTGGGAACCATCAAGGTCAGCTACTTCGTCGACTATTACGGCGACTTCAAGATCGATGACAAGGGCGCCCTGGTGCTGGCCACGCGCAGCGGAACCATCCTGGTGCGGCGTCCTTTCATTGAATCGGTGGTCGGCAAGAGCCTGGCAGACAGCGAGATTTTCAAGCGCTATCTACCCAACGCCAACCAGGGCATCGCCGAGGTCAAGGCCGTCGTGGACGACACCGAGCGCCTGTACGGCTATCGGGCCTTGACCACCTACCCGCTTGTGGTTGAAGCCGGACTTTCCCGTGAGTCCATCATCGCCCCCTGGCGCCGTGACCTGCTCAAGACAGGGTGGGTGCTGGTGGTGCTGATTGGTGTGCTTGCGGTGTTCGGGCTCATCGTGCTGACTCAATTGCGCCAGAGAATGGTGACGGAGAGAAAGCTGCGTCACGCTCACCAGTCCATGCGCGACATGGCGCTGACCGACAGCCTGACCGGCCTGGGCAATCGTCGACGCCTGGATACTGCGCTGCTGGAAGAGATTCGTCTCGCTGCACGCCAGGGATCTGCGCTGTCGCTGATCATGCTCGATGTCGATTTCTTCAAACGCTACAACGACAGCTATGGCCACGCCGCCGGCGATGACTGCCTGGGCGCAGTAGGCGCAGCGATCCGGCAGGCGGTCAAAAGACCCGGCGACCTGGCCGTCAGGTACGGTGGCGAGGAATTCACGGTGCTGCTCCCCAATACCGATGGTGCAGGCGCAGCACAGGTCGCTGAAGAAATTCTGCAAGCCATTCGATCAATGGACATCGAGCACCGCGCCCATCCCTTGGGCAGGGTCACGGCCAGTGCGGGTATCACCACCAGCCGGCCGAGCGTCGATGACGTGACACCGGCCACCTTGATCAAAGCCGCTGACGTCCTGCTTTATGCGGCGAAACGACAAGGACGAAACCGCTGGTGCGCCGCCAACCAGTCAAGCGAAAGTAACCGCGCGTGAGCGCGAACTTTGTCCTGCAAAGCCTTTCTTGCTAACCAGATGGCACTGGAGTGCCACCCAGTCTGCTACGCTTTTCATTCCCCCGAATGGATTCGGGAATCATGCCAAAGGCTGTTTCGCTGGCCACTTGAGGGGATGGAATGTGAAAGCCAAGCTACTGGGGGTCGCTGTAACCATTGTCGTCATCGGTACCGCTGTCTATGGATTGATCACCTGGAAAGAGCTCCAGAGCCAGCGCCAGGAAGCGGTCTGTACATTAGCGCGCCAGCACCTCAAGGACCTGGAAGTTCAGGCCCGGGCACTGGCTGCCGGGATGTCGGTCGAGGCCTACGCCGAAGCCGAAAAGGCCGAAGCGGGCAAACTGGTGCAGGCGTTGGATACTGCGAAAAACGTAGCCGAGGTCGATGCGGTGATCGATCAGCATTCTGCCGCCATCGAAAAACAGATCCATGCTGAAGATGCCGAGGTCAAGTCCCGGGGCGAGCAGAAGTTCCTCGGCCAGGAACGCAAGGAGCAGCGCATCACCACCGACATGAAGCAGGAAATCCAGCGTGCCGAGAAAGCCGTTGCCGATGACTGCGAATAACTTGGCCAGGTCAATTTTTTAAATGCGCATGCTTATCAAAGTGACTAACGCGTTCTAGACTCCACTACTGGCAGGTTCATCCAAGCTCCGCGTCCCTGACAAAAAAGCCAATAAAAACCAGGAAATCCAGCCTTGAAAACTTCAACTATCGGTGTTGTGGGGAGTCTGCTGGTCTCGGGCGCGGTGTCAGCCACAGGGATTTCTCCTGTGCTCGACCTGGACTTCAGTAGATCAGCCATGGAAACCCTTAAAAAGCGTGGGATCGACGACGCGTGCATCGTCGCCGCCTCCAGCCCCGGGACGTTCACCTATTGCCGGGAAGGATCAAACACACTTTGGCAATATCAGACCCTGGACCTGGTGCAACAGGCCAAACTGCTCAATGAAGGCGCACGGCCTTCGACCGATCATGGGCAAATCAGCGTCGCGCAAGTCGACAGCGCGGCCTGCGAAGATGAGCACGGGAATGCGGTGGCCGGACCGACGACCTTTGCCACCCTGCTCCTCAGCCTGGCGAGCCTGTTCCTGTTGATCGGGTTGCGCTACACCTACCTGGCAATCATGCGCGGACGCTATCAACCGGTGGCCTGTTCCGACCCCCGCCTGCAGCGCATGATCAACCCCGTGTCCACGCATCCGTTGACCATCAAGGCGCTGGGCGCCTTTGGTGTCGCCGCCGCACTGGCCCTGATCTACTGCTGTTACCTCGGATTCTGAACGAGGAACCGGCCGATGGTGCGCCGGTCCCTGTTCGATCCTCTTTACAGCCGTTCTTGCGCCACGGGCGGCGGGTCCTGCACCCACTGCCAGAACAACTGATACCCCACCGCCAGCACCACCGGGCCAATGAACAAGCCAAGAATGCCGCCAGTGACCATGCCGCCCAAGGCACCGATCAATACCACCGGCATCGGCACATCGACCCCGCGCCCCAGCAGCAATGGCTTGAGCACGTTGTCCACCAGGCCCGCGACGAAGACATAGATGGAGAAGATGATGGTCACGGTGTTGGGCCCTTCGGTAGCCATGACATAGGCAATGACCGGCACGGTTATCAAGGTTGCCGGCAACTGCATGATGCCCAGCAGCAGCACCGCCAAGGCCAGCAACCCGGCACCGGGAACACCCTTGAACACGAACCCGAGGCCCACCAGCAGCATCTGGATGAACGCGATGCCGACCACCCCGAGCGCCACGGCACGGATGGTGGCGGTACACAGGGCGGCGACCTGGGGGCCTTTCTCCGGTCCACTGATCCGCGAGGCGATCTGCACCGAGGCGCGGCTACCCGCTTCGCCATAGGCCATGAAGATCCCGGCAATGATCAGCGCGACAATGAACATCAACAAACCCATGCCGACGCCGGCCACCTTGCCCAGCATCATCAGGCTGGCGTCCTTGATTTGCGGTATGTACTTGGCCGTCAGGCCGGGAAGGTCGGTGGCCGCTTGCGTCCACAGCGCCGACACCTGTTTACCTACCAGGGGCCAGGTAGCGACGGAATCAGCCGGGGGCGGAATGCGGATGCCTTCGTCGCGAACCACGGTCATGGCGTTTTCGACCGAGTCGGCTATCGAGGTGCCCAACAGATAGATCGGCACCATGAGGATGGCGATGGCCACCAGCACGATCAGCGTCGCAATGCGCCCGTCCTTTTCTCCCATCGGCCCCCTGAGCTTCTGCTGCAAAGGGTAGAGGGTGATGGCCAGGATGATCGACCACAGCATCAGGTCGCGAAACGGACGGAAAATCTCAAAGCAGAACAGCACCAGCACGACAATCAGCCCGGCGCGGATAAAGATATCTAGCAACCCGCGGGACAAGGCCTTCTCTGACAGCGGCATGGGCACCATGGACGTCTCCTGACAGTTCACTCGGAAGGAAAACCGGTTAGCCCAGCATAGACGCACAATTGACAACGTGAAGGATCAACGCAGCTTAAGTGGATCCACCATGTTGGCCGCGATCGCCATGCCCACCAGGTCCGGCAGCGTGCTGGCCTGCATGCGCTTCATCACGCGGGAGCGATACAGGTCGACGGTTTTGGCGCTGACCCCCAGTTGCTCGGCGATTTCGCGGGTGGTGTAGCCCTGCACCAAGGGCAACATGACGTCGCGCTCTCGCGGCGTCAGCGTGAGCAAACGGGCCTGCAACGCCTCCTGGCCCTGATTGCCGCAGCGTTGCGCGGCGCAATTGCCCAGCGCCTGTTGCACGCTGTCCAGCAGCAACTGCTCGTTATACGGCTTCTCGATGAAATCATGCGCACCCGCCTTGAATGCACGCACCACGATTGGCACATCGGCGTGCCCGCTGACGAAAATGATGGGCAGATCCAGTTGGCGAACGCGCATTTCTTCCTGCACGTTAAGCCCACCCATGCCGGGCATGCGAACGTCAAGCAGCACGCAGGCGTCCAGACTGGCATCGCAGGCCTCCAGAAAAGCGACACCGCTGGTAAACGGCAGGGCCTTGAGGCCCACCGATTCCAATAACCAGACCGTTGAATCGAGCATCCCCTGGTCATCGTCGACCACATACACCACGTGCTCCGCCACACCTGCCATTACGTCATTCCTGTTGTTGTTTTTTTGCGCCGGCAAGCGGCAATCGGCAACACATCAGCAGCCCGACAGGCTGTCGTCGGGCATTGAGTTCGCCACCAAACCCTTCGATGATGCTGCGGCTCATGGACAACCCGAGCCCCAGGCCATCGGGCTTGCTGGTATAGAACGGGGTAAATATCTGCTCGAGTTCGGGCTCGCTGACGCCCGGCCCCTGGTCTTGCACACTGATGTCCACGCTGGCGCCACTGCCCTGCTCCACTGCCATCACGATCAGCGAAGGCTGCCCTGGATGCTGTTCGCGGTTGGCGTCGATGGCATTGCGCAACAGATTGAGCAGCACCTGTTCCAGCAACACGCGGTCGGCATAAACGGGTGGCAGATTATCCGGCAGTCGATCCTCGATTGTCACTTGGCAATTACTGGCCTCCCAGGCACACAAGCGCACGGCTTCGCGGGCGACCTCGCTCAAGTTCAACGCCTGCATGCGACGCTGCCCCTTGCGCAAAAACGAGCGTAACCGGCGGATCACTTCGGAGGCGTGGGTGGCGTGATAGGTAATGCGTTCCAGGCCTTGCGCCACTCTGACGGCGGCCTGGGGATTGGAGCCCAGTGTCTGCAGATAGCGTTGGCTGGCATTGGCATAGTTCACCACGGCAGCCAGCGGCTGGTTGATTTCGTGGGCGATACCCGAGGCCAGTTCACCCAGGGTGACCAACCGCGCGGTATGTGCCAGTTCGTCCTGATGGCGGCGCTGTTGTGCTTCGCGCAGTTCCCGTTCGGTCATGTCCCGCGCGACCAGCGAGTAATAACGCTCGCCGCCGGCGGACCGGTGCGCCAGCAACACCAGCGACACCGGCACGGATCTACCGCCGCCCGGTGGTAACAAACGTGCATCGGTGCTCCAGACGCCGTCGCGCTCGGCACTGCTCCAGCCATCGCGTTGCAGGCGCGCAAGATCGCCGCTGGCGAACAGATCGGCCAGGGCCGGCATCGGTTGCTGCTCTTCGATCCCGAGGATGCGGCACGCGGCGGGATTGAGGTAAGTGACCTGCCCCTCGGGGGCGATGAACAACACCGGATCGATGTTGGCCTCGACCACTTCGGCCAGGCGTCGCTTGTTCTCCTCGGCGAGCACCCGGGCCGTGATGTCCCGGGATACGCTGACCACTTCGACCACCGTTCCCGTGTACGTTTCGCGGATAGCCCGGCTGGCGGTTTCGAACCACAGGTAATGCCCGTCGCGATGGCGGATGCGATAGGTCATCGTATGGTAGCCGTCCTGTTCCAGTGCATCCCGTGCACGCTGCATCAGGCCGGCGAGCTCCTGGCCATGAAACAGTCCCTGGGCCATTTGCCCGCGCAACTCTTCGGGCCAGTAGCCGAGCAATGTCCAGGACGCGGGCGATGCATCGAGGAAGCGCCCGTCGGGGGTGTGGCGGGAAATCAGGTCGGTGGTGTTCTCGATGATCAGCCGATACAGCCGACGTGCCGTGGCCGCTTCACGTTCTGCCAGGACCTGGCTCGTGGCATCGCGGCAACGGGCAAGCACGCGGTTGTCCTGTGGGTCTGGAATGAATGTCCAGATCAGGATCTGCGATTCGAACTGGGCCTCGACGCCTTCGATGGCCCGTTGCTGATCCAGGCAGGCGCGCACCAGCACCCGATGGTTGACCGGCAGGAAGCCCGGCACATCGGCCAATGGCTTCTCGGCCAGCAATGCCAACAACGCCGCATTGAACTCCAGCGGGCGCCCCTGTGCATCGAGCAACAGGCTCGGTTGTGGATCGTGGCCCAGCATCGGCGAGCCGCGCAGCATGCCGCTGACGCTGCTCAACAGCGTCGTCAACAAATCCCGCACCCAGCCAAGCCAGTCAAGACTTACACCCTCGCACACTTCCACCAGCAGCAATCCTGCCTGACCCGGCTGCAGGGCCAGGTCGAACACCTGGCCATGACTGATGGCCGCCCGGCGCAGGCGGCCGGACAGCCAGCAATCCAGTTGGCGCACTTGCGCCAGATCCAGGCGCCCGGCCTCGGTCAGTTGCTCAAACAACAACTGGTCACTTGCCAGCGCCGGATCGCCAAGCCCAGGCGGGAAATGTTGGGCCGCCCCCTCATGGCTGTAGATCCGCGCATTGGGCTGCCAGCTCAGGTACACCGCCCGCCGCACTTCCGGGCAATCCTGCAGGGCATGACACAAGGCATCGGCCCGGGCAGCCAGGGACACGCCTTCGCGTTGCAGGCGCAACCAGCTGTGTAGTCGAACGGGAGTCAGGGTCATTGCGGGTCCACTTTGTCAGGAAAACCAAGCATATACCGGTCCTGGAAGTTTCGCGGCATTGGATTTGGCGTCGCAAGAAGCCAATATAGTACATTTACTATACTGCGTAGGTTGTACTTCCATACCGATGGCTGGATGTTATATAAAGTACTCCGGACACAAAAGGCGTCCCCGGCGCGTACACCGCCAGGGCACCTATAGAGCTAACAATCAGCCACCGAGTACCCGTACATGTCGATCTATGAACAAGGGCTAGGCCCTTCGGCTGTCAACCATATTGCCCTGTCCCCGCTCAGCTTCATCGAGCGCACCGCCAACGTATACCCGGATTATCCCGCCGTCATCCACGGCTCGATCCGCCGCACCTGGGCCCAGACCTACACCCGTTGCCGGCGCCTGGCCTCGGCGCTGGCCGGTCGCGGTATCGGCAAGGACGACACGGTGGCGGTGATGCTGCCCAACATTCCTGAGATGCTGGAAGTGCATTTCGGCGTGCCTATGATCGGCGCCGTGCTCAACCCGCTCAACGTGCGCCTGGATGCCGAGGCCATCGCCTTCATGCTGCAACACGGCGAAGCCAAGGTGCTGATTACCGACCGCGAGTTCCACAGCGTGATTCACGCGGCCATCGGCATGCTGGATCACCCGCCCCTGGTGATCGACGTCAATGACCCGGAGTACGGCGAAGGCCAGGCCGTCAGCGACCTGGACTACGAAGCGCTGCTGGCCGAAGGTGATCCTGCCTTCGCCTGGCAATGGCCGACGGATGAGTGGCAAGCCATCTCGCTGAACTACACCTCCGGCACCACCGGCAACCCCAAGGGCGTGGTCTATCACCACCGCGGCGCCTACCTGAACGCCCTGGGCAACCAGATGACCTGGGCCATGGGCAACCATCCGGTGTACCTCTGGACCCTGCCGATGTTCCATTGCAACGGCTGGTGCTACCCCTGGACCATTACCGCCATGGCCGGGGTGCACGTGTTCCTGCGGCGGGTCGACCCGCAGAAAATCCTCACCTTGATCCGCGAGCACCAGATCACTCACTTGTGCGGCGCGCCGATCGTGCTCAATGCCCTGGTGAACATGCCGGAGTCGGCGAAAGCGGCCATCGATCACCCTGTCAACGCCATGGTCGCCGGCGCCGCGCCGCCGGCCAAAGTGATCGGCGCCGTGGAAGAGATGGGCATCAAGGTCACTCACGTCTACGGCCTGACCGAAACCTATGGCCCGGTGACGTTGTGCGCCTGGCACGCCGAATGGGATGAACTGCCCCTGGACGAACGGGCACAGATCAAGTCCCGCCAGGGCGTGCGCTACACCACGCTCGAAGGCGTGATGGTCGGCGACTCGACGACGCTGGAGCCCACCCCGCGTGATGGCCAGACCATCGGCGAGATCTTCATGCGCGGCAACACTGTGATGAAGGGCTACCTGAAGAACCCGACCGCCACCGCCGAAGCGTTCGAAGGCGGCTGGTTCCACACCGGCGACCTGGCAGTCTGTCATCCCGACGGTTACGTCGAGATCAAGGACCGGCTCAAGGACATCATCATCTCCGGCGGCGAGAACATCTCCACCATCGAGCTCGAGGGCGTGCTCTACCGCCACCCGGGCGTCATGGAAGCGGCCGTGGTCGCCCGGCCCGATGAAAAATGGGGCGAAACGCCCTGCGCCTTCGTGACCTTGAAGGCCGATTACCAGGACGTTCGCGAAGCCGACATCATCAGTTTCTGTCGTGAACACCTGGCCGGATTCAAGGTACCGCGCACCGTGATCTTCACCCTGTTGCCGAAGACGTCCACCGGCAAGGTGCAGAAGTACGTGCTGCGCGACCGGGCCAAGGCGCTCTAACCGAACACTACGTTGTACCCCCTGGCGGCAGGTATTTGACCTGCCGCTTCGGGCTCGTGCACGCCGAATTTGCCTGCCGGGCCCCCACTGACCGATAACAAAAACAAAGTGGAGCTAGCGATGACCGACATCCATTCAACCGACACTCAGCGCTGCGAACGCATTCGCGGCAATCCGAAATTCCTGCAACTGGTGAGCAGCCGCTCGCGCCTGGCCTGGTCGTTGAGCGCCGCGGTGCTGGGCATCTATTACCTGTTCATGCTGGTGGTGGCCTTTGCCCCGCAGTGGCTGCATGCACCACTTGGGGAACATCGCATGTTGACGCTGGGGATGCCGGTGGGCGCGGCGATCATCCTGTTTTCCTGGTTGTTGACCGGCTGGTACGTGTACAGCGCCAACACCCGCTTCGACGCACTGGGCGCCGCCATTCTCGAGGAGAGCAAGTGATGAACCTGTTCCGTACGCTTGCCCTCGCCGCCGCCGGCCTGTTGCCGTTTTCCGTCGCCCTTGCCGCGCCGGCGCTGGGCGTGGTGGACAAACAACCGCTGAACCTGAATGCCATCGGCATGTTCTTCGTCTTCGTGCTGGGCACGCTGGCCATCACCTGGTGGGCTGCTCGCCAGACCAAATCCACCTCCGACTTCTACACGGCGGGCGGTGGCATCACCGGGTTCCAGAACGGCCTGGCGATTGCCGGTGACTACATGTCCGCGGCCACCCTGCTGGGGCTGTCCAGCCTGGTGTTCGCCAAGGGCTACGATGGCTTCATCTATACCATTGGTTTTTTCGTCGGCTGGCCGATCATCACCTTCCTGATGGCCGAGCGTCTGCGCAACCTGGGACGCTATACCTTCGCCGACATCGTTTCCTATCGACTGGACCAGAACAAGGTGCGGATCTTCGCGGCCTTCGGCTCGTTGACCGTGGTGTGCTGCTACCTGATCGTACAGATGGTGGGGGCGGGTCAGTTGATCAAGCTGCTGTTTGGCCTCGACTACCCGGTAGCCGTGGTGATCGTCGGTGCGTTGATGCTGGTCTACGTGATCTTCGGCGGCATGATCGCAACCACCTGGGTACAGATCATCAAGGCCGTGCTGTTGCTGGCCGGCGGTACCACGCTCGCGGTCATGGCCATGTCGCAGTTCGGTTTCAGCTACGAGACCCTGGCCGCCAAGGCCGTCCAGGCCCACGCCAGTGGCTGGAACATCATGGGCCCGGGCTCGATGCTCGCCGACCCGATCAACACCGCCTCGATGTCGTTGGGCCTGGTGTTCGGCATCGCCGGCCTGCCGCACATCCTGATGCGCTTTTTCACCGTGCCCAATGCCAAGGAAGCCCGCAAGTCGGTGTTCTATGCCACCGGCTTCATCGGATTCTTCTTCCTCGTGGTCTGCACCCTCGGCTTCGCCGCGATGGTGATCATCGGTACCGATCCGCAGTATTACGTCAACGGTGAAGTCGGCGGTGCCCTGATCGGCGGCGGCAACATGGTTGCCATGCACCTGGCCAAGGCGGTCGGCGGCAACCTGTTCTTCGGTTTCCTCGCGGCTGTGGCGTTCGCCACCATCCTGGCGGTGGTCTCCGGGCTGGCGCTGGCCGGCGCTTCGGCGATTTCCCACGATCTCTACGCCACCGTGCTCAAGAAAGGCAAGGCCAGCGAGAAACAGGAAATGCGCGTGACGCGCATGGCGACCGTGGGCCTGGGGATCATCGCGATCCTGCTGGGGATCCTGTTCGAAAAGATGAACGTCGCGTTCCTGGTGGGCCTGACCTTCGGCATCGCCGCCTCGACCAACTTCCCGGTGCTGATCATGGCCATGTACTGGAAAGGCCTGACCACCAAGGGCGCGATCATCGGCGGCTTCGCCGGCCTGATCTGCGCACTGGTGCTGGTGATCCTCTCGCCTGCGGTCTGGGTGACCGTGCTCGGTCATGCCCACGCCATCTTCCCGTACGACCACCCCGCCCTGTTTTCCATGCCGCTGGCGTTCCTGGTGATTGTCGTGGTGTCCCGGCTCGACCGCAGCGTGCGCGCCGAGAAGGAGCGTGACGCCTACGCCGACCAGTTCGTGCGCGCCCAGACCGGTCTGGGTGCCGCCAGCGCTAGCAGCCATTGATTGACGGGACACGGCCCGCCGATGCGTGCCGTGTCCATCGCACACCCGTCCTTTTGAGGTTCACGTTATGCCCGAATTCAAAGCCCCGCTGCGCGACCTGCGCTTTGTCCTGCATGAAGTCTTTGACGCCCCGGCCCTGTGGGCGCGCCTGCCGGCCTTGGCCGACAGCGTCGACGCCGATACCGCGGACGCCATTCTTGAGGAGGCGGCAAAAGTTACTTCGCACCTGATCGCACCTCTCAATCGCAGCGGTGACGAAGAAGGCGCGCAGTGGCATGACGGGCGAGTCACCACGCCCAGCGGTTTCAAGCAGGCCTACGCCACCTACATCGAAGGCGGTTGGGTGGGGCTGTCCGGCAACGCCGAATTCGGTGGCATGGGCATGCCAAAAATGCTTGCGGTGCAATTCGAAGAGATGCTTTACGGCGCCAACTCGAGTTTTGCGCTGTATTCGGCGTTGAGTTCCGGCGCCTGCCTGGCGTTGGATGCCCACGCCAGCGAGTCTCTGAAAAACCTCTATCTGCCACCGATGTATGAAGGCCGCTGGGCTGGTTCCATGTGCCTGACCGAAGCCCACGCCGGCACCGACCTGGGGCTCATCCGCACCCGCGCCGAACCCCGGGCGGACGGCAGCTACAGCATCACCGGCAGCAAGATTTTCATCACCGGCGGCGATCAGGACCTGACCGAGAACATCGTGCACCTGGTGCTGGCCAAACTGCCGGATGCGCCGGCGGGCCCGAAAGGCATTTCGCTGTTTGTCGTGCCCAAGGTGCTGGTCAATCCCGACGGCTCTTTGGGCGCCGCCAACGCCGTGGGTTGCGGTTCGATCGAGCACAAGATGGGCATCAAGGCCTCGGCGACCTGCGTGATGAACTTCGACGGCGCCAGCGGCTGGCTGGTTGGCGAGGAAAACAAAGGCCTGGCGGCGATGTTCACCATGATGAACTATGAACGCCTGTCCATCGGCATCCAGGGCATCGGCTGCGCCGAAGCGTCCTACCAGAGCGCCGTGGCCTACGCCCGCGAACGCATCCAGAGCCGCTCGCCGACAGGCGCCGTGGCTCCGGACAAGCTCGCCGACCCGATCATTGTCCACCCCGACGTGCGCCGCATGCTGCTCGGCATGAAGGCCATGACCGAAGGGGGTCGCGCGTTCGCCAGTTATGTTGGGCAACAACTGGACCTGGCGAAATTTTCCGATGACGCCAGCGAGCGCGATAGCGCGCAGGTCCTGGTGGCGCTGCTGACGCCGGTGGCCAAGGCGTTTTTCACCGACACCGGCCTGGAAAGCTGCATCAACGGCCAGCAGGTGTTCGGCGGCCATGGCTACATCCGCGAATGGGGCCAGGAACAATTGGTCCGCGATGTGCGCATCGCGCAGATCTACGAAGGCACCAACGGCATCCAGGCGCTGGACCTGCTGGGGCGCAAAGTGCTCGCCGACAAAGGGGCCGCGCTGCGCCAGTTCACCGGCGAGATCCGCCGCTTCGCCGCCCAGCCCGCTGCACCCTATGCCACGCAGCTGCTCGATGCCGTGCAGCGGCTGGAAGACATCAGCGACTGGCTGCAGGATCGGGCCGCCTCGAACCGCAACGAAATCGGCGCCGCCTCGGTGGAGTACTTGCACCTGTTCGGCTACGTCGCCTACGCCTGGCTCTGGGCGCGCATGGCGCAGGTTTCCGGGCAAAAACGCAGCGAAGACGACAGTTTCTACGGCGCGAAAATCGCCACCGCCGACTTTTACATCCAGCGCCTGTTGCCGCGCATCCTGAGCCTGGAGCAAGCCATTCGTGCTGGCAGCGCTTCGCTGTATGGCCTGACCGCCGAACAGTTCTGACGATTGAACCGCCGCGGCGCCCGCTCCTCTCTTTCGGCGTCGCGGTTTTTATTTCCCGGACCCTTGCCACCGCGGCAGGGTCTGCTGTGCCCGTCATTTCAAAAATAAAAACCAAGGGGCTTCACCATGGACCGCAGCACTCGCACTCTCGCTACCCGTCTCCTGTTGGCCGGCGGCCTCATCAGCCTTACCGCGCCCGCTTGCGCTGACTTTATCAAGGACAGCAAGGCCAACCTGGAACTGCGCAATTTCTACTTCAACCGTGACTTTCGCCAGGCCAACGCCGCGCAATCGAAACAGGAGGAATGGGCCCAGGGTTTCCTCCTGCGCTATGAGTCTGGCTTTACCGAAGGTCTGGTT
>NZ_JAQIYM010000001.1 GCF_028823535.1 Pseudomonas serbica | reverse complement strand
CCCGGCTGGGCGCCCCAACCCCCGCTCCCACAATGCCTGGTGCTGATACCCTTATGCAAAACCCAACCCGAGAGGACCCATGGCCCTTCCCAGCCGCCATTCACTCTTCCCGTTCCTCACATGGTTACCCCGGCAAACCCGCGCCAGCGTCGGTCGTGACCTGGTTGTCGGCCTCAGTGGCGCGATTCTCGCGTTGCCGCAATCCATCGCCTACGCGCTGATCGCCGGTCTCCCGCCGGAATACGGCCTGTATGCGGCGATCATCCCGGTGCTGATCGCTTGTCTCTGGGGCTCGTCGTGGCATTTGATCTGTGGTCCTACGGCGGCCATCTCCATCGTCCTGTACGCCAGCGTTAGTCCTCTGGCCGTTCCGGCAACGCAAGACTACGTCACGCTAATCCTGTTGCTGACCTTCCTGGCCGGGATTTTCCAGTGGCTGCTGGGTTTGCTGCGCTTCGGTGCGCTGGTCAATTTCGTCTCTCATTCGGTCGTGCTTGGCTTCACCCTCGGCGCAGCGGTGGTGATTGCCGTCGGCCAGTTGCCCAACCTGCTGGGCCTGGACCTGCCCAGCCAAGCCACCGCACTGGACAGTTTCATCACCTTGTTCAAACATCTGGGCGACGTGGATAAACCTTCACTGATGCTCGGAGTGGCCACCGTCGTGGTCGGCGTGATCCTCAAGCTGTGCTTGCCGCGCTGGCCGACGCTGCTGATTACCCTGGTGCTGGGCGCCGTGCTGGTCTGGCTCTGGCCATCGATGTTCGGGCATGTGCGGCTGGTCAGCGCATTCACCGGCCAGTTGCCGCCTTTCAGTCCACTGCCGCTGGACCTCGACCTGATCCTGCGCCTGCTGCCCAGTGCCGTGGCGGTCGGTATGCTCGGACTGGTCACCAGCTTGTCGATTGCCCGTTCGATATCCGCACGTTCGCAGCAAATACTCGACGCAAACCAAGAAGTTCGCGCCCAAGGACTGTCGAATATCGTTGGTGCGTTTTTTTCCGGATCGCTCTCGGCCGGCTCCTTCACCCGTTCAGGCCTGAGCTACGAAGCGGGAGCCTGTTCGCCGCTGGCGGGGGTTTTTTCGGCATTGTGGGTGGCGCTGTTTGCGATTTTTGGTGCGAGCCTGATCGCCCACATTCCTGTCCCGGCCATGGCCGGCAGTATTTTGTTGATCGCCTGGGGCCTGGTGGATCATCGGGGCATTCGTGCGTTACTACGGGTCAGTCGCGCCGAGTTCGTGGTGATGGGCCTGACCTGCATTGCCACGCTGCTGCTGGAACTGCAGACGGCGATTTATGCAGGGGTGTTGGCGTCGCTGTTTTTTTACCTCAAGCGCACCTCGCAGCCACGGGTGCAACATATACGCGACGGCGATGAAGACATTTTGCGGGTCGGCGGCTCGATTTTTTTCGGCGCCAGCCATTACCTGCAAGTTCGCCTGCAACGCATGCACGGTGCACGCGTGGTGATCGAGGCGCAACAGATCAACTTCATCGACTATTCAGGGGTGGAGATGCTGCATCAGGAAGCGCGGCGGCTATTGCGCCAGGACCGCAGCCTGACGCTGCGCCGGGCCCGGCCACAAGTGGTGGATGAATTGAGGAAGCTGGAAGGGGCAGAGAAATGCCCGATCCGGTTTGAGGACTGAAACCCTTGCAGGAGCTGGCTTGCCAGCGAAGGCGTCCTTAAGAACGCCAAAAGCTTCGCGGGCAAGCCCGCTCCTACAGGGACTGTGTCAATTGCCGACGAAGCTCCGCCAACACCGGCGCTGTATCCGGACGCACCCCGCGCCACAGGAAAAAGGCTTCGGCCGCCTGTTCGGCCAACATCCCCAGTCCATCCATCGACACCGCCGCGCCATGTTCGCTGGCCCAACGGCAGAACGAGGTCGGCTCCTTGCCGTACATCATGTCGTAGCAAACCGTTTTGCCCGGCTCGATCAGGCTCGGCGCAATCGGCGGCACCTCGCCTGTCAGGCTCGCGGACGTCGCATTGATGATCAGATCCACCGACTCCTGCAGCCAGTCATAACCACTGGCCGATACCGGGCCCAGATCGCAGAACAGTTCCGCCAGCAACTCGGCCTTGTCCACTGTACGGTTGGCGATGACCACCGAAGCCGGCTGTTCGGCCAACAACGGCTCCAGTGCCCCGCGCACTGCACCACCGGCACCCAGCAGCAGGATGCGCTTGCCCTTGAGGCTGAACCCGGCGTTGACCGTCAGATCCCGCACCAGTCCGGCCCCATCGGTGTTGTCGCCCAGCAAGCTGCCATCGGCCAGTTTGCTCAGGGTGTTCACCGCACCGGCCCGTTGTGCCCGCGCCGTCAGGCTGTCCGCGAGGCGATAGGCGTCTTCCTTGAACGGCACAGTTACATTCGCGCCACGACCTTCGAGGAAAAACGCCCGGGCGCAGCCGGAAAAATCATCGAGGGGCGCGAGCGACGTGCTGTAGTCAAGCTTCTGCGCGGTCTGCTCGGCGAACAGGCGATGAATCAGTGGCGACTTGCTGTGGCCAATCGGGTTACCGAAAACGACATAACGGTCCATCAACATTCCTCTCAGGCCTGGGCCAGCCAATCGCGGTCTTGCAGGAAGTATTCAGTCAGGCGCGCTTCTTCGCTGCCAGGCTCGGCTTTCCAGTCGTAACCCCAGCGAACTTGCGGCGGCAGCGACATGAGGATCGACTCGGTACGGCCACCCGATTGCAGGCCGAACAGCGTGCCACGGTCGTAGACCAGATTGAACTCGACGTAGCGCCCACGACGGAACTCCTGGAACTCCCGCTGCTTGGCCGTGTAGGCAGCGTTTTTGCGGCGCTGCACGATCGGCAGGTACGCCTCGATGTACGCGTCACCGATGGCCCGCATGAACGCGAAGCTGGTGTCGAAGTCCCACTCGTTCAGGTCATCGAAAAACAAGCCGCCGATGCCCCGGGGCTCGTGGCGATGCTTGATATGGAAATAGCTGTCGCACCAGGCCTTGTAACGCGGGTAGACGTCCGCACCGAACGGCGCACAGGCCTGTTCGGCGACGCGGTGCCAGTGCACGCAATCTTCTTCATTGCCGTAGTACGGCGTCAGGTCGAAACCGCCGCCAAACCACCAGACCGGCTCTTCACCTTCTTTTTCAGCGATGAAAAACCGCACGTTGGCGTGGGAAGTCGGTACATGCGGGTTGTGTGGGTGGATCACCAGCGACACGCCCAGGGCCTCGAAGCCGCGCCCGGCCAGTTCCGGCCGATGGGCGCTGGCCGACGGTGGCAAACCACTGCCGAAGACGTGGGAAAAGTTGACGCCGCCCTTTTCGATGACCGCGCCATTCTCGACCACTCGTGTGCGTCCGCCACCGCCAGCAGGCCGGGTCCAGGCGTCTTCGACGAAGCGTGTGCCGCCGTCTTCGGCCTCCAGGGCAGCGCAAATACGGTCTTGCAGATCGAGCAGGTAGGCTTTTACGGCCTCGGTGCGGGTAGTCATGGCATCACCTTGGATCGGGCAAAGCTACGCGGCGCTCCATCGGAGCGGCCTCGCAAATGGGCGCGTAGCATACCACCGCCGATGCACTCGTCGCAGTTGACGAAGATCACGCTTCGGAGCCAGATAGCGGACTTGGTACAACGATCTCAGGAGAGTGCAGATGGCAAAGCGTATCCAGTTCCGTGCCCATGGTGGCCCCGAAGTCCTTGAGTACGTGGACTATCAACCCGCCGAGCCCGGCCCGCAGCAGGTCCGCGTGACCAACAAGGCCATCGGCCTGAACTTCATCGACACCTATTACCGCAGCGGCCTCTATCCGCCACCGGCCCTGCCATCGGGTCTCGGCTCGGAAGGCGCGGGCGTGGTCGAGGCGGTCGGCAGCGAAGTGACCCGGTTCAAGGTCGGCGATCGCGTGGCGTACGGCAGCGGTCCGTTGGGCGCCTACAGCGAAGTTCACGTATTGCCCGAGGCCAACCTGGTGCGCCTGCCGGACGCTATCAGTTTCGAGCAGGCCGCCGGGGTGATGCTCAAGGGCCTGACCGTGCAGTACCTGCTACGCCAGACCTATGAACTCAAGGGAGGCGAAACCATCCTGTTCCACGCCGCTGCCGGCGGCGTCGGTTCCCTGGCCTGCCAATGGGCCAAGGCCTTGGGCGTGAAGTTGATCGGCACCGTGAGTTCGGCAGAGAAGGCCGCGCTGGCCAAGGCCAATGGTGCCTGGGCGACCATCGACTACAGCCATGAAAACGTCGCGCAACGCGTCCTGGAATTGACCGACGGCAAAAAAGTCCCGGTGGTGTACGACGGCGTCGGCAAGGACACCTGGCTGACCTCGCTCGACAGCGTGGCGCCCCGTGGGCTGGTGGTGAGCTTCGGCAATGCGTCGGGGGCAGTCGACGGGGTGAACCTGGGGATTCTGGCGGGCAAAGGCTCGTTGTACGTCACCCGGCCGACACTGGCGACCTACGCCAACAACGCCGAGAACCTGCAGCGCATGGCCGACGAGTTGTTCGAAATGATCATCAGCGGCAAGCTGACGGTGGACATCAGCCAGCGTTATCCACTGGCGGACGCAGCGAAGGCGCAGACCGAGTTGTCGGCGCGGCGTACGACCGGGTCGGTCATTCTGTTGCCTTGAGGACGCCTTCGCTGGCGAGCCAGCGCCTACAGGTTTTGTGGCGTTCACAAAACCCTTGTAGGCGCTGGCCTGCCAGCGATGAACGATGACGCGGTCTTAATCCGGGCGCACAACATGCCCGGTCGCCAGATCCCGAATGACACTCGGGTTCTTGCGCCCACCCAGGTTCCCGCCCAAGACCAGATCAACCTGCCCCCGGAAATACTGCTCGACACGAATCCGCGTGCGAGCCGCCGGCCGGCCCTGGGGATTGGCGGACGTCGACACCAGCGGCCCGACCAAGGCGCACAACTCCCGCACCTGGGGATGATCGCTGACCCGCAACGCCACCGTTTCATGCACACCAGTAATCCACTCCGGCAACATGTTCTGATGCGGCACCAACCAGGTGTTCGGCCCGGGCCAGGTACTGGCCATGCGGTCCATCCACAGCTCGGGGAAGTCTTCAAAGAGGAAGTCGAACTGGCGGATATTGTCGGCGACCAGGATCAGGCCCTTATCCACGGACCGGCCCTTGATCAGCAGCAAACGATCCACCGCCTCTTCATCCCACGGGTCGCAACCCAGACCCCAGACAGCTTCGGTTGGGTAGGCAATCACCGCCCCTGCGCGAATTGCTCGTGCGGCTTGCTGCACACGCCAACTGTTGACCATGAAAAACTCTCCAGAATAAGGCTCTGCGCAGTTTACCCATCTTCGATGTAAAACCTAGCTTACCCGCGCAAACCAACGGCCGTTTTCGCAGACGGCCCGGCCGTCCATTTCCAGCTCCGTCAACGTCGCCAGTACCTTGGGCAAGGTCCAGCCACTGGCATCGGCCAGTGCTTCGCTGGTATGGGGGGCGGCGTGGAGCAGCGTCAGCAGTGGATGGCTGGTTTCGACCGCGGAGGTTTCCGTTGCAAACGGCAGCTGCTGCCAGCCCCGCAAGGCTTCGAGAATATGCTCGATGGTTTCCACCAGTACGGCGCCATCGCGAATCAGCTGATGGCAACCGCGAGCACCAGGATGATGAATTGATCCCGGAATTGCATACACCTCGCGCCCCTGTTCCGCCGCCAGCCGGGCCGTGATCAATGAGCCGCTGGCAACGCTGGCCTCAACCACCAGCACGCCAAGGGACAAACCGCTGATAATTCGGTTGCGTCGGGGGAAGTTACTGGCGCTGGGAGCGGCGTCCAGCGGAAACTCCGAAAGCACCGCGCTGCCGGACGCGATCATGGCATCCGCCAGGCGCCGATTGCGCTGTGGATAAAAGTTTTCAAGTCCCGTGCCAAGTACCCCAACCGTTCGCCCGCCCACGTCCAGTGCCGCCTGATGCGCGGCGGCATCGATCCCCAGGGCGAGGCCGCTGGTGATGACAAACCCGGCACCGGCCAGGCTGCGGGAAAACGCGGCGGCGGTGTCCATGCCTGGCCGTGAAGCACGCCGGCTGCCGACCATCGCCAATTGCGGTTTTTCCAGAATTTGTGGATCGCCCGCCACGAATAGCAGAGGTGGCGCGTCGCTGATCTGCGCCAGCAGCGCTGGGTAGTCAGGCTGGTCCCACATCAGCAAATGCTGGCCCTGACGCTCTAGCCAGGCTAATGCATGGCTGGCGCCGTCACGAATTTCAGGGGCGCGCCTGGCCTCGCAACACACCAGCGGCAAGCCGAGCGCTCGCCAGGCACTGGCAGGTGCACTGATCGCTTTGGACGCAGAACCGAAGGCTTCCAGCAATTTCCTGAAACGCGCCGGGCCAAGCTCCGGCAGACGATGCAGACGTAAACGGGCTTCCAGTTCCGCAGGGGAAACTGGTGTAGCAACTGGTATCGACATGGATCATCCTTGATCGTTATGAGCACCCGTCGAAACGGGAATAAGCTGTGGATAACTCTGTTGGTAACTTGTGAAGTCAGCTAAGGATTCTGCACCTTGTCCAGCACTGACAAAGAGCGTGAGGCGTTGAGCACCAGCCCGTAGCTGAGCTTGTCGTAAGTGCGAAAAACCATCAGCAGGCCGGCACGCTCATCCGGAATCTTCAAGGACTGGCCGGTGACACGGTCGCGCACGGTTTCGCCGGTTTTCATCACCGCCAGCACATTCCCTTCGGCCAGGCCGTCCCTTTGCCCCTTGTTCAAGGTAACCACGTCCAGCGCGCCGATCTGCGTAACCCCGCGCGGCACATCGATGATCAGGCCATGGACCTGGGTGTCGGGGGCGCTGGGCATGAAGGTCGAATTGATCGAGCGTTGTTCGCCGCTGAACAGACGGTCGCCCAGGCGCACCTCCTGGGTCGTGCGCTGCAGCGCCAGCGTCGCGACGTCGCCTTCGGTGGCGACGATCTCGCCACCGCCAATGTCATCGGCATTGATGCCGAGGAACTCCTGGGTCTGCGGATCGGTGTAGACCTTGCCCTGGCGGAAGATGCCGTACACCGGTTGGGCCGGGTCGAAGTGGCCGCGGGCGAAGATGCGGTCGCCTGTGCCGCTGAGTACGCGCTCGGCATCACCGGCAACGATATAAGGCGCCTGGTCGAAATCCTCGGCCTTATCGACGATGCGATTGCTCAGCAAAAAGCTGTTGATCGATTTCAGCGGGATGCTCGGGATGGCGTCGGCCACCGGGCTGCTGCGTACCCGTGGCGAAAGCTTGATGGTGCCCCGCGATGCGCCGCGATTGTGGGTTAGACGCGGCCGGCCGTCGACGTAAACCAGCGATAGCGTGTCGCCGGGGTAGATGAGGTCTGGATTTTCGATCTGTGGGTTGGCCTGCCAGAGTTGCAGCCATTGCCATGGCTGCTGCAGATATTTCCCCGATATGTCCCAGAGTGTGTCGCCCGTTGCCACGGTGTACTGCTGTGGAAAACCCTCCCTGAGTTGCACTTGCCCGTGCGCAAAACCTGCCGAGGCCAGAAGGAGCAGGGCGAGTAGTGATTTCCTCATGCGATGAATCCCTTTATTATGTACATTCGCGTGAAACGCCAGAGCCCTCGGTGGCTCGCTCCCGGCTTGCTTATGAAAAGAAGGGAGCTACGTTTTACATCGGTAGCCTGCATCTTCGGAGTGGCCAGGCCATCGACTCGACCTTACTTCACACGTGCAGTCATCAAAGCTTATGGCCATTTTAAACATCCTCGAATTCCCTGACCCGCGCCTGCGTACGATCGCCAAGACAGTGACCGTAGTGGACGACGAAGTGCGTCAGCTGGTCGATGATATGTTTGAAACAATGTATGAAGCGCCAGGCATCGGCCTCGCCGCGACCCAGGTCAACGTGCACAAACGTATCGTCGTGATGGACCTCTCCGAAGACCGCAGCGAACCACGGGTTTTCATCAACCCCGAGTTCGAGTCCCTGACCGACGAGATGGAGCAATACCAGGAAGGCTGCCTCTCGGTGCCGGGTTTCTACGAAAACGTCGATCGCCCGCAGAAGGTCAAGGTCAAGGCCCTGGACCGCGACGGCCAGCCTTACGAACTGATCGCCGAAGGCCTGCTCGCCGTTTGCATCCAGCACGAATGCGACCACCTGAATGGCAAATTGTTCGTCGACTACCTGTCCACGCTCAAACGCGACCGCATCAAGAAGAAACTGGAAAAACTTCACCGCCAGAACGCTTGATGCCCTCTTCAAAGGCTTGCCGCGGCAAGCCTTTTTCTTTTCAAGATGCTTTGTAATCGAGAGCTTTCATGACTGAGCCACTGCGCATTGTCTTTGCCGGCACCCCGGAATTCGCCGCCGAACACCTCAAGGCCCTGCTCGACAGCCCTTACGAGATCGTTGCGGTCTACACCCAGCCGGATCGTCCAGCGGGCCGCGGGCAAAAGCTGATGCCGAGCCCGGTCAAGCAACTGGCTCTGGAGAACAATATTACGGTGCTGCAACCGCCGACCTTGCGCAATGCAGACGCCCAAGCCGAATTAGCCGCGCTGAAGCCGGACTTGATGGTGGTGGTTGCCTACGGCCTGATCCTGCCGCAAGTGGTGCTGGATATTCCGCGCCTGGGCTGCATCAACAGCCACGCATCCTTGTTGCCGCGCTGGCGCGGTGCGGCGCCGATCCAGCGCGCCGTCGAAGCCGGTGACAGTGAAAGCGGCGTGACGGTGATGCGCATGGAAGCCGGCCTGGACACCGGGCCGATGCTACTCAAAGTCATCACGCCGATCAGCGCCCAGGACACCGGTGGCAGCTTGCACGACCGTCTGGCCGAAATGGGCCCGCCTGCCGTGGTCCAGGCGATTGCCGGCCTCGCCGCCGGAACGCTGGAAGGTGAAGTGCAGGACGACAGCCTTGCCACCTACGCCCACAAGTTGAACAAGGACGAGGCGCGCATCGACTGGACGCGCCCTGCGGTTGAGCTGGAGCGCCTGGTTCGGGCTTTCAACCCTTGGCCGATCACCCACAGCACACTGAATGGCGAAGCGTTGAAGGTACTGGCGGCGAACCTGGCCGAAGGGCAGGGCGCTCCGGGCGAAATTCTCGGCGCCAGCAAGGACGGGCTGCTCGTCGCTTGCGGTGAGCAGGCCCTGTGCCTGACCCGCCTGCAATTGCCCGGTGGCAAGGCGCTGAACTTCAGCGACCTGTTCAACAGCCGTCGTGAGAAATTCGCCATCGGCACCGTCCTCGGTCAAGTGGTGGACGCTCAATGAACCCGCGTCTGGCCGCCGCCAAGGCACTCGCCGCTGTCCTGAACGGAAAAGCATCGCTCAACAGTTCACTGCCAACGCAACTGGACAAGGTCGAAGACCGCGATCGCGGCTTCACCCAGGACCTGGCCTTCGGCACCGCTCGCTGGCAGCCGCGCTTGTCGGCGCTGGCGGCCAAGTTGCTGCAGAAACCGTTCAAGGCCACCGACGCCGATGTCGAGGCACTGTTGCTGGTCGGTCTCTACCAACTGCTCTACACCCGCGTCCCGCCACACGCCGCGATTGGCGAAAC
Organism: Pseudomonas serbica; assembly: GCF_028823535.1. Classification (GTDB taxonomy): domain Bacteria; phylum Pseudomonadota; class Gammaproteobacteria; order Pseudomonadales; family Pseudomonadaceae; genus Aquipseudomonas; species Aquipseudomonas serbica. Next base: position 599,122 of record NZ_JAQIYM010000001.1, on the reverse strand, counting down.
CGTGGGTTGCGCCGACAAGCTGAAAAAGCCTTGGGCCAAGGCCTTGCTCAATGCCGTACTGCGCCGCGCGCAGCGGGAAAGCGAAACCCTGCTGGCCGAGCTGGAGCACGACCCGGTGGTGCGTACCGCTCACCCGCGCTGGCTGCAAAAATCGCTCAAAGCCTTTTGGCCCGAGCAGTGGGAAGCCATTTGCACGGCGAACAACGCGCACCCGCCGATGATCCTGCGGGTCAACCGCCGCCATCACAGCCGTGATGCCTACCTCGGGCTGCTCAGTGAAGCGGGCATTGCCGCCAGCGCTTGCGTCTACAGCCGCGACGGCATCATCCTCGAGTCAGCCGCTGACGTGCGCAGCCTGCCAGGCTTCGCCGAAGGCTGGATCAGCGTGCAAGACGAAGCGGCCCAACTGGCCGCCGATTTGCTGGACCTGGCGCCGGGCCAGCGCGTGCTCGACGCGTGCTGTGCCCCTGGTGGCAAGACCTGCCATATCCTCGAAGCTGAGCCCAAACTGGCCGGCGTCGTCGCGGTAGACCTCGAAGCCAAGCGCCTGGTGCGGGTCCGTGAGAACCTCGAACGCCTGAAACTGAGTGCCGAACTGATCGCCGCCGATGGCCGCGACACCGCCACCTGGTGGGACGGCAAGCCCTTCCAGCGCATCCTCCTCGATGCACCTTGCTCGGCCACCGGCGTAATTCGCCGCCACCCGGATATCAAGCTGACTCGCCAGCCCGATGACATCGCCGCGCTGGCGGTGCTTCAAGGCGAGTTGCTCAACGCCCTGTGGCACACCTTGGAGGTGGGTGGCATCCTGCTTTACGCCACCTGTTCGACGCTGCCGACCGAGAACACCGAAGTGATCGAGTCTTTCCTCGCTCGCACTCCGGGTGCCCGCGAACTGGACCTGGCCACGACGGCTGGAATCAAGCAGCCCCATGGGCGGCAATTGCTGGCCCAGGAAGGCGGCCACGACGGGTTCTACTACGCCAAGCTGATCAAGATCGCCGCCGTACGCGGTTAACGGATTCAACGGAGTGACTGGATGAAAATCATCATCCTTGGAGCGGGGCAGGTCGGCGGTTCGCTGGCGGAGCACCTGGCAAGCGAAGCAAATGACATTACCGTGGTCGACACCGATGGCGAACGCCTGCGTGACCTCGGTGACCGACTGGACATCCGCACGGTGCAAGGTCGCGGTTCGCTGCCGAGCATCCTGCGCCAGGCCGGCGCCGACGACGCCGACATGCTGGTCGCCGTGACCAGCAGCGATGAAACCAACATGGTCGCCTGCCAGGTTGCCCACACCCTGTTCCATACACCGACCAAGATCGCCCGCGTCCGTGAAGCGGCGTACCTGACCCGCACCGAACTGTTCGACAACGAAGCGATCCCGGTGGACGTGCTGATCAGCCCCGAGCAAGTGGTCACCAATTACATAAAGCGCCTGATCCAGCATCCGGGCGCCTTGCAGGTGATCGACTTCGCCGAGGGCAAGGCGCAATTGGTCGCGGTGCGGGCGTACTACGGCGGTCCGTTGGTGGGTCAGCAATTGCGCCAGCTGCGTGAACACATGCCGAATGTCGAAACCCGCGTAGCGGCGATATTCCGTCGTGACCGGCCGATCCTGCCCCAGGGCGATACAGTGATCGAAGCGGATGACGAAGTGTTCTTCATTGCCGCACGAGCGAATATTCGAGCGGTCATGAGTGAAATGCGCCGTCTCGACGAGACCTACAAGCGCATCGTCATCGCCGGTGGCGGGCAGATTGGGGAACGTCTGGCCGAAGCCATCGAAAGCCGGTACCAGGTGAAGATCATCGAGATGAACCCGGCGCGCTGCCGCCACCTCTCGGACACCCTCGACAGCACCGTGGTGTTGCAAGGCAGCGCCTCGGACCGAGACCTGCTGCTGGAAGAGAACATCGCCGACGCCGACATCTTCCTGGCCCTGACCAACGATGACGAGGCCAACATCATGTCCTCGCTGCTGGCCAAGCGCCTGGGCGCGAAGAAGGTGATGACCATCATCAACAACCCGGCCTACGTCGACCTGATACAAGGCGGCGACATCGACATCGCCATCAGCCCGCAACTGGCGACCATCGGGACGTTGCTGGCGCATGTACGGCGCGGCGATATCGTCAGCGTGCACTCACTGCGCCGCGGCGCGGCGGAAGCCATCGAGGCCATTGCCCATGGCGATGCGAAATCGAGCAAGGTGATCGGCAAGGCCATCGAGAATATCGGCTTGCCGCCGGGCACCACGATTGGCGCCATCATTCGCGATGAAGAGGTCATTATCGCGCACGATGACACCGTGATCGCAGCCGGCGACCATGTGATCCTGTTCCTTGTGGATAAAAAGCATATCCGCGATGTGGAAAAGCTGTTCCATGTCGGACTGAGCTTCTTCTGATCCGAATTATTTGCTGCCAGCAGGGGTCTCTTAGCGAGCAAGCCCGCTCCCACATTTGATCTTTGGTGAACACAAAACCAATGTGGGAGCGGGCTTGCTCGCGAAGGCGGCCTCACTAATCCGGATGAACGCCTGACACCCCTAAGATAAGGAATCCACCATGATCGAATCCCTGGAAAAAATGCTCGCCAAGGGTGTGGATAACTCGCTGCTACGCTTCGGCCTGGGCAAGGGCTATCTGGATCTGGGAGAACACGCCAAGGCGGCAGAGCATTTCCAGCGTTGCGTCGAATTCGACCCAAAATATTCGGCAGCCTGGAAACTGCTCGGCAAGGCCCAACTTGCCCTGACTGACTTTGCAGCCGCGCGTCAGGCTTGGGAGCAAGGCATCGAAGCCGCCATAGCCCATGGCGACAAGCAGGCTGAGAAAGAAATGACGGTTTTCCTGAAAAAACTCGACCGTCAGGCGCACTGATCAGAGATAACGCAAGCCAATGCCTTCGGCATCCACCTGCACCACTTCCATGCGCACCCGCGGCGCGCCTGTGGGTAAGTCCTGCACCTGCCCGTAGACCACCGTACCCCGGGGCAAGGCGGCCAAGGCCGGATGCTTGACGTAGACACCTGTGGCCGACAGATTGCGGGTCTGGCCCAAGCATTCGCCGAGGCTTTCATGACTGATTTTGATACGAAATGATTTGCGCTGTTCGGACATCTGCTGCGCCCTTGAATGAACGGTTGTGGATAACGCCAAGGTCAAGGTTATCCACAGATCATGCCAAACGACTCAATACCAGCGTTCTTCACCCGGTGGACGCTTCTTGAAGCGCTTCATGCTCCACATGTACTGACTCGGATACGCCCGCACGTAACGCTCGACGACCTGGCTCATGGCCGCGCAGGAGGTGGCGGTATCTGTGCTGTACATCGCTTCCGGCGCGGCTTCCAGAATCACTTTGTAGCCTGAACCGTCCGGCAGCCGCAGGGCGTGCAGGAATACGCCGACCGCCTTGCCACCGGCGAGCATGTTCGGCACGAACTTGCTGGTCAACGCCTGGGTGGCGAAGAATGGCACGAAGATCCCTGCAGATTCGGCTGGTTCCGGGTCAGCAGGAATACCCACTGCACCACCTTTGCGCACTTCCTTGATGACGCTGAGAATGCCTTCCTTGGTAGAAGCGGCGACCTTGTTGCCCAACTGCACTCGCTGCTTTTGCAGCAATTCATCCACCGCCTTCAATTTCGGCGGGCGATAGAAAATGATCGGTTTGCACTGGCTGCAATAGAAGTGATTGAGCACTTCCCAGTTGCCCAGGTGACTGGTGATGCCCACTACGCCCTTGCCGGAGGCGAGGGCGTCTTTCAATACGTCGAGGCCTTCCACTTCACGGACCAGGTCGATGGAACGCTGGGCCGGCCAGATCCAGGCGCAGGCGCTTTCGGTCAGGGACTTGCCGATGTCCTTGAGGCTCTGGCCCACCAGGCGCTCACGCTCGGCGGGGTCCATGTCGGGAAAGCACTTGGACAGATTGATCCGCACCACGTCGCGGGAACGGTTCGGGGTTTTCCACATGACCCAGCCTATCGCCGAGCCCACGGCCTGAACCGCCCGCCACGGGAGCAGGGCAAACAGCCGCAGAGCGCCTACCAGCAAGGCGCCTTTCAACTTATCCACAGTTCACTCCTGATCTTGTGCTGTGCGCGAGGCGGCTATTCTAACCGCCGTTCGCCAGCTGCGCGTAGCGATCGCAATCCCGGGTATGGTCCATGACCATGCCCGAAGCCTGCATCAGCGCGTAACAGATGGTCGGGCCAACGAAGGTGAACCCGGCTTTTTTCAAGCCCTTGCTCATCTCCACCGCCTCGGGGGTGATGGCCGGCACTTCGGATCGATCGCTGAAGTGATTGATCTTCGGTACACCGCCGACAAAGGACCAGAGAAACGCCACCGGGTCCTCCAGCGCCATCCAGGCCTGGGCATTGCGCCGGGCCGCGTTGAGCTTGAGGCGATTACGGATGATGCCCGGGTCGAGCATCAATTCATCGACTTCCGCGTCGCTCATCTGCGCCACGCGCTGCACGTCGAAGCCGTACATCACCCGTCGATAGTGCTCGCGTTTGCGCAGCACGGTGATCCAGGAAAGGCCGGCCTGGAACCCTTCGAGCAAAAGCAACTCGAACAGTCCCTGCGCATCGCGTAGCGGCGTGCCCCACTCCTGATCGTGATAAGCCATGTATAGCGGATCTTCGGAACACCAAAAGCAGCGTGGCATAAGGCTCCAGGGGGCGTGCGCAGCAATGAATCGGGTATACTCCCGCTCTTTAAATCGCAGCCCAAGAAACAGGTGAATTTCGTGAGCCAGCCTACGCCAGCCGTGCGTACCTTCCAAGACTTGATCCTCGCCCTCCAGCAATACTGGGCCGAGCAAGGTTGTGTGGTACTTCAGCCCTACGATATGGAAGTAGGCGCCGGCACTTTCCACACTGCAACATTCCTGCGCGCCATTGGCCCGGAAACCTGGAACGCCGCTTATGTGCAGCCAAGTCGTCGCCCGACTGACGGCCGCTACGGCGAAAACCCGAACCGTCTGCAGCACTACTACCAATTCCAGGTGGTGCTCAAGCCAAACCCGGACAACTTCCAGGAGCTGTACCTGGGCTCCCTCAAGCACGTGGGCCTGGACCCATTGGTGCATGACATCCGCTTCGTCGAAGACAACTGGGAATCGCCGACCCTCGGCGCCTGGGGTCTGGGCTGGGAAGTCTGGCTCAACGGCATGGAAGTGACCCAGTTCACCTATTTCCAGCAAGCGGGCGGCATCGAATGCTACCCGGTGACCGGTGAGATCACTTACGGCCTGGAGCGCCTGGCCATGTACCTGCAAGGCGTGGATTCGGTCTACGACCTGGTCTGGGCTGACGGTCCGTTCGGCAAAGTGACCTACGGCGACGTGTTCCACCAGAACGAAGTGGAGCAGTCGACCTACAACTTCGAACACGCCAACGTCGAGAAGCTGTTCGAACTGTTCGATTTCTACGAAAGCGAAGCCAAGCGCCTGATCGAACTCGACCAGCCGCTGCCGTTGCCGAGCTACGAAATGGTGTTGAAGGCCTCCCATACCTTCAACCTGCTGGATGCGCGCCGGGCAATTTCCGTGACCGCGCGTCAGCAATACATCCTGCGTGTACGCACCCTGGCGCGTTCCGTTGCGCAAGCCTACCTGCTGGCTCGCGCCAAGCTGGGCTTCCCGATGGCGACCCCGGACCTGCGTGACGAAGTACTGGCCAAGCTGGAGGCTGCACAATGAGTGCTCTGGATTTTCTGGTTGAACTGGGCACTGAAGAACTGCCACCCAAGGCCCTGAACACCCTGGCCGAGGCGTTCCTTGCCGGTATCGACAAGGGCCTGCAAGCTGCCGGCCTGAACTACGAGACCAAAACCGTTTATGCCGCGCCGCGCCGTCTGGCGGTGCTGATCACGTCGCTGGCCACCCAGCAGCCGGATCGCAGCATCAACCTCGATGGCCCGCCACGCCAGGCCGCGTTCGATGCCGAAGGCAACCCGACCCAAGCGGCACTGGGTTTTGCCAAGAAGTGCGGGGTCGACCTGAGCGAAATCGATCAGAGCGGTCCGAAACTGCGCTACAGCCAGAGCATCGCCGGCAAGCCGACCGCGAGCTTGCTGCCGACCATCGTCGAAGACTCGCTGAACGACCTGCCGATCCCGAAACGCATGCGTTGGGGTGCGCGCAAGGAAGAGTTCGTGCGTCCGACGCAATGGCTGGTAATGCTCTTCGGTGACCAGGTCATCGACTGCACCATCCTCGCCCAGAAGTCCGGCCGCGATTCCCGTGGCCACCGCTTCCACCACCCGGAAAACGTGCGCATCGGTTCGCCGTCCAGCTACCTGGCCGACCTGCGTGCCGCCTACGTACTGGCTGACGCCAACGAGCGTCGCGACATCATCAGCAAGCGCACCGAAGAACTGGCCACCCGTCAGGAAGGCACGGCGATCGTTCCGCCAGCCCTGCTCGACGAAGTGACCGCGCTGGTCGAGTGGCCAGTACCGCTGGTGTGCTCGTTCGAGGAACGTTTCCTCGACGTACCGCAAGAAGCGCTGATCACCACCATGCAGGACAACCAGAAGTACTTCTGCCTGCTGGATGCCGAAGGCAAGTTGCTGCCACGTTTCATTACCGTGGCCAACATCGAAAGCAAAGACCCGCAGCAGATCATCGCCGGTAACGAGAAAGTGGTTCGCCCACGCCTGACCGACGCCGAGTTCTTCTTCAAGCAAGACAAGAAGCAGAAGCTCGAAGACTTCAACCAGCGCCTGCAAAACGTGGTGTTCCAGGAAAAACTGGGCAGCGTCTACGACAAGGCCGAGCGCGTTTCCAAGCTCGCCGCCTATATCGCCGCGCGCATTGGCGGCAACGCTTCGTGGGCCGCTCGTGCAGGCTTGCTGTCCAAATGCGACCTGGCGACCGAAATGGTCGGCGAGTTCCCGGAAATGCAAGGTGTCGCCGGGTACTACTACGCCCTCAATGACGGCGAGCCAGAAGACGTCGCCCTGGCCCTGAACGAGCAGTACATGCCGCGCGGTGCCGGTGCCGAACTGCCAGCCACCCTGACCGGTGCGGCCGTGGCCATCGCCGACAAGCTGGATACCCTGGTGGGAATCTTCGGTATCGGCATGCTGCCGACCGGTAGCAAAGACCCGTACGCCCTGCGCCGCGCCGCGTTGGGTGTGCTGCGTATCCTGATCGAGAAACAACTGGATCTGGACCTGAACGACGCCGTGGCCTTCGCCGTGAATGCGTTCGGCACCAAGGTCAAGGCTGCCGGCCTCAATGACGCCGTGCTGGAATTCATCTTCGACCGCCTGCGTGCACGTTATGAGGATGAAGGCGTCGACGTGGCGACCTACCTGTCGGTTCGTGCCCTGAACCCGGGCTCGGCCCTGGACTTCGACCAGCGCGTACAAGCGGTACAAGCCTTCCGCAAGTTGCCGGAAGCTGCGGCCCTGGCGGCGGTGAACAAGCGCGTATCGAACTTGCTGAGCAAGGTCGAAGGCTCGGTGCCGACCGTAGTCGAAGCCAAGTACTTCGACAATGCCAACGAGTTCTCCCTGTACTCGGCGATCCAGCAGGCCGACCAGGCTGTCCAGCCTATGGCTGCGGCGCGTCAGTACAGCGAGTCGCTGGCACGCCTGGCCGCCTTGCGCGAGCCGGTGGATGCGTTCTTCGAAGCAGTGATGGTCAACGCGGAAGATGCCAATGTCCGCGCCAACCGTTATGCCTTGCTGGCCCGTCTGCGTGGGTTGTTCCTGGGCGTCGCCGATATTTCGTTGCTGGGGTAAAGACGGTTTGAAACTGCTGATTCTCGATCGGGACGGGGTGATCAATTACGACTCCGACGCTTACATAAAGTCGGTGGAGGAGTGGATTCCACTCCCCGGGTCGATCGAAGCCATCGCGCAGTTGAGCAAGGCCGGCTGGACGGTGGCAGTCGCCACCAACCAGTCGGGCATCGCTCGCGGCTATTACGACCTCGCCACCCTGGACGCCATGCACGCGCGCTTGCGCTCGCTGGTGGCCGAGCAGGGTGGGGAAGTCGGGCTGATCGTCTACTGCCCGCACGGGCCGGACGAAGGCTGCGATTGCCGCAAGCCAAAACCTGGGATGCTGAAAAGCATCGCCGCACATTACAACGTATCGCTGACAAATCTATGGTTCGTCGGCGATAGTCTCGGTGACCTGGAAGCCGCCAAAGCCGTCGACTCTCAGCCAGTTTTGGTAAAGACCGGGAAAGGCGAAAAGACTTTGGGCAAGACCCTTCCGGTAGGCACATTGATTTTCGACGATCTGGCGGCGATTGCCGCAGAACTTATCCACAATTAGAGCTCTTTCGAAATCCTGACCAAGGAACGTTCGGGAGTGCGCTTGAACCGTTACGGTAAACGTCGCCATGTCGATACTGCAGGCCATCAGAACCTTCCTCTTTTACCTGCTGCTGGGCACCAGCTCCCTGCTGTGGTGCAGCCTGAGTTTTTTTATCGCGCCCTTTCTCCCGTTCAAGGCGCGCTATCGTTTCATCAACGTCTATTGGTGCCGCTGCGCCTTGTGGCTGAGCAAGGTGTTCCTGGGCATTCGCTACGAAGTGAAGGGTGCCGAGAACGTACCGACACAACCCTGCGTGATTCAGTCGAACCACCAGAGCACCTGGGAGACCTTTTTTCTCTCGGCCTATTTCTCACCATTGAGCCAGGTGCTCAAGCGCGAACTGCTTTACGTGCCGTTCTTTGGCTGGGCCATGGCCATGCTCCGTCCGATCGCCATCGACCGGGACAACCCGAAAGCAGCACTCAAGCATGTCGCCAAGAAAGGCGATGAATTGCTCAAGGACAACGTCTGGGTGCTGATTTTCCCCGAAGGCACACGCGTTCCCTATGGCACCATCGGAAAATTCTCCCGAGGGGGTACGGCGCTGGCGGTGAATGCCGAGCTGCCGGTGCTGCCGATTGCGCACAACGCTGGCAAGTTCTGGCCAAAAACCGGTTGGAAGAAGAAGCAGGGCGTCATCACCGTGATCATCGGCGCACCGATGTATGCCGAAGGTAGTGGACCACGGGCCATCGCCGATCTGAACGACCGGGTCCAGGCCTGGAACGAGCAAATGCAACGGGAAATGGGCTCTCTGCCACCGGCTCCGCAAGCACCGGTTGCCAACGATCAGGCAGTTGTCTGAGCTTCTGTGGATAAGCTGTGTACCGTTTGTGAGAAAAGCGTCGAAATTCTCTCCTAACATAATGATTTATATAGATATTTCTTAAGCGCTTAAAAAACCGAAAAACGTGCATAAGTTTTTTTCGGGCGCAAAAAAACCGGCTGATATAGCCGGTTTTTTTATGCCTCTTTCACCGCTGTTGTGGGTACAAAAAAGGCCAACGCATGACGTTGGCCTTTTTCGTTTAGCGGGGGTTAACCAGGATCAGAAGTCCAGGTTGGAAACCGCCAGGGCATTGCTTTCGATGAAGTCACGGCGAGGTTCGACCGCATCACCCATCAGGGTGTTGAAGATCTGATCTGCACCAATGGCGTCTTCGATGGTCACTTTCAGCATCCGGCGAACGCTTGGGTCCATGGTGGTTTCCCACAGCTGATCCGGGTTCATTTCACCCAGACCTTTGTATCGCTGGATGGTGTGGCGCTTGGTGCTTTCAGCCATCAACCAGTCAAGGGCTTCCTTGAACTCGGTGACCGCTTTCTTGCGTTCGCCACGCTGGATGTACGCGCCTTCGTCGAGCAGGGTGCTCAGTTGAGCGCCCAGGGAGACGACCGTCTTGTAGTCGTTGCTGCCGAAGAAGTCGCGGTTGAAGGTGACGTAGTTCGACAGACCGTGGGAGATCAGTTCGACCTCTGGCAGCCAGACGTTACGCTCACGGTCTTCACGCAGGCTGGCCTTGTAGACCAGGCCGGACTTCTCGACGGTGCGCAGGCGCACTTCGTACTGGGCCAGCCAATCCTGCATCGCTGCGTGATCGGACAGTTGCTCCAGGCTGACGGCCGGCAGGTAGATGAAGTGCTCGGTCAATTCCTGTGGGTACAGGCGCGACAGACGCTTGAGGGTCTTCATCACCAGACGGAAGTCGTTCACCAGACGCTCAAGCGCTTCGCCGGAGATCCCCGGTGCCTCTTCGTTCAGGTGCAAGCTCGCATCTTCCAGGGCCGACTGCGTCATGTACTCTTCCATGGCGTCGTCGTCTTTGATGTATTGCTCTTGCTTGCCTTTCTTGACCTTGTACAGCGGCGGCTGGGCAATGTAGATGTAGCCACGCTCGATCAGCTCAGGCAGCTGACGGAAGAAGAAGGTCAGCAACAGGGTACGAATGTGCGAACCGTCGACGTCAGCATCGGTCATGATGATGATGTTGTGATAACGCAACTTGTCGATGTTGTACTCTTCGCGACCGATGCCGCAGCCCAGCGCAGTGATCAAGGTGCCCACTTCCTGGGAAGAGATCATCTTGTCGAAACGCGCCTTCTCGACGTTCAGGATTTTACCCTTGAGGGGCAGAATCGCCTGGGTCTTGCGGTTACGTCCCTGCTTGGCAGAGCCGCCCGCGGAGTCACCTTCCACCAGGTACAGTTCGGAGAGGGCAGGGTCCTTTTCCTGGCAGTCAGCCAGTTTGCCCGGAAGGCCGGCGATATCCAGCGCGCCTTTACGGCGGGTCATCTCACGGGCCTTGCGGGCTGCTTCACGAGCACGTGCCGCGTCGATCATCTTGCCGACAACCAACTTGGCTTCGTTCGGGTTCTCCAGCAGGAAGTCGGAGAAGTACTTGCCCATTTCCTGTTCGACCGCGGTCTTCACTTCGGAAGAGACCAGCTTGTCTTTGGTCTGGGAGCTGAACTTCGGATCCGGAACCTTTACCGAAATGATCGCGGTCAGGCCTTCACGGGCGTCGTCACCGGTGGTTGCAACCTTGTGCTTCTTGGCCAGGCCTTCGGCTTCGATGTAGGTGTTGAGGTTACGCGTCAGTGCGGAACGGAAGCCCACCAGGTGGGTACCGCCGTCGCGCTGCGGAATGTTGTTGGTGAAGCACAACAGGTTCTCGTTGAAGCTGTCGTTCCACTGCAGGGCGATTTCCACGCCGATGCCGTCTTCACGCTGGATGTTGAAGTGGAACACCTGATTGACCGGGGTTTTGTTGGTGTTCAGGTATTCAACAAACGCGCGCAGGCCACCTTCGTACTTGAACAACTCTTCCTTGCCGCTGCGCTCATCCTTGAGAACGATGCCAACACCGGAGTTGAGGAAGGACAGTTCACGAATCCGCTTGGCCAGGATGTCCCAGCTGAAGTGGATGTTCTTGAAGGTTTCGCTGGAAGCCTTGAAGTGGATCTGGGTACCGGTGGTTTCGCTGTCGCCAACGATCTTCATCGGTTCCTGTGGCACACCGTGGACGTAGGTCTGTTCCCAGATCTTGCCGCTACGGCGGACAGTAAGAACAAGCTCTTCAGACAGTGCGTTCACTACCGACACACCTACGCCGTGAAGGCCGCCGGATACCTTGTAGGAGTTGTCGTCAAACTTACCGCCGGCGTGCAGTACGGTCATGATGACCTCGGCTGCCGAGACGCCTTCTTCTTTATGCACATCTACCGGAATACCACGGCCGTTGTCTTTAACGGTGATGGATTCGTCCGGGTGAATGATGATGCTGATGTCGTCGCAGTGGCCGGCGAGCGCTTCGTCGATCGAGTTATCGACCACCTCGAACACCATGTGGTGCAGACCGCTGCCATCGTCGGTGTCACCAATGTACATACCGGGACGTTTGCGTACGGCATCCAGGCCTTTCAGCACCTTAATGCTCGTTGAGTCGTACGTATTTTCTTCGCTCAATGCCTTCACTCCCGATGGTCGTGGGTCTGGGTGATACGGCCCTGTTCCACGTGGAACAGGGCGACTGGCGTTTCCGTCTGCCAGCCTTCCCTCAATAATTCGTGGTCTACACAGGTAATAAATACCTGGCAGCGTAAGTCTTCCAGCAAGCGGCAAAGCGCACGGCGGTGCTGCTCGTCCAGTTCGGACGGCAAGTCATCCACCAGATAAATACACTGACCGCGTCGGGCCTGGCTGACCAGGTGACCCTGGGCAATCCGTAACGCGCAGACCACCAACTTCTGCTGGCCACGGGACAAGATATCCGCGGCATTGTGAGCACCCCATCTGAGGCGCAAATCAGCACGTTGCGGTCCTGCCTGGGTATGCCCCATCTGCTGATCCCGCTGAAGGGATCCGGCGAGCACAGCGCTTAATTCACGGTCTTTGTCCCAGCCCCGGTAATAGCTGAGCGTTAGCCCTTCGAGCTCAACCAGTTCGCTCAAGGTCTGCTCAAACACCGGTTTCAAGGCTTTGATATAGGCGCGGCGGTATTCATCTATTTCAGCGCTGGCCTGGCACAGTTCCCTGTCCCAAACCGCTTGCGAAACGGCGTCAAGTGTACCATGCCGCAGCCAAGAGTTTCTCTGGCGCAGGGCCTTCTGCAGGCGTTGCCAGGTGGACATGAATCGGGGTTCCACGTGGAACACGCCCCAGTCGAGGAACTGTCGGCGTATCTTCGGCGCGCCTTCCAGCAAGCGGAAGCTGTCCGGATTGATCAACTGCAGCGGCAGGATCTCGGCCAGCTGCGCGGCACTGCGCGCGTTCTGTCCGTCGATGCGGATCTGGAACTCCCCCTGACGGTCCCGGGAGATGCCCAAGGCACTGTGTCCACCTTCGGCCAACTCGACCTGGCCAAATACCGTACACGCCACTTGCTCATACTGAATGACGGGCAACAATCGGGTGCTACGAAACGAACGAGCAAGCCCCAGCAGGTGAATGGCTTCCAGGACACTGGTTTTGCCGCTGCCATTGGCGCCGTAGAGAATATTGATTCGGGGAGAGGGGGAGAAGGTCACCGGGTGCAGATTGCGCACCGCGGTGACCGAGACGCGACTAAGGGACATCTAGCTTCTGCTGAACATGATTACAGACGCATCGGCATGACGACGTAGGCCGAGTCATCGTTGTCGGACTCTTGTACCAGCGCACTGCTGTTGGAGTCGGACAGGATCAGACGCACCTGCTCGGTAGTCATCACGCCCAGTACGTCGAGCAAGTAGCTGACGTTGAAGCCGATTTCCAGGGAGCCGCCGTTGTATTCAACGCCAACTTCTTCTTCCGCTTCCTCCTGCTCCGGGTTGTTCGCCTGGATCTTCAGCTGACCAGGAGCCAGTTGCAGACGGATACCACGATACTTCTCGTTGGACAGAATCGCCGTTCGGCTGAAAGCCTCGCGCAGCGCCTGACGATCACCGAGCACCAACTTGTCACCGCCTTTTGGCAGAACGCGCTCGTAGTCCGGGAATTTACCGTCGACCAGTTTCGAGGTGAAGGTGAATTCACCGGTGGTAGCACGAATGTGATGCTGACCCAGGACAATGCTGACGATACCGTCGGGCTCGGTCAGCAAACGCGCGAGCTCCAGGATACCCTTGCGCGGCACGATGACCTGGTGGCGATCCGGCTGGCCGATATCAGCCTGCATCGAGCACATCGCCAGGCGGTGACCATCGGTGGCCACGGCACGAATGACGCCTGCCGAAACTTCCAGCAGCATGCCGTTGAGGTAGTAACGAACGTCTTGCTGGGCCATGGCGAAGCTGGTGCGCTCGATCAGACGACGCAGCTTGCTCTGTTCCAGGCTGCACGTCAGCGAGCCCGGGCCTTCTTCCACGGTAGGGAAATCGTTGGCCGGCAAGGTCGAGAGGGTGAAGCGGCTACGGCCAGCCTTCACCACCAGCTTCTGTTCATCGACCTTGATATCGATCAGCGCATCATTCGGCAGGCTTTTGCAGATATCCATCAGTTTACGTGCAGGCACGGTGATGGAACCCGTTTCAGCAGGCTCTTCGAGTTGCACACGACCGACCAGCTCGACTTCCAGGTCGGTACCGGTCAGCGACAATTGCTGGCCTTCGACAACCAGCAGCACGTTGGAGAGCACCGGCAAGGTCTGTCGGCGCTCGACGACGCCTGCGACCAGTTGCAGGGGTTTCAACAGGGCTTCGCGTTGAATGGTGAAATGCATGGTCTAGTCCCTTGCCTTAAAAGCTGCGCTGGTGTTCATCAAGTGGTCAGTGTACGCAGCAGGTTCTTGTAGTCCTCGCGGATGTCCGCGTCGGATTCCTTAAGTTCGTTGATCTTGCGGCAGGCGTGCAAAACAGTCGTGTGGTCACGCCCACCAAACACATCACCGATTTCCGGCAGGCTGTGGTTGGTCAGTTCCTTGGACAAGGCCATGGCGACCTGACGTGGACGGGCAACCGAACGCGAACGACGTTTGGACAACAAATCGGAGATCTTGATCTTGTAGTACTCGGCGACAGTGCGCTGAATGTTATCCACAGAGACCAGTTTATCTTGCAGCGCCAACAGATCCTTCAGGGACTCGCGGATCAACTCGATGGTGATATCGCGACCCATGAAGTGCGAATGGGCAATCACGCGTTTGAGCGCACCTTCCAGCTCACGGACGTTGGAGCGAATGCGTTGGGCAATGAAGAACGCTGCATCGTGCGGCAATTCGACCTTGGCCTGATCGGCCTTTTTCATCAGGATCGCGACACGGGTTTCCAGTTCCGGTGGTTCAACAGCCACCGTAAGGCCCCAGCCGAAGCGCGACTTCAGGCGTTCTTCAAGGCCTTCGATTTCTTTCGGGTAGCGGTCACTGGTGAGAATGACCTGCTGGCCACCTTCAAGCAGGGCATTGAAGGTGTGGAAAAACTCTTCCTGCGAGCGCTCCTTGCGGGCGAAGAACTGAATGTCATCGATAAGCAACGCATCCACCGAACGGTAGAAGCGCTTGAACTCGTTGATCGCGTTCAGTTGCAGAGCCTTGACCATGTCGGCCACGAAGCGCTCGGAATGCAGGTACACGACCTTGGCATTCGGATTCTTCTTTAATAGATGGTTACCCACAGCATGCATCAAGTGGGTTTTACCCAAACCTACGCCACCGTAAAGGAAGAGCGGGTTGTAACCATGCTTGGGATTGTCCGCCACTTGCCAGGCCGCGGCCCGGGCCAGTTGGTTGGACTTACCCTCAACGAAGTTCTCGAAGGTAAAGGTGCGGTTCAGGTAGCTGGTGTGCTTGAGCGCACCTTCCACCTGAACGGTACGCTGCTCGGCGCGCACCGGTGCCTGTTGCGAACTGGCGCCGGCCATTGGATCGAAGCTGTCACGCGAAGGCTCTTGCTCAGCCACTTCTGCGGTTTTTTGCGTCGCTCGCTTGGCCGGTGATGCAGCCGGTGCCACAGGCGCCGCTGCGGCCGCAGCCGCCTGAACCTGGGACGCCGCAGCGGCGGCCAGCGGCGCATTTGGCGCGGCGCGCGGAGCAGAGCTGCGTTTGCTGCCTATTAATAAGGAAAGCGCAGGCGCCATACCGTTGCCGTGTTCGTCGAGCAATTCCAGGACGCGACTCAGGTATTTCTCGTTGACCCAGTCCAGGACAAAACGATTGGGTGCATAGACACGCAACTCGTCGCCTTCGGCTTCGACCTGTAGTGGACGGATCCAAGTGTTGAATTGTTGGGCAGGCAGCTCATCGCGCAAAAGCTCCACGCACTGCTGCCAAAGTTCCACTGACACGGATATCCCCTAAGTTGAAAGCCGGTGAGGCAAAAACAAGCGGCCATTGTAACGGCCAGCCGCCGACTTATCCACACGTAGGTGGGTCATGAACCGAGAACAATCAGGGTTTTATACGCAAAAAAGACGACCAGTGGTCTGTGCATAAGCTCTGTGGATAACCGCCTCTAAGCTCATTGCACAAGTGGGGGTGAAACTCGGTGGATAACCTGCCTGTGGATAACAACCCTTTCCACACACAGGTTATCCGACAGCGCAGCACAGGCTGAACACCGTTTTCCACTGTAGTTGTCATTCGCTGTACAGTCGATGAAACAAGGGCTCAAGGGACTTATCCACAGATACCTGCGAG
This sequence comes from Pseudomonas serbica, assembly GCF_028823535.1. Lineage (GTDB taxonomy): Bacteria > Pseudomonadota > Gammaproteobacteria > Pseudomonadales > Pseudomonadaceae > Aquipseudomonas > Aquipseudomonas serbica. Next base: position 583,157 of record NZ_JAQIYM010000001.1, on the reverse strand, counting down.
CTAAGCTTTTATAAGCTTTACAGAAAAGCTTTAAATACTTTCCTTTCTTATTTTTATATTTGGCTGAGGATCCTGGCCAGGCAAAACCTCTGGAGATCTATTTATAAGGAAACGTTGGTTGGAAATTGACCTAGAGGCTTGCTTTCTCTAGAATCCCCGGTCTCTTAAAACGGGGGCCATTCCGGCCCGTTGTGGACGAACCAGGTAACACGACAATGAAACGTACTTTCCAACCAAGCACTATCAAACGCGCTCGTACCCACGGTTTCCGTGCTCGCATGGCTACCAAGAACGGTCGTGCCGTCCTGTCGCGTCGTCGCGCCAAAGGTCGTGCGCGTCTGGCAGTTTGATAATCCGGCACTGGAGGTGAGTCAGGACTTCAGTCGGGAAAAGCGTCTGCTTACCCCCCGGCATTTCAAGGCAGTCTTTGACTCCCCTACCGGCAAGGTTCCGGGGAAAAATCTCCTGCTCCTTGCGCGCAACAACGATCTTGATCACCCCCGACTCGGGCTGGTTATCGGGAAAAAGAGCGTAAAGCTCTCCGTCGAGCGCAATCGCCTCAAACGTCTGATGCGCGAATCGTTTCGGCTGAACCAGGATGCACTGGCCGGCTGGGACATCGTTATCGTCGCGCGCAAAGGTTTGGGTGACGTAGAAAACCCCGAATTGATTCAGCATTTCGGCAAACTCTGGAAGCGTCTGGCACGCAGCACGCCGGTACCAGTAGTCAAAACCGAAACTGTAGGGGTAGACAGTCCCGATGCGTAAACTGGCACTCGTTCCGATCCAGTTTTATCGCTATGCCATTAGTCCGCTGATGGCCAGTCACTGTCGTTTCTACCCCAGTTGTTCCTGCTACGCGTTAGAAGCCATTGAAAATCATGGCCTTCTGCGCGGTGGCTGGCTGACCTTTCGTCGTTTAGGTCGCTGTCATCCGTGGAATCCCGGTGGTTATGACCCGGTTCCACCTATCCCTACCTCCCGTTCTTCTTCGATGGCCGAGTAATCATGGATATCAAACGCACGATCCTGATCGTCGCCCTGGCAATCGTGTCCTACGTTATGGTTCTTAAATGGAACCAGGACTATGGCCAGGCTGCCCTGCCGACTCAGAATGTTGCTTCCAGTACGACCGCACCGGGCCTCCCGGATACGGCCACTGGCAATAAAGCGTCCGTCAGTGACGACATTCCACACGCCGCAAACGATACCAGCGCACCTGCCGAAACGCCGGTAGCGGCGAGCACCGACCTCATCCAGATCAAAACGGATGTGCTCGATCTGGCCATCGATCCACAAGGTGGTGATGTTGCCCAACTGAAATTGCCGCTGTATCCACGTCGCCAGGACCATCCGGAAATCCCATTCCAGCTGTTCGATAACGGCAACGAACGGACTTATCTGGCTCAAAGTGGCCTGATTGGCAGCAACGGCCCGGATGCAAGTCCTGCCGGTCGTCCGATTTATTCGGCGGAGAAGAAGGTTTATCAACTGGCTGACGGTCAGGACCAATTGGTCGTGGACCTGAAGTTCAGCAAGGACGGTGTCAACTACATCAAGCGTTTCACCCTGAAACGCGGCCTGTATGACGTAACTGTCTCCTACCTGATCGACAACCAGAGCGCACAGCCCTGGTCCGGTGCAATGTTCGCGCAATTGAAGCGTGACGCCAGCTCCGATCCGTCTTCCAGCACTGCCACCGGCACCGCGACTTACCTGGGCGCCGCCCTGTGGACAAGTAACGAGCCGTACAAGAAAGTGTCGATGAGCGACATGGACAAGGCGCAGCTGAAAGAAACCGTCACCGGTGGTTGGGTTGCCTGGTTGCAGCACTACTTCGTGACTGCGTGGATTCCGGTCAAGGGCGAAAACAACATCGTCCAGACCCGTAAAGACAGCAAAGGCAACTACATCATCGGCTATACCGGTCCTTCGCTGACCGTTGCTCCGGGTGCCAAGGCTGAAACCAGCGCCATTCTGTACGCCGGACCGAAAAGCCAGGCTGTCCTGAAAGAGTTGTCCCCAGGTCTGGAACTGACCGTCGACTACGGCATTTTGTGGTTCATTGCCCAGCCAATTTTCTGGTTGCTGCAACACATTCACGCGCTGGTCGGTAACTGGGGCTGGTCGATCATCTTCCTGACCATGCTGATCAAGGGGATTTTCTTCCCACTGTCGGCTGCCAGCTACAAATCCATGGCACGCATGCGTGCAGTGGCACCGAAACTGGCCGCGCTGAAAGAACAACATGGCGACGACCGGCAGAAAATGTCGCAAGCCATGATGGAGCTCTACAAGAAAGAGAAGATCAATCCGCTGGGTGGCTGCTTGCCAATCCTCGTGCAGATGCCGGTTTTCCTTTCGCTGTACTGGGTTCTGCTGGAAAGCGTGGAAATGCGCCAAGCGCCGTTCATGCTGTGGATTACTGACCTGTCGATCAAGGATCCGTTCTTCATTCTGCCGATCATCATGGGCGCCACCATGTTCATCCAGCAGCAGTTGAACCCGACTCCTCCGGATCCGATGCAGGCGAAGGTCATGAAAATGATGCCAATCATCTTCACCTTCTTCTTCCTGTGGTTCCCGGCGGGTCTGGTGCTGTACTGGGTTGTGAACAACGTTTTGTCGATCGCCCAACAGTGGTACATCACGCGTAAGATCGAAGCGGCTGCCAAAGCAACTGCCTGATTTACACTGTGGATATCCACTCAAAACGCCCCCTAGTGGGGCGTTTTGCTATCTGTCACTTTTGTCTGGATACCGGTTTATGAGCGTTCCTCGTGAAACCATTGCCGCCGTCGCCACCGCCCAGGGTCGTGGCGGTGTCGGCATCGTGCGTATTTCCGGGCCGTTGGCCAGCGATGCGGCCAAGGCCTTCAGCGGTCGTGAACTCAAGCCGCGGTTCGCGCACTATGGTCCGTTCCTGGGTGAAAATGACGAGGTGCTCGACCAGGGCATCGCGCTGTATTTCCCAGGTCCAAACTCGTTCACCGGCGAAGATGTATTGGAATTGCAAGGCCATGGTGGCCCGGTCGTTCTGGATATGTTGCTGCAGCGCTGCCTTGAACTCGGCTGCCGTCTCGCCCGCCCCGGGGAATTCAGTGAACGTGCATTCCTGAACGACAAGCTCGACCTGGCCCAGGCCGAAGCCATCGCCGACCTGATCGAAGCCAGTTCTGCACAGGCAGCGCGCAATGCATTGCGATCCTTGCAAGGCGCATTTTCGGCTCGTGTGCATAACCTGACGGAGCAACTGATCGGCCTGCGGATCTATGTCGAAGCGGCAATCGACTTTCCGGAAGAAGAAATCGACTTCCTCGCCGATGGCCACGTATTGAGCATGCTCGATAAAGTGCGCGACGAGTTAACCACCGTTATGCGAGAAGCCGGGCAGGGCGCCTTGTTGCGTGACGGCATGACCGTGGTTATCGCCGGTCGTCCGAATGCTGGCAAATCCAGCCTGCTCAATGCACTGGCCGGTCGCGAAGCGGCCATTGTCACCGAGATCGCCGGCACTACACGGGACGTCCTGCGCGAACATATCCACATCGATGGCATGCCACTGCATGTGGTAGATACGGCCGGGTTGCGCGATACCGATGACCATGTGGAAAAAATTGGCGTAGAGCGGGCGTTGAAAGCCATCGGCGAAGCAGATCGGGTATTGCTGGTCGTCGATGCAACCGCACCGGAAGCCCTCGATCCTTTTGCACTATGGCCTGAGTTCCTTGAAACCCGCCCCGACCCGGCGAAAGTCACGTTGATCCGTAACAAGGCCGACCTCACAGGCGAAGCCATGGCCCTGGAAGTCAGCGATGACGGGCACGTCACCATCAGCCTCAGCGCCAAGTCTGCGGGGGTTGGCCTTGAGTTGCTACGCGACCACCTCAAGGCTTGCATGGGCTATGAACAGACCTCTGAAAGCAGCTTCAGTGCTCGCAGGCGCCACTTGGAAGCATTGCGTCATGCGAGTGCGTCCCTGGAGCACGGCCGGGCGCAACTGACCCTGGCGGGTGCCGGCGAATTGCTGGCCGAGGATTTGCGCCAGGCTCAGCAGTCCCTGGGAGAAATCACCGGTGCATTCAGCTCCGATGACCTGTTGGGGCGAATTTTCTCCAGCTTCTGCATCGGTAAATAGTCCTTTCGCTCTCCGCAGACAGGCCGCTCGTGCCTGTCTGCTCCCTCCTATTGCAAAACAATCGCCCAGTGCCGAGCTGTTTTTTTCTGCTTGAGCGGTTTTTCCCTGCCCGAATTTCCTTGAGTCGATGCTTTTCTGTGGATTAAGCCCTGTGAATAACCGCGGCTAAGGGCAGTTGATAACAGGGCCTCAAAACTGAAGATAACCGCCCCTGTGGATAAGCATCCCATTCATCCACAGGCTTAAACCGGTTATCCAAGGCCCTCATTGGCACATGACCACAGGGTTTTGAATCTCTGTACATATTGAATTTAAAGGTCTGTATCAATCTATCCACAGAAAGGTCGGTCAGTAGAAATAAACATAAAAACAAAGATTTAATAAATTTCTTTCTTTTTAATTTCTATAACCGCCACTTTTCCACAGCTGGTTAAATTTTGTGCAAAGGGTTCTTTAGGAAGGGCGAAGTCCCTATACTTGTCGACCAGGTCCGAAAACCTGAGCTCAAACTATTCCTGAATTACCTACTTAAGCAGGCACGAGGTGCGTGGTGGATTTCCCTTCCCGTTTTGAAGTGATCGTCATCGGCGGCGGTCATGCCGGTACCGAGGCAGCACTGGCCTCAGCACGTATGGGGGTCAAGACCCTGTTGCTGACGCATAACGTGGAAACCCTCGGTGCCATGAGTTGCAACCCTGCCATTGGCGGGATCGGCAAAAGCCACCTGGTCAAGGAAATCGATGCCCTCGGTGGCGCGATGGCCATTGCTACCGATAAAGGCGGCATCCAGTTTCGCGTGTTGAACAGCCGCAAGGGTCCGGCCGTGCGTGCAACCCGCGCTCAGGCGGATCGGGTGCTGTACAAGGCAGCGGTGCGCGAAATCCTGGAAAACCAGCCCAACCTGTGGATATTTCAACAGGCTGCAGACGACCTGATCGTCGAGCAGGAGCAAGTGCGCGGTGTTGTCACGCAAATGGGTCTGCGTTTCCTCGCCGATTCCGTGGTGTTGACCACCGGTACGTTCCTCGGTGGACTTATCCACATCGGTTTACAGAATTTTTCCGGGGGCCGCGCCGGTGATCCGCCGTCGATCGCCCTGGCTCAACGCCTGCGTGAGTTGCCGCTGCGTGTCGGTCGCCTGAAAACCGGAACTCCGCCGCGTATCGACGCCCGGTCCGTGGATTTCTCGGTGATGACCGAGCAGGCAGGCGATACGCCGATTCCAGTGATGTCGTTCATGGGGTCCAAAGAGCAGCACCCACAACAGGTCAGTTGCTGGATTACCCATACCAACGCTCGCACCCACGAAATCATTGCCGCGAACCTCGATCGTTCGCCGATGTATTCCGCGGCAGGTGAAATCGAAGGCATTGGCCCGCGTTACTGCCCGTCGATCGAAGACAAGATCCATCGCTTTGCCGACAAGCAAAGCCATCAGGTCTTCATCGAGCCGGAAGGCTTGACGACAAACGAGCTGTACCCGAACGGAATCTCCACCTCCTTGCCGTTCGATGTGCAATTGCAAATCGTGCAATCGATCCGCGGCATGGAAAACGCCCACATCGTGCGACCGGGCTACGCTATCGAATACGACTACTTCGACCCGCGTGACCTGAAGTACAGCCTGGAAACCAAAATGATCGGCGGCTTGTTCTTTGCCGGGCAAATCAACGGCACGACCGGTTACGAAGAAGCCGGCGCCCAAGGTTTGCTGGCCGGGACCAACGCTGCACTGCGCGCCCAAGGCAAAGATGCCTGGTGCCCGCGTCGCGACGAAGCCTACATCGGCGTTTTGGTTGACGACCTGATTACCCTGGGCACCCAGGAGCCGTACCGGATGTTCACATCCCGTGCCGAATACCGCCTGATCCTGCGCGAAGACAACGCTGACCTGCGCTTGACCGAAAAAGGTCGCGAATTGGGTCTGGTCGATGACGCGCGCTGGGCAGCGTTCTGCAAAAAACGCGAAAGCATCGAGCTGGAAGAGCAGCGCCTGAAAAGTACCTGGGTACGCCCGGGCACTGAGCAAGGCGATGCGATCGCGGAAAAATTCGGCACGCCGCTGACCCACGAATACAACCTGCTCAATCTGCTGAGCCGTCCGGAAATCGACTACGCTGGCCTGATCGCCGTCACCGGTGGGGGCGCGGAAGATCCACAGGTGGCCGAACAGGTCGAAATCAAGACCAAATACGCCGGTTACATCGATCGTCAACAAGATGAAATCGCGCGTCTGCGGGCCAGCGAAGACACCAAATTGCCTGTGGATATCGATTACACGAACATTTCCGGACTCTCCAAAGAGATTCAGAGCAAGCTTGGCGCGACCCGTCCGGAGACATTGGGTCAGGCATCACGTATCCCGGGCGTGACACCGGCAGCCATTTCCCTGTTGATGATTCATTTGAAAAAACGCGGCGCGGGCCGTCAGTTGGAGCAAAGCGCTTGAGTTCGTTGGTCACCCCGCAACACGCAGAAGAGTTATCCACAGGTGCTCGCCAGCTCGGTGTGGCGTTGAGCGAAACCCAGCATGCGCAATTGCTGGGTTATCTGGCCCTGTTGATAAAATGGAACAAGGCCTACAACCTCACGGCGGTGCGCGATCCCGACGAAATGGTCTCGCGTCATTTGCTCGATAGCCTGAGCGTGATGTCGTTCGTCGAAAACGGTCGCTGGCTCGATGTTGGCAGTGGCGGCGGCATGCCGGGCATTCCCTTGGCCATATTGTTTCCTGAGGCGCAGGTGACCTGCCTGGACAGCAACGGCAAGAAGACTCGCTTCCTGACACAGGTCAAACTCGAGCTGAAACTGGATAACCTGCAAGTTATCCACAGTCGCGTCGAAGCGTTCCAGCCTGCACAGCCATTCAACGGGATTATTTCCCGGGCCTTCAGCAGCATGGAAAACTTCAGCAACTGGACACGCCACCTCGGTGACACCGATACGCGCTGGCTGGCAATGAAGGGCGTTCATCCCGCCGATGAGCTGGTAGCATTGCCGACAGACTTCCACCTCGATAGCGAACACGCCCTGGCCGTACCTGGTTGCCAAGGCCAACGCCATCTGCTGATACTGCGCCGCACGGCATGATTGGGAACACAAGCAAGAATGGCTAAGGTATTCGCAATAGCGAACCAGAAGGGTGGTGTGGGCAAGACCACCACCTGTATCAACCTCGCAGCATCCCTGGTCGCGACCAAGCGTCGGGTATTGCTGATCGATCTCGATCCACAGGGCAACGCCACCATGGGTAGCGGTGTGGACAAACACGGCCTGGAAAACTCGGTCTACGACCTGCTGATCGGGGAGTGCGACCTGGCCCAGGCCATGCATTTCTCCGAACACGGCGGTTACCAGCTGTTGCCGGCCAACCGGGACCTGACCGCGGCCGAAGTGGTTCTGCTGGAAATGCAGATGAAGGAAAGCCGCCTGCGCAGTGCGCTGGCGCCGATCCGTGAAAACTACGACTACATTCTGATCGACTGCCCGCCGTCGCTGTCGATGCTGACCTTGAACGCACTGGTTGCCGCCGACGGGGTAATTATCCCCATGCAGTGCGAGTACTTCGCACTCGAAGGCTTGAGCGACCTTGTGGATAACATCAAGCGCATCGCCGAGCTGCTCAATCCGAACCTCAAGGTCGAAGGCCTGTTGCGGACGATGTATGACCCGCGCCTGAGCCTGATGAACGATGTTTCGGCCCAGCTCAAGGAACACTTCGGCGATCAGCTGTACGACACGGTCATTCCGCGCAACATTCGCCTGGCCGAAGCGCCGAGCTATGGCATGCCGGCGCTGGCGTACGACAAATCCTCGCGCGGCGCCGTGGCCTATCTGGCCCTGGCGGGCGAGATGGTCCGTCGTCAACGCAAAAACTCACGCATCGCCGCTGCTCAGGCAACTTAAGGAATCCCCATGGCCGTCAAGAAACGAGGTCTCGGACGTGGACTGGATGCACTGCTGAGTGGTCCGAGTGTCAGCGCGCTGGAAGAACAGGCGGTGCAAGCCGATTCGCGTGAGCTGCAACACCTGCCGCTGGATCTGCTGCAGCGTGGCAAGTACCAGCCACGTCGCGACATGGATCCCCAGGCGCTTGAAGAGCTCGCGCAATCGATCAAGGCTCAGGGCGTGATGCAACCGATCGTGGTGCGGCCGATCGGTAGCGGTCGCTACGAAATCATCGCCGGTGAACGCCGCTGGCGCGCCAGCCAGCAAGCTGGCCAGGAAACCATTCCGGCGATGGTGCGCGATGTCCCGGATGAAACCGCGATTGCCATCGCGCTGATCGAGAACATCCAGCGCGAAGACCTCAATCCGATCGAAGAAGCGGTGGCCTTGCAGAGGCTGCAGACGGAATTCCAGCTGACCCAGCAACAGGTCGCCGAAGCCGTAGGCAAGTCCCGGGTCACCGTGGCCAACCTGCTGCGCCTGATTTCGCTGCCGGAAGTCATCAAGACCATGCTTTCCCATGGCGACCTGGAAATGGGTCATGCTCGCGCATTGCTCGGTTTGCCAGAAAATCAACAGGTTGAAGGGGCGCGACATGTTGTCGCACGCGGGCTGACCGTGCGCCAGACTGAAGCACTGGTTCGACAGTGGTTGAGTGGTAAACCGGAGCCTTTGGAAACCCCAAAACCAGACCCGGATATTGCCCGCCTGGAACAGCGCCTGGCCGAGCGCCTAGGCTCTGCGGTGCAGATTCGCCACGGAAAGAAGGGCAAAGGACAACTGGTCATCGGTTACAACTCCCTGGATGAACTTCAGGGTGTGCTCGCACACATTCGCTGAAACAATTCCTCATGTAGCGCGCAGTCGGAAATCACTACCTGACAGTTGAATAGGGGCAGAACCGCCCCTATACTCTGCGCGCATTTTGTCGGCACAAATTATGCCAAGTTATTGAATTCTGGCAGCCGACCATTGGAGAGCAATAGTGATGGAAACCCGCACGCCAAACCGCTTGCCCTTCCATCGCCTGGCAGTTTTTCCGGTGTTAATGGCTCAATTTGTCGTTTTGCTGATTGCTGCTTTGGCGCTCTGGCAATGGCATGGAGTCGTTGCCGGGTACTCGGGACTTTGCGGGGGCCTGATAGCCTTGCTGCCCAATGTTTATTTCGCTCACAGGGCATTTCGGTTTTCCGGCGCCCGAGCAGCCCAGTCCATCGTCCGGTCTTTTTATGCCGGCGAGGCAGGCAAACTGATTTTGACGGCAGTGCTGTTTGCACTGGTGTTCGCAGGTGTGAAGCCATTGGCACCGATTGCAGTATTCGGTGTCTTCGTGCTGACTCAGTCAGTCAGCTGGTTCGCTCCCCTGCTGATGAGAACAAGACTTTCGAGACCTTAGGGCGTTTGAGGCAACCATGGCAGAAACAACCGCTTCGGGCTATATCCAGCACCACTTGCAGAACCTGACCTTCGGTCAGCACCCAACCGGCGGCTGGGGCTTTGCCCACACCGCAGCAGAAGCCAAGGAAATGGGCTTCTGGGCTTTCCACGTCGATACCCTCGGCTGGTCGGTCGCATTGGGTCTGATCTTCGTTCTTCTTTTCCGCATGGCGGCGAAGAAAGCGACTTCGGGTCAACCAGGTGCTTTGCAGAACTTCGTTGAAGTATTGGTCGAATTCGTCGATGGCAGCGTGAAAGACAGCTTCCATGGCCGTAGCCCGGTGATTGCACCGTTGGCACTGACCATCTTCGTCTGGGTGTTCCTGATGAACGCCGTCGACCTGGTACCGGTCGACTGGATTCCTCAGCTGGCCATCCTGATCTCCGGTGATGCGCACATCCCGTTCCGCGCCGTGTCGACCACCGACCCGAACGCGACCCTGGGCATGGCGTTCTCGGTTTTCGCACTGATCATTTTCTACAGCATCAAGGTCAAGGGCCTCGGCGGCTTCATCGGCGAGCTGACCCTGCACCCGTTCGGCAGCAAGAACATCTTCGTTCAGGCCCTGCTGATCCCGGTGAACTTCCTGCTGGAATTCGTGACCCTGATCGCCAAGCCGATCTCCCTGGCTCTGCGTCTGTTCGGCAACATGTACGCCGGCGAGCTGGTCTTCATTCTGATTGCTGTGATGTTCGGCAGCGGTCTGCTCTGGCTTAGTGGCCTGGGCGTCGTGCTGCAGTGGGCGTGGGCGGTGTTCCACATCCTGATCATCACCCTGCAGGCGTTCATCTTCATGATGCTGACCATCGTCTACCTGTCGATGGCGCACGAAGAAAACCATTAAGACCAGTCTCGACTAGTCTGATGTCCCTCCCGGTCAAACGGGAGGGGGCTCCTAACGGGGCGTCTGAAACGATTTGTTTTACCGCTTTAAATTAAAAAAACCTAAACCATACGACGTAAAAGTCGGGAGGAAAGATGGAAACTGTAGTTGGTCTAACCGCTATCGCTGTTGCACTGTTGATCGGCCTGGGCGCACTGGGTACCGCAATTGGTTTCGGCCTGTTGGGCGGCAAGTTCCTGGAAGGCGCAGCGCGTCAGCCAGAAATGGTTCCAATGCTGCAAGTCAAAATGTTCATCGTTGCCGGTCTGCTCGACGCCGTAACCATGATCGGTGTTGGTATCGCTCTGTTCTTCACCTTTGCGAACCCGTTCGTTGGTCAGATCGCTGGCTGATTACTCGGATATTCCGGGTAATTTGGTGTGATGGACAACGTAACTGCGAGGTGTTGGCGTGAACATTAATGCGACCCTGATTGGCCAGTCCGTTGCGTTCCTGATTTTTGTACTGTTCTGCATGAAGTTCGTATGGCCTCCGGTCATCGCAGCTCTGCACGAACGTCAAAAGAAGATCGCTGATGGTCTGGACGCTGCCAGCCGAGCAGCTCGCGACCTGGAGTTGGCCCAAGAGAAAGCGGGTCAGCAACTGCGCGAAGCGAAAGCTCAGGCAGCTGAAATCATCGAGCAAGCCAAGAAACGCGGTAATCAGATTGTTGAAGAGGCTGTTGAAAAAGCCCGTATCGACGCTGACCGTGTGAAGGTTCAGGCTCAGGCCGAGATCGAACAGGAACTGAACAGTGTCAAAGACGCGCTGCGTGCCCAAGTGGGCTTGCTGGCAGTCGGCGGCGCCGAGAAGATCCTGGGTGCCACAATCGATCAAAACGCGCACGCAGAGCTGGTTAACCAACTGGCTGCTGAAATCTAAGCGAGGGCGATCATGGCAGAACTGACCACGTTGGCCCGACCTTACGCTAAGGCGGCCTTCGAGCACGCTCAGGCCCACCAGCAACTGGCCAATTGGTCAGCCATGCTCGGCCTGGCAGCAGCGGTGTCGGAAGACGACACCATGCAGCGCGTGCTCAAGGCCCCGCGACTGACGAGCGCAGAAAAGGCCGCCACGTTCATTGACGTGTGCGGCGACAAGTTCGATGCCAAGGCACAGAATTTCATCAATGTCGTTGCCGAAAACGACCGTCTCCCGCTGTTGCCGGAGATCTCCGCTCTTTTCGACCTGTACAAGGCCGAGCAAGAGAAGTCGGTAGACGTTGAAGTGACCAGTGCTTTTGCATTGAACCAAGAACAGCAAGACAAACTCGCCAAGGTTCTCAGTGCACGACTCAACCGGGAAGTGCGCCTGCAAGTTGCGGAGGATGCCGCCCTGATAGGTGGTGTCGTAATCCGCGCCGGCGACCTGGTTATCGATGGCTCGATTCGCGGCAAAATCGCGAAACTTGCCGAAGCATTGAAATCTTGAGTTTGAAGGGGCAGCAGAGCAATGCAGCAACTCAATCCTTCCGAAATAAGTGAAATTATCAAGGGCCGCATCGACAAGCTCGATGTGACCTCCCAAGCCCGTAACGAAGGCACTGTCGTCAGCGTATCTGACGGTATCGTGCGGATTCACGGTCTGGCCGACGTCATGTACGGCGAGATGATCGAGTTTCCGGGCGGCGTCTTCGGTATGGCCCTCAACCTGGAGCAAGACTCCGTAGGTGCCGTTGTACTGGGCGCTTACCAGTCTCTGGCTGAAGGCATGAGCGCCAAGTGCACCGGCCGCATCCTCGAAGTTCCGGTTGGTAAGGAACTGCTGGGTCGCGTAGTCGACGCACTGGGTAATCCTGTTGACGGTAAAGGTCCACTGGGCAACACCGAGACCGACGCGGTCGAGAAAGTTGCTCCAGGCGTGATCTGGCGTAAGTCGGTAGACCAGCCCGTACAGACTGGCTACAAGGCTGTCGATGCCATGATCCCTGTCGGCCGTGGCCAGCGTGAGCTGATCATCGGTGACCGTCAGATCGGTAAAACCGCTCTGGCGATCGACGCGATCATCAACCAGAAAGACAGCGGCATTTTCTGCGTCTACGTAGCCATCGGTCAGAAACAATCGACCATCGCCAACGTGGTTCGCAAGCTGGAAGAAAACGGCGCCCTGGCCAACACGATCATCGTGGCTGCCAGTGCTTCGGAATCTCCTGCGCTGCAATTCCTGGCACCGTACTCCGGTTGCACCATGGGCGAATACTTCCGCGACCGCGGTGAAGACGCGCTGATCGTTTATGACGATCTGTCCAAGCAAGCAGTGGCTTACCGCCAGATTTCCCTGCTGCTGCGCCGTCCACCAGGCCGTGAAGCTTACCCAGGCGACGTGTTCTATCTCCACTCCCGTCTGCTGGAGCGCGCATCCCGCGTTTCGGAAGAGTACGTAGAGAAGTTCACCAACGGCGCAGTAACCGGCAAAACCGGTTCCCTGACCGCACTGCCGATCATCGAAACCCAGGCTGGCGACGTTTCCGCGTTCGTTCCGACCAACGTGATTTCCATCACCGACGGTCAGATCTTCCTGGAATCGGCCATGTTCAACTCGGGCATCCGTCCTGCAGTGAACGCCGGTGTTTCGGTATCCCGTGTGGGTGGTGCCGCTCAGACCAAGATCATCAAGAAGCTGTCCGGTGGTATCCGTACCGCTCTGGCTCAGTACCGTGAACTGGCGGCATTCGCCCAGTTCGCTTCTGACCTGGACGAAGCGACCCGTAAGCAACTTGAGCATGGTCAGCGCGTTACCGAGCTGATGAAGCAGAAGCAATACGCCCCAATGTCGATCGCTGACATGGCGTTGTCGCTGTATGCCGCTGAGCGTGGGTTCCTGACTGACGTCGAAATCGCCAAGGTCGGCAGCTTTGAACAAGCGCTGATTGCTTACTTCAACCGCGATCACGCCGAATTGATGGCGAAGATCAACGTGAAGGGTGACTTCAATGACGATATCGACGCTGGCATGAAAGCCGGTATCGAGAAGTTCAAGGCCACCCAAACCTGGTAAGCCGCAGCGGGAGCCGCAAGGCTCCCGCTTGCTAACCTGATAGGTGTTACATGGCAGGCGCAAAAGAGATTCGCAGTAAGATTGCGAGCATCAAAAGCACGCAAAAAATTACCAGCGCCATGGAAAAAGTGGCGGTCAGCAAAATGCGCAAGGCACAAATGCGCATGGCTGCTAGCCGTCCTTATGCGGAGCGCATCCGCCAGGTTATTGGACATCTGGCCAACGCCAACCCGGAATACCGCCACCCGTTCATGATCGACCGCGAAATCAAGCGTGTTGGTTATGTCGTAGTGAGCAGTGACCGTGGTCTGTGCGGTGGCTTGAATACCAACCTGTTCAAGGCCCTGGTCAAGGACATGGCGGTAAACCGCGAGAAAGGCGTCGAGATTGATCTGTGTGTAGTGGGTAGCAAGGGTGCGGCCTTTTTCCGCAACTTCGGCGGCAACGTCGTAGCAGCTATCAGCCACCTGGGTGAAGAGCCGTCGATCAACGACTTGATCGGTAGCGTCAAGGTGATGCTGGATGCCTACCTGGACGGCCGTATTGACCGCCTGTCCGTGGTATCCAACAAGTTCATCAACACCATGACGCAACAGCCTACCGTGGAACAATTGATTCCACTGGTGGCAACCCCGGATCAGGACCTCAAGCACCACTGGGACTATCTCTACGAACCGGACGCCAAAGAGCTGCTTGACGGCTTGATGGTCCGCTACGTTGAGTCGCAGGTCTACCAGGCGGTGGTCGAGAACAACGCGGCTGAACAAGCTGCGCGGATGATCGCGATGAAGAACGCTACCGACAACGCCGGTGATTTGATCAGCGATTTGCAGCTGGTCTACAACAAGGCGCGTCAGGCTGCGATCACCCAAGAGATCTCGGAAATCGTCGGCGGCGCTGCCGCGGTTTAACGGTTCAAATATTCAGAGGATCCAGCTATGAGTAGCGGACGTATCGTTCAAATCATCGGCGCCGTTATCGACGTGGAATTTCCACGCGACAGCGTACCGAGCATCTACAACGCGCTGAAAGTAGTGAGCGCGGCCGAAACCACCCTGGAAGTTCAGCAGCAGCTGGGCGACGGCGTGGTTCGCACCATTGCGATGGGTTCCACCGAGGGCTTGAAGCGCGGTCTGGAAGTTACCGATTCTGGCGCAGCCATCTCCGTACCGGTCGGTAAAGCGACCCTGGGCCGGATCATGGACGTACTGGGCAACCCGATCGACGAAGCTGGCCCAATCGCCACCGACGAGCGTTGGGGCATCCACCGTGCAGCGCCTTCGTTCGCTGAACAGGCAGGCGGCAACGACCTGCTGGAAACCGGCATCAAGGTTATCGACCTGGTTTGCCCGTTCGCCAAGGGTGGTAAAGTTGGTCTGTTCGGTGGTGCCGGTGTAGGCAAAACCGTAAACATGATGGAACTGATCCGTAACATCGCCATCGAGCACAGCGGTTATTCCGTGTTCGCCGGTGTGGGTGAGCGTACTCGTGAGGGTAACGACTTCTACCACGAGATGAAGGATTCCAACGTTCTGGACAAAGTGGCACTGGTTTACGGTCAGATGAACGAGCCGCCGGGAAACCGTCTGCGCGTAGCACTGACTGGCCTGACCATGGCCGAGAAGTTCCGTGACGAAGGTAACGACGTTCTGCTGTTCGTCGACAACATCTATCGTTACACCCTGGCCGGTACTGAAGTATCCGCACTGCTGGGCCGTATGCCTTCGGCAGTAGGTTACCAGCCGACCCTGGCTGAAGAGATGGGCGTTCTGCAAGAACGTATCACTTCGACCAAGGAAGGTTCGATCACCTCGATCCAAGCGGTATACGTACCTGCGGACGACTTGACCGACCCGTCGCCAGCGACCACCTTCGCCCACTTGGACGCCACCGTCGTTCTGTCCCGTGACATCGCTTCCCTGGGTATCTACCCAGCGGTAGACCCACTGGACTCGACTTCGCGCCAGCTGGACCCGAACGTAATCGGCCAGGACCACTACGACACCGCTCGCGGCGTTCAGTACGTTCTGCAGCGTTACAAAGAACTGAAGGACATCATTGCGATCCTGGGTATGGACGAGCTGTCGGAAGCCGACAAGCAGTTGGTAAACCGTGCTCGTAAGATCCAGCGTTTCTTGTCGCAGCCGTTCTTCGTGGCTGAAGTCTTCACCGGTGCATCGGGTAAATACGTTTCCCTGAAAGACACCATTGCTGGCTTCAAAGGCATCCTCAACGGTGACTACGACCACCTGCCAGAACAAGCGTTCTACATGGTTGGCGGCATCGAAGAAGCGATCGAGAAAGCCAAGAAACTGTAATCCCGGCGCCCGGAAACGGGCGCTAATTTAGGTTGAGGCAATCAGATGGCTATGACAGTCCATTGCGATATCGTCAGCGCGGAAGGGGAAATCTTTTCCGGTCTGGTCGAGATGGTGATTGCGCACGGTGCACTGGGTGATCTTGGTATCGCCCTGGGTCACGCGCCGCTGATCACTAATCTCAAGCCAGGTCCGATCCGCCTGGTCAAGCAGGGCGGGGAAGAGGAGGTGTATTACATCTCCGGTGGTTTCCTCGAGGTTCAGCCGAACATGGTCAAGGTTCTTGCCGACACCGTGCAACGTGCTGCCGACCTGGATGAAGCCTCCGCTCAGGAAGCCGTCAAGGCTGCCGAGAAGGCCTTGCATGAACGTGGCGCGGAATTCGATTACGGCTCCGCTGCCGCACGTCTGGCCGAGGCCGCAGCTCAGCTGCGCACCGTCCAGCAGATCCGCAAGAAGTTCGGCCACTAAGTCGGCACTTGTTGTGTGATTGATTAAAAAGGGTAGCCTCGGCTACCCTTTTTTCTTTTCCGATATTCATCACGTTGGTCGCAGCCGCTGACCACCCAGGATTGGTAGCCAGTCATGTCTCTTGAAATCGTTATCCTCGCTGCTGGCCAGGGCACCCGCATGCGTTCGGCCCTGCCGAAAGTCTTGCACCCGATTGCCGGCAATTCGATGCTTGGCCATGTTATCCACAGCGCCCGACAACTTGATCCACAGCGCATACACGTGGTGATTGGCCATGGTGCCGATGCAGTACGCGAGCGCCTGGCCGCTGACGATCTGAACTTCGTCCTCCAGGACAAACAATTGGGCACCGGTCATGCCGTGGCCCAGGCCGTTCCGTTCATCAAGGCCGACACCGTGCTGGTGCTTTACGGTGATGTGCCGTTGATTGAAATCGAAACCCTGCAGCGCTTGCTCAAGCTGGTGGTGCCCGGGCAGATGGGCCTGCTCACCGTTGAGCTGGATGACGCAACCGGTTACGGCCGAATCGTTCGCGACGCTGATGGCAAGGTCTCTGCCATCGTCGAGCACAAGGATGCCAACGAGGCTCAGCGCGCCATCAACGAAGGCAACACCGGCATCCTTGCCGTGCCTGCCGATCGCCTGGCCGACTGGACGGGTCGCCTGTCGAACAACAACGCGCAGGGCGAGTATTACCTGACCGACGTGATCGAAATGGCGGTCAACGATGGGCTGGTGGTGGCCACCGAACAACCCCATGACGCCATGGAAGTGCAGGGCGCCAACGACCGCAAGCAACTTTCCGACCTCGAACGCCATTATCAGCTGCGCGCCGGCCGTCGCTTGATGGCCCAAGGCGTAACCCTGCGTGACCCGGCCCGTTTCGATGTTCGCGGTGAAGTCAGCGTAGGTCGCGACGTACTGATCGATATCAACGTGATTCTTGAAGGCAAGGTCATCATTGAAGATGACGTAGTGATCGGCCCGAACTGCGTGATCAAGGACAGCACCTTGCGCAAAGGTGTGGTGATCAAGGCCAACAGCCATATTGAAGGTGCGACTCTCGGCGAAGGCAGCGATGCCGGTCCGTTCGCGCGTTTGCGTCCAGGCACTGTGCTGGAAGCGCGGGCGCATGTAGGTAACTTTGTCGAACTGAAAAATGCTCACTTGGGCGAAGGCGCCAAGGCCGGCCATCTGACCTATCTGGGCGATGCCGAAGTGGGTGCGCGGACCAACATCGGCGCCGGTACTATCACGTGCAATTACGATGGCGCCAACAAGTGGAAAACCGTGCTGGGCGAAGACGTGTTCATCGGTTCCAACAACTCGTTGGTGGCACCTGTGGATATCTTGGACGGTGCTACCACGGCAGCCGGGTCGACTATCACCTCGACTGTGGATAAAGCGCAGTTGGCGGTCGCCCGGACTCGCCAGAAGAATATCGATGGTTGGAAGCGCCCGGAAAAGCTCAAGAAGAGCTAAGTTATCCACACCTGTGTGATTGGCAGCAGTTACTCACAGGCTGTCAATTATATTAATCGGCAAGCCTCGCTTCTTCAGGAGGCTTGCCGTTAATGTTTTTATCCACAGGCCTTCTCATCACTCCCCGCTTGACGAAATTTCCCTGATAGGGTTTGATTGCTTTCGTTATCTTTCGAATCGAAACTTATCAAATTATGTCGAAGCGCAACACACCTCAACGACGCCACAACATTCTTGCCTTGCTCAATGAGCAGGGCGAAGTCAGTGTGGATGAGTTGGCCAAGCGTTTCGAAACCTCTGAGGTTACGATCCGCAAGGATTTGGCAGCGCTTGAAAGCAACGGTCTGCTCCTGCGTCGCTATGGCGGTGCGATCACCCTGCCTCAGGAACTGGTGGCCGACCTAAGCCAACCCATCTCCAAATATAAGCAGGCGATTGCTCGCGCTGCCGTCGCGCGGATTCGCGAACATGCACGCATCATCATAGACAGTGGCAGCACGACTGCCTCGATGATTCCGGAATTGGGCCTGCAACCGGGCCTGGTGGTCATGACCAACTCCCTGCACGTCGCCAATGCCTTGAGCGAACTGGAGCATGAGCCGGTACTGTTGATGACCGGCGGCACCTGGGATCCGCATTCGGAATCCTTTCAGGGGCAGGTTGCCGAACAGGTACTGCGCTCCTACGACTTCGATCAATTGTTCATCGGTGCCGATGGCATTGATCTGGTCCGCGGTACAACCACCTTCAACGAATTGCTGGGACTTAGCCGGGTCATGGCCGAAGTCGCCCGTGAAGTGGTCGTGATGGTGGAGGCCGACAAGATCGGTCGCAAGATTCCCAACCTGGAGCTGCCCTGGAGCAGCGTCCATACCCTCATTACCGATGATCGCCTGCCGCTTGAAGCGCGGGATCAGATACTAGCCCGCGGTATCACTTTGATTTGCGCGGCTGTCAGTCAGGAGAAATAACATGTGTGGAATTGTTGGCGCAGTCGCAGAACGTAACATCACTGCCATCCTGGTCGAAGGTCTCAAGCGTCTGGAATACCGTGGGTATGACAGCGCCGGCGTGGCGGTGTACACCAACGACCAGAAGCTCGAGCGCATGCGTCGCCCGGGCAAGGTCAGCGAACTCGAGCAGGCCTTGGCTGAAGAAGCGCTGATCGGTCGACTGGGCATCGCCCACACGCGCTGGGCCACTCACGGTGCACCGTGCGAGCGCAACGCGCATCCGCACTTCTCTGGCGATCTGGCCGTGGTACACAACGGCATCATCGAAAACCATGAAGCCCTGCGTGAACAACTCAAGGCCTTGGGATACGTGTTCACCTCGGACACCGACACTGAAGTCATCGCTCACCTGCTGAACCACAAACTCAAGGATCTTCCTGACCTGACCGCAGCCCTCAAGGCGACGGTGAAGGAGCTGCACGGTGCTTACGGTCTGGCCGTGATCAGCGCGCAGCAACCGGATCGCCTGGTAGCCGCCCGCAGTGGCAGCCCGCTGGTGATCGGCCTGGGACTGGGTGAGAACTTCCTGGCGTCCGACCAATTGGCGCTGCGCCAGGTGACTGACCGTTTCATGTACCTGGAAGAGGGCGATATCGCCGAAATTCGCCGCGACAGCGTGAAGATCTGGGATATCAACGGCAAGGCTGTCGAGCGTGAGTCCGTGCAATATCGCGACGGCGCCGAAGCTGCTGAAAAGGGCGAGTTCCGCCATTTCATGCTCAAGGAAATCCACGAACAACCGTCCGTGGTGCAGCGCACCCTGGAAGGTCGTTTGAGCCCGAACGGTGTGCTGGTACAGGCTTTCGGCCCGCAGGCCGCGGAGCTGTTCGCCAAGGTGCGCAACGTGCAGATTGTCGCGTGCGGCACCAGCTACCATGCCGGCATGGTCGCCCGTTACTGGCTGGAAGAACTGGCCGGCATCCCGTGCCAGGTCGAAGTCGCCAGCGAATTCCGCTACCGCAAAGTCGTGGTGCAACCCGACACGCTGTTCGTGACCATCTCCCAGTCCGGCGAAACCGCCGACACCCTGGCGGCGCTGCGCAATGCCAAGGAACTGGGCTTCCTCGCCAGCCTGGCCATCTGCAACGTCGGCATCAGCTCCCTGGTGCGTGAATCCGACCTGACCCTGCTGACCCAGGCCGGTCGCGAAATCGGCGTGGCTTCCACCAAAGCCTTCACCACGCAATTGGTCGGTCTGCTGTTGCTGACCCTGTCCCTGGGCCAGGTTCGCGGCACATTGGCCAAGGGCGTTGAAGCCACGCTGGTCGAAGAACTGCGTCGCTTGCCGACCCGTCTGGGTGAGGCGCTGGCGATGGACAGCACCGTGGAAAAAATCGCCGAGCTGTTCGCCGAGAAGAACCACACCCTGTTCCTGGGCCGCGGCGCGCAATTTCCGGTAGCCATGGAAGGGGCGCTCAAGCTCAAGGAAATTTCCTACATCCACGCCGAAGCCTACCCGGCGGGCGAGCTCAAACACGGCCCGCTGGCGCTTGTGGATAACGACATGCCCGTGGTGACCGTAGCGCCGAACAACGAACTGCTGGAGAAGCTGAAGTCCAACCTCCAGGAAGTTCGCGCCCGTGGTGGCGAGCTTATTGTCTTCGCTGACGAGAAGGCCGGCATGACCAACGGTGAAGGCACGCACGTTGTGCAAATGCCGCACATCCACGACATCCTGTCGCCGATCCTCTACACCATCCCGCTGCAGTTGCTGTCGTACTACGTGGCCGTGCTGAAGGGCACCGACGTTGACCAGCCACGTAACCTGGCAAAATCGGTGACTGTGGAATAAGTTATCCACAGCTGATCCAACCTTGAAAATCGCAGCCATTTGGTTGCGATTTTTTTTATCTGAATCGAGGACACGCCCATGGACCGCTTCCAGGAAATGCAGGTCTTTGCCGCCGTCGCCCAGGACCAGGGCTTTTCGGCGGCGGCCCGGCGTTTAGGCATGTCCGCCGCCAGCGTTACCCGCGCGGTGGCGGCGCTGGAGAAGCGCATTGGCACGCAGCTGTTCACGCGCACTACGCGCACTGTGTATTTGACCGAGGCGGGTCAGCGTTATCTGGAGGACTGTCGGAGAATTCTCGCCGAGGTGCAGGAAGCCGAGGATTCGGCAGCGGGCAGTCACGCCCAGCCCCGTGGGCAACTGACGATCACGGCGCCGGTCTTGTTCGGTGAATTGTTTGTCACGCCGCTGATGGTGAGTTTTCTCACGCAATTTCCCGACGTGACCATCAATGCCCTGCTGGTAGACCGGGTGGTGAGCGTGGTGGAGGAGGGCGTCGATGTGGCCATTCGCATCGGTGAGTTGCCCGACAGCAACCAGCACGCGATTCGGGTGGGCGAAGTGCGGCGGGTGATCTGTGCATCTCCTCAGTTTCTGGCCGCCTATGGTCGGCCACAACATCCGCAAGAGCTGGCCCAGGCGCCGATTATTGCGACGTCCGCGATTGGCCAGTTAAAACACTGGCCATTTCTCGAGCGTGGCGAGCCCTTGAGTGTCCGGGCGGAACCGCGTTTGACAGTGACGGCGAATCAGGCGGCCATTACCGCCGCCGCGCTCGGGCTGGGTTTCACCCGGGTGCTGTCCTATCAGTCGGCGAGCAAAGTGGCGGCGGGGGAGCTGGAGATTGTTTTGGCGGATTTCGAAATGCCGCCATTGCCCATCCATGTGCTTTATCAAGGCGGACGAAAGGCTGCGGCGCGAGTGCGCAGTTTTGTCGACTTTACGGTGAAGGCACTCCGAGAACATCCGGCGCTGCAGGACTGAGTTTTTTATTTCATCCAGAGAAATAATGGATTGCATTAGCTGGTTATTCTGATGTTTTGGTGACTGGTAGAAGATGACCGCCATCGGTGCTGATCTCTCCTGACGGCGCCACTGACCAGCGGAGTCGACCATGCAAGCCATCAAACTCTACAACTTCCCACGTTCCGGCCACGCTCATCGTGTGGAACTGATGCTGTCGCTGCTGCAATTGCCAACTGAGTTGATCTTCGTCGACCTGGCCAAAGGCGAGCACAAGAAGCCGGAGTACCTGGCCCTCAATGCATTTGGCCAGGTGCCGGTGCTGGACGATCAAGGTGTGGTACTGGCGGACTCCAATGCCATCCTGGTTTACCTGGCGCAAAAATACGGCAACGGTCGCTGGCTGCCATCCGATCCGGTCGGTGCCGCCAAAGTGCAGCGGTGGTTGTCGGTTGCTGCCGGGCCCATCGCTTTTGGACCAGCTCGGGCCCGACTGATCACGGTGTTTGGTGCGCCCTACAATCCTGACGAAGTGATCCCTTACGCCCACAGCGTGCTCAAGGTGATCGATCATGAATTGGCCAACACGCCTTACCTGATTGGCAGCGAACCGACCATTGCCGACGTGGCCGCCTACAGCTACATCGCCCATGCACCGGAAGGCAATGTGTCGCTGGACGACTACGACAACATCCGCGCCTGGCTGGCACGGGTCGAGGCCTTGCCCGGTTTTGTCGGCATGCCGCGTACTGTCGCCGGTCTGCAAAAAACTGCCTGATATTTCTCGCCCGACGTTGTCGGGCCCTTCACGCTGTGCCGATGGCGCAGGGGAGACGCCGCAATGGACCATTCACCTTGGCATGTTGGCGAAAAAGAATTGCAGGCGCGCATCGGCGTCAGCGAGCGAATGGACGTACTCGGTCGCAGGGTGATTCGCGACCACATGCCGGATCAACACCGTAGCTTCTATCAGCAGCTTCCATTCATGGTGTACGGGGCGGTTGATGCTGAGGGTCTTCCCTGGGCCAGCGTGCTTGAAGGTGAACCGGGTTTCGCCCATTCACCTGAACCGGGATTGTTGCAGTTCAGCAGCTTGCCGGCTGTCGATGATCCTGCGCAGTTGGGCGCGGGTGCGGCTATCGGTCTGCTGGGCATCGAGTTGCATACCCGCCGGCGCAATCGCATCAATGGGCATATTGGTGCGATGACCGCGAGCGGATTTTCGGTGACGGTGGATCAATCCTATGGCAACTGCCCACAGTACATCCAATTGAGGCAGTTTCGTTCGGTGCCCTTGGAGGATCCAGCGACACGTCCTGCACAGCACTTCAATGAACTGGATGAGGCGGCCAAGGCCATGATCGCCGAGGCGGATACCTTCTTCGTCGCCAGCTACGTGGATGTCGATGGCGTGCGTTCGGTGGACGTTTCCCACCGTGGCGGCCAGTCAGGATTTGTCCAGGTGGAAGGCAATCGCCTGACCGTCCCGGACTTCGCCGGCAACCTGTTTTTCAATACCTTGGGCAATCTGCTGATCAATCCAAAGGCCGGTTTGCTGTTCATCGATTTTAATTCCGGTGAGCTGCTACACCTTAGCGGGCGCACAGAAATCATTCTCGAAGGCCCACAGGTTGAAGCGTTTCAGGGGGCCGAACGTTTGTGGATGTTCCACGTGGAACAGGTTGTGCGTCGTCCCGCGGCTCTTGCTTTGCGCTGGCGCTTTGACGGTGTTTCACCCACCAGTTTGCTCACGGGAACCTGGGCCCAGGCCGCGGCACGCCTGCAAGCCAAGGCGCTTGGCGATCAATGGCGACCACTACGGGTGGTGCGGATCGAAACGGAAAGCCAGGGTATCCGCTCAATCTATTTGGAACCAGGCGACGGCGTCGGGTTACCGTTGTTCCACGCCGGACAGCACTTACCGCTGCGGTTCCACATCGATGGCGATGTGCACATCCGCACGTATAGCCTGTCGAGTGCGCCCTCGGATGATTTTTTCCGTATCAGTGTGAAGCGTGACGGCCGGGTGTCTACGCACCTGCATGAACAGGTTCGCGTCGGCGACCTGCTGGAAGCCCGGGCACCCCAAGGGCATTTCACCGTCGCGCCACATGAGCGTCGACCGCTGGTGTTATTGGCTGCTGGCGTGGGAATTACACCGCTGCTGTCGATGCTGCGTGAGGTGGTCTATCAAGGCTTGCGCACCCGCCGTATACGGCCGACCTGGTTCTTCCAGAGTTCGCGCACCTTGGCTGATCAACCGTTTCGTCCTGAGGTGGACCGCTTGCTCGAGACTGCCGGGGATGCGGTCAGGGTTGTGCGCTTGCTCAGTCAACCGGAGCCGGAGGCTCGGGAGGGCGAAGATTTCGATTTGACCGGGCGGATCGATGTTCCACGGCTCTCGGAATTACTCGAGGTCGATGATTACGATCAGCTGGATTTTGTCCTCTGTGGGCCGGGCAGTTTTACCCAGGCGATGTACGATGCCCTGCGCGAACTGGATATTCGCGACGCGCGGATTTTCGCCGAAACTTTCGGTCCCTCGACGTTAGTCCGCCGTCTCGACCCTGACGCGGTGGTCATCGAGCAACCGCCGGCGGCCACCACTTCGGTGCCAGTGGTGTTCCAGCGTTCAGCCAAGGAGGCTCGCTGGCAACCGGACGGCGGCAGTCTGCTGGAGCTGGCGGAAAGCCGCGGATTACAGCCGGAATTCAGTTGCCGTGGCGGTTCTTGCGGGACCTGCAAGACTAGGCTGATCAGTGGCCAGGTCAATTATCCGCAACCGCCAGCAGAGGTGCCGGATGAAGGCCAGGTGCTGATCTGTTGTGCTGTGCCGGCCCAAGGCTCGCAGCCTCTGGTACTGGACCTTTGAGTCTTGGTCGCGCAAGCCATTGCCCGACGGTGGATGGCTGAGTAGGGTAGGAGCATATCGAAAAGGGCCGAGGAGGCCCTTTGTGCATTTCAGGGACAAGCGTTCACTCATGGTTTTCCTTACTCGCGTGGTCATCTCGCTGATGACGCTGGCGCTGCTCAGTGGTTGCGAGCAGCAGGACGCGCCGCCACTCGATCAACAACTCTATGTCTGGCAAAGACAATGGACCCCCGCGCACGACGCCGCGTTGCGCGACAGTCGCGCTGATTTTTCCACCTTGCGGGTGCTGGCACTACAGGCATTCCCTCAGGCGGGCTGGAGTCGGGCGCGGATCGATCCGGTGCTGCTCAGGCGTGATGGCCGGTCGTTGATTGCGGTGATTCGCCTTGATGGCCAGCTCCAATCGCTGAATCAAGACGAGGTCACGCTGCAAATCCAGCAATTGATCACGGATTGGCAGGGGCAGGGCCTGAGTCTCGCCGGCGTGGAAATCGACCACGACGCGGGCAACGCCCGGCTGCCTGCCTATCGTGAATTTCTTGTGCATCTGCGATCGGTGTTGCCGTCGTCCATTGCCTTGAGCATCACTGCATTGCCAGCGTGGCTCGACAGTCAGGCGTTGCCGGCCTTGTTATCCAGCATCGATAGCAGCGTTTTGCAGGTACATGCCGTGAGCGATCCGCGACGCGGCTTGTTCGATCCCGACCTCGCTCGACAATGGGCAATGGCCTGGAGCCGAATCACGTCGAAACCGTTTTTCCTGGCGCTGCCGGCTTATGGGGTCGCGTTGCTGCCAAGCGTCGGTGGTGCGCCCGTCGTGGAAAGCGAAGTAGCGATTGAAAGCCGTGGCGAGCGTCGGGAGTTGTTGGCTGATCCACTGCAATTGAGCAAGCTAGCCGCCCGGCTGCGTGCGGATCCGCCGGCGCATCTGGCGGGTCTGATCTGGTTCCGCCTGCCTTTGGCCAACGACCGCCGAGCCTGGAGCCTCTCGACCTTGCGCGCGGTGTCGCGGGGTGAGGTCCTGCGCAGTCATCTGGCGCTGAATCTCTCCGCTCATGAAGGTCTCTCTGACATCGCCATAACCAATGAGGGCAACCTTGACAGCGCCTGGCCCAAGCGCGTGACCCTGGCAGTACAGGGTTGCGAGGGGGCCGATGCGCTGGCCGGTTATACGTTGCAACAAGACCCGAATCTGCTTACCTTCACCCGCCTGCGCGACGGTCGGATTGCGGCCGGCGGACAGCGCGGCATTGGTTGGGCACGCTGCGCAAAAATTGATCAAGGAGCTTCGAATGTTCACCCGTAACTGGCCCCGTCACATGCTTTGTCTGAGCCTCTGCCTGCCATTGCCGGCCATGGCGTGCGGGCCGGACTTTCCCATGCGGCTGCTGGACAATCGGGGTCAATCCCTGGCGGAGTTGCCGGAAGGCAACTTCAGGTTCGAGGTGAGTCGTCTCGGTCATGCGATCGCCGGCCTCAAACCTGTCACGGCAGCCACCCTTGTTCCTGGCCAGACCTATGGTGAAACCACCGATCATGCCGAACTGCGGGATCAGGCCGAGCAGGCTGGTTTGACGAATGAACAGCAGGCGCTGGTGAAGCAATTGCGTGAGCTGGCCGACGCCCGTCAGGTTGAGGTACGGGGGGCGAGCCTGCCAGCCGAGCTCAGGTTCTATCTGGCGGGTGCGGTAGCCTTCAACGCCGGTGACCAAACGCTGGCCGCCGAATATTTCCGAAAGGTGCTGGCGCTACCCGCAGATCAACGGGCACTGCGCAGTACCTGGGCCGCTTACTCGCTGGGTCGGGCGCTGTTCGCCATGAGTTCACAGGCCGATGCGGCTCCCGACCTGCTGACTCGATCCCGCGAAGCCTTTGAGCAAACGCGTCAGCTGAGCATCGATGGTTTCAGCGACCCGCTGGAACTGGGCGTTGCCAGTCTCGGTGAAGAAGCTCGGGTAGCCCGGACGGCGGGTGACTGGAACAGCGCCATCGAACTCTATGCCACGCAAAACCTTCAGGGTTCGGCCGTGGGTTACACCTCGCTGAAGCTGTTGATGGCAGACCTGGCTGCGATGCCCGAGGATCAATTGGTCGAGCTGCTCAAGGGTAAGCCGGTGCAACAACTGGTGACCGCATCCTTGATCAGTCGGCTGGGCTGGTCATTCGATGAGCAACCGCCGAATGAGCAGAAACTGATCAAGCTGTTGCAGAACAGCACGCGCGGTAGCCTCGACAATGCGGACCGGCTGGCCGCGATGAACTATCAACAAGGCGATTTCACCAGCGCCAAGACCTTTCTCGAGCACGCTGGCGAGGGCGGCCTGGCGTGGTGGCTGCGGGCCAAGCTGGCCGTGCGTGAGGGCGATAAAGCTGCCGCGGCGGCTGCGTATGCCAAGGCCGCCAAGGCCTTCCCGCAGAATGAATCGTGGGGCGACAGGAGAACGCCGGACTTCGATTTCGAAAACCTTGAACCCAAATGCCGGGTCGAGGGCGAAAGCGCGATCCTGGCCCTGCAACGCGGGGATTACCTGCAGGCGTTCGACCAGTTGTACCGCAGCCAAGGCATCTATTGGCTGGACGCCGCCACTGTTGCCGAACGCGTGCTGACGCTGGACGAACTCAAGCATTACGTCGACACCCAGGTACCGGCGCCACCGCCACTGAGCCAAGAGGACCGGGACAACTACGTGCCCCTGCCGGTAGCGGCGAGCCTGCGCAATCTGCTTGGGCGGCGTTTACTGCGCGAGGGGCACTACGAACAGGCGCCGGCGTATTTCGATAATGATGGCCTGCGCCATAAAGCCAGGTTGTATGGCCAGCAACGCCTGGCTGCCGATTCGGCATGGTGGCCGACGCGACGGGCTGCAGCACTGTTCAACGCAGCCTGGACCGCACGCGAGTGGGGGATGGACATCCTGGGTTATGAAATGGCGCCGGACTACGCCACGTTCGGTGGCAACTTCAGCCTGGAGAGCAATGAACTCAAGGTCGGGCTGTTGGTGGCCGAGGACGAACTGAAGCGTCAGCAAGCCAGCGCTGCCCAACCCGATGAGCGCTACCACTATCGCTTCGTGGCCACTGCATTGGCCAGCCGTGCTGCCGACAATTTGCCGCACACCAGCCAGGCGTTTGCCGCGGTGCTGTGTGAAGCGGCCGGTTGGAACAGCAGCCTCGAAGAGCAAAGTGCGCTGTACCAGCGATATGTCAAAGAGGGACCATTCGTGGAGTGGGCGGCTGACTTTGGCCATCAGTGTCCGTATCCCGACTTTGAGAACGCCGACAAGCGCTATGTCACGCAGGTCACCGACGCCGCTCGTTCAGCCCTGCGGCCTTACAAGATCGTAGTGCAGATAGGCGGCGTGGTGATGGTGGTAGCGGCGGCGTTGCTGCTGCTCAGTCGCCGCCGTCGCAAGGTGCGATAAGGCTCAAGCCTGTTGAACAAAGGTCAGCCGCACGGCGAAACCGATCAACAGGCTACCGAACAACCATTGTTGCAGGCGCTGGGCACCGGGGCTGCGTTGCAGCCAACGACCCAGTGCGGCGCCGGTCAAGGCGTAGGCGCTATCGAACAACAAACCGACACCGACCAACACCAGGCCCAGGATCGCAAATTGTGCGAGCACCGGTCCGCTGACTGGATCGATGAACTGCGGCAATAACACCGAGCAGAACAGCAGCGCCTTGGGGTTGAGAAGGTTGGTCAGCAGGCCGCGGCGAATCGCTGTACCCCAACGTGTTGTTTCGTCCGTCGTACCTGAACCGTTCAAGTTCGGCAACATCGTCGTTCGCAGACACTGGATACCGATCCACAGGAGATAGGCAGCACCGACCAGGCGCACCACGTCAAAGGTCCAAGGCGCCGCCCTGAACAATGCGGCCAACCCCAACGCCGCCAGCACGACATGACAACCGCGGGCGATACCCAGGCCGACCGCCGTGGCCAACGCCGCGCCTTTGCCCTGACGGGCGCCTGTTTGCAGCAGCAGGATCATGTCCGGGCCCGGTAACAGATAAACCACTGCCAGCGCCATGAAAAACAGCCACAGTCCTGCCATGTTGCACCCCTGTTCGTTGTCGATTCAGTAGGGCCAGTCTAGGGCTGGAGGGCAGGGCATGTGCTTGCGTAGTTCACTTCTAAAGCCGTCAGTTTTGGCATAACCTGCCAACAAATCACAGCTCAGCCAGCGGGATCTGCCAAATCATGAAACTGGATGCCTACGACCGCAAGATTCTCGCCGCCCTGCAACGGGATGGACGCTTGAGCAATGTGCAATTGGCTGAGGAAATTGGCCTGTCTGCCTCGCCTTGTTTGCGTCGAGTGCGGATGCTGGAAGAGGCCGGAGTGATACGTGGTTATCAGGCCAGCCTCGATCGCGATGAAGTCGGGCTAGGTCTGACCGTATTCGTCGGGGTGAAAGTCGAGCGCCATAACGACGAACAGGCTGAAGCCTTTCGCCTGGCCGTGACGGCATTGCCGGAAGTGGTTTCGGCGTTTCTGGTGTCAGGGGAATCGGATTTTCTGTTGCAAGTGGTGGTGCCGGATTTGCGGGCCTACGATCGGTTCCTCACTGGGTGTTTATTGAAGCTGCCAGGTGTGAGCGATATACGCAGCAACTTTGCGATTCATACGGTTAAAACGCCAGGGGCTTTGCCTTTGGGACATTTACCGCTTTAAACCCCATCGCGAGCTTGCTCGCGATGGGTTACTGATCTTCGGGCCTACATCTGCGTCGCCATTCCCTCCACGTTCATCGCCGCCTGGCGCAAGGCTTCGGAGCGGGTCGGATGCGGATGGCAGGTCAGTGCAATGTCTTCGGCAGACGCGCTGAATTCCATGGCCACGCAGTATTCGCCAATCATTTCACTGACACTCGGCCCCACAAGGTGCACGCCGAGGATTTCGTCGGTACGTTCATCGGCCAGTACTTTGGCGAAGCCTTCGGTTTCGTGATTGATCTTCGCCCGACTGTTGGCGGTAAAGGGAAACTTGCCGACCTTGAAGGCGCGGCCTTCGGCCTTCAGTTGCTCTTCGGTCTTGCCGACGCTGGCCAGCTCGGGTTTTGTGTAGATCACGTTGGGGATCAGATCGTAATTGACCTCGCCGGCCTTGCCGACGATCTGCTCGACGCAGGCCATGGCTTCGTCTTCGGCCTTGTGCGCGAGCATCGGGCCGGACGTCACGTCGCCAATCACCCAGACGCCTGCGGCTTCGGTGCGAGGGCCCTTGTTGGCGAGCATGCCGCGTTTATCCGTAGCGAGGCCGACGTTCTCCAGCCCCAGTCCTTGGGTGTAAGGCCGGCGTCCGATCGCCACCAGTACGTAATCGGCTTCCAGCGACTCGGCGCTGCCGCCTGCGGCGGGCTCGATGCTGAGTTGAACACCGGTTGCGGACGTTGTGGCGCTGGTCACTTTTGAACTCAATTTGAAACTGATGCCTTGCTTGCTCAAGGAGCGTTGCAGGGTTTTGCCTGCTTCGCCGTCAACCCCCGGGCAGATCCGATCAAGGTATTCGACCACGGTCACTTGCGCGCCCAAGCGCCGCCAGACCGAACCCAACTCCAGGCCGATCACCCCGGCGCCGATCACCACCAGGTGCTTCGGCACTTCGGTCAATGACAGTGCCCCGGTGGAGTCGAGGATGCGTTGGTTATCGATGTTCACGCCCGGCAGGGGAGTGGGTTCGGAACCGGTGGCGATAATGATGTCTTTGCCACTCAGTTCGGTCTTGGCCCCGGCGTTATCCGTCACGGTGACTTTGCCCGGCCCGTCGATGTGGCCCCAACCCTTGATCCAGTCGACCTTGTTTTTGCGGAAGAGAAACTCGATGCCCTTGGTCAGCCCCGTCACGCTGTCGTCTTTCTGTTTCATCATCTGGGCGAGATTGAGCGTGGGTTTGACCTCGATGCCCAGGTTGGCGAATTCCGCACCCATGGCCGCGTCGTAGAGTTCAGAAGCGTGCAGCAATGCCTTGGAAGGCATACAGCCCACATTCAAGCAGGTGCCACCGAGCGTGGCACGGCCTTCTACGCAGGCCGCCTTCAATCCCAGCTGACCTGCACGGATCGCTGCGTTGTAGCCACCGGGGCCACCACCGAGTATCACGACGTCATAAGTGCTCATGGATGTACTCCTGGATTGAACGCGAATGGGGAGGGGTAAAAGTAGTCGTTGAATAAAATTACGAGCGTAATATGAGTGTTCCGATGCATTTCGGTCAAGGCTTCAGCCTAGCGACAGGTAAGGCATCTTTAGATAGGGCGTTGATACGAAAATTTCACCAGTATCGTTATATCGTAACGAAATTCCGCGTGGGCAAAGGTAAGCACTGGGGTGTTATGCAAGTCGATCTCGAAGAGGGTGATGATGGGGCGCAGGTAGCCAGGCTGCCGCGCTTTCAGCAGGCGGTTTTTCAAGGGCGACAATTGCGCCTCTATACCATCGCCCTCGGTGTGCTTGCGGCACTGGGCCTGGTGCTGGGTTTTTTTGTCGGGCTGTTCGCGCCGCAATCCCTTTGGTCTGCCCTGTTGTTCAATCAGAGTGCCGCGTTGCTGGTGTTGGTTGCCGGCTTTCAATCCGCCGGGTGGGTGGCGCAATGGCGTACGCGGGCGATGAATCCTGTGGCGCTGGTGGTCGACTCTGATGAAACTGACGTCCTGAAGGGCTGGTACGAGCGCCTGCTGGATCGAATCAGTCAGGGCTGCCTGAAACTACTCAGGCAAATCGGTGCCCCGACGCTATGGCTTGGCGGTTGGGCGCTGCTGGCGTTGTTGTGCGTCGAACAAGCATGGAACCTTGATTTACCGCCTGCAGCCTTGGGAATCTCGGCCACTGTCGGCGCGGCCTTCGCCTTATCGCTGGCCTTTGGTTTGCTGGTTCTGGAGCGTCAGCTTGCTCAGCAAAACAGCACTCAATGGCCTGAGGCGGGCGCCTTGGCGCAGTTGACCCGCATGACAATCATCAGCTTGATACTTGGAGCGTCGTGCCTGTTGTTCGGCAATGACACCTCGGTTTGGCCGGTGCGTCTGGCGGTACTGATCGGCCTGCTGCCAGGGTTCGTTGCCTTCGAGTTACTGCTGCGTGGCGTGCTGTCATTGTTCAGTCCTCGCCGCGAACAATTGGAACCTGCATTGCTGGCGCGCAGTTTTGGCGCCGACATGTTGCGCTGGCCGCCGCAGCCATTGCTGGCGCTGCAGCACGAATTGCACAACCGCTTCGGCATCGACCTTCGACAGATCTGGGCTTTCACTTACATGCGGCGGGCATTTTTGCATGTGCTGGGCATCGTAGCCTTTGTCGGTTGGACGCTGACGGGTGTCCACGAAATACCGCTGCAAGGACGGGGGATCTATGAGCGCTTCGGCAAACCGGTGACGGTGTTTGGTCCTGGTCTGCACGCTGGCTTGCCGTGGCCGCTGGGCCGGGTGTTAACGGTCGAGAACGGAGTGGTTCACGAGTTGGCCACCAGTGTCGGTGAACCATCAGCGCCGGTCCGGCTAGAGCCCGCCGACGGCCCGGCGCCGATGACCGCCAATCGCTTATGGGATGCCAGCCATGTGAACGACAAATCCCAGGTGATTGCCAGCAGTCGTGCCGCCAAGCAGAGCTTTCAGATCGTCAACATGGACGTGCGTTTTGTTTATCGCATCGGTTTGAGTGATCAGGCAGCGTTGGCGGCGACCTATAACAGCGCAGATGTACCGACGCTGATCCGCAGCACCGCCAGCCGCATTCTCGTCCACGACTTTGCCTCACGAACCCTTGACGGTTTGCTCGGTGAGGATCGGGTAGGGCTGGCCGAAGAGATTGCTCGTGCCGTGCAGGCCGACCTGCAAAAACTCGACAGTGGCGTGGAAATTCTCGCCACGGTGGTCGAAGCGATTCATCCCCCGGCGGGCGCCGCCAATGCCTATCACGGCGTGCAAGCTGCGCAGATCGGAGCGCAGGCTTTGATCGCCCGTGAACGTGGAGCTGCCGCCGAAGCCACCAACCAGGCGCAACTGCAAGCGAGTATTGCCCGAGACCAGGCAATGGCGACGGCCTATGAAATCAACACGACGGCCAAGGCCGCAGACCTGAAATTTACCGCCGAACACAAGGCTTATACGAGTGCCGGCCAGGCCTTCGTGCTGGAGCACTACCTCGGTCAGCTTTCCCAAGGCCTGGCCAATGCAAGGTTGTTAGTCCTCGATCATCGCCTGGGCGGTAACAACAATGCGCCGACCATCGATCTCCGTACGTTCACGTTGCCGGCAGACCCTGCGCTGTCGCGTAAAACTGCTCAGCCAGGAGCCGCCCATTGAGCCAGTCACATACTCACGATCACGCTGACCACAGCAGCCACGATCACGGCCATGGCGGACATCACCATGGTCATCACCACCACGGTGATCCGCAAGAAGCCGGCCCATTCCCTTGGCGACGCATGGGCTGGGCGGCTTTGTTGGTGGCGTTTGCCGTGGCGGCTGCGAGCCTGGTTCAGGTGCGGTCGGGAGAAGCGACGGTCATCACGCGTTTTGGCAATCCGTCGCGAGTGTTGTTGGAACCTGGCCTTGGCTGGCGCTGGCCGGCGCCGTTCGAAGCAGCGATTCCGGTGGATCTGCGGTTGCGCACCACGTCCAGTGGTTTGCAGGATGTGGGTACGCGCGATGGCTTGCGCATCATTGTTCAGGCTTACGTGGCCTGGCAGGTGCAGGGTGATCCAGACAATGTGCAGCGCTTCATGCGCGCCGTGCAAAACCAGCCGGACGAAGCGGCACGGCAGATTCGCACCTTCGTCGGCTCGGCTCTCGAGACGACTGCCAGCAGTTTCGATCTGGCCAGCCTGGTGAACACTGACGCCAATCAAGTGCACATCGCCGATTTTGAAGCTCAGTTGCGTAAGCAAATCGATCAGCAGTTGCTGACCACCTATGGCGTGCGAGTGCTGCAAGTCGGCATCGAGCGATTGACCTTGCCGTCGGTCACGCTCACTGCGACGGTCGATCGCATGCGTGCCGAGCGCGAAACCATCGCCACCGAACGCACCGCCATCGGCAAGCGCGAAGCGGCGCAAATTCGCTCTGCCGCTGAGCGTGATGCGCGAATCGTCCAGGCTGACGCCTCGGTGAAAGCCGCCGACATTGAGGCGCAATCGCGGATTGAAGCCGCGCAGATTTATGGTCGCGCCTACGCCAGTTCACCTCAGCTTTATAACCTGCTGCGTTCGCTCGACACCTTGGGCACCGTGATCACGCCGGGGACGAAGTTGATCCTGCGTACCGATTCCGCGCCTTTCCGGGCATTGGTCGAGGGCCCGCCGACGCTCGAAAATGAACCCGGATCACAGCCATGAATTTGGTTCCACGTGGAACAAATGAGTTGAGCAGCCCATGGATTCAAGCTGGGCGTTTGGCGTTTCTCGCCCTCTATGCGGTGACGGTATTGGCCGCTTTGGTGTGGGCGTTCTCGAATGTACGACAGATTGATCCACAAAGTCGTGCGGTGGTTTTGCACTTCGGCGCGCTGGATCGCATCCAGGATGCCGGTTTGCTGCTGGCCTGGCCGCGACCGTTTGAACAGGTCATTTTGCTGCCGGCAGCCGACCGGGTAATCGAGCGTCGGGTGGAGAATCTGTTGCGCACAGAGTCCGCCTTGCAGGCGGATCGCGCGGCAAGTTTTGCGTCGCCCATCAGTGATGCACTGGCCGGTTCCGGTTATTTGCTGACCGGGGATGCCGGTGTGGTGCAACTGGATGTGCGGGTTTTCTACAAGGTTACGCAGCCCTATGCCTTCGTGCTTCAAGGCGAACATTTGCTGCCGGCCCTGGATCGATTGGTGACCCGCAGTGCCGTGGCACTCGCTGCGGCACGAGATCTGGACACTATTCTGGTCGCACGACCGGAGTTGACCGGCGCTGACAATCAGGCAGCAGAAAGACGCGAGCGTTTGCGAGGAGACCTGGTGCAAGGCATCAACCAACGCCTCGCGCAATTGGCAACGACGGGGCAGGGGCTGGGAATCGAAGTGGCGCGGGTCGATGTGCAATCGAGTCTGCCGGGCCCTGCAGTCAACGCCTTCAACGCCGTGCTGACCGCCAGCCAGCAAGCCGACAAAGCCGTTGCCAACGCGCGCACTGACGCCGAGAAACTGATCCAGGCAGCCAATGAACAAGCCGACCGCACGCTGCAAGTCGCCCACGCCCAGGCGAGTGAGCGGCTGGCGAAAGCGTCTGCCGATACCGCCACGGTGGTGAGTCTGGCCAGCACGCAACAACAAGGCGTAGACCCGCAAATGTTGTTTCGAATCTACCGCGAGCGGATGCCGAAAATTCTTGGCCAAGCTGGTTCAGTCACCACGGTTGATCCACTAGACGATTCCCGCCTGATCATTCAGGGAGCAGCACAATGACCGCTCAATCAGCCGCTGCACCGAGCATGTTGTCCTCGGCCGAACAACGCAGCGCTGCTCGCCAATTGACCCTGGCCATGCTCGCACTCGGTTTGCTCGCGCTTGGCCTCGTTTGGCGCTGGTTGTCGCCGGAACAGACCGGCGTCAGCCAGTTGTTGCTGGGTTTTGCTTCCGTGCTGGTGGCCGTGCCCGTGATGCGTTCGGCCTGGTACAGCCTGCGGTATCCGAGCCTGCACGGCATCACTGATCAACTGATTGCCCTGGCCATGCTCGGAGCCTGGGCAACGGGCGATTTGCTGACCGCCGCATTGCTGCCGATCATCATGATCTTCGGCCATGTGCTGGAAGAGCGCAGCGTGATCGGTTCGCAGGAAGACATTCATGCCCTCGGCAAACTGACACGCAGCCACGCGCGCAAGGTTCAGGCGGATGGCTCAGTCGTCGAAGTCGATAACACTACGCTCAGGGCAGGCGATCAGGTGGAAGTCCGTGCCGGTGATCGGGTACCGGCCGATGGCCGTGTGCTGTCCGGTCAGGCGAGTCTGGACACCGCATCCATTACCGGTGAGTCAGTGCCGATGGAGGCGGGCGTCGGCATGTTGATATTTGGTGGGGCGATCAATCTCGATGGCCTGTTGCGCATTGAAGTGACTCGAACCGGCCACGAATCGACCCTCGGCAAAGTGATCGCGCTGATGCAAAACGCCGAGCGTTCGAAGCCGCCGATCACCCGGTTGCTGGAGCGTTACGCCGGGAGCTACATGGTCGTGGTGTTGCTGCTGGCCGCAGTGACATGGTTCATCACCAACGATGCCCAGGCCATGCTCGCGGTGTTGGTGGCTGCCTGCCCTTGTGCGTTGGTGTTGTCGGCGCCAGCAACGGCGATTGCCGGGGTAGCGGTGGCAGCACGGCACGGCATTCTGATTCGCAGTTCGGCGTTTCTCGAGGAGCTGGCAGACCTGACATCGCTGGTGGTCGACAAGACCGGAACCCTGACTTTCGGCACCTTGCGCCTGCAATCCATTGAGGGCCCGTCGGCTGATCGCAACCAGGTCGTGAAACTCGCCGCCAGCCTCGGCTCCGCCAGTAGCCACCCGGTCAGCCGGGCACTGGCCGGGCTGGTTGCCCAAGAGGATTGTCTGTTGTTGGCGGACATTCACGAACGTCAGGGATTGGGTGTGGTGGCCATGACGGAGCAAGGCGAGGCCGCGCTGGGGCGGCCGGAGTTGTTCGCCCGGTTGGGCATAAATACCTCAGACGTTCCCGACCACGACGGCCCCATTGCCGGGGTGGCGCTTAACGGCGAGTTTCTCGCCTGGTTGTTGTTGGCCGACAGCGTTAAACCGGAAGCGCAATTTGCCTTGAGCGAGCTGAGGG
This sequence comes from Pseudomonas serbica, assembly GCF_028823535.1. Lineage (GTDB taxonomy): Bacteria > Pseudomonadota > Gammaproteobacteria > Pseudomonadales > Pseudomonadaceae > Aquipseudomonas > Aquipseudomonas serbica. Next base: position 547,082 of record NZ_JAQIYM010000001.1, on the reverse strand, counting down.
AACTGGGATTGGGCCGGCAACTTCTGCTTACCGGCGACCGGCGCAGTGTCGCTGACGCTCTCGCCCGCGATGTCGGCATCGTTGATGTCGAAGCGCAGGCCCTGCCCGAGGACAAGTTGAATCGCGTGCTGAAAGAAATCGGTAACGGTTTTCGTCCTATGGTAGTGGGCGATGGTATCAACGATTCGCTGGCGCTCAAGGCCGGCGTTGTGGGTGTGGCGATGGGCGCGGGCGGGGCAGACATCGCGCTGGCTTCAGCGGATATCGTGCTGATTGGTAGCGATCTGCGGCGCCTTGGAACCTGTGTGCGATTAAGCCGGCAATGCCGTCAGACCCTGCAAGTCAATGTGATTATCGGTCTGGGTTGGACGTTGGCGATCGTTGCTTTCGCGGCGTTTGGCTGGCTCGGGGCAGCAGGTGCGATGATCGCGGCGTTGCTGCATAACCTCAGTACGTTGTTGGTGTTGGGCAATGCCGGGCGTTTGCTGCGCTTTCAGGAGCCGCTTCTCAAGCTCAAGGACGAGTTGTGAGGGGCTGGAAAATACAGAACTGTTGGCCGTATTTGCAGTCATCTTAGGTGAGAGCAGTCATTTCTGTGAATTCGGAGCCATACTGGATTCATAGGAGATCGCTATCAAATCGATAGCCTGCTACTTTTCAAGGATGGTCTAACCTCTCAGCAGACGTCTGAAACAAGGGGGATTTTCCATGCTCGCGCAACTTCCACCGGCCTTACAGAATCTGCAGTTACCGTTACGCCTGCGACTCTGGGACGGCCATGAATTCAATCTGGGGCCGACGCCCAGTGTCACTATTGTGGTCAAGGACCCACAAATGGTTTCCCAGTTCACCCATCCTAGCCTTGATGCACTCGGGGCGGCGTTCGTTGAGGGCAAACTGGAGCTGGAAGGCTCCATCAGCGATGTGATTCGGGTCTGTGATGAATGGAGCCAGGCATTGCTCGGTGAGCTCGACAGTCAGCCTGTGCGCACTGTCCACGACAAGGAGACAGATGCCAAGGCGATTTCCTACCACTACGACCTCTCCAACGCGTTTTATCAGCTGTGGCTCGACAGTGACATGGCTTATTCCTGCGCCTATTTCGAGACTGGCAGCGAAACCCTTGAGCAAGCCCAGCAAGCAAAATTTCGCCACCTGTGTCGTAAGTTACGGCTTCAACCAGGCGAGTATTTGCTGGATGTCGGCTGCGGTTGGGGCGGGTTGGCGCGGTATGCGGCTCGTGAGTTCGGTGCGAAAGTATTTGGGATTACCCTCAGCAAAGAGCAACTGGGCCTGGCGCGTGAGCGTGTTAAAGAAGAAGGCCTGGAGGATCTGGTCGAGCTGCAGTTGCTCGACTACCGCGACCTGCCCCAGGACGGGCGCTTCGACAAAGTGGTCAGCGTCGGCATGTTCGAACACGTCGGGCATGCGAACCTGGCTGAGTACTGCAAAACCCTGTTCGGCGCGGTGAAAGAGGGCGGTCTGGTGATGAACCACGGGATCACCGCCAAGCACATCGATGGACGTCCCGTGGGACGCGGGGCCGGTGATTTCATCGAGAAATACGTGTTCCCCAATGGCGAGCTGCCGCACCTGTCGATGATTTCTGCCGAGATCAGTGAAGCAGGGCTGGAGATCGTCGATGTCGAGAGTCTGCGCCTGCACTACGCGCGGACCCTGGATCACTGGAGCGAACGGCTGGAAGACAACCTTGAGGCCGCTTCGAAACTGGTGCCTGATCAAGCCCTGCGAATCTGGCGCCTGTACCTGGCCGGTTGTGCCTACGCGTTCGCCCGTGGCTGGATCAACCTGCACCAGATTCTCGCGGTGAAGGCCCACGCCGATGGCAGCCATGAGCTGCCGTGGACGCGAGACGATATCTACAATCCCTAGAGGATGGGTGAAATAAGCCGGGCGACCCGCATGCCGACCTGCTGCAAGCGGTGGGTCTCCCGGCCTTCGTCCTTGGCGATTTCGTGAGCCAGGCCGAAGTCATCGTTGAGCATCTGCTCCACCTGGGCTGCGAACGCCTTGTCGACCGTTAGCAGCATCACTTCGAAATTCAAGCGAAACGAACGGTTATCCATGTTGGCGCTGCCAATGGCGCTGATTTCGCTATCGATCAATACCACCTTCTGATGCAGGAACCCGGGTTCGTAACGGAACACCCGCACACCGGCGCGCACGGCTTCAAAGGCATAGAGGCTGGAAGCGGCGTAGACGATTCGGTGGTCAGGCCGAGATGGCAGCAGGATCCGCACATCGACGCCGCGCAAGACCGCCAGGCGTAACGCGGCGAGAACTGCTTCGTCGGGGATGAAATAGGGGCTGGTGATCCACACGCGTTCAGTCGATGCATGGATCGCTTCGACGAAGAACAGCGAGCAGGTTTCATAAGCGTCCGCCGGACCGCTGGCGAGCATCTGGCAAAGCACCCCGTCGTCCGGATACACCTGCGGCAGAATCAGCTGCGGTAATTCCCGAGCCGCCCAGAACCAGTCTTCGGCGAAAGACTCCTGCATGCAGGCCACTACCGGCCCACGTACTTGCACATGGGTATCGCGCCACGGTGCCAAGGGTGGCTTCTCGCCCATGTATTCGTCGCCGACGTTGTGGCCGCCGACGAAGCCAAGAATACCGTCGACGACCACTATCTTGCGGTGGTTGCGAAAGTTTACCTGGAAGCGATTGAGCCAGCCGCTGCGGGTGGCAAAGGCTTTGACCGCGACGCCACCATCGCGCAGCGACTGGACGTAACTGTGGGGCAGTGAGTGGCTGCCGATGCGGTCGTAGAGCAGGTAAGTCGCCACGCCTTCACTGGCTTTTTGCAGCAAAAGGTCTCGCAGGCGTCGGCCCAGGCGGTCGTCGTGGATGATGAAGAACTGCACCAATACGGCTTCTTTGGCCTGGCTGATGGCGTGGAAAATCGCCTGGAAGGTCGCATGACCGTTAACCAGCAACTGCACTTCATTGTTTGCCAGGCAAGGCATGCGCCCCAGCTTCGGCATCGCCCGTAACGACGCGTAGGCGCTGGAAGCTCGGGCGGTGAGGGCTTCCTCCACCCATGGCCGCCAGTTGAGCTCTGAAACGGCCTTGCGCATCTCCTCGTTGGCTTGGCGCCGCGCCTTGATGTAACCGTCGAAGGAACTGCGGCCGAATACCAGATAGGGGATGAGTGTCAGGTAAGGCATGAACAACAATGAGAGCGCCCAGGCAATCGAGCCTTGGGCGGTTCGGACAGTGAGCACGGCATGGATTGCCGCGATCAGGCCCAATGAGTGCAGCAGCGCGATGACATAACCGAAAACATGCGGTCCAAAATAATCCATGGGGGCAGCCTTGCTCCTGAAGATTCAATGCTTAACAGACCATGTTCCGTGCAGAATGTCGCTATTTAATTGGCCCATGAACCGAAGCCCGCCGGCGACGTCTAACGGCCACTACTGATCAGGAGTTACTCGATGAACGTTCGTCTGCTGGGTTTGGCCATGGCATTTGGTTTGGTACTTCCTGTGGCGGCTCACGCGCAGATGCTGCAGCCAGGTTTGTGGGAATTGACCTCGAGCAACATGAAAGTCGATGACCAGAACCTGCCGGATCTGCAATTGATCCTCGGTCAGATTCAAAGCCAGATGACCCCTGAACAGCGCGCCCAGCTGGAGAAGCAGGGCATCACCATGGGCGGCAAAGGTATCCGGGCATGCCTGACGCCAGAGCAGGTCAAGAGCGACAATATTCCCCTGACCGATCCACAATCGGGCTGCACCCAGCAAATCACCGAGCGTACCGGCAATCAGTGGAAATTCCGTTTCAGCTGCCCGAAAGCGCAGGGTGCGGGTGTTGCCACGTTCCTCAGCGATCGCGAGTTCACCACCAAGGTCAACGGTACGTTCAACGCCACCGGCATTCAGCAGAAGGGTAGCCTCGATACCCGTGCGGTCTGGTTGGGGCAGGATTGCGGTACCGTGAAGCCAAGAGCGTAAACAGTTTCGCAGGCAGCCTCGTTCTTCCGGAGCGAGGCTTGTTGGATCAGGCACCTGAAATCCCTGGTTGCCCCAACCACTCACACACCGCCTCAATCTTCATCCTGCCAAAATCCTCCCCGTTGCGATTACGCACGCTGACATACCCGCCAGCCTTTTCCTTTTCTCCGACCACCACCAGGTACGGCACCGTCTGACTGTGATGTCGAATCTTGTGGCGAACCTTCTCATTACGTAGATCTGCCAGTGCGCGCACGCCACTGCGGCGCAAGCGTTCGGTGACCGCATGGGCATAGCTGGCCTGGCGGTCATCCATGCTGACGACTACCACATGGGCCGGCAGGCGCCACTGCTGTAGCTCTTGGTGGCTGGACCAACAGGTACCATAGATGCGTTGCTGCAGGGTGCCGTTGATGTGATCGAGGGCAAAGGCCTGCAGGACTCTGGTGGTGGGGACGTGGGGGCCGGCCGTCAAATACTCGGTATCCCCGAGGCGGTACAGCGACAGATCGGCGGATGACGGAGAGCTCCGACTGCGGCGGATCGAATGGTTGGTCGCCGCCAATGATTGCATGCGCGCTTCGATCAGCGGCAGATCAGCGGTCATCATTGGGCGCTCGACACTGAACTCGCAATAGAATCCGTCTCCCAAGGCCGACCCGGTGCGCAATTGAGCATGGGCATGCAGTTGCTTGACCGCCATCGCCAGCATCAGCGAACAGGAGCGCCGGAGGATCTCCAGGCCGTCGGGTTCCTGGGGCGTCACGATGCTGACCCGGGCATTGGCCCGGATCACGAACTCACAGTCGACCAACAGGCCATCCACCCGACCCGCTACCGCAGCGTTGGCCAGCCCGGGGCCAATACTCGCGGCAACCTCATGCACGGACAGCGGTTGATCGTATTCACGCATTGAACCATCGGGCAAAGTGATCTGGATCATGATTGTTATTCTCGAATGCTTCGATCACATGCGTAGCGGATAAACCTTAGATCCATCCCCGTTCGCTGTCATCTAGACGTTTGTCGTGTCCATTCGAAACTTGCGCTGCAAGGCCCTTGTAGTCGCGTACCAGACCGATGTGGATATACACCACGCTCTCGATAAATACCTTAACGGAACGCCCATAAACGCATCAGGCGGTCTCCCAGTTCCAGCGGCTTTCAGCAACGGCATCGTGGGCATGCAAACTTTCTGCGTGGATAACCCGAACCAAAAATCCGGCGATGCCGGGTGAGCGTTTGAGGGCGAGGTTCAAGCGCCGGGCGGCATCTTCGCAAAACATCAGGTTCTGTCCGTTGGCCAACGCGAACGCCTGTTCATCCGCGCGCTTGACAGCGGTTTGGACGGCGGTGCCGAGGGCTGCTTCGGCGTCGTTGATAACCGCGATCAGTGCAAGCTCCTCCTGAGAATCATGCAGGCGCAGACTCAATTGCGCTGTGCTGCGTTGGCTGTGGGGCGTCGCGACGATGCCTTCAGTGGAACCCAGCCAAGCCAGTACCTCGGTGTGTTGCAGAGCCTGGTTGGCAAAATCTTCTACAAATTTCTGCTGAATAAGCTGTCGGGAAAGCGCTGCAGAGCAAGGACATGTTGAGGAATAAGGGAGGGCGATTTTAAGTTCCACGTGGAACATCGCGTTTTTCAAGCGTGCTTCGATGCTGACGGGATAGCTTTTCCAGCCAGCCAATGGACTGATCAATGCCGGCCTTTTCAACAGCAAGTCGGTGTGAATATTCAGATAAGCGCTGTTTGACAGTCCTTCGTGACTGTCCAGAAAGCTGCTCAAAACCTGTCGCAGCAGCTTGGGCGAGAGCGTTTCTTGCTCAAGCGTTTGCAGCGCCAGGTACAGCCGCGACATATGGATACCGCGCGCCTCGTCGTTATCGAGACTCACACCGGCATCGGCCGTTGCAGACAATAGTTTGCCGTCGAGCAAAACGGGTAGGGCAATGCCACACATGCCCACCCACTCCAGTGACAGGGCTTGGCGTGAGGCCTGCGCAGCGATATCGGGCAAAGTCAGCGCGTTCATGGGAAGGTCCGTCGTTGAGGTGCAATGCAATGTTATATGATAACGTTGAAGCGACGATACCTTTTTTATGGATTCCAGTGTGAGGAACATCTGATGCCAAAACGCCTTCCCGTAACCGTCCTTTCGGGCTTTCTTGGTGCAGGAAAAAGTACACTTTTAAATTACATATTACGTAATAGAAATGGGCTGCGAGTCGCGGTCATCGTCAACGACATGAGTGAAATCAACATAGACGGCAGCGAGGTCCAGCGCGATGTCAGCCTCAATCGTGCAGAAGAGAAACTCGTGGAAATGAGCAACGGCTGCATCTGCTGCACCTTGCGTGAAGACTTGCTGGAGGAGGTGGGGTCGCTCGCCCGTGAGGGTCGTTTTGATTACCTCTTGATCGAATCAACCGGCATTTCAGAACCGCTGCCAGTGGCGGAGACCTTTACGTTTCGCGACGAAAGCGGCCAGAGCCTCTCCGACATCGCCCGGCTCGACACCATGGTCACTGTGGTTGACGGCATGAATTTCCTGCTCGACTTCCAGGACGCCGAAAGCCTGGCTTCCCGTGGCGAAACGCTGGGCGAGGAGGATGAGCGCGCGATCACCGATCTGTTGATCGAGCAGATCGAGTTCGCCGACGTCATCCTGATCAGCAAGATCGACCTGATCAGTCGCCGCGAACGCGAGGAGCTGATGGCGATCCTGGGGCGACTCAACGCTCAGGCGCAAATCATCCCGATGGTCATGGGCGAAGTGCCGTTGGAGAAGATCCTCGATACCGGTCGCTTCAACTTCGAGAAGGCGGCGCAGTCGCCGGGCTGGTTGCAGGAACTGCGCGGCGAACACGTGCCGGAAACCGACGAATATGGCATCGCGTCCTGCGTCTATCGCGCGCGTCGCCCCTTCCATCCGCAGCGGTTCTTCAACTTCATCGACGGTCCGTGGCTCAATGGCAAGCTGCTGCGTTCCAAGGGCTTCTTTTGGCTGGCGAGCAAACATATGGATGCTGGCAGCTGGTCCCAGGCGGGTGGGATGATGCGTTATGGATTTGCCGGGCGCTGGTGGCGTTTCGTACCGAAGGATCAATGGCCACAGGACCAGGAAAGCACCGCCGCCATCCTGCGGAACTGGGAGGACGCTAGCGGGGATTGCCGCCAGGAACTGGTTTTCATTGGCCAGGACATCGATTTCGCGCGGCTCACCACCGAACTCGAAGAGTGTCTGTTGAGCGATGAGGAGATGCTGCTCGGCGCAGAGGGCTGGCGCCGGTTGCCTGATCCGTTCGGCCCTTGGTACGAGGACGCGGCCTGACCCTCAAGGCTTGAGCCAGGTCCCCTGGCTCTGGGCTTCGCAAAACGGCTTCAAATACGCCGCATCCGTGGCAACGCCGTAATAGTGAATATCCTGCCGGTAGGGCATATTGGCGACTTGGGCGTTGCTGCACACGCCGAACGCCCCGGCAGGGCATTGGTCGACGTACTGCACCTCGACTTTCTGCCCGGCAAGGCTTGGCTGGCAGAAGCCGTCGGCGAAGAGCTTTTGCGGAATATTGCGGTTTTGCTGGCAGACTTTCACGTCGAGCCGTTCCGCCTGGCTGTGGACCACGCAAGCCTGGGCCATTGCCTCGCCGCAGTTGAGCGCCAGCAGCAACGACCATCCTATCCACCGCATCCTGAACTCCTCAGACATTCTCGATCATGTTGCAGAACATACCCACCCATGTCATCGCCGGGCCATTGGGAGCCGGCAAGACCAGCCTGATCAGGCACCTGCTGGCACAACGGCCCGCTGGCGAGCGCTGGGCGGTGTTGATCAACGAATTCGGTCAGATCGGTATCGATGCCGCGTTGCTGACCCGTGATGCCGATGGTATCGCACTGGGTGAAGTGGCCGGGGGCTGTTTGTGTTGTGTCAACGGTGCGCCGTTTCAGGTCGGTCTTGGTCGTTTGCTGCGCAAGGCGCGACCGGATCGACTGTTCATCGAGCCGTCCGGGTTGGGGCATCCGGTGCAGTTGCTCAGGCAGTTGCGGGAAGCACCGTGGCAAGGTGTCCTGAGCGTCCAACCTTGCGTTCTGGTACTGGACGCCCAGGCGCTTGCCGCTGGCAAGCCGCTACCGGCGGCGCAACAGGACGCGCTGGAGGGCGCCGGTCTGTTGCTGATGAACAAGTCGGAACACCTCGATGACATCGCCCGTCAGCGACTTGCCGCACAATTGCCGGAGCGCCCGCTGTACTGGTCGCACCAGGCGGCCATGCCATTGAGCCAATTGCCGGGCCTGGGCGTGCGGGCTGAGGCGGGTGTGGATAACTTTGTGGCACCCAAGGGGCTGGCGCAGTTGCCGGCGATCTGGACTGATCCGGCACTGCCGATCTGCCTGAGTCAGGAGCAGGATGGCGGCTGGAGCATTGGCTGGCGCTGGCATCCGAGTCAGGCCTTTGATACAGACAGGATCGTACGCTGGCTCGCTGGCCTTGACTGGCGGCGGGCGAAGATGGTTATCCACAGCCCCGGGGGGTGGGTGTCGGCGAATGCGCTGGATAACGCGGTGCTGGCGTGGCGGCCCAGCGAATGGCGGCAGGATTCGCGGATTGAACTGATTTTTGGTGGGTTGCAGGATGTCGAGGTGCTGCAACGGGGGCTGGCGGGCTGTCGGTTGGGGTGAACATCAAAAAAATCGCAGCCTTCGGCAGCTCCTACAGGGGGCGCGGGATCTGTTGATTCAAGGCCGCCACTTGGTGTGCTCCTGTCGCCACTGGCTCAGCTCGATCACTTCGGCACGCGGCTTGACTACATCCACCACGGTGGGGGTGTCGTCGAATGGCACGGGATAAGGTGCCAGTTCGATCTGTGCGCTGTGGGGGCCGAATTGGGTGATGGTCCCGTTGTGGCGGGTCTCGCCGGTCACGGTGAATTCGAAGTTATATACACGGGCCAATCGTCGCCGACCATTGGCATCCTTGATGAACGCGATTTTTTTCAATGCCACGTTGCCATCCAGCAGCTCGATCCCGAGCTTGCCGCAATGCTGCTTTACCCGCTCCAGTGCGTGTTCGCGCAAGCCATGGTTGTGCCACAGCCAGGCACCCGCGGTGGCGAAAAGCATCAGCACTAAAATATTTCCAAGGGTCAGCATCAACAGGGTGCTCCAACAAGATAGTGTCAGCTTAACTGTGTCGCCGGTCTGTCGTACAGGCTGTGTTTAGTCGCATACTGCGCGGCTTGAATTTCAATCGTTTTACGGATAACTCACCGCATGAAACGTACGCCCCATCTGCTCGCTATCCAATCCCACGTGGTGTTCGGTCACGCCGGCAACAGTGCCGCGGTTTTCCCGATGCAGCGGGTCGGGGTGAATGTCTGGCCGCTCAACACGGTGCAGTTCTCCAACCACACCCAATACGGCCAGTGGGCCGGTGATGTGCTGGCGCCGCACCAGATTCCCGATCTTGTCGATGGTATCGCGGCCATTGGCGAGCTGGGCAACTGCGATGCGGTGCTGTCCGGCTACCTCGGCAGTGCGGCCCAGGGCCGGGCGATACTGACGGGTGTGGAGAAAATCAAATCGATCAACCCCAAGGCGCTGTACCTGTGTGACCCGGTGATGGGCCATCCGGAGAAGGGTTGCAGCGTGCCGGCGGAAGTCAGTGATTTCCTGCTGGAGGAGGCCGCCAGCGTGGCCGACTTCATGTGCCCCAATCAACTGGAGCTCGACAGCTTCTCGGGGCGCAAGCCGCAGTCGCTGTTCGATTGTCTGGCGATGGCGCGTGCGCTGCTGGCACGTGGACCGAAGGCGGTGCTGATCAAGCACCTGGACTATCCCGGCAAAAAGGCCGATGTCTTTGAGATGTTGCTGGTGTCGGCCGAAGGCAGCTGGCATCTGCAGCGTCCGCTGCTGGCGTTTCCGCGTCAGCCGGTGGGTGTTGGCGACCTGACGTCCGGGTTGTTCCTGGCTCGCGTCCTGCTGGGTGACAGCCTGGTGGCGGCATTCGAATTCGCTGCGTCGGCGGTGCATGAGGTGTTGCTGGAAACCCAGGCGTGCGCCAGCTATGAGCTGGAACTGGTTCGGGCTCAGGACCGGATCGCCCATCCGCGGGTGCGGTTCGAGGCGACGCCGATCAGTTTGTGATCCGGTTATGGCGAAAAGATCGCAGCCTTCGGCAGTCCCTACAGGAGGCTGCGGTCTCTTGCCTTACGCGTCGCCCTTGATTTCCTGATAGCGCTTTTCCAGCTCCTGACGAATCTGACGACGTTGCTGGGCCTGCATGTAGCGGCGCTTGTCTTCACTGTTTACGGGTTGCAGCGGTGGCACCGGGGCAGGCTTGCGCTGGTCATCCACCGCGACCATGGTGAAGAAGCAGCTGTTGGTATGGCGCACCGAGCGCTCACGGATATTCTCGGTCACCACCTTGATGCCCACCTCCATGGAGGTGTTGCCGGTGTAGTTGACCGATGCAAGGAAGGTCACCAGTTCGCCGACATGGATCGGCTCACGGAAAATCACCTGGTCCACCGACAGGGTCACCACGTAGCGGCCGGCATAGCGGCTGGCGCAGGCGTAAGCCACTTCGTCGAGGTATTTGAGCAGGGTGCCGCCGTGCACGTTGCCAGAGAAATTGGCCATGTCGGGGGTCATCAATACTGTCATCGACAGCTGGGCGTTTCCGGGTTCCATAGCGTTCTCACGGGTCAAGGCAAGGTTTGAGGGACGCACCTCTGCGGGCGCTTCAGCGGTTTTTTTCAAACCAACAGTTATCGGGACGCCGCGCAGGCGGCCGCCGTCACGCCCAATCGATCTGTTTCCATATATTGCACCGCCTTTGCGCCCGTAGTCGCGGTGTTACCCTGCAAAAGCCCAGACCCAAGGGAAAATTCCTACACGAAAAGCGCCATGTCACCCCAAGGAGCCCCACGCCATGCATGCCATCAGCTTTATTCAGGATTTGGCAGTGATCATGTTGGTCGCAGGCGTGGTGACCGTGCTTTTCCATCGTCTGAAGCAACCGGTGGTGTTGGGTTACATCGTGGCGGGTTTCATCATTGGCCCGCACACACCACCGTTCGGCCTGATCCACGACGAAGAAACCATCAAGACCCTGGCTGAACTGGGGGTGATTTTCCTGATGTTCTGCCTGGGCCTGGAGTTCAGCCTGCGCAAGTTGTTCAAGGTTGGCGCCACGGCGTTCATCGCGGCATTCCTCGAAATTGTCCTGATGATCTGGATCGGCTACGAAATTGGTCGCTGGTTCGATTGGAACACCATGGACTCGCTGTTCCTCGGGGCGATCCTGGCCATTTCCTCGACCACCATCATCGTCAAGGCGCTCAATGACCTGAAGATGAAAAACCAGCGCTTCGCGCAGTTGATCTTTGGCGTACTGATCGTCGAAGACATCCTGGGTATCGGCATCATCGCCTTGCTGTCGAGCATCGCGGTCAGCGGCACGGTCAGTTCGGGTGAGGTGTTCTCCACCGTCGGCAAGCTTTCGCTGTTCATGATCGTCGCGCTGGTCATTGGTATCCTGCTGGTACCGCGCCTGCTGGCTTACGTGGCCAAGTTCGAAAGCAATGAAATGCTGCTGATCACCGTGCTGGGCCTGTGTTTTGGCTTCTGCCTGCTGGTGGTCAAGCTTGAGTACAGCATGGTGCTTGGTGCGTTCCTGATTGGCGCGATCATGGCTGAGTCCCGGCAGTTACTCAAAATCGAGCGCCTGATCGAACCGGTTCGCGACCTGTTCAGTGCGATTTTCTTCGTCGCCATCGGCCTGATGCTCGATCCGATGATCCTGCTGCAATACGCCTGGCCCATTGCGGTGATCACCGTGGCGGTAGTGCTGGGCAAGATGCTGTCCTGTGGCCTTGGCGCCTTTATCGCCGGCAACGACGGACGTACCTCACTGCGCGTCGGCATGGGGCTTTCACAGATTGGCGAATTCTCATTCATCATCGCTTCGTTGGGCATGACCCTGCAGGTCACCAGTAACTTTCTTTATCCGGTGGCCGTGGCGGTTTCAGTGATCACCACGTTGCTGACGCCCTATCTGATCCGGGCAGCGGACCCGTTGTCGATCAAGCTGGCCGCGGTGATGCCACAACGACTGGGTCGAGTGCTGGGCATGTACGGCGAATGGCTGCGCAGCATCCAGCCGCAAGGGCAGGGCGCATTGCTGGCATCGATGATTCGGCGGATCTTGCTGCAGGTGGGGGTCAATCTGGCGCTGGTGATCGCGATCTTCTTTTCCGGCGCCTACTTCGCCGAAGGCATATCCACTTACTTGCAAGGCTGGATCAGCGACCCGAGCTGGCAGAAAGCGTTGATCTGGGGTGGGGCGCTGCTGTTGTCGCTGCCATTCCTGATTGCCGCGTATCGCAAGCTCAAGGCATTGTCGATGTTGCTGGCGGAAATGGGCGTCAAACCGGAGATGGCGGGCCGTCACACGCAGCGAGTGCGCCGGGTGATCTCCGAAGTGATCCCGATCCTGTCGCTGCTGGTGATTTTCCTGCTGTTGGCAGCCTTGTCGGCCAGTATCTTGCCGACCAACAAGTTGCTGGTCCTGATCGCCGTCGTCGCGGCCGCCGTAGCGGCGTTGCTGTGGCGCTGGTTCATCCGCGTGCATACACGGATGCAGGTGGCCTTGCTCGATACCCTGGAAAACCACAAGGATTCGCCGGGGCATTGAGCAGGTGGGGCGTCGGCAGGCTCAGCTTTCCAGCCAGACGTCCCGCGCCCAGTGCCATACCGACTCCCAGGTTTCTTCGGCGATCAGTTCTTCTTCGGCCTGCCAGAGCACGACGGTGCCGTCTTCTTCGACGCAGTAGTAGTCGTCGCCGTCCTGGCAGATTGGAATCAGGCTGCGATCTACGCCTGCATCCCAGGCGTTGGCGGCAACGTCCGGCAGGTAGGTGTGGGATTGCGGGTCAGTGACGGTGACCGGCTCCAGGCTGCCATAGACCACGTCGCTGACGGTCAGCAGGAACTCCCTGAAGACGAATGGAATATCGATGAACAGTTGTTCTTCGATCTCGACCAGCAGGTCTTCGTCGGGCAACTCCAAGGGGACCGGTACCGGCTCGTTGGCTTCACGCAGTTGTTCGATGATTTCTTCCACGTCCGGGATCCTCTTGCTTGTATGGCGCGGTTTATATGGGGCGGTTTATACAGTAGCTCGCTATAGATGCAACCGCGAAATAGAAAACCCCAGCCGAGGCTGGGGTTTTTTATTACAGCAAGTGAAGCGTGGAGGGTGATCAGCCGTTCTGGCGGATACCGGCCACCAGCCAAGGCTGGTTCTCGCCCTGTGCACGTTCCATGTTCCAGCTTTCGCTGAACACTTCGCCCTGGTCGAAACGCGAGGTTTTCGACACGCCACTGAAGGTCAGGGTGGCGATGGTCTTGTCGGCGCGATCATCCACACCGTCCAGTTGCACAACGAGGTTATCGATGTAGGTGGCCTGGAAGCCATCACCCAGGTCGGCGCGTTCGCGCTTGAGGAACTCCAGCATCTGCGGGGTCACGAACTCGGCGATCTTGTCCATTTCGTTGGCGTCCCAGTGCTGTTGCAGGGACTGGAAGTGGTTACGGGCCGCTTCAATGAAGTTCTTTTCATTGAACCAGGCCGGTGCGTTGATGACCGGACGAGCGGTAACCGGTGCAGCCGAACCGCCGAAGATCGAACCGCCAGCAGGCTTCTGTTCGAATGCTTCACGCTGCATAGGTGGTGCGTAGCCTGCCGGAGCCATGTGCTCCTGCTGCTTGCGACGACGGGCGGCGATGAATCGGAAGACCAGGAACGCGATGACGGCCATGATCAGGATGTCGAAGATCTGCATGCCCTGGAAGCCGTCGCCCATGAACATGGACGCCAGCAGGCCACCGGCGGCGATGCCAGCCAGAGGGCCGAGCCAGCGCGAAGCGCCACCGGCCTTCGCTGCGGCGCCAGCGGCACCGGCTGCACCAGCGGTCGCTGCGGCGCCGCCCATGCCTGGAGAAGAAGGAGCCATCTGGCTGGTTTGATGTGTCGGCGCAGCGCCTGCGCTTTTGCCACCACCAAAGCGCTTGGCGGCATTGGCGTCGAGGCTCATCGTCAGGCCGATGCACAACGCCATGGCGATGCTAAGAAAACGTTTCATAAAGGGAATTCCCATTTGTGGAAGGCACGCGCGCCATGTTGCACAGCTGAAGTGTTACTGGCTAGCGGCAGAGTGTTTCGGGCTTTTGCCTGACAGGTTTCATTCAGCTTCAGTCAGCGCAATAGGGCCTGTTAACTTTGGTCTGTAGGAGAAGTAGATAAGTTCTGTAGGAAAGGATGTATTTGGGTCCAGCGTGGCCGTGTAAAGGATCGCAGGCTTCGCCAGTCCCTACAGTTTAGGCGCTGGCGAAGCTTGCGATTTTCCAGCCGTCAGATCGCTTCCAGCTTGGCGTAGCCCAGCATCAACCACTTGCTGCCTTCGCTGAAATTCACCTGGACCCGCGCCTGCGCGCCGGCGCCTTCGAAGTTCAGGATCACGCCGTCACCGAAGATCGAGTGGCGCACCGCCTGGCCCAGGCTGAAGCCGGTCTGCGGAATCTCGCTGCCGCTGAACAGGTTGCTGCCGTTCATCGACTGGTTGCCGCCGAACGGACGGCTGACGCTGTTGGACAGCCGCACTTCCTGAATCAGGCCCTTGGGCACTTCGCGTACGAATCGCGAGACCTTGTTGTAGGTCTCGCTGCCATACAGGCGTCGGGTTTCAGCATACGTCATCACCAGGTTTTGCATGGCCCGAGTGATGCCGACATAGGCCAGGCGACGCTCTTCCTCAAGACGGCCTGGCTCTTCCAGGCTCATCTTGTGCGGGAACAGTCCTTCTTCCATGCCCACCAGGAACACATAGGGGAATTCCAGGCCCTTGGCGCTGTGCAGGGTCATCAGCTGAATGCTGTCTTCGTGTTCGTCGGCCTGGGTATCGCCGGCTTCCAGCGACGCGTGACCGAGGAAGGCCGCCAGCGGCGTCAGGTCCTCGTCCTCTTCGCTGTTTTCAAAGTTGCGCGCGGCGCTGACCAGTTCCTCAAGGTTTTCTACCCGAGCCTGGCCTTTCTCGCCTTTTTCCGCTTCGTGGTAGGCGATCAGCCCCGACTGCTCGATGACGGTCTGGGTCATCAGGTGCAACGGCATTTCCATGCACTTGGCGGCGAGGTTCTCGATCAACTCGACAAACGCGCCCAATGCGCTGGCTGCGCGGCCGGTAACGCCTTTGTTGGCCACCAGCTGACGCATCGCTTCCCACATCGACACATCGCTGTGCCGGGCATGGTCGCGGATCGCCTCGACGGTTTTCTCGCCGATGCCCCGGGCCGGCACGTTGATCACCCGTTCCAGCGCGGCATCGTTGCCACGGCCTTCGAGCAAGCGCAGGTAAGCCATGGCGTTCTTGATTTCAGCGCGTTCGAAGAAGCGCTGGCCGCCGTAGATGCGGTAGGGAATGCGCTCACGCAGCAAGGCTTCTTCCAACACGCGCGATTGGGCGTTGGAGCGGTACAAAATCGCGATATCGCTGCGAGCCAAGCCAGTTTTCAGCGCACTTTCGATCGTTTCGACAACGTAGCGGGCTTCGTCGTGTTCGTTGAACGCGGCGTACAGGTTGATAGCTTCGCCGTCGCCACCGTCGGTCCACAGCTCTTTGCCCAGGCGCCCGGTGTTGTTGGCGATCAAGGCGTTGGCGGCCTTGAGGATGCCAGCGGTGGAGCGATAGTTCTGTTCCAGGCGGATGGTTTCGGCGTCCGGGAAATCTTCGGAGTACTGGTAGATGTTCTCGATTTTCGCGCCACGCCAGCCATAGATCGACTGGTCGTCGTCGCCGACCACCATCAGGCTGTCGCCACCTTTGGCCAGCAGGCGCAACCAGGCGTACTGCACGGCGTTGGTGTCTTGGAACTCGTCCACCAGGATGTGCCGGAAGCGCTTCTGATAGTGCGCCAGCAGGCCGGGGTGATCGCGCCACAGGTCAAGCGCGCGCAGCAGCAATTCGGAGAAGTCGATCACGCCGGCGCGCAGGCAGGCCGCCTCGTAGGCCTCATAGATGCTGCGCATGGTCGCCAGGAACAGATCGCCGCTGGCTTGAATGTGCTGAGGGCGCAGGCCTTCGTCTTTCTGCCCGTTGATGAACCATTGGGCCTGGCGGGCGGGCCAGCGTTGTTCGTCCAGGCCGAGCTCGCGGATCACCCGCTTGACCAGGCGTTGCTGGTCGTCGCTATCGAGAATCTGGAAGGTCTGGCTCAAGCTTGCTTCCTGCCAGTGCGCCCGCAGCAAGCGGTGCGCCAGGCCGTGGAAGGTGCCGACCCACATGCCGGCGGGGTTGATACCCATCAACTGCTCGATGCGATGGCGCATCTCGGCCGCAGCCTTGTTGGTGAAGGTCACCGACAGGATGGAGTGGGGCGAGGCGTTTTCGACCTGGATCAACCAGGCGATACGGTGCACCAGCACTCGGGTTTTACCGGAACCAGCACCGGCCAGGACCAACTGACGACCCACGGGGGCAGCTACGGCCTGGCGTTGGGCATCGTTGAGGGAGTTCAGCAGAAGGGAGAGATCATCGCGCATCGGGGCATTCTAGGGGGCTGCGTCACCCCGGGCAAACCCCGCTTTGCTTTAGCCGATGAAAGTTACCCATGGACGACCGGTCAGTCATCGGCTGCAAGCGTTGTCCGGCCCTGTCTGAAGGCATCCTGCCATGACTGGCGGCGGGCAAATTTTGTCTGTTTTTTGATCGGTAGCGGTTTGGTCCACGCTTTGCGTTGTGTATGCTCCGTCGACGTTTCGGGCTCATGCTCATCATTATAAGAACAAGAACACTGCCTATGACCCTCAGCTTCGACCTGTCGGGCCCTTCCGTGGAACCCCGGGTTATTCGTAAACGATACGCCATGGAAATGGCGGTCGAACGCACGCGTCTGTTGTATCAAGGTTCCTTGTTGCCCACGCTGTTCATGTTGATCAATGGCCTGGTGTGCGCCGGTTTGCTCTGGAGTCCGCAGCGTTACTTCCTGGTCAGTGTCTGGCTGGTGTGGTTGCTGTCGCTGGTGGCATTGCGAGTGATCCAGGTGGCGGCCTTCGATTCGGCGATTCCCAACCGCCAGGCGCATCCGATCTGGCGGCGCATGTTTCTACTGGGCTCGGGGCTCACTGGCCTGACCCTGGCCGGTGCCGGTATTGCCTTGGTTCCCGCCGATAACTTCATTCAACAAGCGTGGGTCTTCGGCCTGATCGGTGCCGCGGCGCTTTCGGCCAGTGTGGCCTACGCAGTGAGTTTGCCGGCGTTCCTGTCTTTCACCTTGCCCTGCCTGCTGCCGGCCATTGCCTATATGTTCTGGGGTGGGGAAGAGCAGGGGCACGGTTGGGGCTGGTTCGGCCTGATTTTGCTGGGCGCTTTGAGTGTGGTCGCCTGGCAAGTGAATCGACTGATCGATCGCGGCCTGCTGCGACGCTTTCAGAATCAGGCGCTGATCGAACATCTGCAGCAAGTGCAGAACTGCAGCGACCAGCTCAATCAGGAGCTGACCCGGGAAATCGATCAGCGTCGGCGTGCCGAAGACGAATTGCGTGAAATCCAGGTCGACCTGGAAAGTCGTGTCGCCCAGCGCAGCCTGGAGCTGGACGCGGCCAACCAGGCGCTGAGCAAGAGCGAGGCGCGCCTGGCGCTGGCATTGAAGGCCAGCGAACTGGGACTGTGGGACTGGAACCTGCAAACCGACGAAGTCCATCACACGCAGATCCAGGAACTGTTTGGCTTGGAGCCGGAGCAGGTGACCGCCATCTTGCGCCACCTTAAACCCCGCCTGCACCCCGACGATCTGCCTGCACTGAAAAGGGCGTTGGTTGAGCATTTGAAGGGCCGCACCGAGGATTACCAGATCGAGTACCGCGTGCGGCATGGTGATGGCCACTGGGTGTGGATCGAGGACCGCGGGCGGGCGGTCGAACGCGCCGACAACGGCCGGGTAATTCGCATGGTAGGTACGCGGCGCGATATCAGTGCCAGCAAGGCCCAGGAGGAACAACGGCAGTTGGCCGCGACTGTTTTCGAGGCCGCCAGCGAAGGGATCGTGATTTTCGATCCGGGTTATGCCTTGATTGCGGTCAATCAAGCTTTCAGCCGGGTCACTGGCTACGAAATCGAGGAGATGCTCGGGCGCAACGTGGTGGAGTTGCCCTGCAGCCGCGACGCGCGCCGGCATTACGGTGCGATCCATCAAGCGCTGGAACAGCATGGCAGCTGGCAGGGTGAGCTGGTGGAAACCCGCAAGAACGGCGAGATGTATCCGCAATGGCTGCAATTGAATGCAGTACGCGATCTCCGGGGAAATGTCAGTCATATAGTCGGTTTTTTCTCGGATCTCTCGGCCCGGCGAGAATCCGAAGAGCGCATGCGCTACCTGACCCATCACGACGAACTCACGGGCCTGGCCAATCGCTCGATGTTCCGCGAACGGCTTGGCGAGGCGCATCAGCGGGTGCGTCAGGGCGGTTATCGCAGCCTGGCGCTGCTGCATATCAATCTGGATCGCTTCAAGCAGCTCAACGACAGCCTGGGCCACGAAGTGGCCGATCAGCTGTTGCGGAAAATGGCCCGGCGCCTGGTCAATGCATTACCTGAGGCAGACACCATCGCGCGCTTGTCCGGCGATGAGTTCGCCGTGCTGTTCAATGCCTACGGCAACCTCTCCAGCCTGGCGCGGGTGGCGACGCGCCTGGCGGCCAAATTGCGCTTGCCGGTGACCGTCGAGGGTCATGAACTGGTGGTCAGTGCTTCCATGGGCATCAGCCTGTTGCCGGACAACGCCCGGGAAATCTCCGCATTGGTCAATCAGGCGAACATGGCCATGCAGCACGCCAAGCATTTGGGCGGTAACAATTTCCAGTTCTACACCGATAGCTTGCAAACCAGCACCCTGGAGCGCTTGCAGCTGGAAAATCATCTGCGTAAAGCGGTCGAAGACAAGCAGCTGAAGGTGTTTTACCAACCGAAACTGTGCCTCGCCACGGGCAAGCTCAATGCCGCCGAGGCCTTGGTGCGCTGGGACCACCCGACCATGGGGCGTGTGCCACCGGGAGATTTCATCGGTCTGGCGGAGGAGACCGGGCTGATCGGCCCGATCGGCGAGTTCGTCCTGCGCCAGGCCTGCTGGCAAGCCTGCGAATGGCAGCGTCTGGGGTTGGAGGCGATTCGGGTGTCGGTCAATCTTTCGGTGCATCAATTGCGCCAAGGCAAGTTGGTCAGCCTGGTGCGCCAGGTCCTGGAAGAAACCGGACTGGCGCCGCAATACCTGGAGCTGGAACTGACTGAAAGCCAATTGCTCGACAGCGTCGAGCACATTATCGCCACGTTCCGGCAACTGCGTGATTTGGGGGTCAAGCTGGCGATCGACGATTTCGGCACCGGCTATTCGTCCCTGAGCTACCTCAAGCGCATCCCGGTGGATTACGTGAAGATCGATCAGGCGTTTATTCGCGGCCTGGGAGAGGGCACACCCGACGCGGCGATCACCCGGGCGATCATTGCCATGGCGCACGGCTTGAAACTGAAAGTGGTGGCTGAAGGCGTGGAGCGGCCAGAGCAGCTGGAGTTTTTGAAAACTGAACGCTGTGATGAAGTGCAGGGCTATCTAATCAGCCGGCCGGTTGAGGCCGAGGTATTGGCGGGCCTGCTGCAAGCCCAGGTCGCAAGTTGACGAAGAGGTTTCTCGCCAGGCCCTTGGCGTGCCTGGCGGAAGACCATGACGCTATGAAGCGCCGGCTGGCGGGTTAGGCCGGCTCTCCACAAAGGTCCAGTTCAAGCAGCCGCCGAACCTCAGCTGTCTCAAGCCCCGCACCCAGCAGTGCATGCAACTTGCCGAAAGCCGCCTCACGGGTCATGCCGCCGCCGGACAACACGCCCACGCCCCGCAAGCGACTGCCGGCCTCGTACACGTCCAGCTCGACACCGCCTTCGTGGCACTGCGTGACCGCAACCACCACAACGCCTTTCTCCCGCGCGCGTTCCAGGCTGACGAGGAACATCGGGTTGTCGCTCGGACCGGTACCGCTGCCGTAGCACTCCAGCACCAGGCCTTGAATACCGCTGTCGACCACTCCGTCCAACAACTCGGCGCTGATGCCGGGGAACAACGGCAACACAGCGACTTTCGCCAGTACTTTGTTCTGCTTGTAGTTCAGTTGCGCTGGCAGCGAGGTTGCTTTCGCAGCACCACCCTGACGTTCCAGGCGCTTGAACGGATGCCGGCCGAAACTGCGCACTTTGGCGCAACGGGTCGGGTCCAGCACTTCGCCATGAAAGTACAGGTGCACGCCTGGCGCCAGGCCTTGACCCAAAGCCACCAGCGCGCCGCCGAGGTTTTCCCAGGCATCGCTGTCGGTCACGCCGGCCGGCAGCATCGAGCCAGTGAAGCACACGCGAGCGTGCAGGCCGAGCAATTGAAAACTCATGGCGGCGGCGCTGTAGGCGAGGGTGTCGGTGCCGTGCAGGATCAGCACGCTGTCGCAACCTTGCACGTCCACGGCGTCGACCACCGCTTCACGCAATTGCTGCCAATACGCCGGAGTCATGTTGGCGCTGTCGATCAGCGGCGACATTTCGCGAAAGCGCCATTGCGGTACCACGAGATCAGGCTGGCTGTTCAGGTACTCGCGCATGCGCGCTTCGAAACCGGATGCCGGCGCCAGGCCGTTGGCACTGGCTTGCATGCCGATGGTGCCGCCGGTGTAGAGCACCATGACGTGCTGGGCGGCAGGGTAGGTCGAGGAATTCATGGAGGGCTCCGAGAACAATGACGTCCTGTGGGAGCGCGCTTGCTCGCGATGGCGGTGTGTCAGTCGACATCCGTATCGAATGTCAGTCCGCATTCGCCAGCAAGCTCGCTCCTACAAGGGATTTTGCACTTTAACCGATCAGCGTTGCGCTGCGGACACGCCCTGCGGCTCGGTTTGAGCCTTGGTCATGGCGGCTGGCGGATTGGCTGGCCAGGCTTGGCGATCCAGGTCCAGATCAGGGAACTTGCTCGAATCGAACACCGGCGTCTTGATCCCGGCCGCGCGTTGGTCATCGTAGTCACGCAGGATGCGCATGCCGACCTTGAACAGCAGGAACAGCGCGATCAGGTTGACGAACGCGAGCATCGTCATGGTGATGTCGGCAAAGGCAAACACGGTCCCGAGGTTTTCGATGGCACCCCAGAAAATCAGCACGAGCACCAGCGCACGGTAGCCCATCAGCGCCTTGCGGTTTTCACCGATCAAAAAGCGCAGGTTGCTCTCGCCCAGATAGTAGTTGTAGAGGATCGAGGTGAATACGAACAAGGCCAGCGCCACGGAAATGAACATCCGGCCCCAGTCACCGACCACGGCGGCCAGGGAGTTCTGGGTCAGGGCAATGCCGTCGCCTTCGAACCCCGGGGTGTAGAAGCCCGAGAGCAGGATCAGCAAGGCCGTGCAAGTGCAGATCACGAAGGTGTCGAGGAACACGCTGAACGCCTGGACCACGCCTTGTGCCACAGGGTGCTCGACCGAGGCCACCGCAGCCACGTTCGGTGCGCTACCCAGGCCCGCTTCGTTGGCGAACACGCCACGCTTCACGCCCATGATAATCGCGCTGCCGATCAGGCCGCCAAAGGCCTGGTCGAGACCGAAAGCGCTCTTGACGATGGTCATCAACATGCCCGGCACCTGATCGAACTGCAGCACGATCACGTAGATGGTCACGCCGATGTACACCAGGGTTTTCACCGGCACCAGCAGGTCAGCGACCTTGGCAATGCGCTTGATCCCGCCGATGAACACCAGGCCCAGCAGGACGGCCAGGCCAAGACCGGTCCAGGTGGTGTCGAGGCCGAAAGCGTTGTTCAGCGAGTGGGTCACGGCATGGGATTGCAGGCCGTTGAAGGCGAAGCCGAAGGTGATCAGCAGCAGAAATGCCATGATCATCCCCAGCCAGCGCTTTTGCAGGCCGTGCTGGATGTAATAGGAAGGGCCGCCACGGAACTGGCCTTCGCTGTCGCAGCGCTTGTAGAGCTGGCCGAGGGAGCATTCGAAGAAGCTGCTCGACATGCCGACCAGTGCGGTGACCCACATCCAGAACACGGCACCGGGCCCGCCAAGTGTCACGGCGATACCGACACCGGCGATGTTGCCTGCACCGACACGCCCGGCAAGGCTGAGCATCAGGGCCTGGAACGAACTGAGTTGGCCGGCGCTGCTCTTGAGGCTGTCACGGAACACCGCGAACATGTGGAAGAAGTGACGCAATTGAACGAAACGCGAGCGGATCGTGAAGTAGCTACCGAGCCCGACAATGAGCACGATCAGTACTTTCCCTGAGAGGAAGTCGTTGATGACTTCGAGCATGGATTATTCCTCGCTGTTTTTTGTGTGGGCAGATGCTGGCCGGACAGACACATCGAGTTACACCAGCGGGCGCGCGGCACAACAGGTGGATCGATGTTCGTCCCGGTTTCATATCGCGGGTTTGTTATTAGTTCGGGTTTCGCATGGGTTGTGGTCTCGCTACCGACGACCGCTCACGCGAAGAGGGGCGGCACTATACCGATGAGAGTGCCGTCCGTCTGCACGGTTGTGGTGCATGCGGTAAAACGAAGGGGATTTCCGGGAGCTTGAGGGCCTCTTCGCTGGCAAGCCAGCCTACAGGTGGTTGGTGTTCACCCTGTCCTTGCAGTAGCGGGCTTGCCAGCGAAGAGCCAGCAAAAGCACCACAAGTTCAGAGTAAAAAAAAGGGCCTGGAGATTGATCTCCAAGCCCTCAAAAGGTGAGAGGTGTCTAGTCCCTCGACCTGGTGAGCGGTGCTACAGGTAACGCGTCGGGTCAGGCTTTAAGCGGGACCAGGCGCGGGGCAATCATGTTTTCCGGGCGCAGGATGTCGGCCAGCATGGCGTCGTCGAGCAGGCCTTCTTCGCGCACCAGTTCCAGCACGCCGCGGCCGCTTTCGAGGGCGATGCGCGCGATACGGGTGGCGTTTTCATAGCCGATGTACGGGTTCAGCGCGGTAACCAGGCCGATCGAATGCTCGACCAGTTCACGGCAGCGTTCTTCGTTGGCGGTGATGCCGGTGATGCAATGCTCGCGCAGCATGTCCATGGCGCGTTGCAGCAGGCGGATCGAGTCGAAAATCTTGAAGGCGATCAGCGGTTCCATCACGTTCAGTTGCAACTGGCCGCCTTCGGCCGCGATGGTCAGCGCCAAGTCGTTGCCGATGATCTGGAATGCAACCTGGTTCACGGCTTCCGGAATAACCGGGTTGACCTTGCCTGGCATGATCGAGCTGCCTGGCTGACGCGCTGGCAGGTTGATTTCGTTGATGCCGGTGCGTGGGCCGCTGGACAGCAGGCGCAGGTCGTTGCAGATCTTCGACAGCTTGACCGCGGTGCGCTTGAGCATGCCGGAGAACAGCACGAAGGCGCCCATGTCGGAAGTGGCTTCGATCAGGTCGGCGGCCGGTACCAGCGGGTGACCGCTGATGGTGGCCAGGCGCTGAACGGCCAGGTGCTGGTAACGCGGGTCGGCGTTGATGCCGGTGCCGATGGCGGTGCCGCCCAGGTTCACTTCGGTCAGCAGCTCGGGTGCCAACGTTTTCAGGCGCGCCAGGTCTTCGCCCAGGGTAGTGGCGAAAGCGCGGAATTCCTGGCCGAGGGTCATCGGCACGGCATCCTGCAGCTGGGTACGACCCATTTTCAGGACGTGGCTGAATTCTTCACCCTTGGCGGCGAACGACTGGATCAGGCTGTCGAGGCTGGCCAGCAGTGCGTCGTGACCCAACAGCAGACCCAGGCGAATCGCCGTCGGGTAGGCGTCGTTGGTCGACTGCGCCATGTTCACGTCATTGTTCGGGTGCAGGTACTGGTATTCGCCCTTCTGGTGGCCCATGGCCTCCAGCGCGATGTTGGCGATGACTTCGTTGGCATTCATGTTGGTTGAAGTGCCAGCGCCGCCTTGAATCATGTCCACCACGAATTCTTCGTGGAAATCGCCGCGGATCAGACGGGCACAGGCTTCGCTGATGGCAGCGTGCTTGGCTTCACTGAGGTGACCCAGCTCGCGGTTGGCGTCAGCGGCAGCTTGCTTGACCATGGCCAG
Organism: Pseudomonas serbica; assembly: GCF_028823535.1. GTDB lineage: Bacteria > Pseudomonadota > Gammaproteobacteria > Pseudomonadales > Pseudomonadaceae > Aquipseudomonas > Aquipseudomonas serbica. The sequence goes on along the minus strand of NZ_JAQIYM010000001.1, from coordinate 522,958 downwards.
GCCGACAACCAGCTTCGGGTAATGCGAAATCGGAACGCCGGAGAGACGGAAATTGTTCACCGCTCGCAGGGTCTGGATGCCGTAATACGCTTGAGCCGGTACTTCGAGTACGCCAAGCAGGTCTTTTTCTGTGCGGAATGATGCAGCGGAGGACATGATAGAAATCATCTCAATATGGACCCGGGCTGTGCCGGAACACTGCAAATGCTAGGCTTGTGGAGGATTTTGGGCCAATGCTGTTAAACACTGGCCTATGCATATTCGGCATAATGCCAATGTGACGCCGTGTTGACGGCGAGCGTGTGACCTAAATTGGTGCGTGTCCGGGAGGACGTGATGAATCTGGAAAGTAAATGGCTGGAAGACTTCAGTGCCCTGGCCGCCACCCGCAGTTTCTCCCAGGCGGCCGAACGCCGCTTTGTGACGCAACCGGCCTTTAGCCGTCGTATCCGCAGCCTCGAAGCCGCGTTGGGATTGACCCTGGTCAATCGCTCGCGCACGCCGGTTGAGCTGACCGCGGCGGGCCAGTTATTCCTGGTCACTGCGCGCACCGTGGTCGAGCAGCTCGGTGAAGTGCTGCGTCATCTGCATCATCTGGAAGGCGGGCAGGGTGAAGTGATGCAAGTCGCGGCGGCGCACTCACTGGCATTGGGTTTTTTCCCGCGCTGGATCGCCCAGCTGCGCAATGAAGGCTTGAACATCGCTACGCGATTGGTGGCAACCAACGTCGGCGACGCCGTGCACGCCCTGCGTGAAGGCGGATGCGACCTGATGCTGGCGTTCTACGACCCGGATGCCGCCATGCAGATGGACCCGGAGATCTTTCCTTCCTTGCACCTTGGGCACACCGAAATGCTCCCGGTGTGCGCGGCGGATGAGCAGGGCAAGCCGCTGTTCGATCTGGAAGGCGAGGCCAGCGTGCCGTTGCTGGCCTACAGCGCGGGAGCATTCCTGGGGCGTTCGGTCAATGGCTTGCTGCGCCAGCGCGCGCTGCGCTTTACCACTGTGTATGAAACCGCCATGGCCGATAGCCTCAAGAGCATGGCGCTGGAAGGGCTGGGGATTGCCTGGGTACCGCAACTGAGCGTGCGCGCCGAGTTGGCGCGCGGTGAACTGGTGGTGTGCGGTGGCCCGCAATGGCATGTGCCGCTGGAGATTCGTCTGTATCGCTGCGCGCTGGTGCGCAAGGCGAATGTGCGGTTGCTGTGGCGCAAGCTGGAAGGCGGCGCCGCCCAAAGTACCTGAGACCGCGGAAACTCAAATGTGGGAGCGGGCTTGCTCGCGAATGCGGTATGTCAGGCAGCATTGATGTTGACTGACCCACCGCTTTCGCGAGCAAGCCCGCTCCCACAGGAGATTTGTGCTGTATTCCATTGACCCGGGAGTCAATAAAACCGGGACTTTGCGCCGTATGACAGATGGTCGATTCGGGGGCTGTTTATCTGCTTCATTAAGGTATACTGCGCGGCCTTCGGCCGGTTACGACCGGCCATAATTCGTACAATCAAGCCACGCATTTTGCGTGGCTTGTTGTTTTTTGATGCGCCTGCGGGCGCCCAGAGAGAAGAGGCACGACGATGAGTGCATTGGTTGGCGTGATCATGGGCTCCAAGTCCGATTGGTCCACCCTTAGCCACACCGCCGATATGCTGGAAAAGCTCGGCATCCCCTACGAGGTGAAAGTGGTCTCTGCCCACCGCACCCCGGACCTGCTGTTCCAGTACGCTGAAGAAGCCGAGTCGCGTGGCATCGAGGTGATCATCGCCGGTGCCGGTGGCGCAGCCCACTTGCCTGGCATGTGTGCAGCCAAGACCCACTTGCCGGTGCTGGGCGTGCCAGTACAGTCGGCGATGCTCTCGGGCGTCGATTCGCTGCTCTCGATCGTACAGATGCCAGCAGGCATTCCGGTCGCCACCCTGGCCATCGGCAAGGCCGGTGCGATCAACGCAGCCCTGCTGTCGGCGAGTATCCTGGGCGCCAAGCACCCGCAGTTCCACGCGGTGCTGAAAACCTTCCGTGCTGAGCAGACAGACAGCGTCCTGGAAAATCCAGACCCACGCATCGCCTGAGGTTGTTGACGATGAAGATCGGTGTAATCGGTGGCGGCCAGTTGGGTCGCATGTTGGCGCTGGCGGGCACTCCGCTGGGCATGAACTTCGCTTTCCTCGACCCGGCGCCGGACGCTTGCGCCGCTGCGTTGGGCGAACACCTGCGGGCCGATTACGGCGATCAGGATCACCTGCGCCAGCTGGCCGATGAAGTCGATCTGGTGACCTTCGAGTTCGAGAGCGTCCCGGCCGAAACCGTGGCATTCCTCTCGCAATTCGTCCCGGTCTATCCGAGCGCCGAAGCCCTGCGTATCGCCCGCGATCGCTGGTTCGAAAAGAGCATGTTCAAGGATCTTGGCATTCCAACCCCGGCGTTCGCCGACATTCAGTCGCAAGCCGATCTGGAGGCCGCCGTGGCTTCCATCGGTCTGCCGGCCGTGCTCAAGACTCGCACCCTGGGTTACGACGGTAAGGGCCAGAAAGTCCTGCGTACTCCTGAAGACGTGGTTGGCACTTTCGCGGAGTTGGGCAGCGTGGCATGCCTGCTGGAAGGTTTCGTACCTTTCACCGGCGAAGTTTCGCTGATCGCCGTACGTGCTCGCGATGGCGAAACCAGGTTCTACCCGCTGGTACACAACACCCACGACAGCGGCATCCTCAAGCTGTCCGTGGCCAGCACGGACCATCCGTTGCAAGCTCTGGCGGAGGATTATTCCAGCCGAGTGCTCAAGCAGCTGAACTATGTTGGCGTGATGGCGTTCGAGTTCTTTGAAGTCGATGGTGGCTTGAAAGCCAACGAAATCGCTCCGCGTGTACACAATTCCGGGCACTGGACCACCGAAGGCGCCGAGTGCAGCCAGTTCGAAAACCACCTGCGGGCGGTTGCTGGCCTGCCGCTGGGTTCGACCGCCAAGGTCGGCGAAAGCGCGATGTTGAACTTCATCGGTAAAGTGCCGGAGACCGAAAAAGTCCTGGCGATCGCCGATTGCCATCTGCATCACTATGGCAAGGCCTTCAAGGTCGGCCGCAAGGTCGGCCACGCCAACCTGCGCTGTGCAGACCGCGAAACGTTGGCCGCGCAGATCCTCAAGGTCGAAGCGCTCATCGCCGAGTAAAACAGTTTCATGTGGCGGCGGCGGAACCATTGAGGGGCCGCCGTTCTCTCATGGCAGGATGCCAAAGTCTGACTAGGCTTTCGCTAACTACCAAATCAGAGGGAAATGCCATGGGAATCATCGGAACCATCTTTATCGGCTTGATCGTCGGCCTGCTGGCGCGGTTCCTCAAACCGGGCGATGACAGCATGGGTTGGATCATGACCATCCTGCTCGGTATTGGCGGTTCACTGGCGGCCACTTATGGCGGCCAGGCCCTGGGCTTCTACCAGGCAGGCGAAGGTGCAGGCTTCCTCGGGGCGCTGGTGGGCGCTGTCATTTTGCTGGTGATCTACGGCTTGATCAAAAAGAACTGATTCAAGCGACAAAGTCCTCTCGGCTGCGCAGCCCGGGAGGACTAGAATGCCCGGCGATTTCCTTATCCCTACCGAGCATTTTCATGCGCCGTCTTTTGCTGACTCTTGTTTTACTGGGTTCGGGCCTTGCCCATGCCGGCGAGCTGCCGGAAACCGACTGGCTCGAACTGATGCCCAAATCGGACCAGAAAGCCCTTGAGGCCATGCCCGAAATCGACCACGACTCCCCGGAAGCCAATGGCACCTTCACTGAAAAAGGTGGCATGAAGCAGAGCAAGGGGTTGCCCGCGGTGATGTATTCGACCAAAACCGTGGCATCGATGAACGACAAGGACATCCGTATCGGCGGTTACCCGGTACCGCTGGAGTCCGACGCCAAAGGCCACAGTACCTTGTTTTTCCTGGTGCCCTACCCAGGCGCTTGCATCCACGTACCGCCACCGCCCCCCAATCAACTGGTGTTGGTGCGTTATCCCAAGGGCTTGAAGCTGGATGATATCTACACGCCGCTGTGGGTGACTGGCACGCTGAAGATCGAGAAGGTCAGCAATGATCTGGCGGATGCGGCTTATGCGCTGGATGCGGCGAAGGTGAGGGTGGTGCAGGAGTCGGATTTGTAGGCATTCAAATGTGGGAGCGGGCTTGCTCGCGAAGAGGGAGTGTCAGTTGACATAAATGTTGCCTGACACACCGCCTTCGCGAGCAAGCCCGCTCCCACATTGGTTTTGTGGTGTTACAGCGCTTTGCTGCCGATGCTCACGCCCAGGGTATGACTGGCGCCCGGTGCCAAAGCCACTACATCACCCATCACATTCGCCGTTTCGATGCACAGCATGCGCTGCCAGCCATCGTCGGCCATGTCGCTGAACGCCGCGGCGCGTTCGGTCCATGGGTTCCAGATGACGGCCGAACGCGAACCGGTACTGGTCAGCTCGATGCGCCGCTCCCAGGTCGGGTCGACAATGCTCAGCCTGCTCGGCGTATCGAGGTAGATGCGATCGGTTTCGCCGGTAAAGTGCAAGTCACCGGACTGGGTCACGGTTTTCCAGTCGTCCAGCGTCTCGATATAGTCCAGGCCGTCCAGCCCTTCGACATGCACATTGCGCACGTCGCTGACTGCGAAATAGCTGTGCAACGCCTGGCTGATCGTTACGATGTCGGTGCCCTGGTTGTGACTGGTCAGGCAGATATGCAGCTGCTCATCCAGACGAATGCTCAACTTCAAGTCGACCTTGTGCGGCCAGCCTGGCAAACCGTCTTCGGGGCAGGGCAGGAGGAACTCGATCTTCAGGCTTTCGCCCTCGGCCTTGATGCCGCCCAGTTCCCAGTCCATCGTCCGCACCAGCCCATGAGCGGTAGCGGGTTCGTTGCTGATGCGCATCGCCTGAACGGTCTGTGGGTTGCGCGCCAGGTTGCCGAACCATGGCCAGCACACCGGCACACCGGCGCGGATGCTTTTGCCGGCCTTGAAGACAGCCTCGTCGTTGAGCCAGATCAGCGGCGGCTGGCCAGCCAATTGATAACTGAGGATGTGCGCACCTTGCTGGGCTACCAGCAGTTCGGCCTGACCGTGACGGATCCGCCAGCAGTTCAGTTCATCCAGTTTGACGGCTTCAACGTTGGGCGTACTCATGGGACAGCTCTCGATCAGTAACAATGACTGCAATGGACCGCAAAACGCTTGTCGGGTTTAACGCAGCCGGTTTCAACGGGCTCTGGGCGGTACCGAACGAGTACGGCCGCTGCCATCGATGGCGACAAACACAAACACCGCTTCAGTCACTTTGCGCCATTCGCTGGAGAGTGGGTCGTCACTCCAGACCTCGACCATCATCTGGATCGAGCTGCGACCGATCTCCAGGGCCTGGGTATAAAAGGAGAGCTGAGCGCCCACTGCGACCGGAACCAGGAAGGCCATGCGGTCGATCGCGACAGTGGCCACGCGACCGCCAGCCACTTTGCTGGCCATCGCAGTACCGGCCAAATCCATCTGCGCCACCAGCCAGCCGCCGAAAATATCGCCAAAGCCGTTGGTTTCACGAGGAAGCGCGGTGATTTGCAGGGCCAGGTCGCCTTGCGGGATCGGATCTTCTTGTTCGAGCTCTATCATGCCGGGGGTGCCTCTGACCCGTGACTCTTCGTAGGTATTGCGGGTGAATAGCCGTCTTCAGGAAAAACGATTCAGCCCCGAACATACTACGTTCGTCACGTTTTCCATAAGGCGCCTAAAGGGAAACTCTGCGAAATCGCCTATGAACCTGAGGCGTTTTCGCACAGCAACCCTTGTTAGCTATCGCACAGTTGCGAGTATATCGGTCGGTAGACTCCGATACGACCGTCGGGTTCTCATTTTGACCATCTAAAACGCGCCTCTATGTGCTTTTTCGAACAATTTGCTATCGTGCCGGTCCTGCCCGAGCCCTTGCCAGCGTTGTTGGGGCGGCAGACCTGACTATAAGAGAAGCCCTTGCCATGACCACAGCGCCCTCGAGTATCGCGCAGCCTTCCCAATCCGCACGTCCGCTGACCCGCAACGATTACAAGACGCTATCGCTGTCGGCCCTGGGCGGCGCGCTGGAATTCTACGATTTCATCATCTTCGTGTTCTTCGCCACGGTGGTGGGCAAGCTGTTCTTCCCGGCGGACATGCCCGAGTGGCTGCGCCTGATGCAGACCTTCGGTATCTTCGCCGCCGGTTACCTGGCGCGGCCACTGGGCGGCATCGTCATGGCGCACTTCGGCGACCTGCTGGGGCGCAAGAAGATGTTCACCCTGAGCATTTTCATGATGGCGGTGCCGACCCTGATCATGGGCCTGCTGCCGACCTATGCGCAGATCGGCATGTGGGCGCCGATCCTGTTGCTGCTGATGCGGGTGATCCAGGGCGCGGCGATTGGCGGCGAGGTGCCGGGTGCCTGGGTCTTCGTTTCTGAACACGTACCCCAGCGGCATGTCGGCTATGCCTGCGGCACACTGACCAGTGGCCTGACAGCGGGCATTCTCCTGGGTTCTCTGGTCGCCACGGCGATCAACAGCCTCTACACGCCGGTTGAAGTGGCGGATTACGCCTGGCGGATCCCGTTCCTGTTGGGCGGCGTGTTTGGCCTGTTCTCGGTGTACCTGCGCCGCTGGCTGCACGAAACCCCGGTGTTCGCCGAACTGCAACAGCGCAAGGCGCTGGCCGAAGAAGTGCCCTTGCGTGCGGTGCTGCGAGACCATCGCGGTGCGATTGCCATTTCGATGCTGCTGACCTGGCTGTTGTCCGCCGCCATCGTGGTGTTGATCCTGATGACCCCGACCGTGCTGCAGACGGTTTACCATTTCTCGCCAACCACCTCACTACAGTCAAATAGTCTGGCAATCGTGTTCCTGAGCATTGGCTGCATCATTGCCGGTGCCCTGGCGGATCGCTTTGGTGCGGGACGCGTGTTCGTTATTGGTTGCACGGCTTTGCTGGCCAGTTCCTGGACCTTTTATCACAGCCTGGCCGACCATCCCGACTGGTTGTTCCCGCTGTACGCCCTGACGGGTCTGCTGGTGGGCACCATTGGTGCGGTACCGTACGTGATGGTCAAGGCGTTCCCGCCAGTGGTGCGTTTCAGCGGCCTGTCGTTCTCCTATAACGTGGCCTATGCGATTTTCGGTGGTCTGACGCCGATGATCGTCAGCCTGTTGCTCAAGGAAAGCCCGATGGGGCCGGCGTATTACGTGGCGGTGCTGTGCGGGGTCGGGATATTGGTGGGGGCGTATCTCTGGAAGAAGGGTCGTTAATCCACCGCCGATCGTTCCCACGCCCTGGCGGTGGGAACGATCTGTCGTTAGATGCTGGCCTTTCATCCAATTGTCATATTTCAGCCATAGAGTGTTCACACGGCCTGCTGATACTTGGCCCCGAATAACACACCCTATCTGCTAGGAGTAAGGCATGAAACTGAAGCGTTTGATGGCGGCAATGACTTTTGTCGCTGCTGGCGTTGCGACTGCCAACGCGGTTGCCGCTGTTGACCCTGCTATCCCGAGCTACACCAAGACCACTGGTGTGTCGGGCAACCTGTCCAGCGTCGGTTCCGATACCCTGGCCAACCTCATGACCCTCTGGGCTGAGAACTACAAAAAAGAATACCCGAACGTAAACATCCAGATTCAGGCCGCCGGTTCGTCTACCGCGCCACCTGCGCTGACCGAAGGCACCGCTAACCTGGGCCCGATGAGCCGCAAGATGAAGGATAACGAGCTGCAAGCCTTCGAAACCAAGTATGGCTACAAGCCAACCGCTATCCCGGTTGCCGTGGACGCCTTGGCTGTATTCGTACACAAGGACAACCCGATCAAGGGCCTGACCATGGCTCAAGTCGACGCGATTTTCTCCTCGACTCGCCTGTGCGGCGCCAAGACCGACGTCAAAACCTGGGGTGATCTGGGCGTGACCGGTGACCTGGCCAACAAGCCGCTTCAACTGTTTGGTCGTAACTCGGTATCCGGCACTTACGGCTACTTCAAGGAAGAAGCCCTGTGCAAAGGCGACTTCAAGCCAAACGTCAACGAACAGCCAGGTTCGGCTTCGGTCGTGCAGTCGATCAGCTCCTCGCTGAACGGTATCGGTTACTCGGGTATCGGCTACAAGACTGCCAGCGTGAAAACCGTTGCCCTGTCCAAGAAAGAAGGCGGCGAGTTCATCGAAGACACCGAAGAAAACGCCCTGAACGGCAAGTACCCGCTGTCGCGCTTCCTGTACGTATACGTCAACAAGGCCCCGAACAAGCCTCTGGCCCCGCTGGAAGCCGAGTTCGTGAAGCTGGTTCTGTCCAAGCAGGGCCAGGAAGTCGTGGTGAAAGACGGCTACATCCCGCTGCCAGCCAAGGTTGCAGCAAAAGCACTGGCTGACCTGGGTCTGCAGGAAGGCGGTACCGAAGTCGCAAAAAAGTAAAACCCTAGGTCCGGGGCACGCCCCGGACCTGTGCAGGAACGAGCAAGCTCGCTCCTGCACAAACCCCAAATTCTCGCTCCGCTGCCGGTTTCACCGGGTGGCGGATTTGTTGCGTCACTGCACTGTCATCTTTCTGTCATACAGGATCGCTAGGGTGTGCGAATGAATGATCTGGCCAATTCCACAATGACTACAAATCCCCCCAAGCGAATTGATTTCAATACGCCTGAGCTGCAACGCAAGCGCCGCATCCGCGCGCTCAAGGATCGCCTGACCCGCTGGTACGTCCTGGTGGGCGGCCTTGCCGTTCTCGGTGCGATCACCCTGATCTTTTTCTTCCTCGCCTACGTCGTTGCGCCCCTGTTCCAGGGTGCCAGCCTGACGTCCACGGACGCCATCACGCCGGCGTGGATGCAAGACGCCGGCAAGCCGCTGATGATTTCCCTGGAAGAGCAGAACCAGGTCGCCATGCGGGTTTCCGACAAGGGCCAGGCACTGTTCTTCGATATCGACAGTGGCGCTGAACTCAAGCGCGTCGATCTGCCGGTCCCGGCGGGTGCCACTGTGACGTCGATTGGTGACGACCAGCCAGGTCAACCGCTGGTGGCGGTGGGTTTCTCCAACGGCCAGGCACTGGTATTCCGTCACACCTATAAAGTCAGCTACCCGGACGGCAAGAAAACCATTACGCCGGCCATCGAGTACCCGTACGGCGAAACGCCAATCGCGTTGAATGAAGCCGGTGGTGCCCTGGAGCACGTCAGCCTCAACGCCAACGATTCGACCCTGATGCTGGTCGGTGCCACCGGTTCGCAACTCAATGTTTTGTCGCTGACCAGCGAAGAAAACATGATGACCGGTGAAATCACCAACGAGCAGATGCGCATCGAGCTGCCGCAGATGACCGAGCCGGTGAAGAACATCTTCGTCGACCCGCGTCAGCAATGGCTGTACGTGATCAACGGTCGTGCCCAGGCCGACGTATTCAGCTTGCGCGACAAGAGTCTCAATGGTCGCTACAAACTGCTGGAAGATGGCGAAGCGCAAATCACCGCCAGTACGCAACTGGTGGGTGGCATCTCGCTGATTCTCGGCGACTCCAAAGGTGGCCTGGCCCAGTGGTTCATGGCCCGCGACCCGGATGGCGAGCAACGCCTGAAGCAGATCCGTACCTTCCAGATGGGCACCACGCCTATCGTTGAAATCACTGCTGAAGAGCGCCGCAAGGGCTTCCTTGCTCTCGACGCCTCCGGCAAGCTTGGCGTGTTTCACAGCACCGCGCACCGTACCTTGCTGGTCGACCAGGTGGTCGAAGGCCAAGGGCTTTTCGGTCTGTCGCCACGGGCTAACCGCGTGATCGTCGAAGCCGGCGGCAAGCTGCAACCGTTGCTGCTGGACAACCCGCACCCGGAAGTGTCGTGGAGCGCGCTGTGGAGCAAGGTCTGGTACGAAAACTACGACGAGCCTAAATACGTCTGGCAATCGACCGCCGCCAACACCGATTTCGAACCGAAGCTGAGCCTGTCGCCGCTGACCTTCGGTACCTTGAAAGCCGCGTTCTACGCCATGCTGCTGGCCGCTCCACTGGCCGTCGCGGCGGCGATCTACACCGCGTACTTCATGGCCCCGGGCATGCGCCGCAAGGTCAAGCCGGTGATCGAACTGATGGAAGCGATGCCGACGGTAATTCTCGGTTTCTTCGCCGGTCTGTTCCTCGCGCCGTATGTGGAAGGGCACTTGCCGGGGATTTTCAGCCTGTTGATGTTGCTGCCGATCGGCATCCTGGTCGCCGGTTTCACCTTCAGCCGCCTGCCTGAGTCGATCCGCCTGAGAGTCCCGGACGGCTGGGAAAGTGCGCTGCTGATCCCGGTGATCCTGTTTGTGGGCTGGCTGTCGCTGTACATGAGCCCGTTCATGGAGAACTGGTTCTTCGGCGGCGACATGCGCATGTGGATCTCCCACGACCTGGGCATCACCTACGACCAGCGCAACGCACTGGTGGTCGGCCTGGCCATGGGCTTCGCGGTGATTCCGAACATTTACTCCATCGCCGAAGATGCCGTTTTCAGCGTGCCTCGCGGCCTGACTCTGGGCTCCCTGGCCCTCGGTGCCACGCCGTGGCAGACCATGACTCGCGTGGTCATCCTCACCGCCAGCCCGGGCATCTTCTCGGCGCTGATGATCGGTATGGGCCGTGCGGTCGGTGAAACCATGATCGTGTTGATGGCCACCGGCAACACCCCGGTCATGGAAATGAACCTGTTCGAAGGCCTGCGTACCCTGGCCGCCAACGTCGCGGTGGAAATGCCGGAGTCGGAAGTCGGCGGCAGCCACTACCGCGTGCTGTTCCTCTCGGCGCTGGTGCTGTTGCTGTTCACCTTCGTCATGAACACCCTCGCAGAACTGATTCGTCAGCGTCTGCGCAAGAAATACTCGTCGCTTTAAGAAAGGTAGAAGTCTGTGAAACAGAACTCCCTGAAAGGATGGTTCAAGAGCGGCGCCCCGGGCGTCTGGATCAGCGGTGGCGCGGTGTCCATCGCGGTCATCATGACCATTGGCCTGCTGGCAGTGATTGCCGTGCGCGGCCTGGGTCACTTCTGGCCGGCGGACCTGATCCACGCCAGTTACGACGTGCCGGGCCAGGCCAATCACCTGGTCATCGGCGAAGTGGTTCAGAAGGAAGAAGTGCCGCGTGCGCGTCTGAAGAGTGCCGGCCTGCCGGTGCCTGACGAAGGCCCGGAATTCATGACTCGCGAGCTGATCAAGGTCGGCAACCGTGACCTGAACGGCAACGATTTCACCTGGATCGTCGGCGAGTGGCTGACTAACCAGAAGACGCCGCCAGAGCTGATGGCGATCGAGCGTCGCGAGTGGGGCAATTTCTATGGCTATCTGGTCAACGTCAAACAGGACGGCAAGGTCATCGCCGAAGGCGAGGCTGCATGGCCGGAGCTGCAGGCACGAATCGACCGCGTGAATCAGCTGGCTGCTCAGCTCAAGACCCTGGAGAAGGTCGACATCGGCGCGATCAACGCCGGTCTCGAACGCATTCGCCTGCACGGTCGCAAACTGGAACTGGACGGCAAGCTCGACGCGGCCGCGCAAGCGGACATGGAATCCGAGCGCGCCGAGCTCAACGCCCGTTACCAGGACGTTGAAGCGCGCCTGGGCGATCTGCACGCGCAGTTCAACCGCGACAGCCTCACTGCCCGCGATGCCAACGGCAAGGAAATCGAAATTGGCCTGGGTAAAGTGGTTCACGCCTACCAGCCGAACGCCATGGGTACCTTCACCAAGATCGGTTTCTACTTCAGCAAGGTCTGGGAATTCCTGAGCGACGACCCACGTGAAGCGAACACCGAAGGCGGGATTTTCCCGGCGATCTTCGGCACCGTGATGATGACCCTGATCATGGCGATGATCGTGACCCCGTTCGGCGTGCTGGCGGCGGTGTACCTGCGTGAATACGCCAAGCAGAACACCCTGACCCGGGTGATCCGCATCGCGGTGAACAACCTGGCGGGCGTTCCGGCCATCGTCTATGGCGTGTTCGGCCTGGGCTTCTTCGTCTATGTGCTGGGTGGCTCGCTCGACCGCCTGTTCTTCCCGGAAGCCTTGCCGGCACCGACCTTCGGTACCCCTGGCCTGCTCTGGGCTTCGCTGACCCTGGCACTGTTGGCTGTGCCGGTGGTGATCGTGGCTACCGAAGAAGGCCTGGCGCGGATTCCTCGCACGGTGCGTGAAGGCTCGTTGGCCCTCGGCGCAACCAAGGCGGAAACCTTGTGGAAGATCGTACTGCCAATGGCCAGCCCGGCCATGATGACCGGCATGATCCTCGCCGTGGCCCGTGCCGCCGGTGAAGTGGCGCCGCTGATGCTGGTGGGTGTGGTGAAGCTGGCGCCATCGCTGCCGGTGGATGGTAACTATCCGTACCTGCACCTGGACCAGAAGATCATGCACCTGGGCTTCCACATCTATGACGTCGGCTTCCAGAGCCCGAACGTCGAAGCTGCGCGGCCGCTGGTATACGCCACGGCGCTGCTGCTGGTGCTGGTGATCGCCACGTTGAACCTGTCGGCGGTGTACATCCGTAACCACCTGCGCGAGAAGTACAAGGCGCTGGATAGCTAATCACCGCAGACCCTGTAGGAGCTGGCTTGCCAGCGATGCTTTTGGCGTCAGTGAGTACGCCTTCGCTGGCAAGCCAGCTCCTACAGAGGATCAGCATCAGACACAGAATTTGAGTAACCCGCAGGCCCGGCCAGCGGCAACCGAACCGAATTTGTTAGCACAGGGAGCCTCCCATGCAGCACGAAGCACATACCCACGGCATCAACATGTCGGCCCTGGGTCGCGACAAACAGAGTCTGAGCCTCGAACAGGAAACCGTGGCCATCGAAGTGCCGGGCTTGAGCCTGTTCTACGGCGACAAACAAGCGCTGTACGACGTCAGCATGAACATTCCGAAACAACGCGTGACCGCCTTCATCGGCCCGTCCGGTTGCGGCAAGTCCACGCTGCTACGTACTTTCAACCGCATGAACGACCTGGTCGACGGTTGCCGTGTAGAAGGCGCGATCAACCTCTACGGCAACAACATCTACCGCAAGGGTGAAGACGTGGCCGAATTGCGTCGTCGCGTCGGCATGGTGTTCCAGAAGCCGAACCCGTTCCCGAAAACCATCTACGAAAACGTGGTCTACGGCCTGCGCATCCAGGGCATCAACAAGAAGCGCGTATTGGACGAAGCCGTTGAGTGGGCATTGAAAGGCGCGGCACTGTGGGATGAGGTCAAGGACCGTCTGCACGAGTCGGCACTGGGCCTGTCCGGTGGTCAGCAACAACGTCTGGTGATCGCCCGCACCATCGCCGTGGAACCGGAAGTGCTGCTGCTCGACGAACCCTGCTCGGCACTCGATCCGATCTCGACGCTGAAAGTCGAAGAGCTGATCTACGAACTGAAATCGAAGTTCACCATTGTCATCGTGACCCACAACATGCAACAGGCCGCTCGGGTTTCCGACTACACGGCGTTCATGTACATGGGCAAACTGGTGGAATTCGGCGACACCGATACCCTGTTCACCAATCCGGCGAAGAAGCAGACCGAAGACTACATCACTGGTCGCTACGGCTAGGACGCGGTTGTTGCTCACTGAACTGACGCTGCGGTCCACCGCACCTTACCGGACGCTCCAAGGACGCCAACATGATTAGTAAAGAAGGCCTTACCCATCACATCTCCGCGCAGTTCAACGCTGAGCTGGAGGAAGTTCGCAGCCACCTCCTGGCTATGGGCGGGCTGGTCGAAAAACAGGTCAACGACGCGGTCACCGCGCTGATCGAAGCCGACTCCGGCTTGGCCCAGCAGGTGCGCGAGATCGACGACCAGATCAACCAGATGGAACGCAACATCGACGAAGAATGCCTGCGCATCCTGGCCCGTCGGCAGCCGGCGGCGTCCGACTTGCGTTTGATCATCAGTATTTCCAAGTCGGTGATCGACCTGGAGCGCATCGGTGACGAAGCGACCAAGATCGCCCGTCGCGCCATCCAGCTGTGCGAAGAAGGCGAAGCGCCGCGCGGTTATGTCGAAGTGCGCCACATCGGCGACCAGGTGCGCAACATGGTCCGTGATGCGCTGGATGCCTTTGCCCGTTTCGACGCCGACCTGGCGTTGTCGGTGGCGCAGTACGACAAGATCATCGACCGCGAGTACAAGACCGCCCTGCGTGAGCTGGCGACCTACATGATGGAAGACCCGCGCTCTATCTCGCGGGTCTTGAGCATCATCTGGGTCCTGCGTTCGCTGGAGCGTATTGGCGACCACGCGCGCAATATCTCGGAGCTGGTGATCTACCTGGTGCGCGGCACTGACGTCCGTCACCTGGGCCTCAAGCGCATGAAGGAAGAAGTTGAAGGGACCAGCGGCGAAACCGCTAATGTTCCGGGCAAATCTGACGATAAGTAAGATTGCCCAACTAAAGCGCCCGGCCTATTGGCCGGGCGTTTTCGTTTGGGGGTCACCGGGATTTTTTAAAGGGGTTGTGGATGAGTAAGGTCAGTGTGTTGGTCGTGGACGATGCTGCGTTCATTCGTGACCTGGTGAAGAAATGCCTGCGCAACTATTTTCCGGGCATGCGCATCGAAGACGCGGTCAACGGCCGTAAGGCTCAGTCGCTGCTGGCCAGGGAGGCATTCGACCTGGTGCTGTGCGATTGGGAAATGCCGGAGATGTCGGGCCTGGAACTGCTGACCTGGTGCCGCGAGCAAGACAACCTCAAGGGCATGCCATTCGTGATGGTGACCAGTCGCGGCGACAAGGAAAACGTCGTCCAGGCGATCCAGGCCGGCGTTTCCGGCTACGTCAGCAAACCCTTCACCAACGAGCAACTGATCACCAAGGTCAAGCAGGCGCTGCACAAGGTCGGCAAGCTCGACAGCTTGACCAGCGTGGCGGCGACCAAGACGGTCTCGGCGTTCGGTAACGACACCCTGAACGCATTGACCGGCGGCAAGCCTGCCGTGAGTGCTCCGGCGCCTGCGGCGGCGTCCCCAGGCTTGCTCAACAGCCCCCCGGTCAAGGCTCCAGTGGTTGCTGCTGGCGGCGGCGGGCGTGGCCAGGGTCAGCTGCGGCTGCCCAATGGCATCCAGCCGTGCGTGATCAAGGCGCTGAGCCTCAAGGAAGCGCTGCTGGTGGTCAAGCGCACCGACAGCCTGCCGCAGATCCTCGACAGCGCCGTACTGGACCTGGAGCAGGGCGACAGTGCCGAAGTGGCCCGTCTGAACGGTTACCTGCACGCCGTGGTGGCCCACGAGCCCAAGCCTGACAGCGACTGGCTGCAGCTGACCTTCCGCTTCGTCGATCAGGATGCGCAGAAGCTCGACTACATCTCGCGATTGATTGCCCGTGGTACCGCGCAGAAGCACTTTATTCCAGGCGCTTAAGACCGCCTTCGCGAGCAAGCTCGCTCCTACAGGATTAACGCCGACCTGTGGGAGCGAGCCTGCTCGCGAAGAGCCCGAAATCACCGTACATCCATCTGAACATCTGCCGACTTCACAGGTCCATTGCGCCTGCTAGGCTCAAACCCAAACCTGACTCGACAGAATCCCGCCCATGATCGCGCGCCTGCTGTTTTTCTGTGGTCTGTTCATCGCCTCGACGTCGGCCATGGCCGTGACCATCTACAAGTCCACCGACGCCAATGGTGTGGTCTCCTACAGCGACCGCCCCACCAAAGGCGCCAGCGTGTTCACGTTCCGCGACCGCATGGTCGAGAACCTCGAGCGCCAGGTGTACCTCGTGATCATGAAAAAGGACGGCGTGGACAGCGTCTATGTGCGCAATGATTTGTATGCACCAGTGGAAATCGAACTGAGTTTTACCGGGTTGAAGAACGTCAGCGGTGCGCCGAGTCGACCCATTCGTCGGGTGATGCCGTTACGCAGCAGCATTCGCCTGGCGCAGCTCACGGCGATCAGGGCCGGACAACCGCTCGCGTATCTTCCCAAGTTCGAATATTCCCTGGGCGACCCCGCAGGCGCTGCCGTGGCCTACCGATACCCATACCCCTGGCGTGGCGGGCCGTTTCGCGTGAGCCAGGGCGCCGAAGGCCAATACAGCCACTTCGGCCCGAGGAATCGCTACGCCATCGACATCGCCATGCCGGAAGGCACGCCGATCGTTGCCGCGCGGGGCGGGATGGTGGTGAAGACCGAAAACGGGCAGACCGGTCGCGGTACCGATCCGTCGGGCAATTTCGTCCGGGTGCTGCACGATGACGGGACGATGGGCGTTTACCTGCACCTGCAAAAAGGTTCGGTCAGCGTTCGAGAAGGGCAGCGGGTGACAGTGGGCAGCCCACTGGCGCTGTCGGGCAATACCGGCAACAGCAGTGGGCCACACCTGCACTTCGTGGTGCAGCGCAATACCGGGATGGGGCTGGTGTCGATCCCGTACCAGTTCAAGCAGCCGATGGGGGCGCTGCCCAACTTTGCGTTGGGCAAGCAATAATGCGTTGACTGACCTGACGTCTTCGCGAGCAAGCCCGCTCCCACAGTTGAAATGCATTCCAATGTGGGAGCGAGCCTGCTCGCGAAGGGATCGACTCGGCTCTGGATCAGCCCATCAATCGAGCATCAACACCTTGGCCAGCACAATTTTCGGCCCTTTCATCTTCTTGATGATGATGCGCAGGCCTTCGACTTCCAGCACTTCTTCCTCTTCAGGTACACGCTTGAGGCTTTCGTAGACCAACCCTGCGAGGGTTTCCGCTTCTACGTGATCGAGGTCGATGCCCAGCAGCCGCTCGACCTTGAACAGCGGCGTATCGCCCCGTACCAGCAGTTTGCCTGGCTGATAGGCAAGGATGCCGCGTTCGGCCTTGCGGTGTTCATCCTGGATGTCGCCGACCAACACTTCCAGCACGTCTTCCATGGTCAGGTAACCGATGATGTTGCCATCGGCTTCCTCGACCACGGCGAAGTGCGAGCCGCCCTTGCGGAACTGCTCCAGCAACTGCGACAACGGCATGTGCCGTGACACGCGCTCCAGTGGGCGGGTCAGTTCGGCCAGGTTGAACGACTCGGGAATATGGTCCAGGGCCGCCAATTCAAGCAGCAGGTCCTTGATGTGCAGCAGGCCGACGAACTCCTGGCGCTCGCTGTCATACACCGGGTATCGGCTGAACTTGTGGCGACGGAACATCGCCAGGATTTCCTTGAGCGGCGCATTGAATTCCAGGGTCACCAGGTCTTCACGGGAATTGGCCCAGTCGACCACTTCCAGTTCGCCCATCTCCACGGCCGAGGCCAGCACGCGCATGCCTTGGTCGCTCGGGTCCTGGCCACGGCTGGAGTGCAGGATCAGTTTCAGTTCTTCGCGGCTGTAATGGTGCTCGTGATGCGGGCCGGGTTCGCCTTGCCCTGCGATGCGCAGGATCTGGTTGGCGCTGGCGTTGAGCAGGTAAATGGCCGGGTACATGGCCCAGTAGAACAGGTAAAGCGGCACGGCGGTCCACAGCGACAGCAATTCGGGTTTGCGGATGGCCCAGGATTTCGGGGCAAGCTCGCCGACCACGATGTGCAGGTACGAAATGATGAAGAACGCGGTGAAGAACGACACGGCCTTGACCACTTCCGCCGACTGTACGCCGACCGTCTCGAGCACCGGTTCGAGAATATGCGCGAACGCCGGCTCACCGACCCAGCCCAAGCCGAGGGAGGCGAGGGTGATACCCAATTGGCACGCCGACAGGTAAGCATCGAGCTGACTGTGCACGGTGCGCAGGATGTGCCCGCGCCAGCCATGTTGTTCAGCGATGGCTTCGACCCGGGTCGAGCGTAACTTGACCATGGCGAACTCCGCCGCAACGAAAAAGCCGTTGAGCAACACCAGGATCAGAGCAAAAAGAATCATGCCGAAGTCGGCGAATATTGTTGCGAGGGTCAAGCCAGGGGAAGGGTCCATGATGGAGTTTTGCGGGTTCCGTGTAATCGAAAGGAAAGAAAAAAGTGCGCCTGAAGTGCAGGCGCAAGTCAGCCAATGTAGCGGCTGACTGTTCGATTGCCTAGTGGCGCGTGCTGGCCGGTATCAATCGGCGGTGCTGATTACTCTCGATTTGCTGACCTGGGCAGGGGCGAAATGGCAGGTAAAGGTGCTGCCGTGACCGGGCACGCTGCTGATTTCCATCCGCGCGCGGTGGCGCAACAGCACGTGTTTGACGATCGCCAGGCCCAGCCCGGTGCCGCCAGTGTTGGAATTGCGGCTGGAGTCGACGCGGTAGAAACGTTCGGTCAGGCGCGGCAGGTGTTTGCTGTCGATGCCGATCCCGGAATCCTGCACGCTCAGGTGCGCGCCTTGCTCATCGCCCCACCAGCGAATGCGGATGTTGCCTTCGGCCTGGGTGTATTTCACCGCGTTGAACACCAGGTTGGAAAACGCGCTGCGCAGCTCCGCTTCGCTGCCCTTGAGCAGAATCGTCGGGTCGGCCTCCAGAGTGATTTTCTGGTTTTTCTGGCCGGATAGCTGCTGAGCATCTCCCTTGATCGATTGCAGCAAGCCGTCGATGGCCACCGGTTGGTTGTCCGACGGGTAATCGGTGGCTTCCAGTTTGGCCAGCAACAGCAGGTCGTTGAGCAAGGTCTGCATGCGCCCGCCTTGCTGCTGCATTTGCTGCAGGGCACGGGTCCATCGCGGGTTCACTTCCTCGACGTTATCGAGCAGGGTTTCCAGATAGCCACAGATCACCGTCAGCGGCGTACGCAGCTCGTGGGAGACGTTGGCGATGAAGTCTTTGCGCATCTGCTCCAACTGATGGATGCGCGTCACGTCACGCACCAGCATCAGGTGCTCATTGTTGCCGTAGCGGGTGATGTACAGCTGGATCCGCATCCGGTCGTTGGTCGGCGAAGGGATTTCCAGCGGCTCGGCGTAGCTGTCCTGCTCGAAGTATTCCTTGAAACGCGGATGGCGCACCAGGTTCGTCACCGGCTGGCCGCTGTCCTGCGGGGTCTTGAGGCCCAGCAGGGTCTCGGCGGCGCGGTTCCACCATTCCAGGTTGCCGTCGCTGTCGAGCATGACCACCGCGTCCTTCAAGGCGGCGGTGGACTCCTGGACCCGGTCGATGACCGCTTGCAGGCGTCCACGAACGCGCTGGTCGCGACGTTGCAGGTGATAGATGCTGTCGAACACCTCGCCCCACAGGCCGTAGCCATCGGGTGGCGCTTCATCGGGTTTGTGCAGGCGCAGCCATTCGTGCAGGCGCAGCAGTTGCCTGAGGGTCCAGGCCAGGTAAACGCCAAGTCCCGCGGCGAGGCTCCAGCCGTAGTAGCCGGTGATCAGGCCGATCACCAGGCAGGCGGTGACCAGCAGCAGCATGTGGCGAATCAGGGTGCCATGCCAGTTTTGGTTCACGTTAAAGCGCGTCCTTGTCAGCTTGTCGGGCGGTGAACGTCCGGATCAGGCTTTGGTAGAAAAGCGATAGCCGGTGCCGCGCACGGTTTGTACCAGGTTTTCGTAGGCATCGCCGAGGGCTTTGCGCAGGCGCCGGATATGCACGTCGACGGTGCGCTCCTCGACATACACGTTGCCGCCCCAGACCTGGTCCAGCAACTGGCCACGGGTGTAGGCGCGTTCCTGGTGGGTCATGAAGAACTGCAGCAGACGGTATTCGGTCGGTCCCATCTCCGCCGGTTTGCCGTCGATGGTCACGCGGTGGCCGATCGGGTCCAGCAGCAGGCCGCCCACTTCGATTGGCGCTTCGCCATCGGTAGGGCCGGCGCGGCGCAGCACGGCCTTGAGGCGCGCGACCAGCTCGCGTGGGGAAAAGGGTTTGGTGATGTAGTCATCGGCGCCGACTTCCAGGCCCTGGATCTTGTTGTCCTCTTCGCCCTTGGCGGTGAGCATGATGATCGGGATGTCCCCGGTCAGCTCGTCGCGCTTGAGGCGGCGAGCCAGCTCGATGCCGGACGTGCCGGGCAGCATCCAGTCGAGCAGGATCAGGTCCGGCTTGCGGTCGACGATAATGGCGTGGGCCTGCTGGGAGTTCTCCGCCTCCAGGCAGTCATAGCCGGCCATTTCCAACGCAACGGCGATCATTTCGCGAATGGGCGCTTCGTCGTCGACGATCAGAATGCTCCTGCCAACCATGCCTTAATCCTCTTGTCATTTAACTGTCTTGCGCCGCATTAGATAACGGAATTATTGCAGTCGTGTGACAGTATTTTAGTCGCCCGGCGATTGTCATGAACCTGGACTAAGCTCTAAGTCCGAATCCTGACTACCACAAACGGAAGGTTTCCATGAAACACATTGCTCAATCCTGGAAGGCTTTGCTGGTCACCGCTGCGCTAACGCTGCCGACCATGGCCTTCGCCGCCGACCCGGCGATGATGAAGGGCGGCATGATGGTCGACCATAAAGGCATGACCGTTTACACGTTCGACAAGGACTCGGGCGGCAAGTCGATGTGTAATGATGATTGTGCCAAGAATTGGCCACCCATGATGGCTCCGGCCGGAGCCAAGGCCGAAGGAAAATTTACCCCGATCAAGCGAGATGACGGCACGATGCAGTGGGCTTACGACGGCAAACCGCTGTACACCTTTGTGAAGGACGAAAAGCCTGGAGAAGCGAAGGGCGACAAAATGAAAGACGTCTGGCACGTCGTGCACGAGTCGCAAAAGTAACCGTAATCCAAAAAAGATCGCAGCCCCTTGGAGCTGCCGAACGCTGCGATCTTTTAAATCCTCAACGCAGCCCGTAATCCAGCACAATCCCGACAAAAATTGCCAACCCGGCCCAGTGGTTGTGCAAGAACGCTTTGAAACAGCGCATGCGGTCCTTGCTCCGGGTGTACCAGAACTCCCAGGCAAAACAGCCCGCCGCCACCGCAAGCCCCAGGTGGAACCAGCCCCCCAGCTCGAATTTCGACCCGGCCAGCAACAGGCAACCCAACGCCAGACCCTGCAAGATCAGGATAATCACGCGGTCGGCCTCGCCAAACAGGATCGCCGTGGACTTCACGCCGATCTTCAAGTCATCGTCGCGGTCGGTCATCGCGTAGTAGGTGTCGTAACCCACCGTCCACATCAGGTTGGCGATGTACAGCAGCCACGCTGCCGCCGGCAGTTCACCGGTTTCGGCGGTGAACGCCATCGGCATGCCCCAGGAAAACGCCGCGCCCAGCACCACCTGTGGGTAATAGGTGTAGCGCTTCATGAACGGGTAGCTGAAGGCCAGCGCCAGGCCGCCGAGGGACAACCATATAGTGGTGGCATTGGTGCACAGCACCAACAGGAAACTCACGCCCATCAACAGCGCAAAGAACACCAGGGCTTCCCTGGAACTGATCTTGCCGCTCACCAGCGGCCGCTGTTCGGTGCGTTTTACATGGCCGTCGACCTTGCGGTCCGCCCAATCATTGATCACGCAGCCGCCCGCGCGGGTCAGCACCACGCCAAGGACGAAAATCACGATATTGGCCAGGGACGGCGAGCCCTTGCCGGCAATCCACAGGGCCCACAACGTCGGCCACAGCAGCAGGTAGATGCCGATCGGCTTGTCCATGCGCGTCAACTGAATGAAATCCCAGGCTCGGGGATTCACGCGGTTCAAGGACTTGAGCAGGCTCTGGTACATCAGCAATTCTCCGGATGGGCGCCGGCGACGCTCCACAGGGTCGGCAGGAAGATCTCGGCCACCAGCACACTCAAGGCGCCACGGTCGAAGCGCGAGCGACGGCCCCACAACCCAGGTGTTCGCACTTCCGTCGGCAGCCATGCCTGAGGATAGTGACAAACCTCGATGGCCCGGCGCTGAAAGGCATGATCGCAAAACAGCAATTCGCCCAGCGAACGGCTGCCCAGCGCGTCCATGTGCAAGCCGTCGCCCTGCAGCGCACTGCGTGCCGCGACGCTTCGGGCAAACACCCAGGCCTGGCCATGACCGCGCAGATACACCTCGCGCACCCAACCCTCACTGCCTTCAACCAGGTCCAGGGCTGCACATTCGTCAGCGCGCAAGGGCTGCCAGCCTTCGAATAGCGGCGTGACGCTGAATGCATCATTCGACAGGTGAATGAGGCGTCTTGTCAGCGAGCCTTCATCGAATAACCAATCGAGGGTCGAGGCGGTGGGGAGGGGCGCGAGTTGGCTTCTGGTCACCCAGAAAGGAGATTTTGAGTGCGGCACAGTGAGTCATTATTGGCAGCAAATGAGGCGGCGAGCTTACCATGTCAGCTAATAAGTTTGAGTGATCCGGGCGCCCGTTGCGCCGATCACGCTTGCATCTGACTGGCCCCATCAGTACAAAACGCCCTGAGCAGGACAGCAGTGTTTTATCCATCGACTGTTCGCGCCAGTAAAAGCCTGAATTTGAGGAAGTACCTGTATGAAAAAGTGGCAATGTATCGTCTGCGGCCTGATCTATAACGAAGCCGACGGTTGGCCCGATGACGGCATCGCGCCGGGCACCCTGTGGCAGGACGTGCCGGAAGACTGGCTGTGCCCGGATTGCGGTGTAGGCAAAATGGATTTCGAAATGATCGAAATCAACTAAGACACTTAGAGGAGTAAGGAATGAACGCACCTGTCGTGATTGTCGGCACCGGGCTGGCTGGCTACAACCTGGCTCGCGAGTTTCGCAAACTTGATGGCGAAACCCCGCTGCTGCTGATTACCGCCGATGACGGGCGCTCTTACTCCAAGCCGATGCTCTCCACCGGTTTTGGCAAAAACAAGGATGCCGATGGCCTGAGCATGGCCGAACCGGGTGCGATGGCCGAGCAATTGAAGGCCGAAGTGCGTACGCATACCCGCATCAGTGGCATAGACCCCGGCCACAAGCGCCTGTGGATCGGCGAGGAAGCGGTGATCTACCGTGACCTGGTGTTGGCCTGGGGCGCCGAAACCGTGCGCGTGCCCATCGAAGGTGACGCGGCGGATTGTGTGTTCCCGATCAACGACCTGGAAGATTACGCGCGTTTTCGCGCGGCAGCGGCCGGCAAGCATCGGGTGTTGTTGCTGGGCGCCGGCCTGATCGGCTGCGAATTCGCCAACGACCTGACCCTGGGTGGCTACGAGGTGCAACTGGTCGCGCCGTGCGAACAGGTCATGCCGACCCTGTTGCACCCGGCCGCGGCCGCAGCGGTCCAGGCCGGTCTTGAAAGCCTGGGTGCACGCTTCCATCTCGGTCCGGTGCTCAATCGTCTGCAGCGGGTTTCTGACGGCCTGGAAGCCCATCTTTCCGACGGTCAGGTCATCCCGTGCGACGTGGTGGTCTCGGCCATTGGCCTGCGTCCGCGTATCGACCTGGCGGCGGCTGCAGGCTTGCAGGTCAATCGTGGTGTGATGGTCGACCGCCACCTGAAAACCTCCCACGCCAACATCTTCGCGCTGGGTGACTGCGCCGAGGTCGATGGGCTGAATCTGTTGTACGTCATGCCCCTGATGAGCTGTGCGAGAGCGCTGGCCCAGACTCTCGCTGGCAACCCGACGGCAGTCACCTACGGCCCTATGCCTATTACGGTGAAAACTCCGGTCTGCCCATTGGTCGTATCACCGCCACCACGGGGCTCGGAGGGCGTCTGGACGGTCGAAGGACAGGGCGCAGATATCAAGGTTTTATGCCGCGATACCAACGGCAAACTGCTCGGTTATGCCCTGACAGGCGCGGCCGTGATGGAGAAACTGGCCCTCAATAAAGAGCTTCCGGCACTGCTGGCGTAAATACCGGTCGTTCTGTCGGAATCACCCCCCTTTTGCCCATACATTGGCCGCGCCGACACTGGCGCGGCTCCTCTCTGCGTGCCATCCTCACTCCCGTCTGCCGCAGAGTAGAGCACCTGCGGCGCTTTGGGCGCTGCTCCACAGAGAGCAGCACGGACATAACAACAAAAAACCGTCAAAGGGGCTTCACTAATATGCGTAAACCAGAACTCGCCGCAGCCATTGCTGAAAAAGCAGATCTCACCAAAGAGCAGGCCAACCGCGTCCTCAACGCCGTTCTCGAAGAAATCACCGGCGCCCTGCACCGCAAAGACAGCGTGACGCTGGTCGGTTTCGGCACCTTCCTGCAACGCCACCGCGGTGCCCGCACCGGCAAAAACCCGCAAACCGGTGAGCCGGTTAAAATCAAGGCCAGCAACACAGTTGCGTTCAAGCCGGGTAAGTCGCTGAAAGATAGCGTTAATCCGTAATTCGCATTCCCCTTTGTGGGGTTGCTGAAAAATGGGCACGCCAACCGGGTTGGGTGCCCATTTTTTTGTCACGACGCCGACCCTTGCAGGAGCTGGCGTGCCAGTGAAAGCGGTGTGTCGGCAACATCGAATTGAAGGTGCCAAACTATCCGCGAGGTTATAGGGCGTGTGCATCCAAACGGCGAGTTTGGATTCGTTAAACACAACTGAAAAATGATTAATTCCCTTACAAAATCGAGGAAGCATCCGACGCTTTTTTAAGGTTGGCCTTCGGAAGCGCGAAGGTTAGCGTGGTCACTCCCAATATTCCTCGGAGATTCACCATGCCCAAGATCAACGAATTGCCCTCCGGTTCAATAGCCGAAAGCACTACGCCGTACATCTCGGCGACTTCTAGAAAGTTGCATCATGCCGCCAATCGCGCCCTGGACCATTATCTGAAACCCAATCCTCTGGTAATGAGCGGGGTGCATACGCCCAACACGATCTTTGTCGTGGCGCCTGACATCGACAATGAGACGCTATTGGCCCACGCCTGTGAGTCGTTGGCGTCGGCGAATGTGATGGCCAGTGAAATCGCCGCGATGCTGGAAGGGGCGCATCGCAGCACGATGCTGGCGTTGCAGCAGGTGATCATGCTCGGTGAGTTGGCGGTGAATCGGGTGTTGGATAATGTCGCCCCTTCGCATCCGGCGTGACGCCTGGAGAAGATGTTTCGACAGTGACTTGGTAGTCATCGGCGTCAAAAAACAGGGCATCTTCTCCTAACGTAACTCAAAGGTGGCATTCTGGCTTTTAATCGCTACACTGCGCCGGCCGTTCATTTATCTCTTGAGGCTGTGCGCATGAAATTTCGTTTTCTGCTGTGGATGCTGGGTGTAATGATGGGCAGGGCCAGTCGCTCCAATCCTGCGTTCCAGCAGCAGTTAGGTGACAAGGCGTTGGTGTTTCAGCTGCAGACCCTGGACGGGAAAGTCGCGCGGCACTACCAGGTTAAAGATCAGCGCATTACCAGCAAGGCGGGTGTGCACGCCGAACCGGCGTTTGCGATTGCCTTCAAGGACGCCGCCTACGGCTTTGCCACGATGCAGGCCAAGAACAAGCAGCTGGCGTTCATGACGGGGATCCAGGACAAGTCGATTCAGATCAAGGGCAACCCGGCGCTAGTGATCTGGTTTCAGGGGTTGACCAAGTATTTGAAGCCGAAAAAGGTCCGTTAACGACACTCTGACTGTTATTTCTGTCAGGTGGCGAATTGTGTGCGTGGTGTTCTACTCAAGCTTGAGATCCATGGTGGATCTCTCAGACAACTTGATGGAGCAAAATCATGATTCAGGTATCAGGCGCGGCAACCGCGGGCAATCTTGATCTTTCCTTTGGTAACGGTGGCCTGGGAGAACTGCCGGACATGACACGCGGGATGGCCGCTCTGCCGGATAAGAAATTGATCGTTGTAACAGGATCGAACCACCAAAAGAAATTTACGGTGGCAAGGTTTAATGAGGCGGGAGAGTTTGATGAGTCGTTCGGGGAGCGCGGTGTGGTTGAGCTGCCTATTCGCGGACTTGGTATGTTTCCCAGACGAATTGTTGCATTAAACAGTGGGAAATACCTGATCGCAGCCTACCAGACGGGTGCGGTCAGTACCAAGAAATATATCATTCGGTTGCTAGAAGACGGAAGTTTTGATAATTCTTTTGGTGATAACGGCATCGCCACGATTAATATTGCAGATGTTGCTGGCGCCAGTATTGAAAGTGGCGTCAGGTTTTTTAATGGCAGTGAAAGGGAAAACAGTGCGGAGGGTAACTTTTTTTCCGAGGAATGGTTGGCTTTTTCCGAGCTACACGCAAAAATCTATTTGAGCGCGGGTATTACCACCGATGATGAAGGTTTCAAGGGAATAGTTTTTCGCCTTGATGAAGACGGTTCGCTGGATGAGACCTTCAATGGCGGTTACACCGTGCTTAGGGCACAAGACGATGGTTTTAGCATTCGCCTCGGGTCTTTGGCAGTCCATGGGGACGGCGTATTAGTCGGTGCGACGACTTTCCCCGTTGGTGGCTTCCTGGGTGATGCCTTTGTTATTCGCTATAACCAAAGTGGAAGTGCTGATACCTCATTCGGCGACCGTGGAACAGTGCTGATTCGCAGTAAAGCTGATGACCGAAAGTCTATTGTTACTTCTTTGGCGGTAAGAGACGATGGGCTGATTATAGCGTCTGGCGAAGCTAAAAAAGACGGTGCAAATCAAGGGTTGATAACCGTTCTAAATGCTAGCGGTAGCTTTAATCTGATTTTCAACAAAGGGGAGCCGTTGTACGCCGATTTATTGTCAGATTTGTTATTTTCTAGTTGTGTCCTGCAGCAAGATAAAAAGATCATCGTCACCGGACCTGGCGATGCTGGTTACTTGGTCGCTGCTCGTTATGACCTTACCGGCTCTCTCGATCTGACTTTTGGAGACGAAGGGTGGGTTGTCTTCCGCGCACTTGGACAGGTAGGTGTTCGCAGCAGCGAGTTGACGGTCGATAACAAAATAGTTGTTCTTGGTAGAGGCAATAGTGCAGTACGTTACTTGGGGTGATACCGGACCACAAAAGCCGCTCCACATTACCCTGATGTGAGAGCGGTTTTTTTATCCCTGACTGAATTGTGAGGCCAGTTCACGCAGAAGCACTTCAGCCTCAAGCACTTTGCTAACGACGTCCTCGGCCTTGGCACGGCTGAGGCCGAGGCGTTCGAGCAGGGCGTCGGGGATGCCTTCGTCCGGTCCGGAGCCGATGCCGCGGCTGCGCAGCAGGCGCACGGCCAGGCACACCAGGTTCGGGTACTCGGCGAAGGTGCCGTCGTAGCCTGGGTCGTGCTGGAAGCGCAGCGCGGTGGTCAGTTCTTCCGGCATGTCCCAGTAGCGCATCAGCCATGAGCCGATCTGTTCACGGCTGATGCCGAGCAGGTGTTGCTCCACAAAGCTGTGGCACAGGTGCGGGTTGACCTCCAGGTGCCGGCAGATCAGCGAGAAGTGCGGTGGGAATACGTGGGCCAGCAACAGGTAGCCGAAGTTGTGCAGCAGGCCCGCGAGGTAAGTCAGGCCCGCTTCCGGGCGCTGGGCGCGAGGCATGGCGCGGGTCAGGCCTTCGATGACCGCGGCCGTGTAGATCGATTGCTGCCAGTAAGGTGTGCTGTGTTGCGGCTGGTCCTTGGGCAGGCTCAAGGTTTTGCCCAGGGCCAGGCCCAGCGCCAGGTTGATCACCAGGTCGAAACCCAATACCCGGACGATCGCGTCTTCTACCGAGCGAATCTTGCCCGGTGAGGCGTAGTAGGGCGATGCAGCCCAACTCACCACTTGTGCGGCCAGCGCCGGGTCGGTTTCGACCACGCCGGTAATGTCGTCGATGGTGGCGTCGGGATCGACACGCAGCTTGATGATCTTCTGTGCCGTTTCGGCCAGCGGCGGAATCTCGATGGTCGCTTCCAGTCGTTGCTGGATACGTCGTGCGGTAAACGCCTGGACGGCCTGGGAAATTTCCTCACGGTCATCGTCGGGGCGATCGAGGTTGGGGCGGATGCTGCTCAGGTTCACGCCGAAGTTGGCGGCGCTGGCCTTGCTCAGCATGGACCGGAAGGCTTCACTGGTGATCTCCAGCAGTACGCCCGGCTCACCTGAGTTGACCAGCAGCATGGGCTCGCGCAACAGGCTTTCTTCATACAGGCACGGCGAGCTGGTCAGCGATGGCAAGCCCGGCATCAGGCTCAGGTTGTGTTTGCCGAGCATTTTCTCCAGACGCTCGGTCGACACGGCCGTGAGGCGCCGGCCGGTGAGTTCGGTCAGGCGATTGAGGTCCAGCAATTGGCTCTGCGGGTACAGCACCATCAGCGAGCCGACACTGTCATCGAGCAGCACGGCCTGGACTTTGCGCGCGGCATTGAGGCCGTGATGGTCGAGCACTTCTTCGAAAGCGATGCCCATTTTATCCAGCAACAGACGAATGACCGATGGAGCGTGCGGAGTGGCGGGTGCGAGTGCAACTTCGGTCATGGTCTGTATCCGTTTCAAAACAATTTCAGGAGTATAACCAGCTTGCTCAAAACCATGGCCTGGAAACTGAGACGGTGCTCACACTTGGCCGTATTGCTGCCCATGGCGCAACCAGCGGTCGAGTAGCGGGCTGACATGGTCGGGCCAGCGTTCCAGCAGGGCTTGGGCGGCATCGCGTACGGCGGGTAGCAAATCGGCGTCGCGCATCAGGTCGGCGACCTTGAATTGGAGCAGGCCGGTCTGTCGTGTGCCGAGCATTTCGCCAGGGCCGCGCAGCTCGAGGTCTTTTTCGGCGATCACGAAGCCGTCGTTTGTTTCGCGCATGATACCCAGCCGCTGGCGTCCGATCTGCGACAACGGCGGATGGTAAAGCAGCACGCAATGGCTGACCGCACTGCCCCGTCCGACGCGGCCGCGCAACTGGTGCAGTTGCGCCAGGCCCAGGCGTTCGGGGTTTTCGATGATCATCAGGCTGGCGTTGGGCACGTCCACGCCGACTTCGATCACGGTGGTGGCCACCAGCAGCTGCAGGTTGCCAGCCTTGAACTGGGCCATTACCTCGGCTTTTTCGGCAGGCTTCATGCGGCCGTGAATCAGCCCCACTTTCAACTCGCCGAGGGCTGCGGTGAGGTCTTCGTAAGTGGTTTGCGCGGCCTGGCAGGTCAGCTCTTCCGACTCTTCGATCAGCGTGCATACCCAGTAGGCCTGACGCCCTTCGGCGCAAGCGCTGCGCACTCGTTCGATGACTTCGACGCGGCGGGTGTCGGTGACCAGCACGGTGTTGACCGGGGTGCGACCGGGCGGCAATTCGTCGAGGATCGAGGTGTCGAGGTCGGCGTAGGCGCTCATCGCCAGGGTGCGTGGAATCGGCGTGGCGGTCATGATCAGTTGATGCGGGCACATGCGTCCGCCGACGCCTTTCTGCCGAAGCGCCAGACGCTGCTGGACGCCAAAGCGGTGTTGTTCGTCGATGATCACCAGCGCCAGGTTCTTGAACTGCACTTCATCCTGGAACAACGCGTGGGTGCCGACCACCATGGGTGTGCCGCTGGCGATCTGTTCCAGCGCGGCGACGCGGTTCTTGCCCTTGAGCTTGCCAGCCAGCCAGGCGACTTCAATGCCCAGCGGTTCGAGCCAGCGCTTGAAGGTGATGAAGTGCTGTTCGGCGAGGATCTCGGTCGGCGCCATCAGCGCGACCTGATAACCCGCCTCCAGCGCCTGCAGTGCGGCAAGGGCGGCGACCACCGTTTTACCGGCACCGACGTCACCTTGGATCAGGCGCAGCATCGGCTCGTGCTGGCTGAGGTCGTAGGCGATTTCGTTGCCGACCCGCTGCTGTGCACCCGTGGGGCTGAAGCCGAGATTGGCCAGGTACTTTCCCGGCAGTCGGGCGGCCTTGGGCATTGCCGGCGCGCGCAGCGAACGCATGCTCTCGCGCAGGCGTTGCTGGGACAGTTGATGGGTCAGCAGTTCTTCGAAGGCCAGCCGATGCTGGGCCCAGTGATGACCCAGGGCGAGTTCGTCGACGTCGGCATCGGCCGGCGGGTTATGCAGGTAGCGGATGGCATCGGCCAGGGGCGCGAGCTGGTAATCGCGGGCCAGCTCCTTTGGCAACCAGTCGGGCAGGCTGCTGGGGCCAAGCAGGGTCAGGGTTTGCATGCACAGCTGGCGCAGGCGCTGTTGGGTCAGGCCTTCGGTGAGCGGGTACACCGGGGTCAGGGTTTCATCCACAGGCGGCGGTTCGTCGCCGGTGATGGCGCGGTATTCCGGGTGGTAGATCTCCAGGCCCGAGGCGCCGGGCCGCACTTCGCCATAGCAGCGAATCCGCGTGCCGCGCTTGAGGCCTTCTTTCTGTGCATTGCTGAAATGGTAGAAGCGCAGGCTCAGGCCGCCGGTGCCGTCCTGCATGCGCACGACGAGGCTACGGCGCCGGCCCATGACCACATCGGCGCCGCTGACGGTGCCTTCGACCACGGCGTCCTGTCCCGGTCGCAAGTGGCCGATCGGAACCACCCGGGTTCGATCCTGGTAGCGCAGCGGCAGGTGAAACAGAACGTCCTGGAGGTTTTCCAGGCCGACCTTGGCCAGTTTTTCGGCCATGGCTTCGCCGACGCCCTTGAGCGCCGTCACCGACACTTGCGACAACTCGGTCATGGCGTTGCTTAACCGGCCGTCACCGGTGCTGCGGGTTTAGCCACCGAGCACAGGCGAATGGAGTCAGCGAGGATTTCAATGGCCTTCGGCCGCGGGAAGCTCGCACGCCAGGCGATGGCCACGGTGCGATAGGGCACTGGCGCCGACAGCGGGCGAACTTCGATCACGCCGGGGGCGTAGTGATGGCTGTCGACTGCCGACAGCGGCAGGATCGAAATGCCAAGGCCGGAAGCCACCATGTGGCGGATGGTTTCCAGTGAGCTGGACTCCACGGTGGTGTGCTTGGCGCCGTCGTTGCCCTTGGTCAGGGTCGGGCAGGCTTCGAGTACCTGGTCGCGGAAGCAATGGCCTTCGCCGAGCAGCAGCAGACTCTTGTCGTTGAGCAGGCTGGCGTCGATGGATTCTTTCTGTGTCCACGGGTGTTGAGCCGGCATCAGGACATAGAACGGCTCGTCATAGAGCTGCAAGGTCAGCACGTCGGCTTCGTTGAACGGCAGCGCGATAATGATCGCGTCGAGTTCGCCGTTGCGCAGTTTGTCACGCAGCACGTGGGTGAAGTTTTCCTCGATGTACAACGGCATCTGCGGGGCAACCCGGTGCAGTTGCGGAATCAGGTGCGGGAACAGGTACGGGCCGACGGTATAGATCGCGCCGACCTTCAGTGGCGCGGTCAGCTGGTTCTTGCCGGCCTGGGCCAGTTCGCGGATGCCTTGGGCCTGCTCAAGCACCTTTTGCGCCTGGGCAACGATGCCTTCGCCGACCGGGGTCAAGCGCACGGCGCTTTTGCTGCGCTCGAAAATCAGCACACCGAGTTCGTCTTCAAGCTTTTTCACGCCCACCGACAGGGTTGGCTGGCTGACGTGACAGCGCTCGGCGGCATGGCCGAAGTGCTGTTCTTGGGCGAGGGTTACGATGTAGCGTAATTCAGTGAGGGTCATAGCAAGCGTCCATGAAGTTGCGAGCCAAGCATACCGGCTGCAATCGATAGACGCACGTTATCAGACTGCGTGTATCGCGCGACACAGGGCAATGCAAAAGGCAAAAAAGATCGCAGCCTGCGGCAGCGCCTTCACGGGTTAACGTGATCCCTGAAGGCGCTGCCGCAGGCTGCGATCTTTTGATTTGTTGCTTTTAGCGCCGACGCTTTTCCAGCGAATAAACAAACGGAGCAACAATTTCGATGGAGCCATTGGTCAGCATGTCTGCCGGTGGCTTGGGCAGCGGTTGGGCCCGGCGGATCATTTCCAGGGTTGCCCGGTCCAGATCCGCAGTGCCGGAGGCGCCCACCAGTTCGAACGACAGCACGTTGCCTTCGGCATCCACCACGAAGCGCAGCCGGTTCATGCCTTCCTTGCCCCGTGCCTGAGCACTGGCCGGATACTTCTTGTACTTGGCAAGGTGGGCGAGCAAGGTGCCTTGCCAGCTGGCTTTGGCGGCCAGTTGAGCCGGGGATGGGCTCGACGCAGGCTGGGCGGATTTCTCCGTAGGGGCCTGAGTCGGTTGGGCGTCACTTGGCTTGGCTTCCGACGGTTTTTCCTTTGGCGGCTCGGGCTTTTTCTCTACCGGCTTGGGCGGTTGCGGCTTCGGCTTGGGCTTGACCGGCTTGGGCACGGCAATCTCGGCCTTCGGCGCTTCGGCAAGCTTGGGTATCGGCAGTTCTTCAACCGGAGCGGGCGGCTGCGGAGGCGTGACGACCTTAGGCGGTGCAGGCGGTGGCGGGGCGGGAACCGGTGCCAGCTCGACCATCATTGCCTGGGGCGGCAATTCGATGGGCGGGTGGGCAGTCCAGTTCACGGCCAGCGCGATCGCCACTGCGTGAACGCCCAGCACGATCGCCAGGCTACCGCTGTAACGCGTCAGTTTATGGCGCGTAGTGATCATTTCTTGGCTGCCGTCTCAAGTCCGACCAAGCCCACCTTCAGGTAACCGGCGGCGCGCAGATTGTCCATCACGCTCATCAGGTCGCCGTAATCCACGCCTTTATCGGCCTGGAAGAAGATCGTCGTGTCTTTCTTGCCCTGCGTCCTGGCGTCGAGCGTAGCGCCGAGTGTTTCGGCCTTCACTTCATCTTCGCCAAGGAACAGGCGCTGGTCAGCCTTGACGCTAAGGAACACAGGTTTCTCTGGCCGCGGCGCCGGTTTGGCGGTGGATGCGGGCAGGTCGACCTTGATGTCCACGGTGGCCAGCGGGGCCGCCACCATGAAGATGATCAGCAGCACCAGCATCACGTCGATGAACGGCGTGACGTTGATTTCGTGGTTCTCGGACAGATCGTCGTCTGCCCCTTCTTTCAAATGCAGGCCCATGGCCGATTACCCCACTTTCACCATGTGCGGATGCGAGCTGCGCTCAGGCTGGTGGTCGAGGTCGCGGCTGACCAGCAGCAGGACCTCTGCCGACGCGTCGGATACTTGCGCCTTGTAGCCGGCGATGGAGCGGGCGAATACGTTGTAGATCACGACCGCCGGGATCGCTGCCACCAGGCCCAGGGCGGTTGCCAGCAGGGCTTCGGCGATGCCGGGGGCGACGACGGCCAGGTTGGTGGTCTGGGTCTTGGCGATGCCGATGAAGCTGTTCATGATGCCCCATACGGTGCCAAACAGACCGACGAACGGCGCAGTGGAACCGATGGTGGCGAGTACGCCGGTGCCGCTGCTCATGTTGCGGCCGCAGGCGGCCACCAGGCGCTCAAGGCGGAAGCTGACGCGTTCCTTGATGCCTTCTTTCTCACGGCTGCTCGCCGACAAATGCATTTCTTCCAGGGCGTCATGGACCAGCAGGTTGGCCAGGGTGCCTGGTTTGGTCGCCGATGCGGCGGCTTCCTTGAGCGTGGCGGCTTTTTTCAGGTGCGCGATTTCAGTGCGCAGGCGACGCTTGGCGCCCATTAGCTCGAAGCCTTTGGCAATCCAGATGGTCCAGGTAATGATCGAAGCGATGGCCAGGCCGATCATCACGATTTTCACGATGATGTCAGCGTTCTGGTACATGCCCCACGGCGACAGGTCATGGGCCATGCCCAAGCTGTTGTCAGCTTCGAGGACTTCGGGAGCGTCTTCACCGAGAGTGTCTGCCGGTACTGCCTGGGCAGGATCGGTCGCGGCCGGGGTCACCGCCGGAGCGGCGTGATCGGTTGGAGCAGGTGCGGAGGCGGCAGCCGGGGCGACGGGCGCTTGTGCATCAGCCAATGCGGCGGTCGGCGCCAGCACCAGGCTGAGTAGCAAGGCGGCCACCGCGCTCCAGGCGCGAGGTCGTTTGGTAGGCGAAGCGAAGAGTTGATTTCGTGTCATGCTGGGCCGGACCTGAGAGAAAAAGACGGTTGATGTTCTTCCAGGCCTCGTGAGGCCGAGAACAAAGTGGCCAGTATTATTGCAATTAATTCTTGTTAACAGAAGTAATAGAGTCTCTTTTTTTCCTGCATTACTAGCCGCTCGTCCATTGCCGGCGCTAGTTTGTCCATTTTCGAGGAGAGTTTTCTGATGTCCGCGCCCTCTGTTTTGATCGCCGGCTGTGGTGATGTCGGCAGTCGCCTGGCCACGCAATTGTTGGCTGGCGGGTGGGAGGTCCATGGCCTGCGCCGCGACGTTTCACGCCTGCCAAATGGGGTTGTCGGGGTGGCCGGCGACTTGTTCGACAAAGACTGCCCGGCGACCTGGCCGATCGGTGCGGTGGATTACCTGGTGTATTGCGCGGCTGCCACCGATCACGATGAGGCCGGTTACCGCGCCGCTTATGTCCAGGGCCTGCAGCATGTGCTGGAGTGGCTGGGCGATTACGGGCAGGTGCCCAATCGCTTGCTGTTCGTTTCCAGCAGCAGTGTCTACGGTCAGCAGCAGGGCGAGTGGATTGACGAGACTTCGCCGACCGTGGCGGCGGGTTATTCAGGGCGGGTGATGCTCGAGGCCGAGCAAATTGCCCTCAACAGCGGCATCCCGGCCAGCATTGTGCGACTGACCGGTATCTACGGCCCGGGTCGTGAGTGGCTGCTGACTCAGGTTCGCCGGGGGTATCGCGTGGCGGTCGATCCGCCGCTGTTCGCCAATCGAATTCATGCCGATGACGCCGCGGGGTTGATGGCCTGTCTGCTGGAGGCGGATCGGCGTGGCGAGGCACTGGATGACGTCTATATAGGCGTTGATGACGCGCCCGCGGCCCTGGCGGATGTGGTGGGCTGGTTGCGTGAGTATCTGGGTGTGACCGAATGGGCGGAGGACGCCACGGTGCGCCGCACCGGGAGCAAGCGTTGTAGCAATGCACGGGCTAGGGCGTTGGGTTGGACGCCGAAGTATCCGAGCTTTCGCGAGGGGTATGCCGCGATAATCGAAGGGAACGGTTAACTGCCAGGTACCCGAACCGTTTGTGGGAGCGAGCCTGCTCGCGAAGAGGCCGTAACATCCAACAGTCATGTTGTCTGACACACCGCTTCGCGAGCAGGCTCGCTCCCACATGGCACGTGTGTGCTTACTGCTTTTCCAGCAACCACTTACGATTGCCCGGTGCGTACTGGGGCATTTCGTCTGCCTGGGCAGAATTCACGGCCTGGAAAATTTCCAGTTCCTTGCCTTTGCGCGCAAAGATCCAGGGATTTCCCTGTCCGTTGATTTGCAACCACATGTTGTCGTTGCCTCCGCTCATCGACGCGCAATCACCCGCCAGGCACAGGGCGTAGCGATCGGCTTCCGGCAGCCCGATAACCTGGCCGTCGGCCTGGAACTGCACGCTATTGCCTTCGCCGGGACCGCTGACGACCTTCCAGCTACCGCCCATGTACGCCGAATACAGCGCGCGTTCGAAGCTGGCGCCCATCGGCGCGCCATCCGGAACCGGAATCTGCGCCCGGTCGAAGACCTGCTCAGGTTCGTTGTCGCTGGCGGCCTGGCTCAGTTGCTTGCCGTCGCGCTTGAGCTCGCTGGCAGAGCTGCCATAAAAGTCGACTTTCCAGGCGCCGGACTCTTCGCCCAACAACTTGCCTTCGACATTTTCAAAACCATTGGTGTAGCGGGCCTGACTGGCCTTGGTGTTGACGTCCCATTCCAGGTTCGGACCATAGGCCTGGAGGGCTTCACGCAGGGGGCCGCCTTTGGCCGCAGCATCGATCGCCGCCTGGTTGATCCAGGTGCCACTGATGTCACGGTCGGCAGGGTTGCTGGCACAACCGCCCAGGAGTAGGGCGACCAGCGAGAGGGCTAGCGCAGCGCGCATGGTGGAATCCTTTCAAAACGCTTTTATACATACGGCAGCGGCGCAGCCTTCAGAGGGCTGCGCCGGACGTATTACTCGATGACCAGGATGGCATCCATCTCAACCTGCGAACCCTTTGGCAGGGCTGCAACGCCGATGGCGGCGCGGGCAGGGTAAGGCTGGTCGAAATACTTGCCCATGATCTCGTTGACCTTGGCGAAATGGCTCAGGTCGGTGAGGAAGATGTTCAGTTTGACGATGTCCTTGAACGAACCGCCGGCGGCTTCAGCCACGGCCTTGAGGTTCTCGAACACCTGGACGGTCTGGGCTTCGAAGCCTTCGACCAGTTCCATGGTTTTTGGGTCCAGGGGAATCTGGCCCGACATGTACACGGTGTTGCCAGCCTTGATCGCCTGGGAGTAAGTGCCGATGGCGGCCGGGGCTTTGTCGCTGGTGATAACAGTCTTGGTCATCTATGACTCCTTGTAAGGGCTTGGCTTTGGGGGCTAGCTACGCGCGCATGCGGGTGATGCGAATCACCCCGGTCAGGGCGCGCAGTTTCTTGATCACGCGGGCCAGGTGCACACGGTCGTGTACGCTGACCACCAGTTGGACCACGCTGATGCGACCATCGCGTTCATCCATGCTGATTTTTTCGATGTTGCCGTCGGCTGCGTTGACGCTGCTGGCCAGCAGGGCGATCAGGCCGCGCTGGTGTTCCAGCTCGACGCGCAGTTCGACGTTGAATTCGCCGGTGACATCCTTGGCCCACGAGAGCTGGATGCATTTTTCCGGGTTGTGGCGGATTTCGCTGATGTTGCGGCAGTTGTCCAGGTGCACGACCATGCCTTTGCCGGCGGAGAGGTGGCCGACGATCGGGTCGCCCGGGATCGGCGTGCAGCACTTGGCGTAGCTGAGGACCAGGCCTTCGGTACCGCGAATCGCCAGGGGACCTTCCGGACTTGGCAATTGCTCACCTTCGCCGAGCAGGCGGCGAGCCACCACATAAGCCATGCGATTGCCCAGGCCGATGTCTTCAAGCAAGTCTTCGATCAGTTCGAGGCGGTATTCGGCGAGCATCGCCTTGACGCGCTCCGCCGGGATTTTTTCCAGCGAACTGTCGAACCCGTTGAGCACCTTGTTCAGCAGGCGTTCGCCCAGGCTGATGGACTCGGAACGGCGCTGCAGTTTCAGTGCATGGCGGATATGGGTACGCGCCTTGCCGGTGACCACGAAGTTGAGCCACGCCGGGTTCGGCCGTGCGCCCGGAGCGCTGACGATCTCGACCGTGGAGCCGCTTTGCAGCGGTTCGGACAGCGGCGCAAGGCGGCGATTGATCCGGCAGGCAATGCAGCTGTTGCCGACGTCGGTGTGCACCGCATAGGCAAAGTCGACCGCCGTGGAGCCCTTGGGCAGCTCCATGATCCGGCCTTTGGGCGTGAACACATAGACCTCGTCCGGAAACAGGTCGATCTTCACGCTTTCGATGAATTCCAGCGAATTGCCGGCCCGTTGCTGCATTTCCAGCACGCCTTTGACCCACTGGCGGGCGCGGGCATGGGTGCCTTTTGGCTGTTCGTCGCCGCTGGACTTGTACAGCCAGTGGGCGGCGATGCCGTTATTGGCCATCTCTTCCATTTCACGGGTGCGGA
Organism: Pseudomonas serbica; assembly: GCF_028823535.1. Lineage (GTDB taxonomy): Bacteria > Pseudomonadota > Gammaproteobacteria > Pseudomonadales > Pseudomonadaceae > Aquipseudomonas > Aquipseudomonas serbica. The sequence continues at coordinate 485,788 of NZ_JAQIYM010000001.1, read as the reverse complement.
TCTGGATCTCGATCGGAACACCGTGCATGCCGAACAGCGTGGTGTGCAGCGATTGGTAGCCGTTGGCCTTGGGGATCGCGATGTAGTCCTTGAAGCGCCCCGGCAACGGTTTGTACAAATTGTGTACAGCACCCAGCACGCGATAGCAGGTATCGACCTTGTCGACGATGATCCGGAACGCGTAGACGTCCATGATCTCGTTGAAGGCCCGACGCTTGCCGCGCATCTTCTTGTAGATGCCGTAGAGGTGTTTCTGGCGACCGCTGACCTCGCCCTGGATGCCATCGATGGCCAGGCAGTGGCTGAGGGATTCCTCGATCTTGTTGACGATTTCCTTGCGGTTGCCCCGGGCGCGCTTGACCGCCTGGTAGATTCGCGCGGAACGCATCGGGTGCATGGCCTTGAAACCGAGGTCTTCGAATTCTATGCGGATGGCGTGCATGCCCAGCCTGTTGGCGATGGGTGCATAGATTTCCAGGGTTTCCTTGGCGATGCGCCGGCGTTTTTCGCCGGACAGCACTTCCAGCGTGCGCATGTTGTGCAGGCGGTCGGCCAGCTTGACCAGGATCACGCGGATATCGCGCGCCATGGCCATGGCCATTTTCTGGAAGTTTTCAGCCTGGGCTTCGGCCTTGGTCTCGAAGTTCATCTGGGTCAGCTTGCTGACGCCGTCGACCAGTTCGGCCACGGTTTCGCCGAACTGCGCTTGCAGCGCTTCCTTGGCAATACCGGTGTCTTCGATCACGTCATGCAGCATGGCCGCCATCAGGCTCTGATGGTCCATGTGCATGTCGGCAAGAATATTCGCCACTGCAAGGGGATGCGTGACATACGCCTCGCCGCTACGGCGGCGTTGGCCGTCGTGGGCTTGTTCGGCGTAGAAATACGCTCGGCGGACCAGGTTGACCTGGTCTTTGCCGAGGTAGGTCGATAAGCGATCGGCGAGGGCGTCTATGCTCGGCATGATGTCTCCTGCCGTAAGCTTTTATCCCGCGCCGTGCTACGTCGACCAGGCATAGGCTTAGACGGCCTCGTTGGACTCGTCCTCGAATGCAGCGAAAAGCGGTTCATCTTCAACGATTTCGGCTTCGGCGATAGCTGCGTAGTCGATCAGGCCTTCAGCGATTTCACGCAGGGCGACGACGGTAGGCTTGTCGTTTTCCCATGCTACTTTCGGCTCTTTGCCGCCGGTGGCCAGTTGACGGGCACGCTTGGTAGAGAGCATGACCAGCTCAAAGCGGTTATCCACGTGTTCTAGGCAGTCTTCAACGGTTACGCGGGCCATGGTCTTCCTCGTAGCAAATGCAATATGCGCGCTGCCCGGATGGGCGAGCGGACTCAACAGTTTAAAAAATCACCAGCGATTAGGGAAGCGCTGATTTTTTGACCAAGCCCTTCAACGCGCTGCAAGTGCCAATGTAAAGCCCTTGCAGCTGTTTTGGGAAGAGCTGATTAACCGAGCAATTCAGCTAGCAATTTGCCAAAACGTTGCTGTTGGCGTTTCTGTTGCAGCTGATTGGCGCGGAAAATCGCCTTCAGGTCGTGCAGCGCGTGGGCGAAATCATCGTTGATCACCAGGTAGTCGTAGTCGACGTAGTGGCTCATTTCGCTGACGGCTTCACGCATGCGCCCGTCAATGATCTCGTCACTGTCCTGGCCACGATTGGTCAGGCGCTGGTGCAGGGCCTGCAATGACGGCGGCAAGATGAAGATCGAACGGGCCTGGGGCATCAGCTTGCGCACTTGCTCGGCGCCTTGCCAGTCGATTTCCAAGATCAGGTCGTGGCCTTCGTCCAGGGTCTGCTGCAGGTGGCTTTGCGACGTGCCGTAGAGATTGCCGAATACTTCGGCGCGCTCGAGGAAATCGCCGTGCTCGATCATCTTCACGAACTCGCTGCGATCGACGAAGTGATAGTTCACGCCATTCACTTCACCCGGACGCATGGCGCGGGTGGTATGGGAGACCGAGACGCGGATCTCCGGATCGGCGTCGGTCAGGGCCTTGACCAGGCTGCTCTTGCCCGCGCCCGAAGGGGCGGAAATGATGTACAGGGTGCCAGTGCTGTGGGTCATGTCGGGGTTGCCTTACTCAATATTCTGCACTTGTTCGCGCATCTGCTCGATCAACACCTTGAGGTTGACCGCAGCCTGGGTGCTGCGCGGGTCGAAGGCTTTGGAGCCCAGTGTGTTGGCTTCGCGGTTGAGCTCCTGCATCAGGAAGTCCAGGCGCCGCCCGGCGGCACCGCCGGACTTGAGTACCCGGCGAACTTCGATGATGTGAGTGCTCAGGCGATCCAGTTCTTCGGCGACGTCGCTTTTCTGCGCGAGCATGACCATTTCCTGCTCAAGGCGCTGCGGGTCCATCTCGGCCTTCATGTCGGCGAAACGGTCGAGCACTTTCTGGCGCTGGGTGGCAAGCATTTGCGGAACGAGCTCGCGCAGGGTTACCACGTCTTCTTCGATGGACGTCAGGCGCTCGTTGATCAGGCGCGCCAGTTCCGCGCCTTCGCGCTCGCGGCCGGCCTTCAGTTCCTTGAGTCCCTGGTTGAACAGTGCCAGTGCCTCGGCGTTCAGCGCTTGCGGGTCGGTCGCGTCACCCACCAGTACACCGGGCCACGCCAGGACTTCAAGCGGGTTCAGCGCCGCCGGATTCTTGATCAGGCCGGCGATCGTCTCGGCGGCGGCAACCAGCTGCGCCGCGCGTTCCTGGTCCACTTGCAGCGCTTTGCCGGTGTTTTCTTCGGTGAAGCGCAGGGTGCATTCGAGCTTTCCCCGCGATACGCCCTGGCGCAAGGCTTCACGAACAGCGCCCTCAAGGTCGCGAAAAGACTCCGGCAGGCGCAGGTGGGGCTCGAGGTAGCGGCTGTTGACCGAGCGCAGTTCCCAGCTCAGGGTGCCCTGGACGCCGGCTTTCTCGACGCGGGCGAAGGCGGTCATACTGTGCACCATGGAGGGACCTCGCAATGCAGATCGGCGCGCAACTGACGTTCCGGCGATCCGATATCAATGAATTTAAGCTGACTGGCAGCAAAGGCGCAGGATTGTAGCGCAGTGGCGTGGATGCGCCCAAACACACGGTGTGACAAAGACCCGCAGCTCGTCGGCAGCGGGCTGTGCAGAGCCTTCGCTGGTCCGATGATTTTTTTAGAAGTGCCCAGTCGCGGCTGGCGGCTCTATAATGCTCCGCAGTTTTCCGTCCCCGTACAGGTATCCCTTATGAAACGTCCAAGTGGTCGCGCTGCCGATCAGCTCCGCTCGATCCGCATTACCCGCAACTACACCAAACACGCCGAGGGATCTGTGCTGGTCGAGTTCGGTGACACCAAGGTCATTTGCACCGTCAGCGTCGAAAACGGCGTGCCGCGGTTCCTCAAGGGCCAGGGCCAGGGCTGGTTGACGGCCGAATACGGCATGTTGCCGCGCGCCACCGGCGAGCGTAACCAGCGTGAAGCGAGCCGCGGCAAGCAAGGCGGCCGTACCCTGGAAATCCAGCGCCTGATCGGCCGTTCCCTGCGCGCTGCGCTGGACATGTCCAAGTTGGGCGACGTCACCTTGTACGTTGACTGCGACGTGATCCAGGCTGACGGCGGTACTCGCACCGCGTCCATCACCGGCGCAATGGTTGCCCTGGTCGATGCCCTGAAAGTGATCAAGAAGCGTGGCGGCCTCAAAGGCGGCGACCCGCTCAAGCAAATGATCGGTGCGGTGTCGGTGGGCATGTATCAAGGTGAACCTGTGCTCGACCTCGACTACCTGGAAGACTCGGCTGCCGAGACCGACCTGAACGTGGTGATGACCAGCACTGGCGGCTTCATCGAAGTCCAGGGCACCGCCGAAGGCGCGCCATTCCAGCCTGAAGAGCTGAATGCCATGCTGGAACTGGCGAAAAAGGGCATGAACGAGATCTTCGATCTGCAAAAGTCTGCACTGGCTGACTGATCGGATTGCCACACACAAGGAGGACGTCATGAGTGACGAACAACAGTTGCTCCCCGCGCCGAGCAAAGAGGTTCGGCAGTGGGCAATGTTTTGTCACTTGTCCGCCTTGTTGGGCATCTGGATTCCTTTCGGCACACTGATCGGCCCGTTGGTTCTGTGGCAGATGAAGCGCGAGATGGACCCGTTCATCGACGCGCAGGGCAAGGAGGCGCTGAACTTTCAGATCACCGTCGCCATTGCATCCGCCATTTGCTTGCTGCTGACGCTGGTGATTATCGGGTTCTTCCTGTTTGGCCTGGTGGCGATCGGGGCGCTGGTATTGACCATCATTGGCGGCGTGAAAGCCAATGAAGGAGTACCTTATCGCTATCCATTCACCTGGCGATTGATCAAGTGAGTTAGCCAAGAAGTATCGAACCAAAGTAAATGCCTCGACCTGTCGGGGCATTTTTTTTGAGTTCACTTTAGTCACAAACTGCAATGGTTCAGTTCGGCATATATGCTTGGCAATAAGACTTGGTGATTATAAAGTCCGCACCAAGTAATATTTACTAAGAAATATTTCGATACATTCAGACCATTGAGGGTTCCTGAATCCAAGACTAATCAGTGTTGAGACGAATCAACCTGTTCATGCGGCGTGTCCAGGTAAAAAGTTCGCCCCCTGAATGTCCACCCAAGAAACCCCAAATGATTGAGCTCGATTTTTATGGAACACTTGTTGCTGCCTCTTTAGTTCTATTACTGGGGCGCGGTCTAGTTACACGAGTCGGTTTTTTACGCACCTACAATATTCCGGAGCCTGTAGCTGGCGGCCTGATGGTTGCCTTGGTTCTTTTGGCTTTGCGAAGCCTTGATATTCAAGTCCGATTTGATACTTCACTGCAAACTCCATTGATGTTGGCGTTTTTTGCCACGATTGGCTTGAGCGCAGACTTTGCCAGCCTTAAGAAGGGCGGGCGCGTAGTGGGAATTTTCCTGCTGGCGGTGACCGGGCTTCTGGTGGTCCAGAATGCCATGGGCATCGGACTTGCCAAGACCTTGGGGCTCGATCCCTTGATGGGCCTGCTGACCGGCTCGATTACCCTGGCCGGCGGTCACGGTACGGGCGCTGCGTGGGGCGCGACGTTCAGCGAGAAATTCGGACTGGCATCCGCCTCAGAACTGGCGATGGCCTCTGCGACCTTTGGCCTGGTGCTGGGCGGTTTGATTGGGGGGCCTGTTGCTCGCCTGCTCATCAATCGTGTTCAGGTACCTGGCTGTCAGCAAGAAAAGCCTCGGCTGCCAAAGGGCTTCGAACAGCCGAACAAGGAGCGTTCGATTACTCCCTTTTCGTTTATCGAGACGCTCGCGCTTATTTCGGTCAGCTTGTTGGCAGGCTCGCTTTTGAATGGCCTGCTCCACGGAAGCGTATTTGAATTACCAACTTTCGTGTGCGTGTTATTCGTGGGCGTTCTTTTGCGCAACGGACTTTCAGCGCTTGGCTTGTACCAGGTGTTTGAGCGTGAAGTCTCAGTGCTGGGGAATGTCAGCCTGTCGCTGTTTCTGGCGATCGCCTTGATGTCGCTCAAACTGTGGGACCTGGCGGCGCTGGCTTTGCCGTTCTTCATTATCCTTGCAGTGCAAACGTTGGTCATGGCACTGTTTGCGATATTCGTGACGTTCAGGGTCATGGGCAGTAACTACGATGCGGCCGTATTGGCGGCAGGGCACTGCGGTTTCGGACTGGGGGCCACGCCAACGGCCATCGCCAACATGCAGGCGGTGACGCAGCGTTACGGACCGTCTCAGATAGCGTTCCTGGTGGTACCCATGGTGGGGGCGTTCTTCATCGATATCATCAATGTGATTGTCATCAAGATGTACCTGGCGCTGCCGTTCTTCGCCGCTGCCTGAAGTTCAGGTCACGTCCGGCCATAAAAAATGCCCGTATCTTGCGATACGGGCATTTTTTTGACCGGCCAGACTCAGATCGTCAGCGTCCAGTCGTAGTCCACGATCAACGGCGCGTGCTGCGAGAACCGAGGCTGACGTGGCAGGCGCGCACTGCGTACGAAGCGGCGCAGGCCCGGGGTCAGGATCTGGTAATCGAAGCGCCAGCCGAGGTTGAGCATTTCGGCTTGTTCGTTATCCGGCCACCAGCTGTACTGGTCGCCTTCACGGCTAACTTCCCGCAGGGCATCGACGTAACCCATGTTGCCGACAATCTCGTCCATCCAGGCGCGCTCAGGCGCCAGGAAGCCCGGAGATTGCTGGCTGTCACGCCAGTTCTTGATGTCCAGTTTCTGTTGCGCCACGTACAGCGAGCCACAATAAATGTACTCGCGGCGTTTGCGCCGCTGCTTGTCCAGGTACTTGGCGAAGTCGTCCATGAGCTTGAACTTCTGGTTCAAGTCCTCATCGCCGTTCATTCCGGAAGGAAGCAACAGGGTTGCAATACTGACTTTGTCGAAATCTGCTTGCAGGTAGCGCCCGTAGCGGTCGGCCGTCTCGAAACCGAGACCGCTGATGACAGCCTTCGGTTGCAACCGCGAGTACAAAGCCACGCCACCTTGGGCGGGAACTTCGGCGTCGCAGGCATAAAGGAAGTAGCCATCCAGTTGGAAGGCTGGATCGTCCAGTTCAAAGGCGGAGGCACGGGTGTCCTGCAGGCAGATGACGTCGGCATTCTGTGCCTGCAGCCAACTGAGCAAACCGCGCTCGACTGCAGCCTGAATACCATTGACGTTCACACTGATGATCCGCATAAATGGCCCCAAAAATCGCGTGCGTGTATGATACACGGCGTCAACCTAATTAGCTAAATCCGTGGTATTTGGGGTTTTTTTCATGCAAGCGTATCAGCGCGATTTCATTCGTTTTGCCATCGATCGCGGCGTTTTGCGCTTCGGTGAGTTCACCCTGAAGTCCGGGCGCACCAGTCCTTACTTCTTCAATGCTGGCCTGTTCAATACGGGTTCGGCCCTGGCGCAGCTGGGTCGTTTCTACGCCGCAGCCATTGCCGAGAGCGGCATTGCCTTCGATGTGCTGTTCGGCCCGGCCTACAAGGGCATCCCTTTGGCGGCGACCACTGCCGTGGCATTGGCCGAGCATCACGGCCGTGACCTGCCATGGTGCTTCAACCGAAAGGAAGCCAAGGCCCACGGTGAAGGCGGCAGCCTGGTCGGCGCACCGCTGACCGGCGAAGTGCTGATCATCGACGACGTGATCACTGCCGGTACCGCAATTCGCGAAGTGATGCAGATCATCGCCTCCCAGGACGGCGCCAAGGCGGCCGGCGTGCTGATCGCCCTGAACCGCCAGGAGCGTGGCAACGGTGAATTGTCAGCGATCCAGGAAGTGGAGCGTGATTTCGGGATTCCGGTGATCAGCATCGTTTCGCTGAACCAGGTGCTGGAGTTCCTGGCCGACGACCCGCAACTCAAGCAGCATTTGCCAGCCGTTGAAGCCTACCGCGCCCAATTTGGCGTCTGATCTGACGCTGGCGTTGCCCGTTTAATCGCCATCGCTGGCAAGCCAGCTCCTACAGAATCGGTGATATACCTGTAGGCGCTGGCTTGCCAGCGATAGAAGCGCCGCAGTTCATCGCCGCAAAAAAAAGACCCCGCTCAGCCAGGCTGAGCGGGGTCTTTTTGTTCGTGTGTTGCTTATGGACGCTTGCGATTGCTGATCAAGGTGCCCACACCGGTATCGGTGAAAATTTCCAGCAGGATCGCGTTAGGCACACGACCGTCAATGATCAGCGAGCTGCCCACGCCACCCTGGACCGCTTCCAGTGCGCAACGGATCTTTGGCAGCATGCCGCCATAGATGGTGCCGTCAGCGATCAGGTCGTCGACCTGCTGGGTGGTCAAGCCGGTCAGGACCGTGCCTGACTTGTCCATCAAGCCCGCGATGTTGGTCAGCAACATCAGTTTCTCGGCTTTCAGCGCCTCGGCCACCTTGCCAGCCACCAGGTCGGCGTTGATGTTGTACGACTCGCCCTTGGCGCCCACGCCGATTGGCGCGATCACCGGGATGAAATCACCCTTGACCAGCAGGTTCAGCAGATCGGTGTTGATGCCGACTACTTCGCCCACGTGGCCAATGTCGATGATTTCCGGGGTGGTCATCTCCGGCGTCTGACGGGTAACGGTGAGCTTCTTCGCCCGGATCAGCTCGGCGTCTTTACCAGTCAGGCCGATGGCGCTGCCGCCGTGACGGTTGATCAGGTTGACGATGTCCTTGTTGACCTGGCCGCCGAGGACCATTTCGACCACGTCCATGGTGGCGGCATCGGTAACGCGCATGCCGTCGACAAAATGGCTCTCGATCGACAGGCGCTTGAGCAGGTCACCGATTTGCGGGCCGCCGCCGTGAACCACGACCGGGTTGATACCTACGGCCTTCATCAGCACGATGTCGCGGGCGAAGCCGGTCTTGAGCTCCTCGCTTTCCATCGCGTTGCCGCCGTATTTGATCACCAGTGTCTTGCCGACATAGCGGCGAATGTAAGGCAGCGCTTCGGACAGGACCTTGGCGGTGTTGGCGGCGGCTTCGCGTTCGAGGGTCATTCAGGGCTCCGGGTGAATCAGAACGGTAGTTGGAGATCAGGTGCAACACGCTTCAACTGGACGTGGAAAACGTCCTTGATGCGTTGCAATTCAGCCTCGTCATCGGCCTCGAAACGCAGGACCAGCACCGGTGTGGTGTTGGAAGCGCGAACCAGGCCCCAGCCTTTGGCATAGTCGACTCGCACGCCGTCAATGGTGGTCAGGTCGGCGCCTTCGCCCCACTTCGCGTCGTGCAATGCATCAATGATGCTGAATTTGCTCTCTTCGGTCACATGGATATTGATTTCCGGCGTAGAAATATCGTTCGGGAAGGTCGCGAACAGCTCTTCGGCCGAGGATTTTTCCTTGCTGAGGATTTCCAGCAACCGCGCGGCGCTGTAAATGCCGTCGTCGAAACCGAACCAGCGCTCCTTGAAGAAGATGTGCCCGCTCATTTCGCCGGCCAACAGGGCGCCGGATTGTTTCATTTTCTTTTTGATCAGCGAGTGACCGGTCTTCCACATCAGCGGACGACCGCCATATTCCTTGATCAGCGGGATCAGGCGACGGGTGCATTTGACGTCGAAGATGATTTCCGCGTTCGGGTTGCGCGCCACGACGTCGCGGGCGAACAGCATCAGCAAGCGGTCAGGGAAGACGATGCTGCCGGTGTTGGTCACCACACCGACGCGGTCGCCGTCGCCGTCGAAAGCCAGGCCGAGATCGGCGTTGGTTTCCTTGACCTTGGCGATCAGGTCGACGAGGTTTTCAGGCTTGCCCGGATCCGGGTGATGGTTGGGGAAGTTGCCGTCGACTTCACAGAACAGCGGGATGACTTCGCAGTTCAGCGCTTCGATCAATTGCGGGGCGATCACGCCGGCCGCGCCATTGCCGCAGTCCACCACGACTTTCAGGCGGCGGGCCAGCTTGATGTCCTGGACGATTTCGGTGCTGTAGCGGTCGAGGATCTCGACTTTTGTGATGCTGCCCTTGCTGCTGGTCAGGTCGTTGGTCTTGAGGCGGTCATGGAGGGCCTGGATCTGTTCATTGGCCAGGGTGTCGCCGGCAATGACGATCTTGAAGCCGTTGTAGTTCGATGGGTTGTGGCTGCCGGTGAGCATTACGCCGGACTTGCCGGCCAGTACGTTGGCGGCGTAGTACAGCGCCGGAGTTGGCACCAGGCCGACGTCGCTGACATGGCAACCGCTGTCGGCCAGGCCTTGGATCAACTGTTCGACCAGCTCCGGGCCAGAGAGGCGTCCGTCACGGCCTACGCAAACGTTAGGTTCATCCTGGGCCAGACTCTGGGCACCGATGGCGCGACCGAGCCAGTAAGCCGTTTCGGCGTTGAGAAATTCCGGGACGGTGCCGCGTATGTCATAGGCGCGGAAAATGCTGTCGGGGAACTTGGGGGCAACGCGCACTGGGGTGCTCATCTGGGGTAATGCTCCATTTTGAAAGTGGCTGGACAGGCCGGCGAATGACTCGCCGGCAGGTTCAAACTGAAAGGTATGACGGCGTTTTTCGCGCAGAGTTCGTGGTGCGAAAAGGCCATGCCAGCAACGCGAGCGGCTTTTGGACCGGTCAATCCCTTGATTTCAGGCGTATAGATTGCGTATCAGCGGCTGCCGGAATGACCGAAGCCGCCGGTACCGCGCTGGGTCTCGACGAACTCTTCAACCATCTCGAAATGCGCCTGCACCACCGGCACCAGCACCAGTTGCGCCAGACGCTCGCCAACGGCCATGGTGAAGTCTGTCTGGCCACGGTTCCAGCAAGAGACCATCAGCGGTCCCTGGTAGTCGGAGTCAATCAGCCCGACCAGGTTACCCAGGACGATGCCGTGCTTATGGCCCAGGCCGGAGCGCGGCAGGATAAGCGCCGCCAGGTTCGGGTCGCCGATGTAGACCGACAGGCCGGTGGGGATCAATACGGTTTCACCCGGCTTGATCACGATGTCCTGCTCCAGCATGGCGCGCAGGTCAAGGCCGGCAGAGCCTGGCGTGGCGTACTGCGGCAGCGGGAATTCGGTACCGATGCGGGGATCGAGGATCTTGGCTTGCAAAGCGTGCATGTAAATTAAACCTGGTTCAGACGTTCGGCGATAAAAGTGATCAGCTGGCGAGCAATCTTGCTCTTGCTGGTCTGGGCGAAGAGTGTGGCGTGAAGCTCACGGTCGATCACGCTGCAGGCGTTTTCTTCGCTGTTGAAGCCAATGCTCGGGTTGGCGACGTCGTTGGCGACGATCAAATCGAGGTTCTTGTCTTTCAGCTTGCGGGCAGCGTAGTCGAGCAGGTGTTCGGTTTCGGCGGCGAAACCGACACTGAACGGACGGTCGGGGCGTGTGGCGATGCTGGCCAGGATGTCCGGGTTTCGCACCATTTGTAGCAACAAGCCGTCGCCGTTCGTAGGATCTTTCTTGAGTTTTTGTGGCGCGACGACTTCCGGGCGGTAATCCGCGACCGCAGCCGAGGCGATAAACAGGTCGCAAGGAATTGCCGCTTCACACGCGGCGAGCATGTCGCGGGCACTGACCACGTCGATGCGCGTGACACGATCCGGGGTCGGCAGGTGCACGGGGCCGGTGATCAGGGTGACGCGGGCACCGGCTTCAACCGCCGCTTCGGCCAGGGCAAAGCCCATTTTTCCGGAGCTGTGGTTGGTGATGTAGCGCACCGGGTCGATGTTTTCCTGGGTCGGGCCGGCGGTGATCAGCACATGCTTGCCGGTCAGTGCCTGACGCTGGAAGCAGTCTGCCGCGCATTGGGCCAGTTCCGTGGCTTCGAGCATGCGCCCCAGGCCGACGTCGCCGCAGGCCTGACTGCCGGAGGCCGGGCCGAAGGCCTTGATGTCACGGCTTTCGAGGGTTTGCAGGTTGGCCTGGGTGGCCGGGTCGCGCCACATGGCCTGATTCATCGCTGGAGCGACGGCAACCACGGCGTCGGTGGCCAGCACCAGCGTGGTCAGCAAGTCATCGGCAATGCCCTGGGCCAGGCGCGCGATCAAGTCGGCGGTGGCGGGTGCGATCAGTACCAGGTCGGCCCATTTGGCCAGTTCGATGTGGCCCATTGCGGCTTCGGCCGCCGGGTCCAGCAGGTCCAGGTGGACCGGATGCCCGGACAGGGCCTGCATGGTCAGTGGAGTGATGAACTCGGCGCCGCCCCGGGTCATGACCACGCGCACTTCGGCGCCCTGGTCGATCAGGCGGCGAACCAGGTCGGCGCTCTTGTAGGCGGCGATACCGCCGCCGACGCCCAGAACAATGCGTTTCCGATACAGCCGCTGCATAGGCCTGCCTTTCATTTCGTTGATGACTGCGTTGCGATACCCCCTCCCCAGGAGTGAAATCGCCCGCAAAAAAGATGGGCTACGATATCACAGCGACCGCTACGGAACAGCGGCGCCCACAGACAGGGAGGTGCTATGAGTATTCGCGATTGGCCGTCGGCGGAACGGCCGCGGGAGAGGTTGCTTGAACAGGGCGCGGGAAGTCTTTCGGACGCCGAGCTGCTGGCGATATTTTTACGAACCGGCGTGGTGGGTAAAAGCGCCGTAGACCTGGCCCGACACCTGTTGAGTCAGTTTGGCAGCCTGCGTTTGCTCCTGGAAGCCGATCAGGAGGCGTTCAGCAAGCAGTTGGGACTTGGGCCGGCGAAGTTCGCGCAATTGCAGGCTGCCCAGGAAATGAGCAAGCGCCATCTGGCCGAGCGCGCGCGGGAAAAGTCGGCGCTGGAAAATCCGCAGGTGGTGCGTGAATACCTCAAGGCGATGTTGCGCCATGAACCCCACGAGGTATTCGGCTGCCTGTTTCTCGATTCCCGGAATCAGGTCTTGGATTTTGAGGTGCTGTTTCGCGGCTCGATCGACAACACCAGCGTTCATCCGCGGCAAGTGGTCAAGCGTGCACTGGCACACAATGCCGCTGCATTGATCCTGTGCCACAACCATCCGTCGGGCAACACCGACCCCAGCCAGGCCGACAGGGTGCTGACCAAGCGCCTGCAAAAGGCGCTGGACCTGATCGATGTGCGGGTACTCGACCATTTCATCATCGGCGACGGCGATCCGTTGTCCATGGCGGAGTACGGCTGGATGTGAAGCACGCAAAACCTTGTAGGCGCCCGCAGCAAGCCGGCGCCTACAGAGTTTTGCGTCGGGGCGGACTATTTGATGTTGACCTTGGAGTAGTCCTGCCGCCCGAACGGGCTCACCGAATAACCCTCGACATTCTTGTTCGTCAGCGCGAAGGCCGTCGGATGAGCCAGCGGCAGCCACAACGCCTGTTGCTGGATTTGCGTCTGCGCCTGTTCGTAGAGTTTGGTGCGCACACCTTGCTCGCCGGTGGTCTTGCCGGCGCTGATCAACTTGTCCAGGTCCTGGTTGCAATAGCGGGCAAAGTTGGTCCCGGACTTGACTGCGGCGCAGGAAAACTGCGGCGTGAGGAAGTTGTCCGGGTCGCCGTTGTCACCGGCCCAGCCCATGAACAACAGGTCGTGTTCACCAGCCTTGGCGCGGCGGATCAGTTCGCCCCATTCGATCACGCGAATTTCCGCTTGAATGCCGATTTCCGCCAGGTCGGACTGCAGCAACTGGGCACCCAGGCTCGGGTTGGGGTTCAGCAGGCTGCCAGACGGACGGGTCCAGATCGTGGTCTGGAAACCCTCCTTGAGCCCTGCCTTGGCCATCAATGCCTTGGCCTTCTCGATGTCACGGGGGTAGCCCGGCAATGCTTTCGCATAGCTCCAGGTGTTGGGCGGGTAGGGGCCGTTGGCGGGTTCGGCGGTGTCCTCGAACACGGCTTTTACGTAGTTGGCCTTGTCGAAGGCGAGGTTGATCGCCTGGCGCACCTCAGGTTTGTCCAAGGGGGGGTGTTGACTGTTGATGGCAACGAAGGCGGTCATGAAGGCGTCAGTCTTTTCGACTTTCAACGTTGGCTCTTTCATCGCGGCCTGTACATCCAGAGGCTTGGGCGACAGGGCGATCTGGCATTCATTGCGGCGCAGTTTCTGCAAGCGCACGTTGGCGTCGGGGGTGATGGCAAAGATGAGCGGGTCGACCGAGGGCTTGCCGCCGAAGTAGTCGGCATTGGCTTTGTAGCGAACGGTGGCGTCCTTCTGAAAGCGTGTGAACACGAATGGTCCCGTGCCAATCGGCTGGCTGTTGAGCTTCTCTGGCGTGCCGGCTTTCATCAGCTTGTCGGCGTACTCCGCCGAGTAGATCGAGGCGAAACCCATGCTGAGGGTGGCGAGAAAGGTGGAGTCCGGGTGATCCAGGGTAAAGCGTACGGTCAGCGGGTCCAGCGCGTCGATCTTCTTGATCAGCGCGGGCAATTGCATCGATTGAGCGTGGGGAAAACCGCTCTGGGCGACTTTGTGCCATGGGTTGGCTGGGTCGAGCATCCGGTCGAAGCTGAACTTCACGTCCTCGGCCGTCAATTCCCGCGTCGGGTTGAAATACTCGGTGCGGTGAAATTTCACCTGAGGGTGCAACTTGAAGACGTAGGTCAGGCCATCCGGGGTGACTTCCCAGCTGTCCGCGAGGCTGGCGACCACTTTGCCGCTGGCGGTGTCGAAATCCACCAGGCGGTTCATCAGCACATCGGCTGAGGCGTTGGTGGTGGTCAGCGAGTTGTATTGCACCACATCGAACCCTTCCGGGCTGGCCTCGGTGCACACGCTCAGGGCGGCGGCGAAGGCCTGTGGGCCCAGCAGGAGCGGGGCAAGCAACAGCGGTAGGGCAGCGAGGCGCATGGTCGGGTTCCTTTACAGATCGAAGGCCCATCTGCGAGTGCAGTCTGGAAAAGGCTTACCCTAGTGGGCTGGATTGCAAATGACTATCCCCTTTTTCGATTTCAGGGGACTATAGCCGAGCGATTCTGGTGAGCGCTGATTGGAAAAAAGCCCGATTGGCCTGTCGGGCAGATTCTCTGCGACGAGCGGTCGAAATCGACGATAGCCTTGATTCAAGGCGCTTGGCGGCTGAAAAACGGGTTTTTTATCAACTCGGCGCACACCGAATGTTGTTGCACTCGAGTCTTTCTGGTATAAAGCAGCGCTCTTTTCTAGGGGCCCGGTTCCTTCGTTTGTAGGTGTAGCCGGTAAGACCCTTAAAGAAACGCGGCGCCTGGCGCCAAATGACTGAGAGATTAAGCGGCCAACCCATGCCGGGTTGGGCATGTGGTTTTAGAGGGCTGAGGCATGTCGAGAGTCTGTCAAGTTACCGGTAAGGGTCCGGTGACTGGGAATAACATTTCCCACGCAAATAACAAAACCCGTCGTCGTTTCCTGCCGAACCTGCAGCATCACCGCTTCTGGGTTGAAGAAGAGAAACGTTTCGTGCGTCTGCGCGTATCTGCCAAAGGCATGCGCATCATCGACAAGCGTGGCATCACTGTCGTGCTGGCCGAAATCCGCGCCGCTGGCAAGATCTAAGGGAGCTAATCATGCGTGAATTGATTCGTTTGATTTCGAGCGCCGGTACTGGTCACTTCTACACTACCGACAAGAACAAGCGCACTACCCCGGACAAAATCGAGATCAAGAAATTTGATCCGGTTGTTCGCAAGCACGTGATCTACAAGGAAGGCAAAATCAAGTAATTGATTTTTCCCGACTTACGAAAAAGGCCCGTATCGCGAGATACGGGCCTTTTTTGTTGCCTGATGGTTTTGCATTGGTCGGGGCGGCCCCTTCGCGAGCAGGCTCGCTCCCCCATTGGAATGCGGGCAACTGTGGGAGCGGGCTTTCCTGACAACAAAAATCCTCAGGCCTTCTGCTCAAACGCCACATAAATCTTGCGGCACGGCTCCAGCACCTCCCAGGTACCCCGGAAGCCTGCCGGGATCACGAAGCGATCGCCCGCGCGTACGGTTTTGCTGTTGCCGTCGTTGTCGCGCAGCACGGAAACGCCCTGGACGATTTCGCAGTATTCATGCTCGGTGAAGTTCACCAGCCACTGGCCGACGGCGCCTTCCCATACGCCGGCATTCAGCTGGCCGCATGGGCTGTTGTAGTGGTTGTACACCACTTGCTCAGGGTCGCCCTTGAGGACTTTCGCCGGGTCCGGGCGATAACGCTCGGGTTCGGTGGTGGCCTGGCTGAAGTCGACGATGTTCTGGATGCTCATTGTTGTATTCCCCCGTGATTGCGACGCGAGTGGTTGAAAGAGCCAAAGTCTATGTTTATTAAAATGAACATCGCAAGGCCGTTTGCCGGCGTTATGTCAAATATATTGAAACTTCACCTGCCGCTGGTTTAGGGTGGTGATTGCCTTGGGCCGAAAGCAGGCTGGCCGGGCAGAATTCCTGACAGCGCCCGCGAAGAACGCGGGTGTCGTATTCAATAAGAGGAGGACACTCGCATGACCACCCTGACTCGTGCCGACTGGGAGCAACGCGCTCGCGATCTGAAGATCGAAGGCCGCGCCTACATCAATGGCGAATACACCGATGCCGTCTCTGCCGAGACCTTCGAGTGCATCAGCCCGGTCGATGGTCGCCTGCTGGGCAAGATTGCCAGCTGTGACGCCGCCGATGCCCAGCGCGCTGTTGAAAACGCCCGCGCCACTTTCAATTCCGGTGTCTGGTCGCGCCTGGCGCCGACCAAACGCAAAGCCACCATGATCCGTTTCGCCGGCCTGCTCAAGCAGCACGCCGAAGAGCTGGCCCTGCTTGAAACCCTGGACATGGGCAAGCCGATCAGCGATTCCCTGTACATCGACGTTCCTGGTGCGGCGCAAGCCCTGAGCTGGAGTGGCGAAGCCATCGACAAGATCTACGATGAAGTGGCGGCTACTCCGCACGATCAGCTGGGTCTGGTGACTCGCGAGCCGGTCGGCGTTGTCGGTGCCATTGTGCCGTGGAACTTCCCGCTGATGATGGCCTGCTGGAAGCTCGGCCCGGCGTTGTCCACCGGTAACTCGGTGATCCTCAAGCCATCCGAAAAATCCCCGCTGACCGCCATCCGCATCGCTGCCCTGGCCGTCGAAGCCGGCATCCCGAAAGGCGTGCTCAACGTGCTGCCAGGTTACGGTCACACCGTCGGCAAGGCCCTGGCCCTGCATAATGACGTAGACACCCTGGTGTTCACCGGTTCGACCAAGATCGCCAAGCAACTGCTGATCTACTCCGGCGAGTCGAACATGAAGCGCGTCTGGCTCGAAGCCGGTGGCAAGAGCCCGAACATCGTTTTCGCCGATGCGCCGAATCTGCAAGAGGCCGCTGAAGCCGCTGCCGGCGCCATTGCGTTCAACCAGGGCGAAGTCTGCACCGCCGGTTCGCGCCTGCTGGTGGAGCGCTCGATCAAGGACCAATTCCTGCCGCTGGTGATCGAAGCCCTGAAAACCTGGAAGCCGGGCAACCCGCTGGACCCGGCGACCAACGTCGGCGCGCTGGTGGATACCCAGCAGATGAACACCGTGCTGTCGTACATCGAGTCCGGTCACAGCGACGGCGCCAAGCTCGTCGCGGGTGGCAAGCGTACGCTGCAGGAAACGGGCGGTACCTACGTTGAACCAACGATTTTCGATGGCGTGAGCAACGCGATGAAAATCGCCCAGGAAGAGATCTTCGGTCCTGTGCTGTCGGTCATCGCTTTCGATACCGCCGAAGAAGCCATCGCGATCGCCAACGACACGCCATACGGCCTCGCCGCTGCAGTGTGGACCAAGGACATCTCCAAGGCGCACCTGACCGCTCGCGCACTGCGTGCTGGTAGCGTATGGGTCAACCAGTACGATGGCGGCGACATGACAGCGCCGTTCGGTGGCTTCAAGCAGTCCGGCAACGGTCGCGACAAGTCGCTGCATGCGTTCGACAAGTACACCGAGCTGAAGGCGACCTGGATCAAGCTGTAAGTCGGTTTTCTTAACGACGTAGATCCCCTGTGGGAGCGGGCTTGCTCGCGAAGGCGGTGTGACAGTCAACATTGATGTTGAATGTGATGGCCTCTTCGCGAGCAAGCCCGCTCCCACATTGTTTTGCGCAGACCATAAAAATATCCACAGGAGCGTGGAACATGCGTTGGGCGACGTATTTCGCCGTGTTGGCGTCTGTCTTGAGTGTCGGCCTGGCCCTGGGTGTCAGCATGCCGCTGGTGTCGTTCCGCCTGGAAAGTTGGGGCTACGGCTCGTTTGCTATCGGCGTGATGGCGGCCATGCCGGCCTTTGGTGTGCTGCTGGGCGCGAAGATTTCCAGTCATCTGGCGGCGCGCCTGGGCACTGCCAATCTGATGCGCCTGAGCCTGTGGGCCGGGGCGGTGTCCATCGGTGTGCTGGCGCTGTTGCCGAGTTATCCGATCTGGCTGGTGCTGCGCCTGATGATCGGCGTTATCCTCACCCTGGTCTTCATCCTCGGTGAAAGCTGGATCAACCAACTGGTGGTCGAAGAGTGGCGCGGACGGCTGGTGGCGTTGTACGGCAGCAGTTACGCTTTGAGCCAGTTGGCCGGACCGATCCTGCTGGGCGTGCTGGGTACCGAGCACGATTACGGTTTCTGGGTCGGCGTGGGGCTGCTGGTGGCGGCACCGTTCCTGCTGCTGGGGCGTGGCGGCGCGCCTGGCAGCGAGGCCTGTAGCGTAACCTTCGGTGATTTGTTGACCTTCTGCCGGGGTCTGCCGGCCATTGCCTGGGCGGTGTCGCTGTTCGCGGCGTTCGAAGCGATGATCCTGACGCTGTTGCCCGTCTATTGCCTGCGCCAGGGCTTCACCACGGAAATCGCCTTGGCTATGGTCAGCACGGTCGTGGTGGGCGATGCCTTGCTGCAACTGCCCATCGGTGCGCTGGCCGATCGAGTGTCGCGGCGTACGTTGTTTATCGGTTGCGCGGTGGTACTGCTGGTCTCGAGCCTGGCGATCCCGTTGCTGATCGAGACCTTGCTGATCTGGCCGCTGTGGGTGCTGTTCGGCGCCAGTGCCGGCGGGCTGTTTACTTTATCGCTGATCCTGATTGGCGAGCGGTATCGCGACGATGCGCTGGTGCGGGCCAATGCGCACATCGCGCAACTGTGGGGGATCGGTTGCCTTCTCGGGCCCTTGATTGCCGGTGCCGGCAGCCAGTGGATCAGCGGGCATGCGTTACCGTTGCTGATGGCGGTGGGGGCGTTTGGGTTGGTGATCCTGGTGTCGCGGCAGGGGGCGTTTGGCGCGGTGCAGCCAGCTTGAGAAGCTTCAAAGCAGGCGCTCCAGCCCGACGACGTTGCTCAGCCAGGCATTGAAGCGTCGCCACCAACTGCCAGGTTCGCGGGTCAAGGTGTGCATTTTGCCGTCGTCTTCGGTAACCCATACGAGTTGGTTTTTATCCAGCTCCACCTTGTAGGCCAATGGCGGCGCCATGCCCTGCAAGGCTAGCTCGCGAACGTGGGCCGCCAGTTCCGGGCTGTCCACCAGCACCCCGACTTCGGTGTTCCACAGTACCGAGCGGGGGTCGAAGTTGAACGAGCCGATGAAGGCCTTTTGCTGGTCGAAGATGATTGCCTTGCTGTGCAGGCTTGAATCGGAGTCCCCATAAGACTTGCTGGAAAACAGGCGAGGTCCGCTACCGCTGTTGTCGCCGGGCTGGCGGCGCAGTTCGAAGAGCTGCACGCCGTGCTCCATCAGCGCCTTGCGATACGGTGCATAGCCGCCATGCACCGCCGGCACGTCCGTGGCTTCCAATGAGTTGGTCAGTAATAGCACCGACACGCCGGCGTCAGCACGTCCGGTCAGGTAAACCAGCCCCGGTGGGCCGGGTACAAAATAGGCCGAGATCATGATCAGCTCTTTGCTGACGCCATCGAGTGCGGGGGCCAACTGAGTCGTCAGCAGCAACTGTGGATCGGGCTCGCCGTCGGCCAGCACTTTGCTCGGTGCATCCCATAGCGCCTGATTCCAGGCCCATATCAACTCTTCGCGCCAGATATCCAGGCGCGGCTGCGTGGCGAAAGTCATCAACTGTTGATAGAGCGCGTGGTTCTGTTTGCGCGATTCTTCCAGGGATTCTTCCAGCCGGGTGCGGGTGTTTTGCAGATCCTCGGCGGTCGGCTTGCTTGATACAAACTCATCGATGGGCTTGCTCAGGGCGCTATTCCAATATTGGTCGAAACTGTGCCCCAACTGCTCGGCGACCGGGCCGACGCCGAGCATGTCGATGTCGGTGAAGTTCAGGTTGGGCTTGGCGTCGAAATACTCGTCCCCCAGGTTGCGCCCTCCGACAATCGCCATGCTGTTGTCGGCCAGCCACAGCTTGTTGTGCATGCGTCGATGTTGCCGAGATACATTCAGCAACCGGCCCACGGTGCGCGTCACGCCGGTGCTGCGACCCAGATGCAACGGGTTGAACACGCGAATCTGGATCTGTGGATGCGCCGCCAACGTGGCGATGGTCTTGTCCAGGCCATCGCTGGTGGTGTCATCGAGCAGAATGCGTACGCGCACGCCGCGGTCCGCAGCCTTGAGCAATTCAGCCACCAGCATCCGCGTGCTGATGCCGTCATGGACGATGTAGTACTGCAGGTCGAGGCTGCTTTGCGCGTTGCGAATCAGCTCGGCGCGGGCGGTGAACGCCTCGGTGCTGTCGGACAGCAGGCGAAATCCCGATTTCCCTTCATGGGTAGCGGCCTGGGCCTGGACCGAGCGACCGAATGTCGAGGCGCTCGCCGCTAGCGCCTGGCTCGGCTCGAGCTGCAGGTCGAAGTTGGCGCAACCGCTCATTGACACACCAAGCAGCAGCAACAGGGCGATGGTTTGTCTTGAGCTCAAGTCGAGTATCTCGAATGGCGGCAAAGCCGGAGTATGGCACGGCCTGGGAGGTTGATGGTTCTCAGTGCGCTCCAATGGTTGGATTTGTTTTGAAAGAAAGTTCAATGCGTGTTCGTGAACCGCAAAGGGGCCGGGGGGCGAAACAATAATCTGGAGCGCCACCGTTATAAGTGTGGTTGGGGAGACATTGGGTGGTGGGAAGTTACAAGTCTTTTCATTTTAAAAATTTCATTGGAGTCTTCTGAAAGCCACGCCAAGCATAGCCTTATCCTCTTGCGTATAACGAAATGTCCTACAGAAAAATTTCAAAAAAACGGCAATCATCGCTTTACAAATCTGTGGGGTAAATCAACCGTTTTTGCTTCCCGGAAGTTGTGTAGCTTCAATTGTTGTATATCGATATCTAACAAGGAAGTTAATAATGAGAGATCTATTTTTGATAGTCGCCGCCGCGATTGCTGTTTCCCCGATGATGGCGTCGGCAGCAAGTACCAGTTTGACTGTGACCGGTGCTATTACACCAACTTCGTGTGTCCCAACGTTTGCCGGTGGTACAACTGTGCAACTGGGTAACTTATCTGCAAACGATCTGAATATTGCCGCTCAAACCAATTTTCCCGAGAAGGACATCACGCTAAGTATCGCTTGCACAGCCCCCGCGGCTGTTGAGTTCGCCGTGACGGATGGTCGTGGCGATACCAAGGCACCCGGTTTGATTTTCAGCCCAACCGGTTTTACTGGTGAAAATCTGTATTACGGTCTGGGCACCGTGGATGGCGTTGCAATTGGTGGTTTTGGCTTGCGAGTCGGTATCCCCAGTGCAGATGAGCGGGCACAGCAGTTTTTGGTTCGCACTCCCAATAACCTTAACTGGCGCATCCCGCAAAGCCTGATGGTGTCGAATGCACCCGTCAGCTACTCCTGGGGTGAAGACGAGGTTAAAGGGCCGATTGCCGCCAGGTTCCACGCCTTTCCCATGAAGGTAGCAGCGGCAGTACGCCCGGCCAGGGATCTGCCAGTTACCACCGATGAGTACAAAGTCGATGGGTTTGTGACCTTCGACGTTTACTACCTGTAACACAGGTTCCCGGGACGGCTACGGCCAAGCTCCCGGGCACTCCTGGAAATCATTATGTTTTCATTCAAAAAACAGGTCGCGCCTGGCGCGTTCTTCGCTATCTGTATGGCCGTTTCCAGCGCGAGAGCATTTGCCGTCGGCATGGTGCCCGAGGTTCCGGTTTTGCTGGTAGATGAAGCTATCGGCGAAGCAACAATCAACGTTCAGAACACGGATGACCAACCAGCGCTGTTGTACACCGTGATCGAGAACATTCCTCAGGACAGTGAGCATCTGCTGGTCGTCACCCAGCCAGTGGCGCGTGTCGAGGCGGGTGCAACCCAGCAGCTCAGGTTCATTCTGCAAAGCGCCAAACCCCTCGAAACCGAACGCCTGAAGCGCGTCATCTTCGAGGGCATCTTGCCTGCCGAAACGGGTGGGCAGGCTCAAGTGAAACTGGGGGTACGCCAGAATATTCCAGTCATCCTGCGTCCGGCGAGCCTGCCGGTCGAGCGTGAACCCTGGAAAGGACTGAGCTGGTCGTTACGGGACGGTAAGGTTCAGGTCAGAAACGCCAGTCCTTATGTGGTCCGACTGGCCAAGTCGGTCAGCATCATGCCGCTTGGCATACCGCTGGATTTACCGCGTACCTATGTACTGCCTGGCGAAGAGCTGGTTCTGACGGGAGCTGAGGTGGTGGGGGCGACTGTGCGCTTGTCGCCTGCGAGCACTTACGGATTCGCAATGGGCACTTACGATGCGCCTTTGGTCGCCAGGTAATGCCGGGCTCGTGCGCATGGCGAGCCGCGGGAATAAGGGTTGTGAGTGCCGTCAGTCTCGTGGTGGCTGCGCTGGGCAAGGTTGTGGCTGATGAGGGCGTCGTTTTTGATGCCCAGGTTCTCAAGGCGCGGGGGATCGATCCACAACTCGCGCAGTACTTCCGGCTGGCGCCTCGTTTCGAACAAGGAGAGCGGCAGGTGACCCTCGAGGTCAATGGCACAGCCAAGGGGCGCACCCACGCAAGGTTCAACGAAAACGGTGAGCTGTGCGCGGACTCCTCGCTGCTGGCCAGTGCGGGCATACACGCGCCTGAGCGTACCCTGCAAGCTCCGGACACTGGCGCATGCCTGCTCTTTACCCAGGCCATTCCCGAGGCCGTGGTGCGTCTTCTTCCTGGTAAGGAAGAAGTGGCCTTGCGGGTTCCGACCCACACCCTGCTATCGCGGGGGCCGATACAGCGCAGCTTCTCCAACGGCGGAAGCGCCGGGTTGTTGAACTACGACGCATTGCTGGTCAACCGACAATCCAATGGACAGTCCAGTCAGTACCGCAACTTCAGCTCCTTGATCGGTCTGAATGCCGGAGACTGGATTGTGCGCAGTCGACAATCCTATAGCGCGTTCGAGGGCACTGGGCGCGCCGAACATCTCTATGCGTACGCCGAACACACGTGGGAAAAGCACCAGACCCGGATGCAGCTCGGGCACCTTACGTTGGCTGCGCCGCTACTGGCGGGTGGCGCGTTTACCGGCGTTCAGTTACAGCCGGAAACCGCGCTCAGCGCCATGGCCAACGAAGGGATTGGCAGCAACACGATTGTCGACGGAGTGGCGTTTTCGCCTGCCCGTGTCGAGGTGCGGCAAAGTGGTGTGGTGATTTACACGACCCTGGTGCCGAGTGGTCCTTTTACCCTCAGTGGCTTGCCGCTACTGAGTCTCAACCTCGATCTGGAAGTGACGGTGCAGGAGGACAGTGGCTCACAACATCAATTCACGGTGCCTTCGGCAACCTTGCGCCGTGGCAACAACGCAGGTCCCTCCGGATACACCCTGGCGTTAGGCCAGGTTCGCCGGTTCGGCAGCGATGATCGCGAAACACCCTTGTTTGCAGCCGCGACCAACAGCTGGCGGTGGCGTGCAAACACGCATCTGAGTGCCGGACTCATGGGGGCCGACCAGTATCAAGCATTCGGCTGGGGCCTACAGCAGGCGCTGTCCGAGCACACCACGATCAGTG
Organism: Pseudomonas serbica; assembly: GCF_028823535.1. Lineage (GTDB taxonomy): Bacteria > Pseudomonadota > Gammaproteobacteria > Pseudomonadales > Pseudomonadaceae > Aquipseudomonas > Aquipseudomonas serbica. The sequence goes on along the minus strand of NZ_JAQIYM010000001.1, from coordinate 462,512 downwards.
CTCAACATGTGTTTTCCAGTACTCCTGCCGTGCAATTGCGAGGTTCTCAACTGCAGGCATCATTGAGCACATCCCTCGGCCGTAGCGTGTCCGCAGGCCTTACTGCTTCGCAGCAGACCGAGGGTTTCCGTACGCTGACCGATACAGCCTGGAACGAGAAGCGCAGAGCGCCCGAGTCACGTGCCAGCCAGCAGTTGAGCGCGTCAGTGAGCGGTACGCTGGAAAACCTTGGGACGTTGGGTGCCGTGGTTTCGCGCAACGCCACCACCAACGGTCAGGCGCAATCTCGTTTGGGGCTTTCCTGGTCGTCCAGCGTGTTCAAGAACACTCACCTTTCGCTGAGGCTGGAAAGAAATTTTGGTGCGTCGGTGCAAAACAGTCCTGGAACCGCGGCGTTCTTTTCTCTGAGTCTTGCCTTGGGCCAGCGACGCAGCCTCAGTCATTACGCCCGCCACGACGGTGCGAATGGGCTGCGTACGGGGGCACAGTTGAGCGAACAGGTCGATGACACGTTGGGCTATACCGTCGGTGTCGATCGAGCGGCAGCAGGACAAGTCGACATGAATGGACGCCTCAGTCTGTTGCCACGCTATACCAGTGTCGACCTCGGCTATACCCGTAGCGGTGCCGGAGCGACGGGCTATGACGCGGCCATGAGCGGTGGTCTGGCCATCCACGCCGAGGGCATCACGCCGTCGCCCTATTGGTTGCGCGACACCTTTGGCCTGGTGAAGGTCGGTGACGAAGCCGGCGTCAAGCTGCGCACGCCGCAGGGGCCGGTATGGACCGACGGTGCCGGGCGCGCCATCGTGGCCAGTCTGCCAGCCTATCGCACAGGCCGGATCGAGATCGAAACCGCCAGCCTGCCGCGCAACTTCGATGTGCTCAATGGCTATCAGGAAGTCGAGGCCGGGCGTGGCTCGGTTCAGGCATTCGACTTTTCGGTCATCAGTGCACGCCGAGTATTGTTGATGGCGCGCCGGGCGGATGGTCGGCCAGTGACACAGGGCGTGGGCGTTTACGACCACAACCAGCGCTACCTGACGACGGTCGTCGACGCGGGGAAAATCTTTCTTGTCGACGCCCGTCCCGACATGCAGTTGCAGTTGACGCTGCCCGACGGGGCGTCGTGCAGGCTCAATGTCAGTCTCGCGCAAAAGTCTGAGGCGTCGGCGTTGTTCGAAACCGCCGAAAGCGTCTGCGAGGAGGCTTGATATGTATATTTTGACCAAGGACTGCCCATGAACAATCCAGCTGATATTCCATCTGCTTGTCTTGCGCGGCGAGCAATGTTCGTCCGCTTGCTTTTCAGTGTTTTGCTGTCTGTTTGCACTATTCCTGCGATGGCTGCGCAGCGCTGCACGTTAACCCTGGCGCCCTCCTTGATTGATTTTGGTTCGACCACCCGGGGGGAGCTGCTCGGGCGCTCGCCAGCCGGCGGGCCGTTGATCCTGGGCAAGCGGCAAACCCGGTTGCAGGTGCAATGCGCGGCACCGCAGCCGATGAGGCTCTGGCTGGACGGCGCAACGGTGGATATGCGGCACTTCCCGTTTGGCGATGGAGTGTTGCAGGTCAGCATTCTGTCCGCCCGGCTGGATGGTGTTGCCATGGCATGGCGCCGAGAAGGCGAGGAGAGCCCGGTTGATACGGGCCTGTTGCGTCCAGGTGAGCGGATCATGCCGTGGCGTAACGGCGCAGCTGCACTCGGCACACATTGGGATCTGGAACTGGAACTCGATGCCCGGATCAATCCGGAGGCAACCCGGGTGCGTGATGTTAAAACCCTGGAAAACAAAATTCGAATTGAGCTGGAGTGATTGCGCACAGGTATAGCCTGTCAGCCATCAACCTCTGCCAAGAGTCTGATGGCGGCGGCACCGACCTTGCGCACCGCCTCTTCGATCTGTGCCGTTGGTTTGGCAGCGTAGTTCATGCGCAGGCAATTACGGTATTTGCCCGATGCGGAAAAGATGCTGCCAACGGCAATCTGTACGCCTTGATCGTGTAGTTCGCGATTGAGTTTGAGCGTATCGAAACCTTCCGGCAGCTCGACCCACAGCATGAAGCTGCCCTGTGGGCGGCTGGCGCGCGTGCCCGGCGGGAAGTAGCGAGCCACCCAGTCGATCATCATGTCGCGATTACGCTGGTATTGCGTGCGCATCCGCCGCAAGTGCGGTTCGAAGTGGCCGCCTTTGAGAAATTCGGCGATGGCTATCTGGGGTTGCGGCGCGGTCGAACCGGTGCTGATGTATTTCATGTGCAGCACCCGTTCCAGATAGCGCCCGGGCGCGACCCAGCCGATGCGCAGGCCTGGCGCCAGGGTCTTGGAAAATGAACTGCACAGCAGCACGCGGCCGTCCTCGTCGAAGGATTTGATCGTGCGAGGGCGCGGGTAGGAGTAGGCCAGTTCGCCATACACATCGTCTTCGACGATGGCCACGTCGAAACGCTGTGCAAGCGTCAACAATGAGCGTTTGCGCGACTCCGGCATGATGTAGCCCAACGGGTTGTTGCAGTTGGGGGTTAACTGTATGGCCTTGATCGGCCACTGCTCCAATGCCAGTTCCAGGGCATCCAGGCTGATCCCGGTCAGCGGATCGGTGGGGATCTCCAGGGCTTTCATGCCCAGCCCCTTGAGAGTCTGCATGGCGCCGTGAAAGCTCGGCGAGTCCACCGCCACGATGTCCCCGGGTGCACAGATCGCCCGGATACTGGTGGACAGCGCTTCGTGGCAGCCGGTGGTCACCACCAGGTCACCAGGCCCCAGCTGGCAGCCTGAGTCGAGCATCAGGCGGGCGATCTGTTCACGCAGTTCGAGGTTGCCGTGGATGTTGTCGTAATACAGGCCGGGCATGTCTTGCCGCCGGCTGATGCGCGCCAGGTCGCGCAGCAGGGGTTTCATGGTCGGACTGTTGATGTCCGGCATGCCGCGACCCAGTTGCACCACATCCTTTCGCGGCACGGCGCGGATCAGTTCCAACACTTGATCCCATTGTGAAATATCCACCGGACGTTGAGCTGGACGGCCAACAGCCGGCAGGTCCGGCAGTTCGCGACTGACGGGTACAAAGTAACCGGATTTTGGCCGTGGCATGGCCAGGCCGTTGTCTTCCAGTACCCGATAGGCCTGTTGCACCGTGCTCAGGCTGACCCCGTGTTCGACGCTCAGTGCTCGCACGGAGGGCAAGCGGTCACCGGGGCGATAGAAGCCCTGTTCGATACGCGTGCCGAGCAGTTCGGCGAGGTTGACGTAAAGGGTCATGATGCAGTCTCGGCATGGGAGAGGGGGGCGACCGGTACAGATCAGGCAAAAAATCACGATTCAGCGGCATAAACGATAAATCTGTATGGTTCTAATACATGTGCTTTGAATCTGTAATGCTTTTGCTCGCACCCGCATCATGAAAGCTCTGGCTACCCAAGTAAACAGGAGCATTCAAAATGAACGGCTTGAGCGATGTGCGGCTGACGTTACACAGTCAGGAGCTGACGGCAGGGCAAAGGGACAGTGTGCGGCATGTGCCTGTGCGCAATGCGCCATCCCACTTGAGCCGCTGGGACCTGTTCTGGCAGCGACTGCACACTCGCAAGGCGTTGCTGGCGCTGACACCGGAACAGCTCAAGGATATCGGGCTGACGCGTGAGCAGGCGCGGGAGGAGGGGCTGAAGCCGTTCTGGCGGTTCTGATTCCAGTGGTGTTCTTTAAATCGATTCGCGAGCAAGCCCGCTCCCACATTGGATCTTGGTGAACACGGATTTTGTGTTCGATCACTATCAAATGTGAGAGCGGGCTTGCTCGCGAAAGCGTCGGCACAGACGCCGCGAATCGTTCAGACCAACTCTTTCATCCGATGCCACAACATCCCCAACGCCAGCAACGGCGAGCGCAAATGCTTGCCGCCGGGGAAGGTGATGTGCGGCACTTTGGCAAACAGGTCGAAGCCACCGCTGTGCTGACCGCTGATGGCCTCGGCTAGCAGCTTGCCTGCCAGGTGCGTGGCGTTAACCCCATGACCGGAATAAGCCTGGGCGTAATACACGTTCGGTTGCTCCTTGAGCCGGCCGATCTGCGGTAGGCGGTTGGCGCCGATGCCGATCATCCCGCCCCATTGATAATCGATCCTCACGCTGTTCAGTTGCGGGAAGACCTCCAGCATTTTCGGGCGCATATAGGCGGCGATGTCTTTCGGATCGCGCCCCGAATAATGGCAGGCACCGCCGAACAGCAAGCGATGGTCCGCCGAGAGTCGGTAGTAGTCCAGGGCGACCCGTTGATCGCACACCGCCATGTTCTGCGGCAGCAGGGCATGGGCTTGTTCTTCACTCAAGGGCTCGGTGGCGATGATGTAGCTGCCGGCGGGCAGCACTTTGCCGCTGAGTTCGGGATTGAGTTCATTGAGGTAGGCGTTGCAGCCCAGTACCAGGGTCTTTGCCCGGACCGAGCCTTGGGCGGTATGCACCTTGACCTCAGGACCGTAATCGATGCGCGTGACAGCTGACCGTTCAAACAGCCGCGCCCCCAGTTGCTGGGCGGCCGCAGCTTCGCCCAAGGCCAGGTTCAACGGATGCAGATGTCCGGAGCCCATGTCGATCAGCCCGCCAACGTAGCGTTTGGAGCCCACCACAGTGTGCATTTCATGGGCTTGCAACAGTCGGGTTTCATGGCGGTAGCCGAGACTGCGCAGCTCTTCGGCGTCTTCGGCGAAGCCTTCGAGCTCGCGAGGCTTGTTGGCAAGGTCGCAATAGCCCCAGGTCAGATCGCAGGGAATCCGAAATCGCTCGATCCTCTGTCGGACGATTTCCACCGCTTCCAGGCCCATGAGTTTCATCTGGCGCACACCGTCGGTGCCGATCACGTTGGCAAACTGATCCAGGCCATGACCGACGCCGCGAATCAACTGTCCGCCATTGCGGCCGCTGGCGCCCCAGCCGATTTTATGGGCTTCAAGCAGCACCACGTTCAGGCCTCGCTCCGCCAGTTCAAGCGCGGTGTTCAGCCCTGAGAATCCGCCACCGACCACGCAAACGTCAGCCACCACTTCGCCGGTCAGCACCGGATGGTCGGGCTGCGGCAAGCTGCTGGCGGCATAATAAGAGCCGGTGTGCTGGTGATTCGGGACAGGCTGCTGAGCACGGCCATTCATGTGCGTGATCCTGATTCGTGTGTCTAGAAAATTTGACGGAGCATAAGCCGGGACCTCGAAGGCGGGCAACACTGGTCGGCCGGTGCTGTCTGGATCGGGGCTTTTACGTCAGAATCCGGCTCTGTTCCGAGATCGGTAGTGGTTTAGATGAGTTGCAACAGTCAGAAAATTCGCACGCTGCGCCAGCAGATTCCCTCGTTCGAGTGTGTGCCCGGTTGCCACGACTGCTGCGGCCCGGTAACGACTTCGCCGGAGGAAATGTCCCGTCTGCCACGCAAGAGCCGCGCCGAACAGGACGCGGCGATGGATGAACTCAACTGCGTTCATCTGGGGCCGAACGGTTGCACGGTATATGACGAGCGGCCGCTGATCTGCCGGCTGTTTGGCACCACCAAGACCCTGCCGTGCCCCAATGGGCGAGGACCTGTGGAGTTGATTCATCCGCGGGTGGAGAAGCAGGTGTTCGAATACATGGCCAGTACCCGGCAAGTCCTGGTGTGATGATCATTCCCACGCCCTGCGTGGGAATGATCTGTGCAGATTCAATCCGGAATCGGCAAACACAAACTTTCCTTTACCTCTTCCATCACGATATAGCTCTTGGATTCGCGCACATGCGGCAGCTTGAGCAGGATGTCACCCAGCAGTTTGCGATACGAGGCCATCTCGGATATCCGCGCCTTCACCAGATAGTCGAAATCCCCTGACACCAGGTGGCACTCCAGGACGTGAGGCAGCTTCAGCACCGCGCGCCGAAATTCCTCAAACGTATCGCCGGACTTGTAATCGAGGCTGATCTCGACGAACACCAGCAGGCTGCCCTTGAGGTGCTGCGGATTGAGCCGGGCGTTGTAGCCCATGATGATCCCCTCGCGCTCCAGGCGTCGCACCCGCTCGGTACAGGGCGTGGTCGAGAGCCCGACCTTTTCCCCAAGCTCAGTGAAGGATATGCGCCCGTCCGCTTGCAGGATCCGCAGGATGTTGCGGTCGATCTTGTCCAGCTCACGTTTGGTCTGAGTGTTGGTACGCATAGGGGATGCGCCTCCGTGAAAAGGGTTTTTGCCGAGAATTGTCGCCAAATATAGGCGCTTATATAGTGAAAAGCACTGGCAAATCTTTTTTAAACTGCGCACATCTGAAGCTCTGAACAACAAACGTCAGCGGTTAGCCGCGATGAGGGATATGAAAATGCGCGTCATGGTCTTGGGTAGCGGCGTCATCGGTACCACCAGTGCTTATTATCTGGCGCGTGCCGGGTTTGAAGTGGTGGTGGTCGACCGGCAGCCAGCCGCTGCCATGGAGACCAGTTTCGCCAACGCCGGCCAAGTGTCGCCGGGTTATGCCTCGCCGTGGGCTGCGCCGGGCGTGCCGCTCAAGGCCATCAAGTGGCTGCTGCAGCGTCATGCCCCGCTGGCGATCAAGGCCACTGCCGACATCGACCAGTACCTGTGGATGGCACAGATGCTGCGCAACTGCACCGCCAGCCGTTACGCGGTGAACAAGGAGCGCATGGTCCGTCTGTCCGAGTACAGCCGTGACTGCCTCGACGAATTGCGCGCTGAAACCGGCATCGCCTACGAAGGCCGCAGCCTCGGTACCACGCAACTGTTCCGCACCCAGGCCCAGCTTGACGGCGCCGCGAAAGACATCGCCGTGCTGAAAGAGTCCGGCGTGCCGTTCGAGCTGCTCGACCGCGAAGGCATTGCCCGCGTTGAACCGGCCCTGGCCAGCGTCACCGACATCCTCGCCGGTGCCCTGCGCCTGCCGAACGACCAGACGGGCGATTGCCAGATGTTCACCACCAAGCTTGCCGAAATGGCCGCCAACCTCGGCGTGCAATTCCGGTTTGGCCAGGACATTCAGAGCCTCGATTTCGCTGGTGATCGCATCAACGGCGTGTGGATCGACGGCAAGCTGGAAACCGCCGACCGCTACGTGCTGGCGCTCGGCAGCTACTCGCCGACATTGCTCAAGCCGCTGGGCATCAAGGCGCCGGTGTATCCATTGAAGGGTTACTCCCTGACCGTGCCGATCACCAACCCGGCGATGGCCCCGACCTCGACCATTCTCGACGAGACCTACAAGGTCGCGATCACCCGTTTCGACAACCGTATCCGCGTCGGCGGCATGGCGGAAATCGCCGGTTTTGACCTGTCGCTGAACCCGCGTCGGCGCGAAACCCTGGAGATGATCGTCAACGACCTTTATCCTCAGGGCGGTAATCTGGCCGAGGCCAGCTTCTGGACCGGCTTGCGTCCGACCACTCCTGACGGCACACCGATTGTCGGCGCTACCCCGTTCAAGAACCTGTTCCTGAACACCGGCCACGGCACCCTCGGTTGGACCATGGCCTGTGGCTCAGGTCGTTTGCTGGCGGACCTGATGGCCAAGAGAAAACCGCAGATCAGCGCCGAAGGCCTCGATATTTCCCGCTATGGCAACAAAACCCGGGAGTCTGCAAAGCACGTCAGTCCAGCGCCAGCTCACCAATGAGTGCCCGCGCCGGGATTAGGGCAATGTTTTGCGAACCGCAAATCCTGGTGGAGCCAGCGGTTGGAGCCACTGCGCCATGACTGCTTTGATGTAAGTAGTCCAGAAAGATCCCTCTTCCGGTGCTACTGGCGGTTCACGCCGTCAGCCGCGCCGGTTTTTTTTAAACGACCGACCAGAAGTCTGCCGCCATGCGTCCTGCCCGTGCCCTGATCGACCTTCAAGCCCTGCGTCACAACTACCAAATCGCCCGGGAAGTCACGGGTGCCCGTGCCCTCGCGGTGATCAAGGCCGATGCCTATGGCCATGGCGCGGTGCGTTGCGCCCAGGCGCTGGAAGCCGAGGCGGACGGGTTTGCCGTAGCCTGTATCGAAGAGGCCCTGGAGTTGCGGGCGGCGGGCATTCGCGCGCCGGTGTTGCTGCTGGAAGGCTTTTTTGAGGCCGATGAGCTGTCGCTGATCGTCGAGCATGATTTCTGGTGCGTGGTGCATTCACTGTGGCAACTCGAAGCCATCGAGAAAGCTGCACTGAGCAAGCCGATCACGGTCTGGCTCAAGCTCGACTCGGGCATGCACCGGGTCGGCCTGCACCCGAAGGATTATCAGGCAGGCTATCAACGCCTGCTGGCCAGCGGCAACGTGGCGAAGATCGTGCTGATGAGCCACTTTGCCCGCGCCGATGAGCTGCACAGCCAGGCCAGTGCCGAGCAGGTCGCCGTGTTCGAAGCGGCGCGCCAGGGTTTGTCAGCCGAGGTCAGCCTGCGCAACTCGCCAGCGGTGCTCGGTTGGCCGCAGGTGCCGAGCGATTGGGTGCGTCCCGGCATCATGCTCTACGGCGCCACGCCTTTCGAAGAACCCAACGCCGTGGCCTCGCGCCTGCAACCGGTGATGACACTCGAGTCGAAAGTGATCAGCGTGCGTGAATTGCCTGCCGGCGAGCCTATCGGCTACGGCGCCAAATTCATCACCCAGAATCCGATGCGCGTGGGCGTGGTGGCCATGGGTTACGCCGATGGCTACCCTCGGTTGGCGCCTACCGGCACACCGGTGCTCGTCGCCGGGCAACGCAGCCAGTTGATCGGCCGGGTATCGATGGACATGCTCTGCATCGACCTGACCGATGTGCCGCATGCCGGCCTCGGTTCGACCGTCGAGTTGTGGGGCAAAAACATCCTCGCCAGCGACGTGGCCATCGCGGCTGGCACGATTCCCTACCAGATCTTCTGCAACCTGCGCCGAGTGCCAATGCTCTATTCCGGGAGCTAAGGCCAAGCCGTCCGTGCCGAAAGTCGCCTCGCCGAACGGGATTCAGGTCAAAGTGTTGTAAATACTGAACGCTGTCGCCATGATAACGCTCAATATTCCAACAACCTGAATCCCTGGAGGCTCCTGCATTGGACGTCGGTGAACGACTGCAATCAATCCGCAAGCTCAAAGGTCTTTCCCAGCGTGAGCTCGCCAAGCGCGCGGGCGTCACCAACAGCACGATTTCGATGATCGAGAAGAACAGCGTCAGTCCCTCGATCAGTTCGCTGAGGAAAGTGTTGGGCGGGATTCCCATGTCCATGGTCGAGTTCTTTTCCGAAGAAATCCTGCAGGAAAAACCGACTCAGATCGTCTACAAAGCCAACGAGCTGATCGATATTTCCGATGGTGCAGTGACCATGAAACTGGTCGGTCGGGCTCACCCGAGCCGGGCTATCGCCTTCCTCAATGAAATCTACCCGCCTGGCGCCGACACCGGTGACGAGATGCTCACCCATGAGGGCGAGGAAACCGGCATTTTGGTGGAGGGGCGGCTGGAACTGGTGGTCGGGCTTGAAACATTTGTGCTCGAAGCCGGCGATAGCTACTACTTTGAAAGTACCAAGCCGCATCGTTTCCGTAATCCGTTCGATGCGCCGGCGCGACTAATCAGCGCAGCAACACCCGCGAATTTTTAGGGAAAGAGGCGCCCTGCCAGTATGGCCGAGGCACTTGAGTCGTTTGACCGTTGCGCAACAAGACCCCTTCGACTTTGGGGTTGTTTCAGTGTCGCGGGCTTACCGCTATACTTGCGCCCGCCTGCGAACCGTGGCCGTAGGCGTGACTAGCCACCATTGAGGGTGAACGCGTGAATCTAATTATGAAAATGCTGGCCGTACCAGCAACCGTATTGGCCCTCTGGGCTGTCAGCGCTCAAGCTGCGACCAACGACGAAATTGCCAAGCGCCTTGAGCCAGTCGGCCAGGTCTGTGTCCAGGGCAAAGAGTGCAAGGGCATGGAAGTCGCCGCTGCGGCTGGCGGTGGTGGCGGTGCCAAGGCACCTAAAGACGTCATTGCCAAGCATTGCAATGCTTGCCATGGCACCGGCCTGCTGGGCGCGCCGAAAATCGGTGACAAAGCCGCGTGGAAAGAGCGCGCCGACCACCAGGGCGGCCTCGATGGCATCCTGGCCAAAGCCATTACCGGTATCAACGCGATGCCGCCAAAAGGCACCTGCGCCGACTGCTCCGACGACGAGCTGAAGGGCGCCATCAAAGAGATGTCCGGTCTGTAACCGGTACGCCTCTTTCGCGAAAAAGCCGCTTGCGAGCGGCTTTTTTGTGCCTGCGATTTACCGCCGGAGACTGTTCAATGCAGTAAAGACCCGGCAAGCTCGGTCCAACCCCACTTCATGGAATGTACGGGAGGATCGAATGGTACAGCTATGTTCAATCGAGCAAGCAGTCGATGACGTGTTGGCGCGGTTGCCTGCGCATATTCACATGGGCCTGCCATTGGGCCTGGGCAAACCCAACCATTTCGTCAACGCGCTGTATCAACGTGTCGCGCAGTTGCCGCAGCGGCAACTGACGATCTACACCGCCCTGTGCCTTGGCCGCCCTGCGTTGGGCGACGGATTGCAAAAGCGCTTCCTCGAACCCTTTGTCGAACGGGTCTTTGGCGATTATCCGGAACTGGATTTCCTCGCCGGTCTGCAGCGTGACGATTTGCCGACCAACATTCACATCCAGCAGTTCTTCATGTTGCCGGGCAGCTTGCTCAACAGTGCATCGGCCCAGCAGGATTACGTCAGCAGCAACTACAGCCATGCCGCCCGCGACATCAATGCCGCCGGGTTGAACCTGGTCGCGCAATTGGTTGCCAGCCATGGTGAGCATCCCGATCGCTTGAGCCTCAGTTGCAACCCGGACATTACCCTCGACCTGCTGCCGATGATCGCCAGGCGCCGGGCAGCAGGGGAAACGATCCTGATGGTCGGCCAAGTGCACGACGACTTGCCCTACATGCCCGGCGATGCCGAGGTCGGTATCGATACCTTCGACTTGCTGATTGACGAGAAAGACAGCACGACGCTGTTCTCCACGCCGAACATGCCAGTAGGTTTCCAGGATCATTTCATCGGCCTGCACGCCAGTACGCTGGTGCGCGATGGCGGCACTTTGCAGATCGGCATCGGATCCATGGGCGATGCGTTGACCGCTGCGTTGCTGGCGCGCCAGGCCGACAACGACACTTACAAGGCATTGCTGGCCGACATGAATCTCAGCCAATGGGCGCAACTGATCGAGCGCGAAGGCGGCATCGAACCGTTCGCCAAGGGCCTGTACGGTTGCAGCGAAATGTTCGTCAATGGCTTGCTGGTGCTGGCCGACGCCGGGATCGTGCGGCGCAAGGTGTACCCGGATGTGCCGACCCAGCAGCAGGCCAATGCCGGCACGCTCGACGAAGCGGCACAAACCGACGGTATCTCGGTGCACGGCGGGTTCTTCCTCGGGCCGCGCAGTTTCTATCAACGCCTGCGCGAGTTGCCGCAGAGCAAGCGGCTCGAATTCAACATGACCCGTATCAGCTACATCAACGAGCTGTATGGGCAGGAAGAGCTCAAACGCCTGCAGAGGCTCGATGCGCGATTTATCAACACGGCGTTTACCATGACCCTGCTAGGCGCCGGTGTGGCGGATCAGCTGGAAGACGGGCGGGTGCTCAGCGGTGTAGGCGGGCAGTACAACTTCGTTGCCCAAGGCCATGCGCTGGAAGGTGCGCGGTCGGTGTTGTTGCTGCGGAGCTGGCGTGAGTCGGGCGGTGATGTCAGTTCCAATATTGTCTGGGAGTATGGGCATTGCACCATTCCCCGGCATCTGCGCGACATCGTCGTCACCGAGTACGGCATTGCCGACCTGCGCGGGAAAACCGATGCGGCAGTGATCGAAGCGTTGCTGAATATCAGTGATTCGCGCTTCCAGGCGCGACTGATTGGACAGGCACAGAAGGTGGGTAAGTTACCCAAGGATTTTCGCCTCGACCCGCGCTTCACCGATAACCGACCTGAACGTCTACAGGCGATTCAGGAACGCCATGCACGCCTGTTTCCGGAGTATCCGCTGGGCTGTGATTTCACTGAGATCGAACGGGATCTGTTGCGTGCGCTGAACTGGCTCAAGAGCAAGTTCAAGCTGAGTGAGGTACTGGAGTTGGGCAAGGCAGCGCTCGATGCGCCGGAGCCTGCATCGTTTCCTGAGCATCTTGAGCGTATGCAGCTGACGAAGCCCGAAGGGCTGAAGGAGGATTTGTATCAGCGTTTGTTGCTCACCGGCCTGAAGGCCACCGCGCCATAACGCCCTAGGACGGTCCCCTGTAGGAGCAGGCTTGCCAGCGAAGAGGCCATAACCTTCAACATCCATGTTGGCAGTTACACCGTCTTCGCTGGCAAGCCAGCGCCTACAGGAATCACGGCGTTATTCGATGAAGGTTACAACGCCATCCTTCAGCGATTGCACGCGCGCCAGCGACTCAACGCGATAACCCTGCGCATCCAGCTCCGCACGGCCGCCCTGGAACGACTTCTCGATCACGATCCCCAAGCCGGCGACGGTCGCGCCAGCCTGCTTGATGATCGAGATCAGCGCCTGGGACGCCTTACCATTGGCCAGGAAGTCATCGATGATCAGCACACGGTCGCTGCTGGTCAGGTGGCGCGGCGAGATCGCAACGGTGCTTTCGGTCTGCTTGGTGAACGAGTAAACGGTCGCCGACAGCAGGTTTTCAGTCAGGGTCAGGGACTGGTGCTTGCGCGCGAAAATCACCGGCACACCGAGGTTCAGGCCGGTCATGATCGCCGGCGCAATGCCCGAAGCTTCGATGGTGACGATCTTGGTGATGCCCGAGTCCTTGAACAGCGTGGCGAATTCATCGCCGATCAGCTTCATCAGGGCCGGGTCGATCTGGTGGTTCAGAAAGGCGTCGACTTTCAGGACCTGGTCGGAAAGCACGATGCCTTCTTCGCGAATTTTCTTGTGCAGTGCTTCCATGAAGCTGTCCTCGTTTGGCGCCTTTTGCGCCGAAGGTCTAAATAAAAGTGGTCAATTCTAGCGCTTTAACATCGCGCGTATATCCGCCAATGCGCTATTGCCTCGCACGGCTTTGACTTCGGTCGGGGTGTCGTCGTTGCCTTCCCAGGCCAGGTCGTCCGGCGGCAGCTCATCGAGGAAGCGGCTCGGTGCGCAATCGATGATCTCGCCGTATTGCTTGCGTTTGGCGGCGAAGGTAAAGGCCAGGGTCTGGCGCGCGCGGGTGATGCCCACGTAGGCCAGGCGACGTTCTTCTTCGATGGTGTCGGCTTCGATGCTGGAACGGTGGGGGAGGATTTCCTCCTCCATGCCCATGATGAACACGTAGGGGAATTCCAGGCCCTTGGACGCGTGCAGGGTCATCATTTGCACGCCTTCAGCGCCATCTTCCTCTTCCTGCTGACGTTCCAGCATGTCGCGCAGCACCAGTTTGCCGATGGCGTCTTCGACGGTCATCTCACCGTCTTCGTCTTTCTCCAGGGTGTTCTTCAGCGCCTCGATCAAGAACCAGACGTTACCCATGCGGTAGTCGGCGGCCTTGTCGCTGGAGCTGTTGGTGCGCAGCCAGTTCTCGTAGTCGATGTCCATGACCATGCTGCGCAGGGCCGAGATCGGGTCTTCGCCGGCGCATTGCTCACGCACCTTGTCCATGAACCGCTTGAAACGCGACAGGCGATCAGTGAAGCGGCTGTCCAGATGTTCGCCCAGGCCGATTTCGTCGGTGGCGGCGTACATCGAGATTTTTCGCTCAGTGGCGTAGTTGCCCAGCTTCTCCAACGTCGTCGAACCGATCTCCCGGCGTGGGACGTTGATCACCCGCAGGAAGGCGTTGTCGTCGTCCGGGTTCACGATCAGGCGGAAGTAGGCCATCAGGTCTTTCACTTCCTGGCGGCCGAAGAAGCTGTTGCCGCCGGACAAGCGATACGGCACCTGATGGTGCTGCAGTTTCAGCTCGATCAGCTTGGCCTGGTAGTTACCCCGGTAAAGGATCGCAAAATCGCTGTAAGGCCGGTCGGTGCGCAAGTGCAGGCTGAGGATTTCAACGGCCACGCGCTCGGCTTCGGCGTCTTCATTGCGGCAGCGGATCACCCGGATCTCGTCGCCGTGGCCCATCTCGCTCCACAGCTGCTTTTCGAATTCGTGGGGGTTGTTCGAGATCAGCACGTTGGCGCAGCGCAGGATGCGGCTGGTGGAGCGGTAGTTCTGCTCCAGCATCACTACTTTCAGGGACGGATAGTCGTCCTTGAGCAGCATCAGGTTTTCCGGGCGGGCGCCGCGCCAGGCGTAGATCGACTGGTCATCGTCGCCAACCACGGTGAACTGGTTACGCTTGCCGATCAGCATTTTCACCAGCAGGTATTGGCTGGCGTTGGTGTCCTGGTATTCGTCCACCAGCAGGTAACGCACCTTGTTCTGCCACTTTTCCAGAATGTCGGCGTGCTCTTCGAAGAGCTTCACCGGCAGCAGGATCAGGTCGTCGAAGTCCACCGCATTGAACGCCTTGAGCGTGCGCTGGTAGTGGGTGTAGACGATGGCAGCGGTCTGTTCCTTGGGATTGCGTGCGTTTTCCAGGGCCTGGGCCGGCAGGATCAGGTCGTTTTTCCAGGCGCCGATCATGTTCTTGATCTCGTCGACGCCATCGTCGCCCGAGTATTCCTTTTGCATGATGTCGGTCATCAGGGCCTTGACGTCGGTCTCGTCGAAAATCGAGAAACCGGGTTTGTAGCCCAGCCGCACGTGTTCCTTGCGGATGATGTTCAGGCCCAGGTTGTGGAAGGTGCAGACCGTCAGGCCGCGGCCTTCACCGGCGCGCAGCAGGGTGCCGACCCGCTCCTTCATCTCGCGCGCGGCCTTGTTGGTAAAGGTCATGGCGACGATGTACTGGGCGCGGATGCCGCAGTTCTGGATCAGGTGGGCAATCTTTCGGGTGATGACGCTGGTCTTGCCGGAGCCTGCACCGGCGAGCACCAAAAGAGGGCCGCCGACATAGCTCACGGCTTCTTGCTGCCGGGGATTGAGTCGGGACATAGGTAAATTCAGGAGTCAGTCACGAAATGGGCCGGCATTTTAACAGGCTCAGCGAATTGTGCTGCTCTGTCCGACTTGTGACGTACAACGCGATCTGCATTTGCCGGTTTTGCTACTTTCACGCAGGATGCGCAACGAATTCGCGTCTAATGTTGGTAATTCCTGATACAAAGGCCTCGTTTGAAGGCTATGTCCATTGGTCATTAGGGACCGGCGCGGCATAATGCGGTCGCCTACATTTTTGCAGAGTCTAGGGAGCTAGCTTGTCTACGCCTGTCGAACCCTTGCGTTTGCTGCTACTGGCCGAAGAGCCAGCATGGGCAGCGTTGTTGCGCGAGTGTCTGGCTCCTATGGGGAGCTCGGCCGTGCTCATCAGCGCGCCGAGCTGGGAGTCGGTCAGCAGTCTGTTCGATGACAACCGCAGCGCGGTGTTGTTGACGATCCCGTCTCTCCAGCCGGCGCCGGGCCGTTGCTGCCTGCCGACGGTATTGCTGCTCGAGCATGAGCCCTTGACTCCGCCCGACGGTGTAAGCGACTGGCTGGTACGCGACCATCTCGACCCGGGCATGCTGCGCCGATGCCTGCGCCATGTGCGTGAGCGCGGCGTACTGGAAAACACCCTGCAGCGCCTGGCCGAGCAGGATCCGCTGACCGGCATCGCCAATCGCCAGGGTTTCCAGACCTTGCTGACGGCGCGGCTGGCGGAAAACGATGGTCGCGGCCTGGCCCTCGGTCACCTTGACCTCGACAACTTCCGTCACGCCAACGATGCCCTCGGCCACCAGGCCGGTGACCGCCTGATCCTGCAGGTGGTCGCCCGGCTGAAAAGCCAACTTGAAGCCGGCGACCAGCTGGCGCGACTGGGCAGCGATGAGTTCGCCTTGTTGATCGACACCCGCCGCGCCCCTCAGCGCGCCGAATGGATGGCCGAGCGCATCACCGAAGCGTTGGCCGAGCCTTATTGGGTCGACGGGGAAAGCCTGCTGATCGGCTCCAGCCTGGGCATTGCCCATGCACGGGCACAGGCGGGCGCCGACCCGTTGATGTGGCACGCGCATATCGCCATGCAGCAGGCCAAGAGCACCCAGGGCTGTACGTTTCATATTTTCAACGAACGCATCAACCGCAACGCCCGCAGCATCGCCGACCTCGAAACCGAGCTGCGCCGGGCCTTGCGCCGCGATGAGCTGGAGTTGCATTACCAGCCCCGAATGAACCTTGAAGACGGGCAAATCGTCGGCCTCGAAGCCTTGGTGCGCTGGCGCCATGCCGAGCGCGGCTTGCTGCCTCCGAGCGAGTTCGTGCCGCTGGCCGAGCAGAGCGGTTTGATCGTGCCGCTGGGTTACTGGGTCATTTCCCGGGCCCTGCGCGATATGCAGGCGTTGCTTGAACTGGGTTTGCCGCCTTTGCACATGGCAATCAACCTGTCGTTCCGGCAGTTCCAGGACAGCCAGTTGCTGTCGACCCTCAGTCGCCTGATTGCCGAGCGCGGTGTCGAGGCGCAGTGGCTGGAGTTCGAGCTGACCGAAACCGCGGTCATGCGCCGCAGCGACCTGGTCAAGCAGACCATGGACGCCCTTGGACGCCTGGGTGTGCGCTTCTCCCTCGATGATTTCGGTACCGGTTTTTCTTCGTTCGTGCACCTCAACAGCCTGCCGATCACGCTGCTGAAGATCGACAAGAGCTTCGTCGGCGGTATGGAGCAGCGCGAAGAAAACCGCCAGTTGGTGCACGCGATGATCAACCTGGCGCATAACCTGAATCTGGAAGTCGTCGCCGAAGGCGTGGAAACACCAGAGCAGCTTGACCTGTTGCGCGGGTTCGATTGCGATCAGGTGCAGGGGTACCTGATCAGCAAGCCGTTACCGTTGGCGGAGCTGGTGGAATACCTGACGTTTGACAGCAGCCAGCAGGCGCCGCTGGAAATCGTCGTTTAAACACCCTCGCAAACCTGTAGGAGCTGGCTTGCCAGCGAAAGCGGTCTTTCATTCAACATATGTGTTGTCTGACCCACCGCCTTCGCTGGCAAGCCAGCTCCTACAGGTTCTTTACTCGGTCTGGATGGCGTCGAAACGCTCTGACACCGACTCCCGCCGAATCATCCGCTTCATCTTCCACTCAAACGCCAGCGTCAGGCTCACCGCTGCGCAGGCCAGTCCCAGCGCCAACCCCCACCAGACACCCGTTGGTCCCCAGTGCAGGTGGAACGCCATCCACCAGGCTGCCGGGGCGCCAATCAGCCAATAACAGCCCAGGCCCACGAGAAAAGTGGTCTTGGCATCCTTGAGCCCGCGAATGCAGCCCATGGCGATGGTTTGCGTGCCGTCGAACAGCTCGAACCACGCCGCCACAGCCAGGAGGCTCACGGCCAGGTTGATGACGTCGCGGAACGCCGGGTCGTTGTGATCGAGAAACAGTCCGACCAACTGATTCGGCAACAACCAGAAAACCATCGCAAAACACAGCATCGCCGCCGCGCCAAAAGCCAGGCCGACCCTTCCGGCCAGCCGCGCGTCCAGCAACTGCCCGGCGCCATAATGCTGGCCGATGCGCATGGTGATCGCGTAGGAAATCCCCGCGGGCACCATGAAGGCCACCGAAACGATTTGCAGCGCGATCTGGTGCGCCCCCAATTGCGTGCTGCCCATGGTGCCCATGCACAACGCGGCGAAGGCAAACAGTCCGACCTCCACGGCGTAGGTGCCGCCAATTGGCAGGCCCAGGCGCCACAATTCCTTCAGGTACTGGCGGTTGAGCCGCGACAAGCCCTGGCGCAAGGGGTAGGCATCGTAGGCCGGGTGCTGGCGAATGTGCCATGCCAGCGCCAGGGCCATCAGGTTGGCGACAATCGCCGTGACCAGGCCAATGCCCATCAGTCCCAGTTTCGGCAGGCCGAACATCCCGGTGATCAACGCGTAGTTCAGCAGGAAGTTGGCGACCGTGCCGCCCAGGCTGATGACCATCACTGGCGTTGCCCGGCCGATGGCGCTGGTGAAACCGCGCAAGGCCATGAAGCTCAGGTAGCCGGGCAGGGCGAACGGCAGGAAGATCAAAAACTGACCGGCCGACTGCACGTTGCTGGCGGTCTGGCCGAACAACAGCAACACCGGCTTGAGGTTCCACAGCAACAGGCCGGCGCCCAGCGCCATCAGCCATGCCAGCCACAGCCCGGCCTGGGTCAATCGGGTTGCGCCGAGAATATCGCCGGCACCCTGACGAATCGCCACCAGCGTGCCAACCGCTGCGATCACACCGATGCAGAAAATCGACACGAACGAATAGGTCGCCGCGCCAAGTCCACCACCGGCCAGTGCCTCGGGACTCAGGCGCGCCATCATCAGGGTGTCGGTGAGGACCATCAACATGTGCGCCAACTGCGAGGCAATCAACGGCCCCGCCAGCCGCAGGATGGCCCAGAGTTCAGTACGCGCTGGATGCTGCATGATCATCACGCTCGGTTATCAAAGGGAACAGCAAAGCGTCGATTCTCGGCGCTCTGCGATGTTTGCACAAAGGGATAAAAAGGATGGGTAGCATGATTCAAACTCATGCTGGAGAGTATCTGCTAGGGTATTCGAAAACCGCTGTAGGAGCTTTCCTGATGTCGCGTCGTCTTCCTCCTTTATATGCCCTGCGCGCATTCGAAGCGGCGGCGCGACACACGTCGTTTACCCGAGCCGCGGAAGAACTGTCGATTACCCAAAGTGCAGTGAGTCGGCATATCCGTACGCTCGAAGAGCATTTTGCCTGTCGCTTGTTTCACCGCAGTGGGCGCAACCTGCAGTTGACCGAGTCAGCCCGCTTGCTGCTACCCGGCATTCGCGAAGGCTTCACCGCCCTGGAGCGAGCCTGCAATACCTTGCGCGCCGAAGACGACATCCTGCGCATGAAAGCCCCATCGACCCTGACCATGCGCTGGTTGCTGGCGCGGCTCAGTCGCTTCCGCCATCTGCAGCCGGGGAACGAGGTGCAATTGACCAGCGCCTGGATGGACGTCGACTCGGTGGACTTCAATCAGGAACCGTTCGATTGCGCCGTGATCCTCAGCAACGGGCACTTCCCGCCGGACTGGGAGGCTACTTTGTTATTTCCAGAGGAACTGATTCCGGTGGGCGCGCCTAATCTTCTGAACGATCAGCCTTGGGACGTCGCACGCCTGGCCAGCACCGAACTGCTACACCCAACGCCCGACCGTCGCGATTGGCGCAGTTGGCTGGAGCGCATGGGCCTGACCGATCAAGTCTCACTCAAGGGCGGCCAGGTGTTCGACACGTTGGAGCTAGGGATGATCGCCGCCGCCCGAGGCTATGGCGTGTCCATGGGCGATTTGTTGATGGTGGCTGAGGATGTTGCGCAGGGACGTCTGAGTTTGCCGTGGCCGACGGCGGTCGCCAGCGGTGAGAATTATTACCTGGTCTGGCCGAAAGCCCGCCCCGGAGGTGAGCGTTTACGCCGCCTCAGCGTTTTTCTCTTGGGTGAGGTTCGGGCCATGGAGTTACCGGCGGTCGAGCACCTGCGCTGAACCATCGCGGGCAAGCCGGCTCGCGATGGGCTCACCTCAATTTCGGATCTGTCCCCAAGCTAATTGCACTTGGCACTGCTGGACACTTCCTTGCTCGCCTGTTTCAACAGGCTGCCCAGTTCAGCCGCATTGGTGCTGTTGTAAACCCGGCCACCGGTGTTTTCAGCGATACAGCGTGACGGGCCGCCAGCACCGATTTTCACCACGTTGACCCGCAGGCGCGGTTGTTCCCTGGCGATTCGACGGGATACCGCGCAAACGTCCTGCCCGCAACCGTCCTCACCGTCGACAAACATTACGATAACTGCATCGTTATTGCGCCCGTCGACGGTACTCGCCGCGTGGGCCAGGCTGTCGGCCAGCGGCGTGCCGTCGTCCGGAACCAGACCTCGAATGCCATTGATCAGCCGCGGGCGGTCGCCGAACTTGAACACACCCCGGTCCGGTGTTCTTTCGCAGCCGGCGAAGGTGATCAGGCGTGTGTCGATCTTCGGGTCCAGCCCGTTGATCATGCCGGCCAGTGAGTCTTTGGCGACGTCCATGCGGCTGGGTTTGGCGGTGAGACGCATGTAGCGATTCGGGTCCATGAGCTTGTTGAGGTCACCACTACCGAAGAACCAGTCCTCGTCGGCTTTCACTGACTTGATGTTCAGGTTCATCGAACCCGAGGTGTCGAGCACCACCACGAATTGCGGGACCTCTGCGGCCGGCGCATTTTTACGGCATGCGAAGTTGTCCAGCGTCGGGGCCGGTGGCGGTGGTGGCGGGGCAGCCACTACCGGTTTTGGTGGTGGAACCGGTTTGGGTGGCGGGATCGGCTTGGGTTCCGGTGCCGGTTTGGGTGGCGGGACAGGCTTGGGCTCCGGCACCGGTTCTGGTGTGGGTTCTGGTACCGGAGCAGGTTTCGGTTCCGGTTCCACGACAGGTTCGGGGACAGGCTCAACCGGCTTCTCAACCGGTTTCTCAACGGGTGTCACCACCGGTGCCACAGGCGCTACCGGAGGAGCCACGACAACCGGCTCACGGTGCAGGAACCACCAGAGCCAAAGCGCCAGAAGCAGCAACAGCAGTGCAAGCAAGGCCGCCGCGAGCCACCAGCCACGCCGCGACGGCGGTACGACCGGTACCACAGGAACCACCGGCGGCACGATCGGTTTGGGCGGGCGCTGGTTCCAGCGCACCACCAGAGGCTCACCGTTGAGGCTGTAGAGTTTGTCCAGTTCAGGCGCGCCGAGCAGGCTGCGCAGGTCGTCCGCTTCCGTCGGTTGACCGCGATTTTGCAGTTCGTCCGCCAGCTGTCCGAGGGACGTCTGGCGCACTTCATAGGTCTCCAGCAAGCGTCGTTGCGCATCCTCGTTGAGGTCGGCATAGGGCGTGGGTTGGCCACCCAGTTCGGTCCACCATTCCAGCACGTCGCCGCTGCCCATCCGCGGGATAGCAAACAGACTGGCAACGGTCGGCGGAAAGTGTTTCTGGATGAGGGCGACTTTGGCTTGCAGCGCACTCATCCCCTCCGATGTGGCTTGCGCATCCCTGATGACCCGCTGCATGACGACGATTCCTGAAAAAGTGCAGGCATCCGTCGGGATGCCCTGCGGGGTGAAAAGTTACTCTTCGTAGCCGAGGCTGAATTGCAGCTGATTGACCTTCTTCTGCAAGGCTTTCAGCTCTTGCTGCTTGGCCGCCAGTGTCGCGGGTGTTGATTTGGTTGTTGGCGCCGCTTGCGAAGCCTTGAGCTGCTTCTCGAGATCGGCAATCTGCTTCTGCACCTGGGCTTCATTGCCACGCCGAGCCTTGAGCGAGTTCAGCAGTTGCGCCAGCGACTGATTCAGCGCCGCCTGGGATTTCTGCTGGCTGGCCAGATCGGTCTTGGTGCTGAGCTGCTGGGCCTGAATGTTCTCGTACACCTGATGGAACATTGCGTTTTGCTGACGGGACTCGCTCAGAGTCTGTTCCTTCTGCTTGACCTGATCGCTGTAACCACCGGAGTAGTCGCAGTTCATCTTGGTCAGCATGCTGCTGTCGCGATTGGTCGCATCGCACTCGCCGGGCTGGGTCGCGCAACCGCTCAGGCCCAGGACGGCAGTGATGACTATCAGTTGTCGTAGTGTCATGCGCTTAGCCCAGTGTGATTGCGGAGCGTTGGCTGTACAGAGCGTCGACTTCCTTCTGCAGGCTGACGACTTTCTGGTTCATTCTCTGAATGTTCATGTCCACCTGCCTGATCTCGGCGCTGCTACCTTGTGAGCGCTCGGCGTCTGCCACTTTGCGGTACTCGGTGACTTTGGTACGCATGTTGGCCAGGTCTTTACGCAGGCGCGCGATGTCCGAATCGATCCCGGCGATTTGCGCCTGAGCTTGGCTCTTGTCGACTCTTTTGTTGGCGATGTCCTTTTTGATCTGGGCGATTTGTGCCTGATCATCTTTGATCACTTGCTGAGCGGTCGCGGTACGGGCGATCACCTTCTGCGTGTCTTGTTCGACGTCGCTGTTCATCTTCGCCAAACGGGTGGTGGTGTCGGCGTATTCGGCGCGACGTTGATCCAGGTAATAGTTCGCGCCCATGGCCACGCCGCACGCGGTAATGCCGGCGGCGATGACGCACACGGTTTTGTTGCTGCTGTTGGACAGCGCACAAGCGAGGATGCCCACACCGGCGCCAACGGCGCAGGCCTGGTATCCGGACTTGCTGAAGAACTCTGCGTCATTGCCTTGGGTCAGGCGCGGGTCGGCACCGTCGCCTTCGCCGAGCATAGAGCTGCCGGTGTTGGCGCATCCGGTCATTAGCAGGCTGCCGGCGACTACGAAAGCGATCTGTAGCTTGAAGCGAGTCCAAAGGCTGCGCGACATGGTGAAACTCCTACGTAACGGTGTTGACGCGTTGTTATTGACTGACGGTTTTGCAGCTGTTCAACCAGGCTTCAGTATCGATTCTCTGCTTTTGCAGAAACGCTTTCTGATTGGCCCAGTGGGTGCGCAAGTAAGGTTTCAGGTCTTGCAGCTGTTTGTTACGGGTGAGAATTTCTTCCATTACCGGGACTTGTGTTTCAAGCAGTGGCTGGCCGTACAAGGTAGCCGATTCCACCAGGCTGCTGGCGTAGTAACGGCTGAGTTTGTGCAGGCGATCCTTTTGCTCCTCGAGCTTTCCTTTACGCATATCGCAACTGGCGTCTTTGTCCGCGCCTTCGCAATTGAGCTTGTAGTTCTTTTGCAGGAAGTCCACGTACTGGCCGTCGTCGAGCATCTTGGTGCACAGGAACGCACCCAGGTTGAGGCTGGCGCGGATCGCCTGGTCGCGGGTTTCTTCCTGCTGCTGGTTGCTGGCGCGCAGCAGGTTTTCCAGGGCCTGGAGCTTTTCCTTGAGCGCTTTGTCTTCGACGCCCGAGGCGAGGTTGTTCAGGGATTGCACGGTGCCTTTGTCGGCGGATTCGGCTTCCTTGCTGCCGGTGCCGAGTTTCTTCCAGCTGCTTTCGATACTGGCAACCCTTTCGCGAGAGGTGAGGGTCGGGGAGACCAGTACCAGTCGCAGGCCGGTGGTTTTGTTTTTCACCTGACCTTCGGCGTTGTAATACGGCTCTTCCTGACGCAATGCCGTACGCAGGTCGGCCTGCGCCGTCAGGTAATTGCCGCCACGCACGACATAGCCGCCGGCCTGACCATGCTGGCGGTCGAGTTTGTTCAGGCGAAACGGCTCGAACATCATTTCGTCGACGTTACCGAGCATGTCATGCAAGCCCAGCGGATTGGGCTTTTGCAGTCCGCTCAATTGTACTTTGCCGTTGGACGATTGCGCCCCGGCGAACCACTCGTAGGCATTGATGCCTTCCGGCATCGGGTAGTGCGTATCGCGAAATTCAGCGGCACTGACTTCAAGCCCGCCGCGCGCGGCGAACTCCCATTCGACTTCGGTGGGCAGGCGCAGGAAGCCTAGCGCACCGTCTTCCTTGGGCAGCTTGCCGGCGGCATTTTTGCGCAGCCACAGGTTGTACTTGTCGGCGGCGTCGATGGCTTGCACCCAGCTCACCGACGTTTGCGGCAAGCGCATCTTGGTGGCGGCGGTGGGGCAGGTTGCTTCGGTCAGCGCGGCGTATTGCAACTGACTCATCTCGTACTTGGCCATCAGGTAGTAGCGGGATTTGTCGTTCTTGGCCCCGGTGAAACTGCCAGCGATGAATGTTGGCCGGGTCTGTTCGACATAGCCGTATTCCGCACCGTCCTGACCGATGTTGATCGGGTAGTCATCCAGCGGACCGGTGACCGGAATGAACACCTTGCGAAACACCATCGAGCCTTCGCAGGGCATCGGCAGCACGACGTCGCCAGCCTCGGGCATCGGGTTGTAATACTTCTCTTCCCAGCCCGCCGCCGAGGCGTCGAGCAAGTAGCCGAGGGTCAGGGGTAACAGCAAGCCAAAACGTTTATAGCTCACGCAGACTCTCCGCAGGTTGGATGTTGATCGCTCGCAGGGCGCCGATCATGGCCACCAGTGCAGCGACCAAAAAGGTCAGGAGCAGGGCGGCCAGGCCATGCCAGACAGTGATGTGGCAAACGAAGGTGCCGGTGGTCTGGCTGCTGCCGAGCAAGTAGTCGAACAAATGACTGCCCACGGCATAAAACCCCAGCCCGCCAATGTAGCCGGCCAGGCTCAGCACCAGCGCTTGCAGGACCACAAAACCGCCGACGGCCCGGCGTTTGAAACCCAGCAGGCGCAGGACTGCCAGGCTTTTGCGTTTACGGTCGATGTTGGCCAGGAACGCCCCGACCATTGATGCCACGCAACCAATCAGCGCCGCCATGGCGATTACACCGAAGATCAGTCCCAGCACATGGTTGATGGCTTTGACGTTATCGATGTCAGCCAGCCGGCTAGACGTTTCGATGTGCTGTTCGTTGAGCCAGTGTTCCAGCGGCGCGACCTGATCGATGTTGCGCGCATACACGCGGGCGCGGGCATACAGTGGTTGTAGATTACCCTGAGGCTTGCCGGTGGTCACACCGAACCCGATGACCTGATAACCGTCGCGAAAGCGTTCCAGGTCCAGCAGCAGCGGCGGGGCGACAAACCCGGCCGCGCGACCGAAGCGGGCGCCGTCGAGCACGGCCAGTACCGTCAGCGTCATCTCGCCGCGTTCATTGACCCCTTCCAGGCGACGCAAGGCGCGCAGCTGCACGCTGTCGCCGGCCTTGGCCTGCAAGCGTTGTGCTGCACTGGCGCTGAGGATCACTTGATTGCCGACGGGGTTGAGTGACGCCAGGTTCAGTTGTGGATCGCCCGGCTCGGTGGCGATGATTTCCGCACCTTCGACAAAACGTTGCATGCCGATCACTAGATCAGCCTGGGTATTGAGCGAGCGGGTCTGGCCGAGGGCAAAACCGGTTTCGGGGCGCTGGCGCAAACGCTCGATCCAGGCCGTGTCGTAGTTGCCGTTGCTGAGCATCTTCACTTCAAGGTTGCGCGGGTCGCGCAGCAGTTCGTCCTGCAACTGGCTGACCACCCCATGCTTGAGCCCGAACAGCAGCAACAACGGGGCAATCACCGCCACCAGGGAGGCGGCAATGCACAGCGAGACCTTGCGGTCGTGCCAGAGGTCTTGCAGCGCCAGTGAGCCCAGCAGGCGCAAGCGATCAATCCATCGGTTCAAACAGAGTCTCTCCCTGATGGCTGATAGCGCCGAGACGAGGTAAGCCGAAATCCTTCAGCAAGGTCCAGTCATGGGACACAACGAGTGCACTCAGACCCATGCTGGACACCAGGCTCAGCAGCAACTCGAACAAACGCCGGGCACTGTGAGGGTCGAGCGCGGCGGTCGGCTCGTCGGCCAACAGCAGCAACGGTTCATGGGCAATTGCCCGAACGCAGGCCACGCGCTGGCGTTCGCCGATCGACAGGGCCTGCGGTTGTTTATCCAGCAACCCTTGCAGGCGCAACACGTCAACGGCGTGGTCGATGTGCTCGCTCTTGGTCGACATGCCGAGCAAGCGACGCGGCAGGCTGATGTTGTCGCGCACGCTCAGGAACGGCAGCAAGCCGCCGCTCTGCAAAATGAAGCCCAGATGCCGTGAACGCACCGCTGCAAGAGCAGGCTGGTCGTCAGTCGCCAGCAGATGGGCGATATCTTGAGCGTGCGCCGCGCCCAGCCGAAAGCGCTCGAGTTCCACCGGCGCGAGTAACAGGCCGATGGCTTCGAGCAACGTGCTTTTGCCGCTGCCGCTTTCACCGGTGATGGCGAGGATTTCCCCGGCACCGACCTGCAAATGCGGCAGGCGTACGTGATGAGCCAGCGCGCCTTCACCACGGCGCACCAGCAGGTTCTTGATATCGAGCATCGGCGTCTCGTTAAGGCATCATTTCCAGTGGTACGGGGTACACGTTGTCCCGCGCATCGCTGTCCTTGGCCAATGCTACCCAGCGGTCGACATCGGCGTTGTAACGCTGGTAATGCCGCAGTTTGGTGTTCAGCGTGCGGATGAATTTCTCTTGCGCCAGACCGTCCCAGCTCTTCCAGGTCTCTTCATCCAGGTTCAGCACTTCACTCTGGTAGGGCAGGTCTTCGAGGTACTCGCCGAGCACGCCCATGTCCGCCAGTTTGGCGTTACTGTTTTGCTTGAGCTGATTGGGATCGGCGCCCATGGTCGCCGCCACTGTGCGCAGACGATCGAACATTTCCGTGGGTGAAATCAGGCCTTCGTTGGCGGCATCGAGGATTTTTTTCATCACGTCGCTCAAATCGCTGAGCTGCGATTTGGTCAGCAGCACCCGCACATCGGTGGTCGGGATGTTCTGCTTGATCAGGTCGCGGTCGGTGATCCACGCCTTGAACACCGGCGGGGCCTTGCTGTTGGTCTTCTCGCCGAGATAGGCGAGTTGCATGGCATGGCCGATCAGCGCCGCGTCTTCGAGCATTTTCTTCTCGGCCGGGTCCTGCTTGGCGTTCGCCGCGCTGCCGATGGCGTCTTCGCCCATGTAGGCGGCTTTGACCTGTGTAGTGATCGCCCCGGCCAGGGCGTCCACCTTGCGCCCGAATTCCTGCACATCGCCAGCGTTCACCGGGTAGTACAGCGAGGTGTTGGTGCCCGGGTAGGTCGACAGGTTCTGGTACTGCGCCTGCGCCTTGGCGTGGTCCTTGGCCCCGGCCGGGGTTTTCAAGTGCAGGGTGTAAATCGCCACGCCCGGATTGGCGGCTTCCATACGCACCTGCGCGGCGCTCAAACCGGTCTTCGACAGCTTGTCGTCGCCTTCTATGGCGCCCGCATCGGTGATCAGCACCACGTAGCGCGCGCCGAACTGAGTCCAATCGACCTTGTCGATGCTCTCCATGACGCCAGCAAACGAGTCTTCATCGAAGCTGCTGCTCGACACGGTGGCCTGTTTGAGATCGGCGATCTTGGCGAAAAAGTCGGTGCTGTCTTTCACCTTGGTAGGGTCGGCGTACATTTTGGTGGTGTATTCCAGCCCCGGCACTGCCTGGGTATTGGAACGGAAAGCCACCAGGCCGAATTTGACCTGCTTGCCGAGATTCTGCGCTTCGATCTTCTGGTAAACCTTGCGGATCGCCTCGCGGGTGCGATCGATGTAGGGGTCCATCGAAATCGTCGAGTCGATGACAAATACTACGGCCGCACTGAATTCCTTCAGCTGGTTGGCCTTTTTGTCTTCGGCTTCCTTGCTGCCGGCAGCGCTGGTTGCAGCACCGCCCTTGGCGTTCTTGTCATCCGGCTTGCTGACGGAGGCGACGTTGAGCAGGCGCGTGCGGAAGCCGCTTTCGGTCATGACTTCTTCGCCACTGAGCACCGGCAGCAGGTAGAACTGCTTTTGCAGGTCGACGAAGTACTCCGGTTCTTCAGCCAGCACGCCCGGTGCTTGCTGGCCTTTTTTCAGTGTGGCCCGCAGCGGCGCGACTTTGCTGACCGGGTCCGGTGCATCAAGGATGCCTTCGACGGTGGCGCGGTCCTTGAAGAACAGCAACCGGTCGCGGTTGGCCGGGTTGGTGAAGGCCAGTGTCAGCTGCATCTTCCAGTCGGTGGTGCAACTGGCAGGCAGCCAGCCAATGGTTTTGCCGTAGCTGTCGGGGCCGACTTTCAGCCATTCGGCGTTCTTCGCTTGCGCACGTTCGTACACATAGAAGCGGCTGAAGACCGGTTGTGCGTCACCTTCGGCACCACCCGCCGTCGGGCTGATTTTGCAGCCCGGTGTGGTCAGCACGCGCTGGAACAGGGTTTTCTTACCGGCCTGGATCAGCGGTTTGTCATCGGCCTGGGACAGCGGGCTGATGCACAGCGCGAGCAAGGCGGCACCGCTCAGCAGGAATCGACTCATGGGCGAACGCATCACTTCTGCAACTCCTCGAAACGCTGTTTGGCTTCGGCGTTGTTCGGGTCCTGGGTGAGGATGGTTTCATACCAGTAGGCGGCGGTGGCGTTGTCCGCGGCCGGGAAGCACTCGCTGGCCTTCAGGTATTTAGGGTCGTATTCGCGGGCATAGGCGTTGGCGATCAGCGCGTCACCGGCCTGGGCACGGTTGGCGTACAGGCGCTGGGCGACGCCGCAGTGTTTACCGGCCTTGGCCTGGTTGATGATCTCCAGCAACTTGGCGCTGTCGGGTGCCGCCTTGATGCAGGTCTGGACGAAGGTCAACTCGGGCAGGCTGTTCATGCTGTCGAGGGTGCAGGCTTGAGGATCGGCGCTGGCGGGTGTGGCGGCAGTGGCTGCAACCGCGGGGGCCGGGGTGCGTTGGTAGAACCAGAATCCGGCGCCCGCTGCCAGCAGCAACACCACAATCAACAGACCGATCAGGCCTTTGTTGCTTTTCTTCGCCGGTGGGGGAGGCGGCGTGTAGGCGGGCTCGGTGAGCACCGACTCCAACTCCAGTTCGGGCTCGGCGGTGGACAGGACCAGTTCAGGTAGATCCGGGATCTCCGGGACATCCGGTGCCGGTACACTCGGCGCCGTCAGTTCCGCGCCGCCGTAGGTCGAGCGCGTCTGACCGCCGGCCGTGGACGGCAGCAAGCCAACGCCTGGGCGAACCACGCCTTTATCGGCGTGTCCGTGGTTCTGTTCGCGCAGTTCGATCTGGAATTGCGAGTTGGCGCCGCCTTCCAGCAGCGGGTCGACCACGACCGGGCCGACCTGCGTTTCCAGGGCTTCGCCACTGGTGGCAAGATTGAAACGCGAGACCTTGAACCAGAACGGATTGTTGCTCCAGGCCTTGTGGTCCTGGAGGTAAAAACCGTCCTGGTTACGCTGAATGGAAAACTCCAGCAGTTCCTCGCCACCCTGCCATTTCTTTACAGTGAGGCGGGCCTGGCCAGGCACATTGGGCTCTAACGCGAGCAGGTCGACACGAATGGGCATTGCTTATCTCGCTACGAAGGCTGTGAGCACTTGGCCCAGCCGTTCATTCTGTTCAGGGGTGATTTCACGTCCGGCACCATGGCCGGCATTGTCCTGCGTGATGTAGGCCAGGCCCGAGAGCCAGTCGCCCAGATACCGCTGTGCCTGATTCGACGGTTGCGCCGGCAGCACGGGGACTTGCCCCGGGCCAATGTCGGTGTAGAACGAAAACAATGGTGCCTTGGCGCCGGTGCGGCTGTTTGGACGCTCGTTCACCGGCGTCTGGAGGTAGCCGAACCAGGACACGAAATCGCGCAGTACACGTTGCACTTCCAGTACCTGGCGCTCGACCAGTTGATCGCGCCGCGCGCCACTTTGTGCTCGCTTGAGGACGGCGCGGCTCAGTTGCCCCGGCAAGTCCTGGCGATAGCCGGCGGTGATCAATTCATCGACCACCGCTTCCAGCAAGGGCTTTTCCAGCCCCAGCAGGTTGAGCAGGCTTTGCCGGGTGGTCAGTTCACGAAGGTGTGCGATCCAGGCCTTGAAGGCCGCTTTGGCAAAACGGTGTTCATTGCTTTGCAACTCGGGCGCCGGGGTGCCGGTTTTGCTGCTGACCGGCGCTTCATGGCTCAGGTCGTCACTGAAATCGAAATCGAAACCGGCGTCGTTGCCATACAGGCTCTGGCTCGGTGTCGGGGCGACCGGTTCGTCTTGCGCGGCCGGCTCGTCATCGGTTTCGTACACGCCGCTGAGGTACAGGTCGCGCACCTCTTCGCTCGGTATGTCGAGTTGATCGATCAACTCACCGAGCACCGCCGGACGACGGCCCAGGCCCGTCAGAATCATTTGCGCCTTGGCTTTCTTGGCGGCTGCGGCGCTGTCGTCGTCAGCGTGGTACCAAGTGCTCAGGCCGTGGGTGGTCAGGCCTTCGAGGCATTCGCTCAATTGCTCGCGGATGCGCTGCAATTTGAATTCGATATTGGCCACGCCTTCGAAACTGCCGCTGAAGTGGCTGATGCCACCGTCATCGTTGCGCAGCATCTCTGCCCAGGCGTTGGCCGGGTTCTTGATGTGTTTGCACACCAGGGCGTTGCTGGCGAAGCTGGCGCCCAGCGCGCTGACACGTTCCTGATAGATGGCATTGAGGCCGGTTTCCGCACCGCTCGCGTCTTGCCCGATGAACGCCGCGTCCATGCGCGGTTTACGCACCAGGTAGGTGTTCTGGAACGGTGTGCCGGCCCAATCGTTCATCCAGCTCAGGCTGCCGAAGCGCTCCAGCATGGTCAACTTGACCATGCCGTTCCAGCTCTCGTCGTACTGATCGGGTGTCAGGCTGAGGGAGTTGGTAATGCGCAGGTCGAGCATGGTCAACGCCCAGATCAGACCGGTGTCGCGTTTGCTGCGAGCGGCCGAGTCGGCGCCCTGGGTCTTTTCGATCCAGCGGGTCAGCACCGGGCCCACGTCGTTGACGTCGCTCTGCTTGGTCGTGCCTGTGCAGACCACCAGCGCGTTCATTTCCTGGTTGTCGGTGTAGCGTTCGAACAGATAGGCAACCTTGCCACGCAGGATCAGCTGGGAAACCGAGTTGTCCTTGGCGGTGGATTGCGGGTCGTTGGAATCGGCGATCTCGTGCAGTTTCTGGCGTCCGCGATAACCGGGGAAGTCAAGCAAGTCGACCTGATTGACGATGTCATCCACCGGCGCTTCGATCAGGCGAAAGGTCATTTCGGCGGTCAGTGCCGCCAGTTGCGCGACGGGAATCGCCTGACTGTTTTGCAGGCGATCGCCTGCCAGCGGTCGAACATCGATCGGCAAGTCCAGCGGGCTGCCGAAGCGTTCGAGGATGTCGACGTTCATGATGCTGTCGCGCTGGCTGTAGGCGTCGTTTTCGAAACTCACCAAGGCCTTCAACGGTGCGAACACGGTCTCGGGCAGGCCCAGCTTGTGCAGTGCGCCAGCCAGTTGCTGGTACACGCGGGTCAACTCGCGTTGCTCACCCCAGAGGATCGAAAACAGCTCGGCCCGTTCCTGGAAATTCAGGCGTGGCACCAGTTGCAACGCTTTGGGCCAGTACAGGTGCTCAAGCTTCTTCACCGAGTTGCGGAAGTTGTCGCGTAGGTAATCCCACAGCGACACCAGATCGTCGGCATTGACCCCCGTTTGCAGCGGCCCGGTTTCGCGACCTTCGAACGGTTTGAGCACGCGCGGGATGCGCTCTTCGTCGATCTCGTAGGAAATGCGTTCAAGGTCGAAATCCTTGAACCAGGCGTTGGCGAGAATCTTCGCCAGCTCGATTTCCTTGAACAGGGTGAGTTCTACCGGGAAGTCCTTGTCCTGACTTTCCGTTGCCCGACGGCTGAAGCGCGTTACCAGGCCGGTGGCCTCCTTGCCACCACCCACCGGGTTGATGTGTTTGATGAAGTCCAGGCGCTGGTCGCCGAACTCGGTTTCCAGTTTGCCGTTCTGACCGGCGGCGAGGGCCGAAATCAGGTAGGACTTGCCGGCCTGGGACAAGCCGAAAAAGCCAATGGTCATCGGCGTGCAGGCCACGCGACCGAGGCTTTGGGCCAGGTTGCGGGCGCGGTGCAGGCGGATGTTCAGGTTGTCGGCTTCACTGTCCAGGCGCGGCGCATTGCCGCGCGTCTGGTCAATCCAGTCCAGCGCCTGACCGGCGCCTTCATAAACAGCGGCCCAACTGGCAGAGAGCTGAGTTTGATCGGGGGTCAGGTCGTTCATTTGCGTTTCACACTTCCACTGTCGAGCCAGTACTTGGTCTCGCTCAGGCCGGCGTCGAGCATGGTGTTAAGTTCCAGTTCGAGGTCGCTGCGCGGGTTGAAGTTGACGTTGTTGCTGTTGGATTCTATGTCGCGAACCGAGAGGCGGTCGCTGACCAGATCCTGCTTGCGCGTGTATTTGTCCGCCGGTTTGACCTCGAACCGCACCTTGAGCAGCGGCGCGCAGCCGTTTTCACCGATCGCGCGGGAGAACTTCTCCCGACCCGCCTTGGTAAACCGCAAGGTATACAGCGGCGAGGCGGCCCAGCGGTCAGCGGCCAACTGGCGGAAACCGAGGCGCAGATCGCCGCGCATTTCCAGCTGTGGCGTGTCGGCGGCGTCGCCAACGCCAATTTCCGGCAGCTTGATTTTGTAGTCTTCGGACTGGATGTCGCGGTACAGCACATCCGCATCCTTGATCACGTTGTTCAGGTCGATGACGCCGATGTACTTGACCGTCGAATACGGCTTGAGTGCCGAAGCACGGAAGTAGAAGTTCGGCACGCTGTGGTTGGCGCACAACAGGCAGAGCATGGCGCCGACCGAGGCAGTACTTTTCGGGTCGTCGATCCGGCCGTTCTTGTGAAACGGATACCAGCCGCCGGTGCGGTAGTTTTGTAGCGCCAGAATGCGTCCCGGTGGCAGTGGCAACACCTTGCGAATGAACGCCTGGATGCCGGGCAGGCGAGAAGGGCGGCCGGTCAGCAGCAAGACATCGCAGGGGTACTGCGCGGCCACCTCGCACAGCGCACCAAGGATCTTGGTGATGTTGATCTGGTCGTTGAGGAAGGCGGCGTGGAGCTTTTGCAGGTCGAAGCTGATCGGTGCGGCATACAGGTCGAAACCACTCTGACCGCCGACATCGCGGCGCACGGCGGCGTTGACGTAGTCGAGCACGCTCTTGCTGATCGCGTTGTCACCAAGCAATTGGCGGTAGCTTTGCGGGGTGACTTCTTGCGGCACTTGCGGATCGTAATGCTCGTACGCCTTGAGCAGCGCCAGACCCAGCGGGGCGAACACCTGGAGGTTCAATTGTTGGCGCAGGATCATGTCCTGGGCACTGACCGATTCATCGCCGCACAGCCGTGACATCAGCGAGTCCGGGGCTTTCACGCCAGCGTTCTGCAAGGCTTTTTCAAAACTTGGCAGGATGAAGTCCTGAATCACGTCCAGCAGGATGTCGTCGCCGGCTACTTTGAAGCCATCGCGAAAACGCTGCTCGGGCACGATGTGTACGTTGCTGCCGCTGCCGGTATTGCCCGCGCGATCGAGGCGATAGTCGGTGATCACCAGGTCGGTGGTGCCCCCGCCGATGTCGATGGTCGCGAGGGTGATGCGTTGGCGATCGGTCTTATCCGGCCGGGCGATGGTGTCAAAAAACTCTTCCGGGTGGCCGGCGAAATTCTCGTTGACCTCCGTGTATAGATACACCAGCTGGCCGCAGGACGCTTCGTCCCATTCCACGCGGATACTCGGGATCGGCGTGCGCGGGCTGACGGCCTGATCCTGATGTGGATCTTCCTCGCCGGCATGCCAGCCGAGGCTTTTCCACACCAGGCCGATGGCTTGCAACATGCGTTCGTTGAGGATGCTGCGCTCGGCCTGCGGCATGCCCGGCGGCACGGTCAGGGTAATGCTGTTTAGCTGGCGCGGCACGCGGGTGTGACCCTGGCGCGAGCGCTGGGCCGGGCTGTTGATTTGCGACAGCGCCTGGGCCAGCACTTCGGCGAGCATGAAGGTCATCAGCGAGCTGCGTGAGTAACGCGGCATGAACACCGGCAGGCGATCGTCCTCTTCAAGGCTGTAAAGCGCCTCGCCGGTTTCGTTGATCAGATGCGAGAACGGCGCGGCGGTGGCGTATGGCTCGTTGTCTGTCTTGATGTACGAGCAGTTGAAGCGCCAGCCGTGGCCATAGGCGTTTTCGTCCCACAGGTAGCGTTTCGGGCTGGACAGCCCAGTGGAGCCTTCGGTGCCGCGACGACGGCTGGCCAGACGGCTGGCCTCATTGCCGACACGGGCAATCGTCGCCCATTGGAACGCGTCGTGACGGCCGCTCTTGACCGAGCAATGGTCCTTGCCAAAGTACGCCTGGGCGAACTCCACGCGGCTTTCGAACGGCAGGTTGTAGGTGTGTTCGGGCGTGATCAGGTCGCGCAGTTCCAGCACGTAGTTCTGCTTCAGCCCGGAGCCGGCCTGACCGTGGTTTTCGATCAGGATACCGCAAGTGCGAGAGTTGCCGACGTCCAGCACCAGGTCCACCGGAATCGGTTTGACCAGGCCATTGCTGTCGTTGGCGACCACTTTCAGTTCGGGGATTTCAACTTTCGCCCGGGCTGTCGACTGCTGGGCGGCTGACGGCGTGCTCAACAGGCTGAGCAAGTTGAGGTAGTGCGCCAGGTGATGGTTGGAGCGGATATCGATGTCCAGTTCTGCGCGCGAACGGTGGGCATTGCCCTCGTTGAACACTTCCAGCAGCCACTCGTTGACCCACGGCTGCGCCAGGAACCAGCGGGTTTCGCTGGCCTTGGTCGCCAGTTTGAAAGACACACCGGAGCTGATGTCTTCTTCGTTTGGCGCCAGGTAAGCAGTGCCGTCACGCTTAGGCATCACGCGGCTGTCGAAGGCCATCGTCAGGCGGTGGGTGTTGCCGTCGATATCGGGTGTCGCCAGCTTCACCAGACGCATGCGCGACCAGTTCGTCGGACCTTCATCGAAGCGATGGGGCGGCATGAAGCGGAAAAACGGGGTCGGCAGCCAGATACCGTCGAGCAGATCGAGGCTGCTTTTCATGTCGACGCTGAACGCAGGTTTGGCTTTTTCGACCTTTTCCGGTTCGGGCTCGTAGAAAAAGAAGTCTTTCTCTTCGTTGTACGCCAGGCGGCAGATCAGCCCGCTGATCATCGGTGCGAACTCGCCTGCCGGTTCCTTGCGGGGATCCAGGCGCAGGGCGAAATCCATGAACTGGATGCCGGTGTCGCTGACCAGCGTGACGGTGTCTTCGAATTGAGTGACTTCAGGCAACATGTCGGGTTATTCCGTTTTTTCGGCCGCTTGCCGCATGGACATGGGGAATTGTTCTGTGCCGTAACCGCCGGTGCAGTCCGCGACCGTGGTCGCCCCTGGGCGGCAGTTGACCTTGGGCATGTCGTAAGTGCTGCCATCGCCGCACACGGCCTGGCCCTGGCTGTCGATGGCCAGGCTGCCACCCTTCATAGTAGCGCTCACCGGCCCGCTGCATTTGGAACCGTCGGCCTGGTGTACGGTGACTTGGCCCTTACCGTCCTTGAGCTGGTATTCCAGACGCAGCGGTTTGCCGGTCCGGCGGTCCTGGATCCCGGCGCCTGCGTTGTACTGACCGTCGAGGAACTTGGCGGCACCGTCGGCGGCGTCTGGCGGGATGCTCAGGGGAGGGCCGGGTTTTGCGGCGGCGGATTTTTCTGCGTCGGGCGATGTGACATCCGGCGGCGTGGTTTTGTTTTCGGGTGGCGCGGTTGGGGATTCGGCTGCCAGGTCTTTGGCCGGGTCTTTGGATGGGTCCTTGGCCAAGTCGGCGGGTGCTGCGTCAGCCTCGTTACCCTCGTTACCCCCGACGGCCGGTACTTCACCTTGTGTTCCGGTCACGGCGGTGCCGGTTCCAGTGGTGGAACCGATAACGGTGCCTGTCACCGGAACGCCATTCAACGTCGTGACATTGCCAGTCAGTGGCGGCTCTTCCAGCTGTTTTTCCACCGGCACGATGCCCTTGGGCAGCAGGTCTACCGCCACCAACGGAATAGGCACGCAACCCCGCAGGCCGAGCAACAGCCACAAAAGCAGCAGCAGGAGCGGCAGCAGCAACCACCACCACCAGCGACGCCACCACGGACGAGCCACCACCGGCACGATGGGCGCAATAACAGGCGCTTCGACCGCCGGTGCCGGCGTCGGAACCTGATAGAGGCAGTGCAGGGGATCGCGATTGAGGTCGGTACCGGCGTGCTCGAAACCCCAGAAGGTCAGCACCGGTTTGCCTTGCACCAGGTAGACGAAGTTTTCGTCAGGGATATGAATGACGCGCTTGAGCAACTTGCCGAACACGGCTTTGTCGCCTTGCTGCTGTTCGCCGGATTCCGTGCCAAGGAAACGCTGGCTCAATTCCTCCAGCGCGGTCTTGAGGGCTTCAAGTTGGCGGCGGGCAGGGGCGCGTTCTTCTTCGGTCGCGCTGCTCCACGGAATCACATCGCCGTCGAGGGCGCTGTACCAATCGATCTGGTTGCCGAGTTCATCGCTTTGAGGAATGGCCAGATGATCGACCAAATCGGGGTTCTTGCGGCGAATGGCTTCGCGCAATTGCAGGGCTGCCCGGTAGACCGGTTGACCTGTTTCGCCGAGGGCAGTGAATGACCCGCTCTTACCGCTGCGTAATAATGCCCCGCGCATTTAAACTCCATACGATCCGTTGCGCAAAAATGACAGACAAATGTGTCTGTACTTGCTCCTGCAGTTGGCGGACAACCATGATGCCATAATGATGTCGCCGTCAATCTGCCGGAGGTTCAAACCTCATGAGACTAACGTAAGCGTGCGGAGGTTGCATAAGGTCAATTTTAATTGGCTTTGGAAGGATCTGGCGTGGGCTTTTTAAGTCTGCTGAATCGTTTAATCAGCCACGAGGCCGGCAGCCTGGGCATTTCGGTGGGCTTCAATACCCAGGCGCTGCCCGTGTTTTCCCAGTGGAAAAATGAAGCTGGTAAGCGAGATTCAGGGTGGACGGGAGACGGAGGTGCGGCAGAGCCGTTGGTTGATCTGACCAAGGGGGGGGCGCCGGCTAGAGCGTTGTCGGCCGATATTGCAGCGCCTCGGCCAAATGTTCGCGTCTGATTCCGTCGGTTTGTTCAAGGTCCGCCAGCGTGCGCGCGACCTTGAGCAGTCGATGGGCTGAACGTAGGGAGAGATTCAGCCGTTCACACGCGGTTTCCAGCCAGTTTTCATCGACTGTGGATAACGTGCAGTGCTTGCGCAACCCCGGTAGATCGAGAAACGCATTGGCACAGCCCTGACGCTTCTGTTGGCGCTCGCGTGCCTCGGCCACTATCAATGCGGCGCTGGCGCTGTCCTCTCCTGGTTTCACGGGCGGATTCAGCGCCGTGGCCTCCCGTGCCACGGTCAAGTGCAAATCGATCCGATCCAGCAGCGGGCCGGATAGCTTGTTGCGGTAGCGCTGCACCATGTCCGGGGTGCATGAGCAGCGGCCCGTAGGTTCGCCAAGATATCCACAGGGGCACGGGTTCATCGCCGCCACCAACTGGAACCGCGCCGGGAATCGCACACGATCCTTTGCCCGGGAGATCACGATATAGCCGGACTCCAGCGGCTCCCTTAGTACCTCAAGCACCCTGCGTTCAAACTCCGGAAGCTCATCAAGGAACAGGACGCCGTGGTGAGCAAGGGTGATTTCGCCCGGCTGCGGTTTCGAGCCGCCGCCCACCAGCGCAGGGCCTGAAGCCGAATGGTGGGGCTGGCGAAACGGCCGATGAGGCCAATGGCTCAAGGGCACGCAACTGGTGACCGATTGGATGGCAGCCACCTCCAGCGCCTCGCTTTCGGAAAGCGGCGGCAGGAGGCCGGGCAGACGGCTCGCCAGGAGTGTCTTGCCCGTCCCCGGCGGCCCGCTGAGCAACAGGTTGTGCGCGCCCGCCGCAGCAATCAACAGCGCCCGTTTGGCCGCAAGTTGACCCTGCACTTCATTCAAATCGGGATAAGGCTTGCTGGCGTAGAGCAAGCCATTGGAAACATAAGGCTCAATCGGCGTATGCCCATTGAAATGCGCGACAGCCTCCAGCAAATGATCCACCGCAATCACTTTCAAGCCCGACGCCAGGCACGCCTCCTCGGCATTGGCCCGCGGCACCACCAACGATCGCCCGGCCTTGCGCGCCGCCAATGCCGCCGGCAACACTCCGCGTACGGCCCGGACCGCACCCGACAGCGCCAGCTCCCCCAGGCACTCCACATCATCGAGCGTCAGCGTCGGCACCTGCACACTGGCCGAGAGAATCCCCAGGGCGATCGCCAGATCGAAACGCCCGCCATCCTTGGGCAAATCCGCCGGCGCCAGGTTCAAGGTAATGCGCCGAGGTGGAAACTGCAGCCCCGAATTGATGATCGCACTGCGCACCCGGTCCTTGCTCTCCTTCACCGCCGCCTCGGGCAGGCCGACCATGGTCAGCGATGGCAAACCATTGGCCAGATGGACTTCAACGGTGACAGCGGGCGCATCCACACCAATCTGGGCGCGGCTGTGGACGATGGAGAGGGACATGATCGTTCCTTGAAATGACGGAGGCCGCTTCCTGCGGGTTTTTCAAGGGTAGCCAGGAGATGAGGGTTTCGCGTGGGGGCAGTGGAAATGAATTTTCGCTGGATGTTGCGGGAGGCTTTAAAAGCCCTTGAATGGGGCGTTTACAAGGGGGGATTTACACTGAATGTGGTGACTATAGGCCGGCATTAGAGGACATCCATGGGAACACCGATCCTCGAGCCGAGATAGTCTGGCAGCCATGGTTGAGCAGGTCGGCCTTATGGGCTTCCCACGGGTGTATGACGCCAAAGCCGCTGTTAACGCGACGATGAACACCTACACGCAGGTCTTCAATCGCGGGCAAGCCCGCTCCTACAGGGATCGTGGTGTTATTCGGACGGGGGAGTGAGCTTGGCTTCCATCTCCGCCACTTTCGCCTCAAGAGCCTCCAAGCGTGCCCGGGTACGCGCCAACACCACCATCTGGCTATCGAACTCTTCGCGGCTCACCAGATCCAGCTTGCTGAACCCGCTCTGCAACAGCGCCTTGAACTGGCTTTCGATTTCGCTTTTCGGCAGTGGCGTGTCGCCGCTGAAGAGGCGGGAGGCGGTGCCTGTCAGGGCGTCGAGGAAGTCTTTGGGCGCGAGCATGGGGGATTGTCCTGGTAGCAATGGCGGGCAGTGTACCACGCAGTGTCTATAGTCAATTCGGCGGGCAAGGAATGCACGCTTTTCGCGCATGCGGACGGACGGCAACGCACCGTTGTTGTGCGTAACGCGTGGGGTGCTGTCGTGAAGTGGTTGCGATCTGTTGGCAAAGGCTTGAAAACAATGCGTTTTGTGGAGATGGCAAGCTTTCTGCTTAGATGCTGATGACCCATGCACTGATGCAGTCGCTGTGACGAATGCAGTGCGCCAGGCGAAACGCGGGGAGTGTTTCGCAAGGAGCGGTTAGCTGGCGTCGGACGGGCAGGTAAGGCCGACGATGCGTTACAAAGCCAGGCACTGCGCTTAGACTTGAGACGGGTTTGTTTTCCTGGGGCAAGTCCACCAAATTCGGGAGAGAGTTTTCATGAAGCTAGTCACTGCCATCATCAAGCCGTTCAAGTTGGACGACGTGCGCGAGTCGTTGTCCGAGATCGGCGTGCAGGGCATTACCGTTACTGAAGTCAAAGGCTTCGGTCGGCAGAAGGGTCACACCGAGCTGTATCGCGGCGCGGAGTACGTGGTCGATTTCCTGCCAAAGGTGAAGATTGATGTCGCCATTGACGACAAGGATCTCGACCGGGTTATCGAGGCGATAACCAAGGCGGCCAACACCGGCAAGATCGGTGACGGCAAGATCTTCGTGGTCAATCTGGAACAGGCGATTCGCATCCGTACCGGCGAAACCGATACCGACGCAATCTAAGCCGCCACAAACCCAACGCCCCAGGAGAAAACAAAATGACTCTGCGTAAATTCGCAGGGCTAGGAGCCCTGTTGTCCATCGTAATGCCCAGCCTTGCTTTGGCGGCAGACGAAGTGGCGGCCCCAGTCCTCAACTCCGGCGACACCGCCTGGATGTTGACCTCGACAGCTCTCGTGCTGTTCATGACCATTCCCGGCCTCGCGCTGTTCTACGGCGGTATGGTTCGTTCCAAAAACATTCTTTCCGTGATGATGCAGTGCTTCGCCATTACCGGTCTGATCAGCGTCCTGTGGGTCATTTATGGCTACAGCATCGCGTTCGACACCACCGGCATGGAGCAGGGCGTCGTCAACTTCAACTCGTTCTTCGGCGGCATGGGCAAGGCTTTCCTCGCCGGTGTCACGCCATCCAGCCTGACCGGCCCGGCCGCGCTGTTCCCTGAGGCGGTATTCATCACCTTCCAGATGACCTTCGCGATCATCACCCCGGCGCTGATCGTCGGTGCCTTCGCCGAGCGCATGAAGTTCTCCGCGATGCTGATCTTCATGGGCATCTGGTTCACCCTGGTGTATGCACCGATCGCGCACATGGTCTGGTCCGGCAACGGCGGCCTGATGTGGGACTGGGGCGTGCTGGACTTCGCCGGCGGCACCGTGGTGCACATCAATGCCGGTGTGGCCGGTCTGATTGCCTGCCTGGTGCTGGGTAAGCGTAAAGGCTTCCCGACCACGCCGATGGCACCGCACAACCTCGGTTACACCTTGATGGGCGCGGCCATGCTGTGGGTTGGCTGGTTCGGCTTCAACGCCGGCTCCGCTGCGGCGGCCAACGGCACTGCCGGCATGGCGATGCTGGTCACCCAGATCGCAACCGCCGCTGCGGCATTGGGCTGGATGTTCGCCGAGTGGGTCACCCACGGCAAACCAAGCGCACTGGGCATTGCATCGGGTGTGGTTGCCGGCCTGGTAGCCATTACCCCGGCCGCTGGCACCGTAGGCCCGATGGGCGCCCTGGTGATCGGTCTGGCCGCAGGCGTGGTGTGCTTCTTCTGCGCGACTACCCTGAAACGCAAACTCGGCTATGACGACTCCCTGGACGCCTTCGGCGTGCACGGTATCGGCGGTATCCTCGGCGCGATCCTCACCGGTGTCTTCGCTGCGCCGTCCCTGGGTGGCTTCGGCACCGTGACCGACATCGCCGCGCAAGTATGGATTCAGTGCAAAGGCGTGGGCTTCACGGTGATCTACACCGCGATCGTCACCTTCATCATCCTCAAGGTCCTGGACGCCGTCATGGGCCTGCGTATTACCGAGGAAGAAGAAGCGGTCGGCATCGATCTGGCGCTACACAACGAACGCGGCTACAACTTGTAAGCACGCGCATGAAAAAAACTTGCCCGGCTTGCCGGGCATTTTTTTGTCTGGAGTTTGTCATTGAAGTGAGAGCTGAAAGGTTTTTTCCTACAGGTTTTACGATGTTTGCGTCGGGTGTATTTGTACGGTCGATGGCTTACAAAAATGAAGGATGATCAGGGCCTTTGTTTTTTCCCAGAGCGCGCTAGAATGCGCCCCGAACGTGCGGAGAACTGTATGTGGCAACAGACTCTGATAACCCTGCGGGCGAGGCCTCGGGGCTTTCATCTGGTAACGGACGAGTTACTCGCCGGCTTGCCTGAACTCAAGGCATGTCGGGTCGGTCTGTTGCATTTGTGGCTGCAGCATACCTCGGCGTCGTTGACCATCAACGAGAACGCCGATCCGGCGGTACGTCGCGACTTCGAACGATTTTTCAATCGTCTGATCCCAC
This sequence comes from Pseudomonas serbica, assembly GCF_028823535.1. Taxonomy (GTDB): domain Bacteria; phylum Pseudomonadota; class Gammaproteobacteria; order Pseudomonadales; family Pseudomonadaceae; genus Aquipseudomonas; species Aquipseudomonas serbica. The sequence goes on along the minus strand of NZ_JAQIYM010000001.1, from coordinate 421,396 downwards.
AAGGAACAGACGGCTATGAGCATAACGACGAAGGCCTGGACGACCTCCCGGCGCATTTCAAGGCCAGCGTGCTTGGCTGTCAGCTCAGTTTGCCGATCTCGGCAGGCCGGCTGGCGTTAGGCACCTGGCAAGGCGTTTATCTAGGCGAGCACCGTGATCACGGCGGTGCTCGTAAAGTCCTCGCCACCTTGCACGGTGAAGGGGCATAACCGCTGGTCACCAGCGGCTGTTGATTTTTTTCCGGCAGCCTTCGACAGAGGGCAAAGCTGGGCTATAACTAATCTGCTTTTCGCAAGTCATGAGGTAGAACATGAGCGACGATGATCTGGAAAACGACGACCTCGAAGTAGGCGACGACGACGAAACCGAAGAAGGTCTGGAAGCAGCGGCGGAAGACGTCGCTGAAGACGACGGCGGTGATGCCCCCGTTCCGACCGCCAAAGGCAAGGCCAAGGCAGCGGTATCGGTCGATGAGCTGCCGAGTGTCGAAGCCAAGAACAAGGAACGCGACGCCCTGGCCAAGGCCATGGAAGAGTTCCTGGCTCGTGGCGGCAAGGTGCAGGAAGTGGAGGCCAATGTGGTCGCCGATCCGCCCAAGAAGCCAGACAACAAGTACGGCAGCCGGCCTATCTGAGCCTGCTACGCGCTTGCTGAAAAAGCCCGCCGTCGCTGCGGGCTTTTTCATGGGCGGCTCAAAATCGTTCGCGGATCCTGTAGGAGCCGGCTTGCCGGCGAAGGGGCCCTTGAATCTTGGGTAATCCTTGAGGACGCCTTCGCTGGCAAGCCAGCTCCTACAGATTCGGTCAGGCCGAAACTGAATTCCACTGCGCCAACAACGCCGGCAATTCGGTCAGGCTGCGAATCTCGGCATCCGGCAAGCGCTCGGCTTCCCAAACCTTGCCCGCCGGGTTGAACCAGATCGCGCGCAGCCCTGCCTGCTGGGCGCCGGCAATGTCATCGCCGGGATGATCGCCGATATGCACCGCCGTTTCGGCGGTTGCATCACCACGCTGCAATGCCTCATGGAACAGTCGCGCGTCGGGTTTGGCGACGCCGATATCTTCGGCGCACAACGCAAACTTGAAGTAGTCCGCCAGCCCCAAGCGACGCACATCGGCGTTGCCGTTGGTGACCACGCCGAGGGTGTAATGGTTAGCCAGCACCTCCAGCGTTGGTTGCACCTCCGGAAAGATTTCCAACTGGTGCCGGGCATGCAGGAACACTTCGAAACTCTGGTCGGCCAGGTCCGAGGCCAAAGCATGGGCGTATCCGGCTTCTTCCAATGCTTGAAACAGCACGCGACGACGCAAGGCGCTGATGCGGTGCTTGAGGTTGGGTTCGATACTCAGGATACGCTCGCGAATGGCCCACAGATGCTCCACTGGCACCGCTCCCAGGTTGGGCGCATGTTGCGTCAGCCATTCACGCAATACGGCTTCGGCGCTGACGATCACCGGAGCGGTGTCCCACAGGGTGTCATCGAGGTCGAAAGTGATCAGTTGGAGGGTCATGAATCGTCGCCTTTAATGCGTTTGGCCCGTGGGTGGGCGCTGTCGTAGACGGTTGCCAGGTGCTGGAAATCCAGGTGGGTATAGATCTGGGTGGTCTTGATGTCCGAGTGGCCGAGCAGTTCCTGCACGGCCCGCAGGTCCTGGGAGGATTCCAGCAGGTGGCTGGCGAAAGAATGCCGCAACATGTGAGGGTGCAGGTTTTGCCCCAGTTCGCGTTCGCCAGCGGCCTTGACCCGCAGCTGAATCGCCCGCGGCCCCAGGCGCCGGCCTTGCTGGCTGACAAACACCGCGTCGTCCGCCGGGTTGGCCATGGCCCGCAGCGGCAGCCACTGCTCCAGCGCCTCGCGGGCTTTTTTGCCGACTGGCAGCAGGCGGGTCTTGCTGCCCTTGCCGTGCACCTGGACCATGCCGTCGGCCAGATCCAGCTGTTCGAGATTGAGCCCGGTCAGCTCTGACAGGCGCAGCCCGGAGGAGTAGAACAGTTCGAGGATCGCCTGGTCCCGGCGTGCCAGGAAGTCGTCTTCCACGCCACCTTCAAGCAGTTGCAGCGCCCGGTCGGTGTCGAGGGTTTTCGGCAAGCGGCGTTCGCCCTTGGGCGGTGCCAGGCCATTGGCCGGGTCGTGGTCGCACAGGCCTTCACGGTTCAGGTAGTGATAGAGCCCGCGAACCGCCGACAGCAACCGCGCCAGGCTACGGGACGATTGACCTTGCGAATGCAGGCGGGCGACCAGGCTGCGCAGGCGCTGGATGTCCAGCGCGGCCCAGCTATCGATGTTCTGTTTGGCGCACCACCCCAGCACTTTGTCGAGGTCGCGGCGGTAGGCCGAAAGCGTGTGGGGCGACACCTGTCGCTCACTGCGCAGGTGTTCGCAGTAAGCGTCAAGTTGCCGTTCCATGATCAGCGTACCGAGCGCAGGGAGCTGTTGAACCGTGGCAGCACGCGGCCCATGACTTCGGCGATGTAGCTCAGGAACAGCGTGCCCACCGAACTCTTGTAGTGCTGCGGGTCGCGACTGGCAATGGCCAGTATGCCGTGGATGCCTTGATAGCTGATGGCGACGACGGCAGTGGAACCGATCTGCTTGCGCTGTTCTTCGCCGAACAGGAAATCCAGTTCGTGCTCGCGCAGGCTGCCGCTGACGCTTTTGTCTTCCAGCAGCAGGCCGCCAATGGCTACCTGGGCATCGGCGTGGGTCACCCAGCGGCCCACCGGCATGGCGTTGTCGCCCAGCAGGATGAGGCTGACGAAGGGTACCTGGAAGTCCTGGCGCAGACTGTCTTCGACGCAGATCACCACGTCTTCCAGGCTGCTGGCGTCGAGCAGGGAGAGAATCAGTCGGCGGGTCTTGTCGAACAGGCGGTCATTGTCGCGGGCGACGTCCATCAAGTGTGAAAGACGATGGCGCAATTCTATGTTGCGGTCGCGCAGGATGGTCATCTGCCGCTCCACCAGCGACACGGTATCGCCGCGCCGGTGGGGGATGCGCAAGGACGCAAGCAGCTCTTCGTGCTCGACGAAGAAGTCCGGATGAGCCTCCAGGTACGCGGCAACGGCCGCCGCCTCCAGGCTTTCGGACGCTGATTCGTCGGGCTGTAGGGCGGGTACCTGAGGCTTATCGGTCATGGCTGTGGCTCACTCAAAGACGCACTTGTCCTTCATAAACGCGCACTGCCGGGCCGGTCATCATGACCGGTTGGCCAGGGCCTGCCCATTCAATGGACAGACGCCCGCCAGGCAGGTCGATCAGCAGTGGCGAATCCATCCACCCCTGGCTGATCGCGGCGACGGCGGCGGCGCAGGCGCCGGTACCGCAGGCCTGGGTTTCCCCGGCCCCGCGTTCCCAGACGCGCAACTGCGCGCGGTTCCGATCGATGACCTGGAGAAAACCGACATTGACCCGTGCCGGGAAGCGCGGGTGATGTTCGATTTTCGGCCCCAGTTCATGCACCGGTGCGTTGTTGATATCGCTGACCCGCACCACGGCATGGGGGTTGCCCATGGACACGGCGGCCAGTTCGACGGGCGTGCCATCGACGTCGACCTGATAGTTCAGGGCCTGCTCTTGGGCCTGGAACGGAATGTCGGCCGGCACTAGTCGCGGAGCGCCCATGTTGACACTGATCTGGCCATCGCTGCGAACATCGAGCTCGATGATACCGCTCTTGGTTTCGACACGGATCTGCCGTTTCGCGGTCAGGCGCTTGTCGAGCACAAAGCGGGCGAAACAGCGCGCACCGTTGCCGCACTGCTCCACTTCAGAGCCGTCGGAGTTGAAGATCCGATAGCGGAAGTCCACGTCCGGGTTGCTCGGGGCTTCGACAATCAGCAGCTGGTCGAAACCGATGCCGGTGTGCCGATCGCCCCACTGCTTGGCATGCTTTGGCAGAATATGCGCGTGCTGGCTGACCAGGTCGAGGACCATGAAGTCATTGCCCAGGCCGTGCATCTTGGTAAAACGCAGCAGCATGGTTTCACTCCGGCAGCAGGCTTTCGCCAGCAAACAACTCGGCTACCGTCTCACGGCGACGCACTTCAAATGCCTGATCACCGTCCACCAACACTTCAGCGGCGCGGCCGCGGGTGTTGTAGTTGGAGCTCATGACAAACCCATAGGCGCCGGCCGAATGCACGGCCAGCAGGTCGCCTTCTTCCAGGGCCAGCTCACGATCCTTGGCCAGGAAGTCGCCAGTCTCGCAGATCGGGCCGACGATGTCGTAGGCGCGCGCAGCGGTGTTGCGCGGGCGCACGGCGGTGACGTCCATCCAGGCCTGGTACAGCGCCGGACGGATCAGGTCGTTCATGGCCGCGTCGACGATGGCGAAATCCTTGTGCTCGGTGTGCTTGAGGTATTCGACCTGGGTCAGCAGCACGCCGGCATTGGCGACGATGAAGCGGCCCGGCTCGAACACCAGCGCCAGGTCGCGACCGTCGAGACGCTCGCGCACGGCCTTGATGTAGTCGCCCGCCAATGGTGGCTCTTCATCGCGATAACGTACGCCCAGGCCGCCACCGAGGTCGATGTGGCGCAGGTAGATGCCGCAGTCGCCGAGGCGATCGACCAGGCCCAGCAGGCGATCGAGGGCATCGATGAACGGCGGCAGGGTGGTCAGTTGCGAGCCGATATGGCAATCGACGCCGACCACTTCCAGGTTCGGCAATTGCGCGGCACGCACGTACACGTCTTCGGCGTCGGCGATGGCAATGCCGAACTTGTTCTCTTTGAGACCGGTGGAGATGTACGGGTGTGTACCGGCATCGACGTCCGGGTTCACGCGTAGCGAAATCGGTGCGCGAACACCCAGCTCGGCAGCTACAACCTGCAGGCGCTCCAGCTCATCGGTGGATTCGACGTTGAAGCAGTGCACACCGACTTCCAGGGCGCGACGCATGTCGTCGCGGGTCTTGCCGACGCCGGAGAATACGATCTTGTCAGCGCTGCCGCCGGCGGCCAGTACGCGTTCCAGTTCGCCACGGGAGACGATGTCGAAACCGGCGCCAAGACGAGCCAGGACATTCAGCACACCCAGGTTGGAGTTGGCCTTGACCGCGAAGCAGACCAGGTGAGGCATGCCGGCCAGAGCATCGGCATACGCCAGGTATTGGGCTTCGATGTGCGCGCGCGAGTAAACGTAGGTCGGTGTACCAAAGCGATCGGCGATAGCAGACAGGGCAACACCTTCCGCGAACAGTTCACCGTCACGGTAGTTAAAAGCGTTCATGATGTTCCCTTATTGGTAGACGTCGTGCTTGTGCGATTTGGACGGCTGCTTTTGCGAGGACTGAGCCTGCTCTGCCGGGTCCTGGTCCTCATCGGGCAGGTACAACGGACCTTTCTGACCACAGGCCGACACCAGGCAGGCAACCGCGACGAGCGCAGCAAGGGAAGAGATCAGGCGCTTCATGGCGAAATCCTTGAAAATGCATTAATTGCGCCGGAGTATACCGGCCACCCGGCAGCTTGCCTATGTGACGGGGCTCCCGTCCGGCGGGCCTTGTCGCAAGCGCATCGAACACTGTGGGAGCGGGCTTGCTCGCGAAAGCGGTGGTTCAGGCAACGACGATGTTGAATGTGCCGGCCTCTTCGCGAGCAAGCCCGCTCCCACAGGTACAGCGTTTGATATACCTATATCGGCCCATGATCGTTATCCTTTGCAATCAGCGGGGCTCGGCCGTATCTTGCGGCGCTTGAACCTGATCAGACACTTTTTGAGGTTGCCGTAATGAGTTTGTCCGAAGCCCGTTTCCACGATCTGGTCGATGCCACCCAGCAGACGCTGGAGGATATTTTTGACGAGAGTGACCTGGATATCGATCTGGAGAGCTCGGCCGGTGTGCTGACCGTCAAGTTCGAAAACGGCAGCCAGTTGATCTTCAGTCGCCAGGAACCTTTGCGCCAGCTGTGGCTGGCGGCCGTGTCCGGCGGCTTCCACTTCGACTACGACGAAGAAAGCGAGCGCTGGATGTGCGACAAGAGCGAAGAGCAGCTGGGCGAAATGCTCGAGCGCATCGTCAAGCAGCAGGCCGGCATCGAACTCGATTTCGAAGGCCTGTAACGCCGTGACCCAACCAGCCCCCGTGCGGCCACCCAAGCCGCTATACAGCAATGTCAGCCCGGCAGTCCCTTCGCCGTGCAGCGGCGTGTGTCGGCTGGATGAGCAGAAGGTCTGCCTCGGGTGTTTTCGCCATGTCGAAGACATCCGTGAATGGCGCTCGGCGGATGACCAGCGCCGGCGGGTCATTTGCGCCCAGGCCGATCAGCGCAAGACTGGCGCCGGTCCCCGGTAGGGGCATACAGCCGTACGCCGGTGGCGACTTGTATATTTTTTGAGCTGTGATAGTGTCCGGGTACGCCTCAACCCATCGAGGCTTGTGAAAACCCCGCCTTTTTCTGGCGGGGTTTTGCTTTTTTCGTGCAGAAGAAAGGAGTCTGCCCTGATCATGACCGCACCTTCCATCACCCTTACCCGTCTGGACGTACAACGTCTGGAGCGCCTGATCGACAGCCTGGACGAAACGCTGCCGGGCGTTATCGCGCTGCAAACCGAACTGGATCGCGCCGATACAGTGGTCGGCCACGATGAAGTGCCCGCCGATGTCGTGACCATGAACTCCCGAGTGCATTGCCGTGAAGAAGGCAGTGGCAAGGACTATCACCTGACGCTGGTATATCCGAAGGATGCCAACGCCGACGAGGGCAAGATTTCCATTCTGGCACCCGTCGGGAGTGCGCTGCTGGGGCTCAAGGTTGGTCAGCACATCGACTGGCCAGCGCCGGGTGGCAAGACCTTGAAACTGACTCTGCTGGAAGTCGAATCGCAGCCAGCCAACGGCGGCGCCTTCCCCGAGTAACGTCTTTTCAGACCTGCCCGAGCGCCTCGTTCAATGCGCGCTCCAGGTCGGCCTTGTAACGCAGATACAGATGGCTTGACCCCTGACCATCACCGAGCAGGCCTGACAGGTCCAGGTCGGTGATGTAGCAGCGGTAGCGTTCGGTCTCGCGGCGTTGCTCGACGATTTCCCGGGCGACCACGCGAAACAGCTGGTCGCCATGTTCCAGCTCGGAAAACTCCCGCTGATTGCAATACAACGTGACCTGTACCTTGCCCGGTGCGGCTTTGCCGACGATCGCCTGGACGTCATAGAAGGGTTTGTCGGCCGGGGTTTGCGGTGCCGATCGGGCCTCGATCCGCCGCGCCTTGCCGGTACCTGAAGGCAGCAGTTGGTAATACAGGGTATCCAGGTTCGCAGGCGTTGCCGCGTCTATTGGCAGGGCGGCGTCGCGCCGGTACTGAATCGATTGCAGGAAACGCTGCAGCGGCACCAGCAGGCTTTGCTCGTCATGCCACGGCAGGCGCTGCTGCCACAAGGCGTTGAATTCATCGAGCACGTACAGGTCGGCCTGCTCGTCGTTAACCCGGTAGAACACTTGGATACAGTCTGGCCGCCCCATGGGCAGCAGCAGCGCCAGGTCGTGGTCGTCCAAGGCCATCGGGTCCAGGTGCAGCGGACTGTAGTTCGCCCGTTCTTCACCGAGGTAATCGAGCAGCGCCGGCAGGGTGGCCAGCGCGATGTGTTTGACCTGGCCGGGTATCAGCTCCAGTACGTGGTAATGCTGTTGGACCTGGATCAGATAGCGATGATTGAGTTTGCTCAGCAGCAGGGTCTGCGCGGTGTCGAGGATGTCTTCGACGCGCTGGGCGATGAATTGCGCGCGGTTGTGGCAGAAACAGCGCACTTTCAACCTGGGCTGCTGCGGCCCGCCGGGCAGGCTGTTGAGATAGTCGCGCAGGCAATCGAGCAGGGCATGGGGGCCGTCGTAGCGGCTGACCAGCACTTCGTTCCAGCTGTTGAGTGTGACCTGGTCCAGGGTCAGCACCAGGTTTTCCCTCACACCTGCGTAGCTCAGGGAGTCGGTGCGCTCAGTGGTCATCAGGATGTTCAGTTCGCGGTGGTGCTTGAGCGGATCGATGCCGACGTTGACCAGGATCAGCACCTCGCTGGGCACGCTGGCGCGCAGCAGGGGCTCTTCGGCGACGGTCGACAGTGGCAGGGGAATGCTCTGTTGCAGGCTGCCCAGCAGGTTGAACAGTTCGAACTCGCTCAGGTCGCTGCTGCCCGGGTGCAAGGCCAGGCGGGTGCTGCTGTCGATCACGCCGTTGCGGTGGCACCAGGCGAGCAGCTCGAGCAAGTGACGACTGCGTTTGATCGGGGCGAAATGTTCCCACTCGATCACGGTCAGGCTGCCGTTGTACAAGCCCCACTGGCTTTGGCCCGGTTCTTTCCTGGTTGGCGCATACACCAGCGTCAGAGTGTCTTCGGCCAGGTCCGGGGCGATGCCGGGGTTGATGAACTCGACCTTGTTCGCCTTGCGGTCGAAGGCCGCGTACAGGCGTCGGCCCAGCACGCTGAGGTCACGCTTGTTGATCAGGCTGATGGTTTGTTCCTGGCGGGCGAACTGGGTCAGGAAGCGATAGCTGAAATTCAGTTCGTTGACCAGGGCCCGGCGCTCCGAGCTGACCTGGCGGACTTTCCACTGGCTGCGGCTGTCGAGCAGGGCCAATTGGCGATGGTCCCATTTCCATTCGTGGGCCAGGCGCTCAAGCAGCGAGCGTTGCCAGCCCTGGGGGCGTCCGCCGCTGGCGGTGAGTTTTCGGTTGACCTTCAGGTACAGCGCTCGGCGCACCAGCTCCAGTCGTTCCGGCTCATTGCGGGCGATGAGGTACTCGGCGATGCGCCGATAGACCACGACATAGGGGTCCAGCTCATCGAGATCGAGCCGGTTGGCGAACACCGCCTGTTTGAAGCGCAGGCTCAGGCATTGGACCTTGGGATGTTCGCTGGCGTACACCTCGGTCAGCAGGAGTTTGAGCACCGATTTGTACGGCGACTCGATGCCCTTGAACAATTGCCAGAGTCCGGCACCTATGAATTCCCCGGGCGGAATGCAGGCCAGATGACCCAGGTCCAGGGTTTCGTCGGCGCGGATGAAGCGCTTGGATGTCAGGGTGTGGGTGTACCGGTCGTAGTTGGCTTCTTCATACACGGGCACCAGCCACCAGATCGGCGTGCGCCCGGCCAGCCAGATCGCGGTGCGATAAAACTCGTCCAGCAGCAGATAATGCTGGGTGGTGCCGCAGTCTTCGGAGCTCAGCTGGCTGTCGCGCTCACCCCGTACGAAGCGCACGGGGTCAATCAGGAAGAAGTGCGCCTCGGCGCCCTGGCTGGTCGCCCAGGCTTCCAGCAGTTGGCATTTCCTGCGCAACTCAGTGAGTTCGTTTTCACTCAGATCCGGACTGTGACAGACCCACACGTCCATATCACTCTGCTCGGCCTGGGCCAGGGTGCCGAGGCTTCCCATCAGGAACAGGCCGTGAATCGGCCGGGGTGGATTGCTGCCGTGGCGCGGTTTATAGGAAAAGGAACGGGTCAGGCGCTGGGCTTCGGCGAGGACGCCGGCATCCGGCTCGAAATTCGACAGCCCGGCCGGCGTGCTGCCCGAAACGTAACCCGGCAGCAGCGGATGGTTGACGTGGAAGAACAGCGGCAGCAGGTTCAACACCCCTTGCTGGCGTGTCGACAACCCTTCCATGGCTCGCGCCATGCGCCCCTCGTTGAGCTTGAGGAAGCGTGCACGCAGCTGGCTGAGCACCTTGCGGTCAATTCCCTCGTCCAGATCGGGGCGGATTTCATGGGTGCGGGTCATGTCAGCTCAAACCGGCTCGCAGGGCTCGGATGTGGAGGCTCTCGGGATGAGGGGCAGTTTAGCGCCTCGGCCCCGGGACTTTTAAGCTGATTTTGTATTTCTGGCGTCAGATTTCTATCGCAGGGCGACGTCGGGTGGCCGAACGTGCCCGCGGAAAACCCGTGGCGGGGGATTCCGTGGGCAATGCGGTGGAATTCAGGCTGTTTCCTGAACGCTCAGAATAGTCAGAACGGTTTGCACATTTTGCGCGGCGTCACGACCCAGGCTGGTCAGGTAACCGCCATCGGGCTGGTCGATGAGTTCTTTTTCAAACAGGCGTTTGGCGGCGGCAATGTGTTTCGGGGCAGCGGTCTGATGAATTTTCAAACCTTCCTGGGAACTGTCCAGGTTGAAGAGTGCGAGGACTTCCAGTTCGGCAACCAACTCAGGGGTAAGCGACATAAGGACTCCAGACTTTCTAGGAATTTGGCGACAGCGCCCCTAAGGTGATCCCACTCGTGCGGTATGTCCAGTCACTGTGACGCGTTATTTCTTTTCCGGCGGAAGCTCTGGCAGCGCCCGAAGCGCGGCTTCGTACCATTCGGTGTTGAACGCGCGGTCTTCTTCGAGGATCGCGTCGATTTCCACGGCCAGCACGTGGGCCATCAGGTTGAGGATTTCCTCGCGCTCGTAACCCACCAGGGTCAGCTTGTTGAACGTTGCCTTGGCCGCGGGCGGGTTATCGCTTTCGATCTGGTTCTCGATGGCTTCGATCAGCGTGTTTTCGGTGAACTCTTCTTCGTCGGTGTCGATATCGGTTGGCTCGCTCATGGCAGGCTCCTTAAGGAAAGGTCATCAGTTTAACTGCATTCAGCGGCGTGATGCTGCTGGCAAGAAAGCTTCGGGCGTTCTATAAACAGGCACTGCCCACCCCGCACGGCCTGGAGGCTCTGTGATGTTCAAGCTTTATGGTTTTTCCGTCAGCAACTACTACAACATGGTCAAGCTGGCGCTGCTGGAAAAAGGACTGCCGTTCGAAGAAGTGCCGTTTTACGCAGGCACCAGCCCGGAAGCGCTGGCCATCAGCCCGCGCGGAAAAGTCCCGGTACTGCGTACAGAGCAGGGTTTCATCAATGAAACCAGCGTGATTCTCGAGTTCATCGAACAGAGCCATAAAGGCACGCCGCTGCTGCCGAGCGACCCGTTCGAGCGGGCGCAGGTATTGGCGCTGGCCAAGGAAATCGAGTTGTACATCGAGTTGCCAGGACGGGCCTGCTACCCCGAGGCATTTTTCGGCGCGAGCGTGCCGGACGCGATCAAGGAAAAAACCAAAGCAGAACTATTGCAGGGTATTGCGGCGTTAGGCCGGCACGGAAAATTCAGCCCTTACGTGGCAGGTGAAACGCTGAGCGTGGCGGATCTGTATTTCCTGTACAGCGTGCCGCTGGCGTGTGGGGTTGCCAAGAAGCTGTTTGGCATGGATCTGCTGGCGGAGCTGCCGGCTGCCAAGGCGCTGCTGGAACGTCTGGGAGATAATCCGAACGTGCAGCGGATTGCGGCGGACAAGGAGGCGGCGATGCCAGCGTTCATGGCGATGGTCGCGTCCAAGAAGTAGGTTTGTAGCGCTCTTAAGGCCGCCTTCGCGAGCAGGCTCGCTCCCACATTCGATCTCATTCTTTCTGAAAGAACTCGGTCAACTGTGGGAGCGAGCCTGCTCGCGAAGCTTTTGGCGATCTAGCGGCTGGCGATCAGCGCCTGGCCACGCACCACAGCTGCCTTGACCTGCGCCGGCGCGGTGCCGCCGATGTGGTTGCGGGCATTGACCGAACCTTCCAGGGTCAGCACGGCAAACACGTCCTGATCGATCTGGTCGCTGAACTTGCGCAGTTCTTCCAGGCTCATTTCCGCCAGGTCCTTGCCGCTTTCCACGCCATATTTCACGGCATGGCCGACGATTTCATGGCAGTCGCGGAAGGGCAGGCCGCGACGCACCAGGTAGTCGGCCAGGTCGGTGGCGGTGGAGAAGCCGCGCAGGGCTGCTTCGCGCATCATCGCGTGCTTGGGCTTGATCGCCGGGACCATGTCGGCAAAGGCGCGCAGCGAGTCGCGCAGGGTGTCGGCGGCGTCGAACAGCGGTTCCTTGTCTTCCTGGTTGTCCTTGTTGTAGGCCAGTGGCTGGCCTTTCATCAAGGTCAGCAGGCCCATCAGCGCGCCGAACACACGGCCGGTCTTGCCGCGCACCAGCTCCGGTACGTCCGGGTTTTTCTTTTGCGGCATGATCGAGCTGCCGGTACAGAAACGGTCTGGCAGATCGATGAACTGGAACTGCGCGCTGGTCCACAGCACCAGCTCTTCGGAGAAGCGCGACAAGTGCATCATCGCGATGCTGGCAGCCGAGCAGAACTCGATGGCGAAGTCGCGATCGGACACGTTGTCCAGCGAGTTGCCGCCCACTGCATCGAAGCCCAGCAGCTGGGCGGTGTATTCGCGATCGATCGGGTAGGTGGTGCCGGCCAGAGCGGCGCTGCCCAGTGGCATGCGGTTGGTGCGCTTGCGGCAGTCGACCAGGCGCTCGTAGTCGCGGCTGAGCATTTCGAACCAGGCCAGCATGTGGTGCCCGAAGGTCACCGGCTGCGCAGTCTGCAGGTGGGTGAAGCCCGGCATGATAGCCCCCGCTTCGCGCTCGGCCTGCTCCAGCAAGCCTTTTTGCAGGCGGGTGATTTCGCCCAGGATCAGGTCGATTTCGTCACGCAGCCACAGGCGAATGTCGGTGGCGACCTGGTCGTTACGGCTACGACCGGTGTGCAGCTTTTTACCGGTCACGCCGATGCGGTCGGTCAGGCGCGCCTCGATGTTCATGTGCACGTCTTCGAGATCCACGCGCCAATCGAACTGGCCGGCCTCGATTTCACCCTGGATGGTCTTCAGGCCATCGATGATGCTGTCGCGCTCGGCATCGGTCAGCACGCCGACCTTGGCCAGCATGGTAGCGTGGGCGATCGAGCCCATGATGTCGTGGCGATACAGGCGCTGGTCGAAGGTGACGGAGGCGGTGAAGCGGGCGACGAAGGCGTCGACGGGTTCACTGAAGCGGCCGCCCCAGGACTGATTGGTCTTGTCAGTGCTCATGAATTCGCTCGTATCGGCTGAAGAAAGATGGCGTTGAAAGCTGCCGCGGATAATAACAGGGTTGCCAATCCTGTCGTTGACACTGGTCGACTGGTTTTCATCGTTGGGCTTGCCAGAGCCAGTGCGCGAACAATTTGCACAACGATATTTTTCAATTGAGCAATATCGTTCCGGCAACCGTCTACAGTTGGACAGGAGGATGAGCGCACTTCTCGGTGCGCAAGAGGACTATAAGAAGAGGGGTGTTCATATTGCGAATCAGCAAACCCTGTGGCGATGTGTCGCCAAAGCGGGCCTGGGCCGCTAATCGCCCGGCAGATGAAAAATTAGCTGCCCGACCAGCGGCACTTTTTCACGCTCGCGCTAGTCTTAGCGTGGATCGCGGTGACGGACGTCACTTCACCTGTCTACGCTATCCTTGTGCGAGACTCACGCAGGAATCCAGCGCAATATGAATGTCCTGATCGTTGATGACGACCCCCTAGCCCGCGAGCGCCTGAGCCGAATGGTTGGCGAACTCGAGGGATACAGTGTCCTGGAGCCCAGCGCCACGAACGGCGAAGAAGCGTTGGCACTGATCGACAGCCACAAACCGGATATCGTGCTGCTCGATATCCGCATGCCAGGCCTCGATGGCCTGCAAGTGGCCGCGCGATTGTGCGAACGCGAAACCCCGCCAGCCGTGGTGTTTTGCACAGGCCCCGATGAATTTGCCGTGGAAGCCTTACAGGCCAGCGCCGTAGGCTATCTGGTGAAACCTGTGAGAACTGAACAACTACATGATTCGTTGAAAAAGGCCGAACGGCCCAATCGTGGCCAACTCGCCGCCCTGACTCGTCCTGCTGCCGAAAGTGGCAGTGGCCCGCGCAGCCATATCAGTGCCCGCACCCGCAAGGGGATCGAGCTGATTCCGCTGGATCAGGTGGTCTATTTTATCGCCGACCACAAGTACGTGACCCTGCGCCACGAAAGTGGTGAGGTGCTATTGGATGAGCCACTCAAAGCCCTCGAAGATGAATTCGGTGACCGTTTCGTGCGCATCCACCGCAACGCACTGGTCGCTCGCGAGCGAATCGAACGCTTGCAACGAACACCGCTGGGGCATTTTCAGCTGTTCCTCAAGGGCCTCAACGGCGATGCCCTGATCGTCAGCCGACGTCACGTGGCCGGTGTGCGAAAAATGATGCAACAGCTTTGATTCGCTGATCGCAGGCGGATATCACACCCGATTGCCGGACATCCGGGGGCCAGGGAGGCCAAGTAGTTTCTGATACAAGTCAAAGTGGATTTGGCTGAGCTGTTATTATCCGTCGTATCTTTTCAGTACGGATTGATCCATGTCCTCTCGCCAGATCCGCATCGCCACCCGCAAAAGCGCTCTTGCCCTGTGGCAGGCCGAATACGTCAAAGCCCGTCTGGAGCAGGCCCATCCGGGTCTGCTCGTGACTTTGGTGCCCATGGTCAGTCGCGGCGACAAGCTGCTCGACTCACCGCTGTCGAAAATCGGTGGCAAGGGCCTGTTCGTCAAGGAACTGGAAACCGCGCTACTGGAAAACGAAGCCGACATCGCCGTGCATTCGATGAAAGACGTGCCGATGGACTTCCCTGAAGGCCTCGGTCTGTTCTGTATCTGCGAGCGCGAAGACCCACGCGATGCTTTCGTGTCCAACACCTACGCCAGCCTCGAGGCGTTGCCTGCCGGCAGCATCGTCGGCACGTCGAGCCTGCGCCGCCAGGCCCAGTTGCTGACCCGTCGTCCGGACCTGGAAATTCGCTTCTTGCGCGGCAACGTCAACACCCGCCTGGCCAAGCTGGACGCCGGCGAATACGACGCCATCATCTTGGCGTCCGCAGGCTTGATCCGGTTGGGCTTCGAAGATCGCATCACCTCGGCCATCAGCGTCGAAGACAGCCTGCCGGCCGGTGGCCAGGGCGCTGTGGGCATCGAATGTCGCACCGCGGACAGCGACATCCACGCGCTGCTCGCACCGCTGCATCACCAGGACACCGCGACCCGCGTGAGTGCCGAGCGCGCCCTCAATAAACACCTCAATGGCGGCTGCCAGGTGCCGATTGCCTGCTACGCCGTGCTCGAGGGCGAGCAGGTCTGGCTGCGAGGACTGGTGGGTGACCCGAGTGGCGGCCTGCTGCTCAGTGCCCAGGCGCGTGCGCCGCGGGGCGATGCCGAAGCCTTGGGTGTGCGTGTGGCCGAAGACCTCTTGAGCCAGGGCGCCGCGGATATCCTCAAGGCGGTATATGGCGAGGCAGGTCACGAGTGACAGGTTGGCGCCTGCTGCTGACGCGTCCGGCGGATGAGTCGGCGGCGCTGGGCAGTCTATTGGCCGAGCAGGGGATTTTCAGCAGCAGCTTGCCGCTTTTGGACATAGTGCCGATCCCGGTCTCTGAGACAATGCGCGAAGCGTTCCGCGATCTGGATCGCTACTGCGCGGTGATCGTGGTCAGCAAGCCGGCGGCGCGCATCGGTGTTGAGCTGCTCGACCGCTTTGGCCCGCCAGCACCGCGCGTGAAGTGGTTCAGTGTCGGCGCTGCGACGGCGCAGATCCTCGAGGCTCGCGGTTTGGACGTCAGCTTCCCAGCGCAAGGCGATGACAGCGAGGCCTTGCTTGAACTTGCAGCGTTGCGCGAGGCTATCGCGCGGTTCGATCCGCAGGTGCTGATCCTGCGCGGGGAGGGGGGGCGTGAACTGCTGGCTGAGCGCATGCGCGAGCGAGGTGCTAGTGTCGAGTATCTGGAGTTGTACCGCCGCGAGCTGCCGCTATACCCGCCAGCGGCGCTGGAGCATCGGATCAAGGCGGAACGCCTGAACGCGCTGGTGGTCAGCAGTGGACAGGGTTTTGAGCACCTGCATCAATTGGCTGGCGATGCCTGGCCGCAGTTGGCGCAGTTGCCGTTGTTTGTACCAAGCCCCAGGGTCGCCGAGCTGGCACGTGCCGCCGGGGCCCTGACAGTTGTGGATTGTCGTGGCGCCAGTGCCGCGGCTTTGCTGACGGCGTTACGGGAGCATCCCGTGCCCGTTCTCTAAATGCAAAGGATGGATACGTGAGCGAAACAGCCTTGCCTAAAGATGACTCGCGGCCAGTGCTCGATGCACCGGTTGATGCACCTTTTGATGAACTGCGACCACCACCTGCCGAACAGCAGCGCCGAGGCAACGGGCTGGCAATCGTCGCGTTGCTGGTGGGCGCCGTCGGTGTCGCAGTGGGTGGCTGGGGAGTCTGGCAAGTGCGTCACTTGCAAGCCAATACCCAGCAGCAGTTGAGTCAGGTGCAGGCCTTGAACGATCAGGCGCAGAGCCTGAAGCTGAACGAGCAGCGACTGAGCGCGCGCCTTGAGCAATTGCCCAATGCCGATGTACTGGAAGAGCGCAGCCGCCTGGTGACTCAGTTGCAGGGCGACCAGCAACGTTTGAATCAACGCCTGGAAACCGTTCTCGGCGCCAGCCGCAAGGACTGGCGCCTGGCCGAGGCCGAGCACTTGTTGCGCCTGGCCAGCCTGCGCCTTTCGGCGTTGCAGGACATCAGCAGCGCCCAGGCCCTGGTCCAGGGCGCCGATGAAATCCTCCGTGAACAGAATGACCCAGGCTCTTTCGCTGCTCGCGAGCAAGTGGCCAAGACCCTGGTGGCCTTGCGCAGCACGGAGCAGCCGGATCGCACCGGTCTGTTCCTGCGCCTGGGGGCGTTGCGCGATCAGGTGATCAGCCTCACCGAGCTCGCGCCCGAGTACAAGGACCGTGGCGAGTCCCTGCTGGGGCTGACCGCCGATGGCGACGGCGCCAGTCGCTGGGCGCAGTGGTGGGATCAGATCTCGCGCTACATCCGTATCGATTTCAACGCCGACAAAAATGTCCGTCCCTTGCTGGCCGGGCAGAGCCTGAGCCAGGTTCGCCTGGCATTGAGCCTGGCGCTGGAACAGGCACAGTGGGCGGCACTCAACGGTCAGGCAGCGGTGTACTCCCAGGCGCTGGCAGAGGCGCGGGATGTACTCAAGGGCAACTTCAATCCGGACAATCCTCAGAGCAAAGTGATGCTCGAGCAGGTGGCCGAACTGAGCAAGCAGCCGGTCTCTGTGGTCACCCCGGACCTGACCGGAACCCTGAGTGCGGTCCAGGGTTACCTGGAACGGCGTAACGTCAACGCCGAAGACTCGATCAAGCCGCTGGCCAAACCTGCGGCGAACCCCGCACAGGAGGCCACTCCATGAAACGCCTCTATGTGATCGTGTTCCTGGCCATTGCGGCTGCGGCTGCCTTGGGCCTGGCCATTGCCGAGCATTCCGGTTATGTCCTGATTGCCTACAAGAGCTTTCGCTACGAATCGAGCCTGTGGGCAACGTTGGCCCTGGTCGCCGTTCTCTGGCTGGTCTTCTGGGGCGTCAAGGCGTTGGTCGAACTGGTCACGACCTCCGGTGGCGTGGTCAATCCGTGGTCACGGCGCAATCGCAGTCGCCGGGTCCAAGTGGCGATCGAGCACGGGCAACTGGATCTGGCCGAAGGTCGCTGGGCCAGCGCGCAACGTCATTTGCATCGGGCTGCGGAAGCCGAGCGCCAGCCGCTGCTTTACTACCTCGGGGCTGCCCGCGCCGCAAATGAGCAGGGTCGTTACGAAGAAAGTGACAACCTGCTGGAGCGTGCCCTGGAGCGCCAGCCCCAAGCCGAGTTGGCGATTGCCCTGAACCACGCGCAATTGCAGACCGATCGCGGTGATACCGAGGGAGCCCTGACGACCCTGCAGGCGATGCACGAGCGCCACCCGCATAACGCACAGGTCCTGCGTCAGTTGCAGCGTCTGCATCAGCAGCGAGGCGACTGGTCGGCGGTGATTCGCCTCCTGCCTGAGCTGCGCAAGGATAAAGTCCTGCCGGTGGCGGAACTGGCCGAGCTGGAGCGTCGGGCCTGGGGGGAGAACCTGTCCCTGGCGGCGCATCGGGAGGAGGAGGGCACACTCGGTCTGCAAGCGCTCGAGCGCGCCTGGCAGCAGCTGACTTCAGCGCAGCGCCAGGAGCCGCAATTGGTGCTCGCCTATGCCGAGCAACTACGGCAACTGGGTGCCCAGGTCGAGGCCGAGGAGGTCCTGCGCACGGCTCTGAAACGCAACTACGACAGCCATCTGGCGCGCCTCTATGGGTTGGTGCGCGGCAGTGACCCGGCTCGCCAGTTGCAACTCGCCGAGGGCTGG
This sequence comes from Pseudomonas serbica, assembly GCF_028823535.1. Classification (GTDB taxonomy): domain Bacteria; phylum Pseudomonadota; class Gammaproteobacteria; order Pseudomonadales; family Pseudomonadaceae; genus Aquipseudomonas; species Aquipseudomonas serbica. The sequence continues at coordinate 403,378 of NZ_JAQIYM010000001.1, read as the reverse complement.
CTTAAAGACCATCCGAGCGATCCAGGCCTGTTGCTGACGTTGGGTCGCCTGTGTTTGCAAAACAGCCTGTGGGGCAAGGCCCGGGACTATCTGGAAAGCAGCCTGCGAGTCCAGCGCAACCCGGAAGCCTGCGCCGAACTGGCACGCCTGCTGGCACAGATGGGAGACACCGAGCGCAGCAATCAATTGTTCCAGGAAGGCCTGGGCCTGCTCGATGAGCGCTTGCTGGCGGCACCGCTGCCGGTGTTGGCTCACGGTTGATCGCTGGGTGAAGGATCGCTCGAGGGGGCGATCCGTTCCCCGGTCCTGTCGGAATTTTCCCTTCGCAATGGGGCGTCAGCAAAGTCCTACAGACCCCTACGTCAGATCCCCTGATGTCTGTCGGGATTTCCGTATGTATTTGCTGAAATGTCTGCATCTGCCCGCCTTGTAAGGCTTGCGCGCTTTCAACTACCGTAGCGACCGGACCCTTAATCGTTACGGAAACGCCATGTCGTTGGCCTGCCCACGCTCCCTGTTTTTTACTGTGTTCCTCGCAGGTGCCCTGGCCCTGGGCGTTTCCTATTACCTGGAATATGCGGTGGGTCTCAGCCCCTGTGGCTTGTGTCTGTTGCAGCGGGCTTGCCTGGCGCTGTTGAGCGGTGTGTGCCTGACGGCTGCGGTGCATGGTCCCGCTCGCCTGGGGTCCTTTGTGTACTGGCTGCTCGGGCTGTCCTGCAGCCTGCTGGGGACCTTCACGGCCTGGCGCCAGGTGTTGCTGCAAACCGATCCGGTGCACCAGTTTTCCGCCTGCACACCTGACCTGGCCGAGGTATTCACCTACGCACCGTGGCTGAGCGTCGTGCAGAGGGTGTTCCAGGGGGCCGTCGACTGCCCGCAGATCGCCTGGACGCTGTTCGATTTGAGTATCCCGGAATGGAGCCTGCTGTTCTTCGTTGCGATGATGATCCTGGGTATTTATCAGCTGATACGCCTGGTCTTGAGCGTCAGCCGGCGACCGCTCGGCGGCGATTCGTCGCACCGGGTGCTTGCCGGCGATTAAACACTTGTATGAACTTTATCGTCTGCGTACCTTGAAGCCACCGTCGTGCGGGCATAATCTGGCCCGCACGTGTCATTGGATTTATGTTGCTCGATGACGCTCTGCCTGGTCGAATCTTGATTCTCAAGGGCGACAGGTGTAGAGCAGCATGACCCACAAGGGAAGAGAGACCGCCATGCTCGAAAGTTGTCAGAATGCTCAGGAACGTTGGGGTGGAGTACATCTGCTGATCGATCGTTGGTTGCAGGAACGTCACGAACTGGTTCGGGCCTATGACACTCTCGGCGAGAAGCCCGAGGCGTTGGGCGAAAACCGAAAACCTTTGCAGGAATTCTGTGGGGTGCTGGTCGACTACGTATCCGCCGGCCACTTCGAGATCTACGAACAGCTGACGGGGGAGGCCAAGGCTTTCAACGACAAGCGTGGCCTGGAACTCGCCGAGACGATCTATCCGCGCATCGACGTCATCACCGAGAAGCTGCTCGCGTTCAATGACCTGTGTGATGCCGGAAAATGCGTCGCGGAGAAGTTCAAGGAGCTGGGTGGCCTGTTGCATGAGCGCTTCGAACTGGAAGACTGCCTGATTGAAGTGCTGCACACAGCTCACAAGGAAACCGATTCGGTCCAGGCTTGAACCGCTTCCCGCTGGATCCCGAAACGGCGTGCCAAGGCACGCCGTTTTTCATTTCCACGTTCAGCCGGCAGCGCCGCGTAACTCGACTTCGAATACCAGAGGCGTATACGGCGCGATCAAGTCGCCGGCACCGTCGGCGCCATAGGCTTGGGCCGATGGAATCACCAGGCGCCATTTCGCACCGACCGGCATGTCTTGCAGGGCGCTGCGCCAGCCACTGATCACACTGTCGAGGCTGAACCACTGCGGCTGGCTGTTCTGATCGAACACCGTGCCGTCAGGCAGGCGACCGACATACAGAACTTGCACCTTGCCGTTCGGCCCGGCCTTGGCGCCTGTCCCTGGTGCGAGCTCTGTCAGCAGGATGCCATTAGCCAATTCACGAACCCCATGCCTCGCTTTTTCTTCGCTGAGAAAACGCTGCTCTTTTTCCAGGGCCAGTTCACTTTCCGGCGCAGCTGATTGCGTGGCCGCTCGGGCTTCGTGTTCGGCCAGAATACGTTCGATCTGCTCGTCCTTCAACGCCAGTGGCTTGCCTTGATAGGCCTGTTGCAATCCGTCGACCAGCGCCTGAATCTGCAAGTCGGGAACCTCTTGGCGCAAGCGTTCGCCGAGACTGGCACCCAAGCTGTAAGCGAGATCGTGAGCCTCTTTTTCCTGGTTTTTTTCAGCGGCGTTGGCCACGGAAAAAATCACGCAAAGCGATAAAAAAAGGTAGCGCGACATGGGCACTCTCCGACCTGAGTTGCGGGCGATTATGCCAGCGAGAATGCATTCCACGGTGAACTGCTTTTGCGCCAGCGCAGAACATTTTCAATTCCTTGCAACGCGGCGCTTTGGATACTGTCAAGATGCCCTAGCGGCGGTAGCAGCAGAGGTCTAGTATGAGCCGCACTCACGCCAGCCAGGAGGTAAACCATGTCGGCCACCAAGAAGCCTGTAAGTACTCCGTTGCACCTGCTCCAACAACTCTCGGGCAGCTTGCTCGAGCATCTCGAAAACGCTTGTTCCGAAGCTTTGGCTGATGCTGAAAAACTGCTCGCCAAACTGGAAAAGCAGCGCGGAAAAGCGCAAGAGAAATTGCACAAATCCCGAACCAAATTGCAGGACGCAGCGGCCGCCGGAAAGGCCAAGGCGCAGACCAAAGCCAAGGACGCGGTGAAGGAGCTCGAGGATCTGCTTGATGCGCTCAAGGATCGTCAATCGGAAACTCGCGGCTACATTCTGCAACTCAAGCGCGATGCCCAGGAAAGCCTGAAACTGGCCCAGGGTGTTGGTCGCGTACAAGAGGCTGTCGGCAAGGCGTTGTCCCTGCGTTCGGCCAAACCAGCAGCGGCCCCTGCGAAGAAAGCCGCTGCCAAACCGGTTGCCGCAAAAGCACCGGCCAAGCCTGCCGCCAAACCTGCCGCCAAGGCACCGGTGAAAGCCGCAGCCAAACCTGTTGCCACATCTGCAGCGAAAAAACCTGTCGCGGCCAGTGCTGCAAAACCAGCTGCCAGAACTGCAGCTGCCAAGCCTGCTGCGCGGACAACCGCGGCGAAAACAGCGGCCGCTAAACCGGCAGCCAAGCCTGCCGCCAAAACCGCTGCTGCGAAACCTGCCGCGGCGAAAACCGCAGCCGCCAAACCAGCCGCCAAAACCGCCGCTGCAAAACCGGCTGCAAAACCTGTCGCGACTAAAACCGCTGCCAAGCCAGCTGCAAAAACCGCGGCCAAACCGGTGGCAAAAACAGCCGCCAAACCAGCCGCTGCAAAACCAGCAGCCAAACCAGCGGCAAAACCTGCAGTGAAAAAACCAGCCACGGCTAACAAGCCTGCCGCTGTTGCCAAGCCGGCTCCGGCTCCTGCGGCCAAGCCAGCAACCCCAGCGCCGGCACCCACTGCTTCGGCTGCTCCTGCAGCAACGGCCTCGACTGCCTCCACTGCGCCAACGCCAGTGGCACCGTCGAGCAACAGCTCCACCCCAACCAGCGCTTCTTAAGTGCCGGTTACCGCGACGCGCAGCTGATGCAGCGCGTCGCGGTCGAGGTGGGCGGCGTCTGCCGTCACACCTTCCAGCCAGATCGCCAGGTCGGTCGCGGCACCCTGCGGCCAGCCCTCAGCCGATCGTTCCAGGCGCAATATCAGAATTCGCTCGGCCTCCAACTCAAGTGACTTGACCTTTTCGCGTAGCGAATGCAGTTCGGCATCGCCGGTGGCGGCATATTTCCAGTGCACGCGCAGTGCCCGTAACGGTTGCACGACATCGGCGTCCCAGGCCTGCGCCACACCGCGAAGTTGCTGCAGGCGTTGTTCATCGCAGGCGATACCCCGTTGTCCCAGCCAGGCTGCACACAGCAGCAGACACACACTGACTCCGGCCGACTGCAATTGCAGGCACGCCTGTTCAACGCCCGGACGGGCATAAAGGGTCAGGGAAAAGCTCCACAGGTCAGAGGACATAGTGCTACTCGCGCCAGTTGCGAGCGAAGCTGGTAGACTCCGCCGCCATTATGATTCGACTTCAGAACCTGACTTTACAGCGTGGCCCGCAACGTCTGCTAGAAGACGCCGAGCTGACCCTGCACGCCGGCCAGAAAGCCGGCCTCATCGGTGCCAACGGCGCCGGCAAATCGAGCCTGTTCGCCTTGCTTCGGGGTGAGCTGCACCCTGACTCGGGCGATTGCTTCCTGCCGGCCGACTGGCGTATCGCCCACATGCGCCAGGAGGTCGACACGCTCGAGCGCCTGGCGGTCGACTACGTGCTCGATGGTGACCTGCGCCTGCGCCAGGTGCAACGCGACCTGGCGGCAGCCGAAGCGGCCCATGACGGTGCCGCACAGGCCCGTTACCACTCCGAGTTGGACAGTGCCGACGGTTACACCGCCGACGCCCGCGCTCGCAAGTTGCTGGCAGGCCTGGGCTTCACCAACGAGCAGATGGATCGCCCGGTCGGCGATTTCTCCGGTGGCTGGCGGATGCGCCTCAACCTGGCGCAGGCCTTGATGTGTCCTTCGGACCTGCTGTTGCTCGACGAACCGACCAACCACTTGGACCTCGACGCCATCATCTGGCTCGAAGAGTGGCTCAAAAGCTACCCAGGCACCTTGATGCTGATTTCCCACGATCGGGACTTCCTCGATGCCGTGGTCGATCACGTGGCTCATGTCGATCAGCGCAAGATCACCCTGTATCGCGGTGGCTACAGCGCCTTCGAGCGTGCTCGAGCCGAACGCCTGGCCCAGCAACAACAGGCGTACGAGAAGCAGCAGGCGCAACGTGCGCACATGGAAAGCTACATCGCCCGCTTCAAGGCCCAGGCCACCAAGGCCCGCCAGGCCCAGAGCCGGATCAAGGCGCTGGAGCGGATGGAAGAGCTGACCGCCGCGCACGTCGATTCGCCATTCGACTTCGTCTTCCGCGAATCGCAGAAGATCTCCAGCCCGCTGATCGATCTGTCTGATGCCCGCCTGGGCTACGGCGACAAGGCCGTGCTGGAGAAGGTCAAGCTGCAACTGACCCCCGGCGCGCGGATCGGCTTGCTCGGCCCGAACGGCGCCGGTAAATCGACCCTGATCAAAAACCTTGCTGGTGAGCTGTCGCCACTGGCCGGACGCTTGACCCGCGGCGAGAACACCGTGGTCGGTTACTTCGCCCAGCATCAACTCGATTCCCTGGACTCCAAGGCCAGCCCGTTGCTGCACTTGCAGCGCCTGGCGCCGACCGAGCGCGAACAGACCCTGCGCGATTTCCTCGGCGGTTTCGACTTCCGTGGCGCGCGGATCGACGAGCCGGTGCTGAATTTCTCCGGTGGCGAAAAGGCGCGCCTGGCGCTGGCCCTGATTGCCTGGGATCGGCCGAACCTGTTGCTGCTCGACGAACCGACCAACCACCTGGACCTGGAAATGCGCCTGGCGCTGACCATGGCCCTGCAGGAATTCAGTGGTGCGGTACTGGTGGTCTCCCACGATCGCCATTTGCTCAAAAGCACCACCGATAATTTCTATCTGGTGGCGGACGGCAAGGTCGAAGAGTTCGACGGCGATCTGGAGGACTACACCCGTTGGCTGGTGGAGTACCGTCAGCGCAATGCCCCTGTCAGTAACACCCCGGTCAATCCGGACAAGACCGACAAGAAGGCCCAGCGTCAGGCTGCCGCTGCGTTGCGCCAGCAACTGGCACCGCACAAGCGCGAGGCTGACAAGCTGGAAGCCGAGTTGGGCAAGCTGCACGAAAAACTGGCGAAGATCGATGCCAGCCTGGGCGATAGCGACATCTACGAACCGTTGCGCAAGAATGAATTGCGCGACCTGTTGGCCGAGCAGGCCAAGCTGAAGGTGCGTGAAGCAGAGCTGGAAGAAGCCTGGATGGAAGCCCTGGAACTGCTAGAAAGCATGCAGGCGGAGTTGGAGGCGCTGTCCTGATGGAGGCGTTCAAGCTGCCGCTGCCGGCAATGTGGATCGAGCCGCTCTGGCTCGGTATGCAAATCCTGCTGATTCTGCTGGCCGGTTACATCGCCCAGCGTTTCGTTGCCAAGTGCCTGACACGTCTCGGCGAGCGTTACCCGTTTCCGCCGCAGTTGCTGATGCCGCTGCGCGGGGGGCTGCGCTGGCTGATCATGGGCAGTGCGCTGATCTTCGTGCTGGAGCGCCTCGGGGTTTCGGCCACGGTGCTCTGGACGGCGCTGTCGGGTTTCGTCGCGGTGGCGGCGGTGGCGTTTTTCGCCATGTGGAGTGTGCTCTCCAATCTGTTGTGCGCGATCCTGATCTTCACGGTTGGCCCGTTCCGCCTCGGTGATGTGGTCGAGTTGGTGGACACCACCGATAAGCCCGGCGTCAAAGGCCGGGTGATCGCGATCAACCTGCTGTACACCACGCTGATCGAGGCTGAAGAGCTCGGTACCGGCAGCGCCATGGTGCAAGTGCCCAACAGCCTGTTCTTCCAGCGTTCGGTTCGACGCTGGCGTGGTACGGATGTGTTTCCTTCCAGCGGGTTTGAAAAATAAGCCTTCTGCAAAAAACGGTAGTCATCCAGCCAAAGCCACATTAGCTTAGACATCTGTCACGAGTTCGAGTCGAGGTGTGCAATGGAGCTTCAAACATGGCTGGCGTTTTTTGCCGCCTGCTGGGTGATCAGCCTGTCCCCCGGTGCCGGCGCCATTGCGTCAATGTCCAGCGGTCTGCAATACGGTTTCTGGCGCGGTTACTGGAACGCCCTGGGCCTGCAATTGGGATTGGCGGTGCAGATTGCGATTGTCGGCGCGGGTGTGGGCGCGATTCTCACGGCGTCGGCCACCGCCTTCTATGCGATCAAATGGTTCGGCGTGGCGTACCTGGTTTATCTCGCGATCAAACAATGGCGCGCGCTGCCCAGCGACATGAGCGATGACGCGGCGATCCGGCAGATTGGCAAGCCGATGGCCCTGGTGTTCCGCGGTTTTCTGGTGAACATCAGTAACCCCAAGGCGTTGGTATTCATGCTGGCGGTGTTGCCGCAGTTCATCGATCCGCACGCGCCGCTGCTGATCCAGTACGTGATCATCGGGGTTACCATGGTCTGCGTGGACCTGATCGTCATGGCCGGCTACACCGGACTGGCGTCCAGGGTGCTGCGCCTGTTGCGCACACCCAAGCAGCAGAAACGCATGAACCGTACCTTTGCCGGGCTGTTCATCGGCGCGGCGGCGTTCATGGCGACACTGCGCAAAGCCGCGGTTTAAACCACCAGGCACAGAAAAGGCGACCTATAAGGTCGCCTTTTTTCATTTAAGCCCTGGTGCGCAATTCACAACAAAGCTTGAGTGAAACTGATTGGGAGTGAACAATATGTTACTTCGTATTTCCAATTGAGATTCGTTCATGATTGCCCCGTCCCGTTTCCTGGTCTGGCTGATAGCGCCGGTGCTCGCCCTGTGCAGTTTCAATCTGCTGGCCGACACGGTGGAAGGCGCACCGCAAGCGTTGCATTTGCTCGATTACATTGGCGCGGACTACCCGCAAGCGGTGCAGGCAGGCAAGGCCGTCAACGAATCCGAATACCGCGAGCAGCTTGAGTTCGTCCAGGCGGTGCAAGGCTTGATTGCCGCCATGCCGGCCAAACCGGAAAAGGCCAGTCTGGAACAGGGCATCAGTAAACTGCGCGAGGCGATCACTGCACGCCAGGATGGCGCCGACGTCGCCCGTCAGGCCCGGCAACTGGGGGCGAAACTGGCGGTGGCCTATGAAGTCAGCCAGGCTCCGATCATTACCCCGGACCCCACTCGCGGCGCCCCCCTGTACGCCCAGCATTGCTCGGTGTGTCATGGCGATACCGGGGCTGGCGATGGTCCGGCAGGTGTCGGCCTGACTCCGCCGCCGGCCAACTTGCGCGATAACGCCCGCCTGGATCACCTGAGCCTCTACGCCATCTACAACACCGTGGGCCTGGGGGTCGAAGGCACCGATATGCCGGCTTTTGGCGATCAGCTCGATGATCGTCAGCGTTGGGACCTGGCCACTTACATCGCCAGCTTCAGTGCCGATCCGGCGCCCGCCAGCGGCGACAAGACCTATGACATTGCCGAGCTGGCCCGCCAGACCCCGGCCGAAGTGTTGGCCGCCGCCGGTCCACAGGCCGCCGCGACGTTCCGCGCGCAACGGGCGCAGCCGCCGCAGGCCAAGCGGGGTCCGGCGCAATTGCTTGACTACACTGCCGTCACCCTGGACAAGAGCGTGGCGGCCTACCGTGCCGGCGATCACGATCAGGCCTATGACTTGTCCGTGGCGGCGTATCTGGAAGGCTTCGAACTGGTCGAAAGCTCCTTGGACAACGTCGATGCCAACGTGCGTAAAGACACGGAAAAGTCGCTGATGGCTTACCGTCAGTCGTTGCAGGATGGCCTGCCGGTGGAGCAGGTGGAGCAGCGCCTGGAAGCGGCCAAGGCCAAGTTGAAGGCATCTGCCGGGTTGTTGGGCAGTGACGGCTTGAGCTGGTCCCTGAGCTTCATTTCCGGTTTGCTGATCCTGTTGCGCGAAGGTCTGGAAGCCATCCTGGTGCTGGCGGCGATTCTCGCCTTCCTGCGTAACACCGGCCAACAGTCGGCGGTACGCAGTGTGAACGTCGGTTGGGGCCTGGCGCTGTTGGCCGGCCTGGGTACCTGGGCGCTTGCGGCTTATGTGATTGATGTCAGCGGCTCGCAGCGTGAGCTGCTGGAAGGTGCGACGGCGCTTTTCGCCAGCGTCATGGTGCTGTGGCTCGGCGTATGGATGCACGACCGTCGTCATGCCGCGGCCTGGCAGGATTACATCAAGAGCAGCCTGGTGGGCGGTGGTGGACGTTTTGGATTCGCGATCCTGGCGTTCTTCTCGGTGTATCGCGAACTGTTCGAAGTGATCCTGTTCTACGAGACCCTGTGGTTGCAGGCCGGTCCCGCTGGCCATGACGCGGTGCTGGCCGGTGGTGCAACGGCCCTGGTGTTGTTGGTCGGCCTGGCCTGGGTGATCCTGCGCGGCTCGGCGAAACTGCCGCTGGCATTATTCTTCAGCATCAACGCCGGTCTGCTCTGTGCATTGTCGGTGGTGTTCGCCGGACATGGTGTGAAGGCGTTGCAGGAAGCCGGGATCTTCGGCACGCGACCGGTACCGTTCTTTGAGTTCGATTGGCTGGGGATTCATGCGGATGCGTATTCGCTGAGCGCTCAGGCTGTTGCCTTGATCGCGATCATCGTGCTGTACAGCCGTAGTCGCATGGCCGAGAAGCGGCGGGTGACGGCTTAACAGCCTTCGCTACGCTCATAATCGCGAGCAGGCTCGCTCCCACAAGGTTTAAGCTGATCCTGTGGGAGTGAGCCTGCTCGCGATGCTTTTCAATAGAGGAAAACATGATGCGCGTATGGATCGATGCCGACGCCTGCCCTCGAGCGGCCAAGGATCTGGTGGTCAAGTTCGCCCTCAAGCGCCGGTTTGAAGTGGTGCTGGTAGCGGGGCAGCCGCAGATCAAGCCGGGCCTGGCCCTGGTCAAGTTGATCGTGGTGCCCAGCGGACCGGATGCGGCGGATGATTACCTGGTGGAACACGCGGTGCCCGGAGAGCTGGTGATCTGCAGCGACGTGCCGCTGGCCGACCGTCTCGTGAAGAAAGGCGTTGCGGCGCTGGACCCGCGGGGCAAGGAGTTCGACCTGCAGAACATGGGTGATCGCCTGGCCGTGCGCAACCTGTTCACCGACTTGCGTGAACAGGGACAGATGAGCGGTGGGCCGGCACCGTTTGGCGAGCGGGAGAAGCAGGCGTTTGCCAATGCGCTGGACCGGATTTTGACGCGGTTATCGCGCCAGTCTTGAGCGCCGCGCGATCCCCTGTAATTGAATGGACTCGCCCTCGCTGTCGTTGGCTGTTTAGACTGCCACCGTGGCGCATTGACGCCTCGGCGTGGGCGAGTCCATTCAATTACGGATTGCGTTGTGGCTTAAGCTTGCCACTATCAGTTCTGATAGTAGCCAGCCTCGCCCGAATACCCCACAGTGAAACCCTGAACCAAGGATCTTCAGGGAGCCCGGCCCATGCGGTCCAACCGTGAAACTCTGCTCTGCCGCTATTTCTACGATCCGCTGGATCGGCTGACCGCTTGTACGCCTTCAAAGGAGGCAAGCACGCAGCGCTTCTACTTCAAGGATCGCCTCGCCACCGAGGTGCAAGGCGCGGTGCAGCGCTCGATCGTTCAGCATGAAGATCATCTACTGGCGCAACAAACACGCCAGAGCGGTAAAGCTGAAACCGCCATGCTCGCCACCGATCAGCAACGCTCGGTGTTGAACGTACTCGCGACAGTACGCCCTAATCCTCTTGCCTACACACCTTATGGTCATCGCCCTCTGGAAAACGGCTTGCTCAGCCTGCTCGGCTTCAACGGCGAACGTCCGGATCCGGTGACGGGGTGTTATTTGTTGGGCAATGGTTATCGGGCGTTTAATCCGGTATTGATGCGGTTTAACAGTCCGGACAGTTGGAGCCCGTTTGGGAAGGGTGGGTTGAATGCGTATGCATATTGTATGGGGGACCCGGTGAATCAGTCCGATACGACGGGACACTTTTCAGGCTGGGTAATTGTTCGAAATAATATCTCTCGCATAGCAAAAATGGGGACCGCCTCCAAGCTGCATAAACCATCTTGGGGGAGTGCCCTGCCAGGCACAGCGAAAAGAGTTAGCCCAACGCTCAAGCCACGGACTACTCTCAATGATATGCCCAACGAAATGCTTGCTGGGGTATTCGGCCATCTTGAAGGCAAAGATCTCGTTAATGTTTCCCTCACTTCAAAAAGAATGAAGGGAGTTGTAAGCGAGTTATCTGAAATCAATATGAAAAAATTTTTGAACGCTGCTCCACCAGATAGCCGATTGCCGAGAATCGACAGCGTCGGGTTTGGAGAAGTTCGCGGAATTGCCCCTTCAGCGACCGTAAATACGGGCGCAACGCTTGCACAAGTGCAGCGAGAATTTCCTTATCCAATGACTCGACTGGTTGGCCATAACAGCAGACGTTTGAATTACGGACCCCGGCCAGACCTCTTACCCCAAAACGCTCCTTTAAATGATGTTGCTGCACAAATTAGAGCCATGAACGGTGATATATTTTGACTGCAGTAGCCGAGCAATAAACAAGGGCGACTCCTGCCGCCCTTATTGAGCTTCCATCCCTTACGCCGCACTAAACAACTTCGCGGCAGCATCCACTGCACCTGGGTCTTCAGTCACGTACAGGCTAGAGATACCGATTTTGCCCGCCACACGCACCACGCCCATCAGCAAGTTGAGCACAATGGCCGGTGCTTCGTATTCCGCGTGGAACTGGCGCAGTGGCAGGAAAGCCTCGCCAGCCTGACCGACGCCCTGACCGAGCAACCGGTGCCGGAGCACGTGTGGCAAGGTATTAATGCGCGGATAGAACCGCAAGTGCTGCACATACCCGAGAAACGTCCGTTCTGGAATTGGTTGCGGGTGACGGCGGCGATAGGTTCGCTGGTGGTCGCAGTGGCCTTGGGCGTGATCTACAACCGCGACAGTGCGCGTTACAGCGCCACGCTGCTCAACGCCGACGCACAGCCGGCACTGAAGGTCGAAGCGCACGAGGATTATTTGAAAGTCGAAGCACTGTCGCTGGCAGCGGTTGATCAGGGACGCAGTCTGGAGTTGTGGGCCATTCCGGCGGACGGCAAACCGATTGCGTTGGCGGTCAGTCTTGAACCCAAGGGGGGATCGCCAACCGGGCAACCGACAGGACCGGTGTTGTACCAAGGGGCGTTGGCAGCCCTGTAATCAATTTTAGCCAGGGAACAAAAACCACCCTTTGTAGGAGCTGGCTTGCCAGCGATAGCGATCGAATATTCAACACATGCGTTGAAGGATATGACGCCTTCGCTGGCAAGCCAGCTCCTACGGTAAATGGTGTCAGGCGTCGTTTTCGTGGGTCAGTTCGAGCACCCGGTCGACCAGTTTGTTGATGCCCGAAGCCGCTTCGCTGATCGATTGCGCCAGCATGTAGGCCGGCGTCGTCACCAGTTTGCGCGCCTTGTCTTCGACGATATCGCTCACGGCGCAGTCCTTGTGGGTGGCGCCCATCTTGTTCAGGGCGGCTGCCGTCTCGGCGTCGTTGCCGATGGTGCAGGTCACGCCCGGCCCATAGATTTTCGCGGCCAGGGCGGGCGAGATGCAGATCAGGCCGACCGGTTTGCCGGCCTCGGCAAAGGCTTCGGTCAAGGCCAGGACGTCCGGTTGAACGGTGCAACCGGTGCCTTCGATGGCGAAGTTGGACAGATTCTTGGCTGAGCCGAAACCGCCGGGAATGATCAGCGCATCAAAGTCTTCGGCATCTGCTTCGCGAATGTCCTTGATCTCGCCACGGGCAATGCGCGCCGACTCCACCAGCACATTACGCGACTCGGGCATTTCTTCACCGGTCAGGTGATTGATTACATGCAGCTGCGCGATATTCGGTGCAAAACACTGCACCTGCGCGCCACGCTGGTCCAGGCGCAGCAGGGTCACTACGCTTTCGTAAATTTCGGCGCCGTCGTACACGCCACAGCCGGAAAGGATCACTGCAACTTTTTTGCTCATGGGCTTTTCTCCAGATTCATGGCGTTAAATGTCCACTAATTTGTCACTCGTTGCCATAGGGATAATTCGGGGCTACACATAGGATCTGTCCTCAAGATACCGATCAGGGCGCGTCATGGACTTCATTCTGTATGCGGTGCCGTTTTTCTTTGTGCTGATCGCTGTCGAGCTGTTGGCCGACCGTTGGCGCGGGGTCAGCAACTATCGGCTGGCGGACGCGATCAACAGCATCAGTACCGGCGTGCTGTCGACCACCACGGGCCTGCTGACCAAAGGTGTGGGGCTTGTGACTTACGCGTTTGCCCTCAAGCATCTGGCGCTGTTCGAGCTCTCGGCCGACAGCGTCTGGGTGTGGATCTTCGCCTTCGTCTTTTATGACTTCTGCTACTACTGGCTGCACCGCATGGGCCACGAGCGCAACATTCTCTGGGCCGCGCACTCGGTGCATCACCAGAGCGAGGACTACAACCTCTCCACCGCCCTGCGCCAGACCAGCACCGGGTTCCTGCTGAGCTGGATCTTCTACCTGCCCATGGCCGTCGTCGGCGTGCCATTGCTGGTGTTCGTCAGCGTCGCGGCGCTCAACCTGCTTTACCAGTTCTGGGTGCATACCCGGCATATTCCCAAGCTTGGCTGGTTCGAGTGGTTTTTCGTCACGCCATCCAATCATCGGGCTCACCATGCACAGAACGCTCTCTACATGGATCGCAACTACGGTGGGGTGTTCATTATTTGGGACCGTCTATTCGGCTCGTTTCAGGAAGAGGACGATAATGAGCCTGTGATTTTCGGCGTGACCACACCGCTGGCAAGCTGGAACCCGGTGTGGGCCAACGTGCAGTTCTACGCGCAGTTGTGGGCGGATGCGCGGCGTGCCGAAAGCACCTGGGACAAGCTGCGGATCTGGTTCATGCACACCGGCTGGCGGCCGGCGGACGTCGCAGCCAGGTACCCGATAAACAAGCCGGACCTGAGCCAGTTCCGCAAATTCGAAGTGCCGCTGGACGGGCGTCAGCAGCTTTACGTCGCGTTGCAGTTCTGCGTCTACATTGCGCTGGGCAGCTATTTGATGAACCTGGAACCCGGTCTGTCGACGGCGGCGCTGGTGTTGGGCTGGGGAGCGGTGGCGCTGGGCCTGTTCGTCCTGGGCGTGGCCCTGGAGAATCGCCCGTGGGCGCTGAAGCTGGAGTTGCTGCGGCTGGCATCCAATGTGCCGCTGATCTGGCTGGCACCGTTGGTGGGGCTGTGGCCGGCCAGCGCGGTGGGCTGGGTCGGCCTGCTCAGTTACAGTCTGATCAGCGGTATCGGCCTTTACTGCTGCCGAAACCGCCTTACTCGGCTGGCGTCTTAGGACCGCCGGTAGTGTGCTGACTGGCTTTCAGGGCTTGCTCGTCGGCATAGACCTGCCGGGCCAGGCGCGCATTCTTGAACCGCCGGCGCAGCCACAGGCCCAGGCCGAGGATGAGCAGGGCGCCGAGCACCCACAGCTCGTACTTCTTGATGCTGCCGAGCATCCCTTCCAGTACCGCGCCAAAGTGATAGGCCGCCGCCGCCAGTGCGGTGGCCCAGATCGCCGCGCCAATCCCGTTGAGCAGCAGATAGCGACCCGGTGGATAGCCCGACAGGCCGATCGCCACCGGCATCACGGTGCGCAGGCCGTAGACGAAGCGGAAACTCAGGACCCAGATGTCTGGGTGTCTGCGAATATGTTCCAGCGCCCGATCACCCATCATTTGCCAGCGCGGTTTGCGCGCCAGCAATTTGCGCCCGTGCTTGCGCCCCATGAAGTACCACAGCTGATCGCCGGCGTAGCTGCCAAAGAACGCCACGACCACCACCAGGTTGATGTCCATGTATCCACGGAACGCGAGGAAGCCCGCGAGCACCAGGATGGTTTCGCCTTCGAAGAATGTGCCAAGAAACAGGGCAAAGTAGCCGAAGTCATGCAGAAATTGTTGGAGCATTGTCTGGGTGCTGGCGAAATGAACGCGCAGCCTAACCCTTCGTACACATTCAGGAAAGTGTCCAAATGTGTCTCGACGTGAACATTTCCTACAAGGACAATGGAATGCGGCTACCTGTCACAGGGTGCACACAACTGTAATACGTTCGTCATAATGGCCGCTTATAACTGTCACGCTCGCACGCCTGCGGGCTCAGGAGTCTGCCGTGAGCTTCACCCCAGCCAACCGTTTGTTCCCCGCAACCCGCCTGCGCCGTAATCGTCGCGATGACTTCTCGCGTCGTCTGGTCCGTGAAAACGTGTTGACCGTCGATGACCTGATCCTGCCGGTATTTGTACTGGACGGTGAAAACCGTCGCGAAGCGGTGGCCTCGATGCCGGGCGTCGAGCGCCTGACCATCGATCTGTTGCTGGAAGAAGCGGCAAAATGGGTCGAGCTGGGGATTCCGGCGCTGGCGCTGTTCCCGGTGACCCCGGCAGAACTCAAGTCGCTGGATGCCGCCGAAGCCTGGAACCCGGACGGTATTGCCCAGCGCGCCACCCGTGCCCTGCGTGCGCAGTTCCCTGAACTGGGGGTGATCACCGATGTCGCGCTGGATCCGTTCACCACCCATGGCCAGGACGGTATTCTCGACGAAGAAGGCTATGTGCAGAACGACATCACCGTCGACGCCCTGGTCCGCCAAGCCCTGTCCCATGCCGAAGCCGGCGCCCAGGTCGTCGCGCCGTCGGACATGATGGACGGTCGCATCCAGGCGATCCGCGAGGCTCTCGAAGTGGCCGGTCACGTCAATGTGCGGATCATGGCCTATTCGGCGAAGTACGCCAGCGCCTATTACGGCCCGTTCCGCGACGCGGTCGGTTCGGCGCTGAACCTGGGCAAGGCCAACAAGGCCTCCTATCAGATGGACCCCGCCAACAGCAACGAAGCCCTGCACGAAGTGGCGGCTGACTTGTCAGAAGGCGCAGACATGGTCATGGTCAAGCCTGGCATGCCGTATCTGGACATCCTCTGCCGGGTCAAAGAAGAATTCAAAGTGCCGACTTTTGTTTATCAAGTCAGCGGCGAATACGCCATGCACATGGCCGCGATCCAGAATGGCTGGTTGAGCGAAGGGGTTATCCTCGAATCCCTGACCGCTTTTAAACGCGCAGGCGCTGATGGCATCCTCACGTATTTTGCCGTTCGTGCCGCTCAATTGTTACGAGAGCAAAAATAGCCCTCCCAGGAACATTCGATGAATACCGAAGTACTCACTGAAGTGGCCGTAAAAGACGCTCAACCTGTGGTGGAGCAAGTCGACGAGACCCCGCCGGAGCTTGAGCCCGCTCCACCCGCGGCGGTCGTCGAGCCTGTTGTGGCAGCGCCGGCGATTGCCATTCCCGGCCTGGATGACAGCAGCCTGTACATCCACCGTGAGCTGTCGCAACTGCAGTTCAATATCCGCGTGCTGGAGCAGGCACTGGACGAATCCTATCCGTTGCTGGAGCGGCTGAAGTTCCTGCTGATCTTCTCCAGCAATCTGGACGAGTTCTTCGAGATTCGCGTTGCCGGCCTGAAGAAGCAGATCACCTTCGCCCGTGAACAGGCGGGCGCCGACGGCCTGCAACCGCACCAGGCCCTGGCCCGCATCAGCGAGCTGGTGCACGGTCACGTTGATCGCCAATACGCGATCCTCAACGACATTCTGCTGCCGGAACTGGAAAAGCATCAGGTCCGCTTCATCCGTCGCCGCAACTGGACGACCAAGCTCAAGACCTGGGTACGCCGCTATTTCCGCGACGAAATCGCCCCGATCATCACCCCGATCGGCCTCGACCCGACGCACCCGTTCCCGTTGCTGGTGAACAAGAGCCTGAACTTCATCGTCGAGCTCGAAGGCATCGACGCCTTCGGTCGCGACTCTGGCCTGGCGATCATCCCGGCCCCGCGCCTGCTGCCGCGCATCATCAAGGTGCCGGAAGAAGTCGGCGGCGCCGGTGACAACTATGTGTTCCTGTCGTCGATGATCCATGCCCACGCCGATGACCTCTTCCAGGGCATGAAGGTCAAGGGCTGCTACCAGTTCCGCCTGACCCGGAACGCCGACCTGGCGCTGGACTCCGAAGACGTCGAAGACCTGGCGCGGGCCCTGCGCGGCGAGTTGTTCTCCCGTCGTTACGGCGACGCGGTGCGACTGGAAGTCGCCGACACCTGCCCGAAACACCTGTCCGACTACTTGCTCAAGCAGTTCAACCTGAGCGAGACCGAGCTGTATCAAGTCAATGGCCCGGTGAACCTGACGCGTCTGTTCAGCATCACCGGCCTGGACAGCCAACGCGAGCTGCAGTACTTGCCGTTCACCCCGCAGATCCCGAAACTGTTGCAAAACAGCGAGAACATTTTCAGCGTGGTCAGCAAGCAGGATATTCTGCTGCTGCACCCGTTCGAGTCGTTCACCCCGGTGGTCGACCTGCTGCGCCAAGCGGCAAAAGACCCGCACGTTCTGGCTGTACGCCAGACCCTGTACCGCTCCGGCGCCAACTCGGAAATCGTCGATGCGTTGGTGGACGCGGCGCGTAACGGCAAGGAGGTCACCGCGGTGATCGAATTGCGCGCGCGCTTCGATGAGGAATCCAACCTGCAACTGGCCAGCCGTCTGCAAGCGGCCGGTGCGGTGGTGATCTACGGCGTGGTCGGCTTCAAGACCCACGCCAAGATGATGCTGATCCTGCGTCGCGAAGCGGGCGAGATCGTGCGTTATGCCCACCTGGGCACGGGTAACTACCATGCCGGTAACGCCCGCCTGTACACCGACTACAGCCTGCTGACCTCCGACGACGCCCTGTGCGAAGACGTCGGCAAACTGTTCAGCCAGTTGATCGGCATGGGCAAGACGCTGCGCATGAAGAAGCTGCTGCACGCGCCGTTCACCCTGAAAAAGGGCATGCTCGACATGATTGCCCGGGAAACCCAGTTCGCCCTCGAGGGCAAACCGGCGCACATCATCGCCAAGTTCAACTCGCTGACCGATCCGAAGATCATCCGCGCGCTGTACAAGGCCAGCCAGTCGGGCGTGCGCATCGATCTGGTGGTGCGTGGCATGTGCTGCCTGCGGCCAGGTATCGCCGGGGTCTCGCACAACATCCATGTTCGCTCGATCATCGGGCGCTTCCTGGAGCACACCCGGGTCTTCTACTTCCTCAATGGCGGCGATGAACAGATGTTCCTGTCCAGTGCCGACTGGATGGAGCGCAACCTCGACAAGCGCGTCGAGACTTGCTTCCCGGTGGAGGGCAAGAAGCTGATCATGCGGGTCAAGAAAGAGCTGGAGCTGTATCTGACCGATAACACCCACAGCTGGAGCCTGCAGTCGGACGGCCGTTACATCCGCAATACGCCGACCGGCAACCAGAACCCGCGCAGCGCCCAGGCTACGTTGCTGGAGCGGTTGGGTAGCCCGATCCTGGCAGTGCGTTAACGCCGGAGGGCAATAAAAAATGGCGATCCCGAGGGATCGCCATTTTTGTTTCCACCCAAATTCTGTAGGAGCTGGCTTGTCGGGTCGCCGCATCGCAGCGAAGGCGTCCTCGATTCGACACCAGGCTCAATGACGCCTTCGCCGGCAAGCCGGCTCCTACAGGGACCGTTTTGCGGCGATAGGTTGTTTATCGCGCGGTAAGGACGATATCCACCCGCGTCAGCCATTGCGCTTCGATTTCGAAGTCGGCCTGGGTCAGCTGGTTTTCATCCAGCCAGTTCTCCGGGAACACCACTTCGAGGCTATTGCCATGGGCGTTCAGCTCCACCTGGGGCATTTGCTGGGTGCCACGAATGTGGTGGAACAGGATCGCAAAGCGCAGCAGCACGCACAGGCGAATCAGCTTGATGCCGTCATCGCCGAAATCGGCGAACTTGTCCTTGGGAATGTTACGACGATGACCGCGCACAAGCAGCGCGAGCATCAGTTGGTCCTCGCGGGAGAAGCCGGCCAGGTCCGAGTGTTCGATCAGGTAGGCGCCGTGCTTGTGGTACTGGTAGTGAGCGATGTCCAGGCCCACTTCATGCACCTTGGCCGCCCAGCCAAGCAATTCTCGCCAGACGCCGTCTTCCAGGTCCCAGTCCTTGGCTACCTGATCGAAGGCATGCAAGGCCTTGCGTTCGACGCGCACTGCCTGCTCCAGGTCGACGTGATAACGCTCCATCAGCGAGGTCAGGGTGCGTTCACGCACGTCTTCGTGATGATGGCGACCCAGCAGGTCGTAGAGCACACCTTCGCGCAGTGCGCCTTCACAGTGGTCCATGCGCTGCAATTCAAGGGAGTCGAAAATAGCTTCGAGGATGGCCAGGCCAGCCGGGAATATCGCCCGTCGGTCCGGCTTGATGCCTTCGAAGTCGATCTTGTCGACGTCGCCCAGCTTGATCAGCTTGCGCTTGAGCCAGGCCAGGCCCTGGGCGTTGACCTCGCCGCTGCCGTGGCCGCCGGCCTTCAGCGCCAGGCCGATGGCGCGGATGGTGCCCGAGGAGCCGATGGCTTCATCCCAGGTCAGGCGGTGCAGGGCATGTTCGATGCTCATGATCTCCAGCCGCGCCGCAGTGTAGGCCTGGGCGTAGCGGGCCGGGGTGATCTTGCCGTCCTTGAAATAGCGCTGGGTGTAGCTGACGCAACCCATCTGCAGGCTTTCGCGCAGCAGTGGTTCGAAGCGCTGGCCGATGATGAATTCGGTACTGCCACCGCCGATGTCGGCCACCAGGCGTTTGCCCGGGGTGTCGGCGAGGGTGTGGGACACGCCCAGATAGATCAGTCGCGCTTCTTCACGGCCGGAGATGACTTCCACCGGGTGGCCGAGGATTTCTTCGGCGCGGTGGATGAATTCGTTGCGGTTGCGGGCTTCACGCAGGGCGTTGGTGCCGACGATCCGTACGGCACCGGTGGGCATGCCGTTGATCAGTTGGGCGAAGCGCTTGAGGCAATCGAGCCCGCGTTGCATGGATTCTTCGCTGAGCTTGCGCTCCTCATCGATACCGGCGGCCAGCTGAACCTTCTCCCCGAGACGCTCGAGAATACGGATTTCACCGTTCTGGGCCTTGGCCACGACCATGTGAAAGCTGTTGGAGCCCAGGTCGATAGCGGCGATCAGGGACAGATTCTTGGCTTGGGATTGCGGCATGGTCAGGGTCTCGGTCGATAACCTCGACATCGTGCCACGATCAAAGGCTGGCGCCAACGCGTAGGCGTTGCGGCGATGCAAATGGCCTCTTCGCGGGCAAGCCTGCTCCCACGGTTTTTTGCGTCGAACACACCACTGTGCTCCGGCAGAGAACCCTGTGGAAGCGGGCTTGCTCGCGATTGCGGCCTCACAGGCACTAAATTTCCATCAGACTGGCGCTTCCACCGTGCCAATGAAATTCGCCAGCTCCACAGTCTGCGGATTGGCAAACAACTCCTTCGGATCACCCACCTCATGCACCAGCCCCTGATGCATGAACACCAACTTGTCCCCAACCTCCCGGGCAAATCGCATCTCGTGGGTCACCATGATCAAGGTCATGCCTTCCTTGGCCAGCTGGCGAACCACGCTGAGCACTTCATTGACCAACTCCGGGTCCAGCGCCGAGGTGATTTCGTCGCACAGCAACACCTTGGGCGACATTGCCAACGCGCGGGCGATCGCCACTCGCTGTTGCTGTCCGCCGGACAACCGATCCGGGAAGGCGTCGAATTTCTCCCCGAGGCCCACGCGTTCCAGCATCTCCCGCGCCAGTTCGGCGGCCTTGGCTTTCGGGACTTTCTGCACCACCTGTGGCGCGAGCATCACGTTCTCGCCGACCGTCAGGTGTGGGAACAGGTTGAACTGCTGGAACACCATCCCGACTTTCTGCCGCAGGCTGCGCAGGTCGGCACGGGCGGCGTCAAGGTATTCGCCGTCGACTTCGATGACGCCGTCGTTGATCGATTCCAGGCCGTTGAGGGTGCGCAGCAAGGTCGACTTGCCCGACCCGCTGCGGCCGATGATCGCCACCACCTGGCCTTGCTCGACACTCAGGTCGATGCCTTTGAGCACGTGGTGGTCGCCATAGTATTTATGCAGGGCGGAAATTCTAAGCAGAGGCATGCAGTCTCCTTTCCAGGTAGCGCGCACTGAGGGACAAGGGGTAGCAGAGCAGGAAGTAGCCGAGGGCGACGAGGCCGTAGACCATGAAAGGTTCGAAGGTGGCATTGGCCAACATGCCGCCGGTCTTGGTCAGTTCAGTGAAGCCGATGATCGAGGTCACGGCGGTGCCCTTGACCACTTGCACCGAGAAACCCACGGTCGGCGCCACGGCGATGCGCAATGCTTGCGGCAGGATCACGTAGCGCAGTTGCTCCAGCGGGTTCAGCGCCAGGCTCGACGAGGCTTCCCACTGGCCATTGGGAATCGACTCGACGCAACCCCGCCAGATCTCCGCCAGATAGGCGCTGGTGAACAACGTCAAGGCTATTGCTGCCGCGGCCCACGGCGAAATCTCCACCCCGGCCAGCGCGACGCCGAAGAACACCAGGAACAGCTGCATCAGCAGCGGCGTGCCCTGAAACAATTCGATGTAGGTACGGGCAAAGCTGCGCGGCAAGGGTTTGTTCGAAATGCGCATCACCATGACCAGCAAGCCGATCAGTCCACCGCCGACAAACGCCACCAGCGACAGCGCCAGCGTCCATTGCAGGCCGGTAAGCAGGTTGCGCACGATGTCCCAGAAAGTGAAATCGCTCATCGAGTGCTCCTTGCAATAAATCGCTGGCCGATCCAGTTCAGCAACTGGCGGATCAACAAGGCCATGCACAGGTAGAGCAGCGTGGTCAGGGCATAGGTTTCAAAGGCGCGGAAGTTGCGCGACTGGATAAAGTTGGCGGCGAAGCTCAGCTCTTCGGTGGCGATCTGCGAGCAGACTGCCGAGCCGAGCATGACGATGATGATCTGGCTGCTCAAGGCCGGCCAGACCTTGCCCAGCGCCGGTAGCAGCACCACGTGGCGGAACGCTTCGAAGCGCGTCATGGCCAGCGCCGCTGCGGCCTCCAGCTGGCCGCGCGGGATCGCCTGGATACCGGCACGGATGATCTCGGTCGAGTAGGCACCCAGATTGATCACCATCGCCAGCACGGCGGCCTGCCACTCGGAAATCTGCACGCCAAGCGACGGCAGGCCGAAGAAGATGAAGAACAACTGCACCAGGAACGGCGTATTGCGGATCAACTCGACGTAGACCGCGAAAATCCCGGCGAAAGGGCGGATGTTCCACGCCCGCACCAGCGCCCCGATGATGCCAAGGCCCACCCCCAGCACCGCGCCGATGGCCGTCAGCTCAAGGGTGAACAGCGCACCACGCAGCAGCAGGTCGGTGTTGTGGACCACCGGCAAGAAATCGAACTGATAAGCCATAGCGTGTCTCCTGCGCGCCGGATCAGAGGTCGGCCGGCAGCGGTTCTTTCAGCCAGGTCAGGGCGTTTTTTTCCAGCGCGCCGTCGGTTTTTGCGGTGACGAGGATCTGGTTGACCTTGTCCAGCAGCGCCGGCTCGTTCTTGTTCACGCCGACGTAGACTGGCGAGTCCTTGAGCTTCACTTTCAACGCTGGCACGCGCTTCGGGCTCTTCTCGCTGATGGCGACCATCACCACGTTGCCGCTGGCGATCAGGTCGACTTGCCCGGCCAGATACGCGGCGATGGTCGAGTTGTTGTCTTCGAAGCGCTTGATGGTCACACCCTCGGGGGCGACCTTGGTCAGCTCGATGTCTTCGATAGCGCCACGGGTGACGCTGATGGTCTTGCCCTTGAGGTCGTCCAGGCTTTTGATGTCGGCGTCTGGAGGACCGAACACCGCGAGGTAGAAGGGTGCATAGGCGCGGGAGAAATCGATGACCTTTTCGCGCTCGGGGTTTTTACCGAGGCTGGAGATCACCAGGTCGACCTTGCCGGTGGTCAGGAACGGAATGCGGTTGGTGCTGTTGACCGGGGTCAGTTCGAGTTTGACCTTGAGCTGGTCGGCCAGCAGTTTGGCGGTGTCGATGTCCAGGCCGCGGGGTTTCATGTCCGGGCCGACCGAGCCGAAAGGCGGGAAGTCCTGCGGTACGGCGACCTTGAGGACGCCGCGCTGGACCACATCCTCCAGAGCATCGGCATGAGCGGGAGCCTGGCTCAGTACGAAACTGGCGAACAAGGCTGCGAGGAGGGCGCTGTAACGCTGGGTCATGGCAAGTCTCCGGATCTTCGGGAAGTGATTTCTGCGGATCGACAGAGCATGGGCCATGCCAACATGGCGTTTACGGGGCGCCAGGCCGCGGTTTTGCTGGCGTCGCACGGTCTTACTGGTCTGAACAGTCAGGTGGCGTTTCGCACCCTGATGGCGCAGCCAGGAAAGTGACCGAACCCCCATGGGGCACGACTTGCCGGGCGCCCCGAATAGCTTTACAACTGATCGCACATTGGCCTGGTTCTAGTGGAAAACCATGAATTCGATCTCCCGCGCCGTACCTGAAGTGGCGCTGCAAGCCATCCGCAAGCTGATCACCGAACGGGGTTTCGGGCCCGGGGATGCCTTGCCTTCGCAGCGGGACCTGGCGGTGCAATTGGGCGTCAGTCGGGCGTCGTTGCGCGAGGCGTTGTCATCGCTCAGTGCGCTGGGTGTCATCAGCATACAGCCGGGTAAAGGCGTGTTCGTGCAGTCGCCGGTGGAGCTGCCGCGAGGCGAGGCTGCGCCCGGTTGGCCGTTCGCGGCACAGGCTTCGCCTCTGGATATCTTCCAGCTGCGTTATGCGCTGGAGGGGTTTGCGGCGGGGCTGGCGGCCGTGACCTTGAGTACCGATGAGCTCGATGCGCTGGAAGATAACGTCGCCGCCATGCGCAACGAACTGAAATCTGGCGACTTTGAAGCGGCGGCGCGGCTGGACTTTGAGTTTCATCGACGCATTCTGCTGGCCAGCGGCAATCAGGCGATGCTGAGCATCCTGACGGCCAGCGCCGACATCTTCCTGGAGAGCCAGAAGCTACCGTTCATCCGGGCCGAGCGAGCCATGGAAACCTGGCAGGAGCACCGCAAGATCCTTCGCGCGCTGGCGCGCCGGGCCTCGGGGGCTGCACAAAAGGCCATGCACGAACACGTGCGCAACGCGGCGATGCGCACCGGGATCGCGTTCGTCGCTCCCGCCACCGCCTGACCTGAGCTATACCCAAACTCATGCAACACCATAGCGAGACTCAATCATCTGCACCTTCCTGAACAGGGGAAGGGCGGCTATGATGGGCCACGTTTTTTTGCTTACAACCCTGGAGAATTCCATGAGCAGCGATCTTATCAAACACGTTAGCGACGCTAGCTTCGAGGCCGACGTACTCAAGGCTGAAGGCGCTGTACTGGTCGACTACTGGGCTGAGTGGTGCGGCCCTTGCAAAATGATCGCTCCTGTCCTGGACGAAATTGCCGAGACCTACAAAGGCAAGCTGACCGTTGCCAAGCTGAACATCGACGAAAACCAGGAAACCCCCGCCAAGCACGGCGTGCGCGGTATCCCGACACTGATGCTGTTCAAGAACGGCAACGTTGAAGCGACCAAGGTCGGCGCACTGTCGAAGTCGCAACTGGCGGCTTTCCTCGACGCCAACATCTAAGCGTCGTAGCAGCGTGTCAGAGAAAAGCCCCGTAAATAGCGGGGCTTTTTTCGTTGTGGAGGGCTAGACGCTCCGAAACTCAGGTGTTACATTCGGCCCCGCGCTGGTTTCTCCAGTGCCCCCTGCTAGCCGTCGCCGACGCTCTCCTTTTCGAATAAGTACGCGATCCTGTCGCCTTCTCCGCGGCGCGGCCTCATTAAGCCAAAAGCTTAATTTCCCCCCTCCATAAATGATTACGTCATTCCTATATGAATCTGACTGAACTCAAGCAAAAGCCGATTACCGAACTGCTCGAATTGGCCGAACAGATGGGCATAGAAAATATGGCCCGTTCGCGCAAGCAGGACGTGATTTTCTCCCTGCTCAAAAAGCACGCGAAAAGCGGCGAGGAAATCTCCGGTGATGGCGTGCTGGAGATTCTCCAGGACGGCTTCGGCTTCCTCCGCTCTGCAGACGCCTCCTATCTCGCCGGCCCTGACGATATCTACGTCTCGCCGAGCCAGATCCGTCGCTTCAACTTGCGCACCGGTGACACCATCGTTGGCAAGATCCGCCCTCCGAAGGAAGGCGAGCGGTATTTCGCGCTGCTCAAGGTCGACACGATCAACTTCGACCGTCCGGAAAACGCGAAAAACAAGATTCTCTTCGAGAACCTGACCCCGCTGTTCCCGACAGTGCGCATGAAGATGGAAGCCGGTAACGGTTCCACCGAAGACTTGACCGGTCGAGTCATCGACCTGTGCGCCCCGATCGGTAAAGGCCAGCGTGGTCTGATCGTTGCACCGCCGAAAGCCGGTAAGACGATCATGCTGCAGAACATTGCCGCGAACATCGCTCGTAACAATCCTGAAGTTCATCTGATCGTGCTGCTGATCGACGAACGTCCGGAAGAAGTGACCGAAATGCAGCGCACC
The DNA here is from genome assembly GCF_028823535.1 of Pseudomonas serbica. Taxonomy (GTDB): domain Bacteria; phylum Pseudomonadota; class Gammaproteobacteria; order Pseudomonadales; family Pseudomonadaceae; genus Aquipseudomonas; species Aquipseudomonas serbica. The sequence goes on along the minus strand of NZ_JAQIYM010000001.1, from coordinate 378,134 downwards.
GTGCGCGGCGAAGTGGTTGCCTCGACGTTCGACGAGCCGCCAACCCGCCACGTGCAGGTTGCCGAGATGGTGATCGAGAAGGCCAAGCGCCTGGTCGAACACAAAAAGGACGTGGTAATCCTGCTCGACTCCATCACCCGTCTGGCCCGTGCCTACAACACCGTGATCCCGAGCTCCGGCAAGGTACTGACCGGTGGTGTCGATGCCCACGCCCTGGAGAAACCCAAGCGTTTCTTCGGCGCCGCACGGAACATCGAAGAAGGCGGCTCGCTGACCATCATCGCCACCGCGCTGGTTGAAACCGGCTCGAAGATGGACGAAGTGATCTACGAGGAATTCAAAGGCACCGGCAACATGGAACTGCCTCTGGACCGTCGCATTGCTGAAAAACGCGTGTTCCCGGCCATCAACATCAACCGTTCCGGTACTCGCCGCGAAGAGTTGCTGACCGCCGACGACGAGTTGCAGCGCATGTGGATCCTGCGCAAGCTGCTGCATCCGATGGATGAAGTCGCTGCCATCGAGTTCCTGGTCGACAAGCTGAAAACGACCAAGACCAACGATGAGTTCTTCCTGTCGATGAAGCGCAAGTAAGTCGAACAGGTCAAAAAGCCGGGGCAACCCGGCTTTTTGCTATCTGATTTTTGATGAACCGGCAGTTCATGGTTCTGAATAGAGGGGTTCGGCGCTAAACTGCCTGCCCCGAACGCCACGGCCAACACGAGGCTCACGCATGCAGTATCGCGACTTGCGCGACTTTATCAGCGGCCTGGAACAGCGCGGCGAACTCAAGCGCATCCAGGTTCCGGTGTCCCCAGTGCTCGAAATGACCGAGGTGTGCGATCGCACCTTGCGCGCCAAGGGCCCGGCCCTGCTCTTCGAAAAACCTACCGGTTTTGACATTCCCGTGCTCGGCAACCTGTTCGGTACCCCCGAGCGCGTCGCGTTGGGCATGGGCGCCGAAGCGGTCAGCGAGCTGCGTGAAATCGGCAAGTTGCTGGCGTTCCTCAAGGAGCCCGAGCCGCCGAAGGGGCTGAAAGACGCCTGGTCCAAGCTGCCGATCTTCCGCAAGATCATCTCCATGGCGCCCAAGGTCGTCAAAGACGCGATCTGCCAGGAAGTGGTGATCGAAGGCGACGACGTCGACCTTTCGACCTTGCCCGTGCAGACCTGCTGGCCAGGCGATGTCGCCCCGCTGATCACCTGGGGCCTGACGGTCACCAAGGGGCCGAACAAGGACCGGCAGAACCTCGGTATCTACCGTCAGCAAGTGATCGGCCGCAACAAGGTCATCATGCGCTGGCTGAGTCACCGCGGCGGCGCGCTGGATTACCGTGAATGGTGCGAGAAACACCCTGGCCAGCCGTTCCCGGTGGCCGTGGCGCTGGGTGCTGACCCGGCGACCATCCTCGGTGCCGTGACCCCGGTGCCAGACAGTCTTTCCGAGTACGCCTTTGCCGGCTTGCTGCGCGGTAACCGGACCGAACTGGTCAAGTGCCGTGGCAACGACCTGCAAGTGCCGGCCACCGCCGAAATCATCCTCGAAGGGGTGATTCATCCGGGCGAGATGGCCGATGAAGGGCCGTACGGCGACCACACCGGTTACTACAACGAAGTCGACAGCTTCCCGGTGTTCACCGTCGAGCGCATCACCCACCGGATCAAGCCGATCTACCACAGCACCTACACCGGCCGTCCACCGGATGAGCCGGCAATCCTCGGTGTGGCACTGAACGAAGTGTTCGTGCCGATCCTGCAGAAGCAGTTCCCCGAAATCACCGACTTCTACCTGCCACCCGAAGGCTGTTCCTATCGGATGGCCGTGGTGACCATGAAGAAGTCGTACCCAGGCCATGCCAAGCGGGTAATGCTCGGCGTCTGGTCGTTTTTGCGACAGTTCATGTACACCAAGTTCGTTATCGTCACCGACGACGATATCAACGCGCGGGACTGGAACGACGTGATCTGGGCCATCACCACGCGCATGGACCCCAAGCGCGACACGGTGATGATCGAGAACACACCGATCGACTACCTGGACTTCGCCTCGCCGGTTTCCGGCCTGGGTTCGAAGATGGGGCTCGATGCCACGCATAAATGGCCGGGTGAAACCACGCGCGAGTGGGGCCGTGTAATCGTCAAGGACGACGCCGTGACCCAGCGGATCGATGCCATCTGGAATCAGTTAGGAATAGATTGATGCGTGTAACCTTGCAGCCCTCTGGAGCAGTCCTGGATATCTTGCCCGGCGAGCGGATTCTCGATGGCGCACGTCGCCTGGGCTATGAATGCCCGCAAAGCTGCCGCAACGGTAACTGCCATGTATGCGCCGCGCTGCTGGTGGAAGGGCGCGTCGAGCAGGCAGGCCTCGTGCGTGACCATGGCGAGTTCTACACTTGCATAGCGGAGCCGCTGGAAGACTGCATCGTGCTGTGGGATGGCGTGCTCGCGCTCGGAGAGTTGCCGGTGCGCAGTCTGTCGTGTCAGGTCACCAGTTGCACCGAGGTCGGTGGCGATACCTGGCGGGTGCGGCTGCGGGCGCCTGCCGGCAAGTCGCCGCGTTATCACGCGGGCCAGTACCTGATGATCCATCGCGACAATGGCGAGAAGTCATCCTTCTCCCTGGCCTCGGCACCCTCTGGCGGGCGGGATCTGGAAATCCACGTGTTGGCGCGCGAAGCCAGTGCGCTGAACCTGATCGAGCAACTGCAACGCAACATGATGGTGCGTATCGACATGCCGTTTGGAGATACGCACCTGGCGGAGTTGCCGGACGGTCCGTTGGTGCTGATCGCCGCTGGCACGGGCATGGGCCAGGTCCATGGCCTGATCGAACATTGCCGTGCGCTAGGCTTCAAGCATCCCGTGCACCTGTATTGGGGGGTGCGTCGCCCTGAAGACTTTTATGAAGTCGAACATTGGGATGAGTGGCTGAAACTGCCCAATCTGTTCCTGCATAAAGTCGTCAGCGACCAATGCGGCTGGCAGGGGCGTTGCGGCATGTTGCATGAAGCGGTCTGCGAAGACTTTCCCGATCTCAAGGCCTTGCATGTCTATGCCAGCGGCTCGCCGGCCATGGTCTACGGCACCCTGGATGCGTTGGTCGAGGCGGGGATGGACGCCCACCAGATGCGCGCCGACGTATTTGCGTACGCGCCGCGATCTTGATCCGCGATCTTGATCCACGATCTTGATCCTCAATCCTGATCAGCGATCTTGATGTTGCCTACGGTTTTATCCTTATATCTCTCTATATAGCTTATCGGTATTTATAAAATCATATAAATACCGGTAGGTTATAATTTGTTCAGGTAATTAATTAACAACGGTGCCATGGCACTTGAATTGCTTTGAAAAACATATGTGCCTTATTGTTGCAGCGGTGCGTTCTATTAAGTAACTCTTTACTCGCGGGGAGCTGAACGCTATTCGCCATGAGCGCCATTGAATCGTCAATCTTGAATCTGGCTTACCCTCCGCGGCTCGATCTGGGGCCGCAACTCACTCACGAACAATTGCTCAGCTCGATGCAATCGACCATGGCGCGCCACAAGGGCGGCCCGGTATGGCTGTTCGCCTACGGGTCGCTGATCTGGCGGCCGGAGTGCACGGCGGTCGAACGGGTTCGCGGACGCGTACATGGCTACCATCGCGGTTTGTACCTGTGGTCCCACGAACATCGCGGCACGCCGGAAATGCCTGGCCTCGTCTTTGGTCTGGATCGCGGCGGCTCTTGCAGCGGGTTTGCCTACCGCTTGCCGGAGGAGCAACTGGACGCTTCGCTGTATGCACTGTGGAAAAGAGAAATGCCATTCCCGTCCTATCGTCCACACTGGCTCAATTGCCGACTCGAGGACGGCAATCAGGTTCAGGCATTGGGATTCGTCCTGGAGCGGCACCTGCCCAGCTACGCCGGCAACCTGCCGGATCACGTGCTGAGCCACGTGTTCGAAAACGCTTGCGGGCGTTACGGCACCACTCGCGACTATGTCGAGCAGACCGTACACGCCCTGCGTAGCCACGCCATGCCAGACCGGAATCTGGAGGCGCGGCTCAAGCGCTGCAAATCAAAGGATGATCAAGCGAGTGCTTCGCGGCCCTGACTGGCGACCTGCTTGTGCCACAGCGTCGGCGCAAGGAAAGCCATCGCCAGCAGGCAGGCACCGATCAGCAAGACGAAACCGCCGTCCCAGCCGAAATGGTCCACGGTGTAGCCCATCGCTGCACTGGCCGCGACGGATCCCCCCAGGTAGCCGAACAGGCCGGTGAAGCCCGCAGCCGTGCCGGCGGCTTTTTTCGGTGCCAGTTCCAGCGCCTGTAGACCGATCAGCATCACCGGCCCGTAGATCAGGAAGCCGATGGAGATCAGCGCAATCATGTCGACCGTCGGGTTACCGGCCGGGTTGAGCCAGTACACCAGCGTCGCCACGGTCACCAGCGCCATGAACACCATGCCGGTCAGGCCACGGTTGCCACGGAAGATCTTGTCCGACATCCAGCCGCACAGCAGCGTGCCCGGAATACCGGCCCACTCGTAGAAGAAGTACGCCCAAGACGTCTTGTCCACGGTGAAACCCTTGGCTTCCTTGAGGTAGGTCGGCGCCCAGTCCAGCACGCCGTAGCGCAGCAGGTAGACGAAGACGTTGGCCAGGGCGATGTACCAGAGCATTTTGTTGCGCAGCACGTATTTGACGAAGATTTCCTTGGCGCTGAATTCTTCTTCGTGGCTGGCGTCGTAGCCTTCCGGGTAATCGTTCTTGTACTTCTCGATCGGCGGCAGGCCGACCGATTGCGGGGTGTCGCGCATGGTGATGAAGGCAAACACGGCCACGGCCATGGCCACCGCCGCTGGCACATAAAACGCCGCGTGCCAGTCGTTGAACAGGCCCATGCCGATCAGGAACAGCGGGCCGATCAAACCGCCACCGACGTTGTGCGCCACGTTCCACAGGGACACCACGCCACCGCGTTCCTTCTGCGACCACCAGTGCACCATGGTCCGCCCGCTTGGCGGCCAGCCCATGCCCTGCGCCCAGCCATTGATGAACAGCAGGACGAACATGATGGTCACGCTGGATGTCGCCCAATGGGCAAAACCGAACGTGAACATCACCGCCGCCGAGACCACGAGGCCAAACGGCAGGAAGAAGCGCGGGTTGGAACGGTCGGACACGATGCCCATCAGGAACTTGGACAAGCCGTAGGCGATGGCAATCGCCGACAGCGCCACCCCCAGCTCTCCTCGGGTGTAGCCCTCTTCGATCAGATAAGGCATGGCCAGGGAGAAGTTTTTGCGCAGCAGGTAGTAACCGGCGTAACCGATGAAGATACCGGCGAAGATCTGCCAACGCAGGCGTCGGTAGGTGCTGTCTATTTTTTCTTCAGGCAAGGGAGCCTGATGCGTGGCAGGACGAAAGAAAGCAAACATTCAAGAGCTCCAAATTTCTTGTTTTGACTGCGGATACGAATGTTACAGTTTCGTTACCGAAAATAGCACCGGTTCGCATCGGCAAAATAGCGGAAATGTTGGAATTCGAGTGTTCCTTTATGAACATGTCGCTCAGGTATAAATGAAGTGCGTTGTAGGAATTATTACAGCGTTCCTGTTTGATGCGGCGGGTGAAGGCAGGCCTTTGGGAAATGTCCTGCCCCTTTACCGGAAGCCGCGACCTTCAGCTTGAGGCCGTCGGTCTGTAGCCTTTTTGTTGCGGCCAGGACCTGGCATTTGCATCAAGAGGGAGGAGGTATGCGTTGGTTTGTGTTGCTGTTGATCCTGGTGGTATCGGGTGAAATCCGGGCTGAAGAGTTTTTTCTGATACCGGAGAACAATCCCAAGCCGATCTATCCACTGGCACTGCAGAGGGCCGGGGTGGTCGGTACTGTCCGGGTCGGGTTCACGGTCAAGGCCGATGGTTCAATCAGCAAGGTGAAGATTGTACAAAGCGATCACCCGGACCTGGCTGAAGCGACCCGGGTGGCGATAGCGCAGTGGCGGTTCAAGCCCTGGACCGTCGATGGCGATAAACCTGCCGAACAGGACATGGTTGCGCCGATGGTGTTTGGCTACGATTGGGATATGACGATCGATACCAACAAGTGGCTCAACGAACTGCGATGTCGCGATCTCAATAACGCGCTTGTCGATACACCCGAGCACAGATGGACGGATTCCGCGGCGTTCTACTACACCCGCGCTTATCTGACGAAAGCGTTTTCAAAAGACATGTTATCGAACGAGCGGCGCCTTGAACTGATAACCCAGTTGAATCGCAAGGTGCCAATCATAGTCAGTGAGTGCCGCAGTAACCCTGTTTCCAGGTACGTGCGGTATTTGCCGCAGGGTATTCGAAAGTTGCTTTAGTGCTTGGCCTGGGCTGACATGGTCTGAACTACGATATCGTAGTTCAGACCGATTGGGAGCTTATCGAACCTGCACCACCACCTTCCCGACAGCCTTGCGCTGGCCAAGATCATTGATGGCCTGCGCCGCATTGCTCAACGGATACACCTGCGACACCAGCGGCTTCAACTTGCCCTCGGCAAACCAGTCAAACAGCTGCTGGAAGTTGGCGGCGTTATCCTGCGGCTGGCGTTGGGCGAACGAGCCCCAGAACACGCCGAGCACCGCCGCACCTTTGAGCAGTGCCAGGTTCACCGGCAGTTCGGGGATGCGTCCGCTGGCAAAGCCGACCACCAGCAGGCGGCCGTTCCAGGCGATGGCGCGGATGGCCTGGTCGAACAGGTCGCCACCCACAGGGTCGTAGATCACGTCGGCACCCTGGCCGTCGGTCAGGCGTTTGATTTCGTCCTTGAGGCTGGTTTCGCTGTAGTTGATCAGTTCATCGGCACCCGCGGCCTTGGCCACGGCGAGTTTTTCCGCGCTGCTGGCCGCGGCGATCACCCGGGCGCCCATGGCCTTGCCGATCTCTACTGCCGCCAGGCCGACACCGCCGGAGGCGCCCAATACCAGCAGGGTTTCGCCGGGTTGCAGGTTGCCGCGTTGCTTGAGGGCGTGCATCGAGGTGCCATAGGTCATGCTGAAGGCGGCGGCGGTGTTGAAGTCCATGGAGGGCGGGATCGGCAACACGTTGTAACCGGGTACCGCGACCTGTTCGGCAAAACTGCCCCAGCCGGTCAGGGCCATGACCCGATCGCCAACCTTCAGGTGGCTGACTTTTTCGCCCACTTCGCTGACGACGCCAGCGGCTTCACCGCCCGGGGAAAAAGGGAAGGGCGGTTTGAACTGGTACTTGCCCTCGATGATCAGCGTGTCGGGGAAGTTCACCCCGGCGGCATGCACCTCCAGCAGGATTTCGTTCTTCTTCGCGACAGGACTGGCGACGTCTTCCAGTACCAGCGATTCGGCAGGACCGAAGGCTTTGCACAGCACGGCTTTCATCAGGGCTATTCCTTTTGGAGTGATGGCCGATAAGTGTAGGTGTGTGAGTCGACGGGTCAACGAGCATGCCCGACCCTGATAGTCAGCCATAAGCTTGTGTTGGCGTGGCGGGTGGTTATGCTGGGCCGCAAACCGGATAAGGAGCGAATTGTGAAAGCGTGGATCATGTTGTTGCTGGCCCTGTCCCTGCCTGTGGCGGCGGTGGCCGAGGAAGCCAAGGAAGAGGTGGCGCCAAAGGTCAATTATGTCACCTTGAGCCCGCCGTTCGTGGGCAACTACGGACTGGATGGCACGCCCAAGCTCAAGGTCTACAAGGCCGATGTGGCCTTGCGTGTGACCGGCGACGAGGCCGCCAAGGCGGTCAAGGCCAACGAGCCGCTGATTCGCAATCAACTGGTGGCGTTGTTTGCCCAGCAGTCCACCGAGACGATGAACAATGTCGAGGCCAAGGAAAAGCTGCGTCAGGAAGCGTTGAAGCAGACCCAGCAGATCATGAATGATGAAACGGGCAAGCCGGTGGTTGAGGATCTGTTGTTCAACAACCTGATCATCCAATAAGCTTTTTGCTGTCCTGGCGGGCCTCGTTGCGAGAGTGGCTCTTTACTCGTTCATCAGGACGCCAGGCTCTTGCGAAACCGCATCAGCGCAATGGTAAAGAACAGCAGGCCGATGCCGCTTAATGCCAGCAAGTCCGGCCAGACGACATCGATGCCGGCGTCGCGAAAAAGAATCGCGGCGCTGAGGCTGACGAAGTGCGTCGATGGCGAGCCCTGCATCACCCATTGCAGCCATTGCGGCATGCTGTCGAGGGGCGTGCTGCCGCCGGAAAGCAGCAGCATGGGGATGATCACCGGAATTGCCAATAAGCCGAACTGCGGTGTCGAGCGTGCCAGGGTCGCGAGGAATATTCCCAGCGCCGTGCTGGCGAACAGATAAACCGCCGTTACCAGCAGGAAAAAGCTCATGGAGCCCGCCAGTGGCACGCCCAGGGCGCCTTTGACGATGACTTCCAGCGATACCCAGGTGCAGAGCACCACCACCAGCATGTTGCTCCAGACTTTTGCCAGCATGATTTCCAGTGCCGTCAGTGGCAGCACCAGCAAATGATCCAGGGTGCCATGCTCGCGTTCACGCAGCAGTGCTGTGCCCGTCAGGATGATGGCCAGGATCGTGATGTTGTTGACGATCTGGATGACCGCCAGGAACCAGCCACCCTCCAGGTTGGCATTGAACAGCGCTCGTGTCGTCAGCAGCACGGGGGCCTGGCTCGCCGCATCGCCCTGGCCACTGTAGTTCAACAGTTCGCGCTGGAAAATCCGCCCGATATAGCCAGCACCCATGAACGCCTGGCTCATGGCGGTGGCATCAACGTTGACCTGCAGTGCCGGCTGGTGACCGCCCAACAGATCGGCCTGAAAATTGGCTGGAACATTGATCACGAAGGTGTACCGCCCACTGTCCAGCACCTCGTCCATTTGGTCATAAGGCAGCGGTACCGGCGGTTGAAATTCCGGCGGCCGCAGGACCTGGGCCAGTTGGCGTGACAGAGGGCTGTGATCTTCATCGACCATGGCCACACTGGCGTTGTGCACACCGATCACTGAGCCTGCGGCCGGCATGTAGATCGCTACCGTGAAGGCGTAGAACAGGAACAGCAGCAATACGTTGTCATGTTGCAGGCTCGAGAGCTCCTTGAGGCCAAGTCGCAGGATGTGCGCAAGCTTGTGCATCAGACCTCCTGCTTTTTCAGCATGGCCAGGCTCAAGCCGGTGAACCCGAGAAAGAATCCGAGCAGTGCCAGGCATTGCGGCCACAACTGTCGGATATCCAGCGCCTTGGTAAAGGTGCCGACGGCGATATCGAGAAAATAGCCTGCCGGAAACATCATCCCCATGACCGCGGCCGCACCCTCTAGCGACGACCTCGGCACGATCAAGCCGGAAAACTGGATGGTCGGCAGGCTGGTGATGATCATGGTGCCGAGAATCGCGGCGATCTGGGTTCGGGTGAATGACGAAATCAACAGACCCATGCTGGTGGTTGCCAGCACGTAGAGCAATCCGCCGAAAGCCAGGGTCAGTGCACTGCCCTTGAAAGGGACGCCGAACAGCCAGCGGTTCATGGCGGTCAGCACGGCGAGATTGATCAGGCTGACGGCCAGATACGGGACTTGTTTACCTAACAGGAACTCCAGGCGGGTCAGCGGTGTGGCGTAGAAGTTGGTGATCGAGCCCAGTTCCTTCTCTCGCACGATGCCCAGCGCCGTCAGCATGGCCGGGATGAACGCCAGGATCAGTGCCATCACTCCGGGGCCGATGGCGTTGACGCTGACGACATCCTGGTTGTAGCGGAAACGTGTTTGCAGTTTGGCTGGCGCTTGCCGGGACGGCGCGGGACTGGACTGGTCCGCCAACTGCTCCAGGTTAGCCTGGTGTACCGCTTCCACATAATTGCGGCTGGTTTCGGCGCGAAACGGCATGCCACCCTCGAGCCAGGCCGCCACCGTGGGCTGGCGACCGGCGAACAGATCCCGGCCGAATCCGGGCGGGATCTGCAGCGCCAGTTTGATCTCCGAGCGCTGCAATCGTCGATGCAACTTCGCCGGATCGCCTATCGGGGGCTGCTCGTCGAAGTAACGGGAACCGCGAAAGGCCTCCAGGTAAGCCCGGCTTTGCGGGGTCTGGTCCTGGTCGTAGACGGCGAAGGCGAGATTCTCGACGTCCAGGGAGATCCCGTAGCCGAAAATCACCATCATGAACATCGCCCCGAGCAGAGCGAAGGCCAGGCGTACTCTGTCGCGCAGTAATTCCTTGCCTTCACGACCCGCCAATGCCCGCAGCCGCCCAATACTGAAGCGGCGCTCAATCATCGATGTGGTGGGCGCGCTCGTGGTGTCGATGGGCGCCGGTGGCGCTGCAGTTTCGATTGGGCTCTGGGCCTGTTCCAGGCAGGTGACGAACGCGGCCTCTAGCGTCTGGCTTTTGAACTGCTGTTGCAGTGCTGCCGGGGTGTCACAGGCCAGTACCTTGCCTGCGTGCATCAATGAGATGCGGTCGCAGCGCTGGGCTTCATTCATGAAGTGGGTGGACAGGAAGATCGTCACGCCTTGTTCGCGGGACAGTTCGAGCAGCAATCGCCAGAAATCGTCCCGCGCCGCCGGGTCGACGCCGGAGGTGGGTTCGTCGAGGATGAGCACTTCCGGGCGATGCAGAACCGCCACGGCCAAGGATAACCGTTGACGCAGACCCAGTGGCATTGCACCGGACGGCTGATGGGCGACGCTGGCAAGGCTGAAGCGCTGGATCAGTTCGTCGATGCGTTGAGTACTGTCGGCTTGGGCCAGATCGAACAGTCTGGCGTGCAATTCCAGGTTCTGCCGCACGCTGAGTTCGCCGTAGAGCGAGAAACTCTGAGACATGAATCCAACGCGCTTGCGGGTGCGCAGATCCTTGGCGTTCACAGGGTTGCCCAGCAGCGTGGCACTGCCCCCGCTGGCCGGGATCAGCCCTGTAAGCACCTTCATGGTGGTGGTTTTGCCACAGCCATTGGAGCCCAGGAACCCGAAGATCTCGCCGCGGCCGATGGCGAAGCTGACCTTGTCCACTGCCGTGAAATCGCCGAAGCGCAGAGTCAGGTCATGGGCCTGGATAGCGATGTCGGCAGTAGCGTTGGTTCGCGCAGGAATCACCAGCGGCTGGTTATCGTGGCCGCTGTCGCCCTGAAAGTGGGTGAAGGCTTCATCGAGCTTGCCACTGGGGGTTACCGCCCGCAGGTCACGGCTCAAACCGGCGGCGATCAGCTTGCCGCCATCGAGCATCAGGCAGTGTTCGAACTGTTCGGCCTCTTCCATGTAGGCGGTGGCGACCAGTAGCGTCAATTGCGGGCGTTGGCGCCGAACGTCGTCGATCAACTCCCAGAAATGCCGTCGGGACAAGGGGTCGACGCCAGTGGTCGGCTCATCGAGGATCAACAAGTCCGGCTCATGGATCAGTGCGCAACAAAGACCGAGCTTCTGTTTCATGCCTCCCGACAGCTTACCGGCCGGGCGCTCGGCAAATCGCAACAGATCGGTGGCGAGCAGCAGGCTGTGCATGCGCTGATTGCTTTGTGCCCTGGACAGCCCGAACAGTGTGGCGAAGAAGTGAATGTTCTCGCGAATCGACAGATCAGGGTACAGGTTGCCACCCAGCCCTTGAGGCATGAACGCGATACGGGTGTAGAGGCTGTTGCGGTGGTGCCGATCCCGGATCGAGCCACCGAGCACCTCCAGTTGGCCTTGCTGTAGCGTCTTCACACCCGCGATCAGCCCCAGCAAGCTGGATTTACCGGCGGCATCCGGACCAATCAATCCACATCGGGTGCCGGTGGGTAGGCTGAGCGTGATGTCGGTCAGCGCATGACGTTCGCCATAGCGGTGCTGAAGGCGATTGGCATGCAGTGCCAGGCCGGTCATTGCAGATTGGCCGGCCAGTCGATGGCAGCAGTACGCACGTAGCCATTACCGGGCATTCCCGGTTTGGCCTGGGGGATGGCGCTGGGGTGGGTCAAATGTAGCTTGACCCGAAACACCAGCTTCTGACGTTCGTCGCGGGTCTCGACTTCTTTGGGCGTGAACTGCGACTTGGCTGCCACGAAACTGATTTTTGCCGGCAGCGGTTGGTCGGGCAGGGCGTCCAGCAGGATTCGCGCTTCATCGCCGACCGCCAGGCGTCCGGCGACGGATGCTGCAAGATAGAGGTTCATGTATTGGTCGTTCGGGTCGATCAGCAGCAACACTCGCCCTCCGGCGCCGATCACTTCTCCCGGCTCGGCCATGCGAAGCTGAATGATCCCGTCGATGGGGGCCCGCAAACTGCTGTCGTCGATTTCACTGTTCAACTGAGCCACTTGTGCCTGTGCCGCACCAATGGCTGCACCGACGGCGGACACCTGGGCGCGGGCCGCGGTCACAGCCGCGTTGGCTGTGTCGAAGCGAGACTGCTGCTGGTCGATGATCTGGCCGCTGGCGAAACCACGATTGAACAACGCCTGGGAGCGTTTGAGCTCTTGTTGGGCTAGCAGTTGCTCGCTCTGGCGCAGTTTCACATTGGCCTGGGCCGCGGAAAGATTTTCCCGGACGCGTATCACTTCGGCTTCCGCCTGGTTGCGCTGGGCCTCGAGGGTCCGGGTGTCCATGCGGGCCAATAGCTGGCCGCGGGTTACCTTGTCACCCTCGTCCACCAGCACTTCAGCCAATCGACCGGGTGTTTTGCTGGCGATCTGCACTTCAGTGGCTTCAAGTCGACCATTGCCGACATGCAACCCTTCGGGCAGTCGGTTAACGGTCGACCGCCAATAACCCAACCCTGCGGCGGCGACCAGCACGGCCCCCAATAAAAAAACGAAGAACAGCGAAGAGCGGCTGTGCGTTGACATGTCGGCATCCTGCTTCCATAGCGTTCCAGTCTGGCAGGAACGCATTTGAGCACCTTGATGATAGTCAACTGAGGGTCAAGTCGGACCTGTTGCCAAGGTAAGCCAGAATGCCCGGCGGTTATGCATCATTTAGCGTAGATCAAGCACTGCTGCCCACTGCTCGGCAGTCACCGGCATCACCGATAGTCTTGAGCCCTTCTGCACCAGTGGCATCTCGGCCAGCGCCGTTTGCTGTTTTAGATGATCCAGCTTCAACACCTTGGTAAACGTTTCAACGTGCGCGACATCGATCGCGCTCCAGGGGTTTTTCTCGGCAGTGGCCTTCGGATCGTAGTAATGGCTCTCTGTTTCCAACGCCGTCGGGTCCGGGTAGGCGGCTTCGACAATCTTGCCAATCCCGGCAATTCCCGGCTCCGGGCAGCTCGAGTGATAGAAAAAGAACTCGTCCCCCACCGCCATGGCACGCAGGAAATTACGCGCCTGATAGTTGCGAACCCCGTCCCAGCGCGCTTTGCCAAGCTTCTCCAAGTCTTTGATCGAGAGTTCGTCGGGCTCGGATTTCATCAGCCAATAGGCCATGGTTCTGGCTCCTTGCGAAGTGGGTGGAAAGGTTGTCGGGCAATTTTATGACAAACCGACAGTCGGTTGACGTCAGCATTTGCGTGCCGGTTCTCGTTGTCGCAAAATGCCGGCCTTTCAAGCTTGACGCTGCTGCACGGCCTACAAACGGAAACCGCTGCTGTCATCGTGTTGATGTGCCTTTGGGGGGCAATCGATGAAACGCAAACCGGATTTACTATGGATTTTGGTTATTTTGTTCGGCCTCGGCGTCGTGACCACTGGCTATGCCCAAAGCCTGTGGGGCAACAAGACCGATGCACCGGTTGAAATCTCGTCACTGCAACAACAGTCGACAGCCTTCAAACGCTGATCCGCGCTTTTCGACGCCGCTGATCCCGGTGGCGTCTAGCCTGAGTAATACCAGGCCTTGTCCGTCACCGTTCCCTGCAACGGCACATCCCAGCTCGCTTGAGCCAGTCGTTCGACCTTCTGACATTCATGGGCCAGCCCCAGCAACGTCGGCTTGCGCCAGTCATTGCGGCGCGCCAGGTAGGCCAGGCTTCGATCATAGAAACCGCCGCCCATGCCCAGGCGGCCGCCGACATCGTCAAATCCCACCAAAGGCAGCAGCACCAGATCCAGTGCCCAGACTTTGCGTTGCCGGGCAAGGTTGTGCCTGGGTTCCAGGATGCGGAAGCGATTGGGCTTGAGTTTTTCGCCGGGGCGGATTCGCTGGAACACCATCTTGGTGCGCGGCCAGGCACTGAGTACCGGTAGATAGGTAGCCTTGCCGCGACGTTGAGCCGCGCGCAGCAATAGGCGCGGGTCGATTTCACCGTCGGTGGGCAGATAAAGAGAGATGTGCCTGGCGCGGCGGAACAAAGGTTGCTGGGCCAATTGCTTGTACAGCCCACGAGCCGCCTGGCGTTGCTGACTGGGTGTCAGTGCGCGGCGGGCCTTGCGCAACATGCGTCGAAGTTGCGGGCGAGGGAGCAGCGCAGGTTCGGTCATGGATTCGGGCTTCGGCAATACGATTACGTAAATCGTATCCGTAAAAACGCCGATGCCGGTATTTAAACCGGCATCGGACTGGAATCAGGCTCCCCGGATGTACCGCTGTCGACTTAGCCCTTGAACCCGAAAGTTCAAGGTGGAAGATGCAGTAGGCTTTCAGGCTTTCCGTCTAGCGGACATGCACACCAGCCCAACGTGCAACCTCCAGGGTATAGCAAATCGGCTCAGGGACATCGCCAACTGGCAAGCACCCCAGGGAGTGATCAGAGTATACCGCAAGCGGTGACGCGAATCAGCCTTTGGTGACATCCGGATCAGTGGCGAGCACCAGATCGACGCGATCGAGCAGGTCGCGCACCTGTTCGCGGGTCGAACCGCTGGCCTGGATGTCCGGTCGCTCTTCCTTGTGCAGCAGGTCGTGGGTGATGTTCAGCGCGGCCATCACGGCGATGCGATCGGCACCAATGACTTTGCCGCTGCTGCGGATTTCGCGCATCTTGCCGTCCAGGTAGCGCGCAGCGCTCACCAGGTTGCTGCGTTCTTCCTGGGGGCAGATGATCGAGTATTCTTTGTCGAGGATCTGCACTGTGACGCTATTGCTTGAACTCATGAGTCTTGCTCCAGGGCCTTGAGGCGCGAAATCATCGATTCGACCTTACGCCGGGCGATTTCGTTTTTTTCAATGAGGTGCGCGCGTTCCTCGCGCCAGGTCTTTTCCTGAGCTAGTAAGAGTCCGTTTTGGCTCTTAAGTTGCTCGACTCGGGTAATCAGCAGTTCGAGTCTGGCCATCAGCGCTTGCAGGTCGGTGTCTTCCATTGTCTTCACTGTCTGATGGGTTGGACTGCAGGACTGGAGGAGTGAGCTTTCTCGCGATGAGGTTGAGAACGCAGCGGGGTGTCAGGTACCCAGCGTTTCGTTGACGACCATCGCGACCAAGCTCGCTCCTACAGGGGTAGTCGATGTAGGATACAAGACCTTCATTCTAGACATAGCGCCGTCTGGCGCCTAGCTACCCATGACCATTCAGAATTCCCCGTACCAAGCCTTCGCCACCCTGCTGACTTCCAGCGGTCATAACGTCTCGCCTGCCGAACTGCACGGCCTGTTGCTCGGCCGCAGCTGCGCCGGCGCCGGCTTCGAGGTCGAAGGCTGGCTGATCGACGCCGCCGAACTGCTTGAAACAGAGCCTCAGGACAACGTTCGTAACGCCTTGATCGGCCTGCAGGAAATGGTCAAGGGCGAGCTCACCGGCGACGACGTGACCGTGGTCCTGTTGCTGCCGACCGACGATGCCCCGCTCACCGACCGTGCCGCGGCACTGGGCCAATGGTGCCAGGGTTTCCTCAGCGGTTTCGGCTTGAACTGCCGCGACAGCAGCAGCCTGAGCCTGGAGGCCACCGAAGTGTTGCAGGACCTGGCGGCCATTTCCCAGGTGCAAGACGCACTGGAAGAGTCCGACGACGGCGAAAGCGACTATATGGAAGTCATGGAGTACGTGCGTATTGCACCGCTGCTGCTGTTCTCCGAAACCAAGAAAGACGTGGCGGCTGCCGCCAAGCCGTCGCTGCACTAATCGTTTGCCAGGGAAAGCCATCTGCCCATGATTCATATCCCTAAATCGGAATACAGCCGTCGCCGCAAGGCCCTGATGGCGCAGATGGAACCCAACAGCATCGCCATCCTGCCCGCTGCCGCGGTGGCCATCCGTAACCGCGATGTCGAGCACGTCTACCGTCAGGACAGCGACTTCCAGTACCTCAGTGGTTTTCCCGAGCCTCAGGCTGTGCTGGTCCTGATGCCGGGGCGTCTGCATGGTGAATACATCCTGTTCTGCCGTGAACGCAACGCCGAACGCGAGTTGTGGGATGGCCTGCGGGCGGGGCAAGAGGGGGCGATTCGCGACTTCGGTGCCGACGACGCTTTCCCGATCACCGATATCGACGACATCCTGCCCGGTCTGATCGAAGGCCGCGACCGGGTGTATTCGGCCATGGGCAGCAACCCGGAATTCGACCGGCACCTGATGGACTGGATCAACGTGATCCGCTCCAAGGCCAACCTCGGCGCCCAGCCGCCGAACGAATATGTTGCCCTGGATCATCTGCTGCACGACATGCGCCTGTATAAATCGGCGGCGGAAGTGAAGGTGATGCGCGAAGCCGCGCGGATTTCCGCCCAGGCGCACGTGCGCGCGATGCAGGCCAGCCGTGTCGGGTTGCATGAGTTCAGCCTTGAAGCCGAGCTCGATTACGAGTTCCGCAAGGGTGGGGCGAAGATGCCGGCCTACGGCTCGATCGTCGCGGCAGGGCGCAACAGCTGCATCCTGCACTACCAGCAGAATGACGCGCTGCTCAAGGACGGCGATCTGGTGCTGATCGACGCCGGGTGCGAAATCGACTGCTACGCCAGCGACATCACGCGCACCTGGCCGGTCAACGGCAAGTATTCCGTGGAACAGAAAGCGATCTACGAGTTGGTGCTGGCTGCCCAGGAAGCGGCGTTTGCCGAGATTGCCCCGAACAAACACTGGAATCAGGCGCACGAAGCCACGGTCCGGGTGATTACCGCCGGTCTGGTCGAGCTTGGGATTTTGCAGGGCGAGGTCCCTGATCTGATCGCCAGCGAAGCCTACAAGGCGTTTTACATGCACCGCGCTGGCCATTGGCTGGGCATGGATGTGCACGACGTTGGCGAGTACAAGGTCGGCGGCGAATGGCGCGTGCTGGAAGTCGGCATGGCGCTGACCGTGGAACCGGGAATCTACATCGCTGCGGACAACCAGAACGTGGCGAAGAAGTGGCGCGGCATTGGCGTGCGCATCGAGGACGACGTCGTGGTCACTAAAACCGGCTGTGAAATCCTCACCAAAGGCGTGCCAAGAACGGTCGCCGAAATCGAGGCCCTGATGGCGCAAGCACGGACACAAGCGGCATGAGTCGAGTCAATCTGGCAATTATTGGCGGCGGCCTGGTCGGCGCCAGTCTGGCGTTGGCCTTGCAGGCCGGTGCCAAGGCCCGTGGCTGGAAGATCGTGTTGATCGAACCCTTTGCCCCCGGTGACGCCTATCAACCCAGTTACGACGCGCGTTCCACAGCGTTGTCCTTCGGTGCCCGGCAGATTTATCAGCGCTTGGGCGTCTGGCAGGAAATCTCCCGTCGCGCCGAGCCGATCAAGCAGATTCACGTCTCTGACCGTGGGCGTTTTTCCACGGCGAGACTGTCAGCGATGGAAGAGGGCGTTCCGGCGCTGGGTTATGTGGTGGAAAACGCCTGGCTCGGCCATTGTCTGTGGCAAGGCCTGGACAAGGACGTAATCAGTTGGCGTTGCCCCGCGGAAGTCACGCGCATGGAGCCGCTCACCGACGGCTATCGCCTGACCCTGAATGACGAAACCACGCTCGATTGCGATCTCGCGGTGCTCGCCGATGGTGGCCGTTCCGGCCTGCGCGAGCAGCTGGGCATTGGCATCAGGAAACGCCCGTACAACCAGAGTGCGCTGATCGCCAACATCACCCCGAGTGAGGCCCATGACGGAATGGCGTTCGAACGTTTCACCGACGACGGCCCGATGGCGTTGCTGCCGTTGCCGGACAACCGCTGTGCGCTGGTCTGGACGCGCCAGGGCATGGATGCGCAACGCCTGGCCGCCCTTGATGAGCGCAGTTTCCTGAGCGAGTTGCAGGGCGTGTTCGGTTATCGCCTCGGTACCTTGAAGCAAGTCGGTGTCCGGCACCTGTATCCGCTGGCGCTGGTAGAGGCCGAAGAGCAGGTGCGCTCGCACCTGGTGGTGCTCGGCAATGCTGCCCACAGCCTGCATCCGATTGCCGGCCAGGGGTTCAATCTGTCCCTGCGTGATACCCAGGCGCTGGCCGATGCGTTGCTCGCCAGCGAACAGCTGCCGGGGGACTTCGCCACCTTGCAGGATTACCGCGAGCGCCAGCGCCTGGACCAGAACCTCACCGTGGGCTTCTCCGACCAGGTCACGCGCCTGTTCGGCAGCACGCAGCCCCTGGTGTCACTGGGTCGCAACCTGGGCCTGCTCGGTCTTGATCTGCTGCCGCCGGCCAAGCGTTGGTTCGCCCGGCAGGCCATGGGCCTGGGTACCCGTCCTGATGTTTAAGTGGCTGACCCGCAGGTTTGGCAAGGCCCGCTTGATGTGCTGGTTCATGAACCTCTACCCGCCGTACCTTGGCGCCGGAGTTCGCATTCGGCACATCAGCGATGACTTTCGTGACGTCCAGGTGTCCATGGGCCTGAGTTGGTACAACCGCAATTACGTCGGCACGCAGTTCGGTGGCAGCCTGTACTCGATGGTCGACCCGTTCTTCATGCTGATGCTGATGGAAAACCTCGGTCGCGAGTACATCGTCTGGGACAAGGCCGCCGACATCGATTTCATTGCGCCGGGCAAGGGGCCAGTGTTCGCCCGTTTCAACATCGACGACACCCTGCTCGATGAGATCCGGTGGCAGACGGCGGATGGCAAAAAGTACCTGCCGCAACTGCAGGTCGACATTCATGACGGCGCCGGCAACCTGGTGGCGCGCGTCGGAAAAACCCTTTACGTGCGGCTCAAGCCGCAAGCGAGACAGGCTTAAAGCATGGAAATGCGCGCAGATCTGCTGATTGTCGGGGCCGGAATGGTCGGCAGCGCCCTGGCGCTGGCGTTGCAGGGCAGTGGGCTGCAAGTCCTGCTGCTCGATGGCAGCCCATTGAGCGTCAAACCCTATGACCCGCAGGCGCCATTCGAGCCGCGGGTGAGTGCATTGTCCATTGCCAGCCAGCGGATTCTCGAACGCCTGGGAGTCTGGGACGGCATCGCCAGCCGGCGCAGCAGTCCCTACAGCGAGATGCACGTCTGGGATGGCAGCGGTACCGGGCAAATCCACTTTTCGGCGGCCAGCGTGCATGCTGAAACGCTGGGCCATATCGTCGAGAACCGCGTAGTCCAGGATGCCTTGCTCGACCGTTTGCACGACTGTGACCTGGGCATGCTGGCCAATGCGCGCCTGGAGCAAATGCGCCGCTCCGGCGACGACTGGCTGCTGACCCTGGCCGATGGCCGTACCTTGCGCGCGCCGCTGGTGATCGCGGCGGATGGCGCCAACTCGGCGGTGCGGCGCCTGGCCGGTGTCGCCACGCGGGAGTGGGATTACCTGCACCACGCCATCGTCACCAGTGTGCGCAGCTCCAAACCCCATCAAGCGACCGCCTGGCAGCGGTTTACCGACAATGGTCCGCTGGCGTTCCTGCCGCTGGAGCGTGACGGGCAGCAGGACTGGTGCTCGATCGTCTGGTCGACTACTCCGAGCGAAGCCGAGCGCCTGATGGCGCTGGATGACGAGAGCTTCTGTCGCCAACTGGAACGGGCCTTCGAAGGCCGGCTCGGCAGCGTACTCGGCGCCGACCCGCGTCTGTGCGTGCCGCTGCGTCAGCGCCATGCCAAGCGTTACGTGGCCGAGGGCCTGGCCCTGATTGGCGACGCCGCGCACACCATTCACCCGCTGGCCGGGCAGGGTGTGAACCTCGGGTTCCTCGATGCTGCGGTGCTGGCCGAAGTGCTGCTGCAAGCAGCGACCCGGGGCGAGCGCCTGGCGGATGTGAAGGTGTTGAGCCGTTACGAACGTCGGCGCATGCCGCATAACCTGGCACTGATGGCGGCGATGGAAGGCTTTGAACGGCTGTTCCAGGCGGATCCCTTGCCGGTGCGCTGGTTGCGTAATACCGGGTTGAAGATGGTCGACGCGATGCCCGAGGCCAAGGCGCTGTTCGTGCGTGAGGCGCTGGGGTTGATCGGGGATCTGCCGGCCCTCGCCAAGGCCTGACTTCTTCGTTGTGGCGGCTGGCCTCTTCGCGGGCAAGCCCACTCCTACGAATGCATTTCAAATGTGGGAGCGGGCTTGCTCGCGAAGGCGTCGGCACATCCACCATTAATTTCTAGCCGTGCAACATCTGGTAACTCCTCCGCGAACTGTTCGATTGAGAAGGCAAATGTGAGTCCTTATCATTTGCCCTCACTTTTTCAATCGAGAGACCGCTCCCATGTTGGCACCGAAGCGTCTACTGACCGCACTGGCCCTGACTCTGATCGGCAGCACCGCCCAGGCCGCTGACGAGGTGGTGGTCTACTCCTCGCGCATCGACGAACTGATCAAGCCAGTCTTCGATGCCTACACCGCGAAAACCGGGGTGAAGGTAAAGTTCATCACCGACAAGGAAGCGCCGCTGATGCAACGGATCAAGGCCGAGGGCGAGAACACGCCCGCCGACCTGCTGCTGACCGTCGATGCCGGTAACCTCTGGCAAGCCGAGCAGATGGGCATCCTCCAGCCCTTCACCTCGAAAACCATCGATGCCAATATTCCGCTGCAATACCGTGCGGCCTCCCATGCCTGGACCGGCTTGAGCCTGCGGGCGCGGACCATTGCCTATTCCACCGACCGGGTGAAACCGGGCGAACTGACCACCTACGAAGCGCTGGCCGACAAGAACTGGGAAGGTCGCCTGTGCCTGCGCACCGCGAAGAAGGTCTACAACCAGTCCCTGACCGCCACCATGATCGAAGTGCACGGCGCTGAGAAAACCGAGCAGATTCTCAAGGGCTGGGTCAACAACCTGTCCACCGACGTGTTCTCCGACGACGTGGCGGTGCTCGAGGCCATCAATGCAGGCCAGTGCGACGTCGGCATCGTCAACACCTACTACTACGGCCGCCTGCACAAGCAGAAGCCGGACCTGCCGGTAAAACTGTTCTGGCCAAACCAGGCGGATCGCGGCGTGCACGTCAACCTGTCGGGCATCGGCCTGATCAAGCACGCACCGCACCCGGACGCGGCCAAGGCCCTGGTGGAGTGGATGACCACGCCTGAGGCGCAGAAGATCTTCGCCGACGTGAACCAGGAATTCCCGGCCAACCCGACCGTGCAGCCCTCCGCCGAGGTCGCTGCATGGGGCAAGTTCATCGCCGATACCCTGCCGGTGGAAGTCGCCGGCAAGCGCCAGGCCGAAGCGATTCGCATGATGGACCGGGCTGGCTGGAACTGACGCCATCGTTATACTGCGTCGCCGAAGGGTGACGCAGAGCGTCACAAGGTGTGTGCCCACGCAGAGCGTGGGCACAATCATTTGAACGAGAGCTTTTCCTTGGCCCACCCCGCTCAACGACGCTGGTATCCCCTGGTCTTCGCCATCGCTGCGCTGGTCCTGCTGCCCCTCAGCGTATTGCTGCTGTCCTGGCAAACCATCGACCAGCAGATCTGGTCGCATCTCTGGGAAACCCAGATGCCGCGCCTGCTGGGCAATACCCTGACCCTGGTACTCGGTGTCGGCGTTGGTGTGACGGTCCTGGGGGTGAGCCTGGCCTGGCTCACCAGTCTCTGTGAATTCCCTGGTCGGCGTTGGCTGGACTGGGCACTGATGCTGCCCTTTGCAATCCCGGCCTACGTGCTGGCGTTTGTCTTTGTCGGCTTGCTGGATTTTGCCGGCCCCGTGCAGACCCTGTTGCGGGAGTGGTTCGGCAGCGGCCTGCGATTGCCGCGCGTGCGTTCCACGGGCGGGGTGATCCTGGTCCTGGTGCTGGTTTTCTACCCTTACGTTTATCTGCTCGCCCGCACCGCGTTCCTGGCCCAGGGCAAGGGCTTGATGGAAGCTGCGCGGGTGCTCGGTCAATCCCCCTGGCAGGCGTTCTGGCGCGTGGCCATGCCGATGGCGCGTCCCGCCATCGGCGCTGGCGTCGCCTTGGCGCTGATGGAAACCCTGGCGGATTTCGGCGCCGTATCGGTGTTCAACTTCGACACCTTCACCACCGCCATCTACAAGACCTGGTACGGGTTTTTCAGCCTCTCCAGCGCCGCACAACTGGCCAGCCTGTTGCTGCTGGTGGTGATGCTCGTGCTGTACGGCGAGCGGCGTGCCCGCGGCGCCAATCGGGCCAGCAACGAACGGCCACGGGTCAAGGCGTTGTACCACCTTCGCGGGCTCAAGGCGCTGTTGGCGACGGGATGGTGCGCTCTGGTGTTCGCCTGCGCCTTTGTCATTCCGATGCTGCAGCTGGTGGCGTGGTTCTGGCAGCGCGGGCGCCTGGATCTGGACGAGCGTTACACCGCCCTGATCCTCCACACGTTGTACCTGGGGACGATGGCGGCGTTGATTACCGTCAGTGTCGCCCTGGTATTGGCGTTTGCCGGGCGGTTGGCGCCCACCCGGGCGATCCGCGCCGGGGTCAGCCTGGCCAATCTTGGCTACGCTCTGCCCGGTTCAGTGTTGGCGGTGTCGATCATGCTGGCGTTCAGTTACCTGGATCGCGAGCTGGTGATCCCGCTCTCCGGCTGGCTCGGCGGTGCGGGCAAGCCGTTGCTGCTGGGCAGCCTGCTGGCGTTGCTGCTGGCCTATCTGGTGCGCTTCATCGCCGTGGCTTACGGGCCGCTGGAAAGCAGTCTGGCGCGAATACGGCCATCTTTGCCCGAAGCGGCACGTAGCCTGGGCGTCAGTGGGCCGCGACTGTTTTTCAAAGTGTATCTGCCGTTGTTGCTCCCCGGTTCGTTGAGCGCGGCCTTGCTGGTGTTCGTCGATGTGCTCAAGGAAATGCCCGCGACCCTGCTGATGCGGCCGTTTGGCTGGGATACGCTGGCGGTGCGGATCTTCGAAATGACCAGTGAAGGCGAGTGGGCGAGGGCGTCTTTGCCGGCCTTGACCCTGGTTTTGGTCGGGCTGTTACCGGTCATCGGATTGATCCGTCGTTCGGCGCACCGAAACAGCTAGGTGCCAGTCCTACACCTTGCGGCTACAATGCGCGGCATTCGGTGCGGTCCGTCTGACAGACAAGGTAGTGAAAACGGCTGGAGGCCTTTTGTTTCAAGGCTCCAGCAAGCCGTATCACTGGCCCGCACCTTCGCCACGCCCGGAAGGAGAAACCCATGGGACAGCGTACGCCTCTGTATGACCTTCATCTCGCCCTCGGCGCGAAGATGGTCGATTTTGGCGGTTGGGATATGCCTCTGCATTATGGATCCCAGGTCGAGGAGCATCATCAGGTGCGCCGCGACTGCGGTGTTTTTGATGTATCCCACATGACCGTGATCGATGTCGACGGCCCCCAGGCCAAGGCATGGCTTCAGCATTTGCTGACCAACGACGTCGAACGCCTGCACAAACCCGGTTCCGCGTTGTACAGCGCCATGCTCAATGAGCGCGGCGGTATCGTCGACGACATGATCGTCTATCGCCTCGACAGCGGTTACCGCCTGGTGGTCAACGCCTCCACCCGCGATCAGGACCTGGCGTGGATGCAGGCGCATCTCGACGGTTTTGAAGTGCAGCTCAACGAGCGCGCCGAACTGGCCATGCTGGCCATCCAGGGCCCCCATGCCCGGCACAAGATCGCCGAGCTGGTGAACCAGTCGCGCGGTACCCTGATCCAGCAGCTCAAGCCGTTCGAAGGCCGGCCCGACGGGGACTGGTTCATCGCCCGCACCGGCTACACCGGTGAAGACGGCCTGGAAATCATTCTGCCGGCCGACCAGGCGCCGGGATTTTTCAACGATCTGGTGGGCGCGGGCATTTCCCCCATTGGCCTGGGCGCGCGTGACACCCTGCGGGTGGAAGCGGGCATGAACCTGTACGGCCAGGACATCGACCTGGACGTCTCGCCGCTGGCCTCCAACATGGCCTGGAGCATTGCCTGGGAGCCGGCCGCTCGCCAGTTCATCGGCCGCAAGGCGCTGGAAGCCGAACGCAGTGGTGGCGTACAACACAAACTGGTCGGTCTGGTCCTTGAGGAGCGCGGGGTTTTGCGCGCTCATCAAGTGGTCCGCATCGCCGATGTTGGCGAAGGAGAGATCACCAGTGGTAGTTTCTCTCCTACGCTTAGCAAGTCGATTGCACTGGCGCGCGTGCCAATGGCCACGGCCGACCGCGCAGAAGTGGAAATCCGTGGCAAGTGGTACCCGGTCCGAGTGGTCAAGCCGACCTTCGTCCGCCATGGCAAAACCTTGATCTAACCTTTTCCGGCGGAAGTTGACCGCCGATCATTTTCCTGAGGACACAGAACATGAGCGATATCCCTGCCGACCTGCGATTTGCCGAGAGTCACGAATGGGCTCGCCTGGAAGCCGATGGCACCGTTACCGTAGGCATCAGCGATCACGCGCAGGAAGCGCTGGGTGATGTGGTGTTCGTTGAGCTGACCGAAGTGGGCAACGTGTTTGCCGCCGGTGATCAGTCTGGTGTGGTTGAATCGGTTAAAGCCGCTTCCGACATCTATTCCCCGATTGCCGGTGAAGTGATCGCGGTCAACGAAGCACTGAGCGCTGAACCTGAGTTGCTCAACTCCGACCCGTACGGCGCGTGGATCTTCAAGATCAAGCCAAGCAACGCGGCTGACCTGGAAAAGCTGCTCGATGCGGCTGGATACAAGGCCGCCATCGGCGAATAAGCCTTCAGCGTTACCCCCAAAGCCCCGACCTGTCGGGGCTTTTTTTTTGTACCTGACGCACCACCAAATGTGGGAGCGGGCTTGCTCGCGAAGACGGTGCGTCAGCCAACATTTTCACAACCTGACATACCGCCTTCGCGAGCAAGCCCGCTCCCACAATGGATTTCGCACATAGCATCGACTGCTATGCTGGTTTGACCGTGTTGCATCGACGCTGAGCGCCAGTCAAGAGAGAGCCCGTCATGTCCCAGTTGCCGTCCCTGAGCCAGTTACGCGACCCCAATGCCTTTCTTCGCCGCCACCTCGGGCCTGATGCCGCCGAGCAACAGGCGATGCTCGACAGCCTCGGCCTCGGCAGCCGGGTCGAGTTGATCGAGCAGACGGTACCGCCGGGAATCCGCCTGAACCGGCCACTCGACCTGCCGCCTGCTCTCGACGAAGAAGCCGCGCTGGCCAAGCTGCGCGGTTATGCCGAGCAGAACCAGGTCTGGACCAGCCTGATCGGCATGGGCTATCACGGGACGCTGACGCCGGCCGTCATACTGCGCAACGTCCTGGAAAATCCCGGCTGGTACACCGCGTATACACCCTACCAACCGGAAATCGCCCAGGGTCGCCTCGAAGCCCTGCTGAATTTCCAGCAGTTGACCATTGACCTCACCGGGCTGGAGCTGGCCAACGCCTCGCTGTTGGATGAAGCCACCGCGGCGGCGGAAGCCATGGCGCTGGCCAAGCGGGTCGCCAAGTCGAAAAGCAACCTGTTCTTTGTCGACGAGAACTGCCATCCACAGACTATCTCCGTGGTGCAAACCCGCGCCGAAGGTTTCGGCTTCGAGCTGATCGTCGACGCTGTGGATAACTTGAAGCAGCACCAGGTGTTCGGTGCGCTGCTGCAGTATCCCGACACCCACGGCGAGATCCGCGACCTGCGGCCGTTGATCGATCATCTGCATGCCCAGCAGGCGCTGGCGTGTGTCGCCACCGATCTGCTGAGCCTGCTGTTGCTGACCCCGCCGGGCGAGTTGGGGGCCGACGTGGTGTTCGGCTCCTCCCAGCGATTCGGCGTGCCCATGGGCTACGGCGGCCCCCACGCGGCGTTTTTTGCCAGCCGTGACGAGTACAAGCGGGCGATTCCCGGACGCATCATCGGCGTGTCGAAGGATGCCCGCAGCAACGTTGCCCTGCGCATGGCGCTGCAAACCCGCGAGCAGCATATCCGTCGTGAAAAGGCCAACTCGAACATCTGTACCGCGCAGGTGCTGCTGGCCAATATCGCCAGTTTCTACGCGGTTTACCACGGCCCGGAAGGGCTGAAACGAATTGCCCAGCGCGTGCACCGGCTGACCTGCATCCTTGCCGCTGGCCTTGAGCGCAAGGGCATTACCCGTCTCAACCAACACTTCTTCGACACGCTGACCCTGGAAGTCGGTGGCACCCAGACCGCGATCGTCGAAAGCGCCCAGGCCGCGCAGATCAACCTGCGCATTCTAGGGCGCGGGCAATTGGCTCTAAGCCTCGACGAAACCTGCGACGAAAGCACCGTGGCGAAGCTGTTCGATGTGTTCCTGGGGGCCGATCATGGGCTCAGCGTTGACGAACTGGACGCTGAAACCCTGGTTGGCGGCATTCCCGAAGCGCTCGGACGAACCTCGCCCTATCTGCGCCATCCGGTGTTCAATGCCCACCACAGCGAAACAGAGATGCTGCGCTACCTCAAGCAGCTGGAAAACAAGGATCTGGCGCTCAATCAATCGATGATCCCGCTGGGCTCTTGCACCATGAAGCTCAATGCCACCAGCGAGATGATCCCGATTACCTGGCCGCAATTCGCCAACCTGCATCCATTTGCGCCCAAGGAGCAGGCGGTCGGTTACTCGTTGATGATCGAAGAACTGGAGCGCTGGCTCTGCGCGATCACCGGGTTCGATGCGATCTGCATGCAACCCAATTCCGGGGCACAGGGTGAGTACGCCGGGTTGCTGGCGATCCGTAAATACCACGAGAGCCGCCAACAGGGCGGGCGGGATATCTGCCTGATTCCTTCGTCGGCCCATGGCACCAACCCAGCCTCGGCGCAAATGGCCGGGATGCGCGTGGTGATTGTGGAGTGCGACGAGGCGGGTAACGTCGATCTCGATGACCTGAAGGTAAAAGCCGCCCAGGCCGGGGATAAACTCGCCTGCCTGATGGCGACTTATCCGTCGACCCACGGCGTGTACGAGGAAGGCATCAGCGAAATCTGTGAAGTTATCCACAGCCACGGCGGCCAGGTGTACATGGACGGCGCCAACCTCAATGCCCAGGTCGGCCTCGCGCGCCCGGCGGACATTGGTGCCGACGTGTCACACATGAACCTGCACAAAACCTTCTGCATACCCCATGGCGGCGGTGGGCCGGGCATGGGGCCGATTGGCGTGCGCGCGCACCTGGCACCGTTCGTGGCCAACCACCCGGTGGTGCCGATCGATGGGCCGCTGGCGCAGAACGGCGCAGTCAGTGCGGCGCCTTGGGGCAGCGCAAGTATCCTGCCGATCAGTTGGATGTACATCGCCATGATGGGGCCGCAACTGGCCGACGCCAGTGAAGTCGCGATCCTCGCGGCGAATTACCTGGCGCGGCACCTGTCCGGCGCGTTCCCCGTGCTCTACACCGGGCGCAACGAGCGCGTGGCCCACGAGTGCATTCTTGACCTGCGGCCACTCAAGGTGCTGACCGGCATCAGCGAAGAAGACGTTGCCAAGCGCCTGATGGACTATGGCTTCCATGCGCCGACCATGTCGTTCCCAGTGCCAGGGACGTTGATGGTCGAGCCCACTGAAAGTGAATCGAAAGCAGAGCTGGACCGCTTTATCGGCGCGATGCTGAGCATCCGCGCGGAGATTACCGAAGTACAGAACGGCAACTGGCCGGCCGAGGACAACCCGTTGAAACGTGCGCCGCATACGCTGGCGGACATCACTGGCGTGTGGGAAAGGCCCTACAGTATCGAGCAGGCGGTCACACCGGATGCTCATACCAAGGCGCACAAATATTGGCCGGTGGTTAACCGGGTGGACAATGTCTACGGTGACCGGAACCTGTTTTGTGCGTGTGTGCCGCTGGACGAGTACCGCTGAAAAAACCCACGGCTTTGGTGTTGGCAATAAAAAATGCCGCTCATTTGAGCGGCATTTTTCTGTGCGGCAACTGGCTTATTCCGAAGCCACGGCATTCTTCGCCAGGATCGCATTCGCCAGTTCCATGTCCGTAGCCTGCAGCCCCGGGTTGTCGGCGCGGACTTTCTGCATCGCCGCTTCCAGGTACGGGCCGCGGATGCCGCCGTCACTGGCGACAAAACTGCCGGCATCGTCCTGGGCAGCGACGATCAGTTTGTGATCCTTGAACGTCAGGTAGGTCGAACCGGTGGTTGCACCGGAAGAAATGACGTTACGCCAAAAGCTATCGGCCATCGCCGAACCAACAGGCAGGGACAACAAAGCGATGGTAGCGACAGCAAGTTTGAGACGCATGATGGGTGACTCCACTGGATGAACTGCGGCGTTGGATTGCCAATCACCCCGTTGAGTTCCATAGCCGCCTATTCCGCTGCTTCAACCAGTAGGATCGCGCCTTGCTGGCCGACGACCCGCACGCGACTGCCGGGGACCGCGTCGGGTCCCTGGGCCAACCACACCCCGTCGGCGACTTTGATTTTGCCGCGGCCGTCGACAATGGCTTCATGCACCACAAAGGTTTTCCCGATCAGATCCTGGCCGCGCAGATTCAGGTTTGGTTGATCGCTTTGACGCACGGCGTTGCGTTGGCGTTGCCACCAGTACAAGGCGGTGGCGATCGAGAAAAGGCCGAACAGCAGAAACTGTAACTGCCACGACATGTCCGGCACGACAAAGGTCAAGACGCCCACGGCTGCAGCCGCCATGCCGATCCATAGCAGGTAGCCGCCAGCGCCAAACACCTCGAGAATCAACAGCACCGTGCCCAGCGCCAGCCAGTCCCAGAACGATAGATGCTGCACAAATGCCCACATGACGTGCCTCAGGCTTTCTTGTTATCAAAGGTGGCTTTGACGATTTCGCCGATACCGCCGACGGCGCCGATCATCGAGCTGGCCTCCAGCGGCATCAGGATGACCTTGCTGTTATTGGCGGAGGACAGTTTGCCCAAGGCATCGATGTACTTCTGCGCAACGAAATAATTGATCGCCTGAACGTTGCCGCTTGCAATGGCCTCGGAGACCACTTTGGTCGCCTGGGCTTCCGCCTCGGCTTGCCGCTCGCGGGCTTCCGCTTCAAGGAACGCGGCCTGACGACTGCCTTCGGCCTCAAGGATTTGCGCCTGTTTCTTGCCTTCGGCGGTCAGGATCGCGGCGGCACGCAGGCCTTCGGCTTCAAGAATTTGTGCGCGCTTGATCCGCTCTGCTTTCATTTGACCGGACATCGCCGCCATCAGGTCGGCGGGTGGGCTGATGTCCTTGATTTCGATCCGGGTAATCTTGATGCCCCACGGCGCGGTTGCCTCATCGACGGTACGCAGGAGTTTTTCGTTGATGCCGTCGCGCTGGCTGAGCATCGCGTCGAGCTCCATGGAGCCGAGCACGGTGCGGATGTTGGTTTGCAGCAGATTGCGGATGGCGTGTTCGAGGTTGTTCACCTCGTAGGCCGCCTGGGGAGTGTTGACCACCTGGAAGAAACACACTGCGTCGATTTGCACCGTGGCGTTGTCGGCAGTGATGACTTCCTGAGGCGGAATATCCAGCACGCTTTCCATCACATTCATCTTGCGACCGATACGGTCCATGATCGGAATGATGATGTTCAGCCCAGGCTTGAGCGTGTTGGTGTAGCGGCCGAAACGTTCGACGGTCCATTCAAAGCCCTGGGGCACGACTTTGAACCCCATGAACAGAATGGCGACTACCAGGCCGATAAAAAGTAAAAGCACACTGCCGATCTGCATAACGATTCCCTGTTGATGCCTAGGTCTTGTGTCGCAGGAGTGTAGCGAGGCTGCCGGCGTATAAATACGGCTCATCGCCCTCCTGCATCATCAGGTGACACAAATCGGTTATTTCTGCTCGCTCTGCGGCGTCACCCGCAACACCTCCTCGATCGTGGTCAAACCTGCGGCCACTTTCTGTGCACCCGACAATCGCAAGCTGCGCATGCCTTCCTTGAAAGCCTGGCGTCGCACCGCGAGCAAGTCGGTGTCGGGATTGATCAGCGCCTTGAGGCCGTCGCTCAGTTGCATGATTTCGTACACCCCGGCGCGACCGTGATAGCCGGTGTCGCGGCATTCCAGACAGCCGATGGCACGCTGGGCGTTGCCAGGCAACGGTGCTTGCCAGGGCCGGGTCAGGGTTTGCCAATCTTCTTCGGCCAAGGCTTGCGGGGCCTTGCAGTGTGGGCACAAGGTGCGCACCAGGCGTTGGGCCATCACGCCAAGCACGGTGGCCTTGATCAGGTAATGCGGTACGCCGAGTTCCAGCAGGCGGCTGATGGCACTGGGCGCATCGTTGGTGTGCAGGGTCGACAGCACCAGGTGCCCGGTGAGGGCGGCCTGGATGGCCATCTCGGCGGTTTCCAGGTCGCGGATCTCGCCGATCATGATGATGTCCGGATCTTGCCGCATCAGCGCCCGGACTCCGGCGGCGAAGGTCAGGTCGATGTTGTGCTGGACCTGCATCTGGTTGAACGCTGGCTCGACCATCTCTATCGGGTCTTCGATGGTGCAGAGGTTGACCTCCGGTGTGGCCAGTTTTTTCAATGTGGTGTAGAGCGTGGTGGTCTTGCCCGAGCCGGTGGGGCCGGTGACCAGGATGATGCCATTGGGCTGGCGGGTCATGTCCTGCCAGCGCCGCAGGTCGTCGGCGGAAAAACCCAGCTGATCGAAATCCTTGAGCAGCACCTCCGGGTCAAAGATCCGCATGACCATTTTTTCGCCAAAGGCTGTGGGCAGGGTCGAGAGCCGCAACTCGACTTCGCCGCCCTCCGGCGTCTTGGTTTTCACCCGGCCGTCCTGGGGTTTGCGTTTCTCTGCGACGTTCATTCGCCCGAGGCTTTTCAGGCGACTGACGATGGCCATGGTCACCTGTGGCGGGAATTGATAGACGTTGTGCAGCACGCCGTCGATGCGAAAGCGCACCGTGCCCTGTTCGCGCCGGGGCTCGATGTGGATATCGCTGGCGCGCTGCTGGAAGGCGTACTGGAACAGCCAGTCAACGATATTGACGATGTGCGCGTCGTTGGCATCGGGTTCCTGATCGCTGGCGCCGAGGTTGAGCAACTGTTCGAAGTTGCCCAGGGTGTTGACCGGCTGTTCACCGTTGTTCGCGCCGGTGACCGATTTGGCCAAGCGAAAGAACTCGACGCTGAAACGCTGGATGTCCACCGGGTTGGCCACCACGCGCTTGATTGGCAGCTTCAGCACGTGGGTCAGGTCGGCTTCCCAGGCGGTGACGTAAGGCTGGGCGCTGGCGATCGTCACTGCGTCGCGATCGACCGACACCGCGAGGATCTTGTGGCGTTGGGCGAAGGCGTAGGACATCAGTGGGGTCACGGCCGCGACGTTGATTTTCAGCGGATCGATACGCAGGTAGGGCTGGCCGGCCTGCTGGGACAGCCACAGGGTCAGGCTTTCAAGGTCGAGGTGCTTGCCGGGCCGGCTGAGGTCGTCCAGGTGTTGGCCGGCGATAAACTCCAGCGGGTGCATCTGGCCATTGGCGGCGTGACGGCGTCGGGCGTTGAGCGCCTGTTCGGCTGAGTCCTGGCTGACAAAACCCTGGGCGACCAGTTCACGCAGCACATCATTGAGATCCAGCCAGCGGTCCTGAAAGGCGATTTGTACGGACATGCGGGCTCCTTTGTACGACAGTGCGCAAAGGATAGTCGTGACCCTGCAAGCCGTTGGGCCACTACCCGACGAAGCCGTATCGGGTCTTGTCAGCCAGCGGCCTGAGCCGCTTCAACCCATGCCGAATCAGCGGCTTGCAGGTCGACGGAGCACATGCTGATCAAGTTTCGAAGTTTTTCCGCAATCACTTGGGCGCGATGCCAGCTCAATCCGTCGATGACGACATCGATCGCCAGCAAGTCTTGCTGGCGCTGCACGTTCACCTGTTCGGGTGTCAGAAACTGCAAGGCGAACAGGTTGAGCGCGCGGCACAGCAGATCCGGTTCTGCTTCGGCCAGCAGTTGGTAGTGAACGCGACAGTGGGCGTTGTCGGCATTCCAGGCATCAAAGCGGGTGGGTGAGGTCGTTACGGCTTCCAGGTACGGCATGCTCGGTCTCCAGTTCATTGGAGAAATTTTTACATTCGCCGGCGGGTATTTCTTATCTATGATTGGCCGTTTCGCGGCTTTGGCGAATCGTATAATTCACAGAATTATCAGTTGAGGGTTTTTTTATGCACAGCGAACTGGACGGCTACGACCGCAGGATTCTTGCCTTGCTGCAAGAGGATGCTTCGCTCTCCAGCGCGCAGATTGCCGAGCAGGTGGGGCTTTCGCAGTCGCCCTGCTGGCGGCGGATCCAGCGGATGAAGGAGGAGGGGATCATTCGTGGCCAGGTGACCTTGCTCGACCGCAAGAAAATCGGCCTGAACACGCAAATTTTCGCCCAGGTAAAGCTCAACGCCCATGGCCGTTCGAACTTCACCGAATTCACCGAGGCGATTCGCGGGTTTCCCGAGGTGCTGGAGTGTTACGTACTGATGGGGGCAGTGGACTTCATGCTGCGCATCGTGGCGGCGGACATCGAGGCGTATGAGCGGTTTTTCTTTGAGAAGCTGTCGCTGGTGCCGGGGATTCAGGAGGTGAACTCGGTCGTGGCGTTGTCGGAGATCAAGTCGACCACCAGTTTGCCGGTCTAGGATTTTGTCGTGGGTGTGCGGGCCCCATCGCCAGCAAGCCGGCTCCTACAGGATTTGAGTCGATCACAAATTCACTGTAGGAGCTGGCTTGCCAGCGATGGCGGTTTTACAGACGCAGCAGCATCTTCCAGGCACGATTCTGATAAACCGCGATCGCCTGTTGCTTGCGCTCATCCAGGGTTTCATCGGTGATCGGCTCGTTTGCCAGTTGCGCCAGCTTGTTCAGCTCGCCGTACAGCCGATCCATTTCCGGGATCTCCAGCACGTTGCGCGCGTGGTGCAGCCAGACCTGGATGCGTTCGATGCGCGGCAATTGCTCGGCCAGGTCTTCCGGCTGTTGCTGGTAACGCTGCAATTGCAGCGAAGTGGCTTCTTCGCCCAGCAGGCGTGGCAGCCAGCTGCCCAATTGCGCGGCACCTTGGCGATTGCCGCGGGTGTTGCGGTCGGCGGTCCAGGTGCGGGCGAGCAACCAGCGCGAGGTGTTCAGGGAGAACAGGCCCCAACGCGGGTCTTCGAGCTCTTCGAGGAATTGTTCCGGCGCGGCTTTGCGCACGTCTTCATCGTCCAGGCCGGCCTGGACCAGCGGGCGCCAGTCTTCCAGCAAGGCGTCGAGTGCAACACGCAGATCGTGGGTCGATTGACGCGGCGCAGCCTGGCCGAGGCTGCTGATCAGCGCACGCATTTCAGCCAGGTTCTCGACCCAGTCCAGCAACAGGCGCCAGTGACCATTGAAGCGATACTGCTCGGCCAGGCGCTGGCTGCTGCCCAGCAAGTGCCAGCATAGCGCGGCGAAGGCGTCGTCCAGTGGCGTTTCGGCGCTGATCTGCGGCGCCGGCAGGCTCAACGAATAACTGTGGGCGTCGTAGAGGCGATAGCCACGTTCGGCCTTGCTGATATCGCATGGCATCAGGGCCAGTTTCTCGGCCAGTTCGGCGGCCAGTTCCAGCAGCGCGGCGGGTTCGCCTTCGCGCAATTCCAGTTCCAGTTCGCAGATTTCTTCTTTCTGCTTGCCGACCACAACATGGCCCAGGTCCAGTGCCGCCTCGATGACGACCTTGGTCTTGCCACGGCCCCAGGCGATTTCTGCGCGCTCGCGGACGAAGTCGGTGGTGAAGATGGCTTTTAGGGTTTTCTTGTCCAGTTCAGCCAGTTCTTCTGGCCAGCACTCACCGTCGAGTTTTTTCAGGTCGAGCTTGGCCTTGGGCAGGTTCCAGTCGTACTCGTTACGTACGGACAGGCCGGCGACACTTTGGCCACGGGTCTTGAGGGTCTGGATCACTTCTTCGCCATCCTTGCGCAGGCGCAGGGCGACTTTGGCCCGGGCCAGGTCACGCTCCGGCGTGTCGAAGTATTGATTCATCAACTCACGGCGTTCCCAGCCACTTTTGTTGCGTTTTTTCAATAACGGGTGCTCGCGCAGGGCGGCGAGGGTTTCGCGGCTGACGCGGAGTTTGATTTCGGTTTCTTTCTGCATGGCCGGAAAATCCAGGATCGGGAGCGCAGCCGGGGGAATGTGTGGCTGCCAAGGTCGTGCAGTGTACAGGACTCACCGCTCCTCCGCGCCGCGGCGGTTTATTCCTGGCGCCAGATGGTTCTATGATGGTCCTCAATTCGGAAGTTGGAGTCAGCGATGCCTTTGCCGTCCATGAAAGATCAGTTCGCTGCACTGATCGCTGCGCCGTCCGTCAGTTGCACTCAAGCGAACCTCGATCAATCCAACCGCCCGGTGATCGACCTGCTGGCCGCGTGGCTCGGCGACCTGGGTTTTGCCTGCGATATCCAGCAAGTCAGCCCCGGAAAATTCAACCTGCTGGCGAGTTTCGGCAGCGGCCCCGGCGGGCTGGTCCTGGCCGGTCACAGTGACACCGTGCCGTTCGATGGCGCGCTGTGGCAGACCGATCCATTGAAGCTGACTGAAGTCGACGGCCGCTGGGTCGGCCTGGGCAGTTGCGACATGAAGGGCTTTTTCGCCCTGGCCATCGAAGCCGTCAGGCCGCTGCTCGACCAACCGTTCAAGCAGCCACTGCTGATCCTTGCCACCTGCGATGAAGAAAGCTCGATGTCCGGTGCCCGGGCGCTGGCTCAGGCAGGAAGGCCGCTGGGGCGTGCGGCAGTGATCGGCGAGCCGACCGGGCTCAAGCCGATCCGCATGCACAAGGGCATCATGATGGAACGCATCGATATCCTCGGGCAGAGCGGCCACTCCTCAGACCCGCGCCTGGGCCACAGCGCGCTCGAAGCCATGCATGATGCCATTGGCGAACTGCGCGGCCTGCGATTGTTGTGGCAGCGCCAATTCCGTAACCCGCAGTTCAGCGTACCGATGCCGACCATGAACTTCGGTTGCATCCATGGTGGCGACAACCCCAATCGCATCTGCGGGCAGTGTTCACTCGAATTCGACCTGCGGCCGTTGCCGGGGATGGATCCCACGGTCCTGCGTGCCGAGATCCTGCAGAAGCTCAAGCCAATTGCCGAACGCCATCAGGTGAAGATCGACTACGCGCCGCTGTTCCCCGCCGTGCCGCCGTTCGAGCAGGCCGAAGATGCCGAACTGGTGCGCATCGCCGAAAAGCTTACCGGGCATGCTGCTGAAGCAGTGGCATTCGGCACCGAAGCGCCTTATCTTCAGCGCCTTGGCTGCGAAACACTGGTGCTCGGCCCGGGCGATATCGCTTGCGCCCACCAACCGGGGGAATTCCTCGAAATGTCACGTTTGCAGCCTACGGTGCATCTATTACGTCAGCTGATTGAACATTACTGCCTGACGACCGTCAGTTGAATGCAATCCATGTGGGAGCGGGCATGCTCGCGAAAGCAGCATGTCAGCTACATCAATTTTGACTGATACACCGCCTTCGCGAGCAAGCCCGCTCCCACAGGGTCTGTGCTTTGGCTGACAAGCCGTATAAATTGCCGGTGTTCCAACCCGTATTCATGAGGAGAGCGCGCGTGTCGCCAAGCCTGTTCCGACGATAACCATCAGCCCGCTGTGCGTTTTGCTGTTTCGCCCTTTTTTCGGCTGCTATTTATTACAGGCCCAGGTTCATGCCCGAATACGTCAATTGGCTTCGTCACGCTTCGCCCTACATCAACGCCCACCGCGACTGCACCTTTGTCGTCATGCTGCCCGGCGATGGCGTTGAACATCCGAACTTCGGCAACATCGTCCACGACCTGGTGCTGTTGCACAGCCTGGGCGTGCGCCTGGTGCTGGTGCACGGTTCCCGCCCGCAAATCGAAGCACGCCTCGAGGCTCGCGGCCTGACCCCGCATTACCACCACGGAATGCGCATCACCGATGCCGCGACGCTGGAGTGCGTGATCGATGCGGTCGGTCAACTGCGCATCGCCATCGAAGCGCGCCTGTCCATGGACATGGCGTCGTCGCCCATGCAGGGCTCGCGCCTGCGGGTGGCCAGCGGCAACCTGGTGACCGCACGGCCGATCGGCGTGCTTGAAGGCGTCGACTATCACCACACCGGCGAAGTGCGTCGGGTCGACCGCAAGGGCATCAATCGCCTGCTGGACGAGCGCTCCATCGTGCTGCTGTCGCCGCTGGGCTACTCGCCGACCGGAGAAATTTTCAACCTCGCTTGTGAAGATGTCGCCACGCGCGCGGCCATCGACCTGAGCGCGGACAAACTGCTGCTGTTTGGTGCCGACCTTGGCCTGATCGATGAAAACGGCCGGCTGGTACGCGAACTGCGTCCACAACAGGTGCCGGCGCATCTGCAGCGCCTGGGCAGCAACTATCAGGCCGAGCTGCTGGATGCCGCCGCTGAAGCCTGCCGAGGTGGCGTAGCCCGCAGTCATATCGTCAGCTACGCCGAAGACGGTGCGCTGCTGACCGAACTATTCACCCGGGACGGTGGCGGCACGCTGGTGGCCCAGGAGCAATTCGAGGTGGTGCGCGAAGCGGCCATCGAAGACGTCGGCGGCTTGCTGGACTTGATCAGCCCGCTGGAAGAGCAGGGCATTCTGGTACGCCGCTCCCGCGAAGTGCTCGAGCGTGAGATCGAGCAGTTCAGCGTGGTTGAACGTGAGGGCATGATCATCGCCTGTGCGGCGCTCTACCAGATCGCCGATTCCGATGCCGGGGAGCTGGCGTGCCTGGCGGTGAATCCGGAGTACCGTCATGGCGGTCGCGGTGATGAATTGCTCGAGCGCATTGAAACCCGTGCTCGGGCCCAGGGCTTGAAAACCTTGTTCGTCCTCACCACTCGTACGGCACACTGGTTCCGCGAGCGCGGCTTCGTGCCAAGTAGCGTTGATCGCCTGCCGTCGGCACGGGCGTCGCTGTACAACTATCAGCGCAATTCGAAGATCTTCGAAAAAGCCCTGTAACTCCGGCCTCAGGATGGATCGTTCCCACGCGGTGCGTGGGAACGATCATCACCGGGGTGTTGCGTTACTCCTGCACGAACTTCGCGCTCACATACGGCGAATAGTCCGGCAGCACCGTTTCTACCTTCCCTTGCTCCTTCAAGAACTTCGCCGTCTCGCCAATCGCCTTGGCCGTGCCACCGTCCAGAAGGGCGGAGGTCTGTTGCGCCTGAGCATCCGGGAACGCGGACCCAGCCAGCAGTTCCGGTACATCGGCAGCGTTGGCACCGGTCAGTTTGGCGATTTTTTGCACCGCTACCGAATCGGCGGTCCAGCTGTCCTTATGCGCCGCATAGTCAGCAAATGAGTCCAAAGTGACCTTGGCGAATTTCGCCACGACCTCCGGATGTTTTTCGGCGTAATCCTTGCGTGCCACCCAGACTTCGAAGGTCGGCGCACCCCATTGGCCGACCTCCGCGGCATCGGTCAAGGTCCTGCCGGTCTTGCGAATTTCCCCCAGGGCTGGCGACCAGACGAACGCGCCGTCGATGTCTCCACGCTTCCACGCGGCGGCGATTTCCGCCGGTTGCAGGTTCACCACTTTGACTTTCGAGGCGTCCAGGCCCCAGTGCTTCAGCGCGCCCAACAGGCTGTAGTGGGATGTGGAAACGAACGGCGTGGCGATGGTCTTGCCGATCAGATCTTCCGGTTTCTCGATACCACTGCCATTGCGCACCACCAAGGCTTCGGCGGCGTTGATTTGCGCGGAAACGAGGAACGCGACAATTGGCAGATTGCGCGAGGCAGCGGCGGCCAGGGGGCTGGAGCCGAGGTTGCCGATCTGCACATCTCCCGAAGCAATGGCTGTAACAACCTCCGGGCCACTGTTGAAACGCCGCCAGTCGATTTTCTCGCCAATGGTTTTTTCGTAGAGGCCATCGGCCTGGGGCACTTTGCTGGGATCGATACCGGTCTGGTAACCCACTGTGAGATTCGCCGCATGGGCGGAAAAAGAAACCAGCAACGATACACAAACTGTAACAAATGGCCGGGATAGTGCGCGCTTGTTCGTCATGGCATGGGCCTTTTCGATTAGTTTTGTGGCGGAATTGCTACTAAAACTAATCGATCTAAAAAATGCCTAATAAATACCATTTAGGAATTAGCTTATGAGGCAGACGCTCTGTCCTGAGGGGGGTGAGCAGGGTGAGCTAAATTCCTAAACGGTATGAGAAAAGAATTTGTTCTTTCTTTTCAGGTTTGTGACGAACTCATGACCTGCATGGACCAAAAAAACGGGGATTAGACTATGGTCGTAGACACACAAAGTTACGATTGACTTGTGAGTCACGCTGCGGCGCTAATCGCGCATCTTAGGATCCGGAACATCCGATTTCGGGCCAGGAACACAAGAATTAGAAACGAGAGGAGCTAAAACAATGAACAAGTCCACCTTGGCCCTGGCCGTGGCGGTAGGGGTTTTGGCGCAGCAGGCAGGCGCCGCGGGTTTCATCGAAGACAGCAAGGCTTCGGTCAGTTCGCGAACCTATTACTTCGACGCCGATAACCGTGAAGGCGCCAAAACGCCTGCCAACCGGCAGCGCGAGGCTGCTGAAGGCCTCAAGTTCGATTTCCAGTCCGGCTATACCCCAGGCACTGTCGGTTTCGGCTTTGACGCCCAGGCACTGGTCGGTATCCACCTGGACGGGGGCAAGGGCCATCACCCAGACAACAACTCCTTCAGCCCTAGCGATTCCGATGGGTCGGCAACGGATGAGTGGAGCCGTCTGGCGGGCAACGTCAAGGCACGCATCTCGAAGACCGAGGCCCACCTCGGTGGCGCCCTGCAGCCAAACATGCCGATCCTGATCGCCAACGACAGCCGCGTGCTGCCACAGACCTTCGAAGGTGGCACCATCACCTCGAAGGAAATCGACAACGTGACCTTCAACGTGGGTCAAATGGAGCACGCGACCGGTCGCGCCTCTTCCAACAGCACCGGCCTGGCCGTGGCTGGCGGTACTCAGGAAAGCAACCAGTTCCGCTACGCCGGTGCTGACTGGAAGGTCACCAAAGACCTGTTGCTGCAGTACTACTACGCGAACCTGGAAGACTACTACAAGCAGAATTTCCTCGGCCTGGTGCACGTTTACCCGATCGCCTCCAACCAGTCGTTCAAGACTGATCTTCGTTATTTCGACAGCAGTTCCGATGGCAAGAACGGCGACCCTGGCTACCGCTTCAATAACAACAATGGCTACGCCAAGAATCCGGGAGAAGTGGATAACCAGACCTGGAGCGCCACCTTCACCTATACCCTGGGTGGCAGCGCGTTCCTGCTTGGCCATCAGCGTATCAGCGATGACGGCGGCTTCGTATTCCTGAACCAGGGTAACGTCGTCGATGGTAACGGTCGTAACGAAGGCGCCGGCGGCGCCAGCTTCTACTCCTTCACCGATGCCACTGTGGGTAGCTTCATCCGTGCCGGTGAAAACACTTCGTACGGCCAGTACTCCTACGACTTCGCCTCGTTGGGTGTGCCCGGTTTAAAAGCTTCGGCAGCCTACTTGTACGGCCAGGACATCAAGGCCACCAACGGCGTGGGCAAAGACCTGAACGAGCGTGAAACCGACCTGCGCGTGGATTACGTGATTCAAACGGGTGCATTGAAAGGGTTTGGTACGACGTTGCGTCACGGCATGTACCGTGGCAACACCAGCACCCTCGACCAGGACCAGACCCGTCTGATCTTCAACTACACCTACGCCTTCAAGTAAGTCGTAGCGGAAGCCTCGTCACTGGACGAGGCTTTTTTTCGCGTTCATTTCTATATTCCATAAAAGATGTTTCTGATTATTTTTTATTCTTTTTAGCTTTCTTCTCAAGCGCTTAAAGTAAGGCTATCCGACACGCACCGTAAGCCTCGGATCGAGCTTTCAAATCCCCGAACACCCAAAAATTCCAGGAATTGGCCTGTCGCCGATACCTCGGGCCTGCGCTGTCGGGGCATATTCCTAAATGCGATTAAAATTAATTCTGCAATTCTTTTTAGGATTATGAACGGGTATTCTGCGCGGCCCAAAAAAACGACCGCTCAAGACGGTCTGGCGCGAATGGCGCTTGCGGATCCAGGGCATTCGACCCAGGACCAGGAACTAGAAAACGATAGGAGCGAAACAATGAACAAGTCCACCTTGGCCCTGGCTGTGGCTGTAGGGGTTTTGGCGCAGCAGGCAAGCGCCGCCGGTTTCATCGAAGACAGCAAGGCAACGTTGGGGCTGCGCAACTTCTACATCAACACCGACTACCGCGACGGTACCGGTCCGAACAAAAACGAAGAATGGGGCCAAGGCTTCGATCTGCGTTTCACCTCCGGTTATACCCAAGGTCCTGTCGGCTTCGGTATCGATGCGATCGGCCTGCTGGGCGTGAAGCTGGATTCGGGCGGCGGCACCAATGGCGCCACGTCGTCTTCTTACGGCGGCACGGTATTCCCGAGCAAGTCCAACGGCGAAGCGGTTGACGACTTCTCCAGCCTGGGCCTGACTGCCAAAGCCAAGATCTCCCAGACCGAGCTGAAATTGGGCACCCTGCAGCCAAAACTGCCAGTGATCGTGACCAACGATGGTCGTCTGTTGCCACAAACCTGGCAGGGTGGCCAACTCTCCTCGGGTGACATCAAGGACCTGACCCTGATCGGTGGTCAGATCGAGCAGGTCAAAGGTCGTAACTCGAGCAACAACGAGCAATTGTCGATCTCCGGCGCCAACAGCCGTGCCTCAACAGGTCGAGACAGCAACAAGTTCATCTACGCCGGGGGGGACTACAAACTCACCAAGGACCTGACGGCCCAGTACTACTACGGCAACCTCGAAGAGTTCTACAAGCAACACTTCCTGGGCCTGGTACACAACTGGTCGATCGGTCCTGGTGTGTTGAAGTCGGACTTGCGCTACTTCAACAGCTCCGACGACGGTGCCAACGGTCACGACCCGCTCTACTACACCACGGGCAACTACAACGCGCCGAGCGGTAAAGGCAAGGTCGACAACAACCTGTACAGCGGCCTGTTCCTCTACACCGTTGCCGGTCATACCTTCGGTGGCGGTTACCAGGTCAGCAATGGCAGCAGCGATTTCCCGTGGCTGAACCAGGGCGACGGATCGTCGGCCTACATCATCACCGACTCGCAAATCCAGAAGTTCGCCCGTGCCGGCGAACGCACCTGGCAGGCGCGCTACTCCTATGACTTCGCCAAGCTCGGCGTGCCTGGCCTGACGGCGGGTGTGGTGTACCTGCATGGCGACGACATCAACACCGTTAACGCTGCCGGTCGTGAAGCGGCCAGCGGCGCTTCCGAGTGGGAACGCGACCTGACCGTGGGTTACGTCGTGCAGTCCGGTGCGTTGAAAAACCTCGGCGTGCAGTGGAAGAACGCCACCTGGCGCACCGATCTGCCGAACACGCGTTCCCAGGACGAGAACCGCCTGATCGTCAGCTACTCGATCCCGCTGTTGTAATAGCGCTCGGGTAACCCAGGCAAAAAAAGCCCCACCCGGCATCACGCCGGGCGGGGCTTTTGTGTTTTCGAGGCGGGCTCACCCCCGTAAACCCGCCTTGAAAGTCCCTCTTTTGCAGCAACTCAAGGCCTTCTCGAACCTTGTGGCCGATGTTCGTCGCGATGCGTTCACACGTCCAGTGAAGAGATGTTTAATATTTCCTTTAGTGCTAAATAAATCGATATTTATTCTTTTTAACAGATAAAAAATACAGGCACAGTTGAGCCCATCAAGCACTCACAAGGAACAGCACCATGGGCCTCAGACTCGGCGATATCGCCCCCGATTTCGAACAGAACTCCAGCGCTGGTGCTATCCAGTTCCACCAATGGCTGGGCGATAGCTGGGGTGTGCTGTTCTCCCACCCGGCCGACTTCACGCCGGTGTGCACCACCGAGCTGGGCTTCACCGCCAAGCTGAAAGATGAATTCGCCAAGCGTGGGGTCAAGGCCATCGCCCTGTCTGTCGACCCGGTGGAATCGCACCACCGGTGGATCGAAGACATTAACGAAACCCAGGATACCGTGGTCAATTTCCCGATTCTCGACGATGCCGACCGCAAGGTCTCGGACTTGTACGATCTGATCCATCCCAACGCCAACGACACCCTGACGGTGCGCTCGCTGTTTGTGATCGACCCGAACAAAAAGGTCCGGCTGACCATCACCTACCCGGCGAGCACGGGGCGCAACTTCAATGAAATCCTGCGGGTAATCGATTCGCTGCAACTCACTGACAACTACAAGGTGGCCACCCCGGCCAACTGGCAGGACGGTGATGAGGTGGTGATCGTGCCGTCGCTCAAGGATGAAGATGAAATCAGACAGCGTTTTCCCAAGGGCTATCGCGCGGTGAAACCGTACCTGCGCCTGACG
Organism: Pseudomonas serbica; assembly: GCF_028823535.1. Classification (GTDB taxonomy): domain Bacteria; phylum Pseudomonadota; class Gammaproteobacteria; order Pseudomonadales; family Pseudomonadaceae; genus Aquipseudomonas; species Aquipseudomonas serbica. The sequence goes on along the minus strand of NZ_JAQIYM010000001.1, from coordinate 335,687 downwards.
CCGCAGCCGAACAAATGAGTCATTGAGCTTTGTGGTTTGGCACATGCCGCTTTCGCGAGCAAGCCCGCTCCCACAGTGACCGCGTACCCCTGTGGCAGCGGGTTTGCTCGCGAAGACGGCGGGTCAGGCAACGCAGCGTTCAGAGTGAAATGCATCCATAAAGCAGGGGGATTTCAGGCCGTTTTAACGGCCTGTTTTTTTGCCGGGAAGAAACTGATTCGTATATCTCTTAAACGAATAACCAAATGAATAAATATGATTTATGGATATATTAATCAGCTGTTAAGGTCACTCCATCAAAGCGAGATCGCAAGCCGCGAATCGCCAACACCGTTTGAGGAAGTCTCCCAATGCTGGTTGTCTCACTGGGCGGAAGTCCCAGCCAGCGCTCCCGTTCCGGGGTGCTGTTGGATCGCTCTCGACGTTGGTTACAAGAGCGGGGCGTGGAGGTTGTGAGTTATCAGGTACGGGACTTCCCGGCCGAAGACTTGCTGCACGCCCGCTTCGACAGCCCGAAGGTCGTCGATCTGCTGCAGCAGATTGAAAACGCCGACGGCCTGTTGATCGCCACGCCGGTGTACAAGGCTTCGTTCTCCGGGGCCCTGAAAACCGTGCTGGATCTGCTGCCCGAGCGTGCCCTGAGCCACAAGGTGGTGTTGCCCATGGCCACGGGTGGCAGCATTGCCCACATGCTGGCGGTGGATTACGCGCTCAAGCCGGTGCTGTCGGCGTTGAAGGCCCAGGAACTGCTGCAGGGGATTTTCGCCGTCGACAGCCAGATCGCCTACGGCGAAGGCAGCGCCCTGGCGCAGTTGGCGCCGGAACTGGAACAACGACTGACTGAGTCGCTGGAGTTGTTTTTCAGCGCCATGGCACGACGGCCCCGGCCGCTCGATCCGAACCTGTTGAATGATCGTTTGTTGAGTGCTCGCTGGAGCATTTAAGCCTCACTTAAGCCACAACCTGAAATTGAAGTACTGGCCTTACTCGCCCGCCAACGGGCAAGCAGGTGCAGCCTAAACCCAACTGCAAAAAGGAGAGCGCCATGCGCCCTGTCATTTTGCGTCGCGGTCTGGTCGCTCTGTTTGCTGCGGCTGTCACCTTCGGCGCCATTACTCAAGCTCAAGCCGAGACACTCCGTATCGGTTATCAGAAATACGGCACCCTGGTGCTGCTCAAAGCCAAAGGCACCCTGGAAAAACGCCTCGCCGCGCAAGGCGTCGACGTGCAATGGACTGAATTCCCCGGTGGCCCGCAATTGCTCGAAGGCCTGAACGTCGGCTCCATCGACTTCGGCGTCACCGGCGAAACCCCGCCAGTGTTCGCCCAGGCCGCAGGTGCCGATCTGCTCTATGTCGCCTACGAACCGCCAGCACCGCACAGTGAAGCGATCCTGGTGCCGAAGGACTCGCCGATCAAATCGGTGAAGGACCTCAAGGGCAAGAAAGTCGTCCTGAACAAAGGCTCCAATGTGCACTACCTGCTGGTGCGCGCCCTGGAAGACGCCGGCCTCAAGTACACCGATATCCAGACCGTTTTCCTGCCGCCGGCCGATGCCCGCGCTGCGTTCGAGCGTGGCAGCGTCGATGCCTGGGTCATCTGGGACCCGTACCAGGCGGCCGCCGAACAGCAGCTGCAAGCGCACACCCTGCGCGATGGCCAGGGCATCGTCGACAACCACCAGTTCTACCTCGCTACCAAGCCCTATGCGCAGAAAAACCCGGAGGTGATCAAGACCCTCGTGGAGGAAGTGCGCGCGGTCGGCGAATGGTCCAAAGCCAATCCTGAAGACGTGACCCAGCAGGTTTCGCCACTGCTCGGCCTGCCGACCGACATCACCCTGAAGTCGGTGAAACGCCAGGGCTATGGCGCGCTGTTCCTGACCCCGGACGTGGTCGCCGCCCAGCAGAAAATCGCCGACAGCTTCTATCAGCTCAAGCTGATTCCCAAGCCGCTCCGCATCCAGGACGTGATCTGGACGCCTCCGGCGGCCGTTGCGAAAGCCCAGTAAAAATCCGATTCCCCCAAGGAGACCACTCCATGAGCCTCAATATCTTCTGGTTCCTGCCTACCCACGGCGACGGCCATTACCTTGGCACCGCCGAAGGCGCTCGCGCCGTCGACCACGGTTACCTGCAACAGGTCGCGCAAGCGGCGGATCGCCTGGGTTTCGGCGGAGTGCTGATTCCCACCGGGCGCTCCTGCGAAGATTCGTGGTTGGTGGCGGCGTCGCTGATCCCGGTGACCCAGCGTTTGAAATTCCTCGTCGCCCTGCGCCCCGGGATCATTTCCCCGACGGTGGCGGCACGGCAGGCTGCGACCCTGGATCGCCTGTCCGGCGGCCGTGCGCTGTTCAACCTGGTGACCGGCGGTGATCCGGAAGAGTTGGCCGGTGACGGTCTGTTCCTCAGCCACGAAGAGCGCTACCAGGCCTCGGTGGAATTCACCCGCATCTGGCGTCGGGTGCTGGAAGGCGAAACCGTTGATTACGACGGGCAGCACATCAGCGTGAAGGGCGCCAAGTTGCTCTATCCGCCGATCCAGCAACCGCGTCCGCCGCTGTACTTCGGCGGCTCGTCGGAAGCGGCCCAGGACCTCGCGGCCGAGCAGGTCGAAATGGTCCTGACCTGGGGGGAGCCACCGGCTGCCGTTGCCGAGAAAATCGCCCAGGTGCGCGCCAAGGCTGCCAAGCTGGGGCGCACCGTGCGCTTCGGGATTCGTCTGCATGTGATCGTGCGCGAAACCAACGCCGAGGCCTGGCAAGCGGCCGATCGCCTGATTTCGCACCTGGACGACGACACCATCGCTCGCGCCCAGGCTTCGCTGGCGCGCTTCGACTCCGTTGGCCAGCAACGCATGGCTGCGCTGCACGGCGGCAATCGCGACAACCTCGAAGTCAGCCCCAACCTGTGGGCCGGCGTTGGCCTGGTGCGCGGCGGTGCCGGTACGGCGCTGGTGGGTGACGGCCCAACCGTTGCGGCGCGCGTGAAGGAATACGCGGACTTGGGCATCGACACCTTTATCTTCTCCGGTTACCCACACCTGGAAGAGTCGTATCGCGTCGCCGAACTGCTGTTCCCGCACCTGGACATCGAACGTCCGGAGCTGCCGAAAAGCGCGGGTTACGTCAGCCCGTTTGGCGAGATGGTCGCCAACGACATTCTCCCGAAAGCCGCGTCCCAGAGCTGAGGCGCGCCATGAAGAAGATCTTTCACAGCCTTGCACCCTGGGCATTACCGGTCCTGCTGTTGGCGGTGTGGCAGCTGTCGGTGTCGGCGGGCTGGTTGTCGACGCGGATCCTGCCGGCGCCGATTGCCGTGATCGAAGCCGGTGTGGAACTGGTGCGCAGCGGCGAAATCTGGACGCACCTGGCAATCAGCGGCTGGCGCGCGGCGCTGGGTTTCGCCATTGGCGGCGGCATCGGCCTGACCCTGGGTTTTATCACCGGTCTGTCGAAATGGGGTGAGCGCCTGCTCGACAGCTCGGTGCAGATGATCCGCAACGTGCCACACCTGGCGCTGATCCCATTGGTGATCCTGTGGTTCGGCATCGACGAGTCGGCAAAGATTTTCCTGGTGGCCCTGGGCACCTTGTTCCCGATCTACCTCAACACCTATCACGGCATCCGCAACGTCGATCCGGCGTTGGTGGAGATGTCCCACAGCTATGGGTTGTCCGGCTTCAGCCTGTTCCGCCAGGTGATCCTGCCGGGTGCGCTGCCTTCGATCCTGGTCGGTGTGCGGTTTGCCCTGGGTTTCATGTGGCTGACCCTGATCGTCGCGGAAACCATTTCCGCCAGCTCCGGCATCGGCTACCTGGCAATGAACGCTCGGGAGTTCCTGCAGACCGACGTGGTGGTGCTGGCGATTCTGCTGTACGCGGTGCTCGGCAAACTGGCCGACCTCGCCGCCCGTGGACTCGAGCGTGTGTGGCTGCGCTGGCATCCGGCTTATCAGGTCGTCAAGGGAGGTGCCGCATGACTGCGGAGCAACCTCCACGCCTGCTGCGCGGGATTCCGCTGGCGGTGCGCAAGCTGCAAAAAACCTTCGGCTCGCGGCAGGTGCTGCGTGAGATCGACCTGCACATTCCGGCGGGTCAGTTCGTCGCGGTGGTCGGTCGCAGTGGCTGTGGAAAAAGTACCTTGCTGCGTTTGCTGGCTGGTCTCGATCAACCTACCGGCGGTGAATTGCTGGCCGGTTCCGCGCCGCTGAGTGAGGCGCGGGAAGACACCCGCTTGATGTTCCAGGAAGCGCGTCTGCTGCCGTGGAAAAAGATCATCGACAACGTCGGCCTAGGTCTCAAGGGCAACTGGCGGCCAAAGGCGCTGGAAGCGCTGGAAGCGGTCGGCTTGGCGGATCGCGCCAACGAGTGGCCGGCGGCCCTGTCCGGTGGGCAGAAGCAACGAGTGGCGTTGGCTCGCGCATTGATCCACCAACCGCGCTTGCTGCTGCTCGACGAGCCATTGGGGGCCCTGGATGCGCTCACTCGAATCGAGATGCAGCAACTGATCGAACGGCTCTGGCAACAGCACGGCTTCACCGTGCTGCTGGTGACCCACGACGTCAGTGAAGCGGTGGCGATTGCCGATCGGGTGATCCTGATCGAAGACGGCGAAGTGGGCCTCGACCTGCACGTGGAACTGCCGCGCCCTCGGGTTCGCGGCTCCCATCGGTTGGCGGCGCTGGAAACCGAAGTGCTCAACCGCGTGCTGTCACTGCCCGGCCAACCGCCGGAGCCGGAACCTGTTTCACCCTTGCCTACGCAGTTGCGTTGGGCTCAATAACTCAAGCCTCAATCAACGACAGGAATCAACATCATGACTATCAAGGCCATCAACGTACGCAACCAGTTCAAAGGCTCCATCAAGGAAATCGTCCTGGGCGATGTGCTGTCGGAAATCGACGTGCAGACCGCGTCCGGGATCGTCACGTCGGTGATCACCACGCGTTCGGTGAAAGAGCTGGAACTGGCGGTGGGCAGCGAAGTGATCGCGTTCGTGAAATCCACCGAGGTGTCGATCGCCAAGTTGTGAGGGCGTGGGCAGTCAGTGAGACCGCGGCGCGGCCTTCGCGAGCAGGCTCGCTCCCACAGGTTTTTGGGTTGGCCACACAATGTGTGTTCAGCACCAGCCCACTGTGGGAGCGAGCCTGCTCGCGATGGGGCCAGTGCGGCGTATAAAGATCAGGCAGGTACAGCGCGCTTGGGCAGGTAAGGCGGTAAATACAGCCCCAGGTACGCATCAAACACCCGCATTCCTTCTTCGGCCATGCGCGGCGTGATCTGCCCGTGCTGCTGCACCGAGCGTGCATACACCCGGTCCCCGAGCTCCATGGCCAGGGCAAACACATCGACATCACCCGGCAGCTTCGGCAGCTCGAAGTGGTGGTCGAAGAGTTTGTGCATCAGGTCGCCCAGTTCGATGTCGTGCTGGCGGTCGGCCTGGGTGACTTCGGTCAGGCCGTGCTGGGCGAGGATCAGTTGGCGGGCGGCGGCGTCTTCGCTGTAGATCTCCAGCATGCGTTGCTCCACCAGCCGCGACAGGTCACGCCAGCCACTCAAGGCGTGATGGTCGATGGGCGCTTGCAGGCAGGCGCGGAAGGCCGCATGGACGTCGGCCGTCAGCGCTTCGAGCAGGGACGGGACGCTGGCGAAGAAGTGGTAGACGGAGGAAGGCGGGATCTGCGCGCGTTCGGCGACGCTGTAGATCGACAGACTGGCCACGCCCTCGGCGGCCAGCAGCGTGCGGGCGGCATCGAGTATCGAATCGATCCGGGCCTGGCTGCGGGCGCGGGGTTTGCGAGCGGTGGCGGTGCGCGTCATTGGAGTCTCCTGCGGGGCAGGGGGCATTGTACGAGCAGGTATCTGTGTTGTCTGCCAGGACGCCTTCGCGAGCAAGCCCGCTCCCACACTTGAACTGTGTACGCAGGACAAATGTGGGAGCGGGCTTGCTCGCGAAGCAGGCGACTCGGTTCTACTGAAATTACCCATAAAAAACGCCGCAGGCTTTTAACAGCCGGCGGCGTTTTTTTACTGCAGCCGCTTAAACGGTATGCAGGTACCAGTTGTACTCAAGGTCGGAGATGGAGTGTTCAAACTCCTCCAGCTCGCTTTCCTTGCAGGCCACGAAGATATCGATGTATTTCGGATCGATGTACTTGGCCATGACTTCGCTGTCGTCCAGCTCGCGCAATGCATCGCGCAGGTTGTTCGGCAGGCTCTGCTCGTTCTGCTCGTAGCTGTTGCCTTCCACCGGCGCATTCGGCTCGATCTTGTTGACCAGGCCGTGGTGCACGCCTGCCAGGACCGAAGCCATCAGCAGGTAAGGGTTGGCATCGGCGCCGGCCACACGGTGTTCGATACGCACGGCATCGGCGGAGCCGGTAGGTACGCGAATTGCCACGGTGCGGTTGTCCAGGCCCCAGCACGGTGAGTTCGGCACATAGAACTGCGCACCGAATCGACGGTAGGAGTTGACGTTCGGGCAGAGGAAAGCCATCTGCGCCGGTAGGGTCTCGAGCACACCGCCGATCGCGTGACGCAGCGCGGCGTTCTGCTCGGGATCCTCACTGGCAAAAATATTCTTGCCGTCCTTGTCGAGAATCGAAATGTGTACGTGCAGCCCGTTGCCCGCCTGGCCCGGGTAAGGCTTGGCCATGAAGGTGGTGTCCATTTCATGGTCGTAGGCGATGTTCTTGATCAGGCGCTTGAGCAGTACCGCGTAGTCGCAGGCCTTGATCGGGTCGGCGACGTGGTGCAGGTTCACTTCGAACTGCGCCGGGGCACTTTCCTTGACGATGGCGTCGGCCGGGATGCCTTGCTCTTTCGCACCTTCCAGAATGTCCTGGAGGCAGTCGACGTATTCGTCGAGGTCGTCGATCAGGTAGACCTGTGTCGAGTGCGGACGTTTGCCGGAGATCGGCGAGCGCGGCGGTTGCGGACGACCGTTCACGTTCTCCTGGTCGATCAGGTAGAACTCCAGTTCGAACGCGGCGCAGATGGTCAGGCCCAGTTCATCGAACTTGGTCACGACTTGTCGCAGGACTTCGCGTGGGTCGGCGAAGAAAGGATCACCTTCGAGTTCGTGCATGGTCATCAACAGTTGCGCGGTGGGGCGCTTCTGCCATGGCTCGTTGCACAGGGTATCGGGGATTGGATAGCAGATTCGATCGGCGTCGCCGATGTCCAGGCCCAGGCCGGTGCTTTCCACCGTGGAGCCATTGATATCCAGAGCAAATAGAGAGGCCGGCAGGTTGATGCCTTTCTCGTAAACCTTGTGGAGGCTGGTGCGTTCGATGCGCTTGCCGCGCACCACACCATTCATATCCGCAATCAGAAGGTCAACGTACAGAACCTCAGGATGTTCCTTAAGGAACGCGTTCGCTTCGTTAAGCTGAACGGCACGCGGGGGTACCGACATGATGCAACACCTTTGTTGTTAAAAATATCAATCATTGATCTTTTCGGATTCCAGTCAACCCGAACGGCTTGCCGAAGTCAAGCGAGGCCTTTTTTGCCCTAAAAAAGCGCTCGCGTGGCTTTTTTGAGGCTCTTTGGGGCGTTTTTATAGCCCTTGGCCGTTTGACGCCCGCAGGCTTGAGCGGGCCGTGTTGTATTTTTTACGGGGGTGTTGTGTAAAAAAATGAACAAGGCTAAGCTCGAATCAAACCCATAACAGCAATAATACCGGGGTGTTTCATGTATCGCCTGCCGATCATCGGCGTCACCGCCTGCTCTTCGCAGATCGGTCTGCATGCTCATCACATCAGTGGCGACATCTGCGTCAGCGCCGTGGCCGCAGCGGCTTCGGGCCTGTCGGCGATCCTCCCGTCCCTGGCGAATCAGCCGTCTCTGTCCGATATTCTGGACGGCCTCGACGGCACACCCATTACGGTTACTCCATTCAATATAGAACCGATTCACAATAGCGGCTCGGCCATCGTGCAGGTCACCGCTCGCGATTCTGCACGCCTGTCATGCGCAGAAGTACACACAAGCACGATAGCCTGGCGCAAACTTGCATTTCAACGCGACGCCGATGCGTCAACTATCGCCTGACTCTGAAGAGCCAGGAAACTCAAAGCCTAGAGGCATTTATGAGTAACAACCTCGACCAGCTCACCGATTGGTTGAAAGACCACAAGATCACAGAAGTCGAATGCATGATCGCCGACTTGACCGGGATCACCCGGGGCAAGATCTCGCCGACCAACAAATTCATCGCCGAAAAGGGCATGCGCCTGCCTGAGAGCGTTCTGTTGCAGACCGTGACCGGCGATTACGTCGAAGACGACATCTATTACGAACTGCTCGACCCGGCCGACATCGACATGATCTGCCGCCCCGATCACAACGCGGTGTACCTGGTGCCTTGGGCCGTCGAACCGACCGCCCAGGTGATCCACGACACCTACGACAAGCAGGGCAACCCGATCGAGCTGTCACCGCGCAACGTGCTCAAGAAAGTCCTCAAGCTCTATGCCGACAGGGGCTGGCAGCCCATCGTGGCGCCGGAGATGGAGTTCTACCTGACCAAGCGCAGTGACGACCCGGATTATCCGCTGCAGCCACCTATCGGCCGTTCCGGTCGCCCGGAAATCGGTCGCCAGTCGTTCTCCATCGAGGCGGCGAATGAGTTCGACCCGCTGTTCGAGGACGTTTATGACTGGTGCGAATTGCAGGAACTGGACCTCGACACGCTGATCCACGAGGACGGCACGGCGCAGATGGAGATCAACTTCCGTCACGGCGATGCCTTGTCCCTGGCGGACCAGATCCTGGTGTTCAAGCGCACCATGCGCGAGGCTGCGCTCAAGCACAACGTGGCCGCGACCTTCATGGCCAAGCCGATGACCGGCGAGCCTGGCAGCGCCATGCACCTGCACCAGAGCATCATCGACATCGAGACCGGCAAGAACATCTTCTCCAATGAAGACGGGACCATGAGCCAGCTGTTCCTGAACCACATCGGTGGTTTGCAGAAGCTGATTCCCGAGCTATTGCCGCTGTTTGCCCCCAACGTCAACTCGTTCCGCCGCTTCCTGCCGGACACCTCGGCGCCGGTGAACGTGGAGTGGGGCGAAGAGAACCGCACCGTGGGCCTGCGGGTGCCGGATGCCGGGCCACAGAACCGTCGCGTGGAAAACCGCCTGCCGGGTGCCGATGCCAACCCGTACCTGGCCATTGCCGCGAGCCTGCTGTGCGGCTACATCGGCATGGTCGAAGGCTTGAACCCGAGCGCACCGGTGGTGGGCCGTGGTTACGAGCGCCGCAACCTGCGCCTGCCACTGACCATCGAAGACGCGCTCGAGCGCATGGAAAACAGCGCCACCATCGAGCGCTACCTGGGCAAGACTTTCATCACTGGCTACGTCGCGGTCAAGCGGGCCGAGCATGAAAACTTCAAGCGCGTCATCAGTTCGTGGGAACGGGAATTCCTGCTTTTTGCCGTCTGATGCGCCGGGCGCCACCGTTGTCGGGTGGCGCTCTCACCTGGATTTTTTAGGAGATTGGTATGACCAGCAACAATCCGCAAACCCGTGAATGGCAAACCCTGAGCAATGATCACCACCTGGCTCCGTTCAGCGACTTCAAGCAGCTGAAAGAGAAAGGCCCGCGGATCATCACCAACGCCAAGGGTGTCTACCTGTGGGACAGCGAAGGCAACAAGATCCTCGACGGCATGGCCGGGCTGTGGTGCGTGGCCATCGGTTATGGCCGCGACGAACTGGCCGATGCCGCCAGCAAGCAGATGCGTGAGTTGCCGTATTACAACCTGTTCTTCCAGACCGCCCACCCGCCGGTACTGGAGTTGGCGAAGGCCATCGCCGATGTCGCGCCAGAAGGCATGAACCACGTGTTCTTCACCGGTTCCGGCTCTGAAGGCAACGACACCATGTTGCGCATGGTTCGTCACTATTGGGCGATCAAGGGCCAGCCGAACAAGAAGGTCATCATCAGCCGCAAGAACGGCTATCACGGTTCCACCGTGGCCGGCGCGAGCCTGGGCGGCATGACCTACATGCACGAACAGGGCGACCTGCCAATTCCGGGCATCGTCCACATCGCCCAGCCGTACTGGTTCGCCGAAGGCGGCGACATGACCCCTGAAGAGTTCGGGATCTGGGCGGCCAATCAGCTGGAAGAGAAGATCCTCGAAGTCGGCGTAGACAACGTGGGGGCCTTTATTGCCGAGCCAATCCAGGGCGCTGGCGGCGTGATCATTCCGCCAGACAGCTACTGGCCGCGCATCAAGGAAATCCTCGCCAAGTACGACATCCTGTTCGTGGCCGACGAAGTGATCTGCGGTTTCGGCCGCACCGGCGAATGGTTCGGCAGTGATTTCTACGACCTCAAGCCGGACATGATGACCATCGCCAAGGGCCTGACCTCCGGCTACATCCCCATGGGTGGCCTGATCGTGCGCGACGAAGTGGTGGACGTGCTCAACGAGGGCGGCGATTTCAACCACGGCTTCACCTATTCCGGGCACCCGGTGGCCGCTGCGGTGGCGCTGGAAAACATCCGCATCATGCGCGATGAAAAAATTATCGAGCGCGTGCACGCTGAAACGGCACCGTATTTGCAAAAACGTTTGCGCGAACTGAACGATCATCCCCTGGTTGGGGAAGTTCGTGGGGTCGGTCTGCTGGGGGCGATCGAACTGGTTCAGGACAAGGCCACTCGCAAGCGCTATGAAGGCAAGGGCGTCGGCATGATCTGCCGACAGTTCTGCTTCGATAACGGGCTGATCATGCGTGCCGTGGGCGACACCATGATCATCGCGCCACCGCTGGTGATCACACCGGCGGAAATCGATGAGTTGGTGACCAAGGCGCGCAAGTGCCTGGACCTGACCCTGAGTGCGTTGCAGGCCTAAGTGCTAGGCTCTGAGCGGCAGTCATGAAACTTTCGCTCAGGGCCGTTAGAAAGCTTGGCCTTTCCTTGAAAGACCGCCTCGGATCTTGCCAGACTAGCCGCAGTTCCAGTTGTCCGGGTTCGGCCGCTGAACAAAGTGGTTCAAAAAAGAAAAATTTGGAGCATTACGCATGAAGGCATTAGGAAAAAAGCTTGCTGGCAAGACACTTCTCGCTTTGTCCGTAGCGGGCATGATGGCGGGTGCGGTTCACGCGGACGACAAAGTACTGCACGTCTATAACTGGTCCGACTACATCGCTCCGGACACCATCGCCAACTTCGAGAAAGAGTCCGGGATCAAGGTCGTCTACGACGTATTCGACAGCAACGAAACCCTGGAAGCCAAATTGCTGGCAGGCAAGTCCGGCTACGACGTGGTCGTGCCGTCGAACAACTTCCTGGCCAAGCAGATCAAAGCAGGCGTTTATCAGGAACTGGACCAGTCCAAGCTGCCTAACTGGAAGAACCTGAACCAGGACCTGCTCAAGGCCGTGTCGATCAGCGACCCGGGCAACAAGCACGCTTTCCCGTACATGTGGGGCTCGATCGGCATCGGTTACAACCCGGAGAAGGTCAAGGCTGCGCTGGGCGTCGACACCATCGACTCCTGGGACGTACTGCTCAAGCCGGAAAATATCGCCAAGCTCAAGGGCTGCGGTGTGAGCTTCCTCGATTCGCCGACCGAAATGCTCCCGGTCGCGCTGCACTACCTGGGCCTGCCTACCGACACCCAGAAAAAAGAAGACATCAAGAAAGCCGAAGATCTGTTCCTCAAGATTCGTCCTTCGATCACCTATTTCCACTCCTCCAAGTACATCTCGGACCTGGCAAACGGCAACATCTGCGTAGCAGTCGGCTACTCGGGTGACGTGCAGCAGGCCAAGTCCCGTGCCGCCGAGGCCGGTGACAAGGTCAAAGTCAGCTACGCCATTCCGAAGGAAGGCGCTGGCAGCTTCTTCGACATGGTCGCCATCCCTAAAGATGCCGAAAACGTTGAAGGCGCCTACAAGTTCATGACCTTCCTGCAGAAGCCTGAAGTCATGGCCGGCATCACCAACGCCGTACGTTTCCCGAACGGTAACGCCGCTGCAACAGCTCTGGTAGAGAAAGACATCACCAGCGATCCAGGCATCTACCCGCCAGCTGACGTGCAGGCCAAGCTGTATGCCATCGCCGATCTGCCAGCGGCCACCCAGCGTGATATGACTCGCAGCTGGACCAAGATCAAATCCGGTAAATAAGCCGGTTTGATGCAACATCCTGTGGTCGCCACCTGGGCGGCGGCGACTGCAGGATTAATTAAATGACAGAAAGTTTTGCTGGAACGGTTTTTCGAGGGTAAGTTGCGCGCCGGTTTTGTTGCCAGGCAGCCAACGCTGCCATGTAACGCGGGCAACTTGAGCCCAACTCATTTTAGAGGACCTCCACTTGCCTATTTTTTCTCTGTTGCGCAATGCCATGTTGTTCGGCGCCGGATTGACACTCGCTGCCAGTGTCCAGGCTGCCGGTACCGTGCATATTTATAACTGGTCGGATTACATCGGCGAGACCACCCTGGCCGACTTCCAGAAAGAGACCGGGATCAAACCGGTTTATGACGTATTCGATTCCAACGAAACCCTGGAAGGCAAGTTGCTGGCCGGGCGCACCGGTTACGACGTGGTAGTGCCGTCCAACCATTTCCTTGGCAAGCAGATCAAGGCCGGGGCTTTCCAGAAGCTCGACAAGTCGAAGTTGCCGAACTATTCCAACCTCGACCCGGTGCTGCTCAAGCGCCTGGAGCAAAACGATCCGGGTAACCTGTACGCCGTGCCATACCTGTGGGGCACCAACGGCATTGGCTACAACCCCGAAAAGATCAAGGCTGCGCTGGGCGTCGACAAGATCGACTCCTGGGCCGCGGTCTTCGAGCCGGAGAACATCAAGAAGCTGCAAAGCTGCGGCGTGGCGTTCCTCGATTCCGCCGATGAAATGATGCCCACGGTCCTCAACTACCTGGGCCTGGACCCCAACAGCACCAACCCCGAAGACTACAAAAAGGCTGAGGCCAAGTTACTGGCCGTGCGGCCTTACGTGACTTACTTCCACTCCTCCAAATACATCGCGGACCTGGCCAACGGCGACATCTGTGTTGCAATCGGCTTCTCCGGCGACATGTTCCAGGCCCGCAACCGTGCGGCTGAAGCCAAGAAAGGCGTGGACATCGTCTATTCGATTCCCAAGGAAGGCGGCGCGCTGTGGTTCGACATGCTGGCGATTCCCAAGGACGCCGCCAACGTCAAGGAAGCCCACGCGTTCATCAACTATCTGTTGAAACCCGAGGTGATCGCGCAAGTCAGTGACTATGTCGGCTACGCCAACCCTAATCCGGCGTCGGACAAACTGATGGAACAGTCGATTCGCACCGACGAATCGGTTTATCCACCGCAATCGGTACTCGACAAGACCTACGTGTCCATCGAACTACCGCCAAACATTCAACGTTTGATGACCCGCAGCTGGACCAAGGTCAAGTCGGGTAAATAGCTTCAAGGCTCAAACTATCCAAGGTTGGCTCACCTTGAGCGAACTGCACTCTTTTTTTCTGGGAGTTTCGTAAATGGCAGTTGCCTCCGGCGCCTATAAGAAAGCCCTCGAGGGCGACCAGTCACCTAAACAGGTGCTGGTCAAAATCGACCGGGTCACGAAGAAGTTCGACGAGACGATTGCCGTGGACGACGTGTCCCTGGAAATCAAGAAAGGCGAGATTTTCGCCTTGCTCGGCGGTTCGGGATCGGGCAAATCCACCTTGCTGCGCATGCTGGCCGGCTTCGAACGACCGACCGAGGGGCGAATCTTCCTCGATGGCGTAGACATCACTGACATGCCGCCTTACGAGCGGCCGATCAACATGATGTTCCAGTCGTACGCCCTGTTCCCGCACATGACCGTGGCGCAGAACATCGCCTTTGGCCTCAAGCAGGACAAACTGCCGGCCGCCGAAATCGATGCCCGCGTGGCCGACATGCTCAAGCTGGTGCAGATGAGCCAGTACGCCAAGCGCAAACCGCATCAGTTGTCCGGCGGCCAGCGCCAGCGTGTGGCCCTGGCTCGTTCGCTGGCCAAGCGTCCGAAGCTGCTGCTGCTCGACGAACCGATGGGCGCGCTGGATAAAAAACTGCGTTCGCAAATGCAGCTGGAGCTGGTGGAGATCATCGAGCGCGTCGGTGTGACCTGCGTCATGGTGACCCACGACCAGGAAGAGGCCATGACCATGGCCGAGCGCATCGCGATCATGCACCTGGGTTGGATCGCCCAGATCGGTAGCCCGATCGACATCTACGAAACCCCGACCAGCCGCCTGGTCTGCGAGTTCATCGGCAACGTCAACATCTTCGACGGAGAAGTGATCGACGATGCCGAGGGCCACGCGATCATCACCTGCAAGGACCTGGACCGCAAGATCTATGTCGGCCACGGCATCAGCACTTCGGTGCAGGACAAGTCCGTGACCTACGCGATCCGTCCGGAGAAACTGCTCGTCACCCCGACCATGCCGACCTGCGAATACAACTGGTCCAGCGGCAAGGTCCATGACATCGCCTACCTGGGTGGTCACTCGGTGTTCTACGTCGAATTGCCGAGCGGCAAGATCGTCCAGTCGTTCGTCGCCAACGCCGAGCGCCGTGGCCAGCGGCCGACCTGGGGTGACCAGGTCTACGTGTATTGGGAAGACGATAGCGGCGTGGTACTTCGCTCATGAACATGCGCAAATTCAAACGCCGCCTCAATCGAATAATTCCCGGTGGCCGCCAGCTGGTCATCGGGGTTCCTTTCATCTGGCTGTTCCTGTTCTTCATGCTGCCGTTCTTCATCGTCCTGAAGATCAGCTTCGCCGAAGCCGACGTGGCCATTCCGCCGTACACCGAGATCTACAGCTACGCCGAACAGAAGCTGCAGCTGTTGCTGAACCTGGGCAACTACGCGATGCTCGGCGACGACGAGCTGTACATCGCCGCCTACCTCGGCTCGTTGAAGATGGCGCTGATCAGCACCATCCTCTGCCTGGTGATCGGCTACCCGATGGCCTACGCCATTGCCAGTGCCCGCAAAGAGATGCAAACGGTGCTGGTGCTGCTGATCATGATGCCGACCTGGACCGCGATCCTGATCCGCGTCTATGCGTGGATGGGCATCCTCAGCAACAACGGCCTGCTCAACGGTTTCCTGATGACCATGGGCTGGATCGACGAGCCGCTGCAGATCCTCAACACCAACCTCGCGGTCTACATCGGTGTCGTCTACTCCTATCTGCCGTTCATGATCCTGCCGCTGTACGCCAACCTGGTGAAGCACGACAACAGTCTGCTGGAAGCCGCGTCCGACTTGGGTTCGAGCACCTTCAACAGCTTCTGGAAGATCACCATTCCGCTGTCCAAGAACGGCATCATCGCCGGCTGCATGCTGGTGTTCATCCCGGTCGTGGGTGAGTTCGTGATCCCGGAACTGCTCGGCGGTCCGGAGACCCTGATGATCGGTAAAGTGCTCTGGCAAGAATTTTTCAACAACCGTGACTGGCCGGTGGCATCCGCCCTGGCGGTGGTGATGCTGGCGATCCTGATCGTGCCGATCATCCTGTTCAACCGTAGCCAGGCCAAAGAGATGGAGGGCAAGGAATGAAGCGCTTCCGTTTCTCGAGTTTCATGCTGGTCGCGGGATTGCTGTTCATCTACGCGCCGATGCTGATCCTGGTGATCTACTCGTTCAACGCCTCGAAACTGGTGACGGTGTGGGGCGGCTGGTCGATCAAGTGGTACGTCGGCCTGATGGACAACACCCAACTGATGGGCTCGGTGGTGCGCTCGCTGGAAATCGCCTGCTACACGGCGATTGCCGCGGTGGCGCTGGGTACGCTGGCGGCGTTCGTGCTGACCCGGATCACCCACTTCAAGGGTCGCACCCTGTTCGGTGGCCTGGTGACAGCGCCACTGGTAATGCCTGAGGTGATCACCGGTCTGTCGCTGTTGCTGCTGTTCGTGGCCATGGCGCAGATGATCGGCTGGCCACAAGAGCGTGGCGTCGTCACCATCTGGATCGCCCACACCACGTTCTGTGCGGCGTATGTGGCGGTGGTGGTGTCGGCGCGCTTGCGTGAACTGGACCTGTCCATCGAAGAAGCGGCCATGGACCTGGGTGCGCGGCCGTGGAAGGTGTTCTTCCTGATCACCATCCCGATGATCGCACCCTCCCTGGGCGCCGGCGGCATGATGTCGTTTGCCCTGTCGCTGGATGACCTGGTACTGGCGAGCTTCGTCTCGGGCCCGGGTTCCACCACCTTGCCGATGGAAGTGTTCTCGGCGGTGCGCCTGGGCGTGAAACCGGAAATCAACGCCGTGGCCAGTCTGATCCTGCTGGCGGTATCGCTGATGACCTTCCTGGTCTGGTTCTTCAGCCGTCGCGCCGAAGAAGCGCGCAAGCGTGCGATCCAGCAAGCCATCGAAGAAAGCGCCGCCGATTCGTGGAAGCAACCGGACGTGCGTCGCGCGCAGCCGGAAGCGGCGTAAGTCTCGACCGGTTGGCCGCAGAATCATGGTCAACCGGGATCTCATGTGGGAGCGCGCTTGCTCGCGAAAGCGGTGTGTCAGTCGACATCTCTATTGACTGACACGACCCCTTCGCGAGCAAGCCCGCTCCCACAGGTTTTTTTGGCGTTCACGCCACCCAAGGCGATTTGCGGATGACCTCGACAAAGTTCATCGGCTTGAACCCCGGCTCCTGATCCATCAATACATCGGTCTTCACATTGCCGAACGTGGTCTGCGGACGATGGCGCAAGCCGTCGGCAAAGGCGCAGATGATGCACTCCTTGAACCCTTCGCCCCGTGGATGCGCATGCACCACCGCCTCACGCTGCACGGTGGAAAACGCCGCGTAGTCCATACCCAACACGTCCATTTCAACACCTGCGGTCACCAGCGCCACGGTCGGCCGCAGGTGTTGCGGCACGCCCGGCGTAGTGTGCAGCGCGATCGACAGCCAGACCTGCTCGATGTCGTCATCGCTCAACCCGTAAGGCTTGAGAAACGCCGCTGCCGCGTTGGCGCCGTCGACTTCGAAACGTTCGTTGTCGCTGCGATAACCTTCCACCAGGCCCAGGTCATGGAACATCGCGCCTACATACAGAAGCTCCGGGTTGTAGGCCAGTTGCTTGCGCTCGCCGCTCAGCGCGCCGAACAGAAACACCCGGCGCGAGTGGTGGTAGAGCAGGTCGGATTCGATGTCGCGGATGTATTCGGTGGTGGCTTTGGCCAAGGCGCTGTCGGGGATCTTGATGCCGGCGATGGTGGTGCTCATGGGCTTTTCCTCAAGGTAAACGCCGGGGCGGCGCTGAGGGTTAAAGTCTGTTCGCGGCCCGCAAACGGAACAATCGATCCATGGCTGCGATCCTTGCCAATGAGCATGCATATCGTGCCAACCTCGCTTGTTGGACGTCGTTTGGATAGGGTGGCGTGTGATCTCTTTCAATGTTGAAGGTGTATTTGAGCCATGCAGAAAACCGTCGCTATCGTGGTCTTCGCCGGCGTCCAATCGCTGGATGTCACCGGCCCCATGGATGTGTTTTCCGAAGCCAACCGCTTCCTCGCCCCCGAGCATCACTACCGGCTCGAGGTCATTGGCGTGGAGCGCGGGGTGATGACGTGCTCCAATGGTTTGGCGCTGAACGCCCACCGGCATTTCAGCGAAGCGCTGGAGCCTTATGACTTGCTGCTGGTGGCCGGTGGACCGCAATTGCCCTTCATGGCCTTCGGCGCTGCGTTTGATGCCTGGCTGCGCGATGCCAGCGCGCGGGCGCAGCGTTTTGGTTCGATCTGCAATGGCGCGTTCATGCTCGCCCGGGCAGGATTGCTGGAAGGGCGAACCGTGACCACCCATTGGGGCGATGCCACTGCATTGGCTGAGCTGTGTCCGGCAACCCAAGTGGAGGCCGATCGGCTTTACGTTCAGGACGGCGAGCTGTTCACCTCGGCGGGAGTAACGGCCGGGATCGATCTGTCGCTGTATCTGCTGGGGCGCGATCACGGGCCGGACGTGGCCTTGAGCGTGGCAAAACGACTGGTGGTGTTCACCCAGCGCTCGGGCGGGCAGTCACAGTTCAGCCCGTTTCTAACGCCTCACGCGGAACCCACCTCTGCCGTGGCAATGGCTCAGCATTACGTGTTGGCGAACTTGACCGGCGACCTGACCATCGCCGACCTGGCCAATGCCGCCAACATGAGTGCACGCAACTTTTCCCGCGTGTTTGCCAGGGAAGCGAAAATCACCCCCGCCGAGTTTGTCGAGCGGGCGCGGGTGGATGCGGCGCGGGTGCTGCTGGAAAGCACCCTGGCGCCCCTCAAGACCGTGGCCTATCAGTGCGGATTCCGCGATGCCCAGCACATGCGCAGCGTGTTCAACCGCAGGCTGGGGGTGACGCCGCAGCAGTTCAGGCAGCATTTTGCGGCGGTGGTTTGAGCTGTCATTGATGTTGCCTGTGAGGGCCTCTTCGCGAGCAAGCCCGCTCCCACATCTGAAATGCATTCCAATGTGGGAGCGGGCTTGCTCGCGAAGGCGTCAGCCCGGACAACAAAAATCTATTGAGCACTACGCGCCGGTAGAAGCTTCAAGGTACTGCGCGTATTGGCCGTCACCTCTTCATCATTGAGATGCGCCTGGAAATAAATCCCCTCGATATACGCCTCGGCCTGATCGTCAAAGTGCTTGTCGAACAGCACGCCGCTCTGGCCGACCGGGTTGACCGTCAGGCTGTGGGCGGGATCGGCGAAGTCGATAAGGCGCCGGGTCGATGGGCCATACGTGACCGGCCACGGTGCCGGGCCGATCCTGGAGGTCAGGTTGTTCGGCACTTCATGTGCGCCAGGGGCCGCGAAGGGGCCGACATTGAAGAGCCGGTCCAGCGGCTTTTGCTGCCCCAGCGGGTGGCCGTGGGTCAGGGTGTGCGCCTTGCCCCATTGCCATTGCGAGGCATCGGCACCCAACGTGGCCTTGAGGTGGGCGATGCTGGCCTGCCACGCAGCCTTGACGGTATCGGCGCGGGTTTCCTTGCCGGGGGTATTGCGGTTGTCCCACCAGGGCGAATCCGCCGTCGCCGCCAGGCGCGGCAGTGCGGCATCGATCACACGGGTCGAGAGCATCGTTTCGAAGAAGTCATTGCCCAGTTCATCGTGCATCGCCGCCTCGGCCAGGTTAAACAGCAACTGGTTGAACAGGGTGGCGCTGGTGGAGTCGAGCGGGTAGTCGCCCTTCCACTGGGACAACTGCTCCACCAGCTTGAGCTCTGCAGGATCGCTGACCACTTCGCGCAACGTCGGTAGCAGTGGCGCCAACAGACGCGTGCCATAGGCGGTAGTGGTGCCCAGTTGCAGCCCTTGGCTGCTTTCCAGGTCCCACTTGATGTTCTTGTCGCTGAGCTGTCGATCGAGTTGCTGGCCGCGATCGGCGAGGTTGTAGTAACCGGGGATCTCCATCCCCGTCGGCGACAATGGCTGGAAGTTGGCCGAGACGATATAGCCCCGCGCCGGATTCTCTTCCTGGGGGTTGGCGCTGAACGGGTAGAAACCGTCCTTGTCGGCGTCGCTGGTGCTGCCATCCAGAATGAACCACGGGCGCACCCCGGCAGGGCGCTTGGGCAGTTGCGCCGCGGCCCACCAGCCGATGTCGCCTTTGGCGTTGGCCCAGACGATGTTCAGGCCGGGCGCCTGGACCTTGGCGGCGGCGCTACGGGCCTTGGCCAGGGTGTCGGCCCGGTTGAGCTGGTAGAAGCCTTCGATAATCGGATTCTGGCTTTCGAGAAACCCCCACCACATGGCGATCGGCGTCTTGCCGCCGACGTTGCCCAGCGCATCATTGACGATCGGACCGTGGGGTGACTGGCGCAGCGTCAGTGTCACCGGCGCCTGGCCCTTGACCGCGATCTGCTGTTCGCTGCTGACCATGTCCACCCACTGGCCGCGGTACCAGACCTGGTTGGGATTATCCGGATTGAGCTTTTCGGCGATCAGGTCGAGGTCGTCGTTCTGGAACATGGTGATGCTCCAGCCGAAGTCACTGTTCATGCCCAGGGACGCGAACGGCATCAAGGCCTGGTAGTGGCCATAGAGCTCGAAACCCGGCGCCGAGAGCTGCGCTTCGTACCACACCGACGGCGCGGAAAAACGGATGTGCGGGTCACCGGCAAGCAGCGGCTTGCCGCTTTTGGTGCGGTTGCCGGCCACCACCCAGGCATTGCTGCCCTCGAACTGTGGCAGGCCATT
The DNA here is from genome assembly GCF_028823535.1 of Pseudomonas serbica. GTDB lineage: Bacteria > Pseudomonadota > Gammaproteobacteria > Pseudomonadales > Pseudomonadaceae > Aquipseudomonas > Aquipseudomonas serbica. The sequence goes on along the minus strand of NZ_JAQIYM010000001.1, from coordinate 315,483 downwards.
GTCGGCCAGGGCCTGCTCGCTCAGGCGGGCGAGGGCGTTGAGGTCTTTCCAGTCGGCGCTGGCGAGGGGGGGCGGGGCATTATTGTTACGGTTTGCCAGCACGCCCTTGGGCTGCCAGTCGAGATCGAAGACGTTCAGGTAGTTGGCACCCAATTGATCGCGCACGTAGGTCAGCAACGGTTCGGTGCGAAACGCCATGGCAAAACTGTAGGCCATGTAACCGGCGATGCTGACGGTGTCCTGCGCCGTGAACGGGCGTTTGTTGATGCCCAGCACATCGAACTCTACCGGTTTGGCGTGGCTGTCCTGGTACTGGTTGATACCGTCCAGGTAGGCCTGCAGGGCAACGAAGGCAGGCGATTGCTTGTCCAGGTTCGCCACGTAGGATTCGGCACGTTCGCGAATGCGCAGGCTGCGCATCAGCTTGTCGGTGTCGAGCAGTTTCGGCCCGAGCACCTCGGCCAGTTCGCCACGGGCGAGGCGACGCAGCACCTCCATCTGGAACAACCGGTCCTGGGCGTGGACATAACCGAGGGCGCGGTACAGGTCGGTTTCGTTGTCGGCACGGATATGCGGGATGCCGCGCTCGTCATAACGCACGGTGACCGAACCTTGCAGGTGCTGCAGTTCCACCATGCCCTGGCGTGACGGCTGCTTGCTGTAGACATACCAGCCGGCTCCTGCGGCGAGCGCGACGATCAGCAAACCGAGCGCAGTCAGGCTACGTTTCATGGTGACTCCTTATTGTTATCGGTGACAGCAATCCCCTGGCGAGACTGTTTAACACGACAAGCCCGGTTTGGCCCATCGCCCGTAGGAGGGATTCTCGTCTGCTGTCTGCGTTACTTCGTAGGGGCGACAGGCCAAGGGCAGTAACACCCCACGGCCAGTGTGTGGGTGGCACTGACTTTACGGCCTTCGTTCAGCGCTTGCAGGATCGGCTCGATAAAGCTGTTGCTGGAATTGCAGGTCAGGCCTTCGCTGTAGGGCCCGAAGTACGCGAGTTTGCCGGCGCGATCCCAAATTGCCACGGCGGGGCTGGCGGGGATCTGTTCGGAGCCGGGCAGGACGTCGATGGGTTTCAACCTGTTCAGGTTGCCTGGCAACTGACCGTGGCTGCCCGGCTTTTGCACGGCAAAAAACTCCACGCCCTGGGGCTCATACAGCTCAACCAGTTCGCTGAGGTGTTGCTGGTTGCCGACGTTGCACGGGCAGGCCGGGTCCCAAAAGTGCACGAGACGGACGGCGCCAGGACCGGCCAGGTTGTCGGGCAGGCGCAGCGGATCGCCGGAGAACATGGCCGTGTGCTCGCTGAATGCCCGCAGATAGCGCCCCTGAAACCAATCGTAGGCGGCCCACAGCACTGCGGCGCACACGAGGGCAAGCAGGCTGGCGAGCAGGGCTGCGCGATAGGGCGATCGCATGGGTTCACTCCTTGAGGATCGGCTAGCTTGCCATGCTTGCCGCGACAGATGAATATCGCAGGTCCATAAAGTCTGTTTCGTGCTCTGGAATGCCCATGTCAGTGACCTTCGACCCCGATCATCTGCGTGCCAGCCTGCGGCCGCTGGCGCAGGGGCTGCCCTTGTCAGCGGAGGCGCAGGCCTACCAGCAGTTTTATGGGCTGGATTTCTCGACGCGCAATGTACGCAGCCGCCTGGGATGTTTTCAGGTCGATGGTTATGAGGTGGTCAGCCAGGTCTGGTGGCCAGAGCAGGTGAAAGCGACGCTGTTTGTCTTTCACGGGTTTTACGACCACACCGGTCTCTACCGGCATGTGATCGGGTGGGCGCTGGAGCAAGGTTTTGCCGTGATTGCCTGCGACTTGCCGGGTCATGGGCTGTCGAGCGGAGAGCGGGCAAGCATCAAGGACTTCGCCGAGTATCAGGACACGCTGCAAGGGTTGTTTGCCGAAGCATTGTCCCTCGATCTGCCGCAGCCGTGGCACCTGTGCGGGCAAAGCACGGGGGGGGCGATCGTGGTCGATCATGTGCTCAATGCCGGGGCGAGCAGTCCGGCCCAGGGCCAGGTGATCCTGTTGGCGCCGCTGGTGCGGCCGCGGGCATGGGGCTGGTCGCAAATGAGTTATTACCTGCTCAGGCCTTTTGTCAAAGCCATTGCCCGGCGCTTCAGCGAAAACTCCGGCGACCCGGCATTTCTGCCGTTTCTGCAAGCTGACCCCTTGCAGCCACTACGCCTGCCGACGGCTTGGGTGGGAGCATTGGCGCGCTGGATCAAGCGGGTAGAAGCGGCGCCGGCAAGCGCGCGCCGACCACTCATCGTGCAGGGGCAGGCAGACATGACCGTGGACTGGCAGCACAACCTTGAGGTCCTGCGGGGCAAGTTCGATCGGCCGCAGATATTGATGCTGCCCGAGGCGCGTCATCATCTGGCGAATGAGACGTTGGTGTTGCGCGGGGAGTATTTCGGGTTCTTGAGCAAGCGGATCAAGGGGCGGAATCTGTAGCGACAGTTCCGGCCTCTTCGCGGGCAAACACGCTCCCACAAGGTTTGCGGTGATCACAAAGTTGCAGGTATATGCCGATCACTGTGGGAGCGGGCTTGCCCGCGAAGGCGTCCGTTCAGACGCCGAGGATTATTGGGTCAGGTTCGAAGTACTCTGCCCGACCGCCAACCCCGCCCGAATCGCCGCCAGCGCCGCCTGGTAGTAAGCCTTGCCTTCGGCTGACTCGGCAAAGGTGGCGAACTCTTCCAGTTCCTCATCCGACAGATCGCGATAGACGTACAGCAGCGTGTTGTTCAGGTCGCTGCCGATTTGCTCCATCAGGCGCTGGCGCTGCCCGTTCAACATGCCTTGGGCTTGTCCTGCACCGAGCAGCCCCGGAATCATCGAGCTGAGGCTGTCGGCCGCGACACCGGCAATCGCCAGGCTGACTTCGGCGCCGGCCTCGCGCGCCGGCAGGGCCTGGGCCAGGTGGCCGATGATCAGCAGGCGGCTGTCGCTGGCCTGCATCTTCGGCAAGCCCTTGGCATTTTTCGCCAGTTGATCGCGGCGGGTGGCGAGCAATTCGGCGGCGACGATCTTCTTGCCCAGCGGCGATTGAAAGAACGTCAGCGCCGGTTTCGGGTCGGCGAGGTTCTTGCGCAACTGCGCTTCGGCACGTTGGTCCACCGCATTGGGAGCGAAACGTTGATTGCTGTTGTCGACCAGCGCCTGGAACACCGCGGGGGGCAGGCTGCTTTGGTAGCGCTGTTGGGCGGCAGAGAGGGCGTCGTTGAAATGCGCGCGTTGTTCCGGCCAGCCGGCGACCTTGTACAGTTGGTCGTGGCCGTCTGCCCAGGCGGGCATAACACAGAGCATCAGCAGGGAGAAAAGCAAACGGCGCATAGGGACTCCTGTCGGCAGGCGACTATTCTCCGTGTGGCATACCGTCTTGTCGAGAATTCGTATCAACCCGCTGCGTGGCTCTGTCGGATTTCCAGGCGCAGGAATACTATGCGCGCCATGCAAATACCTTCTGATCACCCGCTGCTGTTACGAATCGTCGATGACCTGGCCGCCAGCGGTTGGTCGCAGCAGAATATTTTCCTGTCTCAGGATCTGACCCGAGCGCTGGCTGCCGAGTGCCGTAAACGTGCGGCCGAGGGTGAACTGGCCCCGGCCGCCGTGGGACGAGGGCCGACGTCGGAGATCCGCGAGGGGATTCGGGGCGATCATATCCAGTGGATCGAGCCCGGCCAGGCCGAGGTCTGCGACAGCTATCTGGGATTGATGGACAGCCTGCGCGAGGCGTTGAACCGTGGCCTGTTCCTGGGGCTGGAGGATTTCGAGAGCCATTTCGCGATGTACCCGCCCGGGGCTTTTTACCTCAAGCACGTCGACCGTTTTCGTGACGACGACCGGCGCATGGTGTCGGCTGTGGTTTACCTCAATGAGTCCTGGCTGCCTGAACATGGCGGTCAGTTGCGTATGTACCTGGACGAAGACGCGCAATACGATGTGGACCCCGTCGGTGGATGCCTGGTGGTGTTCCTGTCGGGGGAGGTCCCCCATGAAGTCCTGCCTGCGAACCGTGAGCGCCTGTCGTTGACCGGCTGGTTTCGGCGTCGCGGCAACGAGCCGTTCTAAACATGCAGAAAATACTGGTAAGCCGCTGCCTGCTGGGGCACCGCGTACGTTATGACGGTGGGGCCAGTGGGCCGTTCGATCTATTGCAGCAGTGGTTCGACGAAGGTCGGGTCGTGCCGTTGTGCCCGGAAGTCGCCGGTGGCCTGCCAACGCCGCGGGCAGCAGCGGAAATTCCGGGTGGGCAGGGTGGTGAAGTGCTGGACGGGCAGGCGTCGGTGATCACCACCGAGGGCGAGGATGTCAGCGCGCAGTTTCTGTCCGGGGCTTGTCAGGCGCTGGAGCTGGTGCAACGGCACGGCATTCGCGTAGCCGTGCTCAAGGCCAACAGCCCATCCTGCGGCAATCTGCTGACCTATGACGGGACCTTCAGTGGGGTGAAGGTCAGTGGCGAGGGTGTGACGGCGGCGCTGCTCAAGCGCCATGGCGTCCAGGTCTTCAGCGAGCTGGAACTGGCCGAAGCTGCTGAATCCTTGGCAGCACTCGACTAACTACCAACACAGGACCAATGTGGGAGCGGGCTTGCTCGCGAAGGCGTAGTGTCAGCCGACAGTCATATCGCCTGACACACCGCTTTCGCGAGCAAGCCCGCTCCCACAGGGGTATTGCGCGAATTCAGGGCTTGGGTACCGCCCCCGATTCAGCCCCAAACCATTTCTGCTCCAGCGCCTGCAGGCGGCCATCGTCCTTGATCCGCTGCAACGCGCTTTCCAGGCTGGCGTGAAACGCCGGGTTACCCTTCTGAAACGGAATCGCCAGGTTGACGACCGGGTTGGCTTTCGGCTTTTGTTCCGTCAGCGACTGCACCAGCAGGATTGATTGCGGCTCGTCTTTCTGCGCGATCAATTGCGCTTTGGTTTGCAGGTAAGTTTCGCTGAAGTCGAAACGTTCCTTGAGCGCCGGGGTCTGTGCAATGTGGTTGATGGCGACGTCGTACTTGCCGCTTTCCACGCCGGCTAGCAGATCACTGGCGTCCGTGACGACAAAGTCGGCACGCACTTCCAGTTCGTTGGCCAGCATTTGTCCCAATTCGACTTCGAAGCCGGTAAGGCTGTCGTCTTTCTTGAAGTTGAACGGCGGTGTATTAGCCTCAAGGGCAATGCGCAATTCACCGCGGTCGTTCACGTCATCAATCAGTTCGGCATGAGCCAATGGGCTCAAAAGGGGTAGCAGGCAGATCAGGCCAGGCAGAAAACGCATGGTCACTCCTTTGAAATCATTATCGCGACGCTCTGGATCAGGCTCGCTTTGCTATGGTTGTCGAGTGCCTTCGACAACGATTGACCATGAAGTTGTGATGGTCACGTGAATTTTACGGAAAAACTGGAGAAGAGAATGAAAACCTTTATGTCACGTGCTGCTTTCGCTGGCCTGCTGATGGGCGTTTCAGTGCTGGCCAGTGCTGCAACGCCAGCGCCCAAGGGCGCTGAAGTGTCCATCGTTTCTCCGGCAGACGGTGCAACGGTACCGCAGACTGTCGTGGTCAAGTTCGCCGTCAAGGATATTTCGCTGGCGCCAGCGGGTGATGTCACCAAGAACACCGGTCACCACCACCTGCTGATCGATGTCGATGAACTGCCGGCAGCCGGCCAGCCGATCCCCAACGATGCCAACCACCTGCACTTCGGCAAGGCGCAGACCCAGGCTGAAGTAACACTGACACCGGGCAAGCATACCTTGCAGCTGGAGCTGGGCGACAGCGGCCACATGCCCTTCGATCCGCCAATCGTATCGGAGAAGATTACCGTCAACGTGAAATAAAAAAAGGGAGCCCCTTGGCAGGGGCTCCCTTTTTCAATGCTGCCAGCTGTTCTTAGAACAGCACACGGCTACGGATGGTGCCGTTGACGTGTTGCAGTTTCTGTTGCGCCAGGTCCGAGTACTCGGCGTCTACGTCGATGACCACGTAGCCGACTTTCTCGTTGGTCTGCAGGAACTGACCGGAGATGTTGATGCCGTTTTCGGCGAAGACCTTGTTGATCTCGCTCATCACACCCGGGATGTTCTCGTGGATGTGCAGCAAGCGGTGCTTGCCAGGGTGAGCCGGCAGGGCCACTTCCGGGAAGTTCACCGACGATACCGAGGTACCGTTGTCGCTGTACTTGACCAGCTTCTCAGCCACTTCCAGACCGATGTTGGCCTGCGCCTCGGCGGTGGAACCGCCGATGTGCGGGGTCAGGATAACGTTGTCCAGGCCACGCAGCGGGCTTTCGAACTCTTCGTCGTTGGAGCGTGGCTCCACCGGGAACACGTCGATGGCCGCGCCGATCAGGTGCTTGTCCTTGATCGCGTCCGCCAGGGCGTCCAGTTCGACCACGGTGCCGCGTGCGGCGTTGATCAGGATGCCGCCCTTCTTGATGGCACGGATTTCCTTCTCGCCGATCATCCACTGGGTAGCAGCGGTTTCCGGTACGTGCAGGGTCACGATGTCGGACATGCCCAGCAGTTCGTGCAGGTTGCCGACCTGGGTGGCGTTACCCAGTGGCAGCTTGGTCACGGTGTCATAGAAGTACACCTGCATGCCCAGGCCTTCGGCCAGGACCGACAGTTGGGTGCCGATCGAGCCGTAGCCGACGATGCCCAGCTTCTTGCCGCGGATCTCGAAGGAGTTGGCCGCGCTCTTGATCCAGCCGCCACGGTGGCAGGAGGCGTTCTTCTCAGGGATACCGCGCAGCAACAGGATCGCTTCGGCCAGCACCAGCTCGGCAACGGAGCGGGTGTTGGAGTACGGCGCGTTGAACACGGCGATACCGCGCTCGCGGGCAGCGCTCAGGTCGACCTGGTTGGTGCCGATGCAGAAACAGCCGACAGCCACCAGCTTCTTCGCGTGATCGAAGATCTCTTCGGTCAGTTGAGTGCGCGAGCGAATGCCGATGAAGTGAGCATCAGCGATCTTTTCCTTGAGCTGGGCTTCCGGCAGAGAACCTGTGAGGTACTCGATGCTGGTGTAGCCCGCCGCCTTGAGGACGTCGACAGCCGATTGGTGGACGCCTTCGAGAAGAAGGAACTTGATCTTGCTCTTATCGAGAGAAGTCTTGCTCATCTGCGTAAACCTGTATCCCGGAGAAAAATGGCAGGAAAGGGAGCAGCCCGGAGCTGACCCGCACGGCAGGAAAGCCGTCACCGCAGAACAGCCCTTGGGCACTATGCTGCGGGGTCGGTATGCTAGCATATGCACCCCGCTAAACACTCATTCCTGCGACGTGAAGCGTTCTCAGGATGACCATGAATTGTTCGAGAGTTCTGTCGATGACCAATCCTGCCCTGATTGAAGAGCTGAAGACCCTGGTTGAGCCTGGCAAGGTGCTGACCGATGCCGACTCCCTGAATGCCTACGGTAAGGATTGGACCAAGCATTTCGCTCCGGCCCCGACCGCCATCGTGTTCCCCAAGACCACCGAACAGGTCCAGGCCATTGTCCTGTGGGCCAATAAACACAAGGTGGCGCTGGTGCCTTCCGGTGGTCGCACCGGCCTTTCCGCCGCTGCGGTGGCGGCCAATGGCGAAGTGGTCGTGTCCTTCGACTACATGAACCAGATCCTCGACGTGAACCTGACCGACCGAACTGCCGTTTGCCAGCCGGGCGTGGTCACCGAGCACCTGCAGAACGTGGCCGAAGAAAAGGGCCTGTACTACCCGGTGGACTTCGCTTCGGCAGGTTCGAGCCAGATTGGCGGCAATATCGGCACCAATGCCGGCGGAATCAAGGTCATTCGCTACGGCATGACCCGTAACTGGGTGGCCGGCATGAAAGTCGTCACGGGCAAGGGCGACGTGCTGGAGCTGAACCGCGACCTGATCAAGAACGCCACCGGCTACGACATGCGTCAGCTGTTCATCGGTGCTGAAGGTACCCTCGGCTTTGTGGTCGAAGCGACCATGCGCCTGGATCGCGCGCCGAAAAACCTGACGGCGATGGTCCTGGGTACCACCGATTTCGACTCGATCATGCCAGTGCTGCACGCCTTCCAAAGCAAGCTCGACCTGACCGCCTTCGAATTCTTCTCCGACAAGGCCCTGGCCAAGGTCATGGGCCGTGGCGACGTACCGGCGCCGTTCGAAACCGACTGCCCGTTCTACGCGCTGCTGGAATTCGAAGCCACCACCGAAGAAGTGGCCAACCACGCCCTGGAAACCTTCGAGCACTGCGTGGAGCAGGGCTGGGTGCTGGACGGCGTGATGAGCCAGAGCGAAACCCAGCTGCAGAACCTGTGGAAGTTGCGCGAATACATTTCCGAAACCATTTCCCACTGGACGCCGTACAAGAACGACATTTCGGTCACCGTGTCGAAAGTCCCGGCATTCCTCAAGGAAATCGACGCGATCGTCGGCGAACACTACCCTGACTTCGAAATCGTCTGGTTTGGCCACATCGGCGACGGCAACCTGCACTTGAACATCCTCAAGCCGGATAACCTGAGCAAGGACGATTTCTTCGCCAAGTGCGCCACCGTCAACAAGTGGGTGTTCGAAACCGTCGAGAAGTACAACGGTTCGATCTCCGCCGAACACGGTGTGGGCATGACCAAGCGGGATTATTTGACCTACAGCCGTTCGCCGGTTGAGATCGAGTACATGAAAGCCGTCAAGGCAGTGTTCGACCCGAACGGCATCATGAACCCGGGCAAGATTTTCGCTGTTTGAATTGAGTAAACAGGAGTCGGTAATGAGCTATCAGCACCAGTATGTGGACGGTACGCGTATTCACTTCCCGTTGGGGAAAGTGGTGTGCATCGGCCGTAACTACGCCGAACACGCCAAGGAACTGGACAATCCGGTGCCGACTGAGCCGCTGTTGTTCATCAAGCCGGGCAGTTGTGTGGTGCCGCTGGAAGGCGGTTTCAGCATTCCGACCGAGCGTGGCTCGGTGCATTACGAAGCGGAAATCGCGGTATTGATCGGCAAGCCTTTGTCGACCAAACCCAGCGTTGAAGAAGTGCTCGACGCCATCTCCGGTTTCGCCCCGGCGCTGGACCTGACCCTGCGCGACAAGCAGGCCGAGCTGAAATCCAAGGGCCTGCCCTGGGAAATCGCCAAGTCCTTCGACGGCGCGGCGGTGATTGCACCGTTCGTTTCCGGCGGCACCTTTGCCGACCTGACTGATATCGGTATTCGCCTGACCATCAATGGTGAAGTTCGCCAGGATGGCAACAGCAGTGCGATGCTCAACCCGATCGTGCCGATGATCCAGCACATGGCCGGCTGTTTCTCGCTGCAAGCCGGAGACGTGATCCTTACCGGCACGCCAGTGGGCGTCGGCCCGCTGAATGTCGGCGACGAGATCGTCCTGGAGTTGCCCGGCGCCAGCCGCTTCACCAGCAGCGTTCGCTAAGCCACTCAAAACCCTTGTAGGAGCTGGCTTGCCAGCGAAGAGGCCCTTACATTCAACATCTAAGTTGACTGTTACGCCGCCTTCGCTGGCAAGCCAGCTCCTACAGGGGTTGCGGTTGTGCTATTACCCCAAGCCTGAATCTCTGGAACGCATGCCCTGATGGCTACTCAACCGCTTTCTTCGCTTAAACCTGCCCGCCGTTCGCGCTTTGCCCTGCGCTGGTATTCCTGGCTGTTGCTGTTGGTCGCCGCCGCCTATGGCCTGGCGTTTGCCATGCATTGGGATGACCGTGGCGTGCTTTGGGTGCAAGAGCGTTTTGAAAGCCCTGCCGAGCGCCAGGGCAGTGTCTGGCTGCCGGACTACCGTGCGGTGATCGACGCCAAGCCACTGCCGGGCATGGAAAAGGACGAAGCGTCGGACGTCACCTACGATGCCCAGACCAAGACCCTGTTTTCAGTGATGGGCAAAAACCCGTTCCTGGTCGAGTTGTCGCTGCAAGGCGATGTACTGCGCAAAATGCCGTTGGTGGGCTGGAGCAATCCTGAAGGGGTGACAGCGCTGGGCAACGGGATGCTGGCCATTGTTGATGAGCGTGACCACCAGGTGATCCTCGTCAAGGTTGATGCAAACACTCGCGAGCTGAACATCGTTGATTATCCGAAGTACGACCTCGGACCTTCGAAAGACCAGAACAAGGCCTTCGAGGCCGTCACCTGGGATGCGCGCAATCAGCAATTATTGCTCGGCGAAGAGCGTCCGCCCGCGCTGTTCACCTGGAAAGTCGACGCCAAGGTGCTCACCGGTGACAAGCAAAAGCTTGCCAGTGATGAGCTGGACATCCGCAACCTGTCCGCCCTGGCCATCGATCCACGGACCGGCCACACCCTGGTGTTGTCCGCTGACTCCCACCTGTTGCTGGAGCTGGACGAGAAAGGCGAGCAAGTCAGCTTCATGACCTTGCTGGGTGGCTTCAACGGCCTGAAAAAGACCATCCCGCGGGCCGAAGGCGTGACCATGGACGAGGCCGGTACGCTGTACATGGTGAGCGAGCCGAACCTGTTCTACCGCTTCGAAAAACAGAAATAACCCCGCGATTGTCCTTTGCGGCCAATGGCCATTAAGCTTCAGTTCATGCAGGCGTGATATCTCATCCGCCTGTTTTGAATTTGAGCCCGCCTGAATGCGTCGATTAGCCCGCCCCAAACCCCTGCTTGTGCTCCTGTCGGTGATTGCCCTGAGCGTATTGATTGCGTTCGGTCAGTATCTGCGCCTGTTCGAGCGCGCCTGGTTCAACCTGCACACGCTCTGGCAGCCGATGAACAGCCAGTCCATTGGCCTGGACCAGTATCGGGTGGTGTTGGAGGGGCAGGTCATCGAAGGGCTGGACGACGATGTTTCAGCCTTGACCTACGACCCGGTGCGTAAAAGCCTGTTCACCGTCACCAATCAAAACTCCGAATTGATCGAGCTGTCCCTCGACGGCAGGATCCTGCGCCGCATTGCGCTGGTCGGTTTTGGTGATCCGGAGGCTGTTGAGTTCATCAGTGCCGACACCTACGTGATCACGGACGAGCGCCAGCAACGGCTGATCAAGATTCATCTGGAGGATGACACCACCTTCCTCGATTCGGCGGATGCGGAACAGATGACCCTCGGGGTGCACATGCGCGGCAACAAGGGTTTCGAGGGCCTGGCCTATGATTCGGTGGGCAAGCGGCTGTTCGTGGCCAAGGAGCGCGACCCGATGCTGATCTACGAAGTGCACGGCTTCCCGCATTTCAATCCGGAAAAATCCTACGCCGTACATGTGATCAACAACCCCAAGCGCGACGCCGGGATGTTCGTGCGGGACCTGTCGAGCCTGCAATACGACGAGCGCAGCGGGCACTTGCTGGCGTTGTCCGACGAGTCGCGGCTGATTCTGGAACTGGATGTGGATGGTCGACCGCTGAGCACCATGTCGTTGAACAAGGGGCGTCAGGGTTTGAAAAAGACTGTTCCGCAAGCGGAAGGGATCGCCATGGACGACGACGGTACGATGTACCTGGTGAGTGAGCCGAATCTGTTTTACGTGTTCAAAAAGCCAACACCACCCTAACCAACACCACGAACCTGTAGGAGCTGGCTTGCCAGCGATAGCGGCAGATCATTCAACATCAATGTTGGATTTGATGGCCTCTTCGCTGGTAAGCCAGCTCCTACAAGGGTATTGCGTATTATTGGGCGCGCAGGGTTTTTACGCCTTCACTGGTGCCCAGCAACAGCAGATCCGCCGGGCGCGCCGCAAACAAGCCGTTGGTGACCACGCCGACGATCGCATTGATCTGCGATTCCAGCTCAACCGGGTTGGTGATCTCCAGGTTGAACACGTCGAGGATGATGTTGCCGTTGTCGGTCAGCACGCCTTCACGGTAGACCGGGTCGCCGCCCAGTTTCACCAGCTGGCGGGCCACGTGGCTGCGGGCCATCGGGATCACCTCCACGGGCAGCGGGAATGCGCCGAGCACGGGCACCAGTTTGCTGGCGTCGGCGATGCAGATGAAGGTCTTGGCCACGGCCGCGACGATTTTCTCGCGGGTCAGGGCCGCTCCGCCGCCCTTGATCAGGTTCAAGTGCTCGTCGCTCTCGTCGGCGCCGTCGACGTAGAACTCCAGGTCGCTGACCGTATTGAGCTCGTACACCGGAATGCCGTGGCCCTTGAGGCGTGCCGCGGTGGCTTCAGAGCTGGCGACCGCGCCATCGAAGGCGCCCTTGTGCTGGGCCAGGGCATCGATGAAGCAGTTGGCGGTGGAGCCGGTGCCGACCCCGACGATGCTCTTGTCATCGAGTTTCGGGAGGATGAAGTCGACGGCGGCCTGGGCTACGGCCTGTTTGAGTTGATCCTGGGTCATGCGGGCTCCGGAAGCGGGCAAGGTAAGAACGCAAAGGCAGGCATTATAGCCCCATGGCGAGGCAAAACCTCTTGATTCGTGTGGTCGTGCGGCCAAAAGCCGGGTTAGACTCCTTGATCCTGCCCAACCCGCTCAGTGATGCTTTCCGATGCTTGAACAGTACGTCAAAAAGATCCTCACCTCGCGCGTTTATGACGTTGCCGTAGAAACCCCATTGCAGACTGCCCGTCAGCTCTCCGAGCGGCTGGGCAACGAGATTTTGCTCAAGCGTGAAGACCTGCAGCCGGTGTTCTCGTTCAAGATTCGCGGTGCCTACAACAAGCTGACCCAACTGAGCGACGAAGAACGCGCCCGCGGCGTGGTCACCGCTTCCGCCGGCAACCATGCCCAAGGCCTGGCCCTGGCCGCCAAGGTCCTGGGCGTAAAAGCCACCATCGTCATGCCCAAGACCACGCCCGAGATCAAGGTCGAAGGCGTGCGCTCGCGTGGTGGCAAAGTGGTGCTGCACGGCGATTCGTTTCCGGAGGCCTTGGCCTACTCGCTGAAACTGGTCGACGAAAAAGGCTACGTCTACATTCACCCTTACGACGATCCTCACACCATTGCCGGGCAGGGCACGGTGGCCATGGAGATTTTGCGCCAGCACCCGGCGCCTCTGGATGCGATCTTCGTGCCGGTGGGCGGTGGCGGCCTGATCGCCGGTATTGCGGCGTACGTGAAGTACCTGCGGCCAGACATCAAGATCATCGGCGTCGAGCCGGATGACTCCAATTGCCTGCAAGCTGCCATGGCGGCGGGTGAGCGCGTGGTGTTGCCGACCGTGGGCATCTTCGCCGATGGCGTCGCGGTGGCTCAGATCGGCCAATACACCTTTGAGATCTGCAAAGACTACGTCGACGAAGTCATCACCGTCAGCACCGATGAAATCTGTGCGGCGATCAAGGACATCTACGACGATACCCGTTCGATCACCGAACCTGCCGGCGCCCTGGGCGTGGCCGGGATCAAGAAGTATGTCGAGTCCCGCGGCGTTACCGGCCAGACCTTCGTGGCCATCGACTCCGGGGCCAACGTCAATTTCGACCGTCTGCGCCATGTCGCCGAGCGCGCCGAACTGGGCGAGGGTCGTGAAGCCATCATCGCCGTGACCATCCCCGAGAAGCCGGGGAGCTTCAAGGCGTTCTGCGAAGCCATCGGCAAGCGCCAGATCACCGAATTCAACTACCGCTACAACACCGGTAGCGAAGCGCACATCTTCGTCGGCGTGCAGACCCATCCGGACACCGACCCTCGCCGTGCGTTGATCGCCAGCCTGGGCGAGCAGGGCTTCCCGGTCGTCGACCTGACCGACAACGAACTGGCCAAGTTGCACATCCGTCACATGGTCGGCGGTCGTGCGGCGCATGTGGTCGATGAAGTGATCCTGCGCTTCGAATTTCCGGAGCGTCCGGGCGCGCTATTCAACTTCCTCAACAAGCTCGGCGGGCGCTGGAACATCTCGATGTTTCACTATCGTAATCATGGTGCGGCCGATGGCCGTGTGGTCGCGGGCCTGCAGGTGCCTCACGAGGAACGTCACCTGGTGCCGGCTGCGCTGGAAGAAATCGGCTACCCGTATTGGGATGAAAGCGACAACCCGGCCTATCAGCTGTTTCTGGGCTGAGCGGCTACGCTGATGGGCAGGTCATAAGGAATACCGACGATGGAAACGTTAACGGCCCTGAAAGCGGCGCACATGGTGGCGACGGTGGTGTTGCTGCTGGGCGCGCTGAGCCTGGGGATCTGGGTCTGGCGCGCGCGGCGTAACGGCGACGCGACGGCGGGCAGCCGCACCCTGCAACGACCACGAGTGTTCATCTGGTTGTTGATGGGGCTGGCGCTGTTGAGCATGCCGTTTACCGGCTGGGGGATGGTCCACCTGGTGGGTTGGCCGCTGGGGCAGACGTGGTTGCTGGCGTCCAGTGTGCTGTACACCGTGGCGGCGTTGGCGTGGTTCTGGTTGTTGGTGCGGCTGAACAAGCTGCGCAAGACGCCGAGTGGCGTGGGCAGGTTTACCTTTGCCTTGGCGTTGTTCAGTTTTGTCTGTTTTGTGGCGATTGCCGGGTTGATGGGTGCCAAGCCTGTGTAAGGCTTGAGACCCAGTCGCCACCTTCGCGAGCAAGCCCGCTCCCACATTAGAATGTGGGAGCGGGCTTGCTCGCGAAAGCAATGTCAATCGCGCAACGAAATCACCGGCCAGCCACGTTTCTCGGCCTCAGCCCGCAAATTCGAATCCGGATCAACCGCCACCGGATTCGCCACCTGCTCCAGCAACGCCAGGTCATTCATCGAGTCGCTATAAAAGTAGCTGTCCTCGAGGTTGTGCCCGGTTTCTTCCAGCCAACGATTCAGCCTTGTCACCTTGCCTTCACGGAAGCACGGTACATCGGTACTGCGCCCGGTGTAGCGGCCATCCTGCATTTCGCATTCGGTGGCGATCAAGGTCTCGACGCCCAGGCGCGTGGCGATGGGGCCGGTCACGAAGCGGTTGGTGGCGGTAATGATCACCAGTTTGTCACCGGCATCGCGGTGCTGGGCCAGCAACTCGATCGCCTTGGGCAGCACGATCGGTTCGATGCAGTCGCGCATGTAGTCGCTGTGCCATAGATCCAGGGTGGCCATTTCGGTACGGCCGAGCACTTCCAGGCAGAAATTCAGGTAGGCGGCGTTATCCAGCTTGCCAGCCAGGTAGTCCTGGTAAAACTCGTCGTTGCGTGTCTTGTAGGCGACGGCGTCGAGGAAGCCGCGCTCACACAGGTAATCGCCCCAGGCGTGGTCGCTGTCGCCGCCCAGAAGCGTGTTGTCCAAGTCGAATAAAGCCAGCCGCATTGCAGTTACTCGCTGAAAAGTCTGTAGAAAGGTGTCCAGAATACGGACTTTTCACAAGAGTGCACATAACGTAGACCGGTGCGTTGCTGCCTTCACAACCTTTGTGGAACAATGCGAGGACATGCGTTTGCGAGGTTGTTGCCGTGATCGACCCCGATGGTTTCCGTCCTAATGTCGGGATCATTCTCACGAATGATGCCGGCCAGGTGCTATGGGCTCGCCGAATCAATCAAGATGCCTGGCAGTTTCCTCAAGGTGGGATCAACCCCCAGGAGACGCCGGAAGACGCCTTGTACCGCGAGCTGAACGAAGAAGTGGGCCTGGAGCGCGAAGATGTTGAAATACTCGCCTGCACCCGGGGCTGGTTGCGCTATCGTTTGCCGCAACGCCTGGTCAGGACGCACAGCCAGCCGCTGTGCATCGGCCAGAAACAGAAATGGTTTCTCCTGCGCCTGATCTCCAACGAGCAGCGGGTGCGGATGGATTTGACCGGTAAACCGGAATTCGATGGCTGGCGCTGGGTCAGCTATTGGTATCCGTTGGGCCAGGTGGTGACATTCAAGCGCGAGGTGTATCGACGCGCCCTCAAAGAGCTTGCCCCGCGCCTTTTAGCGCGCGACTGACGACGGAGTTCGACCCCGAGCCATGCTCAATACGCTGCGCAAGATCGTCCAGGAAGTTAACTCCGCCAAGGATCTCAAGGCGGCGTTGGGGATTATTGTGTTGCGCGTCAAAGAGGCCATGGGCAGCCAGGTCTGCTCGGTCTACCTGCTTGACCCGGAGACCAACCGGTTCGTGCTGATGGCCACCGAGGGCTTGAACAAGCGCTCGATCGGCAAGGTCAGCATGGCACCCAATGAAGGTCTGGTCGGCCTGGTCGGCACGCGTGAAGAACCCCTGAACCTTGAAAACGCCGCGGATCACCCGCGGTACCGCTACTTCGCCGAAACCGGTGAAGAGCGCTACGCCTCGTTCCTCGGGGCGCCGATCATTCACCACCGTCGCGTCGTCGGCGTGTTGGTCATCCAGCAAAAGGAACGCCGCCAGTTCGACGAGGGTGAAGAAGCCTTCCTCGTGACCATGAGCGCGCAGCTCGCCGGGGTAATTGCCCACGCCGAGGCCACCGGCTCGATCCGTGGTTTGGGGCGGCAGGGCAAGGGTATCCAGGAAGCCAAGTTCGTCGGTGTGCCGGGCTCGCCTGGCGCGGCGGTGGGCACGGCGGTGGTCATGCTGCCACCGGCCGATCTGGACGTGGTGCCCGACAAGACCATCATCGACATCGACGCGGAGCTCGGGCTGTTCAAGACCGCCATCGAAGGCGTGCGGGCCGACATGCGTACCTTGTCGGCCAAGCTCGCCACCCAATTGCGCCCGGAAGAACGGGCCCTGTTCGACGTCTACCTGATGATGCTCGACGACGCGGCGCTGGGCAACGAAGTGACCACCGTGATCAAGACCGGCCAGTGGGCCCAGGGCGCGTTGCGCCAGGTGGTCACCGATCACGTCAACCGTTTCGAACTGATGGACGATGCCTACCTGCGTGAGCGCGCCTCGGACGTCAAGGACCTGGGTCGGCGCCTGCTCGCCTACTTGCAGGAAGAGCGCCAGCAAACCCTGGTCTACCCCGACAATACCATCCTGGTCAGCGAGGAACTGACGCCGGCCATGCTCGGCGAGGTGCCGGAAAACAAGCTGGTGGGCCTGGTATCGGTACTCGGTTCGGGTAACTCCCATGTCGCGATTCTGGCCCGGGCGATGGGCATTCCGACGGTGATGGGCCTGGTCGACCTGCCGTATTCCAAGGTCGATGGCATTGGTATGATCGTCGACGGTCATCGCGGCGAGGTTTATACCAACCCCAGCGACGTGCTGCGCAAGCAGTTCGCCGAGATGGTGGAAGAAGAGAAACAACTGGCCCTGGGCCTTGATGCGCTGCGTGACCTGCCGTGTGTCACGGTCGATGGCCACCGCATGCCGCTGTGGGTCAACACCGGCCTGTTGGCGGATGTAGCGCGAGCACAGAAACGCGGCGCCGAAGGCGTCGGGCTGTATCGCACCGAAGTGCCGTTCATGATCAACCAGCGGTTCCCCAGCGAAAAGGAACAACTGGCGATCTACCGCGAGCAACTCGCCGCCTTCCACCCGCAACCGGTGACCATGCGCAGCCTGGACATCGGCGGTGACAAATCGCTGTCGTACTTCCCGATCAAGGAAGACAACCCGTTCCTCGGCTGGCGCGGCATTCGGGTCACCCTCGACCACCCGGAAATCTTCCTGGTGCAGACCCGTGCCATGCTCAAGGCCAGCGAAGGCTTGAACAACCTGCGGATCCTGCTGCCGATGATCTCCGGCACGCACGAGCTGGAAGAAGCCCTGCACCTGATTCACCGTGCCTGGGGTGAGGTTCGCGACGAAGGGTGCGACGTCCCCATGCCGCCGGTTGGCGTGATGATCGAGATTCCGGCCGCGGTTTATCAGACTAGGGAATTGGCACGGCAAGTGGACTTCCTTTCGGTCGGTTCCAACGACCTGACCCAGTACCTGCTGGCCGTGGATCGCAACAACCCGCGGGTAGCCGACCTCTATGACTACTTGCATCCGGCGGTGCTCCAGGCCCTGCAGAACGTGGTGCGTGATGCCCATGCCGAAGGCAAGCCGGTGAGTATCTGTGGCGAAATGGCCGGTGATCCGGCTGCGGCGGTGCTGCTGATGGCGATGGGCTTCGACAGCCTGTCGATGAACGCCACCAACCTGCCGAAGGTTAAGTGGATGCTGCGCCAGATCAACCTGAGCAAGGCCAGGGAATTGCTGGCCGAGCTGATGACCATCGACAACCCGCAGGTTATCCACAGCTCGCTGCAGTTGGCGCTGAAGAACCTCGGGTTGGCGCGGATGATCAATCCGGCGGCGATCAAGGCCCTCTAAACCTGCGGCGCCCCCTTCGCGAGCAAGCCCGCTCCCACATTCGCCTGTGGGAGCGAGCCTGCTCGCGATTGGGACAGCGCAACTAAATGCTGATCTCTACTTCCCCAAGATGCCCGCCATACGGCCCGAAACTCCGTTCGACCAACCGCCGCGAGCCATCCGCCTGCACGATCAACGCCGTACTCGCCCGCGTTCCATAACTCTGGCTGGCAATAAACACACTCGACAGCAATGTCTCAGTCGCCAGCCCCACCCCGGTATCCGGCAACTCGGCAAACGGTGCGGTTTGCGGATCGTTCAACAACTTCAGCAGCGCCTGGGGTTGCGGATCATCCAGCACTTCACTCAACGCCGCCCTGGCCTTGAGCAGTTTCGGCCATGGCGTATCCAGCCCGGCATTCGACAAGCCGTAGACCCCCGGTTGCAGCATCACCGCTTCCGATTCCCGGGCATTGAAGTGCCACAACTCGTTGGCGTTGCCGATCAGCAAGTTAAACCCGCCATATTCCGGCGAGCGCGCGACAACCTCGACTAAATAGTCATCAATCGGCAGGTTTTCGGTAAGAAACCTCGCCACCAACTCACCGCGGGACCGGCGCCCCGGCGGTCGATGCGGATCGCGGATGTTGGTCAGCGCGGCAAAACGCCCGTTGGCGCCGACACCCAGCCAGGTGCCCCCCGCCTCCAGGTCACGCCCGGCGTGCACGTGCGGTGCTTTGGGCCATTGCGCCAGCGGCAGGCTGGGGCGGGCATAGAATTCGTCGCGGTTGGCCGCCACGATCAGCGGTTGGGCGTGGCCCGGTCGCCAAGCGAAAACAATCAGGCACATAAGGTGATCCTTGTGTGTTTTTTGCCCACTGTACGCAGTCATCGTGCGGGTATCCATCGCCATCCAGTGGAGCCCGAGGCCATGCATCCGTTACCATGCCGCTCCGGTTTTGGGGTTGGGTGGGGAAACAGCATGGAATTTCTGCTCTATCTGGCGCTCGGCGCCTGTGCCGGAGTGCTGGCCGGGCTGTTCGGCGTAGGGGGCGGAATCATCATCGTCCCGGTGCTGGTATTCAGCTTTAAAGCGCAGGGATTTGATCCGTCGATCCTCACGCACCTGGCCGTGGGCACCTCGCTGGCGACGATCATCTTTACCTCGGTCAACGCCATTCGTGAGCATCACCGCCGCGGGGCGGTGCGCTGGCCAATTTTTGCGTGGATGACCCTGGGCATCCTGATCGGTGCGGGTTTTGGTGCACTGACCGCCGAAGCGATCTCCGGGCCCAACCTCCAGAAGATCATCGGCGTGTTCGCCCTGGTCATCGCCGCGCAGCTGGCGTTGGACCTAAGGCCAAAGGCCAGCCGAACGGTGCCGGGGAAAGTCGGTCTGACCGTCGCCGGCAGCGTGATTGGCTGGGCTTCGGCGATTTTCGGCATTGGCGGCGGTTCGCTGACGGTGCCGTTCCTGACCTGGCGCAGTGTGCCGATGCAGCAGGCGGTGGCGACCTCATCGGCCTGCGGCCTGCCGATTGCATTGTCCAGTGCATTATTTTTCATGATTCTGGGCTGGCACGATCCGTTGCTGCCAGCCCATAGTCTCGGTTTCATTTATCTGCCGGCGTTATTGGGCATAGCCCTGACCAGCATGGTCTTCGCCCGTTTCGGCGCGCGACTGGCGCACAATCTGTCGCCAAGGTTGCTGAAAAGACTGTTTGCGGCTTTGCTGTTCTGCGTCGGTCTGAACTTTCTAGTCTGAAGCATCTGCTCTGACGGGCAGCGCAATACTGGCTTAATCCTGAGGTGGCAGCGTCGCCCGGGAATTGATATGAACTCATGAGGAGTCGCAATGCTGCCTTACCCGCAGATCGACCCGGTGGCCCTGGCCATCGGTCCGCTGAAAATCCACTGGTACGGGTTGATGTACCTGATCGGCATCGGCGGCGCCTGGCTGCTGGCCTCGCGCCGGTTGAACCGCTTCGACCCGACCTGGAACAAGGAGAAGCTCTCCGACATGGTGTTCTGGATGTCGATGGGGGTGATTGTCGGTGGTCGCCTGGGCTACGTATTGTTCTACGATCTGAGTGCCTATATCGCCAACCCGCTGTTGATCTTTGAAGTGTGGAAGGGCGGCATGTCGTTCCACGGCGGCTTCATCGGCGTGATGCTGGCAGCCTTGTGGTTCGGCAAAAAGAACAACAAGTCGTTTTTCCAGCTGATGGATTTCGTCGCGCCGATGGTGCCGATCGGCCTCGGCGCCGGACGGATCGGCAACTTCATCAACGCCGAGTTGTGGGGCAAGGCCACCGATGTGCCGTGGGCGATGGTCTTCCCGACCGATCCGGCGCAACTGGCGCGTCACCCCTCGCAGCTGTATCAGTTTGCGCTTGAAGGCGTGGCGCTGTTCCTGATCCTCTGGCTGTTCTCGCGCAAGCCGCGCCCGACCATGGCGGTATCGGGGATGTTCGCGCTGTTCTACGGCATCTTCCGTTTCATCGTCGAATTTGTCCGCGTACCGGATGCGCAACTGGGCTATCTGGCCTGGAACTGGCTGACCATGGGGCAGGTGCTGTGCGTGCCGATGATCGTCGGCGGGTTGTTCCTGATCTGGCTGGCGTATCACCGCGCCCCGGCGACTCCAGCGGCAGCCGTATAAAATTCGAACCCCGTAGCGATGGCTGCGGGTTCAAGGACACAGGTAACTCATGAAGCAATATCTCGAACTGGTCGCCCACGTCATCAAGAACGGCACCAAACAGGCGAACCGCACGGGCGTGAACACCATCAGCTTTCCGGGCGCGATGCTGCGCTACGACCTGAAGGAAGGTTTCCCGGCGATCACCACGCGCAAGATGGCCTTCAAATCGGCCATCGGCGAGATGTGCGGGTTTTTGCGTGGCGTGAACAATGCCGCCCAATTCCGTGCGTTGGGCTGCAAGGTCTGGGACCAGAACGCCAACGAAAACGCCCAGTGGCTGGCCAATCCGTTCCGCCAGGGTGAAGACGACCTCGGTGAAATCTATGGCGTGCAATGGCGCAAATGGCCGGCGTACAAGCAGATCCCGCTCAGCAACCCGGCCGCCATCGAGCAAACCTTGAAGCAAGGCTACCGCCAGATCGCAGAAGGCGAAGAAAATGGCCAGGCCTACGTGGTGCTGTACAAGGCCATCGACCAGGTTCGCCAGTGCATCGACACCATCATCAAGGACCCGGGCAGCCGGCGGATCCTGTTCCACGGCTGGAACGTCGCCCAGCTCGATGAAATGGCGTTGCCGCCGTGTCACCTGCTGTACCAGTTTCACCCGAACGTCGAGACCAAGGAGATTTCCCTGACCCTCTACATCCGTTCGAACGACCTGGGCCTGGGCACGCCGTTCAACCTCACCGAAGGCGCCGCGCTGCTGAGCCTGATCGGCCGCCTGACCGGCTACACGCCGCGCTGGTTCACCTATTTCATCGGCGATGCCCACGTCTACGAAAACCACTTGGACATGCTCAACGAACAGCTCAAGCGCGAGCCGTTCCCGATGCCGAAACTGGTGATCAGCGACCGTGTGCCGGAGTTTGCCAAGACCGGTGTTTATCAGCCGGAGTGGCTGGAACTGGTGGAGCCGGGCGATTTCTCGCTGGAAGGTTACGAACATCACGCACCGATGACCGCGCCAATGGCCGTCTGAGTCTGGCACAGCTCCTACAGATTCAACGAAACCCTGTAGGAGCTGGCTTGCCAGCGAAGAGGCCCTCAATGCCCATGACTTCTCCCGACATGTGAATGCTCCACCTCCGTCGCCACAACCCCGCCACTGACCTCCAGCCGCTGCAAAATCCCGCACTGATCGACGTCCGGCCCTTCACCACAACGTTGGCGCAGGTCGAGCAGTTGCGTCTGCAGGGCCAGCAGCCCATCGATTCGCGCCTTGACGTGGTGGATGTGCTCGTCGATCAGCGCATTCACGCTTTCGCACTGATCCTGCGGACTGTCGCGAAACGCCAGCAGGCTGCGGATTTCTTCGAGGGTCATGTCGAGGGTGCGGCAGTTGCGGATGAAGGTCAGGCGTTCGGCATGGGCCTGGGTATAGACGCGGTAGTTGCCGTCGCTGCGGGCCGGTTCCGGCAGCAGGTTCTCGCGTTCGTAGTAACGGATGGTTTCCACGGCGCAATCGGTAAGTTTGGCCAGCTCTCCAATCTTCATGACGGCAATCTCCAAATGGGTGCTTGACCCTATAGTGGCTACAGGGTCTTTACTTGGCAACAGGCACCTTTATGGATGAACCCGATGAGCGATTCCCAGCACACGCATAAACCTGATGCCGCAGACGATTGCTGCAGCAGCAAACTCAAGCCTGTGATTAAGCATGTACATGGCAGCCATGGTGATTCCTGCTGTTCTTCGAAAGCCACGGCCCCCTCGCTGATCAAACTGAGCGAAACGCCGACGGCCGGCGCGCGGTTGAGCAGTTTCCGCATCGAGGCCATGGATTGCCCGACCGAGCAGACGCTGATACAGAACAAGCTCGGCAAGCTGGCGGGTGTGCAGCAGCTGGAATTCAACCTGATCAACCGTGTACTTGGCGTCACCCATGACCTGCCGAGCACCGCGCCGATCATCGACGCGATCAAGTCCCTCGGCATGCAGGCCGAGCCGATAGAGAAGGGCGCTGAAGCGCCCGCGCCGGTTCCAGAGAAAAAACCCTGGTGGCCCCTGGCGCTGTCGGGTATTGGCGCGCTGGCCGCCGAAGTGATCCATTTCAGCAATGCTGCGCCGAACTGGGTGGTAGCGATCATTGCGCTGATCTCGATCCTCAGCGGCGGCCTCGGTACCTATAAAAAAGGCTGGATCGCCCTTAAAAACTTCAACCTCAACATCAACGCACTGATGAGCATCGCCGTGACCGGTGCGATCCTCATCGGCCAGTGGCCGGAAGCGGCGATGGTGATGTTCCTGTTCACCGTGGCCGAATTGATCGAGGCCAAATCCCTGGACCGGGCGCGCAACGCCATCAGCGGCCTGATGCAAATGACCCCGGAGCAGGCCACGGTGTTGCAGGCCGATGGCAGCTGGATTGCTCAAGATGTCAAAACCATCGAGCTCGGCGCGCGGGTGCGGGTGCGTCCTGGCGAACGTATCGGTCTGGACGGTGAAGTGGTGTCGGGCAGTTCGACCATCAATCAGGCGCCGATCACCGGTGAAAGCCTGCCGGTGGATAAAACGGTTGGCGACAAGGTGTTCGCCGGCACCATCAATCAGGCCGGCTCCCTGGAATATGTGGTGACCGCTGAAGCGAACCACTCGACGCTGGCGCGGATCATTCATGCCGTCGAACAGGCTCAAGGCGCGCGCGCACCGACCCAGCGATTCGTTGACCAGTTTTCGAGAATCTACACGCCGGCCGTGTTCATTTTCGCCCTCGCGGTGGCGGTGATTCCGCCGCTGTTCATGAGCGCGTTGTGGTTTGACTGGATTTATCGCGCATTGGTGTTGCTGGTGGTCGCATGCCCCTGTGCACTGGTGATTTCCACCCCGGTGACCATCGTCAGCGGCCTCGCCGCCGCCGCGCGCAAAGGCATCCTGGTCAAGGGTGGTGTGTATCTGGAAAGGGGCTACAAGCTCGACTACCTGGCGCTGGATAAAACCGGAACCCTCACCCATGGCAAACCGGTGCAGACCGATTATCTGTCGCTTGACCCGACAGCCAACGAGTCTGCGCCAGCGATTGCCGCAGCGCTGGCCGGTCGTTCGGATCACCCGGTGTCGCTGGCCATCGCCAATGTGGCTGTGAATAAACAATCCGCGTCGCTGATGGTGGATAACTTCGAGGCGTTGGCCGGGCGCGGAGTGCGCGGGGACATCAATGGCCGGACCTATCACCTGGGCAACCATCGGCTGGTGGAAGAGCTGAACCTGTGCTCGCCTGAGCTGGAAGAGCAGCTGTTCGCGCTGGAAAAACAGGGTAAATCCGTCGTGTTGCTGCTCGACCCATCCGGCCCATTGGCGCTGTTCGCCGTGGCCGACACGGTGAAGGAATCCAGCCGCGAAGCGATCCAGCAGCTACATGACTTGGGCATCAAGACCCTGATGCTCACAGGCGACAACGTCCACACCGCCCAGGCGATTGCCGCCCAGGTCGGCATCGACGAGGCCAAGGGCGATTTGTTGCCCAGCGACAAGTTGCAGGCGATCGAAGCGCTGTATGCCAAGGGGCATAACGTCGGCATGGTGGGGGACGGCATCAACGATGCGCCGGCCCTGGCCCGTTCCGAGATTGGTTTCGCCATGGCGGCTGCGGGTACCGACACGGCCATCGAAACCGCCGATGTCGCCCTGATGGACGACGATCTGCGCAAGATTCCGGCATTCATTCGTTTGTCGCGCCAGACATCGAGCATCCTCAAGCAGAACATCGCCCTGGCTTTGGTGATCAAGGCGATCTTTCTTGGGGTAACCTTCGCCGGGCTCGCTACCATGTGGATGGCAGTGTTCGCCGACATGGGCGTGAGCCTGTTGGTGGTGTTCAATGGACTGCGCCTGTTGCGCAAATAGAGGATGGGAGAAGGTTGTGCTGAGTGCCGAGCTGAAGGCGTTTTACATGGTTGCCCGCCTGGGCAGCATCACCCTGGCAGCGAAAAAGCTCGGCTTGAGCCAACCCACGGTGACCACGCAGATTCGCAACCTGGAAAGCCAGTACTCGGTTGAGTTGTTCTACCGGGGCGGCCGCCGTCTCAGCGTCAGCGATGAGGGGGCGCGGCTGTTGCCGATGGTCAAGACGCTGCTGCAGCAGGAAGCCGACATCGAGTTTTTCCTGCGCAACAGCGGGCAGGTCCAGGGCACGTTGCGCATTGCCGCCACGGCGCCGTATTACATCCTCGACCTGGTCAAGACCTTCCGCGAGCGCCTGCCGCAGGTGGAGGTGTCGGTGGAGATCGGCAATTCCCAGCAAGTTCTGGAGGCACTCGAGGATTATCGGGTCGATGTCGCGGCGTCCTCGCAGTTGCTGGAGGATGCGCGGCTGATTCGGCGGGTGCTCGGCAGTGATCCGCTGGTGCTGGCGGTGCATCGCAATCATCCGCTGGCGGTCCACGATCACGTATCGCTGGGTGCATTGGCCGGGCATACCGTGTTGATGCGCGAACCGGGCTCGACCACCCGCCGCTTGACCGAAGCGTTGCTTTCCAATGCCGGTGTGTGTTTCGGGCCGCTGCTGGAGATCGGCAGCCGCGAATCGATCCGCGAGGCGGTGTTGCGCAACATCGGCATCAGCATCATTGCCCGCCAGGAAGTGCCGCACGATCCTCAGTTGCGGGTGCTGACGATCGAGGATGCGCCGCAGATACCTGAATATTTGTATTGCCTCAAAGAGAGAAAAAACGCCCGGTTGCCGGCGGCGTTCCTGGGGTTGGCGCAGGAAATGTCTCCGGCCTGAGCTCTGCGGTAATTGTTCGGTCCTCTTCGCTGGCAAGCCAGCTCCTACAGGGGAATGCAATAAACTGTAGGAGCTGGCTTGCCAGCGAAGGGGTCAGCACAGACACCGAACCAAAATCCTCGAATACCACTATCGGCGGTTTTTGCCTTACTGCCACATGACGGACGCATTACAACCCTAGGATGGCCCCATCTGCCAGATGAGGTCCGTCCATGAACAACTCGATCGCAACTGCCCTGAGCAACCCCGGTGCCCCAATGAAGGTGCGCGGTGTACAGAAACGCTTTGGCGCGTTTACCGCGCTGGACAACGTTTCCCTCGACGTGGCGGCCGGTGAACTGGTGTGCCTGTTGGGCCCTTCGGGCTGTGGCAAGACCACCTTGCTGCGTTGCATCGCCGGCCTGGAGAAGCAGGACAGCGGCGAGCTGTACCTGGGCGATCGCGACGTTTCCCACCTGGCGCCCCAGGCGCGGGACTACGGCATTCTGTTTCAGTCCTACGCGCTGTTTCCCAATCTCACTGTCGAAGCCAATATTGCCTACGGCCTGGCCGGTAGTGGTCGCGACCAGGTGCGCCAGCGCGTTGGTCAGATGCTGGAACTGGTGGGCCTTGGCGGCAGCGAGAAAAAGTACCCCGGCCAATTGTCCGGCGGCCAGCAGCAGCGCGTGGCGCTGGCTCGCGCCCTGGCCCCGGCACCTTCGCTGTTGCTGCTGGACGAACCGATGTCGGCCCTCGATGCCCGCGTCCGTGAGCACCTGTGCACCGAGCTGCGCCAGCTGCAACGCAGCCTCGGCATCACCACCCTGATGGTCACCCACAATCAGGACGAGGCCATGCTGATGGCCGACCGCATTGCCGTGATGAACAACGGCAAGGTCGAGCAGTACGCCACGCCGCAGGAAATCTACAACCGTCCGGCCACGCCGTTCGTGGCCGAGTTCGTCGGCCAGGGCAACTGGTTGCCGTTCCAGCGCAGCAGCGATAGCCACGCCCAGGTCGGCGGGATGAGCATGCGTCTGGCCGATGGTGGCGCCAAGACCGCGTCGGGCCGGTTGTTCTGCCGCCCTGAAGCGATCAACGTCAACCCACTGGTGCATGAGGAAAACCTGTTCCCGGCCAAGGTTCGTGAAATCACCTTCCTCGGTAACCGCTGCCGTATGAGTTTCGAGCTCGATCAATTGCCGGGCCATGCGCTCCTGGCGGAGCTGGCACCGGAAGCCATGCCGCGTCTTGGGGCCCAGCAGATCATGGTCGCCTTGCCTCCACGCAGCCTGCAGGTGTTCGCCTGATGAGCGCGAACATCGCGCTGCCGCTGCCGCACAAGCAAGTGCGGCAGGTTTCCCGCGCCGAGATCGGTGACCGGCTGTTCGTGGTCGGCGGCAAAGTCCTTCTGCTGCTGTTGTTGAGCATCGCCGTCTTGATGCCGTTGCTGGCGATCTTCTGGCGTGGTTTCAGCGCTGAGGCCGGGCAGGGCGGTGGTTGGGTCGCTGCCAGGGAACTGGTGACCAGCGAAAATTTCCACTGGTTGCTTGGCAACAGTCTGAAGGTTTCCCTCAGCGTCGCAGCCATTGTCGTGCCACTGGCCTATCTGTTTGCCTACGCACTGCAACGCACCTTGATCCCCGGCAAAGGTATCTGGCGTGGCATTTCGCTGCTGCCCTTGATGGCGCCGTCGATGCTGCCCGGCATCGCGCTGGTTTACCTGTTTGGCAACCAGGGCATGCTGCGTAGCCTGTTCTCGGACAACATCTACGGTTTCTGGGGCATCGTTCTGGGTGAAGTCATCTACACCTTCCCGCATGCCTTGATGATCCTGCTGTCGGCCCTGTCCCTGGCGGATGCGCGTCTATTCGATGCCGCCTCCAGCATGGGCGCAAGTCCCGCCAAAGCTTTTCGCAGCATCACCTGGCCGGCGACCCGTCAGGCAGTGTTCGCTGCGTTCTGCCTGGTGTTCACCCTGACCATCACTGACTTCGGTGTACCCGTAGTGGTCGGTGGCGACTATCAAGTGTTGGCGCTGGAAGCCTACAAGGCGGTGGTCGGCCAGCAACAGTTCGGACGAGGCGCATTGATCGGCATGGTGCTGTTGCTGCCGGCGCTGTTCAGCTTCGGAGTCGATGCCTGGTTGCGTCGGCGCCACGGCGATTCCATGAGCGGTCGTGCCCAGGTGTTCAAACCTGCACCCTCGACACTGCGCGACGGCTGCTACCTGGCGGTGGTCCTGCTGATCTGCAGCGCTTTGCTGCTGGTGTTCGGCATGGCGGTGTTCTCGTCGCTGGTGAAGTTCTGGCCGTACAACCTGTCGCTGTCGCTCAACCACTACCAGTTCAACGACACCGCGGGTGGCGGCTGGCTGGCCTATGGCAACAGCGTGAAGATGGCGTTGTGCACGTCGCTGATCGGCAGCGTGCTGATCTTCACCGGCGCGTACCTGATGGAAAAAACCAGGAGCCAGCCCGGGCTGAACCTGGCATTGCGCATGCTCAGTTTCGTGCCGATGGCGGTGCCGGGCCTGGTGCTGGGCCTGGGCTACGTCTTCTTCTTCAACCTCGCCGGCAACCCGCTGCACGTGCTCTACGGGACCATGGCCCTGCTGGTGGTCTGCACCATTGCTCACTATTTGACCACCGCGCAAATGACCGCCACCACCGCGCTGCGTCAACTCGATGCCGAGTTCGAAGCCGCCGCGCTGTCGCTCAAGGCGCCGCTGTATCGGCACTACCTGCGGGTCACCGTGCCGATTTGCCTGCCGGCACTGCTGGACATCGTGCGCTACCTGTTCGTTTCGGCCATGACCACCGTCTCGGCGGCGATCTTCCTCTACAGCCCCGACACCATCCTCGCGGCGGTCGCGGTGCTGAACATGGACGACGCCGGCAACGTTGGCGGTGCGGCGGCGATGTCGACCCTGATTCTGTTCACCTCGGCGGGCGTGTCCCTGCTGCTGGCCTGGGCTTCAAGCGGTTTGCTGCGCCGCTCACAAGCCTGGCGGCAGACCGCGCCTGGTCACTGATTCATGCCCTCAACTCAACTACAGGAAAAGATCATGTTCAAGCCTATGGCCCTGGCCGCCGCTGTCCTCACCGCTTTCAGCCTGAACGCCTTTGCGGCGAAAACCGAGTTGACGGTGTACACCGCTCTTGAAGCCGAACAACTGAAGACCTACAAGCAAGCGTTCGAAAAGGCCAACCCGGACGTCGAAATCAAATGGGTGCGTGATTCCACCGGGATCATCACCGCCAAACTGCTGGCTGAAAAAGCCCGTCCGCAGGCGGACGCCGTGTGGGGCCTGGCCGCATCGAGCCTGGCGATCCTCGACCAGCAAGGCATGCTGCAAAGCTACGCGCCAAAAGACCTCGGCAAGATCGGCGGCAACTACCGCGACGCCGCCAACCCGCCAGCCTGGGTCGGCATGGACGTGTGGGCCGCGACCATTTGCTTCAACACCGTCGAAGCCCAAAAGCAGGGCCTGAGCAAGCCCGTCAGCTGGCAAGACCTGACCAAGCCTGAATACAAGGGCAAGATCGTCATGCCTAACCCGGCGTCGTCCGGCACCGGTTTCCTCGATGTCAGCGCCTGGTTGCAAACGTTCGGCGAGAAGCAGGGCTGGGCCTATATGGACGGTCTGCACCAGAACATCGGCCAGTACGTTCACTCCGGTTCCAAGCCTTGCAAACTGGCGGCGGCTGGGGAGTTCCCGATCGGCATTTCCTTTGAATACCCGGCTGTGCAACTGAAACGCCAAGGCGCGCCGCTGGACATCATCCTGCCGAAGGAAGGCCTGGGCTGGGAGATCGAAGCGACTGCCGTGATCAAGGGCACTCCACATGAAGAAGCGGCGAAGAAACTGGCTGATTTCTCTGCCAGCGCCGAAGCGATGGATCTGTACAAGGAGAACTTCGCCGTACTCGCGCAGCCGGGCATTGCCAAGCCGCAAACTGAATTGCCAGCCGACTACGAGCAGCGCCTGATCAAGAACGACTTCGCCTGGGCTTCGAAAAACCGCGACGAGATCCTGGCCGAATGGCGCAAGCGTTATGACGGCAAGTCTGAGAAAGTGGCGGCCAAGTAAGCTCTTCATCGGCTGACAGGGCCTCTTCGCTGGCAAGCCAGCTCCTACAGGAGATCGCATACCCCTAGGAGCTGGCTGACTTCAGGACAATGCCGAGCAGGTGGTCGAACGCTGGCAAGGTGTCTATGGTTCACGGGGGCCGGACCGTTTTAGTTCCTGCGTCCGCAGAAGGGCTTGAGCGTCGGGCCGGCCATGGCCGAACGAAACATCGCCATCAGTTGGGAGAAATCTGATGCAATGCAACGAGCAAGTGATCGCCAAAGTGTTCGCTTTGTACGAGCAGTTCGGTAGCAGCGACTACATCGGCGAGCCGGTGTCGCAGATCGAGCACATGTCCCAGGCCGCGCAACTGGCGATGGCCGAAGGCTTTGATGATGAAGTCGTGTTGGCGGCGTTCTTTCACGACATCGGGCATATCTGCGGGGAAAGCGCCGAGAGCATGGGCGGCTACGGCATCGTGAGTCATGAGCGGCTGGGCGCTGATTATCTGCGCCGTGCAGGTTTCAGCGAACGCATGGCGCGGTTGGTGGAGTATCACGTTCAAGCCAAACGTTATCTGACACGCAGAGAGCCGGGGTACTACGAGCGCCTGAGCGAAGCCAGTCGTCGGACCCTGGAATATCAGGGTGGCGTGATGTCCGAGGCCGAGGCCGATGCATTCGAGCAGGACCCTTTGTGCGCAGTCAGTCTACGCATGCGCCAGTGGGATGAGCTGGCCAAGGAGAAGCATGTGCCGGTGCTTGATCTTGCGGTGTTGAAACGCAAAGCCACGACGGTCTTGTCTGGCGTGGCGCGCTGAGTTGTCTTACAGACCATAGGGAAACGGCGTATGGAGTGCCTTGGGATAACGGGGCAGTCTAGGTTTTTCCCCAAGGAAGCGCACGGATGCGTTATTTAAAAGTGATTGCACAGGATCGTCATGGAAATGGCCGGGCGGATCTGGTTTTACTCGAATTTTATCAAGCGCTTGGTCCGAGCATGGAAGGTGTCCTGGTCAACGAGGCGTTCGCCGTTGATTTCGACACCGACGGTCGAGTCGACTACAAGAAAGGCGACGTAAATCAGAACGGGAAGGAAAACTCGATAGACCAACGGTTGCTGGAAATTTTCGCAAATTCGTATCTCAAGATGAACTGGTTCAACGACGGAGAAAACGGTGATCGGTACATGAAGATTTTCGCCGAGGATCTTCACTCCGATGGCACGCCCAACGTCGTGAAGTTGCACCTGCATCACGCCAACCGAGGTCGAGAGCCTGAGCGCCTGGAGTCCTGGCACGGGGTCTTTGATGGCAACAACGACGGCGTGCTGGAGTGCGTCGTCAATGGCGATGCCAATCACGATGGCGTTATCGAGCAAGTCGACGGTGTAATCGTCCAATCGCTGGCCAATGTGTTTCTCATGTTCAGGTGGAAATAACAGGCCCTACAGATCGGCGACTTTCCCGGCCAACGCTTCGATTTCTTCCTGTCGTTCCGCCTGAGTCAATTTTGGCTGCGGGTTTAGCGACGACCACTGCGGATGCGCGCGAGCCTTGTTCAATGCCTCGGGCAGTTTGCCTTCGCGCCAGGTTTTGTCCTGTGGCGTCGCCACCTGAATGCTGTCCATCGCCGCATGCCCACGGGCATTGAGCGCCTGCAGCAGTTGCCGCTGACGCAACGCCAATAGCCGTAGCACGCTGTCATCGACCGTCAGTTCGCGCTGGCCCTTGATCTTGCCCAGCAAGCGGCTGCCATAACTGCGCGCGGTTTGCAGGGCGCCGCCGGCGATCGCCCCGGCCAGTGCGGCAGCACCCAGCGTCAGGCCGCCAACCAGCAAGTCGACGCCGGCCCCTGCGGCGGCACCGGCAGCGATACCGCCACCCACCCGCACCCCCAGTTGCTTGAGGGTTTCGGGGTTGAACAAGTCATCGCCCCAACGCCCATCGAGCAGTGGCAGATCACTGGCCGCGGCGTCCTGCGGGCGAAACGCGTAGAGCTTGAGCAGCGCTTCGACGCAACGCTGCTCGCGTTGGCGCACGGCTTTGCGCAGCTCATCGATCGCCTGCTGTTCCTGTTTCGCATCGCTGACCACGCTGCGCCGGCATGCGGCACAATCGATCAATAATTCGGCAATCAACCGCGCCGCACTGCGCTCACGGGCCAGGCGTTGGACCTGCTGGTCGGCGATCAGGCGTTCCAGTTGCGGGCGGGCATTTTCCAGCAGCAGCGCGAGGCTTTCATAGAGCCGGCGTTCGCCGTCCTCTGGCGGTGCGACGCTGTCGAAGCGCACCAGCGCATGCAAACCCAGGCGCGCCAGTGCCTCGCGCCACGCCGGCTCGCGGTGGTTGGTGCTGGTGACAAAATTCAACACCGGCAACAGCGGTTTGCCGCAGCTGGCCAGCACTTCCAGCTCGTCGCGATATTTGGCAAGGACCGGTTCCCGCGCGTCGATCACATAGAGCCCGGCGTCCGACGCCAACAACTGGCGCAGGACCTTGGCCTCCTGTTCGAAGCGCTGTCGGGCTTCGCTGCCTTCGAGGAATCGCGCCAACCGGGCCGGACCGTCCAGTCGTTCGCCGGGACGCTCCAGGCGTTCGAGGTAGTCGAGCAGGGCGATGGCGTCTTCCAGGCCAGGGGTGTCGTAGAGATCCAGCAAGGGCTCACCGTCCACCGACAACCGCGCGCCTTCGACATGCCGCGTGGTGCTGGGGCGGTGGGACACTTCGCCGAAACCGACGTCGCGGGTCAGGGTGCGCAGCAACGAGGTTTTGCCGACGTTGGTGTGGCCGACCACGGCGAGTTTCAGGGGCTGCTTGCTGGCGTCAGTCATGACCCGTCTCCAGCCAGTTCATCGGCGCGCAATCAGCGAACGGCAGCTCCAGTTGTTGCAGCGCCACATGCCAGTCGCCCAGGCGGTCGGCGTCCAGCGCTTCCCCGGGCGGCGCCTGCAACAACCACACCCGAGTGGCGCTGGCGCTGCGAGCCAGTTCGGCGATCAGCGCCAGGCTGCCGCGATCCGGCGAGCGCCGTGGATCGCACGCAATCGCCAGGCGCGCAGGAGGAAAGCGGCTCAGTTGCTCGAGGAGTTTGTTGCGCGATTCGCGGCTGTCGAGGATCCCGGCGTTGCTGACGTTCTTCGCCAGTTGGGGCGGCCACGGGCGGTCGTCGTCCAGCTCGATGGCGACCAACAGTGCGCCATTGCTGTGTTGTTCGCTGACGCCACTCTCCACGCGATGCAGTTGTGCCGGCGCGGCATCGCTGACTCCCAGGCGTTCGCTGGTGGGCATCAGCCGTTCGCGCAGTGGGGCATAACCGGGCAAATTCAGATCGAGCTGCAAGGTTGTCCGGCCGGACTTCCAGCGCCACAGACAAAACAGCGCCAGTAACAGGCGCGGCATCACGCCATAGACCAGCAACACACCTACGAGCCACGCCGCCCAGGCCTGGCGGGCACTTTCGATGTTCAGTGCGGCATCGCCACTGGCGCGGATCATTACCTCGGTGGGCACGCTGAAACCGAGCAAGGCCGGAAGCGCGCCGATGGCCTGGGTCACGGCAATAAAGGTATCGGCGCTGAGGATCGTGGTTTCCCAGACGAAGCCGTAGCGGCGGGTCGCCATCAACGTCAGCAGAATCACCAGGGCACTGAGCATCGCCAACAACCACAGGCCATTGATCAACACGCCGATGGCCCAGCGATTGAGTTTCTGGCGTTGTAACAACAGCAGCAGGGCCGGTGCCAGTTGCGCCGCCTTCGCGTCCCGGGCCAATTTTTCGCTGAGCCACAGCCACAGGCGCCCGAGGCTGGCGCCGTGTTCGCCGGCAAATACCAGGCCCAGGGCCCAGCTCAATAACAGGATCAGATTGAGCCCGAGCAGACTGCCCAGCGCCCAGAACACATTCACCGGGTGCCGGCCGTCGCCCATGGCGGCAAAGGCCAGGCCGGCGCCGCTGACCACGGCCAGCACCGCCAATACGATCAGCGCGAGTCGGGCGCCTTGCAGCCAGTGTTTGAGTGCATCGCCCAAGCCATCGCGCTCGGCCAGCCACAGGGCGCGGCGTTGAATGCGGGTCGGCAAATCGCCGCCGGCGCTGCGCGCCAATCGGTTGGCTTCCAGATCTTCCAGGGGGCCTGCGTGTTCTTCGCGCAGTCGGATGGTTTCTGTCAGCCAGAGAGTATTCAGTTCAGTCACGCGGCATCCCGTCGCTTAATTGAACTGTGAGCATAACCGCTGTGGCGCTTATCGGGGAAAGCGAGGCTCTGGTATCCTCGCCGGCATGACTAAATCACTCCCCCTCAGCCTGATCGCAGCCCTCGGTGAAAACCGCGTGATCGGCGTCGACAACAGCATGCCCTGGCACCTGCCGGGGGACTTCAAATACTTCAAGGCCACCACCTTGGGCAAGCCGATCATCATGGGCCGCAAGACCTGGGATTCCCTCGGCCGTCCGTTGCCGGGCCGCTTGAACATTGTGGTCAGCCGTCAGGCGGATCTGGTGCTTGACGGCGCGGAAGTTTATCCGTCGCTGGAAGCCGCGGTGGTTCGCGCCGAGGAGTGGGCGAAGGAGCAGGGCGTCGATGAGCTGATGCTGATTGGCGGGGCGCAGTTGTATGGGCAGGGGCTGGCGCAGGCCGATCGCTTGTACCTGACCCGTGTGGCGTTGAGCCCGCAAGGGGATGCCTGGTTTCCGGAGTTTGATCCGGGGCAGTGGAAGCTGGTGTCGAATGTGCCGAATCCGGCGGAAGGCGACAAACCGGCGTACAGTTTTGAGGTTTGGGAAAAAGCTTAAAAGCTTCGCGAGCAGGCTCGCTCCCACAATGGGTTTGCGGTGAATCACAAATGCTGTGAACACCACCGCTCACTGTGGGAGCGAGCCTGCTCGCGAATAGGCCCGCTTAGGCAATGAAAGACTTAAGCGTGCGCCAACGCCGAATGCTCATCCGCATCCAGCAGCGCTTTATCCGTCTGCTGCATTACCTGGCTGGTAATCGCCCCGGCCGTCATCGAACCACTGAC
This sequence comes from Pseudomonas serbica, assembly GCF_028823535.1. Lineage (GTDB taxonomy): Bacteria > Pseudomonadota > Gammaproteobacteria > Pseudomonadales > Pseudomonadaceae > Aquipseudomonas > Aquipseudomonas serbica. Next base: position 280,903 of record NZ_JAQIYM010000001.1, on the reverse strand, counting down.
GTTCAATGCCGTGCGCCCCATATCAATCAGCGGCTCGACCGAAATCAGCAACGCCACCAGTGACACCGGCAACCCCATCGCCGGCAACACGATCAACGCGGCAAAGGTCGCGCCCCCGCCAACGCCCGCCACACCCGCCGAACTCAGCGTGACAATCGCCACCAGCGTCGCGATCCACAACGGGTCCAGCGGGTTGATGCCCACGGTCGGCGCAACCATCACCGCCAGCATCGCTGGATACAGGCCGGCACAACCGTTCTGGCCAATGGTCGCGCCGAACGAAGCGGCGAAGCTGGCGATGGATTGCGGGATGCCCAGGCGGCTGGTCTGCGCTTCGATGCTCAGCGGTATGGTCGCGGCGCTCGAACGGCTGGTAAAGGCAAACGTCAGTACCGGCCAGATCTTGCGGAAGAAGCGCAGCGGGTTGATACCGGCGGCGGACACCAGCAGTCCATGCACGACAAACATCAGGCCCAGGCCGATATAGGACACCACCACGAAACTGCCGAGCTTGATGATGTCCTGCAGGTTGGAGCCAGCGACCACCTTGGTCATCAGCGCCAGGACGCCGTACGGGGTCAGCTTCATCACCAGGCGTACCAGGCGCATCACCCAGGCTTGCAGGGTGTCGATGGCGTTGATCACTTTCTGACCTTTTTCCACGTCATCCTTCAGAAGTTGCAGCGCTGCAACCCCGAGGAACGCCGCAAAGATCACCACGCTGATGATCGACGTCGGCTTGGCCCGCGCCAGGTCGGCGATCGGGTTTTGCGGAATGAACGACAGCAGCAACTGCGGCACATTGAGGTCGGCGACCTTGCCGGCGTAGTCGGTCTGGATGGTTTGCAGGCGCGCCATTTCCTGGGTGCCGGCCACCAGGCCTTCGGCGGTCAGGCCGAACAGGTTGGTCAGGCCGATGCCGATCAAGGCCGCGATGGCGGTGGTGAATAGCAGCGTGCCAATGGTCAGGAAGCTGATCTTGCCCAGCGACGAAGCATTGTGCAGGCGGGCCACGGCGCTGAGGATCGAGGCGAATACCAGCGGGATCACGATCATTTGCAGCAACTGCACATAACCGTTGCCCACCAGGTCGAACCAGCCAATCGAGGCTTTCAGCACCGGATTACCGGCGCCGTAGACGGTGTGCAGCGCCACACCAAACGCCACGCCCAGCACCAGGGCGAGCAGGACTTTTTTCGCCAGGCTAAATGTAGTGTGGCGGGTTTGTGCGAGACCAAAAAGTAACGCGAGGAACACCAGCAGATTGAGAATCAGCGGCAGATTCATAAGAACTCCGAAAGTGACTTGTGCCAGCCACCTTCCGGGGCAGCTGCGAACCGGCAAGCCTAACAGCTTGATTTCCAATGAATTAATATCAAAAACGTCTGGCAGCTGTCGTTTTTGGAATAAGCGGGTGTCGCTCTCGGGGATGCAACTGACGCGATAGGCACGTTGGCGGTCGCTGACAGGCGAGGACTGTCACACTTATTTGTTAGCGTCGATGTCTTTCACTCAGGGAGAAACGCAGATGAAGTTCGCACCGAAATTTCTGGTCGCCGCACTTTGCCTGGGCCTCGCCGGCCAGGTACTCGCCACGGATCTGAAGCACTGGCCCGCCGATCAGGCCAAGGCGCTCGACGCGATGATCGCGGCCAACGCCAATAAGGGTAACTACGCGGTGTTCGACATGGACAACACCAGCTACCGCTACGACCTCGAAGAGTCGTTGCTGCCGTTCATGGAAAACAAGGGCCTGATCACCCGCGACAAGCTCGACCCCTCTCTGAAACTGATGCCGTTCAAGGACACCGCCGACCACAAGGAAAGCCTGTTCAGCTACTACTACCGTCTCTGCGAGCTCGACGACATGGTGTGTTACCCATGGGTCGCGCAAGTGTTCTCCGGCTTCACGCTGCAGGAACTCAAGGGCTACGTCGACGAGATGATGGCGTCCGGCAAACCGGTGCCGGCCACTTACTACGAAGGCGACGTGGTCAAGAAACTCGACGTCAACCCGCCGAAAATCTTCACCGGTCAGCAAGAGCTCTACAACAAGCTGATGGAGAACGGCATCGAGGTCTATGTCATGACCGCCGCCTCCGAAGAACTGGTGCGCATGGTCGCGGCCGATCCGAAGTACGGCTACAACGTCAAACCGCAGAACGTGATCGGTGTGTCGTTGCTGCTCAAGGACACCAAGACCGGTGAACTGACTACCGCGCGCAAGCAGATCACCGCTGGCAAATATGACGAGAAGGCCAACCTCGGCCTCGAACTGACTCCGTACCTGTGGACCCCGGCGACCTGGATGGCCGGCAAGCACGCAGCGATCCTGACCTACATCGACGAGTGGAAAAAACCGGTCCTGGTCGGCGGCGATACGCCCACCAGCGACGGCTACATGCTGTTCCACGGCGTCGACGTGGCCAAGGGCGGCATCCACCTGTGGGTCAACCGCAAGGACAAATACATGACCCAGATCCAGGGCATGATGGCCAAGAACGCCGCGGCCCAGGCCAAGGAAGGATTGCCGGTGACGGCGGACAAGAACTGGGTGGTCGTCACCCCGCAAGAAATTCAGTAAGACCGAGGTGCTGCCTTCGCGAGCAAGCCCGCTCCCACATTGGATCTGTGAACGACGCAGATCCAATGTGGGAGCGGGCTTGCTCGCGAAGAGGCCCGTCCGTGCAATGAAAGCCTCCGCTCGAACGACATCTCCTTACAGTCGCAACCTACGCATTCTTGCGTAAGGGACTACGACTACGCCAGAATCCGCCGGCTTGTGCGCCTGGGTGCCGGCTTCTATCGTTTCCGCGTCGCTGAACATCAGTGATCGGGTTTGGTAGCCCGTGTTCACCTCGGCGCATTGCGCCACCCGTTGCAGGGTTCGTTTCTGTCTCTGCTCATATGGTGGCCATGCGCAGGGCATCTTCGGACGCGCCGGGTTCCTGGTGACCGGTCTACCAACCTGCGTATGGCCGCCACCCTTCGTTTGGTAGCGAGGGTGATGGCTCCTTTTTTCTCACCGGAGTTCCATCAATGTTGAAAATTACTCCCGATCCTCCCGATTCCGACAACCTGTCCGCCCGCATCAACGCCACCCCGCGCAAACCCAGCCGAACATTCTTGGTAGCCCCCGGCCTCGACACCGAAACCCTGTTGGCCCACGCCTGCGAATCCCTCGCCTCGGCCAACGTCATGGCCAGCGATTTCGCCAGCCTGCTGGAAGGCTCTCAACGCAGCACGATGCTGGGGATTGCCCAGGTCATCATGCTGGGCGAGCTGGCAGTGAATCAGGCGCTGGATAACCTCGACCCGCAAGAATAACGGGTGCACTGTTGATCGTTCCCACGCTCTGCGTGGGAATGCAGCCCGTGACGCTCCGCGTCACTGGACGCAGAGCGTCCCTTGAGGCATTACCACGCAGAACGTGGGAACGATCAGCCCCGCACTTGGCGGGGCATTCCCTCGCATTATCTCCAGCATGCCGACGACCACATCCTGCCCCATTTCAGAAATGCCCTACATCAATCAAAGAAGCGTCTGATTCTTCCTCCACTTCGACTCTTCTAGCTTCCGTCCTTTCGATCTGACAAGGACACATTTCGCATGAAGCGCTACCACATCACAGTCGGGGCCAAAACCACCGTTGGCGGCACAGTCGTAAGCGGTTGGCATCGAGGCAGCATCTTTGGCCAGAACTTGGCCCGCGAAGGCGATCAAGTCAAATGCCCCGAATGCGACAGCACCGGGACAATCATCTGCGTCGGCCCACGCCTGTCGGAAGAGTGGGAAGGACGCAAGCCCGCACTGGACGGCGACCTGTGCAAGTGCAAGTGCGATCCATCGCCCAAGTTGATTGCCAATCAGACCATCAGATGCCAAACGATCGAAGGCGGCGGCATTGCGTCGCCTGTCCGAGCCGCGGCTCAATCCGCCACACCGGTCGAAGCTCGCCAGCCGACAGCCGAACCGAGTCCCTCCAGCGTCCGTCCTGCAACGAGCTACGGCGAACAGACGGGACAGGTCTGCCAGAACCTTTGGCGCAGCTATCAGCAAAGAGCCGAAGCCATCGTGGCACCGGACGGCATCCTGATCGCCGACCCCAAGGCGCGTAATCGCGCAATCAATGCGGCGTACGCCCGTTTGTGGCTGGAGGATCGGCGTTTCCAATGGGCCGGCCTAGCGGCGTTCGCCTCCAAGCAGGTGGGTTGTGGGTTGTTGCATGCGGCTGAATCAGTCGAGAGGATTCAGAATGAATACGAAGCGGGAAAGCGCATGGTTGGCAGCGCCCAGCGTCGCTGGAAATTCTTTGGAATTGAATTGTTCGGCAAGACTGACAAACAGGCGCAACGCGACTACGAGCTAACTCGAAGCAATAACCCGATACCGGGCATTGACCTGCGTGACGACAGCGAATCATTTTCGTACGTGCAGAAGCAACTTCAGTACGTGCACGACATGCTGGTGTTGGGCAATACCACGCTGTTTCTGGATGTGTTTCCGCTACATGCTTTTTACAAGGAGCGTGGGCTGTTCTCACTCAAAATCTGCTTGGAATCACGTCAAAAAATTTATGGACATGATCAGTATCCAGTCCTGTGGCCGATTGAGCAGGAGAGGTTGAGATTCGGCTATGACCACGAGGAAATCTTGCAAGCCTTCGAAGCCATGGATGCAGGCAATATCGCCGAAAGTGTTGTTTTCCTTGCCGAGCATGAACAGAAGAACATCCTGCAACCAGCAATGTACAGCGACGTGCAATTGGTTCGTTTGCTACGTAGCAACCATTTCTCCTATGTCACGAACATCCCATCCGGTGCTGCGGCAGCGGTCGAACTGACTCTGGCCAGTCAGTGCAATTCCAGCGAAGACGGGCGCACCGTGGGGTTCAGCAATGATTACTTTGCCAACCTGGCCGATATCGATCAGCGCATGCCTTTTGTACTCAGGGCCGCGTCGCAATTTGATGAGCTGCTACGACGCACTGATCGCCACTTGATCGAGCAGGCGATTATGGACATTGCCGCAGGTCGGGGCGTGCGATGAGTCTGCTACAGCGCGTAGGTTTGCGACGCAAGGTTTTGGCGATCGTAGTCGCGGTTCTGCTTATCGTGGCGGTGATCCGTGCGTTTTCGGACGAGCCTGTGATCGCGCTGATGATTGGCGAGCCTTGGGAGGCCATGCGTCTGCGCTCCAGCGCGGTTATCGCTCCGGCTTTTCCTGGATATTCCTGGTTCAACATGCCCAAGTCTGATGCGCGCTTACGTTTTATCGACCCTCAACTCGGATTTGAGACCCCGCTAGCTCGCTTTTTCACGGTTAGTTTCGATAAGGATGGGTTAGTCAGAAGTGTCCGTATGTCTCCGCAGATCGAGCCGCTATTGCTCGACGACACGCTTAAGGTTCTGCTGGATCTGCAAGACCAATGGCGCCAAGGGGGTTGGATACCAATCCGGCTTGATGATTTTCCTTCGTTCGCCGACACACCTCAATGGCGTGCCAGATTGCGAGACGTGAACATTGGCGGCACTGCCTACTGGCGAGCTGACGACAAGTACCAGGTGATGCTGGGAGTTAATCGGTTCAGGGACGATAAGCGGCCCACAGAAGAGCGCTACCTCATCACGTTACAGCTTGCCACTCCATGGGGAAGACCATGAACCAGCGCTTAACAAATGGCATTCTTCGGTCAACTATATATATAGCTGGAGGCGTCCTACCTGCCTTAGGGTTGGCCCTGCTAAGCCTGCTTTTTACGATCTTTGGTGACGTCTTTGGCATATTGCTCAGCGCACTCGCATGGTTGGGAACCAGCGGGCTTGTTTTGGCGGCGCTAATCCGGCCCAGTACCGCCGGGTCGCGCGGCAGGCTAGTCATATCGGTAATGTTAGTAATTGGGCTGATTGTAATATTTCCTGTGCTGATATATTCATTAACCCACCCTAGCAGCAAGATGTGGTTTGGTGCGGTAGTTCTTGGGCCGACATTGTTAGCGCTTCACTATCTGTGGCAAGTTGCGCGGAGCTCTCGCGCCGAAGAATGAGGAAGTCTTGCTTTTGATTATCCTGATGTAGAGTGTTTTAAGTTTGAAAGTAAGAAATTCCAAGGGGCGACATAATCGTTTGATAATTGGTCCAAAAAAATACCCCGCACTTGGCGGGGTATTTTTTGTTCAACGCTTAAGCCTTACAGCCCATCAAGCATCGCCTTGTTACGCACAGCACCCTTGTCAGCACTGGTCGCCAGCAAAGCGTAGGCCTTCAACGCGGTGGTCACTTTACGTGGACGCACTTCCACCGGTTTCCAGCCTTTCTTGTCCTGCTCGACGCGGCGCGCTGCCAGTTCTTCGTCGCTGACCAACAGGTTGATCGAGCGGTTCGGAATGTCGATCAGCACTTTGTCGCCGTCCTGCACCAAACCAATCGCGCCGCCGGCAGCGGCCTCTGGCGAAGCGTGGCCGATGGACAGGCCCGAGGTGCCGCCGGAGAAACGGCCGTCGGTGAGCAGGGCGCAGGCTTTGCCCAGGCCTTTGGATTTCAGGTACGAAGTCGGGTAGAGCATTTCCTGCATGCCCGGGCCGCCTTTCGGGCCTTCGTAGCGAATGATGACGATGTCGCCTTCCTTCACTTCATCGGCGAGGATGCCGCGTACGGCGCTGTCCTGGCTTTCGAAGATCTTCGCGTTGCCTTCGAACACGTGGATCGACTCGTCGACGCCGGCGGTTTTCACCACGCAGCCGTCCAGGGCGATGTTTCCGTACAGCACGGCCAGGCCGCCTTCTTGCGAGTAAGCGTGCTCGACGCTGCGGATGCAGCCGTTCTCACGGTCGTCGTCCAGGGTGTCCCAACGGGTCGACTGGCTGAACGCGGTTTGCGTCGGGATGCCCGCAGGCCCGGCCTTGAAGAAGTGGTGCACGGCTTCGTCGGTGGTCTGGGTGATGTCCCACTTGGCAATGGCTTCTTCCATGCTGCGGCTGTGCACGGTCGGCAGCTGGGTGTGCAGCAATCCGCCACGGGCCAGCGATCCGAGGATGCTGAAGATCCCGCCGGCACGGTGCACGTCTTCCATGTGGTATTTCTGGATGTTCGGCGCGACCTTGCACAGTTGCGGCACGTGACGGGACAGGCGGTCGATGTCGCGCAGGTCGAAATCGATCTCGGCTTCCTGGGCAGCGGCCAGCAAGTGCAGGATGGTGTTGGTGGAACCGCCCATGGCGATGTCCAGGGTCATGGCGTTTTCGAACGCCTGGAAGTTGGCGATGTTGCGCGGCAATACCGACTCGTCGTTCTCGCCGTAGTAACGCTTGCACAGCTCGACGATGGTGCGGCCGGCCTGCAGGAACAGCTGTTCGCGGTCGCTGTGGGTGGCCAGGGTCGAACCGTTGCCCGGCAATGCCAGGCCCAGGGCCTCGACCAGGCAGTTCATCGAGTTGGCGGTGAACATGCCGGAGCACGAACCGCAGGTCGGGCAGGCGCTACGCTCGTACTCAGCGACTTTCTCGTCAGAAGCGCTGGAGTCGGCGGCGATCACCATGGCGTCGACCAGGTCAAGACCGTGGCTGGCGAGTTTGGTCTTGCCGGCTTCCATCGGGCCGCCGGACACGAAGATCACCGGAATGTTCAGGCGCAGGGACGCCATCAGCATGCCAGGGGTGATCTTGTCGCAGTTGGAGATGCAGACGATGGCGTCGGCGCAGTGGGCATTGACCATGTACTCGACGGAGTCGGCGATGATCTCGCGGCTTGGCAGCGAATACAGCATGCCGTCGTGGCCCATGGCGATGCCGTCATCGACGGCGATGGTGTTGAATTCTTTTGCAACGCCGCCAGCGCGTTCGATCTCGCGGGCGACCAGTTGGCCCAGGTCTTTCAGGTGCACGTGGCCCGGTACGAACTGGGTGAAGGAGTTGGCAATGGCGATGATCGGCTTCTTGAAGTCGTCATCTTTCATCCCCGTTGCGCGCCACAGTGCGCGGGCGCCGGCCATGTTGCGGCCATGGGTGGATGTTTTCGAGCGGTAATCAGGCATGAAGCACTCCGGGCGGCTAATCAGGTATCAAAAGGGAAGTGAGCTTCTATTGACGTCTGGAACACTCAGAAATGGCCGTGTGTCCGGAAGTTGCCGATAACTTTGCGGGATCGCCGCGCGCTTCAGCTTGAGCTCATAAACCCGCCGGGGATGACTGGCGATGAATGTTCGCGATTCTACACGGCTGGCGGCTGGAGGGAATGCCTGCACGCGTGCAGGCAGCATCCACATGACGTGCGGACGGCCACTTGTAGGAGCGAGCCTGCTCGCGAAAAACCTGAGAGCGCCGCGGGGTGTCAGGCTTCCAGCGTTATCGTTGACGACCATCGCGAGCAATCGAGCGTCGACCGGCTGCTCCTACAGGGAGGCGTGTTTCATAGCCAGATGGCGTCCCATAGCGGGTAGTCGGCTATATGAGTTACAAGCCCGGCTCGCAAAGGGTTGGCGATGATGTATCGGGCTGCTGCTTTCAGATCTTCCTCTCGACGCAGGGCTCGGTCGAAATAGCCCTTCTGCCATACAGGGCTACAATGGCCTCGCTTCTGATTAATGAGTCGTGTGCAGCGGGATTTGGTGCTTTGCATCACTTTAGGTAAGTCACCGTTATGCAATTCAACTAGCCAGTGGAAGTGATCCGGCATGACTACCCAGGCGATAGACGTTACATAGCCGGCTTCCTGAGCCTTTCTAAATTCGTGCACCAACAAGCGGCCAGTGCACCAATCCTGGAAGACAGGCTGTCGTTCATGGGTGACGGCGCTCAGGTGATAGATGCGGCCGGATTGTGGGTGACGGCCTTTGCGTAATCGATGGGCTTTGGGCGTATCGGACATTCCATTGTCCTCTTCGATGATGTGAAGAGAAAACGGTAGGCGAGGGGTGAGCGGTTGTCGTTTCGACAGTGGATCAGGATGTGTCCTGCACCTCTAGGAGCGAGCCTGCTCGCGATGAGCTCGAGTACGCCGTGGGGCATCAGGTTCCCCGCGTTATCGTTGACGGCCATCGCGAACGAGCTGGCTCCTACAGGTGGTCCGGCGGTTGATCAATGCATTCAGGGTAAGAGCGGTGGTACTCAGCAGCAGGAAAGCCAGTGCCAATGTCGTTTGCAGATCGCTCCCGCTCAAGTTGATGAGGGCGCTGGCCAGGCCGCCGAAGATAAATACCAAGGTATTTCCGGCTGATGCGGAAGTGCCTGCGTTGGCAGGGAACACATCCATGGCTTTGGATGTGGCGATGGGACGGGCGATAGTCGTGCCAGCGGTGCAGATGATCATCGGGACCAAAACCGTCAGGGTCGAAAGCCCCAGCAAACCCGAGAGCAAAAGCATCACCAGCCCTGAAGCGAAAATCAGGCTCAGGCCGACGATAATTTGCGTATTCGCGGGTATCCGGCGGGCAAGTATCTGGGCGACAACGCCACCTATGATGTAAGCAGCACCATAAAGTAGAAGAGTCAGGGAGAACTCATAGGCCGACATGTGCAACTGATCCATAAATATCAGCGGCGAGACGACAATGAAGGAAAAGTGGCAGGTGAAGGTGATTGCCGCGATCAACCAAAAGCCTATGAAGCCCGCATCAGCACACACCCGTCTGTATGAGTGAATGATGTTCTGGCGTGAGAATGCGACGGGACGTTCATTTTCCAGAAAGAAACACGCCTTCAGAAACACGGTGGCAGCCAATGCAATAAACAGGAAGAAGCTGCCGGGCCAGTCCAGAGCCTGTTGCAGCACGCTGCCCAATAATGGCGAGACGGAAATGAAAATCCCGCTGGCAGTGACCATTAGAATCCGCAGCTGATCCCGCTCCTGGCCCTCGAACAAGTCCTGGACTAGGGCCTGTGAGAGCACGAAGCAGCCGCAGCCGAGTGCCTGGACTACCCGGAACATCAAAAACCAGGTGTATTCGGTCGACAGGACGCATCCTGTTGCGCCAATGATTGAAACCGCCATTCCAGCAAGCAGCAAGCCCTTGCGCCCTATTGCATCCGAAAGAGGTCCGATCAGTAGTTGAGATATTGAGATACCGATAGCAAACACGCTGATAGAAAACGCAATGTCGGCCGGTGAGGTCTGGAAGTATTTTGCCAAGGCCGGGAACGATGGTAGCAGGACATCGAGAGGGAAGACTCCGAGCAACACCATCGTCATCAAAAGAACGACCGCTGCCCAGCGTTTTTTTGCGCTTGCGTCATATTTCTCATTATTCATCGAAAAGTCCTGCCGTGGAGAAAACTTGCAGATTGGCAGGCAGATCGAAGAGTCCTGCCTTTTTCAATGCTTGCAGGGTCGCACCTGCACCTGACCGAACGCGGAGAAGAAGTGCGTTATCACTTGTCACATCGGATAATATTTCCGCGACAGTCAATTCATCCAGGCAAACACCCCGTAGGCTTTCGCCAAGCCAGTACTCATCAACTTCAAAGAAAATAAACAGTATTTCCAAGAGCAACTTGGTGGCGAAAGTACGTTGTTCGCAGCTCAGGTGTACCCATAGATAATGGAACGTCTCGCAAAAGTAGCGACTGTGTAGCGCCTCGTCGGCGAGATGGTCTCTGAGCATTTCCTGAACGCTGCACACTAAGGTGTGGCGGCATACGTCCAGCAGTTCCTTGGCGATGATCGTCTCCGACACAAAGCCAACGAGAAACCACGTCAGTGCTTTGTGCTTGTCCGGTGTACGGTCGATCAGGGCGTTCAGTCGTGTTATTCGCTTGGGCATTACTGGCCGATCAGTCATTCCATAAAAGTCAGAGATTTGCTCGGCGAGATCATTGGAGAACAGCGCGTGATAACCCTCATCGGTATAGAGCTGCAGCGCGGCCGTTTTCATTCGTTTTGGAATGGAGATACCGAGTTCGTTGTGGACGATGGTTTCGACTGATCGGTTGACGATGCGGTGTTCAATCAGAGTGGTATAATCAAGGAAATACACCAAATGGTTTGCAGATAAGCGATGAGTAAGAGCTATACCTGCTGCTTTGATCGCCGAGTGATTCAGGTAAGGGAGAAATGCCGGCGGAAACCAGCATCGGGTTTCTAGTTGTTTTTCTATGTCCGAAGGCAATAGATAGCAGTGCTCGCTGGTTCGTACCGAAGCTCGGGTGTTCCAGTCGCCTAGGGTGAAGCGCTGGGAACACAAGGGGGAGTCGGAGGACGGTTTTATAAAGGAGGTAGTCATTAATCTTGCCCCCCCCCACCCAGCAATAATTTCAATTCCGCGCACATCACTTGCCCGTCGCTCTTGCCGCATCCAACAAAGAACAATGGTTGCTCTGGATTCTCTTCAAGTCCCAACAACGCGTCGACCTGATCGTCCGTCAATGCACCGGTCAACCAAGTTTTCAGTCCCAGAGAAGTTGCAACCAATTGGAAGGTCTGTGAAATGTGACCTGCTTCGACGTAGGCCATTCGGTAGGCTCGGGAGTGCTCATATTTCCACCATAGTTTGTCGAATCGACAGGTGATGAATAGTCCGACTGGCAAGTTATTTATGAAATGTTGCCCGCATAGTAGGTGCCCTAAACGCTGAGAAGGTAAGGACCTGACGAAACTCAGCGCGTGCTCTTTGGGGTGATAGGCGTAGAGGCCGGGTTTCAATCCGGCAACGTGTTGAACCTGAAGAAAGCCTTCACAAGCGTTTAGCCCGCCGCCGGATGGGCTACTTCGTCGAGCTTGGAGGCCTTCGGCAACAATTTCGTCAATGTCGTTCGTGCGTTCATGCAAATAGCCGAGTGACAGGTAAAGCAGCGTACTGACCGCCGCCAGGGAAATGGCTTCACCGGTGAAGATGCGGCAGGTTTTTCGGTCGATCAGGACGTTTGCGAGGGAGGCTACTGGCAGGGACGGCTTCGGAAGGGCAATCAGTTCGCGCGCCACGCATTCCGAGAATCTGTCTCGAGGGGTGGGGGTGTTGAGTACCGTTGTACAATGGTCGAGATATTGTCTTGACCATTGATGAATATCTTGGGGGACGTGATCGCAAGGGATGTTTTTAGTGCCAATATGAAATATTTTTGATAGTTCATCCCAGCCCCATTCAATGTGTTCGGGTGTGGAATTTGTAAGGATTCCCGCGCTAAGAAGCTGAGTGTCAATGGTATTTAAAGTGTCAAATTTTTTTGGGTTGTTAATTAACTCGGAAAGTCTGGTTGAGTACTCAAGATTTAGTTCAAACTGTTTGTGATTTTTGTAATCCCAAACTATCTGACAGGGTGCGCGGGGAATTATGAACAAATGAGGATTAATCTGCATTTTGGTGGTTCTCTGGAAAGGAACTCAAAGAACGCTGGGTAGCCGGCACTCCCCAGCGCCTCATTTACTTAACGGGCTTTTGAGGAAACCAAAAAAGCCAGGTTGGCGATGGTGGAAGCTTCCAGAGTAATTGATTTCATGTTGAAACTCCTTTTTATTTTTAAGTAAGTGTCACTTCGTAGTGACAACTTAATCATAGATATTAATTTGATTTTTTCAATGAAATATTATGTAAGGATTTTCTGGTAATCATGTCGGAGTAGTCCTACAGTTAGGTGGCATTTCTAAATACTGTAAAAAATGCACAAGAATTTAGAGGTGCCCGTTTCACTAGGACTGATGGATTAGGAGAGTTGAGGGGAACTAAAAAAAGAAGGGAGCCGATGGGCTCCCTTTTTATGCGGGTCTAATCAACTGTTCGGCAGCAACCGGCAGGTAATGCTCTTGATGTAACGCGTCTCGGCAATCGCCGGATGCACCGGATGATCCGGGCCCTGACCGCCACGTTCGAGCATCTGGATATTGCGGTCCAGGTGGCGGGCGCTGGTCAGCAGGATGTTTTGCAGGTCGTCTTCGGGCAGGTGCATCGAGCACGATGCGCTGAACAGGATGCCGTCCTTGGTGAGCAGGCGCATGGCTTGCTCGTTCAGGCGACGGTAGGCACCTTCACCATTTTTCATGTCTTTCTTGCGCTTGATGAACGCGGGCGGGTCGGCCACGATCACGTCGAAGCGCTCTTCGCTGGCCTTGAGCTCTTTCAGGGCTTCGAAGACGTCGCCTTCGATGCAGGTCATTTTCTCGGCGAAACCGTTCAGCGCGGCGTTGCGCTCGACGCCGTCGAGGGCGAAGGCCGATGCGTCGACGCAGAACACTTCACTGGCGCCGAACGCGGCCGCTTGCACGCCCCAGCCGCCGATGTAGCTGTACAGGTCGAGTACGCGCTTGCCCTTGGCGTAGGGCGCCAGGCGTGCGCGGTTCATGCGGTGGTCGTAGAACCAGCCGGTTTTCTGGCCCTGGATGACCGGCGCTTCGAATTTCACGCCGTTCTCTTCCAGCGCGACCCACTCCGGCACCAGGCCGAAGACGGTTTCGACATAGCGAGTAAGGCCTTCGGCGTCACGGGCGGCGGAGTCGTTCTTGAACAGGATGCCGCTTGGCTTGAGCACCTGGGTCAGTGCCGCGATCACGTCGTCTTTATGGGCTTCCATGGTCGCCGAGGCGATCTGCACCACCAGGATGTCGCCGAAACGGTCGACCACCAGGCCTGGCAGCAGGTCGGAATCGCCGTAGACCAGGCGATAGAACGGCTTGTCGAACAGGCGCTCGCGCAGCGACAGGGCTACGTTAAGGCGATGCACCAGCAGCGACTTGTCGAGCGGCAGCTTGATGTCACGCGACAGCAGGCGCGCGCAGATCAGGTTGTTCGGGCTCATGGCGACGATGCCCAGCGGCTTGCCGCCGGCGGCTTCGAGGATCGCCTGGTCGCCGGCCTTGAAGCCGTGCAATGGGGTGGCAGCCACATCGATTTCGTTGCTGTAGACCCACAGGTGACCGTTGCGCAGGCGACGGTCGGCGTTGGCTTTTAGGCGCAGGCTAGGCAGGGACATGACGTCGCTCCGGAAAAAAGAGCGGGAGTATAGCGTGTTGAGGGTCGTGGCGGGTTCGAAGGGCGATGAAACGCTGCTGGCATCATCGTTGGAAAGCCGCCCGGAGCCGGCTCGCTCCCACTGGGGGAGCGCATTCCAATGTGGGAGCGAGCCTGCTCGCGAAGGCGGTTTCGGGTACTACGCCGACAACAGCTGAATCAACTCACGGTTGAACGCTGGAATGTCATCCGGCTGGCGGCTGCTGATCAGTGTTCCGTCTGTGACCACTTCCTTGTCGACCCAATGGGCGCCGGCATTCACCAGGTCGTCCTTTAGCGTCTTGTAGCTGGTCATGGTCTTGCCGCTGACCAGTCCGGCTGAAACCAGCAGCCAGCCGCCGTGGCAGATGACCGCGATCGGCTTGCCGGCAGAGGTGCCCATCTTGACCAGGTGCTGGGCATCCTGGTCGATGCGGATGGTGTCGGAATTCTGCACGCCGCCAGGCAGGACCACGGCATCGTATTGCTCGATACTGGCCGAGCGGAATGTCCGGTCAACCTTGAAGTCATCCGCGGGTTTATCGTGGTTCCAACCTTTGACCTGACCTTCTTTCGCCGAAAGTATGTCGACTTGTGCACCCGCCTGCTCCAGCGCTTCTTTCGGCCCGGTCAGTTCGACCTGCTCGAAACCATTGGTCACCAGTATCGCGACGCGCTTGCCATTCAGGGAATTGGACATGAAAAAGCTCCTGACTTGAGAGAGTGATTCGCCCGTGAGCGTTACAAATTCCGAAGCCAGGTCGTGAATGAAAGTTCCGGCAATGTGCTCGCTGGTATGTCGGATCCAATGTCAGAAAGGTTAGAATCTGCGCCTGTCCCAGAGTGTGTACTTATGTCCCAAGAGCTGACTCCCGAACAAATCCAGCAATCCCTGCAAGGCATCAGTGTGCCGGCCCAGCCGCAGATCATGGTGGATCTGCAGATGGAGCAGTACATGCCCGACCCGGATCTGGACGTGATCGCGAAGCTCATTTCCCAGGACCCGGGGCTCTCTGGCTCCCTGCTGAAAATCGTCAACTCGCCGTATTACGGCCTGAGCAACAAGATCGCCTCGATCCAGCGCGCGGTGAACCTGCTGGGCAGCCGTTCGATCATCAACCTGATCAACGCGCAGTCGATCAAGGGCGAGATGAACGACGACACTATCGTCACCCTGAACCGGTTCTGGGACACCGCCCAGGACGTGGCGATGACCTGCCTGACCCTGGCCAAGCGCATTGGCGCCCAGGCCGGCGATGAAGCCTATGCCCTTGGGCTGTTCCACGACTGCGGCGTGCCGCTGATGTTGCAGCGGTTCCCCAACTACATGAGCGTGCTGGAACAGGCCTATGCCAACGCCGGTCCCGATTGCCGGGTGGTGGATACCGAGAACCAGACGTTCAACACCAACCACGCCGTGGTCGGGTACTACACGGCCAAGTCCTGGCGCCTGCCGGATCACGTATCTGCCGCGATCGCCAATCATCACAATGCCCTGGCGATATTCAGTGACGAGTCGTCGCGCAACAGCGCCCTGAAGAATCTTTTGGCGATCCTGAAAATGGCCGAGCATATTTGTGCGTCCTACCGGGTGTTGGGCAACCAGGCCGAAGACCACGAGTGGGACAGCATCGGGCATTTGGTGCTCGATTACGTCGGCCTCTCGGATTACGATTTCGAAACCCTCAAGCAGACGATTCGCGATCTCGGCACCCACCGCTGAGGGATGAATCTCTTCTCACCGAGCGCCTGATTCGAGAACCCCATGCCTGAACTGCCAGAAGTCGAAACCACACGCCGCGGGATTGCGCCGCACCTGGAAGGCCAGCGCGTCAGTCGGGTGATCGTGCGTGATCGCCGTTTGCGCTGGCCGATCCCCGAAGACCTCGATGTGCGTTTGTCCGGCCAGCGCATCGTGCTGGTGGAACGGCGCGCCAAATACCTGTTGATCAATGCCGAGGTCGGCACCTTGATCAGCCATTTGGGCATGTCGGGGAATTTGCGCCTGGTGGAAGTCGGCCTGCCGGCGGCCAAGCATGAGCATGTGGATATCGAACTGGAGTCGGGCCTGGCCTTGCGCTACACCGACCCGCGGCGGTTCGGTGCGATGCTGTGGAGCCTCGATCCGCTCAATCATGAGTTGCTGATTCGCCTGGGGCCTGAGCCGCTGACCGACCTGTTCGACGGCGAGCGGCTGTTCCAGCAGTCGAGGGGGCGTTCGATGGCGGTCAAGCCGTTCATCATGGATAACGCGGTGGTGGTTGGGGTCGGCAATATCTATGCGACCGAAGCCTTGTTCGCCGCCGGTATCGACCCGCGTCGCGAAGCCGGGAGCATTTCCCGGGCGCGGTACCTGAAGCTGGCGATCGAGATCAAGCGCATCCTGGCGGCCGCCATCGAGCGCGGCGGTACCACCCTGCGCGACTTTATCGGCGGGGACGGGCAGCCGGGCTACTTCCAGCAGGAGCTGTTCGTGTATGGCCGTGGGGCCGAGCCCTGCAAGGTTTGTGGTACGCAACTGCGTGAAACAAAACTCGGGCAGCGCGCCAGCGTTTTTTGCCCGCGCTGTCAGCGCTGAAGACCCGACGGTCTATAGTCAAAGTTCCCATTGACTCGCGAAGGACCGCGCCATGAACCTGATTCGAACCTTTGTCGTCACCCTGCTGCTGAGCATCGGCACCCCTGCCGTCGCCAGCAGCGGCAGCGGTGATCCGTTGTATAGCATCCAGAATCCTCCTGCCTACGCGATGATCGGCGACCTGCTGATTGCCCGGCCTTTGTTGGTCGTGGCGACCGTAATCGGCACCGGGGCGTTCGTCGTTTCGTTGCCGTTCACTGCGTTCAGTGGTGGCGTAGGCGATGCAGGTCAGGCGCTGGTGGTCGACCCGGCAAAAGCGGCGTTCGCACGGTGCCTGGGGTGTATCGAGGAGGGGTTTGAGCGGCAGGAGTGATTCAAGAGCAAAAGATCGCAGCCTGCGGTAGTTCCAACAGCAGGCGGCGATCTTTATGGGACTTACGCCTTGCCGGTAATCTTGCGGTACTTCTCCATCAACTGCTCTTCAGTCTCTGGGTGCGCTTCGTCCAGGGGAATGCAATCCACCGGGCAAACCTGCTGGCACTGCGGTTCGTCGTAGTGGCCGACGCACTGGGTGCACAGGTTAGGGTCGATCACGTAGATTTCTTCGCCCTGGGAAATAGCGGCGTTGGGGCACTCGGGTTCGCAGACGTCGCAGTTGATGCAATCGTCGGTGATGATCAGGGACATGCTAGCTCCAGCCGGGGCGGCAGGCCCGGGCGCAATAAATCAATGCGCGTAATTGTGCCGCATTGGCGCCCGCATTGCACCCGGGCGCGACGTTCTGCAGGAGCCGGCTTGCTGGCGATCAAGACAGCGCGGTGCACCTGACACACCGCCATCACCAGCAAGCCGGCTCCTGCAGTCCGGGTATTATTTCTTGAAGCGTTGTGTCAGGGCGTCCGCCACCACCGGGTGCACGAACTTGGTGATATCACCGCCCAAGGCCGCAATTTCACGCACCAGCGTCGAGGAAATGAACGAGTAACGCTCAGACGGGGTTAGAAACAGGCTTTCCACATCCGGGGCCAGCTGGCGGTTCATGTTGGCCAGCTGGAATTCGTATTCGAAGTCCGACACTGCGCGCAAGCCACGCAGGAACACGTTGGCATTCTTCTCTTTGGCAAAGTGCGCCAACAGGGTCGAGAAACCGACGACTTCTACGTTCGGCAGATGTTTGGTGACCTCGCGGGCCAGCTCCACACGCTGTTCCAGGGGAAACAGCGGGTTTTTCTTCGGGCTGGCGGCGACAGCAATAATCACGTGATCGAACAGGCGCGAGGCGCGTTCGACCAGATCGCCGTGGCCCTTGGTAATAGGGTCGAAGGTACCTGGGTACAACACTCGGTTCATCGCGTCGTCCTGGCGGGAGTGCGTTAGGGACTCGGATGGTATCGCAGCCTAACCGGTCGGCCAAGTCGCCTGTTGGGTAAGAAAGCACTATAGACGACCAGGATAATCGTCTTTTTCATGGGTTTTTTAAACGATCGGCCAGTGAAGTCGCCAGTTGCGCCGTCAGCCCATAGACCGACAACTGCGGGTTTGCGCCAATGCTGGTGGGGAACAGCGAGCCGTCGTGAATCGACAGATTGGCCAATTGATGATGCCGGCCGAGGCTGTCGGTGACGGCATTTTTCGGGTCTTCGCCCATTGCACAGCCGCCCATCACGTGGGCACTGCCCAGCCGCGTGCGATACAACTCCAGGCTCAAGCTGTCGATCAAGGTGCGTGCTTCGGCGAGGGTGTTCACATAACGCGCGTCGGCATGCATCGGCATCACGGCCCTGGCGCCGCCAGCGAACTGGATCTCGGCCATGCTGTGGAAGGCCCGGCGCAAACCGTCCCAGGCATAGGCAGACACCTGATAATCGAGCACGGGTGTGTCGTCGCCACGTAACTGGACGCTGCCGCCCTGGCTGTCGGGGTGAAAACCGTCGCGCAGCAGCGCGAGCATGGCATGGGTATGCGGCAGGTTGGCCATATGCTGCCCATTTTCCTGGCCGAAACCACCGAGCAGCGTCGACGCCAGCGCCGGGTGCAGCGGTGGAACCTCCAGTTTGTAGGCCATTTTGCCGGTGGTGCCGTCCTGCCATTGGAAATGGTCGGAATAGATCGATTGCGGCGCCCCGTAGAAGGGGTTGACCACCTCGTCGAACAACGCGGCGGACATGTTCACCGGATGCAGGAAGGTGCGCTTGCCCACGCGTTGGTGCGGGTCGGGCGCCCCGGAGCGCATCAGCAATGCCGGGCTGTTGATCCCGCCGCCCGCCAGCACGTAATGCCGCGCCTTGACCGTGATCTTGCGGCCGGTGGGCTCGACGCAACGCTCATCCATCGCCACGCATTGCAGGCCGGTGACCTTGTCGCCGCCGATCAATAGTTTCTCGGCGCGGGCCAGATAAAGCAGCTCGCCGCCGTTTTCCAGGGTGGCCGGAATGGTCGTCACCATCATCGATTGCTTGGCATTGGTCGGGCAGCCCATGCCGCAGTAGCCAAGGTTCCAGCAGCCGCGCACATTGCGCGGGATGACATGCCAGCTGTAACCGAGCTTTTCGCAGCCCTTGCGGATCACATCGTTGTTGGCATTGGGCGGCACCATCCATGGAGCGACGCCCAGGCGCTGCTCCATTTTTTCGAACCAGGGCGCCATCTCGGCAGGGGAGTGGCCTTTCACGTTGTGCTCCCTGGCCCAGTGTTCGAGCGTCGGCTCTGGCGTTCGAAAGCTCGACGTCCAGTTGATCAACGTCGTGCCGCCCACCGCCCGACCCTGGAGGATGGTGATCGCGCCGTCCTTGCTCATGCGGCCGATGCCTTCCTGATAGAGGCTGGCGTAGGCCTGGTCTTCGAGCAACTTGAAGTCGCTGCTGGTCTTGAGCGGACCTTCCTCGATCAGCAGCACCTTGTAACCGGCCGCGCTGAGGATTTCGGCCGTGGTTCCGCCGCCGGCACCGCTGCCGATGATCGCCACATCCGCTTCGAGGGTCAGATCCTGGGTCAGTTGCGAGCCGTTGTGGGTTTTCCAGCCACGGGCCATGCCTTCGCGGAACGGGTCGGGTACGGGCATCTTGAAGTTCTCTTTTTATTATCGGAGGGCACGGTCAAATGTGGGAGCGAGCTTGCTTGCGAAGGGGGCGACGCGGTCTCAAACCGTCGGCGGCCCCGGATACCCGCAATGGGCCCACGATTCCTTGCGGCCATACCAGGCCATCATCACCAGTTGCACCAATGAGCTGTGGCCCATGCGCAGCAGGCTCAACGAGCTGTTTTCCCAGCGATCGAGGAAGTGCCGGATATCCTCGGCAGCGGCGTTTTCCCAGCTGCCCCAGATCCCGGTCAACGGTCCGCGGGTGACGGCCATGCCGAGCACGTCGAACAATTGTCGGGTGAGCTTGAGCATTTCCGGCGACAGGTGATCGAGGTTGTAATCCAGGCTTTTCAGGGTGCCCTCGACAGCGTCGGGCCTCTGCTGGGCAGTCACGGCGCCCTCAAGCAGCACCGGGACAAGGGCGCGCAGAAATGCCAGGTCGCCGCTGCGCAACGCGGTGAACCCACTGGCAGGCGCGCCCGATGAGCAACCGGTCAGACTGGCCCCTAACCCGGCAGTGGCAAGAAAGGCGCTGGCGCCGAGGCTGAATTTGAGCAGGCCGCGCCGTGACAGCGCGGGTGTATCGGACAGGCTGGGGTGCATTATTGTTATTACCCGAGGGTGATCATCGTTAGCGGATAAACAGCTTCTGGATCAGTTTCTGAATGGATTTGCCGTAGGGCGGGTAGATCAGCTTCGCCGCGTTGAATCGCTGCTTGATCAGCACCCCCTTGGCCTTGCTGAAAGTCAGGAAGCCTTCGTGGCCGTGGTAGTGGCCCATACCTGAAGCGCCGATGCCGCCGAACGGCATGTCATCCTGAGCAACGTGCAACAGGGTGTCGTTGAGGCAGACACCGCCGGAATGGGTCTCGTTGAGCACGCGCTTCTGTTCGCGCTTGTCGTAGCCGAAGTAGTACAGAGCCAGTGGGCGAGGGCGTTGGTTGATGTAGGCAAACGCCTGGTCCAGATGCTTGTACGGCACGATCGGCAGCAACGGGCCGAAGATTTCGTCCTGCATCACCGTCATGTCGTCGCTGACGTTGAGCAGCAGGCTATGGCCCATGCGGCGGCCCTGGCCCTGATCGAACAGGGGAATCATCTGTGCACCCTTGCTGGTAGCGTCGCTGATGTAGCCGTTCAGTCGCGCCAGTTGTCGGTCATTGATGATCGCGGTGTAGTCCGGGTTGTCGGCGAGGGTCGGATAAAAACCGCGAACTGCCTGCCGATAGGCTTCCACAAAAGCGTCGACGCGCTCTTCGGGCACCAGCACGTAATCCGGGGCCACGCAGGTCTGGCCGGCATTAAGGGTCTTGCCGAAAGCGATGCGTTCGGCGGCATCCTTGAGCGGTACGTCCTTGGAAACAATGGCCGGGGACTTGCCGCCCAGTTCCAGCGTGACTGGCGTCAGGTTTTCCGCCGCGGCGCGCATCACGTGTTTGCCGATGCTGGTCGCGCCAGTGAACAGCAGGTGGTCGAAGGGCAGGCGCGAAAACGCCACGCCGATATCGGCTTCGCCCAGCACCACGCAGACCAGGTCTTCGGGGAAGATCCGTGCGAACAATGCCTTGAGCAACAAACCGGTGGCTGGGGTCGATTCACTGAGCTTGAGCATCACCCGGTTACCCGCCGACAACGCGCCGACCAAAGGCCCGATGGCCAGGTACAAAGGATAGTTCCACGGCACGATCACCCCGACCACGCCCAATGGTTGGTAGACCACTTTCGCCGAGGCCGGCTGGAAGGCAACACCGACCTTGCGTCGCGACGCGCGCATCCAGTTCTTGAGGTGGCGACTGGCGTAGTGAATGCCGTGCAGGCTGGGCATCAGTTCGGCGAGCAGGGTTTCATCGGCACTGCGGTGGCTGAAGTCCTGGCTGATCGCATCGATCAGGGCCTGACGTTCGTTGTTCAGCAAATCCCGCAATGACTTGAGCCATTGCTGGCGCTGGGCTTCGGGTGGCATCGGGTTGGCGGCATAGGCCGCGCGCTGGACGTCGAACAGGGCCTGGAGCTCTTCCAAAGGCTGCTGAATGTTTTGCAGGTAGGAAATGTCAGCAGTCATGGTGGGCTCCGGATTTATTGTAATGCGGTCATTTTTAGAGTCTATACTCTAAAAAGTCAAATGCCATCCTCGGCATCGCTTTGTTTTATCCGCTGGCGGTAGGTCGTAAGATGCCTCTCAACGCACTCTGAATTTAAGCTCAAGCCATGGCCCCAAGGATCAAAACCAGCGAGCGCATCGTGCAGAACAGCCTGGAGCTGTTCAACCAGCAGGGCGAGCGCAGCATCAGCACCAACCACATCGCCGCCCATATGGAGATCTCTCCGGGCAACCTGTACTACCACTTCCCTAACAAGCAGGCGATCATCGCCGTGCTGTTCAGTGAGTATGAGAGCCTGGTGGACAGTTTCCTGCGTCCGCCACAGGGGCGCGAAGCCACGGTGGAGGACAAGCGTTTCTACCTCAAGGAGCTGTTGTCAGCCATGTGGCGCTACCGGTTCCTGCACCGGGATCTGGAGCACTTGCTCGACAGTGACCCGGAGCTGGCGGCTCGCTACCGGCGCTTTTCCCAGCGTTGCGTGATTCAGGGCGCTGCCATCTACGAAGGTTTTGTCGCTGCTGGCATCCTGAAGATGGATCGGGTGCAGATCGAGTCCCTGACGATCAATGCCTGGATCATCCTCACCTCCTGGGTACGTTTTTTGTGCACCACGCGGGAAAACTCCAGCCACCTCAGCGAGCAGGCCATCAAGCGCGGCGTCTACCAGGTGCTGGTGCTGGAGGCGGGTTTCGTCACGGATCAATCTCGTGATGCGGTCGCTGCATTGTTTGAAGAGTTTTACGTGCCGCTGGCCCAGGCGCTGGAAGACGTATGAGATAAAGCCTGCTGCAGGATCGAAAATCGCCCATCACAGGAGCCCGTTATGCCCATTGCGCAACTGATCAGCCCACAAGCACTGGACCTGAAAAAGGATCAGCCGGGGTTGGTGATTCTTGATTGTCGTTTTGCCCTCGAAGACCCGGATTATGGCCAGCGCAGCTATGCACAAGGGCACATTGGCGGGTCGGCATTTGCCGATCTTGAGCGTGATCTGAGTGGAAAAGTGGTCAAGGGCGTAACCGGGCGTCATCCATTGCCCGAGCCGGCGGACCTGATCGAGCGCCTGCAAGCCTGGGGCATCAATGCCGACAGCGAAGTGGTTTTGTACGATGACGGTCCGGGTGCCTTTGCGGCGCGGGCCTGGTGGCTGCTGGCCTGGCTGGGCAAGCGTGACGGGGTGTTCATCCTCGATGGCGGGCTCAAGGCCTGGCACGCGGCAGGGCTGCCCCTGAGTCTTGATCCTCCGGCGATCGGCCGTGGCACATTTACTGGTACGCCTGATGTTTCGTTGTTGCTCAGCGCAGAACAGTTGCAGAAACGTCTCGGACAACCATCGCTGACCCTGCTCGATGCACGTGCCTTAGCGCGATTCAAGGGCGAAGTCGAACCGATAGACCCGATTGCCGGGCATATCCCCGGTGCGCAATGTGCCGCCTTCACCGACAACCTGGGCAGCGACGGGCGGTTCCTGCCAGCCGATCAGCTCAAGCAGCGTTTTGCCGAGAAACTGGGCGATCGCTCACCTACCGAATTGGTGGCGTACTGCGGTTCCGGCGTGACGGCGTGCCATAACCTGTTCGCGTTGTGCCTTGCGGGTTATCCGTTGGGGGCGCTGTATGCGGGGTCGTGGAGCGAGTGGATCAATGATCCTGCGCGGGGCGTTGCCACCGGCGAATAAACCCCACAGGGGCAACTGGCTGTTTTTGAGATTTAAAACAATCGGGCATTGCGATACGCCCCGGGCCCGACCCCATACACCTGCTTGAATTGCCGACTCAGATGACTCTGGTCGGCAAACCCCAACTGCGTCGCGACCTCCAGCGGCAAACAACCCCCCTGCAACAACACCCGCGCCCGGGCGATGCGCTGTTGCATCAGCCAGGTGTGTGGCGGCATCCCGGTGGCGCGGCGGAACACCCGGGCGAAGTGAAAAGGCGACAGGTTCACCGCCGCTGCAAGTTCTTCCAGCGAGGGGGGCGCCGCCAATTGCGCGTGCAGCAGGTCCTTGGCCAATGTCACCGCTCGGTGTTCCTTGCCCGGTTTTCCGGCGGCAGGAACCGCCGCATGGCGCTGCAGCAGTGAGAGCATCAGTTCTCGCCAGGCAGTCTGTTGTTGCAATGCCGTGGCTGGACTTTCCAGCAAACGATGCAATTGGCAGAAGCCGCTGACCAGATCCGGGTCGCGATACAACGTGGCGCCGAACGCCGGCAAGTGGTGGGTGGGCAATTCGAGTTCGGCCAGCAGCGACAGCATCTGCCCGCTGTCGGGATAAAACGCCCGGTACAACCAGCCGTCCTCCGTGCCCTTGTGGCCGGTGTGCAGTTCATCGGGGTTGATCAGCACCAGTGTGCCGCTGCCTGCCAGGTGTTCGGCGCCGCGATAACGATAACGCTGGGCGCCGGCCATGATCATGCCGATCACGTAGCCGTCATGCACATGGGGGGCGAAACGCTGCTCGATG
Source organism: Pseudomonas serbica (assembly GCF_028823535.1). Lineage (GTDB taxonomy): Bacteria > Pseudomonadota > Gammaproteobacteria > Pseudomonadales > Pseudomonadaceae > Aquipseudomonas > Aquipseudomonas serbica. The sequence goes on along the minus strand of NZ_JAQIYM010000001.1, from coordinate 256,769 downwards.
TAGCGCGCCGACAACAGCTCGATCCCGGCCAACGGCGCCGTTTGCCAGAAGTGGATGGACTCGCCCTGTGCAATGCCCATGGCCTACTCGCGCCCCATACTGGCCAGCCACTGCGGGATACGCCGTTCCAGGTAATAGCCCGGTTGGCGGAACGATCCATCGACGAATCCGACATGCCCGCCCCGGGCCTGCAATTCGAATTGCGTACAGGCCGACAACTCGTCGGCATGCGGCAGGCTGTGGGGGAAGACGAAGGGGTCATCGGCGGCCTGAATGATCAGGGTTGGCGTACAGATCTCGCCGAGGAAATAGCGGCTAGAGGCGCGGCGATAATAGTCATGGGCATCGGTGAACCCGTTGAGCGGAGCCGTCACCCGGCCATCGAAATCCCAGAACGTGCGCATGTTTTCCAGGGAACCCAGCGCGGCGAGCGCCGCGAGACCGTCCTCGCGCCCGTCGTGCTGAAATTGCCGTTGCTTATTCTTGATGTACGCCAGCATCTCGCGCATGAAATGCGCCTGGTAGACCTTGGAGAAACCCTGTCCGATGCGGTCGGCACACTGGTCCAGGCGAAACGGCACCGACACCGCCACCGCACCGAGCACGCCGCTGGCACTGCCGGTTTCACCCAGATGCTTGAGCAGCACATTGCCGCCCAGGGAATAACCGACGGCATACAACGGTGCGAGAGGGCGCTTTGCCCGCAGATGCCGGATGGTTTCGGCCAGGTCTTCGCTGGCGCCAGAGTGGTAGCTGCGCGGCAATAGATTGGGTTCGCCAGAGCAGCCGCGCCAGTTCAGCGCGACACTGGCCCAACCCTGGTCACCCAGCGCTTTTTGTATGCCGGCAACGTAAGGTGAATTCGACGAGCCGGTCAGTCCGTGCAACACCAAAACCAACGGCGCATCGGCGCTGTGCGGGCCATGCCAGTCGAGGTCGAGGAAGTCGCCATCCTCGAGCCACAGGCGTTCACGCTCACGTTCGAGGTGGGTGGTTTTACGCCACAGCGGTCCCCACAAGGTCTGCAAGTGCGGGTTGCCGAGGCCGAAGGCCGGTCTGAAGGCGGGCAGTTCAGTGATCGTGTGGCGCGGTTGCACATCGGTTCTCGGTAAAGGTCTTCTTGAAGCCGCACAATGACGCGGCCGGCCTGCGCCGCGACCGCGTCGTCATGGGAAATCTAACTTGCCACAATCTCGTCGGTTGCGCGACATATGGCATTGGCCTCGCTTTCAAGGGGCGCAGGCAACGGTTGCTGGTCGGTCTTGGGCCCCAGGATAACAGCGCTCCATCGCTCGGTGTCGAGGTGTCGGTTGAGTGCGTTCTTGACCGATTCGAGGTTCAATTCCAAAGCTGTCTGAGTGGAATAGTCGAGTTCCAATGGCAAGTCGTAGACACCGATGTCGCGCAGCTGACTCACGATCTGTGCATTGGTGGTGCTGTTCAATGGTGCGCTGCCGGCCAGTCGCGCTTTGGTGTCATCGAGCTCTTTCTGTGTGGGGCCATGGGTGAGGAAGTCGCGGTACATCTCCTTGATTTTTGCCAGTACTCCATCGGCAAGCTCCGGTCGAGTCTGCAGTTCGACTGCCAGGATTCCTTGCGCTTGACGGACAGAGAGCCCGGCTCGAACGTCATAGGTGAGCCCTCGACGTGCCCGAAGTTCATGCATCAGCCGGGTGGTGAAAATCTGGTTCGCCATCTGCAATGCCACAAAGTCCGGACTGTTGCGCAGGACGCCGGGCTGGGCGAGGCGCACGTAAGCCTGGGTCGACGGTCTTTGCAGTTGCAGAAAACCTGGAGAGGCGGGGTTGTCCGGGGATTTGATCGTGGCGACGGCTGGCCCCAGAGGCAATGCATTGGAAATCTGTACGCCAATGCGCTGGGCTTCGTCCTCCGTAAGGTCGCCGACCAGCGTTATCATCGCGTTGCCTGCCGCATACGCCTTGCGATGGAAATCCTGCACCTGATCGCGGGTGATGGCGGCAAGCCCGACCCTGGTTCCATAAACGGACTGTTCATAGCCATGTCCGGGGGACAGTAGTCTGTAAAGGGCTTGATCGGCCTGGTAGCCGTGGGACTGTTCCTCATTGTCGAGAAAGTGCAGGAGTTGGGATTTCGCCACGGGTAGCGACTGTTCCGGCAATGAAGGTTTGCCAAGCATCTGGGCAAACAGCTCCAGCGCTGGAGCTCGCCGGGCTTCATCGCTCAGGCTGCGCAACGAAAAGCGGGCTTGATCCTGAGTGATCCCCATGCCCAGTCTCGCTCCCAGTTGGTCGAAGCTCTCCAGAATGGCGTTGAGGTCCTTGCCGTCCACCCCTTCATTCAAGAGGCTGAAGGTTAGCGCTGCCAGTCCGGGTTGATGGCTTGTGTGGGCGCTGCCAGCGGCAAAGCTGACATGGACGTCGAACATGGGCAGGCCCGGGGTGCGAATGAACAGGATCTTGGTTCCGGAAAGGGTTTTGTATCCCTTGATGGGCAGTGACCGATGAGCTGACTCGACCTGGGGTTCATTCAGCGATTGCAGCGCGGCTGTTTGTGACGCAGCCATCGTGGCGGCGGATGCGGTAAAGGCTTGTCCACTCAACACCACGCCGGCCAGTGCCAGCCACGCTCCCTTCATGCCGGTTCTGAACTTATCCATTGTTTTTCTCCGGCAAGATCTGGGCGATGCTCATGCGTTCGCGTGTCAGGTAAGTCACGGCAACGTTTTGAATATCCAGGGGAGTAATTTTGTTCAGCTCATCCGTGTCCTGATCCGCCAACTGCCAGTCGAGGCCAATGCTTTCCAGCAGGCCCAGTGTGTTGGCCTGTCCTTCCAGATCGTCCTGCGCATAAACCGTGTTGGCGATCAGGATGGTTTTGGCCCGATCCAGTTCTGCCTTTTCCGGTGCCTTGTTTTTCAATTCATCAATCGCTCGCCACAGGCGCGCAAGTGCCTGGTCGGTGCTTGTGACCTTGTCGAGGTTGAGTTGAGCGGTGATGGTCAGCAACGAATCGCCGCGAGTGAAGGCGTTGTACTCTGACTGGACTTCGGAAAATATCTCGTCACCAAACTGCAGTTGCTGTTTGAGTCGTGCGCTGTTGGAGCCTGCCAACAGGATTTCGAGCAGGCGCAGCGTATGAGCGGTCCGGCGCTCTTGCGCAGTGGCCAGGCTGGGGGTGTTGAAACTCATGATGAGTCGCGGAGCTGATATCGGGGCGTGCAGGATCAATGACCTTTCGCCGGGTGAGGGTAATTCGACGGGCGCGTGGGCAGTTGGGGTCGCGCGTCGGTCCAGGTGACCGAAGTAGCGCTGCGCCAGCGCTTGAACGCTGTCAGGCGTTACATTGCCAACGACCACCAGCGTCGCATTGTTCGGCGCATACCAGGCCTGATACCACTGCTGCAGTTGAAGGGCATTGATCCGTTGCAGGTCGTGCATCCAGCCTATGACCGGCGTGCGATAGGCACTGCTCAGGTAGGCGAGGCTTTCCAGCCGCTCGATGCTCAGTGCCGATACATGATCGTCGATACTATCGCGACGCTCCTGCGCAATGACCTTCAGCTCCGTGGAGAAGTCTTGCTCACGCAACTTGGCCGTACTCATCAGGTCGGCCATGATTTCGAACGCGACGCCCAGCCGGCCGGGGGCAAGTGTCTGGTGATAGACGGTGTAGTCCTTGCCGGTGAAGGCGTTTTCGCTGGCGCCGAGTTTCTCCAGTATTGCGGAAAACTCTCCGGCGCAGGCCTTGCTGCTGCCTTTGTAGACCATGTGCTCGAGGGCATGGGACAGGCCGGACTGACCCGGCGGTTCGTAGCTTGAGCCGACTTTCACCCAGAGTTGGGCGGTTACGGCTGCTGAACGATGATCTTCGCGCACGACAACCTTAAGCCCGTTGTCCAGGGTGAAAGCTTGCGTCGAAGGGGGTGATGTGGCGACAGCCAAGAGCGGCAGCCATCCGATAAAGAGCAACAGACATGTGCTGCGGGAGATGTTCATCCGTGTACATCCTCAGTGGTTTGCAGGTATTTGCGCAAACCACTGTGGATTATCTGGACGAGCGTCTGGCGGTAACTATGTAGGGCGTCCGCGAGGCGATTGCGGGATAGTCATCCAGCCAGCACCTCAGGCGCTGCGTTGCCACAACGAGTAGTAGACACGCCCGGACTTCTGCTCCCGGTGCAGGCGCCAGTTCTCCGGCAGGCCGAGGGTCGACGGCGCGCTTTCGCTTTCGGTGTACACCCAGGCGTCTTCGGCCAGCCACTGGCGCTCTTCGAGCAAGGAGCAAACGGCGGGCAGCAGGTTCTGGTTGAACGGCGGGTCGAGGAACACCAGGTCGTAGGCCACCGCTGGCTGGGTCTCCAGATAACGCAGGGCGTCGGCGGTCTGGACCTGGCCGGTGGTGCAACGCAGCGTACCCAGATGCTCCTTGAGGCTGGACACCGCAAGGCTGCTGGCGTCCAGTGCCTGGCCCATGGCGGCGCCACGGGACAGGGCTTCGAGAAACAGCGCGCCGCTGCCGGTGAACGGATCGAGCACCTTGGCGCCCGGGACGTAGGGGGCGAGCCAGTTGAACAGGGTTTCCCGCACCCGGTCCGGCGTCGGGCGCAGGCCCGGAGCGTCAGGGAAGCTCAGCTTGCGACTGCGCCATTCGCCGCCAATGATGCGCAGCTGGTTCACGCCGTTATGCACGTTGTGGACAGGTTTTTTCGGACGAGTAGCCATTAATGCTCCGGAACCCCGAGCGGTTGCTCGGCAGGTTTATCAGTAGGGGCCGGCAACGGCTTTTGCGGCACGGTCGGGCCAGCGCTGACGATGACCAGTTTGTTTGTGCTCAGGTGTTTGTTCATGGCCGCCTTGACCTGCTCGACGGTCAGGTTCTGCGACTGTTGCATGAAGTCTTCCAGGTGACTGAGCGGCAAGTTGTAGAAACCGATCGCACCCAGCTGGCCGACGATATCGGCGTTGCTGGCGGTGGACAGCGGGAAGCTGCCGGCGAGTTCGCGCTTGGCGTCGTCGAGTTCTTTTTCGGTCGGGCCGGTCTTGAGGTAGTCGGCAAGCACATCCTGCACCAGTTTCAGGGTGCCTTCGCTCATTTCGGCGCGGGTCTGCAGGTTGATCATGAACGGACCGCGTGCCTGCATCGGGCTGAAACCCGAGTACACACCATATGCCAGGCCACGTTTCTCGCGCACTTCACTCATCAGTCGGGTACCGAAGCCGCCACCGCCGAGGATCTGGTTGCCCATGGACAGTGCCGCGTAATCCGGATCGTCACGGTCGATGCCCAGTTGCGCGAGCATCAGGTTGGTCTGCTTGGAAGGGAACTCGATGTGGCCGATGCTGGCCTTCGGTTCGGCGGGTTGCTCAATCTTCGGCAGGGCCGGGCCTTTGGGCAAGGCGGCGCTGACTTGCGCGGCAATGGCTTCGGCTTCGGCGCGGGACAGGTCGCCCACCAGTGCGATCACCACGTTGCCTGCTGCATAGGCTTTCTGGTGGAACGCACGCAGTTGCGCGAGGGTGACGGCCGGAACGGTTTGCGCCGTGCCATCGCTGGCGTGCGCGTAGGGGTGATCGCCGTACAAACGGTTCATCAACTCAAGGCTGGCGAGTTTGCCGGGGTTCTGTTTCTGGTATTCGAAGCCGGCGAGCATCTGGTTCTTGATGCGGGTGAACGAGTCGGCGGGGAAGGACGGTTTGCCGACGACTTCGGCGAACAGCTTCAATGCCGGTTCACGCTTGTCCGCGGCGCTGAGGCTGCGCAGGGAGGCAATCGCCATGTCCTTGAAGGCGCCGTTGCCGAAATCGGCCCCCAGCCCTTCAAAGCCCTGGGCGATAACGCTGACATCCTTGCCGGCCACGCCTTCGTTGAGCATGGCGTTGGTCAGCAGCGCCAGGCCTGGCGCGTCGCCGTCCTGGCTGCTGCCAGCGGCAAAGATCAGGCGCATGTCGAACATCGGCAGCTCACGGGCTTCGACGAACAGCACCTTGGCGCCTTCGGCGGTGTTCCAGGTCTGCACGTCGAGCTTGCGGTGGCTCGGCGCCTTGCCGTTGAGCTCGGTCAGTGATTGCAGCTTCTGGCTGGCCTTGGCCTTGTCCAGCGCTTCGCTGGCGTTGGTCTGGTCAGTCTTGGAAAAATAGAATGCGGCAGACCCGACCAGTGCGACGGCGATCAGGCCGAACAGGGCCAGGCGCGGTTTTTTACGCTCACTCATGAGTCGTCTCCTCCGGCAGTACATGGGCGACGCTGAGACGTTCGCGGGTGAAATACAGCTTGGCGGCGTTCTGGACATCTTGCGGTGTCACGCTTTCCAGGTCGGCGAGCTCGCTGTCCATCAGCTTCCACGACAGGCCGACGGTTTCCAGTTGGCCGATGGCCGTGGCCTGACTGGTGATCGAATCGCGCTCGTAGACCAGTCCGGCGATGACCTGTGCCCGTACGCGTTCCAGCTCTTCGCTGGTCGGCGCGGTGGTCTTCAGCTGTTCGAGCAGTTTCCACAAGCCGGCTTCGGCCTGGGCGATGGTCTTGTTTTTCTGGCTGTTGGGGGTTGCCGACAGGGTGAACAGGCTGTCGCCGCGGGTATAGGCGTCATAGCTCGACGAACCGCCGGACAGCAGTTCTTCGCCGCGCTCCAATTGCGTCGGGATACGTCCACTGTAACCGCCATCGAGCAGGGCCGAGATCAGTCGCAAGGCGTTGACCAGGCGTTTGTCCTCGGCGGTAGCGATGCTCGGCACGTTGAAGGCGAGCATCAGGCTGGGCAATTGGGTCTTCACGTGCAGGGTGATCTGGCGTTCGCCGGGCTCGGCCAGCTCCAGCGGAACCTTCGCCGCCGGTACTTCACGTTTGGCGATCGGGCCGAAGTAGCGCTGGGCCAGGGTCTTGACCTCGTCCGGCGTCACGTCGCCGACCACCACCAGCGTGGCGTTGTTCGGCACATACCAGGACTGGTACCAGTGACGCAGCTCTTCGACTTTCATCCGGTCCAGGTCGGCCATCCAGCCAATGGTCGGCGTGTGATAGCCGCTGGCCGGGTAAGCCATGGCCTTGAATCGCTCGTAGGCCTTGGACATGGGTTTGTCGTCGGTGCGCAGGCGCCGTTCTTCCTTAATGACTTCGATTTCGCGGGCGAACTCGTCAGGCGGCAGGCGCAGGCTGGCCATGCGGTCGGCTTCCAGTTCGAAGGCCACGCCCAGGCGGTCGCGGGCCAAGACCTGGTAATAAGCAGTGAAGTCGTCGCTGGTGAAGGCGTTCTCTTCGGCACCGAGGTCGCGCAGGATCAACGACGCTTCGCCGGGGCCGACTTTCTCGCTGCCCTTGAACATCATGTGTTCCAAGGCATGGGACAGGCCGGTCTGGCCTGGCGTCTCATAGCTGGAGCCGACCTTGTACCAGACCTGGGAAACCACCACCGGCGCGCGATGGTCTTCGCGCACGACGACCTTCAAGCCGTTGTCGAGGGTGAATTCGTGAGTCGGTTGCGGGTCGGCCGCGAGGGCCGAAAGGGGCAGGCAAACTGTGCTGAGCAGCAGGCCTGCAGCGCGGCGGGCTAGAGCATTCATTCGTTTTTAAACCTTTGGGGCTGCCCGCGTGGTCTTAGCGTCAGCGGGCGAGAGGGTGCTAGGATACTGATCCGTTTTACTGGCGGCCACGCCTATCAGGCCTTTGCGTTTGATCAGGTTGTTTGGGTTTGCGGCAAAAGGCTGTGGTTTATCAACTAGACTCTGCTTTTTCGCCGATTTTTCCGCATCAGTCCTTAGTGAAATCGTTTTTGTAAGGTGCCGTTCGCACCTCGACAAAATGTTGCGCGTGAACAAGCTGGGTCAATCGCAGTCTGTTCTGCATCGAATATTCATTTGCCGGGGCGCCTGTTGGCGCGCCGCTACCGTGAGATAGCCGTCCTCCATGTTTGGTTCCAACGACGACAAGAAGACCCCAGCTGCGGCTGGCGAAAAGAAAAGCCTGTTCGGATGGCTGCGCAAAAAGCCGCAGGAACCCGTCGTCGAACAGCCACAACCACTTCCAGAGCCAACGGCCTCGCCGGTACTGGGTGCCGAACCTGCGCCGGTTGTGTTGCCCATCACCGAGCCGGTGCTGCAACCGGTTGCCGAGACTGCACCTGAAATCGTTGCCGAACAGCCGCTGACGCCGGTCGCCGAGCCTTGGTTGACCTTGCCGGTGGCGGAAGAGCCGGTGGCGTTGGTCGAAGATGAGCTGGCGCCACACGTGACGCCGCCGATTCCTGCGCCGGCTGCGTGGACGCCGGAGCCGGTACAGGCGCCAGTTCAGGCGCCAGTGATCGCGCCGGTGGTTGCGCCCGTTGTTGAGGCTGCGCCAATACCTGAAGCCGCTGCATTTGTTCCACCGGTTGCGCCGGTTGTCCAGGCGCCAGAGCCTGCACCTGCACCTGCACCTGTTATTACGCCTGTCGCCGCCGCACCCCTCGAACTGCCAGTGGAAGTGCCCGTCGAGCCGGTACGCACCGAAGAAACCAAGGCCGGTTTCTTCGCCCGCCTCAAGCAAGGCCTGTCCAAGACCAGCGCCAGCATCGGCGAAGGCATGGCCAGCCTGTTCCTGGGCCGCAAGGCCATTGATGACGAGCTGCTCGATGACCTCGAAACCCGCCTGCTGACCGCCGACGTCGGTGTGGAGGCCACTTCGGTGATCATCCAGCGCCTGACCCAGAAGGTCGCGCGCAAGGAACTGGCCGATGCAGACGCCTTGTACAAATCCTTGCAGGCCGAGCTGGCAGCCATGCTCAAGCCCGTCGAACAGCCGCTGAAAATCACCTCGCAGAACAAACCGTTCGTGATCCTGGTGGTGGGTGTCAACGGTGCGGGTAAAACCACCACGATTGGCAAGCTGGCGAAAAAGCTGCAGCTGGAGGGCAAGAAAGTCATGCTCGCCGCCGGCGACACCTTCCGCGCCGCTGCGGTCGAGCAATTGCAGGTCTGGGGCGAGCGCAACAAAATTCCGGTTATCGCCCAGCACACGGGCGCCGATTCGGCTTCGGTGATCTTCGACGCCGTGCAGGCCGCCAAGGCCCGTGGCATCGATGTGCTGATTGCCGATACCGCGGGTCGCCTACATACCAAAGACAACCTGATGGAAGAACTGAAAAAGGTTCGCCGGGTGATCAGCAAGCTCGATGCCGAGGCACCGCACGAGGTGTTGCTGGTACTCGATGCCGGCACCGGCCAGAACGCCATCAACCAGGCCAAGCAATTCAACCAGACCGTCGAACTGACCGGCCTGGCGCTGACCAAGCTCGACGGGACCGCCAAGGGCGGGGTGATTTTTGCCCTGGCCAAGCAGTTTGGCCTGCCGATCCGCTATATCGGCGTCGGTGAAGGCATCGACGATTTGCGCACTTTTGAAGCTGAGCCCTTTGTCCAGGCGCTGTTTGCCGAGCGGGAGCGTTCATGATTCGTTTCGAGCAGGTCGGTAAACGCTACCCGAACGGTCACGTCGGCTTGCATGAGCTGAGCTTTCGAGTCCGTCGGGGCGAGTTTTTGTTTGTCACTGGCCATTCCGGCGCCGGCAAGAGCACCTTGTTGCGGCTGCTGCTGGCCATGGAACGTCCGACCAGCGGTAAGCTGCTGCTGGCCGGGCAAGACCTGAGCACCATCAGCAACGCACAGATTCCCTTCTTGCGGCGGCAGATCGGAGTGGTGTTCCAGAACCACCAATTGCTGTTCGATCGCACGGTGTTCAACAACGTCGCGCTGCCGTTGCAGATCCTCGGTTTGTCCAAGGCCGAAATCGCCAAGCGCGTGGACTCGGCACTGGAGCGCGTAGCACTGTCGGACAAGACCGATCTGTATCCCGGCGACCTGTCCACCGGTCAACAACAGCGCGTCGGCATTGCCCGCGCCATCGTGCACCGCCCGGCCCTGCTGCTGGCGGACGAACCGACCGGTAACCTCGACCCACGCCTGGCGGCGGAAATCATGGGTGTGTTCGAAGACATCAATCGCCTGGGCACCAGTGTGCTGATCGCCAGTCACGACCTGGCACTGATCGCGCGCATGCGCCACCGAATGCTCACGTTGCAACGCGGCCGATTGATCGGCGATGGGGAGGCCGGCGAATGAGTGCCACTCGCAGTCCAAAGGTTTCCGAGCGCGTAGCCCCCAAGGCCGCCGACCCGCAACCGCAGAAGAAAAAACACGACGATGATGACGGCCCGGACTTTGGCACGCTGTTGCGCGCCTGGATCGAAAGTCATCGTGCCAGCCTGCTGGACAGTTTGCGTCGCCTGGGCAAACAGCCCATCGGCAGCTTTTTCACCTGCATGGTGATGGCGGTTGCCCTGAGTTTGCCCATGGGCCTGTCACTTTTGCTAAGTAACGTCGAGCGGCTGGGCGGTTCCTGGCAGCGCGCGGCGCAAATTTCCCTGTACCTGCAACTCGAAGCCAGTCCGACTGAGGGCGAGGCACTGCGCGAACAGATCAAGGGTATGCCTGGGGTGGCCGATGCCGAGTACGTCGGCCGTGACCAAGCGCTGGAAGAGTTCCAACAGCAGTCGGGCCTGGGCGAAGCGCTCAAGGAACTGCCGGAGAACCCGTTGCCTGGCGTGGTCCTGGTGACGCCGACCGAGGTCGACAAGCCAGCGCTTGAAGCATTAAGACAAAAACTTTCCGAATTGCCCAGGGTACAACAGGCACAGCTTGATCTAGTCTGGGTCGAGCGTCTGGCAGCCATCCTCAAGCTGGGCGACCGATTTGTCTTCGGTCTCACCGTGCTCCTGGTTTCTGCATTACTTTTGGTGATAGGCAATACCATTCGTCTTCATATTGAAAACCGCCGCACAGAGATAGAAGTGATTAAACTCGTAGGCGGCACCGACAGCTATGTGCGCAGACCCTTTCTCTACATGGGGGCACTGTATGGTTTCGGTGCGGGGATTCTTTCCTGGGGCGTGTTGGCGTTCGGCCTGAACTGGCTGAACGATGCGGTAGTCGGCCTGGCCGGTTTGTATGGCAGTGATTTCGCACTGGCCGGCGTACCGGTTGCCGACGGTCTGTCTCTCTTGCTTGGCGCGGTGCTGTTGGGTTATATCGGTGCATGGATTGCAGTCGCACGTCATCTCAGGGAGCTGGCGCCGAAGTAGAATCTTTTTTTGCGCGTGATTGACCTTGCAGTTTTTAGGGGAACTTGTCTTTCGGTTTCCGGTCAATTTTCGCAGTGCCAATGGCACGAGTATGTAAGTGGGAGGTTTTTTCGTATGACCAATTCTTTGCAGCCTGCATATGCTCTGGTCCCGGGTGCGAACCTGGAGGCCTATGTGCACACCGTCAACAGCATTCCATTGCTGACGCCGGAGCAGGAGCGTGAACTGGCCGAGAGTCTCTATTATGAGCAGGATCTTGAGGCGGCTCGGCAGATGGTGCTCGCCCACCTGCGTTTTGTCGTACATATCGCCCGTAGCTATTCCGGCTACGGCCTGGCCCAGGCTGACCTGATCCAGGAAGGCAACGTCGGCCTGATGAAGGCCGTGAAGCGCTTCAACCCGGAAATGGGCGTGCGCCTGGTGTCCTTTGCCGTGCACTGGATCAAGGCGGAAATCCACGAATTCATCCTGCGTAACTGGCGCATCGTGAAGGTCGCGACCACCAAGGCCCAGCGCAAGCTGTTCTTCAACCTGCGCAGCCAGAAAAAACGCCTGGCCTGGCTGAACAACGAGGAAGTCCACCGTGTGGCGGAAAGCCTCGGCGTCGAGCCGCGGGAAGTGCGCGAGATGGAAAGTCGCCTGACCGGTCACGACATGGCCTTCGATCCGGCGGCTGAAGCCGACGACGACAGCGCCTTCCAGTCACCGGCCAACTATCTGGAAGACCATCGGTACGACCCGGCCCGTCAACTGGAAGATGCCGACTGGAGTGACAACTCCAACCACAACCTGCACGAAGCGCTGGAAGTGCTGGACGACCGTAGCCGCGACATCCTCTACCAGCGCTGGCTGGCGGAAGAAAAGTCCACGCTGCACGACCTGGCGCAGAAGTACAACGTGTCGGCCGAGCGTATTCGTCAGCTCGAGAAGAGCGCGATGAACAAGCTCAAACTGTCGATCGCGGCGTAAGCTGCACCAAGGCAATAAAAAATGCCCCGATCACTGATCGGGGCATTTTTGTTTGGGCTCAACACAAAACCAATGTGGGAGCGGGCTTGCTCGCGAAAGCGCTGTGTCGTTCAGTATTGAAGTGGTCTGACACGACGCCTTCGCGAGCAAGCCCGCTCCCACAGGGGATTTTCGGTGTTATTGGGACCATGGCGCCCGGCGCGAATCGTTGAGGCCAACCAGATAGCTGTCCCCACCCAGTTGACTCATCTGCTGCCGAATCCAGCCAGCGCGCCGCGCCACGTAATTGGTCGGGTGGCTCGCGCTCCACACCCGCGGATTCGGTAGTACAGCGGCCAGCAGGCTCGATTGCTGGCGGCTGAGATTTTTTGCGCTGGTCCCGAAGTGATGCCGTGCAGCCGCCTCCGCCCCAAACACCCCGTCATCCCACTCAACGCTGTTGAGGTACACCTCAAGAATCCGCTGCTTGGGCCAGAATACTTCTATCAACCCGGTAAACCAGGCTTCCAGGCCTTTGCGCAACCAGCTGCGGCCGGACCACAGGAACAGGTTCTTCGACACTTGTTGGCTCAGGGTGCTGGCACCGCGGATGGTGCCGCCGAGCTCGTTGTGGGCCAGTGCTTTCTGGATCGCACCGAAGTCAAAGCCCCAATGCTCGGGAAATTTCTGGTCTTCACCGGCAATCACCGCGACTTTCAGGTCGTCGGAAATTTCATCCCAGGGTTTCCAGGTGCGTTGCAGATCGATGGGCTCACCATCGAACCAGGATTCGACTTTGCGCTCGACCATCAGCGTTGTCCCGGGCGGCGGCACCACGCGGAATATCAGCACCAGCACGACGCTAGCGCTCATGAACCAGAGCACGGCCTTGGTGAAACGACGGAAATAGATACGCAGCATAGAGATGGCTTGGCCGAACCCGTTGAGCGGGCCATTATACAGACCCTGTTGATCGAGACTGACTGGAGTTCTTCATGCTGCGTGGCTTTTTGATGCTGGCCGCTTTTTTCGGCTTCACTGGAGTCGGTCTCGGGGCGTTCGCCGCCCACGGCCTGAAAAACCGCCTGAGTGCCGAATACCTGGCGATTTTCCATACCGGCGTCACCTATCAGCTGGTGCACACCCTGGCCTTGCTGGGCGTGGCGTTGCTGGCTACGCAGATTCCCGGTCGCTTGGTCGCTTGGGCCGGCGCTTGCTTTGCCATTGGCATTCTTCTGTTCTCTGGCAGCCTGTACGTGCTGACGCTGACGGGTGTCAGCAAGCTCGGCATCGTCACTCCGTTCGGTGGCCTGGCGTTCCTGGCGGGCTGGCTCTGCCTGGGCCTTGCCGCCTGGCGCTTGCCGCTGACCGCTTGACGCTTGTTGCTGACCTTTAGGTCACGATCGGGCTAGAATGCCAGCCCTTTAAAATGATGGCGGCATTCGGCATGCGCATTCAGTTGAACGGCGAATCCTTTGAACTGCCCGACGGTGAAACCGTTGCGGCCCTGCTGACCCGTCTGGACTTGACCGGGCGCCGGGTAGCGGTCGAACTCAACCTGGATATCGTCCCGCGCAGTCAGCACGCAGACACCACGTTGAACGACGGCGACAACGTCGAAGTGGTGCACGCCATCGGCGGCGGCTAGCCACGTGGCCCAAAGGCCGACAGAATTCTGCAAGACCCTCACCCCTACAGAGGATTCCCCATGAGCATCGTTCGTAGCGACAAGCCTTTCGTCCTGGCCGGTCGTACTTACCAGTCGCGTTTGCTGGTCGGTACCGGCAAGTACCGTGACATGGAAGAAACCCGCCTGGCCATCGAGGCCTCGGGTGCTGAAATCGTCACTTTCGCCGTGCGCCGTACCAACCTCGGCCAGAACGCGGGCGAACCGAACCTGCTGGACTTCCTCTCGCCGGATCGCTACACCTTCCTGCCCAACACTGCCGGTTGCTACGACGCTATCGAGGCCGTGCGCACCTGCCGCCTGGCCCGTGAGCTGCTCGATGGCCATAATCTGGTGAAGCTGGAAGTACTGGCCGACCAGAAAACCCTGTTCCCCAACGTGATCGAAACCCTCAAGGCCGCTGAATCGCTGGTCAAGGAAGGTTTCGACGTGATGGTCTACACCAGTGATGACCCGATCATTGCCCGTCAATTGGCGGAAATCGGCTGCATCGCAGTGATGCCGCTGGCCGGTCTGATCGGTTCGGGCCTGGGGATCTGCAACCCGTACAACCTGCAGATCATCCTCGAAGAAGCGAAAATCCCGGTGCTGGTGGATGCCGGTGTCGGTACCGCGTCCGACGCTACCATCGCCATGGAGCTAGGCTGTGATGCTGTGCTGATGAACTCGGCGATCGCCCACGCCCAGCAGCCGATCATGATGGCCGAAGCCATGAAACACGCGATCGTCGCAGGCCGCCTGGCCTACCTCGCCGGTCGCATGCCGAAAAAACTCTATGCCAGCGCCTCTTCGCCGCTGGATGGTCTGATCAAGTAAGAGCCATTGATGACTGAATCGAACGACACGCCAATCCAGACGGAAGAAGGCGACGAGCGCCAACACCGCCGCATCAAGAGTTTCGTGATGCGCGCCGGGCGCATGACCGAAGGCCAGCAACGGGGCCTGGAACAGGGTGCGCCGCTTTTCGTGCTGCCCCTGGCCGACGCCCCGGTGGATTTCGACCAGGTGTTCGGTCGCTCGGCCCCGCGTTCGCTGGAGATCGGCTTCGGCATGGGCCATTCGCTGCTGGAAATGGCTGCGGCATCGCCGGAGCAGGACTTCATCGGCGTCGAGGTTCACCGTCCGGGTGTGGGTGCGCTGCTCAATGGCGTGTTGACCCAGGGCCTGACCAACCTGCGGGTTTACGATTGCGATGCCATCGAGGTGCTCAACCGTTGCGTGGCCGATAACAGCCTCGATCGCCTGATGCTGTTTTTCCCGGACCCATGGCACAAGAGCCGTCACCACAAGCGTCGTATCGTCCAGGCGTCATTCGCCGAGCTGGTGCGCAGCAAGCTGAAAGTCGGCGGTATCCTGCACATGGCCACCGATTGGGAGCCGTACGCCGAGTACATGCTGGAAGTGATGAACGTGGCCCCGGGTTACCGCAACCTCGCTGAAGACGGTAAGTGCGTACCTCGCCCGGCCGAGCGCCCGATCACCAAGTTCGAACGCCGAGGCGAACGTCTTGGGCATGGCGTTTGGGACCTGAAGTTCGAGAAGCAGTCCTAAGCCAGTCGCAATACCCAATGTGGGAGCGGGCTTGCTCGCGAAGGCGTCGTGTCAGTCGACATTAATGTTGTCTGATACACCGCTTTCGCGAGCAAGCCCGCTCCCACAGTTGTTTTAGGGTGTGGCTGAAATCAGCGGCGGTCCGCGACTACCCCAATCAACACCAGCACCACCAACAACACCGGCGCCAGGCTGTAGTTGTTGAACTGGCTCAAACCCTTGACGATCCACGGCGTGGCATAGATCAGTGCCGCACCGCTGCCGATCATGCACAGCAGGGACATCAGCGGTACGCGCAAGGCGCCGGCGATGCTGCCCAGGCGTTGCTCGACCCAGCCTTTGAAATCCGCGCCGAACAACACCAGCAGGCAACCTACCAGGGCGAGGGCGATTTCCGAGAGGTTGCTGCGGCTCCAGCGAGACGCGGTGGCGAGCAGGTCGAGTACCAAATCCATTCGATTTCCTTATGTCAGAAATTTCTGCAGCAAGTCGTTGAGGAAGAGTTGTCCGCGCTCGGTAGCCGCCAGACGTGACGGTTCGACCTGCAGCAGGCCGCTTTGTTCGGCTTCGCGACGGCTTTCGGCGAGGCTTTCCAAGGTCATCCCGGTGCGTTCCGGGTACAGTTGCGCCTCAACCCCGGCCGTCAGGCGCAGGGCGTTCATCAGGAATTCGAACGGCATCTCGTCATTGGTCAGCGCTTTCTCGCCAGCCTGGAAACTTTTCGCCGGATTCAGGTAGTCCTTCGGCAGGCGGGTCTTCCAGGTACGCACGATGCGCCCGTCCGGATGGCTCAGCTTGCCGTGGGCACCGGCGCCGATGCCGATGAAGTCGCCAAAACTCCAGTAATTGAGGTTATGCCGCGCCGGGCGCCCGGGCTGCGCGTAGGCCGAGACTTCGTACTGCGCGTAACCGTGTTCGGCCAGCAGCGCCTGCCCGGCTTCCTGGATATCCCACAGGGTGTCGTCCTCCGGCAGTGTCGGCGGCTGGTTCCAGAAGACGGTGTTCGGCTCCAGGGTCAGCTGATACCAGGACAGGTGGGTCGGTTTCAGGGCGATGGCCTGGCGCAAGTCGCTCAGGGCGTCGTCGAGGGATTGATTGGGCAAGCCGTGCATCAAGTCCAGGTTGAAGTTATCAAAACCGGCCTGACGGGCCATGCCGGCGGCGCGCACCGCTTCGTCACCGTTGTGAATACGCCCCAGGGCCTGGAGCTTTTCTTGTTGAAAGCTCTGGATGCCAATGGACAGGCGATTGATGCCCAGCGCGCGGTAGGCGACGAACTTCTCTTGTTCAAAGGTCCCCGGATTGGCTTCCAGGGTAATTTCGATGTCGCTGGCAAAGGCTATGCGCTGTTCCACCCCCTTGAGCAGGCGCCCCAGGGCCCGGGCGCTGAACAGGCTTGGCGTGCCGCCACCGAAGAAGATCGAGCTCAGCTCACGGCCATAGACCGCGTGCAGGTCCTGGTCGAGGTCAGCCAGCAAGGCGTCGACATACTCCTCTTCCGGCAGCACGGGACTGGCGGTGTGGGAGTTGAAGTCGCAATACGGGCATTTGCGTACGCACCACGGGATGTGGATGTACAGCGCCAGTGGCGGTAGCACAGGCAGGGCGGCCCTGGGCGAGTGGGCGGCGCCGCCGAAGATCAGCGGCGACGCGGAGGATTCACGGGTCATTTCAAGCCCAGACGCTGGCGCAGCAGATCCATTGCACGGGCGCGGTGGCTGATCTGGTTCTTGTCGGCCGGGCTCAGCTCGGCGCTGGAGCAATCGCGCTCCGGCACCCAGAACAACGGGTCGTAGCCAAAACCGTGTTCACCGCTGGCCTGGGTCAGGATGCGCCCGTGCCACAGGCCTTCGCAGAGGATCGGCAGCGGATCGTCGGCGTGCCGCACCAGTGCCAGCACGCAGACGAACTGCGCACCGCGCTCGGTTTCAGGCACGTCCTTCAATACGTCGAGCAGCTTGGCGTTGTTCGCCGCATCGCCCTTGCCATCGGCATAGCGCGCCGAGTAGATACCCGGCGCACCGCCGAGGAAATCCACCGCCAGCCCGGAGTCGTCGGCCAAGGCCGGCAGGCCGGAAATGCGCGCGGCATTGCGGGCCTTGAGGATGGCATTCTCGACGAACGACAGGCCGGTTTCTTCAGGCTCCACGCTGCTGAACTCGCCGATCGAGCGCAATTGCACCGACTCGCCGAGCATGGCCTGGAGTTCCTTGAGTTTGCCGGCGTTGTGGCTGGCCAGTACGAGTTGCGTGAAGTTGATCATTCGCCGGGGAAGAGCTCTTGGTTGAAGTTGATGGTGTTGATTTTGTCGCCGGTCTGCACCTTGATATCGAAGGTGCGGGTTTCCTGCTGATCCACCGGGAACTGGGCGATGTAGTAGATCGCGCCTTGTTCGGTGATCTGGCGGAAGTTCAGGTTCACACTCTGGCTGGTCAGGTCTTTGACCGTACCGCTGACTTGGGCCATCTGCGGCTTGCCGTCCTTGAGCACGGAAATGTTGATCACGCCCTGGTTCTTGCTGCGGGTGAGTTCCGCGGCCTTGGCGATGTCCGGCGTCAGGAAGGTGGAGTTGAAGGTGTTGTAGTGCACCGTTACGTCGCCGAATTTTTCCTGGCGTTCGCCCTTGATCGCGTCGGCGGCCACGGCCGTGACGCTCAGGCAGGCGGTGAACAGAAGCAGTGCTAGACGACCCATGATCATTCTCCTCGAAATGTGCTGATTCAGACCGCGACCTTGTGGTCGGAAAGGCCCGGGCTGCTGACACGGTAAATACCGATCTCACCTAACAGATTAGGCCATAGCTTACTGGCCCACCCGTGCCGATGCTGTTGATCCACGGCAAGCCGATCAATGACCTTGGCTTCACGTTCGCGACACAAGGCTTCAAAGTCCGCGAAGGTGCAGAAGTGAATGTTCGGTGTGTTGTACCAGGTATAGGGCAGGAATTCGGAAACCGGCATCCGGCCCTTGCTCGCCAGGTACCAGCGGCAGCGCCAGTGGCCGAAATTGGGGAAGGTGATGATGCACTGGCGGCCGACCCGCAGCATTTCGTCGAGGATCTTGTCCGGGTAATGCACGGCTTGCAGCGCCTGGGTCATGACCACGATGTCGAAACTGTTGCTGGCAAAGTTGCCCAGGCCCTTGTCCAGGTCCTGCTCGATGACGTTGATGCCCTTGGCCACGCACTCGGCAATGTTGTCCGCGTCGTTTTCCAGGCCATAGCCGGTGACCTGCTTGTTGTCGCGCAGCCAGGTCAGCAGCTCGCCATCGCCGCAACCGAGGTCGAGCACGCGGCTACCGGCGGGGATCCATTCCTGGATGATTTCCAGATCAGCTCTCATGGCTATCTCACAACGTAATGCGGTTCATGTAATTGCCGAACGCCTGCAGGTAGCGCGGGATCGGAATCAGGAAGGCGTCGTGGCCCTGCGGCGCGTCGATTTCCAGGTAGCAGACGTCCTTGCGCGCGGCCATCAGCGCGTCCACCAGTTCCCGCGAGCGGGCAGGGGAGAAGCGCCAGTCGGTGGTGAACGACATCACGCAGAACTTGGCGGTGGCGCCGGCGAAGGTTTTCGCCAGGTCATCGTCGAAGTTGGCCGCCGGGTCGAAGTAGTCCAGGGCCTTGGTCATCAGCAGGTAAGTGTTGGCATCGAAACGTCCGGAGAACTCTTCACCCTGATAACGCAGGTAACTTTCGACCTGGAATTCGACGCTGTGGAAGTCGTAGTTGAGCTTCTCGCTTTTCAGGCCGCGACCGAATTTCTCACCCATGGAATCGTCGGACAGGTAAGTGATATGCCCGACCATCCGCGCCAGCATCAGCCCGCGCTTGGGGATCACGCCGTGTTCCTGGAACGAACCGCCATGGAATTCGGGGTCGGTGAGGATCGCCTGGCGCGCCACTTCGTTGAAGGCGATGTTCTGCGCCGACAGCTTGGGCGCCGAGGCGATGGCCAGGCAATGGCGGATGCGCTCAGGGTACGTGATGCTCCATTGCATCGCCTGCATGCCACCGAGACTGCCGCCGATCACGGCTGCAAACTGGGCGATGCCGAGCCGATCGGCCAAGCGCGCCTGGCTGTGCACCCAGTCTTCCACGGTCAGTACCGGGAAGTCGGCGCCAAACGGCTTGCCGGTCTCCGGGTTGATGCTGCTCGGGCCGGTGGAGCCGTTGCAGCCGCCGAGGTTGTTCAGGCTGACCACGAAGAACTTGCTGGTGTCGATGGGCTTGCCGGGACCAATGCAGCTGTCCCACCAACCCGGTTTGCGGTCGTCGGGGCTGTGATAGCCGGCGGCATGGTGGTGACCGGACAAGGCGTGGCAGATCAGCACGGCGTTGCTCGCCGTGGCGTTCAGGGTGCCGTAGGTCTCGTAGATCAGGTCATAGGCTGGGAGCGAGCGGCCGCAGGCCAACGCCAGGGCTTCGCTGAAGTGCGCCACTTGCGGCGTCACCAGACCAACAGAATCGGGGGGAAAGGCAGCTGGCATCGACCCTGCTCTCGTTGAAATGAGGCGTAAGTCTAAAGACCGGTGGAGTTAGCGGCAAGCAAAGGCCGGGCCTGATTTCATTCAGTTGTACCGAGGCGCTTCATTCGCGAGCAAGCCCGCTCCCACAGGGGGAACGCATTCCAATGTGGGGGCGGGCTTGCTCGCGAAGAACGATGACGCGGTTTAGATCAGGCCAAACAATTCCTTCGGCATCAGCGCGAAGTACGCCAGGCGCGGAATCAGCCAGCTCTGCAGCAATTGCAGTGCGATGAAGGCGAAGATCGGCGAGATGTCGAGGCCACCCAGGTTCGGAATGATCCGGCGGAACGGCGCGAGTACAGGCTCCGTGATCTGCTGGACCAGTTCTGCACCCGGGTTGTGGCTGCCCGGAGCGACCCAGGACAGGATCACACTGATGATCATCGCCCAGAACAGGATCTTCAAAAACAGCGCGAAGATGCCGATCAGCGCCCAAGGCGCCAGGAGCAGCACGTCAACCGAGTAACCACTGAGCAGCAGGATGACCGCGAACAGGGCCATTTGCACGATCAGGGCCAGCACGAGCGAAGACATGTCCAGGCCGAACATGCTCGGGATAACCCGGCGCAGCGGCTTGAGCAGTGGTTGCGTGGCCTTGACGGCGAATTGGCAGAGCGGGTTGTAGAAGTTCGCCCGCACCAGTTGCAGGATGAAACGCAGCAACACGATCAAAAGATACAGGCTGCCCAGGGTCTGGATCACAAAAATGGCAGCGTCATTGAGTCCGAGCATTGTTGATTCCTTATTAAGTGCTGATTAGCGACCGAGTTGCTCAGCCATCTCGGCCGAGCGGTGCGCGGCGGCGCCCAGGGCTTTTTCCACCAGTGCTTCGAAGCCATTGGCCTGGAACGATTTGATCGCGGCTTCCGTGGTGCCTGCAGGCGAAGTGACGCGGCGACGCAACTCGGCGGCGTCGACGTCACTCGACACTGCCATGTGGGCGGCGCCCAGGGCGGTCTGCAAGGTCAGTTGGGCGGCGATGTCTGCCGGCAGGCCGAGTTTGACGCCAGCGGCGGTCATGGCTTCGATCAGCAGGAAAAAGTACGCAGGGCCTGAACCGGAAACGGCGGTGACCGCATCCAGTTGCTGCTCCTCGTCCAGCCACAGGGCAACGCCGACGGCTGACAGCAGTTCCTGGGCTTGCTGGCGCTGCTCGGCGCTCACTTGGGCAGTGGCGAACAAGCCGCTCACGCCCTGACGCAACAGCGCCGGGGTGTTGGGCATGCAGCGCACGATCGGCTGGGCACCGAGCCAGTTATTCATGCTGGCGCAGGTGATGCCGGCGGCAATCGACACCACCAGTTGCCCGGGTTTCAGGCTTGGGCGAATGGCTTCGCAGACAGTCTTCATCGCCTGGGGCTTGACTGCCAGCACGACCACATCGGCGCCGTCGATGGCCTGGGCGTTGTCGGCGAACACTTCGATGCCATGTTCGGCGCTCACGCGGGCGCGGGTTTCTTCGCCCGGATCGCTGGCGCGGATCTGCGCCGCTTCCAGGCCTTTGGCCCGCAGGCCGCCGATGAGGCTGGCGGCCATGTTGCCGGCACCGATAAAGGCAATACGTGTCTTGCTCATGTCAGGTCCTTATAAATGGAGGTCATGGTTGACCGTAATCTCTGGCGCCAAACAGGGCCGTACCGATACGGACCCAAGTGGCGCCTTGGGCGATGGCGGACTCAAGGTCATGGCTCATGCCCATGGAAAGTGTGTCGAGTGGCAGGTTCAGGCTGGCCTGCAGGTTTTGCACGGCAGCGAAAGCGGCATCCTGGGCGGCGCGATCTTCAGTCGGCTCGGGAATCGCCATCAGCCCGCGCAACTTCAGGCGCGGCAAGGCGCTGATGGCGTTGGCCAGGGCCGGCAAGTCTGCCGGCGTGCAGCCGGATTTGCTCGCTTCGCCACTGACGTTGACCTGGATGCAGATGTTCAGCGGAGGCAATTCGGCGGGCCGTTGTTCCGACAGGCGTTGTGCGATTTTCAGGCGATCCACCGAATGCACCCAGGCGAAGTGCTCGGCGATTGCACGAGTCTTGTTCGATTGAATGGGGCCGATGAAGTGCCAGATCAAGGGCAGGTCGCTCAGTTCAAGCTGTTTGCCCAGGGCTTCCTGCAGGTAGTTCTCGCCAAAGTCGCGCAGGCCCGCGGCATGGGCTTCACGCAGCGCCTGGGCGGGTTTGGTCTTGCTCACGGCCAACAACTGGACGCTGTTTTCATCGCGGTGGGCGGCGAGGGCGGCGGCACGGATGCGTGAACCAACCCGTTCAATGTTGTCTGCTATCGTGGACATTCAAGAGGCGCCAGCGGTCTGAGGTTGGCGGCATTCTACTGGAATTGAGGGGTGCTATGGATATCACTGAGTTGCTGGCGTTCAGCGCCAAACAAAGCGCATCCGACCTGCATTTGTCGGCAGGCCTGCCGCCGATGATCCGCGTCGATGGCGATGTGCGGCGCATCAACCTGCCGCCCCTGGAACACAAGGAGGTGCAGGCGCTGATCTACGACATCATGAACGACGCGCAACGGGTGGCGTTCGAAAAGCACCTGGAAACCGACTTTTCCTTTGAGGTGCCTGGCGTTGCGCGATTTCGGGTCAATGCCTTCAACCAGAGTCGAGGCGCCGGAGCGGTGTTTCGCACGATCCCCTCCAGGGTCCAGAGCATGGAAGAGCTGGGCATGGGCGAAGTGTTTCGCAAGATGACCGACGCACCCCGCGGCCTGGTGCTGGTGACCGGCCCGACGGGGTCCGGCAAGTCCACCACCCTCGCCGCGATGATCGATTACCTGAACAGCCACCGTCATCACCACATCCTTACTATCGAAGACCCTATCGAGTTCGTCCACGAGTCGCGCAAATGCCTGATCAATCAGCGTGAAGTTCATCGCGATACCCACAGTTTCGCCACAGCCTTGCGTTCGGCCCTGCGCGAAGACCCGGACGTGATCCTGGTGGGGGAGATGCGTGATCTGGAGACCATCCGCCTGGCGTTGACCGCCGCCGAGACCGGCCACCTGGTGTTCGGCACGTTGCACACGACCTCGGCGGCGAAAACCATCGACCGGATCATCGACGTGTTTCCCGGGGACGAGAAGTCGATGGTGCGTTCGATGCTGTCCGAATCGTTGCTGGCGGTGGTGTCCCAGACCCTGGTCAAGAAGATTGGTGGCGGGCGGGTGGCGGCCCACGAGATCCTGCTCGGGACGTCGGCGATCCGTAACCTGATCCGAGAAGACAAAGTGGCGCAGATGTACTCGATGATTCAGGCAGGCGGGTCGCTGGGTATGCAGACGCTGGACATGGGCTTGAAGGACCTGGTGACCAAGGGCTTGGTCAGTCGCGATCAGGCGCGGGAGAAAGCGCGCTCGCCGGATAATTTTTGAGGCCACGGTGTGGCGCTTTCAAAGACGCCTTCGCGAGCAAGCCCGCTCCCACAGGGGAATGCATTCCAATGTGGCAGCGGGCTTGCTCGCGAAGAGGCCATTACATCCGAAGTAGATTTCAGCAGCTGTAATCAGCGTTGCACAACCCGCATCGCATTCTGTTCTTTCGGCAGAACCCGCTTGGCCACTACGTAGTGTTTTTCCCAGTAGGGTTTCTTCAAGGTGTCGATGCTCACCGACTTGCCACGGCGTGGTGCGTGGATAAAGCGGTCGTTGCCCAGGTAGATGGCAACGTGATTGACTCGACGGCTCTTGATGTTGAAGAAAATCAGGTCGCCCGGTTTCAAATCGTCGCGATCGACTTTCTCGCCGTGACCGCTGGCCATGGCATTGGAGGTGCGTGGCAGGTCAAACGTGGCGTCGTTGAACGCGTATTTCACCAGACCGCTGCAGTCGAAGCCTTTGCTCGGGCTGCTGCCGCCCCAGCGGTACGGTGTACCGAGGACGTTGACGGCGCGGCTCAGCACGTTGCTGCTTTCCCGGGTCGCCATCGGCGGCACCAGGCTGCTTTTGCTGACCAGTTGCGGAGCTGTTTTGACCGATTTCTTGCTTTTACTCGAAGGAGCGGAAGCATGGGATTTTGGGGTGTAACCATTAACGTTCGGAAGACGTTGCTCACGATTGGTGGCGTGGGCGGCCAGAGGCAATAATAGGCAAATGGTTAGCCATGTCTTGAAAAATGGACGCATTAGGCAGGGCTCGTATGTGTTAGCGCGCAACTTTATAACAGCTTTTTTGTCTATTCCGGGGCCGTTGGTCGATAAACCTGGGGGGCAACGGAACCAAATAAGCGGTAAATGGACGCTATTGTCGGACAGAAGCCCGATGCTATAAGGGTTTGGCGCGAGAGAAGGTAACATTTGCCATACGTCGGCTGCTCGTAAAAAAGTCACAAAGATTTAAAGAATATTTATCTATCGTGTGAATCGAGGTCATCCATGAACACCTATCAAGCGCCCGTCCCGCACCAAGACACCCACAGCAAAGTGATCGGTTACCTGTTGTGGATTTTCGGCTTTCTCGGCTCTCATCGCTTTTATTACGGCAAGCCGGTGACCGGGACGATCTGGTTTTTCACCTTCGGTTTGCTGGGGATTGGCTGGCTGATCGACCTGTTCCTGATTCCGACCATGGACCGTGAAGCGGACCTGCGGTTTACCGCTGGGCCAATCGAATACAACGTGGCGTGGATCCTGCTGACGTTTCTCGGGGTGTTCGGTGTGCACCGGATGTATCAGGGGAAGTGGATCAGCGGGCTGCTGTACCTGGTGACGGGCGGGTTGTTCTTTCTGGGGGTGTTGTATGACTTCTGGACACTGAATGACCAGGTTTCCGTGCGTAACGCCCAGAATCGCGGCGCTTTTTAGTCAGTCTTCGCGAGCAAGCCCGCTCCCACAATGTGTGGGAGCGAGCCTGCTCGCGAATGCAGGCGACGCGGTTTTAAGCCTGGTGGCTGATCCGTCCGTCCACCAGGGTGTAGCGCACCACGCCCGGCAGGCTATGACCCAGGAACGGGCAGTTCTCGCCCTTGGACAACCAGGTCTCACCGGCCACGGTCGAGGCCGCAGGGTCGAACAGCACGATATCCGCCGCACCGCCCACCGCCAGTTTGCCCGCCGGCAGGCGCAGCGCCTCGGCAGGGCCATTGCCGAGACGCGCCAGCAACGTCGGCAGGTCGAGCAAGCCGTCTTCTACCAGTGTCATCGCCAGCGGCAGCAGCAGTTCAACACTGCTGATGCCTGGCTCGGTGGCCCCGAACGGCGCCAACTTGGCATCGCGCTCGTGAGGCTGGTGATGGCTGGAAATGGCCGAGACTACCCCGGATTTCACCGCTTCACGCAGGCCATCGCGGTCGGCACGGGTGCGCAGTGGTGGCTGCACGTGATAGAGGCTGCTGAAGTCGATCAGTGCTTCGTCGGTCAGTATCAACTGGTACAGGGCGACATCCGCCGTGACCTTCAGGCCGCGCTGCTGGGCCTGGGCGATCAGGGCTACACCGCGCGCGCTGGTGAGCTGGCTGAAGTGCGCGCGCACGCCGGTTTGTTCGACCAAAAGCAGATCCCTGGCCAGGGCCACGGTTTCGGCGGTTTCCGGAATGCCCGGCAGGCCGAGGAAGCTCGCGGTCGGGCCTTCATGGGCCAGTCCGCCTTCTGCCAAGTCGTGGTCCTGGGAGTTGAAAATCACCGTGAGGTCGAAGGTGGCCGCGTAATCCAGCGCCCGGCACAGGGTGCGGGTATTGCGGAAACTCTCCAGGCCGTTGCCGAAGGCCACGCAGCCGGCATCGCGCAAGGCAACCAGTTCGGCCAGTTGCTCGCCGTCCAGGCCTTTGCTCAGGGCGCCGATAGGGAAGACTTTGGTGTTGCCAGCCTCGCGGGCGCGGTCGAGGATCAGTTCGGCGACGGCCGAGGTGTCCAGTACCGGTTTGGTTTTGGGTGGGCAGCACAGGCTGGTGACGCCGCCGGCAGCGGCCGCGCGGGTTTCGCTGGCGATCGAGCCTTTGCGGCTGTAGCCCGGTTCGCGCAGGGCGACGTTGAGGTCGACCAGGCCGGGGGCGGCCACCAAGCCTTTGGCGTCGAGGGTGTCGACGGCGACAAAGCCGGCTGGCGCGGCGCCAATGGCGACGATCTTGCAGGCTTCAATATGGATATCGGTAACTTGATCCAGGCCGGTGGCCGGATCGATGACGCGGGCGCCGAGAATGCTGAGCTTCACTGGGCGTTCTCCTGTTCGAATTGGCGCTGCGCAGTCTGCCCGCTCATGGCCATGGACAGCACGGCCATACGAATCGCGATGCCGTAGGTCACTTGGTTGAGGATTACCGAGTGCGGGCCGTCGGCGACCGCCGACTCGATTTCCACACCACGGTTGATCGGCCCCGGGTGCATGACGATGGCATCGGGCTTGGCGCCGGCCAGGCGTGCGGTGGTCAGGCCGAACAGGCGGTAGAACTCGCCTTCGCTCGGCAGCAGGCCGCCGGTCATGCGCTCACGCTGCAGGCGCAGCATGATCACCACGTCGACGTCTTTCAGGCCTTCGGTCATGTCGGTGTAGACCTTCACGCCGTACTGCTCGATGCCGATCGGCAGCAGGGTCTTCGGCGCAATCACGCGGATGTCCGGGCAACCCAGGGTTTTCAGGGCCAGCATGTTCGAGCGCGCAACCCGCGAGTGCAGGATGTCGCCGACGATGGCCACCGACAGGTTTTCGAAGCCGCCCTTGTGCCGACGGATGGTGAGCATGTCGAGCATGCCCTGGGTCGGGTGGGCATGACGGCCGTCGCCACCGTTGATGATCGCCACTTGCGGGCAAACATGTTCGGCGATGAAGTGCGCGGCGCCGGAATCACCGTGGCGCACGACGAACATGTCGGCGGCCATGGCTTCCAGGTTGCGCAGTGTGTCGAGCAGGGTTTCCCCCTTGCTCGCCGACGATGTCGACACGTTCAGGGTGATCACGTCTGCCGACAGGCGCTGGGCCGCCAGTTCGAAGGTGGTGCGGGTACGGGTCGAGTTTTCGAAGAACACGTTGCACACGGTCTTGCCGCGCAGCAGCGGGACTTTCTTCACGGCTCGCGCGCCGACTTCGAGGAAAGAGTCGGCGGTGTCGAGGATTTCCGTCAGCAACTCGCGGCGCAAACCGTCGAGCGAAAGGAAATGGCGCAGCTGGCCCTGATCATTGAGCTGCAGCGGGCGCTTGGTATCTAAAGGCGTCATCGCGAGGGGGACTCTCAATAGGGCGAATTAAAGGGCGAGGTCTTGCAGTTCGAGCTGGAGTTCCGGGCCCGACAGCTTCACCCGCTCGTGGGCTGCCAGGGACAGGGTCGCGCCTACTACGTTCGGGCGGATCGGCAGTTCCCCGGCGTCCAGGTCCAGCAGGCACACCAGTGTCACGCTGGCCGGGCGACCGTAGTCGAAGAGTTCATTCAAGGCGGCGCGTATGGTGCGCCCGCTCATCAGCACGTCGTCGATCAGCACCAGGTGCTGGCCTTCGATCTCGAACGGCAGGGCCGACGGGCGTACTTGCGGGTGCAGGCCGTTCTGGCTGAAGTCGTCGCGGTAGAAGGAAACGTCGAGTGTGCCAAGCGGTTCAGCGCTGCCCAGTTCTTTGAGCAGGGCCTGGGCAACCCACACGCCACCGGTACGAATGCCGATGTAGCGCGGTTCGCTGATGCCACGGTGTTCCAGGTGTGCCTTGAGACGGATCGCCATCTGGCTGATCAGCTCGGCGGGATTGGGCAGGCTCATGGTTGCTCCTTCTTGGGCCCGAGCCGGGTCGTTGCCTGGGTGGCTCGGGTTGTAGCTAAAAGAGACGGGTGACGGCTCTTCAGGATTGGGATTGGAACAATGCGCTGTTCTCGTCGAGCCAGCCTTGCAGCAGCAGTGCGGCGGCTATGGCATCGACTGGATTGTCGCGGTAACTGCCTTTCTGCCCACCCCGGGCCAGGCGTTCGCCCTTGGCCTCGAAGGTGGTCAAGCGTTCATCGTGGGTGTAGAAGGGCAGGTTGAAGCGACCGTTCAGGCGCCGGGCGAATTTTTCCGCGCGGGCGCACATGTCGCTGGGCGTGCCGTCCATGTTCAGTGGCAGGCCGACCACCACGGCGTCGGGTTTCCACTCCTTGATCAGCGCTTCGACCTGATCCCAGTCGGGAATGCCGTTTTGTGCCTTCAAGGTGCACAGCTCGCGGGCCTGGCCGGTAATCACCTGGCCAACCGCAACGCCGATCTGTTTGGTGCCGTAGTCAAATCCCAGAATCAACCGCAGGGCCATCAGGCGTGCCCCGCCTGGCTAGTGAGCAGGCTGAGGTTGACGCCCAGGTGTTTGGCCGCCGCTTCCAGGCGCTGCTCGCTGCTGGTGTTGAACAGGATGTCGGCATCGTACGGGCAGGTCAGCCAGGCGTTTTGCGCCAGTTCGGCCTCCAGTTGCCCGGCTTCCCAACCGGCGTAACCCAGGGTGATGACGCTTTTCGCCGGGCCGACACCGTCGGCGATGGCGAAGAGCACGTCCTGGGATGTCGACAGGGACAGATCGCCTTCCAGATCAACGGTCGCTTGAAAACTCTGGCCCGAGGGGTGCAGGACAAAACCGCGATCGGTCTGCACCGGCCCGCCGATGAAGATCGGCACGTGTTGGCACAGCGCTGGCGGTTCGATATCCGGGCGCAACTGCTCGAGGATATCGGCCAGGTTCAGGTCCTGCGGACGGTTGACCACCAGCCCCATGGCACCATTGGCCGTGTGCTCGACGATGTAGGTCAAGGTGTGCGCAAAGTTCGGGTCGGCCATGTGAGGCATGGCGATCAGGAAGTGATGCTTGAGGTAGCTGGGGCTGACGTTTTTCATGAGCGCTAGTGTGGCGTTGGAGGGGCAAACTGACAAGCTGGGGATGCACAGGAAATGCCGCAAATCCCAAGAAGGGCACAGATACATGTGGGAGCGGGCTTGCTCGCGAAAGTGGTGTGTCATCCAAGATGAATCTCGACTGGCACGACGCCTTCGCGAGCAAGCCCCTCCCACAGAGGGATTTTTGCTGGTCAGTTGCTGGAGAGGCGGTCGCCGCGGGCAAATTTCCAGGTGCGGATGATTTCCAGGCGATCGATGTCCGACAGGTCCCCGGTAAATGGTGCAAACGGCGCCGCCAGGCGCACGATGCGCTGGGCCGCCTGATCCAGCAGCGGTTGCCCGGACGACTCCAGCACCAGCACTTCATACAGCGAGCCGTCGCGATTGATCGAAACCATCAGGCGCAAATTGCCGTAGATTTGCTTGCGCCGGGCTTCGTCAGGGTAATTGAGGTTGCCGATGCGCTCGACTTTCTTGCGCCATTCGTCCTTGTACCAGGCGCCCTTGTCGCGCATGGTCGAGGCGGCGCTCAGGCGGTGGATGCGCGGGCGCTTGGCGTACAACTGTTGTTCGTTGGCCAGTTCGGCTTCGAGGCTGGCGATGTCGCTGGACAGTTGTTCACTGTCGAACGTCGGTGCGGCTACCGCAGGCTTGGTGACGGGCTTGGGTTCTTCGGTTTTCGCCGAGGCTTTCTTCGGTTTGGGCGCGACGGTGGTCACGGCAGCCTTGGGCGGGGCTTCCTGCTGTTCCGGCTTGGCCGCCGGCGGTGGCGTGACTTTCTGTACCTTGTTGTCCTGGAAAGGGGCGATCTCGGTGGTCTTGGGGATCGCCTTCTTGTCCAGGGTGCCGCTGCCTTGCTGATTTTCCTGGGCGAGGAAATCGGCCTTGTCCGGCTTTTTTTCGCTCTTGAAGGTGGCGAGGGTGATTTCCAGGGTTTTGCTGATCTGCTTGGGCTCGACCATCGTGAAACCGACGCCCAACAGCAATGCCAGGTGGATCAGTGCCGCCAGGAACAGGGTAAAACCGAGACGATCGGCCGGGCGCACGCCGTAATGGGCGAGTTCGGGAGGCAGATCGGACGGAAGGGTCATGACAAGGAAACCAACATCGCGTTTTCACAGGCCGCGCATGATAACGCAATGTTGGTTTGGCTTTTCAACGGGCCTTGAGCTTCTGATCGATGGCATCCATCAGCATGCCGCCAATATCGGTGCCGAAGGCATTGTCGATTTCGCGGATGCAGGTCGGGCTGGTGACGTTGATTTCGGTCAGGTGCTCGCCGATCACATCGAGGCCGACGAACAACAGGCCTTTTTCACGCAGGGTCGGGCCGACTTGCGCCGCGATCCAGCGATCCTTCTCGGTCAATGGGCGAGCTTCACCGCGGCCACCGGCGGCGAGGTTGCCACGGGTTTCGCCAGCGGCGGGAATGCGCGCCAGGCAGTAGTCCACCGGTTCGCCGTCGATCATCAAAATGCGTTTGTCGCCATCGACGATGGCCGGCAGGTAGCCCTGGATCATGATTTGCTGCTGGCCGTGCAGGGTCAGGGTTTCGAGGATCACCGAGAGGTTCGGGTGGCCGGCGGTGTGACGGAAGATCGACGACCCGCCCATGCCGTCCAGCGGCTTGAGGATCACATCGCCATGATGGTCGGCGAATTCGCGCAGTACGTCCGGACGACGGCTGACGACGGTCGGTGGCGTGCACTGCGGGAACAGCGTGGCGAACAGCTTTTCGTTGCAGTCGCGCAGGCTCTGCGGCTTGTTGACCACCAGCACGCCCGCACTTTCGGCCTGTTCCAGCAGATAGGTGGAATAGACGAATTCCATGTCGAAGGGCGGATCCTTGCGCATCAGGATCACGTCCAGATCGCTCAGCAGGGCGTCCTGCTCGGCCTCCAGCTCGAACCATTTTTCCGGGTTGGCGAACACTTTCAGCGGACGCATCCGCGCCCGAGCCTGGCCTTCGGCCTGGTACAGGTCGCGCTGTTCCATGTAGAACAGTTCCCAACCGCGCTTTTGTGCGGCCAGCAGCATGGCCAGCGAGCTATCCTTTTTATAGGAGATGCTGGCGATAGGATCCATGACAATCCCGACACGAACGCTCATGGGTGTTTCCTCAAGATTTGGGGCTGATGTCGACCTGTAGGAGCCAGCTTGCTCCTACAGAAGATCAGGCCGAAGGACCATATAAAAGTGGCGTCAGAGTGGCGCTGAGTGTGTTCCCGGTCAAGGAAAAACCACTGCCAGGGCCGGCCGATAGATTGGATTAGGAGACTGTGCTAAAAAGGCTGCCATGTCGTGCCGGCCCTTGAACATCAAGGGTTTCGAGTCCTCGATGGCCCGCAAATGGACAAATAGATTCTTAAAGGCGACGGTAGAGCCACTATGGAACAGCAACCCAGCGCCTTGAAGGTCATGGTGATCGACGATTCGAAGACGATTCGTCGCACCGCCGAAACACTGCTCAAGAACGTGGGTTGTGAGGTCATCACGGCCATCGACGGCTTCGATGCCCTGGCCAAGATCGCCGACCACCACCCCGGCATCATCTTTGTCGACATCATGATGCCGCGCCTGGATGGCTATCAGACCTGCGCTTTAATCAAGAACAACAGTGCCTTCAAGTCCACGCCAGTGATTATGCTGTCGTCCAAGGACGGACTGTTCGACAAGGCCAAGGGGCGCATCGTCGGCTCTGACCAGTTCCTGACCAAACCTTTCAGCAAGGAAGAACTGCTGAACGCGATACAGGCCCATGTTCCGGGGTTTGCCGCTGTTTTGCCGCAGTAAGACACCTACAGAGACGCTCGGCCATTGGGCCTTGCGCCGACAAGAATGGGGAAGACCATGGCACGTATCCTGATCGTCGATGATTCGCCGACTGAAATGTACAAACTGACCGGCATGCTGGAAAAGCACGGTCATGAAGTATTGAAAGCCGAAAACGGCGCAGACGGCGTGGCCCTGGCCCGCCAGGAAAAACCCGACGCAGTGCTGATGGATATCGTCATGCCCGGACTCAACGGCTTCCAGGCGACCCGCCAGTTGACCAAGGATCCGGACACCGGGCATATCCCGGTGATTATCATTACCACCAAGGATCAGGAAACCGACAAGGTCTGGGGCACTCGCCAAGGGGCAAGGGATTACCTGACCAAGCCGGTCGACGAAGATACCTTGATCAAGACCCTCAATGGCGTGTTGGCCGGTTGATCGTACGGCCATGAACGAATCACTGACCGCCTTCGAACTGCTGCTGCAGATCGACCGGCGCTGTCGCTTGCTGGCGGCGGACTTGCCGTCCCAGCCGACCCGACAGGACAGTTGGAGCGGCATTGGTTTTCGCCTGGGCGAACAGGGGTACGTCGCACCCATGGGCGAAGTCGGTGAAGTGTTGCACGAGCCGCGTTTTACCCAGGTGCCGGGGGTCAAGCCCTGGGTCAAGGGCGTGGCCAATCTGCGTGGGCGCTTGTTGCCGATCATGGACCTGGCAGGCTTCTTCGGCCATGAAGTCTCGACGCCGCGCAAGCAGCGGCGGGTGTTGGTGGTGGAGCACGACGAGGTGTTTGCCGGGCTGTTGGTCGATGAAGTCTTCGGCTTGCAGCATTTTGCCCGGGACAGCCTGCAGCCGACAGACACGTCGAACAGCCCGATTTCACCGTTCATCACGGGCCGGTTCCAGCGAGAACAGACCTGGCGGGTGTTCAGTCTGCTTGCGCTGGCGCGGTCGCAAGGATTCATGAACATCGCGCTATAAACGCGGACACCTGTGGGAGCGAGCCTGCTCGCGATTGAACGATAACGCGGTGTTCCTGAAACACCGCGGTGCCTGAATCGCGAGCAGGCTCGCTCCCACGGGTTCTTCGGCAAGTAATGAAGGGTGTGGGTTAACAGGCGAAGACCGATGATAAAAGCAAAAGCAGGCAAGCCAATGGAAGGGTCGCGGAGTCGGTCGCAGATCATCGTGCTGTTCATCGCACTGATTATCTTCATCATGCTGTTGTTCGCCAATTTCGCGTACCTCAATACCCAGGCCACTTACGACAAACAGTACATTGGCCACGCCGGTGAGCTGCGCGTGTTGTCCCAGCGCATTGCCAAGAATGCCACCGAAGCGGCCGCCGGCAAGGCCGCTGCGTTCAAGTTGCTGAGCGATGCGCGCAACGATTTTGCCCGGCGCTGGAGCTATCTGAAGAAAGGCGACCCCGCTACCGGCCTGCCACCGGCGCCGGCCAGCGTGCGCCCGGAAATGCGCGCCGTGCAACTGGACTGGGAACGCCTGCTGAAAAACACCGACGCCATCCTGTCCAGCGAACAGACGGTGTTGTCGCTGCACCAGGTCGCCGCGACCCTGGCCGAAACCGTGCCGCAATTGCAGGTCGAATACGAAAAAGTGGTGGAAACCCTGCTGCAACGCGGAGCGCCGGCTGCGCAGGTGGCGATGGCCCAGCGTCAATCACTGTTGGCCGAACGTATTCTAGGGGCGGTCAATACCGTGCTGTCCGGCGACGAGAACTCGCAACAGGCCGCCGATGCGTTCGGCCGCGATGCGGCGCGTTTCGGCCAGGTGCTCAACGGCATGCTCCAGGGCAATGCAGCCCTGCGGGTCAGCCAGGTCGAGGATCACGACGCGCGCGCGCGGCTGATGGAGATTTCCGAGTTGTTCGAGTTTGTTTCCGGCTCTGTGGACGAAATCCTCGAAACCTCACCGGAGCTGTTCAAGGTCCGTGAGTCGGCCACTAATATCTTCAGCCTGTCGCAAACCCTGCTCGACGAAGCGTCCCAGTTGGCCAGCGGCTTCGAGAACCTCGCCGGGGGACGTGACACCGACACCATCGGCGGCTATGTCCTGGGCCTGGCGGCGTTGATGTCGATCATCCTCATCGGCCTGGTAATGGTGCGCGAAACCAATCGCCAGCTGCGCGAAACCGCCGAGAAGAACGAACGTAACCAGAACGCGATCCTGCGCCTGCTCGACGAAATCGAAGACCTGGCCGACGGCGACCTGACTGTGACCGCCACGGTCACCGAAGACTTCACCGGGACCATTGCCGATTCGATCAACTATTCCGTGGACCAACTGCGCGATCTGGTGGCGACGATCAACCTGACCGCCGGCCAGGTCGCTGCCGCCGTGCAGGAAACCCAGGCCACTGCGATGCACCTGGCGCAGGCCTCGGAACACCAGGCCCAACAGATCTCCGAGGCCTCTACCGCGATCAACGACATGGCTGAGTCCATCGACCAGGTGTCGGCCAACGCCGCCGAATCCTCGGCGGTGGCCGAGCGTTCGGTGGAAATCGCCAACAAGGGCAACGAGGTGGTGCACAACACCATCCATGGCATGGACAACATCCGCGAGCAGATCCAGGACACCGCCAAGCGAATCAAGCGCCTTGGCGAGTCTTCCCAGGAAATCGGCGACATTGTCAGCTTGATCGATGACATTGCCGATCAGACCAATATCCTCGCCCTCAACGCGGCGATCCAGGCGTCCATGGCCGGTGATGCCGGGCGTGGTTTCGCGGTAGTCGCCGACGAGGTGCAGCGCCTGGCGGAACGCTCGTCGGCCGCGACGCGGCAGATCGAGACCCTGGTGCGGGCGATCCAGGCCGACACCAACGAAGCGGTCATTTCCATGGAACAGACCACCACCGAAGTGGTGCGCGGCGCGCGTCTGGCGCAGGATGCCGGGGTGGCCCTGGAAGAAATCGAAGGGGTATCCAAGACCCTGGCGGCGCTGATCCAGAGCATTTCCAACGCCGCACAACAACAGACGTCGTCTGCCGGTCAGATTTCCCTGACGATGAACGTGATCCAGCAAATCACCACGCAGACCTCGTCCGGCTCTACCGCCACCGCCGAGAGCATCGGCAACCTGGCGAAAATGGCCAGCCAGTTGCGGCGTTCGGTGTCCGGATTCACCTTGCCGGCCACCCAGGCGCAGGTCGCGGACAAAGCTTGAACCGCCCCCGGGCATGGCTATCTTGATTGAAGTGGGGATTGGAGTGGTTATGGGTGATCGGCACGACTATGTGGCCCTCGAATGGGTCAAGGGCGAAATTGCCGAAACGCTGAAGCAGGCTCATCACGCGATCGAAACCCAGCTTGATGACCCGCAGGCGACGCACGCCCTGAGCGAATGCCTGGCGTGCATCCATCAGGTTCACGGCAGCCTGCAGATGGTCGAGTTCTACGGTGCGGCCTTGCTCGCCGAAGAAATGGAGCAACTGGTCAGCGCCTTGCAACATAATCGCGTCAATCATCGCGACGAAGCGTTGCACCTCATGCTGCAAGCGCTGGGACAATTGCCGATTTACCTTGATCGCGTGCAAGGCGCCCGCCGCGATTTACCTCTGGTGGTATTGCCACTGATCAACGACCTGCGCAGCGCCCGAGGCGAAAGCCTGTTGTCGGAAACCAGCCTCTTCAGTCCGCAGTTGCCCGGCCTGGCTCCACTGGACGAAGCGTCCCTGGCGAGTCTGGCGCCTGCGGAACTGCCGAATGTACTGCGCAAATTGCGGCAGATGTTGCAGATGGCCCTGGTCGGTTTGCTGCGTGAACAGGACGACGACACTCATCTCGGGTATCTGGCCAAGGTTTTCACGCGTTTGGAAAGTTTGTGCGATTCCGCGCCCCTGAGCCCGCTGTGGCAGGTCGCTTCGGCGCTGGTCGAAGGCATGCGTGCCGGCGCCATCGCCAACAGCCCGGCCTTGCGCAGCCTCTTCAAGGAGGCCGACAAGGAACTCAAGCGCTTACTCGAAGAGGGCATGCAGGGTATCAATCATCCGCCGCCACCCGAGTTGCTCAAGAGTTTGCTGTTCTATATTGCCAAGGCCGAACATCCCACCGGGCAGATGCTGACCATGAAAGATCGCTACGCACTGGATGATGCATTGCCTGACAGCGCGATGGTCGACGAAGAACGCGCACGGCTGGCTGGTCCCGACCGGGACGCCATGCGCTCGGTATTGTCGGCATTGTGTGAAGAACTGGTGCGGGTCAAGGAGCGCCTGGACCTGTTCGTGCGCAGCGACCGGCAGCATGCCTCGGACCTCGACAGTCTGCTCGCGCCCCTGCGGCAAATCGCCGACACCCTGGCGGTGCTGGGCTTCGGCCAGCCTCGCAAGGTGATCATCGATCAACTGGCCGTGGTGCTGAGCCTGGCCCAAGGTCAGCGCGCACCCGATGACGCGATTCTCATGGACGTGGCCGGCGCCTTGCTTTACGTCGAAGCGACGCTGGCCGGCATGGTCGGCACCGTGGAGCCGGAAAGCCAGGAAGACAGCCGCCTGCCCACCACCGACCTGACGCAGATCCACCAGATCGTTATCAAGGAGGCGCGCATCTGCCTGCAGCAGGCCAAGGACATGATCGTCGACTACATCGATGCCGATTGGGACCGTCAGCACCTGCAGGCACTGCCGGCTTTGTTGACCCAGGTGCGCGGTGCGCTGGCGATGATTCCGCTGAGCCGTGCGGCGAGCCTGATCGAAACCTGTAATCAGTTCATCCGCGAGCACCTGCTGCTTGAGCCGGGCCAGCCTGGCTGGCAGGCGCTGGACAGTCTGGCCGACGCCATCACCAGCATCGAGTATTACCTGGAGCGCCTGAGCGACGACCCCGCAGCCCCCGGTGAACAACTGCTCGACGTGGCGCAACGCAGCCTGGCTGCGCTCGGGGTTTTCCCCAGTGAACAACAGGTGCCGGTGCTTGCCGATATCTTGAGCCCTGGCGAAGCACAATCCCTGCGCCAACAGCAGGAACAGGACGCGCCGGCAATCGTCCAGAGCCTGGCCGATGTGCTGGCCAACCCGGTCTCGGCCTTGAACCCGCCCGCGCTCGATACGCCGGGCAGCCTGTTGCCGCCGCCGTCAGGCGAAGCGCCGGTGGACGAGGAATTGCGCGAAGTGTTCCTCGAGGAAACCGAGGAAGTGCTGGAGATCCTTGGTGAGTATTTGCCACGCTGGACGGCGAACCCCGCCAACCGATCGGCCCTGAGTGAACTGCGCCGCGCCTTCCATACCCTCAAGGGCAGTGGCCGGATGGTGCGCGCCCTGGTGCTTGGCGAACTGGCCTGGGCCATGGAAAACCTGCTCAACCGCATCCTCGAACAGAGCGTGCAGCCTGGCGCCAGCGTGTACCAGCTGCTCGGTGAGGTGCTCGATCTACTCCCGGAACTGATGGCCGAATACGCCGCCGATGCCCAGCGCCAACGTGACGATGTCGATCGGTTGGCGGCCCGTGCCCATGCCTTGGCCAAGGGCGAAGCCACGGCAGCGGACGAGGACACCCTGGACGTCGCGGCCCTCGACCCGCTGTTGCTGGAAATCTTCCGCAA
Organism: Pseudomonas serbica; assembly: GCF_028823535.1. Lineage (GTDB taxonomy): Bacteria > Pseudomonadota > Gammaproteobacteria > Pseudomonadales > Pseudomonadaceae > Aquipseudomonas > Aquipseudomonas serbica. The sequence goes on along the minus strand of NZ_JAQIYM010000001.1, from coordinate 219,846 downwards.
GGAAGCCGAGACCCATCTGAATAGCCTCAACCGTTTTCTCGACCAGGCCGCCGAACACCTCCCGCTGGCGGCCAGCGATGAGTTGCAGCGCGCCTTGCACACGCTCAAGGGCAGTGCGTCGGTAGCCGGGGTCCTGCCGATTGCCGAGCTGGCGACGCCGCTGGACGAACTGGCCCGGGAATATAAAGCCCACCTGATCGCACTCGACCTGGACGAAGTTGAAGTGCTGCTGGAGGCCGAAGGTTTGTTTCGTCTTGGGTTGCGCCAGCTCAAGAGCGATCCGCTGGCTGAAATCCCCGGTTCCCGGGCCTTGATCGAGCGTGCCAGGACGCTGCTCGCCGAGCGCCTGAAAACCCTCTCGAACACGCCTAGCAGCGGCCTGCGGATCAAGCGTGACCCGCAGCTGATCAACAACTTCCTGGCCCAGGGCATGGACATCCTGCTGGACGCCGAAAGCCTGTTGCGACGTTGGCAGCAGCATCCGGGCGAGCGCCAGGAGCTCAGTGCATTGCTGGACGAATTGACCACCCTCGGCGAAGGTGCGCACCTGGCTGACCTGCAACCGGTGGACGAGCTCTGCGAAGCCTTGCTCGACCTCTATGGTGCGGTGGAAGAGAGCAGCCTGGCGGTCAGCGAAGCGTTTTTCCATGAGGCGCAAGGCGCCCACGAAGCGCTGATCAACATGCTCGATGAGTTGGCGGCCGGCCAGGAAGTCAGCCCGCGCCCGGAAAAAGTTCGGGCCTTGCACGGCTTGCTCGATCAAAGCCTCGACCCATCCGCCATGGGCCTGATTCGCAGTGACGGCAGTCGCACCTTGAGCATCCGCGAGCTGGGCGACGCCACCGCAGAACTTGAACGCGCGCTACCCCCTGTGGGAGCGAGCCTGCTCGCGATGGACCCACAGGCGCCGCGGTCATCCAATGACAACGCGTCATCGTTAACGTCCATCGCCGGCAAGCCGGCTCCTACAGGGGGCCACGCTACCGGCCTGGACAACGACATCGTGTCGATTTTCCTCGAGGAGGCCGAGGATATCCTCGAAAGCGCCAACCATTCCCTGCAACGCTGGATTGGCGATCCGCAAAATGCCGCACCCTTGTCGTCGTTGCAGCGCGATCTGCACACCCTCAAGGGGGGCGCGCGGATGGCCGAGGTCGAACCGGTCGGTGATCTGGCCCACGAACTGGAAAGTCTTTATGAAGGGCTGGTGGACCGCCGTTACAGCCACAGCGCAGGGCTCGCGCAGTTGCTGCAACAGAGCCATGACCGTCTGGCGCAGTTGCTTGAACAGCTGAAAAATCATCAAGTCCTGGGCGACCCCGAGAACCTGATCGAAGCGATTCGTGCGTTCAGGCAAGGTCACGCGAGCAACGTCGAAGTGATCGAGGCGCCAGCCGGCAACGACTCGGCCCATCATGATGGCGAGTTGCTGGACATCTTTCTTGAAGAAGGCTTCGACATCATCGAAAGCTCCGGCGCGGCGCTGTTGCGCTGGCAGGCTGAGCCGTCGAACCGCCAGGAATTGGAAACCCTGTTGCGCGACCTGCACACCCTCAAGGGCGGTGCGCGCATGGTGGAAATCGCTCCGATCGGCGATTTGGCCCATGAGCTGGAGTTTCTCTACGAAGGTCTGTCCACCGGCGCGCTGCAACCCACCGCGGCGTTGTTCGAACTGCTGCAGCGCAGCCATGACCGCCTGGCACAGATGCTCGACGCGGCGCGTGCCGGTGAGCCATTGCCGCCGGCCGACCGGCTGATCAACGCCATCCAGAACTTCAGTCACCCGGTACTGGCTGAAACCCCGGCGCCGCTCACCGTGGCGGCAAAAGCCGAGCCGCCACAGCTGCAACCCGAAGCTGGGGCAGACATGGTCAAGGTCTCGGCGGAGCTGCTCGACGACCTGGTCAACCTGGCTGCTGAAACGTCGATCTTTCGCGGTCGCATCGAGCAGCAGGTGAGCGACGCGCAGGTGGCGCTCAACGAAATGGAAACCACCATCGAGCGCATGCGCGACCAGTTGCGCCGACTCGATACCGAAACCCAGGGCCGGATCCTCAGCCGTCAACAGGTCGACGCCGAGCGCCTGGGCTACGAAGAATTCGACCCGCTGGAAATGGATCGCCACTCGCAATTGCAGCAACTGTCGCGTGCCCTGTTTGAATCCGCCTCTGACTTGCTCGACCTCAAGGAAACCCTCGACCGGCGCAACCAGGACGCGGAAAACCTGTTGCAACAGCAGGGCCGCATCAACACCGAATTGCAGGAAGGCCTGATGCGCACGCGCATGGTGCCGTTCGAACGGATGCTGCCGCGCCTCAAGCGCATTGTCCGCCAGGTGGCCAGTGAGCTGGGCAAGGACGTCGAGTTCATCGTCGGTAACGCCGAGGGCGAAATGGATCGCAATGTGCTCGAGCGCATGGCCGCGCCGCTGGAGCATATGCTCCGCAACGCCGTCGACCATGGCCTTGAACCCGCAGATGTGCGAGTGGCGGCGGGCAAACCGGCGCAAGGGCGGATCACCCTGGACCTGTTGCGTGAAGGGGGTGACATCATTTTCGATATTCGCGACGACGGTGCCGGCGTGCCACTGGAGATGGTGCGACGCAAGGCGATCAAGCGCGGCCTGCTCGAGCCTGGCAGCGTCATCAGCGACCACGACGTGTTGCAATTCATCCTGCAGCCGGGGTTTTCCACAGCCGAGAAAATCACCCAGATCTCCGGGCGTGGTGTCGGCATGGACGTGGTGCACGAAGAAGTGCGGCAGCTGGGCGGTACCATGAGTATCGACTCGGTGCCGGGGCAGGGCGTGCATTTTCGCATTCGCCTGCCGTTCACCGTGTCGGTCAACCGGGCCCTGATGGTGCAATGCGCGGAGGACCAATACGCGATCCCGCTGAACACCATCGATGGCATCGTCCGCGTATTGCCCAACGAGCTTGAAGGGCATTTCCGTCTTGATCCGCCGACCTATGAATACGCCGGGCAGCGCTATGAATTGTGTTACCTGGGCGAGCTGCTGAAAACCAGCCCGCGTCCACGTCTGTCGGGCCAGAGCCTGCCGTTGCCGGTGCTGCTGGTGCAATGCAACGAGCGGCATATTGCAGTGCAGGTCGATGCCATGGCGGGCACGCGCGAGATCGTGGTGAAAAGTCTCGGCCCACAGTTTGCGGCGGTGCAAGGGGTGTCCGGGGCAACGATTCTGGGGGATGGCCGGGTGGTGCTGATTCTGGATCTGCTGGCGCCGGTTCGCGCCATGCAAGCCCGTACGCCGCAACATGCGGCGAGTCACGAAGTCGAGGTCGAGCCACAGCGGCCATTGCTGGTGATGGTGGTCGACGACTCGGTCACCGTGCGCAAGGTCACCAGCCGTTTGCTCGAGCGCCACGGCATGAACGTGCTGACCGCCAAGGACGGTGTCGACGCCATGCTGCTGCTTGAAGAACACAGCCCGGACCTGATGCTGCTGGACATCGAAATGCCGCGCATGGATGGCTTCGAAGTCGCGACCCAGGTGCGCAACGATGAGCGTCTGCGGCATCTGCCGATCATCATGATCACCTCACGCACCGGCCAGAAACACCGCGACCGGGCCATGGCCATCGGCGTCAACGACTACCTTGGCAAGCCTTACCAGGAATCGGTATTGCTCGAAAGCATCGCCCTGTGGAGCAAGCCCCATGCATGAGCGTCGCCACGACTCGCGCGACAGCCAGCTCACCGGCCTGCTGCTGCCCCTGGCCGACCGCAACCTGATCCTGCCCAACGTCGCAGTCGCCGAGCTGATCGATTACCAGTCCGCGGCCTTCAACCTGGACTCACCGCCCTGGTACCTGGGACGGGTAGCGTGGCGAGACCGGCAGATTCCTTTGCTCAGCTTCGAATCGGCGTGCGGGCAGAAAATCGTCATCGGTGAACGCGCGCGAATCGTCATTCTCAATGCGCTCGGCGGTCGCCCCGAGCTGAAATTCATCGCGCTGCTGGTGCAGGGAATTCCGCGCTCGTACAAGCTCGACAGTCAGTTGAGCTACGTGGATGTGCCGTTGTGCTCGTTGGAGAAAGCGGCGGTTCAGGTGGCGGATCAAGTGGCCAAGGTGCCGGATTTGCTGGCGCTGGAGGAGTTGTTGGTGAGCGCCGGGCTCGCCTGAAGTGCCCCTTCGCGAGCAAGCCCGCTCCCACATTTGGATCGAGTTGCGCACAAACTCTGTGTTCACCGCGGTCCAATGTGGGAGCGGGCTTGCCCGCGAAGGCGTCAACCCTGACGACGTGACTTTCCCGGTTCATTAACCTGAGCGTAACAATCCGCCACTCTGCTTGATTGATGCCCCCACCCAACGCTCCTACTGTGACCCCCACGACAGCGAACCCGTGGAGTGGTCATGACAACAACAATATCCCCCGACTCGCGATGGACGCGGCGGCGTAGCGAAAAGCAGCGGCGTCTTGCGCAGGTGCGAGACCTGGCTGACGGTGTGGTGTTGCCCACCGACAAGATCGTGGCGGCACTGGAGGCGTTGATCCTGCCTGGCGACCGCGTGGTGCTGGAGGGCAACAACCAGAAGCAGGCGGATTTTCTTTCACGTTCCCTGGCCAAGGCCGACCCCGCGAAGCTGCATGACCTGCACATGATCATGCCCAGCGTCGGGCGCTCCGAGCACCTGGACCTGTTTGAACGCGGCATCGCCCGCAAGCTCGACTTCTCCTTCGCCGGTACCCAGAGCCTGCGCATCAGCCAGTTGCTCGAAGACGGCCTGCTGGAGATCGGCGCGATCCACACCTACATCGAGCTCTATGCGCGACTGGTGGTCGACCTGATCCCCAACGTGGTGCTCAGCGCCGGTTTCATGGCCGACCGCGCCGGCAACATCTACACCGGGCCCAGCACCGAAGACACCCCGGCGCTGATCGAGCCGGCGGCCTTCAGCGACGGCATCGTCATCGTCCAGGTCAACCAGTTGGTGGACGACGTCAGCGACTTGCCGCGGGTCGACATTCCCGCTTCCTGGGTCGACTTCGTGGTGGTGGCGGACAAGCCGTTCTACATCGAGCCGCTGTTCACTCGTGACCCCCGGCACATCAAGCCGGTGCATGTGCTGATGGCGATGATGGCGATTCGCGGGATCTACGAAAAACACAACGTGCAGTCGCTCAACCATGGGATCGGCTTCAACACCGCGGCCATCGAGCTGATCCTGCCGACCTACGGTGAATCCCTCGGCCTCAAGGGCAAGATCTGCCGCAACTGGACGCTCAATCCCCACCCAACCCTGATCCCGGCGATTGAAAGTGGCTGGGTCGAAAGTGTGCATTGCTTCGGCACCGAACTGGGCATGGAAAACTACATCGCCGCCCGGCCGGACGTGTTCTTCACCGGGCGCGATGGCTCCCTGCGCTCCAACCGGATGTACAGCCAACTGGCCGGGCAATACGCGGTGGACCTGTTCATCGGCGCCACCCTGCAAGTCGACGGCGACGGCCATTCTTCCACCGTGACCCGCGGTCGCCTGGCCGGTTTCGGTGGCGCGCCGAACATGGGCCACGACCCGCGCGGTCGCCGCCACGGCACACCAGCCTGGCTCGACATGCGCCACGCCGATGCGGCCGAGCCGATGCTCGAACGCGGCAAGAAACTGGTGGTGCAAATGGTCGAGACCTTCCAGGAAGGCGGCAAACCGACCTTCGTCGAAACCCTCGACGCGGTGGAGGTGGCGAAGAAAAGCGGCATGCCGCTGGCGCCGATCATGATCTACGGCGACGACGTCACCCACCTGCTGACCGAAGAAGGCATCGCCTATCTGTACAAGGCCCGTTCGCTGGAAGAGCGCCGGGCCATGATCGCCGCCGTGGCCGGGGTGACCGCCATCGGCCTGCGCCACGACCCCAAGGACACCGCGCGCATGCGCCGCGAAGGCTTGATCGCCTTGCCCGAAGACCTTGGCATCCGCCGCACCGACGCCACCCGCGAATTGCTCGCCGCGAAGAGCGTGGCCGACCTGGTGGAGTGGTCCGGTGGCCTCTACAACCCGCCCGCCAAATTCAGGAGCTGGTAATGCACGCACTCAACCTGCAACCGAAAACCCTGAGCCTGGCCGAACGCCTGGCAGACCTGGCGGTGGACGCGTTGATCGACGAGGCGGACCTGTCGCCGAAACCGGCGCTGGTCGACCGCCGCGGCAATGGTGCCCATACCGATCTGCACCTGGGGCTGATGCACGCCTCGGCGCTGGCCTTGTGGCCGGCGTTCAAGGAAATGGCGCAAATCGCTATCGAGATCGGCGAGGTCGGATTGCCGCTGCGCGAGGCCATTGGCCTGATCGGTCGTGAAGGCGAACAGGCGATGCTTGCCACCACCAACGGCGTGAATACCCATCGCGGGGCGATCTGGGCGCTGGGCCTGTTGGTCGCCGCGGTTGCGCTTGAACCGCAATCCAGCGCCGCCGGCCCTGTCGCCTTGCGCGCCGCACGCCTGGCCTTGCTCGATGATCGTTACGCACCGAGTCCGCTGAGCCATGGCGCCCAGGTCGCTCAACGCTACGGCGCACGGGGTGCCCGTGAGGAAGCGCAGCTCGGTTTCCCGGCAGTGACCCAACGCGCGCTGCCGCAACTCAAGTGCAGCCGCGCGGCCGGCCATGGCGAACAGAACGCGCGGCTCGATGCGCTGCTGGCGATCATGACCAACCTGGCCGACACCTGCGTGCTGTATCGCGCCGGGGAAGAGGGCCTGCACACCATGCAACTGGGCGCCCAGGCCGTGCTCGACGCGGGCGGCAGTGCCAGCCTCGCCGGGCGTCGTCGGCTGCACGTGCTGGACCAACAATTAATCGCATTGAATGCCTCGCCCGGTGGCGCTGCCGACCTGCTCGCAGCCTGCCTGTTCATCGATCGTATCGAGTCTGGCGATGGCATTACTCAGGGAGCGTTTTGATGGAAACCTTATCCTTTGAATTCCCCGCCGGTCAGCCGCCACGCGGTCGCACGCTGGTGGGTTGTGTAGGCTCGGGCGATCTGGAAGTACTGATCGAACCGGGTCAGGCCGGCAAGCTGACCATCACCGTGCAGACCTCGGTCAACGGCAGCGAACAACGCTGGCAGCACCTGTTCGCGCGGATGTTCGACGGCCAGACCCCGCCGGCCATGGACATCGATATCCACGATTTCGGCGCCACGCCCGGCGTGGTCCGCCTGCGCCTGGAGCAGGGCTTCGAGGAGATCGGTCATGACTGACAGTACAGCACTTCTCCATAAGCACAGCTTCGTCGAACTGGGTGCGCGGCAACGGGCCAAAGCCTTGCTCGATGCCGGCACCTTCCGCGAATTGCTCGACCCGTTCCAGCGGGTCATGTCGCCGTGGCTGTCGCGCCAGGGTGTTGTGCCACAGGCCGATGACGGCGTGGTCATCGCCAAGGGCAGCCTCGAGGGTTTGCCGGTGGTGATCGCGGCCATCGAAGGGGCCTTCCAGGGCGGCAGCCTCGGTGAAGTCGGCGGGGCGAAAATTGCCGGGGCGCTGGAACTGGCTGCCGAGGACAACCGCAAGGGCATCCCCACCCGCGCCGTGTTGCTGCTGGAAACCGGTGGCGTGCGTTTGCAGGAAGCCAATCTCGGGTTGGCGGCGATTGCCGATATTCATGCGGCGATTGTCGATCTGCGCCAGTACCAGCCAGTGGTTGGCGTGGTGGCGGGCAGCGTTGGTTGTTTTGGCGGCATGTCGATTGCCGCCGGGCTGTGCAGCTACCTGCTGGTGACCCGGGAAGCGCGTCTGGGCCTGAACGGCCCACAGGTGATCGAACAGGAGGCGGGGCTCGAGGAATATGACTCGCGGGATCGTCCTTTCATCTGGAGCCTCACCGGCGGCGAGCAACGGTTTGCCACGGGGCTGGTGGATCGCTACACCGATGACGACGTCGCGCAGATTCGCCAGCAGGTCGGTGAACTGCTCAAGCAAGGGTTGCCCGCGCAGCCACGCAGTACTCAGGCCGAGCTGTTTCTGCAACGGCTGGCGCGCCTGGACGCCGAACCGCAAATCGAACCGGCGACGGTTCGCGATCTGTATCAAGGAGAGCGCCCATGAGTGCCTATTCCCTCAGAGGCTTGAACTGGTTCAATGCCTTGGCTGCCGCTGCCAAGCCGGTCGACGGTGTGCCGGCCTCGCTGAAAGTGGCGGATGGGTTTCTAGGTGAACAAGCCGTGCGGTTTATCGCCGTGGTGGCCGACCCTGGCAACCGTTTCGTCCGCGCTCGTCATGGCGAAGTCGGTCTGCTCGAAGGCTGGGGCCTGGCCAAGGCGGTGGACGAGATGATCGCCGCCGATCACGGCAAGCCGCAAAAACGCGCCTTGATCGCCATCGTCGACGTGCCCAGCCAGGCCTATGGTCGCCGTGAAGAAGCCCTCGGCATTCATCAGGCGCTGGCCGCTGCGGCGGACAGCTATGCCCGCGCCCGTCTGGCCGGGCATGCCGTCATCGGTCTGCTGGTGGGCAAGGCCATGTCCGGGGCGTTTCTCGCCCATGGCTATCAGGCCAACCGGCTGATTGCCCTGCGCGATCCGGGCGTGATGGTGCACGCCATGGGCAAGGCCTCGGCGGCGCGGGTGACCTTGCGCAGTGTCGAAGAATTGGAAACCCTGGCCGCCAGCGTGCCGCCGATGGCCTATGACATCGACAGCTATGCCAGCCTCGGCCTGCTCTGGGAAACCCTGGCGGTGCAGCAGATCGAACAGCCTACCGCGGCGGATCTGGCGCGGGTGAGCGAATGCCTGGTCCAGGCGATCGACGATGTCGCGCACAAGGGCACGGATCTCAGCGGTCGACTCGGCGCGGCCAATCGCGCGGCCTCAAGCAAGGTTCGCCAATTGCTGAGGGAGCAGTGGTGAGCCGTTACCTGGCCCACGACCTGCTGTGGGGCATGACCCCGCAGCAGTTGCCCGTGGATGCGCCTGCCTGGGCGATTGAGTCGATCGAAGCCGGCCAGCCCGTGGTGGTGCGCCGCGCGCCTTCGACGGCGGAGCGGATTGCGGTCGGCGTGCGTGGCCGTTTGCGTGAGCAGCGTTATGGGACCTCGATGGCGATCGCAGCGATCACCCGTCGGGTCAGTCCGGAACAGCTGTGTCATGTCCATACTCACCGCGACCTGCCCGCGCTTGAGGCCTTGGCTCAATTGCGCCCCGTACTCGATGCCTGCGGTTGGGCCTGGGGTGTCAGCGGTAGCGCCGGGTTTGAATTGGCCAGCGGCTTTGCAGCGCTGCATGAGGCCAGCGATCTGGACCTGATTCTGCGCACGCCACAAGCGCTGACCCGTGATCAGGCTCGGGAGTTGCTGGCATTGCTCGATGCGGCGCCCTGTGGGGTGGACATGCAGTTGCAGACTTCGTCTGGCGCTGTCGCCTTGCGTGAATGGGCGAGCGCTTCCACTCGGGTCCTGCTCAAGAATGCCACGGCAGCCTGCCTGGTGATCGACCCATGGAACCCCCGGGAGCAGGCAGCGTGAGCAGCTTGCTGGTGTTCCCGGGTCAGGGTGCGCAGCGGCCGGGCATGCTTCAGGGTTTGCCTGGGGAAACCCTGAGTGAAGCCTGCGATGTGTTGGGTGAAGACGTGCGACTGCTTGATTCTGCCGAGGCATTGCGATCGACGAGGGCGGTGCAACTCTGCCTGCTGATCGCCGGTGTGGCGGCCGCACGGCAGTTCTCATTGCCGGCGGATTACGTCGCCGGGCTGTCCATTGGTGCCTACCCGGCCGCGGTGGTCGCCGGTGCCCTGGAGTTCAGCGATGCGCTGCACCTGGTCAACCTGCGCGGTGAGTTGATGCAGCAGGCGTATCCACAGGGCTACGGGATGACCGCGATCATCGGCCTGGAACTGGCGGTGGTGGAGAGTTTGCTGGCCCGGGTCCACAGCGTCGATACGCCGGTGTACCTGGCCAATATCAATGCCGAAAACCAGGTGGTGATTGCCGGCAGTGACGCCGGGATGAAGGCGCTGGCCGAACTGGCAAAAGCACGCGGGGCAGGGCTGGCCAAGCGTCTGGCGGTGAGTGTGCCGTCGCACTGCCCGCTGCTGGATGCGCCGGCGCAAACCCTGGCCGAAGCGTTCGCCAATGTGAAGCTGCAAACGCCGAAGATTGGCTACCTGAGCGGCAGTCGTGCGCGCCCGGTGATCAAGGTCGAGGCCTTGCGCGACGACCTGGCCTACAACATGTGCCGCGTGGTGGATTGGCGCGGCACGGTGCAAAGCGCCTACGAGCGTGGCGTACGCCTGCAGATCGAACTGCCGCCCGGTGCGGTGTTGACCGGGCTGGCGCGCCGGGTATTCGAACAGGGCACCGTGATCGCTTTCGACGGTGCCCGGCTCGATACCCTGCAGGCGCTGTTGCGTGAGGAGGGACGTCGCCACCCCTAGACACCCTGAGGCTTCGAACAACAAGAACAACATTCGACGATGCACTTTGAGGACGACAACAATGATTATTTACGGTGTGGCGCTGCTGGCGATCTGTACGCTGGCAGGGGTGATCATGGGCGACATGCTCGGTGTCTTGCTGGGCGTCAAATCCAACGTCGGCGGGGTCGGGATCGCGATGATCCTGTTGATCTGCGCGCGGTTGTGGATGCACAAACGCGGCGGCATGACCAAGGACTGCGAAATGGGCGTCGGGTTCTGGGGTGCCATGTACATTCCGGTGGTGGTGGCGATGGCGGCGCAACAAAACGTGGTCACGGCCTTGCACGGTGGGCCGGTGGCGGTGCTGGCGGCGATCGGCTCGGTGGTGGTCTGCGGCTGCACCATTGCCCTGATCAGCCGGACCCACAAGGGCGAACCCTTGCCCGATGAGCCCACGGAAATGACCCCCGTCGGCACGCCAGTAGGAGGTCGCTGATATGTGGGATCTCATCGAGAAAGGCCTGGAACACAACGGCCTGGTCACGGCATTTGCCTTCGTCGGCGTGATCATGTGGGTATCTGTCATCCTCTCCAAGCGCCTGACGTTCGGGCGCATCCATGGCTCGGCGATTGCGATCGTCATCGGCCTGGTCCTGGCCTGGGTCGGCGGCACCATGACCGGCGGGCAAAAAGGCCTGGCGGACCTGACCCTGTTCTCCGGCATCGGCTTGATGGGCGGCGCCATGCTGCGCGATTTCGCCATTGTCGCCACGGCGTTCGAAGTGCAGGCCACCGAAGCGAAAAAGGCCGGGTTGATCGGCGTGATCGCGCTGCTGCTGGGCACGGTGCTGCCGTTCATTGTCGGCGCGTGCATGGCCTGGGTGTTTGGTTATCGCGATGCGGTGAGCATGACCACGATTGGCGCGGGGGCGGTGACTTACATCGTCGGGCCAGTGACCGGTGCGGCGATTGGCGCGACCTCGGACGTAATGGCGCTGTCGATTGCCACAGGGCTGATCAAGGCGATCCTGGTGATGGTCGGCACGCCGATGGCGGCACGCTGGATGGGCCTGGATAACCCGCGCTCGGCGATGGTGTTCGGCGGCCTGGCGGGTACGGTGAGCGGGGTGACGGCGGGGCTGGCGGCGACGGATCGGCGGTTGGTACCTTATGGCGCGTTGACGGCGACTTTCCACACCGGGCTTGGGTGCTTGCTGGGGCCTTCGTTGTTGTTCTTCATTGTTCGCGGGATTGTTGGCTAGGATTTTGTTTCGCTTGCCATGACGCCTTCGCGAGCAGGCTCGCTCCCACAAGGGATTGCATTCCAATGTGGGAGCGAGCCTGCTCGCGAAGGGCGCGACGCGGTCTCAAGCCTGGCGATTGGCATACATCCGACACTCCGCCAGCAACGCCAGCAAATTCGGGTCACGCTCCTTGGCCTTCAGGAACACCACGCCAATGTGCTGTTGCAACCGATACTTCTCCTGCAACGCAATCAGCTTCACCCGGTTTTCGTACACCGCCGCAATCCTGCCCGGCAGCAACGCATACCCGACGCCCGAGCTGACCATGCTCAGGAGGGTGAAGATGTCGTTGACCTGCATCGCTACCTTCGGCTCGAACCCCGCCTGCTCGAATACCCGCTTGCCGTCCTGATGCGTGGCGAAGCCCTGGGTCAGGGTAATAAAGGTTTCGTCGCGGACTTCGGCCAGGTCGACTTCGGTACGCTGGGCGAACCTGGAATCGGCGGGGGTGGCGAGGAAGATGTCGTCAGAGAACAGCGGGATCTGCTCGCAATCGGGGTCGTTGATACTGTCGTCCAGGGACACCAGGATCGCGTCGACTTCCATGTTCTTGAGCTTGTACAGCAAGTCGAAGTTCGAGCCCAGGATCAGGTCGATGTTAAGTTCGCTGCGGCGGATCTTCAGGCCCATGATCAGTTGCGGCACGGTCTTGACCGTCAGTGAATACAGCGAGCCCAATTTGAAACGCTCGGCGGAGAACCCGGCAGCTTCGCGGGTCAGGCGCACGGTTTCGACCACATCCTGAATCAACTTCTGCGCCCGTTCTTCGAGGACGTAGGCGCTTTCCAGTGGCGTCAGGTTGCGCCCCTCGTGCTTGAACAACGGGCAGCGCAGGGCGCTTTCCAGGGAGTGGATGGCCCGATGTACGCTAACGTTACTGGTCTGCAATTCGGCAGCGGCGCGGGCCAGGTTGCCGGTGCGCATGAAAGCCAGGAACACCTCGAGTTTTTTCAGGGTCAACTCTTCATCGATCAGCATGGGGTGGGCTCTTATTGGGATAACCCGATTGTGCACGCATGCGGGTTGGATCGCGCCATATTGTGCTTTATCGATTTTCGAGGTGGGGTAAACGATGTATCACGGGGAAAGATTGAACGCCTGGACGCATCTGGTCGGGGCCGTGGCGGCGTTTGTCGGCGGAGTGTGGTTGATCGTGGTTGCCAGCCTTGACGGCAGTCCTTGGAAGATCGTCAGCATGGCGATCTACGCCTTTACCTTGCTGGTGTTGTACAGCGCATCGACCGTGTACCACAGCGTGCGCGGACGCAAGAAAGCGATCATGCAGAAAGTCGATCACTTCTCGATCTACCTGTTGATCGCGGGCAGCTACACGCCGTTCTGCCTGGTGACCCTGCGCGGGCCCTGGGGTTGGACTTTGTTCGGGATTGTCTGGGGGCTGGCGCTGATCGGCATCCTGCAGGAAATCAAGCCGAGGTCGGAAGCGCGCATCCTGTCGATCGTGATCTACGCGGTGATGGGCTGGATTGTGCTGGTGGCGGTCAAGCCGTTGCTGGCGGCGCTAGGCACTGCCGGGTTTGCGTGGCTGGCGTCGGGGGGGATTTTTTATACCGTGGGCATCATCTTTTTTGCCCTGGACCATCGCCTGCGGCATGCCCATGGGGTCTGGCACCTGTTCGTAATCGCCGGGAGTTTGCTTCATTTTGTGGCGATTTTCTTTTACGTCTTGTAGGCGAAGCGGCCTTCTTCAGGGACAGGCGAGGCGATCCAATTGCTCCTGGGCTCGACGGCTGAACACCTGCAATAAGTCGTTCAAAGTGTGGGGCGGTGGTTCGGCGGCGCGGGTCACTGCGTACAGGGTAATGGGCAGTGGCGGCGCCAGAGGGCGAATGGTTGTGGTGTCGGGAGACGCGCCGAGGGCGGTGAACGGATCGATCACCGCCACGCCCGCGCCAGACTCCACCATCGCCCGAGCCAGGGAGTAGGTCTGCACGGCGATGCGCACCCGGGGTGGCGGTTCAACGGCTTCCAGGTAACTGTCGAGCCGTGCTGCCAGCGGATCGGCACTGGATAAACCAATCAGCGGCGCATTCGCCAGGGCCATCAGCGGCAATGGTTTTCCCGTCTCTTCCTGTGGCCAGTAACCCCTCGGCGCCAGCGCCACCAGCACGCCGCACGCCAGGGCCTGGGCCTTGAGCCCCGGGTGATCCGGGCGTTGCAGGGTCAGGGCGACATCCACTTCACGCATCAACAGGTTCTGCACCAGTTCGCGACTGTGGGCGCTGGACAATTCGCAGACGATGTCCGGGTAGTGCATAGTCCACTCATGAATGGCCGGCGGCAGCAATGACAGAGCCAGTGCCGGAGTGGCGCCGATGCGCAGGCTGTGACCCGGCTCGCGACGCAGGCTCTGGGCCAGGCGTCGCACGCCTTGCAGGCTTTCGCTGACCTTGTCCACTTCGCGCTCCAGCTCCAGCGCTTCCGGCGTCGCCTGCAACTTGCCGCGCACCCTCAGGAACAACGGGAAGCCCAATTGTTGCTCGGCGTGCTGCAACACCTTGCTCACCGCCGGCTGCGAGACATGCAGCAACTGCGCGGCAGCACTGATCGAGCCGGTCTGGCGGATGGCCTGGAAAATCTCGATATGGCGAAGGCGCATGGCAAGTCCATAACCTTTGTTTATATGTTTAACATGTTTATGCATTGTTCAACGTCTGTCACCTGGTTCTAACCTCGACCATGTTTTCACAACGGTTTTAAGGACGGACATGGCTCAGCGTGTGTGCATCATCGGCGGCGGTGTGATTGGCCTGGCTACGGCCTATGCGCTGGTGCGCGACGGTTTCGAGGTAACGCTGGTCGAGGCACGGGACTCGTTGGGCAGCGAAACCAGCTTCGCCAACGGCGGCCAGTTGTCCTATCGCTATGTCGCGCCCCTGGCCGACGCCGGTGTGCCGTTGCAGGCCATCGGCTGGATGCTGCGCGGCGACTCACCATTGAAACTGCGCCCGCGCTTTGACCCGGCCCAGTGGCGTTGGATGGCGTCGTTCCTCGGCGCCTGCCGACGCTCGGTCAACCGCGCGAACGCCGCGCACTTGCTGCGCCTGGCGCTATTGAGCCAAGCCACCCTGAAGTCCTGGCGCGAGGACGATGGACTGGCGGGTTTCCAGTGGCGGCGCAATGGCAAACTGGTGACTTTTCGTCAGAACAGCAGTTTCGAACATGCGCGCCAAGGTCTGGCCGACCCGCAACAACAGCAAGTGTTGTCGCCGGCCGAATGTGCACAGCTGGAACCGGCGCTGATCGATGCGCCCTTTGTCGGCGCGATCTACACCCCGGAGGAGGAGGTCGGCGATTGCCACGCTTTCTGCCAGCAACTGGCCGCGCGGCTGCAAGCGTCCGGCCGTTGCGAATTTCTCCTCGGGCAAGCAGTGACCGGGATTCGCCATGGCAACGGCAGCGTCAAGGCCATCGAAATGGGGGACCAGGTGCTGCCGGTCGAGCAACTGGTGATCGCCGCCGGACACCGCAGTCCGCTGTTGGCGCTGCCCGGGCTGCAACTGCCGCTTTACCCGCTCAAGGGCTACAGCCTGACCGTGCCCATCGGCGTCGGTCACCGGGCGCCGGACGTGAGCATCACCGACTATGACCGCAAGATCGTCTATGCCCGCATCGGCGAGCAATTGCGCGTGGCGGCGATGGTCGACATCGTCGGCTTCGACCCTGCGCTGGACCCCAAGCGCCTGGCACTGATCAAGCGTCAGGCCCATGACACCTTCCCGGATGCCGGTGCATATGACCAAGCCGTCGAGTGGGCCGGCATGCGCCCGGCCACCCCCAGCGGCGTACCGTTGCTGGGGGCGACGGCGTATCGCAACCTGTGGCTCAACCTCGGCCATGGTGCGCTGGGTTTCACCCTGGCGTGCGGCAGCGGGCGCGTGCTCAGCGAACTGATCGGCGAGCGCCGACCTTCCATCGACCTGCAGGGTTTCAACCACCGGGCTGCCTGAAAAAACATCACCCACAACGGAGAATAACAATGCAAAAAATCACGTTGCTCGCTTGCACCCTCAGCATGTTGCTAGGCAGTCAGGCGCAGGCCAATGAAACGCCGCTGACGGGCACCCTGGGCAAGATCGCCGGTGCCAACAGCATTACCCTGGGCTATCGCGATGCTTCGGTGCCCTTTTCCTACGTGGGTGATCACAGCGGCAAGCCAATGGGGTACTCGGTGGATCTGGCGGGCAAGATCGTCGAACGCATCCAGCAGCAACTGGGGCGGCCTGACCTGAAGGTGAAGTACAACCTGGTGACCTCGCAGACCCGCATTCCATTGGTGCAGAACGGCACCGTGGACCTGGAGTGCGGTTCCACCGGCGTCACGGCCGAACGGCAAAAACAGGTGGCGTTCTCCTATGGCTTCATCTACGTCAAAGGCCAGCTGCTCACCGCGAAGGACAGCGGGATCAAGCGCTTTGCCGACCTGCGCGGCAAGAATGTGGTGACCACGGCCGGCACCACCAACGAGCGCTTCCTGAAAAGCTACAACGTCGATCACAAGATCGGCATGTTCGTGATCAGCGCCAAAGACCACGGCGAAGCCTTCCAGATGCTGCAATCGGGTCGGGCGGCGGCGTTCTACATGGACGACGCGCTGCTCTACGGCGAGCGGGCCAAGGCCAATGATCCGCACAAGTGGGTGGTGGTCGGGGAGGAGCAATCGCGGGAGATCTACAGCTGCATGGTGCGCAAGGACGATCCGCAGTTCCTCGCCCTGGTCAACGGCGTGTTGGCGGACCTGTATAGCTCGGGCGAGATCAATGGCATTTACCAGCGCTGGTTCGAGCAGCCGATCCCGCCGAAGGGTTTGAACCTTGAGTTCCCGATGACCAGCGAACTCAAGGCGATCATTGCCAAGCCGGTAAGCGATCCGGTGCAGTAGCTTTAGAAATCACCCCAGAGTTGCTGGGCCACCGCCAGCGCCACAACCGGCGCGGTCTCGGTGCGCAACACTCGCGGGCCGAGGCGGGCGGCATGGAAGCCGTTGGCCTTGGCCTGATCGACTTCGGCGTCGGACAAACCGCCTTCCGGGCCGATCAGGAACGCCAGGGACGCAGGCTTGGCATGGCTGACCAATGGCTCGGCCACCGGATGCAGCACGAGTTTCAATTCGGCTTCAGTCTGCTTGAGCCAGTCAGCCAACAGCACCGGCGGATGAATCACCGGCACCCGTGAGCGCCCGCATTGCTCGCAGGCGCTGATTGCTACCTGGCGCCAGTGCAGCAGGCGTTTGTCGGCGCGTTCATCCTTCAAGCGGACTTCACAACGCTCGCTGAAAATCGGCGTGATTTGCGTGACGCCCAGTTCGGTGGCTTTCTGGATCGCCCAGTCCATGCGCTCGCCTCGGGACAAGCCTTGGCCGAGGTGGATCTGCAGCGGCGATTCGACCTGGCCGGCGAACTGTTCGTTTATCTGTACCACTACGCGTTTTTTGCCGACTTCCACCAGCGTGCCGCGAAATTCATGGCCGGAACCGTCGAACAGTTGCAACGCATCGCCCTCGGCCATGCGCAGCACGCGCCCGATGTAATGGGCCTGGGCCTCGGGCAACTCGTGCTCGCCAGTGCTCAAGGGAGCGTCGATGAAGAAGCGGGACAGTCTCATGCGTGGTCTCTGTAATTCAAATGTAGGTCTTGCTGACGCCTTCGCGGGCAAGCCCGCTCCCACAGGGTAATGCGGTTAACTGTGGGAGCGGGCTTGCCCGCGAAGGCGTCAGCCCTTGCACCACAGAAACCAGGGTGAAACCAATCAGCCCGGATCGCGGAACCCCGGATGGAAATCCTTCGGCACCGCCACGCTGACGCTCTCGCGGGTGGCAATGTCGATCCCTTCACTGGCGACTTCGGCGAGGAAATCGATCTGCTCCGGGGTGATCACGTACGGCGGCAGGAAATACACCACGCTGCCCAACGGGCGAAGCAAGGCGCCGCGCTCCAGCGCATGCTGGAACACCTTCAGGCCGCGGCGTTCCTGCCACGGATAAGCCTCTTTACTGGCTTTGTCCTTGACCATCTCGATAGCCAGCACCATGCCAGTCTGGCGCACTTCACTGACGTTCGGATGATCGGCCAGGTGAGCGGTGGACGAGGCCATGCGCTGGGCCAGGGCCTTGTTGTTCTCGATGACGTGGTCTTCTTCGAAGATATCCAGCGTCGCCAGGGCCGCCGCGCAGGCCAGCGGGTTGCCGGTGTAGCTGTGGGAGTGGAGGAAGGCGCGCAGGGTCGGGTAATCGTCGTAGAAGGCGCTGTAGACGTCGTCGGTGGTCAGGCACGCCGCCAGCGGCAGGTAGCCGCCGGTCAAGGCCTTGGACAGGCACAGGAAATCCGGGCGGATGCCGGCCTGCTCGCAGGCGAACATCGTCCCGGTGCGGCCGAAGCCGACAGCGATTTCATCGTGGATCAGGTGCACGCCATAACGATCACAGGCTTCGCGCAGCAGCTTGAGGTACACCGGGTGGTACATGCGCATGCCGCCGGCGCCCTGGATCAGCGGCTCGACGATCACCGCCGCGACGCTATCGTGGTTCTCGGCCAACGTCTGCTCCATGGCGGCGAACATGTTGCGCGAGTGCTCTTCCCAGCTCATGCCCTCAGGGCGCAGGTAGCAATCGGGACTCGGCACCTTGATGGTGTCGAGCAGCAGCGCCTTGTAGGTTTCGGTGAACAGTGGCACGTCGCCCACCGACATCGCCGCCATGGTCTCGCCGTGGTAGCTGTTGGACAGGGTGACGAAGCGCTTCTTGTCAGGCGCGCCGCGGTTGAGCCAGTAGTGAAAGCTCATTTTCAGCGCGACTTCGATGCAGGATGAGCCGTTATCGGCGTAGAAGCACCGGGTCAGGCCTTCCGGCGTCATCTTCACCAGGCGCTCGGACAGCTCGATCACCGGCTGATGGCTGAAGCCAGCGAGGATCACGTGCTCCAGCTGATCAACCTGGTCCTTTATGCGCTGGTTGATGCGCGGGTTGGCATGACCGAACACGTTCACCCACCAGGAGCTCACCGCGTCGAGGTAGCGCTTGCCTTCGAAATCTTCCAGCCACACGCCTTCACCGCGCTTGATCGGGATCAGCGGCAGTTGTTCGTGATCTTTCATCTGGGTGCAGGGATGCCACAACACCGCGAGATCGCGTTGCATCCACTGATTATTCAGGCCCATGTTCAGTCTCCTCGAGGCGTTCCGTGACATGCGCGGACTTACAATCGCGCAAGCCTATGCAATGCGTGCCTCGGGAACAACCCATTGTGTCGATTGAGCTACTTTGTATAGGGCGATAGACGTTGCTGGCGGGCGTCTGACGGCTGACGTATCCTTCGCGGTTCTTGGGCCGCCTGGCTCGCAAAACCGCTATTTTTTCCTGAATTTCCGGAGTTCGCTGAATGTCTGTCGGTTGGCTGCGCGCCTGTGCGCTGGTGATGTTGGGGCTGTTCAGCGTGTCTGCGCTGGCAAAGGATAAAACCGCGATCGTGATCGGCGGCGGGGTTTCGGGCCTCACGGCTGCCTATGAGCTGCAGAAAAAAGGCTGGCAGGTCACGCTGCTGGAAGCCAAGCCGAGCCTGGGCGGTCGTTCCGGCATGGCCACCAGCGAGTGGATCGGCAACGACAAGACCCAGCCGGTACTGAACAAGTACGTATCGGAATTCAAGCTGAGCACTACGCCAGCCCCTGAATTCGTGCGCACACCGAGCTACCTGATCGACGGCGTGTATTACACCGCCGCCGACCTGGCCACCAAGGATCCAACCACGGCCGAAGCGCTCAAGCGTTACGAAAAGACCGTGGACGACCTGGCGCGCTCGATTGAGGACCCGCAAAACCCGTCGGCCAACAACACGCTGCACGCCCTGGACCAGATCAACGTGTCCAACTGGCTGGATCGCCTGAGTCTGCCGGCCACGGCCCGTCAGTTGGTGAACCAGCAGATCCGTACCCGTTACGACGAACCTTCGCGTATCTCACTGCTGTACTTCGCCCAGCAGAGCCGCGTTTACCGTGGCGTTTCCGACCGTGACCTGCGTGCTTCGCGCCTGGTCGGCGGCAGCCCGGTGCTGGCCCAAGCCTTCGTCAAGCAGCTGAAAACCATCAAGACCAGCTCCCCGGTCTCGTCCATCAGCCAGGACAAGGACGGCGTCACCGTCAAGGTCGGCAGCGTTGGCTATCAGGCTGACTACGTGGTACTGGCCGTGCCGCTGCGCGCACTGAACAAGATCCAGATGACCCCGGCGCTGGACGCCCAGCACCTGGCGGCGATCAAGGGCACCAACTATGGCTGGCGCGACCAGATCATGCTGAAGTTCAAGACGCCGGTGTGGGAGCCTAAAGCGCGCATGTCCGGCGAGATTTTCAGCAACACTGGCCTGGGCATGTTGTGGATCGAGCCGGCCTTGAAGGGCGGCGCCAACGTGGTGATCAACCTTTCCGGCGATAACGCACGGGTGATGCAGGCGTTCGGCGACAAGCAGATGGTCGATCAGGTGCTGATCCGCCTCCACGCGTTTTATCCACAGGCGCGCGGTTCGTTCACCGGTTATGAAATCCGTCGCTACAGCACCGACCCTTCGATGGGCGGCGCCTACCTGGCCTTCGGCCCAGGTCAGATCAGCAAGTTCTGGCGCCTGTGGGAACGCCCGATCCAGCGCGTAGCCTTTGCCGGCGAGCACACCGACACCCTGTACCCGGGTACCTTGGAAGGCGCGTTGCGCACCGGCCAGCGTGCGGCCAGTCAGGTGGAAGACCTGGCGGCGGGCAAGTCGTTTGAACCGAAGGCCGCTCCAGTCGCCGCCGCAGCGGCAGCCGGCGCGGTAGCGGCGAAGAAGGGTAACTTCTTCACCAACCTGTTCGGCGGCTCGGACGACGAGAAGAAGCCAGAGCCGGTTAAAGCGCCAGAACCCGTAGCCCCGGCGCCTGCACCCGCCCCGGCGCCGACCCCTGCACCTGCTCCGGTCGAACCACCGAAGCCTGCGGCACCGGTGAAAGCGGAGCCTGCGAAGAAGGCCCCGGCCAAAGCGCCCGTGAAGAAGACCGAGACTAAAAAAGCCCCGGCCAAGGCACCGGCGAAAAAGACTGAGCAAGCGAAGAAGCCAGCGGCGACCACGGTTACCAAGGCGCAGTAACGTTCAGGCGTAAAAAAAGCGCGGCCCGAGGGTCGCGCTTTTTTTTGCCATCAAACATGAGGCATCTCGGCGTTGACGGCCAGTCCTACACGCCTCAGCGATATATCAGAGACTTCCCACAAGCGAATCGGAAGGGAATGATGAGTAGCGCTTGACCTTGGACTCTATGCTCTTCAGAAACGGGAGAGCCTATGAAAGAACTGACAGTAATCATCGTATTGATAGCCCTTGCCGGTTGTGCAAATGCCGAGCTTTTTACTGAGGGATACAGTCGGAGATACGGCCATGGACTGGCCTACAAATGCGATATGAATCCGTACGATCCTGACTGTCTACAGCCACCTCCCGTGTACCACAATTAGGCAAGGCAAAGACCACTGAGACCAGGGCTCGATAACGTTCAAGCGCAAAAAAGCGCGGCTCAAGGCTGCGTTTTTTTACGCCTGAAAAAAACCGAGGAGAGGAATCGAATAAAACTTTTGATACAGGTGTTCTCTGGTTTGTATTCACTTCTTTTCACAATTTCGACTTTAATCTTTCCTTAACCCGCGTGATTCAGGCTCTTGATCGTATTTCTCGATATTTCAAAGCGAAATTTTCCGCTTTAATTCGATAGGTAAATCGATAGTCTTGGGGCCAGCACTTACAGGGATCTAGGCAATGCAGCTACGAAACTCTACTTCCCGCTACGGCTGGGTCAGCATTTTCATGCACTGGGGTGTGGCGCTGGCGGTCTTCGGGCTGTTCGCGTTGGGGCTGTGGATGGTCGGGCTCGACTACTACAGCACCTGGCGCAAAGACGCGCCGGACCTGCACAAGAGCATTGGCTTGGTGTTGCTGGGGGTGATGGTGCTGCGGGTATTGTGGCGCTTCATCAGTCCGCCGCCACCGACCTTGACCAGCTACAGCCGCATGACGCGCCTGGGCGCCAAGTTTGGCCATGGCTTTCTGTATCTCAGTCTGTTTGCTGTGATGATTGCCGGTTACCTGATTTCCACCGCCGAAGGTGTCGGTATCCCGGTGTTTGGTTTGTTTGAAGTGCCTGCACTGGTGTCCGGGCTACCGGACCAGGCAGATACCGCTGGCGTGATTCACCTCTACCTGGCGTGGGTGCTGGTAATTTTTTCCGGCCTCCATGCGTTGGCAGCATTGAAGCACCACTTTATCGACCGTGATGTGACCCTCAAGCGCATGCTGGGTCGCAAAGCCTGAAGTTCAACCTCGACTCCAAAGGAAAACAAAGTATGTTGAAAAAGACTCTGGCCGCTCTGGCAATCGGTTCCGCCCTGTTGTCCGCCGGTAGCGTAATGGCCGCTGACTACGTGGTCGACAAAGAAGGCCAGCATGCCTTCGTTGACTTCAAGATCAGCCACTTGGGCTACAGCTTCATCACCGGTACCTTCAAGGACATCGACGGCAAGTTCAGCTTTGACGCTGCCAAGCCTGAAGACAGCAAGATCGAATTCAACGTGAACACCGCCAGCGTGTTCACCAACAATGCCGAGCGTGACAAGCACATCTCCAGCAAAGACTTCCTGAACGGCAGCAAAGCCACGTTCGTTTCCACCAGCGTCAAGCCTACCGGCAAGAACGCCGCTGGCAAGGACACTGCTGACGTGGCTGGCGACCTGACTATCCTCGGTGTGACCAAGCCAATCGTGGTCAAGGCCACTTTCCTGGGTGAAGGCAAGGATCCATGGGGCGGCTACCGTGCAGGCTTCGAGGGTACCTTCAGCCTCAAGCGTTCCGATTTCGGCAAGCAGAAGGACCTGGGTCCATCGTCCGATGCAGTTGAAATGTACGTGACCTTTGAAGGTGTCAAAGCGAAGTAATTTTCGCGCCTGACAAAAAAACGCCCGCTGCTCTCCCGAGTACGGGCGTTTTTTATTGCCCTACACAACCCCCCTGTAGGAGCTGGCTTGCCAGCGAAGGCGTCCCTGAGGTCTGCGCAGAATTCGAGGGCCCCTTCGCCGGCAAGCCGGCTCCTGCAGGTTTTGTGTTTGCGCATAAAAAATGCCCCGGATCGCGAGATCAGGGGCATTTTTCATGGCAGCGACAAATCAGCGATTGCGGGTCAGCAACGCCGGTTTTTCACCACGAGGACGGCTTGGCAGTTGATCCAGCTGCTCAGGTGTCGGGAAGCGATCGGCCTTCGACTCCTTGTGCATGATCTTCGGCGCTGGACCGCGAGGGTTCTGCACGGCCGGTTCCGAACGTGGTTGCTCGTCACGGGCCGGGCGGCGGTTGCGCGAGTCTTCGCGACGGGCCTGGCCATCACGTGGCGCGCCGCTGCGTGGACCGCTGCGCTTGGCTGGCGGGGTGCCGGTGCTGGCGCCATCGCTGTTGCGCGGACCGCTCTGGCGACCGCCCTGTGGCTTGCCGCCACGGGGAGCGCCGGAACCGGCAGCTGTGCCTTGTGCCGGGGCACCCGGACGACGGCCGCGGCCCTGGGCAGGTTTCTGCTGTGGCACGTAGTCGACGCGGTTACCGAAGTTATCGATATCGTCGTCGAGGAATTCGTCCGGCGCACGATCGGCCGCGGCGCGCGGCGGCTGGCTTGGTTGTCGCTGTTCGCGGGCCGGGGTGCCTTCGCGCGGCTTTTGCTGGCGGGCTGGACGCTCACCGCGCTCAGCCGCCGGCTTTTCCTTGCCCTTGTCCTTGCCTTTGTCCTTACGACCGCCACCACCGCCACCGCCGTTCGGACCATCGCCGCGCGGGCCACGTGGATTGCGCGGGTTGCGCATATCCGGACGCTCGCGTGCTTCGGGTTTCTCGGCTTCCACGGCGCTGATATCGAAGCCCATCAGGTCGCCGTCGGCGATTTTCTGCTTGGTCATGCGTTCGATGCTTTTCAGCAGCTTCTCTTCGTCCGGAGCCACCAGCGAGATCGCCTCGCCCGAGCGACCGGCACGGCCCGTACGGCCGATGCGGTGCACGTAGTCTTCATCGACGTTCGGCAGTTCGAAGTTGACCACGTGTGGCAACTGGTCGATGTCCAGGCCGCGGGCGGCGATGTCGGTGGCCACCAGGATGCGCACGGTGCCGGCCTTGAAGTCGGCCAGGGCTTTGGTGCGCGCGTTCTGGCTCTTGTTGCCGTGGATAGCAACGGCGCTCAGGCCGTGTTTGTCCAGGTACTCGGCCAGGCGGTTGGCGCCGTGCTTGGTGCGGGTGAACACCAGGACCTGTTCCCAGGCGCCAGCGGTGATCAGGTGCGCCAGCAGCGAACGCTTGTGGTTGGCCGGCAGGCGGAATACGCGTTGCTCGATGCGCTCGACCGTGGTGTTCGGCGGCGTGACTTCGATGCGTTCCGGGTTGTGCAGCAATTTGCCGGCGAGGTCGGTGATGTCCTTGGAGAAGGTCGCCGAGAACAACAGGTTCTGGCGTTTGGCTGGCAGGCGGGCCAGGACCTTCTTCACGTCATGGACAAAGCCCATGTCGAGCATGCGGTCGGCTTCGTCCAGCACGAGGATTTCCACGTGGGACAGGTCGACGCTGCCTTGGCCGGCGAGGTCGAGCAGACGGCCAGGGCAGGCCACCAGCACGTCGACGCCACGGGACATGGCCTGGACCTGAGGGTTCATGCCGACGCCACCAAAGATGCAGGCGCTGACGAACTTCAGGTCACGGGCGTAGACCTTGAAGCTTTCGTGCACTTGCGCGGCGAGTTCGCGAGTAGGGGTCAGGACCAGTACGCGCGGTTGGCGCGGGCCGTGACGCTGGGATTTGTCCGGGTGACCGTTGGGGAACAACCGCTCCAGGATCGGAAGGGCGAAACCGCCGGTTTTACCAGTACCTGTCTGTGCCGCGACCATCAGGTCGCGACCTTGCAACACGGCGGGAATGGCCCGCTGTTGCACCGGAGTAGGCTCGGTATAGCCCGCTGCCTCGATGGCGCGGACTAAAGCCTCGGAGAGACCGAGGGAAGCAAAGGACATGAGTAATCCTGTTCTAAGTTAGGGCTTGGCCCAATGGGAGTCTTGCCTGGCGCGAATGGCGTTTATGGGGAACGCAATCCCGTCCGGTCCTGCTTCGGTCACGAAGGCTCGTCTGGAGCGCTCGCGCGGGCTGGAAAGCTGCGCTGTAGCGGGGTCGAGATGCCTTGAACGGTTCCGAGCGTCCGGGCGTGAGCCTGGCGGGAAGGCCGGAGTATAACAGAGCAATCACTGCGCGCCGCTTTCCTGCTGCTCAACGGTTTTTTCTGTGTTGGCCGTGGTCCGCGCGGGGTTGACGGTAATGGCCGGGGCGGCGCCGTAGCGCGCGCTGAGTTCGGCGTAGGCCGGTTCGCGCTTGAAACGTTTGAGTTCGGCGCCGAAGCGCTGCACCAGCAGGTCCATGCCGGCATTGCGGCGCACCGCCAGAAACTGGCTCTGCTGACTGATGACTGTGGGGTTTTCGGTGATCTTGTTGCGGATATTCAGTTCGTCGAGCAGGTGCTGGCCCACCCTGCGGTCGGTGATCAGCAGGTCGATTCGCCCGCGCACCAGTTTGCCGAAGTTTGCTTCATGGCTGGGTGCCGGTTCCCGGGTGAACAGGGTCGAGTCCCGAAAGTCCTGGCTGTACAGGTAGCCGGGAGAGATGCCGATGGTCAGGCCGCGCAGTTCGTCGAGGGTACGAAACGGGTGGGGCCGGGCGTTGGCGTAGAACATCACGAACTGGACTTCCGAGAGCGGTTCGCTGGGGTAGAGCAGGGTCGCATCACGTTCTTCGCTGTGGAAAATGTCCAGCGCGCCATCCGCCTGGCCGGTTTCGAGCATCGACAGGCAGCGTTTCCAAGGCAGGAACTGCCATTCCACTTCGATGCCCAGGCGCTTGAAGACGATGGCGGTGGTTTCGTAGTCCAGGCCCAGGGCTTTGCCGTTTTCCTCGTACACGTAAGGTGCCCAGGGTTCGGTGACAATGCGCAATTTCTCGCCCCGAGCGGCGAAGCTCAGGCAAGTGAATACAAGCAGGGTGATGAACTGCGTGATCAAAGGCATGGGCTTGAGATTACGACGAGAAACGCGAAAGAGCCAGAAACTGGTGGCAGATGCTCTAACTCCGTGGATTGCCGCACAATAAAAGTGCCTGAAAGCAAAAGATCGCCGCCTGCGAAAGCTCCTACAGGGATTACACATTTCCCCTGTAGGAGCTTTCGCAGGCGGCGATCTTTTGATCTTGCCTTGATGCTTAACGCGGCAACTTCAGGTTGTTCCACACCGCCAGGCTCGCTTCAGCCTGGTTCAGCGTGTAGAAGTGCAGCCCTGGCGCACCGCCCTGGAGCAGGCGTTCGCACATCTCGGTGATGACTTGCTCGCCGAAACGCTGAATGCTCTGGGTATCGTCGCCGTAGGCTTCCAGTTGCTTGCGGATCCAGCGCGGGATCTCCGCACCGCAGGCATCGGAGAAGCGTGCCAGCTTGCTGTAGTTGGTGATCGGCATGATCCCCGGCACGATCGGAATGTTCACACCCTTGGCCCGCACGCGCTCGACGAAATAGAAGTAGCTGTCGGCGTTGAAGAAGTACTGGGTGATCGCACTGTCGGCGCCAGCGTTGGCTTTGCGTACGAAGTTGTTGATATCGTCTTCGAAGTTGCGGGCCTGCGGATGCATTTCCGGGTAGGCGGCGACTTCGATGTGGAAATGATCGCCGGTCTCTTCACGGATGAATTCAACCAGGTCGTTGGCGTGGCGCATTTCGCCGCTGGCCATGCCCATGCCCGAAGGCAGGTCACCGCGCAACGCGACGATGCGCTGGATGCCGGCGGCCTTGTACTGGCTCAGCAGGCCGCGCAGGTCGGCCTTGCTGTCGCCGACGCAGGACAAGTGCGGTGCGGCCGGGACTTTGACTTCACTCTCGAGTTGCAACACGGTGTTGAGGGTGCGATCACGGGTCGAACCACCGGCACCGTAGGTGCAGGAGAAGAAATCGGGGTTGTACGTGGCCAGCTGACGGGCAGTGGCGAGCAGCTTTTCATGCCCAGCGTCGGTCTTGGTAGGGAAGAACTCGAAGCTGTAGCGACGATCTTGGGACATGGTCATATCCTTGGAAACAAGAACCTTCGAGGCGCTGCAATCCCATGTGGGAGCGAGCCTGCTCGCGAAAGCGGTTTAACAGCCAAGACAATGTGAATGTCAGGGCCTCATCGCGAGCAGGCTCGCTCCCACAGGGAGAGCGAGCAGTCAGCGCCTGTTAGTAGCGGTAAGCGTGCGGCTTGAACGGACCTTCGACGGTCACGCCGATGTAGTCGGCCTGGGTCTTGGTCAGCTGAGTCACGACGCCGCCGAAACCGCGGACCATTTCCAGGGCCACTTCTTCGTCGAGTTTCTTCGGCAGTACTTCAACGGTCAGGCGCTCGGCTTTCTGGGCTGGCGACAGGTCAGCGTACTTCTGGCCGAAGAGGAAGATCTGCGCCAGTACCTGGTTGGCGAACGAACCGTCCATGATGCGGCTTGGGTGGCCAGTGGCGTTGCCCAGGTTAACCAGGCGGCCTTCAGCCAGCAGGATCAGGTAGTCGTCGTTCTGCGGGTCGAAAGCGCCAGCGCCGGTGCGGTGGATCTTGTGAACCTGCGGCTTCACTTCTTCCCATGCCCAGTTCTTGCGCATGAAAGCAGTGTCGATTTCGTTGTCGAAGTGGCCGATGTTGCAGACAACAGCGCGTTTCTTCAGGGCCTTGAGCATGTTCGCGTCGCAAACATTGACGTTGCCGGTGGTGGTCACGATCAGGTCGATCTTGCCCAGCAGTGCTTTGTCGATGCTCTCTTCGGTACCGGTGTTGATACCGTCGATAAACGGCGAAACCAGTTCGAAACCGTCCATGCAGGCTTGCATGGCGCAGATCGGGTCGACTTCGGACACCTTGACGATCATGCCTTCCTGACGCAGGGACTGGGCCGAACCCTTGCCCACGTCACCGTAACCGATGACCAGCGCTTGCTTGCCGGACAGCAGGTGGTCGGTACCACGCTTGATCGCATCGTTCAGGCTGTGACGGCAGCCGTACTTGTTGTCGTTCTTGCTCTTGGTCACCGAGTCGTTGACGTTGATGGCCGGGATTTTCAGCTCGCCCTTGGCCAGCATGTCCAGCAGGCGGTGTACGCCGGTGGTGGTTTCTTCGGTCACGCCGTGAACGCGGTCCAGTACCTGTGGGTACTTCTTGTGCAGCAGTTCGGTCAGGTCACCGCCGTCGTCGAGGATCATGTTGGCGTCCCATGGCTGGCCATCCTTGAGGATGGTCTGCTCCAGGCACCACTCGTACTCTTGCTCGGTTTCACCTTTCCAGGCGAAAACCGGGATGCCGGCAGCGGCGATGGACGCAGCGGCCTGGTCTTGAGTCGAGAAAATGTTGCAGGACGACCAGCGTACTTCGGCACCCAGGGCAACCAGGGTTTCGATCAGCACGGCGGTCTGGATGGTCATGTGGATGCAGCCGAGGATCTTCGCGCCCTTGAGCGGTTGCTCTTCAGAGTACTTGCGACGCAGACCCATCAGGGCCGGCATTTCGGACTCGGCGATGATGGTTTCGCGACGGCCCCAGGCAGCCAGGGACATGTCGGCGACTTTGTAATCGGTAAAATCTGCAGGCGTGATAACAGCGCTCATGAAGAGCCTCCATTCGTAATGTATGCGAATGGGCGCCGTTGTGCGTTTAGTGTCTGGCCGGTGATGACCAAGCAACGCCCCATCCGAGCCTGACAGGTCTAGCCTGCTGCAGCGCCCCTCGGACAGGTGGCGGGAAAACGGTAGCAAGTGAAGATTACCGTTTTGAAACGGGGGCGATTATAGCGGGCTATGCTGATCTTCCAAAGGGTTTCTGTTGGTCAATGTCCGAACGGTAATCGAGACCATAGTCGATGCTCAATAGAGCTCTGGCCCGGGGTCTGCCAAGATAGCGCCCTCATTCGGCAAGACGCTCAGGAGTGAACATGAATTTCCACACCCGCAAATGGGTTAAACCCGAAGACCTCAACCCCAATGGCACGCTATTCGGCGGCAGCCTGCTGCGTTGGCTCGACGAAGAAGCGGCGATCTACGCGATCGTCCAGCTGGGCAACCAGCGTGTGGTCACCAAGTACATTTCCGAAATCAATTTCGTCAGCGCTTCGCGCCAGGGTGACATCATCGAGCTGGGTATCACCGCCACCGAATTCGGTCGCACCTCGATCACCCTCAAGTGCGAGGTGCGTAACAAGATCACCCGCAAAAGCATCCTGACGGTGGAGAAGATCGTTTTCGTCAACCTGGGTGAAGACGGGCTGCCCGCGCCCCATGGCCGTACCGAGATCAAATACGTCAAAGACCAGTTCAAGGATGAAGGCGCTGTCGAATAATTTGAGGATGACGAACGGAATCTGAACCGCGCGGGTCGTAACTACATCGCACGCCAGCGGTTCAGGAGTTCCATGGACACTAAAAAAGACGGCAAGACCCCCGACCTCTCGGCAAAAGAGCAGCATGAGGTCGAAAAAAACCAGCCGCCACGCGCGGCGGTCCTGCACGAAATCATCCGCACCCAGGGCGATCAGGAACTGGAGCGCAGTGTTGCCGCGCTGTGGTGGTCGGCGCTGGCCGCAGGCTTGACCATGGGCCTGTCGCTGATGGGGATGGGCCTGCTCAACTCGCGCCTGCCGGACGGCGAGGGCTTCAAGGTGATCGCCAGTTTCGGCTACTGCGCCGGTTTTCTCGCGGTGATCCTCGCCCGCCAGCAACTGTTCACCGAAAACACCCTGACTGCCGTGCTGCCGATCATGAGCAAGCCCACGCTCGGTAACTTCGGCCGATTGCTGCGGCTGTGGTCGGTGGTGCTGGTGGGCAACCTCTGCGGCACCTTGCTGGTGGCCTACGTCATGCTGGAGCTGCCGATTTTCGACGGCAAGACCGACGTGGCCTTCCTCGACATCGGCCGCAAGGTCATGGAAAACGACGTCAGCCAGATGTTCGCCAAGGGCATCATCTCGGGCTGGATGATCGCCACCATGGTCTGGATGATCCCGTCCATGGAGAGTGCCAAGATGTGGATTATCATCCTCATCACCTACCTCATGGCGCTGGGGGATTTCACGCACATCGTGGTCGGTTCGCTGGAGGTCGGTTATCTGGTGTTTGCCGGCGAACTGCCGTGGAAGGATTTCTGGCTGGTGTTCGCCGGGCCGACGCTGGTGGGCAATATCGTGGGGGGCAGCTTCATCTTCGCGTTGATCAGCCATGCGCAGATTCGCAGCGAGAGCGGGCCGCCCAAAAGCGCATCGGATCAGGCTGAAGAGCCCGATCCACAGAAGATCAAAAAGTGATCAGCCCGGCACATTCACTACGGCGCCAGCGCGGCGTTGCAGGTAGATGAAATACAGCGCGGCCAGCACGGTCAGGCCACTGACCGCTGCGCCGGTCCACGGCAGGTCCGCGAGGTCGGCACCGCTGGCGACCACCAGCCCGCCGATCCAGGCACCGGCCGCGTTACCGAGGTTAAAAGCACTCTGGTTGAGCGTCGAGCCAAGGTTGGGCGCTTCATGGGCCTGATCGATGATCAGCAGTTGCAGGATCGGGCACAGGGCGAAGGCGAAAATGCCCCACAACACCAGGGTGATTGCCGCTGGAATCACCGAATGGCTGGTCTGGCTGAACGCGGCCAGGACCACCACCACGGCCAGTGCCATGCCGACCAGCGAAGGCAGCAGGCGGCTGTCCGCCAGGCGCCCGCCGAGCATGCTGCCCGCCGTCAAGCCCACGCCGAACAGCAACAGCATGATGGTCACGCCATGGGGGCTGACGCCGGTGATGTCCTGCAGGATCGGCGCGATGTAGGTGAAGACGCTGAACAGGCTGGTCGAGGCCAGTACGCTCATGCCCAGTGCCAGCAACACGTTGGCCTTGCCCAGTACCTTGAACTCGCGGGCCAGGTCGGCGTTGTCCATCGCGATATGCTTCGGCAGCCAGACCCACTGCGCAATGGCCGCGATCACACCGATCACCGACACTGCCCAGAACGTCGAGCGCCAGCCGGCGTACTGCCCAAGCGCGGTGCCCAATGGCACCCCAAGCACGTTGGCCAGGGTCAGGCCGGTGAACATCATGGCAATCGCCTGGGCCCGTTTGTTCGGCGCCACCAGGCCGGCAGCAACCACCGAACCGATACCGAAGAACGCACCGTGACACAGCGCGGTGATCACTCGCGCGGCCATCAGCGTGGCGTAATTGGGGGCCAGTGCGCAGAGCATGTTGCCGAGGATGAACATCAGCGTCATGCCCAGCAGCGTCGCCTTTCGCGGCATGTTGGCGGTGCCGACCGCGAGGATCGGTGCACCGAACACCACACCCAGGGCATAACCGGTGATCAGCAGTCCGGCGTCGGGAATGCTCACCGCGAGGTCGCGGGCAACATCGGGCAGCAAGCCCATGATGACGAATTCGGTGGTGCCGATGCCGAACGCGGCAACAGCAAGGGCAAGCAAGGCGAGTGGCATGCGCAAGGTCTCTGTCGGTAGTCTTGACGCTCTGATCAGGCATACGCATGCCAAAGACCGATCTCGATGAGAGCGGGCGAGGGCATTTTTATTGGAATTAGTCTGTGCGCAACTGAGTGCGGCGTGGTCGGTTGCAGTATAAACAGCTGCTGACATATGGCGAATCAATTAAAAGGAGTAGGCCGTGCTTGCGACGGCGTTGGTGTTGGTGGCGGCGTTGCTGCATGCGGCGTGGAATACCCTGATCAAGTTCAGTGCCGAGCGGTTGCTGGTGGTGGCCTGCATGGACAGCGTGGCGTTGCTTTTCGTCGCGCTCATGCTGCCGTTTGTGGAGCTGCCACCACTGGAAATCTGGCCGTGGATTCTCGCCTCGGCAGCGTTCGAGTTGCTCTACCGCTATTTGCTGATCCAGGCTTATCGGGTCGGCGACCTCGGGCTGGTCTATCCACTGATGCGGGGTCTGTCGCCGCTGGTGGTGTTGGCGCTGACGCTGATTTTTGCCGGGGAAGTGCTGACCTATCAGCAGATATTCGGGATCCTGCTGATCCCGCTCGGCATGCTTTGCCTGCTCTGGCAGGGGGGCGGCGGTGCGCACTTGCCGTGGTCGATGCTGCCGGTGGTGGCGCTGATCGGCCTGTGCATCGGTTGCTACACGTTCATCGACGGCCAGGCCTTGCGACGCTGGTCACACCCACTGGATTACTTGGTCTGGGTGACGTTGCTCAGTGCCTGGCCGTTTCCTTTGCTGGCCTGGGTTCGCAAGCGGCCGGCCTTCAAGTTGTTCTGGCGCGAGCAATGGCGGCTGGGCCTGGCGGTCGGATTCTGCGTGTTGTTCAGCTACGCTCTGGTGCTGTGGGCCATGCAGCTGGGCTCGACTGCTGAAGCGGCTGCCTTGCGCGAGATCAGCGTGATATTGGTGGTGCTGTTCGGCATGCGTTACCTGAAAGAACCTTTCGGCGGGCCACGGCTCTTAGCCTGTGGGCTGGTGCTGGTTGGCATGCTGGTGATGAAATTCTGATTGTTCTGAAACGTGAAGAAGGGAATGCTTTATGACGGTTGCTCTGTGGTGCATTTTGATCGCGATTATTCTGCCTTATGTCTGTACAGGCATCGCCAAGGCCAGTGGCGGGTTTCGTCTGAGTGACAATCATGATCCCCGTGACTTTCTCGAGTCGCTCAATGGTTTGGCCAGGCGCGCGCATGCGGCGCAACTGAACAGTTTTGAAGTGACCCCGGCGTTCGCGGCCGCCGTGATCGTGGCGCACCTGGCTGGCAATGCGGAGCTGGTGACGCTCAATGTGCTGTCGGTGTTGTTCATCACCAGTCGACTGCTCTACATCATTTTCTATCTGGCCGACCTGGCGATTTTGCGATCGCTGGCGTGGTTTGTGGGGATGGGGTTGATCGTCAGCTTTTTTGTCGTCTCTGCCTGAAAGAAGTTCGGCGTTTTTACTGGCCTCATCGCGAGCAGGCTCGCTCCCACACTGATCCCTGTAGGAGCGAGCCTGCTCGCGATAGCTATCGATCAGTCACAGCGAATATCAAGGCTTGGTGTTGGCCGTATCCGCCACCTGCGGCACCTGTGGCAGCGCCGCGCCTTTGGGCCATAGCATCCAGATCTGCCCTTGCTGCTTCATGTCCCCCGCCAGTTGCCCGGCCGCCTCGCCGGTGCCCCAGAACAGATCCGCACGAACCTCGCCGGCAATCGCGCCGCCGGTATCCTGTGCCGCCACCGGGCGTACCAGGGCGGTACCGTCGGGTTTGGTGGTGGACAGCCACAACAAACTGCCCAGCGGAATGACCTTGCGATCCACTGCCGCGCTGTAACCCGCCGTCAGCGGCACGTTCAGCGAGCCGCGCGGCCCTTCGTTGCTATCCGGGTTACGGGTAAAAAACACATAGCTCGGGTTGCTGCCGAGCAGTTCAGGAATGCGCGAAGGATTGGCCTTGGCCCAGTTGCTGATGGCGCCCATGGTCACGTCTTCTTTCTTCAACTCGCCTTGCTCCACCAGCCAACGTCCTATGGGTCGGTAGGGGTGACCATTCTGGTCGGCGTAGGCAATGCGCAATTGCCGGCCGCTGTCGAGCTGGATGCGACCCGAACCCTGGATCTGCAGGAATTGCAGGTTCATCGGGTCGGTCAACCAGGCCACCACGGGTGCCTTGACCCCGTTGCTCTCGATGGTTGCGGCATCGTCATACGGCTTGAGCACGCGGCCTTCAAGTCGACCGCGCAGGCGTTTGCCCTTGAGTTCCGGGTAGATGCTGTCCAGTGAGACGATGATCATGTCTTCCGGCACGCCATACACCGGGATGTTCGCCGCTGCGGTTTGGGTCAGGCTGCCAGGGTAGACCGGTTCGTAGTAGCCAGTGATCAGGCCGTTGGGATTGTCATTGGCGGCGCGCAGGCCGTAGACATCCAGGTTCTGCTTGAGGAAACCGCGAATGTCATTGGCGCTCTGCGGTACGTTGGCCGCCGCTGCGCAGGTGCCGCCCCAGACCGGGTCGGCCTTGAGCCGGGTGCAGGCGCTGCGCCACGAGCCGAAACCGGCGACGAGGTCGCTGTCGGAGACTGCTGGCAACGCTTCCCAGGTGGCGCTGGAGTAGGTGGCCAGTGCGTGGGTCTTCGGTTGTTTGTCTTCGCCGCCGGTGCAGCCTGCGAGCACGGCCACGATCGGAAGCGTCCAGGCCAGGGGGTGACACCAGGCCTTGATACGGCTGTTCATGAAGTAATTCCTTTGCCGGTTGCCTGAGTGTCGTGCGCGCTCATGCAACCCGTATTGATAATAGGGGTATTGGTGTTTGCCGGTGACGCGAGGATACTGGCCGACGTTTTCCGCGACCTGAAGCCACCATGACTCTTAAAAGACTTTCTGTTGTATTGCTGGCCTGCCTGACGCTGTCCGCCTGTGGCGGCGTCGATCCCAACTCGCCCCTCGGTCAGCGCAAGGCCATTTTCAAACAGATGCTCAAGACCGCTGAAGACCTGGGCGGCATGCTGCGTGGCCGTATTGCATTCGATGGCCCCAAGTTTGCCGAGGGCGCGGTGAAACTCGATGCGCTGTCCCATGAGCCGTGGAAACATTTCCCGCAGGTGCGTGAAGAAGACCATACCAGCGCCAAGAGTGACGTCTGGGAGAAGCAGGCACGCTTTGAGCAGATGGCTCGCAACCTCGAGGCCGCCACCGGCGAACTGGTGATCGCCAGCCAGGTTCAACCCTACAAGGCCAGTAACCTGGGGCCGGCGGTACAGAAGGTCGAAGATGCCTGCAGTGCGTGCCATAAGGAATTTCGCGATCATTGACCTTTAGGGGCCTTGAGGGCGCTAAAAGCTTCGCTGGCAAGCCAGCTCTTACCTGTCCAGCTCGTCCACCGCTTCCTGCAACTCCTTGCGGGACTCGGCGAGTTTGTCCTTGCGCTTGTTGATCTTCTCGGCGTCGCCTTGCTTCATGGCTTTGTCGAGGTCGGCCTGACGCTTGCTGACTTCGTGCTTGGCGTCGAGCACCTTGTTTTCCCGTTCTTTCTTCAGCGAGGCATCAGTGCAATTGGCGCTGACCTCGCTCAAGGCTTTCTCCAGTCCGGCCTGTTGGTCGGCATTGCCGTGGGATTTGGCCAGTTCGATCTGATTCATGATGCCTTGTTTCTTGGCTGCGCAACCGGTCAGGCCCGGGGCGTCTTCAACTGCCATCAATGGAGTGGCGATTACGCTGCAAAGGGTCAACAGGACCAGCGGTGGAAGAAATTTCATAAAAGCTCCAGGTGAAAAAGGCATCCGTATCGATGCAGCGATGGCATGTTTGAGCCCATCGGGACTATTGGGTTCCCGGGCGCGCGGCACCACCGGGGCTAAAATTGAAATCCATCCATGGCGGCCAGTCGCAGTGTTTCACTCAGGGCCAGGACCTGCGGGTCGCGAAAAAATGCGCTCAATTGCGCCGCGCGCCCTGGTCCGATGTCAGGTTGGGCTTGCCATTGTTCGATATCCCGTTGCGCCAGCTCCCGCCATGAATCACCGAGATGCGCCTTACCGGCCGGCGGCATGCCCAGGGCTTTGAGCCAGCGGTCGAATGGGCGTTGCCGGGCACTGTCGAAACTACTGGCCAGCCGGGCAGCGCCGCGCTCGCCGAAACCGTCAATGTTAGCAAGCTCTTGGGCATCGAGGGTCAACCAATCCAACAGGCTGTTCAGGCGACCTGTTTCAAGAAGTTTTTCCCAGGTGCCGGGGCCTACATGGGGCAGGGCCAATCCGTGCTTGCCGCTGAGCCAGGTCAGGCGCGCGAGAAACTGGCTTTTGCATCCCGGGGTCGGCTGCCAACAGCTCAAGGGATGGAAGTCGGCCGCCAGCGGCACGTGCATTTCCGCGCGTTCGGTACTGCGCAGCACCACGCCATCGAGCCTGGGAATGGTCAGCCCGGCCAGGCTGATGGCCACCTGGTCGCCCGGACGAATATCCAGGGTTTGCCAACGGTGCAGGGAGCTCACGCTGACGCGCTTGATCTGCTGGTCATCAAGGGTCACCGGCGTCAACTCCAGCACGGGGGTGATCCTTCCCGTGCGGCCAATCTGGAAGTGAACCTTGCGCACCTCGGCCAGTGTCTGGGCGAACGGATACTTCCAGGCAACGATCCAATACGGTGCTTTTGCCTGCCAGCGCTCGGCAGGCGGGCGCTGCTCCTGGCGCAGGACAATTCCGTCGCTGGCAAATGGCAGGGGCGAGCGGTACCAGTGATCACGCCAACGTTCGACGTCGGCCAGCGAAGTGATGGCCTGGGTGTACTGCGCGGTACCGGTGAACCCCAGTTTTTCCAGTTCCGCGATACGGGCTGGCAAGCTCGTCGGTCCGTGCGGCCATTCCCAGGCAAACAGGCCGATTCCCTCGGCCTGCTCGATGCTCAACGTCTTGCGCGCCATCAAGCCGGCGACCGTGCCGCGGGAGTTGAGGCTGCCGGCGCTGGCTTGCACATGGTCAGTCAGGCGCCAGTAGAGTTCGCCCTGAACCACCAGGTCCTGTAGCTCCGACAGGCGTTGGGGAATGGCGGCGATCTGGCGCGCCGAGGTGGTCCAGTCCTGGCCCTGCACGCCGTCGCCGCGACTGATCGCCTGCACCAGCAGACCTTCGCGGTACACGAGGGTCACGGCCACGCCGTCGACCTTGGGCTGCGCCCAGACATCCGTGCGATCACGCAGCCATGTGTCAACGGCGCGAGCGTCCCGCAGCTTTTCCAGTCCGGTATGCGGCACCGGGTGGACCAGCGGGCCGGTCGCGCTGCGCAGTGGGTCGGCGGCGGCACCCAGGCTGAAACATTGCCGCCATTGGGTCAGGCGTGCCAAGGATTGATCGTAGAGTTCGTCGGCGATCAGTGAGCGGCCTTCACGGTGATAGCTGTCATCCCATTGGTCGATCTGCTTTTGCAGTGCGGCGATTTCCTGCGCGGCACGGGCGGACGGCCAGGTGGGGCATTCGCCAGCAGCAGTGCCCAGGCACAGGAAGGTGAGGAGTAAACCGGTCAGCAGGCGGGGCAGCATTGTGAGCTTCCTTGCTCAATGGAGGTGCCTGAAGGTTAGCCAGTGGTGGGCGGCTGGGTTGGTGGCTGTTTTTCGGCTTGTTTCCAGGCATGAAAAAACCCCGCACGGCGAACCGTGCGGGGTTTCGGGTACCACTGGGAAGACTTACAGACCGGCGGCGGTGCGCAGGTGCTCGGCGCGGTCGGTTTTTTCCCAGGTGAAGGTGGTGAAGGTGTCTTCGCCAACCGTCTTGGTGGCCGGGGTGCGACCGAAGTGGCCGTACGCAGCGGTTTCCTGGTACATCGGGTGCAGCAGGTCAAGCATGGTGGTGATCGCGTATGGACGCAGGTCGAACACTTCTCGGACCAGTTTGACGATCTTGTCATCGCTGATCTTGCCGGTGCCGAACGTGTTCAGCGAGATCGAGGTCGGCTGGGCGACGCCAATGGCGTAGGACACCTGGATTTCGCAACGCTCGGCCAGGCCGGCAGCGACGATGTTCTTGGCCACGTAACGACCGGCGTAGGCGGCCGAACGGTCAACCTTGGATGGATCCTTGCCGGAGAACGCGCCGCCGCCGTGGCGGGCCATGCCGCCGTAGCTGTCGACGATGATCTTGCGGCCGGTCAGGCCGCAGTCACCTACCGGGCCACCGATGATGAACTGGCCGGTCGGGTTGATGTGGAACTGCGTGTCCTTGCTCAGCAGTTCGGCAGGCAGGACGTGCTTGACGATCAGCTCCATCACGGCTTCGCGCAGATCTTTGTACGACACGTCCGGGTTGTGCTGGGTCGACAGGACAACTGCGTCGATACCCACGACCTTGCCGCCTTCGTAACGGCAGGTGACCTGGGACTTGGCGTCCGGACGCAGCCACGGCAGCAGGCCCGACTTGCGGGCTTCGGCTTGCCTTTGTACAAGCTGGTGCGAGAACGTGATCGGCGCGGGCATCAGCACGTCGGTTTCGTTGCTGGCGTAGCCGAACATCAGGCCCTGGTCGCCGGCACCCTGATCTTCAGGCTTGGCGCGGTCGACACCCTGGTTGATGTCAGGGGACTGCTTGCCGATGATGTTCATCACACCGCAGGTCGCGCCGTCGAAGCCGACGTCGGAACTGGTGTAGCCGATGTCGGTGATGACGTCACGTACGATCTGCTCCAGGTCAACCCAGGCCGAGGTGGTGACTTCGCCAGCGATGATCGCTACGCCGGTTTTCACCAGAGTCTCGCACGCCACGCGGGCGAACTTGTCTTCAGCGATGATGGCGTCCAGCACCGCATCAGAAATCTGGTCGGCGATTTTGTCCGGATGCCCTTCAGACACGGACTCGGAGGTGAAAAGGGAGTATTCGCTCATCTCGATGTTTTCCTGAAATTACCGATGGTGAGTGTCGCCAGCCGACCGCTGAAAATGGCGGACCTGGATCTGGAAACCATTACGTAAGCCTACATAGAGGCTTTCTCCGGGGACGAGCCCCGCAGCGGTGGCCCAACGGGCCAGATCGTCCTGTTCAAACCCCAGCC
Source organism: Pseudomonas serbica (assembly GCF_028823535.1). Lineage (GTDB taxonomy): Bacteria > Pseudomonadota > Gammaproteobacteria > Pseudomonadales > Pseudomonadaceae > Aquipseudomonas > Aquipseudomonas serbica. The sequence continues at coordinate 181,580 of NZ_JAQIYM010000001.1, read as the reverse complement.
AGAGATCACCGCAGGCCTCCTTGGCCCAACTCTGGTTGTGGCTGCATAATTCTGTTACCAACAGGCTGCCGCCTGGGTGCAACAAATTGGCCATGTGCTTGAGCGCATCGGCCGGCGCGGCAAAGTGATGCAGCACCATGTTCAGTACAACGCAATCGGCCTTCAGACTGACGCCGTTCAGGGCATCGGCCAGTTGCAGGTTAACGTTAGTCAGCGAATCGCGTTCGCACACCTGGCGCGCCAGTTCGAGCATGGCCTGGCTATTGTCCAGTGCCGTGACCTGGGTGAAGCGCCGCGCCAGTTCCGGCAGGAAGGCACCGTCGCCGGGGCCGACCTCGATTGCCGTGGCAGCGCTGCCAAAGCTCAGTTTGTCGAGCAGGGCCACCACGCTTTCGCGGTACTGCGCCAGGCCGGCGATCAAGTCCTGCTGGGCGCGAAATTTCTCGGCGACCCGTGAGAAAAAGTCCTGGCTGGCGGCCTCGCGTTGCTTGTGTACCTGAGTGATCCGCATCTGCACGTCGGCAGGCAGGGTCAGGTTGTCGACTTCTTCGAGCAGGGCCGCGTGCAGTTTGCCCCCCGGCAACTCGGTGTGGGGCAGGGCGCGACGGTAGAAAATCGCATTGCCTTCACGGCGGGTGGCGACCAGGTCGGCTTGGGCCAGCACCTTGAGGTGATGACTCATGCCTGATTGGCCTATGCCGAAGATCTGCGCCAGTTCCAATACGCCGAACGAATCGTTGGTCAGTGCGCGCAAGACATTCAGGCGCAAGGGATCGCCGCCGGCCTTGCACAAGGCTGCCAGCTCATCACAATCGTCCTGGCGAATGGAGGGCGCACGTAAATTCATAGGCCGGCAGTCTAGTCACGCGCCGGAAGCATCGCAAGATCAATATCAAAAAGTTTTGATATTGATCGATAGATGGCACTTCTCACGAACTGGTTAACTCTACAAACCAAGAGCGGAAAGGTTTCACCCGTCTATTCCGTCAACAAGCATGGGAAAAACGCCTCCAGATGACTTTCTGTCATTGCCCCGAGGCGTCCGTGTGAGGGAAAATGCTCGCCTTTTTTCCGTTTCATTTTTATCACTCTCGATTCAGAACCCGCAGGAGAACAGCGATGCCTAGCCGTCGTGAGCGTGCCAACGCCATTCGTGCCCTCAGCATGGATGCCGTGCAAAAAGCCAACAGCGGCCATCCCGGTGCCCCTATGGGTATGGCGGATATCGCCGAGGTGCTTTGGCGCGACTACCTCAAGCACAACCCGAGCAATCCATCGTTCGCCGACCGTGACCGCTTCGTGCTGTCCAATGGTCACGGCTCGATGCTGATCTACTCGTTGCTGCACCTGACCGGCTACGACCTGTCGATCGATGACCTGAAACAGTTCCGCCAACTGCACAGCCGTACCCCGGGTCACCCGGAATTCGGCTATACCCCAGGCGTCGAGACCACCACCGGTCCACTGGGCCAAGGCCTGGCCAATGCCGTGGGCTTCGCCCTGGCTGAAAAAGTCATGGCGGCGCAGTTCAACCGTCCCGGCCACAACATCGTCGACCACCACACCTACGTATTCCTGGGTGATGGCTGCATGATGGAAGGCATCTCCCACGAAGTCAGCTCCCTGGCCGGTACCCTGGGCCTGGGCAAACTGATCGCCTTCTACGATGACAACGGCATCTCCATCGACGGTGAAGTCGAAGGCTGGTTCACCGATGACACGCCAAAGCGCTTCGAATCCTACAACTGGCAAGTGATCCGCAACGTCGACGGTCATGACCCGGAAGAGATCAAGATCGCGATCGAGACCGCGCGCAAGAGCCCGCAGCCGACCCTGATCTGCTGCAAGACCACCATCGGCTTCGGTTCGCCGAACAAACAAGGCAAGGAAGACTGCCACGGCGCTCCGCTGGGAGACGCGGAAATCGCCCTGACCCGTGCGGCGCTGAAGTGGAATCACGGCCCGTTCGAAATCCCGGCCGACATCTACGCCGAGTGGGACGCCAAAGAAGCCGGTCGCGCGGTCGAAGCCGAATGGGACCAGCGTTTTGCCGCCTACTCCGCTGCCTTCCCGACCGAAGCCAACGAACTGATCCGTCGTCTGAGCGGTGAACTGCCGGCTGACTTCAGCGAAAAAGCCGCGGCCTACATCGCCGAAGTGGCCGCCAAGGGCGAAACCATTGCCAGCCGTAAAGCCAGCCAGAACGCCCTGAACGCGTTCGGCCCGCTGTTGCCTGAGTTCCTCGGAGGTTCGGCTGACCTGGCCGGTTCCAACCTGACCCTGTGGAAAGGTTGCAAAGGCGTCACCGCCGACGACGCCAGCGGCAACTACATGTACTACGGCGTGCGCGAGTTCGGCATGACCGCGATCATGAACGGCGTTGCCCTGCACGGCGGCCTGGTGCCTTACGGCGCGACCTTCCTGATGTTCATGGAATACGCGCGCAACGCGGTACGCATGTCGGCCCTGATGAAGCAGCGCGTGATCCACGTCTACACCCACGACTCCATCGGTCTGGGCGAAGACGGCCCGACTCACCAGCCAATCGAGCAACTGGCCAGCCTGCGCTGCACGCCGAACCTCGACACCTGGCGTCCGGCCGATGCCGTTGAATCGGCGGTGTGCTGGAAGTATGCGCTGGAGCGTAAAGACGGTCCTTCGGCACTGATCTTTTCGCGTCAGAACCTGCAGCACCAAACCCGTGATGCCGGGCAGATTGCCGACATCAGCCGCGGTGGCTACGTGCTCAAGGACTGTGCAGGCGAGCCTGAGCTGATCCTGATCGCCACCGGTTCCGAAGTGGGTCTGGCCGTCCAGGCCTTCGACAAACTGACCGAGCAGGGCCGCAAGGTGCGTGTGGTTTCCATGCCGTGCACCAGCGTGTTCGATGCTCAGGACGCCGGCTACAAGCAATCGGTCCTGCCGTTGCAGGTCAGCGCCCGTATCGCCATCGAGGCGTCCATCGCCGACTACTGGTACAAGTACGTGGGCCTGGAAGGTCGCGTAATCGGCATGACCACCTACGGCGAGTCGGCGCCTGCGCCGGCCTTGTTCGAAGAGTTCGGCTTCACCCTGGAAAACATCCTGGGTCAGGCTGAAGAGCTGCTGGAAGACTAAGCAAAACGCGGCGGTTTCAACACCGCCGCCGTCCCCTTTAGGAGCTGGCTTGCCAGCGAAGGCGTCTTTTCAGTCGACAGCATCGTTGAATCTGAGGGCCCATTCGCAGGCAAGCCAGCTCCTACAGTGGGCGAGTTGCACATAAGAATTTCGTCTGACTGCGTCTATCGAGAACCCCATGCCTCAACCGCGTCCCTACAAAGTTGCACTCAACGGCTACGGCCGGATTGGTCGTTGCGTCTTGCGTGCGTTGTTCGAGCGAGGCGAAAAGGCCGGGTTTGAAATTGTCGCGATCAACGACCTGGCCGACATGGCCAGTATCGAATACCTGACACGCTTCGACTCCACCCACGGGCGTTTTCCCGGTGAAGTGAAGGTCGATGGCGATTGTCTGCATATTAATGGCGATTGCGTGAAGGTCCTGCGCAGTGCCACTCCCGAAGGCATCGATTGGGCGTCGTTGGGCGTCGATCTGGTGCTGGAATGCTCCGGCGCCTACCACACTCGCGAAGACGGCCAACGGTTCCTCGACGCCGGCGCGCCGCGGGTGCTGTTTTCCCAGCCGATGGCCAGCGAGGCGGATGTCGACGCCACCATTGTCTACGGCGTGAACCAGGGTTGCCTGACCGGCGAGGAGCTGCTGGTGTCCAACGCCTCCTGCACCACCAACTGCGGCGTGCCGCTGTTGCGACTGCTGGACCAGGCCATCGGTCTTGAGTACGTGTCGATCACCACCATCCATTCGGCCATGAACGACCAGCCGGTGATCGATGCCTACCATCACGAAGACCTGCGCCGCACCCGTTCGGCGTTTCAGTCGGTGATTCCGGTGTCCACTGGTCTGGCGCGTGGCATTGAACGCCTGCTGCCGGAACTTGCCGGGCGAATTCAGGCCAAAGCCGTACGTGTGCCGACGGTTAACGTGTCTTGCCTCGACATCACGATGCAGACCGTGAGCGATACCGACGCCGCCGAGGTCAACCGGATCCTGCGCGAGGCGGCTACTAGCGGCCCGCTCAAAGGTCTGTTGGCCTACACCGAGCTTCCCCATGCAAGCTGTGATTTCAACCACGACCCACATTCGGCGATCGTCGATGCCAGTCAGACTCGAGTTTCCGGCCCAAGGCTGGTGAACATCCTGGCCTGGTTCGACAACGAATGGGGTTTTGCCAACCGAATGCTGGATGTTGCGGAACACTATCTGCATACAGCCTCTACAAAACCTGCTCTCTAAGAACAGCTACTCAGGAAATGCGACCAATGACCGTGTTGAAGATGTCCGACCTCGATCTGCAAGGTAAGCGCGTACTGATTCGCGAAGACCTCAACGTCCCAGTCAAGGACGGTGTTGTCACTAGCGATGCGCGAATCCTGGCTTCGCTGCCGACCATCAAGCTGGCCCTGGAAAAAGGCGCGGCCGTGATGGTCTGCTCGCACCTTGGCCGTCCGACCGAAGGCGAGTTCTCGGCCGAGAACAGCCTCAAGCCTGTCGCCGACTACCTGAGCAAGGCTCTGGGTCGCGAAGTGCCGCTGGTGGCTGATTACCTGGGCGGTGTTGACGTGAAAGCCGGCGACATCGTGCTGTTCGAAAACGTTCGCTTCAACAAAGGCGAGAAGAAGAATGCCGACGACCTGGCCAAGCAATATGCGGCCCTGTGCGACGTGTTCGTGATGGACGCCTTCGGCACCGCGCACCGTGCCGAAGGTTCGACCCATGGCGTGGCCAAGTTCGCCAAGGTTGCTGCTGCAGGCCCGCTGCTGGCTGCCGAACTGGACGCGTTGGGCAAGGCGCTCGGCGCTCCGGCCCAGCCGATGGCTGCCATCGTGGCCGGTTCCAAGGTCTCGACCAAGCTTGATGTGCTCAACAGCCTGAGCCAGATCTGCGACCAGTTGATCGTCGGCGGCGGTATCGCCAACACCTTCCTGGCGGCTGCAGGTCACCCGGTCGGCAAATCCCTGTACGAGCCGGACTTGCTGGACACCGCTCGCGCCATCGCGGCCAAGGTCAGCGTGCCGCTGCCAGTGGACGTAGTGGTCGCCAAGGAATTCGCGGAAAGCGCGACGGCCACTGTGAAGTTGATCGCCGATGTAGCCGCTGACGACATGATCCTGGACATTGGTCCACAGACGGCGGCTAACTTTGCCGACCTGCTGAAATCGTCGAAGACCATCCTGTGGAACGGCCCGGTCGGGGTGTTTGAGTTCGACCAGTTCGGTAACGGCACCAAAGTGCTGGCCCAGGCCATCGCGGACAGCGCGGCTTTCTCCATTGCTGGCGGCGGCGACACCCTGGCGGCCATCGATAAATATGGCGTTGCCGAGCAAATCTCCTACATTTCTACCGGCGGCGGCGCGTTCCTGGAGTTCGTCGAAGGCAAGGTGTTGCCAGCCGTTGAAGTCCTGGAAAGCCGGGCGAAGGCCTGAGGGTCGCCCGTTTGACCAGGCAAGGGAGTGTTCAAATGGTCAAGACCTTAGCGCTGTTGATCGTCGCGGGATTGCTGGCGGCTTGCGGGAGTAATCCCAAAGCCACGCCGGACCCCGGACCGTCGGCGCCAAAGAACGGTTGCTACCAGGCCGACTGGCAGGCGGAAACCAACCCGGTGCTCAACAAGCGTTCCGGACCTGATGGCCTGGACAAATACGAGACACAGGCCCCCACCAAGGAACATGGTTGTCCTTGACGGGTCTGACTCTTTACTCAGGGCTGGCGGCGTTTGCCGTCAGTCGAGGGACACGGATGAAAGGTTTTATCGCCATCACGGCGCTGGCAGTGCTGGGCGGGTGCGCCAACTGGAACCCGTTCCAGTCGTCCACCCCGGCGGATGACTGGACCACCTGGGTCTGCGACAGCCAGGCCAAAGTGGTCTGGCGCTACACCGACGACAGCCGCAACGAGGTCGACGTGCGCCTGGGCGGGGCCGATCAGGTCCATCGCCTGAAGCAGGAACCGGGCGCGTCGGGTTCGCTGTACAGCGACAACATGCTGGCGTTTCACATAAAAGGTGAGGAAGGCCTGGTCTACTGGGTCGCCACCAATGATTTGATTGGCCGTGGCTGTAAGGCGCTGTAACTGACATACCACGGACCTGATGTGGGAGCGGGCTTGCTCGCGAAAGCGGTGGTTCAGCTTGCATTGATGCTGGATGTTAAATCGCATTCGCGAGCAAGCCTGCTCCCACAGGGTTCTCTGTAGTTCTTGAGATTTTGCTCCACCGAATTCGCAGCCCGGACCAACCCCCGATCTGCAATAACTTGAATAGCCGCCGCCGCTACGGCAGGCTGGCACGATTAACGACCCAAACCGGGAGAGAAACACACAATGGCACTTATCAGCATGCGCCAGATGTTGGACCACGCAGCCGAGTTCGGCTACGGCGTTCCAGCCTTCAACGTCAACAACCTTGAGCAGATGCGCGCCATCATGGAAGCCGCTGACAAGACTGACTCCCCGGTGATCGTCCAGGCTTCGGCCGGTGCTCGCAAATACGCTGGCGCACCGTTCCTGCGTCACCTGATCCTGGCGGCAATCGAAGAATTCCCGCATATCCCGGTGTGCATGCACCAGGACCACGGCACCAGCCCTGACGTCTGCCAGCGTTCCATCCAGCTGGGCTTCAGCTCGGTAATGATGGACGGTTCCCTGGGCGAAGACGGCAAGACCCCGACCGACTACGACTACAACGTACGCGTCACCCAACAAACCGTGGCCATGGCTCACGCCTGCGGCGTATCGGTAGAAGGCGAATTGGGCTGCCTGGGTTCGCTGGAAACCGGCATGGCCGGTGAAGAAGACGGCATCGGCGCCGAAGGCGTCCTGGATCACAGCCAGATGCTGACCGACCCTGAAGAAGCCGCTGACTTCGTCAAGCGCACTCAAGTGGATGCCCTGGCCATCGCCATCGGCACCAGCCACGGCGCCTACAAGTTCACCAAGCCGCCTACCGGCGACGTGTTGGCGATCGACCGTATCAAAGAGATCCACAAGCGCATTCCGAACACTCACCTGGTCATGCACGGTTCGTCTTCGGTTCCGCAAGAGTGGCTGGCGATCATCAACCAGTACGGCGGCGACATTAAAGAAACCTACGGCGTACCGGTTGAAGAAATCGTCGAGGGCATCAAGCACGGCGTGCGCAAGGTCAACATCGACACCGACCTGCGTCTGGCATCCACCGGCGCCATGCGTCGCCTGATGGCCACCAACCCGAGCGAATTCGACCCACGTAAATTCTTCGGCGCCACCGTGACTGCCATGCGCGACGTGTGCATTGCCCGTTACGAAGCCTTCGGTACCGCAGGCAACGCTTCGAAGATCAAGCCGATCTCCCTGGAAGCGATGTTCCAGCGCTACCTCAAAGGTGAGTTGAACGCCAAGGTCAACTAAGCCTCAGGTGCTTGATAAAAAACCCGCCATTAGGCGGGTTTTTTTATTGAAGAGCGGTATTTCTGAAAAATTCTATATCGACTACGTAGAGCGCCTGAGTATGAGGATCGCTATAGACGCGTTTTCCCTTGAGTGACTCATAACGTCGATTAATGGCTTCGAGAATAAAGTAACCAGAGCGTGCGTTATGGTCACGGGTGTTTGACCCGGCAAAGTAGATGTCGGTTTGAACGCCGTTCGCATTTCTGAACCGATAGTCCCCGACCAATACGTAGTCAATAACGCCAATACGTAACGTACCTGTCATGGCGCCACTTCTGTCGATGCTGGAAGTGATATTCAATTCGTAAGAAGTTCCGGCTTTATCAGTGGCGCTATACGCGGCAGTGATATATCCCAGCATGTTGATCTCTTCCTTAGCACTCATGGAGTCTTATTCCTTTGCTTTGATCTGGCGTCAAGGGAGAGCTATGTGTTGGGTTGCCGATGAAGAATAAATTCGGCGTGGCGAATATTCACCTGTCATAAATGACAGTTGTTTATTCGATATTGTTATGTGGGTAACAATGATGGGTAATAAGCATTTGTCGTTTTGAATTATATGAAAAACCCGCCTGGCGGCGGGTTTTTGTGGGGCAGGGACCCGGATAGGGATCACTATTTATCGTGATCAATATCCAGCTTGCTGAATGTCACTTGTCCGCCCTCACTGGTGTATCCGGTGTTGTCCTGAACGTACGCCCCTGCCTTGAAATACAGCGGTTTGTCGCGCCAGGTGGCACTGATGGTGGTATCCCACTGGTAACCCGCGGCGCTGACGCCCAGTGCGCCGCCGGGGCTCAAATGAATGAGGTAGTTGAACTCATTATTGAGCTTGATCCCGGTGGCGAGGGTGATGATCCGGCTTTCAGAGTCGTCGGGGTGCATGCGCACTTTGATGACGAGGTTGCCGGTCTCGGTTTTGGTTTTGTATTGGTATTCGAGTTTGACCATCGGCTTCTGGCTGTTATAGGCGTGGATCTGCCCGATCACGATCTTGCCCGAGCTTGGGACCTGGTTCACCGCCAGGGTGGCGTGGAGCAAGTTGTCGGCGTCCGGGTAGAACCAGTTTTTCAGCGTGCCGTTGCTGTAGGTTTCACGCAGCTCGGTGCGCGGATAAATCGCGTTTTCAGTGCGCGAGCCGGTCACTGGCGACCAGAAAAACAGAACGCCCGTGTCGGAATGGAAGTATTGATCCTTGAAACCGTCTACCAGTTTTGAGGTTTCAACAGTGTATGGCGGGCTGCCGACAGGAACACTGAGATTCCAGGTTGCGAGGTCAATCATAGTCAAAGCTTCCGCGAATGAATGCTGCACGAACGTGCCAATCGCTCTAGCACGTGCCTTTGGGGCGGTCTTTATAAGCGTAGTGAACTATTTTGTTAACGCCCGCCGGGCAGTTAATTGGCGCCAACATCCTGTCGAAGTGCCATCCTGCCCGATTTTAGCGGGCTGCGTGGCCGACCGTTAGTCGGCAAATGACGCTTCGGTCGAGTGATGGCGCACTGACACCTTCTGCTTTCACTGATCCCGGTCTAGAGTGAAGGCACAATATCTGTCCGGTTTTCACCCGAAGTCGACCTGACATCCAGACCTAGAGAAGCAGCATGGAATGCGCGCACCCAATGCCAGCTGAAGGCCATTCAACCCTGTTGATCGTCGATGATTACCCTGAAAACCTGGTCAGCATGCGTGCATTGCTGCAGCGCCAGGATTGGCAGGTCATCACCGCTGCCTCCGGTTTCGAGGCGCTCGGGTTGTTGCTTGAATACGATGTCGACCTGGTGCTGCTTGATGTGCAAATGCCGGGCATGGACGGTTTTGAAGTGGCGCGCTTGATGCGTGGCAGCCAGCGTACGCACCTGACACCGATCATTTTCCTGACCGCCAACGAACAGTCCCAGGATGCCGTGATCAAGGGGTATGCCAGTGGCGCGGTGGATTATCTGTTCAAACCCTTCGACCCACAGATCCTCAAGCCCAAGGTCCAGGCGCTGCTCGAGCACCAGCGCAATCGCCGGGCATTGCAGCGCCTGAGTCATGACCTGGAGGTCGCTCGCGCGTTCAATGCCTCGGTGCTGGAAAACGCCGCCGAGGGCATCCTGGTGGTCGGTGAGGACGGTCTGGTGCGCTTTGCCAACCCGGCAATGTCGCGACTGCTCAATGCCACGGTGCAGGAGCTGCAGGGCAAGGAGTTCCTGGATTTCCTGCAAAAACCGCACATTCCGGTCTGGGCCGATTCTGACCTGTTGAACGGGTACAAACGCGGCGAGACCTTGCGCCTGCACGATGCATTGCTGCGTACCGCCCCGGGGCAACAGGTGCCCGTGGCGCTGTCCTGCGCCCCACTGCCTACGGAACAACATGCGATGGTGGTGACAGTGCTGGACATGTCGGTGGTGCGCCACCTGCATCAGCAACTCGAATTCCAGGCGGTCACCGATCCGCTGACCGGGTTGCTGAACCGCCGTGGCTTTTACCAGACTGTGGAAAACCTCCTGTTGCGAGGCGAACGTTCGGACAGTGCCTGGGTCCTGTTGTACCTCGACCTGGATGGCTTCAAGCGGGTCAACGATTCGCTCGGTCACGATGCCGGCGATCGCGTATTGCGTTGGGTGTCCGAACAGTTGAAGGCCTGCCTGCGTCCATTTGACATCCTGGCACGCATGGGGGGAGATGAATTCACGGCCTTACTGGACCTGGAGTTTCCCGAGCAGGCGGCGAAGATTGCGGAAAAACTCATCGAACGGGTGTCGGTCTGCCAGCAAATCGACGGTCTGGATATCGCCCTCGGCGCCAGCATCGGCATTGCCACGTTCCCCGATTGCGGCGCCAACCTCGATGGCTTGATGCGCGCGTCCGACATCGCCATGTACGAAGCCAAGCGCGCCGGCCGCCAGCAGTATCGGTTCTACGACCACGAAATGAACGGCCGGGCTCGCTCGCGACTGATGCTCGAGGAAAGCGTGCGCACGGCCATCGAGAATCGTGATTTCAATCTTGTGTATCAGCCTCAGGTGGCTGTTGCCGATGGGCGGCTTCGTGGATTCGAGGCGTTGCTGCGCTGGCAGCACCCGAGCGTCGGCGACGTGCCCCCAGGGTTGTTTTTGCCGCTGCTGGAAGAGGCACGGTTGATCAGTCGCCTGGGCAGCTGGATCTACCAACGCAGTGCCGGGCAGCGCAAAGCTTGGGAGGCGCTGTTTGCCGAGGACCTGGTGGTGGGTGTCAGCTTGAGCAGCACACAGTTTGCCATGCCCCATCTGGTCACCGAGTTGCGCCAGGTACTGGAGCGGCATGGTTTGCAGTCGCGTCACCTGGAGGTCGAGGTGACGGAAGAGGCCTTGATGCATAACCCGGAGGAAACCCGGAAGCAGCTGCGTTTACTGCGCAATCTTGGGGTCCGGGTGGCGCTGGACGACTTCGGTTCCGGCCCGTGTTCGCTGTCTCATTTGCGCGACCTGGAACTGGATACGCTCAAGCTCGATCGCCATCTGATCAGCCGGCTTCCGGATTCCTCCAGGGACGCCGCCCTGGTGCGCAATGTGATCGACCTGTGCAAGGAGTACGGGATGCTGGTGGTTGCCGAAGGGGTCGAAACCCTGGCGCAATACCAGTGGCTGCAAGCCAATGGCTGTGAGTATGTGCAAGGTTTCCTGGTGGCGCGGCCGATGATGGCCGAAGACACCGGGCTCTTTGTGCAGCCCTTCGACTGGGGCGCGCTGACCGGCTGAATTCGCTACACTGGCGACCTTTTGCTGATTTGAGTTGCCGCTGCGATGACCGCGTTGAAATACCTCCAGGCCTACCCGGCTACCTTGCAAGACCAGGTGCGTCAGATGATCGCCGACGGTCGGCTGGGCGATTACCTGAGCCAGCGTTACCCGCAAAAGCATGGAGTGCAGAGCGACAAGGCGCTGTACACCTATGCCCTGGACCTCAAGCAGGAATACCTGCGTAACGCCCCTTCCATCGACAAGGTCCTGTTTGACAACCGTCTGGACCTGACACACCGCGCACTCGGCCTGCACACCACCATCTCGCGGGTGCAAGGCGGCAAGCTCAAGGCCAAGAAAGAAATCCGCATCGCCTCATTGTTCAAGGAGGCGCCATCGGAGTTTCTGAAAATGATCGTGGTGCATGAGTTGGCGCACTTCAAGGAGTCCGACCACAACAAGGCCTTCTACAAACTGTGCGAGCACATGTTGCCCGGTTATCACCAGGTGGAGTTCGATGTGCGGGTGTACCTGACCTGGCGCGACCTGCAATGAATCGATCCGACGAACAAGGAGCGCATGGATGGACGTAAGCAAGACCAAGAGCAGCTTCTACCGCCGCCTGTACGTGGCGTACCTGATCGACAGTGGCCTGGCCAGCAGCGTTCCGGCCTTGACCGAAGTCACCGGTATGCCCCGGCGCACAGCCCAGGACACCATTGCTGCCCTGGCGGACCTGGATATCGTCTGCGAGTTCGAGCAGGAAGAGGGCGCACGCAACCATGCCGGGCGTTATCGCATTCGCGGGTGGGGGGCGATCGATCGCGGGTGGATCGAGCGTAATCTTCGGCAGATCAAGGCGGTGCTGGAGTATCCCTGAGTTTCTGCGGTGATTGATCGGACGCCTTCGCGAGCAGGCTCGCTCCCACAGTAGATATTTGGCTTAACAAAGATCGACTGTGGGAGCGAGCCTGCTCGCGATAGGGCCCTCAGGAACGCCGCATGCCGATGTGTGGAATCCCGTCCTCGACATACTCCTCACCCGCCACGACAAACCCGTACCGCCCGTAATACCCCTGCAAATGCGCCTGGGCCGAGAGGTAGACCGGCATGTCTGGCCAGCGTTTTGCGATCTGCTTCAGCGCCTGGGCCATCAACTCATGGCCCAGCCCGGTGCCTCGCGCCTGTGGCGCAATGATCACCCGCCCGATCACCACGTCACCGCCCTGTAGCTCAGGATCGAGCAGGCGCAGGTACGCCACCAGCCGATCTTCGTCCCAGGCCATCAAATGGCAGGTGTCACCCTCCAGATCCTGGCCATCGATGTCCTGATAGATGCATTTCTGTTCGATGACGAACACTTCGGCGCGCAGTTGCAAAATGGCATACAGCTGCTCCTTGCCCAGATCGCTGTGGTGTTTGCAGACCCAGTTGATTGTCATGTGCTGATTCCCTGAAAACGTCTTGGTGATACTAAGCGCCTCGGCGATGGATGTCTTTATGGCGTAGGAATCTGTGACAAAGACCAAAATGCCATCATTCATTTGGCGCGACGCTGTCTTCTTTGTGTAATCTGAATCTAGCGCTGTGCAGAGCTGCAACGCGCTGACATTGAGTGCCTGGGGGTGCCGGTACGGGTCTTGGCGTTTTCGCTGAAAAACACGTCGGGCAGCCGCCCGCTAAGGATTTTCTGGCATGCCGCGATTGCATCGAGCCTTTGCTTTGCTTGGATTGCTGTTGCTGACTGAAAGTGTGGCTGCAGAAAAGTTGCGGCTGGTGGCGGATGCCTGGCCACCCTTTACCGACGCCACCTTGTTCAATGGTGGGTTGGCCACGGACATTGTCAGTACCGCCCTGGCGCGGTCCGGCTATGCCAGTGATTTCCAGCAGGTGCCGTGGGCGCGGGCGTTGCTTGGGTTGGGCGAGGGCCGTTATGACGTTTTGGTCAACGCCTGGTTCAATGAGGAGCGCACAGGGCTCGGGCAGTTTTCGGACGAGTACCTGATCAATCGGGTGCGCTTTCTCAAGCGTAAGGATGCACCCATCGAATTCAACCATTTGCAGCAGCTGTATACCAATCCGATTGCGGTGGTGCGTGGCTACGCCTATTCACCGAGTTTCGATCAAGATGTGTCATTGCAGAAGATTCCGGTACACAACTTTGCCATGGCCGTGCGCATGGTCGCTGCCGACAGGGTCAAGCTGACCTTGGAAGACGAATATGTCGCTCGTTATTATCTGGCCCGAGAGTCGCCCAAGGTTCGCAACGCCGTGGAGTTCTTGCCCAAACCGCTGAGCGAGAACGGCCTGCACATTCTGGTCAGCCTGAAAAATCCGCAGCACGAGCAGATCGTCGCCGGTTTTGATCGTGCCATCCTGGCAATGAAGGCCGACGGCACGTATGCGCGGATCATGAAGCGACACGGAATGTGAAGTGTGACACCTCTCAATCCTCGCTGGTGTCCTTGATCAAATGCGCCGCCAGCGTGCGCAACGGTCCCAACTGTCGGCAGATCAACGCCAGTTGCGTCTGCACCAGTCGCTGGCCCTCATCGATCTCGTCGGGCATTTGCTCGAGCGCGTTGGCCAACGCTTCTTCCTCATCGCTCTGAATGGCAATGGCGGATTTGCTTGCCAGCCCCTGGGCTATTTCATCGATGCTGGACGCCAGTTTCACCCCCGCGCCTTCGATCAGCTGTTCGCGCACATCCTGCGGTAATTGAGTTTCCCGGTGGGCGCCCAGTCCGGACAAATAGCTGAGCAAGGTGTGCGACAGCACCAGGAAGCGAAACCCGACATCCGCTTCCTTCCGGAAATGCCCCGGCTCCATCAGCATGTTGGCCAGGGTGGTCGACAACGCCGCGTCGGCGTTGTGTGCGTTGCGCCGCGCCAGGCGATACGCCAGGTCGTCGCTTTTGCCGGCGGCGTATTGCTGCATGATCTGGCGCAGGTAGATGCTGTTGCAGGTCAGGGTGTTGGCCAGCACTTTGTTCAGGCGCCGACCCTGCCAGTCCGGCAGGAACAGGAACACCGCCAGGCCGGCAATCAGGCTGCCGAGCAGGGTATCGAACAGCCGAGGCAGGAACAGCCCGTAACCGTCGCCCACCTGGTTGAAGCAGAACAGCACCATCAGCGTGATTGCCGCCGTCGCCAGGGTGTAGCGGGTGGTGCGGTTGGTAAAGAACACCACCCCGGCGGCAATCGCGAAACAGGACTGGATCAGCGGGTTCGGGAACAGATCGAACAGTGCCCAGGCCAGCGTCAGGCCGATCGCGGTGCCGATGATCCGCTGGCCGAGCTTGCGCCTTGTTGCACCGTAGTTCGGCTGGCAGACAAACAGCGTCGTGAGGATGATCCAGTAGCCCTGGGACGGGTGAATCAAATGCACCATGGCGTAGCCGATGCTCAAGGCCAGGGGCAAGCGCAGGGCATGGCGGAACAGCAGCGAGGTGGGCGTCAGTTGGGTGCGCAAGCGTACCCAGACATCCTTGAAATTGCGCGGCGAGCGGTCGAGCAGGCTGCTGTCGGTGGCGTCGGCCAGGGTGTCGGGATTGCTGGCATCGCTGAGCAGGCGGTCGAGCGTGCCGAGGTTGGCCGCCAGCGCCCGCAGTGAGCGCAGTAGCCCGCGCCAGGCGGGATTGCTCTGGATGCGCAGGTGTTCGAGGGAGGCGTGCAGGTCGCCGAGGGCCTCGGCAAAACTCGCGTCGTAGGTGAACGGCTGGCGCATCTGGATCGACTCGGCCAGCGCCCGGCACGCCTTGCCTTGCTGGCGCAGCAGGCGCTGGCAGCGGAACAGCACATCGCTGTGGAAGAACGCTTCGGCCAGGGCGTTGTACGGGTAATGCGAGGAACTGGCGCGTTCGTGGATGTCCTGGGCGAGGAAGTACAGCTTCAGGTAGCGGCTGACTTTTGAGCCTGGGCGACCGTTGCCGACCCGATGCAGGATGATTTCCTTGGCGGCGTTCAGCGCCGCAACCACGCGGCCGTTTTGCTGGGCCAGTTCCAGGCGCCGGGCTTCCACGTCCATCTGCCGGATCGGCTCGAACAGCGAAGACTTCAACTTCAGGTAAAACCCCAGCTCACGGAACAGCCGCGCCAGGCTTTGTTGCACCGGCTGGTTGGAAAACAGCGCCTGCCACAACACCGACAGCAGGCCGTACCAGGCTGCACCGGCCACCAGCAGCACCGGCTCATGCCAGAAATCGGTGACCGCGCCACCGCGCTGGTCGACGCCGATCATGGTGTAGACCGACAGAATCAGGGTCGCCGAGGCAATCGCCCCATAACGTTCGCCCAGGGCGCCGAGCATCGTCAGGCAGAAGGCGGCCAAGGCGAAGGCGATGATAAAGAGAATGGGGTAGGGGAACAGCAGTTCGACCGACAGCGCGGCGACGGCGAAACACACCAGGGTCACTGCCAGAGCGTTGAGGCGGCCCTGCCAGCTGTCATCGGTTTCGGCCAGGGCGCTGGCGATAATCCCCAGGAACAACGGGATCAGCAGTCCCATTTCATCCTGATACCAGCACAAAGCCATGGTGCCGGTCAGGGCGATGAACACCCGCACGCTGTAACTGAATTTATCCAGCGCCCAAAGCCGGCGCAGAGACTGACGGAACGAGGTCGATGACATGAAGTGCGAAGGCCTTCCGAGGCAATGACGCTAAATTGAGCCAATGATGACGCCGACGCAATGGCGGCAATCACATCTGACAGCAAAATCTGTTCCTTCCCTATGTCTGTTACATCGCCTTCGCTGGCAAGCCAGCTCCTACAGGTCTTGCGCGGTCTTGTAGGAGCTGGCTTGCCGGCGAAGAACGATGGCGCGGTCGATCAGACGTACTGCGCGGCGGCGTAGCCGGAGGCCCAGGCCCACTGGAAGTTGAAGCCGCCCAGGTGCCCGGTGACGTCCAGCACTTCACCGATGAAATACAGGCCAGGGCTCTTCAGCGACTCCATGGTCTTGGACGACACCTCGTTGGTATCGACGCCGCCCAGGGTCACCTCGGCGGTGCGGTAGCCTTCAGTGCCTGCCGGTACCACTTTCCAGTTCGCCAGTTTCTCGGCGATGGCGGCGATTTCCCCGTGGGTGTATTGCTTCATCGGCTTGGAGACGAACCAGTTGTCCGCCAGCAGATTAGCCATCTTCTTGGTGAAGATTTCGCCGAGCAGGGTTTTCAGTTCGCTGTTGGGGCGTTCGGCCTGTTGCTGTTGCAGCCAGGTTGGTACGTCGTGGTCCGGCATCAGGTTGATTTCCACCGTGTCGCCGGATTCCCAGAACGAAGAAATCTGCAAGATCGCCGGGCCACTCAGGCCGCGGTGGGTGAACAGGATATTCTCGCGAAAGCTCTGGTCATTGCAGCTGACCAGGCAGTCCACCGAGGTGCCGGACAACTCGGTGCACAGTTCCTTGAGTTGATCGGTGATGGTGAACGGCACCAGGCCGGCGCGAGTCGGCAGCAGGTCGTGGCCGAATTGCTTGGCCACCTGGTAGCCAAAACCGGTTGCGCCCAAGGTCGGGATCGACAGGCCGCCGGTGGCGATCACCAGTGATTCGCAGGTGACCTGGCCGAGGGTGGTGTCCAGCAAGTAGCCTTTCTCGAGCTTCTCGATGGTCTGGATCGAGGTGTCCAGGTGCAGACTGACGCCGACCTGATCGCACTCGTTGAGCAGCATTTCGAGGATGTCGCTGGATTTGTTATCGCAGAACAGTTGGCCGAGCTTTTTCTCGTGGTAGGGCACGCCGTGCTTGGCCACCATGCCGATAAAATCCCACTGGGTGTAGCGGGCCAGGGCGGATTTGCAGAAGTGCGCGTTCTGCGAGAGAAAATTGCCAGGTTCAGTGTACATGTTGGTGAAATTGCAACGGCCACCGCCCGACATCAGGATTTTCTTGCCGGCCTTGTTGGCATGGTCGAGCAACAGCACCTTGCGCCCGCGCCCGGCGGCGGTCAGTGCACACATCAACCCTGCGGCGCCAGCGCCAATGATCACGACTTCGGTAGAGCGCAAAACGGTGTCCTCAACTGTACTCGATCGTTCCCACGCTCTGCGTGGGAATGCCGCCATGGACGCTTTGCGTCCGCTGATATGTGACGCAGAGCGTCACGGGATGCGTTCCCACGCAGAGCGTGGGAACGATCAGGGTCAGAGGATGCGCACGCGCAACGAACGGCCCTTGATCTTGCCGTCGTTCAGGCGTTGCAGGGCCTGCTTGGCGACGCCGCGTTCCACGGCCACGAAGGCCTGGAAGTCGAAAATGGCGATCTTGCCGACCTGGGCGCCCGGGATGCCGGCTTCACCGGTCAGTGCACCAAGGATGTCGCCTGGACGAACCTTGTCCTTGCGGCCGCCAGCGATGCACAGGGTGCTCATCTGCGGCAGCAGCGGGCCACCGCCCTGGGAGGTGAGGTTGTCCACCTGGTCCCAGTTCAGCGGGCTCTTCTGCAGCTGCTCGATGGCCTGGGCGCGGTGCGCTTCGGACGGGGCGACCAGGCTGATGGCGAGGCCTTTCTCACCGGCACGGCCAGTACGGCCAACACGGTGGATGTGGATTTCCGAATCCCGGGCCAGTTCGACGTTGATCACCATGTCCAGCGAATCGATGTCCAGGCCGCGGGCGGCAACGTCAGTCGCCACCAGCACGGAAGTACTGCGGTTGGCGAACATCGCCAGTACCTGGTCACGATCGCGCTGTTCCAGATCACCATGCAGGCCAACGGCGGAGATGCCCTTGGCTGTCAGGTGATCAACGGTTTCCTGGACCTGCTGCTTGGTGAAGCAGAACGCCACACAGGACGCCGGACGGAAGTGGCCCAGCACCTTGGTCACGGCGCTCATGCGATCATCCGGGGAAATTTCGTAGAAGCGCTGCTCGATCTGCGTGTCGTCGTGAAACGCCTCGGCCTTCACTTGCTGCGGGTTGCGCATGAATTTCGAGGCTAGCTGCTTGATGCCCACCGGGTAGGTGGCGGAGAACAGCAGGGTCTGGCGACGCTCGGGGGCCTGCATGATGATTTCTTCGATGGAGTCGTAGAAACCCATGTCGAGCATGCGGTCGGCTTCGTCGAGGATCAGGGTGTTGAGGCCGTGCAATACCAGCGAGCCCTTGCGCAGGTGCTGCTGGATGCGCCCCGGGGTGCCGACGATGATGTGCGCGCCGTGTTCCAGCGAAGCGATCTGCGGGCCGAGGGACACGCCGCCGCACAGGGTCAGGACCTTGATGTTGTCTTCGGCACGGGCCAGGCGACGGATTTCCTTGGCGACCTGGTCGGCCAGCTCGCGGGTCGGGCACAGGATCAACGCCTGGCAACCGAAGTAGCGCGGATTGATCGGGTTGAGCAGGCCGATACCGAAGGCGGCGGTCTTGCCGCTGCCGGTCTTGGCCTGGGCGATCAGGTCCATCCCCTTGAGGATCACCGGCAAGCTTTGCGCCTGGATCGGCGTCATCTGGGCATAACCGAGGGAGTCGAGGTTAGCCAGCATGGCGGCGGACAGCGGCAAAGTATTAAATTCGGTGGCGATGGTGGTCACGGGACTGGCCTGCAAAACAAAATGTCGCGCAGTGTACCAGCCCGATGGCCATTCGCCCTAAGGCTCTATGTGTTCTTCCGGACGCTTGACGCGCCGTCCGTCTTCCTTTGAGAGCTGCGAGAAGATGGTCGCGGCCAGCATTGCCATGATTCCGACGGTCACAAACGTCAGTTGGAACGCCCCCAGCACCGTCTCAACACCATCGTTTCCGATCTCTGCGGTAAAGCCGCCGAGCAGCGCACCGGCACAGGCCACCCCCAGGCTCAGGGACAGTTGAGCGACCACCGACAGCAGACTGTTGCCGCTGCTGGCACTGGCATCGTCGAGGTCGATCAGGGTCACGGTGTTCATCGCGGTGAACTGCAAGGAGTTGATCGCCCCCAGGACTGCCAGCAGGCACAACAGCAGCCAGTACGGCGTCTGCTCGCTGACCAGGCCCATGCTCGCCAGCATGATTCCCAGCGCCAGGGTGTTGCCGGTCAGCACGATACGGTAGCCCAGCCGTTCGATCAGCGGTCGCGCCACCCACTTGGCGATCATCGCTGCAGCGGCCAGCGGCAGCATGCTCATCCCGGCCTGGGACGGCGAATACCCCAACGCCACTTGCAGCAACAGCGGCACCAGGAACGGCAGGGCACCGCTGCCGAGGCGGGCGAAGAGGTTGCCGAGAATGCCGACGGCAAAAGTGCGGGTCTTGAACAACGACGGCGCAAACAACGGATTGTCGATGTGCCCGGCGCGCAGCCAGTAGGCCGCCAGGCAGGCCATGCCGCCGAACAACAACAGCATCACCCGCAGGTGTGGCAGGTGCAGTTCGCCCAAACCTTCCATGGCGACCGTGATCAGGATCATCGCCGCGCCGAACAGCAGGAAACCCAGGCTATCGAAACGGGTCCGTTCGGAGCCGCGCAGGTCGGGGATGAATTTCCACACCGCGTAGCAGCCCACCAGTCCCACCGGCAGGTTGATCAGGAAAATCCAGTGCCAGGTCAGGTACTCCACCATCCAGCCGCCCATGGTCGGGCCGATCAACGGCCCGAGCAGGCCGGGAATGGTGATGAAACCCATGATCCGCACCAGTTCCGAGCGCGGGTAGGCGCGCAGCACCACCAGTCGTCCGACCGGCAACATCAACGCGCCGCCCAGGCCCTGGATCACTCGTGCACCGATCAGCATGCTCAAGCTGCTGGACAAGGCGCAGAGCAACGAGCCGAAACTGAACAGCAGGATCGCGCTGAAGAAGATTTTTTTCGTGCCGAAACGGTCAGCGATCCAACCGGAGGCGGGGATCAGCAAGGCGACCGTGAGCATGTAGGCAATGATCACGCCCTGCATGCGCAACGGGTCTTCCGCCAGGTCGCTGGCCATGGCCGGCAGGGCGGTGTTGAGGATCGTCCCGTCGAGGGACTGCATGAAGAACGCAATGGCGACGACCCAGGGCACCCAGCGGGCGGTGACTGGATCGAGAGGCGGGCGGTTGGGCATGGGACCTCTTGTGGTGGTCAGGGAACCGAACCCTGTGGGAGCGGGCTTGCTCGCGAAGGGGCCATCACATTCAACATCAATGCTGAATGACCCACCGCTTTCGCGAGCAAGCCCGCTCCCACAGGGGGATTGTGTTTACAGGGTCAACGTCAGCCGCCGGACGATCGCCCCCGGCAACAACGCCGATGCCGTCGCCCGCTGGCTATAGGTACTCGCCGACAACAGCAATTCGCGCTCCGCGGTCAGTGCTTCCAGCTGCGAACCCAGCAGGCTGTAGGCGCTGTCGTCGAAACGCATGGTGCTGACCGGCGCCTGGATCTCGCCGTTTTCGACCCAGAACGTGGCAAACCGCGTCATGCCGGTCAGGCGCGCCGCCGGTTGATCCGAGAAGTTCAGGTACCACAGGTTGC
The DNA here is from genome assembly GCF_028823535.1 of Pseudomonas serbica. Taxonomy (GTDB): domain Bacteria; phylum Pseudomonadota; class Gammaproteobacteria; order Pseudomonadales; family Pseudomonadaceae; genus Aquipseudomonas; species Aquipseudomonas serbica. Next base: position 160,902 of record NZ_JAQIYM010000001.1, on the reverse strand, counting down.
TGATGTACAGGCCGGTACCGAGTTGCTTGAGGATCTGTGCCTCAGGCAAGTTCCCGGCCTGCATATTCAGGGCCGTTGGCGATTCCCCGCCGCTGGCGCCGTTGGCGGTCAGTCCGTACTCGGCGGCGCTGCGTGATCCGACCAGTTGCGCACCGGCCCTGCCTTCGACGATCAAGCCCAGGTCGCTTCGCGGATAACCTTCGTCGGAGAACGCCGGGCTCAGCGAACCGCTGACTTTTTCGTCCAGCGAAACCAGCGGGCTAAACGCCTGGTCGCCGCCGTAGAGCTTCTGCAGTGGGCTGCTTTTGCTGGCGATCGACTGTGCCGAAAAACCGCCCCAGCACAGCATGCCCATGATTTCTTCCAGCGCGGCGGGCGCCAGGTAAGCGCGGTATTGGCCTGGGGCCAGGGTGCGCAGTGGCCGTCCCAGGTACTCAAGCTGCTCCCGAGCCTGCTGGAAGCGTTTGGCAAAGCCTGCGCTGTTCCAGTCGTGCCCGGCGTAGCTGGCCTTCACCGCCTGGCCGTTTTCATGGAACAGGCTGAAGTCGAAGTTGAAGCTGTTGGCCTGGTGCCAGCCGAACGCGCCGGCGGAACTGGCGAAACCACGGCTGATCGGCCCGGCGGCGTAGAATCCGACCAAGTCCAGGCCTTCAGCGGCCTGGGAGATTTCGGCGACCACTTGCTCGGTGTCCGGCAGCGGATGCTCCTGCACGTTTTTGCTTTGCCAGCCGTTGTGGTTTAGCAGCAGGTAGGGGTCCTGGGGCAGCAACGGCAAGGTTTCGCGCAGCTGTTGCAGGCCTTCGGCCAGGCGCTGATGGTCGACCGCAGGATCGCCCGCCAGGGTGATCTGCAGGTCGGCGTGGCGACCATCGTTGATCAGTTTCAAGCCGACGCTCGCCTGTTGCACCTGCCCGGCCTGACGCACCTTGGCGTGGTTGAAACGCACGAAGGCCGACGATTCGGCGGCATAGCTGAGGGTGAATTGCTCCGGTTCGTGCAGCGCTTCACTTAATCCGGCGACCAATGCCTTGAACGACTCTGCCTGGGCTTTCGACGTAGTCATCAGCTGTCTCCCCCAAATACATCAACGTTGCTGAACACGCAGGCTGGCGAGGCGTGGCCGACGCGGATCACTTGATTCGGCTCGCCCTTGCCACAGTTCGGTGTGCCCAGGACCTTGAAGGTGCTGGCGTCGCCGACTGCGCTGAGGCTTTTCCAGAACTGCGCGGAAATCGCCCGGTAGTTCGGGTTTTTCACCACGCCCTTGAGTTCGCCGTTTTCGATCAACTGGCCCCATTCGCAACCGAACTGGAACTTGTTGCGCGCATCGTCGATGGACCAGGAGCGGTTGGTGCTCATCAGGATGCCGTGTTCGATGTTGCCGATCAGTTGCTCGAGCGGCTGGTCGCCAGGCTCGATGTTGAGGTTGGCCATGCGGTCGATCGGCGGGCGGTTCCAGCCGCAGGCACGGCTGTTGGCGACCCCGTCCAGGCCGGCGCGGAACTGCGAGAGGGCACCGCCCAAGGGGCGCAGCAAGAGGCCTTGGCGAATCAGGAACTGTTTGTTGGCCGCCGTGCCGTCGTCGTCATGGCCGTAGCTGGCAAGCTGCTCGGGAATGTCCGGGTCGAAAGTCACGTTGAGCAGGCCGGAACCGTATTGCAGGTGACCGAAATCACTGGCTTTGACAAAACTGGTACCGGCGTAATTGCGCTCATCGCCGAGGATGCGGTCCAGTTCAAGCGGGTGGCCGATGGATTCGTGGATCTGCAGCATCATCTGGTCGGGCATCAGCAGCAGGTCGCGCGGCCCCTGCGGCGTGTTCGGTGCCAGCAGTAATTGCAGGGCCTGATCGGCAATTTTTGCCCCAGCGCCGATCAGTCCGCAGCGGCTGATGACATCGAAGCCACCCTGCTGGCCGAAGTTTTCCCGGCCGAGCGTGCGGGTCTGGCTGTCGTTGCCATCGTAGGCGGTGACGTCGAGGCCCGGGTAGACGAAGCGCTGGGCCTGGCGCAGTTCGGCGCCGGCGCTGTTGAGGTAAATCTGTTCGACGTTAGTGATGCCGATGCTGACCTGCCAGCTCACCAGGCGTTCGTCCTTGGGCACGGCGGCGGATTCGGCGCTGAGCAGCTGGTAGCAGTCGCTCAGGGACGGGAAGGGCTGGTCGAGGTTCGGTGAAAAGTAATCGGCACGCTCGCTGGATACTGCTTGTTCGCGTAGGTCCAGCAGGGCGTGAGGCTTGAGTCGGCGCGCCTGCTGTTCGGCGCGCTCGAGGGCCGCTTGCAGGCCCTGTTGCGACAGGTCATTGGTGGCGGCATAGGCTTCCACGCCATTGACCCGCACGGTCAGCATCGCCCCTTCGTCGCGGCTCAGGCTCGGCGGTTCGGCGACGTTCTTGCGCACCGACAGGTACTGGCCGGACTCGCGCACAAAACGCAGGGAAAAGAATTCGGCGCCCGTGCGCAAGGCAGCGAAGCGCTGCTTGAGCTGGGGGTGGAAATCGAACATTCGGGAACCTCCTTGGTATGGAGTGGCGGTGCAGCGGTGCGGCGAGGGGATGAAACGATTGCGCGGCACTAGAGTAGGCCTGCATGGGGGGAGGATCAAGTTTGGATCGGTAGAGGTGTGTTGTTTGGTCGGGCCTCTTCGCGAGCAGGCTCGCTCCCACAGTGTTTTTGTGTTGAATCACGATCGAGCGATCAACGCAGAACAATGTGGGAGCGAGCCTGCTCGCGAATGGCCGTGACGCGGTCTAAAGCCTTACGCCGTCAGGCCCACTTCACGCATAGGCTTGCCCTTCACCGGCGCGTCGCCCGCTACGTAGTAGTTGGCCTTGCTACGCGGCAATGGCTGGCGGCCGCGGATCTTGTCGGCGATTTTCTCGGCCATCATGATCGTCGGCGCATTCAGGTTGCCGGTGGTGATGATCGGCATGATCGAGGCATCGACCACGCGCAGGCCTTGCATGCCATGCACGCGGCCTTCGCCATCGACCACGGCCATTTCGTCGGTGCCCATCTTGCACGAGCAGGACGGGTGGAACGCGGTTTCGGCGTGCTCGCGGATGAACTTGTCCAGCTGCTCATCGGTTTGCACTTCGATGCCCGGGCTGATTTCGCGGCCGCGGAAGGCATCCAGCGCCGGTTGCTGCATGATTTCACGGGTCAGGCGGATGCCGTCGCGGAACTCCTGCCAGTCCTGCTCGGTGGCCATGTAGTTGAACAGGATGCTCGGGTGCTGGCGTGGGTCCTTGGACTTGGCCTGGATACGCCCGCGGCTTGGCGAACGCATGGAGCCCATGTGCGCCTGGAAGCCGTGTTCTTTCACACCGTTGCTGCCGTTGTAGTTAATCGCCACCGGCAGGAAGTGGTACTGGATGTTCGGCCATTCGAATTCCGGACGGGTACGGATAAAACCGCCCGCCTCGAACTGGTTGCTGGCGCCGATGCCGGTGCCGTTGAACAGCCACTCGGCACCGATGGCCGGCTGGTTGTACCAGAGCAGCGACGGGTACAGCGAGACCGGTTGGGTGCAGGCGTATTGCAGGTACAGTTCAAGGTGGTCCTGCAGGTTTTCACCGACGCCTGGCAGGTCGTGGACCACCGGAATGTCGAGCTTGTTCAGCAGTTCAGCCGGGCCGACGCCGGAGCGTTGCAGGATCTGCGGCGAAGCGATGGCGCCGGAGCACAGCAGCACTTCCTTGCGCGCCTTGGCTTCGACGCGCTCTTCGGCGTCACCGACCAGGTAACGCACGCCGACCGCACGCTTGCCTTCGAACAGAATCTTGTCGGTCAGGGCGTGGGTGACGATGGTCAGGGTCGAGCGCTTCTTGGCCACGTCCAGGTAACCGCGGGCGGTGGAGGCACGACGACCTTTCGGCGTCACGGTGCGGTCCATCGGGCCGAAGCCTTCCTGCTGGTAGCCGTTCAAGTCTTCGGTGCGCGGGTAACCGGCTTGCACGCCGGCTTCAACCATGGCGTGGAACAGCGGGTTGTTGCCAGCTTTCGGCGTGGTCACGCTGACCGGGCCGTCGCCACCGTGGTAGTCATTCGGGCCGATGTCGCGGGTTTCCGCTTTACGGAAATACGGCAGGCAGTCCAGGTACGACCAGTCTTCCAGGCCTGGCAATTTTGCCCAGCCGTCGTAGTCCATGGCGTTGCCGCGGATGTAGCACATGCCGTTGATCAGCGAGGAACCGCCCAGGCCCTTGCCGCGACCGCATTCCATACGGCGACCGTCCATGTGCGGCTCTGGATCGGTTTCGTAGGCCCAGTTGTAGCGACGGCCTTGCAGCGGGAACGCCAGGGCGGCCGGCATTTGCGTGCGGAAGTCGAAACGGTAGTCCGGGCCGCCCGCTTCGAGCAGCAGGACGGTGACGCCGGCGTCTTCGGTCAGGCGGGTCGCCAGGGTGTTACCGGCCGAGCCGGCACCGATGATGATGTAGTCGAATTCTTGGGACATTGAATGCACCCTCTTTGATAGTGGTCAGGTCGGGCCTCGGCGAGTGCTGCGCACTCGATTCGCGAGCAGGCTCGCTCCCACAATGGAGTGAGGTCTCCTGTGGGAGCGGGCTTGCTCGCGAAGAGGCCCTCGCGAGCAATACAGGTCTCGGGTCTTAGAACACCGAGACGTAATCGCCCAACTCGACCTGTACCGATTTGATGCGGGTGAAGTTGTTCAGCGAGCTGATGCCGTTCTCACGGCCAACACCCGACTGCTTGTAGCCGCCAACCGGCATCTTCGCGTCGGACTCGCCCCAGGCGTTGATCCAGCAGATACCGGCTTCCAGCTGATGAATCACGCGGTGGGCGCGGTTCAAGTCCTTGGTGACGATACCGGCGGCGAGGCCGAAGTCGGTGTCGTTGGCGCGGCGGATCACTTCTTCTTCGGTTTCGTACGACAGGATCGCCATGACTGGGCCAAAGATTTCTTCACGCACGATGGTCATGTCGTCAGTGCAGTCGGTGAACACGGTCGGCGCCACGAACGCGCCCTTGGCGAATTCGCCCTCGGTCAGACGCTCGCCGCCACACAGCAGGCGCGCACCTTCTTCCTTGCCCTTGGCGATGTAGCCCAGCACGCTTTCCATGTGGGCGAAGCTGACCAGCGGACCAAAGTTGGTGTTTTCGTCTTGCGGGTTACCGACGCGGATGCGTGCAACGCGCTCAACGATCTTGGCTTCGAAAGCGGCTTTCAGGTGCGCCGGCACGAACACGCGAGTGCCGTTGGTGCAGACCTGGCCGGAGCTGTAGAAGTTGGCCATCATCGCGGTGTCGGCGGCGCGGTCGAGGTCGGCGTCGTCGCAGATGATCAGCGGGGATTTACCGCCCAGTTCCATGGTCACGTCCTTGAGCGAAGAGCTCGAAGCGCTGGCCATGACTTTCTTGCCGGTGTCGGTACCGCCGGTGAACGAGACTTTTTCGATGCGCGGGTGCTCGGTCAACCAGGTGCCGACTTCACGGCCGCTGCCGGTCAGGACGTTGAACACGCCGGCTGGCAGGCCGGCTTCGGTGTAGATCTCGGCCAGTTTCAGGGTGGTCAGCGAGGTGACTTCGCTTGGCTTGAAGATCATCGCGTTACCGGCCGCCAGGGCAGGTGCGGATTTCCACAGGGCGATCTGGATCGGGTAGTTCCACGCGCCGATACCGGCTACGACGCCCAGCGGCTCGCGACGGGTGTAGACGAAAGAGGTGGTGCGCAGCGGAATCTGCTCACCTTCGATGGCCGGAACCAGGCCAGCGTAGTACTCCAGCACGTCAGCGCCGGTGACGATGTCGACGTAGCGGGTTTCGGAGTACGACTTACCGGTGTCCAGGGTTTCCAGGGCAGCCAGTTCATCGTTGCGCTCGCGCAGGATGTCAACGGCGCGACGCAGGATGCGCGAACGCTCCATGGCGGTCATTGCGGCCCAGATTTTCTGGCCCTTTTCGGCGCTGACCACAGCGCGCTCGACGTCTTCCTTTGTCGCGCGTTGCACTTTTGCGAGGACTTCACCGTTAGCCGGGTTGATGGCTTCAAACGTGGCATCGCTGCCAGCATCCGTGTAGCCGCCGTCGATGTAGAGTTTTTGCAGTTCGAAACGGGCCATAAAGTCCTCGCAAGTGCATTGGTTGTTGGCACGGTGCGGGTGTCGAGCGTTCTATGTGTGCTCTAACTCACCCGCTTGGCCAGTTGGAAATCCATGTATTCGTAAGCGATCTGGTGCGCCTGCTCAGTGTCGAAAGCATCTCCCGACAGTGCGCCGCGCAACCACAAACCGTCGATGAGGGCTGCCAGGCCACGGGCTGCACTGCGCGCATCATCGAGCGGCAGTACGCGGCGGAACTGGCAGCACAGGTTGGAATACAGACGGTGATCGTTGATCCGCTGCAACCTGTGCAAAGACGGGTGGTGCATGCTGGTGGCCCAGAAGGCCAGCCAGGTTTTCATTGCCGGGCCATTGACCTGGCTGGCGTCGAAGTTGCCTTCGATGATCACCTGCAGATGCGCCCGCGGGCTTGCATCTGTCAGCGCCTGACGGCGCGCGGTGACGTTCTCGCTGAGGACACTCATCAGGTACTGCGCCGTGGCAGCGATCAGGCCGTTCTTGTCCTGAAAGTAATGACTGATGATGCCATTCGAGACACCGGCCAAACGGGCGATCAGCGCAATGCTGGCGTCCCCCATTCCGACTTGGTCGACCGCCAGCAATGTGGCTTCGATCAACTGCTGGCGACGGATGGGTTGCATACCGACCTTGGGCATCTTGCACATCTCCTTAGGCCTTCCATCAGACGCAAGGCGTCTATCGGATTAAGGGCCAGTCTATTTTGTTTTGATTGAACGTTCAATCAACAAAGAATAAGATCTGCGACAAATCGTCGCTGCCTACAGATTTTTCCTACGCGTAGCGGCGAAAAAAACGACTTCCGAAAATGCTCGAAACCTACGCGCCACAGCGCTCAAGGGGCTTCGGGCCCTTTGGGGTTGTCTTTATATCACCCGCTGGTCGGCTGCCCACTAACCGATTGGTCGGGTACCCCGTTTGTCTTGCGTTCTTCTCTCGCACTGCCCGGAGCATCTGTGCCATGAGTTCTGCCTCGCTAATAAAGACCCCGCCCGAGAAGGTGACGGTCAACGGTTGGGTGTTCTACACCTCTACCGCGTTGATTCTATTGTTGACCGCCATTCTGATCATCGCCCCGCAAGAGGCGGGCAGACTGCTCGGTATGGCGCAAGCCTGGTTGTCCCGCAGCTTCGGCTGGTACTACATGGTGGTGATTGCCGCCTACCTGATCTTCGTGGTCGGCCTGGCGTTCTCGTCCTACGGCAAGCTCAAGCTGGGCAGCAAGGACGACACCCCGGACTTCAGCTACGGCGCCTGGGCGGGGATGCTGTTCTCCTCGGGCATCGGCATCTCGCTGCTGTATTTCGGCGCATCCGAGCCGCTGGACCACTATTTCAACCCGCCGGAAGGCGTGGCCGGCAGCAACCTGGCCGCCCGTCAGGCGGTTCAGCTGACGTTCCTGCACTGGGGCCTGCATGGCTGGGCGATCTATGCGCTGGTGGGGTTGGCCGTGGCGTACTTCGCCTACCGGCATAACCAGCCGCTGGCGTTGCGTTCGGCGTTGTACCCGCTGGTGGGCGAGCGTTGGGTCAAGGGCGCGGCCGGTCATGCGGTGGACGGCTTCGGCATGTTCGTGACGCTGCTGGGCCTGGTGACCAACCTGGGGATCGGTTCGCTGCAAGTGTCGTCGGGCCTGGAAAACCTGTTCGGCATGGAGCACAGCAACACCAACCTGCTGATCGTGATCATCGTGATGAGCACCGTGGCGACCATCGCTGCCGTGTCCGGGGTGGAAAACGGCATTCGTCGCCTGTCCAACCTCAACATCGTGCTGTTCAGCGGCCTGCTGATTTTCGTCCTGCTGTTCGGCCCGACCCTGCACCTGCTCAACGGCTTCGTGCAAAACGTCGGTGACTACCTCAACGGCGTGGTGATGAAGACCTTCGACCTGTATGTGTACGAAGGCGACAGTGAGAAGTCTGACCGCTGGTTGGGCCTGTGGACCCTGTTCTACTGGGCCTGGTGGATTTCCTGGGCGCCATTCGTCGGCATGTTCATCGCGCGTATTTCCCGTGGTCGCACGGTGCGTGAGCTGGTCGCTGGCGTGTTGCTGATTCCGCTGGGTTTCACCCTGGCGTGGCTGTCGATCTTCGGTAACTCGGCCCTGGACCTGGTGATGAACCACGGGGCGGTGGAGCTCGGAAAGACGGCGCTGGAACAGCCGTCCATGGCGATCTACCAATTGCTTGAGCATTACCCCGCATCGAAAGTGGTGATCGGCGTGTCGATTTTCGTGGGGTTCGTCTTGTTCCTGACGCCAGCGGATTCCGGCGCGGTGATGATGGCCAACCTCTCGTGCAAGGGCGGCAATGTCGACGAAGATGCGCCGCACTGGCTGCGGATCTTCTGGTCGGTCGTGATCACCCTGGTGACCATCGGCCTGCTGTTCGCCGGTAACTTCGAAGCCATGCAAACCATGGTGGTGCTGGCCGGCCTGCCGTTCTCGGTGGTGTTGGTATGCTTTATGTTCGGCTTGCACAAGGCCATGCGCCAGGACGTGCAGATCGAACAGGAGCAAGCGGAACTGGCGGCCCGTGGCCGTCGTGGTTTCAGCGAGCGTTTGACCCAGCTGGACCTGCAACCGAGCCAGTCGGTGGTGCAGCGCTTCATGGACAAGCATGTGAGCCCGGCCTTGCAGGATGCGACGACGCAAATGCGCGCCCAAGGCCTGGAAGTGCAGACGCTGCTGGGCAAGTCCAAGCGTTGCATGGGCGTTCGGGTCGAGATGGAGGAGGGCAACCCGTTTGTCTACGAAGTCAGCCTGGACGGCTATCTGGCCACGCCAACCGAGTCGGCTCAATCCGATGAGGCGCGTCAGCGTTACTATCGCGCCGAGGTGTACCTGCACAACGGCAGCCAGGACTACGACCTGATGGGCTTCACTCAGGATCAGATCACCCGTGACGTGCTCGATCAGTTTGAAAGCCATCGGCAGCTCCTTGGCCGCGTCTATAGCTGAGTTGTGAAGTGATGCGGTGTTTCTGTCTGAGGCACCGCATCGCATTCTTCGCGAGCAAGCCCGCTCCCACATTGGATTTGTGAACACCGCAGATCAAATGTGGGAGCGGGCTTGCTCGCGAAGGGGCAATCAGCCGCAAAGCTGAATGTCCCTATACCCCACAAACAAAAACGCCGCGATACTCTCGCGGCGTTTTTGTGTCTGTTGCCTTACCCCAGGTTCTTGCCGAGCAGCGCGTGGTACAGCTCGCTGTCGCCGAGAATCCCGACAACCTTGTTGTTGTCGTGCAGCACCAGTTTGTTGCCGGTCTGATAACGAATCTGCAGCGCATCGCGCATGCCGATATTGGAATCCACCAGTGTCGGCCGGCGACCCAGGCCTTCGACTGCCTGCCCTGGAATCCAGTTCTGCAGATCCAGGCTCGAGCCGTTCTGGCGTGCGCCCTTGATGGTGTTGCCTTCGGCCAGGTCCAGCCACGAATCGCCACCCGGGTCCAGGCACACCGAACCGTTGATGCGCTTGCAGTTGTCCAGGGTGCGCATCAGGCTGCGACCGCACAGCACGTTCAGCGGGTTGGTGTGGGCAACGAAAGTGCGCACGTAGTCGTCTGCCGGGTTGAGGACGATTTCTTCCGGCTTGCTGTACTGGATGATCCGGCCATCTTTCATGATCGCGATACGGCTGCCCAGCTTCAGGGCTTCATCGAGGTCGTGGCTCACGAACACGATGGTCTTGCTCAGCTTGCGCTGCAGCTCCAGCAGTTCGTCCTGCAGGCCCTGGCGGATCAGTGGGTCGAGCGCCGAGAACGGCTCGTCCATCAGCAGGATGTCGGCATCCATCGCCAGCGCACGGGCCAGGCCCACACGTTGCTGCATGCCACCGGACAGTTCGTCAGGCTTCTTGTTGCGCCATTGGGTCAGGCCCACCAGCTCGAGTTTTTCATCGACCAGCTTACGGCGTTCCTTCTCCGGACGGCCCTGCATTTCCAGGCCGAAGCTGATGTTCTCGCGCACCGTCAGCCAAGGCATCAGGGCGAACTTCTGGAACACCATCGCGATGCGCTTGGTGCGCATCATTTTCAGTTCGGCCGGGGTACAGGAAGCAATGTTGATCTGCTTGCCTTCGTGTTCGACGAACAGCTTGCCGCGGCTGACGGTGTTGAGGCCGTTGATGCAGCGCAGCAGGCTGGATTTGCCGGAGCCGGACAGGCCCATCAGCACGCAAATTTCACCTTTTTCGATGTCGAGGCTGGCTTTTTCCACGCCCACGATCTGACCGGTTTTTTTCAGGATCTCGCTGCGGGTCAAGCCTTGATCGAGAAGCTTCAGGGCTTCGCGCGGATCCTTGGTGAAGATCACGTCCACGTCTTCGAAGCGAATTATGCTCATGCGTCACCCCCTACTTTGGCGTCGGGTTGTTTGCAGATACGGTCGAGCATGATCGCCAGCAGTACGATCGCCAGGCCTGCTTCGAAGCCCAGGGCGATATCAGCGGTATTCAGTGCGTTGACCACGGGTTTGCCCAAGCCGTCAGCGCCCACCAGTGCCGCGATCACCACCATCGACAACGACAGCATGATGCACTGGGTGATGCCGGCCGCGATGCTTGGCATGGCGTGGGGCAGTTCGATGCGCGAGAGCAGTTGACGACGCGAGCAGCCGAAGGCCTTGCCGGCGTCCATCAGTTCTTGCGGGACATCGCGGATACCCAGGTAAGTCAGGCGGATGGGCGCGGCAATCGCGAACACCACCGTCGAGATCAGGCCCGGGACCACACCCAGACCGAAGAGAGTCAGGGTAGGAATGAGGTAGACGAAGGTCGGCACGGTCTGCATCAGATCGAGCACCGGACGCATCATGGTATAGAACATCGGTTTGTGCGCGGCGACGATACCCAAGGGTACGCCGATGACCACGCAGACCAGGGTGGCGAATAACACCTGGGCGAGGGTTTCCATGGTTTCCTGCCAGTACCCCAGGTTGAGGATCAGCAGGAAGGAGGCAACGACGAAGGCGGTCAGGCCCCATTTGCGCTGGATGAAGTGGGCAAGTATTGCGATTAGGCCGATCAAGACCAGCGGGTTGAACCAGGTCAGCGCAAACGTCACGCCGTGGATCATCGTTTCCAGTGACACGGCGATTGCGTCGAAGGTGTTGGCGCCGTGTTGCGTCAACCATTCAACGAAGCCTGCGATGTACTGGCCTAGAGGTATTTTCTGATCAATCAGCATGGTAGTGAACGTCCGCATGCAAGGAAATAAACAGCCCGGGCGGCTTGCCGCCCGGCGTAAGCGATGCTCCCTAAGCTCAAGGCTGTGCGAGCTTGGCTTTCACGGCTTCCAGGCCAGGTTTACCGTCAATGGTGGTCACGCCAGCGAGCCAGGTATCGAGCACCTGGGGATTCTTTTTCAGCCAGGCCTTGGCGGCCGCGTCAGGCTTCATTTTGTCGTCCAGGATGTTGCCCATCAGTTCACTTTCCATGTCGACGGTGAACTCCAGGTTCTTCAGCAACTGACCGACGTTGCTGCATTCCGTGGCGTAGCCCTTGCGGGTGTTGGTCGCCACGGTGGCGGCGCCAAAGTCGGGGCCGAAGAAATCGTCGCCGCCGGTCAGGTATTGAATCTTGAAACGCTTGTTCATCGGGTGCGGGGCCCAGCCCAGGAACACCACGGCGGTATCGCGTTTCTGCGCGCGGTCGACCTGCGACAGCATGCCGGCCTCGCTGGACTCGACGACCTTGAAGCCGGCGTCCTTGAGGCCGAAGGCGTTCTTGTCGATCATACTCTGGATCAGGCGGTTGCCGTCGTTGCCCGGCTCGATGCCGTAGATCTTTCCATCCAGTTCCTTCTTGAACTTGGCGATGTCGGCGAAATCATGCAGCCCTTTGTCGTACAGCGCCTGGGGCACGGCGAGGGTGTACTTGGCGCCCTTGAGGTTGGTGCGCACGGTTTCCACGGTGCCGGCATCGCGGTAGGCCTTGATGTCGTTTTCCATGGTCGGCATCCAGTTGCCCAGGAACACGTCCATGTTCTTGCCGTCGGCCAGGGACTTGTAGGTCACGGGCACGGAGATCATGGTGGTCTTGGTCTTGTAGCCGAGGGCGTTGAGCACGACGCTGGTGGTCGCGGTTGTCGCGGTAATGTCGGTCCAGCCGACATCGGAGAAGTTTACGGTGTTGCACTGGGCCGGTTCGGCAGCTTGCGCCAGAACCGGCAGACTAAGCAGGGCGGCCAACAACAACGACGGGGAACCTTTCATGGATGGACTCCTTGGTGTTTTTTTTGGCAGTGTTTCCGATTGGAACCACCGCACTTATAGGTTGCGGTTGGATGGCGTTTTGGAGACAGCTCTACCACGGCGCCTTGCAATCGAGTCGATACGATCATGTACCAGTGAAAATCTGACGCCTACAGGGTGCGTCGTAACCAGTACAGGGATGGTCGCATCCAGTGTCGGTGACGTCGTTTACAGCTTTTTTCAGCCTCCTTTGTCCGTCTGAGCCGCAAAAAAACGGCGCAAACACGACGTAAAAGACACGCGGCGTTCGTGGACATGAGTGCGTCGGTGTGAGACGTCGAGCGACAGGACAAAAGCCTGATGATGCGGCCATCCCGACGGATTGCAGCTTGAGCGTAGCAGCTCCGTCACCGGGCGCTTTTGCGCCTGGAGTTGGCACATCCAGGAGTCCGGCAGCAATGGCTATCAGTGTTTTCGACCTGTTCAAAATCGGCATCGGTCCTTCCAGTTCTCACACCGTGGGGCCTATGCGGGCGGCGGCGCTGTTCGTGCAGGGTTTGCGTGAGCGGGGCCTGCTTGAGCAGGTTCGGCGTGTGCAGGTGCAGCTCTTTGGTTCACTGTCGGCCACCGGCATCGGCCACGGCAGCGACAATGCCGTGATCATGGGGCTGATGGGCGAGTGGCCGGATGCGATCGATCCGTCGCAAATCGGCATCCGCATCGACACCCTGCGCGAAACGGACACCTTGTTGCTCGACGGCCGTTTGCCGGTCCCGTTCATCTGGTCCAGGGACATGCGCCTGATCGACGAAAACCTGCCGTTTCACCCCAATGCCATGACCTTGATTGTCGAAGGCGATGACGGCGAGTTGCATCGCGATACCTACTATTCGGTCGGCGGCGGTTTTGTCGTCGATGAGGCGCAAGCCAGCAGCGGAGTGGTCGATATGGATCGCACCGAGCTGCCTTACGATTTCTCCAGCGCGGCGCAGCTGCTGGACTTGTGTAAAAAACACAACCTGCGGGTGGCCGAACTGATGATGGCCAACGAGAAGGTCTGGCGCAGCGAAGAGGAAATCCGCAGTGGTCTGATGCACCTGTGGCGCGCCATGCAGGATTGCGTCGAGCACGGCCTCAAGCACGAGGGCATTCTGCCTGGCGGCCTGAACGTGCGCCGGCGCGCGGCCAAATTGCATCGCAGTTTGCAGGAGCTGAACAAACCCAACGTGATCGGCTCGACGCTGAGCGCCATGGAGTGGGTCAACCTGTTCGCTCTCGCGGTCAACGAGGAGAACGCTGCCGGCGGGCGCATGGTCACGGCGCCGACCAATGGCGCGGCGGGGATTATTCCGGCGGTGTTGCACTACTTCATGAAGTTCAGCGAGGACGTGACCGACGCCAATGTCGTCGACTACCTGCTCGGCGCGGCTTCGGTCGGGATTCTGTGCAAGAAGAACGCCTCGATCTCCGGTGCCGAAGTCGGATGCCAGGGCGAAGTCGGCTCGGCCTGCGCCATGGCGGCGGCGGGGTTGGCGCAAATCCTTGGCGCCACACCGGAGCAACTGTGTAACGCGGCGGAAATCGGCCTGGAGCACAACCTGGGGCTGACGTGCGATCCGGTGGGCGGCCTGGTGCAGGTGCCGTGCATCGAGCGCAACGCGATCGCCGCAGTGAAAGCGATCAATGCGGCGCAGATGGCTTTGCGCGGCGATGGTCAGCACTTTATCTCGCTCGACCGGGTGATTCGCACCATGCGCGATACCGGTGCCGATATGCATGACAAATATAAGGAGACGTCGCGGGGTGGGTTGGCTGTGAGCGCGGTGGAGTGCTGATATCGAGTCGCCTCCATTCGCGAGCAAGCCCGCTCCCACATTGAAATGCATTCCCCTGTGGGAGCGGGCTTGCTCGCGAAGGCGTCAGACCAGTCAAAACTGCGCGGTAATTGAACACCCGATTTAAAACGCGCCACCTTTTGGCGCGTCGCTTACAGATAAGTACCTGACTTCAAAATCAGGACCGCCCGGTCTCTGACCATCCGTCAGCTGTGCCTGCGGTGACACTCTTCCAGGACTCGCCACAGCCCTGTTCCCACAAGTGCTACCGATTTGCTCACACGCAACGGGGCAGAGCGCCAGACGCCATTGATGGCACTTATAACCCCTACTCCCTGCGCGTCATATATAGACACATTCCGACGTCGTTTTTAGGAGTTATTGAACGCGCATTCAAATTTAGGCATGGCAATTGCTCTGTCATTACAAAGCCCGTCTCCCACGCGAGAACGATGGCAATAACAAGAGCCTCCGCCTGAGGCCATCACCCGCTTTGTGTGAGGAGATACCGCGATGACGACGTTCAACTCCGGGGCCCAACCCCAGAACCGTGCGCCTCAATCCATCGGCTTTCTGCTGCTGGACAATTTCACGCTGATTTCCCTGGCGTCCGCAGTCGAACCGCTGCGCATGGCCAACCAGTTGTCAGGCCGTGAGCTGTATCGCTGGACCACCCTCACCGTCGATGGCGGTCAAGTCTGGGCCAGTGACGGTCTGCAAATCACGCCTGATGCCTCCATGCACAAAGCGCCTCCCATGGACACCGTGATTGTCTGCGGTGGTATCGGTATTCAACGCACTGTTACCCGCGAACACGTGTCATGGCTGCAGAGCCAGGCGCGACAGTCCCGTCGCCTGGGTGCGGTCTGCACCGGCAGCTGGGCCCTGGCGTGTGCTGGCCTGCTGGACGGTTTCGATTGCAGTGTGCACTGGGAGTGCCTGGCGGCGATGCAGGAAGCGTTTCCACGGGTGGCCATGAGTACCCGCCTGTTCACCCTCGACCGTAACCGCTTCACCAGTTCTGGCGGCACCGCGCCGCTGGACATGATGCTGCACCTGATCAGTCGCGATCACGGGCGCGAGCTGTCGGCCGCGATCTCGGAAATGTTCGTCTACGAGCGCATCCGCAACGAACAGGATCACCAGCGCGTACCGCTCAAGCACATGCTCGGCACCAATCAGCCGAAGTTGCAGGAAATCGTCGCGCTGATGGAAGCCAACCTCGAAGAACCGATCGACCTCGATGAGCTGGCGGTTTACGTTGCCGTGTCCCGTCGTCAGCTGGAGCGGCTGTTCCAGAAGTACCTGCACTGCTCGCCATCGCGTTACTACCTGAAACTGCGCTTGATTCGCGCGCGGCAACTGCTCAAGCAGACACCGATGTCGATCATCGAAGTGGCGTCGGTCTGTGGCTTCGTGTCCACGCCGCACTTTTCCAAGTGCTACCGCGAATACTTCGGCATTCCGCCGCGTGACGAACGCGTCGGTTCCAACACCACGCAGCAGGTGGCAATGATGCCGCTGCCACAGGCCCTGGTGCTGTCGCCGTTGTCCGGGCCGTTGTCGGCGTTGAGTCAGGCGCGCAATGAGTCGACGTTTGCCAGCGTAAGGCTCTAGACCGAGTCGCCTTCATTCGCGAGCAAGCCCGCTCCCACATGGGATCTGCGAACGACGCAGATCCACTGTGGGAGCGGGCTCGCTCGCGAAGGCGTATTAACGGGCGGTGTGGCTCTGTTGATATTCCGCCAACGCGGGCAACAACTGCTTATCAATGGCTTGGCGCACCGCCGGCAGGATCGTCGCGCTGCTGGTGTACATCTGCTTGACCATGGTGCGCAGCACGATGGCCCGCTCATCGTTCAAACCCCGCACGGCACACTCGCAAGCCTGCTGGGCGGTGGCGCCGGTCGGCACTTGGAAGCCCAATGACTTGAGCTGGCCCAACAGGTCTTCCTGGTCTATCAAATCGGCGTGCATCATGACGCTAATCCTTCTTCTGGGAATGATGTCGTGGTTCGATTCTGGTAGTGGCACGCAGTGGCGGCAAGGGCGATTTGTCGTGATGGCAGCATTGACTATGAACAGGTCGTTTTCGTGCTATTTCCCTGCGCTGAGAGTCGGCACACTGGACCCAGCTTGCTTCACGAGGGTTTGGTCACCTTCCCACGGCAGCTCCTCAACAGTACCCTCTGCCTCGATCCTGTCACGGCTTGATCGGGGCTTTTTTTTGCCTGTGAATCAACACGAAATGTAGTGTCGGGACTGACGCCTTCGCGAGCAAGCCCGCTCCCACATTGGATCGGCGTCGTTCAAAGATCCAATGTGGGAGGGGCTTGCTCGCGAAGAACGATGACGCGGTTTAGCGTTGTAACACGAGGATGCGCGATAACAACTCATCCCGATCTACATAACACCCCTGGAAATGCCGGGCGCCAGTGGCAGGATCAAACGCATTGCGCGCATGCAGGGTACGGCGGTTGTCGAAGCACCAGAGCTCGCCGGGATTAAGCCTTTGCATCAGCCTGAATCGGGGCTCGCGAGTCATCGCAATGAAGCGGCGATAGGCGCGATACAGCTTGGGCATCTGCTCCACCGACGCATCGAACGGCCCTCGCAAAAAGTTCGCCATGCGAATCTCCGACACCTGCCCCAACGCGTCCAGGGCGATGATCGGCGCGAGGCAACGGTAGTCGCTGTGGCGGTCCTTGTTGCGAAACTCCACGGGGGTCTCGCACAGGCTCCTGAAGGCTTCCGGGTCCTCTAGGCGCAAGGCGTCGGCGATGGCAAAACCGTCGACGAAAATGCTCTCGCCCCCTTCGGCATCGTTGATCAGGCAATGCAGGAATTGCAGCCCCGGTTGCAACTCCCGGGTCGGCAAATCGCTGTGCAGTGGCAGGTTGAAAGCGGTGTAGGCGTTGCTGTCAGCATCGGCCTTGGATTGCACGTTGAACAGCACGCCGAAATTGCTCTCGCGGATGAATGAAATGCGCTGGGCGATCAGCTTCAGCGAGCCGGGCTCGGTGGGGACGCCGCGCACCTGGGTCAGGCCGGTGTCGCGCACGGCCAGCAGCCATTGCAACAGCGCCTGGTTGTCGTTCATCAGCGCTTGGTATTCGAACACCGGCAACTGCAAATCACTGTGCCAAAGCCTGGCTTTTGGCTTGCCGGCCAGGCGCTCGGCGCGCGATTCGTCATCATAGGCGTGGGCCCGTAACCAGCCAGGGTCGAAGCGGCTGAGATGGCCATCCTGCCATCGGATGCTCAGGCACCCTTCGGCATTGATGCTGGTTTCGACAGGCATCAGGCTTTCTGGCACATCGACGATTTCCAGCACCTGTTCGCGAGTCACCGTGTAGACGCATGACGGGCACGGGCAATTGTCCCGCAGCCAGGGGTGGTGGAAGGGGCTGGCGCGGTGGTCAGCCCACTTGACCAGGACATGATCGGCCATGGTCTGCACGCCTGCCAGCGCGCTGATCAATGGATAAGTACGGAAGTCGGCAAAAGCGGCGGCGGTGTTCATGCGATCTCCTTGTTATTTTTTTGCCGGTAATGCAATCACTCGGCCGATGTAGGCGGGAGCGGGCAGGTCGGTCTGTTCGGCGACGATGGCCTGCAGTTTGCCCAGGGTTTCTTCGCTGAATGGCGTGGAGCGTGGCCCGGCGAGGTCGACGTGCAGCAGCATCTGCTCGTTGCCCGCCAGCTCCTTGTCGTCGCCCACCAGATGCAGGCTGTGATAGAGGTGCAGGCGCTTGGCGTCATGGGCGATGATCTGCGTGTGTACTTCGACCTCGGCGTCGAGCTTCACTTCATGCAGGTAATTGAGGTGCAGTTCCAGGGTGAACAGTGAGTTGCCGCTGGCTTCGCGGTTGTTGCTGTCCATGCCGAGGCGGTCCATCAGGGCGTCGGTGGCGTAGCTGAAGATCAGCAGGTAGAAGGCATCGCGCAGGTGGCCGTTGTAGTCGACCCAGTCGGGGATGATTTTGGTCTGGTAGGTGGTGAGGGTGGGCATGATTCCGGTTCCAATGTTGGTGGTGACTGGACCGCCGCTTTCGCGAGCAGGCTCGCTCCCACAAGGACGGCGCAAACCTGTGGGAGCGAGCCTGCTCGCGAAGGGGCCAGACCTGCGGGGCTCATTATTCGGCAAATGCCATCCCATGCTTCTCTTTGGTGGTCTTCACCGCTTCCAGCACGGCCAACAGACAGTCATCACGATAGCGCTCCAGCGCCGAAATGCTGTGTTTGCCCAGTTGATCGCTGGTGCCGTCCACCACATCGTCGATCAACTTGTCGGTCAGCTCAGGTGCTGGCAGATAGGTCCACGGCAACTGCAATGCCGGGCCGAACTGCGCCATGAAATGGCGCATACCGGCATCACCGCCGGCCAGCGTGTAGGTCAGGAACGTGCCCATGAACGACCAGCGCAGACCCGCGCCAAAACGGATCGCGTCGTCGATTTCGCCGGTCGTTGCCACACCGTCGTTGACCAGGTGCAGCGCCTCGCGCCACAACGCTTCGAGCAGGCGGTCGGCGATGAATCCCGGCACTTCCTTGCGGACGTGCAGCGGGCGCATGCCAAGGGATTCGTAGACTTTCATCGCTGCTTGCACGGCTTCGGGGGCGGTGTTCTTGCCGCCGACGACTTCCACCAGTGGCAACAGGTAAACCGGGTTGAACGGGTGCCCGACAACGCAGCGTTCCGGGTGGGTCGAGCTCTCGTAGAACTCGCTGGGCAACAGGCCGGAGGTGCTGGAGCCGATCAAGGCATTCGGCTTGGCCGCCGCACTGATCTTGCTGTGCAGCTCCAGTTTCAGTTCAAGGCGTTCAGGGGCGCTTTCCTGGATGAAATCGGCATCGCGCACGCACTCTTCGATGGTCGCGACAAAACGCAGGCGATCCTGCGAGGCGCCGGGTACCAGGCCTTGTTTTTCCAGCGCGCCCCAGGCATTGGCGACGCGTTTGCGCAGGGCGGCCTCGGCACCCGGCGCCGGATCCCAGGCCACTACGTCCAGGCCATGGGCGAGGGCGCGGGACACCCAGCCGCTGCCGATGACACCACTGCCCAGCGCTGCGAAGGTTTTGATTTCGGTAATGAAGGTCATGGCAACTTCCTGAAGATTTCGGTGATCCACTGTAGGAGCCGGCTTGCCGGCGAAGGCGATTTCAGCACCGCAGAAAATGCGGCGGATGTACCGGCCTCTTCGCCGGCACGCCGGCGCCTACAGGGGTTGGGTGTAAGTGCAATCAACCGCGCTGGGTCAGGCCCATTTTCTTGCGGCCTTCAGCCGGGGTCAGGACGCGGGCACCGAGGCGGCTGAGGATTTCACCGGCGCGCTCGACCAACTGGCCGTTGGTCGCCAGTACGCCCTTGTCCAGCCACAGGTTGTCTTCCAGCCCGACCCGCACGTTGCCACCCAGCAGCACGGCTTGTGCGGCCATCGGCATTTGCATGCGGCCGATGCCGAAACCGGCCCAGACCGCGTCGGCCGGCAGGTTGTCGACCATGGCTTTCATGGTGGTGGTGTCGGCCGGCGCGCCCCACGGGATGCCCAGGCACAGTTGGAACAGCGGGTTGTCGAGCAGGCCTTCCTTGATCATTTGCTTGGCGAACCACAGGTGACCGGTGTCGAAAATCTCCAGCTCGGCCTTCACGCCCAGCTCCTGGATGCGTTTGGCGCCAGCACGCAGCTGCGCCGGGGTGGAAACATAAATGGTGTCGCCATCGCCGAAGTTCAGCGTGCCGCAATCGAGGGTGCAGATTTCCGGCAGCAGTTCTTCGACATGGGCCAGGCGGGTCAGCGGGCCGACCAGATCGGTATTCGGGCCGAACTCCATCGGCTTCTCACCTGGGCCGATTTCCAGGTCGCCGCCCATGCCAGCGGTGAGGTTGACGATGATGTCGACGTCGGCCTCGCGAATGCGCTCCATCACTTCGCGGTACAACGCCACGTCGCGGCTGAACTTGCCGGTTTCAGGGTCGCGGACATGGCAGTGAACCACGGTGGCGCCGGCCTTGGCGGCTTCCACGGCGGCAGCGGCAATTTGTTTCGGGGTGACCGGCACGTGTGGGCTCTTGGCGGTCGTGTCGCCAGCACCGGTGAGTGCGCAGGTGATGATGACGTCGTGGTTCATGAGGCGGTTCCTTACAGGCGTGATGAGTCGGTTCGCAGCCCTGTCGGGCTGCGAAGCGGTGTTCAGGTCAGGTTTATTTGCTGGTCAGCTTGAGGTTTTCAGCCGCCGGCTTGCCATCGAAGGTGGTCACGCCTTCGAGCCAGCGCTGTTTGTCTTGCGGGTGATCTTTCAGCCACTGTTTGGCCGACTCGAAGGCGTCCTTGTGATCCAGCAGCGGCTGCATCATCCGGCTCTCGTCTTCGGCGGTGAATGTCAGGTTGCTCAGCAGGCGACCGACGTTCGGGCACTGTTCGGCGTATTTCGGCGCAGTGACGGTCCAGACCGTGGCCATGCCTTCGTTCGGGCCGAGGGCGTCGTCGCTGCCGGTGAGGTACGTCATCTGCACGTTGACGTTCATCGGGTGCGGCGCCCAGCCGAAGAACACCACGGCTTCCTTGCGGCGCACGGCGCGATCCACGGCGGCGAGCATGCCGGCCTCGCTGGACTCCACCAGCTGGAACTTGCCGAGGCCAAACTGGTTCTTGGCGATCATCGCCTTGATCTGGGTGTTGGCGCCTGAACCTGGTTCGATGCCGTAGATCTTGCCGCCCAGTTCTTTTTCGAACTTGGCGATGTCGGCGAAGGTTTTCAGGCCCTTGTCGGCAAGATAGGTCGGAACGGCGAGGGTGGCACGGGCGTCTTGCAGGTTTGGCGCTTCAAGCACCTTGACCTGATTGGCGTCGACGAATGGGGTGATGGTCTGGGTCATCAGCGGGTTCCAGTAACCCAGGAACAGGTCCAGGCGCTGATCGCGGATCCCGGCGAAAATGATTTGCTGGGAGGCGCTGGTTTGTTTGGTGTTGTAGCCGAGGCCGTCGAGCAATACCTGGGTCATCGCACTGGTGGCGATCACGTCGGTCCAGTTCACCACGCCCATGCGCACGTTCTGGCATGAGGCGGGTTCCGCGGCCATGACGCTGGCACTCAGCAAAGCGGTACCACTGAGTGCAAGAACACAGCTGCTGATCAGTCGTTTCATTCTCAGGTTCCTCGGCAGTTTCATTATTGTGGGTCCGGTCGTCTTTGTGCGCCGGTGATGACACGTTACGCAGCAAATCAGCCATGAAAGCGCACTGCGGCGACCAGCACTTGCACTGCGGCGACCTGTGCTCTTGAATGGCTGTTGCAAGTGGCGTATCAACGTCCTCACGCTACCCGTCCATCGAGAGCGCCATGTCCCAGGATTTCTACTTCTTGTTGATGCCGGGTTTCTCGGCCATCGGATTTATCTCGGCCATCGAGCCGTTGCGGGTGGCCAATCGCTTTCGTGGCGAGCTGTATCGTTGGCATGTGTTGAGCGCCGATGGCGGGGCGGTGCTGGCCAGCAACGGCATGTCGGTCAACGCCGACGCGGCGCTGGAGCCGCTGAAGAAGGGCGCGACATTACTGGTAGTCGCTGGCTTCGAACCGCTGAAATTTGCCACCCCGGTGCTGGAGCACTGGCTGCGTCGGCTGGACATTGAAGGCGTGACCCTCGGCGCCATCGACACCGGCAGTTTTATCCTCGCCGAAGCCGGCCTGCTCGACGGCCATCGCCTGACCCTGCACTGGGAAGCCATTGACGCCTTCAAGGAGTCTTATCCGCAGCTCAGCGTCACCCAGGAGTTGTTCGAGATCGACCGTCGGCGCATCACTTCTGCTGGCGGCACCGCCTCCATCGATTTAATGCTGGATCTGATCGCCCAGGCCCACGGTCCCGAACTGGCGATCCAGGTCAGCGAACAATTCGTGCTCGGCCGCATCCGCCCGCGCAAGGACCACCAGCGCATGGAAGTCGCTACGCGTTATGGCATCAGTAACAAGAAGCTCGTTCATGTGATCGGTGAGATGGAGCAGCACAGCGAACCGCCGCTGAGTACGCTGGAATTGGCGGAATCGATCAAGGTGACGCGCAGGCAACTCGAACGATTGTTCCGCCTGCATTTGAATGACACACCGAGCAATTTCTATCTGCGATTAAGGCTGGAAAAGGCCCGGCAGTTGCTGCGGCAAACGGACATGAGTGTGCTGGAAGTGAGTATCGCCTGCGGGTTTGAATCGCCGTCGTATTTCACCCGCAGTTATCGGGCGAAGTTTGAGCGCTGCCCGCGGGAAGATCGGCGTACCGCAAAAGCCTAGACACCTTGGAACCCTGTGGGAGCGGGCTTGCTCGCGAAAGCGGTGTGTCATCAACAATGATGGCGACTGACACTGCGCCTTCGCGAGCAAGCCCGCTCCCACATTTTTATCTGTTTTCGCCTTTACTTCTTCACCAACGCCGTACACGCCGCTTTGTAAGCCTCATGCTGATACTTGTTCAGCGTCGCCGGTGGCTCAAAACCGTGCTTCTTGGCCTGAGCATTGATCGTCTGCGGCGACAACAGCGTCACCTCACAATTCTCCAGCAACTGGAAAACCCCTTCGATCTTGAACGTCGTCGGCCCACCCGCAAACTCACCTTTCTTGCTGCGCTTCTTGATCGCAATGCGATCAATCGAATTCTCCCGCACAAAAGACGCAACCTGAGCGGCGAACACTTTGACGTTGGCGGCTTCGTCGTCATCGTCGAGGGCGATTTTCTTGGTTGCGAGCGACAAATGGCCCGGTGCCGAGCCTTCGAGGGTTGCCACGGCAATGATCGCTTCGCTGCCTTTGATTTCGATGCCGCAGACTTTCATGTTGAATCCCTTTTCTGGCTGAAGGCGTGAAGCTTACAGCTCAAGTTCAATAGCAGTCGTCACTCCTGCCCGATCGACTCCAAAAACTCCGACCGCTCATCGCTCATCCGCGCCACGCAATCGTTCTGCGCAATAGTGAACGCCTTGCTGCCGGCGGCGGCCGGGAAGGCTTCGATGGCGCAGTCGGCGTCGCGGGTTTTCAGCCATTGTTGTTGCGCGGCCTTGATTCGGGCGGTGATGTCGGCCAGTTGCGACGGGTTCTTGCCGTAGAGCGACTGCATGCGCTCGGCCAGGCTCTTGTAGTTCTCGCCCAGCAAGTCTTCGGCAGTGGTTTTGTTGAAGGCCGAGCACTCCAGGGTCTGGATGTCGTTTTCGACCTTGTCGCAGGGGGTGTCTTCGGACTCTTCGGCGGCGTGTACGCCGGTCGCCATCAGTGCCAATGCCAGGAAGATGAATTTCATGTGCGTTGCCGCTCCCATCCAGTGAAGCATCAAGTGATGCGGCGAATTCTGGCCCAAGCGGAAGGCCTTGAACAGGTCGGCAATTGTGCCTTGCGACGACCCTTTGTCGCGGATTGACGCTTTCGGCAATTCCCCTGTCGTTTTTGCACCCGGCTGTCCCGTCCCTCAGGCATATGCTGGCCCCAAAGCGCCGGCAGACGATTCGGCGCATGAATCGCCAACAAGGGGACAGCCTGATGAGCCCAGCCGAATTGCACGCCGACAGCATCGTTATCGACGGGCTGATCATTGCCAAGTGGAACCGTGAGCTGTTCGAAGACATGCGCAAGGGCGGTCTGACCGCCGCCAACTGCACCGTGTCGGTGTGGGAAGGCTTCCAGGCCACTGTCAACAACATCGCCGCCAGCCAGAAACTGATCCGCGAAAACAGCGACCTGGTGATTCCGGTGCGCACCACCGCCGACATCCGCAAGGCCAAGGAGCAGGGCAAGACCGGGATTCTCTTCGGCTTCCAGAACGCCCACGCCTTTGAAGACCAGATTGGCTACGTCGAGGTGTTCAAGCAGCTCGGCGTCGGTATCGTGCAGATGTGCTACAACACCCAGAACCTGGTGGGCACCGGTTGCTACGAGCGTGATGGCGGTCTCTCGGGTTTCGGTCGCGAAATCGTCGCCGAGATGAATCGCGTTGGCGTGATGTGCGACCTGTCCCACGTCGGCTCCAAGACTTCTGAAGAAGTCATCCTCGAGTCGAAGAAGCCGGTCTGCTACTCCCACTGCCTGCCGTCGGGCCTGAAGATCCACCCGCGCAACAAGTCCGATGAAGAGCTCAAGTTCATCGCCGACCACGGCGGTTTCGTCGGCGTGACCATGTTCGCGCCGTTCCTGGCCAAGGGCATCGATTCGACCATCGACGACTACGCCGAAGCCATCGAATACACCATGAACATCGTCGGCGAAGACGCCATCGGCATCGGCACCGACTTCACCCAGGGTCATGGCCAGGACTTCTTCGAATACCTGACCCACGACAAGGGCTACGCCCGCCGCCTGACCAGCTTCGGCAAGATCATCAACCCGCTGGGCATCCGCACCGTCGGCGAGTTCCCGAACCTCACCGAAACCCTGCTCAAGCGCGGCCATTCCGAGCGCGTGGTGCGCAAGATCATGGGCGAGAACTGGGTCAACGTTTTGAAAGACGTCTGGGGCGAATAAGCCGCCGCACTTCTGAATCCTTACCTGCGGCCATTCGCGCCGCAGGCAACACCAAAATTTTTCTGGAGTTAAGTTTCCATGGCCAAGATCGCCCCGCAATTGCCTATCGAAGTCGACAGCGAAACCGGTGTCTGGACGTCCGACGCCCTGCCGATGCTGTACGTGCCGCGTCATTTCTTCGTCAACAACCACATGGGCATCGAGGAAGTGCTGGGCGCCGACGCCTATGCCGAGATCCTCTACAAGGCCGGCTACAAGTCCGCCTGGCACTGGTGTGAAAAAGAAGCCGAATGCCACGGCCTGGAAGGCGTCGCGGTGTTCGAGCACTACATGAAGCGCCTGTCGCAGCGTGGTTGGGGCCTGTTCAAGATCCAGGACATCGACCTCGACAAAGGCACCGCCAGCGTCAAGCTCGAGCACTCCGCTTTTGTCTACGTGTACGGCAAGGTTGGGCGCAAGGTCGACTACATGTTCACCGGCTGGTTCGCCGGGGCCATGGATCAGATCCTGGCCGCTCGCGGCAGCAAGATCCGCACCGTGGCCGAGCAAGTCTACGGTGGCTCCGAAGAGGGCCACGAAGACGGCTTGTTCATCGTCAAGCCGTTGTAAGTCGAGGATCCCGCCATGGCTTTCGAAGCAATGTTCCAGCCGATCCAGATCGGCAAACTGACCATCCGCAACCGCGTGCTCAGCACCGCGCACGCCGAGGTCTATGCCACCGACGGCGGCATGACCACCGACCGGTACGTCAAGTATTACGAAGAGAAGGCCAAGGGCGGGATCGGCCTGGCGATCTGCGGCGGTTCGTCCGTCGTGGCCATCGACAGCCCGCAGGAATGGTGGAGTTCGGTGAACCTGTCCACCGACCGCATCATTCCGCACTTCCAGAATCTGGCCGACGCCATGCACAAGCACGGCGCCAAGATCATGATCCAGATTACCCACATGGGCCGGCGTTCGCGCTGGGACGGCTTCAACTGGCCGACCCTGATGTCGCCATCGGGCGTGCGCGAGCCGGTGCACCGTGCTACTTGCAAGACCATCGAGCCGGAAGAAATCTGGCGGGTGATCGGCAACTACGCGCAGGCCGCGCGCCGCGCCAAGGCCGGGGGCCTGGACGGTGTCGAGCTGTCGGCCGTGCACCAGCACATGATCGACCAGTTCTGGAGCCCGCGGGTCAACAAGCGTACCGACGAATGGGGCGGCACCTTTGAAGGCCGCATGAAATTCGGCCTGGAAGTGTTGAAAGCCGTGCGCGCCGAGGTCGGTGACGATTTCTGTGTGGGCATGCGCATCTGCGGTGACGAGTTCCACCCGGATGGCCTGTCCCATGAGGACATGAAACAGATCGCCAAGTATTACGACGACACTGGCATGCTCGATTTCCTCGGCGTCGTGGGCTCGGGTTGCGACACCCACAACACCCTGGCCAACGTTATCCCCAACATGAGTTATCCGCCGGAGCCGTTCCTGCACCTGGCTGCCGGCATCAAGGAAGTGGTCAAGGTTCCGGTGCTGCACGCGCAGAACATCAAGGACCCGAACCAGGCCACGCGGATTCTGGAGGGCGGTTACGTCGACATGGTCGGCATGACCCGCGCGCACATTGCCGACCCGCACCTGATCGCCAAGATCAAGATGGGCCAGATCGACCAGATCAAGCAGTGCGTCGGCGCCAACTACTGCATCGACCGTCAGTACCAGGGACTGGATGTGCTGTGCATCCAGAACGCGGCGACCTCCCGTGAATACATGGGCCTGCCGCACATCATCGAGAAAACCACCGGCGTTAAACGCAAGGTGGTGGTGGTCGGCGCCGGTCCTGCCGGGATGGAAGCCGCCCGTGTGGCCGCCGAGCGTGGCCACGACGTCACGCTGTTCGAGAAGAAAGAGTTCATTGGCGGGCAGATCACGACTGCTTCGAAAGCACCGCAACGGGACCAGATCGCCGGTATCACCCGCTGGTACCAGCTGGAGCTGGCACGGTTGAAAGTCGACCTGCGCCTGGGCACCGCGGCAGATGCGCCGACCATCATGGACCTGCGTCCGGACGTGGTGGTGCTAGCTGTCGGCGGTCACCCGTTCATCGAGCAGAACGAACACTGGGGCGCGGCTGAAGGCCTGGTGGTCAGCAGCTGGGACATCCTCGACGGCAAGGTTGCGCCTGCCAAGAACGTGCTGGTCTACGACACCATCTGCGAGTTCACCGGCATGTCCACCGCCGACTTCCTCGCCGACAAGGGCAGCCAGGTCGAGATCGTCACCGACGACATCAAGCCGGGCGTGGCCATCGGCGGTACGTCGTTCCCGACCTACTACCGCAGCATGTACCCCAAAGAAGTGATCATGACCGGCGACATGATGCTGGAGAAGGTCTACCGCGAAGGCGACAAGCTGGTGGCGGTGCTGGAAAACGAATACACCGGCGCCAAAGAGGAGCGGGTGGTGGATCAGGTGGTGATCGAGAACGGCGTGCGTCCGGACGAGGAAATCTACTACGCGATGAAGGAAGGCTCGCGCAACAAGGGCCAGATCGACGTCGAAGCCTTGTTCGCGATCAAGCCGCAACCTTGCCTTGCACAGAGCGGCGACGGTTACCTGCTGTTCCGCATCGGCGACTGCGTGGCCCAACGCAACGTGCATGCCGCGATCTATGACGCACTGCGGTTGTGCAAGGATTTCTAAGAGCTTGTTGATAACCCTGTGGGAGCGAACCTGCTCGCGAATGCAATCTGTCAGCCGCCATTGATGTCGACTGACCCACCGCTTTCGCGAGCAGGCTCGCTCCCACAGGAATCGGGCAAGGCATCCAGGTAGTTTGGCCTGCAAGACCCTGCGGTCTTTGGGAGCTCCACCATGTTGAACACCCTTCTTCCAATCCTGTTGTTCGCCGCCCTGGGCCTCGCGGTCCTGGGCGCGTTGCGGCGGGTAGCCATGTGGCGCCGGGGCCGGGCCTCGAAGGTCGACCTGATCGGCGGCCTGTTCGCCATGCCCAAGCGCTACATGGTCGACCTGCACCACGTGGTGGCGCGGGACAAATACATCGCCAACACCCACGTCGCCACGGCCGGCGGTGCGGTGGCGTCTGTCGTGCTGGCGATACTGGTGCACGGTTTCGGCCTGCATAACCGCTTCCTCGGCTATGCGCTGCTGCTAATGTCGGCAGTGATGTTCGTCGGCGCGATCTTCGTTTACCTGCGTCGGCGCAACCCGCCTGCGCGCCTGTCGAAAGGCCCCTGGATGCGCCTGCCGAAAAGCCTGCTGGCATTCTCGGTGTCGTTCTTCCTGGTGACCCTGCCGGTGGCCGGGATCCTCCCGGAAAATTTCGGCGGTTGGCTGCTAGCGGTGATCCTCGGTATCGGTGTGTTGTGGGGCGTGTCCGAGTTGTTCCTCGGCATGACCTGGGGTGGGCCGATGAAGCACGCCTTCGCCGGTGCCCTGCACCTGGCCTGGCACCGTCGCGCCGAGCGCTTTGGCGGCGGTCGTTCCACCGGCTTGAAACCGCTGGACCTGAACGACCCGAGCGCACCGCTGGGCGTGGAAAAACCCAAGGATTTCACCTGGAACCAGCTACTCGGCTTCGACGCCTGCGTGCAGTGCGGTAAATGCGAGGCCGCGTGCCCGGCGTTCGCCGCCGGCCAGCCGCTGAACCCGAAAAAACTGATCCAGGACATGGTTGTCGGCCTGGCTGGTGGCACTGATGCCAAGTTCGCCGGCAGCCCGTATCCGGGCAAACCGATTGGCGAGCACGCTGGCAATCCGCATCAACCGATCGTCAACGGTCTGGTGGATGCCGAAACCCTGTGGTCGTGCACCACCTGCCGCGCCTGCGTCGAAGAGTGCCCGATGATGATCGAGCACGTCGATGCCATCGTCGACATGCGTCGGCATCTGACCCTGGAAAAAGGCGCCACGCCAAACAAGGGCGCCGAAGTCCTGGAAAACCTGATCGCCACCGACAACCCGGGCGGTTTCGCCCCCGGCGGACGGATGAACTGGGCGGCAGACCTGAACCTCAATCTGCTCAGCGAAAAGAAATCCACCGACGTGCTGTTCTGGGTTGGCGACGGCGCCTTCGACATGCGCAACCAGCGCACTCTGCGCGCCTTCGTCAAAGTGCTGAAAGCGGCGAAAATCGACTTCGCCGTGCTCGGCCTCGAAGAGCGCGACAGCGGCGACGTGGCCCGGCGCCTGGGCGACGAGGCAACCTTCCAGTTGCTGGCCAAACGCAACATCCAGACCCTGGCCAAGTACAGCTTCAACCGTATCGTCACCTGCGATCCGCACAGCTTCCACGTGCTGAAAAACGAATACGGCGCGTTCGATGGCAACTACCTGGTGCAGCACCACAGCACCTACATGGCAGAAATCATCGGCGCCGGCGCGCTGAGCCTCGGTCAACACAAGGGCGACAGCGTGACTTATCACGACCCATGCTACCTCGGCCGTTACAACGGCGAATACGAGGCACCGCGCCAGGTCCTGCGCGCGCTCGGCATCGAAGTGAAAGAGATGCAACGCTCCGGTTTCCGTTCGCGCTGCTGCGGCGGTGGCGGCGGCGCGCCGATCACTGACATTCCAGGCAAGCAGCGTATCCCCGACATGCGCATGGAAGACATCCGCGAGACGGGCGCCGAACTGGTGGCCGTGGGCTGCCCGCAGTGCACCGCGATGCTGGAAGGCGTGGTAGAGCCGCGCCCCTTGATCAAGGACATTGCCGAACTGGTGGCCGACGCGTTGCTTGAAGACCAGGCACCGAGCAAGCCGGCCACACCAGCCCAACGTGAACCTGCGGAGGTGCATTGATGAGCGACATTATCCGCCGCGACCCCCGGGCCGAATGGATCGCCCGCAACCGCCTGCATCCGCTGCACGCGGCCATGCAACCGGCGCAGCACAGCTGGATGGGGCCTAACGGCATCATCCGCAAGAACCCCCACGGTATCGGCTTCATCGGCCCCAACGGGATCAAGCGCATCGACCGCAGCGGCGCCCAGCAAGGCGGCGCGACCAAGCGTACCGCCGCCGTCGAAGTGCAATTGCCGCTGCATCAGGTGCCTGCACCGGCCTTCTACATCAGCGTGGTGCCGGACATGGTCGGTGGCCGCTTGAGCAGCCACGACCGCGACTTGCTCGGCCTGGCTCATCAATTGGCCGGCAAGGACGGCGCGGTATTGGCCGTGGTCTTTGGCGAACACAAAGAAAATGCCTTCGCCACGGCTGGCGTCGATCGCCTGCTGGTGCTCGAAGGCGAGCAATTCAGTGGTTATGCACCGGAACAACGGGTCCAGGGTCTGCGGGCTGTGGATAACCAGTTCAGCCCCCGTCACTGGTTGCTTCCGGACAGTCGCACCGGTGGTGGCGAACTGGGTCGGCGCTTCGCCGCCGCCTTGGGCGAACGCCCGGCCACGCGGGTCTGGCAGGTCAAGGACCAGGAATGCATCGGCCGCGCCGGTGCCGGGTTGCAAGACCTTGCTCGTCCGCTCGCACGCTTGATTCTGGCCGCTGTGGAATGCGCTGAACCGGTCAGCGAAACCCGTCACGAAGCCTTGCCGGTAGAGTTATCCACAGCCGTCGTCCGCAGTCTCTCGCGCATCGAGGATCTGGGGGCGGTGGCGGTGGACCCGGCGGCGATACCGATGGCCGAAGCGGAATTCATCTTCTCCGGCGGCAACGGGGTCAAGGATTGGGGACTTTTCCACAGGACCGCCGAAGCCTTGGGCGCCACCGAAGGCGCGTCCCGGGTAGCGGTGGACGACGGTTTCATGGCGCGCGATCGTCAGGTCGGCGCGTCCGGTACCTGGGTCACCGCACGGGTCTACGTGGCGGTGGGGATCTCCGGGGCGATCCAGCACCTGCAAGGCATCGGTGCCTGCGACAAGGTGGTGGCGATCAACCTCGACCCGGGCTGCGACATGATCAAACGGGCCGACCTGTCGGTGATCGGCGAGAGCGCCGAGATTCTTCAAGCCTTGATCGCGGCGGTAGAGGCTTACCGCAGCGACGCCAAGCGCGATGCGGCTTAAGGGAAGGAAAGGGTTATGAGCACGAAAATCATCAGCCTGGTGTCCATCGGCGCCCACCCGACTTCCGGTCGACCACGACGTGCGGAACAGGATGCGCGGGCGGTGGAACTGGGTTTGCAACTGGCTGGGGATAACTTGCAGGTGCTGCATGCCGGCGATGTCGCCGAGCCTGCATTGCGCGCGTATCTGGGCATGGGCCTTGAGCAACTGCACGTACTGGAACAACCGGAGGGCGCCGATGCGCTGCCGGCGTTGACCGCGTATTTACGTGATGCCGGCGCTCAAGTCGTTTTGACCGGCAGCCAGGCGGAAACCGGTGAGGGCTCGGGCATGTTGCCGTTCCTGCTGGCCGAAGGCCTTGGCTGGCCGCTGGTGGTGGGGCTCGCGCAGGTCGAGTCGATCGATGCAGGCTCGGCGCTGGTATTGCAGGCGTTACCTCGCGGCCAGCGTCGTCGCTTGAAAGTTCGTCTGCCGTTCCTGGCGACTGTGGATAACGCCGCACCCAAGCCTCGACAGAGCGCCTACGGCCCGGCCCGACGCGGGGTCTTGCAAGCCGCGGACGTGGAGATCGTCGACGATGAACTGCTGGCGGTCGCCACCCTGCAACCGGCCAAGCCACGACCCAAACGCTTGAAGGTGATCAAGGCCAAGAGTGGTGCCGACCGCATGAAAGCCGCGACGGCCAAGGCCAGCGGTGGGGGTGGGCAGGTGTTGAAGGGCGTTACGGCTCAGGCGGGGGCTGAAGCGATTCTCAAATTGCTGATCGAAGAGGGCGTGGTGCGGTGACATTGAACTTCAAGCTGCAGCACCCGGAAAAATAACGTTCCCTCCGGCGCGTTGCTGCGCCATAAGCGCCCACGTTAAAACGGGCGCCCAATGATTGGTGGAGTTCCAATAAATGGCGGTTGAGTTTCGTACGGCAGTGCGCGCGGATGCGCGAGAAATTGCGCGTTTGTTCCAGATTTCCTCGGAGGGGGCTGCGGATTACATCTGGAGCCAGATAGCGGAACCTGGCCAGGCTCTGTTGGACGTTGGAGCCCAGCGTTACGCCCGCGACGATGTGGACTTCTCCTGGCAGAACTGCCTGATCGCCCAAGCGAATGGGCAAGTCATCGGCATGCTGCACAGCTACGCGATGCGTCACGATCCGTTCGCGGCGCCAGTGACCGACCCGGTGCTGGCGCCGTACGCCACTATGGAAATCCCCGACACCCTGTATATTTCCAGCCTGGCGCTGCATGAAGGCTGGCGCAACCAGGGGCTGGGCAAGCAGTTTCTTGCGTACGCCTACGACCGCGCCAACCGGCTCGGGCTCAATGGCCTGAGCCTGATCGATTACGCCGCGAACACCGGCGCCCGGCGCTTCTATGAGCGCCACGGCTTTCGCATCGTCGATACCTGCCAAATCACACCACACCCGATGATTCGGGTTACGGGTGAAGCCTATCTGATGTATCGGCCCTAGCGGGTTCGGTGGCAGGCGACCCTAGCAGAACTGATAGTGTTGCCTTTAATGGCGGTTTGTTAGGGTACCGATCAGTTGGTACCCGCTTTCTCGAACCGGGCCTTTCAATGCCAGGTATCACCCCGCGGGTTATCAGGTCTATCAAGGACGCTACTGATGCCCATCGCCCGCAACGCCCAACCTCTAAAACCCTCCGTGACAGATACTCGGTCCCCTCGAACCCTGCTGCTCGCCAGCGACCTGCAGCAAAGCGTGCTGGCCGAACTGGACCGCAGCGGACCGAACCCCTTCGCGTATTCCCCCTATGGCTTGCAAAGCGGCCTGAGACGGAGGGAAACGCACCTGGGGTTCAACGGACAGTTCAAGGAAGGGGCTACGGGTTGGTATCACCTGGGCAATGGCCATCGGGTCTATAACCCGGGGTTGATGCGGTTTCACAGTCCGGATCGGTTGAGTCCGTTTGGGAGGGGCGGGGTGAATGCCTATGTCTATTGCGCGGGAGATCCGGTCAACTTCACAGATCCCACAGGAGAATATGGGCAAGTCATTGCCAGAACCATCCAGTTGTGGGCCACCACCGCGTTGCATGCCGGGATAGTGACGACCAATCTCGTGGGAGCGAAAGCGGTCGGCTGGATGCTGCACGCTGCGCGACTGAGTACCGTGGCATCAAGCACTGCTATGGTCGGTACGGTTGGCCAGTTAGCGGGATTACCTGCTGCTGTTTATGTTTCTAACGCTGCTACGACAGTGTCTGCGGTAGCAACCATGGTTCGATACGTTCCGGCGATAGTGAATGGTCTACGTGGACGAACGCTGTGGACGACCGTTAGAAATAACGTCCGAAACCTCGTCAAGGGCACGGCATTTCCAACTCCGCCGAAGTTACCCGCTGCTGTCCCTGCGCATGCGCAGGCTTCCGATACGGTTGTCATTCCAATGCGAAGGATTGAAAGTGCTCAGGCGCAGGGTGATCCAGTTACCTCTGGCCTTTCCATCAGACAAGTCGGGACACCCGATTTGAAACGCAGGAAGTCCTTTTAGCACTGCTGCACTTATCCCCTGAATTCCATGAAGGGGAAGCGCTGAGGGGGTTACCCACAATCCCTGTTAGCGTTTCTGTGGATAACATGTTTGCGCCTCGTTGCAACCCTTGCAAACCGTGCCCTGCAGTCGGAAGGTTAAAAAACAACCAGTCTAAGCTGCGGTTTTTTATGGTGTTTTCCTGGGGAAAAGGCTGTTGGTTGATCAGCACTTGCCCCCAAACTCTGTTGGCGCTTCTGTGGATAAGATGTTCGCTTAACGCTGTAGGCCTTTAAATTCATGCCTTTCAGGCTGTTGGTTGAAAAATGATCAATTCGCCTTTATTCACCCACTAACCGCCCACAAAGCTAGAAATATCGCGGCTTTCAGCGGTTTTCCACAGCGCGCTCGAAGTTGCCCCCAATCTCTGTTGGCGCATCTGTGGATAAGGTGTTCGCGAACCTCTGCAGGCCAAGCGTAGTGCGGCTTTCGAGTCTTAGATCAAAAAATGATCAGTGGCTACGAGAAACGCTGGATTTGCATAAGTCACGGATTTTCTTTGCTTTGTGTGGAAAAAAATCTGCGCATTTCCACAGTTGTCCCCATTTGCTGTGGGTGGAGGTGTGGATAACTTGTTCGCGGAAGGCTGAGAGGCGCGCGTTGCATAGCTCCGAACGAAATAGATCATATTTCGTACAGTTCTAAAAAATGTGGAATATCGCGATGGAAAGGATTCGGTGTTTGGGAGGACGCCATCGCGAGCAGGCTCGCTCCCACAGGGGATATGTGAACGACACAATGCCAATGTGGGAGCGAGCCTGCTCGCGATGCTTTAGACCTTGATCAGCCTTGAACAGGAACCCCTTTGAGATACGGCGCAGGCTCAGCCCCGAGGTTGCTCAGCAGGCGCTCGCTGTACCAATCCACAAAATTCACCACACCAAACTCATAGGTCTTGGAGTAAGGCCCTGGTTGGTACGCAGTGGAGTTGATCCCGCGCTGGTTCTCTTCAGCCAGGCGACGGTCCTGGTCGTTGGTGGCGTCCCAGACCTGGCGCATGCGCTCCACGTCGTAGTCCACACCCTCAACGGCATCCTTGTGGACGATCCACTTGGTGGTGACCATGGTTTCCTGGGCGCTGATCGGCCACACGGTGAACACGATGATGTGGTCGCCCATGCAGTGGTTCCACGAGTGCGGCAGGTGCAGGATGCGCATCGAGCCCAGGTCGGGGTTCTTGATGCGACCCATGAGCTTGGCGCAGCCCTGTTTGCCGTCCAGGGTCATCGACACGGTGCCCTTGAGCAGCGGCATGCGCACGATGCGGTTACGCAGGCCGAAGCTGGCGTGGGCGTAAGGGATCTTTTCGGCTTCCCAGGCAGCAGCAGAAGCGGCCACGTGATCCTTGAACGCCTGATCGGCCCGTGGGTCGGTGACGTCGTCCCATTCCAGCAGGGTTTTCAGCAGTTCCGGGTGCGACGCGTTGCAGTGGTAGCACTCGCGGTTGTTTTCCAGCACCAGTTTCCAGTTGGCTTTTTCCATCAAGGTGGTGGTGATTGCCACCTTGGTGTTTTCCATGTCGTACGGTTCCATGTAATGGCTGAGCGTCGAGAGGAAGTCATCGATGGCCGGTGGATTCTCCGCCAGGCTGATGAAGATGTAGCCGCCAGCGGTCTTCACGTTCACCGGTTTCAGGCCGTATTGCTTCATGTCGAAATCGGCGCCCATTTCAGTGCCGGCGAACAGCAGGCGACCGTCGAGTTCGTAGGTCCATTGGTGATAGTGGCAAACCAGCTTGGCGACCTTGCCTTTTTCGCTGGTGCACAGGCGCGAGCCACGGTGGCGGCAGACGTTATGGAATGCGTGCACTACACCTTCAGCGCCACGAATCACGATGATCGGGTTCTTGCCAACTTGCAGGGTCAGGTAGTTGCCCTTGGCAGGGATTTCGCAGGTCATGCCGGCGATCAACCATTCTTTCTGAAAGATTTCCTGCATGTCGATATCAAACAGGCGCTCGTCAGAGTAGAACGGCTGTGGCAGCGAGAAGGTGCGCTCGCGCTCTTGCAGCATCTGCGCGGTGGCCTTGCGTGCGGGTTCCAGCGGATCGCCCAGGCTCAGGGTAGTAGTGACGTCCATCGTGTATTTCCTCAAGGCCATCTGCGTGGCCGCGAAAAGTGGCTGATCAGGTGTACTGCTGTGGGTAGCTACGCAAGGTGTAAAGAATGTGTCTTGGTATGGGGCGAGTGTGGGGCCGGCGCTGGCCAGAACCTTATCCATGGGCGACATGGTGCAATCTGTTCCCGACGCGCAAGCCCCGGTAGTTGGGGGCTGGTCGCGATAAGCATGTGAATGTCGCAGATAGGTAAATGGGTGTTTCGCGCTATACGCAGAATCGCCAACATGAAGGCCGACAGTCGGCCGTGGAGATCAGCATGTCCAACAGCTTCCTGAACCCGGTAACCACCCAGACCTGGGCCAATGGTCGGCACATCGTCCGTTGCGTCAAAGTCATCCAGGAAACCTGGGATGTGCGTACCTTCTGCTTCATGGCCGACCAGCCGATCCTGTTCTTCTTCAAGCCGGGGCAGTTTGTCACCCTGGAGCTGGAAATCGAAGGCCAGCCGATCATGCGTTCGTACACCATTTCCAGCTCGCCGTCGGTACCGTACAGCTTTTCGGTGACCATCAAGCGTGTGCCGGGCGGCAAGGTGTCCAACTGGCTGCACGACACCTTGCACGAAGGCCAGGAGCTGGCGGTGCACGGGCCGGTCGGGCTGTTCAATGCCATGGATTTCACCGCGCCAAAGGTGCTTTACCTCAGCGGCGGTGTGGGTATCACGCCGGTCATGTCCATGGCACGCTGGTTCTACGACACCAACGGCAATGTCGACATGGTGTTTATCCACAGCGCCCGTTCGCCCAAGGACATCATTTACCACCGCGAGCTGGAACACATGGCGTCGCGGATCGATAACTTCAGCCTGCACCTGATCTGCGAGAAGCATGGCATGGGTGAGCCCTGGGCCGGTTATCGCGGTTACCTCAACCAGCGAATGCTTGAATTGATGGCGCCGGACTTCCTTGAGCGCGAAGTGTTCTGCTGCGGCCCGACACCGTACATGAATGCGGTCAAGCGTTTGCTGGAAGGCGCTGGCTTCGACATGTCGCGTTACCACGAGGAGTCCTTCGGCGCGACCCCTCCAGAGGCGCGTGCCGACGCAGTGGAACACGCCGAACAGGCGGCCGATGCACCGGAACTCGATGTGGCGGACCTGCATCAGGTGGAATTCGTCGCGTCGGGGAAAAGCATTCGCATTGCGCCGGGCGAAACCGTTCACGCAGCGGCGGCGAAGGCGGGTTTGCTGATCCCGAAAGCCTGCGGCATGGGCATCTGCGGCACCTGCAAAGTATTGAAGCTGGGCGGCGAAGTGGAGATGGAACACAACGGCGGGATCACCGAGGAAGACGAAGCCGAAGGGTACATCCTGTCGTGCTGCAGTGTGCCGAAGGGGGATGTGCGGATCGAATTTTGACCCTGGTACTATCGACACATATTCAAGTGTGTTTAATAAGTGCTGTCAGTTACACAAGACACTCGCCCTGTCCCAATGATGAAAGGGGCAGGGCAAGCTTTTTAACTTAGCGCTTCTTCAGCGTTTAATTACTTGGGTGTTACTGGTTTCACCCGTGCACCCAAATATTCAAGATTAAATGTGCTGCCTGGCACGCTTGCGAATTCGTTGCGAATGAATTCATAACCAAGGTTGTCCTTCAGGATTTCCTCTCCTTTGTTCAGGGCTAGCATCGATTTATAAGATTCATCATCTGTCGAGGGGGCTGGCCAGAAATCACCCACGACCACTTCCGGAATCGCTACCGCAATTGAAGAAATGGCGTAGCGACCCGCTTCTACAGTCCAGGCTTTACTCAAAATACCGACTGTGAGGTCTGCGGCCTCAATGGTGTCGCCTGGCTTGAGGGCCAGGCTTTCTGCGCTTGAAGAAAGAATGTTTTTAATCGTTGGAATTTCAATTGCCGATTCTGTTGCATTGTTCATGTTCATGTTCATGTTCATTTTTAATATCCTTTCCGAAAATATCCTTGGATAAAAATTACTCGGCATTTATTGCGTGAAACGCGTTTGCTGAGTCTGAACGAGATTAAGAGGCATCAGGAAGTCGGTCTAGCTATCAGGTTGCATAGCTAGTCAAGTGTGAGGCGATGTGGGTTTCGATCGTTCCCACGAGTGGGAACGATCTCAGGCGCAGGGCAGATGAACTTAGTGAGACATCACTTC
Organism: Pseudomonas serbica; assembly: GCF_028823535.1. Taxonomy (GTDB): domain Bacteria; phylum Pseudomonadota; class Gammaproteobacteria; order Pseudomonadales; family Pseudomonadaceae; genus Aquipseudomonas; species Aquipseudomonas serbica. The sequence goes on along the minus strand of NZ_JAQIYM010000001.1, from coordinate 123,452 downwards.
GCGAATGTCTTTCGCCAATTCCCGCACGCGCTCTTCCTCGGTATCCCACGAGCACATGAAGCGGGCGCCGCCGTTGCCGATGAAGGTGTAGAAGCGCCAGCCTTTGGCGGTCAGCGCGGCGATGGCCGGTTCCGAGAGTTGCAGGAATACGCCGTTGGCCTGCACCGGGAACATCAGTTCAACGCCCGGGATATCGCTCACCAGCTCGGCCAGCAATTGTGCGCAGTGGTTGGCGTGGCGGGCGTATTTGAGCCAGGCGTCGTTTTCCAGGATCCCGACCCAGGGTGCGGAAAGGAAGCGCATCTTTGAAGCCAGTTGCCCGGCCTGTTTGCAGCGATAGTCAAAGTCTTCAGCCAGCGTGTGGTTGAAGAACAGGATCGCCTCGCCCACGGCCATGCCGTTTTTCGTGCCGCCGAAGCACAGCACGTCAACGCCGGCCTTCCAGGTCAGGTCCGCTGGCGTGCAGCCGAGGAACGCGCAGGCGTTGGAGAACCGCGCGCCGTCCATGTGCAGGTTCAGGCCCAGTTCCTTGCAGGTGGCGCTGATGGCGCGGATTTCGTCCGGGGTGTAGACGCTGCCGACTTCGGTGGCCTGGGTCAGGGTCACGACGCGGGGTTTCGGGTAGTGGATGTCCTGGCGCTTGAGCGCGACTTCGCGGATCGAATCCGGGGTCAGCTTGCCGTTTTCAGTGCGGGCGATCAGCAGCTTGGAGCCGTTGGAGAAGAATTCCGGTGCGCCGCATTCGTCGGTTTCGACGTGGGCGGTTTCCGAGCAGATCACGCTGTGGTAACTCTGGCACAGCGACGACAGGGCCAACGAGTTGGCGGCAGTGCCGTTGAAGGCAAAGAACACTTCGCAGTCGGTTTCGAACAGTTTGCGGAAATCGTCGGACGCGCGGGCGGTCCACTCGTCGTCGCCGTAAGCGCGCTGGTGGCCATGGTTAGCCTGTTCCATGGCAGCCCAGGCTTCAGGGCAAATGCCGGAATAATTGTCGCTGGCGAATTGTTGGCTCTTATCGGTCATGGCCTGCTTCCGTGGTCGGGACGCTTATGGTGAAGCGTCTCGTGGTCAAAGATGTCGCGCACTGTACCCAAGATCGTCAGGAGAGCACACGGGATGTCGCTGTCAGAAAATTACAAGGATGCCGGGCAATTATGCACGTGACTACACACTTAAAGCAGCGCGACGGTGCACTGGATTTGCTCAAGTGGCTGGCGCTTTTGAGCATGGTGCTCGATCACCTGCGATATGTCGGTTACTCCGTCGATTTGTTGTATGTCCCGGGGCGCCTGGCATTCCCTTGGTTTTGCCTGGCGATGGCAGCGAATCTGGCGCGAGCATCGACAGTTACATCGGGCGGCCAGTGGCGTTATCTGGGTTGGTTGTTGCTGTTTAGCGCGGTGAGTGAAATTCCATACCGGATGTTCATTCCTGAGCACGACACGCTGAACGTGATGCCCACCCTGGTCCTTGGCCTGCTGGTGGCGCGTGGCTGGCAACAGCCGACGCTGCAATCGCGGTTGCTGGCGGCAGGCGCCGTGCTGTTGGCGGTACTGTTCACGCAGAAGCTGATGTTCGGCTTCTTTGGGGTTCTGTTGCCATTGGCGCTGCTGCTGGTGATTCGTCGCCCCTGGTATTACGCGTTGCTGCCGGGGCTGGTTTGCCTGGCGGCCAATCAATGGCAGGTGCTGTTTTACGCCGCGCGGTTGGGTACCAGCGCGGCCATTCCCGCCATCGTCACTTGTCTGATTGCGCCATGGCTGGGGCTGTTCCTGTTGCGACACCTGCATGACGTAAAAGCCCCACCGATGCGCCGCTGGGCATATGCGCTCTATCCCGCGCATTTCCTCATGTTGCTAGCACTACGCCAGGCTATCGCCTAACCCTTGTAGGAGCTGGCTTGCCAGCGATAGCGGTGGGTCAGCCGACATCAATGTTGAATGTGAGGCCGCCATCGCGAGCAGGCTCGCTCCCACAGGGGATCTGCGCAAGATCGACGGTCGTGTTCTACATGCCATTTCTCACCATGTCGTAAACGCACCTTTGCGTGGCGCCCGTAGGCATTTGGCGACTCCAAGCCAGTCATACCATCGCTATCAAAGGGCACTGCCGAAAAGCCAGTGCCTCACCGAGACGAATGGCGCACCGCCGCCGCTGGGAGAGACGCGATGTTCAGCAAGCAAGACCAGATCCAGGGTTACGACGATGCACTGCTGGCGGCGATGAATGCCGAGGAGCAACGCCAGGAAGATCACATCGAGCTGATCGCGTCAGAGAACTACACCAGCAAACGTGTCATGCAAGCGCAAGGCAGCGGCCTGACCAACAAATACGCCGAAGGCTATCCGGGCAAGCGCTACTACGGTGGCTGCGAGCACGTCGACAAGGTCGAAGCCCTGGCCATCGAACGCGCCAAGCAGCTGTTCGGCGCCGACTACGCCAACGTGCAGCCGCACTCCGGTTCCTCGGCCAACAGCGCCGTGTACCTGGCCCTGCTGCAAGCCGGCGACACCATCCTCGGCATGAGCCTTGCCCACGGTGGTCACCTGACCCACGGTGCCAAGGTGTCGTCCTCGGGCAAGTTGTACAACGCCGTGCAGTACGGCATCGACACCAAGACCGGACTGATCGACTACGACGAAGTCGAGCGCCTGGCCGTCGAGTGCCAGCCGAAGATGATCGTTGCCGGTTTCTCGGCCTACTCCAAGACCCTCGACTTCCCGCGCTTCCGCCAGATCGCCGACAAGGTCGGTGCCCTGTTGTTCGTCGACATGGCCCACGTTGCCGGTCTGGTTGCTGCCGGCCTGTACCCGAACCCGCTGCCGTACGCCGACGTGGTCACCACCACCACCCACAAGACCCTGCGCGGTCCACGTGGCGGCCTGATCCTGGCCAAGTCCAACGAAGAAATCGAGAAGAAGCTCAACGCTGCAGTATTCCCCGGTGCCCAGGGCGGCCCGCTGATGCACGTGATCGCCGGTAAGGCAGTGTGCTTCAAGGAAGCGCTGGAGCCAGGCTTCAAGGCCTACCAGCAGCAAGTGATCGACAACGCCCAGGCCATGGCCGGCGTATTTATCAAACGCGGCTACGATGTAGTGTCCGGCGGCACCGATAACCACCTGTTCCTGGTCAGCCTGATTCGTCAGGGCCTCACCGGCAAAGAGGCGGACGCAGCACTCGGTCGCGCCCACATCACCGTGAACAAGAACGCTGTCCCGAACGATCCACAGTCGCCGTTCGTGACCTCCGGCCTGCGCATCGGCACCCCGGCGGTGACCACTCGCGGTTTCAAGGTCAGCCAATGCGTCGAACTGGCCGGCTGGATCTGCGACATCCTCGACAACCTCGGCGATGCCGATGTCGAGGCCAATGTTGCCCAGCAAGTATCGGCACTGTGCGCGGACTTCCCGGTTTATCGCTGAGCGCGGTTTTGGAGTAAATGACTATGCAACGCTACTCAGGCTTCGGCCTCTTCAAACACTCCCTCAGCCACCACGAAAACTGGCAGCGCATGTGGCGTACGCCAACCCCGAAAAAGGTCTACGACGTGGTCATCGTCGGCGGTGGCGGGCATGGCCTGGCGACCGCCTACTACCTGGCAAAAGAGCACGGGATCACCAACGTGGCCGTGGTCGAGAAAGGCTGGTTGGGCGGCGGTAACACCGCGCGCAACACCACCATCGTGCGCTCCAACTACCTGTGGGACGAGTCGGCGCACCTGTACGAACACGCGATGAAACTGTGGGAAGGCCTGTCCCAGGACCTGAACTACAACGTGATGTTCTCCCAGCGCGGTGTCTACAACCTGTGCCACACCCTGCAGGACATACGTGATTCCGAGCGTCGGGTCAGCGCCAACCGCCTCAACGGCGTCGACGGCGAACTGCTCGATGCCAAGCAAGTCGCCGACGAGATTCCGTACCTCGACTGCTCGAAGAACACCCGCTACCCGGTGATGGGCGCCACCGTCCAGCGTCGCGGCGGCGTGGCCCGTCACGATGCCGTGGCCTGGGGCTTTGCCCGGGCGGCCGACGCATTGGGCGTGGACCTGATCCAGCAGACCGAAGTGATCGGCTTCCGCAAGGAAAATGGCGTGTGCATCGGTGTTGAAACCAACAAGGGCTTCATCGGCGCCAAGCGCGTCGGCGTCGTGACCGCCGGTAACTCCGGGCACATGGCCAAGCTCGCCGGTTTCCGCCTGCCGATCGAATCCCACCCGTTGCAAGCACTGGTGTCCGAGCCGATCAAGCCGATCATCGACAGCGTGATCATGTCCAACGCGGTGCACGGTTACATCAGCCAGTCCGACAAGGGCGACCTGGTGATCGGCGCCGGTATCGACGGCTACAACGGCTACGGCCAGCGTGGTTCGTACCCGGTGATCGAGCACACCGTGCAGGCTATCGTCGAGATGTTCCCGGTGTTGTCCCGCGTGCGCATGAACCGCCAGTGGGGCGGCATCGTCGACACCACCCCGGATGCGTGCCCGATCATTTCGAAAACCCCGGTGCCGAACATGTTCTTCAACTGCGGTTGGGGCACCGGCGGCTTCAAGGCCACACCTGGCTCGGGCAACGTATTTGCCGCCAGCCTGGCCAAGGGTGAAATGCACCCATTGGCTGCACCTTTCTCCATCGACCGTTTCCACAACGGTGCGTTGATCGACGAACACGGCGCTGCTGCGGTTGCCCACTAACAGGAGAAATCCCCATGTTGCATATCTTCTGTCCTCACTGCGGCGAACTGCGCTCCGAAGAGGAATTCCATGCATCCGGCCAGGCGCACATCCCGCGTCCACTGGATCCAAACAGCTGCACCGACGAGGAGTGGGGCGACTACATGTTCTTCCGCGACAACCCTCGCGGCCTGCACCACGAGTTGTGGGATCACGTCGCCGGTTGCCGTCAGTACTTCAACGTCACCCGCGACACCGTGACCTACGAGATTCTTGAAACCTACAAGATCGGCACCAAGCCACAATTCACCGACAAGACCGATAGCCCGAAAGCGGCCGCCACGGCTCTGGGAGAGAAGGTATGAGCCAGATCAATCGCCTGTCCAACGGCGGACGGATCGACCGCAACAAAGTCCTGACCTTCACCTTCAACGGCCAGAGCTACAAAGGCTTTGAGGGCGACTCCCTGGCCGCTGCACTGCTGGCCAACGGCGTCGACATCATCGGTCGCAGCTTCAAGTATTCCCGCCCGCGTGGCATCTATGCCGCCGGTGCCGAAGAGCCGAACGCTGTACTTCAGATCGGCGCCACCGAAGCCACGCAAATTCCGAACGTACGCGCCACGCAACAAGCGCTGTACCAGGGCCTGGTCGCCACCAGCACCAACGGCTGGCCGAACGTTAACAACGACATGATGGGGATCCTCGGCAAGGTCGGCGGCAAGCTGATGCCACCGGGCTTCTACTACAAAACCTTCATGTACCCGCAATCGTTCTGGATGACCTACGAGAAGTACATTCGTAAGGCCGCAGGTTTGGGCCGCTCGCCGACCGAGAACGATCCGGACACCTACGACTACATGAACCAGCACTGCGACGTGCTGATCGTCGGCGCCGGCCCTGCAGGCCTGGCCGCTGCACTGGCCGCTGCGCGCAGCGGTGCTCGCGTCATCCTGGCTGACGAGCAGGAAGAGTTCGGCGGCAGCCTGCTCGACTCCCGCGAAAGCCTCGACGGCAAGCCTGCGACCGAGTGGGTCGCCAGCGTCATCGCCGAATTGAAGGACACTCCGGACGTGCTGCTGTTGCCGCGCGCCACCGTTAACGGCTACCACGACCACAACTTCCTGACCATTCACGAGCGCCTCACCGATCACCTCGGCGACCGCGCCCCGATTGGCCAGGTGCGCCAGCGCATCCACCGCGTTCGCGCCAAGCGCGTGGTGCTGGCGACCGGCACTCACGAGCGTCCACTGGTCTACGGCAACAACGACGTGCCGGGCAACATGCTCGCTGGCGCTGTCTCGACTTACATTCGCCGCTACGGCGTGGCACCGGGCAAGAAGCTGGTGCTGTCGACCAACAACGACCATGCCTACCGCGTGGCACTGGATTGGCTCGATGCCGGTCTGCAGGTCGTGGCCGTCGCCGACGCCCGCAGCAACCCGCGTGGTGCGCTGGTGGAAGAGGCGCGTGCCAAGGGCATCCGCATCCTCACCGGTAGCGCCGTGATCGAAGCCCGTGGCAGCAAGCGCGTGACCGCTGCGCGCGTGGCGGCGATCGATGTCAAAGGACATAAAGTCACCAGCCCGGGCGAATGGCTCGAATGCGACCTGGTCGCCAGTTCCGGCGGCTACAGCCCGGTGGTTCACCTGGCCTCGCACCTGGGCGGCAAGCCGATCTGGCGCGAAGACATCCTCGGTTTCGTACCGGGTGAAGCGCCACAGAAACGCGTGTGCGTCGGTGGTATCAATGGCGTCTACGGTCTCGGCGATTCCCTGGCCGACGGTTTTGAAGGCGGTGTTCGCGCAGCCAGCGAAGCCGGCTTCGGTCCGGTCGAAGCCAAGTTGCCGAAGGCCCTGGTCCGCCAGGAAGAGCCGACGCTGGCATTGTTCCAAGTGCCTTATGAGAAAGTCACTGCGCGTGCGCCGAAGCAATTTGTCGACTTGCAAAACGACGTCACCGCGGCCGGTATCGAACTGGCGACCCGCGAAGGCTTCGAGTCGGTCGAGCACGTCAAGCGCTACACCGCGCTGGGCTTCGGCACCGATCAGGGCAAGCTTGGTAACGTCAACGGCTTGGCCATCGCCGCCCGTTCGCTGAACGTGACCATCCCGCAGATGGGCACCACCATGTTCCGTCCGAACTACACGCCGGTGACATTTGGCGCCGTGGCCGGTCGTCACTGTGGGCACATCTTCGAGCCGGTGCGTTTCACCGCGCTGCATCAATGGCACCTGAAAAACGGCGCCGAGTTCGAAGACGTCGGCCAGTGGAAACGTCCTTGGTACTTCCCGAAATCCGGCGAAGACATGCACGCCGCCGTGAAGCGCGAATGCAAAGCCGTACGCGACAGCGTCGGCCTGCTGGACGCTTCGACCCTGGGCAAGATCGACATCCAGGGCCCGGACTCGCGTGAGTTCCTCAACCGCATCTACACCAACGCCTGGACCAAGCTCGACGTGGGCAAGGCGCGTTACGGCCTGATGTGCAAGGAAGACGGCATGGTGTTCGACGACGGCGTAACCGCCTGCCTCGCCGACAACCACTTCGTGATGACCACCACCACCGGCGGCGCTGCACGTGTGCTGCAATGGCTGGAGATCTACCACCAGACCGAATGGCCGGACCTGAAGGTGTACTTCACTTCCGTGACCGATCACTGGGCAACCATGACCCTGTCCGGGCCGAACAGCCGCAAGCTGCTTAGCGAAGTCACCGACATCGACCTGAGCAACGAAGCCTTCCCGTTCATGACCTGGAAAGAAGGCCTGGTCGGCGGCGTTCCTGCGCGGGTGTTCCGGATTTCGTTTACCGGTGAGCTGTCGTACGAAGTCAACGTGCAAGCCGACTATGCGATGGGTGTGCTGGAAAAAATTGTCGACGCTGGCAAGAAATACAACCTGACCCCTTACGGCACTGAAACCATGCACGTACTGCGGGCCGAGAAGGGCTTCATCATCGTCGGCCAGGACACTGACGGCTCGATGACACCGGACGACCTGAACATGGGCTGGTGCGTTGGTCGTACCAAGCCGTTCTCGTGGATCGGCCAGCGCGGCATGAACCGTGAAGACTGCGTGCGTGACCAACGTAAGCAACTGGTAGGCCTGAAGCCGATCGATCCGAACAAATGGCTGCCGGAAGGTGCACAGCTGGTGTTCAACACCAAGCAGGCGATCCCGATGACCATGGTCGGCCACGTGACCTCCAGCTATGCGCACAACTCCCTCGGTTATTCGTTTGCCATGGGCGTGGTCAAGGGCGGCCTGAACCGCATGGGTGAGCGTGTGTTCGCGCCACTGGCGGACGGCAGCGTGATCGAGGCGGAAATCGTTTCTTCGGTGTTCTTCGATCCGAAGGGCGAACGGCAGAACGTGTAAGGGTTCGGGTTTTGTGGGGTGCCGTCTGCCGCCTTCGCGAGCAGGCTCGCTCCCACAAGGGTTACGCGATCTCCTGTGGGAGCGAGCCTGCTCGCGAAGGCGGCAGAACAGGCCCCACAGAAGCCAACAGAATTAGGAAAGGTGCTTTATGACCGCAGCCAATGTTTACCAACAACGCCCAACCACCGGGGCCAAGGCCGAGTCGTCGCTGCATCACGCAGACCTGCCAAGCCTGGTGGGCAAGGGTCGCAAGAACGCCGGTGTGACTGTGCGGGAAAAGAAACTCCTCGGCCACTTGACCATCCGTGGCGATGGCCACGATGCCGCGTTCGCCGCTGGCGTGCAGAAGGCCCTCGGGATCGAACTGCCTGGCGCACTGACCGTCACCGTCAAAGGCGAAACCAGCCTGCAATGGATGGGACCGGATGAATGGCTGCTGATCGTGCCGACCGGCGAAGAATTCGCCGCCGAGCAAAAGCTGCGCGAAGCGCTGGGCGACCTGCATATCCAGATCGTCAACGTCAGCGGTGGCCAGCAGATCCTCGAACTGAGCGGCCCGAACGTGCGCCAGGTGTTGATGAAATCCACCAGCTACGACGTACACCCCAACAACTTCCCGGTGGGCAAGGCTGTCGGCACGGTGTTCGCCAAGTCGCAACTGGTGATCCGTCACACCGCCGAAGACACCTGGGAGCTGCTGATCCGCCGCAGCTTCTCGGATTACTGGTGGTTGTGGTTGCAGGATGCTTCTGCCGAATATGGCCTAAGCGTCCAGGCGTAATGATCGTTCCCACGCTCAGCGTGGGAACGCATCCCGGGACGCTCCGCGTCCCAAGAACGGACGCAGAGCGTCCATGGCGGCATCCCCTCGCAGAGCGTGGGAACGATCACAGGAGTCACTGCACTATGAGCCGCGCCCCAGACACATGGATCCTGACTGCCGACTGCCCCAGCGTGCTCGGCACCGTGGACGCGGTGACGCGCTTTCTGTTCGAGCAGGGCTGCTACGTCACCGAACACCACTCCTTCGATGACCGGCTCTCGGGCCGTTTCTTCATTCGCGTGGAATTCCGCCAACCGGACGGCTTCGACGAGCAGTCGTTCCGCGCCGGCCTGGCCGAGCGCGGCGAATCCTTCGGCATGATCTTCGAACTGACGCCGCCGCATTACCGGCCGAAAGTGGTGATCATGGTTTCCAAGGCCGATCACTGTCTCAATGACCTGCTCTACCGTCAGCGCATCGGCCAGTTGTCGATGGACGTTGCCGCCGTGGTCTCCAACCACCCCGACCTCAAGCCGTTGGCCGACTGGCACCAGATTCCGTACTACCATTTCCCGCTGGACCCGAACGACAAGCCGTCCCAGGAGCGTCAGGTTTTGCAGGTGATCGAAGAATGCGGCGCTGAACTGGTGATCCTTGCCCGCTACATGCAGGTGCTGTCGCCGGAGCTGTGCCGCAAGCTCGATGGCAAGGCAATCAATATCCACCACTCCCTGCTGCCCGGCTTCAAGGGGGCCAAGCCGTATCACCAGGCCTACAACAAGGGCGTGAAACTGGTTGGCGCCACGGCGCACTACATCAACAACGACCTCGACGAAGGGCCGATCATCGCCCAAGGCGTCGAGGTGGTGGACCACAGTCATTACCCGGAAGATTTGATCGCCAAGGGGCGGGATATCGAAGGCCTGACCCTGGCCCGGGCGGTTGGATATCACATTGAACGACGAGTGTTTCTCAACGCCAATCGCACGGTCGTTCTCTAGTTCGCTTTCGCGAGCAGGCTCGCTCCCACAGGTTTTGTGTTGGTCACAGACTTGTGTACACCCCCGATCAACTGTGGGAGCGAGCCTGCTCGCGAAGAAGCCCTATCAGGCAACACAAGACACACAGGCAACAACCAGAGCAATCAACGCGCCGCCGCTTCATGGCGACGCGACCGCTACATAAAAACAACAGCGAGGTGAAAGCATGTCTGGCAATCGTGGTGTGGTGTATCTCGGCGCTGGCAAGGTCGAAGTACAGAAAATCGACTATCCGAAAATGCAGGACCCGCGCGGCAGGAAGATCAACCACGCCGTCATCCTGCGTGTGGTTTCCACCAACATCTGTGGTTCTGACCAGCACATGGTGCGCGGTCGTACCACTGCGCAAACCGGCCTGGTACTGGGCCACGAAATCACCGGTGAAGTGATCGAGAAGGGCAGCGACGTCGAGAACCTGCAGATCGGCGACCTGGTGTCCGTGCCGTTCAACGTGGCTTGCGGGCGCTGCCGTTCCTGCAAGGAAATGCACACCGGCGTGTGCCTGAGCGTCAACCCGGCCCGTCCGGGCGGTGCCTACGGTTACGTCGACATGGGTGACTGGACCGGTGGCCAGGCTGAATACGCCATGGTGCCGTACGCCGACTTCAACCTGCTGAAACTGCCGGACCGCGACCGGGCCATGGAGAAAATCCGCGACCTGACCTGCCTCTCCGACATCCTTCCAACCGGCTACCACGGTGCCGTAACGGCCGGCGTTGGCCCAGGCAGCACCGTGTACATCGCTGGCGCCGGCCCGGTCGGCCTGGCCGCCGCCGCATCCGCTCGCCTGCTGGGCGCGGCGGTGGTCATCGTCGGTGACGTCAATACCATCCGCCTGGCCCACGCCAAGGCCCAGGGTTTCGAAATCGCCGACCTGTCCTCCGACACCCCGCTGCACGAACAGATCGCTGCGCTGCTGGGCGAACCGGAAGTGGATTGCGCCATCGACGCCGTAGGCTTCGAAGCCCGCGGCCACGGCCATGACGGCGTCAAGCACGAAGCCCCGGCCACCGTGCTCAACTCGCTGATGGGCGTGGTGCGCGTGGCCGGCAAGATCGGCATCCCTGGCCTCTACGTCACCGAAGATCCAGGTGCTGTGGATGCCGCCGCGAAAATGGGCAGCCTGAGCATCCGCTTCGGCCTGGGCTGGGCCAAATCCCACAGCTTCCACACCGGCCAGACCCCGGTCATGAAGTACAACCGCCAGCTGATGCAGGCGATCATGTGGGACCGCATCAACATTGCTGAAGTGGTGGGTGTGCAGGTGATCAGCCTGGATCAAGCGCCGGAAGGTTATGGCGAGTTTGATGCGGGTGTGCCGAAGAAGTTTGTGATTGATCCGCATAAGTTGTTTAGTGCGGCGTAAGAAATGTAGGTGAAAAAGGGCGACTTGAGGTCGCCCTTTTTTGTACTTATGTGTTGGTTCTACGAATTCGTTTTAGGACTTCAATTCGACGTGGCTTTACTGTTTCAACGGCAAAGCTAGTTATGATCTCCCGAGCGGTGGTTGTTTGAGACGCACTATAAGTAGGTGGGTCAGTAGGTGGTGAACTTGGGAATGAAGATTTGAGTCGCGGCGCTTCCAGACCAGATATTCCTAGGTGGATGCTGTCATTGCTGCTGCTAATGCTCGCTGATGAAGTTCTACGTCCCACTGGTGAGGGCAAGCTCCATTGTGTGGTGGAAGGCATACTTGATGAGGGGGGAGTGTACGAAGGTGGTGCGTGATGCGGAAAATACGCAGGTGGTTGTAGCTCATCTGCCAAACTCATCGTACTACGGGTGCTGGCAATACTAACAGTACGAGTCGGCGATGCCTGTCTAAGCCCAAATATATTACCAATGCCCTTGAACAGCCTCGTCAGCCAAAATGAGTGTCCAGTTGGATCTCGCTGATTCCTCGGATCTCCCCCGCAATAAGCATATGCATTCAATCCCCCTTGCCAAAACGGACTCCAACTGTCCGGACTGTTAAACCTCATCAGCACCGGGTTGAACGCCCGATAACCATTCCCCAACAAATAACACCCGGTCACCGAATCCGGCCGTTCGCCATTGAAGCCGAGCAGGCTGAGCAAGCCGCTTTCCAGTGCACGATGACCATAGGGGGTGTAGGCGAAGGAATGAAGTGGGCCGGCATCGAGCACGTTCAACACTGAGCATTGTTGGTCGGTTGCGAGCAAACGGGTTTGCAGGGTGTCGTTGTGGCTATGCTGCTGCGCTAGCAATTTATCTTCGTGCTGCATGATCGAACGCTGCATCGCACCTTGAATCTCGGTGGCCAGGCGATCTTTCAGGTAGAAACGCTTTGTGTTTGCCGACACCGACGTAGTGCTGTTAATCAGTCGATCCAACGGGTCATAGTGATAACGACAGAGCAGCGCTTCTCGATTGGGCAGCATGGCCGGACTTCCTGAAAGGTTAGTCGATTCAGGGATTACTGTGACGCAACTGACCCAGACTGCCTACTATCAGATCTGATAGGTTTATCGCCTTCTGAGCCGCGTTGCGACGAGCGGGTTGAAAATGGGCGCGTGCCTGAGGAACATGCCCGTGCATACCCGGTCAAACCGGCAGCTTTGCGCCCGGAGCCGGGCGTTTTCATGGCACAAGAGGATGTCTGGATGAAGATTTCACGCGGTTTTGTACTGGCTTCGCTGATGATCCTGGTGGCCAGCCCGGTCTTCGCACAGTTCAGCCTGAGCGATGCGGCCAATGCCATTGCGGGGATGAAGGGCGGCAACGCGGCCACAGAGGCCGCGCCGACTTCGGAGACTGCGGACCTGCTGGGCGCGCTCAGCCAACTGAATGTGACGCCACAACAAGCCGTCGGCGGCGCCGGGGCGATGCTGGGGCTGGCGAAGAATCAACTGAGCTCGACCGATTATTCGGAACTGGCCAAAAGCGTGCCGGGGATCGACACACTGTCGGGCGGCGGTGAGCTGGGCGCGCTCGCTGGTTTGCTGGGTGCGACCGGCAAAACCGCAGGGCTGGATAACGCCCTGGGCAACGTCAAGGACACCAATGACCTGAACAACGCCTTCAGCGCCCTGGGCATGGACACCGGCATGATCGGCGTGTTTGCGCCGGTGATCCTGCAATACTTCGGTCAGCAGGGTGTCGGCGGTTCGCTGCTGCAAAGCCTGGGTGGCATTTGGGGTGCCGGCACAAGCACTGCTATCAGCAGTGGAATCGGCAGTTGATCAGCGACGTTCAGCGCGCAAATCGTCGATGCGTCGATCCTTCTCGATCCAGAGCTGGTTGACCCAGTTCTGGACCTTCTCGCGAAACAGCGGATCGTTTTCGTAATCGCCCTGCCACAGCGCCGGGTCTAGCTCGCGGGTCGTGATGTCGATGATGACCCGCGGCACGTTACCGCTGATCAAGTCCCAGAACCCCGGAATCGCCGGCTGCGGATACACCACGGTCACGTCGAGAATCGCATCCAGCTGTTCACCCAGCGCCGCCAATACAAACGCCACGCCACCGGCCTTGGGCTTGAGCAGGTGGGTGAACGGTGATTGCTGCTGAGCGCTTTTGGCCGCAGTGAAACGGGTGCCTTCCAGGTAATTGACCACCGTCACCGGCTGGCGCTTGAACAACTCGCAGGCTTGCCTGGTGATCTCCAGATCCTTGCCCGCCAACTCCGGATGCCTGGCCAGAAATGCCTTGCTGTAGCGCTTCATGAACGGGTAATCCAGCGCCCACCACGCCAGGCCCAGGAACGGCACCCAGATCAGTTCTTTCTTGAGGAAGAATTTGAAGAATGGTGTGCGGCGGTTCAGCGTCTGGATCAGTGCCGGGATATCGACCCAGGATTGATGGTTGCTGATCACCAGATACGAAGTGTCACGCCGCAGATCGTCGCCGCCGCGAATGTCCCATTGCGTGGGAATGCACAGGCGAAAGATCAGCTTGTCGATTTCCGACCAGGTCTCGGCAATCCACATCACCGCCCAGGAGGCGTAATCGCGAAAGCGCCCGGGCAGGACCAGCTTGAGCAAGGCAAACACCATCAGCGGCCCGATCAGGACCAGGGTGTTGAGTAACAGCAGCAGGGCAACGAAACAGCCGGTGAGCAGGCGGCGCATAAATAACTCTTGGAAGCGTTTGGGCGCGCCATGATAAGCAGCTTCGAGCGACAGGCCAAATCGCTGCTGACGAATGTTTCACCTTTGAACCGTTAACCTCGTGGGAACGATCAGCTCAACAACGGTCTAAAATTTCGCTGCCTCTTCCCTCAAGGACACCCAGTACGTGAGATCCCTTCTAGCATTGCTTTCACTCCTCGCCCTGCCGGTCATGGCCGCCGAGCCGACCCTGTACGGTCGCTACGAATACATCGCGCTGCCGGAAATCGGCGGTGAAGTACTAAAGGCGAAAATGGACACCGGCGCCCTGACCGCTTCGCTGTCGGCCAAGGACATCGAAACCTTCACTCGCGATGGTGAAGATTGGGTGCGTTTCCGCCTGGCTACCAAGGGTGCGAGCAACAAGGTCTATGAACATAAGGTTGCGCGCATCAGCAAGATCAAGACCCGTTCCGAAGAGGACGAGGATGACAGCGAAGTGATCGCGCCCACCAAGCGTCCGGTGGTCGATCTGGAATTGTGCCTGGGCAATGTCAAACGCACGGTTGAGGTCAATCTGACAGACCGCAGCAGCTTTAATTACCCTCTGTTGATTGGTGCGAAGGCGTTGCGTGAATTTGGCGCGGCGGTGAATCCGGCTCGGCGGTTTACGGCGGACAAGCCGGATTGTTGAATGACATCGCATCAACCATGACCGTTCACCCGCTCAACTAAACTTCAGCTTCTTTAGATCTGTTTATTTGTGCGGCGGATAATTTCATTTTCTAAGGCTGATAATTCTTGTATTTGGCGTGAAGGCCCCGGCCGTTCCATGTTCTTCGATAGTTCGTAATAACCCGCAATTAACTTTTCGAGTGGTGCAGATTTAATATATTCATTCTGAGTGGTCGCTAGTAGGTTGTTATGTTGTATGTGACTAGTGGGTTCTGATTGATTTAACTTTAACTTTAACTTTAACTTTAACTTTAACTTTGCCTTTGTGGGCTTCTCATTGGCTGCAATTGCGATGCTTTTTGCACTTGCTTCAGGCTGCGGGGGGAAGTTTTTCCTGCCTTGTATCTGGCGATTTGGTTGTTTTTTTGCTTCGGATAAATTGTCGAAGTCGAAGGTCGAGGCGTTTTTTGGATGGTGTGGGTTGATAGAGGTTTGTGATGTCGCTGCGGTGGGTGTAGCAACAGGTGTCCGTGTTCTTTGTCTTTTTGGGATCCTTCCAAAAAAGGTATTTTTAAAGCCTTTCCAAGCGCTCATGAATATATTTGAGTGCCCTGTTGGGTCTGTTCCAAGTACTGGCTCTCCATTGCAATATGCATATGCATTGATTCCTCCACTGCCAAACGGACTCCAACTATCCGGACTGTTAAACCGCATCAAAACCGGATTGAACTGCCGATACCCTTTCCCCAAATGATAATGCCCAGTCACCGAATCCGGCAGTTCACCGTTAAAACCGAGCAAGCTGAGCAAGCCGTTTCCAGGGGGGCGGTGGCCGTAGGGTGAATAGGCGAGGGGATGGTTTTGCGTCGTATCCAGTGCATTCAGCACCGACTGCTGTTGATCAGTTGCCAGCAGAATGGTCTTGCGTGAAGACGTAGGCATGGGTTGAACTCCGATGCTGAAGGTCCCTTAAGTCGGAGCTTCAGCATCGGAGTTTTCTCAGGCTTTGCCTACTATCAGAACTACTAGGGTGATGGCGCCTTCTGCGTCAAACCTTCGGCATCGTCGCCAGCATCGAAGGTCGCTGGCTCACTTCGAAATACCACGCCGCCAATTGCGGATTTGCCTCCCGCCAGTCCAGATCCGGATGGCGCAGATCCAGATAGCCCAACGCACAGGCGACACTGATGGCCGCTACGTCGAAATGGCTGGCCAGCTCGGCCATCGCGTCTTTTTCCAGCAAGGCCAGGGCACGGCGGATTTTCTCGCGCTGGCCGTCGAGCCATTGGTCCCAGTGTTTTTCCGGGGCACGCAGGGCAACTTCATAACGGACCAGTACCGCAGCGTCCATGATGCCATCGGCCATGGAGGCCAGGGTCAGGCGCCGCCAGCGGGCCGAGCCTTCGCGGGGGATCAGTGGGTTGCCGACGTGCTGGTGATCGAGGTAATCGAGGATCACCCGGCTGTCGTGGATGATGCTGCCGTCGGCCAGGCGCAGGGCGGGGATCTTGCTCAGGGGGTTGTCGTTGATCAGTGTCTGGTCCGGGTCGACTGGCGTGAGTACGCAGTTCTGCAAGGCGACACGGTCCTGTTGACCGGTTTCGTGCAGCAGCACCATGACTTTGCGGACGAAGGGGGAGAGGGGGTTGTGGTAGAGGGTCATGCTCGGGGTGGACATGGCAGTGACTCGGTCGGTGGCGGTGTCACGCAGCATAACGTGTGGAGGCGATGATGTAGGAGCGAGCTTGCTCGCGAAGGGGCCGCGTCAGTCGACATCATTGCCGTCTGACACGCCGCTTTCGCGAGCAGGCTCGCTCCTACAGGGGATCTTCTTCAGCTCGCTGGCTGCAAGGCGGTCTGTGGGCTTTGAGCAGCCTGCTGTGGCTTGAGTTCCCGGGCAACAGTCCAGACGATGAACGCGGCGACGATGTCGAAAATCGCCAGGGTCACGAACAGCGGGCTGTAGCCAATCTTGGTCACCATCACACCAAACACCAGGGTGAAAGCGGCCGCGCCGAGGTAGCCGAACATGCCGCCCATGCCGGTAGCGGTGGCCACTTCGTTTTTGCCGAACGAGTCAGAGGTGATCGCATACAGCGCGCCGGACAAGGTCTGGTGGGCGAAGCCGCCGATGCACAGCAGCGCAATCGCGGTGTACGGGCTGGCGACGAGGCCGATGCATGCCGGGCCGATCATGCACGAAGCACCGAACAGCAGGACCATTTTGCGCGAGGTGAACAGCGATACTTTGCAATGCTTGTGGAAGAACGGGCTGAGGTAGCCACCGAGTACGCAGCCCAGGTCGGCGGCGAGGAACGGCAGCCAGGCGAACATCGCGATCTCCTTGATGTTCATGTGCCGCTCGGTCATCAGGTACAGCGGAATCCAGGCGTTGAAGGTCTGCCAGGCCGGCTCGGAAAGGATCCGCGCGCTGGCAATGGCGTAGAAGTTACGGCTACCGATGATCTTCTTCCAGCTGCCTTTTTTCGTGGTCGCCTCCTTGAAATGCTCTTCCTGGCCACTGAGGATGTAGGCGCGCTCTTCATCGCCCAGGCGCTTTTGATCCCGGGGATGCTTGTAGAGGATCACCCACAGGAAGCTCCAGAGCACGCCCAGGCCACCGACGATCAGGAACGCCAGTTCCCAGCCACTGTGCAGGATCGCCCAGACCACCAAGGGTGGCGCCAGCAGTGCGCCGATCGACGAACCGATGTTGAACCAGCCGATGGCGACCGAGCGCTCCTTGGCCGGAAACCATTCGGTGGTGGCTTTGACGGCTGCCGGCAAGCCTGCCGCTTCCGTCAGACCGAGCAGGCCACGAACGAACGCCAGGCCCTGCCAGCCACTGGCCAGTGCAGCCAATGCGCAGGCAATCGACCAGGCGAAAGCAAAAATCGCGAAGCCCATCTTGGTGCCGATGGCGTCGATGATGTAGCCGGCTACCGGTTGCATCAGCGCATAGCAAACCTGCCAGGCAACGACGATGTGCGAGTACTGTTCGGTGGAAATGTTCATTTCGCTCATCAGGGTCGGGGCGGCCACTGACAGGGTATTGCGAGCGAGGTAGTTGACGATCAGACCGACTGTTACCAGACCGACCATCCACCAGCGGATGCCTTTGACTTTCATCACATCACCGTCATTTTTCTTGGATTTATTATGGGTATCGCATTTGTTGTAGGTTGTCGTACAACATGCGCCTTTATAGGAGTGCAAGGGTGAATGTGTCAACAAATATGTCAGAGATTTCGCAAGGAGAGCCGACGGGCGGGGGCGATTGTCGTCGTATGACTGTAGGAGCGAGCTTGCTCGCGATGGCCTTCAATACAACGCTGGAAGTCTGGCTCCCAGAGGCGTTCTCAGGTTTGTCGCGAGCAAGCTCGCTCCTGCGGAGAGGGCGGTTTATCGGCGCTGAAGCAGGCCGCGCAAGGCGAGGGCAGCTGGAATACCCAGGCCAAGCCAGCTCAGGGCATCCCATACGCCGTCACCGAGCAGCGCGGCAAATAACCCCGCTGCACTGAACAAGGCGATGACGGTAGGGGTGGCGAACACCTTCCAGAAATTCGACTGCCGGGGCCTCATGCCACGCTCTCCGCTTTTTCCAGTACGGGTTTCGCTGCCTTGCGCCGCACCATCCACAGGTAGACGCCGCTGCCGAGCACAATGATCGTCAGCACATCCAGGGTCGCCCAGAGGATTTGCATCGGCATGCCGCCGTAGTCACCGAAGTGCAACGGCTGCGACATGCCCATGGCGTCCATGTACCAGGGGCGCTCGGCGACGGCGGTGACTTGCAGGGTGCTGGCGTCGATCAGTACCGGCGTGAGCAGGTGCGAGGTCAGGTGCGTGCTGCCTTTCATGAAGACCGCGTAATGATGCTCGCTGGAGAATCGTGTGCCGGGGAAGGCGATGAAATCCGGCTGCATGCCGGGGGCGACTTCCTTGGCGATGTCGAGCAGGCGGGTAGCCGGTGCCAGTTGCGTCAACGGCGGCGCATCGCGATACGGGGCGACCATCGCGCTCAAGCTGTCGTTGCGCCACGCGGCGATCAGCAGGTCGGCACAGGCGCTGATCACGCCGGTCACGCCGACCACCAAAGCCCAGGTCAAGGTCACTACGCCAATCAGGTTATGCAGGTCGAGCCAGCGCAGGCGAGAGGATTTGTCCTGGCGCACGGTCGCGAATTTCAAGCGGCGCATGAACGGCAGGTACAACAGGGTGCCGGAGACAATCGCGACGACGAACAACAAGCCCATGAATGCCAGCAGCAATTTGCCCGGCAGCCCGGCGAACATGTCCACGTGCAGGCGCAGCATGACCATCATGAAGCCGCCATTGGCCGACGGCATCTCCAGCGCTTCGCCAGTGCGGGCGTCGAGCATGAAGGTGTGGGACGAGTTCGGTTCGGTGCCGGCAGTGGCCGCCATGATCGCAATCGCACCGTTGGGTTCGTCCTCGTCGAAACCGAAGTACTGCATGACTTCGCCGGGACGATGTTTTTCAGCCGCCTGCACCAACTGCTGCAAATCAAGCTGGGGGGTGTTCGCCGGCATTTGCTTCAACTCGGCAGCATCGCCCAGCAGATGATCGATCTCATGGTGGAAGATCAACGGCAGGCCGGTCAGTGCCAGCATCAGCAAAAACACGGTGCAGATCAGGCTGGTCCAGGTGTGGACGAAGGACCAGCGGCGAATTGTTTTACTTTTCATTTCGTAGCCTTCAGAAAAACCGAAGCCGTCCAAGAAGGACGGCCGGGTCGTTGGGCGTGTCAGGTCAAGCCGTTACCACTTGTAGTCAAGGCTGGCCATGACGTTGCGACGGTCGCCGTAGTAGCAGTAGAAGCCGTCGCAGGTCGATATGTATTCCTTGTCGAATACGTTGTTGGCATTGACGCTGACACTGACGCCCTTGAGGACATTGTCCAGGCGGCCAAGGTCGTAATGAACGCCCGCATCGTAGACGGTATAGGAATCGCTATGGCCATCCGATGGATCGCGTACGAAGGCCATGCTGCCGATGGCGATGTTGTCGGTTTCGCCGACATAGCGCACGCCGAAGCCGATTCCGAAGCCGTCAAGAACACCGGTATGCCAGGTGTAGTCAGCCCATGCAGCAGCCTGGTTTTCCGGGGTCAGTGGCAGCGGACGGTTTTTGTCCAGTGGGTCGGTGACCTTGGTCATCTTGCTGTTGGCGTAGGTGTAAGAGGCGGTCAGGTTCAGGTTTTCGTTGACGTCACCGGTCGCTTCCAGCTCGAAGCCACGTACTTTCGCTTCACCCAGTGGGCGAGATACGCCCAGGGTGTCGCTGAGTACGATGTCCTTGCGGGTCAAGTCATAGGCCGCCGCTGTGAACAGCATGTCGGTACCCGGAGGCTGGTACTTGAGCCCCACTTCATATTGCTTGCCGGTTCCCGGGCGGAAGGCCTCGCCGTTGGCGCCACCCGCTTCTGCCTGGAAGGATTCGGCGTAAGAGACGTAAGGTGTAAAGCCGGAGTCGAACACATAGCTGATGGCCGCGTTGCCGCTGAATTGGGTGTCGTCGCGGGTGTCCTTGGCGTTGTTCATGTTGTAGAACGTCGAATCCGTGTGCAGCCAGTCCTGCCGACCGCCCAGGGTCAGGCGCCAGTTGTCGAGGGCCATCTGGTCCTGGGCGTAGAGGCCTGTGTCATGGGTCTTCTGGTTGTAGTCGTTGAGCGCGGTGTATTGGACGTTACTGAAGTCCTGGCCGTAAATCGGGTTGGTGATGTTGCTGGTTGGCGCGCTGCCGTACAGCCATTTGTAGTTGGTGTTGACGCGTTGGTGATCCAGCCCCAGCAGCAGTGTGTGCTTGATCGCAGCGGTGTCGAAATCGGCCTGGAAATTGTTGTCCACGGCGAACTGGCTGAGGTCCTCGTCAACTACGTTGGCACCCCGGGACAGGGTGCCGTCGTCTGCGACCGAACCGTAGAAACCGCCCGAGGTGATGCTCTGGAAGGACAGATCGCTCTTGGTGTAGCGAAGGTTCTGGCGGAACTGCCAGATGTCGTTCATCCGGTGCTCAAAGGCATAACCCAACGCGTAATAGGTCTTGTCGTAGAACTCCCATTCTGGATCACCGAGATTCTTGTGGAATTTAACTTCTCCTGCGGGGGTGGACAGTTTGGTGCCTTGCAACGGAAGGAACTGGCTGGTGGTGCCGGTATCGTCACGGTTGTACTGGCTGAGGAAAGTCAGCGTGGTGTCGGGATCGATGTTCCAGGTAAGGCTGGGGGCGATGTTGTAACGCTTGTCGTCAATGTGCTCGATGGTGGTGTTGCTATCGCGCACCACACCGCTGACACGGTACAAAAAACGCCCTTCGTCATCGACCGGACCGGTGCTGTCGAAGCTGACCTGCTTGCGCTCGTAGCTACCGACCTGCAATTGCACTTCGTTGCTGGCCAATGCATCAGGGCGCCGACTGACCATGTCGAGCATCCCGCCTGGCGGTGTCTGGCCATACAGCGAGGACGCAGGGCCACGCAGCAGGGCTACGCGCTCAAGGTCCCAGGTCTCCATCTTCGGCATGGTGTAAGTGCCCTTGGGTAACGGCAAGCCATCGAGGAACTGGGTGGGCTCAAATCCCCGAACCTTCAGCCACTCGGCCCGGCTATCGCTGCCGTAGCTGCTGGCAATGACCCCGGGCATGTAACGTACGGCATCATCCAGATTTTGTACGGCACGGTCCTGCATCTGCTCGCGGGTGGCGACAGAGATCGAGCGCGGTACTTCGGCCAGTGCCGTATCCGTCTTGGTTCCGGCTGCCGTGCGCTTGGCCAGGTAGCCTTGCACCGGGCCCCAGGCGTTTTCAGTGTCTGCTTCCACGCCTATCACGCTGGTCGCCGGCAGGTCCATCACGCCCTCGGGCACGGCCACCAGGGTGTAGGTAGCGCCGCTCTGTTCCAGTTGCAATCCGGTGCCGCGCAGGGCTTCGCGCAAGGCGCCGGCAGCATCGAACTGGCCTTCGACCGGGGCCGAAGTCTTGCCCGTCGCCAGCGACGGGTTCAACGACAGCGCAAGACCAGCCTGGCTGGCAATCTGGTTCAGGGTGCTGGCCAGCGGAGCGGACGGTAGATGGTAAGTGCGAACGTTGGACGCCTGTTCAGCGGCGATCAGTTGGCTGCTGGCCAAAGGGGTGCAAAAGGCAATGGCAAGCGCCAGCAAACCGGGGCGCAACAAGGTGTCTAGCGAACGGGACATACAGCGGCTCCTGAAAGGCAATACTTCTCAATTGCCTATGTGCCGGACGAAAATCAAAAAGTGATAGGGATGGATGAAAATAATTTCGATTCATCAATTGAGGTGCGTCGGGCCCAACCGGTCAGTGCTTTGCCGCCACAGTCACCCACCATGGCGTGTGCTGTTCGATCTGCACGGGCAGGGTCGGCAGCAATGCGCTCAGCGCCAGGTTGGTGTCCTTGAGTGGAAAGCTACCGGTGATCCGCAGGTCAGCCACTTCCGCTGCCACACCCAAATGCCCCGGGCGATAGCGACCGATTTCACGCACCAGGTCTTCCAGCCGCGCGTTGTCCACCACCAACATGCCGCGGGTCCAGGCATCGGTGCCGAGGTCAAGCGCGGCAATCGGGCCGAGGCCGTCGCTGCGGATCAGCATTTGCTGGCCCTCGCGCAGAATCTGCTCGTCAGGACTCGATTGCGGATGGGCGGCCACCGCCGATTGCAGCACGCTCAAGCGCGTGCCTTGCTCTTCACGCTTGACCAGGAACCGCGTGCCCAAGGCACGCATGCGGCCTTCGCGGGTTTCAACGATAAATGGCCGTGCATCGCCGTGACCGGTTTCGATAAGGATCTCGCCTTCCTGCAAAACGACCAGTCGCTGCTTCTCATCGAAACGCACGTCTACCGCACTGTGGGTGTTGAGATTGATCAGGGTGCCATCGTCCAGGCGAAGGGTGCGTTGTTCGCCGGTGGCGGTGCGCTGGTCAGCCAGCCAATAGTCGATCGGCAGGTAACGCTCACCGGCAAACAGCGCCAACCCGAACACCGCAATGACGCTGGCCAGGCCGCTGCCGAGCTTGCGCACCCGGCGGCGAATGCCTTCGCGCGATTGCAGCAGGGCGGTGCGGGCGGGGCCGCTGGCGACGCTGAAACGCTGGTCGAGCATGCCCAGTTGGCGCCAGGCGCGAGCGTGTTCTTCGTGCGCCGCGTGCCATTTGGCGAACTCTTCGCGTTCCACCGGGCTGCCGGAGTCCAGGGACAGTTGCCAGGCGATGGCGGCATCGAGCACCTGCGCCGACACCGGCTTGGAACTGACCGGGTTCATGTCGGCTCACCGTACAAGGCGATGTAGCACTGACGAATGCCCTGGGCCAGGTACTGGCGCACCCGCGGCACCGATACCCCGAGGCGCTCGGCGATTTCTGCGTGGCCAAGGCCATCGAGACGATTGAAGAGAAACGCCGCGCGGGCCTTGCTCGACAGCTTGCCCAGCAGGCGATCGATGTTTTTCAGGTCTTCGAGGATCATTTGCTGTTCTTCCACCGAGGGTTGTTCGGTTTCTGGAATCAGCATCAATTCGGTGAGGTAGGCCTGTTCCAGCGCGGCGCGGCGGAAGTAGTCGAACAGCAGGCCCTTGGCAATCGCCACCAGGAACGCCCGCGGCTCGCGCGGCTCTTTCAGTTCCTCGCGTCCGAGCAAGCGCACAAAGGTGTCCTGGCTCAGGTCTTCGGCCCGTTGCGGGCAGGTGACATTGCGACGTAGCCAGGCCAATAGCCAACCGCGGTGGTCGCGATATAACGCACCGACGAGCTCACTTTGGGGGCTTGGGACTGACGACACGCAGCATCACCGATTAGGAAGTGTTAACTAACGAGAATTGTTCGCGATTGTGTCAGAGGCGAGGAAGGTAAGCAATTGACGCCGGTCGGGTAGGGGGTGTCGTAGGTCCCTGTAGGAGTAGCCGGTCGACGCTCCTACAGGGGAGAGGTGGTGTTAAAAGGAGTGCGTTTGCTGCCGCCGCTTCCACTGATTCAACCGCTGCTGCAGGTTCAACGGGCTATGAATCTGCTGCTGGCGCGCGCGGCTGAACAGGATCAGTGCCAGTTCGGCCGTGGCCAGGGCGTCGGCGCTGGCGTTGTGACGTTCGAAGACTTCCAGTTTGAACCAGTCGATCCACTCGTCCAGGCCGGCCTCGCGGATATTGGCCTGCGGGCACAGCAGCGGGGCGATGTCCGCGACATCCAGAAAGGTATGCTGCAACTTGTAGCCCAAATGATCTTTCAATGCGCGACCAAGCATGTGCTGGTCGAAGGGCGCATGAAAGGCCAGCACCGGGCTGTCGCCGACAAACTCCATGAATTCGAGCAGCGCCTCGGCCGGATCGCTGCCAGCGGCGATGGCACTGGGCCCCAGGCCGTGAATCAACACGCTGGGACCGAGCTTGAGTTCGGCGCATTGCAACGTGCGCTCGAACTGCCGACTGAAATCGATCGCGCCATCCTCGATCACCACCGCGCCAATGGACAGTACCCGGTCCTTGTTCATGTTCAGCCCGGTGGTTTCCAGGTCGAGCACGACCCAGCGCTGCTCGCGCAGGCTGCATTCACTCAATCCGCCGACCGTCGGCAGGTGTTGCAGGCGCTGTTGCAGGTCTGCGGACAAGCTCGGGCCGGCGGGGCGCAGCCATGAAAACAGACTCATAGTTGGTACCGCAGGGCCAGGCTGCTTTGCAGGCGTTGAGCCTGGCGCAGGGATTCACGCAGGATGCGTCGATCCAGATGATTGAGGCTGTCCGGGTCGACACGGTTGGAGTAGGGCAAATTCTCCCGGGTCTGCAACTGATGTTGCTGCATGCGGGTTTGCTGGATGAAGTGATACGCCTCTTCGTACGCCGCGCCGTCCAGCGGCTCGATGACTTCCTTGGCCACCAGCTGACGAAAGCGCTCCAGCGTGTTGTTCGCTTCGATGCCGTGGGCGAGGGCGAGTAGCCGCGCCCCGTCGACGAAGGGGGTCAGGCCCTGGACTTTCAGGTCCAGGGTCGCTTTCTCGCCATTTTTTCGCGCCAGCACGAACTCGCGGAAACGTCCTACGGGAGGACGATTGCGCAACGCGTTTTCAGCCATCATGCGCTGGAACAAGCGGTTGTCGGCCACCTGGTCGAGAATCCCCCGACGCAACTGTTCGCAGCCTTGCTCGCTGCCCCAAACCACGCGCAAATCGAAATAGATGCTCGATCCCAGCAGGTTCTCCGGCGTGGCCTCGCGTATGAACGCAGAAAAGCGCCGGGCCCATTCGGCTCGGGACAGGCACAGCTCGGGATTGCCGGCCATGATGTTGCCTTTGCACAGGGTGAAACCGCAGAGCGCCAGGCTCTGGTTGATCTGATGGGCGATTGGCAGCAGTTTTCCGCGAATCTCGGCGGCGTGGGCCGCGTCCCGCGCTTCGAACAGAATGCCGTTGTCCTGGTCGGTGTGCAGCGTCTGTTCGCGGCGACCTTCGCTGCCGAAACACAGCCAGCTGAACGGGATGCCAGGGTCACCTTTCTCGGCAAGGGTCAGTTCGATCACGCGGCACACCGTGTGGTCGTTGAGCAGGGTGATGATGTGCGTGATCTGGGTCGAGGACGCACCATGGGCCAGCATGCGTTCCACCAGTTGACCGATCTCACCCCGCAGCAGCACCAGGTTTTCCACGCGCTGGGCGCTGCGGATGGTGCGCGCCAGATGCACCAGGTCGACCCGTTGCAGGGAAAACAGATCGCGTTCCGAGACCACGCCGCACAGGCGCTGATCCTTGACCAGGCAGACGTGGGCGATATGCCGCTCGGTCATTGCAATCGCGGCATCGAAGGCGCTGTGGTCCGGAGACAGGTAAAACGGCGACGGCGTCATGTGCCGCTCGATCGCCTCGCTGAAATCGCCGGTGCCGTTGGCCACCACATGGCGCAAATCGCGCAGGGTGAAAATACCCAGCGGCGCCTTGTGTTCATTGACGATCACGATGCTGCCGACCTGCTGCTCGTGCATTTGGGTCACGGCTTCGCGCAGGGGCGTGTTCGGGCTGCACGTCACCGGATGGCGCATGGCCAATTCACCCAGGCGGGTGTTGAGCGAGTATTGGGTGCCGAGGGTTTCCACGGCTTTTTGCTGAACCTGCTGATTGACCTGATCCAACAGGCTGCTCACGCCTCGTAGGGCAAAGTCGCGGAAGGTACCGGAAATGGCGAACAACTTGATGAATGCAAGTTTGTTCAGCTGTAGGCAAAAGGTGTCTTCGGCGGCGAGATGTTCGGTGCGGGTCGCACGCTCACCCAACAACGCAGCGAGGGGGAAACACTCGCCGGTGGTGATCTCAAAAGTGGTTTCGGTGCCACCCTTGGCCGTGTGCGGACGTTCGCCGACCACTCGACCCTGCTTGACGATGTAAAAGTGCTCAACCGGGCCGTCCGCGGGCTTGATGATGCTTTCGCCGGGAGCGTAGAAGCGCAATTGGCATTGCTCGACCAGATACGCCAGGTGGGCGTGTTCCATCTGGTTGAAGGGCGGGAAGCGCTGAAGGAATTGCAAAGTGCCCTGGATGTTCTGCAACACCGCGGTTTTCCCTGCCTGGGTGAAGGCGTCCGCTTTACTCATAACCATTACCGCAGTCTTTTTTTGAATTGTTGTTGTCGGATGACTCGTCCATGGTCGGCCCCTAAGGTCGAGGTGCCCATTGGACGTAAGTCTAGGTAGGCCGCAAACGTGATGCAGCGTCGGAAAAACCCTACCCAAACGTGAGAAAAACCTCACCTTGCCCCTATTGGAAAATTTTCCGACGGAGTGCACATTGGTGGTGTGCTTAGCGATGTCTCACCACTGTGCTAGGGAATTGACTTGAACATGTAGAGAATGCCATGTCCGACCACGATATTTTGAGTGATGCCGAGCGCGAGGCGCTTAGTGCAGTCATGCTGGAACCCGACTTGCCGCCGCAGCGGGTGCTGATCGTCGACGACGACAAGGACGCTCGTGAGTTACTGTCAGAGATTCTGGCCCTGGACGGCATTCGTTGCATGACGGCGGCCAGTGGTGAAGCCGCACTCAAGATGTTGGAAGAGAAACCCTCGATTGGTCTGGTGATCACCGACCTGCGCATGGGTCATGTCGATGGCCTGGAGCTGATTCGTCAAGTTCGTGAGTCGGTTCGGGCGGCAATGCCGATCATCATCGTCTCCGGCGACGCCGACGTGAAAGACGCCATCGCCGCGATGCACCTGAGTGTGGTGGACTTCCTGCTCAAGCCCATTGATAGCGGCAAATTGCTGGGGTTGGTCAAGCATGAGTTGGGCATGGATCCCTGACCCATCTGTAGGAGCCAGCAAGCGGCTCCTTCAGGTTTACCGCACATGAAAAAGCCCTGATCTTTCGATCAGGGCTTTTTCGTTCCCACGCTATCGCTTACTCAAAGGCCATTGGCAGCCTTGAACTCGCGACGACGACGGTGCAGGACCGGCTCGGTATAGCCGTTCGGTTGTTTGGTCCCTTCCACTACCAACTCGACGGCCGCCTGGAAGGCGATGTTGCTATCGAAGTTCGGTGCCAGCGGACGGTACAGCGCGTCGCCGGCGTTCTGGCGGTCCACCACCGGCGCCATGCGCTTGAGGCTTTCCATCACTTGCTCTTCGGTGACGATGCCATGACGCAGCCAGTTGGCGATGTGCTGGCTGGAAATACGCAGCGTGGCACGGTCTTCCATCAGGCCGACGTCATTGATGTCCGGCACCTTCGAGCAACCAACGCCCTGGTCGATCCAGCGCACCACATAACCCAGGATGCCCTGGCTGTTGTTGTCCAGTTCGTTCTGGATCTGTTCGGCGGTCCACTGCGGGTTCACTGCCAGCGGGATGGTCAGGATGTCGTCCACCGACGCGTGGGCACGCTTGGCCAATTCGGCCTGGCGGGCGAACACGTCGACCTTGTGGTAGTGCAGTGCATGCAGCGCAGCAGCGGTCGGCGAAGGCACCCAAGCGGTGTTGGCACCGGCCAATGGGTGAGCGATTTTCTGTTCCAGCATCGCGGCCATCAGGTCCGGCATCGCCCACATGCCTTTACCGATTTGCGCGCGACCTTGCAGGCCGGTGCTCAAGCCGATATCGACGTTGGAGTTCTCGTAGGCGCCAATCCATTTTTCCGCCTTCATGTCTGCCTTGCGCACCATCGGGCCGGCTTCCATGGAGGTGTGGATTTCGTCACCTGTGCGGTCGAGGAAACCGGTGTTGATGAACACCACGCGTTCGCTGGCGGCCTTGATGCAGGCCTTGAGGTTGACAGTGGTACGGCGCTCCTCATCCATGATGCCGACTTTCAGGGTGTTGTGCGGCAGGCCCAGCACATCTTCGATGCGCCCGAACAGCTCGTTGGTGAACGCCGCTTCTTCAGGACCGTGCATCTTCGGCTTCACGATGTAGACGGAGCCGGTGCGGGTGTTTTTGCGCGAAGTATTGCCGTTCAGGTTGTGCATCGCCGCCAGGCAAGTCACCAGGCCGTCGAGGATACCTTCCGGTACTTCGTTGCCGTCCTTGTCGAGGATCGCGTCGATGGTCATCAGGTGACCAACGTTGCGCACGAACAACAGCGACCGCCCGTGAAGGTTCACCGCGTTACCGTCCACACCGGTGTAGGTGCGGTCGGCGTTCATGGTGCGGGTAAACGTCTTGCCGCCCTTGGCGACTTCTTCCGACAGGTCGCCTTTCATCAGGCCGAGCCAGTTGCGGTAGATCACCACCTTGTCATCGGCGTCGACAGCGGCGACCGAGTCTTCGCAGTCCATGATGGTGGTCAGCGCGGCTTCCATCAGGATGTCTTTGACACCGGCAGCGTCGGTCTGGCCGACCGGGGTGCTGGCATCGACCTGGATCTCGAAGTGCAAGCCGTTGTTTTTCAGCAGGATCGCGGTCGGCGCCGAGGCATCGCCCTGGAAACCAATCAGCTGGGCGTCGTTGCGCAGGCCACTGTTGCTGCCGCCTTTGAGGGCGACCACCAGTTTGCCATCAACGATTTTGTAGTGCGTGGAGTCGACGTGGGAACTGGCCGCCAAAGGTGCCGCTTCGTCGAGGAAGGCGCGGGCGAAGGCGATGACCTTGTCGCCGCGAATTTTGTTGTAGCCTTTGCCTTTTTCCGCGCCGTCAGCTTCGCTGATGGCGTCGGTGCCGTAGAGCGCGTCATACAGCGAACCCCAGCGGGCGTTCGACGCATTGAGCGCGAAGCGGGCGTTCATCACCGGCACCACGAGCTGTGGACCGGCCATGCGGGCGATTTCTTCATCGACGTTTTGCGTCGTTGCCTGGAAATCGGCCGCTTCTGGCAGCAGATAACCGATGTCTTGCAGGAAGGCTTTATAGGCCACGGCGTCGTGCGCCTGGCCGGCGCGTTCCTGATGCCAGGAATCGATACGAGCCTGGAAATCATCGCGTTTGGCGAGTAGGGCTTTGTTCTTCGGCGCCAGGTCATGAATGACCTTGTCGGCACCGGCCCAGAACTTATCGGCGGTGAGGCCGGTACCGGGAATGGCTTCGTTGTTCACGAAGTCGAACAGGACTTTGGCGACCTGCAGGCCACCGACTTGAACGTGTTCAGTCATTGCTTGCCTCACTCTGCTCAGCTATTTCGCTTTTCAGCTCTTCAATTTAACAATGAAGCCTCTGGCCATTTAAACCACAAACCCTGCGACCAGTACATGCCATTTCTGACGGCTGGGTGGGGACCAATCAACGGCTTTAAGGCCTTGCTGACAGGGCTTTCAGGGATGCGACTGCGCCTGTGGCAGACATCGATCCAACGTTATGTAGTGCGCGCAGCGGCATACTACATGATGAGTTGCGGTTGTGAAAATTAGACTAATTACGTCGTTCTGCGACCCCATGACGCATTGCAGTCACGTCGGGGATCGGGATGTTCTCAAAAAACCATTAGATTGTTCCAGTTAAATATAAAAAGTTGTACACATTTGTGACTGCAGGAGCAGGCTTGCCTGCGAAGGCGTCAGCCGATTCAACACAGGATTACCCCTTGCCTATACTTCTCTTTCAATAACAAAAGAGGGCTGCGCCATGGACCACCTCGTACTCACTGTTTTTGCACCGGACAAGCCTGGGCAGGTCGAGCGCATTGCCCAATGCATCGCCGAGCAGGGGGGCAACTGGCTGGAAAGCCGCATGTCACGCATGGCCGGGCAATTCGCCGGGATCCTTCGGGTCGGGGTGCCGGCGGAATCCTACGATTCACTGGTTGATGCCTTGCAAGGATTGTCGGCCCAGGGCATTCGCGTACTGATCGCCGAAAGCGGCATCGAACAATCGTGTACCTGGAAACCGATCGCCATGGAACTGGTGGGCAATGACCGGCCGGGGATCGTGCGCGACATCACGCGCTTGCTCAGTGAGCAGGGGGTAAACCTGGAACGACTGGTGACGGAGGTGCGTCCGGCGCCCATGAGCAGCGAGCCGTTATTCCATGCCGAAGCGATACTGGCGGTGCCGTTGACGTTGTCTCTGGACGTGCTGCAATCGCGCCTGGAAACCCTGGCGGACGATCTGATGGTGGAGTTGGTCCTGCGCAGTGAACCTTGAAAAGGTTATCCAGTTTAAACGTGCACCTGCCTGTGGATAACCTGTAGAGACAGCCCGCCAGGCCACGCCGGCCGGGGCTTCTAAAAGATTGATCAAAAAACCAGCAGTTTCAGTCACTTGCGCACAAACGGCGGGGATCACGCTGTGGATAACCTTGGGAAGGATCGGCGCAGGCCACGGAGAACGTGGCCTGCAGAGGTTTGTGCGTTTTTTGATCAGCGGCGGCGACGCAAGCTGAGCCAGGCATCGATGCTGTAAACCGCAAGGCCGGCCCAGATGAAGATGAACGCGACCAGCGTGCTGGACGACAGGTGCTCGCCAAACAGCAACACGGCTTGCAGCAACACCAGGGTGGGCGCCAGGTATTGGAGGAATCCCAGCGTCGTGTAGGGCAGATGGCGCGCGGCGGCGTTGAAACAGACCAGCGGCACCAGCGTCACCGGGCCGGCAGCCACCAGCCACCAGGCCTCGGAGGTGGTCCAGAATTCAGCCTGGGCGCTGCTGGCGGTTGGATTGAGCAGCAACCAGGCCAGCGCGATCGGCACCAGCATCCAGGTTTCGACCACCAGGCCCGGGAGTGCCTTGACCGGCGCCTGCTTGCGAATCAGCCCGTAGAAACCGAAGGTCAATGCCAATACCAGCGACACCCAGGGCAGGCTGCCGACTTGCCATACCTGTTGCGCTACGCCAACCGCCGCCAGCCCCACCGCGATCCATTGCATGCGGCGCAGCCGTTCGCCGAGGATCAACATCCCCAACAGCACGTTGACCAAGGGATTGATGTAGTAGCCGAGGCTGGCCTCCAGCATGCGCCCGTTGTTCACCGACCACACATAGGTCAGCCAGTTGGCGGCGATCAGCGTGCCGCTCAGGGCCAGGATCGCCAGTCGACGCGGGTTCTCCCGCAGTTCGCGCCACCAGCCCGGATGTTTCCAGACCATCAGCAGCAAGGCGCCGAACAACGCCGACCACAGCACACGATGAATGATGATCTCCACCGCGGGCACGCTGGCGATGGCTTTGAAATAGAGTGGGAAAAGTCCCCAGATGATGTAGGCACTCAGGCCCAGAATGTACCCGCGACGCGGGTTGGCGGCTTGCATGCAGAGTCCTTGCTTAGGCAGCTAACAAAGAGGGATTGTAAGGAAATTTGTCTACGAATGTCCTGCCTGAATAGGTTGGCCAATTGTGAACACATGACCTGTGGGAGCGAGCCTGCTCGCGAAGGCGATTTCAAATTCAGCACATCAGTGTCTGATAAACCGCTATCGCGAGCAGGCTCGCTCCCACAGGGTTCCAGGCGGTATCAGAAGAGTTTCAGCGGCTCTTCATTCAACGCTGCCAACTGCTCGCGTAATGCCAGCACCTGATCCCCCCAATAGCGTTCAGTCCCGAACCACGGGAAGCTGCGCGGGAATGCCGGATCGTCCCAGCGCCGGGCGAGCCAGGCGCTGTAGTGCATCAGGCGCAGGGCACGAAGGGGTTCGATCAGTGCCAGTTCACGGGGATTGAAGTCGTGGAACTCGTTGTAGCCGTCCATCAATTCCGACAACTGACCCAGGCAGTCCTGGCGATCGCCGGCCAGCATCATCCAGATGTCCTGCACTGCCGGGCCCATGCGGCAGTCATCAAGATCGACGATGTGGAACATTTCGTCGCGGCACATCATGTTGCCGGGGTGGCAGTCGCCGTGCATGCGGATGTTCTGGTGCGGCGTATTGCTGTAGGCATCTTCCACACGCTTGAGCAGATCGCGGGCCACCGACTCGTAGGCCGGCAGCAGGCTGCGGGGGATGAAGTTGCCTTCGAGCAAGGTCGTCAGCGAGTCATGGCCGAAGTTTTTCACCGCCAGCGCCTCACGGTGCTCGAACGGCTTGGTCGAGCCCACCGCGTGCAGGCGACCGAGCAGTTGCCCCAGGCGATACAGCTGATCGAGATTGCCCGGTTCCGGCGCGCGACCGCCGCGGCGGGGGAACAGGGTGAAACGGAAGCCATTGTGTTCGTGCAGGGTTTCACCGTTATGGATCATCGGCGCGACGACTGGCACGTCGACCTCGGCGAGCTCGAAGGTGAACTGGTGTTCTTCCAGAATCGCTTCGTTGGTCCAGCGCTGCGGGCGGTAGAACTTGGCGATCAGCGGTTCGGCGTCTTCGATGCCGACCTGGTAGACACGGTTTTCGTAGCTGTTGAGCGCCAGGATGCGGGCATCGCTGAGAAAACCGATGCTTTCGACGGCATCGAGAACGAGGTCTGGGGTGAGCGTTTCAAACGGGTGGGCCATGCTGACTCCTGCGCGCAGCAGGCTGCTGCGTCCGGCCAGGCATGGTAGCGCAGACAGACATGGATAGGTTGTGACTGTGCTGACGCCTTCGCTGGCAAGCCAGCTCCTATAGGTCATGCGCCATTTTTGAAATCGCGCATGACTTTGTAGGAGCTGGCTTGCCAGCGAAGGGGCCCTGTCAGGCGCCGACTATCCCGCCATCCTCCCGGGTAATCGCCATCACCGATGACCGCGGCTTGCCATTGGGCAAATGCTCGGGGAAAGTCGAGCCACCGTTCTCCCCCGGATGCTGGATCCCGACAAACAAGGTCTTCTGGTCCGGCGAGAAACTGATGCCCGTCACCTCGCAGCCAATCGGCCCGACCATGAACCGGCGAATCTCCCCGGTCGCCGGGTCAGCGCAGAGCATCTGGTTGTTGCCCATGCCGGCGAAATCTCCGGCGTTGCTTGAATCGCCGTCGGTTTGTATCCACAGCCGCCCGGCCTTATCGAATGCCAATCCGTCCGGGCTGTTGAACATGTTCTGTGGGGTGATGTTCGACGAGCCGCCCTTCGGCGTGCCGGCATGCACTTGCGGGTTGCCAGCGACCACGAACAGATCCCACGCGAAGGTTTTCGAGGCGTGGTCGTCGCGGTCAGTGCGCCAGCGCAGGATCTGCCCGTAGACATTCTTCTCGCGCGGGTTTGGCCCGCCCACCGGTTGCCCGTCTTCGCCGCGTTTGGCGTTGTTGGTCAGGGTGCAGTAAACCTGTCCGTCCGTGGGACTGACGACGATCCATTCGGGGCGGTCCATGCGCGTGGCCTTCACCACGCTGGCCGCCAGACGCGCGTGAATCAGCACTTGGCCCTGGTCGGCAAAACCGCTGCTGGCGTCGATGCCGTTTTTACCGTGGGTCAGTTCGATCCATTCCCCTTGGCCCTTCGGATGATCGGCATTGCCATCGCCGCCGTCGAAACGCGCCACGTACAGGGTGCCGTGGTCCAGCAGGTCGCGGTTGGCCTTGGGATTCTTGTGATTGATCTTGTCGCGGCTGACGAACTTGTAGATGAACTCGCCGCGCTCATCGTCGCCCATGTACACCACGGCGCGGCCGTCTTGGGTTTCAGTCAGGGCGGCGTTTTCATGTTTGAAGCGGCCCAGCGCGGTGCGCTTGACCGGGGTTGACTTCGGATCGAACGGGTCGATCTCGACCACCCAGCCGTGACGATTGAGTTCGTTGGGATTGTTCGCCAGGTCGAAGCGCGGGTCGTGTTGATGCCAGTTGATGTCTTTGCTGGTTGCCACCACGCCGTAGCGTTTTTGCGCGGCGTCGAACTTCTGCTCGGCATTGGTGCTGCCAAAGCAATCGGTGAAGTTCTCTTCACAGGTCAGGTATGTGCCCCACGGCGTCTTGCCGTTGGCACAGTTCTGGAAGGTGCCGAAGACTTTTTTGCCGTGCGCATCGGCACGGGTCTTCAGCAGTTCGTGACCGGCAGCCGGGCCGCTCAGGTTGATCGGCGAATTGCCGTGGATGCGTCGGTTGTAGGGCGAGCCCTGGACGAACTGCCAGTGACCATCCTTGCGCTGCACCTCGATCACCGACACACCTTCGCAGGCCAGGGCCTTGTGCACTTCCTGCGCCGATTGCGGCATGCCCGCATGGGGGTAGAGGTAGCGGTAGTTGGTGTATTCGTTGTTGATCGCCATCAGCGCCCGGTTGTTGTCATCGGGGAAGGCGAACAGGCTCATGCCGTCGTTGTTGTCACCGAACTGGACTTCCTGATGCTCGGCGGAGCCGTTGCCACTCGCGTCGAAGGCCGGGCCGTTTTTCTCCAGGGGCTGACCCCAACTGATCAGTACCGAAGACTTGTAGCCGGGTGGCAGGGTGATCGCGTCGCTGGTCGCGGCGGGAATGCTTTCGAAACCCAGCAACCGGCTGGTGCCGGCGCTGACACTGGCGGCCAGTACGCTGCGACTGAGCAGGTTGCCACCGAGAAACATGGCGGCACCGCACAGGGCGCCGGCGCTGATGAATCCACGGCGGCTGAGGCCGACCATTTGTTCGAGGTCGGTGGGTTGGTTGTCTTCTAATAGGCTCACATCAGGCTCCCTGCGAATTTTGCAGTCACCTTAATGGCGGGTGATGAAGCTTTTGTTGCAGCTGTCCTTAAAGTGGGGTGCCGAGCAATACGTTGGAGGGCGAGAACTGCGCGCGTACCGGCTTTCCGCTGGTCAGTTCGCGCGATTGCAAATGCCAGGGCTCGGCCAGGGCGCAGAGCGTCTGGCCGTTAGGCAGGCCGATGCGCACTTCGCAGGGGCCGTCTTCGGCATTGAGGATTTCCTCGATGATGCCTTCGAGGCAATTGTGTCCTGGTATTGCTTCGTCGCCGCAGCCCAGCACATCGAGCCACCCGGCCTTGATCAGCGCGACCACTTCGGTGCCGGGTTGCAGGTCCAGGCGTACGGTGCTGTCGTGGGTGATCTGCGCAGCGATGCTCAAGCCTTCGGCCAACTCAAGGCGGACCCGGTCGTTATGGCCTTGGGTTTCAATAGCCACGACCTTGCCGTGTAGCTGATTGCGTGCGCTGGTCCTGAGCATCAGGCGACCGAGCAGGTCAAGGTCGCTGGCATCTTCAGCAGCTTCCAGAACCTGGGCCTGCAACGCCTGCAGCTTTTGATAAAGGCGCAGCACACGCTCGCCTTCGGCGGACAGTTTGGCGCCGCCACCCCCTTTGCCGCCCACACTGCGCTCCACCAGCGGTTTCTGCGCAAGGTTGTTGAGCTCATCGATGGCATCCCAGGCAGCCTTGTAGCTCAGGCCTGCGCTTTTCGCTGCGCGGGTGATCGACCCTTGCTCGGCGATATGTTGCAGCAGGGCAATGCGTTGCGGACGGCGGACAATGTGCTGGGACAACAACGTAGGCAAGGACATGGCAAGACGCTATGGGCTATGACGATGGTGAGGACGTTGGCCGCTCGGGCCCCGCGAGTCAAGTCACGGCGACTCACCAGGCTTGGGTGTTCGCGCCAGGCAATAGACATCGACCCGTGTAGCGCCGGCGTCCATCAGCAGGTGAGCCAGTGCTTGTGTCGTGGCGCCCGTGGTCAGCACGTCATCCACCAGCGCCAGATGGCGACCCTTCACCGATGCGCCGGGCGCCAGGGCGAAGGCGTGGTGCAGGTTCTTTTTGCGGGCCTCGGCGTTCAGGTCTTGTTGCGCGTGGGTGTCCTGGGGCCTTAATAACAGCCGTTCATCGGTAGGAACGCCAAGGCGCTCGCTGAGCCAGCGTGCCAGCATGGCTGCCTGGTTGAACCCTCTTTGGCGCAGGCGTCGGGTAGCCATCGGCACGGGTACCAGCGCGTCGGGCCGTGGGAGGTCGTCATCGAAGTGATGTTGCAGGGATTGAGTCAGAAGTTCGCCGAGCAGGTGGCCAAACGGCCAATTCGAGCTGTGCTTGAACCGGGTAATCAGGCTGTCGATCGGGAAGCTGTAAGTCCAGGGCGCGACCACCCGTTCGAAGGCCGGCGGCTGCTTGAGGCATTGCCCGCACGTCAGGCCGGCAGCGGGCAAGGGCAGGGCGCAGGTCTGGCAGTGATCGCCGAGCCAGGGCAACTCGGTTTCGCAGGCCATGCAAATGGGCGTGGTGCCATCGGCGGGTTCGTCACACAGCAAACAGCACTGTTTGTTTTTTAACCAGATGTAAACCTGCTTATCGTATCGTGGTTGACAGCGCATGGCTCTTCCTTAAATATGCCGAAACATCTGTGATGCGCCTGTGGAAAATTCCATTTTCCTGGTCGCCTGCCAAAGCATAAAACAAAGGAAACGCCCATGAGCGCCAGCACCTCTGCAACCCTGCGTCATGACTGGTCTTTGGCCGAAGTCAAAGCACTCTTCGTTCAGCCATTCAATGACCTGTTGTTCCAGGCGCAGACGGTGCACCGTGCGCATTTCGACGCCAACCGGGTCCAGGTTTCGACCCTGCTGTCGATCAAAACCGGTGCCTGCCCGGAAGATTGCAAATATTGTCCGCAGTCCGGTCACTACAACACCGGCCTGGAAAAAGAAAAGCTGATGGAAGTGCAGAAAGTCCTCGAGGAGGCTGCGCGCGCCAAGGCCATTGGTACCACCCGGTTTTGCATGGGCGCGGCGTGGAAGCACCCGTCGGCCAAAGACATGCCGTATGTGCTGGAGATGGTCAAAGGCGTAAAGGCCCTGGGCCTGGAAACCTGCATGACACTCGGCCGTCTCGATCAGGACCAGACCGCAGCCCTGGCCGAAGCCGGCCTGGACTACTACAACCACAACCTCGATACCTCGCCAGAGTTCTATGGCAGCATCATCACCACCCGCACCTACAGCGAACGCCTGCAAACCCTGGCCTACGTGCGTGATTCGGGGATGAAGATCTGCTCCGGCGGCATCCTCGGCATGGGCGAGTCCCTCGATGACCGCGCCAATTTGCTCATCCAGTTGGCGAACATGCCAGAGCACCCGGAATCCGTGCCCATCAACCTGCTGGTGAAAGTCGCCGGTACGCCACTGGAAAATGCCGACGACATCGACCCGTTCGATTTCATCCGCATGCTCGCGGTTGCGCGCATCCTGATGCCCAAGTCCCACGTGCGCCTGTCCGCCGGCCGCGAGGCGATGAACGATCAGACCCAGGCCCTGGCGTTCTTCGCCGGTGCCAACTCGATTTTCTACGGCGACAAACTGCTGACCACCGCCAACCCGCAGGCCAACAAGGACATGCAACTGTTCGGGCGCCTGGGGATCCTGCCGGAAGCCCGCGAAGAACACTCCGACGAAGTGCATCAGGCCGCCATCGAACAGGCGCTGGTGGAGCACAAGAGCAGCGAGCAGTTCTATAACGCGGCTGTTTGATCCTTCTGAAGGAATGCAAAACCCTGTGGGAGCGAGCCTGCTCGCGAAAGCTATGTAACAGTCGACATTGATGTTGAATGTGAAGGCCTCTTCGCGAGCAGGCTCGCTCCCACAGTGGAGATGTGTCATTTGATAGTCGAGGCCTGCATGTCTTTCGATCTCGCCGCACGCCTGGCTGCCCGTCGTGCTGAAAATCTCTATCGCCAACGTCCATTGCTCGAAAGCCCGCAAGGCCCGCAAGTGGTGGTGGACGGCCAGCCATTGCTGGCGTTCTGTAACAACGACTACCTGGGCCTGGCCAATCACCCGCAAGTGATCGAAGCCTGGCGCGCGGGAGCCGCCAAGTGGGGCGTGGGTGGCGGGGCCTCGCATCTGGTGATCGGCCATAGCGGCCCGCATCACGCCCTGGAAGAAGCCCTGGCCGACTTCACCGGTCGCCCGCGTGCCCTGCTGTTCACCACCGGCTACATGGCCAATCTCGGTGCGGTCACGGCGCTGGTGGGGCAGGGCGATACGGTGCTCGAAGACCGACTCAATCACGCCTCGTTACTGGACGCCGGGCTGTTGTCTGGCGCACGTTTCAGCCGATATTTGCACAACGACGCGACGAGCCTGGCCAAGCGCCTGGAGAAAGCCACCGGTAATACGCTGGTGGTCACCGATGGCGTGTTCAGCATGGACGGCGACATCGCCGACCTGCCGGCGCTGGCTCGGGAAACCAGGGCCAAGGGTGCGTGGCTGATGGTCGATGACGCGCACGGTTTCGGTCCCCTGGGTGCCCAGGGAGGCGGCAGCGTCGAACATTTCGGCCTGAGCCAGGAAGATGTGCCGGTGCTGGTCGGCACGCTCGGCAAGGCGTTCGGAACCGCGGGTGCCTTTGTGGCCGGCAGCGAAGAGTTGATCGAGAGCCTGATCCAGTTCGCCCGCCCCTACATCTACACCACCAGCCAACCCCCGGCCCTGGCCTGCGCGACCCTGAAAAGCCTGGAGCTGCTGCGCCGCGAGCATTGGCGCCGCGAGCATTTGCAGGCGCTGATCCGTCAGTTCCGCCACGGCGCCGAGCAGATCGGCCTGGAGCTGATGAACAGCTTCACGCCGATCCAGCCGATCATGATCGGTGACGCCGGACGCGCAGTGCGCTTGTCGCAGATGCTGCGCGAGCGCGGTTTGATGGTGAGCGCCATACGCCCGCCAACCGTGCCAGCCGGCAGCGCCCGACTGCGCGTGACCCTGACCGCCGCCCATACCGAAGCGCAGGTACAGCTATTGTTGGAGGGACTGGCCGATTGTTATCAACGACTGGGACCGGAGCCTGGCCATGCGTGATCGACTGATTCTGCTACCCGGCTGGGGTCTGGGGATTTCGCCGCTGGAGCCGCTAGCCGCCGCCTTGCAAGGCCTGGACGAACACCTGCGGGTGGACATCGAGCCGCTGCCTGAGCTGGACTCGAGCAATCTCGAGCTTTGGCTTGATGAGCTTGACGCCAGCGTGCCACAGGACGCCTGGCTGGGCGGCTGGTCGCTGGGTGGCATGCTCGCGTCCGAATTGGCGGCGCGCCGTGGCGACCGTTGCTGCGGCTTGCTGACCCTGGCGAGCAACCCTTCTTTTGTCAGCCATGAACAATGGCCGTGGGCGATGCCCAACCAAACGTTCGACGCCTTTCTGGCGGATTGCGCTGCCGATCCGCGCATGACGTTGAAGCGCTTTTCACTGCTCTGTGCCCAAGGGGCCGAAGACCCGCGCGGCTTGTCGAGGCTGTTGTTCGGGGGCGCGCCGCACTCGTCAGAGGCGGTGCTCATGGGTGGCCTGAAGCTGCTCGCACAATTGGACACGCGCCAGGCCCTGCAGGCGTTCCGCGGTCCGCAACTGCACCTGTATGCCGGCCTCGACGGGCTGGTGCCGGCTGAAGCCGCCGAGGCGTTACTGGCGTTGCTGCCGGATGTCGAAATCGGTCTGATTGAACAGGCCGGTCACGCGTTTCTCCTGGAAAATCCCCACGGTGTGGCGGGGGCGATCCAGGCCTTTTTGCATGAGTGCGGCGATGACTGATTTATCTCTTCCCCAACTGCCCGGCGGTTTGCCTGACAAGCGCCAGGTAGCCGCCTCTTTTTCCCGTGCGGCGGCAAGCTACGACAGCGTGGCCGAATTGCAGCGTGATGTCGGCAGCCAATTGCTCCGCCGTTTGCCCGATGATTTCGTGTCAGGGCGATGGCTGGACCTGGGGTGCGGCACCGGGCATTTCAGCCGCGCGCTGGGCGAGCGTTTTCCCGCAGGGCACGGCGTGGCGCTGGACATCGCCGAAGGCATGCTCAACCACGCCAGGCCTTTGGGCGGCGCCACACACTTCATCGCCGGCGACGCCGAGCGAATGCCGTTGCGTGATGGAACGTGCGATCTGATTTTCTCCAGCCTCGCGGTGCAGTGGTGTGCGGACTTCGCTTCGGTACTCAGCGAGGCGCATCGGGTACTCAAACCCGGGGGCGTTTTCGCATTTGCTAGTCTATGCGTAGGCACGTTGTTCGAACTGCGTGACAGCTGGCGTCAGGTGGATGGCATGGTGCACGTCAACCGCTTCCGCGAGTTCGCCGTTTATCAACAGCTTTGCGCAGCCAGCGGCCTGCGGGCGATCAGCCTGGAAAACCGTGCGCATGTGCTGCATTACCCGGATGTGCGCAGCCTGACCCATGAACTCAAGGCGTTGGGGGCACACAACCTGAACCCCGGACGACCGGGTGGGTTGACCGGTCGGGCGCGGATTCTCGGCCTGGTAGAGGCTTATGAGCAGTTTCGTCAGGCCCAAGGCCTGCCGGCGACTTATCAAGTGGTGTACGCCGTTTTGGAGAAACCCTTATGAGCTCCGCGTATTTCATCACCGGTACCGATACCGATGTCGGAAAAACCACGATTGCCGCCGGCTTGCTGCATGCCGCCCGATCGGCCGGGTTAAGCACGGCAGCGGGCAAGCCGGTAGCCTCTGGCTGTTCGGTGACGCCCAAGGGCCTGCGCAATGCTGACGCGCTGGCGCTTTTGGCGGAGTGCTCGCTGCCCCTGACCTACACCCAGGTCAATCCGCTGGCGCTCGAGCCGGCAATTGCGCCGCACCTGGCCGCGCGCGAGGCCGGCATTGCGTTGACCGTGCAATCGCTACTGACGCCAATGCGAGAGATACTCGACATGCAGGCTGATTTCACCCTGATCGAGGGTGCTGGAGGCTGGCGCGTGCCATTGGCAGATCAGGACAACCTGTCGGACCTGGCCAAGGCGCTGGGCCTGCCGGTCATCCTCGTGGTCGGTGTGCGCCTGGGCTGCATCAATCACGCGTTGCTGACGGCCGAGGCGATTGCCCGGGACGGTTTGCAGTTGGCGGGATGGGTGGCGAATATCATCGACCCGAAGACCGCACGCCTGGAAGAAAACCTCGCCACCCTCGCCGAGCGGCTCCCGGCGCCATGCCTGGGGCGAGTGCCGAAGCTCAAGATGGTCACGGCTGAAGCGGTAGCAGAGCACCTGGAACTGGATCTCCTGGACTAGGTATCTGGCTATGACGCGGCACTGTGCCATTAGTGTTTTTGACGGGCCATTCCCCGGTAAGTCTGCTTCAATGAGTGTTGATGACTCTTTGCAAGGACGAGCGCTTCCATGGAAATCTCGGGAAATACCGCTTTTTATGCCGGTTTGAGCACTGTTCAGACGGCGCAGAACCGTGTCGATCAAGCCGCCGGCCAAATTGCCAACACCACGATCGAGCGTTCAGTGACCAGCCAGTCTTCCGAAGCCCAGGCCGATCGCCTGCGTTCGGTCGACCGCAGCCAGCAGTCGGACCTCGTGAGCCACAATCTCGCAATGGCTGAAGGCAGGTTTGGGGTGGAGTTGGGCACTAAAGTCGCCAAGGCTTCTGATGAAATGCTCGGCACCCTGATCGACACCTACGCCTGAACTCACGCTGAAAGCGCACCGTCTGACGGGTACGCTTTCAGCGTGAGTCCTGCTATCCAATACTTTCTCGCGCTGCGCGTTGCTCAGGCCAACGGCGTCAGGCCCGCGTGCGCGCTGATTGGTCATGGAATGACGAATGGCAAAAGATCGGTGCTTGACAAGATTTAGGCGTAAACGTATGTTTCAAACAACTGTTTGATCGTTTCGACAACGGTCGCTCATTCCCGGTTACATCAGCAGAGGTTTATCGCTATGCCTGACTACAAGGCCCCCTTGCGTGATATTCGCTTCGTTCGTGACGAACTGCTCGGCTACGAAGCGCACTATCAGAGCCTTCCGGCTTGTGCAGACGCAACTCCAGACATGGTTAGCGCCATTCTTGAAGAAGGCGCCAAGTTTTGTGAGCAGGTGCTGGCTCCTCTGAACCGTGTGGGCGATACCGAAGGCTGCACCTGGAGCGAGTCCGGTGTTAAGACCCCGACTGGCTTCAAAGAAGCGTACAAGCAATTCGTCGAAGGCGGCTGGCCGAGCCTGGCCCACGACGTAGAGCACGGCGGCCAGGGCCTGCCTGAGTCCCTGGGGCTGGCGGTCAGCGAAATGGTTGGCGAAGCCAACTGGTCGTGGGGTATGTACCCGGGCCTGTCCCACGGCGCGATGAACACTATTTCCGAGCACGGTACGCCTGAGCAACAAGAGGCTTACCTGACCAAGCTGGTATCCGGCGAATGGACCGGCACCATGTGCCTGACCGAACCGCACTGCGGTACCGACCTCGGCATGCTGCGCACCAAGGCCGAGCCTCAGGCCGACGGTTCCTACAAAGTCTCCGGCACCAAGATCTTCATCTCGGCCGGTGAACACGACATGGCCGACAACATCGTCCACATCGTGCTGGCGCGCCTGCCGGATGCGCCGGCTGGCACCAAAGGCATTTCGCTGTTCATCGTGCCGAAGTTCCTGCCGAACGCCGACGGTTCGATCGGTGCGCGTAACGCGGTGTCCTGTGGTTCCCTGGAACACAAGATGGGCATCCACGGCAACGCCACTTGCGTGATGAACTTCGACGCGGCTACCGGTTACCTGATCGGCCCGGCGAACAAAGGCCTGAACTGCATGTTCACCTTCATGAACACCGCTCGCCTGGGTACCGCGCTGCAAGGTCTGGCCCACGCCGAAATCGGCTTCCAGGGTGGCTTGAAATACGCTCGCGATCGCCTGCAAATGCGCTCGCTGACCGGCCCGAAAGCACCGGACAAAGCCGCTGACCCGATCATCGTGCACCCGGATGTACGTCGCATGCTGTTGACCATGAAGGCGTTCGCCGAAGGCAACCGCGCGATGGTCTACTTCACCGCCAAGCAAGTCGACATCGTCAAGTACGGCGTGGACGAAGAAGAGAAGAAGAAGGCCGATGCCCTGCTGGCGTTCATGACGCCAATCGCCAAGGCCTTCATGACCGAAGTCGGTTTCGAGTCCGCCAACCATGGCGTGCAGATCTACGGCGGCCACGGCTTCATCGCCGAGTGGGGCATGGAGCAGAACGTTCGCGACAGCCGTATTTCGATGCTGTACGAAGGCACCACCGGTATCCAGGCACTCGACCTGCTGGGCCGTAAAGTGCTGATGACTCAAGGCGAGGCCCTCAAGGGGTTCACCAAGATCGTCCACAAGTTCTGCCAGACCAACGAAGGCAACGAAGCCGTCAAGGAATTCGTCGCACCGCTGGCTGCGCTGAACAAGGAATGGGGCGAGCTGACCATGAAGGTCGGCATGGCTGCCATGAAGGATCGCGAAGAAGTTGGCGCGGCCTCCGTGGATTACCTGATGTACTCCGGTTACGCCTGCCTGGCCTACTTCTGGGCTGACATGGCGCGCCTGGCT
The DNA here is from genome assembly GCF_028823535.1 of Pseudomonas serbica. Classification (GTDB taxonomy): domain Bacteria; phylum Pseudomonadota; class Gammaproteobacteria; order Pseudomonadales; family Pseudomonadaceae; genus Aquipseudomonas; species Aquipseudomonas serbica. The sequence continues at coordinate 80,301 of NZ_JAQIYM010000001.1, read as the reverse complement.
GCCGAGAAACTGGCTGCCGGCACTTCCGAAGAGGCGTTCTACACCGCCAAGCTGCAGACTGCACGCTTCTACTTCCAGCGCATCCTGCCGCGTACCCGTACTCACGTTGCAACCATGCTGTCGGGCGCCAACAACCTGATGGACATGAAAGAAGAAGATTTCGCGCTGGGCTACTAAGTCCCGACGCGTTTCTCCAAAGCCGCTGTTCCTTCGGGAATGGCGGCTTTTTTGTGCCGCCGATGACGCTGTTCTGAAAATACCTCGGTAATTGGCTAAGAAAGTCCGGGTTTCTGCCGTTACAGTTATGGGCACATTGCCATCACTGATATGACGGGTCGGAGCCTTACCCTTGCCGCGTTCTTCCCCTGCACGTGTGAGTCACTTTTTGCCATCACTGCTGCTGTTGCTGGCGGGGCTCGCGGCTGCCTACGTCAGGGAGCTGAACGTTTTCTTCACGTCGCTGTTCCAGGTGCTTCCTACCTTGGTGCTGTTGCTCGGCGGTGCCTATTGCGCGGTTTACCGACGCCAGCGTGAGCTGTTTCTGATGGTCACGGTGTACATCGCCTACTTCCTGCTCGACACCCAGACCGATTACTACCGCGACCACGGCAAGGTGCGCGAAGACGCTGCAGTGGTTTTTCATCTATGTTGCCTGTTGTTGCCGTTGCTGTTCGGCGTGTTCGCCGCGTGGCAGGAACGTACGCATCTGTTCCAGGACATGGTTGCCCGTTTTGCTGTGCTGCTGGCCGTTGGCAGCGTGGCATTGGCCCTTGAACAAAGTTACCCACAGGTGTTGCTGGTGTGGCTGGCGGAGATTCGCTGGCCTGCCTTGCACGGCGCCTGGATGAGCCTGATCCAATTGTCCTATCCGGTGTTCATCGCCGCATTCCTGCTGCTGGCCTACCAGTATTGGCGCCACCCAAGGCCCCTGCATGCTGCGCAGCTGGTGGGGTTGCTCGGCCTGTTCTGGATGTTGCCGAAAACCTTCATCCTGCCCTTCACCCTGAACATCATGTGCAGCCAGGTGATGCTGATGATCGCCGCCGCCGTTGCCCATGAGGCCTATCAGATGGCTTTCCGTGACGAACTCACCGGACTGCCGGGACGCCGTGCATTGAATGAGCGGATGCAGCGCCTGGGACGCAACTATGTGTTGGCCATGAGTGACGTCGATCACTTCAAGAAATTCAACGACACCCACGGGCACGACGTGGGGGACCAGGTGTTGCGATTGGTCGCCAGCAAGCTGTCGAAAATCGGCGGCGGCGGTAAGGCGTATCGCTACGGCGGTGAGGAATTCGCCCTGGTGTTTGCAGGCAAGACCTTGGACGAGTGCCTGCCGCACCTGGAGGTCATTCGCGAGGCGATCGCCACCTACAACATTCATCTGCGCAATCAGGACAGTCGTCCCCAGGATGACAATCAGGGCCGCCAGCGTCGCGCAGGCGCCAGTGCCTCGAGTGTATCGGTGACGGTCAGCATCGGCGTTGCCGAACGGGTGGAGCAACGCGCGCCCGAGCAAGTGCTCAAGTCCGCGGACCAGGCGCTCTACAGCGCCAAGGGCGCCGGGCGCAACTGCGTCATGGCGTTCGGACAGAACCGCCGTGGCGCCGTGCGCATGGACGCCGCTACGGTTGAGTGATGACGGCGCATTCAGCGTCTGGACTGTAATTGTGAAGGGGTGGGATGCGGCAGTAGGTTTGAGTCATCTGCTGCCGGAGAAATGACCATGCCCGACTACAAGGCTCCCCTGCGCGACATGCGCTTTCTGATTGACCACGTCTTCGATTTTCACAGCAACTACGCAGCCCTCGGCGCCACCGATGCCAGCCCGGACATGATCGATGCGATCCTCGAAGAGGGCGCAAGATTCTGTGAGAACGTGCTGTCACCACTCAACCGCAGTGGCGACGAAGAGGGCTGCCATTTCAACAACGGCGAGGTCACCACGCCTGCAGGCTTCAAGCAGGCTTTCGCCCAATACGTCGAAGGTGGCTGGCATGGACTGGCGGCTGATCCGGCGTATGGCGGCCAGGGTCTGCCCAGTTCACTGGGGCTGGTCATCAGCGAAATGGTGGGTTCCAGCAACACGTCCTGGGGCATGTATCCGGGGCTGACCCACGGCGCCATGTCGGCGATCCACGCCCATGGTACGCAGGAGCAGAAAAACACCTACCTGAGCAAACTCACCGCCGGCCAATGGACCGGCACCATGTGCCTGACCGAAGCCCATTGCGGCACCGACCTGGGCATCATCAAGACCCGCGCCGTGCCCCAGGCCGACGGCAGCTACGCGATCACCGGCAGCAAGATCTTCATCTCCGCCGGCGAGCACGACCTGAGCGCCAACATCATTCACCTGGTGTTGGCGAAGCTGCCGGATGCGCCGGCCGGGACCAAAGGCATTTCGCTGTTCATCGTGCCCAAGTGCCTGCCCGATGCCCAGGGTGAAGCGGGCGAACGCAATGGCGTTTCCTGCGGCTCCATCGAGCACAAGATGGGAATCAAGGCCTCGGCCACCTGCGTGCTGAACTTCGACGGGGCCAAGGGCTTCTTGATCGGGGAAGCGAACAAAGGCCTCAACTGCATGTTCACCATGATGAACCACGCGCGGCTTGGCACCGGCATGCAGGGGTTGTGTCTGGGCGAAGCAAGTTTCCAGGGCGCGATCAAGTACGCCAACGACCGTTTGCAGATGCGCGCGCTGACAGGTCCCAAGGCTCCGGAAAAAGCCGCTGACCCGATCATTGTGCATCCGGACGTGCGCCGTATGTTGCTGACCATGAAAGCCTTCAACGAAGGCAACCGCGCACTGACTTACTTCACTGCGCAATTACTCGACGTTGCACACCTTAGCGCGGATGCAACGGCGCGCCAGGACGCCGAAGACCTGTTGGCCTTCCTGACGCCGATCTGCAAAGCCTTCATGACCGAGACCGGGCTGGAAGTGACCAACCATGGCATGCAGGTGTTCGGAGGCCATGGTTTCATTCGTGAATGGGGCATGGAACAACTGGTTCGTGACTGTCGCATCGCGCCGATCTATGAGGGCACCAACGGCATCCAGGCGCTGGACCTGCTCGGGCGCAAAGTCCTCGGCAGCCAGGGCAAGCTGCTGCGTGGCTTCACCAGAATCGTCCACAAGTTCTGTGCGGCGAACGCCGGGCATCCACAGTTGGCCAGTTATGTGGCGCAACTCAACGAGCTCAATCAGCAGTGGGGCGAACTGACTACCAAAGTCGGCATGGCCGCCCTGAGAAATCCAGATGAAGTGGGCGCCGCGTCTGTGGATTACCTGATGTACAGCGGTTACATCATCCTCGGCTATTTGTGGTTGCGCATGGCGCTGGTGGCTCAGGCGCAGCTGGATTCGGGCAGCGGTGATGCCGGTTATTTCCAGGGTAAGCTCGCCACCAGCGAGTTTTATTTCAAGCGTTTGCTGCCGCGCACTGCCGCTCATCGGGCAGCGATAGAGGCAGGCAGTGATTGCCTGATGAAGCTGCCAGCGGAGTTGTTCGCGCTTTAAATCGGACTAGTCTGCAAGAGATCACAGCCTTCGGCAGCGCCCACAGGGATACGCATTCCTCCGTTGGCGCTGGCGAAGGCTGCGATCTATTTTCTAGTGACTAAAAATTACAAATCGGTCACGCGATGACCCTATGTGTCGCAAAAGTTGTTGGGTTACACTCGGACCCAACGAAACATCATTCCTACGATTCACCTGTTTAGATCTTGCGAGGTTTGCCATGGCTGACTACAAAGCGCCCCTGCGCGATATGCGCTTCGTCCTCAATGAAGTGTTCGAGGTCGCCAAACTCTGGGCCGAGCTGCCAGCACTGGCCGAGACTGTTGATGCAGAAACCGTCGAAGCCATTCTCGAAGAAGCCGGCAAGGTCACCAGCAAAAGCATCGCGCCCCTGAGCCGTGCCGCTGACGAAGAAGGTTGCCACTGGGCGGACGGCGCAGTCACCACGCCGGCTGGTTTCCCACAGGCTTACCAGACCTACGCCGAAGGCGGATGGGTTGGCGTCGGTGGCGATCCGGCCTACGGCGGCATGGGCATGCCCAAAGCCGTTTCGGCCCAGGTTGAAGAAATGGTCAACTCGGCCAGCCTGTCGTTCGGCCTGTACCCGATGCTCACCGCTGGCGCCTGCCTGTCGATCAACGCCCACGCCAGCGAAGAGCTGAAGGCCGCTTACCTGCCGAACATGTACGCCGGCGTCTGGGCCGGTTCCATGTGCCTGACCGAGCCCCACGCCGGTACCGACCTGGGGATTATCCGCACCAAGGCCGAGCCTCAGGCCGACGGGTCCTATAAGGTCAGCGGCACCAAGATCTTCATCACCGGCGGCGAACACGACCTGACCGAGAACATCATTCACCTGGTGCTGGCCAAGCTGCCGGACGCACCGGCCGGGCCAAAAGGCATTTCGCTGTTCCTGGTGCCCAAGTTCATGGTCAATGCCGATGGCAGCCTGGGCGCGCGCAACCCGGCCAACTGCGGCTCGATCGAACACAAGATGGGCATCCAGGCTTCCGCGACCTGCGTGATGAACTTCGATGAAGCCGTGGGTTACCTGGTCGGCGAGCCGAACAAGGGCCTGGCGGCGATGTTCACCATGATGAACTACGAGCGTTTGGGTGTCGGTATCCAGGGCCTGGCCACCGGCGAGCGCTCGTATCAGAACGCTGTTGAATACGCTCGTGATCGTCTGCAAAGCCGTTCGCCAACCGGCGCGCAGAACAAGGACAAAGTGGCTGACCCGATCATCGTCCACCCGGACGTGCGTCGCATGCTGCTGACCATGAAAGCTTCGAACGAAGGCGGTCGTGCGTTTTCCACTTACGTGGCCATGCAACTGGACACCGCCAAGTTCAGCGAAGACGCCACCACTCGTAAACGCGCGGAAGACCTGGTGGCCTTGCTGACCCCGGTGGCCAAGGCATTCCTGACCGATCTCGGCCTGGAAACCACGGTGCACGGCCAGCAGGTATTTGGCGGTCACGGTTACATCCGTGAGTGGGGCCAGGAGCAACTGGTGCGTGACGTGCGCATCACCCAGATCTACGAAGGCACCAACGGCATCCAGGCGCTGGACCTGGTCGGGCGCAAGATCGTTGGCAGCGGCGGGGCGTTCTACAACTTGTTTGCCGACGAGATTCGTCACTTCACCGCAACAGCCAGCGCTGATCTGGCGGAGTTCACCAAGCCGCTCAACGACGCGGTGACGACCCTGGACGAGCTGACCTCATGGCTGCTGGATCGAGCGAAGAACAACCCGAACGAAATCGGTGCGGCGTCGGTCGAGTACCTGCAAACCTTTGGTTACGTCGCTTACGCCTACATGTGGGCGCTGATGGCCAAGGCCGCCTTGGGTAAAGAAACCCAGGACGATTTCTATGCCAGCAAGCTGGGCACCGCACGTTTCTACTTCGCCCGCTTGCTGCCGCGCATTCACTCGTTGAGCGCGTCGGTGAAGGCCGGTAGCGAATCGCTGTTTCTGCTGGATGCCGGGCAATTCTGACGATATAACCTGATGTAAGCATTCTCTTACATGCCGTGCTGCTGTTCTCCCATAGCTTGAAATTGGATCCACAGCTAATCTACTTCTCATGGACGTAGCGCAGGAAGCGCAAAGTAACAACACGGACACGTAGGATTCTGCCAGGAAGGTGGAGTGAAATGGATGTCAGGGAAACAGTCTGCAAAGCCCCGCTTCGGCGGGGTTTTCTTTTGTCTCGAGAAAAGTATTCAGCCCAGGCCATCCAGTATCGGCGGGCTATTCAGCCGCTCATCCGGCCCATTGATCACCTCCTCCAGTAACGTGCGCAGCAAGGCCAGCGAGGCCTGTTGCCGTTGCACATCGCGACAGACCAACCCGACTTTCAGCGGCACCCGCGGTTCGCTCAGGGGTTTCCACAACAATTGCTGATTGCCGTGGGTCTTCTGCGAGCGTCCGGGCAGCACCGTCGCCAGTCGCGTGTGCGGCAGGCTGTCGAGAATACCGGCCATGTTGTTCAGCTCAGCCTGTACCTGCGGACGTCGTCCCAGGCTGGCCAGTTGCGCCTGCCAGATCTGCCGTATCTGAAACTCTTCGCCCAGTAGCAACATCGGCAATTCGGCGGCCTGGCTCATGGAGACTTTCTTGAATTCGCGCAATGGATGGTCGGCCGGGATGACCAGCGTCAGTTCATCTTCGTACAACATCACCCCATGCAGGCCCGGCTGACGAGGGGGCAGGTAGCCGATGCCAATGTCCAGCGAACCATTCAGCAGGCGTCGCTCGATTTCCAGCCCGGTCAGTTCATAGATCTGCACCACCAGATGGGGCTGCGCCTTACGCACCCGCTCAAGCATTTGTGGCACCAGGCTGGTGTGCACGGTTTGCAGCACACCAATGGCCAGGGTGCGCAGCGCATGCCCCTTGAAATTGCCCAATGCTTCACGCGCCCGTTGCAGGCCGTCGAGCAAGGGCAGGGCATGGTTGTACAGCGTATGGGCCGCCAGGGTCGGCAACAGGCGTTTGCTGCTGCGTTCGAACAGGCTCACATCGAGGTTTTGTTCGAGGTGACGAATCTGCTGCGACAGTGCCGGCTGGGAAATCGACAGCCGCTCGGCAGCCCGGCCCACATGACCCTCTTCATAGACCGCGACGAAATAACGCAGTTGCTTGAAATCCATAAGTAATACTTATCGAAAATGCTGGGAAATCGAAATGGCTCATCGCCTTGTGTAGGCCTAGTCTAACCGCATTCACAAGGCTTACAGGGCCCCGGAACGCGATGAACACGCCTTGCCTCGATGGCATTTGCATAGGTAACGCAAAAAATCTTCTGCGAGGGTTGAACCCATGAATCTGTTCAGCCTGCGTCGACATTCGCCAAGCCTCGATGATTTGCTGGCGGGCAATGGCTTTCCGGTCAGGGACGACAATCTTTGCAGCGAGTACCTGATGCCCAGTGTCGATCGGCCCAAGCAGGTGTTTGTCCGTGGCCAGGGTTCCTGGTTGTGGGACAGCGATGACCGTGCCTATCTGGATTTCTCCCAGGGCGGTGGCGCCAACAGTCTCGGTCACAGTCCCAAGACGTTGGTCAGTGCCATTACCGCGCAGGCGCAAGCGCTGATCAATCCCGGTTTCGGCCTGCATAATCGCGGCATGCTCAACCTTGCCGAGCGCCTGTGTGCCAGCACTGGCAGCGACCAGGCGTATCTGCTCAACAGCGGCAGCGAGGCCTGTGAGGCGGCGATCAAGCTGGCGCGCAAATGGGGGCAACGGCATCGCGGCGGCGCTTCGCGGATCATCGTCGCCCATCAGGCTTGCCATGGCCGTAGCCTGGGGACGATTTCGGCGTCGGACGGTTTGACCCTGGTCAACCGTTTCGAGCCACAGCTGCCTGGCTTCAGCCGCGTTCCCTTCAATGATCTCGCGGCACTGCACGCGGCGGTGGATGAACGTACCGTGGCGATCATGCTCGAGCCGATCCAGAGCGAAGCCGGGGTGATCGCGGCCACTGCACATTACCTCAAAGGGGTCGAGCGCCTATGTCGCGAGCTGGGCATCCTGCTGATCTTCGACGAAGTGCAAACCGGTGTCGGGCGTTGTGGCAGCTTGCTGGCTGAACAGTCCTATGGCGTGCGGGCCGATATTGTCGTGCTCGGCAAAGGGCTTGGCGGTGGTGTGCCGGTGGCGGCGCTGCTGGCGCGGGGCAAGGCCTGCTGCTTGGAAACGGGCGAAATGAGCGGCACCCATCATGGCAATGCGCTGCTGACCGCCGCCGGCCTGGCGGTGCTCGACAGCGTTCAGGACAAGGGCTTTCTCGAGCACGTCGGAGACATGGCCCAGCACCTGCGTGAAGGGCTGCAGCGTTTGTCCCACCGCTATGGACACGGCGAACTGCGCGGGCAAGGGCTGCTCTGGGGGCTGACCCTGTCCGACGACTCGGCCGACGCCGTGGTCAAGGCCGCGTTGTACGAAGGCCTGTTGCTCGATGCGCCGCAAGCCAACTGCCTGCGTTTCACCCCGGCGCTGACGGTAAGCAAAGCCAACATCGATGAAATGTTGCTGCGCCTGGCCCGCGCCTTCTCCCGCGTGCGTACCGCGCAGCTGCAATGCCGCAAAGGGATCGCCGTCTGAGCGGGCCCCTCGAATTCCCGAACCGTCTCGCGGTATAACGCACGCCCCACGCCTGATTCTTTTGGCGTGGGGCGTTTTTTTTGCGGCGGCACATCGTTCAGAAACATGGCCTGGCTACACTGGCCGTATAAATCGAGCTGAACCCTGACCAACGGTATGGGTCGATTGGATATGGGCTCACGTGAGCCCACCTCAATCAGGAGCTGCTTGCATGGACTTTATCCGCATCATCATCGCCATTCTGTTACCGCCACTGGGTGTTTTTCTGCAAGTGGGATTCGGCGGAGCGTTCTGGCTGAACATTCTGCTGACGCTGTGTGGCTACATTCCAGGGATCGTGCATGCGGTGTACATCATCGCCAAGCGGTAAGCGTTTCAGTTTTCGAACGCCATGACCCGCCGATAGAACAACCATTCCTGTTCCAGCGCGTGGGCCTGGTTATCGGCTTTGCGAAAGCCGTGGCGTTCGTCCGCGTAGTAATGGGCTTGGACCAGAATGCCGTTGTGCTGCAGGGCCTCGACCATGTCACGGGTCTGCTGCGGCACCACCACGGCATCCAGTTCTCCTTGAAAGAAGATGACCGGCACGCGAATGTTGCCGGCATGCAGTAACGGCGTGCGGGCGGCGTAGCGTTCGGCATCCTGCTGCGGATCACCGATCAGCCAGTCCAGGTAGTCCCCTTCGAACTTGTGCGTCGCCCGACCCAGCGCCACAGGGTCGCTGACCCCATAAAGGCTGGCACCGGCACGGAACACCTGATGGAACGCCAGCGCGCACAGCGCCGTGTAGCCACCCGCGCTGCCACCGCGAATGAAGGCTTTGTCGCCATCGATCAAGCCACGTTCGGCGAGATGGCTGACCACTGCGCAAGCGTCTTCGACATCAACTTCGCCCCAGCGCAAATGCAAGGCCTGTCGATAGTCCCGGCCGTAACCGCTGCTGCCACGATAGTTGAGATCGGCCACGGCGAAACCGCGTTGCGCCCAATATTGGATGCGCGGATCGAGCATCGGATAACACGCCGAGGTCGGGCCGCCATGGATGAACACCACCAATGGCGGTTTCGCGTCGCCGGTCATCGCCGGGTAGAAAAAACCGTGGGCTTCACCCGCGCCGCTTGGATAGCGCAGGGTTTGCGGACGACTGATTTGCTCGGCAGGCAGCGGTGCGATACCGCCGGCGAGGACTTTCACCTGGCGGGTCTGGCGATCGATGGCGATCACCGCCGATGAACTGACGGGGGACGCCGCGATGCAGTATATGAACTGCTCATCCATGGCAAGGTGACGGAAGCGACTGTAGTCGCCGGTAAAGTCGTCGCACTCGGCAGCGCACAGCCCCAGTCGGCCGAAACCGCCTTCGGTCCAGCTGGCCAGGTAGCTGCCCTCGCTCAGTGGCAGCCAGGTGCAACCGCCCAGTTGCCAGGGCGCCGGGCCGTGGTCGGCGGCGGCGCTTGGCAATGGCGTCAGGCCGTCGACCGATTCCACCCAAGGCTGCCAGTAACCAGCGCGATCGGTCAGGCAGTACAGGCGGCCATTGCCGTCGAAGCGCGGTTGCTGCAGCGATTCTTGCGCCTGGTCTCCTGCCACGCAGGAGGGCGCCGCATAAGCACCATCAGCCTGGCGATGGGCGACCATCAAGCGGGTTGCGGTCCATGGCTGATTCGGGCGACTCCACTCGATCCAGGCCAGTCGCTGCCCATCGGGACTCAAGGTCGGTGCGGCGTAGAAATCCGCACCTTCGGCCAGCAAATGCCGTGTGCCATCCGCCAGGTCGATCGCCACCAGGCGGTGTTCATTGCGGTTTTCCTCGACGGCCAGCACCTGGCCATTGGCGAACTGCAAGTCGCCGTATCGACATACGCCTGACGTCAGCACTTCGGGCGTCTCGCCTGGCAATGATTGGCGATACAACTGCTGATCGGCCTCATTGACGAATACCACGCCGTCGTCGGTCAGGCAAAACGCACCACCGCCATATTCGTACACCCGACTGCGCACACTGAACGGGGGAGGTGTCAGGCAATAGGCCGCGCCATCACGCCATTGCCAGATCCGGCACGCGGCATCCTCCGGGCGGTATTCGTTCCAGAACAAACCATGGGCGCCGACCTGCAGTTCGGCAAAATCGATGCCTGCCGCGACGGCGTTGGCGGCGCTGAAAGGTTCAGCTTTTGGCGATGAGGCGTGAGTTTCGTTCATTGCGAAAGGCCAGTTGTTCAATGGTCTGGGTCGCGTGCTCCGCCTCTTCGCGGGCCTTGAGGATCACGCCGTGTTGAGGCGACTTGCTGCACACCGGGTCGGCATTGCTCGCGTCCCCCGTGAGCATGAACGCCTGGCAGCGACAGCCGCCGAAGTCCTTTTCCTTCTCGTCGCATGAGCGGCACGGCTCGGGCATCCAGTCGTAACCACGAAAGCGGTTGAAGCCGAACGAGTCGTACCAGATGTGCTGCATGCTGTGATCGCGTACGTTGGGAAACTGCACGGGCAGCTGTCGGGCGCCATGACAGGGGAGCGCGGTTCCGTCCGGCGTGACTGTCAGAAAAATACTGCCCCAGCCATTCATGCAGGCTTTAGGGCGTTCTTCGTAGTAGTCCGGCGTCACGAAAATCAGCTTGCACGGATGCCCTTCGGCTTCCAGCTTGGCGCGGTACTCGTTGGTGATGCGTTCAGCGCGCACCAGTTGCTCTTTGGTCGGCAATAGCCCGGCTCGATTGAGCTGCGCCCAGCCGTAGAACTGGCAGGTGGCGAGTTCGACGAAGTCCGCCTCAAGGGCGATGCACAGCTCGATGATGCGGTCGATCTTGTCGATGTTGTGCCGATGGGTGACGAAGTTAAGCACCATCGGATAGCCATGGGCTTTGACGGCGCGGGCCATTTCCAGCTTTTGTGCGAAGGCCTTTTTCGAGCCCGCCAGCAGGTTGTTCACCTGCTCGTCACTGGCCTGGAAACTGATCTGGATGTGATCGAGACCGGCCTTCTTGAAGTCGCCGATTTTCTGCTCGGTCAGGCCGATGCCGGAGGTGATCAGGTTGGTGTAGAACCCCAGCTTGCGCGCCTCGGCGATCAACTCGGCCAGGTCCTGGCGCACCAGTGGCTCGCCGCCGGAAAAACCCAGCTGCGCCGCGCCCATTTCCCGGGCTTCGCGCAATACCTTGATCCACTGCTCAGTGCTCAGCTCTTTGCCCTGCTCGGCGAAATCCAGCGGATTGGAGCAATATGGGCATTGCAGCGGGCAGCGGTAGGTCAGCTCGGCGAGCAGCCACAACGGCAGGCCAACCTCAGGCTGGGGCGGCAGATCAGTCAAGGGTGATCCAGTGCTGCGCACGGGCAACCTCCATGAATTGCTCGATGTCGTCCGCGAGTTCGGGCACGCCCGGGAACTGCGTGTCGAGCTCGTTGATGATCGCGGCGACATCACGCTCGCCGTCGATCAAACCGCCGATCAGCGCGGCGCTTTCATTGAGTTTGATCATGCCTTCAGGGTACAGCAGCACGTGGCCTTTCTGCGCCGGTTCGTACTGGAAACGGTAGCCGGGGCGCCAGGTCGGGGTCTTGCTGCGATCGAAACTCATAGGGTGATTCCTTTGTGCCAGACCCGCTCACCGGTCACGCTGTGATAGGGCGGGCGATTGAGTTCGTAGGCCATGCTCATGGCATCGAGCATGCTCCAAAGAATGTCCAGTTTGAACTGGAGAATTTCCAGCATGCGTTCCTGGCCTTCCCGGGTTTTATAGTGCTCGAGGGTGATGGCCAGGCCGTGCTCGACATCGCGCCGCGCCTGACCCAGGCGTGTGCGGAAATATTCGTAGCCGGCGGGGTCGATCCACGGGTAATGCTGCGGCCAACTGTCCAGGCGCGACTGGTGGATCTGCGGGGCGAACAGCTCCGTCAGCGAGCTGCTGGCGGCCTCCTGCCAACTGGCCCGGCGGGCGAAGTTGACGTAGGCGTCGACGGCGAATCGCACGCCGGGCAGCACCAGTTCCTGGGAGCGCAGTTGGTCCGGGTCGAGACCGACGGCCTGGCCCAGGCGCAGCCAGGCTTCGATGCCGCCGTCTTCACCGGGAGCGCCGTCGTGGTCCAGCAGGCGTTGAATCCACTCGCGGCGGATCTCGCGGTCCGGGCAGTTGGCCAGGATCGCCGCATCCTTCAGCGGAATATTCACCTGATAGTAAAAGCGGTTGGCAACCCAGCCCTGGATTTGCTCGCGGGTCGCCCGGCCTTCGTACATCGCCACGTGGTACGGGTGGTAGATGTGGTAGTAGGCGCCCTTGGCGCGCAGGGCGGCTTCGAATTCGGTGGGGGACATCGGGGTGTCGGTCATTGCGGGTCTCCGGAGTACAACCGGTGGATTCTGTGGTGCCTGGTTGGACGTCTTCGCGAGCAAGCCCGCTCCCACATTGGAATGCGGTCAACTGTAGGAGCTGGCTTGCCAGCGAAGGGGTCATCAGTTACAGCACAATACTCATGCCGTCATACGCCACTTCAACTTCGCGCCGACCCAGTTCGGCACGCTGCGGCGAATCCTCATCGAGAATCGGGTTGGTGTTGTTGATGTGGATGAGGACCTTGCGCTGTCTTGGCAGTTGCTCCAGCACTTCGAGCATGCCACCAGGACCGTTCTGCGCCAGATGGCCCATCTCCCGACCGGTACGGGTGCCTACGCCACGGCGCTGCATTTCATCGTCGTCCCACAGGGTGCCATCGACCAACAGGCAATCGCTATCAGCCATGATCTCCAGCAGCGGCGCGTCGACTTTGCCCAGGCCCGGGGCATAGAACAGTTTGCCACCGGTGTTGAGGTCTTCGACGATCAGGCCGATGTTGTCGCCCGGATGCGGGTCGAAGCGATGCGGCGAGTAGGGCGGGGCGGCGCTTCGCAGGGGCAGCGGGGTGAAGCGCAGGTTCGGGCAGGCGGGAATGCTGAAGCTCTGGTCGAGCTCGATGCGGTTCCAGCTCAGGCCGCCGTTCCAGTGGGTCAGCATGTTGAACAGCGGAAAACCGGTGCTCAGGTCTTCATGAACCATGTCGGTGCACCAGACCTGATGCGGGCAACCCTCGCGCAGGCTGAGCAGGCCGGTGGTGTGGTCGATCTGGCTGTCCATCAGGATGATTGCGCTGATCCCGGTATCACGCAGTGCTCGCCCCGGTTGCATGGGCGCGAAGCTTTGCAGTTGGGCACGGATGTCCGGGGAGGTATTGCACAGCACCCAGTTCACGCCGTCATCGGAAATCGCGATGGAGGATTGAGTGCGCGCCTCGGCCCGCAGGCTGCCGTTGCGAAAACCCGCGCAGTTCTCGCAATTGCAGTTCCACTGTGGAAAACCACCGCCAGCGGCGGAACCTAGGATCTGGACAAACATGGGCGCTCCATCATTTCAACGCTGAAAATAAAACGCCTCGGATAACCGAGGCGTTGTGCTGCATTCTGCCAGGGCAGAGATCAGCGGCTTGCGAAGTACATGGTGACTTCGAAGCCGATACGCAGGTCGGTGTAAGCCGGTTTGGTCCAGGCCATCGTTTGAACTCCTTCAGGTAGGGTTGGACAGCGCTATCTATATGTATAGTCCACCTCCAGTCAGAGATGTTCCAAATAGTTAGGCTGCTATGTTACTCAAAATTTCACAAGAATTGCCCGTGAAACTTTGAAAAAGCTCCTTACCGTCTGGGTAATGATCATTTTGTCGCTTGCCAAGGTGCGCCGGGTGCCGGGCTGTTCGCCAAGCAGCGCCAGCCGCCTTCTGCCCGGTTCAAATGCTGGACAGCCGCCAGCAGCGCGGCGCGGTCGGTCAACAGAATGGCCTGGGGCAATTGCGTCAGATAATCCGACGGGCGGCCGGCCAATTTGCCCTGCCAGAGCAATTCGGCGGCCTGGTTTGTCGTCAGGGCAGCGCTGGAAAACTGCTCCACCAAGGCTTGGCGTTGGGTAATGAAGGCGTTCTCGTCGAGGGTCTGGATCAACGTCGGCAACTCGCTCAGGAACTGTTCGATGTGCTGCAAGAGCTGGGCAGTGACCACGTTTGGTGATTGCACACCGAACAACAGCCCAGTTTGCCCGTGAACCTGTCGCAGGGCGCTGAACACCGCGTAACCCAATTGCAACTCCACCCGCAGGCGCTGATAGAACGGCGTCTGACAGACATGGGCAAGCAACCGCCAGGCGGCTTCGTCAGCCAGTTCCAGGGTGGCTGTCGGGCAGAACAACAGCAGCGCGTGTTCGCTGGAGTCGGTTTCTACGATGCTCCACAGGTGTTGCGAGGGCATTGACGAAGCCGGTGCCTGTTGCGTATCCGCAGTACCCGGCACTCGACTCAACGCCAGGCCCATGGCCGCTTGCGTTTGGGCAGAAAAACCGCACGCCAGGCCGGTCCAGCGAGCACCCGACCACAGTTGGGCCAGGTTGTCCGATTCGGCCGATTGTTCCAGGCAGAGATCGGGCAGCATCTTGAGTAACTGTCGAATCGGCATCAAGGCCGGGCGGGCCGGTGATGGCTGTGACAGCGCTGCTTCAGGCTGGCTCAGCAGGTTCAGCGCGTGTTCGAGGATGGTCGGCATCGGTGCCTGCAGGCCGGTCATTTTCAGCAGCCATTGATTGCCCGATGCGCCGAAGGAAAAGTCCACGCCAGCCTCTCCGGCGTCTTCGCGCAACGCTTGCAGGTTGTTTTCCAGGCGCGATTGCAGGCTGGCGCCAGGTGCCGCCTCGAGGCGCCAGCGCAGGTAAAGCGCCGCTTCAGCACCGGTATCCGGCAAGGCCTGGCTGAACTGCATCGGTGAGCGTTCGCGGCGGCTGCGTGAGCGGTCTTGTGCAAAGGTGCGCAGGCCCCGGTGAGCGCTGGTTTGTCCGCGAATCAAACCGGCGCCAGAAGGCGAAGGTTCGGTGCGCAGGAACGGATTGGGTGCGGGGAGCTGCCACGGGCCAGCGAAGATATCCACAGCGCCGATTCTTTCCAGAATGACCTTGAGGGCAGCAACACCGGCGTCGGATAAGCCTGCTTCGCGCTCTTCGCTGTCCTGCCGGGCCAGTTGCAAGGCGCTGCCTGGCTGGCGCTGGCGCAGCGCCGCGTATTCTTCGCGCAGCCCGCGCCAGTCTTGCCGGGCGAAAAAGCCCAGCCAGTCCTGCAACTGTTCGCCAATTCCAGTCGCCGGGGCATTGGCGGCCAGTGTGAACTCAATGTGCAGCAAGGCTTGCCCGGCGAACTGGTACAGAGGGTGCGCCTTGAGGTTTTCAACTCTGCCCTGTTTGCGCAGTTCAGCCAGCAGCCCACCGGGTTTTGCGGTGTTCAGCCAATGGCACAGAAAGCCCAGCGCTTCGGCGGATGAGTCGGGCAGTGCTTCAAGGGCAAACAGCAGGTCCAGCCGATGCTCGCCGACCTGTTGATAACTATTGTCCGCCCCAGCCATCAGCGGCGTCGGGGCTTGTTGCGGGATCTTCTCGCCCTTGGCAATGACGTTGCCAAATGCTTCGGCCAACTGCCGCAACTCATCAAGGCTCTGGGGGCCGGCAAGGCTCAAGGTCATTTGTCCGGTCTGGTAATAGCGCTGGAAAAAATCCTGCAAGGCTTGCTGGAACTCGGATAACGGCACCGGCAGGCTGTCGCGGTTGCCTGCATGAAAACCGCGCAATGGATGAGCGTCGCTAAGCCCGCCCAGCAAAGCCAGTTGCTGCTGCGCCGCAGCATCCTGCGACCAGGCGATGAATTCCGCCTGCAGCACCTCCCGTTCCCGGTGTTGGTCGTCCAGGTCCATGCGTGGATGGGCGAGCATGTCTGCCAGCCGCTCCAGGCCCTCGGCAAATGCCTGCAGTGGCAACTCGAAAAAGTAATCGGTGGTGCGCTCGCAGGTTTGTGCATTTACCTGGCCGCCGTGGCGCTGGACGAAAGCCATCAGCCCCTGGTCGGCGGCAAAACGCTCGGTACCGAGAAACAGCAGGTGCTCAAGAAAGTGCGCCAGGCCCGGCCAGGCCAACGGCACGTCATGGCTGCCAGCGGCAACCCGCAACGCCGCCGCACAGCGCTTCAAATCCGGGGCATGACGCAGCGTCACCCGCAAGCCGTTGGCCAGGGTTTCAGTGTGGGGGCGAGGGGGATTCAGCGCAGGCATGAGCACTTCCAGGACAGAGAAGTGCCAATGCTAGCGGATAACGGTGGCTCAGCGCTTGTTCAGCGTGCCGTAAAGCTCGGGGCGGCGATCGATCAGGTAGCGATTGGCGGCGCGGGAGTCGAGCATCAACTGGCGGTCCAGTTCACCGACAATCAGCGCTTCATCGAGTCCCGCCTGGGCAATGCGGCTGCCGTCCGGTGCGGCGATGCTGCTTTGGCCACAGTAGTGGATATCGCCTTCGCTCCCGCAATAGTTGGCATAAGCCACGTAGCACTGATTCTCGTAGGCCCGGGCGCGTACGGTGACGTCAGCGATGAAGTCGAACGGGATCATGTTGGCCGTCGGTACCAGGATCAGTTCGGCGCCGGCCAGGGCCAGGCGCCGGGTATTTTCCGGAAATTCGAGGTCGTAGCAGATCAGGAAGCCGAGCTTCCAGCCGTTGAGTTCAACGACAGGGAAGTCGTCCGTACCGGCGCTGAACATCGAGCGGTCGAGATCGCCGAACAGGTGCGTCTTGCGGTAATTGCACAGGCGCTCGCCATGGGCGTCGATCAGTTGCACGGCATTGTAGATCTGCCCGTCTTCGCAGCGTTCGGGATAGCCATACAGGATGGCGATCCCGGCGGCCTTGGCAATGCGCGCGATCTGTTGCGCCGATTCGCCGTTGTGCACCTCCGCCAGCACGCTGACGGCATCGACGCCGATGTTGTAGCCGGTCAGGAACATCTCCGGCACTACCAGCAAGTCGGCGCCCTTTGCCTCCAGCGCCAGTTGATGCAGGCGCTGAAGGTTGCCGGCGACATCCAGGGGCAACGGTGGACATTGGTAAAGGGCTACGCGCATTTCAGATTCCTCTTACTCGGGCAGGGCGATAGGGCCAATCTCGTTGAACACATCTCCTGGACCCGGATTCTCGGCGTGAGTTGCACCGCCGAAGTGTTTCATGATGCCCCACACCGCATTGAGCGAGGTCTGAACCGCGCCTTCGACCCAGGCCGGCGTCCAGGACACGTCGTCGCCGGCGATGAAAATCCCGCGCTGTTCGGCCGGCATGTCGTCCTGCATGAAATGCGCGTACATGCGCTGGTTGTAGCGATAGTGACCGGGCAGTGCACCCTTGAAAGCACCGAGGAAATGCGGGTCGGCTTCCCAGGACACGGTGATCGGATCGCCGATGATACGTGCGGCGATGTCGACTTTCGGGTAGATCTTTTTCAACGCGTCCAGCGCCAGCTTCACGCGTTTTTCCACCGGGTGCGGGAGCATTTTCAACGCGTCGCTCATCCACGAGTACGACAGGCAAATCACCCCGGGCTTGTCATCGCCGTTATCGAACAGGTAAGTGCCGCGCGTCAGGCGATCGGTGAGGGTCATGCTCATCAGGTCGCGGCCGGTTTCCGGATCCTTGTCCTTCCAGAACGGACGATCGACCATCACAAAGGTTTTCGACGATTGCATGTAACGGGTGCGGTCCAGGGCCATCCACATCTTCTGCGAAAACAAGGTTTCGTCGCATTCGATCTGGGTGGTCAGCAGCCAGCTCTGGCAGGTGGTCAGCACCGCGGCGTATTCGCGGGTGTCGCCGTTGTTGTCGGTCACCGCAAAACGGCCGCCCGGTGCATGGGCGATTTTCTTCACGCCGGAACGTGGTGCACCGCTGTGCAAGGACTTGAGGCTGGTGCCCTGCGGCCAGTGCACGCAGCGTTCCGGGACATGGCGCCAGATGCCCTGCGGCACTTGTTCCACGCCACCGACCACCAGGTGCTGGTGATCGTCGCAGTTGGTCATCACCACGCGGAAGATTTCCAGCATCGAGTTGGGGAAGTCCGAATCCCAGCCACCGGTACCGAAACCGACCTGGCCGAACACTTCACGGTGATGGAACGACAGCTTGGCAAAGGCTTCGGAGGTGGCCACGAAATCGTAGAAGGTGCGGTCGTCCCACAGCGGTACGAGGGTGTTCCATAGCTCCTTGAGGCGCGGCACGTCGCGGTCGCGGATGGCCTGCTGGATATCGGAGAACTGCGAGCCCGCTTCCAGGGCATCGGCCCAGGCGTCGGCGACTTCCTGAAACAGTGCAGGAAGATCCGCCAGTTTTTGTGCGTAATGGGTCTTGCCTTCCAGATCGATGACAGTGCTGCCGGAGGCTGGTGTCAGCGGGTTGGGGAAGGGTTTGGTTTCAAGGTTCAGCTTGTCGACGTAGTGATAGAACGCCGTAGACGATACCGGAAAGCGCATGCCACCCAACTCGGCGACGATGCCATCGGTGCCATTGAACGCCTGGGAGCGCAGGCGGCCGCCCAGCTTCGAGGCCTCATAGACCACGGGCTTGAGACCCAGCTTCATCAACTCGTACGCGGCCACCAGCCCGGCAATCCCGGCGCCGACAATCGCCACTTCGGCACCGTGATGGTGCTCGGGAATGCTGCCCAGGCCGGCCGGGTGTTCGATCCAGTCGTCGAAGGCGAAAGGAAAGTCCGGACCAAAAATGGTGACTGGTTTTTTACCGTCTGCAGGATGGCGATTGTTCTTGTTCATGGCTGACCTTGCTGTCGACCCGACGCGGAATGCGCATCTGAGTATAGGAAAAGATGCCAGCCATTCTAGAGAGCGTAGAACACGTTAATAAGACGCAAAGTGTCGTCGTTTTGCCAGATTATTGATCAGTATGACAATATAATTGCGCACACTGACCACTGTAGGAGCTGGCTTGCCAGCGATGAGGTCCTTGAGTCTTGTGTTGATGGTCCGGACGCCTTCGCTGGCAAGCCAGCCCCTACAGGTTCTTTGCAGGCCAGCCAGACACCCATAACCACCGGAAAAATCTCAAACCGGCTGCCCCCGATCAATCTTGCTGCTCAGGATGATCGAGGTCGTAGTCTTCTCCACCCCATCCACACTGCCAATCTGATCCAGCAACTGATCCAGCTGCTCCGGCGAATCGGTGCGCAACCATGCCACATAATCAAATTCGCCACTCACCGCACACAACTGCTGCACCTGCGCCATTGCGCTCAGGCGCCGCAACACTTCCTTGCCGGACCGCGGTTGCACGGTAATCCCCACATACGCCTGCAGCCCGCCATCCACCACGCGCTGGCCAAGTCGCACGCCATAGCCGGTGATGACCTTGGCTTTTTCCAGCCGCGCCAGGCGCGACGTGACGGTGGTACGGGCAATGCCCAGTTGCCGGGCGAGCATGGCCACGCTTTCGCGGGCATTGATCTGCAGGGCCGCAATCAGCTGACGGTCGATTTCGTCGAGAACGGGCGGGCGGATGTCAGGCAAGGCGGGTCTCCAGCGGCATGGATCAATATCCGGGCATGTTACAGGCACATCCCCCGCAGCGCTCGCGACGCCAATATCCTACTGACCGTGGGCGATAACCGAACAGAAAAGCCAACGCCATTTCAGGACGCGTCTGACATACGTGGCAGTGCCCGCTTGCCGATCATTGATTCTTTCCGTGGCGTCGGGTCGCGGAGAGGTCTATGAAGGTGCCAGGGGGCGAATGGAAAGGGTCTCGTTTGATGTTGATCACGTGTATTGCATATCCCTGAGTGAGCGCCATGACCGGCGGCAATTGTTCGAAAGAACCATCGCTACGCTCATTTCAAACCCGATCGAGTTCTTCATCGCTCAGCGCTGTAGCGACCCGATCCGAGGCTGTTACGAGTCGCATCAAGCATTGGCCAGAAAAGTCCTGGCCGAAGGTTGGCAACGGGTGTTGATCTTCGAGGATGACGCCATGCCCTACCGGTTTCATCCGGCACAGGTGGGCTGGGTGAACCGGTTTATTCGCCGCAACAGGTTCGAGGCATTGCACCTGGGGTACAGCATGGGGCGCACATGGCTGACCTGGTTCCCGTTCATTGCCCGTGGCAACGTGGTGGCGCTGCACGCCTATATCCTCTCCCGCGAAGGCTGCAGGGTGCTGGCTGCAACACCTTATGTGGGGGAGCCGGTCGATGTCCTGTTCAAACGGCAGATCAAGCAACACTGCGTATTTCCCATGCTGTTTCGTCAGCACGCGGCGGCGGTGACCGGCAGCGACATCGAGGTGTTCGCGATGAATGAAGATGAGTGGTGGGAACGCAACTGGAAGAAGCACAAACGCTCGGTATGGAAAAATCTCTGGCGAACGGTGTTTCGATTGAGGTTTTGAGGATTGACCCTGGACCTTCATTTGGTCTGTGATGTAAGACAGCTCATTTGCGGCCGTGGCACGAAGGGACAGGTCATGACGAAGAAAATGCCTCCAGCTGTACGGGATCGCGCCTGGGAGATTGCCCATCACGAAATGGGCCACTACGCCGTGGCTCGTGCCTTGGGTTTTGCCACGGGCAGCGTGAGCCTGACAGTGACCATGGACTTGCGGCATCACGGCGGTGCGTCCATCAGCCTGGTGCGGGCAATATCGTCGATAGACGCCATGAAGCAACATCTGGAGGCTCGAATGATGGTCCTCCTGGCTGGCGCGATGGCGCAGACACTGGCAGCAAGACACCCAGGCGGACAGCGCGTCGACAAGTCGAAAGCCACAGCCATCCTCAAGGGAGAGCAGGGGGCGGAACAGGACTACGCAAAGATCAGGGAGCTGCAGCATCTGCTGCGCAACATCGTCTACCCCGAGACCGATGCGGCGTCGTCCGAGCGCATATCGACTGAGCTAAAAACGCTCACGGATCGGGCGTGGCAGCGGACCCAAGACATTGTGGAAGAGCTGTCCGGGACCATTGCCGAATTGGCGGCGGCTTTGGTGGACGGGATGGCTATCGTCGAGCAGTGGGGGCGGGCGGCGGATACTTACGAGGTTATGCTGGCGGGGCAGATGCTTGAGCGGCTGCGGGCAGTGCAGGACATTCCGTCTATTGGTGTTGGAGGCCCCGAAAAGTCTGGACGTGTTTTCGATGGATGAACTGCTGCCCGCTGAACGATTATGCGATCGCTTGACTGCTTCAGGTCATTCAGACACGCAAAAGCCGCGCATTGCGCGGCTTTTTTGTTTGGTGGGCCCACACGGACTTGAACCGTGGACCAAAGGATTATGAGTCCTCTGCTCTGACCAACTGAGCTATAGGCCCCATTGGTGGCGGATTATAGCGACGGTTTCGCGGCTGTGCTATCCGAAAAATCTATTACTGTTGTACGAAGAAACGTCGCGGCGAATTCGTCGGGGGGCAGGGGCAGGCTGACGATGTAGCCCTGGATCTGTTCACAGCCTTCGGCGGCGAGAAATTGCTGCTGCGCCTGGGTTTCGACGCCCTCGGCGATGACCGTGAATTGCATGCTGCGGCCGAGCGCGATGATGGCGCGCACGATAGCGGCATCGTGGGGGTCATCCGGCAGGCCGCGGACGAAGGACTGGTCGATCTTGAGAATATCCAGGGGCAGGCGCTTGAGGTAACTCAGTGAAGAGTACCCGGTCCCGAAGTCGTCGATCGCCAGTTGCACGCCCAGGTGCTTGAGTTGGTGCAGCACCGCAAGCGCTTCTTCGGCCTGGCTCATGATGAAGTTTTCGGTGATTTCCAGTTGCAGTAAACCGGGGTTGAGGTTGTTGTCCTTGAGCAACTGTTCGATGCGCCCGAGCAGGTTGGGTTGGCGTAGTTGGGCCCCGGCGAGGTTAACCGACAATGGGCCGAGGCCTTCGTACATCTGGTTCCATTCATACATCTGCCGGCAGGCGGTCTCGAGTACCCAGTCGCCGATCTGCAGGATCATGCCGTTTTCTTCGGCCAGTGAGATGAAGTGTTCGGGCGGCACGTCGCCAAAGGTCGGATGACGCCAGCGAATCAGCGCTTCGGCACCCACCAGGCGATAGTCGTCGAGGCTGATCTTGGGCTGGTAGCACAGGTGCAGTTCGTTGCGCTCGATAGCGCGGCGCAGTTCGTGCTCCAGCGCCACGCGTTCGCTGGCTTGGGCGGTGAGGTCGCAGGTATAGCTTTCGACGCGGTTGCGGCCTTTGGCCTTGGAGCGGTACATCGCCGCGTCGGCGTTTTTGATCAGCGTGGCAACGTCGCTGCCGTCCTTGGGGTAGAGGCTGGTGCCGATGCTGGAGCTGATGAAAAACTCATGTTCGCCGGCCTGGAACGGCGCGGTGAAGCAATTGAGCAGCTTGGTGGCGATGTTGTCGGCGTCACTGGGTTGCTGCAGGCCAGGGAGCAGGATGATGAATTCGTCGCCGCCCAGGCGCGCAACGGTGTCGATGTCGCGCAACTGGTCCTTGAGGCGTACGGCAATGCCCTTGAGCAGTAGATCGCCGACCGGGTGGCCGAGGCTGTCGTTGATGTGCTTGAAACGGTCCAGGTCGAGGAACAGTACCGCACCTTGGCCGCCGTTTTCCTTCTGGTGATTGAGCGCGTTGAGCAAGCGGCTCTCGAACAGCGTGCGGTTGGGCAGGCCGGTCAGCGGGTCGTGGTGGGCTTGGTAGTCGAGTTTGGCCTGGGCGTGTTTGAGGCTGGAAATGTCAGCGAACACGGCGACGAAGTGGGTGATGAAATTGTCGCGATTGCGCACGGCGCTGATGGTCAGCCAGCTAGGATAAAGTTCGCCATTCTTGCGTCGGTTGGAAATCTCGCCTTGCCAATGACCTTCGGCGGTCAGTTGATGCCACATGGCGGCATAGAACGCGCTGTCGTGCAGGCCCGAGGCAAGCAGGCGCGGGGTGTGGCCCAGTGCTTCGCTTTCGCTATAGCCGGTGATTTCGGTAAAGGCACGGTTGACTGCGCTGATATGTTGCTGGGTATCGGTGATCAACACGCCTTCTGCGGTGCTCTCGAATACCGTGGCGGCCTGTTGCAGTTTTTCCTGCATCAGGTGGCGTTCGGTGATGTCCCGGGCGATGGTCAGCATGCAGTCGTCGTCGCCGATCGGCAGCGGACGGCTGGAAACCTCGCAGAGGCGGATCTGCCCGTCGCTGCGGCGAATATGGCAGCTGAAGTCGCGGACGAAACCGTCACGGTGCAACAGGTCGAGCATTTGTTTGCGCTCATTGAGATTGACCCAGATGCCGAGGTCCAGGGCCGAGCGATCCACCGACATTGCGCTGTTGAAGCCGGTAATGCGGCTGAAGCCCTCGTTGACCTCGATCAACAGGCCATCGCTTTGCCGGGACAGCAGCAAGCCGTCTGGTGAGGCGTGGAAGGCCTTGGCAAATTTCTCTTCGGAGGTTTGCAGTTGTTGTTGGGTTTCCTTGAGCTGGGTGATATCTCGCACCACGACCACCAGTGCCGGCGTCGTATCGAGGTCAAAGGGCTCGGCAGAGATCAGGCCGGTGAACACTTGGCCATTGCTGCGGCGAAAGGGCATCTCCAGGTTGCGGATGCTGCCGGCCTGCAAGCGCTGCAACAGTCCTGGCCCGACGCCCGGGATGCCCCAGATGTTCAGGTTGGTGGCGGTCTGGCCGATGACGTCTTCGGCCCTGAGGCCGATCTGGTCTTCGAACGCCTCGTTGACTTCCAGCAGGCAGCCGTCGCTGAGACGCGCAATCACCAGGATGTCCGGGCATTGCTGGAACACCGAAGCAAACTTCTGTTCAGAGAGGCGCAGTGCTTCTTCGGTGCGTTTGGTTTCGCTGATATCGATCATCAAGCCACGCATTACCGGCTCATGGCCATGTTCGATCAGGCTGACGATGTCGCGAACCCACAAGCAACGCCCGTCAGCGGTGATGACCCGGTAATCGAGGGTGTGGTCTCGACCGGCCAGCACCTCGTGATCGCAGAAGCTCTGCGCGCGGGTGAGGTCGGCGGGGTGAATGATGTTGCGCCAGAAGCCCGGAATCAACCAGTGGGACAGGGGGTAACCGAGCAGGTCTTCGGCGTGGGGCGACACATAGCTGTAGGTGAAGTCGCTCATCCGCGCTTCCCAGGCGATGGCCGACAGGCTCTCCACCAGCCCGCGATAATGGTATTCGCTGCTGCGCAGTTCCTGCTCCAGATCGACCCTGCGGGCGATTTCCGAACTCAAGCGGCGGTTGACCCGGATCACGGCGGCCAGCACGAGAATCAGTAGCAATAGCCCAGGCAGGCCGTAGACCAGCAGATCGGACCAGAACGTTCGATGATCGAGGACGTTGCCAACCCAATGCTCCTGGATCGAACTGATTTCAGCCGGTGACATGTCGGCCAGGACTTTATCCAGGATGCCGACCAGCATCTTGTTATCCCGTGGTACCCCCATGGCCAACTGATAGCGGTAAGGGGTTTCGCCGCTGACATACAGCCCGTCGAGCTTGAGCTGGCGCAAACTCCAGACGCTGGAGGCGAGATCGCTTACCACGGCGTCCACTTCATCGGTGGCCAGTGCCTGCAAGGCAGAGCTGACGTTGGGCATCGCCACCAGATTCAGATCGGGATTGTGGGTGCGCAACAGTTCGTGGGGCGCGTAGTTTTCCACCACGGCGATCTTCAGCCCGTACAGGTCTTTGAGTTTGCGCGGTTGGGCGCCCCCGACATGCGCCAGGATAACGATCGGGAAATCCAGGTAGGGGCGGGTGAATGACAGGTAGGCTTGGCGTTCCGGGGTCGACATGATGCCCGGCAAAAGGTCCAGCTTGCCTTGTTTGGCCTGGTCCAGCACGACCGTCCAGCTCACGGGTTCGATGGGTGTGAGCTTGATGGCCAGTCGCTGGCGAATCAGGTCGATATAGTCTGCCGCAAGGCCCTGGTAGCGCCCCTTGTCGTCGCGAAACTCAAAGGGGGGCCAGGACGCATCGACACCCAGGCGCAGGTCCGGGTGGGCTGCAAGCCAGCTACGTTCTTCGTCGGTTAGAGTCAGCGCGCCAGCCGTTGCGGTCCAGGTAATCAGCGACAGCAAAAACAACACGGTCGGCAGTCTGGGCATAACGGTCTCGTTATGGCTCGGGGAATGTTTCGAGTGTAGACGGGCAAATCGGCGGGTGGGGGTGGAGCGGGGGATTTAATCTGCACAAAACAAAACCCCCGGCCTGGGCCGGGGGTTCTGGTGTCACTCGTCGAGGAAGGAGCGCAGGTGCTCGCTTCTCGTCGGGTGGCGCAGCTTGCGCAACGCCTTGGCTTCGATTTGACGAATCCGTTCACGGGTCACGTCGAACTGCTTACCAACCTCCTCGAGGGTGTGGTCGGTATTCATGTCGATACCGAAGCGCATGCGCAGTACCTTGGCTTCACGGGCAGTGAGGCCGGACAGCACTTCGCGAGTCGCTTCCTTGAGGCTCTCAACGGTGGCGACATCGATTGGCGACTGCATGGTCGAGTCTTCGATGAAGTCGCCCAGATGGGAGTCTTCGTCATCACCGATCGGGGTTTCCATGGAGATCGGCTCTTTAGCGATCTTCAATACCTTGCGGATCTTGTCCTCAGGCATTTCCATGCGTTCGCCCAGCTCTTCCGGGGTCGGTTCGCGACCCATTTCCTGCAGCATCTGGCGGGAAATACGGTTGAGCTTGTTGATCGTCTCGATCATGTGCACCGGAATACGGATGGTGCGGGCCTGGTCGGCGATCGAGCGAGTGATCGCCTGACGGATCCACCAGGTGGCATAAGTCGAGAATTTGTAGCCGCGACGGTATTCGAACTTGTCTACCGCTTTCATCAAGCCGATGTTGCCTTCCTGGATCAGGTCGAGGAATTGCAAGCCACGGTTGGTGTACTTCTTGGCGATGGAGATCACCAGACGCAAGTTCGCTTCGACCATCTCTTTCTTCGCGCGGCGGGCCTTGGCCTCACCGATCGACATGCGACGGTTGATGTCCTTGATCTCGGCGATCGTCAAACCGGTTTCGGTTTCCAGCGCGGTCAGCTTCTGCTGGCAACGAATGATGTCCGGCTGCAGGCGACCAATGGCTTCAGCGTATTTGCTTTTGCCTTTGGCCAGTGCATCACTCCAGCTTTCGTCGACTTCGTTGCCCGGGAACTGGCGCAGGAAGTCAGCACGCGGCATGCGTGCATCACGAACGCAGAGCTGCATGATTGCACGCTCTTGCTGACGCAGACGATCCAGGGCGCTGCGCACACGCTCGACCAGGCCTTCGAATTGCTTCGGAACCAGTTTGATCGGCATGAACAGGTCGGCCAGGGCCAACAGCTCGGCAATTGCCAGCTTGTTGTGGCGACCGTGCTTTTTCAGCGCCTTGCGGGTGATTTCCATCTGATCGGCGACAGCGCCAAAACGCTGGGCGGCGATGATCGGATCCGGACCGCTTTCGGCTTCTTCTTCGTCATCGGAAGCTTCGGCGTCATCGTCGTCGGAATCGTCATCCGCTTTCGCGGCCTTGGCGTCGATCGGCGGCGGCACTTCCGCTGCAGGCGGCGCAATGCCGTCGTCCGGGTCGATATAACCGCTCAGGACGTCGGACAGGCGGCCACCTTCGGTGGTGACGCGAGTGTATTCGGAGAGAATATGATCAACCGTGCCAGGGAAGTGCGCGATTGCGCTCATCACTTCACGGATGCCCTCTTCAATACGTTTGGCGATTTCGATTTCGCCTTCACGCGTGAGGAGCTCGACCGTACCCATTTCGCGCATGTACATGCGCACCGGGTCGGTTGTGCGACCAATGTCGGTCTCGACCGCTGCCAACGCAGCAGCTGCCTCTTCGGCCGCGGCTTCGTCGGTATCGGCGTCGGCCAGCATAAGGGAATCCTTATCTGGCGCAACCTCGAATACGTTGATCCCCATGTCGTTAATCATGCGGATGATGTCTTCCACCTGTTCCGGATCTGAAATATCCTCCGGCAGGTGGTCGTTGACCTCCGCGTAAGTCAGGTAGCCCTGCTCACGACCAAGGGTGATCAACTCTTTGATACGAGACTGCTGTTGCGCTTTTCCGGACATAACACCCTATCCACTGAAGGTCTTGGCGGGCAAAAAACAAGCCGAGGATTATACCTGAGCTATGACCTCACGCGCCAGTTGAGGTCGGGTTTGATGCGGAAACATTGCCTTTAAATAGGTCGCGCATCTGATTTGCTATCTGCATTTTCTGTTCCGCGGTCAGTCCTGGGTCGTTGGCTTTTTTGATGAGCTCGTCCAGGGTATGTGTGTGCTGGGCTGCGGATAACCTATTAATGGTGTCTAAAAACTGTTGTTCAAGGTTGTCCCCTCGAATTAACCATTCCTTTTCCGCAAGCGCCTTGAGCAGGCGCCCCTGATCGGTTCCATGCCAGCGAGCCATCAGTTGGATTGAGTTTAGCCCAGGATTTTTCTGAACTGCCTCGACCAGCGCGACCAGGAGCTGCGCATAGGTATTTGTCTCATTTGCAAAATGATTGGCACTCTCCACTTTTCCCGCCATGTTCGGGTGGTGGATAAGGGTACGGATTGCAATGAGCGTTGGTGCCTCGACAGCTATAGGCGTTCTGGGTGGACTTTGCTGATCGCGATAACCGCCACGCTTGCCATTCTTGTCCCAGGGTTTCTTGTCCCATTTCTTGCCGCCGGCACCGGTTTTTTTCGGTGTCCACTCTTGCTGTGGTGCATACATCTCCGGTGCCTGCGGCTGATGGTAGTCGCTGTAATCCGGCATTGCGTCGTAATCGAAGCCCGGATCGTAGGCGGGCGGTGCTTCCTGGGGGGCGGTTTGGGCAAGCTGACTAACGGCCTCCCCGCTGAGGCCGGTGATTTCGCTCAGGCGCTGTCGCATCAGGATGCGCAGGTTGGCCCCCGGGACTTTATCGATCAGCGGTGCCGCCAGGGTGGCCATGTGGGCCTTGCCTTCGAGTGAGCGCGGGTCGGCTTCTTCCGTCAGTTGCTGGAAAAAATAATCGGCCAATGGCTGCGCGTGCTGGTTGATGCGTGCGCGGAAGGCATCGGTGCCTTCGGAGCGGACCAGGGTGTCTGGATCTTCACCTTCGGGCAGGAACAGGAATCGGGCGCGACGGCCATCCTGCAGGCTCGTCAGCGTGGCTTCGAGGGCTCGCCAGGCGGCGTTGCGGCCGGCCTGGTCGCCGTCGAAGCAGAACAGCACGCTGGGCACGACGCGAAACAGGCGCTTCATGTGCTCTTCGCTGGTGGCGGTGCCCAAGGTCGCGACGGCATTGCGCAAGCCTTGCTGGGCGAGGGCGATGACGTCCATGTAGCCCTCGACGACGATGATTTCGTCGAGGTTGCGGTTGTTCTTGCGCGCTTCGTACAGGCCGTAGAGTTCCTGGCCTTTATGGAAGACCGGGGTTTCCGGCGAGTTGAGGTACTTGGGCTTGTCGTCGCCCAGTACCCGGCCACCGAACGCGATGATGCGCCCGCGACTATCGCGAATCGGGAACATCACGCGATCACGAAAGCGGTCGTAGCGTTTGCCGGTTTCGGCGTTCTCGATCAACAGGCCGGCATCGATCATGGCTTTTTGTTGCAGGGTGTCGCTGCTCAAGTGCTTGAACAGGTTGTCCCAGCCCGGCGGCGCAAAGCCAAGGCCGAAGTCCCGGGCGATTTCACCGGTCAGTCCTCGACCTTTCAGGTAGTCCACGGCAGCTTTGCGCGCCGGATGGCTCTTCAGGGCCTGGCGATAGAAATCGGCGGCAGCGGTAAGCAACGGGTACAGCGGCGAATCGGTTGGCTGGCGCGGCTTGTGCGGTCGCCCGCTTTCCTCGCGGGGGATTTCCATCCCGGCGGCCTTGGCCAGTTCTTCGACAGCCTGGGGGAAATCCAGGTTGTCGTGGTCCATGATGAAGCCCAGGGCGTTGCCACCCGCGCCGCAGCCAAAGCAGTAATAGAACTGCTTGTCGGGACTTACGCTGAAAGAGGGTGTTTTCTCTTTGTGGAACGGGCAGCAGGCAGTGTGGTTCTTGCCGGCCTTTTTCAGTTGCAGGCGCGAGCTGACCACGTCGACGATGTCGGTGCGGTTCAGAAGGTCGTCAATGAAGCTCTGGGGAATTAGCCCGGCCATGGCGTTCTCGTCATCTGCGCTGAAAGGGGACCGAAGCGAAGGGTGGCTGAACGCGGATCATTGCTTGAGGCACGCACAATGTGCGGCTCGACCGGTATCGCCTGCATAATCGCTATCGGGAAGTGTATCTGCCGAAAATCCACTGACGTTACTGCCTGTCAGTATTCGACTGTTTGAAAGTGTTGCGCTGAATCCGGCTGCGACCCGTCAAGGGTCTCGGATAGCTCTTTTTCGGCACGCATACAGGTGCCTTGGGCTGATCGTCGTGAGAGGAATCAGTGGGTGTGCTCGTCAGTAGCCTTGAAAGGCTCGTCAGAAAAGACGTGCACCGCTGGCAAAAAAGCCAGGTCTGACGCAGTGAAGCAGATTTGTCTCGGTCGCGTCTGCGGCTTCGACGGTGAAGCATCAAGCGTTTTACGCAAATGCCATAAGCCCGGCTCAGAGCCGGGCTTGGCAGAAGCTTGCTACGATCGTCTGTGTATTAGTACAGACGAACGGCGCGGCGCTGTTCGCGCTGAACTTTCTTGGCGTGACGCTTAACAGCGGCTGCTGCCTTGCGCTTACGCTCAGAAGTTGGCTTCTCGTAAAATTCGCGGCTACGAACTTCAGCCAGTACACCGGCTTTTTCGCAGGAGCGCTTGAAACGACGCAGAGCTACGTCGAAGGGTTCGTTCTCTTTTACTTTGACGGCTGGCATCCAGAGCTACCTTCATTCATTACCGGGGTCAACATCCTCGCGGCAAAAGAGCACTTGAAGACGTCGGTTTTTAAGGGTTGCGGATGTTAACCCCTCATCGCACGGAATGCAAAGCCTCTGATCGAAAACCGCTGGTCGGGGCATCACGCGGCGACTATTATGCGCGCCTTCGAATTCAGCCTAAACAAGGCGCAAACCCATGCTAGTACTGGGATTAGAAACCTCTTGCGACGAAACCGGTGTCGCGCTTTACGACAGTGAGCGCGGCCTGCTGGCCGATGCGCTGTTCAGCCAGATCGACCTGCACCGCGCCTATGGTGGCGTAGTGCCGGAGCTGGCCTCGCGTGACCACGTCAAGCGCATGCTGCCCTTGATTCGTCAGGTGTTGGCCGAAGCCGGCTGCGTGCCGACCGAGATCGACGCCATCGCGTATACCGCGGGCCCCGGCCTGGTCGGCGCGCTGCTGGTCGGTGCTTCCTGTGCCCAGGCGCTGGCCTTTGCCTGGGGTATTCCAGCGCTGGGCGTGCACCACATGGAAGGACACCTGCTGGCGCCGATGCTGGAGTCTCAGCCGCCCGAATTTCCGTTCGTCGCTTTGTTGGTGTCGGGCGGCCATACGCAGTTGGTTCAGGTCGATGGAATCGGTCAATACACACTGCTTGGCGAAACGCTGGACGATGCCGCGGGCGAAGCCTTCGACAAGACCGCGAAGATGATGGGGCTCAATTATCCGGGTGGCCCGGAAATCGCTCGCCTGGCAGAGCAGGGCGTTGCAGGACGTTTCGTCTTCCCGCGTCCGATGTGCGACCGCCCAGGCCTGGACTTCAGCTTCAGCGGCTTGAAAACTTTCGCCCTGAACACCTGGCAGCAGTGCGTGAGCGCTGCAGACGACGGTGAGCAAGCCCGTTGCGACATCTCGCTGGCGTTCCAGCAGGCCGTGGTAGAGACTTTGACCATCAAGTGCAAGCGCGCCCTGAAAGCGGCTGGCATGAAGCGCCTGGTGATCGCTGGCGGCGTCAGTGCCAACAAGGCGTTGCGCGTTTCCCTGGAAAAAATGCTCGGTGACATGAAGGGCGATGTTTTTTACGCCCGTCCGCAGTTCTGTACCGATAATGGCGCCATGATTGCGTTTGCTGGCTGTCAGCGCCTGAAGGCCGGTCAGCAGGAAAGCCTGGCGATCAGCGTGCAGGCGCGGTGGCCGATGGAGCAGTTGTCGCCTTTGTGATGAGGGCGGCGCCTGGCTGGCGGCTAAAAATGCCGTTCGCGCCCGGCAAACAGGTCGCGTAGATTGCCCCGGTGGCGCCAGACGATCATTGCGGTCAGGGCGCACATCGGCAGCAGAGCAGCCGGCTCTTGCCAGGCCAACAGTGGCAGGGTCAAGGGCGTGGCGATCAAGGCGGCCAGCGAGCTGGTACGGGTCAGGTAGAACGTCAGCAGCCAGGCGCATACCGCCATCAGAGCCGCGGGCGGGTATAGCCCCAGCAGCATGCCGGCAGCGGTGGCGACACCCTTGCCACCGCGAAAGTGGAAGTACAGTGGAAACAGGTGGCCGATGACGGCGCAAACACCGATCCAGGCCTGATCCTGTAGTGACAAGCCTGCGAGACCGGCGATCAGTACGGGCAGCAGGCCTTTGCAGAGGTCGCCGAGCAGCGTCAGGATGGCGAGTTTCTTGCCCGCCAGGCGCAGCATGTTGGTGGCGCCAGCATTGCCCGAGCCACTCATTCGCGGATCGGGGTTACCGGTCAAGCGGCTGAGCAAGATGGCGAAGGACAGAGAGCCGAGCAGGTAGGCGAGGATCGCCAGTAACCAAAACATGCTAACTATTCCGGGCGAGGACGCCCTGATTCTAACGGCGCATTGCGCCCTTGTCGTGCAGCGGAGAAAAGTGCTTGGACAGAGTGTTTATCGAGGGCCTGGAAGTCGACACCGTGATCGGTGCCTATGACTGGGAGCGAGGCATCCGACAGTGCTTGCGGCTTGACCTGAGTTTCGCCTGGGACAATCGCCCGGCCGCCGCTGGCGATGACCTGACCCTGGCGCTTGATTACGCGAGCGTTTCATCGCGCATCCAGGCGTTTGCCGAGCAGGCACAGTTCCAGTTGGTCGAGACTTTCGCCGAGCGCCTGGTGGAAGTGCTGATGAGCGAATTCAAGATCACCTGGATGCGCCTCAAGTTGACCAAGCCAGGCGCAGTTCCTGCCGCTACCGGTGGCGTGGGTGTGGAGATCGAGCGCGGATGTCGCTGACTCAGGTGTATCTCGGGCTCGGCAGCAACATCGAGCGCGAAACCCATTTGCAAGCCGGCCTGGAAGCCCTGGCGGGTTTTCTGGTGGATATTCGTTGCTCCGCGGTTTTCGAAAGCCAGCCGGTGGGGATCAAGAGCGGGCCGTTCTTCAATTTCGTGGTGTCGGCCTACACCGACTTGCCGCTAATGGAGCTGGATCGCCGGTTGAAGTTTATCGAGGCCGATAACGGTCGTTATGCACCGGATCGCCGAGGTTTGCCTCTGGATATCGACGTGTTGCTGTACGGCGACCTTGTGGGAAACTTCGATGGCCTGGTGTTGCCGAGGGCGGAAATTCTTAAGAATGCCTTTGTGTTGTGGCCGTTGTCGCTGATTGCTCCAGATCGCGTACACCCGGGCGTAGGTAAAAATTTCGCCGCGTTGTGGGCCGAATCGCAGATTGATCAGGTGCTGGCGCCGGTGGCGTTTGAGTGGCGTGGGCAGTCATTGACCCCGTCCAGCTTGCTGTAAAGCAATGATCGCAGCCAGCCTGCGGCAGCTCCTCCAGGGAAACGCATATTTCCCCTATAGGAGCTGCCGCAGGCTGCGAACTTTTGATGCTTAAGCTTGTTCCTTGTAGGCCTTCAAAGCCTTGAGCCGTTCGCGCTTGATCGCCTCACCCAACTGCGGCCCCTTGAATCCCTGCTCCAGCAACGGCTGAACCGCCACGCTACGCGCTGCTGTCGCCGCCCCGCGCAGATAATCCGCCTGTGGATAACTTCTCTGCTCCAGCCCTTTACGGCCACGTGCATCCATCTCGCACGCTGCGATGAATTCCTCGAACCGTTGCGGTCGACGGTAAACGTCGAAGCTCTGCAGTAGCTCGAGCAAGGTCGATGGCTTCAGCTCGAGTGCGCGATGACCGTGGGTGTGATATTCGCCCACCAGCAACGCCAGCTCCTGGCAATCCTTCGGCGCCTTGAAGCGTTCGTTGACCACCTTGATCAGTTTCAGTCCCTTGGACTCGTGAGCAATGTGCCGCGGCCATTGATCCTCCGGCGTCAGTCCTTTCCCCAGATCATGTAGCAGGCACGCCCAGCGCACGGTCAGCGGCTGTTCATGTTCTGCCGCTTGCTGCAGCACGCTCAGGGTGTGGGCGCCAGTGTCGATTTCCGGGTGGTGGCTCTCGGGCTGCGGGACGCCAAACAGTGCGTCAACTTCCGGCATCAGCTCTTTAAGGGCAGCGCATGCGCGCAACACTTCGATAAACACCTGTGGCTGATTTTCCATCAGGGCGCGGGAGATTTCTTTCCAGCTGCGCTCCGCCGTAAGCGCTTGCAGTTCGCCTGATTCGCTGAGCTGGCGCATCAGTTCAAGGGTTTCGGGGGCGACGGTGAAGCCGAGTTCGGCATAGCGTGCCGCGAAGCGGGCAACGCGCAAAACCCGGAGGGGATCCTCGGCAAACGCTGGGGAAACGTGCCGAAGAACACGGGCCTCAAGATCGCGCTGGCCGTTGTAGGGGTCGGTCAGTTTCTGCTGATCGTCTTCGGCCATCGCGTTGATCGTCAGGTCGCGGCGAATCAGGTCTTCTTCGAGGGTCACATCGGGACTGGCGTGGAACGTGAACCCACCGTAACCGCGTCCGCTTTTGCGTTCGGTCCGGGCGAGGGCATATTCCTCGCCGGTTTTCGGATGAAGAAACACCGGAAAGTCAGCCCCCACCGGCCGATAACCCTGGGCGAGCATCTCTTCGGTCGTCGCTCCGACCACGACTCGGTCGATGTCAGTGACAGGTATGCCGAGCAGGCGATCGCGTACCGCACCGCCAACTTTATAAATCTGCATGAAAAACCTCCGTTAGCTCGACAGGATAACCCTTACGTCGAGCGTTCGGAGGCACAACCGGAATCACAAATGGATGACGGCCAGGTCCAGTCGGCCGTAATCGCCTTCGCTGTGTTCACTGCGTGGCGGCACATGGTGGGTTTTCATGATCTGGTCACCCTGCAAGGTTTCCAGGTGAATATCGAAGCCCCAGAGGCGATGCAGATGCTTGAGCACTTCCTCGGTGGACTCTCCCAGCGGTTTTCGGTCATGTTGTTGGTGACGCAGGGTCAGGGAGCGGTCGCCGCGTCTGTCGATGCTGTAGATCTGAACGTTCGGTTCGCGATTGCCCAGGTTGTACTGTGCCGCCAGGGTTTCACGGATGATGCGATAGCCGCCTTCGTCGTGAATGGCTGGCACCAGTAGATCGTCTTTCTGATCATCATCGAGAATACTGAACAGTTTCAGGTCACGGATCACTTTGGGTGAAAGGTACTGCAGGATGAAACTCTCATCCTTGAAACTGCTCATGGCGAACTTGATGGCTGCCAGCCAGTCGGTGCCGGCAATGTCCGGAAACCAGCGGTAATCCTCTTCAGTGGGCTCTTCGCACATGCGACGGATGTCGCGATACATGGCAAAGCCCAAGGCGTAGGGGTTGATGCCGCTGTAATAGGGACTGTCGAAGCCAGGCTGGAAGACAACGCTGGTGTGGGACGTCAGGAACTCCATCATGAAGCCATCGGTCACCAGGCCTTCGTCGTATAGATCGTTCATCAGGGTGTAGTGCCAGAATGTGGCCCACCCTTCGTTCATGACCTGGGTCTGGCGCTGTGGATAAAAATACTGGGCGATCTTGCGTACGATCCGCACGATTTCCCGCTGCCAGGGCTCCAGCAACGGCGCATGTTTTTCGATGAAGTACAGGATGTTTTCCTGCGGTTCGGCGGGGAAGCGCGCGTTGTCCTTGTCGCTGTACTTGTCCGCGCCTTTGGGAATGGTGCGCCACAGGTCATTGATCTGCTTCTGCAGATGTTCTTCCCGGTCTTTTTGGCGGCGCCGTTCTTCCTCGGCGGAAATAGGGTAAGGGCGTTTGTAGCGGTCGACCCCGTAATTCATCAAGGCGTGGCAGGAGTCGAGCAAGTCCTCGACCGCATCGATGCCATGGCGCTCCTCGCATTGCATGATGTACTGCTTGGCGAACACCAGGTAGTCGATGATCGAGCTGGCATCGGTCCATGTGCGGAACAGGTAATTGCCCTTGAAGAAGCTGTTGTGCCCGTAGCACGCATGCGCCACCACCAGCGCCTGCATGCAGATGGTGTTTTCCTCCATGAGGTAGGCGATGCACGGATCGGAGTTGATCACGATTTCATAGGCCAACCCCATCTGGCCACGCGTGTAGGACTTTTCGGTGCTGAGGAAGTGTTTGCCGTAGGACCAGTGGTGATAGCCCAGAGGCATGCCCACAGAGGCGTAGGCGTCCATCATCTGCTCAGCGGTGATCACTTCAATCTGGTTAGGGTACGTATCGAGCGCGTAGCGAGCCGCAATACGACTGATTTCACGGTCGTAGGCCTGGATCAGCTCGAACGTCCATTCCGATCCGGTGGATATGGGTTGGCGCTTCTGCTCTTTGGCGGTCATGTCACTAACCTGCGCTGGAAGAGTTCACGGAAGACCGGATAGATATCCCCGGCCGATACCAGTTGTTGCTGGGCAAAAGTGTCGGAAAAGGCTTCGGCGATGCGCTCGTATTCGAACCACAGGGCCTGATGTTCCCGTGGGGTAATCTCGACATAAGTGTAGTACTGCACGAAAGGCATGATCTGGTTGATCAGGATGTCGCGGCAAATCGGCGAGTCGTCGTTCCAGTTGTCGCCGTCGGAGGCCTGGGCGGCATAGATGTTCCACTCGTTTGCCGGATAGCGCTCGGCCATGATCTCTTGCATCAACTTCAAGGCACTGGACACGATGGTCCCGCCGGTTTCGCGGGAGTAGAAGAACTCTTCCTCGTCCACTTCACGGGCGCTGGTGTGGTGGCGGATGAACACCACGTCAATCTTGTCGTAGTTACGCTTGAGAAACAGGTACAGCAGGATGAAGAAGCGCTTGGCGATGTCCTTGGTCGCCTGGGTCATCGAGCCGGAAACGTCCATGAGGCAGAACATCACCGCCTTCGAGCTGGGGTTGGGTTGCTTGATCAGCAGGTTGTACTTGAGGTCGAAGGTGTCGAGAAAAGGGACGCGATGAATGCGTGCGCTGAGTTTTTCGATTTCTGCCTCAAGTTCCTGGATATCGCCGAAGTTGTCCGGTTCTTCCTGTTTGAGTCGCAGGAGTTCTTCCTTGGCTTCGCGCAGTTTCGCCCGGCTGCTGCCAGAGAGGGCGAT
This sequence comes from Pseudomonas serbica, assembly GCF_028823535.1. GTDB lineage: Bacteria > Pseudomonadota > Gammaproteobacteria > Pseudomonadales > Pseudomonadaceae > Aquipseudomonas > Aquipseudomonas serbica. The sequence goes on along the minus strand of NZ_JAQIYM010000001.1, from coordinate 44,066 downwards.
TCGCCGAGCATGGGCTGAGCGCAGTGTGCGGATGATGTTGATCCGCGACGGATTGCCCTCGTTGCTGATCCCTGCGCGAACGGTCTTGAAGGTGTCGGTGCCGGTCAGGTTGCGCTTGACCAGGTTAGGCAGCTCAAGGTCTTCGAACATGAATTCGAGGAATTCTTCCTGGGTGATCTGGAAGACGAACTCGTCCATTCCTTCGCCCGAGTTGCCGGCCTTGCCAGGCCCTCTGCCGCCACCACCCCCAGGTGGGCGCGCAATGTGTTCGCCGCTGGTGAATTCCTTGTTGCCGGGGTGCACGACGGTCTGTTTGCCGCCACGCCCGTGGTGAAGCACCGGTTCGTCGATGTCACGCCCCGGGATGCTGATTTGCTCGCCGTGTTCCATATCGGTAATGGAACGCCGACTGACCGCCTCTTCGACAGCCTTTTTGATGTGGTCACGGTACCGCCGCAGAAACCGCTGGCGGTTCACCGTGCTCTTGTTCTTGCCATTGAGACGTCGGTCGATCACATAGCTCATAGGCCCTCCGGGGAGCTTCGAGTCATAAGCTTCAAGCTGCAAGACAGAAGCTTCAGAAACAAGCGGCGCGCGACATATGGCCACAATTACGCCAACAACGCGTTTTCGGTGGTGCGGTGTCGCTTGCCGCCTGCAGCTCCCTTACTGGGATTTTCTGACCCTCAGGTACCACTCGGACAGCAGCCGTACCTGTTTGTCGGTGTAACCGCGTTCGACCATTCGTGTGACGAAGTCGTTGTGTTTCTGCTGGTCCTCTTTGCTGGCCTTGGCGTTGAAGCTGATGACGGGCAGGAGGTCCTCGGTGTTGGAGAACATTTTCTTCTCGATGACCACCCGCAGTTTTTCGTAGCTGAGCCAGGTCGGGTTCTTGCCATTGTTGTTGGCCCGGGCGCGCAGTACGAAGTTGACGATTTCGTTGCGGAAATCCTTCGGATTGCTGATGCCCGCCGGTTTTTCGATTTTCTCCAGTTCTTCGTTCAGTGCGACGCGGTTGAGAATCTCGCCGGTTTCCGGATCGCGATACTCCTGGTCCTGAATCCAGAAGTCCGCGTACAGCACATAACGATCGAAGATGTTCTGGCCGTACTCGCTGTAGGACTCGAGGTAGGCGGTCTGGATCTCCTTGCCGATGAATTCGATGTATCGCGGTGCCAGATACTCCTTGAGGAAGCGCAGGTAGCGCTCGCGGGTTTCGGCCTGGAACTGCTCCTGCTCGATCTGTTGCTCCAGCACATAGAGCAGGTGAACCGGGTTGGCGGCGATTTCATGGGGGTCGAAGTTGAAGACCTTGGACAGGATCTTGAACGCGAAGCGGGTCGACAGGCCGTTCATGCCTTCATCGACGCCGGCGTTGTCGCGATACTCCTGGATAGACTTGGCCTTCGGATCGGTGTCCTTGAGGTTTTCACCGTCATACACCCGCATCTTGGAGTAGATGTTCGAGTTTTCTGGCTCCTTCAGGCGTGAAAGTACGGTGAACTGTGCAAGCATCTTCAAGGTGTCTGGCGCGCAATGGGCTTTGGCCAGCGAGCTGTTGAACAGCAGCTTGTCGTAGATCTTCACTTCGTCACTGACACGCAGGCAGTACGGCACCTTGACGATGTAGATCCGGTCGATGAACGCTTCGTTGTTCTTGTTGTTGCGGAAGGTGTGCCACTCCGATTCGTTGGAGTGGGCCAGCAGGATCCCGGTGAACGGAATTGCCCCAAGCCCTTCGGTACTGTTGTAGTTGCCTTCCTGGGTGGCGGTCAGCAGTGGGTGCAGCACCTTGATCGGCGCCTTGAACATTTCGACGAATTCCATCAGGCCCTGGTTGGCCCGGCACAGTGCGCCCGAATAGCTGTAGGCATCGGCATCGTTCTGTGGGAATTCTTCCAGTTTGCGGATATCGACCTTACCCACCAGTGCCGAAATGTCCTGGTTGTTTTCATCGCCTGGTTCGGTTTTGGCCACGGCGATCTGGTTGAGGATCGACGGATAGAGCTTGACCACGCGGAACTGGCTGATGTCACCGCCGAATTCGGCCAAGCGCTTGGTGGCCCATGGCGACATGATGGTGTTGAGGTAGCGCCGCGGGATGCCGAAGTCTTCCTCGAGGATCGCGCCATCTTCAGTGGCGTTGAACAGACCCAGTGGCGATTCGAATACCGGCGAGCCCTTGATCGCGTAGAAGGGCACTCTTTCCATCAGTTGCTTGAGTTTTTCGGCCAGGGACGATTTACCACCGCCGACGGGGCCGAGCAGATAAAGGATCTGTTTCTTCTCTTCCAGGCCTTGGGCGGCATGGCGGAAATACGACACGATCTGGTCGATGCATTCTTCCATCCCGTGGAAGTCTTCAAAGGCCGGATAGCGGCGGATCACCTTGTTGGAGAAGATTCGCGACAGCCTCGAGTTGGTCGAGGTGTCGAGGAGTTCCGGCTCACCGATGGCCAGCAACAGACGCTCGGCGGCGGAAACGTAGGCGCTACGGTCCTTTTTGCACAACTCCAGATACTCTTGCAGCGAGAGTTCTTCCTGGCGTGTGGACTCGAAACGTTGTTGGAAGTGGCTAAAGATACTCATGACGTCACCTCGCTCGATACGTGGAGCCGACGCCGGATCACTCAGTCGATGCTGGCAGCAACCGAACAGGCAGTCGCTGTTTACCCCCCAGAACTCTTTCGAAGCTGACTACCCCGAAAGCTACTCCCGATGACCCGTGCGCCGGTGTACCGGCTCTCCCCTGTTTTGGATGGCCTGCGCTTAAGGATAGTTGGGAATTCGGGAGGTAAAGGCGAGATACGTAATTAGTTGTGGCTGACCGTTCGTCTGCCACCGCGCGAGCCCGCGGCAGCCGGGGCTTGCGCATGACAAAAAAATTATTCGGAGGTGCCTTGCGCCGTTTCCGCAGGATAAGTCGTACGCCACAGCTCAAAACCGCCATCCATGCTGTAGACGTCGGAGAAACCCTGGCTGATCAGGTAGGCAGCGGCACCCTGGCTGGAGTTGCCGTGATAGCAGACCACCACGGTTGGCGCGTCCAGATCGGCACTCTGGATGAAGGCGTGCAGGGAGTGGTTGTCCAGGTGCTTCGAGCCGCTGATGTGCAGGGCGGCAAAGGTCGCAGGATCGCGGACGTCGACCACCACTGCGCCTTGTTCGCGCAGGGCCTGGGCCTGTTCCGGGGGGATACGTTTGAATTCGCTCATGGCGGGCTCCTGTGGCTCGGCTGAAAGCGCAGTCTAGCGCGGGGCGCTGGCTGACGATGGTTCGGAAATCTGTGGGACGACTGGCGGCATCGCGGCATGGCCACGTTCGTCGCATTTGCAGGACAGGCGTTCGCCCGTGTCTACGTTCATCAGGGTCAGGGCACCACCCCAGACGCAGCCGGTATCGAGGGCTGAGACGTTCGGCTCCTGGACCTTGCCTTCCAGCGCTGCCCAGTGGCCGAAGATGATCTTCAGGTCGCGGGTCTTGCGTTCCTTGTGCTGGAACCAGGGCTTGTAGCCTGCAGGGGCGGTGTCGAGGCCTTCCTTGCTCTTGAGGTCAAGCTTGCCCTCGGCCGTACAGAAGCGCATGCGCGTGAAATAGTTGGTGATCACCCGCAGGCGTGTCACGCCCTTGAGGTCGCTGTCCCATTTCGCTGGATCGTTACCGTACATGCCATCGAGGTAGGGTGGCAGCAGGTTGTCGTCGCGCAGGGCGGTCTCGACTTCGGCGGCGTATTTCAGCGCTTTGCGCAGCGACCACTGCGGTGGAATGCCGGCATGCACCATCGCAATGTTGCGCTGTTCGTCGTAGTGCATGAGTTTTTGCTGACGCAGCCATTCCAGCAACTCGACGCTATCGGGGGCTTCTATGATCTCGCACAGGGTGTCGGTTTTCTTCAGGCGTTCGATATTCTTCCCGGCCGCCAGCAAGTGCAGGTCGTGGTTGCCGAGCACGCACACCAGCGACTGGCGAATGCTATAGAGGAAGCGCAGGGTTTCCAGCGACTGCGGGCCACGGTTGACCAGGTCGCCCACCAGCCACAGACAATCTTTTGCCGGATCGAAGGCGACCTTCTTGAGCAGGCACTGCAATGCGTCGAGGCAGCCTTGCAGGTCGCCAACGGCAAAGGTCGCCATCAGTGCAAGGCTCCGGGCACCGCCAGGCGGAACGGGGCGATGGTGGCATCGAAATGTTTGCCATCGCCAGCGAGCATCTCGTAAGTACCCTGCATGGTGCCGACTTTGGAGGTCATTACGGTCCCGCTGCTGTAGGTATGGCTTTTACCCGGCTCGATCAGTGGTTGCTGGCCAACCACGCCCGCACCACGAACCTCCTCGACATGTCCATCGCCATCGGTGATGACCCAGTGCCGTGACAACAGTTTGGCCGGTAACAGGCCGTTATTTTGCACAGTGATGGTGTACGCGAAGGCAAAACGCTCTTGCTCGGGTTGCGACTGTTCTGCCAGATAGCGGGTGACGACGCTGACGTCGACCTGATAACGAGGATCGGACATGCAAAGGGCCTTAAAAACGAAGCGGAACGCGGGGCGTAACTGATGAGTCAGTCTAGGCCAGGTATCGGATAGTAAACCAGACATGGGCGCTGGTGTCCTACCCGATAACGCTTCAGTTCTGTCAGGCGTCCGCGGGTTTTTGTAGGACTTGTTCGCTGAGCTTGTCGGCAAGGCGCACGAAGGCTGCCAGGTCGAGCTGCTCGGGACGCAAGCTGCCATCGACCCCAGCGGCTTCGATTTCGGCATTGCTCAGCAACAGCTTAAGTGTGTTACGCAGGGTTTTGCGGCGCTGGTTGAAGGCCTCACGCACGACGCGCTCCAGCAAACGGTGGTCCTTTGCCGGGTGCGGCAATACTGCGTGGGGGACCAGGCGCACGATGGCCGAGTCGACTTTCGGCGGCGGATTGAATGCGCCAGGACCTACGTTGAACAGGTGTTCGACTCGGCAGTGGTACTGAACCATGATCGACAGCCGACCCCAGTCACCGCCGCCAGGCCCTGCCGCCAGGCGCTCGACCACTTCCTTTTGCAGCATGAAGTGCATGTCGCGAATCAGGTGGGCGTTGTGCAGCAGGTGGAAAATCAGCGGTGTAGAGATGTTGTAGGGCAGGTTGCCGACCACACGCAGGCTGCCTGGAGCAGCGTTCAGGCTGGTGAAGTCGAACTTCAGTGCGTCACCCTGGTGCAGGTTGAAGTTGCTCTTGCCGGCAAACTGCTGGTTGAGGATAGGGATCAGGTCCTTGTCCAGTTCCACCACATCGAGCTGGGCGCCGCTGCTGAGCAGGCCTTGGGTCAATGCGCCCTGGCCAGGGCCGATTTCCAGAAGACGGTCTTCGGCCTTGGCATGGATGGAGCGCAGGATGCGGTCGATAACGCCAGCATCGTGCAGGAAGTTCTGGCCAAAGCGCTTGCGCGCCTTGTGTTGGTATTGCTCGGTCATAAACGGGTCTCGGCCATCTGGTAGGCGGTTTCCAGGGCGACTTGCAGGCTGCCGGTGTCGATTTTGCCGCTGCCGGCCAAATCCAGGGCGGTGCCGTGGTCGACCGATGTGCGGATGATCGGCAAGCCGAGGGTCACATTGACTGCTGCGCCGAAGCCTTTGTATTTCAGCACAGGCAGGCCCTGATCGTGGTACATCGCCAGCACTGCGTCGCAATGCTCCAGATATTTGGGGGTAAACAGAGTGTCGGCGGGCAAGGGGCCGCGTAGGTCCATGCCTTCGCCGCGCAGGCGCTCTAATGTGGGTTCGATGATATCGATTTCTTCATGGCCCAGGTGTCCGCCTTCTCCGGCATGGGGGTTGAGCCCGCACACCAGGATGCGTGGCTTGGCGATACCGAATTTTTCCTGCAGATCGGCGTGCAGGATGCGCGTCACCCGCTCCAGGCGTTGCGGCGTGATTGCATCGGCAATCTCGCGCAGGGGCAGGTGAGTGGTAACCAGCGCTACCCGTAGGCCGCGGGTAGCGAGCATCATGACCACTTGCGCGGTATGGGTCAGGTCAGCGAGGAACTCCGTGTGCCCGGAAAACGCTATACCGGATTCATTGATCACGCCTTTGTGTACCGGCGCGGTGATCATGCCGGCAAAATGCCCGTCCAGGCAGCCTTGGCCGGCGCGTGTCAGGGTTTCCAGGACGAAAGCGGCGTTGGCCTTGTCCAGTTGCCCGGCGACGACCTTGGCATTGAGCGGTGTATCCCAGACATACAGGCTGTTGGCGGGAGCGGGAACATCCGGCCAGTTGTCTGGCGTGACGGGCAGCACATCGACAACCACACCCAGCTGCGCGGCCCGCTCAAGGAGCAGGTCGCGGCTGGTAATGGCAATCAGGGGGTGCGGCTGGGCTTGCGCGGCGAGCAGCAGGCACAGGTCGGGACCTATGCCGGCTGGTTCGCCGGGTGTCAGCGCGAAACGCTTGGGTTTCACTGTGCTGCCTGGTCGGCGCCAGGGAGTTTGATTTCCACGTACGCTTCGTCACGGATCTGACGCAGCCAGGTTTGCAACTCTTCGTCGTATTTGCGGTTACGCAGTACGGTCATCGCTTGTTGCTCGCGAGCCTGGTTGGTGCTGTCGGTGGCGCGACGGCCAAGGACTTCCAGGACGTGCCAGCCGTATTGAGTCTGGAACGGCTTGGACAGCTGACCTTGTGGGGTCTTGGCCATCACTTCGCGGAACTCCGGAACCAATACACTCGGGTCGATCCAGTTCAGGTCGCCGCCGTTGAGCGCGGACCCCGGATCTTCCGAGTAGCTTTTTGCCAGTTCGCCGAAGTCTTCACCCGATTCGATGCGGCTGTAGAGCGACTCGGCCAGGGCCTTGGTTTTTGCTTCGTCACGGATCGGACTTGGTTTGACCAGGATGTGACGAACGTGCACTTCATCACGCACCTGCGCTTCACCGCCACGCTTGTCGGTGATCTTCAGGATGATGAAGCCACCTGGCGTACGCATTGGCTGGGTGATATCGCCAACAGCCATGGTGCTCAACAGGCGATCGAAGGGTGGTGGCAGTTGAGCGGCTTTACGCCAGCCCATGTCGCCGCCTTCCAGTGCGGTTTCGCTGGCGGATTTGGCCAGGGCCAACTGAGCGAAGTCAGCGCCTTGCTTGAGTTGCTGGTAAACCGCGTCAGCCTGTTTGGCCGCATTCTGAATGGCGTCGGAATTGGCGCTTTCCGGCGTGGCAATCATGATGTTGGACAGGCGGAACTCTTGGGACAGCTGCATTTTGCCAAGGTCTGAGGCGAGGAAGTTTTTGACTTCCTGCTCGGACACCTGGATACGCTCGGCCACACGGCGTTGGCGCACGCGGCTGATGACCATCTCACGACGGATCTGGTCACGAGCATCGTCGTAGGACAGGCCATCGTGAGTCAGTGCCGCGCGAAATTGCTCAACCGACATGTTATTGCGCTGGGCGATGGTGCCGACAGCCTGGTTCAGTTCTTCATCGGTGATACGGATGCCGGAACGTTCGCCGATCTGCAGTTGCAGGTTCTCGACGATCAGGCGCTCGAGCACCTGTTGCTCCAGTACGCTGGCCGGAGGCACGGCGGAGCCGCGCTTGGCGATGGTTTGCTGGACTTCATGGACCCGTTGGTCCAGTTGGCTTTGCATGACCACGTCGTTGTCGACAATGGCCACCACTTTATCGATGGACTGTACCGCGGCGTTGGCCGCGGTACCCAGGAACAGCGCGCCCAGCAGCAGCGGGCGCAGACAATCAGAAAGCTTGGTCTTCACGTTCACGATAACCTTGGATGCCTTTGTCGAGGAAACTCTCTACTTTGGCGCCGGTGAGGCCGCCGAGTCCCTTCAGAACAATTTGGAGGAAGACGCCATGGTCGCCTTTTTCGTTTTCCGGAGCGTCTTGACTGGTTTCGTCATAATCGACCCAGTAACGGTTGATCAGGCGCAGTTTCCAGCAGCAGTTGTCGTACTCGAAGCCACCGAAGGCTTCCAGGGTACGGTTGCGGTTGTAGTCGTACTGCCAGCGGCTGATGACGTTCCATTGCGGCACGACTGGCCAGATCACCGAGAAGTCGTGCTGTTCGATCTTGTAGTAGTCCTTCACGTAGCCAGGCTGGCCTGGAACACCATAGTCACCGCCGCCGACCTGCCATTTACCGGAGGACTGGTCGTATCGAACCTGGTCATTGCGATAGCGATAGCCGGCGTTGATGACCTTGTTCGGGTTGTCTTCAGGCTGGTAGTGGAACATCGCGCTGCCCGAGCGAGGGCTGCGGCTGTCCGGGTCCCAGTTGTAATCGGCGGTCGTGCGCCAATCGCGGTTCCAGCGGTATTCGTATTCCAGCGCATATGGGGACACATCTGACTTGGCATCTTCGCGATCGTTGAAATTGATGCCTGGCAGCTGGACTTTACGATCCTTGAAGTAAAGCGCCTGGCCGACACTGATGCGTTGGCGCTCAAAACCGTTTTCTTCGATCCAGCGACTGGTCACGCCCAGGGACAGTTTGTTCTCGTCGCCGACACGGTCAGAGCCAGAGAAACGGTTGTCGCGGAACAGCGACCCATAGTTGAAGGTGTATTCGCTGGTGTCGAATACCGGAATGTCTTCCTGGTCCTTCTCGGGCACGTAGAGGTAGAACAGGCGTGGCTCAAGGGTCTGGTTATAGTCTTTGCCAAACCAGTTGGTCTTGCGGTCGAAATACAGTCCGCTGTCGATGCTGGCGATCGGCACGCCACGGTTCTGATTGCTATCGAATGTGCCGTTGAGCTGGTCCTGTTCTGCCGTCTGCGCGGCAACCTGGCTTTTGCCGATGCTGTCCAGGTCCAGTTGGTACTGCGTGTACTGATACTTGAGCTTTGGCGTCAGGAAGCCATAGCTCGCCTCCATCGGGAAGCTTACCGCTGGCGCAAGGTTGAGGCGATCGCCATTGGCGCGGGCCAGACCTTGAACGTTTCTATCGAGGCGCGGCGATACAACACCATCTTCATCGGTGTAGTTACCGTTTTTCAGGTCGCGGTCGAACCGCACGATTTCTGTGTCATAGGTGAAATTCAGGCCGCCTGGACGATCCGGCAGCGCGCCATTGAAGGTGATCTGCGGCAAACGGTCGTACGGGGTGATGTCCGATACGGTCGCCAGTTGATACGCCTGGGCATTCACGCGAGCGGTGTAGCTGTCGCCGCGGTAGGTAACAGAACCCTGCTGGTTGACGTAATCGGCGCTTTTCACACCAATCTGGTCTGTTTGCAGATCCTGGAAGTAATAGGGATCGCTGATCTTGGTGTAGTCGACCTGGGTCAGCACACGCGAATCAAGACCACCCTTGTGCTGCCAGTTGTACATGTAGCGGGTTTTATCGTAATCGGTCTGCAGCTTGCGATCGTCGTTCTCGTCATTGAGGTACGCGGCGCCGAACTGGCCTTCGCTGGACTTGGTGAGGTAGCGGAATTCGCCTTCCATCAACAGGCCGCGATCGCTCATGTAGCGCGGGTACAACGTGGCATCGTAGTTCGGTGCCAGGTTGAAGTAGTACGGCGTGACCAGCAGGAAGCCGGTATCGCTGCCGGTGCCGATGGTCGGCGGCAGGAAGCCGGATTGACGACGGTCGTCGATCGGGAAGTAGATATACGGCGTGTACAGGACCGGAATGTCCTTGACCCGCAGCGTCACGTTGGTCGCGGTACCGAAGCCGGTTGCCGGGTTCAGGGTGATGTTGTTGCCCTTGAGCTGCCAGGCGTTGCTGTTCGGTTCGCACGTGGTGTACGTACCATCCTTGAGACGGATGATCGCGTTCTCGGCACGCTTGGCGTACAGCGCGTTACCGCGGATGCGCGATTTGTGCATCACGTATTCGGCGTTGTCGACCTTGGCTTCACCGGTATCGAGCTGCACATCGGCGTGGTCACCCACGATCAGTGCACCGTTGTCGCGAATGCGCACGTTGCCGCTCAGCTCACCCCGGCTCTCGGCCTGGTAGAGGTTGGCTTCGTCCGCTTCGACCTGCATGCTGCCCTGGCGCATGACCACGTCACCGGCCAGGGTGGCGACTTGCTCATCCTGCTTGTAGCGGGAAGCTTTGGCGCCGATAAAGGTTGGGGCGTCACTTTTATTCGTCTTGTCATTCATGCCAGGACGAATCGGTTCGATATAGGAACCAGAACAATAAGGACCGGTTTCGGCCAATTGTGCTGCAGTGAGTTGCTCGCGTGGAACCCAGTCGAGGTGGCTATAGTCTGCGCTACGCGACTTCAGGCCGCGGCCTTTGGATTCGGTGACCAGTGCAGGTTTGGCGCCTGTCTCTTCGCTGGCGCCCGTTTCGGCGGGTGTCTCGCCGGTGGCGCTGACGGCGCTGCCTTCATGGACAGGACGCGGAGGCAATGCCGCCGCCGGCGATTTTGGCGCACAATTCCAGGCACCCGAAGCGGAGACCGAGCAGTCATACTGTTCCGCGGCGACCACGAAAGGGCTGGCCAAGGGTTGCAGAGCCAGCAAACTGCCGGTCATCAACAACGGAAATTTTTTACGAAACGCGGGGGATTTCAATGCCATCTTAATAGTCCGGGCTTCCTGCGTGCCATCTGCCCGCGGTGTGGGCCGCACGCCTCTCGATGGTCTGAAAAAGATGCTGGATAATAAAGCATGACCCGCTTGACGGCTAGCGCCGTCGGAGACCCTTGCAATGCCTGACCAAGATCTACGTTTGCAACACCTTAAAGTTTGGCTCGATGAGCAATTGGCAATCCTTTTTGCGCAACAGGGATGGGGTGCCGTCCCCCCGGCCACGTTGACTGCGGCCAGCAGCGATGCGAGTTTTCGGCGCTATTTCCGTTGGGAAGGTGCCGGTAGAAGCTTGATCGTGATGGACGCGCCACCGCCCCAGGAAAACTGCAAGCCGTTCGTGGATATCGCTTTTCTGCTGGCGAAATCCGGAATAAATGTGCCGAAAATCTACGCCGAGGACCTTGATCGCGGATTTCTTTTGCTCAATGACCTGGGCAACAAGACGTACCTGGACGTGATCGACAGCGCGAACGCCGACGACCTGTTCAAGGATGCCCTGCAAGCGCTACTGGCGTTCCAGCAATTGCCGATGGTTGCACCACTGCCGAGTTACGACGTGGCGTTGTTGCGCCGCGAGCTGCAATTGTTCCCGGAGTGGTACGTCAAGCATGAGTTGGGCATCGAGTTCGATGCGGCGCAGCAAGTACTCTGGCAGCAGGTCAGCGATCTGTTGATCGACAGTGCCCTGGCCCAGCCGAAAGTCCTGGTGCACCGCGACTACATGCCGCGCAACCTGATGCTCAGTGAGCCCAATCCCGGCGTGCTGGATTTTCAGGACGCTGTCTATGGTCCTGTCACCTACGATGTGACCTGCCTGTTCAAGGATGCCTTCCTCAGCTGGCCTGAAGAGCGCGTGCGCGGCTGGCTGGAAAGTTACTGGGAGCAGGCAGCGGCGCTGGATATCCCGGTGCAGCCCGACTTCGAAGACTTCCTGCGCGCCAGCGACCTGATGGGTGTGCAGCGTCACCTGAAAGTGATCGGTATCTTCGCGCGCATTTGCCACCGTGACGGCAAGCCGCGCTACCTGGCTGATGTGCCACGCTTCTTTGCGTATATAGATGCAGTGATTGCGCGTCGTCCTGAACTGGCTGAGCTGGATGTATTGCTGGCCAGCCTGCGTGCTGGAGTGACGGCATGAAGGCGATGATTCTGGCGGCAGGCAAGGGTGAGCGCATGCGTCCCTTGACCTTGACCACGCCCAAGCCGCTGGTTCGTGCCGGTGGCGTGCCGCTGATCGAGTATCACCTGCGAGCGCTGGCCGCTGCCGGGTTTACCGAGATCGTGATCAATCACGCCTGGCTCGGTCAGCAGATCGAAGACTACTTGGGCGATGGTTCGCGCTACGGTGTCAGCATTCGCTACTCGGCCGAAGGCGAACCCTTGGAAACCGGGGGCGGAATCTTCCGCGCGTTGCCGTTGTTGGGTGACGAGGCTTTCCTGGTCGTCAATGGGGATATCTGGACCGACTACGATTTCAGCGTGTTGCATCAACCTATCGCCGGGCTGGCACACCTGGTGCTGGCCGACAACCCACCCCACCACCTTGCCGGTGATTTCAACCTGACCGGCGACCAGGTCCGGGACGGTCAGCCGGACACCGCCACCTTGACCTACAGCGGTATCGCCGTGTTGCATCCTCAGTTGTTCGATGGCTGCTCGGCAGGGGCCTTCAAGCTTGCGCCGCTGCTGCGCAAGGCCATGGCTGACGGGCAAGTAACTGGCGAGCGCCTGAAGGGGCTTTGGGTCGATGTCGGTACCCACGAGCGTCTTGCCGAAGCTGAAACACTGATCGAAGCGAGCCGCTGAGATGCTGTGGCCAGCGACGCTGATCGGAGCCGGAGCAGGCTTTGCCATCGCCAGCATTCCGGGGGCCATGCTCGGGGCCTTGCTGGGGCAGGTGCTGGACAGGCACCTGCACCTGCAGAGTTGGGCGCATCTGCGTGAAAAACTCGGGGGGCGACCGGTCCTGCGCAACGACGAGTTGTTGTTTGTGTTGTTGGGGCGCCTGGCCAAGTGTGACGGAAGGGTCGTGGAGGGGCATATCCAGCAGGCCCGCGCGGAGATGTGTTCCCTGGAAATGTCCGAATCGGCACAGCGCCGGGCTATTGCCGCGTTCAATCGGGGCAAGGCGGGCAATGACCGGTTACGTGGCCATTTGCGCCGGCTGAGGTCTCAGCCCTTTGCCGCAGAAGGGGTCTTGCGCGCTTGCTGGAGGATGGTTTGGGCCGATGGTCATGCGGGCAGCCGTGAGCGTGAACTGGTCCTCCAGTGGGGCAGCTGGCTGGGGTGGAGCGCGCCACAGGTCAAGGGGTTGGCGGCCGAATATGAGCCGCAGCATCGACCGTTGGTCAGCAGTGTTACAACCTATCAGGACGCCTTGCGGCTGTTGGGGGTGTCTGCCACCAGCGAGCCCGCCCAGATCAAGCGTGCCTATCGACGCCTGCTCAGTCGCCATCACCCGGACAAGATTGCCGGCAGTGGTGCGACGGCGTCACAGGTTCGCGAGGCCACCGACAAGACGCGCGAGCTGCACAACGCCTATACATTGATTCGTCAACGGCGGGATTTTCGCTAGCCGCAGCGAGTTTTGTCGACGGCGACCCGGTCAATCAGCCGCCGCGTTTTGTGGATTCAACCAGCCGCGGACCCGGCGCACCAGTTGTTCCTGTTGCGCCTTGTTGTTGCCGGGCAAAGCCTTGAGCGAGACCTGGCTGAAGGCCGAGGTCTTCAAGCGTTTGCTGGCTTGCAAGCGGGCCAGCGCCGCGTTGCGATCCAGCGGTTTGTCCATATAGAAAAGGTCGGCGGTAGGCAGTTTGAGGGTTGGCGTGAGTTCGTCCAGTTCCGGTGTCACGTTGCCCGGCGTCTGCGCGGCGACCATGACGAAGCGCTCGACTTGCGCTGTCTGCTTCTCGCTCAGATAACGCGCGGCCCAATAAGCACCCGTGCCATGCCCCAGCACGACGATACTGCGGGCGCTTTGCTGTTCGGCAAAAGCGATGGCCGCGTCGATTCGGGCGAAGATTCGCTCGGCGTCAGCCTTGGCCTGCTCGTCGGCGGATTCGATGACGGCTTTGTCTGCCACCTCGGCTTCGCCGCCCGCCGCCTGTTCGATGGGGGGCGCGGTGGTCGAGTCTTTGCTGCCGACATCCGGCGCCTTGGGGGTTGGAGCGGGTTCAACCACGCGTGGCGCAATGGCATCGCTTTGCAAATCAGGCAAGGTGATACTCAGGCTGCTCCATTGGGCATCCGGCAATTGACGGCGCAGCGGACCGATTGCTTGCGGCCAGTCAACAGTTTCACCGGCGCCCGGGATGATAATCACAGCGCCTTTGGGATCAGCGGAGTTGGCCGGCTTCCAAAGGGCCAGGAACGTAGCGCTGCCCGCTTGCAGTTGCTGCTGTTCCTGAAGCGGAATTTTTCGCTCGAGTGCAGTAGCGTCTTCCTGACTACGCTCAGGCAACGGCTGACGTTCGAGCGGTTTTTCTTCGGCGGGTTTTACCGCCGCGGCAGCTGCCGGGTCGGCGGCCTCAACGGAAAATGCACATGGCAGGATCAGCGACAGGCACAATGCTGGCAGTGCCAGGCGGTAGACAGGGAGCATCGGATATTCCAGGCCAGAAGTTATTCCGGCAGCCTAATGGGTTGGTCAGGGTTTGTCAGTGTGTGAGAGTTCGATGATGCTTTTACGCTGCCTGTGGGTTATCGGCTGTTTGTGGCTGCCCTTGACGGGCTGGGCGACGGTCGCGCCACCGGCGCATGTCGCGCCATTGTCGGCAGGCCAGCAACAATGGCTGGCGCAGCAGGGCGATTTGCGGGTGGGACTGGTGTTGCAAGCGCCCTACGCCCAGTACGACCGCCGCTTGCAGCGCCTGTCCGGGGTCAATGTCGAGCTGATGAAGTGGCTGGCCAAGTCGCTCAAGGTCGAACTGAGCTGGCGCAACTTTCCCGACCTGGAGCAACTGGAAGCGGCCGCTCGCGCAGGCGAAATCGACATCGCCCCGGGGCTGACGCAGACCCCTGGCGGTCTGCGTCTCTGGCAGTTTTCAGATCCGTACATGCGGGTGCCGCAGCTGGTGGTCAGCGACCAGAAAAGCACCGGTGCAGTGGAACTGGAAAAGCTCGACAGCCAGACCCGCGTCGCCGTACGCATGCCCAGTACCACCGCCGACTACCTGCGCGCCAACTATCCGCATTTGAACCTGCAGGGTGTACCGGTCGAACGCCAGGCATTGCAGCTGCTGCTGAGTCAACAAGCCGCCTACGCGGTGGTCGACGAGGCGCAATTGGGGCGGTTGTCCGTCGAACCGGAGTTCGCCGGGTTGGTGGTGGTCGGTGATATCGGCTTGCCCCAGCTGCTGCGGGTGGCGACGCGGCGCGACCTGCCGGAGTTGGCCGGTATCGTCGAAAGCGCGCTGCGGGCGATCCCGGCCAAGGACCTGGAGGCGCTGCACAACCAGTGGCTGCAACCCAAGTATCCACGGCTCACCGAATCCCGGGGGTTCTGGCAAAACCTCTGCCTGC
The DNA here is from genome assembly GCF_028823535.1 of Pseudomonas serbica. Taxonomy (GTDB): domain Bacteria; phylum Pseudomonadota; class Gammaproteobacteria; order Pseudomonadales; family Pseudomonadaceae; genus Aquipseudomonas; species Aquipseudomonas serbica. The sequence goes on along the minus strand of NZ_JAQIYM010000001.1, from coordinate 29,002 downwards.
TGTTGTTGGTGGTGGCGCTCAGCGCAATGGCCATCGTGTTCTGGCAACGGCGCCAGCAGCATAGCCTGGAGCAGCGCCTGGTAGCGGCGCAGGCAGACATTGCCTTGCGCGCCGCCAGCGAAGAGGCTCTGCGGCTCACGCAGTTTTCCATCGACCAGAGCACCGTTGGCATCCTGTGGGTGAACTGGGACAGTCATGTTCGTTATGCCAACCGTGCGGCCGAAACCATGCTGGGCTATCCGCCGGGTGGGATCATCGACCGGCCATTGATCGAGTTCGAGCCAGGCTTGCACATGGATCGCTGGTTGAACCTGTGGAAGCGCGCCAGGGCCAGCGACGATGCGCCACAAAGTTTCGAAACCAATTGCCTGCGGGCCGATGGCAGCGTGCTACCGACCGATGTCTCCTTGAGCTTTCTGCGCTTTCGCGATGGCGAGTACCTGGTGGTCTATCTCACCGATGTCACCGAACGTCGCCGCGCCCTGGCGGCGTTGCAGGAAAGTGAAGCGCGCTTGCAAGGGATCGCGGCGAATGTGCCTGGCCTGGTCTTTCGCCTGGAACGGGCGCCGGTGACAGGTCAGATCGACTTTGCCTACATCAGTGAAGGAAGCGAGAGCCTGGTGGGCTACTCGCCGGCGACCCTGGCCCATCGTGACAAAGGCCTGCGCAGTCTGGTGCATCCGGACGACAAGGCGAGCTATCACCAGACCCAGGACCATGCATTGGACACCGACAGCGACTGGTCCTGGCAGGGACGAATCCTGACACGCCAGGGCGAGCAGCGCTGGGCTGAGATCAAGGCGATCACCCGGCAACTCGAGGACGGTGCCTACGTCTGGGATGGCATTGTCTGGGACATCAGCGAAAGCAAGCGCATCGAACTGGAACTGGCCAGTTCGCGAGAGCATTTGCGCGAATTGTCTGCGCACCTGGAGAGCGTTCGGGAAGAGGAGAAGGCCCGCATTGCCCGGGAAGTACACGATGAACTGGGGCAGATGTTGACCGTGCTCAAGCTGGAAACCTCCATGTGCGAGCTGGCTTATGCGCAACTCGACCCAGGGCTGAACGAACGCTTGAACAGCATGAAGCGTTTGATCGCCCAACTGTTCCAGCTGGTACGCGATGTGGCGACAGCTTTGCGGCCACCGATCCTCGATGCCGGGATTGCCTCGGCCATCGAATGGCAAGCGCGCCGCTTCGAGGCGCGCACGCAGATTCCGTGTCTGGTTCAGGTGCCGGAAAATTTGCCGGTGCTCAGTGATGCCAAGGCCATCGGCTTGTTTCGCATCCTGCAGGAAGCGCTGACCAATGTCATGCGTCACGCCCAGGCGCATACTGTCGAACTGACGCTGGCTCTTGAGGACGACGAGCTGTGTCTGACCGTCAGCGATGATGGCGTAGGATTTGTCGCCTCGAGCGGCAGGCCAACATCCTTTGGGGTGGTCGGCATGCGCGAGCGGGTGTTGATCATGGGCGGGCAACTGTCCCTTGAGAGTGAGCCGGGTGAGGGCACGACCCTGACCGTGCGAGTACCCTTGGATGAGGAGACGTAAGTGATCCGTGTACTGGTAGCCGAAGACCACACCATCGTTCGCGAAGGCATCAAGCAATTGATTGGCCTGGCCAAGGACTTGCTGGTGGTGGGGGAGGCGAGCAATGGCGAACAGTTGCTAGAGACTCTGCGGCATGTGCCCTGCGAAGTGGTATTGCTGGATATCTCCATGCCGGGTGTCAACGGCCTCGAGGCGATTCCGCGGATTCGTGCATTGAACAATCCGCCAGTGATCCTGGTGTTGTCGATGCACGACGAGGCGCAGATGGCTGCGCGGGCCTTGAAGGTCGGTGCGGCGGGCTATGCCACCAAGGACAGTGATCCAGCCCTGTTGCTCACAGCTATCCGCCGGGTTGCAGCGGGAGGCCGCTACATCGACCCGGACCTGGCCGACCGGATGGTCTTCGAAGTCGGCCTGACCGATTCGCGGCCGTTGCACTCATTGCTCTCGGAACGTGAGTTCTCCGTGTTCGAACGCCTGGCCCAGGGCGCCAACGTCAACGACATTGCCCAGCAACTGGCGCTGAGCAGCAAAACCATCAGCACCCACAAGGCGCGGTTGATGCAGAAACTCAACATCACCTCGCTGGCGGAGCTGGTGAAATACGCAATGGAACACAAACTCCTCTAAGACGCCGATCCCTTCGTAGGAGCCGGCTTGCCGGCGAAGGCGTCCTCGAAATCGCCTTCGTCGGAGCGCCGCCCGCAGCAAGCTGGCTCCTTCGTTCGATTCCATGCCCGTATCCATTTACGACATCTCGCCCACGCGCTTTTGACGATTCCTGCGGCTTGCAGCTGACAACTTGCCGCTGCGTTTGCCAAAACGCGCCATCCTTGTAGGGCAATCCCTACCCCCAGTCTTCCAGAAGGCTGAGGCGATTCTCTCTTGCCCCCCGATTTGCGCGGTCCCCAGCGTCCACTAGGCTTAGTCCACAGCAGTCATCAATAACAAAGGTGTGGGTATGAGCCAGGTCGATTCAAGTGCAGGGGCCAATGATGTTCTGGTCAGCTTTCGTGGAGTGCAGAAGAGCTACGACGGCGAGAACCTGATCGTCAAAGACCTCAACCTGGACATTCGCAAAGGCGAATTCCTCACCTTGCTCGGGCCGTCCGGCTCCGGCAAAACCACCAGCCTGATGATGCTCGCCGGTTTCGAAACACCGACTGCGGGGGAAATCCTGCTAGCGGGGCGTGCCATCAATAACGTGCCGCCGCACAAGCGCGACATCGGCATGGTGTTCCAGAACTACGCGTTGTTCCCGCACATGACGGTGGCCGAGAACCTGGCGTTCCCGCTGACCGTGCGCGGCTTGAACAAGAGCGACGTCAGCGAAAAAGTCAAAAAAGTCCTGAGCATGGTGCAGCTCGATACCTTCGCCCAGCGTTACCCGGCGCAACTGTCCGGTGGCCAGCAGCAGCGCGTGGCACTGGCCCGCGCACTGGTATTCGAACCCCAGCTGGTGCTGATGGACGAACCCCTCGGCGCACTCGATAAGCAACTGCGCGAACACATGCAGATGGAAATCAAGCACCTGCACCAGCGCCTGGGCGTGACCGTGGTCTACGTGACCCACGACCAGGGCGAAGCCCTGACCATGTCCGACCGTGTGGCAGTGTTCCATCAAGGCGAAATCCAGCAGATCGCACCGCCGCGCACTCTTTATGAAGAACCGAAAAACACCTTCGTTGCCAACTTCATCGGCGAAAACAACCGCCTCAATGGCCGCCTGCACAGCCAGACCGGCGATCGTTGCATCGTCGAGCTGGGTCGCGGTGAAAAAGTGGAAGCCCTGGCCGTCAATGTCGGCCGGACCGGTGAACCCGTCACCTTGTCCATTCGCCCGGAACGCGTGAGCCTCAATGGCTCCAGTGAGTCCTGCGTCAACCGCTTCTCGGGAAGGGTGGCGGAATTCATCTATCTGGGCGACCACGTCCGGGTTCGCCTGGAAGTCTGTGGCAAGACCGACTTCTTCGTGAAACAACCGATTGCCGAGCTGGATCCTGCGCTCGCGGTCGGCGACGTGGTACCGCTTGGCTGGCAGGTCGAACACGTTCGTGCGCTCGACCCACTTCTAGAGGCGCATTAATCGCCCCGGCAATACCAACACCAACCCTGCACGTGGAGAGAACAATAAATGTTGAGATCCCTGAAATTCACCGCTTTGGCACTGGGCATGATGGGGGCAGCCAGCGCAATGGCGGCTGGCCCGGACCTGACCGTGGTGTCCTTTGGCGGGGCGAACAAGGCTGCGCAGGTCAAAGCCTTCTACGCACCGTGGGAAGCGGCAGGCAACGGCAAGATCGTGGCGGGCGAGTACAACGGTGAAATGGCCAAGGTCAAGGCCATGGTCGACACCAAGAGCGTCTCCTGGGACCTGGTGGAAGTCGAGTCGCCGGAACTGTCCCGCGGTTGCGACGAAGACATGTTCGAACAGCTCGACCCGGCCCTGTTCGGCAAGAACGAAGACTACGTCAAAGGCGCTATCCAGCCATGTGGCGTGGGTTTCTTCGTGTGGTCGACTGTATTGGCCTACAACGCCGACAAGCTGAAAACTGCACCGACCAGTTGGGTGGACTTCTGGGACACCAAGCAGTTTCCGGGCAAGCGCGGCCTGCGTAAAGGCGCGAAGTACACCCTGGAATTCGCTCTGATGGCCGACGGCGTAGCGCCGAAAGACGTCTACAAGGTATTGGCCAGCAAGGATGGTCAGGACCGCGCGTTCAAGAAACTCGATGAACTCAAGCCAAGCATCCAGTGGTGGGAAGCCGGCGCACAACCGCCGCAGTACCTCGCTTCCGGTGACGTGGTCATGAGCTCGGCCTACAACGGTCGCATCGCTGCCGTGCAAAAAGAAAGCAACCTGAAAGTGGTGTGGAACGGCGGCATCTACGACTTCGACGCATGGGCCATTCCAAAAGGCCTGGATGCCAAGCGTGCGGAAGCGGCGAAGAAATTCATCGCCTTCTCGGTGCAGCCACAGCAGCAGAAGACCTACTCGGAAAACATCGCCTACGGCCCGGCCAACACCCAGGCTGTACCGTTGCTGGCCAAGGATGTCTTGAAAGACATGCCGACCACCCCGGAAAACATCGCCAACCAGGTGCAGATCGACGTCAGCTTCTGGGCTGACAACGGCGAGCAGTTGGAACAGCGCTTCAATTCCTGGGCTGCAAAATAAGACCACTGCGTGGGCTTATCGATCGTTCCCACGCTTTGCGTGGGAATGCCGCCCAGGACGCTCCGCGTCCCTGTGACGCAGAGCGTCACTGGATGCGTTACCACGCAGAGCGTGGGAACGATTAGGACCAAATGTTCGAGGGGGCGCATGCCACCTCAGTAACGATCAAAGATTTCCGGAGTACGCCATGGCTATCGCCGTTCCCGTGAACGCGGGCACTGACCCCACCTTGAAGCAGCGGCTCAAGCATGCCGAGCGGGTCAACCGCTGGAAGGCCCAGGCGTTGATCGCGCCGCTGGTGCTATTCCTGTTGCTGGTGTTCCTGGTGCCAATCGTGGCGCTGCTCTACAAAAGCGTGGGCAACCCGGAAGTGGTCGGCGGCATGCCGCGCACCGTGGCAGCCATAGCCAGCTGGGACGGCCGAGGCCTGCCTGCCGAACCGGTCTACAAGGCGGCCAGCGAAGACCTCGCCGAAGCGCGCAAGAATCAGACCCTGGGCGACTTGTCCAAACGCTTGAACATGGAACTGGCCGGCTATCGCAGCCTGCTGACCAAAACCGCTCGCGCCTTGCCGTTCGCCACTGAGCCGGCCTCTTATAAAGAAGCGCTGGAGGGTCTCGACGAGCGCTGGGGCGATCCGGCCTACTGGCAAGCCGTGCGTCGCAACACCAGCAACATTACCCCGTACTATTTGCTGGCGGCCGTCGATCACCGCATCGACGACCTCGGCGAAATCGCCCCGGCCACCCCGGACCAGGCGATCTACCTCGACATCTTCGCCCGCACCTTCTGGATGGGCCTGATCATCACCGTGATCTGCCTGGCGCTGGCGTATCCCCTGGCTTACCTGCTGGCGAACCTGCCGTCGCGCCAGAGCAACCTGTTGATGATCCTGGTGTTGCTGCCGTTCTGGACGTCAATCCTGGTGCGCGTCGCGGCGTGGATCGTGTTGCTGCAATCGGGTGGCCTGATCAACAGCGGCCTGATGGCCATGGGTATCATCGATAAGCCGCTCGAGCTGGTATTCAACCGGGTCGGTGTCTACATCTCCATGGTGCACATCCTGCTGCCGTTCATGATCCTGCCGATCTACAGCGTAATGAAAGGCATCTCGCCGACCTATATGCGCGCCGCCATATCCCTCGGCTGCCACCCGTTCGCCAGTTTTTGGCGGGTGTATTTCCCGCAGACCTATGCCGGTGTCGGCGCTGGCTGCCTGTTGGTGTTCATCCTGGCCATCGGCTACTACATCACGCCGGCGTTGCTGGGCAGCCCGAACGATCAGATGGTCAGCTACTTCGTCGCCTTCTACACCAACACCAGCATCAACTGGGGCATGGCGACCGCGCTCGGCGGGCTGCTGCTCCTGGCGACCGTGGTGCTTTATCTGATTTACAGCTGGCTTGTGGGCGCCAGTCGCCTGCGCCTGAGCTAAGGGGAGAATGAAATGCTGAGTCCTTATATGTCACCCATCGAGCGGGTGTGGTTCTACAGCTTGCGGATTCTCTGCGGCTTGATCCTGTTGTTCCTGATCCTGCCGGTGCTGGTGATCATCCCGCTGTCGTTCAACTCCGGCAGTTTCCTGGTGTACCCGCTGCAAGGCTTCTCGCTGCAGTGGTACCACGACTTTTTCGCCTCGGCGGAATGGATGCGCGCCCTGAAGAACAGCATTATCGTCGCCCCGGCGGCAACCGTGCTGGCCATGGTGTTCGGCACGCTTGCGGCCATCGGCCTGACCCGGGGCGACTTTCCCGGCAAACCGCTGGTGATGGCCCTGGTCATTTCGCCGATGGTGGTGCCGGTGGTGATCATCGGTGTGGCCAGCTATCTGTTCTTTGCGCCCTTGGGCCTGGGCAACAGCTTCTTCTCGCTGATCGTGGTGCATGCGGTGCTGGGCGTGCCATTCGTGATCATTACCGTGTCGGCGACGCTGCAAGGGTTTAACCAGAACCTGGTGCGTGCCGCTGCCAGCCTCGGTGCTTCGCCACTGACGGCGTTCCGCCGGGTGACCTTGCCGTTGATCGCGCCCGGGGTGATTTCCGGTGCGTTGTTCGCCTTCGCCACTTCGTTCGATGAGGTGGTGGTGACGCTGTTCCTCGCCGGTCCAGAGCAAGCGACCTTGCCGCGGCAGATGTTCAGTGGCATCCGCGAAAACCTCAGCCCAACCATCGCCGCCGCCGCGACGTTGCTGATTGCCTTCTCGGTGATCCTGCTGCTGACCCTGGAATGGCTGCGTGGCCGCAGCGAGAAACTGCGTACCGCACAGGTTTGAAGTCAAACCGGTACAATGTGGGAGCGGGCTTGCTCGCGAAAGCGCAGTGTCAGTTGACGTATAAGTCGAATGACGCACCGCCTTCGCGAGCAAGCCCGCTCCCGCATTGGATCTCCATCGGCCGGTCGGTCATTCACCGCCTGAATACCAGACCACCCCCAATCCCCAGCTACTATTGTGCCCAGCTCCCCTACCTATAAGAGGCTGCGCACATGGGTCTTTCCTCTTTCAAAATCGCTCACAAACTGATCACCGGCGCTGAGGCCATCGAGCAACTGTCCGCCGAACTGACGCGCCTGGATATCGACCACCCGCTGATCGTCACCGACGCCGCACTGGTCAAGTCCGGCACGGTAGAGCTGGCGCTGGCGCAGTTGGGTGGGCGCAGCTACGAAATCTTCGACCGGGTGCTGCCGGACCCGGAAATCGCCATCGTTGAGGACTGCATGCGGGTTTACCGCGACGGTGGGCATGACGGTCTGATCGGCCTGGGTGGCGGGAGTGCCATCGACATCGCCAAAAGCGTGGCGGCCTATGCCGGTTACCACGGCGCGCTGGAAGATCTGTTCGGTATTGACCAGGTGCCGCGCAAAGGCCCGCCGTTGATTGCCATCCCGACCACGGCTGGCACCGGTTCCGAGGTCACCAACGTGGCGATCCTTTCCGACAAGGTCGCGCAGTTGAAGAAAGGCATCGTCAGCGATTACCTGTTGCCGGACGTGGCTCTGGTCAGCCCACAGATGACCCTGACCTGTCCGCGTGGTGTCACGGCGGCCAGTGGTGTCGATGCGCTGGTGCATGCCATCGAGTCCTACCTGTCGGTCAACGCCTCGTCGATTACCGACGCCCTGGCCATCGGCGCCATCAAGCTGATTGCCAAGGCGCTGCCCAAGGCCTACGCCAACCCGTCCAACCTGCAGGCCCGCGAGGACATGGCCACCGCCAGCCTGATGGCGGGCATGGCGTTCGGCAATGCCGGGGTGGGGGCGGTGCATGCGCTGGCGTATCCCCTGGGTGGGCGCTTCAACATTGCCCATGGCGTCAGCAATGCCTTGCTGCTGCCCCATGTCATGACCTGGAACAAGATGGCCTGCGTTGAACGCATGCAGGATATTGCCGACGCCATGGGCGTGAGAACTGCTCATCTGAGCGTCAATGAAGCGGCCGACAAAGCCGTGGAGGCCATGGCCGAGCTGTGCGCGGCCGTGGAAATACCCCAGGGGCTGCGCAGTTTCGGAGTTCCAGAGGAGGCCATTGCGGCGATGGCCGTGGAGGCGGCGGGGATCGAGCGCCTGATGCGCAACAATCCGCGCCGGTTGAGTGCTGTCGATATCGAGAAAATCTACCGGGCGGCCTACTGATCATCGCGCTTTCGGTGCGCGGGCCAAAGCATGAGGTATACAATGCGCGCCATCGTGATTCTGCTCAGAAAAGGTGCGTCATGCAGCCCTTCGTAATTGCTCCGTCGATTCTTTCCGCCGACTTTGCCCGCCTGGGTGAAGAAGTGGACAACGTCCTGGCCGCCGGTGCCGACTTCGTGCACTTCGATGTCATGGACAACCACTACGTGCCGAACCTGACCATCGGCCCGATGGTCTGCTCGGCGCTGCGCAAGTACGGCGTAACCGCGCCTATCGACGCGCACCTGATGGTCAGCCCGGTGGATCGCATCGTCGGTGACTTCATCGAAGCCGGTGCTACCTACATTACCTTCCACCCGGAAGCGACCCAGCACATCGACCGCTCCTTGCAACTGATCCGCGAAGGCGGCTGCAAGTCCGGCCTGGTGTTCAACCCGGCGACGCCGCTGGACGTGCTCAAGTACGTGATGGACAAGGTCGACATGATCCTGCTGATGAGCGTCAACCCGGGTTTCGGCGGACAGAAGTTCATCCCGGGCACCCTCGACAAGCTGCGTGAGGCGCGCGCGCTGATCGACGCTTCGGGTCGTGACATCCGCCTGGAAATCGACGGCGGCGTCAACGTCAACAACATTCGTGAAATCGCTGCAGCGGGCGCCGACACCTTCGTGGCCGGTTCGGCGATCTTCAATGCGCCGAACTACCAGGAAGTGATTGAGAAAATGCGTGCCGAACTGGCGCTGGCTCGTCCATGAGTGGCTTTGAGCAGCTGTTCCCGGGATGCCTGCCAAGGCTGGTGATGTTCGACCTGGATGGCACCTTGGTTGACTCGGTCCCCGACCTGGCGGTGGCTGTGGACAAAATGCTGCTCAAGCTCGGTCGCGCACCGGCCGGTATCGACGCGGTGCGTGAGTGGGTGGGCAATGGCGCGCCGGTGCTGGTGCGCCGTGCGCTGGCCGGCGGTATCGACCATTCGGCGGTCGATGACGCCGAGGCCGACAGTGCACTGGAAATTTTCATGCAGGCCTATGCCGATAGCCATGGCTTGACGGTGGTCTACCCCGGTGTGCGCGATACCCTCAAATGGCTGCAAAAGCAGGGCGTCGAGATGGCGCTGATCACCAACAAGCCGGAGCGCTTCGTCGCGCCGCTGCTGGATCAGATGAAAATCGGCCGCTATTTCAAGTGGATCATCGGCGGTGACACCCTGCCACAAAAAAAACCCGATCCGGCGGCGCTGTTTTTCGTGATGAAAATGGCCAACATCCCGGCCTCGCAATCCTTGTTCGTCGGCGATTCGCGCAGCGATGTGCTGGCGGCGAAAGCGGCGGGGGTCAAGTGCGTGGCCTTGAGCTACGGCTATAACCACGGGCGTCCGATCGCCGAAGAGTCACCTGCGCTGGTAATCGACGATCTGCGCAAGCTAATTCGCGGTTGCCTGGACCCGGCCGCTGAGATAACGTTGGCCGACGCTGTTCAACCCCCTTCTGGAAACGCCATCGTGGTGGTCACCCGCAAACTCTGGATGAAAGTCATCAAGGCCCTGGCCCGCTGGCGTTGGCGCGCCTGACTAGATCCTGGCCGGTCATCCGGCGCGTTTGCATACCTGACTGTTAGAACCTCAAGCCACGAGGCACCTCATGATCCGCGAAGAATTCCTGCGTTTGGCCGCTGCCGGCTACAACCGCATCCCGCTTGCCTGCGAAACCCTGGCCGACTTCGACACGCCGCTGTCGATCTACCTGAAACTGGCCGACGAGCCCAACTCGTACCTGCTGGAGTCCGTGCAGGGCGGCGAAAAGTGGGGCCGTTACTCGATCATCGGCCTGCCGTGTCGCACCGTGCTGCGGGTGCATGACCATCACGTCAGCGTGACCATCGACGGCGTCGAGACTGAAAGCCACGATGTGGAAGACCCACTGGCCTTCGTCGAAGCCTTCAAGGCTCGCTACAACGTGCCGACCATCGCAGGCCTGCCGCGCTTCAACGGCGGCCTGGTGGGCTATTTCGGTTATGACTGCGTACGTTATGTGGAAAAGCGTTTGGGCAAGTGCCCGAACCCGGATCCGCTGGGCGTACCGGACATCCTGCTGATGGTGTCCGACGCGGTGGTGGTGTTCGACAACCTCGCAGGCAAGATGCATGCAATTGTCCTGGCTGACCCGTCTCAGGAAGACGCCTTCGAGCAAGGTCGCGCGCGCCTGGAGGAATTGCTGGGAAAACTCCGTCAGCCTATCACCCCGCGCCGCGGCCTGGACTTCAGCAAGCAGCAGGCGGCTGATCCGGTATTCCGCTCCAGCTTCACCCAGGACGACTACGAAAAAGCCGTCGACACCATCAAGGAATACATCCTGGCCGGTGACTGCATGCAGGTCGTGCCGTCGCAGCGCATGTCGATCGACTTCAAGGCCGCGCCAATCGATCTGTATCGGGCATTGCGGTGCTTCAACCCGACGCCATATATGTACTTCTTCAACTTCGGCGACTTCCACGTCGTCGGCAGTTCGCCTGAAGTGCTGGTGCGGGTTGAAGACAATCTGATCACCGTGCGCCCGATCGCGGGCACCCGTCCACGGGGAGCGACCGAAGAGGCCGATCTGGCGCTGGAAAAAGACCTGCTGTCGGACGACAAGGAAATCGCCGAGCACCTGATGCTGATCGACCTGGGTCGAAACGACACCGGTCGAGTCTCGGAGATCGGCTCGGTGAAACTCACCGAGAAGATGGTGATCGAGCGTTATTCCAACGTGATGCACATCGTGTCCAACGTCACCGGCCAATTGAAGGCCGGCCTGACGGCGATGGATGCGCTGCGGGCGATCCTGCCGGCGGGCACCTTGTCCGGCGCACCGAAGATCCGCGCGATGGAAATCATCGACGAACTGGAGCCGGTCAAGCGCGGTGTCTACGGCGGTGCCGTGGGCTACTTCGCCTGGAACGGCAACATGGACACCGCCATTGCCATCCGTACGGCGGTGATCAAGAACGGCGAGCTGCACGTGCAGGCTGGTGGTGGCATCGTCGCCGACTCGGTGCCGGCACTGGAATGGGAAGAAACCCTGAACAAGCGCCGCGCGATGTTCCGTGCCGTGGCCCTGGCCGAACAAACCCCGGACGCCTGATTTCGCCACTAACCCTGTGGGAGCGAGCCTGCTTGCGATCGCGGTGGGTCTGACAACATCAATGTTGGCTGTGCTGGCCTCTTCGCGAGCAGGCTCGCTCCCACCAAAGACCTCACCACCAAAAAAAACGCGGCGCCTGTGAGGGCGCCGCGTTTTTTATGCCTGCTGTTCGCTGAATCAGAAGTCCAGCGCAACCCCAACGGTAATCCCTTGCTGGGTAAAGTCATCATCCTTGCGCAACGTATACCCGCCGCGCAGCGCCAGATCGGCCGTCAACTTGTGGCTGATGCCCAGGCTCAGGCGATTCAAATGGCTCTGCGGAGTATGGCCATCGAGCCTGAAGTCGAGGGAAGGCAGGCTGTTGAGGGCAATGTTCACCTTCTGCACATCGTCGTCATACTCACGCTCGTAGGCATATTCGCCAAACACTTGGGTCTGCGGGGTGATCCGGTATTTACCCTGCAGTCCGGCGCCGAGTCGTTTTGAATCGCGTTTCTGGTCATCAAAAGTCAGCGCCGTGGAACGAATGGAGTTTTCCGAGTAACCGTCCACTTCCACTTTCGCATAGTCGGCGCTGATGAACGGCGACAAGTGCCATTCACTGCCCGGCTGTGCAATGTCATAGCCCAGGCGTGTGCTGAAGGCCCAGAGATAGCCGTCGGTGTCGCCTTTCTCCGCACCTTCGCCCGCACCCAGATCGAATTTGCGCTTGAGATTGTCGTAATCCAGCTTGCCGCCGGTCAATGCGGCATCCGCCCACCAACGGTTCTGCTGGAACTGGGCGAATGCCGTGGCCAGGTAGCTGTTGAGTTTGTAGTCCGAGTCGTTATCGCCAGCCTCCAGATCCTGACGATAGAAACCTGCCGCCACACCCACGCGCCAGGCTTCGTTGAGACGATAGCTGCCGCCGATGTTCAAGCTGTAGCCGTTGCCATCGGCGTCGGCGCCACTGCTTTGGTGATCGACATCGAGATGCTGGCCACCCCCGGCCACAATGGCGCGCCACTGACCGACCGCTTGCCAGTTTTCCCAGTCGGATTGCCACTGGCTGCGCAGTTCATCCTGATGCGCGCGTAGCGTGGCGTGGGCCATTTCTGGCAGCAGCGTCAGTTCCCAAGGTGCAGCGAGTAAGGAATAGGCGTAGTCCGACACCAACTTTTGCCCCGCCTCGGTCGGATGCACCCCGTCGTTGTAAATCAGCTGGCTGGGGTCCGGGTTGGCGCTGTTGATGCCAAAGGTAGCGTTTTCGGTGCAGCCGTCACCGCTGAAGCAGGTCGCCGTCAGGTTTTGCCCGGTAGCAAAACCGAACCGCGCAGGGTCGGCGAAGGTTTCCTGCAACAGCAGGGGAATGTTCAGGGGAATGATTTCGGCATCGATTCCCGCCAGTCGAGTGACCAGTTGCCGGTTGAAGGCCGCGCTCAGTTGCGAAGTGGGTCCCTGCAGAGGGCTGCCATTGATGGCAGGTGTCAGTCCCAGGTCGGGCAACAGCCAGACCATGATGTAGCGGGCACCGGCCGTTTGCAGAGCCTGGACGCTGTTTGCCAGGCGGTCCGCCGCGGCATTCGCCTGGGCGCCACTTTGCACGCGCCCCTGAAGAAAGTCGTTGCCGCCGCCGGAGAGGTAATACAGTGCATTCGGGTCGGCGCGCAAATTATTGGCTGGCAAGTAACCCGCGCGCGCGCGTTCACCCGTGGCGGATACGGTGGTGATTGATTCGAGGATCTGATCGGTGCGGTAGCCGCCGACGGCCCAGTTATTGCCATCTGGCAGGCCTTGGGCGGTGCGGGCGGCTGAAGTCGAAGCGGCGGTCTGGTCCGCGGAGAACCCGAGCCTGCCCCCAAGCAGTTGAGTCGAGTTGGCGGAATAGGCTTCGCCGCTGCCGTCCTGATAAGTCGGCCCGGTTCGGTTGGTGAAGCGCAGGGTCGAACCGGGAGGGCCGCCCGTGTCGGTAAACTGCCCCGCATCGTTGAGGCTGTCACCGAAGACAATGAAATTCGAATAAGGATTGGGCGCCGCGATCGCCTGGGTGCAGGCCATGGCGAGCAGGCAACCGGCAAGGGGTGCAAACAGCGTCTGTCTGATCATGAGCAAGTCCGTTTGGTTATTGTTTTAGTGGGTGAGACGACAGTGCCAAAAAACTATAGAAGCTGATGCCATTCGGCGCGAACCTGGCGAATGTTGCGCTCGCTTCGATCGCCCCATATTGCACGCTCTGCCCAGCTAAGTTACTGTGCCGAGACGTATAAATGAGACCTTCCCCGTGTTGATCGTCAGCAAACTCCTGGATCAAGTCATCAAGGCACACGCCCGCTGGCGTTGGCGCGCCTGAATCCTTCTGCCGGCCCGGCCGGATCTTTACCGCTTTGCCTTCTTTATTCGTGACAACGCGCTTTGCTTCGCGATTCCAGCGACCGCCAAAGTGCAGGACGCTGCGGGTAAATCATTCGAAGGCTGTATTAAGTCAGTGAATTTTAGAGGTTCTTAACGCCATGTTGCTGATGATCGATAACTACGACTCTTTTACCTACAACGTTGTGCAATACCTTGGTGAGCTGGGCTCCCAGGTCAAAGTCGTGCGCAACGATGAACTCACCGTTGCCGAAATCGAAGCGCTCAACCCTGAGCGCATCGTCGTCTCTCCCGGTCCTTGCACCCCGACCGAAGCTGGGGTCTCGATTGACGTGATCAAGCACTTTGCTGGCAAACTGCCGATTCTTGGTGTTTGCCTGGGGCATCAGTCCATCGGCCAGGCCTTTGGTGGTGATGTGGTTCGCGCGCGTCAGGTCATGCACGGCAAGACCAGCCCGGTGTTCCACGAAGACAAGGGTGTGTTCGCCGGCCTGAACATGCCGCTGACGGTCACCCGCTATCACTCATTGATCGTCAAGCGCGCAACCCTGCCTGACTGCCTCGAGCTGACCGCCTGGACCCAACTGGAGGACGGCTCGGTCGACGAGATCATGGGGCTGCGCCACAAGACCCTGAACATCGAAGGCGTGCAGTTCCATCCTGAGTCGATCCTCACCGAACAAGGTCACGAACTGTTTGCCAACTTCCTCAAACAAACCGGCGGCACGCGCTAAGGACTATTCATGAATATCAAGACAGCCTTGGGCCGTATCGTCGATCACCTCGACCTCAGCACCGAAGAGATGCGCGACGTGATGCGCGAAATCATGACCGGCCAATGCACGGATGCACAGATCGGCGCGTTCATGATGGCCATGCGCATGAAAAGCGAAAGCATCGACGAAATCGTCGGTGCCGTGTCGGTCATGCGTGAGCTGGCGGACCAGGTCGAACTCAAGACACTCGACGGTGTAGTCGACGTAGTCGGTACTGGCGGTGACGGTGCCAACATCTTCAACGTGTCGACCGCTTCTTCCTTTGTGGTCGCGGCGGCCGGGTGCACGGTGGCCAAGCACGGCAACCGCGCGGTCTCGGGTAAAAGCGGCAGTGCCGACTTGCTGGAGGCGGCCGGTATCTACCTGAACCTGACCCCGATCCAGGTGGCGCGCTGCATCGATAACGTCGGCATCGGCTTCATGTTTGCCCAGACCCATCACAGCGCCATGAAACACGCCGCCGGCCCGCGCAAGGAACTCGGTTTGCGCACCTTGTTCAACATGCTCGGCCCGCTTACGAATCCGGCTGGCGTGAAACATCAGGTGGTGGGCGTATTCACTCAGGCGCTATGCCGGCCATTGGCCGAAGTCTTGCAGCGTCTGGGCAGCAAGCATGTGCTGGTGGTGCATTCGAAGGACGGCCTGGACGAATTCAGCCTGGCGGCACCGACCTTTGTCGCGGAACTGAAAAACGATCAGATCAGCGAATATTGGGTCGAACCGGAAGACCTGGGCATGAAAAGCCAGAGCCTGCATGGTCTGGCCGTGGAAAGCCCGGCTGCATCCCTGGAGCTGATCCGCGATGCCCTGGGCAAGCGCAAGACCGAAAACGGTCAGAAAGCTGCCGAGATGATCGTGCTCAATGCCGGTGCCGCGTTGTACGCCGCCGACCATGCGAGCAGTTTGAAAGAGGGTGTTGCCCTGGCGCACGATGCGCTGCACACCGGCCTTGCTCGGGAGAAACTCGAGGAGCTGGGTGCATTTACCGCGGTATTCAAAGTGGAGAATGAGGGATGAGTGTACCGACGGTTCTGGAAAACATTCTGGCGCGCAAGGTTGAAGAAGTTGCCGAACGTAGTGCTCGCGTCAGCCTCGCCGAGCTGGAAAGTCTGGCCAAGGCGGCCGATGCACCCCGTGGTTTTGCCAAGGCTTTGCTGGATCAGGCCAAGCTGAAAGAGCCGGCAGTGATTGCTGAAATCAAGAAAGCTTCGCCGAGCAAGGGCGTTATCCGCGAGAATTTCGTTCCCGCCGATATTGCCAAGAGCTACGAGAAGGGCGGCGCGACCTGCCTGTCGGTACTCACCGATATCGATTATTTCCAAGGTGCCGATCTTTACCTGCAGCAGGCCCGCGCGGCGTGCAAACTGCCGGTGATCCGCAAGGATTTCATGATCGATCCGTACCAGATCGTCGAAGCCCGCGCCCTCGGCGCCGACTGCGTGCTGTTGATCGTCTCCGCCCTGGACGACGTGAAAATGGCCGAACTGGCAGCCGTGGCCAAAGGCGTCGGCCTCGATGTGCTGGTTGAAGTCCACGATGGCGACGAGCTGGAGCGGGCCTTGAAAACCCTCGACACCCCGCTGGTCGGCGTCAACAATCGCAACCTGCACACCTTCGAGGTCAACCTGGAAACCACCCTCGACCTGTTGCCGCGTATCCCGCGCGATCGTCTGGTGGTCACCGAAAGCGGCATCCTCAATCGCGCCGATGTCGAGTTGATGGAAATCAGCGACGTCTACGCGTTCCTGGTTGGCGAGGCGTTCATGCGCGCCGAAAGCCCGGGTACCGAACTGCAACGCCTGTTCTTCCCGGAGCGCGGCATTCCTGTCAGCGGCTCGACCCTCGACTAAAAAAGCATCGCGAGCAAGCTTGCTCCTACAGGGTTGGGGGTAACCACCATCAACTGTGGGAGCGAGCCTGCTCGCGATAGCGGCATAAGAAACACCACAGACTTTTTGTCTTACGGAGTACCTTGTGACCTCACCTGTTTCTCTGACCATCGAAGCCGGCCTGCAAGCCGAACAGGATCTGCTGGCCTCGGTCTGTGCCGGCGACGCGGAATTTGGCCTGCTGTTCTGGCAGCCCAGCGACCGGGCATTAGTGATGCCGCGCCGCTTGAATCGCTTGCCAGGGTTCGAAGCAGCCTGTGAGGTGTCCGCGGCGGCGGGTTGGCCCGTATTGTTGCGCGACACCGGTGGCGAACCTGTTCCGCAATCGGCCACGACCATCAACATCGCCCTGGTCTACGCGCCGCCGCGCAGCGAAGGTGATCTGAACCGTATCGAGACGGGCTACCGGCGTCTGTGCGATCCGATCTGCCAGTTGCTGGACGAGTTGGGCGGCACGTCGTCGCTGGGCGAAATCGACGGCGCGTTCTGTGATGGCCGGTTCAACGTCAACCTGGATGGGCGCAAGATGGTCGGCACCGCCCAGCGCTGGCGCCAGAGTCAGGGAGGTCAACGCCCGGTAGGACTTGTACACGGTGCAATGCTGCTGGATAACGACCGCGTTTCGATGGTCGCGGCCGTCAATCGCTTCAGCGAGGCCTGCAGCCTGGAGCAACGGGTGCGCGCCGAAAGCCACATCGCCTTGCATGAGAAGTTCACCGCACCGGATGCGCTGGAACGTCTCGATGCGCTCTACCGACGAATGCTGGCGCAAATGTTCAGCGGCTGAGTCTTCGAACTTAGCGCGTACCGAAGACCACCATGGTTTTGCCTTTGACGTCCACCAGGTTGCGCTCTTCCAGATCCTTGAGCACGCGTCCGACCATCTCCCGGGAACAACCGACGATCCGTCCGATTTCCTGACGGGTCACCTTGATCTGCATGCCGTCGGGGTGGGTCATGGCGTCTGGCTGTTTGCACAGCTCAAGCAGACAGCGGGCGACACGACCGGTTACGTCGAAAAACGCCAGGTCACCGACCTTACGGGTGGTGTTACGCAGGCGTTGTGCGATTTGTCCGCTCAATACGTAAAGAATGTCCGGGTCCTGCTGCGACAATTCGCGGAATTTCGCGTAACTGATTTCCGCCACTTCGCATTCGACCTTGGCTCGCACCCAGGCGCTGCGTTCCTGTTCCAGGCCGGCCTGCTCGAACAGACCCAATTCACCGAAAAAATCCCCGGCGTTCAGGTAGGCGATGATCATTTCTCGACCGTCGTCGTCTTCGATCAGGATGGTGACCGAACCCTTGATGATGAAGAACAGCGTCTCCGAACGGTCGCCGGCGCAAATGATGTTGCTCTTGGCCTGATAGCGACGGCGCTGGCAATGCATCAGAAGCTTGTCGAGGTTTTTCATCTTGGGGGTGGGGGCAATAGCAACCATGGTTGTATCCCGAAAAGACT
The DNA here is from genome assembly GCF_028823535.1 of Pseudomonas serbica. GTDB lineage: Bacteria > Pseudomonadota > Gammaproteobacteria > Pseudomonadales > Pseudomonadaceae > Aquipseudomonas > Aquipseudomonas serbica. Next base: position 11,040 of record NZ_JAQIYM010000001.1, on the reverse strand, counting down.
CACGGTGGTGTTGGATTTATTTATGAACTGCGGACATTGGGGCAAAGCTGGCCAGGCGCCAGCGAATTGGCGCCAGCTTACCAGACACTTCTTGCAATATTCGAGATTTTACCTACAGCGTCGCAGGTTATGTCCTAGGACGGCGATCACTGTCAATCCAGGGGCCTGTGCTAAGCTGGCGACCCTTTTTTTAGACAGTGGAGTCTTGGCGATGAAGGCACGCATCCAATGGGCTGGCGAAGCCATGTTCCTCGGCGAATCCGGCAGCGGTCATGTCGTGGTCATGGACGGTCCGCCCGATGCCGGCGGTCGTAACCTGGGTGTCCGGCCGATGGAAATGCTCCTGCTGGGTGTAGGCGGTTGCAGCAATTTCGACGTGGTCAGCATCCTCAAGAAGTCCCGTCAGGCGGTCGAGAGTTGTGAAGCCTTCCTTGAAGCCGAGCGTGCAACCGAAGATCCAAAGGTGTTCACCAAGATCCACATGCATTTTGTGGTCAAGGGCCGCGGCCTGAAGGAAGCGCAGGTCAAGCGCGCCATCGAACTGTCCGCCGAGAAGTATTGCTCGGCGTCGATCATGCTCGGGGCGGCCGGTGTCGAGATCACCCACGACTACGAAATCATCGAGCTGGGTTGAATCGAGATCAAAAAAAGGCGACTGCCTCACGGCAGTCGCCTTTTTTGTTGCTGGCGCAGCCGGTCAGATCCGATAAGTACTCTTGGTCATGACCTTGGCCAGCAAGCTCATACCGAACTTCACCGGCGCCGGAAAGCGGAAACCGCCAGCCTCCAGTGCGCTTTCGGCGTGCTGCTCTTCATCGATACGCATCTGCTCGAGGATCGCCCGAGACTTTTCATCCTCGGCCGGCAGTTGCTCCAGGTGTTCGTTCAAGTGCTTGCACACCTGATCTTCCGTTGCTGCGACAAAACCCAGGCTGACTTTGTCGCTGATCAGGCCTGCCACCGCACCAATTCCGAACGACATGCCATAGAACAGTGGATTGAGAATGCTGGTGTGGCTGCCCAACTGATGAATGCGTTGTTCGCACCATGCCAAATGGTCGACTTCTTCTTCAGCGGCGTGCTCCATGGCGACGCGCACTTGCGGCAGCCTGGCAGTCAGGGCCTGGCCTTGATACAGCGCCTGGGCGCAGACTTCTCCGGTGTGATTGATGCGCATCAGCCCGGCAACGTGGCGGGTGTCTTCGTCACTCATTTTCGCATCGGGTTGCACGATGGCCGGCGACGGACGGTAGGGCTGGCCGCTGAAGGGCAACAGGGTACGCATCGCAGCATCGGCTTGCAGCAGAAGGCGATCAATCGGCGAGTAGTGACGTTGGGTAGTCATGCTGACCTCCGGAGGAATCTCGGTGGCCAGTTTAACCCAATCGGCCGGGGAAGGTTTGCGCTGGGACATTGCGACGCAGGCAGTATCTACAGGAGCCCGGCTAGCTTCGGGCGCGTTCCGACGAAGGCGATCTCAATCGCGCCATCGTCGGCACGGGAAAATATGAATCAGCCCGGCGGCCAGTGCATCTGGCGCTGACCCAGCACATGCATATGAATGTGATAGACAGTCTGCCCGCCTTCTTCATTGCAGTTCATGACAACGCGAAAACCTTTTTCGCAACCCAGTTCCTTGGCCAGGCGCTGGGCGGTGAACAGGATGTGTCCAGCCAGCGCCTTGTCGTCCTCGGTCAGGTCGTTCAGGGTGCGTACCGGTTTTTTCGGAATCACCAGAAAGTGCACCGGTGCCTGTGGGGCGATGTCGTGGAAGGCCAGCACCTGGTCGTCCTCGTAAATGATTTTCGCCGGGATTTCCCGGTTGATGATCTTGGTGAACAGAGTATCCACAGCTGTTTCTCCGTTGTTTGGGCTGGCCTGAGTGTACCCATGGAGGCTGCACCAGCCCAGTGTTTTACCGCAGGGCGATTCAACGCGGGCAGTGGGCCTTGATGACCATGCCGGTGATTGTCCGGATCAGCCAGCGCGAGCCGAACCGGGGCAGGGTGGCGAACCAGCGATTGCGTCGCCCAGGAATAATGATTGCGCGATTCTTCTCCAGGGCGCGCACGGTATAGAGCGCGACTTCCTCCGGACTCATCAGCAGTTTACTGTTGGCAAGCTTGTCGTTGTTCAATTGCGCGGTGCGGAAAAACGCTGTGCGGGTCGGGCCGGGGCAGAGCACCGAGACCTTGACCGCGCACTTTTTCAGCTCGACGCGCAGGCCTTCGGAAAAGTGCAGCACATAGGCCTTGCTGGCATAGTAAGTGCTCATCCACGGACCGGGCTGGAACGCCGCGACCGAAGCGACGTTCAGGATCTGCCCGCCACCCTGCAACGCCATGCTGTTACCGATGGCGTGGCACAGGCGAGTGAGCGCCAGAATGTTCACTTCGATCAGGTCCTGCTCGGTCATCCAGTCCTGCGCCAGGAACGGGCCGCAAGTGCCGATCCCGGCACAGTTGACCAGCAGGTCTATCTGCCGGTCACCTTCCTCCAGCTCCAGAAGGAATCCTGAGAGGCGCAGCGGCTCGCCCAGATCGCAGGCACGGAACAATACTTCCACGCCAAAACGTTGGGTCAGTTCGATCGCAATGCTTTCCAGCTGATCACGCTGTCGGGCCACCAGAATCAGGCTGCGGCCGCGCCGGGCCAGCGCCTCGGCCATCGCCAGGCCGATGCCGCTGGAAGCGCCAGTGATCAGAGCGTAACGGGTCATGCCATTCTCCATCGCAACAGCTCCGCGCCGCGACGCAGGTGTCACGGGCGGGGAGCGCTGTTCATTCTTTCGCAGAGTCTACAGGGGGCGGGGCTTCTTCGGCTGCTTCGGCCGGGGAATTTGCTTCAGGTTCGACATCGATATCGATTTCATCGGTGGTGACCGAGCCGCTTTGGTAGCTGCTCTCGAGGCTGTCTTCATATTCTTGCTGGATGGCCGAGATGCCACCCATCATCGCACCGACGCCAAACAGCCCGATAAACACAATCCACAATGCACACAAGACCTTGACCGCCGTGCTGTTGGGCGGGGGAGGCGGGCCATAGCGGTTGGCGCCGGTATTGCCTGGTACGAGCATGATCACCAGCGGGAAAAAACTGCCAATGAACGGAACCAGGTGCAGGAGCCAGAGCCAGCCCGACCAGCCGATATCATGCAAGCGCTGAACGCTGAACAGAACGCCGACAACCATGAACACCAGGAACAGCAAGAAGGCCAGGATGCCACCGAGGATCAGTCCGGTGGTGGAATTCCCACTGACCAGGCCAAGGCCGATGAGCGCAACCACGCCGACAATGGGCAGGGTCACCAGGCTGAGCACCAAGGTCCACGCCAGAAAACGCAGGCGTCCGATTCTGCCTTCGACGCTGAAAGGCTTGAGCGCGGCGAATGCCGGCAGTTTTTCGCCAACGCGGGCCTGTGGCGGTGCATAAGGGGAGAGCGGCTCAGCTGCGGGGGATTGCTCATGAACGTCAGCCAGGTCCAGCTCGATCGAAGGCTCCACCTCGATCCGGGCATCGACGCCAGTGTTCTTCAGGGCTTGGAGATAGGTCTGCGCATCCGCCTGCGACAGGTCGCGCTTGAGTGTGACCGGTCGACCATTGAACAGGCGCTCGATGGCGTTGACGTCGCTCTTGAACAGTGCAGCGAGATTGAGTTTGGCGGTGTTGATATCAACACCCGGCAGCAGCGCGCCGTCGAACACGATCTTGTAACGGTTTCCGCTCATTACCGAGGCATCCTTGTCGCGATTCATTGCTACGAATGGCCAGTCGCGGCTGGCCCGGTTGTTCAGCGCGGCCAGCGTTGGCCCAGTTGCGCTGCTTGTTCCTGTGCCTTGCGGTATTCGGCGTCGAGGCGCGCTATCAACTGTTCGACACTCGGCAAGTCATCGATTTCGCCTACGCCCTGGCCCGCGGACCACACGGTTTTCCAGGCTTTGGCTTCGTCGCTGATGGGCTTGAGCTTGGAACCGAAATTGATCTCGCCCTTGTTTTGCAGCGCTGCCATGTCGAACCCTGCGGCCTCCAGGCTCTGGCGCATGAAACTCGCCGGTACACCGGACACCGCTGGAGTATGGATGATGTCTGCCGCTCTGGAGTTCAGCAGCATCTCTTTGTAGGCATCTGGTGCATGACTTTCGGTAGTACCGATAAAACGCGTGCCGAAGTAGGCCAGGTCGGCGCCGAGCAATTGCGCGGCGAGAATTTCGTGGCCGTGGTTCAGGCACCCAGCCAGCAGCAGTGTCTTGTCGAAGAACTGGCGGATCTCGGCGATCAATGAGAACGGGCTCCAGGTCCCGGCATGCCCACCGGCACCCGCAGCGACGGCGATCAGACCGTCTACACCGGCCTCGGCGGCTTTCTCCGCATGGCGGCGAGTCGTCACATCATGGAATACCAGGCCGCCGTAGCTGTGGACAGCATCGACCACTTCCTTCACGGCGCCGAGACTGGTGATCACGATCGGCACTTTGTGTTCGATACAGATGTCCAGATCCGCCTGCAATCGCGGATTACTGTTGTGCACAATCAGGTTCACCGCATAGGGCGCGGGATTCTCCAGTGCCGCCAGCCCGGCCTCGATTTCTTCCAGCCAGGCTTTGAAGCCGCTGCTCTCGCGCTGGTTCAGCGCCGGAAAGCTGCCGACCACGCCATTGCCGCAGCAGGCGAGCACCAGTTGCGGGTTGGAAATCAGGAACATCGGCGCCGCCACCACGGGCAGACGCAAGCGTTGTTCGAGCAGAGCGGGCAGCGACATTGGAATACCCCGGTGATTTGTGCCTGTTGATTTAAAACGGTCGGACGACGACCAGAATTACGATAGCCAGCAATATCAGGACCGGCACTTCATTGAACCAGCGATAAAAGATATGGCTGCGGGTGTTCTCGCCACGGGCAAAGCGCTTCACTTGCGCGCCGCACATGTGGTGGTAGCCGATCAGCAACACCACCAGGGTCAGTTTGGCGTGTATCCAGCCACCCTGGCTAAAGATGCCTGGGTTGAGGTAGATGAGCCAGCCACCGAAGATCAGTGTGGCGATCATCGCCGGCCCCATGATGCCCCGATACAGCTTGCGCTCCATGATGCTGAAGCGCTCCTTGCTGACAGTGTCTTCGCTTTGGGCGTGATAGACGAACAGGCGCGGCAGGTAGAACAGGCCGGCAAACCAGCAGACGACACTGATGATGTGGAAAGCTTTGAGCCACAGATAAAGCATTTTTAGTTATTCCCAGGTTCACGGTAGCCCGGATAGTAGTAGCTTGAGGCTCCGCACGTCACCTTGCCGGTTGTCGCAGGACGATACGGGCCCTATTATCGACGGCTTTCCAGTGGGTTCGTTGAGGGCAGGTTTATGGTCAAGGTCGGTATCGTCGGCGGCACGGGTTACACCGGTGTCGAACTGTTGCGTCTGTTGGCACAGCATCCGCAAGCTGAAGTGGTGGTGATCACTTCCCGATCCGAGGCTGGACTGGCCGTGGCCGACATGTACCCGAACCTGCGAGGCCACTACGACGGCCTGGCGTTCAGCGTTCCTGACATCAAGACCCTGGGCGCCTGTGACGTGGTGTTCTTTGCCACCCCTCACGGCGTTGCGCATGCCCTGGCGGGCGAACTGCTGGCAGCCGGCACCAAGGTCATCGACCTGTCCGCGGACTTCCGCCTGCAGGATGCTGATGAATGGGCCAAGTGGTACGGTCAGCCGCACGGTGCGCCAGAACTGCTGGATGAAGCGGTCTACGGTTTGCCGGAAGTCAATCGCGAACAGATCAAAAAAGCACGCCTGATTGCCGTGCCGGGCTGCTATCCAACCGCCACTCAATTGGGTTTCCTGCCGTTGCTCGAAGCAGGCCTGGCCGATGCTTCGCGCCTGATCGCCGACTGCAAGTCCGGCGTCAGCGGTGCTGGTCGTGGGGCTGCCGTCGGTTCGCTGTACTCCGAGACGTCGGAAAGCATGAAGGCTTACGCCGTCAAAGGGCATCGCCACCTGCCGGAAATTCGCCAGGGTCTGCGTCGTGCGGCGGGCAAGGACGTTGGCCTGACCTTCGTTCCGCACCTGACGCCGATGATCCGCGGCATTCACTCCACGCTTTACGCAACTGTCGTCGATCGCTCGGTAGACCTGCAGGCACTGTTTGAAAAACGTTATGCCAACGAACCGTTCGTCGACGTCATGCCTGCCGGCAGTCACCCGGAAACCCGCAGCGTGCGCGGCGCCAACGTGTGTCGGATTGCCGTGCACCGTCCACAGGATGGTGACCTGGTGGTGGTGTTGTCGGTGATCGACAACCTGGTCAAAGGCGCGTCGGGTCAGGCCGTGCAGAACATGAACATCCTGTTCGGCCTGGATGAGCGTCTGGGCCTGTCCCACGCCGGCATGCTGCCGTAAGCTTTATCGTGCACAGCAAAAGGCCCGTCTGACGGGCCTTTTTGCATTCCGGGCCGGCGCCTCGATTGGTTGATATACCATAACAATAGTTGACCGCTTTTCTAGGAGAAGCGGATAATGCGCGTCATCACGCAATATGACGGCGTAACGCCGGGAGATAGTCAGCATGAGCGTCGAATCCTTCACCCCCACGGCTTTGCAATTCACCCACGGTGCCGCGCACAAGGTGAAGAGCCTGGTCGATGAAGAGGGGAATGATCGCTTGAAGCTGCGCGTATTCGTTACGGGCGGCGGTTGTTCAGGTTTTCAGTACGGCTTCACTTTCGATGAAGAAGTGGCCGATGACGACACCATCGTTGAGCGCGAAGGTGTGAGTCTGGTCGTCGATCCGATGAGCTTCCAGTACCTGGCAGGAGCCGAGGTGGATTATCAGGAAGGTCTGGAAGGCTCGCGTTTCGTCATCAAGAACCCGAACGCTACCACCACCTGTGGCTGTGGCTCTTCGTTCTCGATCTGATCAGCGCGTCCGTATCATCAAAACGCCGCATGACCCTGAGGTCCTGCGGCGTTTTGCTGTCCGGCATTCAGGCCGGGTAGATGGCACCGAGTACGCGCAGCCCGCGGGCGCCGGTGACGCTCGGGCGATTGGCCGCAATACCTTCCAGGCAGCAGTGGGCCAGCCAGGCGAAGGCCATGGCTTCGACCCAGTCCGGGTCCACGCCGTGAGTGGCGGTGCTGCTGACGGTCGCATTCGGTAGCAGGCTGGCCAGGCGTTTCATCAGTGCGGTGTTGTGCGCGCCACCGCCGCAGACCAGCAGTTCCCGGGTATCAACCTGGGCAGTTTGCAGCGATTCGATGATGGTCAGCGCCGTCAGTTCCAGCAGCGTTGCCTGCACATCCTCGGCAGCGAAGGTCGGCAGCGCTGCCAGATGGCGGGTCAGCCAGGGCAAGTTGAAGACTTCCCGGCCGGTACTCTTTGGGCCCTTTGTCACGAAGAAAGGATCGCTGAGCAGCGCGTTCAACAGTAGCGGTTCGATCTTGCCGCTGGCAGCCCATTGGCCATCACGGTCAAAGTTGTCACCGCGTTGCTGGTGAATCCAGGCGTCCAGCAACACATTACCCGGCCCACAGTCGAACCCAGCGACAGGCTCGCCGGGTTCAATCAGGCTGAGGTTGCTGAATCCACCCACGTTGAGTACGGCGCGATTGCCGGCCCGTTCTTCAAAAAGCGCTTCGTGAAAGGCAGGAACCAGTGGCGCGCCTTGCCCGCCAGCGGCGACATCGCGGCTGCGGAAATCACTGACCACCGTGATACCGGTCAGCTCGGTCAGCAGGGCCGGATTGCCGATTTGCACCGTGAAGCCACGCGCTGGCTCATGGCGAATGGTCTGACCGTGACTGCCAATCGCGCGAATGTCTTCAGGTTTGAGTTGCTGTTGTGCAAGGAGAGCGTTAATGCCCTGCGCCGCCAGCTTCACCCAGTTCTGTTGGGCGATGGCGGAGCGGGCAATCTCGTCCGGACCGCTGGCGCACAAGCCAAGCAGCTCGGCGCGCAGGGAGTCGGGCATCGGGATGTAGTGGCTGGCGATCAGCCTGATCGCCGGGCCTTGCTCGATCAGTGCTATGTCCAGGCCATCCAGGCTGGTTCCGGACATTACACCTATATAGAGCGCCATGGCTTAGCGCTTGGCCGAAGCCAGCTGGGTGGATTTTTCCTGGTCCATGCGCGCCATCAACGGTTGGCTCTGCGCCAGGAAACGTGCGCGTTCGGCATTGGAAATCGGGTCGGCCATCGCTACTTTCTGGCCCAGTGGATCGACGTGGACGCCATTCACTTGGAATTCGTAGTGCAAATGCGGGCCGGTGGAGAGGCCGGTAGTGCCGATGTAGCCGATGACCTGGCCTTGCTTGACGGTGCCCCCAGTCTTGATGCCCTTGGCGAAGCCCTGCATGTGGCCGTAAAGCGTGCGGTAGGTATTGCCGTGTTGGAGGATTACGGTGTTGCCGTAACCACCGCGGCGACCTGCCAGCAGTACTTTGCCGTCACCGGCCGCCTTGATTGGCGTGCCGCGCGGTGCTGCGTAGTCGACGCCTTTGTGGGCGCGGATCTTGTTAAGGATCGGGTGCTTGCGGCCCATGGAAAATTTCGAGCTGATGCGGGCGAAGTCCACCGGGGTGCGGATGAAGGCCTTGCGCATGCTGTTGCCGTCAGCCGTGTAATAGCTGGTGTTGCCTTGCTTGTTGGTGTAGCGCACGGCGGTGTAGGTTTTGCCGCGGTTGGTGAAGCGAGCGGACAGGATCGGGCCGTTACCGACCGCCTTTCCGTTGACCATTTTCTGTTCATAGATCACATCGAACTGGTCACCCTGGCGAATATCCTGGGCAAAGTCGACGTCGTAGCCGAATACGCTGGCCATGTCCATGGTCAGGCTATGCGACAGGCCGGCGCGGGCGGCGGACTGAGACAGCGAGCTGTTGATCACGCCGTGCACGTAGGCTGTGCGCACGGTGGGTTTAGCGGTCACGCGGTTGAAGCTGTAACCCTTGTCGTTCTTGGTCAGGGAGATGGTCTCCAGGTCACTGACCTTGCTGTGCAGGCTGGCCAGTTGGCCGTCAGGACCCAGTTCGAACTCGAGTTTCTGCCCATGCTTGAGCTGGCTGAATTGCTTGGCCTGTTTGCTGCTGGCCAGCAAGTCATGTACCGAAGGGGCGGGAAGGCCGACTTTCTCGAACAGAGTGGAGAGCGTGTCGCCTTTGCTGACGATCACTTCCCTGTGATTGGGCGCCTTCTTTTCTTCGGCAACCGGTGCGGGGGCTGCTACAGGCGCGGGTGCGGGTGCGGCTTGAGCTGTTTGCTGGGGCTCTTGCGCGCTGTCCTCGATCTGCGCAAAAGGAGACGCGACCGGATCATTTGTGGCCTGGACGGCTTCTGCAGCGTCTTGTTCTTGTGTCAGTTGTTCAGCAGGGCTTTCCAGTTCAAGGCTCAGGGTTGTCTTTTTAGCTTCGACATCACTGGAAGGAAATACCAGAAGCGCCAGGCTCAGAAGGGCAGCGATGCCACTCGCTGCGAGCAGGTGGGTCTTCGGGTAAAGCGGTGGCGCTTTAGACGATTCTTTGGTCATAAGTAGTGTTTTGACTTTGAAAAAGATGAATTGGAAAAGATGAATGACATGATGAAGATGAAATAACTGTATAAAATATAACCAAATCATCCCTGAAGCAAGTCCGCGCATGCTCTGCCAGCGGATTGGCGTCATTGCGCCGGCCAAACTTTGTATTTGCCGCGCGATCTTGTATGGTTGGTCCCCTTTGAATTCGAGCCTTGCGGGTCTGTTATGAAGTCGGTTGAAGAGCAGCTAGCGCTGATTAAACGTGGTGCGGAAGAACTGTTGGTCGAGTCCGAGCTGGTCGAAAAGCTCAAGCGTGGCCAGCCGCTGCGTATCAAGGCAGGCTTCGACCCGACTGCCCCTGATTTGCACCTGGGGCACACCGTGCTGATCAACAAGCTGCGCCAGTTCCAGGAGCTCGGTCACCAGGTGATCTTCCTGATTGGCGACTTCACCGGAATGATCGGCGATCCCAGCGGCAAGAGCGCAACGCGCCCTCCGCTGACCCGCGAGCAGGTTCTCGAGAATGCCGAGACCTACAAGACCCAGGTTTTCAAGATTCTCGATCCGGCCAAAACCGAGGTGGCATTCAACTCCACCTGGATGGATCAGATGGGGCCGGCTGATTTCATTCGCCTGACTTCGCAATACACCGTGGCGCGCATGCTTGAGCGCGATGACTTTGACAAGCGCTACACGACCAACCAGCCGATTGCCATTCACGAGTTCCTGTACCCATTGGTGCAAGGCTACGACTCGGTCGCCTTGCGCGCGGATGTCGAGCTCGGCGGTACCGACCAGAAGTTCAACCTGTTGATGGGGCGTGAGCTGCAGCGTGGTTACGGCCAGGAAGCCCAGTGCATTCTGACCATGCCATTGCTTGAGGGTCTGGATGGCGTGAAGAAGATGTCCAAGTCCCTGGGCAACTACGTTGGTATCCAGGAAGCGCCGGGCGTGATGTACAGCAAGCTGGTGTCCATTCCGGATGCGCTGATGTGGCGCTACTTCGAGCTGCTCAGCTTCCGTTCCATGGATGAGATTAATGCGTTCCGCGCCGATGTCGAGGCGGGTGCCAATCCCCGTGACATCAAGATCAAGCTGGCTGAAGAGATCGTTGCCCGTTTCCATGGTGAGGAGGCTGCGGCCAACGCTCATCGTGCGGCAGGTAATCGCATGAAGGACGGTGAGCTGCCGGACGATCTGCCCGAGATCGAATTGACGGCTACCGAAGATATGCCGATCGCTGCTGTCCTTAATAAGGCGGGGCTGGTGAAGAACTCGGCAGTGGCTCGCGATCTGCTCGGTTCCGGTGGTGTGCGTATCGATGGCGAGGTGGTCGATCGCTCCTTTATATATGCGCGCGGTGCAACCCACGTGTGCCAGGCGGGCAAGAAGGCATTTGCGCGTATTACGCTCAAACCTGAATAAACCTGAAACAAAAGGTTGACGGCGAATTACAGAAGCCTATAATTCGCCCCACTTCCGGCGCAGTCGAAACGGAAAACTCCTTGGTAAACAATGAGTTACGCAGTTTTCGACAGCAG
>NZ_JAQIYM010000033.1 GCF_028823535.1 Pseudomonas serbica | reverse complement strand
AGAAGTAGAACGACAACAGGTTGTCCCGGCTAAGGGCAACCGAGCAGACCTCGCGGGGGGGGGCCGTCCTGGCCCACCCAGCCTGTAAGTACTTACAAACTTACAAACTTACATCACTCCGCCTTGGCGGCGATCTCGGCGACCTTGGGTCGCTTGAAGCCCGCGTCTTTCAAGGCGTTCTGCATGTCGCGCATAGACGCATACAGCGCATCGGCACGGGCCTGGCTCATCTCAGGATCGACTTTCTGCGCCAGTGCCTTGGCGGCATTGACCAGGGCTTCAGGCAGGTCTTCTCCCAGCGCCTTCACCAATTTTTCCTTGTTGCGGGCCAGCTCGCGGGTGTACAGCTCGTAGCTCAAATCGCCCCGCTCCTTATCGGTCAGCTTGGCCAGGATCTCCTCGGGGATCGCCGTCGACGAGGTGTCCACCGGCAGCGAGCAGATGTGCTGCTGCTCGGATTTCGTTGTCTCTTTGTTGTACACCGACCTGACGCAGACCAGCAGGGTGGCCGGCTTAGCGGGGATCGCCGGGGTGGTGGCCGTGGCCGGAATCGCTTTGGTGCCGCCCTTTTCGCGAATGTGCATGGTAAAGCTCCTGAGTGATGTAACTGACACCAGTGTCTCACCATGTTGCACCCAAGTCAAGCAACATATTGCACTTTTTTAAAACAATCTATTGTCTGTTTTAAGAACATCATAATGTACCCTGACAAGACAACATATTGTACTTTCAGTGGACAGCATGTTGTACTATTAAGGTGCTATCTAGTGTTCTATTCTGGTGCAATATATTGCACCTTATAAGGGCATCATGTTGCACTTATACGGTGCAACTAATCGTTTTGACCTGTCCAGGCCGCTGAACGTGCGGTGCCGGCCCAGCCGGCGCCGGGCGGGCAGGGGCCACCGTGCTGCTACCCTTGCCGCATGCACCCGATCATCCTGCTGGAACCCCTCACCTGGCTGCGCCACGACCCTGACCAGGGCTTCAGCGACAGCCCACAGGCCTTTATTTATAAGGGCTCCAGCGCTGTTGTGCGCTTCGACAAAGCCACGGGCCGCGTCACCATCGATCCGCCCGGCACGGACGTCCTGCAGCTGCTGCAGGAGCTTCATGCTCTGGCCATGGCGCAGCACGACGCCGAAAAGGCCAAGCTCCTGGCCCGGCTCCGGCGACGGCCTTTTTAAGTGCCGTTCCGCACCCATAAAAAAGCCCGCTTAAGCGGGCCTTTGGGTCTTTCGGTACTACCAGGACATTTAACGACGGCGGCTCAGATCGTCGCGCAAGCGCTTCGGCAAAAAGAGCCCGTAGAACGGCGCGGGTTCTGGCGTGGGTGCGGGTGGAAAGGGAAGGGTGTCCAGGAGGCGGGTCGAGCGGTCGTGCTGCGGGGTGTCGAAATCGAAGCAGAGTTGTTCGGTCATTTTTCGCGGTCTCATATCACGGATGGTTGTTTGACGCAACTTAATTGTACCATGTCTACGGATACGACTAATTCTCAACTGGAGCACAGGCCTCTGGGCTGCGAATAACGCCGCTTATGTGAAACACACCCCCGCGAAGACCGCGCTCCTGGTTGAAATCTGAGTGGGTCGTGGTGGCCAAGCCCCCCACTTCTGGCGTACCAGCACCTACACTCCTGGCTTGCGCGCAGGTCTGCCCCTGCGCCCGAACTGGGAGAAGCCGCCGATGCGTGATGACCGTACCGCTCGCGTTTTTTACCTGATCGAGGCCCTGCAAGCGCCGCCGTACGGCCCGTATCCCTTGGGCCGAGCGGCGTTTTTAACCTGGATCATCGAGCAACTCGACCAACACCCCGGCGATGCCGGCATGGCGCGGATCGAAACTGAGCTGTTTCCAGCACATTGGGCGACGTTGAGCGACACCCATTCAAGAAATTGAGAACAACGATGAAAAAGGCGATACAGCAAGAGACCTTGGAAGCGCTCGTGAGTGATTCAAGGCTGCGAGAAGCGCGTGCGGTGCGCGTTGATGGGGGTTGGAGCCTGCAAGGGCGCCTGGGCACCGCCTGGCGGCCCGTGCGCTCTCGTAGAGAAGCTGTAAGGGTGTGGGCCTCGCTGACGGCCTTAGAGCGCTTCTGTACGAAAATCGGCATCCGGCAGCTTTTGGTCGAACTTTGATGGGGGAGTCGGGACTTCCGCCGCAGGCGGGCTAAGGCTTTTGACCCATCCTCACGCGGTTGGCCATCAAGCGTTTGATCTGGTTTTTGACGTAGATCTTGATCTTGGCGTTGAGGCCAAACGCCCAACGGGCAGGGTTTGAGGCTTGTCGGCAACAACCAGCGACCCAGGCCCCGGACAAAAAAAATCGTCACGGCAAAAGCGGGTTGCGATCAAAGCCCGTAGGGCACCAAGCCTATCTGTGTTGCTGCTGAGGTAGTGGCTTAGTACCACTCCCTGGTTACAAAGCTTGTTTCTATTTTCTATTTCTTCAAGCAAGGCTAGAAGCTTCAAAGCTTCTTTCTTCTTAAAAGCTTTTAGATCAAGGGCCAGGGCAATGCTGTCGCGCTTTGCGCTCCGCTTTTTTTGCTCGCCTGCGGCCTTCGGCCTTGACTGCGCCGGTGCCCCCACCCTAGGCCGGGTGGTGAGTGGTTGAGCGGATTCTGGGGGCACCTCGCCCTAAGCCCACGTAAAGTAGGTTAGGGCAAGACCAGGAGCTACAGGCCGTAACGGAGCCGTGTATATCGCTTTCTCCTGGAGTGCGTCAGGGATCGACCCCGCACCTGTCTAACTTACGCTGCGTCAGCGCCCGACCGTGTGTTAGACCACCTGCCACGCGACATCGCGACCGAGGGTTGCCCCAACATAATCGCACTGCACTCGTGTACAGGCACCTCGTTCCACTGGCTGATTTGGCCGGATTCCCCCGAGTATCGCCTCGACCGCTGCTGGCACGCTGGCGTCCATTTCTCACCGCCCATGCCAGAGAGAGTTGTTCAAAGTCATAAGAGAGGGACTCGTTAGGGCTAGACAGAGCACGGAATAATGCTCAGAATGGCTTTACGAGTCTCAACCCCCGGCCCGCTAGAACCGATTTCTTTGAGACTCAGGGCAGTAGCGCTTGCCGGCGCCAACTGCCACTTCGAAGGCCCGCCAATCGGCGGGCCTCGTCGTATCTGCAACCAGTTAAACCGAAAATCTTCGTGAAGACAAGCCCCTAAGTTCTTGACAAAACGTCAATTTTTAGGTGGATTCCTGCGCGTTGCCCGTGTTTTCAAGCCTTTTTGCACATACAGCTATTTCCCTGGGTGTAATTTTTTTTCGCATCAACCCAAGGTCAGGCTGCTGTCACGATCAAGTTTTAGCCGCTCGGCTCGCTGCTGCTCCAGTTCCAGGCGTTTTTGCTCAGCCAGCTCATCCAGGAGCTGCTGCTCCGCCTCTGCGCCCTGTCTGGCCTGGCCATGAATGGCTTTCAGCTCGGCATCGATGCCGCTTTCCGCACGCTTCAGCAGCTCGGGATAGCGTTTTTTTGCCTCGGCATCGAGGTCGATCCTGGGTTGGCCTTCGGCTTTGAGCGCTGCCCTGGTGTATTCGCGGCTCACAACATCAGCGGCATAGCGCGCATCGTCCCGGCTGACCGCCGATTCTTTCAGCACCGCTTTGTAAGCCTCCAAGGCTGGGATTTTCTGTCTAGCCATCGCTTCTATTAAGCCGCGCTCGACGGCGGTAGGGTCAAAAGGCTTGGCCCAAAAATTCGCCTCATCGCGCACCAGGTGCATTTTGTCCGAGAGCCAGCCAGGGCGTAGCACGCGCTTGGTGCCGATGGTGTCGATGTCCTTTGATTTATTCAGTACCACGTTATCAGTGATGAACTTGCTGAGATGCGGCGACAACGGCGCCGGCTGCGCTGGTTTGGCCTCAACCCGCTCTGGCTCTGGCTCTGCTGGCTTCAGGATGTCCTGCAGTGGCTCGGCTTTCTCGCGTCGTTTGACGACCGTGGCAACCGCCCGTAATTCACGCTGCAGCTCGCGCTGTTGCTCTGAAACCATCTGCCGAAACAGAGCGATATCGTTAGCGGTCATCGCTCCAGGGCGCCCGTGCACCAGGTTTTTGCCAATGGCCAACCCACCAAAAAACTTGGTGATGAGGTCGGTGAGTTCTCGCACCATTTTTTCTTGCTGAGGGTCGATCTGGTGCGAGCGTTTAACCCGCTGCATTTCCTCCGCAGCCAATTTTTTTTGCATCTGGTGAAAAGCCCGGATCAGTTGGTCACTGGAAGGATTGCCAGTCAGGATCGGGTCGGCATCCGAACCGCTTTCCGCAATACCAGATTCAATCCCGGCACCACTTTCTGCACTTTCTGTGATTAATGAAGAACTGTCATTAATAAGAGCACCATTGACGCGACCGCGATAATCGTCATAGCCAGGCAAGCTATCTTTAGTTGCTTGCAGTTCGTCTCCATAATTTTTAAGCTCTGCCGTAGATCTGGTATCAAATCCGCTTGCGAGTTCGGCAGCGAGGCCTTTGAGATCGTGCCGCTTTTCAACTTCGCCGGCGCGGAATTCTTGGACTTCCCGGAAGGTGGCTTCAAACTCGGCTGGGCTTCTATTGAGCTTTTCTTTTGCAGCTTCGAGGCTTGCTCTAATCGCATCATGAGATTGCTCACCGTAGTAACTCCCTCTTAGCCTAATGGCCCTTGATTGATCGTCATACTTTACTGAAATGTAGTCTTTACCAAGACGGGTGATCGTCCCACCGGAGTTCTTCAAGAAGTTAACAACATCGTCACGCGATTGGATCTGACCACTGCCGACCAACTTACTTACTTCAGCGTTGATTAACTTTTTTTCAACTTTGGCCGGATCAAACTTATTAATTTTTATCTCTTGCGCATATTGCGGGTCACGTGGATTTTGCAGGCCGTATTTGCTGCAAACATAATCAACAAATGCATTATTATGATCAATAAATAATTGAGCGGAGCCCTTGCCGGTCTTCCCATTATAATTAGGCGGGAAGGGATTAAAATACTTCCCGGACTCCATATGCACTCTCGGAAACATATAGTTTAGTTCCAGTCGCCCGGTATGCGTATGTTGCACGACCATGATCGGTTTGCTGTCGTCGTTTTTAACACCCGCATACGCGAAATCCTTGATTTCTTTAATCAGGTTTTCTTTAAGGCCTGGCGTTGCATCAATTAGCGCGGTTTCTGCGGGTGAAAAACTCAATACACCAGTCGTGTATTTGTTTTTAAACGTCAGCGAATTACACAAAGCGACCATCTGCGCGGGATCACCCTCAAGCAGCACAGGCCTGGGCTCGCGCTCGCGCCATACACCTTTTCGCTCCGGGTCGTCATAATCAAGATCCAGGTCGACGTTGGCATCCGTGTCGAAAAACAGATCGTCGAGAAAGTAAGCCGCAGCAGACGCGGCATGAACGGTATGGATTGAAAGACCGTTGATCATTTCAACACCCCATCAACCAACGTTTGCAAATCTTGACGGATTTGCGCAAGTCGTACATGCATCAACACCGCATCAGCTTCGGCCTTATAGGTATTCGCATGCTTCGATAGCATATTGATATTGGAGTTCAGCCGACCCAACCAGGCGTTAAGGTCTTGCAAATCTTTATTGCGTTGCGTCTTCGGCATCACCCGCGCACTTTCAATCGCGCCCAGAATAAAAAGATTGAGCGATTTTCCTGCCGCCTCGGACTTTTTAATCAACTCATTTTTTTGCGCGACCGTCAGACGCAGCAAAACCGTCCGGGTATCTTTACCCGGTGATTTGCGCTTCATCTTTTTCTTGGCCGGTGCGTCGACCGCTACCGGTGCAGGTACTTCGACAGCGTTGTTTTCTTCTTTGGTCATCTTTAGGCACTCCAGGTGCTCTTGTTTTTTGATGTTGCTGTGGCTTTTAACCGGGTTTGGGCGGAGCCCAATGGGGTTTGGGGCAACGCCACAACAAGGAACCGGAGCGATAGCGTAGGAGGATCCTTGTTCTAGCTCTTATTTGATCGCAACCGATGCTCTTGATACAAGCTTTTTCGTTTTATTGAAGTAAAGAGCAGAGTAGTTTTTGGTTTTTTTGATAGATCAACTGCCACATCAAAAGCTGAGTTTGTTGGTGTATTGAGAAGATCAAAAGCCAGATCACAAGCAAAGAACAGTTAGCCAAGTTTGATAGTGAAGCACCATCAAAAGCGAGGTGGCCTGGTAGTGAGTAGATCAACAGCCACATCAAAAGCTGAGTAGCCTGGTTATGAGTGAAGCACCATCAAAAGCGAGGTGGCTTGGTGGTAGGGGATCAAAAGCCAGGTGCATGGATGGGCCAGGCGACGAAATTCAGGCAAAAAAAACCGCCCTAGCCGAGACTAGAGCGGTTCTTTCCTCACTGACTATCCCTTAGAAATCGGGGAAATCGTCAAAGTGATCCCTTACGAAATCCCAAGCGGTCTTGAGCAAGCTCAAGATGCGCCAGATCTTCCACAAGAGGCTCAGAGTACGTCGCAGAAGCTTCATACGCCTTGGCCCTCCATATCGGCTGGGCCAATCTTCCAGCGTCTAACCGGCACATCAACGCCTTCGGAATACACACGACTGCATCCAGTGAAGTGGCCAAGTTGGTGACCCCTCGAATGCAGCTCCACCGGCACGGTTTGCACCCGTGTCGAGAGGGACGGTACAGCAGAAATCGGTACTCCCCGACCCCCATCCCCGGAGACAATCGCGCATAAGCGGGCCCATCATACCTGCGTTATGCAGGCCTCGCCAATGGCCGGTAGCCATGATGATTGGCAGTGATCCAGGAGGGTTCAGAAGGTGTCAGCGTGATTGACGATGACGGACTCGTCACATACTATGGCTACACACGACTGCATCCAGTGATGCCGTAGACGAAGGGCCGCAAACCCCGCGTCTGCAAAAGAAGACCGCCCCGCAAGGCGGTTTTTTTTCGCCCGCAGAAAAGCTCTGGCGTGCGGGTTTGCCGACAAAAAACGCTCGAGGTCGGCCAGGGATGAGTTGGCTTTTCTTCGGCGCAGCCGGCTGACCTGAAGCGCCCAACTCTCCGGAGCCGAAGGCGACCAGGCTTTGGGCGCAAATCCGGCTTTTGGGGGTAAAGCCAGCCCCGCTACGCGGGAAAAGGCGACCCTCCCCCGCCCCTGCCGGGCGGATCACCACACGACCAGGGCCAAACCAACGCATGCACCTATAAAGTGCAGCAGCTCGCACCATAACAGTACAACATATTGCACCTTTTTGGTACACCTGCATTGCACCATTATAAGACAAGCTATTGCACTTTGCTGGTACAACCTGTTGTTATATTTTCTAACACGCTATTGTCTTTTATAAGTACAACATGTTGCCATGCAAAAGGGCAACCTATTGCCTTTTTACTATACACCTTACAACCGCTGCTCCATCACCAGCTTGTCGCCGGCTTGCTATAACCGTAGCCAGGCGCTACCCCTCCCCCACCCTTTTACTCCCCCTCACCAGAGGCTGCCAAGATAGCTAAAGCCCAATGAATACAGGGGTTTTGGCTGGGTGTGAACAACGCCTTGCCAGGCGCTAGGGGTGTGGTATGATGGGGGCTCTGTAAGTTTGTAAGTTTGTAAGTTCTTACATTGGAGGCAGCATGAGCCAAAAAGTTATTTTGGTCGCCAATCAAAAAGGCGGCATTTGCAAGACCACAGTTGCTGCGTCACTTTCTATTTATTACGCAAAGCTCGGACAAAAAGTTTTGCTGGCTGATATGGATTTTCTCCAACAGTCCACCTCCATCGATTGGTATTTGCAGCGCGAAAAGAAACTGGAAAATCTGACCGTAAAAGAATTCCGCACGGTCAAGGCCCTGGGCGCCATGGCCGCTGGCTATGACATGGTGATCATCGACGGGGCACCGCATGCCTCAGGCCTGACGCTGGAACTGGCGGAAGTCGCGGACAAGGTGATTATCCCGACCTGCACGCCGATGATCGATCTCAAGCCCTCAGCGCGTCTGGGCTTTGAACTGAAAAACGCCGGCATCGAAGATATTCAGTTCGCCCTGATCAAAACCTTGAGCGACGCCGAAGCACTCAGCGCCATTGCCGGACTAGAAGAACAAGCGTTCGACGTATCAAAAGTGTGGCTGCAAGCGTCGATTGGTTTTGCCAACGCGATGGATTCAGGATTAGGTCTGCAAGAAACGTCGCACTGGAGTTTGCGGAAAAAAGGCAAAGCCTTTATTGACGCCCTCGTGATTTGATGTAAAAACTTACAAACTTACATAGCGAGAGAGAGCCAACATGGCCAAGAAAAAAGACCTGGGCGCCACTGCCGAACAAGCCGAACAACACGGCCCGCGCCTGCTGGATGAGACGCGCAACAAAGCCAAACGCTTGACCTTTGATGTCAGCGGCGCCGAGCACATCGCGTTTAAGACCGAAGCGTCAAACCTCGGACTGACCATGCAGGAATATTTCTTCCGGCTGTGGAAAGGCA
>NZ_JAQIYM010000090.1 GCF_028823535.1 Pseudomonas serbica | reverse complement strand
CAAGTCGGTGCTGGACGCCGGCTGGGGTCAGCTGAAAACGATGCTGGAATACAAATGCGATCACGCAGGCATCGTTTTTATGGTCGTCAACGAAAAGAACACCACCCAAACCTGTTCGAGCTGCAAGCAATTGCCGGACTCGAGGCCGAGAGGTATCGCAGGGCTTGGAATAAGAGAATGGACTTGTTGTGAGTGCGGTGTCACCCACGACCGCGACGTCAACGCCGCAAAGAACATCCTCGCGCTCGGGCATGAGCGTCTAGCTGTAGGAATCCCCGTCCTTTAGGGCGGGGAGGATGTCAACACGTAGCAATTGAACGAATTGCGCACCCACGTCGACGGTCGCGAATGGTCTATGGCCTGGCGCGAACCAGCGTCGGCTGAAAACTAACTTTTCGGATCTCGAAGAGGTCAATCGCACCGAGGAATTGGCTCAGGTTTTTGTAGCCGTAGTCCTTGTGGCTGAAGGTCGGGTGCTTGGACAACGCCCCACCAACGTTACACAGATCCGCCCAACCGCCCTTGTGAAGTGCGAAGTGGCCAATGGTGTTACGCAGCAAGGTCATCAACTTGGCATCCTGCTGAAGCTCGTTCCCAGGGATCCGGGTCGACCCGGCCAGCGCCACTTCTTGCGGCAATGAGGTGGCTACAAGCTCTGTAGGAGGTTGATCAGGCTCAATGGTTGGCATCGGCTCGTCAAGGTACACAAACCTTGTACAGGCGTTTACGAAGGTCTCTGCGGCTCCATGTTTTCCAAAACCCACCACCTGTTTGCACTGCGCCCTCAAGCGCATGATCAGGGGCGTAAAATCGCAATCCGAGGAGACAATGCAAAACACGTCCACCGACGTCTTGGTGAACAAGATGTCCATGGCATCGACAATCATGGCCATGTCAGCAGCATTTTTAGTTTTAGTCAGATTCGGCTGATGTACTGGCTTGATGGCATGGGCTTGCAACGCCCTACCCCAGGACTCCATGCACGGATTACTCCAGTTGCCATAGGCCTGGCTGATTGAGACTGTGCCGATCTGTGACAATTCACTGAAAATCTTCTCCACCCAATGACTAGAGGTGTTGTCTGCGTCAATCAGCAACGCGATGTTCAGTGGGTGCACAGGATCAGGCATCAAGTCTCCTTCAATCGACAAGTGACGATTCGTGACCGAGATACAGCGTTTGCGTCGCTGTCCACGCCACGATGTCACCAAACACCTTAAACAAGGCTTCGGGCATGGTCTTGTCCATGTCCAATTGCATCAACAAGCTCAACAACTCTGGCCCCATGTTTACCGCAACTCCCCTTTGCAGGGCATGATCGCGGACACGCTCAGCATGGTGACCATACTCATTGTGGAAGGCCGAGTGTGTGGGCTTGGCATAGGCGTTCGCGGTCGACGGCTGCGGCAACTTCAGGGGCTGGCGCTCACTGACGCGTGTCACCAGGCGGCGGAAGAAACGCGCCTTAGGCAACCCGTAGCTGCTAAAGCGCTCCCGGAAATGCGCCTCGTCCCGTCGGAAGTATTCCTGCAGCAGTGCCGACACCCCAATCAAACGCACATGAATGGTGTCGCCGCTGATTTGAACTTCATAGTCCATGTAGGTGAACGACGCATGCTCGAGGCGCATCAGGCCATGCCAGGTTTCGGGTTTTGCTTCATCCCGATCCTCAGGCTTTGATTGATCCTGAATCAAACCGTCGTACGAGCGTTGTACCAGGATCGTGGTCGCATACCCCGGCGCCAACAACCCTTCAAGACGCAGGTTGGCATGGCTTAGGAGTTCCAGCTGATGCCGAATCATGTAGTGTTGACGATCTTCGGCAGAAACCAGGCGCTGGCCTGGCGGCAGCGCATAAGACGATTGGCTCTGATCAGCACCAGCAAACCCTTTGTACTGGGGCTCGACTTTAAGATCATCGAGCGCATAACTGCCGTTTAGCCACCGTTCAAGGTGAGACTCGTAGAACAACCCGCTGCTCACCACCTGCGTCCTCAAGTGCTGAGTGATCGTCTCCGGCCACACGAGATGGGCAATCGTTAACGGATTCAAACGTAAAAATGGAGCAGCTGCGCCTTGGGGAAATTTCATCAACACGTCGGCAATGGTGCGAGCCTCTTCATTGAGCGTCGTGACCGTTGACGGCGACGGCGGTGCCGGGCGCGAGAGGTAGGCTTCTTTGACCTTGGCGTATTTCGAGCCAGAGTCATTAAGCCTGGAGTCACTGTGGAGCTCCCTCACCGCCTCATTACCCAGCGTTGAGTTGACCTGCAACGGACGCCCCGCTCCTGCTCCCCTGATGCCTTGTGTCAGCAGCGAATCGAGGATCGGGTTGATGCCCATCATTTTCTTTGTTTCCCGAGCAGATCCCTGGGGCCGTAGGTGTTCGTCTGGACGATCCGCCCGAGCGTTCCGCCAGAGCGTTCCTGTTCTTCGGCGCCAGCCAATAGCGAGCGCACTCGCTCCCGGTTTCGATAGATCAGGCTTTCGTATTCCGTCATCGCCTTGAGGATGCTGCTCAGCAAGTCCGTCAGAATGTTCACCTCTTGAAGTGAAAACCCTTCCTGACTGTCGACGGCAACCGGGCGGTCAACATCGAGCGACTTGACCTTGCTCAACTCAGTGAGTTCGTCCCACTTGTTCGCCTTGGCCAAGGTCACGTACTGACGCACCAGGTTCAAATAGCGCTGGTAGGAAATGATTCGGGCAGTGGCTTCAGGCAGGTTTTCCACCTTGACCCCCTGCTTCACGCCATCCAGAGCCGATGGTCTCAAGCAACATGCCCGCTTGCTCAAACTTGGCGTCATCGTTTTCGCGATTAGCCTGCAAGAGCAGATTGGACACGTAGTCATACAACCGCATGAGGTTTTCAGCCACCTCGCCACCGGTTTCAACATCCAGTGCAGCAGCGAGCCCCGAACTCACGATGTCCATCGCTTTGGAGGTGGCCTTCCCTTTTTCTTCGATGTTGCCGGCCAGCATATGCAGGCGGGCAGCACGAATGGAGGCCTGAGCACCATCAAACAGCATGGTGATCAGTTTGTGTGGGGAGGCTTGCATCGCTGCACTTTCAACCCCCACTCGCGCATACGCACTGGCGCCGTGCATCCGACTCATTCAGATTGTTCCCTTTGACTGATTATTTGGACGACGTCTGGTTGGCCATCGCAGTAAATTGCTGCGTCAGGTAACTCATGGTCGCGTTGCCCTTGGACACCAGGGAGTCCATCGCGGAAAATTGCTTGCGATACCGCTCGACCGTCGCCGCGATGGTGTCAGACATTTTTGCCGATTGATCCGTCAGAGACGTATTGCTCTTCGTCAGGCCTGACGTCACCGAATCCAGAGGGCCGCCCGTGGATAGGATCCCTGTCAGCGTTTTATCCAGACGACCCGCGAAGCCCAGAGTACCTGTCTGGCCGGTGAAAAAACTGGTCACGCCCTCAGGGTTGGCTGTGATGGCGTCGTTCAGTTTTGTACTGTCGATTTCAAGCGTACCGGTTGGGGTCAGTTTGATACCGAACTGAGCCATGATGCTGAAATCACCGGTTTGCTGAGTATTCAACGCAGTAGAAATCGACGTCTTGATGCCACGCAGCGTGGAATCACCGAGCAATTTACCGGACAGTGCCGGGTCTTCATTGAAGCTGGTCGCCGATTGGGTGGCTGCGACGTACTTGTTGTAGGCGTCGACAAAGCCTTTGATCGAGTTGCTGACCGCTGTGTTGTCCTTGGCCACGTCCACCGTCTGCGTGGTACCTGCGGTCTTCAGGGTCATGGTAATACCCTGAATTGCATCAACCACAGTATTGCTCTGGCTACTGACGGCCATGCCGTTCACTTCGAGGGACGCATTCGTTGCGGCCTGCACCTGGGTCATGCTGCCGCCGTGAGCGCCGTCACTGAGCAACGTCGTCAGGCTGCCAGTGCCGGTGAAGGACATGCTGACCTGAGAGTCTGTACCGGTGGTTTTCGAAGCAATGGACAGCTTGTACGGATTTACCGCATCGCCGGTGTTGACGATACTGGCAGTGACACCGCTACCCGAGTTGTTGATCTGGTTACGAATCGTTTCCAGGCTGCTGCCTTCGGCCACGGTGATGTTGACCGTTTTACCCGCTGGGCCCACGGATAAGGTACCCGCGCCGACCAGGCCGGTGGTTTTGTCAGCAACGCCTTGGGTCGCGATGTTGTGAGCAGACGCAAGGCTATTAACCTTGACCTGGTAACTGCCGGCCACCGAATTCGCTCCCGAAGCAACAACCACCCCAGTCCCACTGCTAGTGGCGGAAATCGGGGTAAAGGTTTTTGTCAGTTTCAGGGCAGCGATGGAGGTCTGCAGACTCGTCAAAACGCTTTTGATCGAACCGAAGGCCGAAATCTTGGCGGTGTTGGCAGCCTTCAGATCGGTAAACGGTTTGAGTTTTGATTTTTCTGCTGTTTCGAGTTGAGTCAGCAGGCTATCAAGCGGAAGGCCTGAGCCAATGCCAAGGGAAGTAATGGAAGCCATGTATGCCTCTTAAGTCAGTAGGTAGACGGCGGGTGGCGCCTGTCAATTCAATAGCATTAACTGCCTATCGACGCCTTCAGTCGAAATCTTTACTGCAAAACAGAAAAATAATGACTGAATGCCCCGCCTCGACCCTCGTTACACCGGCATTGCCATGATGTCCTTGTAGGCGCTCACCAGCTTATTGCGCACCTGCGTCGCCATGTTGGTGGCCAAACTGGCCTTCTGCATGTCGATCATTACATCGTTCAACGTCAGACCCGAATCGCCGGCCTGGAAGGCTTTGACGTTGGTCTGGGAGTCGATTTGAAGCTTATTGACCCGGCGCAGGGACTGCTGAAGCTCATCAGCGAAGCCAGTGGGGGCGCTCGAAACCGCTTTGCTTTCGATACCTGATGCCATGCTGGCAACAGACTGAAGGGATTGCAGCGTGGAATGAAGTGCATCAATTGCCATTGAGTGGCTGTCCTGTATAGTGCTTGACGAGGAAATTGATTATGCTTCAACACTTAATGAGCTGTCGAGAACCCAAAGCCGCCAACAGAGGGCTGATCGCCAAGCTTTTTGCTCGTTTGCGGCGTGCCAGGGAACTGATAATTGCATAATATTGACAAAACGCAGGGCTGGGCCTTGGTGCCGGGCTTTAGCCTTCAACGTGGACTGTAGGACACCTATGTTTTCCATTCTATCGCTTAGCGCCGTTAAAGCTTACGGAGGTTCCCTGTGAGTGATCTCTCGCAAGGCAAGACGGTCGCGCCTTCGCTTCCATCTGGCTACCAGCAAATGCTTTCTTACGTTAAAAGCAAACCGATGATCCCATTGCTGGCCGCAGGGGCAGCAACGATCAGTATCCTGGCTGGCATGATCATGTGGGCCAACGCCCCTGAGTTTCGTGTGATGTACTCCAACATCAACGAAGCCGATGGCGGATCGATCATCAACGAGCTACAAAAGCGCAATGTCCCCTTCAAGCTCAGCCAGGACGGGAAAACCCTCTTGGTGCCTTCTGATCAGGTCAATACCCTGCGTTTGCAGTTGGCCGAACAAGGTTTGCCAAAAGCCGGCAACGTCGGCTTTGAACTGATGGATCACCAGAGCTTTGGTGTCAGCGAATTTGCCGAACAGATCAACTTTCAGCGTGGTCTGGAAGGCGAACTGGCGCGTTCGATTGAATCGCTAGGCCCAGTCGCCAGCGCTCGCGTGCACCTGGTGATGGCCAAGAAATCCGTGTTCGCCCGTGATCGCGAAGCCTCCAGCGCTTCGGTCGTGCTGAACCTGAGGCCGGGTCGTGAACTGGGTGCCGGGCAGATTGAAGCCATCACCTACATGATCTCTTCCAGTGTGCCGCACCTTCCGGCTGAAGCCGTGTCCGTGGTCGACCAGCAGGGTCACCTGCTCTCTCGCCCAAGCCGTGGCGCCAAAGACCTCGACAGTACGCAACTGGCTTACACCGACGAAATCGAAAGTGTCATCCGCAATCGGATCGAGACCATTGTTGCGCCCCTCGTTGGCGCGAACAACGTCAAGGCAACGGTTACCGCGCAAATTGACTTTGCCAAACGTGAGCAGACCGCCGAACGCTACTCCCCTAACCAGTCGCCGAATCAGCAGGCTATTCGTAGCCAGCAGCTCACGGACAACATTTCCGGTGATGCCGAGTTCGCCCGTGGCGTTCCCGGCGCGTTGACCAACAGTCCACCCGCTTCGCCGGCGATCACAACTCCGGTCGGCGGGCAAAAGCCAAAAGCCAATGCCAAAACCACCGCCGCCCAGGCCGCTGCCGCCGCTGAAGAAGCCAGCAAACTGGCCGGCAAGAGCGGGACGGTCAACTCCGAAAAGATGATCAACTACGAGCTGGATCGCAACATTGAGCACGTCACGCAAAGTCGTGGTGTTGTTCAACGTCTGTCTGCCGCCGTCGTCGTCAACTTCAAGGAAGTCACCGGCCCGGACGGCACCGTGACCAATGTCGCGCTGACCGAAGACGAGATGGCCGGCATTAACCGCCTCGTGCGCCAGGCCATGGGCTTCTCGGCCCAGCGTGGTGATGAAGTGGCGGTTATCAACAGCGCATTCAACAACACCAAAGAAACCGTTGTAGAAGTCGAATGGTGGAAAACACCGGAATTCTTCAACCTGGCTAGCTCCATTTCTCGCAACCTGTTGGCCATGCTGGCCGGCCTGCTGTTGTATTTCGCTCTGGTACGTCCGCAACTGCGTAAACGCACTGAAGCAGCCCAGGCAGTTAAAGCCGCTGAAGCATTGGCAGCTGAACGCATTGCCCTGGAAGCTACCTCGGCCCAACAAGTGGTTGAAGACCCAACAGCAGGCGTGCTGCCGGTTCGCCGTCGTAAGCTGAACTATGAAGCCAACCTCAAGGGCTTCCAGGCCATGGCCTCGGAAGATCCGCACCTGGTCGCCAGTGTGCTCCGCAGCTGGATGAGTGATTCGAAATGACTGAAGTGATCGATAAGAACGCCAGCAAAGACAAAGTGGCCAAGGGTGTGCACAACAGCGCTATTTTGCTGATGACCCTGGCCGAAGACTCTGCTGCCGAAGTGATGAAGCTGCTGCCCTCCCACCAGCAGCACCAGGTCAGCCTGGAAATGTCTCGTCTGGGTTCCATTACCCATGACGAACTGCAGAAGGTGCTTCAGGACTTCATGGCGGCGGCTGAGCAGAACGCCGACATCAACATCAGTGCCAACGAACACGTACGCGCCATTTTGACCAAGGCGCTGGGTGCAGAAAAAGCGGCAAAGGTGCTCGACGATATCGTCGAAGACCAGCACACCTCGTTCGGTATCGACAAACTGAACCTGATGGATGCATCGACCGTGGCGGATATGATCCGCGACGAGCACCCGCAGGTCATCACCACGATTCTGGTGCACCTGGACAAGGTTCAAATTGCGAACATTCTCGACCTGTTCGATGCGAAAACGCGCAACGACCAGCTCATGCGAATTTCGGTGTTCAACGGCGTTCACCCGGACGTGCTGCAAGACCTGACCGAAATGCTCAACAAAATGCTCGAAGGTCAGAGCCTCAAGCGCAGCAAAATGGGCGGGATTCGCGCCACGGCAGAAATCCTCAACTCGATGCACACCCCGCACGAAGAGGCAGCACTCGGCTACATCCGCGAGACCAACGCCGACCTGGCGCAGAAGATCGAAGACGAAATGTTGGTATTCGACAACCTCCTGCAAATGGACTCGCGCAGCGTCCAGCGCCTTATGGAAGACCTCGACGTCAGCCGTCTGGCGATTGCGCTCAAAAACGCACCGTCCGAGCTGGTCGAGAAGTTCACCGATACGATGTCGAACAAAGGCGCCGAGCTGTTCCGCGAGGACATGGCCACCAGCGGCCCTGTGCGCATCTCGCAAGTGGAAGCCGAACAGAAGAACATCTTGCTGATCGTTCGTCGCCTGGTTGCCAGCGGCGATATCGTGATGAACGGTGGTGACGATGCCTACGTCTGATAAAACGTGGAATGCCTGGAGCATGGCCCCCTTGGGGGTCAGCCCGGATGGTGCCCAACCGGCGCCAAGGCCACTGACGCCCGCCGAACAGCAGTTGCAGAACGACAGGCGTCGCGACCTCGAATTGGAGTTGCTGCGCAACAAGGCCCGTACCGAAGGTCAGGAGGCCGGCTACGAAGCCGGCTTCACCGCCGCTCGCGAGGAAGGCTATGCCGCAGGTCTTGCAGCCGGTCGGGAGGCCGGTTTGCAGCAGCTGCAGGAGCAGACCCGTACCACCCTCGCTCCGCTGCAGCATCTGGCCGCCAATTACACCCAGGCCCTGGCAGAACTGGATGAAGAAATCGCTGATGATCTCGCCGGGTTGGCGCTGAAGATCAGCCGTTTAATCGTCGGTCAGCACTTGTCCGCCCACCCTGAGCAGATCGTGGCGGTGGTAAAAAAGTTACTTCACCATGAGCCCGAGCCGACGGGAAAACCCAAGTTGCACCTGAACCCGCTGGATTACAGCGTGGTCAAGGAACACCTGGAAACCGATCTGGAATCAGCCGGCTGGGCGTTGCGCTCAGATGATCTGATCACCCCAGGCGGTTGCCGGGTAGTCAGCAAAAGTGGCGACCTGGACGCAACTTTGGAAACCCGATGGGCCGAGATCGTCGGTGAGTTCACGCTCCAGGGTCTTAGCTCATGAACCGTCATACCCAGGTATGGCGCCGTCGCCTTCAGCAACTGTCCCAGGGCATCGAGAAATCGATGCCTTTTCAGGCCAGTGGTCGGATCGTCCGCGCTGCGGGGATGATCCTTGAGGCCGTGGGTCTCGAGATCCCGGTGGGTGGCGTATGCCGGATTGAGCTCAAAAACGGCAGCGAAGTTTCCTACGCGGAAGCTGAAGTCGTGGGCTTTTCGGACGAGCGTTTGTTTCTGATGCCGCTAGAGGAAATCAGCGGCTTGCAGTCCGGAGCGAGAATTCTTCCTCTGATGGGTGAATCAACTGGCCAGAGCGCCAGGAAATTCCCCCTGGGCGATTCCCTGCTGGGCCGAGTAGTCGACGGCAGTGGCAAGCCCTTGGATGGCAAAGGGCCGATCCTGGACGTCGTGGAAGACACGCTCAGCACGCCGTTGCTCAACCCTTTGAACCGTGCACCGATCAAAGAACAGATCGACGTCGGCGTCCGTGCCATCAATGCCTTGCTGAGTGTGGGTCGTGGCCAGCGCATGGGCCTGTTCGCAGGCTCCGGCGTCGGTAAGTCGGTACTGCTCGGGATGATGGCCCGCTACACCACCGCAGATGTCATCGTCGTGGGTCTGATCGGCGAACGGGGCCGGGAAGTTAAGGACTTCATTGATAACATCCTCGGCGAGGAAGGGATACGCCGTGCGGTGGTCGTGGCAGCGCCAGCGGACGAGTCGCCCCTTAAGCGCCTGCAAGGCGCGAGCTATGCCACTCGCTTGGCTGAGCATTACCGTGACCAGGGCCGCAGCGTGCTGCTGATCATGGACTCCCTTACCCGATACGCCATGGCCCAACGTGAAATCGCGCTGGCCATCGGCGAACCTCCGGCGACCAAGGGCTATCCGCCGTCGGTATTTGCCAAGTTGCCCAAATTGGTTGAACGTACCGGTAACGGCCCTGAAGGCGGCGGATCGATCACTGCGTTCTATACCGTTCTGACGGAAGGCGATGACCAGCAAGATCCGATTGCCGACTCGGCTCGAGCCATTCTCGATGGTCACATCGTGCTGTCCCGGCAATTGGCTGAAAGCGGCCACTACCCTGCTATCGACATCGAAGCCTCGATCAGCCGGGTGATGGTAGAAGTCGTCAGCAAAGAACAGTTGAAATCGGCCCAAACGTTCAAACAGATGCTGTCTCTGTATCAGCGCAACCGTGACTTGATCAACGTGGGCGCATACCAAATGGGTCGCGACCCAGCGGTTGACCAGGCAATTCAGTTCTATCCGGTCTTGGCTGACTTCCTCCAACAGGGAATTCATGAAAAGGTCGCGCTGGAGGATGCATCTGATCAACTCTTTGGTATTATTCACTGAATATTGACAAAACAACCCCCTGGGCCGAAGCATGACCGCCACTAAAGCCTTAGACGCACTGGTCGAACAGACCAAAGAAGTGTTGGAAAATGCCGCCGTTCTTCTGGCCAATAGCCGCAGGAACGAGCAGCAGGCCAGGGATCACCTTAAAATGCTGGAAACATTCCGCTCTGACTATGCCAAAGAGCGACAGCGTTTGATGCGCATTGGCATGAGCCCCATGACCTTCAGCCACTATCGGGGCTTCCTCGATATGTTGGACGCGGGGATTTTCAAAGCCACGCAGATGCTCACCCAGTTCACCCAGACGGTTGATGAAAATCAGACGCACTTGACTGAACAACACGTTAAACTCACTTCCTTTGAAACACTGATCGACCGTCGGGCTCGTTCTGCGCAGGTGGCTGCAAACCGCGTGGAACAGCGCCAGGTCGATGAAATGAGCGCGCAAATGCGGTTACGCAACGGCTCACGAAACGGTTCCTTCACTCCAGGATTCTAATCTTCATGTCGAACGCAGCTCTGCCAGGCCTCGCCCTGCTTACCTCCAAGCCTATGGTCTCAGAGACCACCCCTGCTCAGTCCGGTAAAACTGCAGCCGGGCCGGCGTTCGGTACCGCCTTGAACAAGGCAGTTGAAGCTAAACCTGCTCAACCTGCTGCGAATACGTCAAAAACCCCCACCACGGCGGACGCGGCACCAGCCGAGCAGGCGCCAGTACAAGCTGAACAGCTGACCGACTCCCAAACGGCACCTGTGTTTGACAACAAATCGGTGCCTGAATCAGTCGTTGGGCTGCCCTCCGCCCCGCTGGACGTTGCGCACGAAGATCCTGTGAGCGAGGATCCGGTGAGCGATGACCTTACGAACCTGCCAAACCTGGCGGATCTTCCAGCACCGCAGGTTGAACAGGTGGCCGTGCTGCCTGCGACCATTGATCCATCAGCGATTCCTGGGCTTGCCCGCTCGACAGAAAACGCCAAGGACTTCACGCCGGCTGATAACGTCGCCGGTTCGGCGGTCATGGCGGCTATTCAGCTGTCCAAGACAATGGAGCAACGTGGTGTAAGCCAAGTGAACTTGCCGGTGGGGACACCAAAAGAACTCAAAGACATGGCCAGCCCTGTCCAGGCAGTAGATGCAGGGGGTGACTCTGATGCTCTGCCTGCTGGCATTGGTCAGACACAAAAGGTCGATACCCCTGAACGCGCAGCCCAAAACCAAGTGTTAGGTGCGGCGCCGGCAGCGGATCGAGCCTCGCCGACTGCACCAGCACCAGTAGCAGCGCCAGCCTCTGAATCCGCCGCCAAGGACGCTAAGTTACCGCCTGCGCCGACTGTGGACACCAACAGTTTTACCCCGACCCCCGCGCCCGTGCTTGGCTCAACCAACGCAACCCCGGCGACTACGCCTCCTCCTACCCTTGCGGCCCCTGTCGCAAGCCACGAATGGAATCAGGGTCTCGGTCAGCAATTGGTCAACATGCATTTGCGCGGTGATCAGAGCGTCGATTTGCACCTTCACCCGGCTGATCTGGGCCCGATCTCGATCAACCTGCGGGTGGACTCTTCCCAGGCGCAGGTACAATTCTTTTCGCACAATGCCAACGTGCGCAGCGCCATTGAACAGGCATTGCCGCAGTTGAAGGAAGTGTTGGCTCAAGAAGGCATCGCCCTGGGCCAGACCTCTGTGGGTGATCAGCGCCAGCAGCAGGCTTCACGTGACGACACACCGCGTGCAATCAGCACTCGCGAACTGGGTGAAAAACTTAACCTGGTAGAAGCTGAGCCCGTGAAAACGTCAAAAATTCAAACAGTTACTGGTCAAATCAGTACCTATGCTTAATCACCTCGGTTAATATAGCCATCAATTGCCACTTTATTGTGGCCTTTGACATGCTCTGCAAAGGCCATAATTCATTTTTTAGCTCAGGTGCGACTTATGAGTAGCAACAATTCGAATGCAAAAACACCGTGGATGGCCATGATTCTTCTGGCTGTTGGCTGCAGCGCCGCCAGTGTCGGTGGCATGTACTACTTCAACAAGCAGAAGGCTGAAGCCGCTGCCGAACCTGTGGTGGTCGTCGCGGAAAAGCCGTTTTTTGTGAAAGTCGATCCTTTTACCGTCAA
This sequence comes from Pseudomonas serbica, assembly GCF_028823535.1. Taxonomy (GTDB): domain Bacteria; phylum Pseudomonadota; class Gammaproteobacteria; order Pseudomonadales; family Pseudomonadaceae; genus Aquipseudomonas; species Aquipseudomonas serbica. The sequence goes on along the minus strand of NZ_JAQIYM010000090.1, from coordinate 1,047,301 downwards.
CCTCGAGAGTGAACGCAGCTCCCGCATGCTCTACGTTGGGATCTCCCTGCGCGTTGAAGACCAAGTCACCGCTGACTTCCTAAAAGAATACATGACCGCACTGCGCAGCAGACTGCTGATCAAAGCCGGTGAAAGCAAAATTGACGTGATCTCGACGCCTGAAGGTAAAAATGCCTTGAAAGCCGAGGTATTGGCCTTGCTGAATGAGCCTTTCTCTACCCCTCAGCCTGAGCTGAAGGTTAAAGAAGTCCTGTTCAACGAATTCATTGTTCAATAATCGCCATGCCTATTCCTGATCAGTTTCGTCCCGGCTCTGGCGTGCTCCCACCCGATACCGTGGTCAAACCGTACAACCCCGCCACCCAACATCGGGTGGTGGATGGCAACCTGCAAGCACTGGATATGATCAACGAGCGCTTTGCTCGTAACTTCAGGGCCTCGCTGTTTCAGCTATTGCGCCGGGGTGCAGACGTCACCGTCCACTCTTCGGAGTTCAAAAGCACCACGGATTTTGAAAACCTCATCGAGCCAGGCAGCAACCTGAACCTGGTCACGATGAAGCCCCTGCGCGGCCATGCCTTGATCGCCTTCAGTGCCGATACGGTCTATACCGTGGTCGATCACCGATTCGGCGGTACTGGCAAAGAAACGCGTGACGGTACGCAGCGAGAGTTCTCCCCCATGGAGTACTTGGTCATCAAAGACTTGCTGCGACTGGCGATGGACGCTTACGAGAAGGCCTGGGAAGCCCGCTACCAGGTTGAGGTGAACTTCGCTCGCTCTGAAACCCAGGCCAAGTTCACGAACATCACCAACTCCTCGAACGAGCTCGTTCATACCACCAACTTCATTCTCGACGTTGGCTCCTTCACCGGCAGGTTCAGCGTTACGCTGCCCTACCCTATGATCGAGCCGATCAAGGCTGAACTCAGCAACATGGTGCACGATCAGTCGGGGCCAGAGCTGGAGATTTGGGATCGCTTGTTGAACAAGGAGATCCTGGGCCCCGGAATTGAACTCCAAACTGATTTCGCATATATTGACACGACTTTGAAACAAGTGATGAACCTTCAGGTTGGCGACGTGTTGAGCATCGTAAAACCGACGCTCGTCACCAGTCGTGTACAGGGTGTTCCCGTGTTGAAAAGCGAGTACGGACAGCTCGATAACAACACCCTGGCCTTGCGGGTCAAAGAGCTTATCAACCATCAATTACTGCACAACAAGCCTGACCCCCGGTTTGTCAAAGGCATAGCCCAAGAGATCAAGGAATCCGTATGAGCGACAATCAGAGTCCATCCAGCCCAGTAGTGGATGATCCGTGGGCCGAAGCCATGAATGAGCAAGCGGCGAGCGAAAAAGGCGCCTCAGGCTCCGATCTTTCCTCTGACACGGTGTTCAAAAGCATCACCAGTCCTGGCGCTGGCGAGCCCTCTTTGCGCGATTTGGCCATGATTGGCGACATCCCGCTGGTGCTCGAGGCAATGCTTGGCTCTGCCAAGATGACCGTCAAGGAATTGCTTTCGCTGTCGCCAGGTTCGGTTGTTCAGCTTAACGGATTGGCCGGCGCCCCCCTGGAAATTTACGCCAACAAATACTTGCTGGCCAAAGGCGAAGTGGTTGTGACCAACGATCATTACGGTATCCGCATCACCGATATCCTCTCGCCTTCCGAACGTTACCAGCACTTGGCTAAGTGATGGGGGCGTCCATGGAAGCCCTTCCGGTGATCGCGAACACACCTGTGGCCCCGGTCGCCGAGTCAACCTCCATGGGCATGGCGGTGCTGGGTCAAACCAGCCTGTCACTGGTCGTGGTGGTCGGCATGATCCTCGGTTGCTATTGGGTAATCAAACGCTGCACCAATGGCGCCGGGATCTCCCGTAAGCATTTGAAGATTGTGTCCAGCTCGATGGTTGGAACCAAAGAGCGAGTGGTCATTGTCGAGGTCAAGAACACCTGGCTGGTGCTGGGTGTTGGCAATGGCACAGTAAACAAATTACATGAATTGCCAAAACCCGAAGATTCCGGCCAAGAATTGGAGCAAGCTCAATTGCCCCGCTTCGCTGACCGGTTAAAAGAAATGATGAGACCTCAATCACGCCCATGAACATTCACAGAATTGTTGCTGCCGGAAAGACTCTGCTCCTTCCGGCATTTTTAATGGGCGCGGCACTCCTGATCGCCCCTAACGCTCTCGCTGACGGCTTGCCGGCACTAACCACCAAGACTCTGGCAAACGGCACTCAACAGTGGTCGCTGAGCCTGCAGACGATGATGCTGCTGTCGTCGATGACCTTCTTGCCGGCGCTTGTGTTGATGTGCACGGGCTTCACCCGCATCATCATTGTGCTCAGCCTGCTGCGCACGGCCATGGGCACCCAGTCGGTGCCGCCAAACCAGGTGATTCTTGGCGTGGCCTTGTTTTTGACCTTCTTCGTTATGTCGCCGGTATTGGACAAGGTGTACGACACCGCCTGGGTACCCTTCTCCCAAGACAAGATCAACATCGAACAGTTCTACGAAAAAGGCAGTGAGCCATTCAAGACCTTTATGCTGGCGCAGACCCGTGAAACGGACATTGCCCGCCTCGCTGAACTTGCCAAGATCGACACCATCGAGACCCCTCAGGACACCCCGATGCGCGTCCTGCTCCCGGCCTTTGCGCTGAGTGAGATCAAGACCGCTTTCCAGATCGGCTTCACGATCTTCATTCCGTTCCTGATCATCGACTTGGTCGTCGCCAGCGTGCTGATGGCCCTGGGTATGATGATGGTGCCACCAGCGACCATTTCCCTGCCCTTCAAGCTGATGCTGTTCATCCTGGCTGATGGTTGGAACTTGCTAATTGGCTCTCTGGCTAACAGCTTCTACATGTAGGTGCTGCATGACCACTAAGAACATCACTTACAAAGGCCTGCGCACCACCATCTTCTTGGGTGGCCCGATCCTCATGGTGGTTTTTATCGTGCGCCTGCTGGTTGATTGGAACGTGTTCATCGGATCGCTAGTCAGCGGCCATTAAATTCAGAGGTGTGACGTGACTCCCGAATCAGTAATGAACCTCGCCTACCAAGGTATGCGCATCGCGGTTTACATGGCCGGCCCAATTCTATTGTCAATTCTGGTGGTGGGTCTGTTGGTCAGCCTCTTTCAGGCAGCCACCCAGATCAACGAGATGACTCTCTCGTTCATCCCCAAAGTAATTGCCTGCCTGGTGGTACTCGTCATCGGCGGCCCGGCGCTGATCGGCATGATTGTCGACTTCACCCGTAATCTGCTGATCAGCATCCCGACGATGATAGGCTAGCCGTGTTCGATTTCACCTCTGTCCAGATGCAAGCATGGGTGGCCAGTTTTATCTGGCCATTTTTTCGCATCACTGCTTTCCTGGTCGCCTCCCCGCTACTGGGACACACCGCCATCCCCCATAAGGTAAAGTTGGCCCTTGGGGTGTTTCTGACGGTACTGATCGCCCCGCTGCTACCGCCGATTCCGTCGATTCCGGTGTTCTCAATGGCAGGTTTGGGCCTGATCATTGAGCAGATGCTTATCGGCATCGCTATCGGCCTATGCATGCGCATGGTCTTTAGCGTCGTCCAGGCAGCGGGTGAATTTATAGGGATGCAGATGGGCTTGGGCTTTGCTACAAGCTATTCACCAGACATCGGCTCCAGCAGCGTAATCATCTCCAAGTTTCTCTATCAGATCACCCTGCTTATGTTTCTGGCCTTTAGCGGGCACCTGGTTGTGATGGAACTATTGCTCGACACCTTTCGGATTCTTCCCATCGGTGGAGTGCCGTTGAACCCCGGTGCCTGGAAGCTAATGGCCCTGTACGCCGGCACAATCTTCTCTACGGGCCTTTTGCTAGCCCTGCCACTCATTGCCGCCCTACTGTTGATGAACCTCGCTATGGGCATCCTGAACCGCTCTGCGCCGCAGCTGACAGTATTCGCGATAGGCTTCCCGCTTACGCTGACTGTGGGCTTGGTTCTGATGATGGTGATGATGACCAGTTTTGGGCCGTTTCTTGAGCGGCTGTTTTTCAGCGGGTTTGAGTTCATCAAGGTGATGCTCGCAGCGTTGGGCGAGAAGCGCGTTTAATTTCAGGTGCTTGCAGAATCAAGGAATCCAAATGCAAAAGACGCGACCTTCGCGTCTTTTTGGTAGTGTCCAATCAGTGACCGTTAGCGATCCATACTCAAACTGGAATACTGCGAAACTGGTCGCAGGTAGATCACCGACTCAGTCGTATGCGGCTCTGGGGCCGTCAGCACGTGACCGATCTCCTTCGCCGACTCATATGTATGACCCTTCCAGGATACGATCAATTGCGGGTCGTAAACGACCAGCCACTTCTCCCCGGCCTGTGAACCACCCTTGTCGAGTGAAACACCGATCCCTTGCTCTGCGAAGAACCTTGCCAGATTGACACCGCGCACACCCGAACTTAAGTCGAAGTTCACGATCAGGTTACGCAAGATGTCAGCCGGCAGCCAGGTGGTTCCTTCAGACTGTGGCCCGACGGGATCGCGGTTTAGCACCACCGTGTCCCTCACCCGTTCGGCAATATCTTCGCAATCGCCGATGAGGGTCGCTCTCAAGGGTTTGGGCACAAAGCGCTTGATGTAGTCGATCACCACTTCGAGCGGCAAACAGCTCTTTTCCAGCACGCGTGTGTTCTGAATGGTCAGCAGCTGCACCTTGCCCCCGCCCTTGGCGTAACCGGTGCAGGTTTCGAAGTGCGTCGATCCGTAGATACCGGCACCCCACTCGGCACGGCCCTTCTTGGCTGGCTGAATTTCTGGAGCGCCGTCCCAGCGACGTGAGCCATGCCAAATCTGAAACGTGTTCTCTGCTGTCATAACCACCTCGAAGCCCTATTATACCTATATTACCAAGGGAGCACGCCCACTCCCAAGCGTGGTCAAAAGCCATTGAATGGCTATAATCTCTAGGATCTTTGATCTGGATGAGTAGATCCCCATGCAAGACAGAAAATTGCCCCTGTCGACTTCTGACTTCAGGTCAGGTCGTTTTGATGCACTTGCGATATTTGTCAGACAAACCTGGCCATTTTCGAAACGTCCAACCCCTGAAGGTGCGCTGGATCTTGTAGCTCAAACGTTCGGCTACAGTGATTACCTGGATGCTGCCAGGTGCGCAACCGAACGGCCAATGCCAAACCACTCAATGCTGATCAATCCTGTTAGCAACCTGACCAGGTTGCTGAACCTTCCAAAAAAAGACCTCGACATGAGTCGCTTTGATTTGGGCATGCTGGCACAAGCCTTCGGTAGTGATCCCGAGGTAAACGAATTCTTTAAATCCTGGCCTATGCATTTAATAAGCCGATGGAATTTCGACAATGCACCTTGTAACTTTCAAACTACCTTCCTGGGCGAACTTGAGCCTGCATTCGAGAGAGCCTGGAGCAACAACTCAAAAGAAAAACAGCCATTCGCGACCGTTACGAAAAACTACACGTCTGCGGCTTCAATTGTTCCAGCTTTGGTTGGTGAGAAAACCATTGATGAACTTCGAAAGCTCAGGATTATCGATATAATCGATGAGCAAGTAGCAGAGGCTATTTTGCAGGATACGATGCCTGTACTCTTCAGCGAGATTTTATGCGTCAATGAAACCAGCGCCAATGATTTAATTGAAAACACCGGTCTCAGTATGAAAGACCTGTGGTCACTGCCACGAAATGAGTCTGGCTTCCCTAATCTATATCAGCACATGCGCACGGTGTTGAATGAAGTCATTCTAAATCGCCCACTGATGTCACTGTATGAGCTTTCTAGAAGTGATGATGGTTTTTATTACACACCCTATGCGATTGATAGCTCGGGTTCTAAGCGAGGGGAGGCTCTTGAGGAAGGTACTTTTGTTTTCGATGTAGTTCGAGACGAGATTGAAAACGATGTCTTCAGGACATACACCTGGTATGGACAAATTCAAAATGAGTTCGGCGCGATCATGGCTTACGTGACGGGAACCTACATCGCGGGGCCGGCTCAGGAGGATGCTTCCTCCATGGATCTCATTTCCGCCTTGGATGAGATGAGTGACCGCGATGTTGAAATAATCGATATTGTCCTTGATAGTCTTCAGCATGAAATTTTGGAGAACTCCGGGGATGTCGTGAACAAATCCGATATCAACACCAGACTGTTATTTAACTTCGGTAATATGATTACCATTTCAGAGTGGGAAAGATCCGAAAACGCCACCCATGGTATTGGGATCACACTCTTGAATTGCTGCATAGACCGACTGAAGAAAAGCTTTAAACGAAATATGCATGTCGCGACCATTATTAACCCCTATCAGTACAAAAATGACTCCGGTCTATTTAGTACAGTTGCAGAACAAAGAATTGTCGACGTCAAGAAAGTGGTTGTACAATTGTCAAAGCTGAGAGCGAACAGCAGCGTTCTTAATATTTACGCAAGAAGTCAAATCTTGGAAGACACTGAAAATACTTTCCACAAGTATTGTGGTGAACAAGTGGACAGTTTCTTCCAATAGTTTTTGTAAGCCTAAAACAAAAAGCGCGCCGAAGCGCGCTTGTATTGAGTCAGAGTCCTTCCGGCGCTAAGGCTCAAATTCCTATCTGCCGGCAGTCCACGATGCGACCGAGGACAACCGCATCCTCAGGCATGGGAATAGGCCCATAAATGGTTCGCAATGGGCGAAGGAAGCCCTGTCCCTCGTACCCGACGAATTGCCTGAACACGGTTTCATTCGGGCCTTTGAGGTGGAACAGGAAGAAGCCACCGTTCTCAAGAGTTGTCTGGCGACGATCAACAAGAATTCGACATCCCTCGACAAACGAAGGCGATGTCTCGCAGCACATGAAGTCACCTTGCACTACCACCCAGAAGGCGTCAGGGCCGGCCTTCACTACCGACTCCATAACGGGGGCTTCAGGACTGCCATTCCCGCCGAGGTGGCCTGGCAGTTCCTTCCAGTTCAACAGAGGGTAACCCAGGGACAGCGCACTCGTGTCCTGACCTGGAATTTCAAATGACAGGTCGAGAGCGACCATCAGTTTGCTGAGCATCTCCGTGCTGACGCTCTGCTTACCATTTTCAACGCGGGAAAGGTTTCCACTGTCGGTACCAACCAGGCGTGCCACATCCTCGAGTGTCATCTTCTTTGCACGTCTTGCTGCCTTCAGCGCAGATCCGAATTCCATTGTGCCAGCCTCGTTGGTGGATCGCGGCATAATATGCGAGATGCGCAGATTGGGCAATTTTATGCGTTACACGCACATCTTGGTGGGCAATGGGCAGCCCTTTGAGTCCAATAGAAAAACGCGCCGTAGCGCGCTTTCCTTGCATCATATAAGCCGAGATGAACTACTTGAGGAAGTTGAACAGCGACATCGACTGAACGTCCACAAACGCCTTCTGCGAGGCTTGCAGACCGATTTGACGCAGACTGTACTCGGACAACGCATCGTTGTAGTCGAGGTCGATCAGATCGGAGACGCTCTCGGTGTAGTTCAGCGAGCGGTTCTGCCCTACCGTATCGATCACGTCCAGTTCGTTCAGACGCGTACCGACTGAAGCCCGCACGGTGAGAACGTTGTCCAGGTTGTTGGACAGCTCGTTGGCCACCGAGTTAAGGGTGTTGGCCAGGGCTGCCTGTTGAGCCTGGGTACTGGTCGGTGATTTCAGAGCATCGATGGCGCTTTTCAAGCTGGCGAAGATGTCGGTTGCGCCACCGGCATTGACCGTGATGGTGTCGCCGACAGCTGGCTGGCCACTGATGTTCAAGCTCATGCCATTGGCAGTGATCTTGTCGCCGGCAACGTAGTTCACGGCTGGGCCACCGTTGACGCTGTACTGCGTGACGCCGGCGTTGTCAGAAAACACAATCGAGAACGGCTGGCGGTAGCTCGGATCACTGGTGTTATCAATCGCCGGCGTCGTGAAGGTCGCGGTGCCCGTATTGCCACCAGCAGCCCTGGCCACCATCGTGGCGGTGCCAGTAACGCTTTGGAAGATCTTGTCGCCAGTGTCGGAACTCGACATCAAGCGGGCGCTGTCCACTTGTTGGGCCGCCACACCGTTGTCACCGACGTAGGTAATATTGCCCGAGGCATCTTTCACGAAGGGCGGCGTGGTGGTCTTGTAGCCAGCAAACAGGTAGCTACCACTACCATCGGCGGCGTTAGCCTGGCCCAGGATGGTGTCCAGGATACCTTGCAGGTCGGTGGCAATTGAAGACCGGTCAGCGTCTGTCAGCGTGCCCGTAGAGCCCTTGATCAAAGAGGTCTTTGCACTGATCAGCGCATCGCTGACGCTGTTCAGGACGCTCTCTTCTTGGCCCAGGCCGTTACGCACGGAGACGCGGGCCGTCTTCATCTGCTCGTTCACGGCAGCCGACTGGGTGATTGCCAGGGCCTTGGAGGTTGCCAGCGGGTCGTCCGAAGGGCTGTTGACCTTCTTGCCGCTGGAAATCTGGCTGCCAACCTTGAGGAGAGCCGACTGCTGGCGGTTCATCGCGTTGGTGCTTTGGTCATAAATCGTGTTAGTTGCGATACGCATGTTCGTGCCTCCCCTAAATTAGTTACGCAGACCGATGATGGTGTCCATGATGCTGGTCGCGGTATCGATGATCCTGGCACTCGCCTGGTAGTACTGCTGATAACGCAGCAGGTTGGTCGCTTCCTCGTCGAGGTTAACCCCCGAGTCGGACTGTTGAACCGCCAGCAACTGCTCAGACATTGTCTGCTGGGTGGCCTGGTTGACCTTGATGATTTGAGCCTTGTTGCCGACCTGGTTCACCAGCGAGGAATAAGCCTGGTTGAGGGTGCTTCCGCCTTTGATCACGGCGGTAGACTGCAGCTTGTACAGGGCCAGGGCGTTGCGGTTGTCACCGGCGCCGGCTGCAGTACCAGCAGCGATATCAACTGGATCAGAGATGTTGTTTTCAAAAGCCCGCGCCGCAGTAGCGACAGGCTTGATCAAGAATTTGTCACCATCAGCCGGCGTGCCGTTCATGGTCAGGGTCATGCCGCCGAAGGTCAGCGTAGCGCTACCTACCGGGAAGGTGCCGATGCTCTGCCCTGTCGTCTTGTCTTTCACGTCATACCCGGTCGTTGCCGAGTAGGTAATGGCGTAGTCGTTGTTGTCCAGGTTCGAGGCGTTGCTGTACACACCGTCGAAGTAGGCAGTGCTGGTGTTTTTGGCGTTGCTGAAACTGGTCGGCTTACCAATCGCAAAGAAGTCCTGACCAGGGTTTCCGTTGAGGTCTACGCCAGCAGCGTGCTGGGTGTTAATGGCAGACGCCATGCCTACGGCCAATTGACCGAGACGATTCTGGGCGGCATCGAGCGTTTCGCTACGGAATTTCAACACCCCACCGAGCTCACCGTTCTTGATGGTCTCTTCACGAACCTGAATCAGGTTGTTAGCACTGTCGAGATAGCCGACAGTGGTCTTGGTCGGGTCTTCGTTCGACTGCATCGCCTGGAGCTTGTTGGATTCGAAGCCGGAGACCAGGGACAGGCCGTTACTGAAGGAAATGTTGTAGGTACCCGAGTCTTGCTCGGTGACCCGCACTTCGATTCGCTGACTCAACTGTGCGACAAGCTCATCGCGCTGGTCGAGCAGTGCATTCGGAGCTTGGCCGGTCTTGGCCTTGGCCAGACTGATCTCACGGTTCAAGCTGGCGATTTGCTTGGTGGTGTTGTTGATCTGGGTGACCTGATCGTTCACTTCACCGTTTACGCTGTTTTGCATGTCGGACAGGTAGCTGTCCATAGAGCGGAACTGCGCCGTGAGGTTGTCGGCGGCGCCAATCACGCCCTGACGAGTAGCCGGATCACCAGGCGCGGAGGCCAGGGTCTGCAGCGAACCGAAGAATTTTTGCATCATCACGGACAAGCCGGAATCGCTATCGGCCAGCAGCGAGTCGATCTGGTTGATTTGGCTTTGGTAAGCACTCAGACCCGCTTCGTTGCTTTTCGCTGAGTTGTATTGCTGGGTCACGTACTTGTTGAACTGGCGCTCGATCTCACCGGTTTTGACACCACCGCCAACACCCGCTTCAGACAAACCGACAACCTGGCGGTTGTAGCCACTCGATTTGACGTTGGTGATGTTGTTACTGGTGACGGACAGGGCGATTTGGCCAGCAGTCAGGCCGCTGAGTGCAATGGAGTACAAGCTCATTTGATAGATCTCATGTTGAATGAATGCCTATCGGCACAATTCAACGGATTCTTGACCCCCAGGAGCTAAATATTATCAATAAATTGTCAGATATTTTTGGCCACAAACCCGCTTTCTCCGGTTCAAACGTTCCGTTTATGTTTCAGTCAGCCAAGAAGATAATCGGGCATTTCGCAAGAAACGCCCGATCTTCATTTCACGTTCTCACCCTTTGCAGAAAAAATCATCAGATCACGTGTTTTTCACACTGGCGAACGACGGTGTAGATATCACGTCCGTTATCCATTTTTGAGGCAGTCACCAGTATTTTGTTGATTGTAATATCAATGTATCCACAGGCCTTTGGATTCGCTGCGTTGAGTCTGCTGTCGATGGGATCAGACTCGGGGAACCGCTGGCCCTCCATGATGCAGCCTCGGGGTGACGAGTATTCCACGACCCCCTCCTTCTCGACCCAGGTACATGGAATCTGGATCGTAGTCATGTCCGCATGTGCGATAGAGCCCACAAGGCAACAAGCAAGAAATTACAAAGCTTTAATATTCATGTTTTTCATAGACTTAGAACATATCCTTACAGTGCTGCACGACGGTAAAAACATCTTTGCCATCGGAGAGCGCAGACGCATTCTCGACGGTTTTGCCCAGGTCAATCTTGAGGGCGACACACTGATGAGGCTTCGCCGCGTCGACGCGTTCTTCAAGGGCCTCTGACTCAAAATGCAATCCCTTGGTGATGCAGTTCTTGGGCGCTGAGGACAGTACGGTGCCGGCCTTTTCGATCCAGGTGCAGCTATACGGCATATAGGCAGCCTGGGCGCCAGAACTCAGGGTGAAAAGGGCCAACACAGATCCAATAATTTTTAGTATTTCATGAATTTATCCATAATCGTTAATGAAAAATCCCAGGATAGCTGGCTACCCTGGGACAAAGACCTTCATTGATAGAGCTAGGCTTGTTTACTGCGCCTTTTCCTGAGGAACTGGAAGATTTCCGGGATCAGCTTGTACCCTACCAGCCCCACATAACCGACGGCAAAACCGAGTGAAAAGTGGCTCAACACGTTGTTGGTTAAGGCTACATTGGTGACTTCAAAGAATCTATTGATCAACATCAGCAGTAACGGAACCACAGGTAACGCAAGGTATTCCCATTGCCAGAGTTTGTGGTGCTTGAGCCAGCCAATCACACGCTTACCAGAGGCTGGAGCCAAAGGGCACCTCCTGCGCCGCAACTTTAGTCGCTGGCACCAATTGACCAATATTATTCATCACCGAAATCAGCTTGTTGGCGTATTGCGGGTCAGTCGCATAACCGGCCTGTTGAATGGCGATGGCTGCCGCTTCACCGGTGCGCGCATTGATCACCCCTTTGTAACGCGGGTTCTGATTCATCAGCCTGGCATAGTCACAGAACGACTCTTCGTCACTGCCATAGACCCTGAACCGCTCGACCCTCTTCTGCGCCTGGCCGTCGATGTACTCGGTAGTGGTGACGTCGGTCGTCGGCCCTTGCCAGTAATTACCAGCCTTGATCCCGAAGATGTTGTGGCTGTCGGCGCCGGTGCGCGTTGGAAGCTTCTCCCTGCCCCATCCAGTCTCCAGAGCGGCCTGGGCCATGATGAGCGAAGGATGCACCCCGCTCACCTCGCTGGCGACCTGTGCAGGCCGGGTCATCCGGTTGACGAAGGCCGTCACGTGCGGAGCTCGTTCGGAATTACTGAAGCGTTGCGCGAACGGGTTACCGCCTTCACGTGTGGCCTCGTCGTTGACTACCTTGGTGACCAAGTGGCGTTCGCCGGCATCGGGCGGAGTGACGTTCAGCACCCGCTGATTGTTGAGACCACCCAGGGCACGAGGCATGGCCTTGGGAATGCCGGCGATGAGGTTTTCTTGCGCCTCCCTCGGATCGGTCGGGATCATTCCCTTGGCCCGCATATCGCGCTGGATCTGCTCGGCAAAGCCCATGCCCTTGCCCGTGGTCGCCATTTTCTGCGCGTACTGGGCATCGAGCATTTCGGTGTACATGTCCGTGGTTTTGGACTCAACCAGGTCAGACTTGATACCCGACTCACGCATGCTCTTGAACATCTGCGTCAGCAGGTAGGCCTCAAACTGCTGGGTAGCCTGCTTGAGACCCTTGCTCTGATCCTGGCCCGCCGTCGTCTTCAGCCGTTGCAGGCCGTTGACATCAAACGCCAGGCTGTTATCCGTGGACATGCTCATCAAATGATCTCGATTTCAGCGCGAAGCGAGCCAGCCGCTTTCAGCGCCTCAAGGATCGACATCAGGTCAGCCGGCGAGGCTCCCAATGCGTTCAGGGCTTTCACCACTTCCTTGAGGTCTGCAGAACTCTCCAGGGTGCGTAAGCCACCGCCCTGCTGCTCGACCGACACCTTGCTCTTCTTCGCCGTTGCTGTCTGGCCGCCCGAAAACGCGCCCGGCTGGCTGACCAGCGGATCGGTATCGATTGTGATCGCCAGGTTGCCCTGGGCCACCGCTGCCGGGTACAGCTTAACGCCTTCGTTGAGCACCACCACGCCGGTGCGCGAGTTGATCACGACTTTCGGCAGAGCCTTGCTCGGCGATACGTTGATGTCGTTGATGCGGGCCATGAAATTGACGCGAGCGTTAGCCGCCTGCGGCCCTTCAAGTTCGATCATCCCGCCGTCCGCCGCTGATGCCACGGTGCGGTTGAACTCGGAGTTAATAGCGAACACCACCTTTTGAGCAGTGTTGAAATCCGGCTCGCGCAGCAACAGTTGCAATTTGCCCGTGTTATCGCCCAGCACCAGCGGAATCTCACGCTCGATCATGGCGCCATGGGCAATACGCCCACCGGCCTGCTGGTTGATGGTCACACTACTGCCGTTTGCGCCAGCCCCAGCACCACCTGTCATCAGGTTGCCCTGAGCCATAGCGTAGATCTGCCCGTCAGCACCTTTGAGCGGAGTCATCAACAAGGTGCCGCCGCGTAGCGTCTTGGCGTTGCCAATCGACGACACAACGATGTCCAGAGACTGCCCAGGGCGGCTGAACGGCGCCATCTTGGCGGTGATCATCACTGCAGCGACGTTACGCAACTGCATGTTGGTGCCCTGTGGCACCGTGATGCCCAGGCTCGACAGCATGTTACTCAAGCTTTGCCCGGTAAATGGCGTCTGCGTTGTCTGGTCACCGGTACCGTCCAAACCGACGACTAGCCCGTAACCGACCAGCGCGTTTTCACGGACGCCGGCGAAATCCGCGACTTCCTTGATGCGCTCGGCCTGAGCCTGACCGACAAATAGCCATGAGCAAAGCCCAAGTGCTAGCGCCAGGGTCAGGCCTTTGGGGGTGAACCTGTGATTAGACTGCATCTGTCAATTCATCCGCTTTAAAAAGGCCAGAGGTTCATCATTAGGCGGTGACCCCAACCCATTGTCTGAGCCTCATTGATGTACCCGTCACCCACATACTCGATCCTGGCTTCTGCCACCTGAGTTGAAGGGACGGTGTTCTGGGCGGTAATGGTACGTGGATTTACATAGCCAGAGAATCGAATAAATTCCTTGCCCTGGTTAATCCCGATCTGTTTTTCGCCCCTGACCTTCAAATTACCGTTGGCCATGACGTCCATGACGGTCACGGTGATGGTACCTGTGAAGGAGTTTTTGGCGTTTGAACCCCCGCCACCCGCGAAATCATTGGCGCTTTCAACCTCAACGCCAAAATCTGCGAGCTTCTTGATCTTGTTCGGCACCAAGCCTGGGGTAAACGACATGTCACCTTTACGGGTCGCGTTCGACGCCGATGACTTGCTGGCGCTGACTTGCTCATCCAGCACAATCGTCAAGATGTCCCCGGTGTTGCGCGGGCGACGGTCTTCGAACAAGGGCTGAAAGCCACTGTTCTGGTAGATCGACCCATTCGCCAAAGGCGCCTGTCGCTGAGGCAGTTCAGTCATTGGGGTCGTGTCGACCAATGGCTTTTGCGGGATCCATGCACAACCGCCCATCAGGGCGGTGAGCGTTAGGATGACCGCTGGGCGTGAACGTTTAATGTAAAATGTCACGTCAGCACTCCAGGCTTAAAGCGAAGACAGGCGGCTCAGCATTTCGTCAGAAGCTTTGATGACTTTGCTGTTCATTTCGTAGGCACGCTGGGTCTGAATCATGCTGACCATTTCTTCGACGACGTTCACGTTAGAACTTTCGACGTAGCCCTGGTAGATGGTGCCGGCGCCGTTCGAGCCTGGCTGGTTTTCGTTGCGGGTGCCGGATGAGTCAGTTTCGAGGTACAGGTTTTCGCCGATGGACTGCAAGCCAGCCGGGTTAACGAAGGTGGCGACCTGCAACTGACCAACCTGGGTACTGGCGGAGTTGCCCGGCGTGGTGACCGAAACAATGCCCTCTTTGGATACGGAAACCGACAACGCGTTGTCAGGAATGACGATGGCTGGTTCGATCTTGTAGCCGCTCGCGGTGACCAGCTGGCCAGTCGAATCTTTCTGGAAACTGCCGTCACGGGTGAATGCAGTGTTGCCGTCTGGCATTTGCACCTGGAAGAACCCATTGCCGTTGATGGCCAGGTCATTCGAGTTGCTGGTGCCTTGCAGGTTGCCCTGGGTGTGCAGGCGGACGGTAGCCACCGGGCGCACGCCGGTACCGACCTGCATGCCGGTTGGCAAGTTGGTGTCAGAGGAGCTGACCGCGCCAGGCTGGCGGATGGTCTGGTAAAGCATGTCTTCGAACTCAGGGCGCGAGGCCTTGAAGCCGTTGGTGCTGGCGTTCGCCATGTTGTTCGCGATGACGTCCAACTTGGTTTGTTGGGCATTCATGCCCGAGGCAGCGGTAGACAGTGAAGGAAGCATGGAAAATCCTTATGTAAGTTGGAAAGCCGGCCCAACTGGGCCGGCAAACATCAATTCATTGCCAGCAAACTGTTGGCGGCTTTTTCGTTCTCTTCCGCCGAACTGATCGCCTTCATGTTCATGTCGTAACGCCGCTGGGTGTTGATCATGTCGACCATCGCCGAGGTGGCATTGACGTTGCTGCCCTCAAGGGCGCCGGACGTCAGACGTGCATTCTCATCGAGAGGCAAAGGCAGCATCTGGCCATCGGCATCAGCTGGTGCCCGGAACAGGCCATCGTCACTGCGCTCGAGCTGACCGCGATCCGCCGTGACCAGTTTTACCCTGGCCACTTCGGAAATCGAATCCGCCTTCTGCCCCGCTTCGATCACGCTAATGGTACCGGTCGAACCGACACTCACCTGGCTGTCCAGCGGCACCAGGATCGGGCCAGCCTCGCCAATCACGGCCAGACCGCCGATGTTGAGCATGCCGTTTCTGTCGACCTGCACATCACCACGACGGGTGTACGCTTCGCTGCCATCTTTGGCCTGAACAGCAATCCAGGCATTGCCTTTGTAGGCAAAATCCAATGCCCGGCCCGTCGCGGAAACAGGCCCCGCCGTCATATCAGCGCCAGGAGTCGCAGCCAGCGGCAGGGTGCGGGTATGGAACCCGTCCCCTTCCACCGGTACCGACTGCATCGCCGACAACTGCGCCCGAAAGCCCGGCGTCGTCACGTTCGCCAAATTGTTACTGACGACCGCTTGCTGATCGAAGCTCTGCTTGGCCCCGTTCATGGCGGTGTAAATCATGCGATCCATTGTCAGGGCGCCCTATGCTTAGCGAAGGTTGATAGCTTGTTGCAGGATTTCATCCTGCGATTTGATCGTCTGGGCGTTGGCTTGGTAGTTACGCTGCGCAACGATCAGGTCAACCAGGTCATGGCTGGTGTCGGAGTTCGACGCTTCCAGCACACCGCTTTCAACAGTGCCCAGGCGGCCAACGCCAGCGGTACCCGTGACAGCTTGACCCGATCCCGTGGTGGCGGCCCAGACGTTATCACCCAGCGGCTTGAGGCCTTCAGGGTTAAGGAAGTTGGCCAACTGAATGGTGCCGACCTTGACCTTCTGCTCGTTGGAGTAGTTGGCCATGATGGAGCCGTCTTTATCGAAAGTGACCCCGATCATCTGACCATTGGTGTAGCCGTCCTGCACCAGGGTGTTCTGGTAGTTATCGCTACCGAACTGAGTCGAACCCTTGAAGTCCATGGTGAAGTCGATGTTGTTCGCACCGTTGGTCATCGGGAACTGGAAGTTCGTCGGCGCATAGGCGTTCAGGCTGCCGTTTGTGGTGAAGTTCAACGGCTGCGGAGCGCTTGCGCTCATAGCACCGTCCATACCCGCTCGCACTGACCACTGGTTTACACCAGTTTTGGTGTAGTACAGGGTGACGGTGTGCTGGTTGCCCAACGAGTCGTAGGTGTTCGCGGTGTTGGCGTAGCTGTACGTGTCCGGGTCAGCCATGTTGAACGCGGCTGTGATGATCGGCTCGCGGGAGTCGACGTTGACCGCCGAGGCCACTTTGGTAGTCGCGTTCGACAGCATACCGGCGTTGGAAATCTGGATCGGGCCGTTCGGGCCGATCAGACGGGCGCCCTGGGCGTTTTCGAGAAAGCCTTCCGGGGTCATTTTGACCTGGCCGTTGCGAGAATACACCGTTTCGCCATTCTGGCTGAACTGGAAGAAACCGTCACCGCCGATGGCCAGGTCAAGGTTACGCCCGGTGGCTTCCAGGTTGCCGTTGTTGAAGTTCTGGATAACGCCAGCCACACCCACGCCCATGCCGACCTTGTTCGCGTAGACGTCGGCGAACTGGACTTTGGAGGACTTGAAGCCCACGGTTTGGGAGTTGGCGATGTTGTTGCCGATCACGTCAAGATTCTTGCTGGCGGCGTTCAGGCCGGACAACCCGGAGTTCATGCTCATGTTTTTTACCCTCAATAAATTGCGCGAACGAACGGTTTATTCGTCTGCATTAAAAAAATGATGTGGTTACAACACCTGGCGCACGTCGGTCAGGCTGACACGGCCCAGCGTGCCGCCGAGGTCGAGCAATGCACCGCCGTCGGCAGTCTTGGAAACGCCGCTGACGAGTCCGTAGGTCAATGCGGTAACGTCCTGAGCGGCACCGCCCGTGCTCGCGGTAATCTTCACCTTGTAGGCGCCATCCGGAGCGACCGTGCCATCGGTGAGTTTGCCATCCCAGGTAAAGGACTCGGTGCCCGCCTTCATTGCGCCCAACTTGAACGAGCGCGCTTCAACACCGGAGGCATCAACAATCGATACCGTCACGTTGTCGGCATCTTTCGGCAAATCGATCCCAAATGGTGTGGTCTGGGTGATCTTGGTTGTCGCGTCGGTACCCACCAGCACACGATCACCCGGCACCAGCACGCCGTGACCAATCAAGGCGGTGGCTTGTAGTTGCTGGCTCGTGTTGATCTGGGTGGTGATGTTGGCCATGGTCTTGTTCAGATCCTGGATGCCCTGCACCGTGTTGATCTGCGCCAATTGAGACGTCAGTTCGGCGTTTTCCATCGGCTTGAGCGGATCCTGGTTCTTCAACTGCGTGACCAGCAGCGTCATGAAATTGTTCTGCAGATCGGCGGCGGTGTTCTTGCCCCCAGAAGTCGCAGCAGCGGTCTGGTTCACATTGTTAAGGGTCGTGACGTCCATCGTGCTCATCGAGATCAGGCCTCAGCAATCTTGAGTGTGTCGGCCATCATCTGTTTGGCTGTGTTCATCACTTCCACGTTCGCCTGGTAGGAGCGCGAGGCGGAAATCATGTTGACCATCTCGTGCACCGGATCCACGTTTGGCATGGTGACGTAACCGTCAGCGTTGGCGTTCGGATCGCTGGGCCGGTATTCCATTTTCATGGGCGCCGGATCGTCGATAACACCGGTCACGCGAACACCGCCGATGCCATGACCCTGATCAGCGGCTTCAAAAATCACTTGCTTGGCGCGGTACGGCTGGCCGTCCGGGCCCGAAACGCTGTCAGCGTTGGCCATGTTGCTGGCCGCGACGTTCATGCGCTTGGATTGCGCACTCAATGCCGACCCTGATGTGTCGAAAATGTTAAACATCTGTACGCTGTTCGTCATGCGAAGGCTTACTCCGGCTGCATGGCGGCCTTAAGGCCACTGATGTTGCTTTTGATAAAGGTCAAGCCGGCCTGATAACGAACGCTGTTATCAGCGAAGGCTGCCCGCTCCCTGTCCATATCGACGGTGTTGCCATCCAGGCTAGGCTGATCTGGTACGCGGTATTTAAGGTCACGCACACTGCTAGCGGTCGAATGACCGTGCAGGTGGTTAGGTGAGGTAGCGGTCAGCTCCAGGCCCTGGCGGGCGCGTCCTTGTCCAACGGCGGTGCGCAGTTCGCTCGCGAAATCAAAATCGCGGGCCTTGAAGTTCGGGGTATCGGCGTTGGCGATGTTGTTCGCCAGCACCTTTTGCCGTTCGTTGCGCAGGTTCAACGCCTCTTGGTTGAACCTGAGGGCGTTATCGAGCTTATCAACCATCCGCAAAAAGCCTCTGAACATTGAAAATCAAAACGCAGGATAGAGTGCAACATTGCATATCAATTGTCAAAACAGCCGAGCATTTTCGGGGGTATTGAGGGTTTTATTTAGCACATATCCGTAATTACAGATGACGTGCTGGCAATTTACTGCTAATCTTTCAGATATCTTCGAAATCCTGTTCACACCTTCTATATATGGCCTGAATACAATTTACCGATGAACATAAAACTCCCCTGGAAAGCCATTTTTGCCTATTCACTGCTGACCGGCGCCGGTCACGTTCAAGCCAGTGATTTGGACGACACGGTACGCAGTACCATCCTGCAGGCCATCAATCGGCCCGATGAAGAGGTCAAAGTCAGCATTGAGCGGGCCAGCGGACTCAATGATTGCGACGCACCAAGTGCCTCATTGCCCTACCCTGTGCCGGAACGTGGTGGCCGGATCAGTGTCAGCGTCCAATGCGACGGCCAGGCGCCCCGCTACATCCAGGTCACGGTGGGCATCATCACCCAATACGTGGCGAGCACCACGGACATCGCGCAGG
This sequence comes from Pseudomonas serbica, assembly GCF_028823535.1. Classification (GTDB taxonomy): domain Bacteria; phylum Pseudomonadota; class Gammaproteobacteria; order Pseudomonadales; family Pseudomonadaceae; genus Aquipseudomonas; species Aquipseudomonas serbica. Next base: position 1,028,140 of record NZ_JAQIYM010000090.1, on the reverse strand, counting down.
GCCAAGTGATTACCGCCTCCATGTTGCGTCTGGCCAAGGGCGACCGCGCTTCCCTGCCGGCAACTGTTCTGATTGATCCGGCTGCAGCGATTGGTCAACAAGCCACCCGCCACATCAAGGCCGGTGGGTTTGTGCAGGCCAGCAGCGTGAAACCCCAGGTGTTGGTTGCTCGAAACGCCCGTGTGACCGTAGTCGCCGCAGGTGCTGGGTTTGCGGTACGTCATGACGGCACCGCACTCGATGCCGGGGCTAAAGACGCGGAAATTCGTGTCCGTCTGCTCGGAGGCGGCATCGTCAAGGCCGTCGTTGTGGACAAAAACACCGTCGGCCTTCCACTTTAATGCCCAACACCGATATTTAACCGTTTCATCGGCTTCGACGATCAAGTTTCAGGGACGACATGCCGATAGACATGAAACAATCCAAAACTGAGAACGACACGTGAAAATTGAACGCTCGCCTGTATCCGTCGCCGTGGTGGCCGAGTCCGGCTATAAAGCCAAGAAAATTGACAACGAGCGCCCAGCCGCGCAACCATCAGTAATCACCGACCTACAATTCGATCAGTCGTCTTCGGCAGCTGACGTTGATATGGTGAAGGTCAACCAGATCCGGGCCGCTCTCGCCAACGGCACTCTGACCTTCGATCCGTCGCGTATCGCCGATAAAATGATCCAGAGCCTGCGTGAGCTGGCCTGAGTCCGTACGCATCAACTGGAGCTAGAACATGAGCTTTATCCAACACCTTGAAGCACGGAAGAGCAATCTCAAAGAATTTGTTGCACTACTGAAGGAAGAACAGGCCCTTTACAGCACTGTGATCCTGCTGGGTGATGCCATGATCGAAATGGCGGAACGCAAGAATGCCTTGGCCCTCAAAGCTGAACAGTTGAGCAAAGAAACGAACCTGGGCCTGATCAAGCTCCAGTACCCCACCGGACGTGAAGGTGCACAGCGCCTTGCTGAAGAGAGCAACTGCCTGCCGTTGTGGGATGAAATTGTCGACTTGGCGATGAAGGCCAAAGTACAGAACGAAGTGAACGGCACCCTGCTGCAAATGCGGTGGCAGCCTACCAAACAAATGTCGGCACTGCTGCAGAAGCTGTCCGGCTCAGCACTCTACGGGCCGGACGGCAAATCCGCCCGAAACGCCATTGGCGGAGTTTCTGCCAAGGCCTAAAACAAAAATGTCACCTAACTGAACGAGCATAACGATGACCGAGCTTACTCAACGGCTCCTTGAGCAACTGGTAGACTGCCAGGAAAGCGATATTCCCCCGCTGAGGATCATTCACTTGATGGCCTCCGAGATCATGCGCATGCGCGCTTATGGCGACATGATCCCGGCCCCCGACGAGACTCTGCGCCAGCAAGCGGCGGTATTGCTCAAGCAATTCCACAAAGATGACGACGTCGGTCGGGCCTACAAACGTGTGGGTCAATTGCTCAAGGAAAAATTCAACTCCGACAGTTACGAACTCATCGAGCAGTTGGCCTTGTTCGTCGCCGGCGAATCCCCTGTGGATGATGATTCCGAGTGGCTGGAAATCAGCCTGGATATGCTGCGCGAGACGGAAAAGGTCATCAACGATGCCGTGGGCTTCGGGCGTACAGGTGACGCCAATCTGCACAACAACACCCTGATCATGGTGCGCAAATTCATCGAGAAATCGACGAATGACCACACTACCCTCGTACAGAAAGCCTTCATGACACAAATGAAGCAGGCGGTCGATGAGATCGTCTACGGCAAATCTGTCGGCCTTGATGAACGCCAAGGCCTCTTGGTTCGCTTGAACGCCATTCTCCCCGACACTGAGTAACGAATTTCCATGAACGAACTGATCACCGCCACCACCACCGACACCTTTGACGCCGACGTCCTCACCTCGAAAACGCCGGTGCTGGTGGATTTCTGGGCGGAATGGTGCGGCCCGTGCAAGATGCTGGCGCCCGTGCTTGACGAGTTTGCCACCACGTACAAGGATCGCCTGAAAATCGTCAAAGTCGATATCGAGAAATGCCCTGAACTGACCCAGCGGTTCCAGGTGCGCGGCATTCCTGCCCTTCTGCTGTTCCGTGATGGCCTGGTGCAAGGCACAAAAATCGGTGCGTTGACCAGAACCCAATTGGCAGCCTTTCTCGACCCGCTGGTATAAGCACTGGCAATTATCGACAATTATTCGATAAGGCAACCTTCCCAAGACGCAGGCAAAAGCCTGCGTTTTTGTTTTTCTGCAATTAATTTACCGGCTTAATCACCTTCAAGTTAGACTATGCCCAGATAGACTGTGTGGCTTTAGGAGATTTGAAAGTGCTACCCCTCCGTACTACCTCTGCTGTTGAGCGTACCTTTTCCCCTGAACAGCGCTTGATCTCGACCACCGATACACACGGCAATATCACCTACTGCAACGATGCCTTCACTGCCATCAGCGGCTACTCACAAGATGAACTGCTGGGCAGCCCCCACAACATCGTGCGCCATCCCGATATGCCACCCGCCGTATTCGGCGTCATGTGGTCATACCTCAAGGCCGGCAAGAGCTGGATGGGGGTAGTAAAAAACCGCTGCAAGAACGGTGACTTCTACTGGGTGAGTGCCTACGTCACAGCGATCAAGGAAAACGGTAAGGTCATCGGCTATGAGTCCGTTCGGGTAAAGCCGACACGAGAGCAGATAGACCGCGCTGACGCGCTGTATGCACGAATCCTCCAGGGCAAGCGCCCGGTAGCCCCAAAGGATCATCTCTACGCCATTGGCGCACGCATGGCTGCCCCGCTCGTGGCCGCATCAGCGGCCTTGGCAAGCATGACGTGGCTTTCACAGTGGCCGGCCCAAGCAGCTGTAGTGACCCTGATCGTCGGACTGGGCGCGTGGTCGGCCAGTCGCCTGGAATCTCACTTGGCGCGTATGAAAAACTCCGCTCCAGACGCGTTCTGCGACCCAATCAGCAGCCTGGTCTACGGCACTCAATATGGCGCTGCCGGGGTGCTGGAAATGCTCCTGATCAGCGAAGAAGCGCATTTACGCACTGTCCTGACTCGCGTCACTGACTTGGCTAAGCAGGTCACCACCGCCGCCAGGGAATCCTCAGGCTTGGCCGCGAAAACTGAAATGTCTCTCACCAGGCAGCGAGCGGAGACTGACCTGACGGCCACTGCCATGACTGAAATGGCAGCATCGATCATGGAAGTCGCGCAAAACATCAAACTTACCGCTGAGCAGGCCGGCACCGCCAACACGTTGACCGATCAAGGCCAAGCCGTGGCCAACCAGACGCTCAACGCCATCAAGGTTCTGGCGACAACCGTAACGAACATCAGTGAAGCGGTGGACACCCTGGCCAAGGAAACCCAGCAGATTATGGTTGCTGCCGGGGTAATTGAATCCATCGCTGACCAAACTAACCTTTTGGCTTTGAACGCAGCAATCGAAGCCGCCCGCGCCGGCGAACAGGGTCGCGGCTTTGCGGTGGTCGCCGACGAAGTGCGAGCACTGGCGAAAAAGACCCAGCAATCTACTCAGCAGATCCAGGAGGTGATTGAGGTGCTCAAACGCGGTGCCGATGAGGCCGTCAGCATTGCCAAGGTGGGGATCAGCGAAGCGGATCAGGGCGTCCAGCAGGTCATTGCCGCCCAGCTGGCCTTGCAAGGTATTTCTGCGGCGGTCGAGCAGATCACGCAGATGAGTCAGCAGATGGCCTCGGCATCGGATCAGCAGGCCCAGGTGGCGGAGGATATCTCACAACAAATCAATAACGTAGCACTTACAGTCGAGCAATCATCTGAAGATGCAAAAACCGCCGCGATATGCGGTGACGAGTTGGAGAAGTCCTCCATCGGCTTGCATGAGCTGGTGGCCCGGTTCGACCGGGTCAGCAAGTAGGTCTGGAATTCAACGCAGGCTGCAAGGCCTGCGCTTTTTCCGGCAATTTAGCCAAATTAAAGGCCAAGGTCTGCCGAGAAGGCCCTGCCCTTGCCCTTCAATGACACCAGGGCCTGGAGCTCCTGGTGACGCCGCATGATGAAGTCCTCCAGCACCGGCGTGACCTGCTCACTCACCTGCCCCATCGCTGTCTTGATGTCCGCATACGGCAACAGCTGATCGAGCAAGTCATCAAAATGCTCGGGCGACGATTTCAGGATCCCTGGGTACACGACGCGCACGGTGGCCAAGGCTACCATCAGCTGGGTAAAGCCTGCGTGGCGGGCCACTTGATCATGCTCGATGGTGTTAAGCAATTCATTGAGCTCCCGCACCAAGGCGGTTTCTTCCAAGGGGTAAGCAGTAAAATGTTGGGAAGCCCCAAGCGGCGCCAGCTTAAATGAACTGAGGAGCTGATGGCTGTCCATCTGTAACGTGTCCAACACCAGGGCCGCCAATTTAACCGGATCGAATATCTGAAGATCCTGGGTGGACAGCTGGCCGGCAGACAGTGTGACCGCTTTCTTCAAGCTGTTGCACATCAGAGTCAAGGTTTCCGTCAACGACTGCGCAAACACGTTGCGCTGCCGTGCCTGGCGGGCCAGCAAATGGAAACTCGTGTTGTGGGCTACCTGACTATCTTGCGCAACCTCTTCCTCACTCTGTTCAAGTACATGAAAGCGGGCCAAATACGCGTTGGCCACGTTCTGCAACTTGATGAGACATTTGCCATTGGAGTCATTGTCTATGGCTGAAACAGTCAGCGAATCCATTTGATCCCGGAAATGCTCGTAGCGCGTATCCCCATTATGGGATGCCAGATCGATTACGTGTTGTGCATGCGTCAGCATGGAGAAGCCGTGAGAAAGCAACTGCAAGAATTGCCCCTCACCCTCAAGCAATTTGAGCAGAGATGAGACGACTTCAGGCTCTGGCTGAGTCAGCGTCTTGAACTCAGTATCTAGGTGCATCAACCCCTCGCGGTTGGTGTCCGTCAGCGAACGGTAGAACCCTTTGACCTTCAGGATGAAGGGAAAGTCTTGATACTCCGCCTTCAAGGCCTCTGCCAGGACGCAGATAAGGCTGTAGTCGTGAGTATGAGGCGTTGAGCCGCTGCCAAGTTCATTCTGCTCCAACGCGCTCTCAAGCGCCCCACGCAACACGGACTCCGGCTGGCCGGCGAGCGAAGCGATCCCCTCCAAGGCATGTAACGCGCTTTGCGAGGTTTTGTTCACCCGGCTCAGGAACTCGCTACCCAGCAGCTGCAACAGATACGGGTAATTGGCTGGATCCCGGCTGATGACCTCACCGCTCCATTGAATTTCGTAGGACTTCGTCATGAACCTGCCCAGGCGTAATGGATGATGGCGTTAATTTAAAGGGATAAATCGTTGGAAAAGATCTTACCCCGAACGATCAGGTTGTGGGCATTTTCCTGTAATAGTCGGTCGCCAATGATTTCCCCCAGGCGGGCTAGATTCTTGTGGTTCAGACCGATGTCGGCAAAGTACCCTTCTGGCCGGCTTTTGAGGAACATCCGGGCCAGCTGTGACGTCTCCGTATTGGGGTACTTCATCGTACTGTCGGCAAGCAGCGTGCTGACCTTCGATGTCTTACTAAATTTCAGGTGCACCGAGCTGTAGGAGTGTTCCCACAACGCGCTGACAAAATTGGTCTCGAAATTTCTGGTATTGGCGTCCAGCCAGCGAAAAATATCGACTGCCATGGCCTGGTACTCTGGCGTGCTCGAATTGGCCTGACCCCTAGCAGAAAACATATCCTCGTTATCCTGCGCTATGTCGTAATTGTCCATGTTCCTATTTTTGTAGACTTCGACCAGGAAGCTATTTACTTCCATGTCCAGAACGTCCAGTTGGTCAGGCTGCTCACGCATGTCCTCAACGAAACTATCGAATTGAGCCCTGGTCAGATCGCCATGCAACAAATCCTCAAAGAGCTTGTAGATGTAAAGTGCATCTTTCTTATTTTCAACGGCTTGCGTGCTCATTTTCGTGTCTTCTCTAAAATGGGTAGCGCTGATGTTTTGGGCTCAATTTTGATGGTCACAGCCGTCAGACCCCAAGCTCCTGGGCGAAAATGTGACCGGCCATGGGCAGGTTCTTTTTGCTTTCCGCCAGCAGACGGTCTCCCAGGACATGTTTCAGGCGCACCACCCGGTGGTAATCCAGGTCAGCGTCCTTGAAATAGCCTTCAGGCCGGGATTGCAGAAACATCGAGATGAGCCTACACGTTGGTAGATTCGGCATTGTCTTCAGAGGAAACTCAGTCAGAGCCAGCAACTGCTCGTTCTTCGTCATATGTCCCAAAACCAATGTTGGCGGCAGTCGTTTGATACCGGCCACAAAATTTACCTCAAACTGCCTGGTGTTGACCTCAAACCAGCGAAGTACTTCCAGAGAGAACTGCTGATACTCCAGGGTTTTGATGGTCTCCAGGCCAATTTCGTCGATGTACTCACGATTCCTTTCTTCGTAATCAGCCATCGTGGCGTCTTCCTCGAGGTCGGCGTCAATGAAAATCTTCTGCAGATCGGCCTCAATTATTTCCATGTAAACCGGATTTTGTCGCATGCTCTCGACAAAGCTATCAAACATCTCTGGCGTCAAGGTGCCACCAATTAAGCGGATGAAAACCGTAACTACGCTCAGTGCCAGCGGTGGCGAAATTGACGTGCTCACTCTTTAATCCTCTCCTAGACCCCAAGATCATGGCTAAAGTTGTTGCCGATGGACTTCAACGGCACCAGGTTGTGCAGGTGGCGATGGTGACGCAGGATGTATCCGGCCCACAGGTCGTTCTCAGCTTCATTCAACGCCGGCGAAATGGACGCGAGATCCGCGTGGGGTGCCAGTAGCTGAAACAGGTCATCCAACCCCCCTTTGGCGATCTCCTGATCATGTATTTTGACGAGGTCTTCCTGCGCCAGCTTGAGAGTGACGATCAAAAGGTTGGTAAATGCGGTACGTCGCTCGGCGGGGTCATGGGCTGTTGTACCGAGATACGCGTTCAATTTCTCGATCCGACCCGTCTCCGCAAGCTTTTTGTTGTCAAAGTACCAGTTGAGGTTCGTGTTGTTCGGGCTGCGCTTCACTGAATTGATGAATGTATTCACAGGCACCTGAAACGTGTTTAACGCTAGCTTGAGCACGTTTTCCGGCTGCCTGCTCAACAAGGCGTTCGTCCCCTCCGTGATCCAAGGCGTAGGTTTTGGATCAGGGTTTCCCTCAGTTGGATTTAACAGCTTCAACAGCCTGGAAAGGACATCATCAAGCGTGTCCCCGATCTGATTCCGTGCACGACTACTGTCGAGTATGAATTTGAACAGTGGGTTTAACCGTTCGCGGGCCAGGCATTGGTAATCTTCGGGTTCTTGACCATAGTCTGTTTGACTGGCTCTGTTGTAGAAACTGAGATAGTCCGGCAACGCCTTAATACCAAAGTTGAAATAATTCTGACCCACATAGCGCAATTGAGCGCGCTCTATGGGTAGCGTCTGCCCTTCCTCTTCCAGTCGGGTCAGAATTGCCTCGGCCATGCAAAGCAGCGGAATCTGCTCGCGGCTCGTTTTAGCTGCTGGTAAAGCTAGATCAAGCCCTTCTGAGAAGCTCAACAGCGCATTTAGTTCGGTCAAACCAGGCAGATCGACCTGTTCAACCAATTCAACCAAATCCTTCGCCGCCCCCTTCAGTCTGCCTTCGTTACGGTCAGAATACTTATGCGGCGGCGACAGGGCCAATAAGAGGAGTCCAGTTTTCGGGTGCGACTGCACCAACACTTCTGAGACACCTCGAAGAAGATTGAAATCTGCATGCGTCGTTGACCGACATGCGAACCCAAGATGCTCAGCGTCCGCAGCAAGGTTGACCAAGGCATAGCAGGCGTCATCACCCTGATCGAGCGCACCAGCCAATTCGCCCATGAAGTTGACCACCTCAGGAGCCGACTCGAATTGCGCTTCAAGAATCGGGTCAGGATCCATAATCCGGCTCTCGATGAAGTCCACCAATTTGGCGTTCAAGGCTTCGGACAGAACCACCTCGTTGATCTGATCGTCAGACACGTTAAATCCCCAAGTCCTGAATGAATTGTTCTTTACGGTCTTCCAGGCTCAGGAATCTCGCCTCATCAAGGTGATGACGAATGATAAAGTCGGTCAGCACACGCCGGGCATTCGGAGAGGCAAGCTCATGGGCCGCCTGTAGCGAGGCGTACGGGGCGATCTCTTGCAGACAGACATCGACCTTGGCTTGAGGCAGATCCCGCAACACAGTCGCGTTGGCGACCGCCATGAGCAGATTGGAGCAGGCGGACTGACGCCCGTTGGGGTTGTCTTCAACCGTCCGCAATTTGGCCATCAGCAACGACACCTTATCAGCGAGGTTTTCGAAGTCCGGCAATTCCTGCCCTTGTGTGAGAAACGGCTCCAAATCAATAAACATAGGCAAGGATTTGTTCGACAGCCCCCTCAACGCCAGATCGATGCGATAGGCCGGCGAGTCATACCTCGATCCTAAGCTAGTAATTCGGGTTGATGCGTTTGGCTGGTCATCCATCAACCTAACCGCATTGAGCAACACGGATCGACTATTGCCCAACACATTCTGGCAGGACTCTTGAAGTCCCTGAAAGAATTGGTTGCCCAGGGTCACCCGCCGCATGGCATGTTCCGCCGAGATCTCCCCACTCTCAAGCATGCGCTGAGGCGCCTCTGCCATAGGTCTGAGGTGCCCAATCATGTCGTTGCCACAAACCAGCTCAAAGATGCCAAGCAGTCCAGTCTGCTGCTCCCGCAGCGATAGTAAGATGTCCTTACCAGCGGCGCTCAGTGCCTCAATACTTTCACCGGTGATGGCCAGCAGGTAACACAAATCTGTTGAGTCATCAGCGAGTGGCCGAAACATATAGCGATTCAAAGCGCACTTTACGTAGCGCTGAATTGAATCTATTTCAGCTCCAGTGACAGGGCGATCCAGGAACAAGCCGAGCACTCGGTGAGTGTAACTTTCGATGTCCTGCGTTGCTCGATACTCACTGATGCACGTCATGACGTACAGGCTGGTTAGAGGTCGTTCAGTGAGCAGTTGCTCGGCAACATCCTCGAGAAACCGCACCGTTAGCGTCCGCTCCACCACCTCCTGGATCGTACTGGGACTCAACCAGTTGTATAGCCGGGTAACCCCATGTCGATCCGCATGCTTATCTGGCTCCACCGGGAGCCCGTCGACCAGAGCCAGAATGGCACGAGACACTCCCTCCGTTGCCGGTGGCTGAGCCAAAGTGGCTAGGAAGTGGTTAGCTGGAGGCATGAGAACGATCTACTGGGGGCCTTTTGTTTATTCTGCCGAACGCAGTCCATCCGGCGCAATGGAACCCAGGAAATTCGTCAATTTACGCGCAAAAAATCCGCCTGCTGGGCAGATTCGCTGGTGTTAAGGCCTTGGGTCGTCATCCGGAACGGGTTTTTCCAGCAGTCTCTGGATCGACGCATCACTCGATGGAACATCGGTCGAGCTCACCCGTTCCGCCGTTGATTCAATCAGTCGGTAGGTTCGGGGAACCGGGTACAGGCCAGGTTGATCGTCTTCAAAGAGTTCAAATTTGTCCGCCTTGAGGTAGTCGACGACGTCCTGCAATGCCTGAGCATCAACCGGGGTTGCGATGACATCATCAAGGAACACCAGGCTTTTAGGCTTGCCCCCCTCTGGCGAAGAAATAGAAATCGGATCAACTCCATCTTTTTTCGACAACGCACCCATTACCGATACCGGGCGGCCTTTAGCAATCTCATCAAAGTCGAGCTTTGGCGAAACGTCTTTCACGCGAGCCTGCCAAAAAAGATCGTCCATCGAAACGGACGTGATCTCGTCAATCAATAGTACTGGATCACCAGGCTTTCTCGGCCAATTGGATGCAGGCTTAGCCTTTTCCTGAAACTCGGCCTCGATGGTATGAACCTTGCGCCCGAACTCAACATCCCTGACCTCTATCGTCAGAAAACCGGATTTGTTGACGGTGTCGATAACTCTTTGTAGAAAGGTTTTTTTAACCAAGGGACACCGAATTTAAGTTTCGCATCCCATCAGCATGCCCGATGCCATGTCCCAGGTTCAACAACAGATCTGGTCTCAAAGGTTCAGATCATCAGTGAAGATTCTGCCGCGCACCTGCAGATCCGATGTTCTGGCCAGCATTTTCTTCAACTCGTCATTCGAAGTGTGAATCGCAAAATCAGCCAGCACCGACCTTCCCTTCTTGCCTACTGCGTCCTGAAACGACGGGTCGAGCAATTCGGGAGCCGAAACCTTCACCAATTCATTGAAGTCCGAACGATTATTCACCTTCTGGGTGGCGCCCGCTTCCTGAAAAAAGGAAAAGAGAAAGTGGCGCCGCACAGCACTCAGCGCCGGCGAAATATCCGAGGGATCAGACCAGGCTTCCATCGTCTCACACAGGGCTTGTATTAATCCGGCCCGCTCCTTATCAGACAACCAGCCCTTGGAGCCGAAACACGGTTTGAGCAAATTGGTCGCAACTTTGTGCTGGTTGTTCGGTTCCGGAAGCACCATGGCCGTCAAGGCCTGGGCGGCCATGGTCAAGCGTGGCGTGTGCTCTATAGCGCTGGCCGCCGCGATACGCATGCCATCCAGTAACTGACACACCAGAACAAAATCCACGCTGAAGCTCGCCAACTTCAAATTGTGGGGCTGAACCTGCTCAAGAAGATCAACGAACCATAGCAACCGGGCTTCTACGTCCCCTTCCGGTCGAACCCAAACGGGATTGTTGTACTGGAACATTGTACCGAACGTACAGCTAAACATGGCCGTCAGAGCCGGGTGGGTGAAAAGTTGGCCATGCCAGTCGCTAAAACTCGAAACATCGAGGATCGTCAGCAATGGCCGATGGACGCCCACCGCCCGCTCGTCCAGGCGGGTTTTCGAAAGCTGCTTCACGTACTGGTCGCCGGCCTTAAGAAAAGGGAGACGCAGACCATCCGGCAAATGCCCAAGATTGTTGTTGTAAAAGGTGGTCATCACATCCAGCTGATAACCCAACTTGATTGGCAGATAGTGGGCGCGAACGATCTCCATCAGTTCGCCAACCTCTTCGATACAGTCATGCACGGAGTGCTCATACGCATCGATTACGCGGCAAACCATGGAGGCCAGTGCCAATGCTGGCTTACCGCGTGGTGATTCCAGCAACAATGGAATTCTCGCCAGGTGCGTCAACGCCAGCGCCAATGGCCGCATGGCATGAGGCGAACTTCTCAAGGCGTTCACGTCAATAGCAGCGTGGAACCTGGGATATGACTCCATGCTAGCCTGCAGATTGCTCTCAGCATCAGCGGAATTTGTCGGCAGAATCTCGACATCTCGCCAGCGATTATCCGGATCGCTCTCAAAGCCTCTGAAAATGCCTTGAAGCAGGTCTTGCACTCTGTAAGCCGTCATAGTCCTAAATCCTGGTTAAAACCAGCCACACGCGCTTTCAGGTCGTTTTTAAGCAGGACGGTGCGGGCCGGGCCGTCCGCTAAGTTTCGAACAAAGAATAACCGCGCTGCATTCCCCATCTCCTCGAAATCATCTTCACAGCGATAACCGGCTTTGGCCACCTTCACCAGCGGAGTCAACCAGCGCCCGCCATGATCGCGGAAGTACGTCAACCGGGTGCCGCTTTGCACCAGGTCGTTGATTACAACCCGCTGTACCCGCAGTGCGCTTGCCGTGAGGATTGCAGAGTTAGTTTTTGGGGTGTTTCTAAAACAGGCCAGTAAACGCCCCATAAACAGAGCGCATTCAGTGTCGCTACAGAAACCCCCGCGATCCATGGCATAGTTCCTGAAAATCGAATCGGCTGCCGTTGGCTTTTTCTCAAGCGGTACCAAGGTCATCCGGAGCAAGGCTTCGACGCCTGCCTCCAGGGTTTTCCGGTCTTCGCCTGACGGCGCGGTTTTGAACACATGACTCACTACATTAATCGTCTGCGCCAGCAGCAGAATGTCGAGATGCACCAGACCAGGGAACTCTGTGGCGTCTTGGTGACGGATACAAGCCTGGCACAGGTCGAGCACCCTCCTCACCATAAAAGCGCCGGGCACAAGATCTTTAGGCTGCGCCCGTATCGTTCCATCCCCCACTGTCGCGATGTAAAACATTACCAGCCCTTGGTTCATCCTCAGTCTGCTTGACTTGCGAAATACCTCCTCGTCATGAAAGAGGAACCGTCTAGTCAGATCTGGGTAATCTCGATGCATGTGGGTGTAAGCCGCCCCATGGGCGAAGAAGCGACTTGTCGTGTGGGGCGGCATCTCCTCCAGGTTGTTACCCAGGAATAACCCCATCGGGTTCATCGTGGCGACCATGGTTGGCTTGGGTTTGTATTCGGTGATACTCCACTGAACGTGATCGAATACTTCGCAGAGGGCTTCAAAATGTCCGAGGCTCCCGGTTTGCTGGGAGCAGGCCCACAGGAAATTGATGCCCGCTGCCAGGTAACCCTTGGCCATGGCCTCGGAGGTGCGATGGCCGGCTTCACCAAGTACCAGGCTGAACACCTGACAAAGCGGCGGAATCAGATTCGGGTAGAGCCGGTAAGGCAGCATTTCGTCACGCAGGCGGGCGCCATCAACTTCATGAATGGATTCATCCATCACCTCTCCGGCAGCCAGGGGGAGAATCACAACGCCATCCCAGCTATCACGTACTCTATCGTCGAGATAGCCAACCAGGCGTTCAACAGCTTGACGCACCCCGATGGTGGTCGCGGTCATAATCCCAAGTCCTTCATGAAGGTGTCCTTGATCAGCTTCGGGTGATGCGACAGCAGATTGTTTTTAATCGGGCCAAAATCCACAGCCGCCGCAAAGGCCGCCAGGGTGGCGTTGTTCATTGATCTGAAATCGGCCTTGGACTGAAAGCGCTCGGGCGCGAGGTTAACCAGCTTATTGAACATCTCCGGGCCATTTTGGCTCTTGGCGTACTTGCCTTTCATCTGAACGGCCATTTCACACACCAGGCGATGCTTCAAGTCGCCAACAGCCGTCTCAATCAACAACGAGGCGGTTTCAGTTCGCCCTGTAAACGACTGAACCATACGCTCGATAAGGTACGTCATTTCCGAGTTCTCAATACAAACGTCGACCCCGGTTCGAAGACCGCCAAACTTGTTGAAGGCACTGATGTCTTCGCTCATGGGCTTGTGACGATTCACCGTCAACTCCATCAGGCTCGCCGCCCCTTGCTCCAAGACAGCCTTGTGCGCCGGCGTTTCCGTTTGAGCATAGACCTTGCTGATAGCGGACAGGGTTTGCGCCACGAGAAGCAGGTCTACGTGTTGTGCGCCTGGGATGAACACGCCCTCTTCCATCAAAAACCTTACACGCTCGCAAAAACTCAACATTTTCCTGGAAAACTGACTTTCAGGAAGAAAGTCTTCGTCACTCAGCGTCAGGCCCGATGCCGCACCAAAGGCATGCGCATACACGGCCAACAGGCCCTGATTCATGTGCAAGTCAGTGACAAGGCAGAACGTATCTGCGTGCTCAAACAGGAAGAGCTTCAGTTGCGTTTTTGTGTACCGGTAGCCATAGGTGTATCCGGCGCCGTCAGTCATAAATTTCGAGACAATGGGCGCCGGCATTTCCGCCAGGTTATGCGCCAGGCACAGTCGAAGGCTTGGCAAGGGGTTGAACCCCTGCGTATCGAACGTGTGAAACAACGCCCGCTGCTGGATCAGATCGAAAACACGACTGATCGGCTCCACACAGTCGAACTCTTTGGCAAGGGGCGATACGGCGCCGAGAAACTTGTAGCCAATCTTCAAAAATTCTTTAGCAAAGTCACGATCCTTCTCGCCGGCCTCAGGGTCAAGGAGTTGTGCCAGGACATCAACCACTGGTTTGATCAAATCCGGCCTATTGGAAATGTCCTCAACAGTAAAAAACCGAGAAAGCTGCTGAAGGCCATCCCGTTCTGCGACAGGCAGGTCGGTGAAGAATCCAGTATCCAAGGCCCCCACTTCTATCGCCTGCCAAGGAGCCTTGCGGTAGTCCTGAAAGGCCGAGATCAAAAGATTTATGGCATCAATTGGCGCAACATTTTTACTCACACTGAGTTCCTCTAGGGGCCGTCGGCATCACAAACCCAGGTCACTTGAAAAGGTAGGCCCGCGCAGGGATGGATAACCTTCCAACAAAACGCGCTTCACCTCATCATGACTGAGGCTCAAGGCCAGTCTCAAGCGTGCCTTTTCGCTCAATTGGCTGAAGTCACCTTTGTGCAAGAGGCCTACTTTGGCCAGGCCAACAAATTCATTCAAATAAAACATGCCCTCCCGGCTCTTCAAGTACTCGCTTTTGATCGAAGTGGTCGCCAGCTCACAGACAATCTGCCGCTGGAATCTCGACACGGCGGCTTGAATCCGGGCAGATTCGATAAAGGGCGCCAGCTTAAAGGCTTCTGAAAGCGCCTTGATGACCTCAGCCATCTGATCATCTGAGCACAGTGCCGTCCCTTCGCTATAACGCTTGAAAGGACTCTGCGCTAGGCTCAACTTGGCGCTCTCAGGCTTCACACTGATTGCAACAAGCGCTTCAGCACCCGATTCAAGGGTTGCCCTATCTGCCTCAGAGTCAGAAGCCACATGGGCCCTGCTGAGGGCCGCAAGGGTCTGCGCAGCCAATACCAAGTCCAGGTGCTGCCAGTTTGGAAGACTACCTTCAACGGCAATTGTGGAGATCATTGAGGAAAAACTCAGAAGGCGCTTCACGAATGGGCTGCCCGGCGAGTAATTCTCTTTATCGATGTACCGACGATCCTGGTCAAAAGCCGCCAGGTAAAGACTGGCCACCGCTTGATTCATGGCCAGGTCTTTATGGCGACTCATACCGTTTTTGTCGAACAAGAACTGAACACCGAATTCAGGAAATTTCCCCAATTCATGCGTATACACAGCGCCGTGCGAAAAGAAGCCATAGGCATGGGTTAAGTCCATGTCCATCAGGTTCCGTTGGATAAATCTCGCCACCGAATTTCCCACGAGATTATTGGCCGGCGACGCCATGACCAACGAATGAGCCTTGGACTCAAAGTATCCAAACAACCTGCAGACTGCTTCAAAAGACCCGAGCTTGGAAGAATCCCGATAACCGGTTTCAAAGAATGTTTCACCTAGTCCCAGCAAACGGCGGTCTAAATCAATATCGAGCCCACACGCTGTCGCCGCAAACACATTTTCCAACACCCGGCACAATGGCTCGATCAATTCAGGCTTCGCACTCAGGTTCTCTCGCGTAATCTGTCTGGTGAGAAGCTTCACCTCTGCTCTAACCGCACCCACATCCGAAGCGTTCTCCGCGAGGTTCATCGGCTCAACCTCGACCTGAGACCAATCGACCACCAGACGGCCCTGGAGCGACTGGCATAACGTGTCCATGGCCTCCGCCGTCGTGAGAACTGTTTTCATAAACCAAGATCCTCAGTGAACATTTTGACCCGGATTTCTTTGTACTTTTCGAGCACATACAACCTGTAACCAGGCACATCGTCCATCACGTTGGCCAAAGCCATCTTGCCAGGGGCGCTCAAGAGAGAAGTCGTCACCTCCTCCCATAGGGAGGCTCGCTCCTGATGCCCTAACCGGTGAATGAAGGACTGAATGCCGGTGATAGGGGCACTCAAATCAAAACCCGCTTTGGGATCAAAAATCTCCCGGCGAGGACGACCAAAGCTGTTGAACTTCACAGTGGGCCGGCAGGCATCCGCAGCTTCTTGCAGCAAGCGCAGCCGTAGGCTTTGCGCCAGCGCTTGATGGGTTGGATCCTGGGCCAGGTCATTCCAGCGCGTAAGCGATTGCTCGAGCAGCGCCAAAAATGGGTTCATCAGATAACTGGGCATCCAGTAACCCCAAGACTGCCGTTTACCGTGTGGTCTAAGGAAATTGGAGGCTTTGCGCAGCGGCGAGCCGGGGGCATTCAGGGTCACATTGGTCAACGCCTGCATACCTTCGGCCAACAAGGCTTTCTGATCCTGGCTGGGGGCTGACTCAAGTTGCGCCCCCATGCGCTCAAGCGCCTGAAACACCACCAGCACGTCCAGCTGCAAGGTTGGGATCTTCACTTGCGCCTGATCAAACTGGAGCATGACCTGCGCCAGCTTCAAGCAGCCCTCTCGCAAGCGTTCGGGGTTTTGATCAACATCCTTGAGGGGGCCCTGGAAACAATGCCCCAGGACACCGTGGAGGCCTTGCCCGTAGGTGACCTTATCGGTGGACTCGAATTGATCCACGCCGGCAAAAAGATCCTTGGTGTAGAGCGTAGATTCGCCACTGGTGTAGATGTGATCGTAGTCGATGGACTGCGCCAGGAACGGCTTGATCGCCTCAATTTCCAAAATCTGCAAGTTCCGCTGCAGCTGGTTACGAAGCTCCATAACCCAGTGAGTACCCCACTTCTTTTCGTGGGCAAGCCTGAGTAGCTGTTCGGTTCTTCCGAACAACTGGGAAAAGGCCCTGCAGGGTTCCATCGTTTTGGAGTCAAATGCTTTGAGGACTTCCAGGGCGACCCGAACGGAGTCATCAACAGTCGCGCTGAACCTGCCGGCCATCCACCGGTTAACCGGAACCTCGTTCACGATACTCAAGACCAGTTCGCAAAGCTCTTCGTAAACGATGGGATCTACCCCAGGCGACCTCCAATTCAAGGCTTCGGCAATGTCCGAGCACAACGTACCCAGCGCGTCACGCTGCTCGTAGCGTTCGATCCACGCGCACACCTCAACATGACTGATCATCAGAGACCCAGATCCTTGACGAACATGTCTCGGCGCACGGACAGGTACTTCTTGGCCAACTGCATGCGCAGTGTCGGATCTTCAACCGCCATAGCGACCACGGAACGCCCCTCTTCACTCAAGCGATTGAGTACCGAGGCCGAGCCTAAGGTCTGCTCTGACAGCTTGATCAACTCTTTGATGAACGCCTGGCCCTCGTACTTCGGGTTGCTGTCCCTGAGCACAGGAGTAATGGCAGCGGCGTGCAGCAGCACATGCATCCGGTAACTCGCCAAGGCTTTTTCGCAGGCGTCTGGCAACTTCATAGCCTTGGATGTCTTCAGCGATTCCAGGAGGTAATTCTGGGTCGATGTCAGTTCATTCCCATCCTCAGCAAGTGGGTGGTCTTCAAGCTTCACGACATAGTCACTGGTCTGGGCCGTGACCTTGCCTGTTTTAGGGATGACCATCGTGACTAAACCGTGCAAGGCCGCCTCAACTTTCGCGGCGCGTTTTGTGCCCTGCTCCTTCTCAATCACCGTGGCCATCAATTCAAGTAATTGACTAACAGAGAGGATATCCAGTGGCGCCATCCTGAAAGTTATACCGGCCTTAGACCAACCAATGAGTATCGAAACAAAATGGTCAAATTCAGCCTGAGACTCACCACCTTTCATACATTTTTCTGCGTCAAGATTGCGGATCCCCTTGCTGAAGATATTTTCCACAACTGCTAGCAGGGCCTGATTCTGTGAAAGGTCAGAGCTGTGTCGCGTCAGACGCGCATTCCCCATGAAGCCTTTCAATACCAGCTTAACGCCCCTAGGAGTGGTAAGAGCACTGCGACCGGCCCAGGAAATTCGGCGAGATTCCACAAGATAGGGTCGCTGATGTTCGAGGGAAATCTTAGAAAAACTTGTTTTGAAAACCTCGGAAAAAGCATGCGCAGCCGCATCAGTAACGATCCTGTGTTTTACCGCGTCACTCACAACCGCACTGAACAAAGCCCCGAGTTTCTGAAAGTGGTCAGCCGGCAAGTCATCTTTGCTGTCAGGCCGGGCGTCAAGGACATTGACCCCGAATAATAGTGCCTTCTTGGGATGAACCTGTGAGCGCAGCTCCCCGTGCAGGTTGGCCAGCAGGGAAAAATCCAAAGGGCTGAGACTACGGACGTCTTTGAACGCTTCGAGCGTCTTCGTCAAGACTAGGTTTGCCGTCGTTTCCAGCTGTTGGGAGCCCTTCGACCGGGCCCCGCTTAATGCGTGCAAACCATCGACAAGAAGGTCGGTATCAATTTTCATTTTTCTCATAATCCTAAATCGTGACCGAACACTTCTTTGCTCATTTTCAGGTCACCACTCAATAATTTGTTCCGCAAGGGGCCGTGATTCATAGACTGCAGCAGGTACAGGCGACCTTTACGATTCAATGGCTGCAGTGCGCCCTCAGCGCTCAGCGCATCCGTGCATAGGTCTGCCAGGGCTGCGATGTGCTGTTGATCCACGTAGGGATATTCTTTGCCATGCTTGTGAAACGTGGGACTCATGTGGGTAAGGTGAAGCAAGACGTTGTACCTGAATTGCTCCAACGCAGCCATCGCTTCGGGTGATTCCAGCACCACTGCCGTGTTGGTCAGGGCCTTCACGGTGCAAAAGTTGTAAAACCCGTCATCAGCCATAGGGTTTCGCTTGTTGCCCTGAGCCCTGTAGATGCAATTTTTGTCGAGGATGTTGGGGGTGATCGGCAAGGTGATCTGAACCACGGCTTGGATAGCCGTAGCGTAGTGCTGCGCCCTCTCCGTCCCGGCTTCAACCTTGGCGATGTGCGCCATTCGCTCCAGGATCTGACTGACCAGGATTACGTCGGTGCGGCGCATGTCCATCTTGATGCCCGCCTCGCAGATTTGCAGCAGTCGAAGCGTCAGCTCGTCGAAGCTGCCTGCCAACGGCTGACCGGTCAGGACATCGTCAAGCTCACCGCCGTCTGGCCCGCCATCGAAGTTGTTGTACAGCAGTGCGACCAACGCTTGGTTGGTGACCGTATTGACCCCTTGATTAGATAACGACGTTTCGTGTTCAAAATAGGGGGTTTCTGGGCCCTGAAAGACATTGAGCAATGTCATTCCATCCCTTCCAAGCCAGCTGATCTCTGGAGAGATCTCAAGAAAAGGCTTCATTTCTTCAATGGTCATCGAATGGGCATTTTGCGATAAGACCTGGCGCAGCAGGTGCATCACCTTTGTGCTTACATGCGCCTCCGTATAACCCTTCATGGCATGCTTTGCCAACAACCCAAACAACCTGATGACATCCGCCGTACTGTCGTTTGCCTCGACCCGTTCATTGCGGTTTTCGTCGTAAGGGCAGCCTGGCCGCTTCATCAGGACGTAAGCGCCTACGGCCAATATTCCAGCCGGGGGAATCAAAGGCTCGATATCCTTGATGATGCCAACCACTGCAGCAAAATCAGCATGCTCATAAAACGTCCCATTACCGGGAATGTTTTTGACGAAATGGCTGTAGATCTGAATGGCCAAAGCTTTCGCCGCATCATTGTCATCAGCTGCCAGCATTCGCTGCAAATCCTGCTGCCAGGTTGCACAACGTTCTTGGATTTCGGTCATGATGCACTCCAGTTGTTTGGCATGTTTTACAGCCCCAGGTCTTCCATGAAGATCTCTTTACGCACCTTCATATTATCGGTCATCAATTGACGCCGTACCGGGCCGTCATGCATCCAACGCACCAGGTTTAGCTTATCCACCCCGCTCAGTGGCTGTAGGCCGGTCTTCCTAGCCAATGACGCAGAACACAGATCCGCCAGCTCAGCGATGTGATCGTCGTCGTTAAAGTCGTCGAATTTTCGCAGCGTGGGACTGATGTGCACGGTATGTAGTAGCACCTGGTAGCGGAAATTCTCCAGGGCCTCCACGGCCTCCGGGTAACCTTCCGGAACAGTCGCCACCTTCAGGGCTCGTAACGTACAAGTATTGAAGAAGCCATCGTCGCACATCGGGTTTTTCTTGATACCAACTGCAGCGTAGATGCAGTTTTTGGAATTGATCTTCGGTGCTTGCGGCAACACCATGTCGATCAACGACACCAAAGCCGTCGCGTAATGCTTCGCCCTATCCGTGCCCGCTTCTACGGTGACAATGTGCGTCATTCGTTCAAGGATCTGCGAAATAAGCACCACATCCGTTCGCTTCATCCCGATCTTGATACCGGCATTGGCGATGTAAAGGAGTTTAGACGTCAGCTTGTCGAAACTCTCTGCACCGGAGCCTCCAACCAATACGTCCGCAGGATCACAACCTTCAGGGCCTTCTGGGAAGCTGTTGTGCAGCAAGGCGACTAGGGCCTGATTCGGCAACGTCCACTCTCGCCGGGTCGACAACAATTCCTGACTCCGGAAGTAAGCCGACTCAGGGCTGTAACGAGTAGCCTGTATATTCACAGTCTCCTTACACTTCCATGTGAGCGTTGGTGACGCTTCCAGAAACGGCTTCATCTGCTCGACGCTCATGAGATGAGCATGCTGGGCCAATACCTGGCGGAGCACGTGCGTTGCGTTAACACAGTTCACCGAGTCGAACCCATCAACGGCGTGTTTTGACAGCAAACCAAACAGCTCGATGACCGTGGGCGTGCTGTCGTTGGCCTCGACCGGCTTGTTACTCGCCCAATCGTAAGGCCGGTTGGGGCGAGAAATCATGATGACAGTGCCTAGGGTCAGTAACTCTGTTGCTGACACCAACCCCTCAATTTCCTTCAGCAACTCCACCAATCCAACGAACCCTTCAAGGTCATGCTGAAGATTCGTAGAGTGCATAGCATCGGATGCGGATTTGCGGGTCAAAAGTGCAAGGTTTTGGCACTCTTCGAGCGTGCCGTAAGCTTTGCGCTCTCTGAGCTCCTTAAGCCAATCCTTTGTCAGAAGCTCGATCCGGCTCCATGGGGCTGGGCGTGTGGTGGGTAATTCAGCCTTGGCGGTCATCATTTACATCCCCAGGTCTTCGATGAAGAGCACTTTGCGAATCTTCATGTCGTCAGTCATCAACTTACGGCGGGCCGGGCCTTCGCTCATCTCGCGAACGAGGATTAAACGTGCGGCGGGTGTTATCGCAGCGAGCGGTTTTGGCTCAATCAGCGATTGCGCACAGAGATCGGATAACTCTTGAAGGTGCTCCTTGTCCCTGTAATATTCGTTTTTCTTGTGAAACGTATCGCTGACGGCCACGGTGTGTAGAAGAACCTGGAATCTGAAATGTTCCAACGCCTGGGTGGCCTCGGGATAAGCCAATGGAATGGCGGTATCTTTCAGCGCGTCC
Source organism: Pseudomonas serbica (assembly GCF_028823535.1). Classification (GTDB taxonomy): domain Bacteria; phylum Pseudomonadota; class Gammaproteobacteria; order Pseudomonadales; family Pseudomonadaceae; genus Aquipseudomonas; species Aquipseudomonas serbica. Next base: position 1,007,091 of record NZ_JAQIYM010000090.1, on the reverse strand, counting down.
AACGTGCAATGGTTGTAGAACGTCGACTTGGCCATCGGGTTGTTCTTCCCCGTCACGGCGAACAGCGATGTCTTGTCGTTGATCTTGTCGAGCACCGGCACGGTAATGGCGACCAGCGCCGTAATCGCCTCCACGTAATGCTGCGCCCTTGGCGTGTTGGCCTCTTTCGACACAACGAGCGTCATGCGCTCCAGCATCTGAGAAACCAGAACCACGTCAGTCCGGTGCATAGGAATCTTGATGCCGGCCTGACCGATTTCTATGACCTTAAGCGCAAAGCGATCAAAATCCCTTGGCAACCCACGGCCTAGGCCTCCGGCAAGAATCGATTCAGGCGTCATGTCCCCCATCCCAAAGGGGAAATAATGCTGCAAAAGACCTGTCCAAGCCTGGTTTGGCAGCGACTCAGTAGTAGCGATTTCCTGCAGGGCGTTTTGTTTGTCGAAATACACGCAGGCTGGCCTTGTGTCCTCACCATTAACAGACGTGGCGACCTTACAAGCCCAGGTAAGATCCCTCGATTGATCAAGGAACGGCTTCATCTCTTCAACAGTCATGTGGCTCGCATGCTGCGCGAGCACCTCACGCATCAAATGCAGCACATTTTGGTTGGAAAAGCTCGACGATCCAGCTTTGGCGTGCCGGGCTAGCAGCGCAAACAGATCAATGACTTTAGGGGTGCTGTCGTTGGCTTGAGCAGGCCAATTGGTTTCGTCCTCGGGCGGTCTCTGCGGGCGTCGTGTCATCAACCTGCTGCCAAGGGACAGTACCCCATTTAGCCCCATCAAGCTCTCCATAGCCTTCAACAGATCCACAAGTTGCGAGAATGCCGCATGATCAATCTTGAAGTCTCGATTACTCACGACCCGCAGAAATTCAGTGTGAATGTCGACACACAGGCTAATGGTCACTGAATCGTCCCCTGCCTCTTTCTTGGCTACTAGGGAATCACGTAGTTGGGCACATCGCCCAGCGATATCATGCATATCAGAGCCCCATGTCCTGACTAAAGAGTTGCCCCATATGCGGTTTCATACGTGGGAATTTTTCGAAAAATCGACCTGAAAGGCCCGAGTCCAGCACCGCTTTCGAAAATCGCGCATCAGACTCAATGCCGTCTGACAGAAACTGCAGCACGTCGACAAGTCGACTTTCATAATCGACTTTCAGCACGTCGCACACCGTCACGGCCTTCGCCAGCGAGGACATCAGGCTGCTGAGTTGATGATTGAGAGATGCCGGCGATGGCGTGTGTTTGACATCCACGTCCAGGCCTACGAGATTCAGGAAATAGACGAACGCCGGGGCTTCGTTGTCCTGGGTTTGGCCATAACCGCAACCGTTCAGGGCATCTTTGATAAACGCCTGGGGCAGCGGCACCTTGGCGTCCATGATCCCCTGCCAAGCCGCCGCTCTTCGCGGGGCCGTCGCGGAATCCTTTGGATCATGCTGCCAGTTAATACGATTTTTCAGCAAAGCGAAGCGAACAACGCCTTTACATCCGCCACGGTGCAGCGCTGTAAGAGCGCCCAAGGAAATCTTGTCTGGGTCATCAACTTCCATTTGCAGGCGATCTAAAATTTCGCGGTCTGACGAGCGCAACTCGCGGCGCAATGCCGGCGATGGAGTCTGAATGGCTTCCAGCGCGGAAAACATGTAATCCAGATTCGACTTGGAAAAGCCGGACGCAGCAGGCCGAGATTTAAGCAGGTGGGTCAGGTAGAGATCGCCACTGGCCAGACTTTTGTCGTGAATTGTTGCCAGTAACCATTGGGCGGTGTGATCCCATTTGCTCACCGGCGTGCTCTCAATCATACGCTTGGTGATCAGCTCGACCGGGCAGGCGTCCTTGTTGATCAGAACCATTGCCGCCACCGGTGAGATGGGAAAGCTTTGAATAATGTGGATGAAATCTTCGCCACTCAATTTCGAGTCTCGAACAGTGCTGACCAGTAATTCCATCAGCGACTTCATCGAAACATCATCACTGCTCACGCTCCAGAAAGTCTCATCGAGCGCTCCTTGTTGCACTACGCGACGGTAATGCTGACTTAGCGCAGGCAAGGCAGAGAAATTCAGGGCCCGAATTTGGTCTTTGATGGCTTGCGCCGCCAGGAGCAATTCGTTGGGTGCAGTCGACATGATTGATGGCTCAAAATGGCTGTCCATCAAGTATGGCATGGCCGATCTTAGCGGAGCTAGCGTACGCCAGGCTGGGCTGACGGGCAGATGAAACAGAGAAAGAATGGCCAGCAACCGGCGTCGTTAAAGTCCGCAAGTTGCGACTCGTGCACTAACGCACACGCAGCCTCCATGGCCGGGCAACTTTACAAGCCGAGGCCGAAGTCGTTGTCCACATTCCTCTCACGCTTGAGGGGGTACAGCGGCTTTTCCAAACGGTGGGGTGGCTGATTCCCCCAATATTCGGCCAATTCCATCAGCCTGGGCATTTTATCGACCAGGAAGCTGGGGTATTGGTAAAAGCCAATCAGGTTGTCGAAGGAGCCGTCGATCTCAAAGCTTGGCTTATCGTCGCTGTAGACGAAGATGCCATAGTCCGTGAAGCTCAATGACGCAGATTTTCTTGGGGCTCCATTCCCCTGCTCCGCCGACGCGCTTGCGTGTTCCGACTCATAATTCAAGCCATGATGCTGAAGCAACCGCTGACTCAAACCGACCAGAGGGTGATTCCAGCTGTCGACCATTGGCTTACCAATGATTTTGAGTGTTTCAATCTTATCGAGCGGGAAAGCCTGGGTGACAACGGCCATCCTTTCGGACACCCTCCCAATCAGCGACCCTTCCTGCTCAGGCAAAATACGTCCTTTATCACTCATAAGTGCTCCCTTAACCTTGGACACACTCGCATTATTATAAACAGCTTTTGCTAATTCAAATTTTATTTACGAAAATCAACTAGATAGAGAACTTATTCTCCCTGATGGTTAATTTTAGCTAGTTACTATTAGTAAAGTAGGCCAGAAGCGGACGGCCCTCCATTTTAGTAATAACGCTTATAATTTAAAGTGTGCACAAGTAGCTTCTCCTTCCTCTGATCTGAGCCAGAACCTGATCACTCAGGGTTGTTTAGCCGCCAGCCTGGCAATTTATTGACATTATTGATGTGTGGCTGATTGATATGATTCTTTGCCGTTGCTAAACTCGCACCACGACAACCGAATACGCGTTTCTCCACCCTTAGCCACCGGCGCGTCACGTCTTAAACCTTCCTGCATGGCGCATCTCGATGAAACGATCCATCGCCTTCTTTCTGCAAACCAACCACATCGAGCGTGTTACTGCGCCGGTCGGCTATTACGCCCAATATGCTGGCTACGACGTCATTGATCGCACCTTTACCCAGGATTTTGACGTCATGAATTGCGGTGTGGATTGGGCGCAATACGACCTGGTGATTCCCTACGGGTCGATTGATTTCCTCCAGCGGTTCAAGGACAGTCCCCTCGGCGCTTACATCCCGAGCGACGAAAACGGCTATTCCGCCGACTTGTGGATGGAGAAGCTCGGCGACATCGCTCTGAACCATGGCGGCCTGGAAATGAAAGCCTGTGAGGTGCTTGAGCACCTCAAGGCCCAGGGCCCGGCACACGTTCGACCGACGTCAGTGGACAAAGCCATCATTGCCCGGCTGTTCACTCTCGAGAGCTGGCTGACCCATTGCGGTGAGCGTCATATCCCGGATGATCTGGATGTGTTTGTGTCCAAACCCAAGGTTATCGAGCGCGAATACCGCTGCTGGGTGATCGACGGCAAAGTCATTGAGATCCGAGGCTACATGATCAATGGCAAGGTTGAAGTGTTCCCGGTCGACGAGCACGCTATTTACGCCGCCGCCCAACGCATCGCGGATGTGTACGTCCCCTCGAATGCGGTGGTGCTGGACATGGCTAAGACCCCGGACGGCTTCAAATTCCTCGAGTTCAACAACTTCCATTCCTCCGGTTGGTACGGCGACACTGCGTTCAAGATCATGGGAGCCTACATCGAAATGCTGAGTCTAGACTGAGTTAAGCGCTGGATTCGACCGCTGACAGCACCAAAGCGCCCGTGACCAAGCTGGGCCGCGATACACTTCATGAAGACCGCCCGCGTGGCGGTCTTTTAAATCCAGAGGCAGGCAATTTATTGGCATTATCTAGCCATGGCTAATTGATATGCCGGTAAAGCTCTACTATACTCACGCAAAGAAAGACGGATGTGCGGTGTTTTCTCACGACTCCTCCAATAGCGATCACTCCGTTCAATCATTAGCCGGGCGTTGCACTATGCCCGAAGAAGCCGATACCCTTCAGGCAGATCAACTGGACGAACTAGCTCATGACCGACAAGCAAACCCCAACCGTTTTCGAAGCAGGCGAAGTCACTTCGATACACCGCGAAGAAAATAAGCCCAAGCAGGGTCAATGGTTTTGGGTGAAAAACGACGAAGGGGCGGAGTGGTTCGGCTGCGTTACCAGAGAAATGTCCAATGCGGTAGAGGTGAAGAGCCCCCGCAAGCAAGGTTACGGTCAGCATGCCATTCGGGTGCACCTCGACGAAGTTTCAGCCATCCTTCGCTTTGAGCCGAACCCAAGTCAGGTGATCCGCGAACGTATCAACCACTACAAATCCGAACTGGATAGCGCCCTCGCCCGCATCGAGCAGGAGAAAACCGCTATTGGCATCGGCCACAGTCCTCAGGGCAGTGGCCTAGTGCAAGAGGCCTCGACTTCCGTTGCCGTAATTTCCAGCCAAGCGAATATTGAAGGCTACAAATCCGCATTGCAGGCCTTCAAAGACCGTCAGCCTCTGCAGAAAAAAGAAATCGAAGAACTCATGGCCGACTGGGGGAAATGGATGAGTGCCGAATCCTTGCCCCTGGAAGGTCTGCAGGAACAGATGAAGGCGACCTTGGGCGCAGTTGACGACCGCCTGTTCAACATCAACCTGTACGCCGGGTTTTCGGAATCGACCGTTCAGTTTTCCGAAGGACAGCCGGCCACACTGGATGACAAGCTGCACCTAATGCAGCGTCGTCTATACATGGACGAGGAATGCCTGTTGGGCTATGCCGAGGGCGGCATGGACATCAAAAACATGGCAGGTTTCCGCACCTGGTTGGCTAAGCCCGTCAACCGTGACCGCATCCTGCCCTTCCCCCGTTGCATCGTGTCCATGCAGATCCGGCGAAAAATCAAATATCGTGACTGGAAAGGCTGTTTGATTCTCCTGCACGAAAACGCCCAATATGCGGAAAGTGATAAATACACCTACCTCATTATTCGTAACGGCGAAAACCTTTATCAACTAACCTGCGACCTTGACTTCGGCGAATTAATCTTCCCGGAAAAGGCCATGTTCGAGGCATCTGAACCAACCATGGTGAAGATGAGGAACAACACCGTCGAAGAAATGATCACCAAACGCGACTTTGATGATCGGGTGCGCCTGATAGCCGAGCAGAAGAAAAAGCGTGAACAGTGGTTCATCGACAACCCAGAGGTCGAGTGGAAAGCGAAGAACAGAGGGAGTTGGGATTTCGCCAACCCCATCAACGTTGATTATTGGCCGGCTTCCGATTGGCATCCGTTCGACCAGTCGAGCGTATACTACGACGAGGCTATAAAGGACATCGCCGACCGGATCAAGCAGTACAACCGTATCGCCATGATCATCCAGGGCCTGTTTGACCGCAAAGACATCCTGGAGCCAGTCAGGCCCATGCAGTCCTGGAACCCTGCAAGCTTCGCCAGCGCTGTGGAGCTGGTTTACGATGGGTTTGCCCTGCTGCACGGTGACACACCCGATTTTGAGGCCTACAGGGCCTCCTGCAACGCCAAAATCACCGATAACTCGGTTCTGGTCGGCCAGGATGACTTCTGGCAGCGAGACGAGGCCCGTCAGGAAATCGAGTACAACGAGAAACGTCGACGCAGCAGTTCAGAGAAAATCCACAGACCAACCCACACGAAACCATGGGGTGATCCTGGCCCTGGCTTCATTGCCGTGCCGGAACGCGTTTCTCGAAAAAAAGCGGTGTTCAGTTGGTTACGGTGTGCCCGTCGCGGGGATGGCATAACGCCAAGAAGCATCAGCGTTCCCTTTGAGAATCTGTTCAATATCAGCGCCTACGCGCCGGGTGATTACCTGCAGTTCTTTCGGGATCCACGGACGCGTGCGCAATACCTAGAATGGGCGCCGCTGCTTATCGCTGCCGAGGACTACTACGCCGGCAAGCTGACCCCGCAGCACCCTGGGTTTTACGATCCTGAACTTCGCTGAGTCATGGTAGAACTACGCCGGCTAGATGCCGGCGTGGTTTTTTCCATCAAACGCTTCGTACTACATACCAAGGTCGTGGATAAACGAGTCTTTGCGCAACCCAGGGTGCGTCTTGAGGAGCGCCATCTTGGTTTTCTCGTCCCCGGAATATTTGGTAATCCAGAGCTTCTGCTCTTTCCTTAAAATACTGAAATCCTCCTTGGTTTGCAGTCCGTCTCTGGCCAACTCGGCCAAAGCCAGGAGCTGGCCCTTGCCGACCTCTGTCCCGAAATGAGCAGCAGTCGCGCCTCTGAACGCCAATTCGAGATAAACCTGACGGTTAAAGCGAAGCATCGCAGCCTCAATCGCAGAAGAGCTGGTGATTGGTCGATCCTGAGCTTCCTGAATCATCAGGTGGAGCACTTGCTTCGCCTGGTTAGGGCTCAGAAAATCCTTGGAGTGGCCTGTCGTCGCGAAAGGTGATTCGAAAGCGGCAAGCTTCTGAGTCGCCGGCTTTAGGGTCAGGTCGACCAGGGCTGCAGCACCTCTCTCGTACGCTTCCAGCGCAATCGGATCATCTGCCCGCGTGTAGGCCTTAGACATTGCTGTAAGCGTCTGTGAGACGAGTAGCAGGTCGCTGAACTGACACCGTGGAATATGCCCACCTTCGAATTCAATCCTGCTGAACAAATCGCTGAGCTTGAGCAGATCCTGGGCGAATGCACGATCAGGCTCATAGTCCAGATCTTGGATGAAAACGCAGTCCTCTTTGAATGTCCCATTGAACAGGCTGACCAGCCCTTGGTTCATGGGAATCGTCGGCAGTTCCACGGCGTGAATGTCTCTAGCGAACAGAAAATGCTGAAGATTTCTCGATGGGGCATCTTTGTGATGGGTATGGGTATACATCGCGCCATAAGCCAAGAATGCCTTGATATCTATCACATCGATCCGTTCGATGTTGTTTGCCACGAAGCTCGTCATGTCCTTGACGTTGTACTCATGGGCATCCGGAAGGTATTGCTCAACCTGGGCCTGAACTAGCTTAAAAACCTCGACAGCGTCTTCGTAGCAGCCGAGCTCAGCACCATTTCTGGCGAGAATGCCGACCAGGCGAGTGCCCATTGTGACAAAAGGCTTGGCAAGGTCTTTTTGGAACTCGGTAGGCGTGGTGTCCAACAGGTTTTTAAAGACAGCACACAGCGGCTTGATGAGGTGTGGCTTGGATAAGATGGTCGAACCGTACATCAACCTACCAAGGCGCTCGTCCCAGTACCGGCAATTAGTCGGGTCAACTGACGTCGGCCTTTTATCGACGGGCTCGATGATCACGCCAGACCAATCAGTATCATCGGCACGACCAGAATAGGCTTCGATCAGCAGCTTCATGGCTTCGCTGGTTTTCATCGATCACAATCCCAGGTCATGGGTGAACGTGTCCTTGAGAAGCTCAGGATGCGTTTTGAGGAGTGCCATTTTGGTCAGCTCGTCCCCAGACTCCCTGGTAAGCCAAAGCTTCTGCGTTTTCCCCAAGGAACTGAAATCTTCCTTTGTCTTGAGACCGTCTCGGGCCACGTCCGCCAGCGCCAGCAGTTGAAGCTTTCGCTCGCTAGCAGCCAGGTCGAATTTCAGTACTTGTGGTGCGCGAAAGGCTAACTCCAGGTAGATCTGACGGTTGAAACGAAGTGCCGCCGCCTCGATGATCAGGGAACCCGTGGGTGGACGCTCCTGGGCTTCTTTGATCAGCCGATCAATGATCCCGTGGGTGTAACGAGAGACCAGCTCTTTTTTCGTATGGGCGCTTTGAGCATAGACAGAACCGACGACCGTAAGTTTGCTCCCTGGAGCCTTGATTGTCAGGTTCACGAGGGCCCCGAGCCCCTGCTCATAGCGTTTACGCAGCGCAGGATCCTCTGTCAGGACGTAGGCCTTGCTCAGAGCAGTAACCGTCTGAGACACGACCTGAAGATCCATCAACTGGCAACCTGGAATATGGCAGCCGCCGCTATCCAACTTGAACAACTGGTCGCTCAATCTCAGCAGCGCCTCGGCGAATGGTTGTTCCGGCTCCAGCACCATATCGTCGATTCGATGAGCTGCCCTTCCCATCGCACCAATGAAAACACTGGTCAACGCCTGGTTCATCGGCAGGCTCGGGAATTCGCCGTCCTCGTCATGGTTGTAGACGACAATCTTTTTCAACAGAATCTGATGGTGATCCTCCTGGTGCAGGTGCGTGAGCATGGAGCCGTAGGCCAGAAATGACTGAAGATCCCTGGCATCCAGGCGTTCAAGGTTCGAAACAACAAATTCAGTCAGATCCTTCACACTGTAGGTGTGCTCCGGACTCGGGTTATGCCTGGAAAGCTGCTCATTGAGGAGGCGAAAGATCTCAGCCACTTCCTCAAAATGGCCGAGTTTTTCTGAATTTTTCGCATAAGCACCGATAAACCTGGTGCCAGCCTGGATGAAGAAGTTGCCGAGACCGTTTTCCTCGTCCCCAGGCGTAGTAGAAAACAGATTTTTGAAGACGGCGCACAACGGCACGATCAAACGGCGACTGTCGCCAGACCTGTTCATCACACGTTGAAAAGTACTGCTCAAGCCAATGCAATTGGAGAGCCCGGACGTGTCCTGGGAAATAACGATCTCGTCCCAACCGTTGAGCCCGTTCCGACCGGAATACTCATCAATCAGAAATTTCATGGCTTCTTCGGTGGTGATTGTTCTCAAAGCCTGAACCTCAAACAAATGTGGATGTACCAGTGTTGCAGATGAGCACAAGCTGAAGGAAGTCGCCCACTTCTCCAAAAGGGTCTGAAGCATCTAGGCCGGTACCAGCAGCCCTACCCAGCTACAGGCAAATCATGCAGCTACTGTCGAAACTTTTCCTGACGACCAACGCAAGGTATGGTGTCAGCCACCTTCCCACGTCGAGACCGCGATGACTCCCTCCGCACGCAAAAATGAACTCAAGGCCTTCGGCGAGTGGCTTTCCGTGAAGCGTGCGCTCACAGACATGACTCAACGTGATGTCGGGGATCACGTGGGGGTCTCCTGGTCGCAGATATCTCGCTACGAAAACGGGGAAGCTATGCCTCGAAAAGGTGTGCGGATGCGACTTCAGGCACTATTCGAATCCCATCCTGTACGCCAGGACAACTTCGCCGCTCAACAACAAGACTCGTCGACAAATGCCTCAGCGATCTTGGCCCTGGAACAATTGGCCGAAAGTCTTCAGCAGAAAGCCGCCGACATACAGAACCTGGCTGCTCAGATGCGCCAAAGCGGAAATACGAACCTTCTGATCGCGGCGCTTACCATCCTAAGGGGGAACTAGGAAGGCGTCGAAGAGAGAGGTCGCCCACTCCTCCCGTAGGGAGGCTTAAGCACCCATCAGCCATCGCCGCCAAACCCTGCCTGGCTACAAGCCCAAGTCGTCGGCAAAACGATCCAACAACAAGCTGTCAAATTCCTTGAACAGAACCGGTGGGATAGAGCTCTTCAACAGAGTCTCGCGCAGCGTTTTAACCTGAGGGATCTTGGCGACCAGACCATTCATCAACAGCATGGCCTTCCGGTAACTTTCACCTTTCTCGGCGCGAGCCTCACTGAGCGTGTCGATTGCTATCTTGATCTGGAGGTCTGAATCCAGGCAGATCGAGGCCTCGGACAACTCAACTCCTTCAGATTCTATGGCGTACAACCAAAACTGCTTCTGGTGTTGGGAGAGCGCCACAGACTGCATCTCATCATGCCAAGCCTGTGGTCTGGTAAACCCGTATTTGGCCCATTCCTCGAATGCACGGTCGGGCGAAGGGTAGAACATCGCTTCCTCGATGGCCTGGTGCACAATCACACTGCCCGTCTTTTCAAACAACGACGCCCAAAAGTCGATGGGCAACAGGAGGTTCATGTTGACTGGCTTGGTGCTTTGCCACTCCTCGATGTCGGTTGGCAATTTTGGTGAATAGTTCATCAAAGCGGCCAGATGGGGCTCGAGTACTGGCATGAGCTTGACCATCTCCCCGACCGCGTCCTCAACACTCAGCTTTTCATCCAGATATTTCGCAAGGGGCCGAAAGAATCGGCTCACGAGAGTGGCATGTTCTGCGGTTTCCACCGGCTTGAGTTCCTGCAGGCTCACGCTCAGTAACTTGAAATAACCAAAGGGAAGATTATCGGTCAGCGCCGTTTGAATGGTTTTAAAGGGGCGCCTTTCATTCTGGATGGCCGAGCGAAGCAGTTTGAAATTCAGAGGGCCATCAATGCCGCCGCAGCTATTGGCATACCCATACAAGTCCTCAGTCATCTGAAAATGATCAGACAGGACGTCAAAAAACACCGGTGCAACACGGAAGGAATTGATGGGATATGCCACATCATCCAAAGCGTTTTTCAGTAGCCCTACACTGGCCAGCGCATCGAGATTCCCGGATTGGGCAATGTACCGAACGCCCTGGCTGATGGTCGACATCCCCATCTCCAGATCTGCTCTGAATTTTTCTTCAATGGCGTCGTGGGCCTCATCGTCTGGATCGTCATACCAAATTGCATTTTGCTCTTCGACAAGATCCCGCAGGTCATTCAGCAGTTGATCGAACGCCCCAGCCATTTGGTTGGGCTCAACCGTATCCACCCCTTTCCATCGAGTCATCCCGTTCCCCTTAAAGATTCATGTCGCTACCGAAACGCTCGCCGAGGAGGTTCAGGTGCGGTTTGTACAATTCGATGGGTAAGTCGGCGCCGGCCAGCAGGCGTTTGATCTTGCCCGTTGCGTCAATCTTTGACTCGTTGACCAGCACATCAAAAACCAGTTGCCGTTTCCTGGGCGCTTCTAAGCTGTTCAGCGGTACTGTCTCCAGCGAAGTCAGGCAAGTCTGTACAACAGTCTCATTCATCGGCTCTATGACTGATGGATTTACCTCAAATCCAGGCGTAGTCACCGCGTATTCATACAGGCAGGCACGCTGAATCGCATTAGTAGTGCGCTCCTGCTCCTGAAAATGCCATTCCTGGGAACGGCTCACCCCGATGCGATCAAAGTAGGTGTAGGCCATCGACCCCTTGGGTCTGTCCATGGTGAACTCTGCCAACGCCTTGATCACCGGATCCTGCGTAAGCTCATACACGCCAACCAGAAACTGTGCATCGAACCCAAGCCTGTATGAAACAAATCGCCTTTTGATATCGTCCTGTACGGTTGCAACAAAGTCTAGGAGATGCCTGACCACCGTGGCAAAAATGCGCATGTTGGCGGCGATAGACTCGATGGCTAACGGAAGACGTTTTTCATAGTCGTCCAACAGGAGAAGATATAGTTCGTTGAAAAGGACTACCAGCTCAGGTGCGTCAAAATCCTTGTAAGGTGGACTGCAGCACTCAAGTCCTGTCATGAAGGTGGTCAATATTTCCGGAACTGGAGCATGTCCATCCAACATTTTGCTGACTTCTCGCCTGGCCAGTTGCTCGGGCTCATCCGATTGAGACCAGGCACTACGCAGCATCTTGCGTCGCAGCTGAGGGTCTCGAGGCCCAAAACTGTCCAGGATGTCTTGTCCTACTTCGAACTGAGACGTTAGCGCTTCCACCAGCAGTGTGCCGGCTTTTGGGAACGTAACCGAATTAACAACAGAAACCAGTTCTTTGTTGAATTTACCGAGCAAGGAGATCGCATCCATGAACCCCGATTGGCCAATCGCTGCAATACTCGCCTTAAGCCTCAGCAGTGCCGCCTCAATCTCGACCCTGTAGCTCTCCGAGTCGAAATTGTGATTGTCAAAGGTCGTCGCCTTGGTGCGTAACGTCGACAAACAATCGATGTAGTCTGCCTTGAGCTGGCGCCCGGTGATGACCTTGGGGGTATCCGACATGCTCATTTCCTCAAATACCCAGATCGCGGCCAAAGGAATCACCCAACAGATTCAGGTGACCTTTAAAGAGCTCCTTCGGTAAATCACTCTTGACGAGCAGTGACCTGATTTGTTGACCAGGATCATTTTTACCACACAGGTTGGCCATCAGATCAAAGAGCTCCTGGCGCTTGCGGACACCCTCAGGCCCCTCTCCCGCCTCGCTTTTCAACAGCGTGATGAACTCTTTTACCTCGAACGGCTGCAAGGGTAGCTTGATGTCCGGATTGATTTCGTAACCTGGCGTCATCAGGGCAAATTCGTACAATGCGATTCGCTTGTCATCCTTAGCCTTGCCTTGAGCTTCAAAGTGCCATTCGGCAGACCGCGTTACGCCCATCCTTTCCAGGTAGGCGTAGGGAAGCTCCCCTGACGGTGATTTGACCGCCAACTCGGCCACGCGCAGCAACACTGGATCTTGGGTTAATGCGTACAGTCCCGCCAGCAAATGGGGCCTGAGAGCGGTTTGATCCTCAACCACCGCTTGCGAAGCCGGACTCTTCATAGCCGCCGTCCCCTCAAGGAGCGCTTCAAGTCCTGAACGAAACGCTTTCATGTGCGCCGCCAGGTACTCGACAGCAAGTTGAACCCGAGTCTCGGTGTCCGTGCAAAGAAATCGCTCCAGCTCAACCAACAGTGAAGTGAATTTCTCTGGTTCCATGCTCTTAAATGGCGGCATCGAGCACTCGAAACCCACTAATAACGCTGGGAGGAATATCGGCTCGGGCATCGGGCCGATTTCACGTCTTGCAAGATCCTCTGGGTTACTTTCTTGCAAGAGCATATCCCGGAACACAGCCAAGCGTGTGGCATGCCCCTTGGCCCGGCATTGCCTGTTAAACGCTTCACTGATGGCAAAGCGACGACTAATCTCGCCAATCAGGACGTCTTTTGCAGATTCATTTTCAACCAAAACGGCAATACTGACCAATTCATTTTGGAGATCCGCCAGCTGGCTGTAGCCTTCCATGTAGCCGGCCTTAGCAATGGCCTCTGCAGCCGCTTTCAGGTCATCCAGGACAGGGCCAAGGTCTTTACGAAACTCCCTCAGCTTGACATCTTCATCGTTGCCGCTTTCAGCGACCTTTTTTACTGACTCCAGGCAAGCACTGAAGTGATCGCTGATCTGGTTGAAGGCTTTCTGCTTGATCCATTCATTGAGTGTTTTTGTCACGGTCACCGCTCCCTTAAAGTCCAAGATCTTGATGAAAGCGATCACCCAGGAGATTCAAGTGCTTCTTGAACAACTCTTTCGGGATATTGCCGTTGATGATTAGGGCTCGGATTCTGTCTCCAAAATCTTGATCTGCGCAGTGTCTGACCAAGGCATCGAAGATCAATGCCTGCTTACGTTTAGCATCATCACTGAGGGCCGGCGTCTCGGCCAGAAGCTCGGTGTACAGACGAGCAGCATGCATAGAGACTACTCCCCCGAGTTCGTCAAAGTGACTGAGGTCAAGCTCGAGTCCCGGAGTAACCATCGCATACTCGTGCAGCTTGGCGAGCTTGCTCCAATTCGCATCGGCTTGCGCCTGAGCATGCCATTCCTTCGTTTGGGCAAACCCCATGCTGTCAAGGTAAGCGTACGCCATATACCCGCGTGGGTGCTCCAACGCCAGCGATGCCAGATCAGTAATTACAGGATGATTGATCGATGCCTGTAGACCGCAGAGAAACTCAGGTGGAAAAGCAAAATAAAGCAACACGCCTTTGTCTTTAGCTGTACTCGTAACGTCGTCGTGCAGGCGCTTAGCTTCTTCCAGGACATCGGCAATGATCGGGAAAAGCGCTGTTTGATTGGCTCCAAACCACTCGATGGCATCCGGAATATTCGACCTGGTTTTTAGCAGCCGCTTGAGGTTATTAAATAGCCTCCCCATTCCTAGCAAATCTTCATGGCTCTCCAGCGGTAAGACGGCATCAATGCCAGTCAAAAGGATTGGTAGTACATCTTCATCCACGGCCTTAGACAAGTAATTGTCGAGCATCTCAAACGGCTTGTCATGGCCGCGTACCGCCTGCTTGATCAATCCAACTGGAAGCCTTTCTGGCAAAACAGCCTTGAGTGGTGAGGTTCTCAGCGCGAGCAGAAAATCGCTACTGACTGGGAAAGCCTTGGAAACTTCGTCAAGTGCGATGGCCAGCGCTTCATTGGACGAGATAGGCGTAAGCGCGACAATCAGTTCAGCGCTGTGGATACCCAACCTAGCAAAGCAGTCCTGATGGCCACTAAGCGCCATCTCAAGGGTACAGCCTCTCAGCATTTCGAGTGGATCGGCAACCGACTGTCGATAGACGTTGGGGTCAAAATGATCGCCTTCTGGCGTCAACACCGCTGCCTTCAGCGAGTTGAAGTGCTGGTAATACTCGGTGACCAACTGCCGTGGCAGTTTGGATGGGATGCTGGCTGAAGTCGTCATTTATGGGCCTGCCATTGATGGAGTGGAAATGTTGCATGCCCCTAGCGCAGCATGACGTTCATTGACTATCGCCCACATCCTGCCTGGTGTTGTGAGCATTTCTTTCTCTGTACCCGGAATTCTGCTGAAGCCAAAACGCTCATAAAAGCGTTGGAGTTTTTCCACTTTTTCTTTGACTTGCTCATCGGTGCTTCCAGCAATCTCCAAACGAAATGGTGACGCTTTGAGATAGATCGTCGAAGCCACCTTTCTGCAGCTTGCGAGCTTATCCATCAACATGGTGCCTATTCCCTGAGACTGAAACGCCTCATACACCCTCACCGCTTCCACTATCAGAATGTCAGCTTTCGCTCCCACACCTTGAATCGTTACCTGCTGCTTATCCACGTCAATGCGGGCTTCTGTAAACGCTTCACAGGCACCCGCAGAAAACCCATTAAGGATCAAATTACCTTGGGAGCCTTGCGTAATTCGCCCTTTGAACAAGGTGATGAGCATGTCCTCAAATTCGTCATTACATTCCAGCAGGCGCCTCACCTGCAGGTCTTTTTGCGCCTCACCCAGCAGCAAGATATGACCATGCAGGTACCCCATCTGGGAACCGTTGCGAGTGGCCGTAATTTCTAGTTTACGAAGGTATTTACCTATACCCTCGCAATCCTCGAAGTCCAGATCCTCTCGATAGGTTTTTGCACGAACGACGATATTAGACGACATGAGATTCAGCCCTGGCCATGGTCTTCTTCCACCATGCGGATAGCGTCATGATGGTCATAGGCCTAAGTCAGCAGCAAAGCGACTGCCGAGAATTTGATGGTGGCGAGCAAAGAAGCTTGGGTCTATGGTGCTGCCGACCAACAAGCTTTTGATTTTGTCTATTGGGTTTCTCTGGTAGTACGAGATGAGCTTATCGACCAGTAACTGGGTCTTTTGGCGAGCCCCTGGGCTGGTCAATGGCACGCGGGCCAACATCTTCACGTACTGATTAAATAGCGCTGGATTGAGCTCAAAATCAGGTCGCTCAAGAGAGATGATGTCGATATCGGGTGTAATGATCGCGTGCTCGTGTAACGAGATCAGCGCAATACCTTTCGCTTGGGTTTGAGCATTCATGTGCCATTTGGGCGTACGAACAAGCCCTATGCGTTCATAGGATTGCCAAGCCAATGGCCCTGCTGGCCGCCTGAATGCCACGGTGGCCAGCTCCTTGATCAGCGGATCTTGGGTTGTTTCATACAATCCAACCCAGAATTCAGCCCACATCGCTACAGCATCGGCAACCCGGCCCTTGTAACCATGAGGCCCTGGATCATGGTTGAACAACCTCATTACCTGCTCAAGCCCAGGTCGCAGTTGCTCAAGGTGGGCAGCAATTGCCTCTATATCCGAGCACAGCGTCGTTGAGTATTGGATGTACTGCTTCAGGCAATCAATTGTCTTGAGGAATTCGACAGGCGCCATGTCCAGTCCCGTCCGCAGGACGAACGTTTCGATAAACCCTTCAACAAAACAGCTGATGTGCAGGCCTGTTAAACGACTCGTGACCTCATCACTGGTAGGATCCATTTGAGAAAGCTGTAAATGCAATGCCAGCATGGTTTTGGGTGAGATTTCTTTCCCCTCCACACGGCGATACAGGTTTTCATCAATGGTGTAGTGAGCCATCAGAGCCAGGACGATTTCATTCTTAATCGACCTCGGAACATCCAGTTCGATGATGGCGCAGAACGTATCCCGCGTCTCGCCGACTACTTCCATGGCCTTTAGATGGCCTGTGGCGACCAACTCAGTACCCTGGGCCTTCAAGGCCCCGAATTGCTTGCTTAGTTCGTCAGCCGTGTCTTCAGGCGACATGTTTCGGGCCGTATCCAGAAGCGCCTTCAGCGCATCCTCATAGGCCTTGATCTTGGAGGACACTGCATTACTCATAAATTTATAGCCCCAGGTCAGTGCCGAATTTGGCTGTCAGCAACTTTGGATTCGCTGCAAAGAATTCAGGGGGGATCGCACTGGCGAAGAGCTCTCGCTTGACCGTTTCCTCCAGGCCCCAATGTGCCGCCTGGGTCAACAAAGCCTGCATAACCTCCTGCGCCCTACCCCAATACTCTTTTCCGGCCAGGCCGGCACGAGCCACCACGGCAATCAATTCAGCGCGATCAGCTGGCTCCAGGCGCTTGATTCCCTCGTTATTCAGGAAAAACTTGCACCCAGGCACCATGATGGCGTGCTCGATCAGCTTAACCATCGTGTGGCCCGTTTCCGTAGCCATCAACTTACCAACCATTTCCTGAGGTAAACGGAGCCCCATCGTCTCAAAGTAGGTATAGGGCATGTGCCCCCGAGGGTCATTGATAAGGCATTTTGCCAAGGCCCTGACCGACGGTTCCCGCGTCTCAGCGTATATCGCCGCGAGAAATTCAGCCGGCATCCGGACGACCTTCTCAAAATCTGCCAATTTTTGGGCGGCTGACTTTGCGTCCCGGTTGAGTTTGTAGACCTTGGCGAACTCTTGAAATAGAGGTGCCACTACGGTCATGTTTGCCGCGAAGGCTTCGACGACTGCAGAAATTTTCGTTCGATCTGCCAGCGTCGACATAATTGGCTCGACACAAGATGCCATGCGAGCTGTAGCCACCGCTGTAGTGGGAGCTGGGACGGTATGAAGCGTAATGATCAGGCATTTTAGCTGCAGATCGAAGAACTCAGGCTTGTTACGCCTGGATGCCCAGAAAGTGGCAGCCGTGGAAGCTGGTTCTGCAGCGCCCTGGAGCACTTTTCGATACAGGTTGGCGAACAAATCTTCAGGCAAGTCCCAGGCTTCCTTGAGCATGCCTGACGTGATTTCGTAGTGCTCTGAGAGGGCCTCCATCAATGGAACATTCGCAGCCTGGTGGGCGCAACTGCCGATGAGGGCAGTCAATCGTTCATCCAAACCTGAGAGATCCTCAATAAAGCGAATGTTGCCTTTGGCGACCCAGTAATTGCGCACCGTGCCCAATTCGGTCAAAAGATTATCCAGGTCGGTACGAAAACTGCTCAGATCAACATCCGATTCGGGGCTCAGCTTGACCAGGGTCTCAATCTGCTCAAAGACTGCGTTGTAACGTGCAAGTCCATGAGCCACCGTCAGGTCAGCCGGCGATGCTGGGCGTGGCAGGCCGGTATTCAACGCGTGAACCCACCGACATCGTTGTCGGATTCGACCGCTGGGCGGCGTTTCTCGCGGGCCAAGGCCGTCAGCACCGTCTTGGCGGAGACACCGATCATGATCTCATCGATCTCTTTGATCGACAGCTTGGCAGTTTCGCGAGCGACCAGGCCATCAATGTCGCCGTGATCGAAGAATTTAAGGTAGGTGTCAGACTTAACACCGCCTCTCTCCCTAACGCATTTCTTGAAAATGCCGGAGTCCGTCGTTTCAAGGATCTCAGTGTCGGTTTCGATCTCCTGCCCACGGCGCTTCTGTACGTATTCATTATCACCAAAGGCTACAGAGTGCCCGGCTTTGAATGCGCTGGTCACGACGTGGGTGAGAACCTTCAATGCTTTCTCACGAGGATCGAGTTCGGCCTGCTCGACCTCCCTCCCTACTGAACCGCGTTTTTCACGAACCATTTGGGTCAGGACTGTTTTTGCAGTCAAACCGACCATCATTTCATCGATGTCCCTGACGGACATGGCGCCCTGGTGGAAACCGACAAGCAGATCGACGTCGCCGTGATCAAAGGCCTTGACGTAAACCTCGCTGTCTTCGACTGCGCCGGTTCGCCCACCGCCGTAACTCACTTTGCAGAGCTTGAAAATGCCGGATTCCAATGCCTCGAAGACTTGGTTCTCCGTTTCGATCTCTTCACCACGGCGGCGCTGAACGTACTGAGCATCACCGAAGGCTACCGAATGGCCGGCTGCAAAAGCCTTCTCGATGACGTTCGTGAGAACTTTGAGGGCTTTTTCTTTGTTGTAATCCATGGGTAAGCTCCGGCTTTATAGTGCGGTAACCTTCATTCTGCGAGGTGCGCACCTGCCCAGGCAAGCTTCCCTTGCTCAGCTACCGAGGCGGTTTTACGGTCTGATAGTGGTATTCACTACCACCGGTGAGGGAGACACCGTCCCTGCGAACCAACAGACCCTGATCAACCATTTTCTTCATAGTCCCTCCCGCATTCTGGACGCTGATGCTTAGAGCCTTCACTACGTCGTTGGTGGTCGAGCTACCATTCGCTTGCACAAAGTCTAGAATCCGCAGCCAGGACTTAGAAATCGGCTGCCCGACGACCTGATATTCAGAGCCCTGCCAGGCCAGAAAAGTGACTTCTTCCTTTTGCGCGGCATAGCTGCAGTTGTCCAGGTGGTCACGATCATCGAAGTCGATTAGGCACAACACCCGCTGCCCTTGGAAACGCTTTGCCAGGGCTACCAGTGACTCGCGGGCAAAGGTAGCGTCCATACGCTTGATGTTGGCTGCCGAGATGGCCACCAGCTTCTCCAGCGGCTGTTCAGACAACAGGTCGTAAAGGGTGTGATACGTCTGGCGCCCGAATTCGCTACCGATCAGGTGCTGGGTCTTGGCGACGGTCTCAAGGGAAATCTGCATGTTGGCAACCCTGTTCTGGTTAAGTGGGGTTAGTTTAACCAGAAACAGGTTGATGTCAATTTAATATCTTCGTGTTGAGGCTGACAGTAAACCCAGCCCCTTCGGGGAAGTACGATCTAGCCCTTGATGGCCTTGCGCAGCCGGTAGTCTTCTTCCGTGGCGAGGGGCAGCGTCAGGAAGAAGTACTCGTCCAGCTCCTGATACTCATCTTCGAACGGCAGGTAGCACAGCACGCCCCAAAACTCGCCCCGCTTGATCACGCTATAAGGATGGATTATCTCACCGTCCATGACCTTGTTCAGGCGCAGTAACGGCTTGTCCGGATAGGCGAGATAATCCGCGTCTGTCCGGGCGCTCATGAAACGCCTCATGGCGCTGCTGGGGTACGACGGCATGATCCCCTTCTCGCTCTCCTCGATAGCTTCCCTGATGGCATCGACTTCGTTGAGAAAGCACCCCTTGATCTTGAGCTCGTCAAAAATCTCCTCTTTCACCGGGTACGGCGGCCCGGCGTACCACTGGCCACTGGTTTTATCCAGGCAGATTGCGGTGATTGTGCGCTGGCCAACGTCGGTGCAGCGGTAAGGGAACCCACCGTTCGAGTAGAAATCAAGGCCGATGTGGAATTCGCTGTGTTTCACGGAGGTCGCCCCTTTAGTGTTTTTTGAGATTCGACATTGTAGGGAACGCGCCAAACATTAGCCATGAATTGCCTTGGCGAGCAATGACGTTGCTGGCAGAATGGCGCCACCAAACGAGCGCAACGCTCTGAATCTCACACACGGAATGACACGGATGAAATGCAGTTCGCTTTTTGCCGCTTTGGTCGCTGTTTCTGCGGCCTTTATGACACAACACCTTCCTGCTGCCGAGAATGTCGACGCCGAAGCGATCAGGCAGGCAACATCGACGTTCAACACCTACATTGCCCAATGCAATGGCAAGACCTATGCGAAGACCAGGAATTCTGAGTTCATCGAGTTCAGCGGCCAGTTCAAAGAAACTGAGTTCATGTTCCCAAGGGAAATCGAAGAGCATCAACGTTTGAATGGGGTCACCTGGTCAGGCGCATTCGAGGTAAACCTTGGTCAGTCAGCCCGCGTGTTCCATGAGAAAACCCTGGGTGGCCTCAATGTCAAAGAGTGGCAAAAAATCACGAACGTGACTTTTCTGTATCAATTGAAAAATGGGCGCTGGGAAATCACCAACTACAGCGGTATGTCGATCACCGATATTGATCTCAAACTGGTTTACTGGGAGACGCTACTACCGGGCCTCACCTGCGCCGACATACCCAAGATCCCGAGCTAATCCCCAAGCTTCAGACCCTAAGGGAAAGCCGCCAGGCATGCGACTTGGCGGATCTGCCGCCAGTGCCACTGGCTTGCTGCAAATTGGACGCATACCTCATACTCTTTCAAAAGAGGGGCGTCCATGAGCCAAATAAATCTTAATGTGACCGACTATGGTCGCGAAGCCTATGAATTAGCCTCTGAGTGGTATCACGGCAACGGCCCTGTACCGATCCCTAATTTGACTGAATCGCAGTACGCAGACCAAGGTCTGAAAGACTACTCCGTATTATTTCAAGAGCGAGCAGAAAATGGCAAAAACAACCAGTCGATAAGGTTCAGTAGTAAGTCGACACTGAAATATATCTCAATCCAAATGACGCCGATTATTGCGGCAATCCAACATGGCTTTTCAGATAGTAAAATTCTTGATCTGATGCTGCATCACAAGGTTGAACCCGATCACTTTCGTAGTATGACGTGCGATGAAACTGAACCACTGTTTAAAGCGCATTCAGGCAAGGATTTTAATCTTCAAGACCTCTATAACTCATTGATAAAAGCCTTAAATAGTAAGCCGAAGGGTCGTTCATTACTGAATAATGCTTACGAATCCAATAACTACAATGAAGAAATGACTATAGCCTTTCTTCAAAGTGATGATTCATCATATTGGAACAGCACAAGACTACAAAAGGTGGCCAATATCATTGCTGAAAACGGTGGATATACGGTTCCACATTACACCGCGTTCAACGAATTTATCGAACAAGTATCTTCCACGAGTTGCTTTCCAGAAAATAGCGCACTAGAGTTTTTGCGCAGATCAGGCATGTTCAATGAAGATCTGATTCGTAAGAGATCCGCCAGTTACGGTATGTGGGAAACCACACTCAAACGTCTGCTAATTGACCGTCCTATGGCGTTGCAGTTGTTCCTGGCGTGCGGAAACGCCACCGACCGAAATGATCAAGCGGTTATTCGAAGGGCGCTCAAATCAATTAGCATAGATAGCTACGACTCTACCATTAATCCGGCCTATGCCATTCAGCGCCTGAAGGATGTACTTGTCGACTGTGCTATTGATGATATTTTCAACAGCGACGTCTTCAAGCTGAACCTCATGAGTCTCGACCGTACTGAAGACTTTCTAGGTATGAGTGCCGAGGATGGAGACGCTGCTGCGTACAAGCTGATTTGCAATCAAAACAGCGAGCTCATCAGTCGCTTGGCCAAAGAAGTCTTGAACGTCCCGCTTCATCAAATGGGATATTCCCACTTCAGCTGCTGGCGTCGACTACCTTTACTCACTCTTATGCCACAGCGTTTACGACCAGGCACTGCTGAATCATTGGTAACGCACATGCTGAGAGCATTTGATCAATTCACCTATCCTGACAACGGAACTGAAGAGAAGATCGAGGTCGACCGGAATGCACGTGCTGGTCTGAAAGACCTGGTGCAAGTCCTGGCCTGCCACCATGACTTCGATTACTCCTACTTCCATGACTTAAGCTCGCCCCACAAAAAAGACCTGATCATGATGGGTCTCGACGTGAAGAAACTGCCGGGGCTGACTTTGCAGGATCTGGGTGATGTTTTTTCTCATGATATGGGCTTGTGATCTAAAAATAAACCAATAAACTTTTATAATTTAGCAAAGGTTTCCCATGTCCTACGACCTCGATGATGATAATGAAGCACTTGATCTATTAGCTATCACGGAAGCGTGGTACGTGGAAAATGGAACCTCAGAAATCCCTGAGCATCCGGACACCAATTACTACGAGCTGAGCCAGGATCAGCAGAAACTTTTTCCGCTGCTATTTGAAAGTACCGTAGGTTACAGATTGACTTATGGCGGGCATCAGATGACCAATGTGCCAGGCCGCTTGATTCCATTCATGGTGGGCGTAAAACTCGGCCTTTCTGACAATGCACTCTTTAAAATAATGGGCCATCATGAAGTTCAACTTCAAGATATCCTTGCGCCAGATCTCGGCTCAACTGACGATAGCTATCCTGTAGCATTGACAACGGCAACTGGTGAATCCGTTAACGAGACAGATTTCAACATTAAGTTGTTCCAGATTTTTTCTAAGCTTAATTCACGCCATGAAGAGCTTGAGGACTTCAAGGACGTCACTAGTCGCTACACGATGGCGTTGATCCATACAGAGCTTTCACACCATTGGCCTTGCAATAAAATTGAGAGGCAGGGAAAGTTAGCAAGCAAGCAATATGATGGAAGCATCACTTTACCGGAGCATGACTTTAGCTCGATCTTATATAGGTTAGAAAAACCATCACACTTACCAAACAATAATATGATGGATTTCTTGCAGCGCTCGGGGATGCTTACCTCGCACGTCGCCAAAAAAGACACAGTGCTTTACGCCATGTGGGAGTTGTTATTAGAACGCTCTATCCATGGCGAAAAAGTACCTGAAGCCCTGGTGGATTACTGCGCCGTCCATCCAAACCCAGCCACACGGGCGACGGTTAAACGAGCCCTACTGTCTCTCACCGAGAACCCTTGGGTCATGCTACCCGAGCCCGAGGTACTGCTCCCCTTTCTTCAAAAGAAATTCACCGGCAAAGATTTCGCACCCGTGCATGAAAGTGCCATTTTACTTCTGAACATAGTGCCTGAAGACGATGCTGAATCCATGCTCGCCTCTGTCCACCATCTTCCGAGCTATCAAAAGCTTTTGATCAACCCTGAGCTGATCCTGGCCAAAATCGCCAAGGAGATCATGGAGATTCCTGCTGGCGATCTAGGCTTCTCGCAACTCAGTGCCTTCAGGAAGATGAGTTGCTTTCAGTTTCCGGTACAGCAAATCCAAGGATTCACCCCAGAAGTCCTGGTTAACCACGTTCTCGATGGGCTGGCCAGCTACTGCACGCCCAACCATGTCGCTGGCCAATCCAATAAGCCTGGCCTGGACAGAGACGCACAAAATGGATTGAAGAGCCTGGTGCAGATGCTCACGCTAAGCCACACGCTTGATTGCAACCAGTTCGCTGATCGAAGCCTGGCGGAAAAGCGTCTGTTGATCGACGGCGGGATCAATGTCAAAGACATGAAAGGCCTTTCGCTGCCTGAGTTGGGCCAGCTTTTTAGCCAAGACCTGAACCTCTGAGGCCAGCCACATCCGCGTGAGGAACATGGCTGGCCGTCATCGAGCAGGGAGCCTTCTAGCGTTCGCCAGGGAATTTTGAGTCTTCTACCACCGGCCTGGAAACACTCAATCGCGGGGACGAAACTGGTTTTGGCTTGTACACCAACTTACCTTCATCGCTCAGAACAAAGTCAGCAGCGTTGGCTTTGGCCTTGTCGAGCGCCCAGTTTGGGTTCGGTGAGCTAACCAGGCAGCCTTCATAGCGCAGGAGCCCGGCAGCCACAAAGAGGTCTTCATCGCAGGTTTTCAGCGCCCTGCGAACCTCAGACACAACTTCCCCACTCCAGTCCCGAAGGGCTTTGACCTTCTCCGCATATTCCATGGTCACGCTTTTCGCTTTTTCCATTTTTCCGAGAGCTCCTCACACATAGCACCGACAGGGAAAACCAGTGGTGCAAGTATGGCAATGATCAGACAAACCTTGGCTTCCAGCGTCGGGTGTTCAATCAACAGGCCCAACTGGGTGACAGCCCCCATGTAGGCAGCAGTTACCACTGGAACCAAAACGCTGTCGTGGCCGAACCACGACTTGGGCTGTTCTGCAGTTGCGACAACTTCGGTCATTTCTTTGGACATGGGGAGATCCTCGCTTTAAGCGCAGGTGATGGTGCAACTGGAGCCATTCTCAGTAGTTTCTTTTGTTGGCGCAACTACTTTGGCATTCCCCTGTACTTCCAGAGCGCATCTGTTGAATGGCCAATGTCGGCACCTCTACACTGGAAACAATGACGAGGAATTTCCCATTGAAAATTCAATTTGCTGTAGTTGATCCAAAGATGTGTTCAGAGCCAGGCATGACGACTGTTGCCGGCGTGGTGACGATGGATCGCGACCTGCCTGACTTCAGTGCCCACCAAATCATCATCGACCCAGCCGTTGAAGGTGGCCTGGTGCGGTTGATCGACCTGAAGAACACCTTGGCTGCCCGCGAGGTGGATGAGGGCTCTTGGGAGGCCTACCGCCCCTCCCCACTGTCCGCGCTGACTTTCAACGAAGTGCTCACACGCCAAGTGTTCAGCATTCCGCAACTGAACATCCCAGCCGGCGAAATTGCCCTGGTCAAGACACCTCTCCCGGACACTCCGGAAGGTCAGTGCAGCTACGCCCTGTTCGGCTTTGTCAAAGGCACCGATCACGACCTCCAACTGATCTGCAATCGCGTGTTCGAAGCCCAACTGCAAGAGCCCGGCCCTCTCGACCATCATGCCATGCACACAGGCCTCAGCCACGATACGGGCATCGAGGCAAAGCACAAAATGGGCAACCATATCCTGCAAGTGATGCATCAACCGCTGTGGGGCTTTGGTGAGACCAAGTACGGCATGACCTCGCTGATGACCATCAACGAATACGATAAATACCGGCGCAACCGCCAACACTTGATTGATCACGGCAAGAACGGGCCGGAAGTCGAGGGCCGCGTTGACAGTGAGTACGTTCGCTACCTGCGTACCTTCACCAAGCTGGGCGGTGATCTGCTGCCTTGGCAGAGCCAGGAACAGATCAAGCACGTTGAACAGTTGTCGGCGCAGGCCATTCGAACAATCACGGACGAGGAATTCTCCCCCGCTCCCTGAGATGCATCATACAAAAAGCCGCCTCCGGGCGGTTTTTATTGCATATCACCGGGAGCGTTGTTCCCTATACTGCGCCAATCTCACGTCAGATTTTTTGCTAGATGCAGCGTAAATGGGATTGGACGACCGTAACACCAGGTGGTCATAAAGCGAGACCCGAAGTAAGTGACTCCACCTCGAAACGACCTGTGAGGCTTGGTAGTCTGTTCGAACGCTAATGACGTCCTCTCCAGACCTCAGCAGTTTATAGCCTGGGGAAGACCATGTTTCTTCTGCCTGTCGGAAGAACGTGGCGATGACAGTACCCAGCGGGAGCCGGTGACCATCAATCTTATGCGCCTCCACGATTGGCAGTAGGGTCGGCGCCCATTTCTCGATCAGCTCATTCGTTGGCAACACAAAAGCAATATTAAGCATGCAAAGCGTGCCCGCAGGGCACACAATTTCCTTGAGGCTGGAAAAAAGCTCTAAAACCTGATCGTCCGAAAGGTTGCCGAACTCAAAGATGACAGTTGTCCCAGGCACGTCAGCATAGATGTCAGCATAGTTTTGGGTGAATCTCTCACCAAACCGCTTAGCAAAGAAAACGTTGTTGATGGTCGCCGAATCTTCCATGAGTTTTCAGTCTTTTCGTGTGGATATTGGCTCATATTCTGCCATCAAAATAAGATCATGTACACATTCCCCCTACGGTTCGATTGGCTATGCTAACCAATGACTATCAATTGACATCATTCGTTATCTCGATATACTCCAGCTATACCGCCATCAGTTGGCTGACACGATTAAGGAAACACGATGGCTATGGACGAGATCGAAAAAGAGCGCCTGGAGCATCGAGTAAGAGAACTCGAGCTACAACTCGCTCAATCGCAAGACGCGTTGCTTGAGCAGCAGGTCAAAGGGCTCGAAGCCTGCAAACTGGCAGAGTCGTTCAAAGATCAGTTCTTGGAGCAAAAAGCCGCGACTCAACATTGGCAGGCAAACCATGATTGCCAAGTTGAGAAGACCCGGCTGCTGTTTGATCGCCGCGACCTCCCAGTTGAGCGAGTGCGGGCTTACCAGCTCGTGGAACGCCTCCAGGATCAGGCCAAGACCGTACGGGCATTTGTCGTTCACTTGAACAATATGACCCTCATTGAACCGACCAACGAAGCCTGGAAAGTGCTGGTGAACACCAAGGCATGGGAAGTCCTCGTTGAAGCGGTTGCCGTCCCTCAAGCACCCACGGGGGAATAACGATGTCTGAGATGAGCCGATACGAACTGTTCTCAGCCGCCGCCAAGACAGACATCAAGGCCTACCGTGATCGCCTGAAAGGCGACGGAACTTTCCAGTTCTGCGACCAGGTCATTCAACTGCAGAAGCTAAACAGCCACATCAACATTCACCTGCTGACTTATCTGTTCGGGGAACGACTCGGCGGCCACATGGCACAAACGTTTGTGACCGTGCACGAGCGCAATCTGTTGTCTTTCATGAGCGGAATGACCAGTGAATACCGCTTTTTCATCCTGCATGAACTGAAAAACAACGAGCAGCTATTCTTGCACAGCTATCCACCGGAGAAAAAATAATGAGCCCAAACAGCACCGACACCAGAAAACCGACCTATTACCTCACCCATCCTGCCTTTGGAACCAAAAAGGTCACAAGGGAAGAATGGATCGCGGAAGAATCACGCCAGGGCTTTCGTTCAAAGTTCGGCCCCGGCCACCCAGCAACCGGTGGCTTCAGCAGTGGCGACATCAGCGGCTCGATTCGCTACGACGTCGTCGAGGAAGACGAAACACCGTCATCGCCATCTGAATAAGTCAGCACGCAGGCCAAGTTGCACAGAGCCTTCTCGCCGAGCTGGTGCATCAGATCGCTGGCGCCCAGTGTCGGCGCCAGGATCAGGCGCAAGTAGCGGCTGAAGCGACGTGGCATCGCATCCAGAGCCCTTTCGCGCCAGCCTGCGGCCATCTCCAGCACAGCCGCAGAAGACTCCGCCAGCTCCCCTACCAGAGCCCCCACGAGGTTGGTCTGATTTTCGGCATCGGACACTTCAATGGTGCGGTTCGCCATGCGCTCAAGGCGGAAGGCATTCACCAAAGACTCACTGATTCTGGTCAAAGCGTCCCGGCTCCCCATGATCAGGTTGTCCAGGTTGATGAACCCATGGAACAGGCCGGCGTAATGCACCAGCTCGACAGGCACATTAGCCCGCCGCAAGCGTGCGGCATAATCGATACCATGGTCGCGGATAGGATCGAAGCCTGCAGTGATGACCATCGCCGGTGGCAGTCCGGACATATCTTCACAACGACGCGGTGAGAACCAGGGTAATTCAGGGTCGGCATTGATCATCGCCGGAATGAGGTGCATCTCAATGTTCGCGAACGCGTCCGCGTTGAGCATGTAATCGCCGTGGATGTTTTCGTCAAACGAAGGGAACTTGGCCGCCAACTCGGTCGCCGGATACACCAACACCTGCAGCTTCAGTTCCAGGCCGCCCCGCTGGCGCAGTTCCTGGCTCACCACCGCAGTGAGGTTGCCACCGGCAGAGTCACCGCCGAGGGCCAGGCGCGAGGTGTCGATGCCATACTGCTTGCCGTGCGCAACCAGCCACTCCATCGCGGCCAGCACATCCTGGCGGCTGGCGGTGATTTCGTACTCCGGCGCCAGCCGGTAGTTGATGCCGACGGTGATGCAGTTGGCGGCTATGGCAATGTTGCGACAAACCGACTCGGCGGTCTCAAGATCACCGATGATGAAACCACCGCCAAAGCACCAGGCAAACGCGGGCAATAGTTGATCGGTCATCGTCGGGGTGAACAGGCGGAGCGCAATCGGCCCATTGGGCCCTTGGATCTCAATGTTGGTCACCGTGGCAACGTCCGGACGGCTGCCGAGTGCCTGAGCGGCCAGACTCCAACTCTTGCGCATGTGTTTGATCGAGGTGCTGGCCGTCACCGATTTCGGGATCAGGTGGTTCAGGCGCAGGAAGAAACGAGCATCTCGATCCAATTGTGCGGCACGAAGCACTTTGGGGGCACCGGCGTCCTCGACACGCTCGACACGGGGCATATCCGGGCTGGTGTGACTCAACACCTTGGTGGTTCCACTTTGCTGTTCTTTGTTGCTCATCATAGGGCGACCTTGAGGGACGGTTGCAGACTGAAAGGTCATACGCACGTCACGACAATAGCCTGCCGATCAGGACTCGACCCTCCCTTCAATGTACCGAATAATCGTCGACGGAACACGCCCATCACGGCAATTCATTATAAATGTCTGATCTGCCGCTCTGTACAAGCCTGCATGCCGATTCTGATCACCCAAGCAAAAGGCCCTCACAAACGAAAATCCCCAGCAAAGGCTGGGGATTGATTGTTGCAACGTCCGTTTCAGGTCGTCAATCTCACGAGGAAGTCAGGCCTTTCCTCAGTCGATTGATCTCCATGCCGATACGGGCCTTATCGGGCGCCGACAGGGTGCGGACATCAAAGCTTTGCAGCGAAGCGTAGGCCGCGATCAACAGCTTATCGCGGTCAAATGTCGAATCCATCAAGACCTCCATGGCATCGATGCACTGCATCGCGAACTTCTCCGTCAGCACCTTGACCCCTGTTTCGATGGTCGAAAGGTAGGCGGCAGAGATGTCCATCTTTTCCGCAAGGTCTTTGAGCAGCAGGCCCCTGCGGTTACGCTGCAGACGCAGTTCCTGGCCAAAAGGTGTTACAGCTTCCATCATTGCCCCCTGCTCGTGGAGATTTGTTTTATCGCCTGGTTGGTGCTGGACGCACATCCCAGCTTCTCTCGCCACGCAGGAGCCTCGGCATCCATCATGGCGCAGAGGTCATCCCATTTTGCGACCAGGCCGCCCCACACGTCACTCAGTTCAGTCAGGGCCTGCCTTCTGTCATTGAACTCCGGTACCTGCTCGAGCAACAGCCGGCAACGACGGAAATCGGCGGCATCCACAGGGTGAGCGCCGTGCTGCATGACCTTAACGCCAGTCAGAAAGCCGAACATGCTGTCCGAGCTCTTGCCCCTCTCCCCGCCAACTAGCCAGGCAAAGGCCTGATCGGACACGTGCACGCCATCGAGCAGCTTTGACTGATGCTCGTGGATACGGGCTTTGACTTCGGCAGAAGCGGCCATCCGCTTGAGGTTGTCTTTAGGGCCAAAAATCAGCGTGGCGCCCAACTTCAATGCCAGATTTGGATCAAGGATCCAGTGCTCGTCGGACGGCGGCGCCATCAACTTGACCATGTCAGTAACGGGCACCGGCCCACTGATCATGGTGCAACCATGTATTTTTTCGACGTTGTAGGACATCGCTTTTCCCTGCGCAGTTACCAGAAACCCGATGCCAGGTTTCACTGTGACAGGAAGTATAGTTAAAACTGTCACAAACGACAATATATGATAATTGTTTATGGCCGTTAGGCGGCAAAAACAGGAGGCACAAAAAAGGGCGAGGTTGAGGTCGCCCTGTTTTCGAAAACCGCCCCCTGGCCAGGCGGGTAAGGCGTTCTTTTGCGCACCATCCCGGTCAGGTGAATCATGGGTTGCGCTGGCTGCATTTTGGGCAGCATGGGATCTGCTTGGTTTGGCCGAACACGCCTGGGATGTTGCTGCGGGTCGACACGGACGTCCGGGCCATCAGCACTGGTTTAACCAGCTCATCGCAGCCACGGCAGATTACCTGGGCGGAGGATGGGTGATGAGGTGTAACTTGGGTGTTTTCTACGTTCAGGGCCATCATGGCACTATTCCTTGTTCTTAATTTAAGCAATCAGCCACTATAGGCCTGCAACCAATATCTGTCAACATCAAATAAAAATTGTCACGCCACATCAGGTGCTCTAAACTTTGACTATAAAATGCCATCAACGATGAAAGGACTTACCCATGGCTAGTGCTTACCCGCTGCCCCCTATCACGACTCCATTCTGGGTGTCCGCTTCAGGTGGCCGCACCTCCATGATGATGGCCCGTCTGATCCAACTGGCGTTTCCCGGCGTCAACATTCCTTTCGTGTTTTCGAACACTGGTGAGGAGCACCCGGCCACCCTGGAGTTCGTCAAGGATTGCCAGGAACATTGGGACATGCCAATCGTGTGGGTCGAGGCTGAGGTTCATCACGGTGAGCGCCGGGCCTGTACTCACAAGATCGTCGACTACGCCACCGCCAAGCGCAGCGGCATGGGCGGCCCGTTCGAAGATGTGGTGAAGAAGTACGGCCTTCCGAGCAAGATGTACCCGCACTGCACTCGCGAGCTGAAAATCAACCCAATGTACAGCTACATCCGCAGCATCGGGTTCGAAGGGAAGTCTGCAGTGGGTATCCGTGGGGACGAACCAAAGCGTCTCGGCAAAGATTCCAACATCGTCTACCCGATGGCCCACTGGTGGCCAACGACTAAGCAGGAAGTCCTGGACTGGTGGGCGGATCAACCCTTTGACCTGCAGCTGGCCGGCGAGGAAGAAGGTAACTGCTTGTGGTGCTGGCAAAAAAGCGACAAGAAGCATGCGATCAACCTGGAGCGAAACCCACAGTGGTACGACTTCCCGACCTATCTGGAAGCAAACTACGCGGATATCAAAGCGCCGATTGAACCTCGCCGAATTTTCCGAGGTGGGCGCTCAACGCTCCAGTTAATCGAGACAATTAACCTCAATTAATTTGGTCAGCGACAAAATTTAGCAAGGAAGGATTTTGCGATGAGCATTACACAAAAAGCACGGCCTTTGTCCGAGTTAATGAAACAGGTCATGTTGGACATTGCCGCAGGTCGCGGCGGTTATCATGGTTGCAATGGCCGCAGCGAGTACGGGGGTCGCAATGGCACCCTCACCGGATTGGCTCAACGCGGTCTGATTGATCATCGCTACGAACTGACTGCGGCTGGTCACGAATGGATTGCCAAGGACGAAGCCAAAAAACGGCGCCCCGAGGCTGATTGGTCACAGGCTCCTGAGGGCACCACACACGTGATGCGCTCCCCCGGCAGTGATCGAGTGGCCTGGATCAAGATCGATGGCCCACGCGAGGCCTTCTGGCGCTTCCCAGGTGCCAAAAACTGGCGTCCATCGACAGATTGCCCTTCCAGCTTGCTGAGAAACCCCTCTGTCGAAGCGCGTCCCACCGAAACTCAGGCAGGATAACCACCAATGACTATTGAATTGTTCCGCGCCGTCCCGAAAAGCAAGCTGGCCAAATCCGCCGAAGGCTACCGCCGCCAGAGTACCTTGCGAATTCCCAGTAACGTACCTTTCGTGGTCGATAACCTGTGGGAGTGGCTGCGCCCGGATTCGATGCCATCGCGCCGGCACGCCATTTATGCCAGTGCGACCCCTGAATTGGCCCTGGAGAACGCCAGCGCCCCGCTTGCCGACGGTGACTACTACGTTGCATGCCGGGTTATCGTCGACCCGAATGAAATTCGCGTGGCCCAACTTCACATGAGCGATGCCCGCCATCATGAAGACGTCCGGATGATTTCTCGCTGGATCAGTAGTCACAGTCAGGAATTCACCGAGATACCGCTGGCCGAGCGACAGGCTTTGGCGCTGTTGTTCAGCCCAGCGCTGCGTCAGCATGAATTGGAAGAGCTGCGACAGCACTGCCCGCTCATTCAGGATCTGTGCACTTATGTGCGGGAGCAGTCCACCTTCTGGCCAACCGCATTCACTGAACCGAATGGAACCTCAGGGGAGCTGTTCTTTGAACTGCAGGGCTTCGCCTTTTACCGACTCGATCCACTTCCATCTGAAATTGGATAAACGACCATGACCACAAACAGCGAAGCGTACTTTGCCCGGCATCTTCTTGCCACGCTGCAGAAGCATCACCCCGACCTGGTGGTAGAATCGATCAAGGGCAGTCGAATCGGCGCCGGGTCGGTGCGCGTGCTCCACGTCAAGCACAGCGGCGGTAAGTTCGCCCAATTTCCTTTCCCACGGAAAGGCCTACACGCCGGCGACGTCAGCGAAGCGCTGTACAGGTCGGCGTGCAGCATGTTGATGCTCACCCCAGTTCCAGAAGCACTACAGGAGAATTGCCAGTGACGCTCGAACGGGAAAAACTCGAGGAAATTGGTGAGTACCTGCGCGGCACCTGCAAGAGCGTCGGCGACGCCGTCCAAGCCTTGGATCTTGACGAGGGCATGGACGAAACTCAATTGCAGGTCGACCTGCTCGAGGTGGATACCGAGATCTGCGTGCAGTGCGACTGGTGGCATGAGCCCTCAGCCTTGCAGTACAGCGAAACCCACGGCGGGGGCCTGTGCGAACAGTGCTGCGAAGAACTCGGCGTCGAGTTCGAGTAACCGGAGAGTAACGGAATGAAATACGTGATGTTCATCAAGGACAAGGACGGCGACTTCCCCATCGCCTACCCGGTGTTGTTCCCAAACAACCTGGTGCATCAGGAGGTGGCTGAAGCTTTGATAGCTGGCCCACTGGAAAGCTTCGAGGTGCGCAGCGCCGGCGAGCTGACCTCGGTTGGTAAAGGCCTTGGCGTTACCGGTAAGTCGGATACGCTTGGTGTGAAATCGCACCCGGACGACGAGCAGATTATTAACATGCAGGACTACGGCGGCTACATGCTTTAGGGTGGTATCGGCCCGGAAGCTGGCGTCACCCAAGCTTCCCGACTCCTGTATTAGGCCTTTTGGGTGTTACCGGGCGCTGTTTCGGTAGATTTGACATCCTCCCCCACCTCGACCTGTTGGTCGCCGCCGAAGGCGGAAAGGAAGGGGATTCCATGCGGCGTCAGGCAGCGTGTGCTTTCTGATCGCTTCTACGGGTTCCTGCTGCTGACGGCCTGACAGCACCGTTCACTTCACAGACTATCCGGCCAATGTCCTGACCTTTGGGCAGCTTTAATCCGCGCCCACGGATGTTTTTTGCGGCGACCAGATCCGCATTCTCGGTGTGGCCGCAGGCCACGCAGAGAAATACGCTCTGGCTTTTCCGGTTTTGTGCGCTGATATAGCCACAGATGGGACATTCCCGGCTAGTATTCGCCGGTGGCACCGCCACCATCCAACCGCCTTGCCAGCCCGACTTGTAGTCCAGCTGTCGGCGCCATTCGCCCCAGCCTTGATCCAGAATCGCCTTATTCAAGCCTGATTTGGCCCGCACGTTTCGACCTGGTTCTTCCAGGGTGCCGCTGGCAGAACGACTCATGTTGCTGATCCGCAGGTCTTCAACACACAACAGCGCGTGGTTTTTGCTGATGCTGTGGGATGTTTTGTGCAGGAAGTCGTTTCGTACGTTGGCAATCTGGCTTTGGATCTTCTGGACACGCAATTTTGCACGCTTCCAGTTGCTGCTGTACTTCACCTTGCGACTCATCTGCCGCTGGGCCTTGGCCAGTCGATGTTCGTGTTTTTGAAGCTGTTGATCGGCTCGATCACTTGCTCAGCTTGACCGTCCCATAGGGTGGCAAAACGCACAATGCCGGCGTCGATCCCCACCGCTGACGCGGCGGGGTGGCGCACTTGCGCCACCGTGCGTTCGGTCTGGATCGAGACGTACCATTGGCCCGCCTTGAGGCTCACGGTGCAGTTTTTGACCAGTCCCTGAACCTTCTGGCTTTTGCGATAGCTCAGCCAGCCCAGTTTCGGTAGCAGAATCCTCTCGCCTGACTGGTCAAGTTTGATGGATTTTGGCTGAGGAAACCTGAAGCTGTCGCGAGCGCCTTTCTTCTTGAAACGAGGAAAGTCCGCCCGCTTTTCGAAGAAATTGGTGAAGGCACGTTCCAGATCCTTGAGGATCTGTTGCTCGATGTCGACGGACGCCTCGGCTAACCAGGGCATTTCTGGGCTGTTGCGCCAGGCGGTCAATTCCCTACAGAGCCCGGCATAGCCAAGCTTTTTCTGGCCTTCGGCGTGCAGTGCTTGTTGAAGCGACAGGCCTTTGTTCCAAGTCACGCGAACACATCCAGCAAATTTCCTGAGCAGGATTTGCTGTGCGTAAGTCGGTTCCAGTCGGAATTTGTAGGCTTGTTGGCGCTTCATCGTGAGTACTGTTTATTTATACAGGGTTGAGCATATCACCGCTTCTCGGTGTGCGCTATCCCTCCCCGCCATGAGTGACGAGGCTTCCCGCGCAGATGGGTGAAGGGCGACGTCAGTTCAGCTGCAAGGTCGCATTGATCTGGCTGATGGCATCGACCACATGCCGCGAGCCCATCTGGATCTCCAGGATCACCTCACCGGCCTCATTGGCCAGTTCGACCCCCTGCCCCGTTCGACTCAAGCTGGCCTTCATGCTGGCGACCGCACTGAGCGACAGTTCATGGTTTTGACGCACCACGTCGACGATCTCAACCGTCGCCTGGCTGGTACGCGCCGCCAGGCTTCTCACCTCGTCCGCGACCACCGCAAATCCGCGCCCGTGCTCACCGGCGCGTGCGGCCTCGATGGCGGCATTGAGCGCCAGCAGGTTGGTCTGGTCAGCGATGCCGCGAATGGTCTGGACGATTTTAGCGATCAGATCCGACTGCTTGCTCACGGCGTCGATACTGCGTGCGGCTTCGTTGAGATCCTTTGAAATGTCCTCGATAACCTGCACCGTCTGTTGCACCACACTTGAGCCTTTTTTCGCACATGCATCGTTCTGCACCGAGGTCGCATGAGCCGACTCGGCAGCAGTCTGCTGAGTGATAACCTGATTAGTGATATCGCTGGCAAACTTGACCACTTTGCACAGCCGGCCTTTGGTATCAAATATCGGGTTGTAAGAGGCCTCCAGAAAAACTACCTGGCCCATCTTGTTAACCCGCTCAAACCGGCGAGAATGAAACTCTCCACGGTTCAGGGATGCCCAAAATGCCCTGTATTCCGGCGACTCCCCTTCACCACGCCGACAGAACATACTGTGGTGCTGGCCAACTATTTCATTGATCTGATAGCCCATCGTCGCAAGAAAGTTTTCATTAGCGGTAATCACTTTCCCCTGCGGGGTAAATTCAATCATGGCCATTGAGCGACTGATGGCATTCAGGAAACTTTGGCTTTCGTATTCCTTAACCACCCTCTGGGAAATATCGGAAGCAATTTTGATGACTCTGGTGACTTTCTGGTTGCTCCCGATGACCGGCATGTAACTGGCTTCCAGCCAGATTTCCCGACCCGCTTTGTCCAGCCGCAGAAAGGTACCGCTGGCGGGCTCTCCGCGTGCCAGATCTTTCCAGAAGCGTGTGTACTCAACGCTGCGGATGTAGTCTTGCTCGCAAAAGATGCGGTGATGCTTGCCCTGGATCTCCGCCAGCGAGTAGCCCGTGGCTGCACAGAAGTTTTCATTGGCGTTGAGGATGACGCCTTCAGGGGTGAATTCGATCATGGCCATGGAGCGACTGATCGCCAACCACTTTGCGTCGCATACGCTTAGGGCGGTCGTACAGCGGTCGATCTCGATTAAATCGGATTTGCGATGGAAGTCAAACATGAGTCGACCCTCTGTACAACCTTGTGATTAACGGAATTCAATAATTTGACGTGCCGAAAACTTCACCACATAACACAGCCATGCTTTATTAAATGATCGACCTCAACCCTCCACTCTTTAATTATCAACCGAATTTATAAGTCTTATTTGAAAGATGCGCAATATCTCTAATCTAATGTTGCCCCACCAAAAAGTGTCGACACTTTAATTAGTGCACCAGCAGTGTGTATTTAAGTAACAACTATAAATGTGTCGACACTTTATTGATCAGGATCCAACTACGCTACATATAATTAATGTAGTCCTACCCATTTTTCTCAGTCAACGATAACGGAGTATTGTCCGATCAAAGGCCCAGGTCGCTCGAAAACTTACGGGCGAGCATGTCAGAGTCGAGTCTCTGGAAAAGCTGCTTGTCTGGGGGCAATTGCCGAAGCAACGCATCCTGCGCTTCTGGTGATTTAAGGCGGTCAAACCAACGCGAAGCACGTTGACTGCAGGGCTCCGCCGCTAGGGCTTGCCCTGCCCAGGTGGCTAGCTCCGTGACCTGGGCAATGACAGCCAGGTCTGACGAATCGTAGTCACTGGCCTTCTCCAGTTTCGCCAACGTTTTCCCCCACACCTTCGGGTAGGCCTCATAGAAGCCGTCCAGGATCGCGTGGAGCGCCCCTGCCCCTTTCAATGTCCCGATATCCATTTTCAGCAACAGCGGGTCGGCTACGCCGGCGTAGTACAGTTGATGACGATGCTCTTCCAGATCTTCCTGGTAGCTGGTGAAACACGCGTCTTTCATCAGCGCCGTTAGGCCTTTAATGCTCATCAGGTCAGTCAGAAAGGGAATCGCTTTGCCCCCTTCTGCATGTAGAGAACTCATCAGTCGCCGGCCAGCGGTGGCATCCTCCGCCAGTGCGCTGCTCATCTTGCTACGTTCGTCTGGCGTCAGCTGCAACTCACCCACGACTGTGGGTAAAACGTGCATCAACCACGGTGCTGACGACCCAATACAGCCGGCCTGGCGCAAAGCAGAGAAGCGATCTTTTAAAAACGTGCTCATGGCCGCTTTCACGGGCTTGTCCTTGTCCTTAAACATCTTGGCCAAGGCTCTGTCCAAATGTACGTCATGCTCGCCAACACCCAGGTGCTTGCCGAAAAACTCGACAAGCCGGCTCAGTTTTGGCTCAACTTCTTGCAGTTCATTCCAAAGAAAGGCTTCCATCACACCCATTGGGTGTTCTTTCAGCTGCCTAAAGGCTTGCGAACGGCACATTGCGTCGACCATACCCGTCAGATCGAAGTGCACGAAGGCATAAAGGGCCTCTCCAAACCAATGAGGATTATTAAACACTGTACCGGTTCTCCAATCCGTAGACGCCTGCTTAGCCAGGAGATCAGCCATGTCGTATTCGACCGTGGGATCTCTGAAGGCCTCCATCAGATCCTTCGGAACCGTACCTTTCCGGAAGTGCCAGACGCGCAGTTGCCCATCAGCAAAACCACGCAAAAGCGAAGACGCGGCCATGGCCGGGTTAACGCCAAGGAGCCATTGCGCTGGAGTCACGTCCGGAAACTCGTTGTGGCTAACCGAGTGGATCATTGAACAGCGATAGCCCAAGATCGGCACTGCCCTCAACACAGTCGATTTTCGTTGACTCGCCATCAATGGCGACCCTCCCCCTCGAATCCATTCTTGGGTATAAGTGGGGCTGCCATCCAGAGCATGAATCATCTTGGCCAGCGGGATGCTCGTCTGAGGTTCATCCAGCAGGCCGCTCTTCGAGAACAGATCTGCTAACGGAACTTTGTGCAAGTATTGATAAGTGTTGGCATCGCCAAACTCGTGCACCAGTTCATGGAAAGCCTCCGGGCTTTGTTTTTCCAGAGTGTCAAAGATGGAGGCTTTGAAGGTGAAGAACGGATCAGACATGGCAGTTTCTCAGGGTCATGGTGCCTAAAGGTCAACAGGAATCACTGGATTACAAGCCGAGATCATGGCCAAACTGCACGCCACGCTGCTTGAGACTCATCAGGTTGAACACTGCCTGAGTTGGCGGTATTGCAGCTACAAACGCTTCCTGGGCGAATGGGTACTCAAAGAGTTTGAACCAGGCGACTGCGCGCTCAGTGGACGGTGCCTCAGTTAGGGCCTCGCCAACCCATCGGGTGACATCCTCAAACCGACGCTCATCGCCCCATTTCTGTTTGCGAAAGTGAATTATCTGCGCGGTACCCGCCCAGAGCATCGGGTAAACCTCCATGATTGCATCCAGCGTTTCATGCAAAACCCCTTGCTCGTGCAGCGTTTTTACGTTGATGCCGAGCAAGTCAACCGGCTTGAAGCTGAAGTCACCATCCCGCACCAAGGCGTTGGAGATCGACCGGTCACAGGCTTGTCGGAACCCCTCGATAAAAGCATCCGGGCCCAGGGTTGGAATCAAAAACTTCAGAGCCTCAGGTTTCGTCTTCGACAGTCCCTCAAATATCGAACCGGGCTGACCGATCTGACATGCCTCCAGCAAATCTGACTTCAATTCATTCGGAATCACCGGGAAGCGATCCATGTGTGGCAACGCATCCTTTAACCAAAAACGCGCTTGAGGAAGGCGACCATTCTCAATCAGAAACTCCATACGACGTGTTGCCCGCTCGTAGACAAACTCGCGGTTTGTTGTGTTTCCGCAGAGATCGAATGGCCTTTTCAGTGCCTCGTCTATGACCTCATCAGTAGGATCAACCCCGAGGCAATTGTGCAGAAACTGATGGGCATGCCTCATGCTCTGATGCTTGTCTTCGCACAGCGTCGCCCATAGCAGATGCTCGACAAGAATGGCGGTGGGTCGAACGCCATCCCTGAAAGCCGGGGAGTCCAACACTGCCTGGCGAAGCGCGGTCAGCCCAAGGCGATCAAAGACATATGCAGTCATCAGCACATGCTCTCGTCGCTCATAGATGCTCTCTACCCGCTCCAATCCAATTTGAATGGGCATACTTCGAAGTAGCTCAACGAGCTGTACCTCAACAGCTGGATTCTTGAAGGCATCAAAGAGGACTTCTGGAATCTCACTGCCGATGGAATGCGACTGGATTAAGCCCGTGCTCAATCCTCTTAACAAACCCGAGGCGACCATCTCTTCGTCAGTCCCGAGGCGCCATTGTTCAACCGACAGGTCTTTGACTTTCTTACTGAGTAAAAGAACCTTTGCGCTCGAATCCTCAAGCAGGCATTTCCGGTAACCAAGAATCGCCGGCAATTTGTACCCCTCAGGGGTGTCGTGACGAGTCGCGATCAAGGGCGAGCCGCCAACCTTCAACCAATTATCCAGGTCGGAACTGATGGCCATGTTCTTCAGCAGGTAATCATAGGGAAGATCGTTCCCGTGATCAGGAATTGGCCCAGCCTGCATGATGGACTCTAGCGGCACCCCAAGCATATTGTCGCCGGCGTCGCCGAAGACAGCTTCATGCCGTTCGGGATCGGCATGGCTAAGCGCCGACTCTGCGCGGATGATGAACATTTTCAGTTTTAGGGCGATGTCGGACATGGGCTGGTTCCAAAGGTCTATTCATCCATCATACCTGTGGCGCCAATCCCAAATCACCAGGTAAGACAACGGCGACTGAAGGGTCGCCGTTATTGGTTAAGCGTCAATTGTCAGATCGATGTCCAACAATTGGCTGAGTGGTTAAAGCCCGAGGTCTCTGCTGAATTGAGCGGCCCGCTGTTGGAAGCTCATCCGGCGAAAAATCGCCTGGCTGGCCGGGATCGCGGCTACAAACTGTTCCTGAGCAAAGGGATGTTCAAGGCGCTTGAACCAGGCGACAGCGCGCTCATTACACGGCGCAGCCGTTAGGACTTTGCCCACCCACTTGGTAATTCTCTGGAACTGGATTTCTACAGCGAAATTTTTCTCGCCATTTTGGATCGAAGCTCCTTTTTTCGCCCACAGCGGCTCGTAAACCGCCATGACGCAGTCCAACACTTCGTGCAACAGACCATGTTGTTTGAGCTGATTAACGTTGAGGCCGACCAAGGAATTGAGGTTGAAAGACTCACCCTTAACCCAATGGGCTTCCGATGAAACTGCACGCTCACAGGTTTTCCTAAAGGCCTCTACAAAACCTTCGGGGCCCAATACTCGAATCATGAAGTCCAGGCTTTGGCTTTCGCCTGGATTGCCATAAATGGCCAAACCCTCCATCACCGACAGGGGATCGCCGATTTTGCACGCAGCTATGAAATCGCCCTTCTGCTCGTCAGGGATCACCGGGAATCGATCCATATAAGGCAAGGCTTCTGTCATCCAGATCCCAACCTGAGATAAAGCTCCTGCTTCAATCAGGTACTCCATGCGCCGCGTTGCGCTCTCAAACACGAATTCGCGATTGGCGGCGGTGTGACTGAGTTCGAACCTCAGCTTCAACGCTTGATCAATGACCGGATCACCAGGCTCAATGTCCAAGGCGTGCAGCAAAAACTGCTGCGCTTTGGTCATGCATGAATGATTGCTCTCAGACAACGTGGCCCACATCATGTGTTCGACCAGCTTGTGGACAGGTTGCTCGAGCTCCGTGTACGCCGGCGACTCTAGAACCGCTTGGCGCAGTGTGTAGAGACCCAGGCGGTTGAAGACATACGCCGTCATGAGTGCGTACTCTGCATTTTCGAAGATCCCATTCCCCTCAGGCGTCGGTGTCGAAGCTTTAAGCAACTCGATCACTTGCGCCTCGATGACCGGATTTTTAAAGGCATCGAACAGCGCTACGGGGATTCCATTGTCCAGGTTAAAGCTATTGATCACGCCGGTGCACAATCCCCTGAGCAAGCTTGATGCGACCATCTCGTCATCAGTCCCAAGGCGCCACTGATCCAGCGACATTGTTTTGAAATGCTTTGCGCGAAGAAGTCCGAAGCCATTAGGGACTTGCAGGAGACATTTCAGATAGCCGAGGATCGGCGGGTATTTGTAAGCAGGAAAGCCGTCATGCCGAGTCGCGAGTAACGGCGACCCGCCCGCCTTGACCCAATCATCCAGATTGTCACCCAGGCCGAAACTCTTAAGCAGCTTGTCCATGGGGTGAACCTTCCCATGATCAAGGATAGGCCCAGCCTGGAACATCTCTCCCAAAGAGACGCTGGCGACATTCTCAGGAGCCTCACCAAAGATCGCAAGTTGTCGTTCAGGATCTGTCCCGCCGATAGCGGTGTAGGCTGCAATCTTAAAAAGACTGAGATTCATCTCGAAGTTGGTCATGGCTGGCTTCCGAATGCTTGTCCAACCATCATACCGGTGCCGCTGACCTTAAACACCAGTCGCAAAAAAGGCGACCCGTGGGCCGCCTCTTTGTGTTTCAGTGCATCAGAGCGAGGCCATTGAGCTCTCACCGGTCTGCTTGGTCACCTGATTCAGCCGTGTTGGCGTAATGACGCGCTTGGCTGAGACGAAGTGTTTTGACCAATACTGATTGTCCAGGCGAGCCATGCTCACGTTCTTACCAGCCCGTGGCGCATGGATGAAGCGATTCTCTCCCACATAGATGGCAACGTGGGTGATCCGCTTGGTGCGCTCTGTAGCGAAGAACAGCAGGTCGCCTGTTTTCAGTTTTTCGCGACCGACCACCGGGGCGTTCAGGGTGCTCATCGCCACCGACGTGCGCGGCAGGTTGAGGTCAATGGCCTCGGAGAACACATGCTGGATCAGACCTGAGCAGTCAAACCCGATTCGAGGGTCTTCACCGCCCCACAGGTAAGGCGTGCCAACAAGGCCCATGGCCTGGATCAGCACTTCATTGGCGGCGACGGTGGTGCTGGAAATTTTGGATTTGACCGGTGCCGGGGCGGTGCTCACGGCTGTTGGTGCAGAATAATCATTGCTCTGATGCGGAGCGCTCGAGCAACCGGCGAGAAGGCTGACCAGGGCGAACAGCCCGAATCTCGTCATTTTGTTCATATTAAAAGAG
The DNA here is from genome assembly GCF_028823535.1 of Pseudomonas serbica. Lineage (GTDB taxonomy): Bacteria > Pseudomonadota > Gammaproteobacteria > Pseudomonadales > Pseudomonadaceae > Aquipseudomonas > Aquipseudomonas serbica. The sequence goes on along the minus strand of NZ_JAQIYM010000090.1, from coordinate 965,452 downwards.
CCCTAAATTTTTTGGAGTCCTGTTCCTTTCCCGAGGGAATGCAGTCCTGCCTGTCAATAAAGGGTAAACCTTAACAGCTAGCTCTGACGGCTGCACCAAAAAATTAGTCACACAGAACAATTAATATAGTGAATTGCCCACTTGTCGGGTTTCTCTCGCATGTTTAGCGAGAATTGCCCATCCGCGCAGGCCTTGATAAAGTCTGGCGTCGCCGCACGATAACGTAACCGCGATCATCCCCAAAGAATAACAAAAAAGTGATGGTACCTCATTGTGCATTGCCCCCAGCTGCGCCGAATCGCCACCTCCACTCCCGTGGCCCTGGCCTGCCCGCCTTGGCGGAGAATTCGAACCTTAGGGCTGCTGGCAGCCCTGGCTACGGCGTTAGCCGGCTGTAGCAGTACGGCTCCGCCGCGAAATCCGGAAAACCTCTGCGCCATCTTTCAGGAGAAGAAGGAGTGGCACAAAGACGCCCTGGCCATGCAGAAACGCTGGAACGTGCCAGTACAGGTGCCCATGGCGATGATGTACCAAGAATCCAGTTTCAGGCACGACGCAAGGCCGCCAAAGAAGTACATCATGGGGTTCATCCCCTGGGGGCGGGTTAGCTCAGCCTATGGCTATAGCCAGGCGTTGGACGGCACGTGGGCCGAATACAAGAAATCCACCGGGCACACTTTCGCAGACAGAACGGACTTTTCCGACGCCATCGACTTTATGGGGTGGTATGTTCGCCGGACGAACAAGATAAATGGTGTTCCAGTCTCGAATGCCACCGATGTCTATCTGAACTATCACGAAGGATGGACTGGCTATAAACGGCGCAGCTACCTCAAAAAAACATGGCTAGTTCCTGTCGCCAGAAAAGTTGGCGCCCGCTCCAACACCTACGCGGCACAGTATCAGGGCTGCAAGGGAAGCCTGGATCGTGGTTTCTGGGGGAATTTATTGAATTGATCTGCTGCCGGCCTCGACTTGATAGCCTGGCCGGCATAACCCATCAAATGTCGTCGAAGATGTATACGGTGCCGGATTCCGGCGCATCACCGTCAACTACCAGAAAGTCACCCTCTCCGGTCTCTTGGTCATAGTTGACCAGCATAAAGTCGACAATTTCGTCTTCGAGGTATTTAGAAACCTCCTCGAACGAGGGGCGCCGGTCACCGGTAACGAGGATGAGGCCCCGGTCACAACCAGTGCCCCCAAAAAACTGACTGGGTAAATGACCGTCAGTGGCTGCGATCTTGCGCGTGATTTCGATCTGATAGGACATGCTGAGCCTTTATTTTTATTGTTATGGCAAAAGCCCGCACGCCCTCTTTGGGGCGCACTCAATAAAAACAGTACCGTAGGCGGTCAATCAAGTCCACTGCACCACGACCGCCGCCAAGGCCAGGTAAGGCCCGAACGCCACGTAATCGGTGCGTACGCGCTTGAGCTTGGACTTCAGCGCCATCTGTGCGATGCCGCCCACTACACCCAGGACGCACGCCACCAGCAACAACAATGGCAACTGCTGCCAGCCCATCCAGGCGCCAAGCATGGCCAGCAACTTGAAGTCACCCCGCCCCATGCCATCAAACCCTCTGGCGAGCCTGAACAGTGACGCCGGCAGCCAAAGCATCAGATAACCGAGCACTACGCCCCACAGCGCTTCTTGAAGCCCCACGGCGCCGTACAAGGCGTTTGCGATCAAACCCATCCACAGAAACGGCAACACAATGGCGTCCGGGAGCAGGTAGGTCTCCAGGTCGATGACCGACAGCATCAGCAGCGCCAGCATCCACAAGCACAGCAGGCCGGCGTATGGGGTAAGTCCTGTCTGCCACACCGTTATGCCGATGAGCGCAAGCCCAGCCAGGCTGATCAGTAACGTACGCAAGCTCAGAAAGGGTACGACCTCTTTATCATCCCACACCAACGAATACCGCCAGAAACTTACCCAGGGGTTGACCATCTTGAACTGGGATTTCAGATCCAGCAATTCACGCGCCTCGGCGTCCCAGGAGGTCATCAACCAGCGTGGAAGCCAAGCCGAGACAATCGCAATGAGTGCGACCGCCACTAGGCTGCACACGCCCAGGGTGAGGTAAAGCAGGGCCGGGTAGTGGACAAATATCTCAGGCATGGAGGGCTCGCTTGACGGCGGTGGATAGAGGTTGAGCAAGTACTCAATTCGACCCAACAATTGAATAGAATTGACGGCGTGGCATAGCATAAGGGAATGGCACCCCTTTGAGGAAACCCGCAATGCTGAAAATTACCCGCCGAGAGCTCGAATCTCGCTACGGCGACGAAGATAAAATTGGGATCCGCAACGAATGCCCACGCACCGGCAAGGTTCTGCAGGATGCAGATATCACTGAAACCACCGACTGCATTTCGGTTCTGCCCAATGGCGAGCAGTTCTTCATCTGCACCAACTCCGCCAAGTTTGTCGTCGACGACCTGAAGCAGGGCGATGTGTATGGGTTTGCGAACGAAGACAACCCCGTCACCCACCCCGAAATCAGCAGTAGCGATGGCCATGACTTTGCGGTCGTCAGGGGCCGCTACATCGTCGACCTCTGGATCTCCCACTTCACTGGTTGCGAGGAGCAAGTCGTGTATGACCTGCAAAATCCGAAGGATGCTGGGAAGATCAAGGAAATTTACGGCGATCCGCAGAAATGGTCGGTGATGATGCCGGAAGTAGGATTCGTCAAACCAGATGAACCCACCTACCCGTCCAACAAACGACTCAATGCCTGGGCCGAACACAGTCTGTCGCTGGGCTAATTACTTTGCCCCCATACGGACTTGGGGGCTTTTCAATCGCTTAATCCCTAAAACCTAGGGCTTAAACTAGAGACCAAGGTCTTGCGAAAAATGTGCGGCCAGGAAGGCAAACTTATCCTTTTCAGGCATGGCGTCAGAAATGCTTTTGAGTAACAAACGGTCACTTCGAATGACTTCAAGGCCGCTGTAATACAGGGAATAGCTGAGATCCCATTTCTTATTGGCTTCCTGGTATGTATCAGTTACAGATTTTTCGTCATCATCTTCTTCACGGCTAAACTTAAGAGGAATATCTACGAATTTTTGACCATTTTTGCAGATGGTCAAGCTTGAAACGTTATGCGTGGAAGAAAACCCACCATCAATTAATGAATTCGCCATCAACCCAACCACACGGAATAGGTTTTTCCCAATAACGGCTGGATTGCCTGTCACTAACTGCATTGGGATATGGTAAGTTTCAGGCGGGCTACTGGAGTCTGTAATTCCGCAGTAAGTACCGATCTTATAAAGTGAAACAGATACGCTATAGCTGGTCGGACGTTTACCTTTAGCAACATAATCAATGAATGGATTGTTAGAAATCTTGTCATAGACCGAGGTAAATGACTCACCACAGACCATGGTCATTAATTTATCAAGCTGCTCATAGGCCGAATCGTACGTTGAATACAGACCTTCTGATTTAAACCCATAGTTTGCAAACACTTGATCAATGGCGGCTGGGACAATAGAGCGTTCTTTGCAAGCAGCTGAATAACCAAGCCACCAGGTGTTGAGTCGATCAACAACCTCGGCCAACTCTGGATTCGGCAAATTGAGGTAAGTAATGCAGTCATCCTCACCACTATACTCTTCAGTTTTATAACCGATGGTCTTCAAGAATGGCCGGATGAAATACGCTTCATCGTCCCCCAGTTCTTCTTCCTCGCCAATAGCAGACAACAGGGATAGACCCGCTACTTCTTTTGGCAATGGATGCGCTGGCAACAGGGTTTCGCAGATGTGTTTCATCACCAAGAAATTGAGCGTCATGATCTGCTCGGAGGCTGGTTGACTACCTGTCTTGTTATTTTGCATCGCTCACCTGTTCAATCAATTCGGTACGTCGCCGGCTTGAGCGACAACACAACTATTAATATTAGCCTTTCACAAACCGAGCTCTGAAGAAAAGATCCCGGCCTGGATTTTGTATCTCTGCTGCTTCGGAAGCACCTTCAACATGGCGTGCAGCAAAGCATGATCGTGTTGATGCCAATACAAACGGTCGTAGTTGATTTCAGCCTTATGCCTGCCATCCACCACGCTGGTCTTCAGGTAAACGCTGCAAATGTCTTTACTGCGCTTTTGGATAGAAAAATGCTCAGGGCAATCGCTCCGAAGCCCAAATTCAGTCGCTTGATCGTTAATTTCATCGATCTTCTGGGTGATGGCCAACAACAGATGCTCATAATTGGAGCCAACTGCACCAATTCTGACGCGCTGGATGTCATCCATATTCTGCTCCTGGCGTGCGTAGGCAGCGGTGTAGATCTGTGCCGTTACCAGCCCGGTAGAACCCGGCGCAGGATCGCTGTCACTCAGCCAGATCCAGCCTTTTGAATAATCGGCCAATCTAGTTAATGATGAGCCACAAAGCAGGTTGGTCAGGCGGTCTATTTCAGCCCATCCCTTACCCACATCCTTCAAGGCATACAGGGCCTCAAAACCCGCGCAGTCATAGCCCTCAATCCCCTTTGCAATAAACTCCCGTGCAAACCATTGATCGACGCCCGCCAAAACGTCGTACAGCTGGGTCTGAGGTGAGATAACCGATGGCAAGCCGCACAGGCTCAGGAATATGCGCAAGGCCGGATCAACTAGGTTGAGACGGCCCCCAGATACTGGATACTCCATGATGGGAGCATTTGGGACGTTGTAGTCCAGATGTTGTTTGATCCCACCGTCGTCCAGGGTCTCCCTCAAGAGATGAAAGCACGCCCAATACGTCCAACGGTTGTTCATGGCAGTGTCTCGCAAAAGGGCTATCCCCTATTCTGCCCTATGCCAGTACGGCATCACAAACCGCACTGAAGCCCCGGCGACGCTCGGGAAGTCACGTCAGTCCCCTGCCGCCCCGGCCCCTCTAGGCCAATACCGCATGCGCCCCATGGATGGCCTTGGCCTTCATGCGTATAAGCGGGTGTGTATTCTCTCGCTTTATTTCGAAGACTGAGAACTGCTCCATCAATTGAACAAGTTTTGGGTATCCGTAGAGTTTTACGTTCAGCTTTGGCAGATGAGCGCCAACAGAACTCAAGGTGACCCATTCACCGGGTGCGCCCACTTTGCAGACACTATCGATCAGCAACGTTTTTAGGCCTGGAACGGCGTTTAGTTCGTCCGGTGTGTGCTTCACATAGGGTTTTGGCAAAGCGACCGATACCGCGCCAGGCTCGACAGGAGTGATATCGCTGTTCTCTGGCAGAGCAGGATCGGAAGTCGCAACAGCAGCTGTCACAAACGCGGCAGGCGCAGGTAAAGGCTGTGCCTGAGGTTTTGTGTAACCTTCAAGATAATGAAATTGGGAGCAGGCGCTGATAAAGGGCGCGGGTGACTGGGGCCCACCGAAGCCATAGACCTGCTTACCATCGCCCCGTAGACGCATGATCAGCGGCGTGAAGTCGCTATCGGAGGACATCAGGCAGAAGACATCCACGGACTTGTTGTAGAGCACATCCATGACATCGATGGTCATCGCCATGTCCGTTGCGTTCTTCCCTTTAGTCAGGTCGAACTGCTGGATCGGCTGGATGGCATGCTCATGCAACACCTTGCGCCACGGGCAAAGATTGGCGCTTGCCCAGTTACCGTAGGCCCGGCGAATCGAAACGGTACCGATCTTTTCCAATATTTTCAGCACGCCGGCCAGTTTGCGGCTTGGTGCGTTGTCTGCATCGATAAATAGTGCAACATTCAAGCCTGGAACGGTCACGGTGCTCTCCTTTCTATTTCTGCTATGCCTCAATGCTTACCTCCCGAAACCTGAGTCCGGACGGCTGCACTCCTTTCCTCGATAATTACCATGTATTGACAGGATGTCAACTCGCTATCGCATATGGAAAGCTTATATTTTATGGAGATTCCGGTCTTCGGATAGCCCCTAAAAAGACAAAACCCCGCAAAGGCGGGGTTTGTTGGAAGACTCGGTGTCTCGACTCAGTAAGCCGAGAACTTATCTTCGATCTCGCGGCGATTGCGACGGTAGGTCACGTCGTCGATGTGCTTATCGTCCATCTCGCGGTCGTTGAACTGCATGGCCTTGGCGCGTTCACGCTCAACGTGCGGCTTGGTCGCGTAGTAGTTACGAGCCTGGGCCGAGTTGTAGGTATCGAACGGCATCCACAGAGGGCCGAGAAACGGATACAGCGGCAAAGTAGTGAATGCTAAAACGTAATTTCCGTCGTACAGGTAGCCAGCCATTGGCAGAATACCCAGGGCAGCTGCGAGCTTAGGATTGCGCTCTTCAACGGCCAGACCTTTTTGCTTATAGGTCTCGAGTTCCTGCTTTTGGCCTTCGATCAGGCTAGTCGTACAGCCCTGCAGTGCGATTGCGATAGCGGCCAGGGCCAGAAGCTTTTTCATCCTTCATTCCTTGTAATCAGATTTTTTTCCTGAAGCCCGGTTGCATTCAAGATGTGAGTACAAGATTATCCAACGGCCAACATAGAGTCAATATTGACTTGATGGCTTTTTGCAATGTTTTTCAGAGGCATGATTACCCCGGTCAGGTGGGAATCTATGCCCAATTACGGTGCGTGACCGTAGGGAGCATCAGCATGACGAGTTCCATGAGTCAGCAGTTCAACATCAGCACAATCAATGTCAACGGCCAAAAGATTCGAACGGGTATCCGGCCTGGTAAACCACACTTGACGCCGCTGCTGATCTTCAATGGCATCGGGGCTAGCATGGAGCTGGTGTTTCCCTTCGTTGAGCACCTGCACCCGGATCTGGAGGTGATTGCCTTCGACGTACCTGGGGTGGGCGGTTCACCCTCCCCTAAGTTCCCCTACCGGTTTGAAGGGATGGCCCGAACAGTCGCCGAGATGCTTGATGCCCTGGATTACGAAAAGGTCTGTGTGATCGGTGTGTCGTGGGGCGGGTTTCTCGCACAGCAGTTCGCCCGCGACTACCCTGATCGCTGCAAGAAACTGATCCTCGCCGCTACAAGCTGTGGGATCGGCATGGTCACACCTTCGCCCAAGGTTCTAGCGTTGATGGCGAGCCCTCTCAGGTACACCAATCCCAACCACATGGCCAAAATCGCTCCCGACATTTACGGCGGCGTTTTCCGTCGTAACAAGGAGCTGTGCACGGCCTACGCCAGCAAGATGAAGGCTAAAAGCAGTGCCCTCGGCTATTACTACCAGACGACAGCGGTGTACTTCTGGTCGAGCATGCTCTGGTTGCACGAACTGACGCAGCCGACGATGGTGCTGGCTGGGAACGACGACCCGCTCATCCCGCTGATCAACATGAAGTTTATTGCCAACCAGATTCCAGGCGCTGAGCTACACGTGTTCGACGATGGTCACCTCTTCATCGTGACGGCAGCAGAAGCGACAGCCAAGCTGGTCAATCGATTCCTCAACGAGGAGAGGCATAAAACGGTCATGCACCCGCCAGCTGTCAAAGAGCCTCAACGCGATCACCACGCGGTTGCTTGAGGTAATTGGACAGTTTCGACAAGAAAGTGAAAACTAACCTGGAAAAAGCCTAGACGCGCCCCCACCATACCCTTTCTGATATTGAAAAACTGGAGCTTCACCGATGTTCGTACCGGAACCGGAACCACAATCTGAAGAGAGCGCCCTCAAGCGCATTATGGAGCGTTGCCAAGCCGCCCCTACCGCCTATGAGAATTGGGCACCAGCGGTCGAAAAAGCCGGGGTCAGCTCGCCTGCCACCCGTGTGGTACCGCTCACGACCGCGTTGCAGCTCTCGTTCCTGGATGGTTACCCAGAGACCCAGGAAATGACGGACAACCTTGACCAGATCGTCCAGGCCGTCGAGGAAATGGGTAAGCTTCACGGCTTCCCTCTCTTCATCAAAACCAGCTTCACCAGTAATAAACACTACTGGGAAGAATCCTGCTGCCTGGCCAGTGCCGACCGCGAGACCGTCATCAAACATATCGGTGAAATTGTCTTTTACCAGGGTATGAGCCCCTACCCGTTCTCCAGTTCGCTATTGATTCGCCAAATGCTGGAAACCGAAGCGGCGTTCCACGCCTTTGGCAATATGCCGGTGACCAAAGAGTTTCGATTCTTCGCCGGGCATGGGCAGGTCGAGGGCTACCAACCGTACTGGCCCAAGGAGGCGATTAAGGGTCACGCCCCGACCGCCAAGGATTGGGAGCAAAAACTTGAAGCCATCAGCGCCCTGGATGACAAGGATTTCAACCAGTTGGAGAAGATGGCCAAGGCCATTACCCGGCATCTGGACGGTGACTGGAGTGTCGACTTCCTCCAGGATCGCCATGGCAAATGGTGGTTGATCGATATGGCCGAGGCTCGGATGAGCTATCGCAACGTGCTTGGCTTCAAAACCATCAAGAAAGATGATGAATTGTCACCTCAATTCTAACAAGCTAAGGGTATAGCGCTCATGTCCATCCATATTGATCGCATCATGCGACAGATGCCGGCCAGCTGGCGGTACAACTGGTGCACCAAAGGCGTTGCTTGCGAATGCATCGGTGCCGCGAATTGTGCGGGCGGCGCGGCCAAGGCCGGTTTTAACCAAAAGGACTGGGAAGACTGGAAATCCAGGCACCCGGAACCCACCCCCGTCGACAAGCCGGTCATGACGTACTACACGCCTCACCTGACCGAATCATCCGAAGGCTCCGAGATACAAACCGCTGAGCAGTTTTTTGCCTGGCAGGACAGCCTGACCAAAGAAGAGCTCGAGGCCTACGAAGAAGGCCGCATGGCCCGTGGGGCACGCTTCGAAATCAAATGACATTGGTGGTCAGGGAAAACTTGATCACTTTCACACTTGGGGGCTGCATGAGCGATACGAAACTGACGATTCACGAGGTTATGGAGGCCATGCCGGAGCAATGGCGCCACCGCTGGTGCGGTGGTAGCGCTTGTGCTTGCCTGGGTGGCGCGAACTGCTCAGGCGGACTTATGCGCCACGGTTTCACCAAGCAGGACTGGGAAGACTGGAAAGCTGAAACCGGTTTTGTGGATCCGGTCAAAGAAGAGCCCGATTTCAGCAAGCTGATCGAATACCTGCAGTCGACCCAAGAGAACTCACACACTCTTGAAGATCCCCCGGAATATCGGATTGATGGCGCCTGCGCGACGCCAATCGTTCGAGAGACTGTTTAAGTCTTCCGTACACCAAAATGGTCAGCAAGCTGCTGACCATTTTTGTTTTGATCGGCGCTTCCTGTTCAACTGAAACACGTCCTCAAAATGTCCGGGAATGTCCGGTCATGTCCTATCACCGTATTTTCAACATTTTGAAAAACGCCAAAACAATAGTTTTCTTCATATTATTCAGCTACTTAACGCTGCATTCGCGTCATGATCAATTGAACCGGCGAATGTCCGGCCATGTCCGCTGATGTCCGCTTGGGCGTATTCGCGGTCTTTCGTGCGCGCTTCGACGCCTGTCCAGATTAGGTCAATCCAAAGCCGGCAGAAGGGTTTCGTAGGGAATTTTCAGGCCTTTGTTCAGTCGCCGGATCATTGCCAGGCTGAGCTTACGCTTGCGATTGAGAACCTCCGATACGCGCCCGCTCGCGCCGATATACACCTCCAGATCTCTCGGCGTGAGGCCCATCTGATCCATGCGAAATTTGATCGCCTCGACGGGATCGGGTTTGTCGATGGGATAGTGCTGGTTTTCGTAGTGCTCGACCAGAAGCGTCAGAGCGACCAACTCATCACCATCCTCGCTTCCCTCTGCGGCGCCCCACAGCGTCTCCACGCGCTTTAACGCCTCAGCATGATCCTCGGAGCTTCGTATTACTTTCACGTAGGCCATGGCGCCTCCTGATGGCTTTGGCTGGTTAGTGCTTTCGTCAGTATATCTCCCATTTTGGGAGATCCTGAGGAAAAAAAGCAAACATCGCACGATTCTAGAGAGGAAAACACGTTCTACGTAAACTATATGGCTCTTTGGCTGCTTTACGAGCCACATATGGCTCTTACTGCCTGCATGTTAACTATATGGCTCATTTCGTTTGACGAGAGCCATATAGTTGACATACCCTCAAGCTACCAACCCGAGCAGCCATCATGAAAACCAAAATCCTCGAGCAAATCCAAAAGCGCCGCCTTGAACTTGGGCTCAAAATCCAGGACATGGTGCTGCGGGCAGGCCTTTCACGTCAGATGTACGGAAAGATCGAAGCCGGTGGCAACCCACGCCTGAGTACGCTCGACCAAATCGCGGAAGGACTGGATTCCGTCGTGATGCTGATCCCCAAGGAAAAACTCAATCAGATCCAGAAACTCCTGACGAACGACGCGGCCCCGGTGCCAGCAAAGTCAGAAGAAAACAACGATATTGATAACCCTTGGGGTGATCTCTCATGAGCAATGAAACAGTCTCGGTCTTACGCCTAAGCCTCCACGGACAGCTCGTGGGTTATGTCGCTGGCTATTCAAACGGCAAGAACGTCTTTTCGCTGGCGCCGGAGTACATCGCCAATTCTGACCGGTACCCGTTGACCCTGTCTCACAAGGATCCCGACAATTTTCAGCGGCAGCTGGAGAAGAAACACCCGTACATGACCACCCAACGGCTTCACCCGGTGTTGAGCAACTTGCTTCCAGAGGGCTCACTGCGGGACTTGCTCTCCCAGATGATGAAGACTCATCGCGACAACGAGTTCCCGCTGCTGGGCTGGCTGGGTAAGGATTTGCCGGGGGCGCTGCTCGCCGAGCCAATGGAAGCTGAACACATTCCAGGATATGTCCTGGAACACCATGGAAAGATCGAACCGACCACCATCGACATGCCAGATCGCCGGGCCTACTTCTCCCTGGCCGGCGTACAGATGAAATTCTCAATGCATGATCAGGATGGCCGGTATATCACCGGTGATCCCCAGGCGCCCGGTGACTGGATCGTCAAAACGCCCTCCACTGTTCATGCGCATGTACCGCTCAACGAGTACACCAGCATGACACTGGCCGGTTTGGCCGGCGTGAACATCCCGGAAATCAGGTTGATCGAGATGGATCAGATCGAGAACCTGCCGGCCATCAACCTGCCCAATGAGACATTGGCGTATGGCATTCGCCGCTACGACCGACTGCCGGGCCATGAGCGGGTTAACTCGGAAGACTTCGCGCAGATCTTCTTTGCCTACGCCCACGACAAGTACCGCGTCGCCAACTACGAGCAAATCGGCAAGCTGATCTACCACAAGACGCTGCATGGGCAGCGCGACATCGTGCAAATGGCCATTCGGTTGCTCGTGAACATCCTGCTGGCCAACGGTGACGCCCACCTGAAGAACTGGAGCTTGCTATACAGCAACCGTATGGACGCCGAGCTCTCCCCGGCTTACGACATTGTCTCGACCAAGATCTACATGAAAGATGAAGTCCAGTATGCGCTGAACATGGCCAAGACCAAGGCCTGGTACGACGTCAGCTTCGAACACTTCAAAGCTTGGGCCAAGGACGTTGACGTACCGTGGCGCATCATCCATCTGAACCTGAAGGCTGCCTTGGACAAGGCCCGCACCCTGTGGCCCCAAGCGCTGGCGGAAAGCCCGATGCCGGACTACCAGCAAGAGGCCTTGCGCCTACACTGGAAAGCATTGCACCCAGATTTTCGGATTGATTAAAGACAGGCGCCTGCGGCGAAGTTCCGATTGCTCTCTTCGTCGCTGCACACTCCACATACATGGATGACTGATATGACCGACACCACCCCAACTGATGAAATCTCTGACGTGGAAATCGAGGCGACCCTGCTGCGCCTGGCCAGGTCTGAAGCCTACACAACCTTGCCTCAGTGGCTGGCCGCGACCGAAGAGTGCTACCCGACGATTTCCAAAAAACGCATCCATGCCTGCGCCATGTTGCTGCGCGACCGGTTGCAGGAAAGCGATCATGGTGGGTACTGGACGGAGTACCAGAGCCAGCGACGCAGGAGACGAGGCGTATGAGCCAATACGAGAACGGCAAGTCCAGAGCCCTGCACTACGCGCTGGAATGCGCCATTCGCGACCGTGAAGGCTACCTGGACGCCATGAAGGGGCCGGAGTTCGACACGCTCCCTCGCGAGGAGGCCTTGGCCCGATTTTCCGAGGACGACCGGCAGCGTTTCCTCCGTGCTGAAAGTTACATTCGCGACTTCGAGCGGCTGCGTAGCTCTCTGCAATAGGTGTTCAGAGAGAGTCGCCCTCTCCGCCAGCATGGCGGCTGAAACTGGACGAAGGCCCACACAAAAAAGTTGGCATTCGGGTGACCAGTAATCAGTCAGAAAACCAAAGAAAACGCCGGTCAGAGACCGGCGCTTTGGTTATTTTTTTCGTCGTGCTAAGGCGCCGTTAAAGGTCACACTCCGGCGACCGGGTCTTGTCGTGAATGTCGATCATTGGCCCAAAGGATGGGGATTCGACGGTGTAGCGGTTCTTCAGAAACACATAGCAGCGTTTGAGCTTCTCGACTTGCTCTGGCGCCAGCGATGCCAGGGTATTTTTCTCGCCGGTCGGGTCGTTTTTGGTTTTCGGCGTCACACCGTTGTCGAATTTCCAGAGGGAATCTAACAGCGGTTCCTTCCAGTCAAAGATGTCCCATTTTTGATGATCCTGGTACTGAGCCAACACCTTCACCAAATACGCATCGCGCTCCGCGTATTTTCCGTTCGCTTCCAGCGCGGACATCGTTGTACGGGCCGCATCAGGGTAGGTAATGCCCTTCTCTGCCATCCATTTGAAGCCGTCGCTATCAAGGTTCTTCAAGGCATCTTCACTATAACGACCAACGGGAGACCGGATCGCCTTCTGTTTGTCCATGTAGTCGTTGTAGTCGCCGATGTAGCTCACACTCGTATCCACTGCCAAGTAGCCAAGAAGCAACACAGCCGCGAAGGTGTAAATCTTGTTCATCCTGTTCATCATGTCCCTTTAATGGAATTCTACGAGAAATCGAATTGCGGATTTCTCTGTTTTGAAAATGATCATTTCGTTGTTGATCACGCCGCTTTGGCCGCCCTTGGCGAACACCGAATCATGCCCGGCCAAATGCAGCCGAGAGTCCGAATGCCGTGGGATAAAGCTCTTACCCATCGCCACGTCCGCCAGGAACATGAACACCTGATGCTCACGCGTTCTGTGCTGCAGGCCCAGGGCGTAATTCAACGATTTCGTTGATTGATCCGAGAAATAGACCCCATCGCCATAGGCACGACCGCAACTGTGCCCCGCAGACTCTGGAGGGATCACCAGGCCATTTTTAAGGATCGACAGGACGTTTCCTGGGCGAGTGCCGTGCCAAAGCCGCTGGACGTTACCAACGCTCTTGCCGCCCCCTTCAAAGGCAGCGTCCATATGGTCAACCGAGACTGCGAATACCCGCTTGATGCCAAGGTCATAAGACGCGTGCATGCGCTGACGGGTAGCGTTGTAGAACCGCTCGATCTCGGCCAGGATCTGTCGATCCTCAACCACATCGATGGCGCAATTGAAGATGTTCGGCACCGAGGGTGCGGCTGCACCATCGCCGGCCACTTGCTGCTTACGCAACTCGGCCACCTGGGCAATCGAAGCTTCCAGGTCATCGAGCAGGCCGCTTTGTTTAGCCACCGCCTCGTCATCAGGAATCACCTGCTTGACGGCCAGTTTGCGCCCAACCTTCTGCGGGATCAGCATGAGGTACTTGCCCAACAGGGCCTTGACCTCATCGCTTTCAAAGTCCTCGCCGGCCACGTGCTTGCTGATCCTCATCAGCAAATCCCGCGCCTTGTGGATCGATTCCTGGGTCACGACACCCAGTGGGGTCTGGAACACACCGGTGTGCTCATCGTACTTCAGCTCGGTGTTGTCGAGAATAGCGTGGACGTTGGCCTGCACCAGGCGTTTGACCAGATCGGACACCACTTGCGGGTGCTGGGTACGGATTTGCTCCGATGCCGCCATCTCAAGCGCCATGCGGCCCAGGCTGGCAGGACTCTTCACCGCAGCCGTCAGGCTCTCGAATTTCACGTAGTCATCGCGCAGCTTCTCGCGAATCTTCGTTTGGATGTAGCGGTCGGCCTGGGCTTGGTTAGGGAATGGCTTAGGTTTCTGAACCTGGCCAGCCCCGCCAATCCGACCATTCACGACATGCACCGTGAAATTGGAATCGCGTTCCACTTTCCAGAATTTGTTGGAGTTAAGATTGACTTCCGTCTTCACATACATTTCAGAAAATTGCATGGTCACGCTGCAGCCCTCACGACAATTTGATGAACTTGAGGGCCCTGACCAACGGATCTTGGTACATACGTTCTTTGAATCCCGCGAACTCATGACTGTCCAGGAATTTGTTGCTGAGCACGTGGATCTTGTGCGGGCCGGCGCTGCCGCTGCCACTGCTGGTGAGGTCAGACTTCACATCGCCCGCATGATGAACACAAAAGAGATTAAGATATCGCGCCAAGTCACTGACATCACCCGCGTTTCCATAATCTGCGAGCTGGAACTCTACCGTCAGTTTGGTCTTCTTCGGCACTTCCTGACCGGCTTCAGGATGGGTTTCGATGTGATAAACGTGGACACCATACTGGCCGTCGTTCATCAGCAGGTGGCCCACGGAACGAATCGAGTTCAGCAAGTGGCCGGCAACTTCTTTTCCCGTGCCAATGATCAGGAACCGCTCCGTTCTCTGCGGCTTGGACTCATCAACCAGCATGTGGATTTTGATTTTTCCGCCCTGGTTGACTGCCTGCATCATCTCCCTTGGCCGATACAGCGGGTGGCACAGCGTCTCCACAATACAGGGGACTGTGAAGTCGATTTCATTCGAAGGAACCGGAAAAGCGAACTGCATGATGCGCGACATGAAGAGTGCCTCAGGGCTGTAGAACGGGAAAGTGTCAATTATCGCACTATCTTTGCTCATCGCCTACGCCTACCGCTCGTCCCCGGTAGTGTAAATTTTGGGAATTTCACACCCTGAGACTGAAAGTTTTACTGAAAACTGTCGATAGGCAATCAGCGATAGCCCGTTTTAAGTCCGTCGGTTAATTGGCGCGCTTCACAGCAGGCTCTGGCACACGTATTAAGCCCGCCTGGATCCCCAGGTGGCGACGCAATGCCTTAGGAATTTCGGAAAACGTCAATGATCAAAAACTTGAAGTTCAGCAGCAAAATCCTGATTGCCGCATCGTTGATCGTCCTGACAACGTTCGCCGCTTTCACCACCTCCAATGACTTTCAGCAGAAGGAGACGATCCAGAAGGATCTGGACAGCTACCTCAGCCAGATGGGTGAACTGTCGGCTACCAACATCGACAACTGGTTGTCGGGCAAGGTGACACTGATTGAGAACCTGGCCCAGAGTGTGGCGCTGGATCCAGATCTCAACTTCGTCGGCCTCTTGCTGGAACAGAAGTCGATGACCAACACGTTTTTAACCACCTACATGGGGGACACACAAGGCATCTTTACTCAACGCCCATTCACACCCTTGCCAGCCGGTTACGACCCTCGCGTCAGGCCTTGGTACCAAGATGCTGTGAAAACCGGCAGCACCACCCTCACCGCTCCTTACATTGACGCCAGCACCGGTGGGCTGGTTATCAGTATCGCAACCCCAGTGCACAAAGATGGCAACCTGGTGGGTGTGATCGGCGGCGACTTAACCCTGGAAACGCTGGTTAAAAACATCAACAGCCTGGACTTCAGCGGCAGGGGTTATGCCTACCTGGTCGATGGCGATGGCACGATCCTGGTACACCACAACAAAGACCTGATCAACAAGAAGCTGAATGACGTCTACACCACCTGGAGTCACAACATGACACCAGGTGTGCAAGAAGCGGTTCTGAATGGCAAAACGCGTCTGGTGTCCTTCATCCCAATCAAGGGTCTGCCTTCTGTCCATTGGTACGTAGCGATCTCCCTCGACAAGGAAAAATCCTATTCGACCCTGGCCGAGTTCCGTAAATCAGCCCTGATCGCTTCCATCCTGTCGATCCTGGTAATTATCGGCCTGATGGGAATGTTCATTCGCCGCTTGCTGCGCCCTCTGCACGTAATGATCGGCGCCATGAAAGACATCGCCGAAGGTGAAGGTGACCTGACCAAGCGTCTGACCATCCAGAACAACGATGAATTCGGCATGCTCGGCACGTCCTTCAACCACTTTGTCGAACGCATCCACACCTCGATGACTGAGGTGTCTTCTGCGACGTTGATGGTCAACGAAGTCGCCTTGCGTGTGGTCAGCGCCTCGAACTCTTCGATGACCAACTCTGACGAGCAATCCAACCGTACCAGCAGTGTGGCCGCCGCCATCAACGAACTGGGCGCTGCTGCTCAGGAGATCGCCCGGAACGCGGCCCACGCTTCGCACCAGGCGAGCGACGCCCGTCAACTGGCTGAGGAAGGCCAGAAGGTCGTAGAACAGAGCATCAAGGCGATGAATGAACTTTCCCTGATGATCAGTGCTTCGAGCACCAATATCGAGACGGTCAACACCAACACGGTGAACATCGGCAAGATCCTGGAAGTCATCACGAGCATCTCCCAGCAGACCAACCTGCTGGCACTGAACGCCGCCATTGAGGCTGCACGCGCCGGCGAAGCCGGTCGCGGGTTTGCCGTGGTAGCGGACGAAGTGCGTAACCTCGCCCACCGCACCCAAGAGTCGGCGCAGCAAGTGCAAAAGATGATCGAGGAGCTGCAACACGGCGCTCAAGCCTCGGTGGAAACCATGGCCCAGAGCCAACGCCACAGCCAGGACACCGTAGGCATTGCCAACCAGGCCGGCGAGCGCCTTGGCAGCGTGACCCTGCGTATCGGCGAGATCGACGGCATGAACCAGTCGGTGGCCGCCGCCACTGAGGAACAGACCTCCGTGGTTGAAACCATCAACATGGACATCACCGAGATCAACACGCTGAACCAGGAAGGCGTGGAGAACCTGCAGTCCACCCTGCGGGCGTGCAAAGATCTGGAGCTACAAGCCGGTCGACTGAAAGAGTTGGTTGGCAGCTTCCGGATCTAAGCCGGGCTGAACGAGAACGCCCCCTTGGGGGCGTTTTTTGTGCTCAAAATTCGGCGTCTTGACTAAGGCTCGAAGGACGACCCAGAGTCTTTAGCGGCTTCGCGGGCCCGGAACTCAGCCAATGTGCGCTGGAACTCGCGTTCCTTGTCTTCGGGCCTTTCAGGGCGGCGAGCAATCCACCCTTCTGGCTCGTCCGTGCAGGATTTGAGTTCTTCCCAGGCGGACAAGCAGTCCAGAAGATCCCGGAAGCAGTAGCGCTTGTCCATCATTCCGATGGAATCGACAAAGCCGATGGCCGCTGTCGAAAACAGCTTTTGCACCACAACATAGGTGCCGTCATCCAGCCGCTTGGCACCGGTATAGCCAAAATCCTTGCCGAGCAACTTCTCGGTCATCGCATCTTGTCGGTCAGGTGGGCACAGCGCGAGTTTGACATGGTCAATCACAGCCCCTTCGCGCAACGGATGATTGGCTTCCGTATCTTGAAGAATCTCAAGCGCAGTACGTTTCTTCACGATTTGACCTCACCGAGGGAGGCACTCAGAAATTGCTCAATGCCTTCTGCACTCTTAACGACTGGCCCCCAGCTGTGCAGCAGATACTCGGAGCCCCGCTTTTCAATAACGATGCCGAGATAGGCCTGGAGCCGCTCGATATCACGCAGAATCCCCGACTTCACATGACCCGTTTCGCGAGCCAGGTTATTCAGAGTGGGGTGCTCCAGCTTGGACAGAGCCAGCGCTACGCGCAGGAGATTGCGAGTATCCCCTCTCGCATAGGTCGCTTGACCTTGCGATTTGCAGGGGGCTTTCGCATCTTTGAGCTCGGATCGTGGCATAGGTCGTGTCTCGCAGGCCTGCGTGGCCTTTTACAGGCCGTCGGGGGTATTTGGATTGTTCAGTGTAGCGAGTCCCGGTTCATGAGCGCTATAGCGCTTCTTCGCGCTGTTGTAACCAATGGCGTTGTAGAAACGGTACAAAGTGGCCGGTCGGTGGATGGGCAGATGGCCGTAGAGTGAGTGAATCGCTTCGCTTCGGTCAAAGTCGGCAGCGACGTGCACGGCGGTGTATTCGATGGTCGGCCAGCGAGAAACATGGGCTCTCCTGTCCTTGCGAATTGCTTCACTTTCGCGCTTTTCTTCACGGCGCTTGAACGAGTTCAGGCTGGTTGCCTGCTTATGTAGCGTGCCGTCGTAAGTGATCAGGTCGATGCGATAAATGCCGATGGCCTTACCGTTCTGATAATGGATAGCAACGTGCTCAGGGTATCGCTTCTTGCTGAATACAGGCGGCACCATGGCCTGCCAACGCGCCTGAGTGAATGCTTTGCGCAGGGGATCAAAACCCACCGCATCAAACATCGCCCAGATCGATTCGTGCTCGGTGATCGGTACTTCATTCCGCGCCGGCATCACGTCCTGTAGGTTCAGCTCTTCGACGAGCTTGGCAAAAACCTCAAGTCGACGCTCGTAATCCTTCAGATCTTCAAAGCCGAGCCGCAATCGAAGGTGACTGTCCACGGTTTGAGCCTGGACGTACTCCGTCAAGCGCTCGCCTTCCAGCGTGCCAATCTCTTCAAGAATGGCGATGTCCTTGTCGTATTGCGGGTCGGAAGCTGCCGGGAATGCAAACTTGTGCACCGATTGCGGGTAACCGAAGCTGTAGACTATGGCGACTTTGGTTGGCATGTAGCCTCCTAGCTGTAACGCTGCTTTGCAGTGTCGTATCCAATGACTTGGTAAAAGCCGGCGAGCGATGTTGGGTGATTGACCGATAGATCGTCGTACATAGGCACGATGGCTTCCTGCGCGTCAAAGTCTTCAGCCAATCGAATTTCCGTGTACCGAATGGTCGGCCAGCGAGTGATTTGCTTCTCCCAATCCTTGCGAATGGCTTCACTCGCACGCTTCTGCTCCCGGCGCCGGAAAGCATTGAGGCTGGTGGCCTGTTGGTGGAAGTTGTGGGCACCATGATCGAGTTCGAACCGGTACAGACCAACGGCCTTACCATCCTGGAAATGAATTCCAACGTACTTATCACTATTGCCTGTCATGAAGTATCGCTGGCAAAAAGCGTGTCGGACGACTGTTAAAACTCAGGCTCATGCGCTCACTGGGTGCGCGAGAGATCCCGATCACCAGCTCCGTTATTGCGTCAAACTGTGCCTTTTTTCCGGTGCGCTCCCAGACCTCCAAGCCAAGCACCTGCAACTCTCGGAGCAAGCACTTATGCTTGAGGTTTCGCGCATAGGCAGTGTCCATGTCACCGGGGTAGTCAGGCTCAGCGAAAAACTGGATGGGCGCCCCCTCCCCGTATTTGGCTTGAAGCCTATCCCGCCGCTCGGCATTTGCTGCCCGACCGGGTGCAAGGCGCTCATTGATCAGCGCCATCATCTCATCGCTTGGCTCGAACGACTCAACATCCATGGTCAGGAGTCCGCCGAGCTTTTGTCTGAGGCTTTCAACAAATATGGCAGAGGCTTGAACCGCAGGTCATACGGGCCATCGTCATGGACGCATAGCTCAGGAGAGCCGAAGGTCTCCATGCAGTATTCCTTGGTTTCCGCGTAGGAGTTTATTTTCGCCGCACAGTCTTCGCAGTAGTACATCTTCGTCGACCGATTGAAAAAGGTGGCACCAGGCTCCTGGCAAGACCCTCGGTTGCAGCTGCCATTTTTAAGGCCTTTGTCTGCTTTCAACGGCGGGGACGAGAGAGAAATATTGAGCATGAGCCACTCCGAGAATCGAGCCGCAAAATGGCTCATGTGGGGGGAATATAGGTATCCTAGAGATACCTGTCAATTAACGTACCAAATAATCTTTAAGACTGGCCTTGGCCTCGCCGGGTAGCGTCAGGCTGAAGCCGAAAAATCGGCTGCGTGAAGGACTCACCCAACCGTACAAAGTCCACGGCCCGTCGACCCGTCGCCAGCACCAATCAGCCAAGCGGTTGCGACCTTTGTTGGGCTTATCACCCTGATCACTGAGGCATGGATTGGTCGAATAACCTAGGAACCAGCGGGCCCCGGTGCTGGCCTTGAGGCCGCTGATCCCGGTCACACGGCATTTACCAATGTCAGCTTGGAAGTAGCTTTTCACAAAAAACCTCTGATTTATGCTATGTGCCACGCATGGTATGTATGGTATGTACTATCTTCAAAACGGCCTGTAGCCCCTTATCCTGCTGACTCAAAGGGGTACGTGGCTTCCCAGATCGGCGCCGATTTTGACCATGTCATCATATCGTGATATATGCCATATATTGACACATTTTTGGAGGCGCTCATGAAAGCCCTTTACCGTCTTGCCATCCGTCTTTACCAGCGACGGATCTCTCCACACAAAGGCTTTCGCTGCGCCTATTCGCACACCCATGGCGGGCCAGGCTGCTCTGGAGCGGTACTTTCGATTCTGGAGGACAAGGGGCTCATCAGCGGATGGGGTTTGATTAAACAGCGCTTCCTCAGCTGTGAGAGCGCTGCAAAGGAGCGTGAGGAAGAGCGGAAGAAGCGAAAGGATAAGCCCGCCTCCGGCAGCGACCGCTCGGGCCCTTGCGGCTTTGGTGCGGTAGACGCTTGTGATGTCGGGGACTGCATCCCCAAGGGGTCGTGCGATGGCCCGTGCGACATCAGCACCAGCCTCAGGGCTATCGTGACACTGAAGGGTTTCATATCGCGATGATTGACCGGTATCTTTAGGATACCTATAGTTAGTTACGTCTGCGCCGCCTTAGAGGGATGGCCTGGCGCCAAACCAGCAAGTGCCAAGGAAAACACTCATGCGGAAAATCACCGGGCTTCAACTCATCGCCGCCGAGCGCAAGCGCCAAAAGGAAATTGAAGGCTGGACATTGGAGCACGATTATCAGCACGGAGCTGAATTGTTGGAGTTGGCAGCCCTCTCCTACCGCGACGCGGTCGGTGAAGACAGTCCTCAGCCTAAACAATGGCCATGGGACGCCAAATGGTGGAAACCTAAAAGTCGCCAACGCAACCTGGAACGAGCCGGCGCTCTGTATCAGGCAGCGGCTGATGTGGCTGAACGAGCTAAGGACTATCAGCGTCGTGACACCTTGCTAACGCTCGTTGCAAGCTGCTCGATCCTGCTGGACAGTGTCCTCGCAAGTACCGCCAAAAAGAGTTAAATTAATTCGCTGGTGAACAAAACGCTGAAGACCCAAGCTGACGCGGTCGGTAACCTAAGCTCACTCTCAAGGACGTGTGATGAACTACAACGAATTCACCGGTTATCTCGCAGACCGAATCGTGGCGATTCGAATTCGAGAGTCCGTACCAGGTACTCAGAGACGGCGCGAACGGTATTACGATGCAGTTTATGCCTCTGTGTTGGAGTGCCGGGCATTTTTCGACCGACTTTCTCTCGATGAAGGCCCTCATAACGACTACAACCCCACAAGCAAGGCCTCGGTCGAGGCCTATCGGCTGGCGATGTATGCAGAACTAGCCGAAGAGCTGGGTAATCGGGTGGCGGATGCTTGCGTGCGGGGTGACGTATCGTTCCTGGACTCTGTGCTCAGGTATCCGGTGCCTTACGGTCAGCAGGTGTCAGACCGGAGGTTCGCCCAAGTGGCAGCGGAGCATTTTTCCAATTTTGTATTTGAGCGCACCTGTTCCGGGTGTCGCGCAAAGTACAAGGTAGCGGTTAAGGCCCAGACCTACCGGATGGTTTCAAATCACCCGACAACCTGCAATGCTGTGAAGGTTGCTCCTGTTCAGGCAGCTAAGCCTGAGGTTGAGGTAAAGCCCGAGGTAAAGGTTAAGGCTGAAGGCGGTGAGGTAGAACCTATGATGGTGCGGCTTTTGCGTTGGGAAGCCCGTCAAAAGAACATAAAAGGCCCCGTCATTCCACAAGAAATGCTTGATCCTGCACAGAAGCCCGCTTATAACTCGCCGGAATATCGGGCCAATGCCAAGGCTGCATTGCGGTTGTATGCCGAATTTCTCAAGTTTTATGAAGAAGATCCATCGCCGAAGAGTCAACCTGAGGACAACCAACGCCAGGTGGATCGCATGTACAACGTCGTTATGCGCACTGTATTTAACTTCGATCCAAACGCGAACAAGAAATAGGATCAAGGCGTGAGAAATGCCTCCCTGCAGGCGTTACCTGGACTTCCCAGTAGTCTCTGAACGCATCGGTAGCAAGGTTTCCTGATCTGGCTCGATGGTTAGATCAGCAAGCGCATCCCAATCGTCGATGTTGATGAGCTGAAGACTGTGCATCACTCGCATCGGAACTGGGATTCTCCCGAGCTTGACCAGGTACGACAGTGCGCCGGCACACGCTGATGCCTCGGCGTTGGTTTCACAAACACCGTCGACTTCAATGTCATCTGAAGTTCTCTCGACCGTTTTGTGGCACGGGAACAGATGGTGATCATCTTCGAGCAAAAACTTGATGATCCCCTCGAGCCGGCCAGGGCGCAGATCGATGGCGCCAACCTTGCGAAACGGGCAGTCGGCGCAGGGCTTTTTCACTTTGAAGGCGGTGTCGATGTCGAATTCAATACTCATCCATGTCTTCCTGTGTCTTTGTCCAGCATCTTAAAGCCAGCCGGCGATGAATGCCACGACCTGCTCAATCATTGCCGCACACGGCACATGCATCAGGAACAAAGGACTAGCCAGTTCCTGGAAAGGCGATTCTCTCGTCTGCACCCACCGCCTCGCGGATGCTGCTATAGACCCAGATCCTCAGAAAAAATCCCCGCCAGAATCTTTAGGTCATCCCAATGGATGGTACGAATGACCTCGTCGGTAATGCCAGGAGCGTAGCGGCGGACTTGGTAGAGCCGCTTTTCCGACAACTTTCTGAGTGTTCCATGGAGGGATGAATTGGAAAACGCATCAGTGATCACAGCTTCGATGTCGGCATTTTTCTCGTCATAGTCCGACATATGTCTGACTCGCTTGAGGCAGGCCGCAAGCAATAGCGGCGACACCATGACGGTTCCGTCCACCTTCAACGTATCTGGTATCTCATCATGCTTGAGAACGTGCATCGCATGGTGACGATCCAGGGTTTCGACGTCATTCAAGATCTGATTTGCTGGCGCTGTGTAGATGAAGTCGAGCATCAGCAATGACTGGTGAAAAGTGGCATGCCTCTTACTGAGGCCCCACAGCTGCTCCAGGGTTGATTCGGTGAAAATGGTGCTCCGGTACGCCTGCAGCTCAGCAAGCTGCTGACTTAGAGGCTCGAACCCCTTGGCGTAGGCCTGCACGCTGCCTGGGAAACCCGCCTTCACCCAAGTCCGAGCTATCACCTCATAGCGGGCGACATTCAACTTTCCACTGGTGGACAAGGAGCACAGTGCATGCGAAAGAAACTCCTCATCCATCACGCTGCTTGGTGGCAGCCTTGAGATATCGAAGACGTCGCCGGGAGTGGGTTCAGTGATCTTCTTGTGCAGTGCCTTCTGATAGCCTTTATCCACCATCAATGCCTGGTACAGTTCGGGGCTTGATTCCGACAGCCTGACCATCAGTTGTTCGTGGCGGCAGTGTTGGAGAAGCAACTCGTAGTAGGCGTGGGTGGGCGTCGCACGACCTTCGTTATTCAGGCTCCTGTCTGGCAGCAGGTTTTCATGTGCCTGAGCCAGGAAATCAATGACAAAATCCTCTTCGCCGTCATCAGCGCAAACAGTTAACAACGCGATAGTGAAATCACGCGCCCCGCCATTGTTGAGTCGGCCTATGTCATACGCCCAAGAATACTCAAGGTAGTTCTGTAGCAGGCCTTTGCAGACATCAACGGGCAGCCGGCCATCTTTGGTGTGAAGTATCTCGGCGAGGTACCCCGTTTTTTCGGGGATGAAAATGGCGCCCAGGCGGATTGATTCACGGGCCAGGGACATGTGTTCAGGATCGTCGATTTGGTTCATCAGCCGCTGGACAGCGCCAGACAAAAACAGTGGATCAGGATTCTTGCGGAAAAAGACCTCAAGCAGACCCTTTCGGTGCAAAAGCAAGCTGTAGCCTTGGAGGACAAAAGTGACTTCGCACTTGACCGTATGACTCAATACCGCCGTCCTCTGGGAGGGCGTGGCCGTCAGAAGAAATGCCTCGGCCTCGATCAGGCCGTCGATCAGCGCATACAGCCGCTCCGAGAATTTATCCAGATCCCACTCGTCTGCGACGTCGCTCTTCAATTGACGAATTTTTGCCAAATGGTCAGACACAACGCTCTCCTTTTCTTCAAATGTACGCCAAGCGAGGTCTATCGGGACAGACTGTCCAGCTTTGCCGGCACTCAAGAAACTCAGTTTTAACCTTTCCGGTGGCAATATACCACTATATTTTGATTGCATTTAGCCACATTTAGTCTCATAATACTACTTAACGCACCACTCTTCATGGCCATGAGGCCAAACGATTTTTCACGGATGATCAATGACAACCAAAATCCCCGCCACAGCTCCCGCCCCCACTCCAGATGCGATCAATCTCGCGTTGGCGGAGGCTTACGCGACTGATTCTCTGTTCGACTATCTGACTGACGCCAATGCCCAGATAATGGGAATCATCGTGAGTACGATACAGTGGCCGATCCTCACCACCCCCAACCTTCTCAGATCCAGGCCAGGCTCCAAACACTGGTTGAAGATGGTATTTAACGCTGTTCAGTGGCTTAGGCCCAACACCACTCTGGATGCCAAACTCAAATTGGTCGCTGAGATTGCCATCGAGCTGCGAACGGCCATGACCGATAAGGAGTGGTTCGAATTCCTCTGCGAAGAGGCGGATACACTGCAGGGCATACACCCGAGCGTATTGACCCAGTTCGCCAACCATCTTCTGGAGACCTGCGCCGCGAGCAAGGATGAGAACCTGCTGTTCGACTTAATGGGCTTTGAGATTCCCAAGAAGGACATTCTTTACGTCAGTGGCCCTTTGCCGATTCGCCTACTGGTGTGCCTCCACAAGCGTAATGACTTGGCGTCCTTGTTCCGCGCCAGCGCGTACACCAATAAGCTTGGGCGCCTGGTGATGAAGCATCAACTTCGTGGCCTGGAGACCATTCTAAACCTTAGTGACCTGGCTGAGGTTTTCAGCCAGGATCTTGGCCTTTGATCTGGGCTTAAGCCAGGACACCACCAGCGCCGAGAATCGCCGCCTTCACCGCTTCCAGATTCTCATTGGGTACCGAGACCAACACCGAGGTGTGGGTTGTGGTCTTCTTCCAGCGCTTGAAGTAGGTTTCAACGCTGGTGAAGTGCGGTTTTGCGGTCGAATACACGTCGCCATAGGTGATCTTCACACGGTCGGAATTGTGGAGGTTGTCGATCACCGGCTCCAGGTCTTCTTCGTCGTTGATGATCAGGGTCAGTTCGTCGTGCCAGATGTTGTTGCCACCAGGCTGGTCGTCTGGCCAGAACGATTTGTCGGCAAAAAACGCCTTCAA
Source organism: Pseudomonas serbica (assembly GCF_028823535.1). Classification (GTDB taxonomy): domain Bacteria; phylum Pseudomonadota; class Gammaproteobacteria; order Pseudomonadales; family Pseudomonadaceae; genus Aquipseudomonas; species Aquipseudomonas serbica. The sequence goes on along the minus strand of NZ_JAQIYM010000090.1, from coordinate 940,024 downwards.
TTCGGCGCCATTGGTTCGTACTGTCATGGTTATACTCCCGCAAATTAAAAACGCATGCCGAACCGGCGCCGATGCGCCGGTGATCAGCGGATCTTTACTTGATCATCAGGCCGGCGATCAGGACGATCAGCACAAAAAACACGACGACGTCGAACTGGCGGGCCAGCTTGGGAATGGCCTCAGGATTGCCATCGTGCTGGTGGTACACCTGTAGCACCTTGATCCCAATGATGTAGAAGCTGAACAGCACCGAAAACCAAAACGGCGTACCGATGTCGACGATCAATTGCCAGGAGAAGCCCTGCCCGAAATTCCAGGCGGTAAAACTCAGGAGAATAAGGGGAATGCTCAGGCCAATAGCCAAAATCCCCAAGAACGCGAAGTCGCGGGTACGAAAGCCTTGCTTAATGCCAGTGCTGAATTGCTGCGCAAATTTTCCGATCATTACTGCACTCTCCCTCTTAAGCTAAAAGTAATCCAGCGTAGTCCGAGGCCCAGAAGGCTGGCAGCGCCAGTCGAGGTGTCATGAGCGTTCAGGCACCAAAGATGGTGAGAAGTCTTGCCCGAGCCTCGCTCATCACGCCGCCAGGCGTGCTACCAATCACCTTCCCTTCACGGGCCTGTAGATCCAGGTTGCGCACCATGTTGAGTAACGCGAAGCCATCGGCGACGGTATCCTCCAGTACTACCGCCATACCGGCATATCGATCCACCGGGCCTGCCACGATAGGCGCCACCAGCGGCAGCGCCATTACGTTGTGTTGTTTTTCGCTCAGTACCAGAACCTCGATGGTGGAACCTAGCCCGCTTGAGAAGCGCACAATGTCACCCAGATCGTATGGAGTCATGGCCGCACCATCCCGACTGGCGTTAATGCCGAGGTTTTCCCACGCTTCGAGCCCATCAGGCTCTGGCGCTTCCATATCGCACATCGCCGCGATCAATTCGATAGTGTAGGTTGGTTGCATGGTTTTGAGTTTCAGCGATAAGCCATCAGCGGTCATTTCAAGATCGAACGAATCACCTCTTTTGGCGCCTAGGGCTTTCATGACGGCCAAAGGGATTACGAGACCAGCGCTGTTCCCAACTCTGACGATTTTAAGTTCCATTGAATTTCCAATACGGATTAGTCGTGGTTCAACCAGTGCGAAAAAAAAGACGCCATCAGGCTTGCCTTCGTGCACACACGGCTGGCGCCGACAGAGATGCGAACCGTTGTTGATTATGTAAAAGGGCTTGTTTAGCTGGGCAGCTAAACAAGCAAAAACAGCTAACGAAGAGATCAATGCATCGAAACATGCTCAACCGATCAGTTCAGTGTCCGCTTGGCAGGCTGAATGTCTGGGGTGATTTCACCCTCGTGACGCTCGTCATCAGGATGAGGCCGGCCATCCGCGCAGTAGGGACATACCTCCTCCCCCTCAGTGGCGATCTGCATCCGCTCCAGTTCCTCGGGGGTCATGTTGAGCGTATCCAGCGGAATCGGAATCGCGATAAAGGTGAACTCGTTCTGCGGGCTGCCAGCGTAGAGGACGTATTCCTCTTCCTGAATGTCGATCTGGATCATGCTGACCATGCCAGCCAGTTCATCATCACCGGCATTCACGGCTCTTTGGGCAAACGCCAGCCTTCTGCCATGGGCAGCGGCCATAGCGGTCGCTTCCTCAACGGAGGCGTAGGTCAGGGCATTTTGCTCATAGGCGGACACCGTAGGCTCGCTGTCCAAGTAACGCTGCAAAGACTCACGCAAGCCATCCTTGGGGATGGTCGAGAGCACCTTGCCGAAGATGTGCTGCGGCTGCTGAAGAATCTTGGTCAAACCCTTCAGACTTTCCAGGGCGGAGTCGAACTCCAGCCCCGGATAGGTGACTGGACGAGTCAAGACAACAACATCGCCGGTGGTTTCCACGATGTGGGAAGTGAAAAAGTGGCTAGGATCGGAGCAGTACGTCATATCCATAAGAGTAATTCTCGAAAAGTAAATTTGATCCGGTGGTGAAAGCAGGTTCACCGCCCGCAAGGACGAAGACCAGGGTCAGTGCAGAGTGGCACCGGTCGGGGCGCGACTGGCAACGCTGGCTGAAACATTGCCGGCAAGGTTTGCTGCAGGGCTTGCCTGCACACCCTCGGAGACGTTCGACATGTCCATTTCGACCAGGCCCGATTTACGCAGATCTTCCTGAGTTGGACGTTGGAAATCCCGGCTCATGAAGCACACCATGCCCATCACTTCATGCTCGACGTTCCCGAAATACAGCATGTAGCCATTGATCAGCACTTCAATACGAATCAACGAGATCAGCTTGCGCATCTCTTCGATAGGCTGCGCTTGAACGCCTTTGACGAAGTCCACCTGGCGCTTGGCATTGGCCATAGCAGCCTGGCCTGCTGGGGAGTCCGGAGACAGACCCAGTTCAGCCAGCTCTTTAGCTTCGATGGCGGCAAAGCGGTCAACGAACTGCTGGAGGGTGTGCTGAAACTCAGCTTCGGTAATGGCGTTGGCCGACTGGATGATTGGGTTGTCGCGCTGGCTCAGCAAGTCGATCAGGTTTTCGAATTCGGTATGAGTTAGATCGAATTCAGCAGCCGGCTTGGCAACCTTTTTGTAGATAACCAGTGTGCTGCCCACAGCATTACGCAATTGGGTCGAGAAGTGTTGGCGATCTGAATGGAACGTCATGTACATAGCAATAATCCAGGCAATCATCGGTGGAGCCCCCGCAGGGGCCCATAAAGTACAGGCCGGAATCATATGGCATAAATTGACAGATCGTCAAACACGTACCGGTCAGACCGCGCTGGCTCGCCCCAGTCCTACAGACCCAAGTCGGCGGCGAATGCTTTGCCGCGATACTGCAGCGAGTCAATTAGCGGGAGGTAGCTTGGATCCTTGGTGATTTGGTGACGAAGCATCAGGCACTCCTGGCCTCGTTCGTGGGCATGAACCTCTTCTCTGCTGAACATGAAGAGGAACAACGGGAACACCCAGGACAGGTTTTCTTCACGACTCAGTGTCTTTTGCACAACGTCATCAAGACTGATTGGCTCATCGACAAAATCCAGGGCTTCAATTCGCCCATACGCCAGAGTCAGGAACGCCAGCTTAACGTCAGCCCCGGCTTCGATGTGTTTCACCAAAAAAGCCTTAGGCACCTCAAGTACGTCGGAAGTCAGCGTGTTGTCCGACGCCAGGGCCAAAACGGCTTCGCTTCCAAGTTTCGCTGAGAATTTGGGGTCAAACACCCGCTCAAGGGTGGCCATTGAACCTTCGGAGATCGCTGCGGTTATCTGCAGCCAATATTCGCGCAGAGGCCGATGGCGATAATACGTGGCCTGCACGTTGGGGAGTGGCTTGTAACCTTCATAGTAGGACGCCCAGCCCGGTGGAGCATCACGCTCCCAATGAATCAGGTCATCAACAGCTTTCGAGCAATCATTGGTGGTGAACTCGCGGCGCAGCGTGGGGGACTGTTGAAGGTGTTCGAGGGCATCCAGGTCATCGCTATACAACGCTGAGAGGAAGAACGCCTCCGTCAGCTGGGTTCCGTTCGAAATGGCTTCAATATTCGCCAAGGGCCTTAAAGCGCCCTTGGCATCACGTACCAGGGAGAGCCCGCGCTTAACCATGTCAACGGTAAAAAGCTCGTTAAACAAAGGGTAGGTTTTGTCCAGCAGGTCGGACGGATAGGCTAGCCAGTCATTCACAGCTGCGTCGAGTTGCTGTTGGGTGATGGCAGCATGCGCAATCAGAAAACACAGGCATCGCCGATGATTGGCGGATTTACGGTCGTCAAAATGCAGCTCACCAATTTCCTTCAGCGCGAGGAACAGCTCGTGGATCGAATACCCTTCGTGCAGGGCTTTTTCCAGGAGCCGGAATTTCATCGTGTGGACGTAAGGGAACGCGACCTCTGCATTCATCTGACCCAGGGCACTGCGCTCCAGATCTCCAAATATCTTAAGGTACTTTGGCGCTTGTCCCTGATAATCCATGCTCAAACTCTTCGCTGATTGGCTAGCCCCGAGTTTAAGCGGGCTGGCCACTTCTGTGAAGCGTTGGCGTCTTACAGGCTAAGGTCTTCTCCGAAGGCCTTCCCGCGATACTGGAGCGAAGTGATTAGTGGGAGTAGCTTCGCGTCCCGTGTGAGCTCGTGCACACGCTGGAGGCACTCCTGACCTCGCTCATGCTTGAGCAATTCCTTGGGCGCCAGAATGGCCAGGAAGAAGGAGTGATCCTGGCTTCGCTCTCTCAACCTTGATCCCATGCACCAATCGATGATTTCCTCAGCGTCTCGCGGATCGTCAAGAAAATCCAGAGCTTTCACCCGCCCGTACCGGGCCTCCAGGTACGCTGGGTACGCATCAACTCCCGCCTTTATGTGCAGGGCCAAGAACATGTCTCGCACCTTGAGTTGACCATCCGATGCGGCCTTGGAATACTTTTCCAAAAGTAAACCGATCATCGACGGCCCGAAACGCAAAGAAAGACCTGCGTCGAAAAAGTTATCGACACCTTTTCTTTCTTTGATTCCATTGTCGACATTGTCGAAATAATCAGCCAGTGGCGTCTCTTTGCGGTACCGATCATACACCTTGTTGATTTTTAAGCTTAGAAAATACCGATGCGTGTGTTCCGGGTATTTATTCGACCAGTCTTTAATCAGCCTGCACTCTTTCCTTATTTCATCCACATCAAAAGATGAGCGCATTCCAGGAACATTATTTAGGTGGTCTATAGCGTCCAGGTCATCATTCAAAATAGCTGAAATATAGAATGTCGGGGCGACCTCAGTGAATACTCGAAGATCGCTTTCCGGGATCAGGCTGCCTCTCCTTTGCCTGAGCAGATTTCGCCCTTCACGCGCCAGCCTGGCTATGTCAGGGGTCTTAAGACTTGGGATACCTACAAGATCGGTGGGGTGTTGGATAATTTCATTAAGAAGCTTTGTAACGCCATCGATTTCACAAATATCGACAAAAACGCTATTGATTATCATTTTTGCGATACGCGACCCGCTTTTAAACTTATCAAAATACTCGGCGAGGGCGCTGTAAAATGTAATTAAGTCACCAAACTTGAAATACGCTTCAACAACGGAGTCAATGACTTCCTGACGGGGTCTATCAATAATAAAGCATTCATATAAAGAAGACTCCTTAATGACCTCAACTTTGTCGAAATGCTCCTTAAGGAAGCTAGCACCATCAAAACTCATAAACACCCCTATATAAAACTGTAAAAGTAGTCTAACTATAACCCAAGGTCATTTGAAAAAGCTTTACCGACATACTGCAGTGAAGTCATAAACTGCAACAGCTTGGGATCCTGAGTGTATTTATGCAACCGTTCAAGGAGCTCTTGCCCACGTTCATGCGCGGCCAATTCCTTCGGCGTGAACATCAGCAAAAACACGGTCGGATCCTGCTCCCCCTCTTTACGCTTCGCCAGGCAATGATCCATGATCTCACCCCGGCTCGGTGGCGAATCAATAAAATCCAGAGCGCCAAAACGTCCATGAACCGTCTCGAGATAGGCCGGATAAGCGTCGACGCCGGCCTCTATCAGTTTGATCACGCAGGCCTTGACCATTTGATTCGTTTGCTTCTGGGTTTGTGTCCGATTTTCTTGCTCATACATGTTCAGAATTTCGGTGATCAATGCCGGCCCGCAGCGCAACGACAGTGAGGAATCGAAGCAATCCTCGAGCGCTTGTGATGATCCTTTTCGAATGGCCGTCTTGAGATTCTTCAGGTAGACCGAAACAGGGGCCGCTGCGATATAGCGATCTCTGACATGGACAATCCGTGGCAGTTTTTCAAAATAGGATGACGCTTCAGCCGGGAATACGTCAGGATATCGATCTACCGAGGCACAGATTCCCCGGATATCCGAATCACTGACGAGATCCCGCATCGCCGGCAGCGCATTGAGGTGATCAATTGCCTTGATGTCGTCTCTCAGCACAGCCGAGATGTAAAAGCTCATCGCCTGCTCGTGAGTTTTCGTGAAATGCTCCAGTTCAGCGTGAGATCTGAGCGAAGTGTCTATCCCCCGAACGAAGCATCCTGTTCGGCAATCGGATAGGATTTCAGCGACTTCCACAATGCCCAAAACTGGGAGGCCCGGTAAAATGTCCACATGCCTCACCAATTCGGTAATGACAGACGAAGGCGTTTCGAGGTGGGCCATGGTGGGTAGCATCGCATTGATAAAGTTCGCTGCGGCCCGCCTTTGAACGGATGGTTCCAGCCCCACATCAAGGTCACAGAGCGCCTGGTACATTTCCGAAAAGCTTTTGCCTTGGTTGTCGGCGCTCCTGAAATAAACCTGAACGATCCCCTTCTCCTCGGAAGTCCAGTCTGCTTTAAAAAACAGCTCGGCCTCTCCAGGCCATGGATTTCCAAAAACCTCACGGAAGAGCGCCCCAGGTTCTGCCTTACTCATAGCCCCAAGTCCTTCGAAAATAGTGCACCCTTGATCTGCAGGGAGGTGTCTTTCATGTACGGCTTAAGCGCCTGGACGCCAAATACCTCATTCAGCACATGCCAGTGCTTTTCGGTCTTAGCCGCCTGCGCACACGCCTCCGGCCCCGCTTCGGAGAGGAAGGCCTTGTGAGCAAAAATTCCAGAGTTGGCCAGGTACCAAGGCTGTGTGCCCCTCGGTTTTTTGTTATCAATCTTGCGCTTTACAACGGATGTTAAAGACTCGGCCACTGACTCTGGCTTCTTGACGTCAGACAGCCATAGACCAAGGCGCTGGGCTTTGACCTGAACCTCCAGAATGCGGGCATCGTCATAGCCACCCATTCCATCGTACTTGAACGTGACCTGGCCGGGTTTTGATTTGGAGCCGCCATTCAGTATGTCAGATCTATTGCCGACTAGGTCTTCAAGGTCGACCAGTGTGGAGTCCGCAAAGCGGAAACCTCCGTCGTACAGGGTCTCAATATCATCACCATCGATGGAAATGGCGATGCCCTCGTTGTTAATTCCGTATTCCCGATGCAGGGTTACCAGGGTCTTCGCCCAGGCGTGCTTGTCACCGTAATTGCTGGTCAAAAAGGCCATCAAGGGCTTGTTCAGCACACCACGCATTTGGGTGGCAAACGGCTCTGGACTATCCAGCAAGCGAACCAGCCTGTTGAAGGTGGTTCTCGGGGTGTCGCCTGACAATTCAAAACCGTAAAGTCTGAGGTAGTTCATGGCATTTTCACGATCCCTATCCCCGTAGGCCCGGATTATCAAGTCGATGGGGGCGTACGCCTGCACGTAGGCCTGGCTTTTAAGCGCGTTGCCAGGTTCCTGCGGGCCGATCTCGAACTGAGACAGGAAGTCCACCGTCGATTCACATAGCACCATTCCAGGTCGACCCCAGAAGCCCAGCTGAATGGCCTGATTCGCCTGGTGCACCAGCAGCATGTCCCCTTCCAGATCCATCGAAGCTCGGGTGGAGGTGGTGCGCAAGATAATGTTCTGCAGTTGCAGTCCGTTGTCTGGGCGGTCTGGATTGCTCGTTCTCGCCCACCAGTTGTCCACCTGCTCCAGAAAAGGCGCCTCGAGTTCGGTTAGTGACAATGTCACGGACTGGTCGGGACGAGCATGTTTTTCCAAGTCTCTGAAATAAGCTGTTTGCACAGACTCGTAGGCCGTCAGATCATCCGGGAATTGCGCTACCGTGCGCTCTGGCACCCATACCAGGATCTTTTGATAGGCTTTCGGGTACAGAGTACTGGTGTTGCGCTCATGCAGCGCCAGCAGCAGCTCAGGCTGTTCAATGCGCCCGTTGACCAGGCTCGGCAGCGTCCCTTCGAATTCAGGCTTTATCACTTGCTTGAGCGCACGGTCGATGGTCGTGTTTTCCTCGAACATGACGCAATGTTCACTGCCGACACCCACCATCCAGCCCAGACCCGCAGTTGGAAGCCACTCCATCACCTCGGCCATTGCGGCTGGCGACTCGGCGTTGCGCAAATAGTGCAGTGCCCAAGCGTAGTGAAATGGCTCCCCATTCAGGAAGGTTTGGTGACCCCGATTTTCCAGTACGGTCTCGATAGGCCCGTGAATGTCGATCAGGCGCTGGCCAACTTCGCGGTCGCCACAGAGCCCGGCTTGAGCCAGAGCAACCGCTAGCTGCGGGCCTGACAGCCCTTGAAGTACCGATTCAAGTTCATCGGGGCCCTGCGCCGCAATCGACTGCCACTGGATTTGCTCTCGGCCTGGGATTCTGTCTTTGGCCCACGGCTGGCACCGCAGCACCAGAATGTCCAAAAAACGCTTGAATCGTTCGCTGGACTCTTTGTCGGGGGAAACGGCGCCGGTCATATTTTTATCCTGGAGCTGGGGCTTATTCTCTCAGGATAACCGGTGAGCGCGAAGTCGAACAAACCCCCCACCGGCCTTGGCCAGCGACCCCATTACAGACCGAGGTCTTTCATGAACAATCCGCCCACAGCCTTAAGCGACGCGGTGGGCATCCATGGCAGGAGTACATCAGTGCCGAACACCTCGCCCAGTACCTGCCATTGTTTATCGGACTTGGCAGCCTTCGCGCACTCCTCCGCCCCGGCGTTACGCAGATAGCCCCTAAGCGAAGCCAGCGCTGGGTTCTGCACCCAGTTAGCGGGTGGCCGACGCTTGGCCAAGCTCACCAAGGCAGCAGAGACCGTTTCTGGCTGAGGCGTTTCATCGGTAGGCCAGATTCCCATAGAGATCGCTTTCTCGAACATCCCCTCATAGCGTTCTTGATCCCATGAAAACGCCCCCACAAAGCTTAAAACGACCTGGGCTTTCCCCGGCTGTTTATCTGTATCAATAGCAACCGTGGTACTCACTTTGGTTTCAGCCGAGAAATGATATCCCGCACGATGCAGCGTCTCGATATCTTCAGGATAAAGCCTAAGAGACATGCCTGAGTTATCGATGCCAAAATCCCGGTAGAGCGTACCAAGTGACCTTGCATTGAGCTTTCCGTCACCTAAATATTCCGAAAGGAAGGTAACCAGCTCTTTTGATATGGCGCCTTTGATTTGTGAACGCAGCGGCTGCGCCGCTTCCAGGCGGGTCAGCAAGTCATTAACGGCATACTGATCTGATTCAGTACCTCGCTTAAACCCAACACTGACCCTGAACAACATCCAGTTGAGCTTGTCAGCGTCTGCGTTACTCAGGGCAAACAGATCGACCGGCGCATAGCTGTTGATGAAGGCTTGAGTTAGATGCTGGTTGCCAGGCTGAGAGGCGCCTATCTCGAATTGGCTGAGAAACCCCACTGTCGATTGGCACAGCACCATGCCAGGGCGCTCCCAAAAGCCATGACGAACCGACTCATCCACCATGTGCCCCAGCAACATATTAGCCTCTGGGTCGTCGCCGCTGTTGGTTGTTGATGCTGTTTTGAGCTCAAGGTCACGAAAGCTTAGCGCTTTGTATTTTCGATCAGGATCGTTTTTGGCGGCCCATTCGTTTTCTAGCGAGTTGAAGAGATCCGTATCGCATGCGCTCAAGGGTATCCAACGGGTTTGATCCGGACGGCGATGGCTGAGACTCTCGACCAAAACTTGGTGTCGTGATTCATAAGGCACCAGGTCATGCGGGAACTTGGCTACGGTGTGCTCTGGCACCCAGCACAGGATCTTGTCGTAGAGGGCCGGGTAAGCGCTTCGATCCTTCTTCTCGTGCAGCGCCAGCAGCAGATCCGGGTTTGTGATCGCACCATTCGCAAAGGTCGGCAGCTCACCCTCAAACCAGGTCGAACGGACAAACTGGCTCACTTTCTCCAGCGACCCATAACACATCAATTCGCAGTGTTCACTTTCGATCCCCGCCATCCAGCCCAGCCCGGCACTCGGCAGCCATTCCATCAGTTCGGCAATCTCGCCAGCGGAGGCCGCGTTACGAAAAAAGTGCTTCACATGGTGGGTGTAGAGAACCTCGTCATTGAGGAAGGTCTGTGTTGCATTCTTCTCTATCAGCGTGGCAATCGGGCCATGCAATTCGACCAGCCGCTTGGCGATCTGCAGGTCACCGTAAAAGACCGCCTGGGCCAGTGCCTCGCCCTGATCACTCAGAGGGATGTCTGCCAGCACAGATTCCAGCTCAGAAGCCGTGTACGGCGGTGGCGGCACCTTTTTGCGGTCTTCAGGCGATAGGAACTTGTCCACCGCCCAGGACTGACCGCGCAGACTCAAGATCTCCAGCAAGCGCTTGTGCGGGCCTTCATGCGTTTTGCCAAACTTGAAGGGTTTCGGTTCTGGAGTCGTTGAGGTGGACATCTGTTACTTCCTGAAGCTGGCTTGATCTTTCAAGGATAGCGGCTGAGCACGTAGTCAAACAAATTGGCTATAGGACGTTTGCTAGGGAACGATAGGGAAAAATTGACAGTTATAGGCTTTATGACCTATAACATTGCTCATGTTCTCTTGAGCCAAAACCATGAATCCTAATACCAACCCGTTTACTCCCGGCGCCGGCATGGAGCCGCCAAAGCTCGCTGGCCGTGACGCTGTGCTTGATGCCGCTGACGTTGCCCTGCACCGCACCAAACTCGGCAAGCACGCCAATACGCAGATGCTGGTCGGCATGCGCGGAGTTGGTAAAACAACCCTGCTCAACCGTATTCGTAGGCTGGCCAACGATATCGGGTACATCGCCGAACAGGTAGAGTTGCGGGAGGGTGATGACCTCGATCAACTGCTGATCCCTGTCCTACGAAGCATTCTCCTGCAACTCAAGCAGCGCCACCCATCTTCTGAAAGGGTCAATGAAGCTCTTCGCGTCTTGCGTAGCTTTATCGGCGACGACGTCGTAACCCCATCGGGCATCGACATATCCCTGTGCATCGAACCTGAGGATGGCGTTGCCGACTCAGGTATGTTGGATTTCGATGTGAGGCAGTTAATGATCGCCATCGGTACTGCCGCACGTGAAGTGAGCACTCCCGTCGTGATCTTGTTTGATGAGCTGCACCACCTGCGTAAAGAGCACCTTACCGCCCTCCTTTACGCCATCCATGCGCTCCAACAAATCAGAGTACCGGTCATCATTATCGGCGCTGGCCTGCCACAACTCCCGAACTTGGTGGATGAGGCCGCAGACAGAGACGCTCGCAATATCGATCTACACCACCTTGAAGCACTCAGCCGAACAGATGTGTGGACTGCGATCAAGCACCCTATCGGACAACTGGGCCGCACCATCAGCGATGAGGCGTTGTGGGCCATCGAGGATTTGTCCTGTGGCATTCCCTACCTGCTACAAGCGATTGCTTATCACACCTGGAATAGCGCAAAAGCGTACGACATCACCGAGCAGGACGTTAAAGACTCCATCGACCTGACCCTGCGTCGACTCGATCAAACCTTCTACCGGGTCTATTTTGAGCGCACCGCCCCGGTGGAGCAGGAATACCTGCGCAGCCTGGCTAACATGCCAGCAGGCTCACAACGCTCCGCCGACGTAGCTAAAGCCATGAAACGAACGGTCACCAGCGTCGGGCCAGTCAGGGACACCTTGATCAAGAAAGGACTGATCTACAGCCCAGAATATGGGTTTGTCGCCTTCACTGCCCCGCTGTTCGCCGACTTCATGAAAAGGCAAAAAACGTGAGTACTTCAGGAGACAATGCCATGCAAATGGTACAGCGCCACATGGACGAAATCGATGCCGCCAGCGCCGGCGAAACCTGGCTGGTGGAACTTGCTCAACGCCGTGGCGGGGACTATGCCGATTTGCATAAGTGCGAGCGCGACGGTGGAATTCGTAGCGTATGGAAAGGCCGGCGTCTGCTGGCTTACTACGTCGTCCTGCGCGATCAGGTGAATTGGACAATCTTGGCCTGCCATGACCTTTCCGAGGATCTGGAGCCAAAAACTGAAACCGCCCCTGCTCGAGCCGAAGAACCTTCAAACGTCGCAGAGCCCCTGGATGCGATCCAGCGCAGGGACGCAGCGCTAAGTCTCGCCGCTCAATTTGGTATGTGTGATGAACCGTACCACAAGGCGTGGTTGATTGATCGAATGGTGCGAGTATTGAGCGGCGCCGAGTACGAAGCCTGGGTCGCCGAGCGAAAAGCTGGTGTATACGGCCCGAACACTCATCGATGGGATGTCGGCCTTCGACCGTAACAGAAAGGAAACGAAGATGAAAAATGACTTACTGAAGAATATCGGTTCCGATGCCAGCCCTCTGGCACTGGCCGCCAAGCTTGTCCTGCGAGAAGCACTGGACAACATCCAGGTTCATCCCTGCGACGAGGGTGATGACGCCGTCGCGGCCAGGCAACTGCCAGTCGAGATGCAGGCGCTGCTTAAGGCCTTGCTCGACAGCCAGGACGAACAGACCTCACCGAGGGCCCTGCTGGTCAAAATCGCAGAACGAGGCACGCCGGCTGATGGCCACGCTTTCTGCACCGGCTGCGGAAGTTCTCGAGCACACATTGCCGAGCTTCAGCAATTCCTCGTCAGCTCGGCTGGGTTACGCAAAAAGGCATGAGCGGAAACGCGTGTCAGGGCCTTTCAGGGAGAAAGGCCAGGCACGGTGTTCTACAAGCCAAGATCCTGCCCAAACACCTGACCACGAGCGTTCAGTGGCATTTTCGGCGTGTAGGGTCGAAGCTCATCGACACCGAAGATTTGAAGCAGGAATGACCAGTGTTTATTGGAGTCTTTGGCTTCTTCAGCGCAGGCCTCGATGCCGGCACTTCGGACATAAGATCTGAGGCTGATGGAGACCTCGTCGTACTTGCCCGCGACATCCTTGCGCTTTACACACGACGCCAAGGCAGAACGCAAATCCGTCGGTGCTGGTAGGGTCGAGGTTGGCCACAACCCCATCGAAGCCATTTGCTCAAACGCTAGATCCAGCGGCGCACGCTGTTTAACCATATCCTTAGCGTCTTTCAGGTCGACCGTGATCAACCTCACATCTACCCAGGTTTCCTCAGGCTGGTTTTTTGACATCATCACCTGGCTCTGCTTTGAGAAACGGAACCCGGCTTCATGCAATGCCGTAAGCCCTCTTCTGTCCAACCTGACCGCCAGCCCTTCATTGTCGAAGTTCAGCCCTTTGTGCAGCGCCAGCATGCTGGAGGAAACCAAGGTTTGCTGGCCGGCCAGATGTCGCCATTGGTTAGGGCTCATCAGGCTGAGCACTTGGCTCCCGAGTTCAGGGTCGGCGATAAGATCCATGAAATCCTTTCGATTATCGCTAGAACGTGGCCTGACGCCCGAGCCAGTACGATAGGAAATTGGATGAAGGCCATTTTTTTTAAGCGATCCAAAGCCGTCCGGGAACGCCAGGTGCGTCACACCATCCAGAGGCAGGTACTCTTCGACGAACTGTTGAGCCTTGACCGCATTGGCGCTGTCAATCACAGCGACTTCAAACTCGCCAAGGAACTTCGCCGTGGTGTGGCAGAGCAACAAGCCCTCGCGTTCAATAAATCCGTGTTGGTGGGCGGGAGTACCCATCACATTGAGGAGCTGCTGAGCCAATTTTGGCTGGTGCACCGAGTGACTGGTCAACTTGAAATCATCATTCCTCAGGTTCTTCCCATCGGTCTCCGCAAACAGGTTGGCCCATTCAGGAAAGGTCAAACGCGTTGAGCGTGTTGAATCCAAAATCTTTAGCTCCTGCTCCGATTCAATGCGATACAACTGCCCAGAATAGCGGCTGACCATCTCCGGATTCGCCCAGCACAGCAGAGGATCGTAGGCCGTGCCTGCAATTGACGACCTGCTCGCATCCAGGAGCTCCAGCAGCAGCTCTGGGCGCTCTACTCGCTCCTGGGTGAACACCGGCAGCTCTCCACCAAAGCTGACTGACCTAGCGACCTCCAGGGCCTCATCAATGGGATTTGCTTCAAAGAGTGACCGCTCAGACTCAGAGGGCCCGATTAGCCCCTTGACCTTCATGTCGCGAATGTTCCGGAACAGCCGTACGAGATCCGGCCTGGTGCTCGCCGAACGCAGTGATCCGATGATTTTTATACCGGCCAGGCTGAAGGGCTCTCCATTGAGGGTGTATCTGTCCTTCATTGTCTCATCCAACGGCAGCTTCTTCAGGTCGACCGGAAAAGGGCCTCGCTCATCCCACACCATTTCTGCGATCAGGTTGTCGCCTCTGATGATCGCGCTCAGCAGCACCCCGGCAGAGTCATTGGCCGGCAGTGTCTCAATGAGTATTTTTAGTTTTGGAATGTCCAGATCAATGGCGTCCATCGAATCGACACGCGCTTTTACGCTGTCCTCTGTAACGCGCTTATCCAGGATAGAGAGGATTTTCTGGAAGACGGGAGATCTGGAAGGCATTGGCATCAGGGGCACACCGGGCAAACGGAGATACCCCAACATAGCTCAGGCTGAGCGGCGACCACAAGGCGCACCGGGCGCCTTGGGTGAAGCGGACTAGAAGCTCGGCCCTTCGCTTGACGCCTCAGGTTTACGCTGCAGCCTGGCCTGCTCGGCCTCATAAAAATCCCTGAGGCAGGTCTTAACTTCAGCTTCGGTCTGATTGTTCTGCGAAGCCAGGTGAGAAACCACCTCCCGGCCTACATCGTCAAACAGGGAACCATCGGCATGAAGGATCAGTTCGGAAACCTCAAAATCACCGACTTCCAGATGGCCGCTCTTGATCTCGTCTTTGAGATCTTTATCGGCAGCTTTCCTGGAGGTGAAAAGCTCGAGCGTATTGTAATTTTTGCCCGTCTCCAGATCGTATTCAGTGAGTGAAAACCCCCTGCCGCACAAGGTATCCGCTTCGAGCCCGTATACCACCATCGTTTTGCTCATGATTCACTCCTGAATGGTCATCAACCCAGAGTACCCAGGGATCGTAGGCAGGGGCAACCCGAAGCCAGTCCTTGGTGACTTATTGCATGTATTGGCTCACCACCCTGAGATTTCCTGTCGACTCCATCGGTAAACTGATGAGATGAATTAGCTGAGGAAACAACATGCCAGACTACAACCAGTTTCAGCTGAAGCTGTTCATTTACTCGCACGCCCCGGTGATCGGTGATGGCATTCTCGATTACACGGGAATCCCTTATGGCAGTGAGGACACCCTCCTCAACGCCTACAAGATTGCCTATGCCTGTGTCGACAGCATCGAAGGCCTGATCACCAAAGATCAAGAAGCTCACCGGATGACCATTTGGCAGGGTGAACAAATCGTGGCCAGCGCCGACATAAAGTCGTTCAACGACGATCTGGGTAGGCGATTTTTCACGACCGACAGCCTCCTTTGGCAGCTTCCGCCAAGCAAAATCGAGGCTGAACAGATCGCCAAAGAACTCTTTTCGTACGAGTGCCTGCTCTTAACCAATGACCAGGAAAGCCCTACCGCCAAAGACGCCGAAGTGAGGATGGGTGGCCTGCGCAACCAACTGAATTTTGCCGCCTGCCCTATCGCCAGAACCACGCTGCAGACCACCCTCTACAGAGCTGAGACTGAGTTTGGCCTGCGTTCCAGCATTACCCGCCACTTCACGGAAGACTTGAACCTTTAAGCGCGGCTAGGAAGCCGGGAGCCTGAACTTACGTTATATTCAGGAATCGTCTCTGCGCTTTTGCAAAGCCTCAGGCTCCATAGCCATACTTAAACCATTAGGGGTAACAGAACATGATTAACGCCAACATGACCCTGCGCGAACGTGTCCACGCCAAACTGGCCGACGCTGAGCACGGCAATTTCGTCGAGTTCGATCAACGCGAAGCGAAACATGCCGGGTTCTTCGTCGAGGACGCGCTCACACTTGAGGATGTTGAGGGTAGCGACGACGATGAGTAGCGAAGAAAAAAAGGCAAAAACCAAGAAAGCTTTTAAGCGCCGCGAAAGCACCGAAGAGGAAAAACCCTTCGCGAATGTTGTCGCCGAGCGCCTGATCGCCCAACTGGAAGCCGGCACTGCGCCGTGGACAATCCCGTGGAAACCAGGGGATCCAAGCCAGGCCGGTGGTCTCCTGCCCTACAACCCAACAACCAAGAAGCGCTACAACGGGATTAACCTCCTGGCGCTGATGTCTACCGGTTTCACAGACAATCGTTGGATGACCTTCAAGCAGGCTCTGGCCATTGGCGCTTGTGTAAAAAAAGGCTCAAAAGGCACGAAGATCCAGTTTTGGTCGACCAGCAAAGTCACCTCGAAAAAAGGTGAAGATGGCCAGCCGATCAAAGGGCCGGACGGCAAAAACGTCAAGGAGACCCAAAAGTTCTCCAGGCCGCTGGTGACCACTGCCACCGTGTTCAACGCCGAACAGATCGATGGCCTGCCAGAAGTTGTGATCAAACCCAAGCCCGAAGCCGGTTGGGCTCAAATTGATCGAGCTGAAGCCATCCTCAAGGCGTCAGGAGCGCAGATTCACCACGATCAAGTGAATGAGGCGTTTTACATGACCGTGGCTGACAGAATCCACATGCCGCCGAAAGCTCAATTCCCTGAGCAGTCCGGTTACTACGCCACCGTGTTCCATGAACTCGGTCACTGGTCGGGCCACCCCTCTCGACTAAAACGTGAAATGTCTGGGCAATTTGGCACTCAAAGCTATGCCAAAGAAGAATTGCGGGCCGAGATCGCAAGTATGATCATTGGTGAAGAACTGGGTCTTGGCCATGATCCTGGTAACCACGTGGCATATGTCGCAAGTTGGATTCAGAATCTAAGGGACGAACCGCTGGAAATCTTCCGGGCCGCCGCCGACGCGGAAAAAATCCTGAAGTTCATCATGGAATTTGAGTTGAAACTGGAAAAAGAACCAGGTGCTCTCGAAGACGAAGAAGAGCTTGAAGAAGAATTCAGCATGTAATGCTTGTGCTGTAATTTTAAGAGGGAGCCGCTGGGCTCCCTTTTCAATTACTGATCAGTGAAGAACGATGGGTTTAATAACCGTAGATCCTTTCGGGTCGAGCAGGTCATTCAGGCTCAATGCCTTTTTGAACCCAGGTTCAAGACTTGAGATAAGTACCTTCATCGCCTTTTCCAGGCGCTGACTTGAGGCCCTGAACTGAAGTTCGTCGTAATACTCCTCAGCCAGGTCATCCAGGATATCGGGGCTCAACGAACTGTAAATTTCATCACTGGCGTTTTCTTGTTTAATAAGATCCATCCAGATATTCATATGGATATTATCAATGTCCTTGCGCTTGGTTGGCGGATAGACAAAAATAGTGTGCATGCGCGACCGCAATGCAAACTGCATCATTCTTGGCTGATTGCAGCTGAAAATCCAGTTAACGCCAGACACGTCATGTGGCGCGTTAAAATGCGCATCCCTGAAATTCTTGGCCTCAATGGGCTCTAGCAGCCTCATCAAGGCACTTTCAACGGAGACGTGCTCGTTATTTTTTTGAATTTTATCAACTTCATCAAAACAAATAAGCGGGTTGTACAACATCTGATCCTGCATGGTCTTAGCTACAATTCCTTGGTGCGCAGAATTCCAGCCGGTTTGCATCCCGACCAATGACCAACCGCTGGTAAACTGCGAGGAATGAAGCGTCTGGGGCGTGAACCCCAAAGCATCAAACAGCTCCTGCATGAACTTAGATTTACCAATGCCAGGCGGGCCGGCGATGAGCAATGGCGGAAAGCTCAAAGGCAAGCTTTTCAGGTAGGAGTAACGAACATAGGGCTTGATGTAATCAATGACATTTTGGAGATTCGAGTATTTCTTTCCAAGCGCGTCGAGCTTCTCCACGTCCTTCGACGAAGAAGTTTTACCATTCAACCCGACCAATTCGCTCTCATACTCATTTTTTGTCGGATAGAACCACTCATTCCTTCCCTCTACCTCAACTTTCACGGCAGAAGATGTTTTTTTCTTAGCGCCAGCGTCTGGATTGTAGTCAAGCGTCGCTATATCGCTTAATTTTGCTGAAGCAACATTCAAAACACTTCTAACGAAATCGATCTTTGACAAAAAGCAGATATAAACAGCTCGAATAATCTCACGCTTCGTTTCTAGAACGTCTTCCGACAGCAATGTTGATTGGAATGACTTCTTCACGCCATTGTCAAGCATCACCAGAGGTAATATAACTCTGAAAAATAAAGTTTCGCACAACGACAATTGTGTAGTGAAATAGTTGGTAAGATCGCTTTCAAAAACACCATTATCAACCTTTATTTTGAGTAGCCCAGTGGTAACCGGATGGCCGACAACCTTATCACCATCTTTAATGTCAACTTCTCTAAAGAATGACAACAAATTTTTATAGATAATTGAATAGCCTGATTCACCGAAACCTGATAGCTTTTTCGAATACGAATCGCAGATGTACTCAAAAACAAATGGACTAACTTCAGCTGTCTTGTTGTAACTCTTTAGCGAGATATCACGAAATGAAAGTTTTAACTTGTCTTCGTGAAATTTAATGACAGAAGCTAGGTTAAGTGTTGCTAGCGCATCCAAGACGCTATCAATAAAGTTATTTACTTCTAACCATTGGTTATTAACAGGGAGCATACTATTCAGTTGTTTGGCATATAGATTGCTCACTGCGTTGGTCAGGTGATCTTCTTGCGGACGCTTGCAGAAAACCAGCGCCTCAAGCGCTAAATCAGGATGAACACCTCTGAAATCCTGAACGAGTCCTTCTGCCTGCACACTGAACCGTACGTTCGAGAGATCTGTCCCCTTGTTTTCATGAAGATAGTCGAGCAAGGCCTTTGGTTCGGTGAAAATCACTTCGTCTGGGTGCGTGTCGAAGGACACCTCCCTCAAGTGATCAATCAATGAAATTTTCGCACCCCCAGCGGCCTGGCCCTCGCCGTCCAGTTCTGTAGATCCGGATTTGATATCAATACCGGCCTTTTCCGCCTCAAATTCATTGCCAGTCGTTTCAGAACCATTACCAGTCGATTTAGCCATGAGCACTCACCTGTATTTTATGGCAGTATACCGGCGGCTTTTGATTTGACAATTCATTGGCATTGTTCTAGCCGTGACCAGGCGGCAGAACCCATCTAGCCAGGCTGTCGTCGTTTAAAAATCCCTGGATGTCAAACCTTCTCCCTGGGTACCATCGAATGACGATACCCCGATTACCCAGGAGAACCGGCATGACCGCCCCTGCCACCCCGATCAAACGTTTCGCCATTGAACACGAAATGCGCGATTACGCCCTGACCAGCTTCAAGCTGAACGGCGGCTTTGAATACTCAGGTATTCTGCTGTTCGATACGCTCGAGCAGGCACAGGCCAGCATCAACGAAGACATCAAGCATGCCATCGCCAGCCGTGATGAAGACGGCCTCGACGAAGATGACGATGACTATGTGTCAGACGATGAGATCCAGGACGATCACGGCTCCGTCGCGGAAATGCTGATTCACGCCGATGGCAAGATCTTCAATGAGCTTGGCCACGATGTCGCAGCCTATATCGGCAGATCACATGAGCAGAGCGTTCAAGAGGTAGAACGCCATGTTGCCGAGTTCTTCAAGCACACAAGCAAAGGCGCCAAGAAGCAGCACGTGCCGGACAGCGATGGGCCACAGCCATAACCCCAGGCTTTCGCGAGCTGTAAATTGAAGCGCCCCGTGACTTAGCTCCGGGGCGTTTTTGTTATGAATGGGGCCCCCAAAAGACCAAGGGAATAGTCAAACGAATGCTCTGGTGTTAGCCTTTCGGTCGTTTCTCAGATTCGACGGTCAGGTCGTCGATCCTCACCAAAGAAGACCATCTCCATGAAGCAGAAGTCGGTACGATTCTTGTCCTGTGTAGTCGCCCTTTCGGCGTTAGCCGGCTGCGATTTTTCTCAAAAGACAGTCGAGCAAGGCTCTGTCTTCGGGCCGCCTATCGCTGTTTTCATCGAGCCCTACCTTCCCATGACGGTCGGCGGGCATGAAGCGGTGGTCAAAGGCTTCGATGAATGTCCGCGTCCTGGTGCCATTGCCGAAGGCGTTATCTGGATTCCGATGACCGTGGTATCCCGTCGCTCAGGCTCCCTACCTGAATGCGTGAAATTCACTCCGGATCGAGACCAGGTGGACGTGGTCGTCACGTGGCTACCCGTAGAGGGCCAGGAAACTCGAGAGCCCTCCAGGGAGACATGGAGTGTCCTGCGGCCTGCGAAAAATAGCGCCTTCTTGTTGAAGCGCCAAAATGGCAGCTATGCGACCTTGTCCGGCGTGATGAAGAAACAATAGCAATGTATTGACAGTCAGCAATTTTCGACTATAGTCGCCGCCATTGCTTATCTCCTAAGATTTCAGGGAATTTTGATGACCCAGATCACCATCGCTGCTGCCCATAAGCTTGCCGAGCGTCTTCAGCGTGAAATCGATGCAAAGCAGGCCGAGATTGCTCAGCTGGCGCGTCCGTTGTCTGCACGTGTCACCACTGATGCCGCCCGCGTCGTCGAGCAACGTACCCAGTTCAGAAAAGAACTGGAAGTATTGGATAGCATGCACGACATGGCTGTCACCCTGGCCCTGAGGATTTCGGAGGCTAATGATCTGATTGGTTTGAACTCCCTGCTCAAAGAGCGCAACTTGCTGACCAAAAAACTGGCTTGGGTCAACAGTGTGCAACGCACGCAAAAATCCTATGGCAGTGACGCCATTGAGTACAATCAGGTGCCGGAATATTTCGAGCGGCTGAAAAGTGCCAACTCGACGGCTGCTGTGAACATCAACGTGCTGTCAGACACCATGATCGCCGAGCTGGGCGTCAAGCAAAAAGGCATCTCGGCCAGCCTGGATTCGCTTAATGACCAGATCAGCCAGATGAACCACAGCAACATGTTGACCCTGGATCTGACCCCTACCGAGTGGGCGTACCTGGGCAAGTAACCTTTTCTCTGCGCAGCGCTGCCAAGCTTGGGATAAGCAGCGCCTTGATTTCTTCGGGAATCACGCAGGTCAACGAAACCCGAGAGAGTGACCAAAATCGGATAATGATGCAGTCGTAGTTTCGATGGCAGTCGACCAATCGACCCCTAAGTTGGCGAGCTTAACGGTCATGCCCGAACCGACGCGCTTCACACGTCTTTCGTAATTCGTCATTCGTATATACTTTTTCACTCTGGCCACCCTATGGGTGGCCCTTTCGTTTCTGGGTTATTTGCAGAAAAACGCTTGACGAATTACCCCTAGAGTCATACATTCCTTGCATATCGCAAAATCAAGGAATCATCGTATGGACACCGATCAGCCAAAGAAAAAACCAACTATTCCGGAGGTCATTCCGCTGGTGAAGGCCTGGTATGCCCTCCCCGGTAACGACGTCGGAGGAATATTCCATGTGATGCTCGACGATGGCAAATGGGAGCAGTGTTTTGCTAACTCAGCATTGCAGGATGCTCGCGAACTTGGCGATCCGCAGGCCATTGAATTGGCCGAGAAGCTGGCTGCCATGTCTGGAACACAGCGCCGCAAAATTCGTAAAGTCTGGTTCCGCGACCCGCCTGAAAATGACGCCAACCAAGCCCCTACGCCACTCTGAACAACAAGGACGCCACTTATGTCGATGTTGAAACAAGCTTGCCGGATCCATCTGGATCACTGCATTCACCGGTACCTGATGAGTAACTCAAAAGGCCGCATGGATGGTCATGAAAAGGCGATGTGCCACGCTGAAATGTGTTCTTTTTACGTCGCAGTCGTGCGTGGCCACGATCAACCTGACCGGGTGCGTCACGATTTCGAGGCTGATTACCAGACCGTGCACACCAAAACCCAGGAGCTGACCGATAACCTGGACACCATCGGTTTTCCGCTGGATTGCCGGCCTGATTATGAGGAACTGGTACCGCTGTTCTTCGAGCGCTTCCATGCATTGGCCCTGGAGGCAATGAACGTCGCCTTAGAGCCTGCTGAAGAAGTTTCCTGATCATCAGCCACCCCAAGATCAGGAAAGGACGGCATGCCACTTATACGCTGCTTGGGGCCGATCAGGCTCCCCTCTTCGTACCGCCAGTACATGCGAGTGGAAGCTGCACACTTAAAACGCAGGAACGCCTTCGACTGTCACCTTCAGTTTGACCAGGAGCTGCTGCCCGACCCCTCCTATGAAGACTATGAACACCTTATATCCCGAACCCATCACTTCAGGAATGGCGAGGTCGTTCAGGTGGCTAAGCCCTTGGTGTGCCAACGACTGACCAAACAACTGGCGGCCTTCTATGGGGGTCGACAGCACCATCTGGTCATGGCCTCGGTCGAGATGCCTGTTCACACGGATCAACGAGACGATCAGATCAACAGCACGGTCTTATTGATTCCGTACCAGGCCAGCCATCTCCATTTCCTTCAGGTTGAAGACGAGCGCCGGCAACTGCTGCCAAACAGGATCTACGCGTTCAACCATTACCGGGAGCACGCCCTGGTGTACGATTGCGAGTTCGGGTCGTCATCAAGCAGTAAACCGCTGAGTGTGCTCAAGGTGCGATTCGACCGAATGGCAAAAAACTCACGCACAAACACTCAGGGGACTGCCTCATGACTACCGTTAACGCCGCCTTTCGTGACGCCAGCTGGCTGGTCAATCCGGACACCAGATCCCCGAAAAAGGCCCATGTCTTGTTGGCCAATGGCGATCCCGCATGCGGGCTGAATGCAATGATGTGCGACCCACAGCCTGCTGAGTTGATCTCAACTCTGTCCCGCTGCCAGCGACCGGGGTGCAAGGCTGCCTGGCCTCAGTAGACCACGCAAAAAGCCCCCTGACCCTTTTCGGATTTCTCCGAATGGGTATGGGGGTTGGCAGCGTTTGCTGTGAAGCCGGTCTGATTTACAGAGGCTTAACGCACTGTTGGAAGCTGCGCCAGGTAAAGCCATCAAAGTTGATGTCTTTGAAGGCCTTGGTGATGCCGGCAGACGACTTGGTCGTGTCGCCGTAGAACGAAACGCCCGATGCCTTGCTGTTGCTGATCACCTTGTTGAAGACGATTTCAACAGCTTCCGGAGCGTCGCCGGCCTTGTTGAGGCGTTCGATCAACCGAGTTTCATCGGAAATGACGATGCCAGAGAGTTTGAGTGCTTCGACGAAAGATGCGATAGAGTTCGCAGTGCTCATGTATTTCCCAATCCTGAAAATTGACGGATCCTCTCTTTATGGTTGCGTGAGAGGGTTATGCCGCAAACCCTATGCTGTTCAATGCATTATGCGTTGTCAATACATGATATAAATTTAGAAAATAAACACTGATTAGCATTAAAAGAATGATGTTCTGGGCCGATTTGTACTTAGGCCTACAGAAAGTTTGACCACAGGTTATTTGCAAATAACCAATGGAGAACACCGTGAAACGCGACCTGAACATCATCTTTCGCATTATTCATTGGTTGCAGGAATCCGACCATATGCAGCCTTTGCTGGGCCTGCCTGGCGTCGAGCCTGATCTCTTTAAGTACCACGCCTGGCTCATGTCAGAAACTGGTCTGATCCGTTTGAACGACAATGAGCTGTTCCAGCCGCATATTCTGACCTGGGAAGGCCATGAGTTTGCCGACAGCAACTACCGAGCTATGCGCGAAGTGGCGCTTGATGCGGCCAATGCAGTGAAGATTGCCGCAATCGCTGCCGAGCAAACTGAGAGCGCCTGATCGTCTCTGCCGCGACACGAACGGCGCTTTGCGATGAACAGCCAGCCGACTTTCGTCGAAACAACGACTCCCCTCGCACTCGCCTGCGCTCCTGCTCCCCTGATACGCTGATCCCATGACCTTTGAGGATCTCAGCATGTCCGCACCCGATACCACACTCCCCTCACTCTCTGAGCTCGAAGATGCCCTGGAGATTCTGCGGCGCACCCGCAAGGACGATGATTTGATCGCCGTCCTGCGCATCTCAAAGATCCAAGACATGTTTCAGCAAACGCTGCACATCGGTGACATCGACCACTACGGCGCCATGCAAGCAAAGCTGAAAAGCAAACCCAGGGCACAGCATGGCGGAGAACATGGCCTGATCGCAGCCGCATACAAGAAATTCGACTCGGCCCTGGAAATGATGGTCATGGGCGCCTCCATGTCGCCTGATGGCAAACTGAAAAAAGCTGAGCGGTCATTCCCCAGCTACCTCAACCTGCCAAGTACCAGCTACATCGCTCAGGAGTGCAAAAACTTTTCCCTTAAAGCTTCATGGGGCGACTACCTTGATCTGATCAAATACCTGACCCAGGACAGTGAGAATATCCACGACATCCACTTGCGGCATTGCTCTGAAGCCATGCGCAAAGACCGACTCAATGACATTTCGTGCAGCTTTTCGCTGTATGTAGGCAGGGACATAGGGGATCACTTGACCACCCTTCTCAGACGCACACTCAATAGAACCATCCCGGCGCCCGTGGTGGATCTATTGCGTGAGCAGGAGGATAGGTTCACAAGTGAGGTAATGAAATCACTGATGAACAGCTCTGAATCCCTGATGGTGGTTGATCATTACAAGAGCGCCGGGCTGCTAAAATTGGCTGAAGCGACCCTCGAGTCCTCAAAAAGGGCCTTGTTCATGAGGCCTGATCACTTCCTGAAGCTGGCCGAGCATGGAATTGTGTTCGACGATGCCTGGCATGCGGAACAATTCAACGAGAGGAAAGAATCCGCAGGTACTGCAGCTCCTCAGCTTATCTACCACCTGTGTGCAGGCGGTACCTACTGCCCTCCTTTGACGGAGATCGATGAGAAAAAACGAAGTGGCATCGTGGTCGAATGTTGCAATTCAAGCTACCCGCGCAGTCCCGAGATTTTCACTCGAGTCAAATCGTTCCTCGAGGATTACGTCAAGGACGTCACCATGGCCCAGGAGCTGATCAACGCCGGCCTGGACACGGACATCGCGAAACACGTGAAGATCATGCTACCACTAGCGTTCAGCAAAGACCTGGGCCTCTAAGGCCTGGTCTTGTGGCGATGGCCGAAAGGCCTGCTAACTGAACAGATCTTGCGTTTGCCCGCGAACCATTTCGTCTGCTGCCTCATCACCAACGCGCCAGCGCACGGCCTCTTCTGGGGTGCCCAGGCGCCCGAACTCCTTGCGATGCATGCACATGCAGGCCAGTGTCCTCTGGCTGATCTCCAGAGCCCCTAGCTTGACCGCAAGGGCGCGTTTGCTCTGGGCGATGTCGTAGTCGCTGTGATGCTTTGGCGGTGCCTGGTGATGGCTGCGGGAGATGCCGAGCTGGTCGGCCATCAGGTGAAGCTCCTCTTCACTGTCGGCAATCATGTGGCACATAACCATTTTGGAAAAAGCTGCCTTCATGTCGTCTACATACACCGCCATGTAGCTATCCTCCGGTTCGGACAATCTGTATCGAGTATCTGACGCGCCAAAGAGCGGGCACAGAGGCCCACCCCGGCAGCTGCTTAAACGCTTTTTAGGCCCTGAACTGGTTGTTCAACCAGGAAAGTCGGTACTTCGACCCAGGTGCCCAGCGTTTCGATCACCGCAGCACGGCAGACCGCCACAGCCGGGTCATCCGCATAGCTCCAGTTGGTGGGTTCATTGGAACGCATCGGGTGAGCTGCCCACCGGTTGCCCCTGATCTTTCCAAAGCCTATGTCGTGTTTAAGCACCAAGCCCTTCATCAGGTTCCAGTCCCCGGCAAAGTCTTGCAGCTCACCCCTGGCCCGTGGCATGCCGGCATCAGCGATGTACCAGGCATGAAACCCACTCTCTTTGAAAACAGGTGTGAGCTCGACGCCTTCCGACTTCATCACGGCCCAGTTCAGTGCCTCGCCGGCCAGCGTTTCTGTTAGAACCTTGGTCTTGTCCATAATCAGTACTTCCCCATGAATCGAATCGAGGATCTTATACCAGCTTTGCGAGGTTGAGCTGGCCCAACAGAGCACAATGATTGCCCCTGAGCCATAAAGAGGGCTTTCGCCCTCCTCATCTTTTTGCCGGCAACTTTAAGCTACTTCGATTTCCCCGAACACTTCCTCGGGTTTGAATCCATCGGCATCCACCAGCGATACATCTTTTTTCAGCACGGGCTTGGCTGCGTTGAAGATGACTTCCACCGGATTGGCGACGGAGCTGAACTTCGGCATGTCGATCACATCGATCTTCGAACGAATGATGGCCAATTCCGGATTGCTGCGGGCCATGTGTTTCGCAGGAAGTTTATCCAGTTCCTCGACCGTGAAGGGCTTCGAGAACGACGTGCGTTGCACATAGGTGCCGCGCTTGAAGCTGACTGGGTAGTCGTTCCAGTTGATGCCGTTCTGGAACAGTAGCTCCTGTTTCTCTGCACCATTCTTCCCCTTGAGCTGGCTCGTCGTATAGAAAACGGAGGCAGCCATGGTGATACTGTTCTTAGTGGCATCCCACTCACGCCACAGTACCGAGTTGGCCGCTTCAATGGCAGTTGGAACCTGCCATACACGGGCGTCGAAGGTCGGCAGTCGCCTGGCGTACTTCGGCATGGTGCGCAGAATTTCGTTGTAGAAACCAATGGTGGCTTGAGCTGCCAGCTGAGAAATCATTTTGGTAATGCGGGCGTTGAACCATACCGCTCTTTTGGTAGCGTGCGGGTTGAACACCAGGGTGATTTCATCACTCTGCGTATAGCCGATGCAGGCATTGGTTTCCTTGACCAGAAACTTGGTGGTTTCGATCATCGCATTGGTCATTAGCTGATCAAAAGGTCGGCCCATACCTTTGGTGAATTTACTGAACCCGCGTCCGTCTACACGGGCAATGATCGGAATGCCCGGCATAAACTTACGAGCAGCTTCGAGCCCTTCGTATTCCTTCATCCGGTCGCCAAGTGCGTCGTTCATTCTATTACTCCATGATATTTTATAATTGGCTGATTGGTAGTCGCTCAGGTCTTTTGGCGATCCTCGGCCATTTTCTCAGCCAGGAACGTTGGAATTTCAACCGATTCGCCCAGCACTACCGTTACTGTTCAGTGGCAAGTGGCCACAGCAGGATCAACACAGGCGTGAGCTCGAGGCCTTCGGAATTCATCACCGCCCAGTTCAGGGCATCGCCGGCCAGCGTTTCAGTTTGTACCTTGGTTTTGTCCAAGGCCTGAGTCCGTTTGCCCCTTGAATCGAATACCCGATCTTATCCCAGCTTTACGACTCTGTGCCTGCCTGGCTGCATCTATCTTCTGAAACAGCTCGTTCATGCCATGATTGGCTTGGTCGGCTTCAGTGGGTGCAGTCAGAGGCCGCTCGGCAAGGTTCGCCAGAAAGGTGCGCGCTTGCTCCAGCGCCGCCAGTTCGGCAACGGACAGGTAGATGTTTACACCAATCGGTCGGTTGCTCATGATCGCTTCCCCTCGGCTGCCTCGCGGGCCTCAAGCTTCGCACAAGCGGCTTCGAGTCCCTCGACGGTAAAACGACTTGTGAGGTTCAGTGCCGCAGTAATGCGCCGAGCCATCTCATAGCGCTCTTCAGCCGACATCGCGTGGTTATAGGCCGTCGTCGCTACCCCAGGTGGGGACAGATTGTCCGCAAACCGGATCGATGAGCCTTTGTGACCGCCTTGATGGACGTATTTTCTGCCTTCGAACATAGGGAACTCCTATTTACATGGCTGAAAGTGTATGTCAATTTACCATCAATGTCGAGAAATCATCTCGAAATTGACCTGCTTTGATCAGCCCCAAATCCAGGCTGGGGATGGCCACCCACGATGAACAATGCGGAAATTAATCAATGTCCAGAGCAAGACAATCTGTTGAGGATCGGCGCCTGCGCCTTCTGAAAGGCGCGTGCCCGGTGCACGGCAACGGCATGAGCCAGGTTAACGTACTGAAGGTGGATGGCCGGATCGTCAATCTGGTGGAGTGCGACCGCCGCGCCTGCCCCATCCAGGGCATCCAGGAGCACTCCGACGGCAAGATCCGACTCTTGCCGCAGTACGCCGGCCTACTGGAGCAGAATGAACTACTGAGCGCCTAGGCGAGCCTCAACTACCGTGGTTTGCCACGATTAACAGGGCGACGCAGCAGAGACTGCCGGTGAGGCAATAAAACAATGGCCTCAACCAGGCAAAGCTGAATTTCGCCTTCTCGTCTATGTCGTCTGGTTTATACGTACTCAGAAGGGAACGCAGCTTATCGTGCTCAATGTGTGCCGGCGTCCACCCATACTCATCACCCTGGCGCGTGAGGTGATCGAGCACGCGGGTTGCCGTCTTATCGAATTGCTGCATCACCTTCGCGCTAGGCCGTCCCATAGCAATGGCTTGCCGGGCAATGAAGTAGGCGCGAACGATCTTTTCGATGGCTTCGTCACTGGTAGAGTTCATGCAAATTCCCGATGAAAGTCGATGTTCAGTCCGGGTGCTGCGTGTTCCTAAGTGACAGTATTCCAGCCGTTTGACGCCTTAAATGCTAGAATTCTGGCACTTATCTTGGGTTGGGCAGCGTTGTAGCCCGGCGTTGCCGTCAAGAACGAATCCTCTCTTCTGCCATCCTTTGGATCAAGCGCGAGAATGCGGCTGGCATCTGGAGGACTGAGGAGCATAACCAAGATTGACAGCCTGTCAATATACGTTCATCGTTTTTGCTTTCACCATGTCCCTTTTCTGCGATAGAATTACACCAAAGCAAAATAAGAATTGGTGAAATTCATGAACTCCATCGCGCCAGATGAGGCCCACAGGGCGCTGAATACGCTGCTTTTGGCTGCCCGCGAGGCCGACGCCCGGCACATCCAGATCCGCGTTCGCGAACCGAAGGCGGTCATTCAATTCAGTCACGAGGACTGGACGACCACCTACTGCACCTGGACTGAGGACTATGCCAACCAGGTCATGGCCGCGATGTTCAAGGAGATCGAGAACAACCAGGGTTACAGTCGCGATAAACCGCCGCTGGAAGCTGTAATTGCGCGTCAGCTGAAAAATGGCATCGTCTCGAAAGAGCCTCCGATTGAAATCAGAGCGCGGATGTCGACGGTACCGATGTGGCCGTCTGGCTATGACGTGATCCTCAATTTGCTTTGATGGCCGATGAGATGAATGACAGCGCCGAAGTTATCCAGCCCGCCATCTTTGCGCTGGTGGAGCTTGGTCGCGGTGTCGGTGGCACCAAGATCAGTGGCACAGATCGAGCCACGACCAGGAAAAATATTTGCAACGCATTGAGGGACGCCAAGGAGCGCTCGCAGCGTGTCGCAACTCCGCTGCTATAGCGAACAAAACCTCAAAAAGCCGGCATCAGTCGGCTTTTTCTTTGGTCTGAATTAAGGCTCCAACGTGGCACCATCGGGCTGATCAAAGCAGATGCTCGTTCGCTTCGTACTGATCATTTCCTCAATCAGTGCTTCCGGCACCGCCATGGTCACGTTCCGGCCATCAGTTCTGCCGACAGGGATCAGGATAAGGTCTCGGCAGCCTGGTGTGCTCTGCGTCCACTCCTCCCCGGCAATGTAGTAATCCTTGCCGTTGATGGCGAATGCATCCTCGTGCATGTCATTGAGGCGCTCCAGCAAATCATCAACGACATCAGGAATGAACGCCGGGGTTTTGCGCTCAACCATCCTTCGCACCGTGGCATAAGGGACGAGCAGATTCAGCGTGTCGCTTGATCCATCATCCTTCAATAGGCAAAACGAATAGAACATTGGGTTCGCTTCACCAGGCTTTGCCCAGAGAATGAAATGAGGCACACCGGCTACATCCACCCTACCCTCGTTCAAAGCTTGAAGCTGGACGATACGGCCCTCTTTTTCTGAGTAAGCCTTTCCCTTAATGAACAGGAACTGGTGATTGCCGAGTTGCAAGTAAATATCCTTGTCCATCGATTTTCTGCAAAGGTCAGCCACAGACCTTGCAGCTTCATCTTTTGCGTCTTGACCTTCGACTGTTCCAACCATTTGGATCCTCCTGATCTGCGCCGCCACCTGGCTCAGTAATTTTTACGGACAGTGTTCAGCGCATCACGTGCGCAAACCGCGTCCACGCGTTGCACATGCGTCGAAAAGGTGTAAGGCGCGTCATGATCGTCAACAAAGCGCGAAACGGCCTCTGTGGCCTTCCAGCGACCGTCGTCGGACTTCCAGACATCGAACTCTCGTTGGTCACTCATGATCTTTCTCCGGTTTGTCCTGACATCCTTTCTGGATGTCGTCATCCTGCACAAGCACATAGCGAATCGGCCACTGAGTGAGTTTACTTGTGTCAAACCCTTCGCTGGCCTTGGCCAGATCGAACTCAGCCTGCAGACTCATCCAGGTTTTGGCTTCGCTTCCCAACACATATTCAAGACGCAATGCGACATCGGCGGTGATCCCGCACTTCCCGGCTAGCACTCGGCTCAGCTGCGATTTTGAAATCCCCATTGCAGCAGCCAGATCCTGGGCCTTAATACCCAGCGGGCCCATGTAACGACGAATCAGCAGCGAACCCGGATGGGAACAATTCATGGCAATTCCTTCCTAAATTTCGGTCACTATAGTTGCAAGTTGTACAACCTGCAACTAACATGGAGTACGAACCGAGATCGACGAGGGCAGGCCTGAGTGCCTGCCCTTTTTTCAAAACATGAGGAAATAGGCCCATGGCCCGAAAATGCACCCATCCGGTCGGTTACATCCCACCTACGGTGGTGCACGCCAAGGATTGGAACAAAAAGCTGGCCCAATTTGTGGAGAAGGTTTTCGACTTCAACATTCGAGGCCAGCGAGACCAGATCAATCACCCTGGTTTTATCACCGAATTCACTTTTTGCCCGGAATGCGGCACCCCTATCGACCGCGCCGGACTGTTGACCTACCCAGAAGCCTTTGATCTTCACAAGGCGGGACTGTCCAAGTCCTGAGGCAGCCATAAAGGCGACCAGGCGGACAAACAAATACTTTAAATTGCGAAAGGACTGCACCATGCCGAAATTAACGAACCACATCTTCGCCGTGACCACCGAAGACAAGCAGCGGCATCATTTCGACAGTGAAATTCATGTCAGCACTGATGGTGAATTCAGCTGCACGGTGCCCGACTACCTGATACCGGCGTTGGACGTCATTGCCAAGGCGCAGAATACCTTCGGCAAGAAATTCAAAACTGACAAATTGAAGGTCAACTTCCGGGCCTACGCGCCGTCCAAGGCCGAGTTGCTCAGTTTTGTTAATAACGCTCACGAGCAGCACCACAAAGCGGTGGTCACCGTAGATCTGATCATCTGCTACGACTGGTTCGCCGAGGTCAACTACTGGCTCAACCCTGACGGCACCATGGCCGCAAACGGCTCAATGCCTGATGCTGTGCGGCGCAAGGATGATCACACAGGCGGTGAATGGGCCGACCACAAGCGTAAAGATGGTGGCTGCATCAGTGCTACCGATACGATCAAGCACTTTTCCGTGGGCGTTTATGCCAACATATTCAGGCGAAAAACCCATACCCGTAGCAGCGGGGTTACCGTCACCTGGGAGCGTGTTCTCCACGCCGAAGGGAGAAACCCAGAAGATGAATGGCTGAACAAGCTGTCCGGCCTGTGCGGCCTGGCCACGCCAAGATCCCCTGAATACCTCAAACAAATGCCGTATAGCCCGGAGGCCGCCAAGTTCTTTTACGAGAGCATGATGGCGATGTGCGAAATCGGGCGGCGGTTCAAGGGATTCTTCGGCGATGAGGCCAACGTGATCGCGGCCATTGAAGGCCGTGGGCCGTCTCTGCTGAGTGCGCCATCGACCCCCGCCCAGGTGCCAATGCTACCTGCTGAATAATTAACCCACGAAGGAGCGTTCATGACCACCGTTCAAGAGAAATCAATCCAGTTCGGCGCCCACATGGTGCGCAGCGTTCTGGACGGCACCAAGACCGTGACCCGCCAGATCGTCAACTCGCGCTCCCTGTCGCTCATTAAGGGCGCCGTTCAAATCGGTGAATCCCTAGGTCTGCCAGAAAGTGGTGCCGTGCACCCCAACGACGAGCAGTACCTGGCCGACTTGTGCCCTTTCGGCCTGCCCGGTGACCTGCTGTGGGTCAAGGAAGCGACGGAGGTCAACTACGACGAAATCATGGGCCCAAGAGTGGCTCGATACGTGGCAGACAAGTCGCCCGTGCTCAACCCGGACGGCACCGTCGCCCCGTGGGACTATTCCAAGCAAACGCGCCCGAGCATCCGCATGCAGCGCTGGAAAAGCCGGCTTCTGCTGGAGATCACGTCGGTTCGAATCGAGCGCCTGCAGGACATCACCGATGAGCAGTGCATTGCTGAAGGGATTATTCCGGTACCGAAAGTTCGTCCGGACGATGCAGACGCACACCAGTTTTGGCGCGACTATCACCTGAGCGGCGATGGCACATTCTGTTGCGGTTCGCCTCGTGAGTCCTTTCAAACGCTTTGGCGACACAACCGAGGCAAGACGTTCCAAAAGGCGCCTGATACCTGGCCAGACGGCTGGGATGCGAATCCATGGGTATGGGTGGTGTCCTTTCGCAGGGTTGAGTCAGCCCAGGCTTTATCACGACAGGACAGTGCGGCATAATCGTTTCAACGATTCCCATGAATTGTCTCTACATAGCCCGCCCTGTGCGGGCTTTGTGCGTAACGGGTGCGATGTGCCCTTCACTACCGGAGCTGTATCTTGAAAAAACTGCTGATGCTCATTGCCGTGGCGTTGTGCGCAAACACTGTCCAGGCTGACGAAAAATGGATCGAGCTCTCCATCAGTGAGGAGAACAGTCCTGGCGTGGCCTCATCCACCATCCAGGTGGGTCAGCCGAATGCGATCATGGGCACCTTCAAAACCTCTGACAAATTTGCAACGACCTGCAACTTCAAATCCACCAATCCAGATTACCCGTCGGAGACAACCTTCAGTGTTGATACCGGCACCGCGCTGAACACCATGGCCCTGCCGATGGAGGTCACCAAGGACGGCGTGAGGGCGTACCTGTCCTTCGACAAGCAATCGTCCAAAGACCTGACATGGGCAACTGTATCCCCGGATTGCAAACTCCCTGTGGGCGAGCTGCACAATGCCGGCCTGAGCCTGGTCGACACCTACAAGTGGGGCGCTCCATCCAAGATCAAACTGTCGGACGGCACCGTTGTGATCGCCACCTTCAACAAGGTTAAAGAAGAAGCCAAGCACTGAGTGCTGTAGCTTGCTGCCAGCGGTGTGACGCCGCTGGTTACGACTTTTTCTTCGTCCAGGGGGAGCCGCCATTGGCTTCAATCTCGCGGTCTCGCTCGATCTCTTCGAGGATCTGGGCAAAAACACCCCCAAGAGCCTCGTGCAGCCCGCTATCGCGAAGTTCGATCACCAAGCGCTCAAGGGCCACGGCCTCCTCCGCTTTCAGCATCAAATCGCAGAAAACGGTTCCTTTGTTCTGCTCGATGGCTTGTTGCCTGGCCCATTCATTGATTCGTTCGTCCATTGTCGCCACCCGGTAAACTGTCGAAGTCTCCCAATAAGGTAGATCCCCATGGCATTTCAGTCTAGGGACGAGCCGCGTCTCGACAGAATTATATCTCGCAAACAATTTACTCCTACCGTTCGTCGGCGAGCCCTCTTGTAACCTCATTTCCACGCCGATGTGCATTGGATGGGCCTAAATGGATTTAGCGTAACGAGCCGCAATAGCTCGCGCCCAAAACTTCATCCATTCGCGAGCTCGTTTATGTTCGACTCATTGTCTATTCGTCTTAAAATCGTCCTGCTGTCCGGCCTGTGCCTGTTAGGTGTTGTTGCCTCGATAGTCGGAATGAATATCTACCAGACTCACCAGAGCAATGAACTGGTCAGTCACTCCAGCACCAAAATGCTCACAAGCAGCTTGGAGAACCTGCTCCAGGCCAAGTCCGCCGAGCAAGCGATGCGTTTGCAGAAAGCGTTTGCTGGAACCACGGCAACCGTCACCGGCCTGGCTGACCAGGTCAAAGACATGCGCGAAATGGCCGCCAGCCACTCGCTTGAGCCTGGCGCACTGCGTGAAGATCTGAACAAGATCCTGAAAACCGCCTTTGAGCGCAACAGCAAGGTGCTGGGGATCTGGCTGGCATTCGAGCCTAACGGCCTGGACGGCAAGGACAGCGAATTCGTCGATGACGCAGCCCGTCAATCCAACGAAGCCGGGCGTTTCGCCACTTACTGGAGTCGTGCTGGGGGCGTAGGCCAGAACACGGTAATGGTCGAAAGCGACATGACCAAAACCACCCTGAACCTCAGCGGCACGCCCTACAACATCTGGTACACCTGCCCTCGCGATAACAAGCGTATCTGCTTGCTCGACCCGTACTCCGATACGGTCGGCGGCAAAGAGGTTCTGATGACCACCATTTCCATGCCGTTACTGGTTGATGGAAAATCCATTGGCGTAGTCGGTATCGACATCGCCCTCGACACCCTGCAAGCAGCGGCGGTCGACTCTCAGAAGAAGCTGTTCGACAACGCCGGCCACATGCTGATCGTCTCTGGTACCGGTGTACTGGCGGCTTACAGTAACGACGCCAGCAAAGTCGGCAAGAGCATCGGCGATGCCTTGGGCACCGACGGCAAGGACATCCTTGAACTGGTAGGTGGCGGCGCCCCAAAAGTGCTTCACCAGGGCGATCTGATCCGAGCAATCTTCCCAGTTAGCCCGATTGCCGACGCCAGGGCCTGGGCCGTGGTAGTCGACCTGCCCAAGCAAGTGCTGCTGGCAGACTCGGTGAAACTGCAAACCATGCTCGACGACGCCCAGCAGAGCGGCATGATCAAAACACTGTTGGTCGCGGTGATTGCCGGTGTTTTTGGTCTGCTGCTGATCTGGCTGACCGCCTCGGGCGTAACCCGTCCGATCAACAGTGTGGCGCAGATGCTCAAGGCGATTGCCAGTGGGGACGGCGACCTGACACAGCGCCTGACCTACAGCAAAAAGGATGAACTGGGCGAACTGGTGAGCTGGTTTAACCGCTTCCTGGACAAGCTCCAACCCACCATCGCGCAGATCAAAGAAAGCATCACCGATTCCCGCACCACCGCCGACCAGTCTTCGGAAATTGCACGCAGGACAAGCGAAGGCATGCAGGTGCAATTCCGTGAAATCGACCAGGTCGCTACCGCGTCCAACGAAATGAGCGCCACTGCCCACGACGTCGCCAACAGTGCTTCGAACGCCGCCACCGCCGCCAAGGGCGCCAACCAATCTGCCCGCGACGGTATGCAGATCATCGAGCGCAGCACCCGCGACATCAACCAGCTGGCCGACGAAGTCAGTAAGGCTGTGGTCGAGGTTGAAGCCCTAGCGGTAAACAGTGAGCAGATCGGCTCGGTGCTTGAGGTGATCCGTAGCATTGCCGAACAAACCAACTTGCTGGCGCTCAACGCAGCCATTGAGGCCGCCCGCGCCGGCGAAAGCGGTCGTGGATTTGCGGTTGTTGCCGATGAAGTGCGCAGCCTGGCCAAACGCACACAGGATTCAGTGGAAGAAATTCGCCTGGTGATTGAGCGGATCCAGAGCAGCACACGGGGCGTGGTGGCGACCATGCACTCGAGCCAGACCCAGGCGCACAGTAACGCCGGCCAGATCCAGCAAGCAGTGCAGGCCTTGACCAAGATCAGTGACGCGGTGACTGTCATCAGCGACATGAACCTGCAAATCGCCAGCGCCGCTGAGGAACAAAGTGCAGTGGCTGAAGAGCTCAACCGCAACGTGTCGGCCATCCGCACCGTAACCGAGACCCTGACCGGTCAGGCCACCGAGTCGGCGCAGATCAGCAGCAAGATCAACACGCTGACCACGAGCCAGATGAAATTGATGGATCAATTCCGCGTTTAACCCTCAAAAGAAAGCAGCCTGCGGCAAGTCACCCCGCCGCAGGCCGCATCTTTATCCGCACCGTCAAAACTCCTACGCCCTACTCCTCCAGGCTTGGCTTGTCGCCAGGACTCTGGAGTAATGCGTAGCACGTCCTCAAATAATCGAAATCTTTGTCGCTGATCGGGCTGGTCTCGATGTCATCACGCCCCCGCCAGCAGTACTGATAATCTCCAAACGGATCGATGTACTCGACGGCGTAGTCCTTTCCGGAAGGATTGGGAACTCCGTTCTCCATGTGACAACTCACAATCAAGCCGACGGCGAAGTACTCAATGCCGTTGTTGAAGTTTGCGGCCTTATCTTTGTCGATGAATTGCAGGCGAGACATGTCGCACTCCAGATGATGGCGCAGGGTAGAGGTGCCGGGCAGCTGGGGGAAGATCGCCCACTACCCGAGCAACGCGAGGGCCTGGCGCTTGTTTAGCTCAAAACCCAGCCGTTCGGTGCAACTGTACACGACCCTCGCACCCGTATCATCGGCCCGGACACAATGCTGAGGATACTGATCGACCTCAGCATCAGTAAGCTCAACCACGCGGCTTACCGTCCAAGAGCGTTTGTAACGCGAGGAAGAAAAGCTAACCCGATGGCGATGCTGCTCAGCCAGCAGCCCATTGCGGTAAATCAGATTCGGGCGATTGAACTGCATATGATTCCACCATCGGTTGGGAACAAAAAGGCCGGGGTCGCCCCTGGATTTCTGACAGGCCCTGTGAGCCACCAGAACGGGCGACGAAGTGCCCCGCTACTCGTCACTCACTCTGATCGTCATTCGGGCTTGTATCGTGGCCCAGGCTGCGCAGAATCGCATGAAGAGGACTGCCCAGCTTCAGTTGTCCGAGGCGCTCATTTAGATCCGCTTCGAACTGCTGCTGGGCAACCTGCCCCTCTTTCATCCCGGCAGCCTTTACGATGGCAGCGATCTCACCAGCAACCTCCCGGTAAAAGCTGTGGGCCTGCTCAGCTGCAGTGACCAGCTCGGCGTACTCGGACTTTTTCGACGCCCCCTGCTTAACCAGCTGAACCAGAGCCGCTAGCTTGGTGCTCATTGGCTTCGCTGCCTGCTTGATATCTTGTGCCAGATCACGTTGATTGGACTTTGCGTGGGTCAATTGTGGTGCGTCATCCGCCCATTGACCTGTCCTGGACATGCCGCACGGCGTGAAAATGCCTTTGTTGCCACGGATAAACATGCAGTACTGCTCAACCGACATGATCAACTCGATCAGGCTGATGTTCCCACCCGACATGAAAGGTTCCGAATCGACATCAATGGTAATTTGACCAGAAGTAAATCCAATGGATTTGCAGTGGTGACCCAGGCTCGCAGAGCCGACCAATAAAGCATCTGCGCCGGAGGGTGAACCAACTTTGATACCGCCGAAAGAACTGTGTTTGAGCCCTAGGCCGGTCTTTTTATCCAGCACGGTTTCCAGCGTACGGGTTTTCCCCTCGGCGCTGGCCGATGGATGAGCAAGCCCCTGGAGCACTTTGATCTTCACCGCGTTCCTCGGATCGCTCTGAAGCAGCCTGACGACCTGAGCCTCATCCAAGAAACTGGTGAATGCTTGTTTTTTCTCAGGATCGTATTTGGATGCCTTGGCAAACGACGCAAACATAGCCTGCGCCTGCGGCTGCAGAAAGGCGACTTCTTCATCCGTGAGCCCCAGTTGTCTACGAGTGACGTACGATGAGTGGCGCATTATTTAACCTCCTGCAATTGGTGAGCGCGAATGAGTGCCTCGATCTCAAGGCGTTGTGCACTGGTCACCGTCTCAGCGTACTCAGCAATCGCGCCTACGCTATGACAGAGGTTGGAGACGAAGGTCGAGGGAAAGTCGAGAATACGACTGAGCTTCTCGATCTCTGAGGCCGGCAGCTTCCCGCCCTTGGTTTGCCGCTCTTGCAAGGATTCAATCAGGCCAACGAGTGTGCGATTCCTGGCTTCGATCTCGCGGTCTACTTGGTCACCGAGGGTACGCGCAGAAGCCTCAAAAAAGTCTGGGATCGCCGCCTCGATCAGCCATCCTTGCAGTGATTCGATGTTCATCGGCTGCGATTGACCACCGGTGCTGGCCAGCAAGCTGTTGAAGGACTGCTCACTCACCGTAAAACGGCCAACCTCGGCATAGGGCTCATAGCGGATGACGCCATCGAGGTCGATCACTGCATCAGCCTGGGACACCGCCAGGGTGTAGGTCACCAGCGAGTTGATCTTGTTGGCGAACAGCCGGCGCGGTTCTGTCAGAATGTCGTGGCGCACTTCAATCACGGCAATGGTCGGATGGCGTACTCGGGTGCTGCCGTTTGGCTCAACCCTTTCGAAATACGAGGCGCGGATCGCGTCCTCTTCCATCTGGATTTTAGCCAGGATCGACGCCCGGATGCTTTCATCACCCGAAGAGGCCATCGCCACTTCTCGATAAAGCTCAAGCGAGGCCAGACGGTCGTTGATGTGCACCAGATTTTTCGGCGTGATGTAGGTCATCGAAATTCTCCCTGTCATGACACCATTTTAAGGCATATTGATATCAAGTCAATATTTGATCATTGTTTTATCCGGGTTTACTGGCCGCCAGAAAAGAAAAACACGCCATGAGGCGTGTTTTCAAGTCCAACTATTGCGTGTATTTATCACAGAATCTCAAGCAAATAGTCTTCGGTCAGATCACAGAACCCACGCGGCCAATCACTCAACAGGCCATCGGCATTTGAATGAAACACCTTGCCCTGAAACTTGAAGGTGACCAACGTATGGTCAACGACCCCGCGCTTTATCAACACCCTGAACGCGTCCAGAATCATGGCTTGGGAAAACTTGATCTCGTGCATGACCCCCTGTTCGTTCGCACGCTGCACGAAGCTCTCTGCCGTTTCCATGGTTTTTACGTCAGGAACGCAGATCCCGTCCTGGTGGTATTCGAGTGTCAGCATTTAAATCTCCAGAGGTGATCAGTTTTTTTCAACTTAATCGACGGACTCCATCGTCCAGCCAGCCGGAAGATCGAAACTCACCATGCTCGGCCAATTTCTGGCATCCGGATCGATGGGCTGCAACTGTGGTTTAGCCGTGAGCATCGTGCTTTTTAGCAAGGTTCCAGGGCCACGCACACTCCCCATTTCTTGGTGTTTTAGCACTCTTACCCGCTGCAGGGCCAAATGTTCCTTCAGCGATTGCTTGGAAACAGGCGCGTCGGCGGGGTCAGTCCACGTCAAGAGCAACCATTGCGGGAACAGCTCAAACGGAGACCAACCGGTACTTTCCTGGATCAGACGGCGGTCAAAGTCGACGGTGAGTTCGCCGTAGATAGGGCTTTCCATCCGCCCGTCTAACGGCTCCAGCATCTCATCCCACGGCGTCCCTTCGATCCATAACAGGTCTGGCGAGCCACCGCTGTAAAGACCGAAGCGGATGTCGAGAAAGACATTCCCGCAACTCTTCATCCCGGCCCAATACTGCGTTTGACCTTGCGAAATGATGATCAGGTTCACGTCGTTGAGAGAGGCACTCATGGCGTGGTCACCGTTGCGCCAGCGGTGTTGAAATGCGCGAAGATACCTGACATAGAGCCCTCTTCTAATCGTTGGGTTCGGCAAGAGCGCAACTGCCGAAATGGTATCCCAGCTTAAAACAATGTGATTAAATTGTCACAGACGTGAAAAAGCCGGCCCTGGGGCCGGCTCCTGTAGCTACACGCCGCTAGCGATCAGAACGTCTCGCCGTTGCTGTAAGAGCTGTTGTTGTCGCTGATGGAGTCAGAGTTCTTGTAGGTGCTCTCGGAACTGCTGATGCTGTCATTGTTTCTGTAGCGGCGATTGTCATCATCGCCACCACTGGCAGCGTAGCCGCTGCTGTAGCCACTGCTCGTTGGCGGCGTGTACGACGGCTCCGGCGCACGTTCACGGATCACCTCGGACTGGGTTTCCAGCTGACGGCCCAGCATCGACTGTTCGATTTGCCCGATCATGTAGCCATCAACCAGGCTTTGCAGGTTGAAGTTGCTGTTGTAGATCCGCTTGGAGCTGTCCAGGCCCTGGTCATCGCAGTATTCCTGCAGGCTGGAAGCGCGCTTGTAGCGATACGCCGCGTTCTCGTGGCGATTCTGCATCGCGGCGATTTCACCACGCAGACGGGTTCCGCTTTCGTACAGAGAGCGGTACGACGACAGTGCCAGTTCGTCTTCACGATTGTCCGTCTCACCGGTCAATCGATCCAGAGTCTGCAGGCTCATCCCGTCCATCGCCTTGCCAATAACAGCCAGGATCTGCTTGTACGCCTGATCACCACAGGTTGTGTGCAAATCAACAGCTTCACGCACGGCCTTGAGGGCGTCCTGACGCTCTTTCAGGCGTTTTTCAGCCGACTCCAGGCGAACTTCAGCTTGATTTTGACCGGATGACTCTTCGATCTGATCAACGATTTCCTGGATCTTGTACTGAACAGTTTCAAGCTGCTGCCGAGCGAGCGTCAGTGCTTCATTGGCCCTGACTGGCAGCTCATAGAGGAACTTGAAGTTCTGCTGAGCCTGGGTGTAATTGATGCGCTGGGCCAGCCAGTTGTCGAAGCCACGGAACAGCCACTTGCTTGTGCTGTTCTCGGTACCGTACTGGATATTGTGCAGGTGCATGAAGAACCGGTCTTCACGATATGCTTTCGATTTCTCGACGCATTCGTTCGTGATGTTTTCGAGCAGTTCTTCTTTTTCGTTGACCGCGTTAGACAACTCACCGATTTGACCACGCAGGTCTTTCAGCCCCTCATGGGACTCCAAATCTTTTCTGAGTTGAGCCTCACGCGATGCGAGTGTTTGGTGGGCAGTGCGCAAGGCTACATCGGCCTGCTCTACAGCCTCCTCCGCCGTGCCAACCTCAGCCTTAGCCGCCTCGAACCCGGCTTTACGCTCGCTCAGCAAGGTGGCCACTTCTTGGGTGATCGGGTGCAGGCGAGTATTGCCAGCGATCAGGGTCTGCAAGTGAACGCGAGCCATGACGCCGAGTTGGGCTGCCATTTTCTCTTCGGTCTGGGCGAGCTGGGTTTGTCCGCTCTTGAGCGAGTTCTTCGCCGTCCGCTCTTCCAGCGCCGCTTGTTCAACCAGCGACTCCAGGCGTTCCTTGACTACCGTTCCGTTTACTTTGCTCATTTGCCACCCCAGCTGGTGATCGTGCCGTTGAGAACCGAGCGGTCATAGGTCAGGGCGTAATCACCTGGAGCCTTATGGCCGAAATCGCGTTTCTCAACGAATCCATTCTGTACTTTGCTTTTCTTGATCTCGTCGTAGGTCTCACGAGAGACCTCCTGAGCCCAGGACTCAACAACACTCGAAGTCTTGGTTTCCCAGTTGTACACCTCGCGAGGCACAACACGTCCCGACGCATCCACCGATTCCAGGATCACGTAGTTGCGCTTAGGGCCGTCGGCACAGACATTGGTGGTTCCGGCCACATTCTGGCAACGATCACCAACGCCCGATTGCTTACCTTTCCCGTCGACCACACGAACGGTCAGATCCATTCCCACGTACTGCCACAAGGCACGCATCGCGGTGGAGGCCTGGCGATAATTACCTTCATTACCGTCTTCGGCGGCTTGGCGGGCCTGGGATGCCAACAGGTTAAACTTGCGCTGCCCTTCCGAATCCTTGAAACCACTCGAGAATTCACTGGTGAGCGCCGAAACACCGTTGACCAGTGCCTGGGCCTTGGAGCGTTTGGTCAATGTAACTTTCAGCTCAGCCAGCGACTTGGTCGATTCTGCCGCTTCGCCGGCAATCAAAGCCGAACGCGCCGCTGCCTGGCGCAGTTGTACCTGAGGGTCGGTTGCGTAGGCCTGATAGGCCTGGGTCGACATCAGGTCGCTCAGGGCCTTGTCGGCTGCCCACAGCGATTCAAGGCTTTGACGACTTTTGATCAGTGCGTTGATGTCCTTCTGCAACGATTCCTGCAGCGGGCCCAGCTTGACCGACAGCTCATTAAGCTGCGCCTGGTAGACGTCATAGTTCTTTTTCACGGCGTCGAGCGTTGGCTTTTCAGTACCGTCGTCCATCACCGCCACCATGCTGTACAGCTTGGTGCTGACGTTTTCCAACTGATTACGGAACTGCGCCAGGGTCGCCTGGGTCACGTCCACCGCCCAGGTCGGCTGGTCATTCTTGACCGAAACCAACCAGGCATTTTGATCGTCGATGAAGCGTTTGATCTTCGCCGAATTGCTGCCGTACTGCTGACGCTGTTCAGTGATGCTGGTCAGCAGATTGCTGTAACGACCCGCTTCCAGACGGCTTGTGGCTGTCGAGACAGTCAAGCCAATCGCGAGAGCGGCGATAAGGCCGATCCCGATGCTCCGGGCGTTGTCGTTAACAGTCAGGTAAGCCTTGGCCACAGATTTGGCCAGGGCTCCACCCGAGAAACCTTTGTAGGTGAAGCGGTCGCGTTCCAACAACGCCACACCCGCTTCGATCATTTCAGGGGTGACGTCAGTCACGCCCTGCCGTGCGTAATAGTCAGTCAACAGCCCAGCGAGTTCCTTTCGCTTGGCGTCGACATTCAGAAAGCTCTGGATGGCCATGTTGTCCTGACGGAACTGATCGATCAGTACCGTGGCATCCAGGGCTGCGCGTGTTTGCAAGATCGACATGGCCGCTCCTTCGCTTAGGCGACTTTGGACAGGGATTCAGCGAAGCGACGCTTGCCGTCTTCGGCAATGCGAGCAACTTCCTGCGCGTTGTCGGTAGCTTCTTTACGCAGGTCGCTGATCAGCTGCACGCTCGACTCCTGGAAGCCCACCACCGCATCAACCAATTCTTTCATTGCACTGGCCTGGATGGTCGAACCGTAACCAGCCCTGATACCGGCTTCCAGTGATTTGTTGCCCAGGCTTGCCAGGTCGCGCAGGCTGTCGTTAACGCCTTGGTTCATCGCGTTGATGGTGCGAGTACCTTCAACCAGGCCGGCGTTGGCCGTGGTGGCGGCAGAGATACCGGTGAAGACGATTTCGTTGGTAGCAAAAAACGCAACGGTTTGATCGTACAGACGGCTCTTGACCTTGTTGGTCTGCGCCAGACGAGCAAACACGAACTCGGAGGCGTTGTAGCCGGTGCTGAGCTGGTCAGCCATGTCCTTGGACACCTGGTATTTATCATCCACGGCAGTGAGCTCACGAACTTTTTCGTCGCGGGCCAGTTCCAGGGACGAAAGTTGTGCCGGAGTCGTACCTTCAGCAGGAGTGTTCACGGCTTCTTGCGCAGCAGCCAGGGCAGCCTTGGCTTCTTCAAGTTTGATTGCGGCGTTGGCCAGCAGGATCTGCGCTTCGCTTTCGGCGGCCTTCATCGCAAAGCGATAGTCACCGTAGGCATCGATCACACGGCGTTCGCGGTCGATCTGATCACCCATGGAGCGGGACACGTCGATGTACAGCGACTTGATCTTGTCGAAGCGTTTCGGGATCGAACCACGCGACACGTTCATCCAGCCGTTCTGGCAACGCTCGATCAGGGAAATCGAGCCACGCTCGCTGATCATCAGCTGGCGCTTGGAATCGACACGGATCGAGTTGAAGTTCGTGCTGATGCCTTCATAACGCTCAGCGATTTCCATGCCGGCGATCTGGTTACGGGCCATTTCGTTGAACGTGCCCTGACGCGCCAGCACCGACGAGATGGTCAGCGCCTGATCTTCACCGAACTCGGCGATCTTGGCGATCAGTGCCGACACCGGCAAATCTTCCTTGTTCGATTTCAAGCCCAGGTCGTTCAACACGACCATGGCTTTGTCCAGGTACTTACGCGCCGGGTTAATCGTGGTGGTGTTCATCACAGCAACGGTCATAATTTTCACTCGTCTTGGGCTCAGGCCACGAGGGCTGAGGAACTGTTTGGTGAGCTAAGTATACCTAGTATTGCCATGCTGTCAATTTACTACATTCGTTCTTTTCGCCTTTATTTAAAGGCCAGCAGCGCTTACGCGCAGAGGTATCGACTTCTCTCTTATGCCCGCCCCTACTCCATCTCGGTTATCCCGCTTTGGTGCTTCCGGACTGAAGGTACGGCATGGTGTTCCTTAGCCAATCTCCGAGATAACTAAGGTCAGACAGACTCCAGATCACGTTCTC
This sequence comes from Pseudomonas serbica, assembly GCF_028823535.1. GTDB lineage: Bacteria > Pseudomonadota > Gammaproteobacteria > Pseudomonadales > Pseudomonadaceae > Aquipseudomonas > Aquipseudomonas serbica. The sequence continues at coordinate 896,207 of NZ_JAQIYM010000090.1, read as the reverse complement.
GCGGATCTCGGCCCAGACTGTTGGGCATTCACCTCGGGCCTGGTCGCTTGCGGTCGGTGGGAAGCCCGCTGGCATCTTCAGGTGGGCGCGACCCTTAGCAATCGCGGTGATCTCTTCGATCACTTCGGCCTGGGTATGACGGGTGGTGTCGAAGGCCGCGTAGATAGGCGTCCCCTCCACAGTCGCCCGGATGAAGTGCAGGCGGCTGACCGGCGCCGGCTTGCGTAACACGCGACGCTGCCAGAAGCTGCGATGGTCTTCCGGGTTGTTGAGTTCGCACATGCGGGTCAGGAATGTCTCGAACGCTCCGCGCTCAAACTCGGCGGCTCCCATATAGTGCATGCGGAAGACCTCGCCGAACCGCAAGGTATCGAGGCACTCGACCTTGGGATTGAGCGGGATCAATCGTTGGACGTACCGAAACTTGCGAACTTTTTTCAAGGCAACCTCGTCGACCGGGGAACGATAACGAGCCTGTAGAGCCAGGCCCGCCGTGGCGCGAGATCATATCGTCACGCCCATCCGCCGACAACGATTAAAGACCATCAATTGTCATGCTTGGTGGCCACGCCCTCTCCTGCTATCCAGGCGCCTAACGATGCGGAATCAAAGGGATTAGGAAGGCTCTTATGCCCCTCGGCGCCCGACTTCTGAGCCTTTAAGAAGACTGCCAGCCCCGGCAGAACGCTATCCGGTGAGCCCTGGATGCACTGAATCTTGGTAATCGATTCCAGATCCAGGTCGGATTTCATGAATCGCGAGTTGAACGCGCTGGCCTGCGGATCAATGTAGAGCACCTGTCCGCCAGCAGAAAGCGTCGCTTCAACGAAGTTCAAAATGTAGCTGTAGCTGATGGACGCACCGCAGATTACCAACACATCACTGACCCCGGCCTGCGCCAACGCCCTATCGTATTCATAGACGGATATGCCTTCCTTCATCCAGTCCACGTCCGGGCGGATATCGTTGTGTCGATTCAGACACCGGTAAATCGCATTTCCCTCTTTCAGTCGGGGAGGTAGCGTCATCTGCGCCGAATAATCCTGGCTGAACGTCGACTTGCACGTAGCGCAGTAGTAATCATCGGCACGCCCGTGCAGGGTGATGCGCCAGTGCACACCAGGTCGTGCTTTAAAAGAGATCTCATCATGGTTTTGCGTCACCTCCACAAACTCGGTGCACAGCTCGGCAATGTCACGAATCGCATCGTGCGCCGGGCCCGGTAGTGCTGCATCCAGTTTTCGGCAGTAGTCGCGCCAATAGCTCCAGAACACGTCCGGATCCTTTTCGAGCAACTTAGCGTTGATTACCTGCTCGATCCGCCCACCAGTGGGCATTTCCGTAGACGTGTAGCGGCCCAACGCAGGGTCGTACACCGACAGGCCACAGGATTCGTTGATCCCGGCACCCGTGACCATCATGATCTTCATGCGCAGAATCTCAATCGCAAGGTTGGTTATTTTCAGACATCGCTTTCAGGTAATCGAACCAAGCCGTGCGTATGTCAAACGCATCCTGCAGAGCGCGGTGGGCCACAGGCAGCTTTTTGAACCGCCCGAAAATCACATGATGATCCTCAGGGATTCGGTCATACAGAACGCCCACAGTGAACTTTGGATCAATTTCAGCAGCCACGCTTAGGACGGCCATCCAGAACCTGTCGTAAGCGGAATCCGCCCAGAGGACTTTCCCGGCATAACGCTCATTGAGATGTTTGAACACCTCAACAGCCTCCATGCCGTCCTCAAGACGCTCGCGAATGATTCCGTGAACGTCCTGGGCGTCAGCACTCCACGACGTCCAGCCGGTAGCAGGCTTGATCAGGGTTTCGAACCGGCTTCCGTCGCACCCGACAATGCCGATTTCAATGGGATAGCTGTCCCCCAAAAGGCCAGAGGCCTCGAAGTCGAGGAAAAAGTGCTCCTGGTTCAACCAGAAATCGAAGAATTCAGCCGGCAATTGCGTCATGGAGACCTCTGGAATAGGTAACTCAACACTTTTGCAAAGAGCCCTGTCGGGACAGCATCAAGAACCTGGCCTATGTCTAGATCCCCCCGATCTTCGGCAACAGGAGTGGGGTCAATTGGCTCAGCGGATTCTTCCTGCCTGATCGACACGACCCATTCGGCCAGGGCGTCAGGGTCTATCTTTCCATTGAGTTCTGGCCGCGCCTTCTGACCTTTGAGGAACTCGAGCAACGACGGCAGCACGTCATCAGCCTTCCTGCGGATATTGATGATGCACTCTTCGATGCGCAAATCCGGGTTGAGCAGATGGAACATCGGGTTGTACTGCCCTGCCATTGGGTCAATGTACAAGATTTCCGCGCCGCTCACCGCCGCATTGCCGACCATCTCGATCAGGTAAGGGAACTGCAGGGTGGTGCCAGAAATCACCAGCAGATCAGGGCGGGTACGGGCGTAGGACATGGCGCGGCCCAGGGCGTCCTCGTTGAGAAGCTCCTCGAACATGACCACGCTCGGCCTGATCACTGGCGCCTCGTAAAAATCCACGAGGTCTTTCGGGCGGCAGCGGTAGCAACGCGGAGGAATGGGCATGTCAGCTGTCAGGATCAGCCCATGTTCAGCCCTGCACTCGGTGCAATGGTGCTTGTGATAGGTGCCATGCAGTTCGATTAACTGGCTCGCGGGCAAGCCGGCGTCATGCGACAGGCCATCGACGTTCTGCGTAGCTTCGAGGAATTCATCAGCCACCTTGGAAATTTCAACAATGGCGTGGTGCGCCGGCGAAGGGAGCGCTGACTGCAACGCGACGCTGAACTCTAACCAGTATTTCCAGACCAGTGCCGGGTCGCTTTTTAGCGTTCTCGGCGTCAGCAGCCGCTCGATGGGCATACCGACTTGTTCCTCGATCTCGGTGTAGCGACCATCCTTGCCCCGGTAGGTGCTCAGACCAGCGCCGGTACTGATACCTGCGCCCGTAATCATCATCACTTTCATCAACTAAATCCCCGCCGACCGTCATCACTGCGCAAGGGTATGATAGTGCCAGCTTCAACTATTAAAAGCCAGAAAGCCTCTGGCTCTATTGTCTATGATTTTCATACAAACTTGGACAAATATGATTGGCTTAAATTGTCTTTGAAATGGCATACCAAAGTGCAATACTACTAAGCATGTATTAAATGGTTCCATTGTTGAACGACCAGCCCGCTAGAGGCACTAACCAAGAGTCGTGGGGATGTTAGATGCGTGCTCAACGAGGCGTTACGTTAATTGAGTTGATTTTGGTGGTCGGTCTTCTGGCCATGATCACTATTCTCAATTTTTACGAGAAACAGGCTGACTTGGAGCAGGCCCGCGCCCGCATTGTTGGCAGTCTGATTTTCCAATACAACAACGCAGTGCGAAACGCCTTAGCGCAAAATATTCCGGCCTCCTCGGTCACCTATTTGGGCAGCAGTTGGTTGAAAAGCAGCGCCTGTGGCGGGATGCTCACACCAGGCACAGAGTATTTGCCCTGCGATTTCCCACTGGCCACCGCTGCCAACCCGGTGCCTTTCGGAAGGCTATCGTTCACGACGACAGTGGCCGTCTCAGGCACCCCACCGAATCGAAAATTCACCGCGACCACAAGCACATCGGCCTTTTCCGTGGGTGAACCCGGAGCAGGATTGAAAGTGCGTGCCGACTTGTCCGGGCTCGCTGTTTTAGCTGCTGCCTCTGCCATCGGAACAGGCGTTCAGGCCAGCGCGGGCGGAGTCTCACCAGTTGCGGCAACCTCCGACTCAAGCTACGCCTCTAGCCCCGTGACGGGTGTTATTACCTTTGTCAGCAGCAACAATGCCTCAAACGACGTCTGGCTCCGCACGGACGGCAGCAACAGCATGCACAAGACCCTCAACTTTGATAGTGGGGTCTTTGCAGACCGACAAATCACGGGTGCTTCACGAATTCAAAACCTGGCCGGACAAGCCCTCTTCCTGGGCTCTGGCAGCGGCATGACGGCGGTGACCGCAGCAGGAGTCGTGGTAGATAGCAACGCTGAGATCATGGGCAGCTTCCGAGTCCGCAATAATGTGCAGGTGGACGGCGACACTGGCGTTCTTGGCAACATCTGGACAAGTGGTGTTGTCAGCGCAACCGGCAACGTAGCGTCAAGCGCTAACGTGACTGCCGCAGGGGCCGTTGTCGGCCAATATTTTTCGGATGGTAATGACGGAAACTATTACGTAGATCCTAATGGCGGCAGCCAAATGAACACGGTCTATGCAAATACTTATGTGGATCGGAACGACCCAAACTATTACGTAGATCCGAACGGCACAAGCCGCCAGAATGCGGTGCTCGCGAACACCTCGTACGCCTCCGTGTTTTATGACATCAACAACACCGGGTACTACGTCCAACCTGCGAACACCAGCCGGTTAAACGCGGTGCAATCTAACGTTGAGTACTCAGGGGTGTTCTATGACATCAACAACACCGGTTTCTACCTGCAGCCGTCGGGGGCCAACCGCCTGAATGGTATTTGGTCAAACGGCCTGATCAACTACGGCAGTATCGAAGTCGGCCAATTTATCCAGCTCGATGCGGTGTCAAACGAAGGATGGGGTTGTGCACCCAGCGGCATGCTCAGCCGGACAGCCGACGGTTCTTCGCTCTCATGCGTAAACGGCATATGGCGGAAAGCAGGGGGCAGCGCACCAACCTGTTACCACTACACCATTCCTGGTTATGCCGCCTACGACGTAACTGTCTGGGCCTGCCCTGCCGGCATGACCAAAATGGGCTGGGACTCAACGGGTGAAAACTGGCGTACCGGTTCAGACGGCACCATCATTGGTCAAAACGACTACGCCGTCGTCTTCTGCTGTCAATTTTAGCGACGCCCATATTCAACCTGTTGCGAAAAAACCAAGTCCATCCAGGTGGGCTTGGTTTTTTATATCTGTCCTTGTGCTCTTTTATATATAGAAAATCGGCCTGTTATAAAAGGGCTGGCTATATACCGATCTTATGGTAATTCTGCAAATGTACAGATGTGTCAATTCATTCACATTGTTGATACATCGCGTATGAATGTTTGTTAATATATAGGAACAACTATAAGAAAATGCTCTCCTGGAGGTTTCATGAAGAGCCAGCGCGGTGTAACCCTGATAGAACTCATCATGGTCGTCGGCCTCATGATGTTCATCACAATCCTGGCCTTCCTGGAAAAGCAGGTTGATCTTGAGCAAGCCAGGGCTCGTATCGTTGGCGGCTTGATCTTCCAGTACAACAACGCCGTTCGCTCGGCCTTGGCCAGAGATCTGTCCAGTATTACAGCTGGCACCTACAACGGCTCCATCTGGTTGAAGAGCAACACCTGTCCAGGCACCGGAGGCTCACAAGCCCCCGGCAATGAGCTCCTTCCCTGCGACTTCCCAGATGCGACGGCGATCAACCCGATCCCCTTCGGCAGCATTGTGTTGAGTACCAACGTGGTGATCTCGGGTACCGCACCGAACTTGAAGTTCACCGCCACCACGAGTTCCTCTGCATTCAAAGTCCAAGACACCGACGGCACCTTGAGAGTGCGTGCTGACCTGTCTGGATTGGCTGTCCTCACTGCTGCGTCCGCAATGAACTCAGGCTACCAGTCGGCGGCTGGCGGTGGCCTAACCCCCTACTCCGCCACCACGGATGCTCGCTACAGCGCCGATGCCATCAGCGGCAAGATGATTTTCGTAGCCAGCAACAACGCCTACAACGACACCTGGTTGCGCACCGACGGCTCTAACCAGATGCATGCCCCATTGCAGTTCGACAGCCCTGCACCGGGCAACCGGGCGATCATTGGCGCCTCGAGCATTCAAAACCTTGCTGGCCAGGCAATTCGCATTGGTAACGGTTCAGGCCTTAGCGCAGTTACCAGCTCTGGAGTCATCGTTGGCTCAAGCGCCGAGGTACTGGGTGACTTCCGGATCAGAAGCAACTCGCAAGTCGACGGATATCAAACCGTCAATGGTAACCTGAACGTGGGTGGCTCAACTGGCATCGCCGGCAACCTGAGCGTCAATGGCTCGATTGGCGCCAACGGGCAGGTGTCTACGAGCCAATACATGTGGGCTGGCACCAGCGTTTACGGGCAAAATTTCATCGATGTAAACGATGGAAACTATTACATCGACCCGAACGGTACCAGCCGCCAAAACGTCGTGATGGCGAACACCTCGTATGCCTCTGTGTTCTACGACATCAACAACAGCGGCTACTACGTCCAACCGTCCGGCACCAGCCGGCTGAACGCTGTTCAATCAAACGTCGAATACTCAGGCATCTACTACGACATCAACAATACCGGCTATTACGTCCAGCCGTCGCAGACCAGCCGCATGAACTCGGTGATGGCAAACGTTGCATACGCGAGTATTTTCTACGACATCAACAACACCGGGTATTACGTTCAACCTGCTTCAAGTAGCCATCTGAACACCCTGATCGCGAATGGCATCTACAACGCCGGGCGCGTGGAAATTGGTGAGTTCTTGCAACTCGACAGCATCTCTACCGCAGGTTGGGGTTGTTCACCTAACGGCTTAGTCAGCCGCGATGCCTGGGGTGGACTGCTCTCCTGCACCAATGGTCTGTGGGCATCCCCTGGGGTGAGCGCAGAGGCGCCAGTCACCATTGTTTCAGTAGGGCCTACAAGGACTACATGGAGTGGTTGCTGGTCATCGCCAAAGACTGCATTGATCACCGCCACTGGGCCTGGCGCCACCAGTTTGGTCATCAACGGCGTGACCGTTGGCACCACCATGGGCTGGGGTGGCGAATTCTCCGACATTGGCATGGACTTCCCCATCAGTGGAATCGTGCCTGCGGGCGGGAGTTACTGCTACTACGTCACGAACAACAGGGCTTACAGCTACTCGGCAGGGATTCGTGTTGTGTCCTCCAGCCTCTAATCAGCCTTGCGCTGTCCTTCTCCCCCGCCTTCTGGCGGGGGTCTTGTTTTGGCCTCGAACTCAGCCACCGGCACAGCCGTTGTAGTACGCGATTCTGCTACGCCTTGCCTGGAACCGGCCTTGCCGCCCATGCCATACTCGGGAAAAGGAGATCTGCCGTGCATTCACTGTTCCCCCGTGCAATTGAAGCCCTGTTTCAGCCCCTGCAAAAGGCCCGTGCCGACCAGATCCTGGCCGACATCAATGCCTACCTTCAGCTCCATCATTTGAAGGCTGACAGCCTGGTGGACTTCCAAGCACAAGGGCACCTCAGTGAATACCTGAAATCCGATGACTACGAAGACCTGTTTTTCAATATCAACATCGCGGATCCGTACAACCACGACCAGGCCCTGCTGATGGCGTTCATCGCCGACGGCGGGCGCATTGACGACTTGATACACAACTGCATCCACGAGTTCGAACCAAAATATCTGATCGACCAGCTGAGCAAACGCAGCCCACAGGAGTTCATCGCCACAGCAGGCCTGATCCCTGGGCCTGGCGCCAATCGCTTGTACAACGGCATGGTGCACCACCTGATCGAGCAGCATGCACCGGTGATCGAAGATCACGTCTCATCGGGGCGGGAGCACAAAACCGTTCAGTACACTCACCCATTGTTCCACCAGATCGCACAGGCGCCCTCCCTCGCCGGCACAGTTGCTCGCTATGATTGGCCCCTGGACGACACATTCAGCCGAACTCTGACAGCCAAAGCTCACGAGTTCGACGCCGGCGCCTATCATGATCTGATGATTCACGTCCTCGCCGATGATCACGGTGAGCAAGAGTTCGAGTTCGCCGAGGGTGAAGGGATGGAAGGCCATTACCGAGATCCCTTGCACAACAAGATGCTCAACACACTATTCTACGCCGACGCCTACCGGCAGCTGGAGAACTCCAGCGACACCGCCACCATCCTCATGGACATGCGGCAGAAGGCGGAATGCTTGCTGTCAGCAGCAGGCGCTGACGAAGTCGGGGCAGACGTGTTCGATGATGCCGTTGAGCAAATGGTCTGCTGTGCCTTTACCGCGCATCCTGAGCATTTTGCAGGCGCAGGGTTTGGGGTCAAAAATCTGGTCGGAATCGATCCTAAGCGCAGCCCGACGCGCCAAGTGCGCAACCTTTTGTCGGGGCCCCTGGCCGTTTATTCAGAAAGCAATGCAGCCTCTAGCCGTGAGTCTTTCGCCCACCTCCGGGCTTACTTGCACGCGCTTGAGCCGGAATTTACCCCCGATGCCATGATCCAACACCAAGGGCTGAATCATGAACGAATCGAAAACGTCATCGAGGCCGAAAAGGCTTACGTTGCGGCCATCGCACCTTTCGTGATGAAGCCAGACACATCGCGAGATGACCTTGGGACTTTGGCCTACCAGATCAGCAAGGCCAATGCTTTCCATCATTACGCACTCGAAACCCTGGCCCCGATTTACTTCCAATACCTGTATCAAGTTCCTCTTCGCCAGGCAGATGGGACGTTACCGGGCAAAGGGCAATTCCAGGCCGACAACAGCAGGCACATTTTCCGAGAGCTATTCACCCAATGCCCCGGCATGAAAGAAACCCTCATTGCCCACATGGAGTCTAAAACCGGATGGACGCACGATCACCTGATCTTGACCGGGCTCGACTACCGAAGCGCACCAAATGTGTTCAAAGCCATGGATCTGCGAGACCAGGGTAGCGTTTTCTCATCTGACATTGGCGCGTAAAGGCAGATCACCACATGAGAAGCAATTTCAAGCTGTTTTCCCACGACACTGAAGCCGCCCTGCCCTATGAGCTGCGCCAGCACCTGCGACCGGTGCGTGAGGAAATTGATCAGTGGTTGACCCAGCAGGGGGAAATAGCTTCCGACCTGGCGGAGGTCAGCCAGCGAGGGTTGCTGCGTGAATACCTGGCTAAATCGACCAGGACATCGCTGTCGAAGACCGGTGAAATGAAATTCACCACCAATACCCCATTACTCAAACTGGGTGAGATCGACGATAAGTACCCCCACTTCTCCATTCTCATGGCCATCGCGCATGAGGGTGGCAACGTCTTCGATATTGAGAAGCCAGAGGCCCCCGAACTTGGGCTTGATATCTACAACCTCATCGACCGCCTACGCCGCCTCAGCCCGCAACAGTTCATAAGTACTTCAGGGTTGCTGCCAGGGCCAAAATCTAACCAGATGTACCGCGATCTGCTGAAAAACGTGATGTCAGAGCGTGAGAAAACCGTGATTCACCAGCTCAACTCTGACCCACTGAGCTCTTATGTACACTCGGCGCACTGGTTACAAACGGTTGAAACCCTTACCGGCCAACCTGCGCACGACAATCCATTCCCTATTTTATGCTCCCCAGATGGCCGGTTCGCACTGAACACGCGCCAGGAAGCGTTTAACCTCACCCAATACCAGCGCCTGATGGAAATCATGTGCCCAGGCGAGAACCAGTTCGGACACGACAACCTCGACCGACTGTTCTATCCCGACGCTTTTGCCATGTTGGAAACCTGTCAGAACAAGGCACAAACCATCAAGGTCATCACTACCAAAGCCAGGTATTGGGCGGACAAGACCAATGAGCCCCAGGAAATCAAAGATAATCTGGTGGAGCAGTTACTGGCGTGCGCCCTCATCTCCCATCCTGAGCACTTCAAGTTCGCGGGTTGCGGAATTCGCAACCTTGTCGGCTTAGTCGGTGAACCAACGGGCTCTAAAACCAGCGCCCTCATGAAGCGCGAACTCATCGCAGGCCCACTAGCGACATTCTCGAGATCCAGGTTCAAAGTCCAGACTGTTTTTGACCTGTCGCCATTGAGTAGTTTTCTTCAGTCTTTAGATCCCTCGTTTTCCATTGAAACCCTGGTCGAGCATCGCGGCTTTGCCCACCCTCGACTGATCGATCTCGTAGGAAGTCTGGGCGGTCATCACCCGGCCATCGAGGCGGCGTTGACTGAAGGATCAATTCCTAGCGACCAGATGTCGCCTGTCCTGCTGATGGTAAAGCGCAAAAAAGCGTATGGGGCCTATCAGCTCGACAGTCTGCTTGCATTGCTACGCCCGGTCATCAACAAGCTTCAACGCTTCGCGCCGGTGAACCCGGATGACGAGTCGCCAAAGGCGCCAGAAACGCCGAAAAACAACAAATCTCAAATTGAATGGGACAGAGGGGAATACATCCTGCCTGCCTTTGCCCAAAAGCCAGGACTCAAGGCCGCTGTGATAGCACAGCTGGAGAACCTGGAAGGCGTCACGCCGGATCACCTGATGCTAATCGGTGTCAGCGGTGCCGAGGTGCCGCAGATCGTCAGGAAGATGCCTCTGACGGCCCAGGGTTCACTCTTCTCCGCCGACCTTGGTCTTTGATAGGAACCATTTATGACCGCTACCCTGCAACTGTTCGCTCCCGAGACCCTCGCGGCCCTATCTCCGGCTGCACAAAGCCACTTGGGCCCCGTACTGACGCAACTGGAGGCGTTCCTGGCCGACAACTGCGCCACCGCTAAGGATCTTGCAGAGGTCAGTCAGAAAGGGTTGCTGCACCGCTTCATGGACAGCCTCCCGCCGATCATCCTGGATAAGGATGGCGAATACCTCGGGGAAGAGAAAAAGGCCTACCTCATCAGCTACGAACGCGTCGACGACACATACGAACACCTGCCCGTCATCATGGCCCTGGCCCATGAAGGTGGAAAGATCTGGAGCATGGTCGCGCCGGATACCCGCTCACGGGGCCTCAATTACCAGAGCATGGTGCACCTGCTGAGCCGGCTGAGCCCACAGCAGCTGATCTGTACCTCAGGGCTATTGGCCGGCCCTAAGTCCACGCAAATTTTTTTCGATTTTATGAAGCAGATGATCGCCAAGCACTCCTCTCTCTTTGAGCAGGAACTTCATGCGGGACGCGAAGGCGAAGGTCAGAACATGCGTCACTGGTTTCGGCACATGGAGCAGATCACCGGTGAGTGCAGCTTGCACACTCACGGGTTAGAGATATCGATCAACACGCGCAATCTGGACACCCTGAATCGTAGTTTGGAAGACTTTGACCTCGGCGAATACGAGCACCTGATGAACACCCTGCTGCCGAGCAGCGAAAGCTACTTCCAGTACGATGTACTCGATCACCTGTTCCTTTCCGATGCATTCATGATGCTTGAGCAGACTCAGGACACCGCGCTGGTGCTCAAAGTCCTGACGGCCAAGGCCCGCTTCTGGGCAGAGAAACTTGAACCGAGCAACTCGTTCAACGATGACCTGGCCGAGCAACTAATAACTTGCGCCCTCTTCACCCATCCCGAGCACTTCAAGCGGGCCGGACTGGGGTTACGCAACGTGATCGGCCTCCAGCCAGAGCGAGCCCTGTTTCCGAGCGTTAAAGACCTTCTAACCGGGCCGCTAGCTTTATTTTCCATCAGCCGCCAGGGATCGAACTTGAGTCAATCCAGCGGACTGGATCGACTTCTGACCTACACCAAGGCTCTGATCCCTGAGTTTTGCGTTGACAAGCTGATCGAGAAAAGCGGTTTTACCAACACTCGGGCACTGGAACTGCTGAAATTGCAGGGTGGTCACAGTCCAGCGCTCGAAATCATGCTGGCCGACGGGGCTGTACCACCAGGCCTTGCAGAACCGCTACTAAACATAATCAACGAAACAGCAAGCCATGCGGCGTATCTGCCGACAAGTCTTACCACGATTCTGGCCACCCTGATTGATCGCGTGAGGCTTTCAGACGCGCCGGTAGATCAGAGTGGCCACTGGAGCGATGACTTCGCCGCCAAGGAGATCAAAAGGCTTCAGGCCGATTACTTTGCACCGGCCACGGCGGCCAGCACCGGTTTGAAGAAAGAGCTGATCAGCTACCTGGATAAATTGGTGGGGGTCACGCCTGAACACCTGCAGCTAACCGGCATTGACGCGGCAGATTGTCCACACATTGTGCGTAAAATGTCACTTCAGGAGCAAGGAAAGCTGTTTTCCCAGGACTTAGGCCTTTGAGCAGACATTAAGTCGCTGATTATTTCTTGGTGTGCAGGACTGGGTTATCCGGCTCGTCGTCCCAGATTTTCACTGTTAATGGCACAGGCTTCAGGAGATGCGGATTGCATTTCAGCTGCTTGGCCAGTTCCTTAAGTACCAGATCCAGGTGCAGATCCGCCAAGGCGCCATTAGAGAAATTGTGCGAAAGCACTTTTGCCAAATTCTCGGCCTGGTAAGGTGTAATGGTCAGGTTGGTCATCGCATCACGTTCGAGGGTGAGCTTCTGAACCTGCGCTCTCAAGGCAAGATTGGACAAGGCATAAGACGTGGCGCCGGTATTGTCATTGGTGAAGTCGAACCACCGATTGGTGTGCGACTCCCCTTCCTCATATTCCCTGATCATGCAATCCGTATCGACCAGCGCCCGGCAGATCACCTGATCGCCGCTGTTGGATCGGCAGGAAACCTGGGAGCCATCCGGCAGCAGTACCTGGTAGACACGCTCTTTCAAGCGGGAATCTCCAATTTGTCGTCGAGGGTCTTGGGCAGCTTCTCACCAGGCTTGAACACGATGTAGACCTTGCTCTCCCAATCGGCCAGTTGCCCACCGGCTGGATGATTGAAGACCCCGGTGCGGTGGGCCTCGCCGATCAGCTCTTTTGCCACTTCGATGCGCTCACCGTCCGGATCCAGCTCAAAAGCCAGCTTTAGCAGTCCCGGATAGCCGGTGGCGTACTGGATGGCATTGCCGATCAGGGCATCATCCGTGGCAGGGCCGCTCTCGTCGCCCAGGAGCGCGCACAGCTCCCCATAGGTCAATCGGGTGCAGGATTTCGTCCTGAGATGCTCCACCAGCCTCAGCAGGCCCTTCCCGACGGGTGTGGAGTCGCCGAACACGGTGTTGCGAAACTCGTTGAAGAATAGCTCACGAATCGTGGCGTTGATCTCTCCCCAAGTTGGTACGGTGTCGGCTTTCGAAATTGACATTTGATCTCAATCCAATAGGGTGGCGCTTGCGCCGCAGATGCTCAGTCTTTCATACCGGTCTGGTAGATTGCCTTAATGCTGAGCACCTTTAACGGGGCCTCGCAATCAGGATCAACACGCTGGTAGGCGCCGTCGTAATAGGATCCATTGGGCTGGTACGCAACATCAACCAGCTCCAGCCCCAAAACATCACAAAATCCGCTCTCGTAGCCATCCAAAACGATCTTGGTATCATCTGGGAAAGAGGCCAAGGCCTCGATCAATTCAAGCTTTGTCATGCCGCTCTGACCCCCTGGAACGCGCTTACCCAGCATGCTGGGTCACCATTTTTCGCGTTTCGGGGAAAACCACATTCGACCAGTCCCTTACCCTGGAAGTACGCTGGCAGTGAAAGAGCGCCTGCTCCAACGTCATTCCCTCCAACATGCGCTGGCGCACGGTTCTTGGGCTCGAGGTTACATCAAAATGAGCGCACAGCTCAGCGACAGTTCCCTTGATACCGCGTACGGTGCGCCGGGATTTCTCCAATTTGGCGTCACGTGCTTTGGCGAAATTGGTCTTCAATTTCTCCCTATGGGCAGCATCGGGCATGGCTCGTGCCCAGCGTAAATCCGGAAGATCCAGGCAAGCTTTTCTAAACTGAACAGGAGTCAGTCCAAAATGACGGGCTGCTTCTCTTCTGCAGACACCATTGGCGGCAAGTTGACGAATTTGCTGATCTAAATCCACGGGGTCTCCAGGAGTAAAATAAATGGGGATGGGGCCAGGCTTGGAGAGAAGTCGCCCTCTCCGCGAAGCGGCTATCGCTTTGATCTGATGTTGAGGGAGGCCTCAGACCCGATGCTCGATCACCGCGCCAGCCGATCCTCGGACGTAGCCAAGCTTGATCCAAGGTCTTTTCGATTTTGCCGATGTCTTGGTTTTGGTTCTGGCTTGGACTTCGCCTTTGCTTTGGCGGGGAAGGAACATAGCTTCCTCCAAGTCCATGCCGGCAGCCACGCGCCGGTTAACGGTGCTGTAACTGATGGGTGTTTTAAAGTGCGCACAGAGATCCAGGACGGTGCCGGTGACACCCCTTACGGTATGCGTCAATGCGGCCTTTCTGGCGGCACGGGCCTTCACCAGGTTTGCCTCCAAATAAGGCACTGACTGCTTGGCCCGCTTACGGCGCGGTTTCGGCTTCCAGACAAGACCCTGGATATGCTCACACATCAGAGCGATTTTCTTAGGAGGTACGCCAATTACGTTGGCCACCTCAGTCTTGTTGCATCCGCTCGCGACCAATCGACGAATTTGCTGTTCCAGATCCATGGCACACCTTCGGTTTTATTGATTCCCTGAACGCTCGGTTGAAGTTAGAACCACATCGAGCGCTCGCCAAAAAACTTGCTGACCACTTTCGTTAACACTTGTCGACGCACAGCCCGCCGCTTTACGCACGATGCTCAACGACCGCAGAAGAGCCGGCTCTCACGTAGCCATGCACAACCGGTTTTGGCGCTTTTACCGGCATCTTGGAGGTTGAGAACATCGCCTCTTCCAGACCCATGCCCCCGTTCACGCGTCGCTGAACAGTGCTGTAGGTCACGGCGGTGTTGAAATGGGCGCAGAGCTCATTCAGGGTGCCAGTGACACCGCGTACCGTACGGGTAAGGTTGGCCTTGCGGGCGGCGCGGGCTTTAACCAGGTTAGAACCCCACTTGTCCTTGGATTCATTGGGGCAAACACCGCTAGCGCTGGATTTTTTAGGCTTCCACTGAAGGCCTTCGATACACTCGCAAATCATGTTCAATTTGATCGTGGTAATACCAATGACGCGGGCCGCTGCAGCCTTGCTGGTGCCACTTGCCGCCATTTTTCGAATTTGCTGTTCCAGATCCATCACTACGTTCCAATTATTCTTGATTTTCAGATTGGATGGCTGAAGGCAGGATCACCTTCACGTTGCAGTTTGCCAAAATCGCCCGTACATCGTATTCGTTATTGCAAAGCCTGGACGCATCGGATGTCGCTGAAATAACCCGGTATCTGGCCCCACAAGGACAGGTGTGTTCACCTTTCAGGACATCATCCAGCAACAGCGCCGTGGGCAAGCCACATTGGGTGCACGTGCGATCATCCTTCAGGCGGCTCTGGTTGGCCCCTTTGCCCTCACGCAGGAATTTGGAGGCGTTGCAACATAGTCTGTTAAATCGGTTGCGCAATCTCACAGTCGATCCCCTAAGATGCTAGCCGGCCCGTCGTGCCGGAAATTCGATTCTCTCGTTACCGTAGCCACCACGCCTGAGCCACGGCGCCTCCCACGATGAGCGCAATCTTCAGCCGGTTGGCCCAGCGCTGCGACTTCCAGACTTCAACCTGCATGTCCATCAGCTTGTTTTCGCAGACGATATGCTCTTGTACACCGCCGCAATCTTTGCACTCACACCAGAGGGACACGGGGTTATCTCAGTCGTAAAAATAGTGGTCGCGACAATACCCATCAATTGACAGATTGTCAAAGGCCAATCGCCAGCAAAACTAACCATTGGTCGGCGAGAGACAACTTGTCATAATGGTTAAAACAACAAGAAAGGAGCTGCAAATGTTCAACGATATCAAGCCGATGGGCAAGCGCTTCGGCAAATGGTACATGGCTTCTGAAACGCCGACGATGGTGACCTGCTCGGCGGTGATCGCCGTGATTCTGGCGTACGACTGGCTCTCGAAGCACGGCGTGCTTTAAGGAGCCCAGGAAATGAAAAACCGCGCCGGGGCGTTGGCCGGGGCGCGGTTTTTTTGTTGCTGTCGAGTGCTCTTTATCCCAGTGGTTTCTGGGGCCCCTTGCGGGTCGGCGGGTAAACTCCCTTGGTGTTAAAACCAAGTCCTCGAACACGTCTACCTGTCAGACAATTTAACCACTTTGTCGCGGGCTATCAAAGACCCAGGTCGGCCTGAAAACGATTCCCCAGTATATGCAGACGTTCGTTCTCCGAGTACACATGCAGCGCCCTCAGCTTGGCCACAGCGTCATACAGATCCTCAGCCTGGTAAGCCTTGCCTAGCGCTTCCTTCAGGACGGCGGGCTCGATGTGGTCGGCCAGCTTGATCTTCTCAAGCCACTGCGGATCAGGATCGCTGTACTTGATCAGATTCAGCACTTTGCCAACGTCAAATCGCTCTCGCGGCAAGACTGGCGCCATGTCATTTAACACTTTGGCCCAAAAAACCTTATCAAAAAACTTCTCGTCACGCGTGCGATGAAGCTCATCAAAGCAGGTGACGGCCAAGTAGCGACGCCTGGATTCAAGCTGTTTGTCGGTCAACTCCCCGGTTTCATGGAGATGGTCAATGGCCTCGCGGATGAGGTTATAGCTCTCACCAAACCATGCAGGCGCATGGTTATTTTTCCAGACCGTGTTCAACAACTTGTCCAACATGGTGGGTATGTCCACGCCGGCGCCAGCCAAGGCAGGAATCCCGCCGATCTTCCGGAGCCACCTTGGGCTCCTGTCCATGTCCTCGAGGGCCTTCCGTGTCAGTTCGGGCAAGGCATCGATGTGGGTTTCACCGCCAAACGCCTTCTGCAGGCCTTCCAGCTCCTTGACGAAGGCCTCGGGCCCATCGCCCACTCCCATCACGTTCAAGGCAATCGGGGTCGAAATTTTGCAGAGCCACGGTTGGTATCTAGCAGGATCATTCATTGCCATGTGGTACAGCGCTGCAAGCAACTTCCCTTTTTCCGGGGGCGTTTGGAAAGTCGTGAGTTCAATGTAGGGCGCAAACAATCCACCTTCGCCAAACAGCGTGCGCAACGTTCTGCCCATCACCTGGCTATCTAAGATTTTGGCCGGGCACGACAACAGCGCCCGATTCCAGAGAACGACGCTGCCGGCGAAGTTGTCTTCGTATTCCTTTCCGCCAGCGGGAAAGATGTGCTTAAGAGATTCCAGGTCTTCGTCCATTTCCTTGAGGAACCGTTGTACATACATCTCGGCACTTGGCTCATTCTGAAGGCGCTGCGAGACGTTAAGTGCCCGATTGATCAGCTCGTCCAGCCGTTTGCTCTGCTCTTGGCTTAATTCGGTCTGTGTTTCCACGGCGGTCGTATTCATCTTACAGCCCCAGGTCGTTGGAGAAGCGGTCGGCCAGCATCTGCAGACGCTCATTCTCCGAGTACACGTACAGCGTCCTCAGTTTGGTCACCGCGTTATACAGCTCGTCAGCCTTGAAGTTGTCGGTCATCTGCTTCTTGAAGTATTCAGGCTTGAAATTATCAGCCAGCTTGATCTCGTCAAGCCACTGTGGATCCGGGTCACTGTACTTGATCAAATCCAACATGCGGCGAAGGTTAAAATTTTCACGTGGAAGGGTTTTAGCCATATCAGGCAAGACCTTGGCCCAGAAATCACGGTCGAGCCACTTCTCATTGCGCGTACGGTTGAGCTCGTCAAAGCAGGTCATGGCAAGATCACGAAGCCTGTAATCTCGCCCCTCGTCGTTTAAAAACTCTGTCTGATGCAGAAACTCAATAGCCTCGATGATCAGGTGGTAACTTTCACTGAATAGCTGCGGCGCATGTGCACTGATCCTGATTGTCTCCAACAATTTGGTGACAAGTCCGAAGATATCCACGCCGGCGCCGGCCAGGGCCGGGACACCACCGACTTCCCTCAAGGTCTTCGGGTGGTAGTTCATACCCTCCAGAGCCTTGCGGGTGATATCCGCCAGAGCATCGATATGGGTTTCGCCACCAAACGTCTTCTTGAGGCCTTCCAGCTCCTTCGCGAACGCATCAAATCCATCACCAAGACCCATCACGATCTTCGCCAGCGGATCTGAAATCTTGGCGAGCCACGGCTGGTACCGTTCAGGCTCGTTCATGACCAGGTGGTAAACCGCCGCGTACAGCTTCCCCTTCTCAGGCGGGTAACGGAAGGTTGTTCTCTCAATGAGAGGTGCGAACGGCCCGCCTTCGCTAAACACCGTGCGCAACGTCCTACCCATCACCTGGCTGTCCAGGAGTGGCGCGGGGCATGACATCAATGCCAAATTCCAACTGAAGGTCATGCTGGCGTAGCTCTCTTCGTACTGCTTCCCACCGGCTGGGTAGACTTGGTTCAATTGCCCCAAATCTTCATTCAGTTCTTCGAGAAACCGTTGAGCGAACCGTTCTGCGGTGGGTTCGTACTGAAGGCGCTTCCCTGCATTCAGCGCACGATTGAGCAAGTCACCCAACAGTTTGTCCTGTTCTGGGGTTAAATCTGCGCTTGGGTCGATCAAGTCGGCAGTAATGTTCATTCTCAAAGCCCCAAGTCAGAAGAAAATTTGTGGCCAAGCAGGATCAGCAACTCGTTTTCCGTGTAGAACCGCTTAAGGTCAGCACGGCAGATGAAAGCGTACTGCTCATCCTTCACATAATCGCGTTTGATGCATTTCTTGACCTCGGCAGCATCGAGCTTGTCGACGTACTGGCGTATCGCCGGATCCTGTTCCTGCGCGGGCAGGTAATTCAGGTAGCTGAGGACGTGGCGCGTATCGAGCGTGTAATCCAGGGCGTGCGCCAGTTCGCGGATCATTGGCGCCCAAACGTCCGCATCCTTACTTTTCTGCCGGCCTGACACCTCAAGCGCATTTCTGAGTAAATGCTTGCGGCTCGCGTCGACCAGATCAGGATCAGTCCCCTCCTGCTCGATGTGATTGATGCAGTCCTGCGTCAACCGAAACATGCTGGAAAAGGATTTGTTGTTCGCCGGCGTGCCCTCCACGATCTCGAGGCAACGATCCAACGTGGCTTTCACATCGGAACCATGCGCCAGCAGGCTGGCAAAACCACACTGATCCTGGAAGGCAGCCATTGTAGTGTAATCACGCAGGTGCTCGTGCAGGTGGGACACCGCATCGGCCATCACCACATCCAGGGGCAGGTTGTTCTCAAACCATCCCAGCTCATTTAGCGACTTTTTGATGTCCCTAAACCGTGCCGGGTACACCAACTGGTGGTGCACAAGGTCAGAAAACACGTCTTGGCGAAGATGCCCGAAGGTTTCCGGCTCCCTGATAACCAGATGCGCCAACATGGCGAATTTTGGGCATTCAGCTGGTTGAAGAAAGGTGAAAGACCCCATAGTCACACCATGATAGGGCCCTTCCGGCGCAAAGATCTGGCGCAGGAAAGCCAGCCCTTTCGCCTTTACCGGAGTTGAATTCGTAGCATTCTCACTGGCACGCAGAAATGCTTCAATGAACTGACGGAGGACTCCTTTGTGCAACACCAGTCTTTTGGCAGGATCGGTTTCAATCAGATCTACTTTTTGCTTCTGATCGATGACCCGTTCCAATAATGTTGTGTAGTACTTGTTCGCCACTTTAAGTTCTGTCATCTCAAAGCCCCAGGTCAGCTGCGAACTGGTGCCCGCACATGACCAACAGTTCGTTTTCGGAGAAAAGGTGCTTGAATCCAGCCTTATGGATCACCCCGAAGCGAACAGGCTCCAGGTAATCACGCTTCAGGGACTTCTTGAACAACTTCGGATCGACTTCAGCGATGAGCTTGAGGGCGCTCGGATCGATCTCATCCAGTGTCAGGTAGTGCAGGTAGCTGAGTAGATGCCGGGGTTGCAGCGAGCTGTCGACCGCGCCGGCCAGCTCGCGGATGATCGGTGACCAAACCTTTGCGTCTTTGTTCTTTTGGCGCCCGGACACCTCCAGGGCGTTTCGGAGCAGCTGACTGCGGCTGGCACGGGCGTCCTCTAGGGAGATGCCCTCTTTCGCTTCCAGGTGTTGGATGCAATCCAAGGTCAGGCGGAACATGCTGGCGAACGATTTGTTGTTCGCCTCCGTCCCTTCCACGATCTCCAAGCATGCCTGCAGGGTTTTTGGTATGTCCGCACCACGCTCCAGCAGGCGAGCCAGACCGCCCTTCTCTTGAAAGGCCGCCATCGTCACGTACGAGCGGAAATTGTCGTGAATGTTGGTTTCCATGTCGGCAATCGCTTCATGGATCGACAATGTCGGCTCAATTTGGCTCAGCTTATCCATCGCCTTGACCATGGATTGGAAGCGCCCTGGGTACTGCAACTGATGGTGAATCAGGTCTTTGAACACAGTTTCGCGTAGATGCCCAAAGGTTGCCGGCTCCTTGATGACCAAGTGAGCAAGCTGCGCATATCTGGGGATTTCATCAAAATCGAGACAGCTGTAACCGCCCGTGAGCGGCAGATCTGCGTAAGGCCCACCTGGCGACAACAGCCGGCGCAAGAACTGAAGGCCCTTGACGATGGTGGCGGGTTCGCCCTGTTGAATTTCGGTATGGTTGTCGTCCAGGTACTGCCCAAAGAGGTTCTTGAAAGCCTTCGTGTGCAGTTCCGTTCTTGTCTCGCCCTCAGGCTCACTGGCGAAGAGCTTTTCCTTGCCCTCAGTGGCGATATCCAGCAATCGCTTGTAGTACGCATCCGTCGATAAAACGGGCGTCATCACGTTATACGATTCCTGGAACCGCTCATCAGTGTAATTGCGCCGCATAGGTGAAACTCCAACGTATCTGATCGCCAGGCCAGACACGCTCATCACCCAGTGGTGAATGAAGCCCGTCAACAGCGCCAGCTTATTGTTCCAGTATGTCGGCGGCGCACATACGGCGTAAAGAGCGTCGATTTTTGTAGCTACATGGTGTCAATTTAATGGTATAGTTTGCACAACAAAATTCGCACCACACAGAAATGAAATGGAGTTAATTCGATTATGGGGAAAGATACAGCCGTGTTTGTGACCATCGACTCTTCGTCCACGAAGGACGTGGATGACGCCATCAAGATCTCACAGACCGATGACGGTTTCGAGGTCGTGGTGGCCATTGCCGATCCGACCGACCTGGTCTTACCCAACTCCCCTATCGACCTCAAGGCTCGCGAGAAAGCCGCAACTGTCTACGTTCGCGATCACGCCAGGGACAGCATGCTGCCCAGCGTCATCAGCGAAAAGAAGTGCAGCCTGACTGCCGGCAAGCCGCGTAGCGCCTTCGTGTTCACCATGCGCCTGGACAGCGAGCTGCAGGTGCTGGACTTCACCCCGTCCTTGCAAACCATCACTGTTGCGCACCGACTGCACTACGAAGACATCCCAGGCATCGCCGCTGACGCTGAACACCCGCTGCACGAGCAGATTGCCTGCGCGGTACGCATGGCCCAGGCACTGATGGCCACCCGGCGCAAACGCGGCGCACTGGCCCTGTACGATCTCAAGCAGTTCCTCATGACTGACGAGGAAGGCAATCTGCAACAATTGACCTCGCGGGAAGACACGGTCGGCAACGTGCTGGTGCAGGAAATGATGATCCTGTGTAACCGCCTGTTCGGTGATTACCTGGTCAAACACAACATTCCTGCGGTGTATCGCAACCACGAGGCCACCCTGGCGGCACCGCCAGTCGGCGAATTGATGGCCAGCATCGAAAGCCTGCTGTTTGCGAACAACGCAGACAAGGCCGTGGCCAGCGACCGCCTGCACACCCTCCTGGGCCGAGCGAAGTACGAACCGGTTGCCGCAGGGCACTACGGGCTGAGCCTGCCGGTCTACACCCACGGCACCTCGCCGCTACGCCGCTACCCTGACCTGATCAACCTGCGCCAGCTCAAGGCTCACTTGAGCGGCACCGACTTCGTGTACACCCAGGACGAGCTGTGGGCCATCACCAGCCAAATTAACGACACCCTGCGTGAGCGCCATGAAGCCCGCCGCGAGTCGTTCAAAGAAACCGCTGCCCGCAAAGCTGAAGTCATGGAGCAGGCCGGCAAGCTGCGGCAGATGGACGACAGCATGTTGGGCATGGCCGTGCGGAACGTTCGCTTGTCCAATCTCTTTGGAGACGCGCTGGCTGGCGAGATTTGCCGTCGACTCAAGACCGGCGCCATCGCTGACGGGGTCATTGACCGCCTGTTCATGGAGACAGACAGGGCCCTGATCCCGGACAACCTCGCCCAGGCGATGTCAGAGTGGCTGTTCAAATACACCACCAAAGCCATGCACCTCGTCCTGTTTGGCACGAGTCTTAACCTGTTCAGTGAGTACAGCGTCGAATGCACCACCGTGAATGGCCGCTTTCGGGCCAAGGCGTCGTTGGTGATGGCCAACAATCAGCGCATCACCAGCCAGGGCAAAGGGGCTCGCAAAAAGGAAGCGGAGCAGATCGCGACCGCCATCCTGATCGCCAAGGCCTGTAACCTTCCCCACGGCGGCCACACCGAGGTTGCCACTGAGGTCGACACTGACCCAACGCCAGCCACACAAGCGGCTCAAACACTGACTTCGGTGCCCGTGAACAGTAAGGGTGCCCTGCTGGAGTTCTGCACTAAGCATCGCCTGAAAACACCGACCTTTGCCGTGTCCACCATGGGCCCAGCGCACAAACCAACCTTCGTGTGCAGCGCCAGCATGGCATTTGATGGCAGGGCCATGAAAGTGAGCAGCGGCCCCTGCGACACCCGTAAGGCTGCCGAAGCAAAAGCCTCCCACCTGCTCCTGGAACAGTTGACCATGGCCGTCAGCATGGCCAAGAAAAGCATTCCGACCGTGGCCACAACCAACCCGGTCGGCGCCGTGCAGGAGTTCATGCAGAAGCTGGCGCTGCCCATGCCGGACTACAACTTCGTCAGCCACAGCGAGACGCCACCGATCTTTGAGTGCCTGATGGCCTTCAAGGTCAACGGTCGGGCATTTGCCCACAGCGCCAGGGCTTCGACCAAGAAGGATGCGAAGACGATGGCAGCCTCACAAGCCTGGGCTGCACTGCACGCCTAACGTCACCACCGGACAGGCAGGTCAACCGACCTGCCTCCGGCATTCTTGCCCACTGCCCGCACGGTACAGCCAACGCTTATTCGCCGGCATCTTTGCACCCATTGGGCGGCATGACGAAGACGATTTGCGCACAGTGACATCTTTCCCAGGTGGCGACGTTAATCTCAGAGACCTTCGCGCCTGGACATTTTCGATCAAGAACCTGTTGAGGGGTCACGAGTTCGTTGCCCCAAAAGTTATCGGCCACTCTGAGTGGCGCTGTCGTCTTAACCTAAACCAGGTAATAGCCTTTCTCCGGCTGATCTTCCACTTGGTAAGCATTAGCGGTAGCAACCGTGGCCATGGCCAACGCAGCTACCAAGAATTTCAAAGGTGTCTTCATTTCCTGCGCCATTGTCGATGAAAGGGGCCACTAATTTGACATGCCATCTGTTTGGCAATATACAGTATTTGTTTATCGTCACGTGCTTTTGCTCCGTTATGGACTTCATATACGCTGATGAAGATTGACCCATGCAAAGCTGCCCCATCGGCAGTGCCCTACAACAAAGGAATATGTTCATGTTCATTCGTAAAACGCTTGGCGCCGCTATCGCTATGGCAGCGATCCTGACCTCTGGCTGCGCCAGCATTGTCGGCGACAGCAAATACCCAGTACAGGTATCCAGCGCCCCGACCGGCGCCTCCTTCGAGATCACCGACAAGGAAGGAAAAGTTGTTCATTCGGGCAACACGCCAAGTACGATCACCCTGAAATCTGGGCATGGTTACTTCAAAGGTGAAACCTACAACCTGCGCTTCAAGAAAGAGGGCTACCCGGACAAGGTTGTGACCCTGAATTCGAGCCTCAGCGGCTGGTACTGGGGCAATCTTCTGTTCGGCGGCGTGATCGGCATGTTGGTCGTGGATCCACTGACCGGCGCAATGTACAAGCTTCCTGAAGGTGTGTCGGCGGACATGGGCTCGCCCATCGCTCAGCCACCAACCTCGAAAGACCTCCCGGTGGTGATGATTGACTCGCTGTCGCCAGAAGCTCGGGCGCAGCTGGTGCCCGTGAAGTAATGGCTGGCGGGCTCCTGAGCAGATCAGGGGCCCCGCCCTCTTAGCTCGCCAGGCTTTGCCTACAAACCCAGATCTCCGGCGAATTGGTCACCCCGCATGATCAGCAGTTCATTGCTGGTGTACAAATGCTCGATGCCAAGCTTCCCAACCAGCTCATTGCGAACACGTTTATCGCAAAACTCCTCGAGTTCGCTCTTGAGATAATTCGCCTTGTCAGCCACTTTTTCTTTGATGATCGCCATATTCAGTTCATTGGCCGGGGTGTATTGGATGTAGGTGAGAAACAGGATGCCTTCCAGATTCTTTTCGGCACCCTCGGTGTAAGCCGCCTTAATCATCGGGGCCCAATCAAAGTCGTGTCTATCGGTCGCGAGAGCTGCATTGGTTAAAGTTGTTGATAGTAGTTGCTGCCGGATTGCTTCAGCTTTTCTGGGCGTAATCAAACTCTTTATTTCAAGATGGTTCAAGCAGTCAACCGTAAGTCTGTGAATCTGAGTAAACGGTTCGATAGATTCTCCAATGTAAAGATGATTACCTATTGAGTGATCGCATTTCTTAATGATCTCTGACACGTCGGCATCGTGTTTCAGCAAGTATTCAATACCGCCGCGACGTTGAACGGACGCCAATCGTGAATTACTGCTAATGAGGTCGTGTATGTTGGATCGGACATCCGCCATCAACTCATCAAAGCTCAGGGTCGGTTCAACCCCTTGGATCACACCAAGGAGCTTGCCGACTTTTTCGATTTCACCTGGACGCAGAAGCTCGAGGTCAGCCAGGAACTGCGGTAGGCCACCAGAACCCGATATAACAAACGTTTCAGGCTCCTTAATCAACAAGTGAATAATAGGTGTGATTCGGAAAATGAACGGCTGGTAATCAGGCGGCATCAGAATAGGAACGCCAGAGAATGGCCCGCCTTCAGAAAAAATCTTACGCAATAATGTCAGATCTTTTACCAAACTCTCAACTTCATGGAACTTATTGAGTTCTCCATGCAGTGTTCCGGTCAACTGCTTTAACAGTTCTTGTGTAACTTCTGTCAGTTTTTCCAGTCGAGCTTCTTCGTTTGAATTTGGCTGCTCCTTAATCGAATTGCTTATTCGATTTGCAGCGTCAAGCACGACTTCATGGAAGCCGTCCTGAGTAGGAATATCTTGATCGGCCCAGTAATGTGCGCCAAAAGCGTCTTTATACGCCGAGTGCCATTCGCTGCTCATGTTGACCGTCCCTAAAATCTTTGGTTTGAATCACATTAAGTCATGATCTCATGGGCAGGCGCAGCATTGCATCTTCACGTTTTGAAATTTAGATGGTTTTTGGGTAGTCGCCGCCCTGCCGATGCGCAACAATGTCCCCCTCGTAACCGCCCACTGTGGCCGTGTGACGAGCGTTTTGCGAACCCTAAACACAAGGTTGCCGTTACTATGAAACGCTATAGCAAATCCAAGATGGATTCGTTCTACCCAGACCCAAAAGACAAAACAAGGCTTCAAGAAGATTGCATTGTGGAAATCTCGGGTGAAGCCCTGGTAGTCAAGTACATGCAGGACGGCAAACTAGTGGAGTACGTCGGTGTGGCCGATGGAAAAGGTCACTACCTGATCACTGGGAAAGGATTTCAAGCAACGGGAACCCTTCACATTTCTGATGGGCGCATGCTCGAAGGTAGCTGGAAAGAAGATAGCTACCACGGCATGTGGCGTATCTTCCTCGAAGAGCATGACTGAACCCTATGCTCAATGAAATGGCCGCTCACTGCTGAGCGGCCATGCCGGTAACGACCACACACCTACGCGTTAGAGCGATTTTAGAGACCAAGATCTCTGGAAAAAGCCTCGCCCGTCAGCCGCAGCAGCTTGTTTTGATTGATCCCATCCGCTACGCCCAGCGTGCGAATACGCTCGGAACGCTCGACGGACACATAATCGGTCTTAATTGCCTTCACGACTTCCTTCGATCCGAAGGCCTTTAGCTCGGCCAATGCCTCGTCGTACCCGGCCCGGCCCTCATAAATCTTCACGAAGCTCAAAAGCTGACGCGGCGTGAGGGGCAGATTTTTGTACCCAACCACGCGGTCAAGCAGCGGCCTCCACTCGTCTTCATTCTTACTTTTCAGCCTACCGCTGGCTTCCAACCCGGCTTGGAGCAAGACTCCACGACGACGGCCAACCTCCTCAATAGAGAGAATTCCTTGCTCCTCAAGGTGGTCGGTCAATTGAAACATGATCCTCACGAGCTTGGCGTACATCGGGGGACGCGCCATACAGGTTGGTAGGTCGATGAGGCCTCTGTCGCATACCGTCAGGATGTCCGCGTCCCATTTCAGCAGGGTATCAAGGCCGCCCGCGTCATGAAGCGTATCGAGTACCGTGTAGTTCCTAACGAACTTACCGAAATTTCTCATCACGTCAGCCACCAGCGGCCAGTAATGAACCGGGCCGAGCTGTCCAGCCAAGTAGCTCATGTCCTCTACAAAACTCAACCGATCCTTAGCTGGGACGCCCTCTCGGCTCTCAATATGAAGCCAGGCCAGGTAATTAAACAGGGGCTCCTGCAGGCCTTGCAGCTCGCCAGGATGCTCCAGGTACAACTGGAGCAAAGGAGCCCACAGGGAATTGTTGGGCATGAAGCCGAATGTGTCGACTTGCACCCCGTGAAAAGGGCCACCGGGTAGAAAAAGGTCGCTGAGCAGTTTGTGTACGAGGGGCAACCCTGGTCTGAGCGTCTTTGCATCATCTTTACCGGCCAGCGCATCCTTAACTACCGTCACAGCCTTTGCTGTAAGAGAGGTGTCGAACTGTTCGGCTGTCAGATTGCTCTTCGAAATCGCCGCCAGGTGCTCTCGCGACTTCCTGAGATGATCGGAATAGAAGGCCTTCACGCCTACCCAGCGATCAGGCGCGTTCTCTAAATCGTTAACTGACATGACACTCACGCCTCAATACTCTTCGATACTCCAGTATCCGACAGGAGCGTCACCAGGCTCAACGTGCCGCCCGCTTCCCTTCGTGCAAACGCCGGATCTGCTGGATACCCGATTCCATCTTGAGCCGGGCGGAACTGTTGGCCGAGTGCACAGACATTTGTGGCGGCGTGAAATCCCGCAGAGCCACCGCCTCTTCGATCCAGAGCACCACGTCATAGCCGGTACCACGATCATCGTCACCCAGGTCGTGATCGAGGCTGATCTCGTCGACACCGCCAGCCTCAAGCAGCTGGATGGCCTCATCAGGCCAATAGACCCTCACCCACCCTTCAGGCGTGGTGCGCTCATCATCCAAGTACACTTTCACCGTTAATGCTCCATGAAGGCTATAGGCCAAGGTCAGTACTGAAAGCTGATCCTAGCAGACTCAACCACTCATTTTCAGGTATCACGTGCTGCACGCCAATTTCCCGAATCAGACCCACTTGTTGAACTGCAGTGCCGGCACCGTAGATTGCTTCAACGACCAACTCAGGTTTGGCTGCTCTCAGGGCTTTAAGGGCCAGTGAGCGCTCGAGTTGCGTATTCGCAAAATGCTTGTATGCCAACCACTGTGCTAGCGTCATATCGGCATTCACGCACCCAAAGACACGATTAAGAGAAGGCAGCCAGTTGTCTTCCTGCCGCTTGTCAGCCGTCCGCCATGCCTCCAAGCCTGCTTGGAGAAGCACTCCACGGCGTTGCTGAGCGATAGGCGCATCAATGCTTCCCTGCCTCTCCAAATGCTCGACCAAACTCAGGACACCTGCCACCAGACGGCCATAGCCGGAGAACTCGAGTCTGCACTGAGCCATGTCCTCCATCGCACTCCTTAGGGTGGCATCCAGGTCGATGCCCCACCGCAACAGGCCGGCCAGCCCGCCCAACTCCAACAATTCGCTAAATTCGCCGTAGCCATGCATTCGGCCAGGCAAACTTTGCATGATTTCGTGAACCCACGGACGGTGCTCAACGAAGCCTATGCGGTTGCACAGCAAATTCAAGTCACGCTCGAAGCGTTGCTGGCCAACCGTACCCATGTCCTCGGTGCAGCCCAAATAGCCTCTGGCCAAGCGAAACCAGATGGCTTCGTTCAGGTTCAGGGTGTCTTCAGGATTGGACAAGATCAGGTGGGCCAGTGGCGCCCAGAGGATTTCATTGGGGCGAAATCGGATTTTGCTGGCCACGCCGCCATGAAATGGCCCGCCCTGTAAAAACAAATCAGCCAGAAACTGGCGCACAAACCTGAGGTTGGGCGCTGAACCAGCAAAGTGATCATTTTTCGACGACAGCCATCCGAACGAAAATACATGACCAAACATGTCATCGATGAGGCTGGTCAACCGCTGTTGGTAGATCTCTCC
Organism: Pseudomonas serbica; assembly: GCF_028823535.1. Classification (GTDB taxonomy): domain Bacteria; phylum Pseudomonadota; class Gammaproteobacteria; order Pseudomonadales; family Pseudomonadaceae; genus Aquipseudomonas; species Aquipseudomonas serbica. The sequence continues at coordinate 868,110 of NZ_JAQIYM010000090.1, read as the reverse complement.
GTCGATGGATTCACTGGCCAGCACTGACTGTTCACGTCGCGCAATCGCCAGGACGGCTTTGAAGTAGTTGGGCAGGCTATCTTCGGCCTTTGGCAAGCCGGTGTAGGGAGAGGACGCGGCACGCAGTCCTGGAACGCTAAGCTGGTCAGCGATTTCTGCCGGAATCGGAAGCTTCATCGTCCGGTTATCTGAATTCCATATGGGCTATGGCAATTAATCTTCATTGTTGATTACCAGGACGCGTCATCACCGTTTCCGGATGACGATCTTCACGATAGGGCCTGAGGAAAGACCACCCAGGCCGAGCAGAAACCCAAAGGTGTACCAGCCGCCATTGTTAGGAACCGCGTACACAGCGATAGATTGATCGAAAAGGTGGCCGATGAAGGCCAGGGGCGCGATCATCCCGTGCCACACACCGGCGAAAAAGCCTGGCCCTAGGGGGACAACGGTGGACGGATCTTGCGTGGCGCAGCCAGACAGCAGAAAGGCCACCGCGCAAAGAGATAAGCCAAGAAATACGATCTTATTCACGCCTTTCCCCGTAGGAATAGTACGCATTCACATGTTTGAGCGTGGCCGACGTCTTCATGAGTTTTTCTCGTTCAATTGTCGGTGTTTAAATGACCAGTTTCAGCGCTGGGATTTGAATCGCGTTTGGCCTTGGCCTTCTCCAGAAGGTCGATAATGCCTTGAATGGCTGACTTGTTGTACAGTCCTGGCACTTTGGCCACCTTACCAATCAATTCCTCAATCTTGTCGTAATAACCCAGCAACTGAGGGTTAGCAGTTTCTCGGGAGAACGATGAATCTCTCACGCGCAGAGCGTCGCCCAACGTATGTATCGCTTCATTCAAGAGCTCCATCATGGCCCTGGCCCAGTCATGGTCAAGCACCTCATAGGGCGCCGTCGCGATCAGGCCGCGATCAAGCTCAAAAATACTGAAATAGTTTCTTAATGACTCGACGTCGAGCGTGTCGCCCATGAGGTTATACCGGGCATACAAATCAATGTCTTCGGCGATGAGTGTACGGATGGCACGTAGGCGCTTATGCCTGGCCTGCTTAACCAATTCAAAAGGCGTAATGAACTTCTCGCTCTCCACATCCAGTGCGGAAGCTGGCGCCGGAGGGCTGTCCAGATCGGAGAATTTCATTTCGGTGCAGGTTGGCGCCGGGTAGCGCGAACCCAGGGTACCGTCATTGTTCCAGAAATACCCATTACCACCCGTAAAGAAGACAGAACTCAGCACGGAAAGCCGGCTGCCGTACATTGAGGGGCCTCTCAGGAGGGCCTGCTTGACCAACTGATCAACGACGTTCAACTTAGGTTGATCGGTGCCGGGCATAGTCATCTCCAATCCGTATCGTAGGCGAGGTTAGTTTTTCGGGCCGCTAGGTTTGACCTTGGCTGCCAGGTCATGGAGCTTGACGCTGAGCATGCCCAGGTGAAGAAGCGCCTCGTTCATCAAGCCGCGCTCCACACAATCGGCGGCCAGTTCCAGGATCGAAGCACTGTCAGCAGCGAGGGCGAAGGCATCGACCCTCCCCTTACCCTGATTTGTCAGGGCCTCAACAGTGTTCTCAGGCAAGGCATCACGAGCATCGCAGACCGCACCTATCCAGTTCTCGTCTTTAATCTGCTCGGCGTTTAGATCGATGGTGTCGACCAGATGCTTCAGGGCAGTTGCCATGTCTGTAGTGATTGTCTTCATCGTGCTCGGCTCTTGGTTAATTTCGATTGTTGACCATGCTTCTCTTCCAGCTTGAGCAGGAGAAAGGCGCGACACGGCACCGAACCATGGTAGCCCCTACAGGCGTGGTAATCCTTGTCTGGCCGCTCGAACGTGGTCATGCCAGTTCCGCATTGTTCACCGCAAACATCGCAGTAGAAAACGGCTTTGCGCATTTGTTGCGATTTCATGCCGGGCGACTCCAAGCCATTAGGTTAAGTCGTTTTGGTGTAGTGCCAGAAATTTTCGAGCAAGCCAAGAGAGCCGCCAGGGCGGAGGAATCGACTCCCCCTCCCCCAGCCATTCGTTGTACCCCTTTACTGCTTTAGCGCTTTGTCTGCCTGCCGATTTTTGCGGCACTCGGCGACAATGCGCTTTTCGAGCACATCCTTGCAGCGAACCAGATTTTCGTCCGCGCCAGCACAAGCGTGTTGATCCTCTTTGCCATCTTGCTCGTAGGTGGTCATACCATTCCCACATTTCGCACCACAGACGTCGCAGTAGAAAACAGTCACAACGATGGTTTCTTTGGTTTGCATGTCGCTTGGCTCCAAGCCAGTTGTTGTCGATCTGCAGCTTGGGAATCCCCAAGCGGGACTTAACTTGTGAGGCGGTTGACCTTCGAGGCCAGGTCATAGATCCAGCCAGAATTGAAGAGCGGTGTTTTATGGTGGATCACGCGACTCACTTCTGAAGCGCCGACCACGTAGGTGACAGTGAGCGCCACCATCAAGAGGAATAGCACGGATTTCAGCAGCGGTGTGTTTTTCCAATTGATGTTGGCCTCATCACACCAGTAGGTGAAGCTGATGAAGGGCACGATCACCAGGGCAACGCCAACAGCTTTTTCGAAGTAGATCGCCGCCCAGCAGGTGGAACCAGCCACCAACATGACCAGCAGGGTTTTCCACCATGCTGGAAAGGAGACTTTGTTGGTAGCCTGCCTCGCGAGGGTACTGGTTTTACTTTTCACGAACGTTTCCCCTCTGGCCTTCGATTCAGCAACTGATGACTGCGATATTACAGGATGCGGGCTTCACGCGCCGCCACCAGCCACTGCGGGTATTCGTTCATCAACAGGGAATACAGCTTGTCGTCAGGAAAGGCAGCGGGGTCTTTGATCGCAAAGAAATTCGCGTTGTCCACCTTGCGCCCTTCCATGTTGTCCAGGTTGACCAGGAATTCGAAGCCCTCGGGCAGACGGGATTTCTTTACAGGCTTTGCCGGTGCCACTGGATCAGGTTTACCGATACCCACGGCGCCCAGCAAGCTGCTGAGAAGGCCACGCTTGGCAGCCGGCTGAGCCGCAGGAGTTGGCTCGGCAACATCAGCTTTATCAAAGCCGGCAGGCATGATTGCCTGGCCCAAACCCATGAACTGCACGAAAATTGGGGCGCTGGACATCTTGCGCAGCATGGCCTCGGAGGCCTCACGGTGCTGGGTGTCACCATCAGTCACGAACTGGACATAGACGGGCAGATCGCTGTCGCCGTACTTCTCCAGCAACATTTCCAGCGGCTTCTCGTAATGAGTGCCGAACTCGAGCGTATGGCTCTTCAGGATGTCATCGACGCAACGCTTGTAGTTGCTGATGCCGTACTCACCGATGTAGTGGGCCTTGGTACCAAAAGCGACCACATCGATCTCGCCATTGTCATCAAACTGAAAGCCCAGGGCCATGGTCTTGGCCACGAGGTCGTGCACCTGGCGGTTGGCGTACAGCGGGCGCATCGATTCGGAGATGTCCAGTACCAGCACCACGCGAGCAGTGTGATCTTCCAGCTTGTGCTTCTTCAGCGTCAGGCGGCTGGAGGCAATCAACGGCACCAGTTCAGGGGCCTTTTGGGTCACATCATTCAGTTCGAGTTCCATCAGCGGGTTTCCTTGGTTCAATTGTTCTGAAACGCCCTGCTATTGCAGGCGAATATTCAAATATCGGCTGGCAATATACTTACATTGTTATATTTCGACAAGCGGCGACTTAGGCCACTTTCCGGGTCAGAAAGTCCATTCCGATGGGGAACCGATGCGCTGGAAGCGGTAGCGCGGTACGATAGGCAAGTGCAGCGGTTTTATATCCAGGCGGATGGCAACAAATAAAGAATATTGACGACACCGCCCCAAAACAGGGTTTGACCTTCTTCCGCAACGCACACGAGCAATCCATTCAAACCCGTATTGAGGTAGTTTTATGAATATTCGGAACGTGAGTATTGCAACCCGAGCTTCAGTGGGGTTCGGCTTGCTGGCAGTGATGGTTTTCGCCCTCGGCTTTTTTTCTCTGTGGCAAATGTCCCTTATGCGAGCCTCGTCCAATGAGGTGGATCGCAACTGGTTGCCGAGCATCGTGGCGCTGAATGAAACCAGTCAGGACATGTTAAGGCTGCGCACCCAGAACATACGCTTGTTGCTCCCCCAGGATTCGCGTTCTTTGCAGCAGGTCATCGACAAGATCCAATCACTTAAGGCCCACCTGAGCCAATCCCAGGACGCCTACAGCAAAATGATCACGCTGGATAAAGAACGGGATTTGTTTAAGGTATTCTCTAAAAAGCAGCAGGAATATCTACAATATCAGTCGCAGGTGATCACCCACGCCCAACAAGGCAACCTCGTTGAAGCAACCAAGATTGCCAACGAGGAAATGCGTACCCTGGCTGACGAGGCTGCAAGCACCCTGACCGAAATGACTAAGTTCAATCAAGACGGTGCAGAACGCGCTACCGCTGATGCCGAGCATGTTTTTCAAAGCTCCCAGCACTTGGTTATCGGCGTAATGGTGATCGCCGGGCTGCTCACCCTGCTACTCGCAGTTCTGATCACCCGCAGTATCGTTCGCCCCCTCAGAGAGTCCCTGTCCATCGCTCAGGTCGTTTCCTCCGGTGATCTAACCCAAGAGATCAAGGTGAGCGGGAACGATGAGCTCACGCAGTTGCAGGCCGCTCTGAAGGACATGCAACAGAAGCTGCGGGAAACTATCCGCAGTATCGCCGACTCTTCCAGCTTGCTGGCCTCCGCTTCTGAAGAACTCAGCTCGGTGACCAACGACGCCACGCGTGGCCTGATCCAACAAGGCGCCGAAATCGAACAGGCCGCCACAGCGGTGAATGAGATGACGAGCGCAGTTGAGGAAGTTGCCCGCAATGCCGTGGCCACCTCAGAAGCCTCCAGAGAGTCTGACGTCATCGCCCAGCAGGGCCGCGAGCAAGTAGTTAAAACGGTGGCGTCGATTGAATCGCTGTCCGGGGATGTCACCCTCAATGCCGAGCGTCTGGGTGAACTGGCCAAACGCATCAATGGCATCGGCAAGGTACTGGAAGTCATCCGGGCCATCGCCGGGCAAACCAACCTGCTGGCGCTGAACGCCGCCATCGAGGCCGCCCGCGCCGGCGAAGCTGGCCGTGGATTCGCCGTAGTGGCCGACGAGGTTCGCGCCCTCGCCCACCGCACCCAGGAATCGACGAAAGAAATCGAGCAAATGATCACCGGCATCCACCAAGGCACCAACGAAGCGGTGGATTCGATGAAGCTGAGTAACGCCAAGGCCTCGACCACCCTCGAAGTGGCCAGATCAGCCGGTCTTGCCCTGGAAGAAATCGCCCAGGCCATGAGCCGGATCACCGAACGTAACATCGTGATCGCCACGGCGTCTGAAGAACAAGCTCAGGTCGCACGGGAAGTGGATCGCAACCTCACCAATATCCGAGACCTGGCGGTACAAACCTCGGCGGGCGCAAACCAGACCAGCGCGTCGAGCCAGGAGCTGTCCCGCTTGGCCGTCAATCTGAACACGATTGTGGCGACGTTCTCGGTTTAACGCACCATCAGCGTTTGCATCATGAGCCCCGAGAAATCGGGGCTTTTTGTTGTCAATTTACTTGCTATTAACCCCTAGGGTGATACACTAAACCCCACAGAGACACTTTCATCTTGAACAGGACGCCCTCATGAGCAGTGGATATTTCGCCTCGCTGGTTACCCTCCGGGACATCATTACTGCGCCCGGCGAATACCTCACTCGCAGGGGTGAGCGCGTCGTTATCGACAAGGTATCGAGTCACCACGACTTCAACTGCTTTGGTTCCTACGTGGATTGCGGGACGGCTGAACGCTGGCACAAGACCGGTCGCATTCGTGCTACCTCCGAAACGCTCAACGACATCGTTCGACGGGCTGAGTAATCAGGAGATTGACCATGCGACACGTCACTAAAGCGGGCCAGCCGGCCAATAACAACGAACGTGGTGGGGGCCTTGTCGTTCATGCGGTCGACAGCGAGTGCTCGGTTTTTGGCTTGAAGCAGCCTGCAATTTGCGGCGATACGCCAAGCGGACGCCTCGGCTGGAGCGACTGGATGACCCTGGCGCCCGCCTCTCCTGTGCCGCCGATCACCTGTCCCAATTGCCTGAAGGTACTTCCAGAGGTAAAACAAGATGCTTGAGCAAGACCACCGGCTCTGCACCGTCTGCGACGGGCCGATGCTCCCTGGGCAGGCCTTCAACGGCCTAAAGGGCTCTCACTGGGATTGCTCCCCTATAGTGACTATCGAGCGTCCTGAGCCGCTCTTTCGGGTGGTCGATAAACCTGCGCCAACGAATGCGGAAGTGTTGCCCGATCCTAATCGGCCAGCCCCTCGCCTGCCCGAGCGTGGCCCGACCGGCAAGGACGTCAGTCTCGCGGCCCAAAATCCGGAGGCCCGTCAGGTCGAATCGCGCCGCTGGTATGAAAAGTGGCGCCACTCGGTGAACGGGAAAACCAGCATTGGCCTGGAGTGCCCCTTCTGTTACGAGGTTATTCAGGCTTTCGTCTGGTCGCTGCCCAACGGCAAGCGTTGCACCTGTGGCGCGTTCCACGGTCGGCTGCAGTCCACGCATTGGCGTGAACCGAAACAATGAACACAGCGCCCTGAGCGGCTTGCCCAGGGCGACGAAATGAACAGATACTCAGCCAATAAATTCAAAGATCACGGAGACACATCATGGCTCGCATCAAAACCACCGGCGCCGAAATGAAGCAATTCTGGGCCAACGAAGATCCTGAGTTTTGGCCAGGCGATTCCCACGTCGACGGCATGTGGTGGCAGGTGAATGGCGTCGAACAAGACGATGTGGACGTTGATAAACTGGATGACAAGGATGTCGTCGTAGTTGAGGGCGCTATCGTCAACCCGCTCAACGACACCGACCGAGATTTCGCCGGCGTGATGAAAAAATGGCAAAAGAAGCTCACCCACGCAACGCTGGTTGTCCAGTTGCCAAAAGAGCACGAAGAAGCCTTGGCCACCTTCCTGAAAGGACTGAAGGGCAAAATCGTCAAGTGATTCGCAGCGACGCGGTTGGCCAGCTAAACCCGCCAACCGCTCACAGCCAAAACTGATCGGAGAAGCACATGGCATTTTTCATCATGGAATACCGAGCCATCGGCTATACAATCGCCGACGCCTTGCACCGGGATCCAAAGTTCAGGAAAAGGATCTTCTCCATCAGTTCCGAAGTACTGGGCACTGACGACCTGGAAGTTGTAAAAAAACTGGCGGCTGCTCGCGAGCACACGCCGGAAGGCTATGAGCTGTTTTCAGTGATTGACCGCGATGCACCGGCGCCTGCCACCACTCCGTCCTTGTAACTGGGAAGTCCGATGAGCTCCAAGCCACAATGCTTCACATATTTCTGCCAGTCCTGCCAGGAAGAACACGTTCAGCCGCTCCCCGACAACATGAGCGCCCAGACCGTCCTCCCCAAATCCTGCGGAAATGATTACCCGGTCTGGCCGTCTGCCGTGGTGGCAATTGATGGTTCGCGTTACATGGCCGCTCTTGCCGCTGTGGACGACGGTGTTCGAAAGACATTTTTCGACGGCGACACCATCCTCCTGCCGGAAACCGAGACCGCAACAATCGCCATGCTGTGCGAGCAATTCGGTGGCTCGGTCGTCTACGGCCAAGCCCAGGAATATGAGTTCGCCACCAAAGCCAGCAAGGCCGGCGTGCCTATGAAACTGTTGAAGCTTGGCCAATCGGTGCACGACGTTACGGGGCAGACTGCCGATGAAATGGTTCTTGCCGCACTGGAGCATCCGAGTGCGACCCTGCTAGCATGGGAATCCTTGTACCGCTCCAGCATGCTGATGCACTGACCTCAGGCGTCCCCTGGTGCCCACAAAGCCTCGCCATTGTGCGGGGCTGCGCCAGTAGAAGGACGCCCATAACGCATCCGCCAACGCTGCCCGAGTAAAGCCCCATGAGTTTCGATCCCGCTGACATCAAACCCGCTGATCTGCACGACGCAAAATTCGAATTGCGCAACGCCCCCTATCCCTCATCTTTGCCAAACGACGCAGCATTGGACGCGCTGGAAGTGGGCCAGTGTGTGAAGGTCGGCGTTGGCGAGCACGGCAATGGCAGTGAAGCATTCTGGGTCGAGCTGGTTGCCATCAGTCCTTTGCAGATTCAGATGCTAGGCGTGATCGTGAACCAGCTCAAACACACGGCCAAGCACAACCTGGCTGCCGGAGACTTCATCGTTGTTCAGCGCGACAACGTATTCGCGATCACCGATTAACGCCTGGGATCAAGACGGCTGTTGGAACATTCCCAGGCCGTCCTATAATCACTCTATAATCGCTCTATAATTCCCTATAAAGCTGTTTTAAAGGCATCAAGCGGCACCGTGGAGCCGGTAGGCATAGCAATTAACGGAAATGTTTGTTCGATCCGAGGACAGGAATTGAAAAGCGTCTCGATGACGGCCCAGTGCCAATGGTTTTCACGCAATCCCTCCAGTTTGGTCTGGGATCCCGTGAACGATGAAATCGTCAGCTGCCCCGCGTTGGTAGGCAAGCACATGGTGACCGTATGGCTGCCGGACGGTGCAAAGATCAGCCGCAAGCACAGCTTCGCCGATAGCTCACCAGAGGGCGGCCCGTTGGTGATACCGCCCAAGACCAAACTGGGCATCTGCTTTGGTCAAATGAACGCCAGCAAATTCGAATCGGACATGGTTGAATTCTGCCTAGTCGCTGACTCGGCCAGCCCGGCGCCGGCACAAGCGAAGCGATAAGGACAACCACGATGGCCACCTGGCTCGAGTTGCGCTGCGAAAACCAACATCAAGACTCGGCTTACAAGCTGTCCGGAACGGCTCAAGGAAGCTGCTGGTCATGGGAGAACAAAAATCCCTCGTCCCTCTCCGACGACAATCAGAGTGACGTGCTGGTGACACTCCGTCGCCTGGCCGATGACGCAAAAGAGGCCGGATGGCTCAAAACCCGCACCGGCTGGCACTGCCCGTTTTGTACAATTCAACTGGGCCTGCGCCCGGCGCCGTAGTAGCTACGCTGAAAATCATCCTTACAGAAGAGACGGATCCCCCATGTTGACGACCGGACGTCGTAGAACACCTGAACAAATCGCAGAACGCGATGCTCGAAACGCCAAAATCGATCAGTGCATCGACGCTGGGCTTTGCTACATTTGCGACCAAAAGGCCAATCCTGAAGATGGTCTGCACGGCCCCACCGGCGCACACTGGGATTGCCACTGCCCGCCATCCGCTCAGACGACGCCTTCCCTCGCACCCCCGGCACCAGTCACCCCCGCTCCAGGCTCGATCAGCACCGAGACCCAGCCTCGGCTGGCGCACGCCAACGGCGGTCACCTGGTACACATCGTGATCCCGGCCACCAACACCTCGCTGTGCGGCCACAAGCCCAAGAACACCGCCCATATCATGCGCCAGCGCGGAAAGTGGATGTTCTGGAGGCTGGACGCTGTCGTGCCGCCGACGATGAAGATGTGCTCGAAATGCGAGCAGAAGGCGCTGATCGACTATCCGCCACTCGAAGAACTTGAGACCGACTCATGAGCACGTACGTTGGCCGAACCAAACTTTCCCGGTGCGCAGACTTTGAGCGGGCGACAATCGCCCTATCCGGCAAGGGACGGTTTATCTTCCAGGGATGGGAAGCGAAGCCTGCTGTGCTGAGCAAAGAATGGTACGAAGTGATGGAGCTTTTCGCGGCCCATAACCTGTGGATCGGGAAAGTCCTGAATCCTGCCGATCCGGTTGAATTCTTTCACCTGCAGGTCATCCAGGGACAACCGGTGCCGGCACCCCGCTGCAATGAAATCGCGGACGCTTTCGAGAGCTTGCGGGAAGGTTTCAGGAACCTGGACAAGGCCGAGGCCACGCAGTGGAGTGTCGAGCCTCCTGAAGGGTTCACGTTGGAATATCACCTGAACGCCTACATTAACGAGCTTCGTGCCTGCACGAGTGATAACAGAGCCTTCGCCTACGCCGTTTGAAGGGTTTCGTGCGGAATGAGGCGCCGAGGTAGGCCTCAGCCTTAACACTTCCCGACAGGCACCTTGGGCGCCCTACTCCACGCCTGCCGAAGGCTTGCGCATGGCCATGATCAAGCTGGTCAGCTCGGTGATGCCACAGACCATGATGGCGTAGTTTAGAAGCGGTGCCGACCAGGGGTCGCCTAATTCGCAGGTGAACTTGACGGTGACAACGCCGAGGAACACCGCCAGGCATTTAAACGCCAGGGCCCGCGCACGATCAGAGGTTTCCATTTCCGGCTTCGTGTTGGCCCAAATGTTCCGGAGAGCTGAGGGGATGCACCGGGACAGAGTACCGTCCTGTTTGCTCGGCATAGGAGTCATTCAAAAGACCTTTTTATGGTGAGCGCCAGATGATAACCGGAACAACCGCTGAAGCCTTTTGACCGCAGCAGATCCAAGTCAGGATCAAACGTCTGCTGGCGGCTTGCGCAGCGCAAAAAGCAAACTCATCAGCTCGGAAATCCCAAAGGCGACGCAAGCAAAATTTAAGAGCGGCGCAGACCATGGATCCTCAAGCCTGTAAATATCCATTCCAGCAAACCACGCCACAACTACCAATAAGACTTGGAAGAGCAGGAACATGACCCTTATCGCAGTGGGCATTTTTGGTTTGGTGTTCTGCCACAAGTTGGAGAGCATCACCGGACACCAGCGACACCCTGCATTTGAAGCACCAGCAGGCGTAACTTTTGAATTTTGGGGTTCAAGATCGCCCATTGAGCACCTTCGCCAGTTCAAACACAGAGCCTTTGATCACAGCAGGATTAAGAGGGATCGCCCCCTCCCCGCAAGGGGCTGATTTCATGGTTCGACGGATCGTCGGTATTAGCGCGTGACCCCCATCGTCAGAACCATACTCAGTGAACATGACCATTTCTTGCACATGAATGCAGTCATTCGCGCCTGCAGGCTCGCTCAGGTGCATGGTGTACACCCGTGTTTGTACTCGCTCTGGCTTGGTAGCGCACCCGGACATGGCCAAGAGTACAACACCTACAAAGCCTAATCGGTTGAACATGAGACTTCCTTTTGTCGACAAAAAATCCACTGCGAACAACCGTCAGTGGGATGAGCCCGTGGTGCAGAGTGCCCAGAAGGCCATACCAACAAGACCGAATTGAGCCAGAATCAACAGGATGCGCAGGGGCGGAGGATAGTCCGGGTAGATTTTCATCAAGCCTTTGACGAAATCGGTCTCGCAGAATTTCTTGAAGTACTTGAACGGCAACGACCAGCGCGAATCCAGCCACTTTTGCATGGCCGGATCCACCACGTAATCTTTTGGAACGTCATCCGGCTCGGAAGGCACTACCACCGGTTCTTCGGCTAGGTAGTCCACCGGAGCGGTGGTACGTGTCTCCCGCTCCATAGCTGCATGAGCCAGCGCCAACGCGTTGGCCAACTCCTGGTTAAATTCCGGGAGCGCTGTTTTTGAGCCTTTCTCGCTCCAAATCAGGTTTGCTAGGACTAGGCCTGGCAGATCTGCTGACGTTGGTTTTTGCATGAGTCACCTGCTCTTTAGGCGGTGTCGCCTGTGGTGGCGCGGGTGGCGGAGTCATGACTCCAATAGCCGGGCGCTTTTCCCCCAGGATCTTATGTGTTGTCTCGTCAATATTCCAGTTTTGTTGGATGGCAGCATAAGCAGAATCGCCATCCTGAATCTTGCAGTCCGACGCTGTGGTCGCCGGCTTATCCTGGTTGACCGTTAGATGCAACTCAAAGGTGTAATCGACTTTGACGGTGCTATCGATGAACTCGCGCTCCATGTATTCGGTCGCGTATTCAATCGTGTAAATGCATTTTCCGTCTGTAGCCTCTTTACCCTGGGGCAAGGGCGAGATCGACAACAGCGTCGCACGAGGCGTCCGATATTGGATAACACGGCTTTCCAGTACTGCCTTGTCGACCATCGTCCAGAGACCCATCTGGCAGGAGGCGTACCAGACCTTCGGCTGAACCACCCTGCTCGGCTCGTCGCTATCGCACTCTTTACCCAAGTAAGAGGCGTCTTCGATCAGCGCCGGGAGATCGTCCGGATCAATCTTCGGCTTTTGAACCGGCCTGGAGTCAGGGGACTGCAGGTAAACGCCTTGGCAACCGCCAAGGGCGACAAAAAGCGTAATGACAAACGAAAGTTTCTTGATGGTCGATGGCATGACGAAGCCTAAAAATTGGCAAGTGGATATGAAAGTTGATTTGTTGGTTCTGGACGCTTGCTGGAAAGATATTTAGCGCGGTGACTACTCGGGTCAGACGACCCAGGCAGGCCAACAAGTTGGCAGTAACGATGCTCATGCCAGCATCCTCAACTCACCACGGCAAGTGTCCACGTTAAGCTGCGCCACCGAGTCCTCAAGGACTGAGGACAACAGCTCAAGTTGTTGATTTAGAGCTACATTTTTTCGACGCAAAGTCTTCACATCCGCCCGACCAAGCTCGATGCTCGCCAGAAGGTCACGGTTCACCTGAGTGAGCCGCTCGACCTCGGTGCTTGCCAACAGGATTCTGTGCGCCAACTGCTCAACCTGCGTTGCTCTCGCATCGCCACGGTTAGAAGCAAGATCAGATTCGGTGCACACGTTGATGATGTCGACTCCGGGTGGATTGGCTAAGACTTCAGGCCCAATGCAATCAGCCACCAGAAAGGCGGCTGAAAAGGATGGGCTACCCTGCTATAGGGGATTCCCCTAGGCACGATTAACCATATGGTAAACATTGGCATTTTAATGTCAAGGAAATGACGCGGATTTTCCCCGTGAAATCAGGCTGAATCGATGCATCTACAGACAATTCATATAAATTGACTAAATGTCACACGTTCTGGATAATCCCTGGTCGAAAATACTTGGGCGCGGCCATGAAACACAGAACCTCCGTCTCCCGGCGCCCCTCTGCTCCTTAAAAATCAGGCTTTTCTGCGCGCCCCCTGTGAGCGAAGGCTTTTGTGGCCAAAAGCACGAATGCCCAGCGATTTCGGGTTGTTGCGTGGAAATTGGATAGTTCACCACCTTGCAGGTGGTTTAGAAAATGAATACTCCGCTCTTAAGCGCTGCACGGCTTTGTTCACCACCTTATGGGTGGTTTTGAAAGGCAACTGATCACGCCCAGCGACTTCAGGACGCTTCACCACCCATTGGGTGGTTTTGAAAAGCATCTGATCACGCCCAGCGACTTCAGGACGCTTCACCACCCATTGGGTGGTTTTGAAAAGCATCTGATCACGCCCAGCGACTTCAGGACGCTTCACCACCCTCAGGGTGGTTTGGAAAATGAATACTCCGCTCTTGAGCGCTGCACGGCTTTGTTCCCCACCTTATGGGTGGTTTGGAAATTCGGGGTTGCACTTAGTCGCGCAATGCGTTGGTTACACCACCGAGCAGGTGGTTTGGAAAATGTTGAACACAAAAGCGGCGATGCTGGGGGTGTTCGCCACCGAGCAGGTGGTTTTGAAAATGAATACTCCGCTCTTGAGCGCTGCACGGCTTTGTTCACCACCCGGTAGGTGGTTTCGAAGACCAAACTTTCCTTGATTTTGTGATTCCCCTTGTTCGCCATCCTGCGGGTGGTTTTGAAGCGACGTATCGTCATCGGGATCGTAGCTCCCTAGTCACCACCATTTAGGTGGTTTGGAGAAAGTGGTCGCTTCAGCGAACGCTACATCAGCGATTCCACCGAGAGGTGGTTTTTAAATCGATGGGGTATCCTCTATGCAAGGGGCCGGTGTTCACCACCGAGCAGGTGGTTTTGAAACGAACGCCGTTTGCGCGTTCCTTTTTGGCTGTGTTCACCACCCCATGGGTGGTTTGGTAAGTGGAGCGGAACCGAACACCGCTAAGCGGTGCGTGCACCACCCAATGGGTGGTTTTGAAAAGAGGAGGTTTTGCGCAAAATCTTCCGGCCTGTTCTCCACCTCACGTGTGGTTTTTAAAAGTCGAACGAGACACGACGGGCACCGTTGAACGTCATTGGATTCTGTTCACCACCGAGTAGGTGGTTTGGAAACTGACGCACGACGCAGCCTCAGCAAAAACAGGTACACCACCCTGCGGGTGGTTTGGAAGTTTAGATCTGAAAGCCAGCATGGTTGGCTTGTATTCACCACCGAGTAGGTGGTTTTGAAAAAAGCATCGCCTACAGGATCGCGTTGACGACGCTTCACTACCAAGCGGGTGGTTTTTAAAATGCTAGTCGTAATGGCAAGAGTACAGCGACCGCTCGCCACCGACGTTCACCACCCTGCGGGTGGTTTTGAAATCGGGATCTCGACTACAGGTGCCAACCAGGATGTTCACCGCCCTGCGGGTGGTTTGAAAATGTACTTTTGGATCGGAACGTTGAGCAGCTCCGTTCACCATCGTGTATGTGGTTTTGAAATTCACAGCGCTGGCTTCGCCCTGGACGCTATGGTTTACCACCCTGCTGGTGGTTTTGAAAATGTGTTCAGGTAATGCAAGATCGAACCAGATGTTCACCACCCTCCGGTGGTTTTGAAACAGGTGGCTCTGCTGCTCCAGGCTCAGTAACCGTTAACCATCCTGAGGGTGGTTTGGAAAAAGCAATCGAAAGCGCCAAGATGATAGCGATGCTTCACCACCCTACGGGTGGTTTTGAAAACTGGCGAGACCACCCCAATGACACCCCGATAGTTCGCCACCGAGCAGGTGGTTTGGAAAAAGAGCCTGCGATCTTCTCCCTCACGTGTAGTGTTCACCATCAGATAGTTGGTTTCGAAAGAAAATGAACGCGCAAATTGCGTTCGAGATGCGTTCACCATCCTGTGGGTGGTTTGGAGAAAGCAATCGCGAGTGCCAGATGATGCCGATGCTTCACCACCATGCTGGTGGTTTTGAAGATAGCAAGGCCGCCCCATCCCGCGAATGGCTGTTCCACACCCTGAGGGTGGTTTTGAAATCTGAAGCACAGGTCGCGAAATTCCGAGTCTTCTTCCCCACCTTACAGGTGGTTTGGAAATTGATGAAAATGAGATCATCAGTCATCGCGCTGTTCACCACCCTGGTGGTTTTGGAACTACTGTTTTTTCAGGAAATTAACCACCCTAAGGGTGGTTTTGAATTCGCCACCGCGAGGTGGTTTGGAAACGCCAGACAGATCTCGATAGTGCCCGACAAGGGTTCGCCACCCGATGGTGGTTTTGAAAATCGATCCCATCAACCCCTTAAGCCGGCCTGGTCACCACCGAAAGGTGGTTTGCAAATCTACATAGCATTCAGGTGCAACAAGTGGGGTGTTCACCACCGCGTTGGTGGTTTGGAAATTTCTGCCTTTTGGTGATTCGCTGTTGTCGCCCTCCACCCGCAGGTGGTTTGTAAAGAGGAAGATCACGCGGTGATTAGTGCACCACCGAGCAGGTGGTTTTTGGAAGTGAAATGCGTATCAGATGGGTTAACCACTGTGTAGGTGGTTTTGAAAGATCAAGGGGAGCTCTTCACGGCTACCGGCATCGTTAACCACCCCTGGTGGTTTGGGAAAAGGCCGAGCAGGATCAGTCGAGAACCCTGTTGCCACCTTTCTGGTGGTTTAGAAAATGAACAGCACGAATGCTAGGGTCACCCAGCAGTTCTCCACCCTTTAGTGGTTTCGAAAATGGTAAGAGCCCCCTGACCCTTTGTTGACCACCCAGTAGGTGGTTTTGAAGATCATGATAGAGGTCGCCGGCACACCTTTGAGTACACCGCTGTCAGGCGGTTTTGAAGTAAAAAAGCGCCCGTAAGTACTGCACACGTCCACCACCTTACCAGTGGTTTCGAAAAGAACTGTTTGCATATCGTGTTCACCACCAGGCCGGTGGTTTTTGGGGTCTAGCGCCAACAACATCTTGCTTAAATTGACAAGATGTCCCAATTTCCTAATAATCCAGGCACTCCCCTGCCCTATATCCGTCCGAGCCGATTACCGGTGGCCTGGATGCTCATCTGATCTGTAAGCGGTGGAGAGATAAAGCAGAGTACCCACCTAACTTACGAGAAGACGACATTAAAATGATGAATCTTGCGCAATCTGCGTTCAATTTTGTAGGAGCCATGACTGGACTCCTCGGCGCCCTGTTGCTGGTTGCTATGCTGGTCGCAGTCTGGTTTCTTGGATGCATTTCCCTCATCTCTAATGGCTCGCCTTTGAAAGCCATTGTCGGCTTTGTATTTCCTCCGTACGGCATGATTGTCGGCGTCATTCAATTGCTGAATGAACATCGTTACGCGAAAGTAAGCGCTAAAACCCTATGAATGATTTATTGACCCCTTTAGTAATCGTTCTTTTTGTGCTCGTGGCTTTCGCTGCAGCTTGCGTGTTCATATTTTGGCTCGATGGTCTCATCGGGCTAATTCAACAGCGCAAACCTACTCGATTTTTGATCTTGTTGTGCCTACCACCTGTAGGTCTCTGGATCGAAAGCCGCGACCGTTACCGGAAATGGCTGAAGAAAACATATCTGACGCCGAAAGGTCATCTGAAAAGCATTTGGGACTCAGTTCTGAACTTCTGGAAGAGCCTGGATTGGAGCATCTAACAACACTTGGTCGGGCCGGCGCCGCTAGCGAGAAGCACAGTTTGACAATCTGATCAACGTGTCAATACAATGCAATCGTAAGCGGCTGGGTCACACATGCACTCGCACCTCCAACCCGCGAAGTTGGATGCCAGTACGCGCTGAAACACCAGAAAGCCGCCCAAGGGCGGCTTTTTTGTTTGCGCCCAAAAATAATAACGAGATCGCACACAAAGTGCGGCGAAGCAGTCAGAGGTTTACGCAATGATCAAGTCCTCCGCTCAAGGCTCCGAAGATCCCGTTCTTCAGTGGGTCACCTTCTGTCTCGACAACGAAACCTACGGCGTCAACGTGATGGGCGTTCAGGAAGTCCTGCGCTACACCGAGATCGCCCGCGTGCCCGGCGCTCCAAGCTACGTCCTCGGCATCATCAATCTGCGCGGCAAAGTGGTCACCGTCATGGACACTCGCCAGCGTTTCGGCTTGAAACCCGCTGACGTCAACGAAGACTCCCGCATCGTGATCATCGAAGCTGATGGCCAGGTGATCGGCATCCTGGTCGACGCCGTGGCCGAAGTGGTCTACCTGCGAGCATCTGAAATCGAGTCGCCGCCGAAAGTCGGCAACGAAGAGTCGACCTCATTCATCCATGGCGTTAGCAACAAGAACGGCAAGCTGCTGATCCTGGTTGACTTGAGCCGGATGCTGACCGACGAAGAGTGGTCAGAAGTCCAGTCCATCTGACGCTTGCGGAGCGCCTGAACATGCCTTGCCAGATCGATAGCCGGCGATACCTCGACCTGCTCTCAGCCACTGCCCTGGGCGATAGCCTGGGGCTCCCTTACGAAAACATGGCCGGTAAGCGCGTGCGCCGCCTGACCCGCGATGGACTGCGCCAGCGGTTTATACTCGGGCGGTATGGGGTTATCAGTGATGACACCGAGCATGCGCTGATCACAGCACGAGCGCTGTTGAACGCCGGCAATGACGCCGAGATCTTTGAGCGTGGATTGTCCAGACGCTTAAAGCGCTGGCTGCAAACCTTTCCGCCAGGCGTTGGCAAGGCCACCCTCTTCTCCATCATGAAGATGTGGTTCGTGGCGCCGGCGAAGGCTGGTTATCGGTCGGCAGGCAATGGCCCACTGATGCGTGCGCCGATCATTGGCTTCTACCACGCCAGCAATGAGGTCACCCGGAATGAGTTTGTGGCGCGATCCACTCGCATGACCCACCGTGACCCTCGAGCGCTGTTCATCGCTTCGGGGATTGCCGACATCGTCGCGCATTTGGTTGAAGATCCACTGGATTGGCCGGCGATGAGTCGCCTGTTTCGCGTGGCCGCTAACCACCACGCCACAATGGGTGACGCCGCGCACCTTGATGAGCTCTCTCGCCTGCTGGAAGCACTGGATGAGGCCCACGCCAACAACCTCCAGATCTTAACCGCGCTGGAAGGCATCGGCGGCAGTAAAGGCATCGATGGGTACTGTTACCGAAGTGGCCTGGCGGCGGCCTACATCGCCAGCCATTCAACAAGCGTCGACGAGGCTATTCACTTTGCTGTGGCAGTGGGCGGTGATACAGACAGCACCGCTGCCATCGCGGCGGCCATAGCCTCAGCGGCAGGCCTACCCTGCTCTCAAGTTCCTATGGCACGCATTCTGGATTGGCCGGTGTCTCCCGCCTACCTACAAGCGCACGCCAAGGCCCTGAGTCTTCGCCATCCAAATGATCTCCAGGAACCGGCCTACATTCCTCAACTGCTCAGGAACATCGTTGTCGTGTTCATCGACATGGGGCACATCCTTCGACGCCTGCTGCCTCCGTACTGACAATGCCGGAAAGATCTAATCCCGGACAGAAACGGTGGCTTTCTTGAATTCCGGGGATGGATGCAGTTGTCAGTTTCTCACTTGCACTGAGAACTTTGATGGCGATCATCGAAAAGATCAATTTCTTTCTGGGCACCGCACCCCGTAGCCTAAAGGGATTGAATGAACCCCGTTCCGGACACCAGGATGAAATTTTTCCCTTTCCTACCACTTTTTTTGTCGATTCTTGCCGGCTGCGCCAGCCCACACGCCCCGGAAGCAAGACCCTACACGCCTGAAGAGACCAAGGAGCTGGCGCTTGAAGCGCTGAATCGTCGGAGCATGAACTTCGATGAGTACCACCACAGAAAAAACGAAATACTTAATGGAACGATTCTCTGAGTTCCAGCCAGGGACAGGCCAAGACCCTGCACCTGCTTAAAACAGTTATCAGCAATACCTCAGACCCATTTGCTCGCCCCTGCCATGCGACCGCTGACTCAGCGGCTTTTCGACCGGGGCCTTCATGCATGTTTCAACGCAACCACCGCTTGTAGGGCAAGCATCACATTCCACGAGGCGTGGCATCTTAGCAACGATGGTGCGCCACTCTTCGGCCAGCTCGGCATTGCTCGCGAGCAAGTGGGGCACGTCGATATCCACTCGGTCACTCAACGCCAATGCTCCTGACAGGTTGTCCAGGGGGAATCAGCAAACCGCTCACAGTCTCGGATAACACAAACAGGACGCTCGGACTGTTCACGACCGTTGACGATGTAGACCGGGTCTGTGTCGGTGGTCTTGCTGGCTTGGGCAGGTACATCAGCTTCCGTGGTGGTGCCGCTGTCTGGATTCATATGATTTCTCCGTTGTAGTAACATCGGTTCAAAGAGACAATTTTAAAAAAAGAATAGGCCAATAAATGGGCGACAACACCCTCCCTTTTTTAATTTTTACACCCTTCTATATCCTGTTTCTGCACACCATTGCACAGGATGTTATCGATGGTAGCATTCCTGAAAAGTGGCATAAGAAGATTTGGTATTGGTTCACATCCTTTGGGATAACATGGGGGTTCGGAGTGATACCGTCGCTCATCATTGTTGAAATCTTTGTAGACCTTCCAGATCCTTTTTACGCAACATTGGCACTGTTTCCTCCCCTCTTTGGCGCAATCCTGGCTGCCGCAGTCGGCTTTTATGTCAGAAGTCGTGATTCTGAGGACAAACCGGCTGCAGCACCCTAGCCAGCGATAACCTACAACCAGCCAGGTAGGAACAGATCCTTGGGCGCCTGGCCCGTCTCTTCCCAATCAGCGATGCCTTTGTCCAGCATGGCCAGATATTCGGGCCCGCCGCGCATCCCATCATTTGTGGTCGTCCAGGCATATCTAGCGCGGAAAGCACGCATGAACACCAGCGTCCCCTCTTCCTTGCAGTCACCCCTGGCCCATGCCCGCGCCTTTGAAACGCACAACGTATCAGGATGAATACCCCAGCCCAGCTTCATACCACCGATGAACAATACGTGGTTAATGACAGTCTGTGGGTTCACACCAAGCTCTTTGTCCCGATTCAGCTGCTCAAGACCTTCAGCCAGCAGAAGGCTCGTGAACGCGGATGTAGAGACCTCAAACTCTCCCGCCGTGAGGCGGACTTTGCTGATGTGGCGACGCTGGCAGACATACGACCACGGCACCAGAGCGCCAGCATACGCATCAGCCTTCCCTGCCCACTCTGCAATGACATCGGATGGGTTACGCGTGTCAATTATGCGGTCGAAGGTTCTAACCCCGTACTCGACCAGCTTTTCGGCCAGATCCTCTGGCGCAAGACCGAGCTCAACAGCACGCGCTACCACCTGGTCGATCAAGGCCTGACGGGGCGTAAAGTTGATGGTATGCCGACTGAGGATCTCGGCTATATCAATATGCTTCAGGTTCTCAGGAATCATGCTCCGCCCCTTTATTGGTCAATGGTGTCGCGCCCCTAGTCGGGCTTCGCAACTGAGCACGTTAGCTCACTATCAACCGCCTGTGCGGCATTGTGCAGTTCCGATGCGGATTCCTGGCTTATCAGGCCAAGGCGTTTCAGCGAGTAGATCACGGCCACGAGCGTGCGAATCGTATTGCGACGCTCACTTGGCGACTCATTGCGCAGATGTTCAGTCTTGGCGCGGATCCGTTCAAGTTCGTGTGTCAAAGCTTCGTTGCTGACGGTCAAGCTCATGATTATGGCGTCCTTGTTCACGGTGAATGGAAAGCGTGCAGCTTTGCGGTCAAACCTTAGCCCATATCCCTGGCATTGCCGAGAGAGAAAGCGAACTTGCGCGTTTCCTCCCCGCACTCCACTTCGGCGACCAGCACCGGCAAATCATCGGAATCGCCGCCGTAGATAGAGGATCGAACGTGCGTGTCGACACCGGTGCTCAGGATTTTCAACGTCCCTTGAACGTCTTCTGGCGCCGTGCGGAACCAAAAAGAGGCACGCACACCCGTCAGGACGTGCGCCTCAATCGCAAGCTCAAGTTTGGACTTCTTCATGCCGGGTTGCTCGCCAGCGGCTGGCGGAAGAGCGCTCTGGCCGGGTGGTGCATTTCAGCGCACCAGTTGTAGGCCTGCGCCTGCAACTCGGGATGCGTGAAGTATTGCGCAAACATTTCCCAGCGGCCTTCGACCTTCTTCAGCAGTGGCTTCCCTTTCGGGTGATCCCTTCGGAGTATTGTTGCCATCCAACTGCCCTCCTGGGCGTCTCGTTTATGAATACGGCAGTCCCTGCCGGGAAATCACGACTTGCTTCGCTTCACCGCGGCTTGCCGCAGCTGCTCTTTGCCAACCTGTTCGATGAAGTCACAATACGCGACTACCCCATCCCTTACGGTGTAAAAGCCGTCACCAGGCTGCAAGGATAGCATTTCCTGCCGTTGCTTCTCGTTGAACACCAACGCCCTCTCCAGCACCTCCAGACGGCGCTCAGGCGTGTTTGGGGTGCCTTCCTCGACCGCCAGGCGGCGAAGTGTCCTGGCGCAGTCCAGACCAACCACCACGAGCGCATTGATGTTTTCCTCCGGAACACCGAGGTCGTGGAATTGGGCGACGCTCAAGTCCTCCTCCATTACCGTCGCTTTTTCAAGCTTCACCGGCTTGCCGCAGCGATAGCAGATACCAACCTTAAGGTCGCCACCTTTTGGCGTGATCCAGCGGTTTGCGACAGGAATACTCATTTTTTACCCCATTCCAGAACTTGCATTTTGGCCAGGTGGTTCAGCTCATCGGCCTTGCCCCTGTCCAGGAGACCACCCTCTACAAGGCCGCTCAGCTGCCCAAGGAAGCCGTACAAGTCTGACTCTTTGGTAGCTTTAGAGAAACTACTTAACTCACGCTCAAGGCGTGCCAGAACCTCTTCCTTGCGGAACAACAATTCTAGCCGCTGGCGCTGGATGACTGACTTCTCTCCGCAATCGAACCCACGGAGGTACTCCTGCCCTTCTGGGTAGTCAGGAAACGCATTCAGGTACTTCTCACATCCTGCGTGGACGGAAGGCGCCGGCGTCAGCGGAACGGCGTCATAAGCTTCTGGTGGATACGCCCACGGGCTATCGCAGGCCGCATACGGACGAACATAACGACTGGTCGGCTTGCCGGTGAAGATCATCGCATGTAGCTCGATGGAAGCGCTCTGCATGAGCATGCGGACGTCTCGCAGGTACTGATTCACCGCAGGTGGCAACTCAATGGCCTCTTCATAGAGCTTTTTCACGTGGTCGGCGATCAGGATCGTCTCTTCAAGCAACGTGCAGCCATTGCTATGCGCCCGCTCTTCCTCTTCGGAGCGAAGCCCTTCTCCGTGTTCGAAACGAAAACGCAGATCTGCCGCCAACTCTGCCAGCGTGTCAGCCTTCAGGTGCCATTGCACATGCAGGTAGATCATCGGCAGCGTCGCGAGAAGGTGTTTGGCGAACTTGCTGCAAGCCTCCACTTCATCGGCCAGGGTCAGCGGGTGTGCTTCATTGTCAGCCATCTGGCTTCAGTCCTTTGTCCAATCTCGAAATGAATCTCTCCATACACCTTACGCCACCTATGCTGGTTAGCCAAAACGGCGGCGCTATTCCCGAAAGGCGTTCAGATCGTGGATTCCTGCTGCATGAATTCGGATTCATCAGCACTTCGACCCTTATCCACCGACGCCCATGGATTGACGATGCTAACGCCGGCAAAGGCATAACGCTCAGGATGTCGGGTAACCACGGGGATCCGATGCACCAGCGCGGTTGCTGCGATCACGGTGTACGCGCCTATGTCATCCACAGAGCGCTTCAGCCCGGCCATCCGGTGAGACACCTGTTCATCAATCGAGAGAATGCGTTTCTGGAAGCTCGGAGACAGTTTTTCCAAGAGCCACGTCCGCAAGATTTCAGCCTCCTCGCTCTTAGTCTCAGACAGCAGCGGGTACGTGTCCGCCAGCCGCAGGGCTTCCAACTTCAGCTGGTTCACCGCGCAGTCAAACTCGATCATGGTCACCGTCGAAATGAATAGCTGACTTGCAGGTACGCCGCGAGCCCAAGCCTCCAGCACTGGATCTGCGGATTTGCCCCCAAAGCGGCGCATTTCTTCAACCACTTGAGTGTCCAGTAGGTACATGCTCAGTTACTCCCAAGAGGATTGAAAGCGCGATCAAGATCGAGCTCGATATCGGCAGCCTCAGGCATGCTGAGCATTTCGACGATAGTCTGCTCCCCTACCAGGCGCTGGTAGTCGGCCATGCACAGCAGTACGTGCGCCGGCAGCCCACGGTCAGTAATGAAGACCGGGCCTTGTAGCGCGGCTCGCTTAGCGCCAGCAGTGTCGGAGTTGAACTCGCGACTGGTCATGGTAGTGGGTTGGGTCATCGTCTAATCCTGGAGTCCTGAATCATTGAAATCATAATGTGGCAACGTTGCCTCATTGTCAACAACACCTCACCAGTCACCGAAAAAGAAAAACCCCAGAGGATCTCCCTGGGGTTTTTTAATTGCGACGGATCGACAGTTATTGCATCGATGGTGTCAGCACCAGAACCAACACTTCGTTGAGCTTCTTCTCAGCTCCAGCAGATTGCGTCCTTGGATCTACATACTCCAGCGAGCGGTCGATACCAAGTTCCCGCATGCCGGACATGAAGTAGCTCTGCCCCAGCTTGAAATCCGCAGTATGACCGTAGGTTCGGCTCGACTTCCCTGGCTCAGTGGTCATTTTTTCCGCCGTCAGGTAATCACAATCTGGGACTTTCCCTTCAGAGACAACAGTCCAGCGAACGTCAAAACGGATTCGATCATTGGCCTTTTGCATGGGGGTGAAGTCCACGTTAAACGCCGTCAGCCAGTACCCTGCGCCAAAGCTGGTAACGTCTGAAAGGTCGACAATAGAGTCTTCTGGCGAGCATTGAACTTGCGGCAGGAAGCCACGCAGCTGCTGCGCTCGCTGGTGAATCCGGCCATCCACATCCGTCGGTTTCAAGACGTTGTTGGATTGACCGCCCTCGATTTTCTCAACCTTCCCCTGCTTCGACAGCGCAGCCAGGAAAGCTTCAGGGGTCACCTCGGATTCTAGAACACCAGATTGCTGGAACATGGTTTTCGACTCCGACAGTCCGGTAACACGGAGTTTTCCACCCGGCGACATCACGCTGTACGAATAAGGGTCGTCGAATCCAGCGGAAACCTTGGCTGGTTTGATCGCTTGCTCGCCAAGTTCTTTTCTGAAGAGCGCCCAATTGACGTCCTTTGCATCCAGGTCAGCCAACTGAACCCGGTAATAACGCGCATCCAGGCGATCAGCCGGCTGTTCAGCCTTGTCAGATGCCTTGGAAACCTGAGGCGTCTGAGTCTGACAACCGGAGGACAGAGCCAGGGCCAGGGCCGCCAAAGCGCCCAGCGTCAATTTAAAGCCTTTCATTACGTCTTCCCTTCTCATCGTGTGGTTGTGTTGGATTCGTTGCCCACAAGGACTTGTGGCGCATCAGCGATTTTCAGGGTCTGGTAGACCGAAAATACTCGGCCAGAATTAATCAGGTCATTCAGGAATGATTCTCCCGCGCCGAAACCAACCAAGAGCTGACGCAATCGATCAAAGCCATCCTGCGGAGAGTTGCCATGAATAACGCCGATGACCTTTCTGCCAGCCATGGCCATGGATAGAGCCTCGAAGGCCATTTTCCCCGACCTTCCATAAAATTGGTCGTAAAAAATCACCGGTGCGGTAACGGCTTCACCCACCAGGCAGCTTTCCCCATCGCCAGTCAGGATGGAAATCGACCGCGAATACAGATGCTCCACAAGGCCGATGTGGGCCAACCGCAGCGGATTATCACTGCTGGCGACCCGGCTCGCCACATCCTCTATGATCGCCATTGCAGTCGTGGTTTTACCGTTACCGGCCCCGCCCGAGATCAGCACCAACGATCCACCAGGCCGCGTTGGGTCAAGACGCTTAAACAACTCATCCTTCAGACCAGGATAGTCGTTCAGTACCTCTGTCACCTTGATGGCTGAGTTTGCCGTCAAATACAGCTCGACACCTGGCTGATTGATTACAGCCCCAGCGGCATTGAAAATCATCATCCGTTTCACCCCCTTGAGGCTAGGTTGGTCTTTGATCGTTCCAGCTGTGCAGTCACCTGGCTGATGAGCGCATCAAGGCGCGGTTGGACGTTTTGAGCTTGCTCAGCGAGGGCGGCCTCAGCGAAGGCTGTACGACGACCAAGGCCGCCGATGAAGCCCGTAAAATATTGATCCGTTGATGCGCTCAAATACAGAGCGTTGTTCCATTTCTCCAGATCAGACGGATCTGTGCTGATTTCTTCGCGGTACCACTGCTCGAATTCAGCTTTCACCGCAGGATCAGCCGCTGCAGGCAGCGAAGGTTCGACTTCTCTCTTGGGCACCTCTTTGTACGACAGGTCACTGAGCGCTTTGAGGATAGAGTCGCGGACTGCATAACCAAGTTGTACCTTTCCACCCTCTTCATAGGCGGGAATCGCGGTACGGATGGCGGCGAGAATGATACCAGGATCAGTGGAGAACATTTGCTCTGACAATTCATTGCTTTTGTTCTGGTGCGAATCTACCAACTTCTCAATCCTGGCGAGCTGCGTGTACGTGATGACGTGGTAAAGCCCATATACGTGCAAGTCTTCAATGCAATTTTCGCCTCGGATCTCACCACAAATCGTCGCAAGCTCACTTTCTAGCTGAGCCCTGGCAGCCATTACGTGTTCCTGGTTACTTTTTTCCATTTTATAGCTCACTTTTTCGAATTTTCGTACAAAACCGACTCGGGCCGGCTTGGATTGGTGAGGTGCCCCCTACTTGGGAACACATCCATTGATCGGCATCGGGAAAACGATCTGAATCATGGTGCTCTCATGCAGGTAGGTCGGCACACCGGCTATGGCGATGTCGCTAACCTTGGCGCCAGGACATTGTTTGTCCACGAACTCTTGAGGCGTAAGAAGCTCCCCGTGCCACCCAGTTGTCTTGACCAGCAGAGGTGCGCTGGAATGCATTTCTACCAGGAAAAACCCTTTCTCGGGCCCGCCATCAACCGGGTAAGCGACTACTGAAGTGGCGGTGAACAGGGGGAATGCGAGAGCCAGCAGTTTCAGTGCTTTTTTCATGCGTTGTCGCTCATGTTTAAAAATTATGGGCTGCAGATCAATCAGGCCTGCAATCACTTTGTGGTCACGGCCACCGGAACATCAGCCATCCGGCGATCCACTTCCATTGCCGCATTCATGCGCTGCTGAAATTTCTCAGCCTTGGCTTTGGACAGGTCGGGTGTGAGCAACAGCTGGCTGTATTCGTTCGCCACCACCAGCGGGAGCTTGCGCAGCGCATCGACCTCGGCCTTGAGCCTGTTGCGTTCGGTAGTCAAGGTGCAGATGTCCAGCCATTGCCGCTTGTACTGCGGTGAGTACTCGATCACCTCTTCAGCAAGATCTTCTAGCTCCTCCGACCACTCCTCGCCACTGGTGTTGCAGGCAGCAAACTTGAGCATGTCGAACACGCAGGCCACCGCTTCCTGGATGGTGGACACAGATCGCAGCTTCTCGTTCTCCGCGACCAGCGCCAGCAGCTGCGGGAGTGCGTTGACGGCAGCCACCGCCAGCCAGGAGTCACGCTTGTAGCTGAAGTGCGCCCACGGGGCTTCCTGGACAAACGGCTGGCCGATCTGGAATGGCTCAATTGGGGAGCAGATGCCGCCCATGCTCTGCCCTGTACCGGCCCACTCGCCCGGTTTGTGTTCAGCCTGTTCAACGGCAAGATTCAGAGCTTCGACGAGCTTTTGCAGTGTGTTAGGGGTGGACATCAGTGTGCCTCTTGTTCATGGCGGGGTTGAACTTCAAGCACAAGCTGGCGCCTGGCGTCGTCGATGTATGGCCCGGTGTGATTCAACGGCATGTCCGCCAGAATGTGCCACACAGAGGCACGTTGGTCGTTGAGCCATCGGAACCGCTCAGCATCCCTTAGTAATGAGACCAAGTCGTAACCCGGCAGCCTGCAAGACCACCCTTCTTTGTCCGGAATTGGCATAAGCGGTGCGTGCTGGCCGGCAATGCTCTCGATCTGCCGGCGCAGCCACTCGTTCTGAGAGACAAGCTCGCCATGCTCCGCACTGAACATCGGTGCCTGGGCCACTTTGCACGCCAGACCCACCTTGCGGTACCAGTCCTTCAACTTCCGATACCCCTGGTCACTGTGTTGACCGTGGATCTCGAGATCCTCGAGGGCATCGTCCAGCTCAGGGAGCAGTTTCGAGAGAGTCGCCACTGCGCGCAGCGCCTCGACTTCAACCTTGAGTTGGTCGCGCTCTTCAATCAAAACCCGAACCGGTACCGCATAGGTCACCTCGCACAGGCTATACCGGCACGGGTCTTTGGACATGAAGGTGAATGGCTTTCCTTTCTCGCAGACGACTACAGTTTCCTCAGGGCCGCGAAGTTTTACGTTCTCAGCGCGTAGTTCCTTGACCTCGCCCTGCAGCTTGTCGTGCTCTCGCTTCAGACTTCCGATACCGAGCATGATCCACTTCCAACGCGGCTCATCGACGCAATCGAACATCTCAGCCAATTCAGCCTTAATGTTCATGCAACCGTTATATTCCATCTCGATTTCAGAAAGCCGGTCGTTCTCGGCCTGGAGCCTGCGGATCTCGATGTCTCGCAGCTCAATGGTGCCGACCACATCCTTGAAGTCCTGCTCGGATTGCCTGGCGCGGGCGATCAGGCCAAGGATCGCGGCAGGGTTCGCGGCAGCGATAAAATCAGCATTGGCCTCATGTTCGCCGGCCCGCATCCACTCGGCGCCGGTGGTCATGGCTATC
This sequence comes from Pseudomonas serbica, assembly GCF_028823535.1. Taxonomy (GTDB): domain Bacteria; phylum Pseudomonadota; class Gammaproteobacteria; order Pseudomonadales; family Pseudomonadaceae; genus Aquipseudomonas; species Aquipseudomonas serbica. Next base: position 840,359 of record NZ_JAQIYM010000090.1, on the reverse strand, counting down.
TGGCTTTGCCCGCTGCCATTCACCCAGTGCTGGATGGGGCCACCGTAAATAACACCGCCATACCGACGCTTGTCCCGCACCCACTCACCCTGGGTAGCGGCCTGAGCCAGACGCTCCAGATGTACCACGGCGCATTCTTCTTGTTGCACGTTCACGGTGTCGTCGGCCACGTCGGGCTCCTACGCAAAATAGTTGGTCAGTAAATCGAGCGAACGCGGACATCGCCGGACGGTGTGATGCACCACATCAGGCCGCCCATCATCGGGGAAACAAGGCCTTTGCGCACCAAGGAGTTGATGGTACGCGGGCACGGATCATGGATGTTTTTCGACAACTCTCTACGGGGCGCCGTGGCGATCTGCACCAGCAGCGTCTCTTCCCTTGGGCTGAGCTTAATGTGCTCGCTGCCAAGGTCATTCTGGCTTCCAAGCAACTGCCACGGGCGGGCCGGCAAGTCCGGGTTAAACCACTCCCAGCCGTCGGTACCAATATCCTGGCGAACCGTGCTGAACATTACCACTTCCTCATGACCCCGCGTAGTACGGAGCTTCAACGCGGTCACACCTGCCCTCACGGTGCACTCGGTGACGACACCTTCATAACCATGCCTGTGGCGGACTTTGATACCAACCCAATCGCGGTGCATGTGGCCTTCCTTGTTCAATTTGTAGGTTTGTTGGCGTGTGCTTCGAGGCAGTCATTCCAGCCCACGGCGTAGTTGGTCAGCAGCCCGGTGGCGTTACGCTCCTCACACCGCGAAGGCAAATAGGTAGTGCTGGTAACACGCCCTATCGCGATATCACCAGTCAGTTTGGCGCCGCAATAAGTGCACCATTTGCCGTGGCCACTGAGACCCAAGGTCAAATTGCCACAGGCGTCGCACTTATCGGCGGTAACGTCAAACGTCAGGTTCATCACTTAACCTCGAGGCGGTAAAGCTGGGTATTTCGGCGATCAGGCCGGTGCGCGGGCCGCCAGCAACTGCTGTTCCAGCCAACCCACATAGGAGGCCTGGCCACAGCCTTGGAATTCCTTGTACAGCGCCAGCGAGCTGGAAGGAACCAGGCTCAGAATCCCCGCCTCGAGATCATCGTCAGCCGTAACGTACAAGTCTTCTTGCGGCTTGTACTGCCCAGCCTCACGGGCGGTGAGCGTCGGCTGGCCGTGCTTGTCGTAGTAGTTCGACTGTTCGAGCGCTTTGTTGTGCTCGTCAAAGGCGGTGTAATCGACGCTCAAGACGGCAACATCATCGTGCTTCAGATGCACCGCCACCAGGTGTGCCCGCATTTTGGCATCCGGGTAGGTCTCAAGGGTCTCAACCTTCGGGCCAAACTCAATGACCAAAGGGCCGGCTGTCAGCAGTTGTTTCAATTCACGCGCATTCATCGTTTTTCCCTCAATCCAGGTGGTTTGGTTATCGCGCAGCCGACTTGAACCGGGCCTGCTTGCCGAAGAACGTCCGCAGGTAGCGGGTCATTGGCGCCTTGGAGTTCGGCCAATCAGATTGCCAGGCGTCCAGCCGGGCCGACAGGTCAGGATCTTCACAGTCCGGGTGCAGCAAGTTCAGGAAGTCATTCCCACGCTCGGTAATGACGGTCAGCTTGTCTTGATAAGCCGTTAATCCTGCCCTTCGCAATTGGGTGATGATGGAGGCTCTGGACGCTGGCGAGCCGATTCCAAAGGGTTCGTAGCGGCCCGTACCAGTCCAATCATCCATCGACTTCATGATGCGACCCTCGGAGAGTGGTTCCTGGCCCCGCATCCAGTACAGGAGCTGCAAGCCGTACTTGCTCATACCAAAATCTGAGGTATCGACCCCGACTTTACGCAGGCAGTCGCCGAACAAGCCCAGCGAGTTGACGTTGTAGTTGTAGTCAAAAAACCGCTTTGCCCAACCACGGTTCGACCACTCACGGTAGGCCAGATCGGCAGTCGTCGACGGTGTCTCCATCGCCCGGACAACACTCCCGCCATCAAGAGCGTGCAGGATCAGCGATGGGTACTCCTTGGCAGTTGCCTCAGCCCCAAGACACTTGGCAAGTAGCACGTCGAAGGCATTAGCACCCGAATGATCCGGATCGCAGGCGAACCAGAGCTCGCCAGCATTGGCAACAACCTCAAAGGGACTGAGTTTGGTGTGATTAATTTGCCCATCGGTCAGATCAAACGCAAAGCTCAATGGTCGCGGGCCTGGGTCACCAGAATCGCCAAAGTCACGAACTTTCCAGGCGGGTTCACCCACGTATGGAAAGTCTCCATAGGCCAAACCGCGAGGGTAACGAAACTCGTAGAGGCCCAGGTACAGCGTGAACACAGCGAGTACTTGACGGCCCGGCCAACGCCCGGCCACAAAGGGGGCCACTGCGCGAGCTTGAGAAGGTTTTTCCATAACGAGCACAATGCTCGGTTGAGTTGTTTCCATGATCCGTACTCCTGATTGCAGGAAGGTGGGTAAAGCACGGCTTAGCCGTGGACTGCGTGCAATTTATATCAATTGTTCAGGTATGAAAAGGCCATTTGGCATCAATTTATGGGCTTGTCCTGCGTCGAGTATGAAGTATCGAGTAAAAACCAACCTTCTGGAGCCAACCGCTACTGCACCACCCACGGTTGAGTACCGTGTTTATTGAAGCCTTTCGTGCTCGTCGAGCATTTTCACAACATTCCTTGTAGCGGCTCGCAATGCCACCAGGTCGGTTCTGTCCAGAGCCTCGACCTCGACCTCTACGTCGGTAAACAACTCAGACATTTCCGTCAGCCAGCCAAACAAGAACTCTTCTTCGGACACCAGGCCGTTGTCCTTTGGCCGCTGCTGAGAAACGACTTCGACCTGCTTTTCTGCCAACACCGCAGCGAACTTCAGCAGCTCGTCCTGCGTCACCTGGTACACGATTGAGTTCTCTAGGTAGGCCTCTGGATCAGTTCCAATTACCCCTTCGAACAAGTCGATGACTTGCTTGTTATCCAGCGCCTTGGCGCCACACTCTGTAATGCTCATTGAAACCTCTGATTCTGGTTGTTCCGGCTGACCCACCGGCAGGGACATGATTTCTTCCCAATCGCGAATGACCACTTCGGCGCCACGGAGCACATAACCGCCCTGCCTCCGAACGTGGTTCTCGAAAGAAACGACCCGAGCTGTCGGCAGCCGCGAGCTAATGAACGCACACAGCGTCTCTCGGCTGGCGTCGCAGTCCAGCACCCCTACTTCGTGTTTCTCATCGGACAGCACATAGCCCTGCTCGCGCAGGCTCTGAAGCCATAGCCGCTTGCGTTCTTTGTCCGATATCGGAGTGTCGGATAAGGTCGAACTGTAATCGCCATACAGACCACAAGACAGCTTCACCTTACAGATGTACGGCCCGAACGTGATCTCGGAAACAAGCCCGAAACCTTCATGCCGCCACCAGGCGTTGATCCGTTCTTCCAGGGTGCGAACACCCAACTGGATCAGCTGCGGCGACTGAGCATTACCAAGTTGGGCTTCGAGCTCACGCACACGCCCGTTGGCGGTACGCAAAGCCAGATGCCGCCGCTCGACCTCATCCCCGCTCATCGTCTCGACTCCAAGCTTCTTGCCGATGTCGGCCATCCGGTACTCGGCCACACTCAACACGCTACGGGCAGATTCGTGCTCAAGCGGCTCAGGGCTGTCCATGAAAAAGATAAGAGTCGCCAAGGCCTCTTGGGCTTCCTTGACCAGACGCTTCACAACGGCGGCACCATCCTCATCGAGGACAATGTCCGGCTGATTGCACGCAGGCTTGTCGAACATGGGGAGATCCTTCTAATTCAACTGGCTGACCAGGATCGGCCTAGATCAGAAATATCGGAGTGGTACGCCAGGCGCCGGCGATGGGCCTGCTGCTGGCGCTTACGCAACAACGCTTCGCCACTGCGACCCTGGGCCGGGAAGCGCCTGTTTTCTTCCTCAGGCATCACACAGACAATCTGAGGAAAGTCTTCGGCGATGCCCATCAGCCATGCTCCGAAGCGGTGGCCGTAAGTTCAAGAACGACCGCGTCGGTGCCGTCATTCCCCTTGGCCACGGCGACCGAAGTGCTTTTTCCGCTGTCGAGCACCAGCTTTTGCATGAAGTACTTGTTTTGTGAACCCACCAGCGAGACAGCCACACCCCCGCTCGCAACCTCATCGTTACCCAATGGGGCCGACCGGTTGAAATTCACCATCACCTTGATCTTGCCCTGCTCGTCGAACGCCGGTGATAGGATCAGGTTGTCCCCAAAATCCAGGTGCTTGTACACCTCTTTGGGCTTGCCCTGCCCGTACTCGGCGCTCGCCAGGTACGGCGTCGATGAATCGAGCAACTCAGTGGACAGCGCCCCGCCGTCCGGCACGCTGGCCGACATGGTGGCCATGGTTTCACCGGCTGAGGTCAGCTTGAAGTCCAACTTGATCATCTGTCGACCAGACACCACCGTCGCCGGTAATTCGAGTGCCTGGGACTGCGTCGAAAGTTGCGCCAGGAGCGCCAACGCCATTGCTGCCTTTTTCATTCGATTTTAATTCCGTCAATTTTTGATATTCACTCGGCAGTAAATATCACTTTTTAGCTATGTATTGCCACTTTTAAAGTCATTGATCACCGGGCTTTCTCAACAGGTGGTATTCCAAGCCCAGGGAGTTCGGCCCCCTGAAGCTGGACATCCATTCGGCGTCCGCCAGCGTCAACTCACGATCAGTGCACACCAGGAAGTTTTGCTTCTGCACCTGAACACCGTTTCCGGTCAGTTTTCTTGATGAGATTTCGTACAGGTACGGGCGAGTCGCGCATTTCTCGCCAGCCGCCTCGGCCTGCGTGGTCACGATCCCAAAGTCGTACTCAGCGTGGGCCAGCGAGCACATAAAGGTTCCAAGAAGCAGACCGCAAGCCGCTCCCAGCGATTTAGAGTGTGTCATGTTGGTCAGCGTCCTGATTCGTCGACAAAACGGCGCGTAGGCTCTCACAGACGATCTTGAAAAATCCAGCCGGCGAGCGCCGGAGGCACGACTTCTCTCTTCAAGGCCCTCACCCCCTCTACGTTGGCGCCGGTGCGAGCAACTATCTAAACAACGGGGAGAGTGTCGCTTCATGCCAAACGTGATCAGCTTCGAACTGGTTGCATTTCAGACGATCCTCCATCGTGATGATCTCGTAGGCCTTGTGGCGGGGTCTCGTTGTTTCCGCGTGGGCATCGACGATCTTGCGGTTCACATACCCCATGCACGCATCAGACGAGTGCTGAAACCCTACGATCAGGTAGGCCTCCGGGACTCGCTCGGCGACCGGGGCGGCAAGCCTCTCACGCAGCTCCATCAAGGCCAGGACGCTGTCCACACCGGCGCCGCTTGCCAATCGCTTCGCCAGATCCAAGGGGATTTCGATGGTAGCGCCCTCGTTATTCGCCACGGGCAAGATCAAGCTCGACTAGAATTTCGCTGACCAGCCCATTGATGTCGCTTTCGCTGATCTTGAACTCATCGTCTTTGCAATCAGACTCGTTGTGGCGGGCGAAAACCCCGTGAACTGCCGACCACTGTTCCTGGCTCAGCGCCACGCCGTATGCTTCAGTCTCGAAAACGTACTTTTTGCCGGTTTCGCCCTCTTCCACCTCGGCGGCCTCGATGGCAGCATCGAGTTCACCTTTGCGGAAACGGCAGATCCCCAAGCTGTCATCAAGGTAACCGCACCACTGCTCACGGTTTTGATCGTGAAACTTGCCCAGGGCCTGCGCAATACCGGAGAAGTCCCGAGAGCAGGTGTTCAGCAACCCAACCAATTCCGTATGGCGCTGTTCAAACGCGGAGGCGCGATCCAGCAGGCGGTCATTCTCCAACGACAGCTCGCGGTAATCCTGTTTGGACTCGGCTAGGTCTTTGCGCAACGCTTCACTCGTCGCCGCCCATTCCAGCCAAGCATCGAGGTCGTAGTCCCCCTTCATGCCTTCGCGCAGGATCCGGTTTTCTTCCTGCAATGCAGTCAGATCAGGCTGATCACGCGTATACCGGGTCGTTTCAAACGGAAGGTGCTTGGCCACGTCCCAACGGTCAGTGATCGCCAGCTGGCCGTCTTCGTCAGTGAAGACCCATACCGACTCACCTTGGGGCTCGGCCACCGGGGCGACGAGGAGAGCCCGAAGCTCCTCAGCGGTAAAACCTTCACTCGATCCACCGCCAGCGTCATGGATTTCAAGCAAACGAGCAGCCCTGCTCAAAAGCTCAGGCGTGATTTCGATCTTAATGGTCATTTTTACACTCCAGGCATTCCCCATCGCGAGGTACACCGTCGCCGTCAAAGGTAGTCGCCACTTGCGACCCGTTACAGTTGCTGCACTCGTTATTTTCTTCAGGCTCAGAGGTTTTGAGCGCTTTAAAAATACATTGCTCGGTGTACTCAATGCACGCCGTAACGCCGGCAGAGTGTTCACCGCCAGACAGATCTTTGAATCCTTCAGGCAAGCCTTTGAGTACCTCGATCAGCTCCGCATTCCGCTGCTCACAGGCTACTAGCCGATCATGCGGGCTTTTCGCTCCGACTTTCTGGGTGGTCACGACCACCTCGAATTGCGCGGTTCCATCATCGAGCGAAATGGTGAAAACATGGCCAACGTAGTTTTCGGCGCCGGAGTCCACCAAGTGACGCCCAGCGGCCTCAGCGAGAATCTGAAAATGGTTCAGGCCACGGATACGCTCCAGCTCTGCACGCAACGCTGCCATTTCAGGCGGCTCCGCCTTGACGGCAGGAGGTTCAGCAAGAAGCTTGCGCAGGTCTTTGGCCATATCGCGCCACTTTGGACTGGCATCCCATTCCATTTTGTTCAGCGCGTACTCCGCAATTACCCGTGTGACTTCGAGTTTGTCTGTCATGGATGTGCCACACCTTTCAGCTTGTGGATTTCCGCCGTAAGCGCTCTTATGTGGCACAACGCTCGCTGCGCCAGCTTGTTACCGTTCGCCAACTCTGCGTAAAACTCCAGGAGTTGCTGCTCGTCCGTCATCTCCTGCCATTGCAGATCGAGGATGCGAACAGTAGGCACCGCGCCGTTTGCATGGCGAACTTGAACAAATCCAGGCGCCTGGTCATTCAGGTACTCAACCCAGCCACGGCCACAGTTTTTTTCATTGGCAACATGAAACAATTTGTCGCCACGTTGCAAAGTCTTGCCGGACACCATGGATTCGCTCATGCGTTACTCCAGATTCTTGAGGGTTGAGGGTTGAGGGTTCTACTCGATCAGTAGCTCGTCAAGGCGACCACGAGAATCGAGATTCAGGGTTTCGCTGCGACCGCTGCAGTGTTTGCCATCGGTGAAGCCCGCCGCGATTGGCGTCTTGTACTGCCGCTCCCAGTCGTCCGGGTTGCCGTTCTTGAAGGTTTTGAGACCATTTATGGTGTCGGCGAAATCGTCATGGTGGTAGCGCTTCGGGAAGATGAAGATCTCTTCTTTTCCATCTTCATCTTGGGTCACTACGTATTTCATTCACTTGATCCTGATTCGTTGAACTTCAGGGCCGCTTCAATTTCAGCTATGAATGCTTCTGAGAAAGAGTGCCCTGCGATGACTTGAGCTTCATCGAGCAATTTGGCAAGAGCCGCGTTGCTCCGCTCGACGGCGGCCAGACGCTGCTGCAGCGCGTCCTCACGATCAATGGATAACTCGAGACACTGTTGAGTAGTGTCGCGCTGTTCCAGAAGCGTTGTTATCTCGGACTGAGCATCCTTAAGCCGGATCAGGGGCTCGATGCTGTAGAAGCCAGGGGTGCTCGGCTGCTCCTGGATCTTGTCATCTACCCAAGGCACTTTACGGTAAGCCTTGACCGCTGCCATTTCCGCAGAAGGTGTGCACTCCCGACCAACGATTTGAAATACCACCGGCCCCTGGCGCTCCACGACTTGGGCTGGCTTCTCCGGGAAAGGCCAAAGCTCAATGTCCAACTCCGCTTTGCAGTGAGGGCAGTCACCGTCCGCGTCCGCCCTGCCCGCCATCGTCACTGGAACCTTGCAGCTCCAGCAAGGCCAGGCGTTTGGATGGGCAGCGAGGATCGCACGCAACTCAGGCCCGATGGGAGATACGAGGCGCATATCATAGGCCCAGCGCTGCAGCACTTCACGCCCCAGTTCGATCTTATTGTTCATGGGTATTCCCTGTTTTGTTTTGGCCCGCTGCAAGCGGCGCTGGCTGGCTTACAGCTGCTCGCCATACCTCAAGCGCTGCACCTTTAAGTCCCTCGAAGCGGCACACATCACGCAGCATCTGTTCGTTCGCTTCATACCAAGGCTGGACGTCCGCCCAAGTGGTTTGCTTCACCACCGGCACTGGACAAGGCAACTCCTTGAACCTGTCGAGATAGGATAGAAGTGTTGCGGCGGCGCAGCTCAACATCCCGCTTTCGAAAACTTGTTGATCAAGCCAATACGCCAGGGCGGTCACTCGCTGTTCTTCTGTTTCAGCATGCGCACTGTCATGCACGGCTTGCTTGAGCTTTTCGGTAACCACCGATACCGGCTCGGGCCGCAGGGCGAACTCTTTGTACGCAACCCACAGACCCTGGACATACTCATCAGCATAGCCTTGAAGGTCATCGCTGCGAGCAAGAGATCGGTCGTCGAGAAACCCGAAGACAGGGTGTTTCGTCGCCATCACCCATTTCTGGAAAGGCTCACAATCACCTGGCAGAGGCTCTTGGCGCTCGACGACTGGGGCGGCGCGAGTGTTCCAGTACGCGACAGCCTCAGAATTCGACTTGAAGGTTTTAGTAAGCAATTGGCAGCCCCAGCAGCGGATCTGTGCCCTTTCCCGGCGACCCTCTTCTGTGTCGTACATGTCGCGAGTCAGATGCACGTTGCTCGACTGACAAAACGGACACGGCGCCAGCTCCTTCGATATTTCAATGCTTGCGTTCATTGGCTTGTCCCCGAGTCATTGATCTTGGCGTCAGCTTCTATCGCCACCGGCGAGGGCATCGAGCCGTAAAATAGTGGCTTCCAATCGAAATAGTCCTCCCGTGGAAACAGGAGTGTGTATTCGCCGCTGATTAAACCGACTCGACATTCATTGAGTGTTTTGCTCGCAAAGGAGATATGGGTATCAGGCTCACCAAAGTGGCTTTGATTTTTGCGCTTGTATTCCCATGCCACCGGCTCACCCCGACCAAACTTCAGCCCCTCGTTTTCCGTCGTCAGCTGGGCGATTCGTTTTCGCATCTCTGGCATATCACGCAAAAACGCTGTTTGGATTTTCATCCACATGAGCCCAGTATTGTCCCCTACTGCTTTGGCAGTAAGGTCGATCACCTCCTGCAGAGAATCCTGATCGTCTTTCTGCTGGGCGATGGTGGCTTGAAATTCGGCGAGTTCGGGTGCTGCACCTTGTACCGGAGCAGCTGGCTGTATCTCGTACCCTGTTATGCGCCCTTCAAGAATGCCCCTCAAGAACATGGCATTTGAAGAAGCGAGCTCTCCGCGCCATTCGTAGCTGTTGATGGCTTCCAGAAGACGGCGAGGAACGCCCACAATTTCATCACGAATCACAAGAGATTCAAGCTCGACGGCCAGGCCAGCTGGCTTCACCGCTGGATTAACGACTGTTGCAATCCGTGCCCAGAGCGCTTTGTCTGAAAGCAGTGGGAGCTTGCCGCTTACCTCACGCAGCAACTCGACCAGTTCCGTGTTCAGCTGCACGGAGGCTTTCAACTGATCACCCAGTTTCGCAATGGTCGAATCGTCCAATTCGGCCAGGCGCTTGCTGTTTTTCAGAACCTCAGCGATTGACTGCTCGGTCTGACCACGAAATTTCTCGACAATGCGCCTGAGCGAATTGAAGTTGATTTCCGTCATTTGATGGCCAATGAAAAAGTCTGGATCTGGCGTAAATTCACTGCCGCGCACTTCGCTAACCGCATTGACAAGTTCGACCCAGGTCAGCTCGCGCACTTCGACAGGAGCTTCGAGAATCGCACGTATCTCGTCATCGAGCCGCGTAGTTCCGCTCTCATCTGAGCTGTGGTGCTGGGCCAGCTCGCTCAGGATCCGCTCCACCATCTCCGGCGTGAATTCGATTTTACGAGTCATGGCTGCACCAGTTGAATTTTGTTAGCTTCTAGAATTTCGATCTCGCGCTTTAGCGCGTCGATTGCGTTTAACTTGGAGTTGATTACGCATTGAATCGCGGCGTTGATGTCCGCCTCTACCTCAGCCTCGGTGTCGAACACCTGGCTGACGTGCAAAAACATAGGCCCGATAAGGCTGCCGGAGGTCGACCAGGCTTCCAGAGATCCATCCCGCAGAGAGGTGGTGTTCGCCACTGTGACCGGAACCGCCTCAAACTTATGATCCGCAAGGGCTAGAGGGCCAGTACTGTGAAGGGCCATTTTAAGGCTGCGCGAAAGTCCTATGAAGCCAGTCCCACGGCCCGACGGCCAACGGGCTAGAAACTGATGGTTCCTCATTCCGCGACCGCCGCTTCTGCAGGCTTGAGCGTGATATCAAATTCCTCAGCCAGCTCTTGCAGCAAGAACCCATTACGGATCATTTCTTCAAGATCGTTTGACGGGTGGGTGTAGCTGCAGCCGGTGATCGCTGACACGCCGTCGATGCCCAAGCGGCGGATCAGCGCATTCAACAACTTTGTTTTTTCCGCATCACTTTCCTGTACGGCGCCAAGCGCCGAACGATGGTTCTTGATAGAACGTTCGGCGGATTGCAGCAACTGATCGGTATTGGCCAAATCTTTTCGCAAGGCCACCACGTCAGGCTGCTCCCCTGGATTCAGGTAGAGCTGCGTTCCGACTGGCAAGCGGGCCAGTTCCGGGCCGTACCAAAGGCGCTGATGGGGATTCGGCACGATGTAATCAACGATCTCAGCAGCTACATGGCCTTGACCATCGGCCACGGCGCCGGCAACCAGGAAGCGCAGCTCAGCCAAGGCCTGTTTGTTCACGACGATGCCGCGACATTCAGTAGTATCCAGACGATCTACAGCGGCCTTGATTGCTTCGATTTTACTGCTCATCTGAGCCTCACATTCAAAATAGGGTTTGTGCGCAACAAGCCAAATGGGCTCAGCGTTTAACAGGCGTAACAGAACTGAAAGTACCGACCATCGGGCAACGGCATGCTCATCGTGCCGGCATAGTCATCGCCAGACATCCCGCCATTGGTGGTCTGATCAACGTACACATCCCCCAGGTCAAAGGATTCGTCCTGAGGTTGGCCAAGAGGCGCCGCCGCGATCAGGTAGCTGTGCGTATAGCTCGAATCACTGAGCGTGTCCTTGATCTGGTCGAAGACCTTGGGCGAGACCATCGCCTTAACCTGTTCCAGCACCGCATTTTCCTGCTCACGCTGCTCCGCCATTTCACGGTGCATCTGGTCGTAGGCCGCCAGGCACTCAGCGTCTTGCGGGCTAAGCGTGGCCTCGTCATCAGGGACAGTGGTTTGCGCCCCGAAATCCAGCAGTTCGCTTGCAGGCATGGCTTTAAGCTGATCCATAGCAGTACGGGCTGCGGCCTTCACTGGCGCCGAGTTGGCAAATTTTCTTGGCATTTGATCGCTCCTAATCCTTCAGTGCACTGCTTATGAAACATCTAGGCCGCTTGGATACAGGCCTTACGATTGGCTCGCCGGCTGCTCTTGCTGCTTTTGTTTCTCTTCGAATTCACGTACCCGCTCCTGGTAATAGGCCCAGGCAGCCTTGAACTGCTCTCGTTTCCAATTCCGGATGAGCTTTCTTCGGCTCCGGATGGTGTTGTCCTCAATGATCAAGGCTGGGCCAACCATCCGTTGGATACGGCGGATCACCGCTGACTTGCAACCCGAACTGTTCTTGTAAACGCCGCAGAAATCGCCTTGAAGCTCTTCTTCCTCGACATGAAGCTCGTACTTATAGACGATCCTTACCCGCTCACCTTCTCGGGTAAGTCTGTCTTTGAGCCAGGCGTTTACCCGACCCTGGAACTTCATTGCCAGATCATAGGGGGACGGATAAGAAGCGTACGTCCCCCCATCGCGGAACGTCCCAAAAAGCTCAACGCAGGCTTCAATTTTCAGTACGGCTGTCGCACCACGAAAATGCTTGCGCTGGTCTTTGTTGATGCAAATGTGGTTCCGCTGATCTCGATACATCAGCGGCACATGTTCGCCCTGCATTTCGCAGTAGGTTCCCCTGCTTCCCATTGCTACTCCCTACACGTTTTGACGAGGATCAAGCTTTCGCCTTGCCAGCAGGCTCGGTGAGGATACCGCTGTCCTCTTTTACAATTTTGGCGATTTTGTCGATGGTCTTGTCCATGTGCTTGTTGACCTCGAAGCAATACGCCGAGAATGTCATCGACTTGCCCCTAGGGCTTGTGTACTCCATGAACAATCCGCTTCGCTTGTGCCATTTGCTCAACCATTCCTGGTGTGCGTGCATCAAGCGAGTGATCTTCTTGCGTGCTTTATCGCTAACCATCCTATGCCACCTGCCGAGGGACAGTGGCCTTGATGTTCATCCGGGCGTACACCACCGGGGTGCCTGGGCCTTCGGCATTGATCACCGTCGAATTGACGTAAGTCTTGCGGTACGGGGAATACACCGGCTGCTCGCGCAGGAAGCCGCGTTTGACGTCTTTGGCCTGGAAGAACGGGTATTCCCTGACGAAATCACCGGCGAACTGATCGCAGTCGGTGCCTTCACGCCAGGCGAATCGCGTGGAATCAGTGAATTTCCAGGTATGCAGGGATTTGATGGTTGGCATCGAACAGCTCCATTTTATTCTTGAATTTAAGCGGCTGCCCAGGCCATCGCCCGGTCAAAGTCAGTTTCGCTCATCGGCACACCGGTTCGGCAGATCCTCAGGAAGGCGTGCTTGGCTTCCTCTGGGGTCGCATCGACAATCACGGTCAAAGTGACACGGGCGTTGCCGAAAGCCTCGGAGGCCCGGCCAAAAAGATCGGCCATCTCTTCGACACCTTCTCTTTCCTGAGCATCCATCTCCCGCAGCAGCTTCATGGCCCGCTGATAAATCTCCGTAGAGACGCTGCTCATGACCGTCCAGGCCGGCAGGCACATCGTCTTTTTTGCGACCTTATGACTGACAAACTTCATGGACTGCGAAGCCAGATCCAGCACCAGGCACTGATTGCCTAGAAACATATGTTCCGAGGGAGAGTAGTCCAGCGCTGGCGCCGGCCCTTCCAGCATCAGCCAGGCCAAGGTAGCCAGACGGTGCTGACCATCGAGCAACAGCGCCACCGTTTTCCATTTCTCGCCATCGTTGGACAGAGAAATTGGCCCCAACCGGGTTTTGGCGATCTTGGACAGATCTGCCTTGTCTTCTGGCTGCCACATCAGCATGCCGCCCACCGGGAAGCCTGACAGAATCGAATCGCACAAGGCCTCAACGTCGCTCCTGTCCCACTGATAGGGGCGCTGCATCGCTGCAGGCATCATCCGGCCTGATTTGACGTCAGCCAGCAGAGAGGGCAAGAAAGTTGTGCTCAGTACGGTTCGCATTCGAATTCCTTTGGCTGCTTAGCGGCAGATAACCTCTCTGACTGTGAGAATAATAAACCCCTAGCGTTATACCTGCAAGCCTATTTTTTCACTTTCTCTTTGCACAAGGCCCGCGCATTCTCCTCGAACCGCTTTTCGTTGCTCCGGTGCATCGCCATCGACATCAGCACATAGCTGACAAAGGACGCCAGGACGTTGAGGGCGAAGATCGCATCAATCATGCCGTAATGCTGACAGGTACCCGAAGGCGTGCCCATGCTCCAAGAGAACGCCGGAGCTAGCTTGAAGATCACCAGATACACCGTCAGAAACAGGCTGGACATGAAGACCATGCCGGCGACTATGTGCAGCCGATGATAGCCTTCGCTCGACAGCTCAAGGCGGCTCATTGGGAGATTCCTTTGGCAGCGAGGTCGATCACACAGCTGGCCGCCAGCATCTGATCACCCAGCTCCGTGCAATTTCCATTCACTTTCATGGTGTAGGCGGAGTCGAGGTTGAGTTCAACCGTCGAGCGGGCTGTGTCGATTACCAGAGCTTCGATGTCCGCTCGCTTCTGGTCACACAGGCATAGCGCGATGTGGTTCTCGCTGCACCAATCAATCGCTTCCTTGATCTGCGCCGGCGCGTTTTTCAGCTTGCTGATGTGGTCGAAGGCGACAATGACCGTGTCATTGGGGGGCTGGCGCCAGGTCTTGGCGCTTAACACGTCAACCGACAGAGGATCGACCAGGAACACGTTTCCTATGGCTTTGATTGTCTGGAGCAAGTGCGTTTTGCCGGCGCCAGCGCCACCGGTAATCATGATGATGTGCATCAAGGTTTTCCTGTAGGCGGCACCATTGTGCGGCTGCCGCGAATTATCGTTGAACGTGGTTTATGCCGCCTGAGCGCCCTGCTCTGTCGGCGTGTTCGTCATCTGACGCAAGGCCTGCTGCACAACTTCAACCATCTCGATGAAGTGCAGATACTGTTCGGTGGTCTTGGACTTCAGACAGTGCGGCCAGTCAGGCCCGAACACCGCAGATAGAAGCGAGCCGTCGTGATGGGGGTCACGCATGCCGCCAGGAATCTTGGAAAGCAGTTCCTGGTATGCCTCTAGATCGATTTCCTTATCGCGGCGGCGCTCTTTGAGGTAGCGCTTGGCTTCCCGCTCGGTGGCTTTGAAGTCGTATTCACTAGAGGCTGGGGCCCCGAGGTTGCCGCCCAGGTAGGTGGAATCGCAGCCGATGAAAAACGGCACAATGGTCGACCCCATGCTGCCCCAGTAGCCATTCCAGGTCTTGCCGTCATGAGTGATGGAGATCTTGCCGGCGTGGTGCGCGGTGTCCTCCAACATCACAGTGATGGTGCTGAAACCGTACTTTTTACCCTTGGCTTCGGTGATGACAATCTGGGTTACAACCTTCGTCGCAATTTGCATGAAATGTTCCAGTCCGTTGCATCCATGACCAGCACCAGCTGTCGGTAGCCTGGGCCGAAAGCACTGAACCAGAGCCTTGTTGGCGGTGTCAGTGAAGTTCTCGAATTATACCGACCAAACAATGGTTGTCAATTGCCACTACAGGCGAACTAGGGCAGTCCTGCAAGCAGGAAGCAAGTCGACTTCTCCGCGAAGCGGCTACGGCACCGCCGCCTACCGTGATAGTCTTATAGTTGACCCGACCAACATCACGAGAATGTTTGCCCATGCGAATTGAGACAGTCAGTTTTTTGAAAAAACACGCATCCAAGCTGCCCCTGGATGAGCCGTTGGTGATTACGCAAAATGGCATTCCTGCCTATGTGGTCGAGTCCTACGCGGATCGCAAGCGCCGCGAAGAGACAATCGCCCTGGTGAAAATACTAGCGTCCAGTTCAGGCCAGTACGCTCAAGGCAAACATTGCTCGACGGATGAACTCAAGAGTCGGTTAAGCCGACATTACGCTCACAGATAAGGGTTCCGCCGACTCCGGTTGATGCCAGAAACGCAAAAGCCCCGGCGAGTGATCGTCGGGGCTTTTTTCATAAATTAGGCATCGTTCGGTAAACCCTAGCGACCGTACACCACGCGCCGGTGATCCCCTCGGCGCCGAAACTCCACAACTACGCTTTTTTCCTTCATTTCCACATTGGTAATCTGCCAGTTGAAGTACAACTGGATGCTGAGATCATGCACTTCCGCAGCAGTAAATCCGAAGTCCGGGTAACGCTGTTGAATTTCGAGCCTTTCTGCTTCGTACAGCTTCGCGGCCTCAGTGCTCATCGACTCATCTTTCCAGTTGCCTGATGCCCGCCAGTAGCTTCGTTTTCGATCTTTAACAGACCAAAGAACATCATTCTCCACGGCAAAACTATCTATGTCTGCGCCGGACATCACCCTGTCAGCTATTGCCTCCAGGTGCTTTCCAGAAGCCTCTGGATACCGCTTGTTAACAGCTTTGCGCACCTTTTTTGCCTTGTCCTTATCCATTCGCTCACCGATGTGAACAACGGCCATAGACACGGCAAAAAACATCACAATGCCGATAAAGACCTTGGGGAAGAAAATTGCGCAGGCCAATAATGCGAAAAGTACAGCGCCGGCAGACATTATAAAGTCGAGCAACATTGGAAACCCTCAAGCGAGCGGCAAACGGCTGCAGGCCCTAAATCCTGCAGCCTCGAGGTGATTACTGTGCTTTGCCAGCCAGCGCTTTTGGAACCAAACGATCCGGTGGGCTGTAGCCACCCATCATCTCACCGCTCTCCAGGTAAATGGTCGGCGTACCGCGCACACCCAGCAACTTGCCGAGTTCATACTGCGCCGCCACTTGGTTATCGCATGTCAGTTTCGCAATTGGGGTCTCGCCAGTGGCATCATCCATAGCCTTGCGGGCATCTGGCGCACACCAGACGCTGACCATCTTCTGGTAGGTCTCGCTCTCCAGCCCCATACGCGGGAACGCCAGGTATCGGACTTCAATGCCCTGAGCGTTCAGCGCCGGCACGTCGTCGTGCAGTTTCGCGCAATACGGGCAATCAACATCCGTGAATACCGTGATGGTGGCTTTGCGGTTGGCAGCCGGGTAGATCACCATGTCCGACTCTTTCAGGCCTTTCAGCTTTTGCACTGCAACCTTCTTCTGGGCCTCATCGGTGACGTTGACGATGGCGCCGTCGACATTCTTGAAGAGGTTTCCTGCGAAGATATAAGCCCCATCCTCGGTGGCATACAGCGGGCGACCGCTGGCCAGTTCTACGGAGTACAGGCCGGCAATATCCGACTTCTGGATCGACGTGACACTCACGTCATTCTGAAGGATCTTCAGCGTGGCCATGATCTTGTCGTCATGGCGCGATTCGACCTTTTGTGGGGCAGCAGGGGCCTTCAAGACGTTACTGTTGCTTACATACCAAGCCGCAGACACGCCAAGAAGGACGACTACCGTCGAAACCAGCGTGGATCTTTTAAGTGTTGCCATTAAATTCTCCGAATAAACTGAGCGGGTTCTGTTTTGAAGCTGATATTGCGTATATATTGACAAGGATAACAAAAACACATTCATTCCGGTGATTCATGTATCCGCTGCGTAAAGCACTTCTGCTGTCTGTTTTCGCTCTTCTGGCCGCTTGCTCCCAACCAAAAATCGATGCCAGTTCTGATGAGGCCCTGACGGCATCACTGAACACGCTCTACGAGACCCTGCCGCCGAATGAGAGCGAAAAGCTCCGCCAAGACATCGACCGGCTCAATGAACACTTCCAGCAGCGGGTGTACAAAGGCGAATCGCTCGAGGATTCAAAGGCCGCGTTTTACCAATTGCTCAATGGCAAGACGCCAAGCGATGTGGCTGACGAGGTCAGTAAGCTGCTCCCCAGCCCATTCACAGCGCAAGGCTGGCCAATTCGAGGAACACACTTTGGCGAAACGAGAAATAATCAGCATCCAGTCCGCCTGGTGGGTGTGGTTGGTTGAAGGCAAAGCAATCAGGGTAGCCACGGAGGAAGAAGCTGCAAAGCTTCTCCGCGACCATGGTGCTGAGTACACCGGCCTGAAGGACTCACACAGGGAACTGGCCAACGCCGTCCGCGAGGTGCTGTGGAACGAGCCTCTCCCCGAGGGGCAGACCTTTCATAAGACCATTTTCGATCCCTTGAAGATGCTCTTGTACAAAGGCCAGGCTCGAAAAATCCTGCCAAGGATGTCACCGTCTCGGTTAAAGCGTGTTCCGCCTGAATGGGCCGACCTGTACAGGGCTGCAGACGCCGATAGCGACGTTTTGTCGATCAAGTCGGGGATTCCCCTGGTCAAGCAGCTTGAAGCCCGTTGGCCGAGCCAGGACGCTTAAGCACACACAAAGAAAAGGCGCCACCAGGGCGCCTTTTTCAATTGTGCTGAGGTTACATGCTTGGGCCGTCGTCAAGGTCAACCTGACGAGCCGGCTTCTTGGCCGGAAGTTCGATCTCGTTCAACTCAGCCAGCACACGAGCAGCTGTTGGGTATCCTGCTGCCGCCACCTTCGCAACCAGTGACTTGGCGTGGGAAGCGTGGTTTTGGCCGACCTCGTCATACACCTCGCGAAACACACCGGCAACATACGGGAGAGCCCTCAATTCATCCGCAGTCAGTGGTTTATAGGCCCAATTCCCGACAGTGAATTCCTTGCCAGAAAACAGAAATTCAGAGCGCCGTGGATGATCCCCATAACCAGCCCAAAACATGGCGCCTAGCGAGGCCTGTTCCCGCCCCAATGTTTCGTCATCGTTTGTGGATTTCACAGCATGCGACAACGCTAGTAATGCCAGAAATGGCACAGCCTGAGGTGACTGAATAGCACCAATAAAGCATTCCGCAAATTGCTTTTTGGAAACCTCTTTGAACGCCGTTTCGGAGTTCATGACTGCCTTAACGTCATAAGGGGCCGTAGATCCCCCTGTATGGTTGAGGATCGCCTCGCGCATTTCATCAAGCTGCTCGAATTTTAACTCGCCTTTGAAAACGACCTCTGCCGTATCGCCCCTATTCTTGTTGAACGGCACATCGTAAAACCGCTGTGTACCGTCGGCCCGGAACGCGACTGGCTCGACAGGGTACCGATTGAAAAACCCGTCAAGTTCGTGAAATCTGAAAGGAGAAGCCAGATCCTTTTTACGATAAACGCCAAATACAGGGTCGCCGAAAACGTCCGGATGATCACGGGTAACGTCCAGGTTTCCATACATCGTGGTCAGAGTGTTTGTTGGCGTTGTCATTTACAGCTCCAAAAATTCAGTTTCTTCATCCAGTGTAAAGTCAGCTGCTGACAAGATACAACTCGAAAAACCACAAGTACATCATCAATATGCCATCATCAAATGTCTGTCTTTCGGCGGAACCGAAATGGCCAGAATCGCCAACTTCGCCCAGCATGATTACGATCAGGAACAAAAAAGCGCCACCGGGGCGCCTTTTTCATTAGTAGTGAGGTTACATGCTCGGCCCATCGTCCAGATCGACCCGGCGAGCCGGCTTCTTGGTCGGAAATTCAAGGCCGTTCAACTCAGCGATGCTTGCAGCTGCTGTTGGGTATCCCGCTGCCGCCACCTTCGCGACCAGCGATTTAGCGTGCGCAGCATGCGCTGCGTGGTTTTGTCCCATCTCGTCGTACACCTCCCGATACAGGCCGGCGACATACGGGAGAGCTTTCAGTTCATCGGGCGTCAATGGACTAGATGCCCAAGTACCGGTGGTGAATTCCTTCCCCGAGAGGAGAAAGTGTCTGCCCCTATTATGATTCACAAGATCCCACAACATATCTGCCAGAAATCCTTGCTCCATGCTCAATACCGACGACCTCGACTCCCCGGCCTTTACGGCGTGAGACAATGCATGTATCGCAAGAAATGGGACGGCCTGTGGAGTCTGAATTGCTTTTAAAAAGCTCTCCGAGAATTCCTTTTTGGAAACCTCGCTGAAAGCCGTTTCCGATTTCATGATTGCCGCAATGCCGGCTGGAGCCGCAGAACCAGTAGCATGGTTGAGGATGCCGTCATGCATTTCGACAAGCTGATGTCTGTGAATGGTGCCCTTGAAGATCAGTTCCGGATCAGCATTTGCGCGAGGATTGTGGGGGACATCCTTGTAAGTCCCGGTTATCACAAACCGTTCACGCGGATAGCGGTCGAAATAGCCGTCCAGATCCATCAATTTGAATGGAGTTTCTAATTGTTGGCGGCGATAAACACCAAAAACAGGGTCACCAAAGACGTCCGGGTGATCACGGGTTACGTCCAGACCTTCATAAACCTGAGCCGTATTGTTCGTTGGTGTTGGCGTTGTCATTTGCAGCTCCAATAATTCCGTTTCTTCAATCAGTCTATAGGCACCCGATGGCAACATTCAATCACAAATACATGCAACATTTGCCATCATTAATTTTGTCTCGCGGTGCAACCGAATTTGGCCAGTTTTTGGTTTCTGAAACTATCCCGATGTGCTTTACTGACCTGAAGTATTGGCAATATTTGCGAATAACTGCCGCGACCTTTTTCCCCCGAATTGGAACCCCTCATGCACAAAGTAGAACCGTTCCGCATTGAAACCACCCGTGAGCGTCTGACTGCCGCGTTAGCTCTGGCCAACACTTCGCTGCTGAGCAAGCCAGATGTCGCAAGTAAGGCTGTGATAGAGCGCCAGAGCATCGACATCATCTTGCACGCTGATGAACTGAAGGCGATCTACTACACCTTGCGCCTGCGTGGGATTCAAGAAGCCGAGTTCGCCCAGCATATTGGTGAGCTGACGGTGGATGACATCTTGGTTGCTGTTGAAAATTCGCCGACCAACGAAGACGACGTCATCGTCTACACCATCGCTGATGTAGAGGCAGATTTGCCTCCAGCTTGAGTGCGAGCACGAGCAAAAAAAGGCGCCCCCATGGCGCCTTTTCTTTTTCTGATCGGGATCCTCTCGAGCCAGCGACCTGGCTCGTGCCGGCTCTGCTGTATGCCTACAGGCGTACAGAAAGCCAGATTTTGTAAGCCTATAGGCTTACAAGTGTTCGACCGCAATGGCTCCAAGGTCGACGGTGCTCATGCGCTTTCGGATTCCATGAATGTGGCATATGCGAAGCCACTGTCCAGGAACATCTGCTTGAGCTCTTCAGGATCGGTGATCGAGTAAATGGCGAAGCAGGCCTCCATCTCCTCGTCGCACTCCAGGCCTTTCGGGAAGAAGCCTTTGACTGCGTTGTGGAGGTGCGTCGACTCGACATGCCCGTACTTGTCGTAGAAGTCCTTCAGCACCAGGTAGACCTGAAGCTGGTCGTCACAGTCATGGCTGCTGTCGATGGAAAAGTAGAAGTCCGAAGGCTTCAGCGCCGACTTCTGACGCGTTTCGAAGTAGGTTGGATCAGTGATGACCTCCCCTTCCTCTTCGTCGACGAACACCGTACCGACAACGGGGTGCGCGAACACGCGGATCTCGACATCAAAGCCGTTCAAGTATTTCGCCGTGCGCTTCCATTCTTTGGCCTTGGTGTCCGGATAGGCTTCGACCAGGAGTTCTTTGCAGTCTGCGGTGCTCATTGGCCACCTCGAATAAGAAGGATGTATTCAATTTGGTTGAATTGTAGAAATTCAACCAAATTGATTGTCGTTTTTGCCGCGTGAATTTTCGCCACGTCAAGGCTTTTCGATGATGAAGTAAAGCTCGATGGCCTGCGGTAGCCGTTACGATTTTTCCAGAAAACGCGTGAAATAGGCTTCACACAACGTCGATGGAGTAGATCGTCGCACCCGGATTCTCATCCAGGAACTTTTTGCGCACGCTTTCCATGTCATCACCTGTGATTTCGGTCTTGTCACAGGTGTGCACCTCAGCATCCCAGGCGGAGCCGTGCATGTGGTACCAGATTTCGAATGTGTCTCGCTTCATGACAATTTCCTCGCAATGTTGTGTTGGGGTGGCGCCAGACTACCTGGGCCGCGCCGGTGGTGAAACTTATGACGCAGCTGTTGGTACCTCGGCGCCGCTTCGAGTAACATCAAAGTACGGCATCAAGACCGGCCACGTGCTGGCCTTGATGGGCTACTGCGGCACCAGGTTCTATCTGGTGATTTCCAAGGGCTGCTGCATTGCCAGAGTGCTGGATCGAGTGGAGCTCCTCTTTCCAGACGACGATGCAAACGTTTGGAGCCAGGCGACAATGATAAACCCACCGTAAATCATGGTGGGTTTATCATTTCCTGCGCCTGGAAACGACGATTCTCTCCTTACCACGCCCTCCCCAGGCACTCAAAAGTGCAAGCACCGCCTGCACAACTCGTATGGCGCCTTAACCTTGAGCTTGAACAGCCTTTGGCATTGGCGGGATGTTCAGCATCTTCGGTGGTGGAAGATCCTTCAGGGGCACTGTTTCGGGTTTGGCTGGCGGTGTACGTTCCCGGCCCACAATCTTGATCTTGCTGGCCTCAAACACGCAGAACCACTCCTCGTCTTCAAGCTTGATGCGCAAACCGTCGTAACCTGTCGACTTCCACTTGCACAGGTGCCGCCAAATGGTCTCCCCACGCGCTGTTCGCAGGTAGTACAAAAACTTCTTGGGTGCGATGGTCTTGAGCTTGAGGCCGCCGAGGTCAGCGGCAACAACCGATGGTGTGTTCGGAGCACGGCCCGCTTCGTAGCCGTTGCTCGCCCAGCGCCAGGCACCGGCAACCACATCAGTGAAGAAGAAACCCATCTGCGTCGTCGGGTTGTCGCAGCTCACACCGAGCATTTTGCTGTCAAACCGGTCAAATTCGAAGTTCGTCCCGTGGTACGCAATCAGGCTGGAAGTCATTTCCATGTAATCCTCACGGTTAACAAGGCTCAACCCAGGATTTTTGCCCTGGCTTTCTCAAATGCGCCGAAGGCATCATCGAGGCATTCTGGAGCATTACCGATGGCCATCAGCAGCATGTCGACGCCAGCGTCCAAATGCATCTTTGCCTTATCGCTGGCGTCTTTCGCCATTTCGCGACTTTCCATGTCGCCATGCGACTCATAAATCCGGAGAAGGCGCCCCTCTTCTTCCAAAAACGTCTGCGCCTGGTGGCGATGGTACGCCGCAGCAACCCGTAGACCCTTTGAAGCCTCGGCGGCTGGTGAAGGCTGCTTTCTCGAATTCTCCTGGTCATCACGGTATTGCAGATCAGCTACCAGCGTGACGTAAAGGCCAATGGCTGCGGCCATAGCTACCTCGCCCTTCTCAACGGATGAATTAGGGCCACCCGCCTCATAGAAGACCTTCCGGTAACGTGACGCTGCCGCCTGCAAAGCCGGCCCTCGCAAGATTGAGTCTTTCAACCATGGATCAGCCATCTCGGCAAGCTTGATCGCCTGCTGGGTGCTTTCATAATTCCCCACCAACACGACAGGGGGTCTATCTTTTGCGAACTGACCTTGCGAGGTTTTAAGGTCGTTCAGGAGCTTGTGGATTTCATCCTTCGATATCGGGGGAAGCCTTGGCAAGCTCTCTGGCTTTTCGTCGGTCATCGTAGTTCCTTCACAGATTGGTATGGTTACCGCGAGCCATTATCACGGTCTGGGTGCTTATTCGGTCATTTCCTTGACCCAGTTCTCGGCGATTTTCCGACCTGTCTGCTCGGCATGCCCCAGGCACCGCTCTCGGATCAGGTCGGACATAGGGACTTGCAAGGAAACCTGACCTCTACACTGCTTTTCCATCATTTCTGGAAACTTTTCCCAGGTGAACGCGGAACCACGGTTTTTTGGATTGCACATGGAAGCCATCCAATTACCGACAGTGGCGTGGCAGACCAGCGAAATTTCCATTTGTTTCTTAGCACTGAGCATTTGTGCCACTCCGACGGCGGGGATCTTCCCATGGCTCAGGGCCTTCCCCGACCCAGACGTATGAACGCGTTACATGATCATGCAGGTATCCACAACGGAGAGCCGCCGCGTGCACCCGATCAACGCGGTCTTTCATTGACGGCGTTGGCTTGCTTATTTCTTTGCGGCACTCCGCCCTGACCCAGTCTGGCAGTCCCATCAGACCTACTCCACCGCCACCGGCTTCAACACGCCGGCCAACACAGCCAGACCAAGCTCAGTGAAGACGACGTCGAAGTACTTTTCATTTGGCGCCAAACTGGCCGGCATCTCAGCGATGAGTCCCTTGTCACGGCAGGCAACCGCCGCTCGGAATTCTGAGCGCCCGCACTCACTTGATTCAGTGGTTGTCAGATCCGAGTCAAAACCCTTCAGGAAGACCCGCTGCGGCTCGGTGAGCTTGCCCAGGATTTTTGTAGCCTGCAGGTCGATCAGGAAGCGTTCCACCTGCTCAGCGGGGATCTCAGCCTTGGCCCAGGTCGCAAATGACGTACGAGTCATGTTGCCATGCTGCTCATTGGGGGAACCAGCTTGGCCGCTCAAGACGCGATAGCGCAGGCAATCGGTGTCGGTGACAGCGTCGTACAGCTTGTACTGGGCGCCTTCATCCAGCACCTCGCGAACGCCGAGCTTTCCATCGCTGTAGAAGCCACCTTTTTTGATTTCAGATTTTTTCATGAGGATTCAGTCCAAATGGTTGAACGGCGCCGAATACCGGCAAGCGACTTACATCGACAGGAGCCTCAAAACGGTCAACCAAATCTGGCAGTTGAACGAGATTAAAGCCATCAACCAAGGCCTCAAGCACTTGGCCGATCTGCACGCCGGCGTCGCCCAGCATGCCCAGGCCTTCCTCCGAATCGATGGACACAGGAGGTTCGTGATACAGCACCCCAGAGGTGCTGGAGGTATGGTCGCTGCCACTCTGGAACACCGAGAACTCCACCATGCGATCAGCGCTGACCGTCAGCACCGCGAGATCCTGAGGCCCGATATTGACCTCATCGACTACGTGCTCGTTGAAATAGGGCATTTCGCACGCTTGCATACGCTTGCGAAGGGTTGTATCGGCGCCGGCGATGACTTCGAAGCCAGCGTCGATCAGCATCTGGGTTGTGACACTCATCTGAGGTGATCCCTGTCAGTTCTATGGGTTAGATAGTATCACTCTAGAGATTAATTACAAGCGTTAAAACGAAGAAACCCCGAATTAACGGGGTTTTATCTCTGGGCCAAATAGCGGCTGGTAGGTCTCAGTCGTACAGCGGTTACCGGGCGACGAGCGTGCCCGCACCTGATTCAGCGGCGCCTTGCTCAGCCAGTTCGGAGCAATACAGCGAAAACCGGCGATGGTAATCGGTATGGCCTGCGGCGCTGCGCTCAACTCGCACCAACGACTCCAGGGTCACGGTCGAATTGCCGGCCTCATGGATCTTTTCGACCAGCGTATTGCACATACGAACCACGTAATGTGGCGCCTTGTAGACAGGATCATGGCGCAAGTCGTCGGCCTTGATGCCGCGAAGAGACGACTCAATGATCGTTGCATAGGGCTCATAGGCCCCGGCAGGTGTTTTGGCTGGCTCCACCGGTACGGTTCCCCAGTAAAACAGGTCTTTCAATCGATTCAACAAACTCATGACGACTACCTTTCTGTGATGGCTGGCATTGTAATGGCATGGTGGATTTCAATCCAGCCATATGGAGGCACGCCAGACGATAAGGCTAGAGAGAAGTCGCCACTCCAGCGCGAAGCGTCTGGCTACGCTGTCATCAACCCGGCAGAGGCGACAGGCGATGCCACAAGGTGCCAACAGGGGCGTCGGTGACGTAGCGGGTGCCGCCGTAGATCAAGCGATCATCCTTGGCGTACTCGACGGTGTACACGCCAGTGCGCGGCGGAGTATCGCCAAACTTTTCCGCGACCGCATAGAGACCGGGCTCGGTTGGCGCTTCTGGTGTCCAGGTGAACTTCCGGGCTGCCATGTCCCAGCCTTGGCGCACACCTTGCTCGACCGCAGAGTTATCGACCGAGTCCAGGGGGCCTGTATCCAGGATTAGTACGCAGTCGCCAGCTTCGGAGATTTCTTTCTCAGTTGGCTTGAGCATCACAATTTACCCTTATTGTTTAGAGGTGGTTTTCGCCGGCGTCCGGCGCTGTAGCGCTTTCGGGTGCAGCCTCGAATACGCAATTTTCGACAATGATGCCTTCACTCGAGGCACGAATGATGTCCGGGAAATCGAGCAATTTGATCTCAATGTCCGCTGCCACAACACTTTCCAGAGTCGGGAAGTAGGTGCACTCGAAAATCACGAAACTTCCACCATCAACCACGTCAACATGGTTACGCTCAAGGTCGACCAGACACGTGTAGCCTGGGCCTGGATTTTCGGTTCGGCGAGTAGAGCCATTCCAGTCGACGAAAAATCCCTTGATCTCCATACCGTAGCCTCTTGCGTTGAATGATGGCGGCGCCCTACTGCGAGGGTAAGCCCGATGAACAGATTATGTATTACTCTAGAGATTACCGCAAGGCCACCATCGCACAAATTTTCTGCCGGGTTCGAAACAGAAAAAGCCTGGGAATCCCAGGCCTTTCGAGTGTTGCGGAAGCCTTATGGCGCCGGAGAATCGTCTTCTGGTATCTGCACCGGTTGCTTCGCCACCTGGTTACGCGTCACCAGAAGAATAATGAGGTGGCTATCCACAGCCACCTCCTCATACTGAGGAAGGCTGTCACACACTTCATACGCAAGCTCTTCGACCTTGCTTTTGGCATGACGGCTTCCGGAGTTGAGCTCGGGGAGCAAAATATCGATGGCTTTGACGCTTGGGTGGGATTTGATTTTCTCCCATACCGCCATCTCATGTTCACACCGATAGGTCATCTCCAGATGCCAGGAGAGCTCCTCCGTCGTCTTCGCGCCGATGTGTTCAGCAAAGGTCACGAAATCTGGATCACCCTTCTCTGCCAGTTCTTCGACCAGACGGTACAGACTGATAGCTGACATAGCTCCAGCGACGGAGGTCTCATGGCCGGGGAATTGACTTCGTACGAATGGGCCAACCGATGCCCAAAGCGGCGACTCCAAGGTGTATTTTACATTGGCATCCCTGGCATCACGCTCCGCCTTAATCTCCAAATCCGTTTTTCGATACTCGGTCAGCATTTTTTCCGGCCAAATCTGCCCGATCTTTTTTGCTTGCGCAGACAAGATTTCATTAAATCGATTAATTTCAGCGTCTCCGAACTTAGCTAGCAATTTTTCCGGCCAAGGCATCATAGGAGGGCGCTCAAACAAGGTCGCATTAACCGGGTTCAAGGACAGTTGAATTTCGGCACCCCAAACGCGATCACTGAAACGATGGACAGCGTTCGCGTTGAGTTCCCCAGTGATGGCATCTAAGAGTGAGCTGTCACCTACTGTGCCCAGGTACTGTAGGTTCTCCTTGATTCGCTCCGGCGCAAAACCAAACTGCTCTTTGCAAGCTTCTTGCAGAACGACAAACAGCGCTTCAATGCGACGGCTCATAAAGAAATCCTTGGAAAAATGGAGCTCTGCTCGAGCTATTCGGTGAAAAGGTGAATCGCTTGGAAGCCCTACGGCTCCATGGACGGCTCGTCCGCCTTTTGTGATGGCGCCGAAGCGCGTGCTGATTCAGCTTTCCGGGCCGATCTGTCACGCATCACCAGGACGATGAGAAGACTTTCAGTGGTTGGTGACAGATGATGCTGAGGCAGCAACGGGAACATCTCGGTTGAAAGGCGACCGGCTTCTTTGTCAGCCGCTTTATCGCCGGCCAGCACCTGGTCGATCAGGTTTTCGATAGCCTGAATGTTCGGGTGATCCTTCACTAAATCCCAGACTTCCAGCTCCGCCTCTCGATGGTGGGCCTTAAGAAGATATGAAGACAGCTCGTGGAGATCCTGAGTCCCCATTTTTTCGGCAAAAGCAGCCAACTCAAGGTCGCCTTTTGCTGAAAGCTCTACAACGAGATCGTAGGCACCCACCCTTGGCACTGGGGCGGAGCCGTTGTAGGTCGGATGATCACGGAACATGGCGTGAATGTCAGCGCTGTAGCTGGCCCATAACGGAGACGCCAACGCAAAACGCAACTTCTCATCCCAAGCCTCCTGCTCCGCCTGAAGCTGCTCATCGGATTTGCAGTAGGCCTGCAACAGGCTTTCTGGCCAATCTGGCTCATCCTCACCTTCACGCTGAAAGAGAGTGGCTGTCGGCGGGTTCAGTGACAAATGGATCTCAGAATGCGACATGTGATCGCGAAACCGATGACTGGCGCCAGTCAGTGGCCCCATGTACTGGAGATTGTCCGAGATGCGCTCCGGGGCAAAACCAAACTGCGCTTTACAGGCTTCTTGCAGTATGACGAACAACGCGTCGGTGCGACGGCTCATAACGAATTCCTTGGAATTTTGGTGCATGCTTCCAGCCTGACTAATCAGCCAGGCGTGGGTCAATGCTCAGCGGTAAGGGCTTCTACTCGGCCACCCAGTTACTACGAGTGATTTTTGGCTTGCTGTGAGCCGCTGTGAAGCACGCTTGCGCTTCGGCCAGTGCCTGAGCTGTTTTATTCCTGGCGGCCTCCCAGGCGAGCGTTATGGCGGCGTCAACGTCTTCCGGAGCGTCGACGTAAACCCAACACAAAATCCCGGTACTGGAAGCCACGCATTCCACACAGGCCAATGCCTCGACCTTGATTCGCTTGCCATGAGCGGTGTCGAATACCACCGCCCCTTTCCGAGCGGGAATGGTAACCACCTCGATGGTCATCTCACCGCCAAGTCCAGCAGTCAGCAAGACGCGGAACAGCTCGGTGTTGAAGCCCTGCTTTGACGTGGCCATGCTCGTCGCCCCTCGGATTATTAAGTTTGGGTCAGCGAAGATCTTACGGCGCCGGCGAGGGTGGTTCTGGTTCCGACGACGCGATCATCGATCTATTTCGCATGGTCAGGATTATGATCTGGCTTGCGACGCCCTCCCCTTGAAGATGTGCAGGGAGTGTTTCTTCTATCTCCCCAGCGAGGCGCTTAGCTTCTTTGTCTGCTGAGCTGACACCCAGCAGAACCTCGTCAGTCACTTTCACGATAGCCTTGAGCTTGGGATTCTCTTTAATCGCCACCCAGATCTGGTCTTCAATTTCGAGTTTGTAGACATCAATCAGGTAAAACGTGAGTTCTTGAACGTCTGGAGTTCCCATTCGCTTAGAAAAAGCGACGAATTCCGGATCTGCCTGACCAAGCAGCTCACCGACCAGGTTGTAAGCCCCAATAAACGGCTCAGTCCCGGTAACCTGGTTCGGCTGCTCAGGGAACAAGGAGCGGATGTACGCACCGTGAGTGGCCCACAATGGCGACTCAAGGGTCAGCCGTATGTTTGCCAGCCGGGCATCATGCTCAACCTGAAGTTGATCATCGGATTTTCGGTATTCGGTCAGCAGACTTTCTGACCAATCCAGTTCTGGCTGACCTGGTCGCTCAAAAAGCGCGGCAGACAAAGGATTCAAGGTCAGATGAATTTCTGCGTGGGACAGTGTATCGCGGAAGCGATGTTGGCCATCGTGCAATGGCCCCATGTATTGGAGGTTGTCCGAGATTCGTTCCGAGGCAAAACCAAATTGCTTACCACAGGCTTCCTGGAGCAGCTCAAACAACACATCGACATCACGGCTCATAGCAATTTCCCTGAAATTGAGGTTTCGAATTCTCTCGGTTGTAGCACTTTGCCGGAAACAGGATCGCGGTCAGGTCTTTCTCGTTAACGTCCAGCTCGACGATTTCGACGCTGTCGAATTCGTCCGACTTGCGCGCTTTAACCAGCTCACCCTTGAGGTATTCCGGGTTGTCGCTTATTCGTATTCCGACATGCAAGCGATGGCTTCAATGCCGTATTCACCTTGATAGGCACATTTACGTTGAGCAACGAAGACGTGAATTTTCATTTTTCGCTTCCTGCTTTATGGGTGATTACGCCATTTCGCTGCTAGGCCCTTAAGTTCGTCGCGGATGACGTTCAAATTAAGTGGGCTTAGACGCTTCTTATCGGCAATAAAAGCGGTCAGCAGAAACCCCTCCCCGAACCATTTGCGCCCAGGTTTGACGTAGCAAGAAACCGGAGCATTGATTGTCTCTTGAAGAGCCAGCATGTCAGCCGAGATAGGAACATACTTCTTGTTCAACAGAACCCAAACAAGAACACCCTCAGTCTTCAGCTGGTAATCATAAGCAACCAGCGCATGACCATGGAAATCTCCACTGAAAGTTTTGTAGACCGAGGCGATAAACTCCTGAGAAAGCAGATTATCCTCATCCAAAATCCCGCAATCTTCGGAAAACGAGAAGGTCTTGAAATAGCCTTCCAACAGCGGCAATCCGTGAATACCTCGATCCATTTTAGTCGCCGGGTAATCGAAAAGCTTGCGCTCCGGATCCACCTGGCGCATCAGCATGAACAACGGCTCGACGCCACACAGTTCAGTGACCTCCACAAGATCGGTCAGCGGAATACTCCGGTCAGTGCCCACGTAACGCTCGAAAATATTCTTGAGCAAGGCCCTGGCGCTGTGCAGGCCTGGTTTTGCCTCCAACTGCGCAAGCGAGGTCACATCCACCGTAGTTCTGGCTCTGGCGAGATCGTAGGAGGTCTGCAGGCTCATCCAGAAATCAGCCTTCTCGTTGAGTACCTTCTCGAGGCGGATGGCTGTCTCCGGGGTGATTGCGGCCTTGCCGGTCAGAATCCGACTGATGCTGGCGGGAGACATGCCCATGGCCACTGCCAGTTCTGAAGGCCGGACATTCATATGGGGCAGGATGTCAGAAGAGATGATTTCGCCGGGGGATCTAATCGTCATGATGAGGCTTATCCTGAGGTAATGATCCGATTGTAGTTGCTCCTTGCGTAAGGCGCAACTACATAGTCAATACTCAGCAAATAACTTGCTTAACCTACCAAGTGCCCGTGAAGGAGTACTCGAGCTGACGGGCAGCCTCGGAACGCATGTTGCGCCAGACTATGAGCCACTCATCCAAGGTGTAATCACTCAAGCGAGGCACCATCACCGAGCAGCTCGACCAGTTGGCCGCTCCGCCACCGGTGAAGTACAGGTAGCCATTCCCTTTGACCAAACGCTCTTTTGCGCCGATCTTGGCCAGCGCGTCGTTGACAGCGGCAAAGGTCAGTCGAGGACGCTGCTCCGATGCGGTCTTGTCTTTAACGGTGGTGCGTTTGGAGGTCGACATACCAGGCTTCCTGCTGAATGGGTCATTGAGGAAGATAGTATTACGCTAGGGGTTAATTAGCAAGCATCCGCACAATTATTTTGATTGTTTGGGAGGCTCTGTTAACCTGGATGGCTCTGTTGAATTCAGGGCGAGTTCGCGAGTGGCGTGCTCCTAGAGTCCTGGTACCGAACATGAGCAGATCACGCCGCAAGACCCCGATAATCGGCCACACCACAGCCGTCTCCGAATCCTTCGACAAAGCCAAGTGGCACCGCGCTTTTCGCCGAGCTGAGAATAAACGCCTGAGCTGCGACCCTGAAAGCGAATCGCACCACCTGAAAGAGTTCTTCAATCCGTACAGCATGCACAAGGACGGCAAGCAGTGGATTGGGATTCCGTGCCGCCACCCGGAAGAAATGCGAAAGTAAGATTCGCAGCCCCTGGCTTACCGCCTGACCTGGATCGGCTAGAGCAGGTAGTCTTCTTCATCGAAACACAGCTCCGCGCCCCGAAGGATATTGGTCTCTACCACGGGCACCCCGGAGGCGGCATGCTCAGCCGTGAAGAACTCGGCCAATCCACGTTCCGTGGCTGCCATTTTGCATTCGCCATCGTAGATGTTGCTGCCGAGCAAGACGATATCCCCCATCCCCTTCCCGTGCGGTTGCATCATCACAATCGTGGCGACGCCAACACGGGCCAGTTGTTCCTTGGTGAAAACGCTGAAAACAGACAGTTTCGGATTGTTGAACTGCCTGATCCATCGGGCGGCGTCTTCGTGGGTCGAGAACCGGCGATAGCGAGCCGCTGGGAAGCCATGTACCTGTTCGTACGCGCCGTAGTACCAGGACTCGTAGATGCCGGGGTTAAGGCCTTTCGCGACAGCGTAGTATTTGTGTCCCATCTTCTCGTCCTGTCTGGTTAACAGCTAATCCAGGGTCGGCTGCTGGTTTGTAAATGGCCCTCTCCTACCGACAAAGCCCGCAAAGCGGGCTGTGGTGAAGCTGGTGGGGGTGTCAACCGTTATCCCGCGACCAGCGCCGCCCGCGCATTCCGAAAATCGCGCTTGAGGTGCACGTACACCACATAGGCGCCCAGAGCCGCCACCAGGTGCTTGATCGAATGGCCACTGACGTACATGAAGGCCTCGTAGATCGCGCCGTCCCAGTGCTCACAGGCCTTGGCTGTGGCGTAGTACACGATCACCAGCCAGATCGTTTTCGACTTCAAGAACTCGGCCTTGGTCTTGCTAATGAGGATTGGAACCAAAACCAAGGGCAGGAACTGCACCAGGACGTATGGACGCAAGTCGCCATGGCCCTGCCCTTCAGTGTACCACCAGTAGCCCACCGAGCCGATACCCAGCACCAGCAGCGGCCCAAGCAAGGCTTTGGCCAGCGGCATGCTCGCGTGGTACCCGATCACCATGCAGAAGAAGGCCATGAACGAAATGGTCATCGGCAGCCTGTCCCATACCAGGGTCAGGTTGGTCGGATTGGAGTGGTAGTACGCTGATCCGAGCCCAGTCAGCAGGATGCCGATGAAGAACGTGATGAACAGAGAAGTCGCCTCTTTGCCGGCGAACCGCCAGGCCTGCCGAAACTTGACCATGCACGTCAGAACCAGGCCGGACACGCCCAGCGTGATGAACGGCAGATTGGAGGCCACATTCCAGAAGTTGTCGACGCCCAGCAGGTGCCGGTGGTCAACAAACAGGTGGTAGGCAGGATCCTGACTGATCGCCGGGATGAATAACAACGCCATGAAAGCGACCACCGCAACGGCGGCCATGACCCAGGCTTTCACAGCCGAAATGCTGAACTGCACGGTAACGCTCATTATTGTTCCTTACGATCTTCAGGGATTGCAGTTTCAGTCGGTGGCTTAACCCATGGCCCCCAATACCGTTTGGACATAAGCTCGTGCCACTTGGTATCGCCATGAAAGAGACCGGAAGCCATGTTCCGTTCCGGGCAATACCAAACCCAATCGCCGGGGAACGGTGCCCAATACCAACCACGTGGAAGCGCCTGCATCGCAGACTCTGCGTGCCAGCCTGGCGTAAGTGGCACCTGGTCTGTTTTGAGCGCCTCACCGACGAGATAACTTAGCCACATCTGGCGCTCTTTAAACATCCCTTCTGGAGGTTCATTGCCGGCTTCGATGTGAACAGCCATCCGGTTGCCCACATTGACGAGCTTTTCCTCAAGCTCAGCACGCCCGTCCGAGCCAGCGCGGGTGTTCCATGCGCGGCGAGTAGCGGCATCGAAGCCATCCAGATCAAACTTACTGGCACTGTCCACGAAATCACTGCGGTTTACTGCTGGCCCGCGAGCCCCGCAAAAACACAGTACGAAGCCACGCCCATGCTCCGAGGCAAGCCCCATCCCTTCGTGTTCACCGCAATGGGCGCAGTGTGCGTAGTGATTGTCCGGAAACATGGTCATTGGCAATTTCCTTGAAAAGTTGTGCTGGAGATCTGTGGCGCTAAGGGAAAGAGCCAGCCTCCTGCGGAGGAGTGTCGACTCTCTCGATCCCTCACCAGCCCTGCGTTCGATCAACCAGGTCAACGAACACCGGCGCTTGGATGTGCTGCCAGGTCTCGACGAAGGATTCCGAATCCCAGCCACCGGTGCAAGTGTTGTAGGCGTCCCGGTCAAAGTCGTAGATACGCGCCGTACTGAAGCTTTCACCATCGTATCGGTGCACACGATACAGATAGGCATCTTTGTCGAGGGATGCGTACTCACAGCGGCCAATAAACAAGGCCTTGCCTGGATTAGCCTCCAGCAATTTGCGGTAGCGTCCCAGAAGTTGGTTGTAGGTAAAAATTTCAAGCCGCAATTCGGTATAGGCCTGCATCAACTGGGCTTCGGTGTAGAAACCGCCTTTCACATCCGTTGTCAGCAATCCGTGATCGGCACAGATGGCGAGGAAACCTTTGGGTTCGGCGTCGTGAACCGTCACACCGCAGTCGTGAAGGACGTTCATCACCGCCAGTTTGATATCGCTAGCCTGGATGGCGGTGGTGACACTGGCGGCCACTCCAGCCTTCCTGTCACGACGACCGGCGTCAGCCCAGCCAATCACTCGACACAGAGGGATTTCGAACTTTTCGTGCAGACCACCAGCTGGGTTCGTGGTGCTCAGCGCACCCGCTGGGAACGTTTTCGAACTCCGCAACACATCGCCGGCGTGGATCGAACCATCATCGAGCAAGAAAATGCAGGGGCCATCAAATGGGCCTGGTAGCCCTGCTGTGAAGGTTACATTTACAGGCTGCCCATCGGGCCGGGTAACGTTTGGCATGATGCTTTTCCTTTATGCACGGCGCCGAATCTCTCAATCCGGCGCGGTTCCATGTTATTGGGCGAAATCGAGAAACACAGGATCTTCGATATACCGCCAGGTCTCAACGAAGGTATCCGCATTCCAACCACCGACGCAGGTGTTGTACGCCGAGCTATCAAAATCGTAGACGCCGGCCTCGGTGAAGGTTTCCGTGTTGGATTTGTTAACCCCGTACAAGTAACCATCCTTGTCCAGGACAGCGTAGTCATCTTGGCCGATGTGCAGCGCCTTGCCTGGATGAAGCTCCAGCAGGCGACGGTAGTGACCCAGAACCTGATCGTAGGTCAAAACTTCGACCAGCAGCTCACGATAGGCCGTCAGAAGCCCGGCTTCGGTGTAGGCGTCCTGATCGGTGTCGGTGGCCAGAAGTCCATGCTCATCGCAGAAGGCAACAAACGCTTTGGCATCAGCAAACTCGCGAATCACCTTGCTGGTGTTGTCGAGGACGTTCAGTACGGCCTCTTTTACGTCATCTGCTTGATGAACGGTGGCGCTTTTGTCGTTTGCGGTCATGGAGTCTTCCGTCCTGGTCGATTGCGGCCACGCCGGGAAGGGCTTGGCCGCTGGAAAGTAGGACTATTGTATTATTCTAGGGATTCATTAGCAAGCAGTTATCGCCAATTCACTGCTATTTATCGACTTTTGGCTTGAGGTCATCCCAAGAAAGCTCGCGAAGAACCCCGGAACAATTTCCCGAGAATACATCGCTACATAGCTTCCCAGCTTTACTTGGGCCAATCATGGGAGAGATCATTTGTCCGCAGTCCGGGCAAAGGTTCCAGTCCGACCGAAGTTCAAGTCCAGGCGCATCAGCGAATAGGAAACTCTCTGCGTAGCGCAGATGAGCGCGTCTGATGTTCACGTCATCATAACCGTTGCGAGCCAGTTCCAAGGCCTGACGGCCCTTCTCTACCGCTTCACCGCCTGTTCCGTGCTTCCAGAACCCGCTGCTGTCTTTAAGCATTCCTGCTACAGAACTGAGTGCGGAAGTCGCGCTATACAGGCGAGCGCAGTGTTGAATGAGCTCTTCGCGAGTGCATTCATCGAACGGGGTTTGTCCCCATTTAAGCTCTTTGTCGGCCATGCGTCAGAAGCCCTCCAGGCAAGTTTCGTCGGTTATTCGTCTTTGCAGGTTTCGATGGTGAAGCTGATGTTGTCATACCCGCAAAACCCTTCATGAAGATCATCGCGGATGTGCATGGCATGAAACGAGCTGAATTCGCTGATGTCCTGACAGAACTTCACGTCGCTGATGTTGGCAGGCTTTATGACCGTCACGCCGGTTTTGAAGTCGCAGCGGTCAGCTTTGATCTCGGTGCCATTTTTGCAGTTGTGTCCAAATTTGCGTTCGCACATCGGGGTGTTGTTAATCAACATTTCGAGCCTTCCTTGTGTTCGGCACGGGCGGCGCCGGTTAATTGGAGCGCAGCTTTGTCCGCTCCGCTCTATCGCCCACAAATGTATTACCCTAGGGCTTCACGCGCAAGCTATTTGTTGCTATCCTCGCCGGCATGCCAAGAATGGCTCTCCGCCTGAATATTATTAAGAGGAAGGGAAAATGTCCGAAAGCGACTACAAAGAAACACAGATGGCCGAGCTCAGTATGAGTGAGTTCGTGTACGTTAACATCAGACTGGAGCGCATTCTGGACAACGGCAGAATGAAATTCCGTGTCAACGCCAATCCAGAGAGGGGTGGCTGCCGAATCGATACGGATCACGACACCGAGCTGGCTGCCAAGCAGGACTTCCTGACCCGCGTGCGCGAAGCCCTGGCACTCCCTGAAGGTACGTATTAATGGAAGTTAAGTATGGCGATGGCCAGACCAAGTTGGGCCCAGGCGTCGTAATTGAAATGACCGGGGATGAGGTGGCGACCGCGATTGATGCCTACCTCGTTGCCCACCAAAAGTAGCGAGGGGGCTCCATCCATTTCTCTGAATTGGTTGGAGGGGAATCGCGGGCACGTCAGTGCCCAGGCCTTTCTTGTTGTTGCACATACTGCTTGATCACTTCCAGTGGTGCTCCGCCGCAACTGGCGATGAAATAGCTCCGGCTCCAAAGCGTCGGTTTTTGATAAAACCTCGCCAGATGATCGGCAAACAAGTTGCGCAGGCGTCGGCTGGTGCCAGTTTTTAAAGCATTCACAAAATCTGCCAGCGCAACCGATGGCGGCAATTCAATCAGTAAATGGACGTGATCAGCCTCGCCGTTAACCTCCTTGACCTCACCGCCCCAGGCTTCGCAACGCTCACGAGCCTGTTGCGAAAACTCGTCAAGCATCGCTTGTGTCAGACATTTCTTGCGATATTTAGTCACCATAACCAAATGGTAGTTGAGTGAATATTCGCAATGGTTTAAGGTGTTTACATTGATATTTGTCATGGTAACCATTTTGGCCGATGCCTCTCAAAAGCGCAAGGTGAGCTACAGGCTCTACCCCTCGAAACAACAGGAAGTCCTGTTGTTCGAGCTGCTGCGCGGGCATCAGCAACTTTACAACGCAGCGCTACAAGAGCGTTCGGAAGCCTGGCAGAAATGTGGAAAATCAATTTCCTACGCTGACCAATGCAAATCTCTGACGGTTATCCGCCAGAGCCTGCCGGAATGGACGTTTGCCAACTGCTCTAGTCAGCAAATGACCCTGCGCAAACTCGACAAAGCCTTTCAAGCGTTTTTCCGCCGCATCAAGGCCGGTGAAACTCCCGGCTATCCGCGTTTCAAGTCCCTACAGCGTTACCCTGGTTTCAGCTTCAAGAGCCATGGTGATGGCTGGACGTTCACACCCGGCGCTAACTGGAAACATGGCCGGCTGCGTATCGGCGGCATCGGCCACATCCCGTGCCGGGGCATCGCTCGCCAGGGCGGGCGCATTTGCGCTTCGGATCTCTTATTTCGCAACGATACTTGGTACCTGTCGTTGACAGTCGAACCGGAGAGCATCGTACGTGAGCGAACGGCCCACGCAGCGGTCGGGATGGATTGGGGTGTTGAGTATTTCCTGAGCATCGCCGATGAATTCGGCGGTCACAGGGTCGTGGAGAACCCACGCCTCCACCGGGAATCCGCCGCGCATATCGCCAGCTTGCAGCAGTCAGTCTCGCGTAAGAAACGAGGTTCCAATCGCCGCAAGCGGGCAATCAAGGTGCTGAGCGAGGCTCGAGCCTTGCAAGCGCGGCGCCGGCTTGATCACCTGCACAAAGTCAGTGCCAAGCTGGCCGGCGAGAATGCGCTGGTCGCGATGGAAGAATTGCAGATCAGTAATATGACCCGCAGCGCCAAAGGCACAGCGGAAAAACCAGGCAAAAACGTTGCACAAAAATCCGGGTTGAATCGAGAAATTCTCGATACGGCCCCTGCATTATTCACTCAATTGATTCGCTACAAAGTGACGGAGACTGGTGGCGAATTCGTTGACGTGCCGACCCGAAAAGCAAAACCAAGTCAGACCTGCCCCGCCTGCGGCGCGGTCGTTAAAAAGACCTTGGCGGAGCGTTTTCATCGGTGCCCGTGCGGGCACCAAGAGCCGCGAGATGCGGCCTCGGCACGGGTGGCATTGAATTGGGCTCTGCACGAGCAACCGACAGCACCAATCCGGTAGGGAACTTGCCGAGGCAGGGATTTTTTATCTCTGCGAAACTCCACCCATTTGCATCAGCAATTGGATGGAGTAGTTCATGGAGTTAGCGTACGCGGCCCGCGTACCATCAGGCTCAACGAAACGCTCTGCACCCACATGGACATGGAGATGTACGTCGATCCAAGTGGTTCGGTCATCGTCGGAGAGACACGCTTCTCTGGCAGCGGCCCGGAAACGGATGAAGCAGACCGCCGTGCTTTGTTAGACTGACAACCAGCGATGAAAAAACGGAGCCTCAGAATGCCGATCACCACCAAAGAATTTGCCCTCAAACTCCAAGCCTGGCTTGATCCTCTGGACGCTGCGCAGGTCGAGTGTGATGGTATGTGCCGGTTGATCTCGGCAGTGCTGAGCGCCAACGACATCGAGCATGAGGTGATTGGCGGCATCTTGAGCGACCTGGATGGGGCAACCCCTGAAATGACGCACTTCTGGGTTGAGCTCCCTAACGGATACACCATCGACTACCGAGCTCGCATGTGGATGGGAGAAGAAGCGCAACACGGGGTGTTCATCAGATCCAGTGATCGCTTCGTTTATGAATCGCGTGGTGAGGTCGTCTTCAATTACCTGCCTAACTGGATACTTCAGGCTATGAGTGGTATCGACCTTGAAAGCTACCCTGTCCTGGATGTGGTTGGCGCCATCGAAACCAGAGACCATGACGAAAGCCCAACCCCCTGAGCGACCAATGGCTGGGTTCACCTACCCGACTTTGCAAGTTCTCCTGACCGTCGACGATATTGGTAAATTGTCAGCCGTTTGAGTACCATCTGGTCTCTTTCGAACGGTTGTCATTTCTGTAGCAAATCGACTTCGCTATGCTCTGCACACCTCGAAAACGAATCACACGGACGCCCTGATGAACAACCAATCGACCGAAGCAAAACTCGACTGTCCACTCGCCCAGAAGGTGATGGACTTTTTGAATGAGGCAGGCCTGCCGGTCTCGGTTGTTCCAGGAGCCACTGGTTTCGTGAAGAACATCGCGCTCGTTGAGGGTAAAGTGCAGGTCGACTCAAAGTGCTTGCCGTCCGTCTTGCTCCACGAAGCCGGACACCTGGCGGTAATTCCGTCACGATACCGACACATGATGAGTGGCAACCTGTACGCCAGCATGCGGCAGATCTTTGCAGATCCGGAAATCGACCTCATGAACCCCGATGAACCGGTCTCCCGCGCCCTCCTCCAATGCGGCGACTCTGAAGTCACCGCTTGGGCCTGGGCGGTCGGGAAGCATCTTGGCATCGATGAAGACCAGATCATCCTGGACGATCAGTATCAGGAAGGTGGGGATTTCATTCGGATTCAGCTTCAAACACGGGGTTACATCGGCATTAACGGGTTGTCGCACGGTGGATTTTGCGTCCCGCGTGCCAATCCTTACCGGCCTTTACCCGTCTACCCGGAATTAGCTTTTTGGCTACAACCTTGAACACTACGTTGCCACCTGAATTTATTGAGAGGCTTGTAAGATGCTGCCTGAAACACTTTCACAATGTGCAGAAACCAGGAAAAAACTGCGCGATATCAAGACCGCTCATGAATATGCGCTGTCTTTTGGTGATGTTCCAGCTGTTAATTGGGCTGAAGCCGCAATCTACGCAATTAGTTGGTCAGTATTTTTAGTGTCACTTTGTGCGGCTGCTTCAATCATTCCAAAGGACGCTGTACTGTTGATTATTCTAGGATTTATAATCAGTATTTCAATGGGTGCGGCAACCTGGTTCATAGCCTCCAAGTTTATTGAGCACCATATAAGAAACAAACCAACATGGGTCATGATGTTCGAAGAAAAACTCTGCTCGTATACGCCAATTGATGCTGGTAGATTTCAGAAATTTCAAAATGCAGTCAAAATAAAAGGCTGTATTGAAGAGGCTGAATTCAAATCATGGTTCGAAGACGAGCGCCAGGCGATTAAGTCTCATAATGCGCATCTTCAGTATTTGTCCACGAACGTCAACATTAGCCCCAAAGGGCCGTTTATGACAATGCCAATAGTGGAAGATTGACGCTTCTATTTAATATTAAAAAACCAGGCGTCAACGATAATTTTAGCGCCTGGTTTAAGCCAACCATGATTTCAGTAAGCCCGTCTTACGCGGGAAGTACGAGCTCTCTCCGATCAACACGGCTGAAAATCAGACGACTCCCCACGACCACCTGACTTCATGGCCTCAATCGCCAGCTGCGCAATTTCTGCCTGGGCGGCCACCACCGAGGACATCACCCAATTGCTGACAACGTAGCAGGTTCCGCGTGGGGTCTGCAGGGCATGGGCGTACGTCGCACCGCCAGAAAAGAATGGACTCTGCAGCTTCCAGACCTTAGCGCCGGCCTTAACTGAGCGCACAGCCCGGTTGGCATCGATGGGTTTCCACTTTGTGGGGTCTGACACGACTTCAACCTCCTCGATTACAGCGATGGGCCGGAAGGCTCGATATGGTTCTGACTTCGATCCTTATGAAAACCTTTCAGGTGATCGGCATACTGCTGGATCACCTCAGGGGCTTTCTTATTGATTTTTGCCCATTGAACAAAATCATTGAGCTTTCGGTAGGCGAACCGGTATGCAAAATCGCTGACCGTATCTTTTAAGTTCTCAGTTTCTTTCAGAGTTTCTTTTAAGGCGTCAGTTGAAAATGGAAACTCGTTGCTGAACTGCATCTTTTCAGCAGCCTTGTAGACTGACTGCAATTTCTCAATGGCATCCGTTTCTTCTGGGTGGTTTTTGACCAGAGAATGGTAGGCATCAGAAGCCATGTAATAGGCGCCGAGGAAGGCAAACGATTTAAGCCTGGTCTCCTGATCCTTGCACTGCTCAATCGTCTGTTCAATTTTTCTGATCTGCGACCTGGAAAAATCACTCATCTTCTTCATTCAGCCGCACCCTATTATTTCAGTTGCTGGTAAATCCCATGATACCGGTGGAGCAACACACGCATCCACGGAGCAACCTCGGCTCGTTACCCCATGGCTGGCGACGACCTGTAACGGCCTAGGCATGGCTGACTTTAGGCCGTAAGCACTTTAGCTGTTGTAAACATCAGCAAAATAATGACCGTTATAGCACCGCTCGCTACCACCACGGTATTAAGTCCTGATTCCATTCTCGACCTTTTCGGGTGATCTGCAATCAAAGGCCGCATATGGGCCATGAACAAACATCCGTGCCCAAGATGCAACACTAACATCAGCAGGCAAACTGGCAATACTGTAAAGAACGAGATAAATGGCAGGAAAGCAATTGTCGCCGAGCCAATAACACTGAACAAAGCTATTACTACTGCAAACTCAACAAGCGGGTTATTCATTGTCACGTTAACCTTTCTCAATAAATGATCGACTGCTTAATTACCGTCTACGTTCAAGCCGAAGCTCAATTCGCTCATGTGCACAGGTTTTTTACAGCCATCTTCTACCACGTAAACATATGGGAAAAGCGCGTAGAAAAAGTTACAGTCTGAACCTGGGAGATTCAGTTCTCTTCGGATTTCATAGGGGATGTGGGCGATTTCAACTTCGCGATTTTGATAAGAACCACGACGGTGCAGGCAGCTATCTGAATATTTGCGAGTTTGTCTTTCATCGGTTTGCTGATCGCCGATAAAATCCGGCTCACAAAGCTCAGCAGGAATACGGAAAAAGTCCATATAGACTTTAATTTTGTTGTACGAATTCTGATCAACAAAGTAGATTTTAGTCACACCTGTGCGTGCGGTCAGCTCGCAAGTAAACACCAATTCGTCATCGAGAAAATATGCCATTTCCCCAACGTGCGTGTCGGTGCAATTCCATTTGTTGATCCAATAGCCTTTCAGGCGATGGCGATACTCGTTGGTTTCCGTCCAAGTGTTCCACAGCTTGTGGCGGTCGAGCCCATCAATTTCAAAAAGACTTTCCAGTGCGCTTTCAAGTTTCGGAATGTCGTCGCAATTTTCTTTGGTCTTGGTGACTCGGCGAGCGGCATCAATGGTCAGCATCATTCAGTTCCTTTTCTAATTAATCCGGCCACGAAAGAATTAAGTTGCACCAAACCAAACGGTGCGTTAGTTAGCGTGGGTGTATATGTCTTACTTCCCGAGCCGAGCGGCCAGATTGTCGATGGAGCTATCCAGTTCTTCACTGGAATCGACGTACTGGGTGTAGCAATCATGATCAATCGATATGGATAGTTGATCCATACCGACCAGTGCGCGGATTTTCTCATAGCGCCGGGCATTGGCTGCCATCTGCGCGAGATGACCGTTTAACTGGATCGTCTCATCGATACACTCGTTCCAGGCATCTCGCGTGCGCGGTGAGGGATAGTCGTCAGGCCTACGGGCCGGGAGGATCAATGCTCCGACCCTCTCAACTGGAGAGATCTGCTGATCTGCCGAGAGGCGAGCCGGCTCAATAGTGTCTGGAAGCCGACAGCCATGGAAATAAACCGTGTCTACGCCAGCCGCTCGCCACTCACGGGTCAGCACCCTAAGGCGCTCCATGAGGGCCAGGATCGCCTCATTGTGGATGGGAAAGCCTCTGAAGCATATGTCCTCGCGAAAGGTCACCAGCGGCAGCCAGGTGGTCAGCATCGGGCCGTGCACAGCGTTAGTACACAGACTTTGCAGGTTGCCCTCGAATTCCTGTTTCCAGTAACTGAGCACCCACAAATAAAACGTCTCTGCATCCTCGCCTTCTAGGATGATGTCTTGAGTCCCCGGCACGCCTACTGTGACGCCGCCTTGATCAAGCTTGTATTGAGCGGACTCGATTACAATCGGTCGAGTAAGGTCGATCTGAATCATCGAAGCCATGCACCTTGCTCCCCTTCAAGACCGAGTCGCTCGCGCAGTTCAGTGAGGGATTCTTTGCCCCGAGCGATGCGGGCCGCTTCTTTCTCTGGCGTAACTTCGTAGGCGTGCAGACGCTGCGCTGCCTCCACCACCAGATGAGATGAAACTCCCGCTTGAAACCGAGCTGCGCCCACTTTTGCCGGCTTTTCGAGCACCGGCCAGTTGGCATCGGCCTGCGGCGGGGTGAAATTGACTGGCACCAGCAGGTTACGCAGTTCGTTGGCTTTGAAGCGGTAGTGCTGGGCCAGGTAGCGCCCTTCCCCGTCATCCGGCTCTTTGTCGGCCAGGCGCTCGTACACCTTGATCATCTCTTCGACGTCTTTCTGCGGGACTCCAATCAATTTGCCCATGTTCGTATCCATGCAATGTCTAGGTCACTATCAGTTGAGAATGGCAATTTAACACCATTATCTTTGAAAATCACCTAAAAATGTGGTCGCCCGCCGTGATGGACTGGTGGTAGAAAGGCACCCTAGTGACAATTTATGGTTAAATAAATAATCGCTTCAAAGCCCCTCAAGGAAAGGTTATGAACATTCTTATGTACGCCAAAAAGACCCTGGATTACTGGTTAGGACGGGAGGTCGATTATGCGACCCCGGATGACGTTAAGCCGGAAGAGTTCGTGATCCGAGAGATCGATGGCCGGCGCTATCTGACCATCCGGAAGGCCAAGAGCATTGCCCAACAGATCATCTACCCAGAGCAGCGAGAGGAAAACATCTGGCACGACCACGCGATGGCCAAGCTCATCAAATCAGTCGAAAAGATGTTCAACGGGGGGAGCTTCTTCGATGTCTGCGTCGTAAACGAGGCCGTGAAGGATTTTGACCTGCAATCAACACCTTCTGTGGCGCAAGCGATCAAACATCTGAACCTGATTCACTGCACCAATTTCAGCGAGATGTCGCCAGAGGTTTTCCAGGCCATTCCTCGGTATCTGACCCATATTTTCAGCGAAGGGCGAATTCCTCTGGAGGCAACCGCACGCAGTGGGGAAATGGTGAATCTAGAGAAGAAACCAGAACCACAATCATC
This sequence comes from Pseudomonas serbica, assembly GCF_028823535.1. Classification (GTDB taxonomy): domain Bacteria; phylum Pseudomonadota; class Gammaproteobacteria; order Pseudomonadales; family Pseudomonadaceae; genus Aquipseudomonas; species Aquipseudomonas serbica. Next base: position 796,917 of record NZ_JAQIYM010000090.1, on the reverse strand, counting down.
TGAAGATGGTTTCGCTGTGCTGTAACCATGTTTCCGTCTGGGTCGAACTCAGACGGCATCTTGGAGCTCGTCCTGGATCTGGCGCCGGCAAGGATGGTGAAAGCTTCCATTGAAAATCGCACCTATCCAGGAACTGGCCCGATCACCGACATTGACCCAGGTCTCGGTGTCATCAAGCAGCCAATAGTCGCTAGGCAGAATCTTGTCCCCGTCCTCCAGCAGTCGGTACCTTGGCTTCGGCTTATCACCGCCCTCGACGCTATTTCCCAAAGTGGCCTTCCCCGCATCCCAATCACTCAGGGCCTCCTGCAGCGGGCCGACGTCGTAGCAGGTGTCGCTGTCCATGCTGTTCAGCAGATCCAATGCGGCTTTGGCGACAGTATCACCGAGTCGTAGCGTCATTTCTGCTTGCTCCATTTCGTTAGCACCTTTCCCATGCACTAGAAATCGTGCAGGGGAACCAATCGTAGCGTCTCACCAGCAAATAGCTGGGAAGCCACAGGAAGCCGCCAGGTCGAATGCGCCGCAACCGTGAATGTTCAGGTTTCGTTAAGAAACCTTGCATCCCGAATTCGCGCACCGCTGCGAGGAATAGCTCAGAATCGTGCTGCCCCCGGCTGAAGTATATGGCGCCGCCATCAGGCGAGGCATCGCACTCAATTTTGAGGGGATACGTTTTCACGCGAGAGACTCCTCGTAGGTGCGCTTGCCTTTGCACAGCCAGTCAACAACCAGCACTGCAGCGTCGTAGAAATTGCGGTGGGAGAAGGTGTAGACCTCCGCCGAATCCTTCGGATCACCGGATGGGAACTCAAAATCCTGCCGCTCACCAACGGTGACGATGATCGAGTTACTGTTGCCATGGCCGTGCACGTTGCACTTACGAGAGCCGTCCCAGATCATGAGCGAAAGCCCAGGGTTTCGACCACTGACGTAGATATCGTGGGTATCTGGAAGGTCTTCGTCCATCAAGGTATGAGCAATCGCAAGTACTGCTTGAGCCTTTGAGTGAGCGCTGAAAGTTCTGATTTTAGCCACTGGTAAGCCTACCCCTGAACTGAATTGTTAGCTGGCGCCTCAGCCTGCCTACACGTGCAGCCAGCAGACAATCGTATGACTTCCGACAGACGAACCACAGGCTCGATATCGGAACAATCATCGCCGAATAGCGATTTCACGTAATCACGACCAAAAGCCAGAGAGCGCGGGCCTTCACCTTCCTGCGTAAAACGCGAGTGGGCAACCCCGTTATCCGTCCAGAACACACCGTAGGCTTCAGCTTTAAGGCCATCCCACCAGTTTGTACCCGATACAGCTGGTGGTGGAGCAAAATCAATGCACTGTCCAACCTGACGCTTACTCGCCAGCGCCTCGAGCAAATCGATTCGCCCCCACGCCTGAGTTAGCCTATGGGTCTGGGCCGCCACCCATTGCCCATAGTGCAGAAGCTTTTTATTGGCTTCTTCCAGGTTGGTGCAAGGCTTAGCAGGATTGTCCGTGTCGGCCAGTTTCAATGCCTTGACCTCGGTTTCCAGCTCCATATTGCGGATCAGAAGCTTGGACACATGCTCACGGTGATCCCCCAGGCGCACCAGGGAAACAATTTCGGTACCCGTTTCACCTTCGTCGTAGGCCTTGCGAACATCATCCTCGTTCGAGCTGCCCAGCCAGATACCACCGCCGCTGCCGATCAGCTCGTGCACATGAATGAAAACCTCTGGCTCGCCGGCGCTGCCACGAAGAGTGGAAATGGAGCGAGGGTTGTTCAGAGAAGTCGCCTTCTCAACGCAGGCGTTCCAGCCCTTGTCAAAAGTATCCAGCTCCTGACCCTCGTCAGCCACGCGCAGAGCCGGCAGCCTTGCGCCAGCCACACGGTATTCGTTGGCGCCAGCCAGGAGATCCTGCAGGTCGGCCAGGAATGGACTATCGGCGGGCAAATCACCCTCGATACCCTTCAACAGCGCTCGCGTTGCCGTAATCAGCTCAAATTCCATTTTCAACCACCTTGATCGTTTTCATGTTCGTGTTTTTGCAGTGGCCGATTGCTTGCGAGGCATAGGTGCCGTGTTTTGTGCACCGGTCGTTGCTCTTCGCGTTCTTGTGGCCTTTCGGCCAGCCGGCGTTGTAGTGGTGCATGCAGCCTTTGCAGTGCTTATCCATGGGCTCCCTCCCCGCTGCTCGCAGCAGCTGACCCCTGACTCTGGGCCTTGGCGGCCTCAAGCGCGTCGATCACCGTATAGTCCAGGCGCTCATGGTTGGTCGCAAACTCAACCTCGCAATCATCCGGGTCGAACAGATTGACGGTGCCGGCGCCCCGCTCGATGCCCATCTGGATCTCCCAGCCTTCCGGAAGCTCGCCAGCGGCCCGCTCGACTGCCGCGTACAACGGCGGAACTTTCGTCAGCACCTTGAACTTCGCCTGCAGATCCTGGTGAGCTTTTTCCAGCAGCACATTGCGCTGGCGCAGGACATCGACCTCGAGGCCGTCGGTACCTTCGTTGAGGTGCGCGATCATGTCGATCAACACCATGTTTGCCGATTCGACGTCATTGTGGAATCGGGCTGCCACTGGGGCGACGCCGGCGATGGTCGCCGACACATAGTGCCCGCTCGGGTTCCGATTGAGGGTGGCCCTGCGCCGCTGTCCGGTGTCGTACAGGAATGTCATCAGGCGCTGGAGCGTCTCCGACACAGCAGTCAGCCCCGCCGCCATTCTTTCCTGGTTGCCCCCAACTTCCTCAGCATGAGGCTGTTCAGCCGAAGCCAGCGCAGCCCTTAAGGTTTGGGCAGCCAGCGCTGTGCGGAACTCGTTCACCGTCTCTGTGACGTGCGGCAGAAAGCCAATGCCGCCAGAGCCGTCGTTTCCAACGCTTTCCGGCCAGAGCGCCGACATGCGATTAAGAAGATCGAGGGGCATTTCAACGGTTTTAGCGGTCATCGCTTCACCTTCTTAGCATTGGGCAGTTTTTTGTATTGATCCGTCTTCTTGCAGCGTTTGCAGGTTACGTCCTCCCTTACACCAGCATTCGCCATGTGACCCGGCATGCCGCAGGCGACCTCGGTCGTGTAGGGAATCAGCACATGCACCATTGACTTGCTCATGACCGGACAGCCTCTTCGAGGGCGACATAGGCGCTCTTGATACGAGCCAGTTTTTCTTCTGCCACTTTCAGTTGCTGTTCGGAGTACGTTGAAGTGAGAGGCAGGTTGCCAACCGACGTTTCACAGGCGACACCCGCGAACGCCTTCAGAATCTTGTCGACCTCAGGGGAGCCGCCAAAATCGCGGGATCCGATAGAAAGCAAGGTGCAGATCTGGCGCATATTGGTGAAGCCGATTTTTACAGCAGTGCCGCCACAGTGCAGCAGAGCGAAACCTTCGTCCGCACGCGGCGCCAGATCAATCGGGCCGCTGTTCAGGCCTACCCCGTTGTAACTCGGGGCATTTACTGGCGCTTGCTTTTCCTTTGCGCTCTTGTTGTCCCAGCTATTCGGCTTGTAGCCGTCGTTCAAAAGTCCCATACCAGGCATGATCGTTCCTTACTTTCTCAATTGAATAGCGTTATGTGGACGGCACATCGGAGCCAGCGCCCAGCGCTGAAGTCACGACTTGTCTCAGCACACGACCCAACTGGGTGTCGGCGGGCATCAACTGCTCAAAGACTGCGGCAGCGACGCCGTATTCGTAGCCAGGCTTGATCGGCGGCTCGGCGTGGGCGCGGTTCCAGTCCAACAGCCTGATCTGCAGGCCGAGCAAATCAGCAACTTCAGCTTTGGCCTGTTCCGGTTCCGCCGCTGAAACATGACCTTCCGCCAAAAGCGATGTAAGAGGCTCACCGACTACAGATGGCGCGAACGAAGCCAGGGCGATCAATGCGCTGTTTCGAGCGGATGAGCCGTCTACAGAGATCCCATCGATACGAAGGAACCTGCGAATAGCCAATTGAAGCTGAAGCACTTGCGCGTTATTAGCGTCGCGCTGGGCCTCCACCTGAAGCAGTTCTTCTGCGGCGCTGTAGTTCGGTTTTGGATCTTCCGCCAGGATGCTGAAGCCATCTCCCTCGCGCATCAGCTCAGCGACGGTACAGAAAATGCGATTGCCTGCATCGTGGTCACAGGTCGACACATCAACGCTGATCGTTTTACCGACGATCTTGCTCTCCAGATAGTCGATGAGCACCACGTTGTCGGTAGGGTCGCCGTGCACCACCTCAGCTTTCGCTTCCTGGAGGACAGCATTGATCTCCTCGGCATGCGCCAGCCCGTCCCTACGGCCCCAGTCATACAAGAAATTCGAGCTGGTTTCGAGCAGGTCTACAAACCTCGCGTTCTGCTCCTTCAAGAAGTCCCGTTCAGCCTCGGCCTCACGAATCAGGCGTAGGAACTCTGATTCGTACTTTTCCAGCATGGCCACGCGCCCACGGATTAGCTGCAGCTCTTCACTCGGGTCGCGGAACAACGCGATGCGTCTTTCCCCGCTTGGACTATCCCCACCGTGGCGCCAAAGCGTTGCATAAAGTCCATTGCCATTGCCATTGCCATCGACCTGGTCTAAGTCGAATTCGTCAACGTAGCCCGCAGGCTTTTGAGCTTTGTACATCAAGGCATCCTCAGCAGCGTAGCCAATGGTGATAGTCCTAAATTCAGGCATGGTTAAACGCTCTCCGTTGGCGAATTCAACCGTCGATAGTCCTCGAGGAACCGCTCCGACGCCGCGAGCGTAAAGCCGCGCATGGTCTCGTTGTTGATCCAGTGGCGAATGATCACGTCGGCGGTCTCCAGGAGCTTGGCAAAGCTTTCCAGGCGGGCCGTCATGGCTTCAAAGGAGTAGGCACTACGGCGCAGCTCCCATTTACGGTGGAAATTCCAGCCCAGGCCTGTCGGCGCCGGCTCGTGCGGCAATCGCACAGCCAACTTGCCAGGCTCACCCTGGTACAGAATCGCCTCAGCAGGCGGAACTTCACCCTGGGTAATCACCTGCGCCACCAGCGCATCGAAGTCCGAAGCCAGCACATACTCGCCAAATTCGTCCTGGTGTTTGTCGCCAAATCGGTCGACTTCATAACGCTTAACCTCGCCCACCGGCTCAGTCGCCATGCTTGGTACTTTCACGCCGATCATCTTGAACGCCAGTGCGTCACTCGATTTCAACGCCCGCGCATATTCCAGCAGCGCCGCGTTAACACGGGTGCACAACGAGTCATCGTCTTCATCTTCAACGCATGCAACAGATGCGTACATTGCAATCGTTTGACGTAAGGTCTCAGCCAGAGAATCTGCTTGCTGGCGCAGACCGTTCGAAACGTTGCGGTGGTGATCGCGCTGCAGCTGCATTGCAGAGTGCAGGGATTGCCAGCGCCCCTCCTCCCCATCAGCCAGGCTTCTGGCGGCCTCAGCACAGGCTTTCCAGGTGTTTAGTCGCGCATTGTAGGAGTCGGCAAGCGGATAGAAGCTGGCATCCATAACCGTTACAACGTAGCAGTTGTGGACGTCGGAGAACTTCAGGAAATTCGGGATCGGAAATTTCGCCTCGAAAGCCGCACGGTCGTGAAGCTCACACCCATTCGGGAGATCAGCCGCAGCGGACAGGATCGTTCCCGCTGGGAGGTTTTCGATATCCCAGTCACCGAGCGATTCCAGCCGCACCGACTCCGGCAAGCCATCGGAGCCCAGAGGCCCGTGCACTACCTTGAAAAGACCTTGCGCAGGTTTCACGTCCAGACATTCGGCCCCGTTAGCAGGAAGTGGTTCAGTGTTGGCCGAACTGCGGACGTTGACATCTTTCAGCAGCGTGGCCTTACTAAAGCCTCCCATTGGCATCATGTTGCCGGATTGGGCGCTTGCGTGAATGACCGAACCCATGTCCGACACTTTCGCAAGGCTGTTACCCATGTCCAGAGTCGACTGAAAGTCTTGCCCTTCGATGCAGTTATGTTGCGCACCAAAAATGGATGGGCTACTGACATTGATGCCTTTGCGTTGGCCGGGTTTCAGATCTTGAGGTAACGAGGCCTGAAAATCCTTTTCGATTTGCAACCATGGGTTACGCTGCTCATGCATTTGCGATGGATCGCTGCCCTGCTGGCTGACATCCTGAGCATTATTGGAAGTCTCATCGCCTGAGTCGCTGATGTGCTTGGTCATGGGTAAACAGTCCTTTCTAAATTCGATTTTCGCGTCGTCGGTTAGACGCTCGGCGATTTTCCGGTGTGGGTTGATCAGCCGAGTTACAAGAGATCAACTTTCCCAAACTTCGCAAGCTCAGACTGAAGGTTCTTCTTATCGCCTTCCAGTTGAGCAACCTTTTCGCGCAGCTCGGCGATCAGCCGGCGAGCATGCTTGGCCGGGTAATCCGGGTCATCCAGCAGTGCCAACAGCGCATCGTAGTCGCCAGCGTCGACAACCATCAGGTTGGCCGGGCCAAGGTAGCCAGGGCGGCAGACCTTCATGCGCTCGACCCCGTGTGGATTTTGGGACAACGGGTGAGACGGCGCCCAAGTCACCGCCGCATTCCAGATCAAGCTGGCAGTCGCTGCGTTACAAGGCCCAGGAGTGTTGTTCGAGATGGCCGCAGCGATGTTCTCATCACATTGAACAGGAACAAGCACCCATCGCTCTTGAATGGCTGGCTTAGGGGCTGCTACAGCTTGCTGGGTGGTATCCATGGCAATTCTCTCGAAATGTTATGTTTATGGCGCCAGCATAGACGCCACGAATGAAGTCGTTGGAGTTCTTAAGCTTGCGGCGCCTTCCGGGCCATGAGCGCAGAGAGATCGTAGATCGGGCCGCTGGAGATGATCGGCTGGCCACCCTCGACACTGATCACCTGCACCAGAAAGGCATTGCCGGCGATCCAGTACACAAAGCAAAAAGCCCATACGCAGAGCTTAATCTTGCGGGTGTTCAGGTAGGTGATTTTAGCGTCATTGCACCAAAGCAAGAGCATCACTACGGGCAGGGTGAAGTAGGCCGCACCCCTTGCCTGATCAAGGAAAACCATGCACCAAGCCAGAGCAATGGTCATTATGGCGATGCCGAGGGTGAACCACCGCGATGGAAAATCAATTCGGCTTTTTTCAATGGCAAAGGACATGGCTAGACTCAGTTGGAGGGCTGCGTGGTTCGGGACAGGCTCAATTCAGCGCTACGCTGACGGCCACGGGCCTTTTCCAGCTGGGCGCTGAGCCGCTTGTGGGGCAAGGTGCCTGGAATGAATTTCACGACGGCCTGTTCGAGCCGAGAAACTTCCCGTGCCGCTTCGTCTGCCATGGCTTTGATGGCGTTGCGCTTAGATGGCTTCATTCGTGAGATTCCATTAAATATATGGATCAAAACAGATTTGTCTGACGCACAATGTATGCCTCTAGGGATTAATTGGCAACCATTTATTTGGAATAGTCGCCGGCGCGGTCGAGGATTTGCCAGGCCTTGGCCACAAAAACAAAAAACCGCCCTGAGAGAGGCGGTTTTCGTTTTGCAGAATTCGGCGCGGGCCTCATCTGCGACATCCACTGGATGCAGTCACGTCAATTGATCATATTTGACCCGCAAAGACGCGTCAATAATGATCGGTAAGTCCAGTGCTATTCGATGGGTAACGGGATCTTATGAAACGTTTCGCATGGTTGGCCGGCATCACGGCAAACGTGGCAGCAGAACCAGTCCTCCCAGCCTTCGAATGACTCCTCGTCGCCGGTATGCACGCATTCCCAGTGGCCCTTGGTGTCATCTGCACCGCAATACATGCAGGCTACCTCATGAACCGGGGCGGAGGTCTTAAGGACGCCATTGTTGGCGCCCTCCTCGGTCAATTTTACGTCTTCATTCGGATCGGCCATGGGAATGACTCACAGTGCTATTTCATGTCATTTTAGTAGCATTGTTTTGCTTTGCAAGCTCAGCGAGTTTGTCCATTTCATCCGCGATGAACAAGCCGGCGCAGTGCTCTTTGATTTCTTGCCACTCATGAACAATGTCGAAACCCGTCTTCGTCCACTCCCCAGGATGGAGAAGCGGCCCAATCTGATCGTCGATGACAAGCATCTGAGCGATGAGGATTTGCCCAGGGTGATCAATCCGGAAGAACTCGACCATCGTTCCCTCCACGCCTCCCCCGAACTCTTCTTTCAGAAGCACACTGGGGAAGTGGCTTGCATCGATTGAGCGGCCTTTGACCACGCCAACAGACAGCGTCGTGCCAAGCCCAAAGCCCTTGACCGCCGCCAGCAGCTGCGCACTGCCAGCCAGATCATTGGCCTGGCGCACGGATTGGTCGCAATCATGCATGCCGCAGAAAACGAACGGCTTCCCATCGAGCAGAACGCAGATCCCTTTCGACGAACAGATCGCCTCGGTCATCCGCCAACGGCCTACCATCAGGTCGCAGCGGTCATAGCACTGGATGATTCGATCATTGAAGCTGCTGGACATGCTGACCCCTTAATCGGCAATGACGGTGGCCGGTACGGCATTGTTTTCCGGGAACATGATCGCCCGGATATCGCTCTCTTTGACGTTAAGCGTTACCACCGCCAGGCGCTCGAACTCTTTCGTCGCCTCGTATTTAGCCTTTTGCTCAGGAATGTAGTCCGGGTTTCCGTCCATGTCCGCTTCTGAAGCGCAGGATAAAGCTTCGAGCGCGTATTCGCCGGGGTAGTTGATGCACATCCGCTGACCAAACAGTACATAAAGATTCATTGAAACCTCCAGAAAGCCCAGGAAGCCTGGGCGAAAAATGAAATCGACCAGCCTACAGAAGCGACAGCGCCCCCGCCGTGTACAGCTCCGATTCCTTACCGGTGATGGTCGACATACGCTCGGGGAACTCAGGGCCGATTACCAGCAACTTGCTGGTGCCAGAATCGAAGCCAACGAAATGCACGTTGGAAGTGTCGAGTCTCTCCTTCAACACCTCGAGGTCAGCGTCGGTCTTGATGCCCATGCCGATCTTACCGAAACCTGCCGTCAACCAACCGCGCAGTGCGGGATCGGACAGGCACAGCTTCATAGAGCCGTCACTGGAGCCCGCCAGCGGCGTCAGGAGGCTCGCCATCATCGTCAGGCAACCCAGTGCTGCCATTTTGGACGCAACCTCCTTGGGCAGCGGCTGCTGCTTGGAGAACACGAACCACTGGCGAGCAATCAGGTCGGCGCCGGCGAGCGGAACAGCTTTTTTGGCAGACGGCGTGAATACGCCCTGGGCAGCAGTGGTCACCGTCGGCACACCGCCAAACTCGGTAAGCCCGCGATCCGTGATGACCGTCGATAGCTCTGGATTCTCAAGCGAACCCCGGAGTTCGGCCTCGTCAGCCACCATTTCGACAACAACCGCGTCATGTTCGATCAGCTGCAACAGCCTCTGGTAGTTCAGCGCCGAGAGAACCCGGTACTCGCCGAAGTCATCCATCGAGTTGAGCAGCTGAGCGCAGGCCGCGTGAGCTACCTGGGCCGCCAGCTTCCCCTTACGCATGTTGAGATCGCGGCGGGCGAAGATCTCCATGAGCCACATCGGCACGTCAGATTGACCCACTGCAGGTTCAAGAATGCCGATGGATGGTGAACCATTTGGATTACATTCAGCCATTTTTTAAACCTTCTTCAGCTTTACCGCAATTCACAGCGCCGCGCTGGCCGCCTTATAGATTTGTAGCGTATTACGCTAGGGGTTTACTTGCAAGCACCCCGATGCTAATTTGAACTGGTCAGCATCCACGAAAAAGGAAAACCATGAAACAGCTCAACGCAGAACGCATTGCCAAGGTGATGCAGGAAATGGCCGAAGATTTGCGCAGCCGGGCCGCGCTGATCGAGCAGCAAGCGAAGGAGTTGATCGAGACCGGCGACTTGGATACAGCAGTTGTGGCGCTCAGTGCAGCGGTCGGCACCCAGAACCTCAATGTCGGTAAGCTACTGAATACCACGATCCGTGAGCTTAACCGCGTCAACGATTCGTCGGAATGAACAAGCATGCCGTCAGCTCGAATTAAGCAGCTGAACAGCAGGACGCGTGCCCTAACCGTTGGTTTCTAGCGAAGTCCGATCTCGGCCTGCTCAGGCGTCTTCCTGTCGGTTAACCAACGAGGACATGTCACGCCAGCCCAGTTGTAGACTTCCTTAAGTCCAATCGGGCCCACACCGATGTTCTCAATGAAATCAGGCGTCAGTGTCGCCAGTGACTTGGCAACCTCATCCCTATCCATACTTCCGAGACAATTCAGTACGGTTGTTGGGCCATCTGGTAAGCCTGCACAGCGGACTTCCGCTATTGACTGGATTTCCCAATGGCGGATTGCTCGCTCGGCCTTAACAATCATTGCTCTGATGGCCGAGACACCGACACCCTCTTCCTTTGCGATCTTGGTGTACGATCCTACCTCCCGGTAGCGGAAGGCAACTTTGAACCGGCGATAGCTAGCAGCGGTGAAGATCTGTTCTGGATAACGCATACGTCACCTCATATCTTGTTGATGAGGTCAGTGTATCGAGCATCCAAAACCGTTCCGATGGTGACTTTTTGGATATATTTCTGAAAAATCCCCCTTTCTGTCGGCGGGGTTTTATGCAGGCGCTGTCTACTTCCGCTTGCTGCGATTCCTGGCCTTCTCACCCTTGCTGCGAATAGCCGGCGAAAACGGATCGCCCTTACGTTTTTCATTCTCTCGATAAAACGAATTTCGCAGGTCGGCGATCTTTCCCAGCGGCGTCACAACGCGGCTGTGTTCGTTGTTTTGGTAATACGACATTCCCGAGCCTTCGGTCATGATAACGCTCCGTAGCTGCACGCTGATAGACGATCACCTTATATTGGCATCGCCTGCTGAAGGGTACTAGTTCCGCTTGTGGCGATTGCGGGCTTTCTCGCCTTTGCTGCGAAAGGCCGGAGTGAACGGATCAAGCTTTCGCTTTTCGTTCTCCCGATGAAAAGATGCACGAAGACCCACCGACGGAAATCCAACTTCATTGAGCAGATTAATCGTCAGGTGAAACGATTTCCCAAAACCTACTTCCATGATCCTATCGCTCGCGAGTCATAAAATCGGTGAAGAACTCGAGCCACAGGCCGTCGTTGTTGTCGCCAAGCTTCAACGGGAAAATCTCGGGGTTGGCGGCGTGCGAAGCGCGATATTCGGCAGCAAAGGCTTCGATATCGACCTTCACCTCTGCGACGAATTGTTCCAGAGTCTGTGCCATGGGTTCTCCTGGGATTTCCTGGGGCAGAAATGCCCCTTCTCTACGCACACGGCCCCGCGTGTGCGGGGCTTGTGAGTTTAGCGCTGGGCTCAATCAGAGGCCCAGATCCGAGGCTGGGATACCAATCGTTTCAGCCCATTTTCGACCATAGCCTTCAACTTCAGCACCTTCGACATCGTCCAGGATTTCGATGGCCTCCACCGGGTAGTTGAGAATTCCTTCATTGCCCTGTCGCGACACATACTTGATCGACTGACCAACTGCGGTGATCGGCGTGAGCACCTTCGACCCGATGAAGACTCGGGCACCGAAGGGCTGTACGTCAATCACCACGCCATCACGAACGTACCATTCAGTGAAGTCCTGGCCACGGTCGACCAGAGTGAGTTTCTGTACTTGTGCCATGCTGATTTCCCTTCTATTGCTTTGACAGGTTAGTCATTTCTACTTGCTCAGTTCCCGCCCCTCGGTTCAACGAACCTGGGGGAGTTCCTTACGCATGAACCGCTGACCCACGCCATCTGTAGGCTTTGGTATATTGGCTCGAATGACCATTTCTTCATGCGCAGCCCACTTCAGCACTGCACTAAAACCGAGTTCGCCACATTCTTTCGTCTGTTCCTGCAACTTTGCATAGGCCAAAAAGTCGACCGGCTCGTAATCGGTCAATCTGTTATCCATTGCCTCGCCCCACGACTTCGGCAATTTGCACATTTTGAATGCCAGAAAGAAAGCGAGCGTACAGATGATCAAAGACCAAACCAATGATTGGAGTGGTACAGACACGATCCCCGAAACAATCACCGCCGCGAGTACGACTTGGGTATGCTGGGAAAATTCACCTTCCCGCACATTCACAGCAGCAGCCTGAATAGAGCCCAGCAGGTTGAGTTTTTCTTCGATGAATTTCTTGTCCAAGTGATGCTCCAGGTCTGGTCTATGGCGCTGGATCGGCGCCTCCCCTACTGACTTAGCCCCGCTTTTGAGGGCGGGGCTTCGATCTGAAGCGAAACGAATAGTCTATTGATCAGGTTCCTGATCAGGTTTTTCAGCGCATGCCTCGATTTCAGCGTTCTTGCGCTTGGCAACAAGCATGTCCCTGACGATGAACGCGGTGATCACCAGGGAGATTAGGCTACCCACCATGAGCATGGTCAACGGCACCCTCCAGTCATACCACATCCAGCCTGACTCCCATATTAGAGTATCCATTCCAAATAGTAGTTGGAAGACGCTACCCGCCATTAGGATCGAGACCACCACCGTCAGAAACCGGTACCCGGCCAGCCAGAAACCCAGGCACATCATACTCAAGCCAACGCAGGCTATTACCCAATCAAAGGTAGATCCGTATTGCGACAGAGTCAGAAAAGTTTTCAAAACACCACGCCCCCTAGGCGTCCTTCAAAAGGGTTTTGAGCGAAACCATCAGCTCTTCGAACTGCTTGGTGTGCCGGTCGTGTTTGGCCAAGAACTGGACATGCTTTGCCGAGCCGGGGGGTGCCCACTAGCCATGTCCATGGCACGGATGGCAAGGTTATGCTCCCCTTCCAGCTTTTCGGCAATCTGAAGCGCGGTAAGCGGTTTTTTACTCGGCATAGGGTCTTCTCCATAAGAGTCAAAATGGGTGCTTTTTTTACTGACTCGGCACCGTTTTTCATGGCAAGGCTAAGGGGTTTATACCGAAATTAGGCAAATTATGCTCGGAGCATAAACTCCTTAACTTCGATATATTCAGGCAACCAATTTCTGAAGACCGTCAGCGTAGCCTTCCCAAGTATCTACGCAGCCGTTCGTGACGACCGAGACGAGCTGGGTGTCGGCGTCCAGGAAATACACCTTCCCCCTGGCTCCGTGGGCGTTGTGGCCGTGATCCTGGATCACCACTGTGTCCTCCAGAGCCAAATCATCGAACGTCACGCTGGCAAATTGTTCATTGGCCATCGGACAGACTCGCTATCTTGAGCAAGCACCTATCACATGTCACAGCTTCTGACTCGGTGCAGCTCCAGTCAGAGGAGCCTTGTGGGTGGGCGCCGCAAAACGCGTCCCAGGCGCCAGACTTGACCGCGTGAACCACGCTGCCGTGATCCCGCTCATTTCCGTTCGCTCGCCGGCCAGTCTTCTGCAGGGCCAGATAGCGTTTGGACTGCGCCACTGGCGTAGCCTCAGGTGGAAGCTCAGCGGTGGATTCAGGCTGGCGCTCGACGAGCTGGCCGGAGTCCTTCACCGATTTCATCAGTAAATCAAACGTAGTCATTGAGGATCTCCTCCAGCCTGAGAGCTCAGCCCTGTTCCAGGGAATCAGCCGATTCGCTTCTTTCTGAGCTTCTTGCACTTCTTCCTGAGCTGCTTCATGCGCTCTGGATTTGCCCGCATTGTTTTAGCCATTGCATCGAAGAATTTATCCAAGGTATCAGCAAACTGATGGGCGCCAGCCTCGGTGCTGAACCTGGAACTGATGGCCACCCCATGGGAGAACCCAGCCTTTTCCAACTCCATGAATTTTGGGGTCAGGCGGACGTAAAAATCGCCGTCGAAGTAGACCATCGTCCAGAGGCTATCGCGGCGAAATGGATCACGACGCACGGTGCCTGGGATTTTGGTGATGTCGCCCTCAAGACCATGTTCCTTCATGTAATGGAGTTGAGGGATGAAAACCATCACGTCGACAGGCTTGACGCGTTCGCGGGCCGCGACCAGCTTCCCGCAGCACGGCGCTGTAAAGGCAGGGACTGAGTAGCCTTCCAGCTTCTCGTTGCAGTACGGGCACTTCAACAGATCGGGGGTCATTTTGATTCCTGGCTCACTTCGTTGGCTTGAGCAGCGAAATTGCCGTGGCAATACCAAAAAGACCGGCCCCGAGGAATGCACCGGTAGCCGAGCCAGCCGCAGCATGATCGCTGAAGGCAAGGGTCATACCGGCGCCTACCAACAGAGAGGCGAAACCTAAAAGTGCGAACGACATAAAAGCTCCAAGCGCCAATAACAGGGGTATCCTGTGTGATCATTGTATGACGCTAGAGATAACTTGGCAATAATTTAGGTGAAATTAATTGCTTGACTGGAAGGTGCACAGACTATGGCTCCGAGCACCGGGGATACCGGGAAGACGCGCTTCCACATCAGGAGGCAACGCGTCAATAAGGCTCAAGGCTGCATGGCCGATTCAGGAGAGGTCGCCAATCCGCGAGCGGCACGCAAGCGGCTACGCTCTTCGCGCAGACAGGCCTCGATATCGCTACGGCATTTTTTCAAGAAGTCCTGGCCCGAGACCACGTAGACACTGTGGGGGGACGCCAGCCACATCAAGACCTGCTCCATGGTTTCGCAGTCATCCGCGCTCAGTTTCGGCGGCTTCACAGCGCCCGGCTCCATCATCACCGCTTCCAAAGTGCGGACACCGCTGTTTGTGGTACTGCTCCGGCGATTTTCCAACGCCCACTCGGCGATGTAGCCCTCTTCCTTGTCCCCAATCACGTCGCACATCAGGTCGGCTTTCTGCAAGAAGCCCAGGCCATTGTTTGTTCCCAACCAACGCACCAGGCTGGCCGCGACCGTGGCATGACGCTGGGTCAGGATTCCGTCGCCCGGCGAAACAACGTGCATCAGCATGCCGTTGGGGCCGTCAAAATCCGGGTGATAGCCATTGTCTTGCGCCAGTAGCTCCTGCCAGTTCTTGAGGAACACCTGCTCACCCAGACAACCTTCGCGGGCCGGTCTGACGGGGGTGTGCTGGAAAGCTTGGTTCGCTTTGCTCATGATTGAAATCCTGGTGGTGGGGAGATCCATATCCCATTAAGCGCGATGGCTGACGCTGTTTGCAAGCAGCCGGGCCGGCCCGGAGGTGTCGATTCTCTCTTGATGCTCTACTCGCCAGCCCTGCCCCAACTCGATAATCAAGCAGCCAAGGGCGAAGGCAGCATAGGCGCATTAAAAAACGAGTTCACTTCGGTGTAACCAGCATCCCGGTAGCATTGCCACCAAGCCTCGACTTGAGACTCAGCACCTGAGGTTCGCATAGTCGGTTCTTGCAGCCCACAGCGCAAATCCATCGCAAGCAACGCGCAAGACTTATAAGCAACTTTTGGTTCTAGTTCGTCCTTGGATAACACAGAAAGCGCCATCGCATGTCGTGATAACACATAGCTGTATGCGCCTTTGGGTAAATCTCCAGCCATGTACTCGCGGTATGCTGCACCCAGATTTGCATCCAGAATCGGCATTACGTTGGTCAGGTTTAGCTTTAGGGAATGAATGTCCATGACCTATTCCTGATTTCCATTAGCCACAGATGTGTAATCGAGAGTGACAACTGCACCCGCTTCCAGCGACCGGTAGCAATCGACACTGTCTTTACAAGGCTCCACGATGGGAAACTCACCGAGGAAGGCAGTGCCATGGATCTCTTCGACCAGGATGCCGACGTCGTTGGGGCAGGATTTGCGCTCAACCTCGACCTTGAAGTTATTTCTGCCTTCGGCAGGCATTAAGGCTCCTGCGTAGGTGCACCGGGCCTTCATGTCGATCAAGACTGCCTGGGAATTACCGCCGTGCAGGTTGTCGAGGCTGGTCATGGTCGAAACCTTGGTGGTTTCCGCCAGCGCCGGCTGTGCCAGGCACATAAAGCCCAAAGATATGACTGTGACGAGCGTTGCTGAGGTGCGCGTTCTCATGAAAATCCATTCCATAACTGTTGTAGCTACAATGTATTACCCTAGGGGTTCACTTGCAAGTAGTTATGGCATTTTAATGCAATTATTTTTAGGCGGTTGGCTTGCGGGCACCTTCGGGCTCGGCTCAAAAACAAGTAACCCCCTGGTGCGCAGTGCCGGACAAATCCGACCCGAGGCGTGGGGGTTTTTAACAACAGTCCACTGGTGCGCAGCACCGGACATGGCCGGCCTGATGCGTGAGGATAGTGCACATTCGATGGTAAAGCGCGACCTGGTAGCCGTCAATCACACCACTACCGCAAAGTCTTCGCAGGGAAAACGACCTTTCAACGCCTCAGCCAGAGCCAGGTTCTCTTCGGGCGAGTACTTGCTCGACCAGGTTATTTCGCTGGTCAGTAGCACCGGTTCCTTGATGCTGCGATAGATCTGGGTACTATCTTCACCTGGCTGAATTTTTTGCAACCATTCCGCAGGGATCTGTTCAAAGTGACGTGTCTGGCCGGCACGTTTGTCGGCATTATGAGCCTTATTTTGGTCAAGGTATGGAGTCAGATGAACGTATGTTCTACATACCAAGACCAGCGAGCTCTCCTCGGTAATACCAAACGATTCAGCGAAATCGTGTGCTTCCTTGTGGTTCAGGGACGTAAAAAATCCGTAGTAGTCATTGTAATGGGCGCCTTTTTTTAAGATCTTCCCACCGTGGTGATACTCGATCTCGGTAGAAGACTCAGCCACCCATACGAATTGCTTGCTGAATTCGAATGCCTGGTTTTTACCGCCAACCAGCGAAAATTGCAGCAGATCTTCGTCCGAGATTTTGTAGATCGGGCCTTTAGTCTGGATGGCCATGTTCTGTTGCATGGTGCTGTCCTTCTTGTCTTGTGATGATGCCTTAGCCGGGGTGCAGCCTCAGTGTTTCATTCCCAGCCGTAGATGTACGCTGGCGCGTTCAGGGCTGCCACGTCCTGGCGCAGTGATGTTTCGAGCTTTTCAGTTTTTCCCTCGTCCACGTTAAACACATCCAGGGAATCGAGGTGCTTATCGCCTACCAACTGGACTTCATCGATGGTGTAGTCTTCCCGTGGATAACCGAATTTCTCACACAGAATTTCGATTGCCCCTTCCGGCGTGAACGCTGCAACGATGTCGTAATCACCGACCTGGTAAGCCTTCAGGGTTTGAGTGCTCGCTTCTGTCATTGAGATCTCCGGCAATTAAGTCAGTTCAGCGTTGGATTTGGCGCCGGCGCCAGCGAGGCGATGGCGGCTTTGAAGTTGATGTGAACCTCGCTGAAAGCCGCAGAGTGCGAAAACACCCATTCGTACATCTCGTCTTTTGGCTTTTCTTTCAGGTCGTACGGGGCTTGCAACCGCATCATCTCGCCTCGTCGCATTTCCAGCCACTGACGGAACGTCTCAAGGTTGTGCACGCCGGCGTGTACATGAAACCCATCCAGCGGCCCACTGGCCAGCAACTCGGCCACCGAGTACAGGTTGGCGGCCTTGAGGCGCTCGTCCAGGCCCAGCTTGTCTTCGTTCGCGCTCAGGCGCTGGATCACCGAAGAACCCACGTCCGTGAACTCGTAGCGTGAGAAACCCGTCGAGCGAATCATGCCAGCACGCGCCAGCGACGTCATACGCTCGGCGGGAACGTCATACCCCTGCCCGTCTTCCGAGGTCTCATGAAAGCGCTGGAGATCTTTCACCTGCCGCTCGGTGAGCGTGACTGTCAATTCAATAGTTTTATCGGTCATCTGTTCGTCCCTGTCAGCAGAAAAAGTTGAGCAACTCAGCCCGGTCGGCCAGTTCTTTCTCACGTCCGGCCTCAAAGGCCTCAGTCCAGGCTGCCGGTGCTGGCGCCTGGGCGGCTTCGCCACGGTACCCCCTAACCCAGGCTGACTCAAGGTCACCTTTGCCGATATACGGATTTGCAGCGAGCCTTCCGGCTATGCAGGTGCATGGCACTGGAAGGTCGCTGGCGACGTACGCACAGTTCGGCTCATGCTGGGTCTCGATCATGACTCACCTTCATCGTTTTGAGGGGCAGCACCGATAAGGCTGCCATCCGCACGACGGAGTACCGTTCGGTCATCAGAGCGCTCGACTGACCAGACTTCAACCGACAAGTTTTCAGGCAGCAACACCTGCACCAATACCGATTTTGTTTCTGGTGTAACGAACGTACACAGCGGTTTGCCTACAGCCGGATCCACATCACCAAAAAAGGTGGTTACCGGTGGGCAGATTTCATTTCCGACTACCATCGCAGGTTTACCGCCGATCATGAACTTGGTGTAAGGCCAGAACACGATAGTCATTGGCTCTGTATCCGGCGACAATTTTGCGAACTCAGTGCCAACCCTTACAGCCATATCCTTTGCTATATCGCAACCTGACAGGCTGAGCGCCGCCAGCAACACCAGTGTCATGCGCTTCATTTTCTATCGTCCGTACTGATGATTTTTGATGTTTCTTCTGGATCAACGCGACCGGTGCCGACTTTCCAGCCTCGGATGTACGCCCGGCGCAGGATATCGTCCTTTGGCCACGGACAGGCATGCCGACAAGCCGTGATCGACATGTCACCTTGCGCCCGTCCCTCTTTGCCAACGGAGAGACCTTTCTCGAACGCAGCTTCCACCGTGGTTTCCATCCGGATTTTCCTTAACGACTCAGAGTAGGACAGGCCCAGTGGGCATTACCGATTCATTCGGCAGGTAATGAGCCACCAGCGGAAAACACAATCGAATGGTGGTCAGCCGGTGTAACTGGGTTGGCGCATCGACGAATTTCACCAGGAATTCCAGCCAGGCGTTTGCAAGCCTCTGCGAAGGTTCAGTGATCGATTCAAAATCACTTTTGGAGGCTTCAAACTGAACTTCAGCGCGAGCAAACACTTTCGTGCCCTCGCATGCCTTCGCGATAAGACGGATGGTGTAGGCCTGAGCGACAAGCCCGGCATGGATAGCCTCATTCGTTTCGGCGTCCTCCACTCCAAGAAAAACCTGTTCTACCATCGCATCGATATCAATGCCTGCTGGATCAATCGTGGTCATCGCATCAAATCCTTATCGAGCGCCGTATTGGCCGACAATTTTTGCACCCAAAATGGCACGATCTGGCAAGGCAGACACGATCTGCGCGTCTGTGCCCTCAATCCAGGAGCCATCCTGGAAGAAAGTCGTTGGGGTCGCATTAGTGGGCATAGCCTGCATGAACTGACTTTGGGCCGCCAGGGTGCGCAGCTTGTTATCGCCGCAGGTCGATGCCTTTACCGCTCTCCCCTTCATTGCGTCATCAAATGCTTTTGCGGGGTCGTTGCTGCACCAGATGTTCCTGTATGCCGTCCAGGCCGGCCCGCTTATGCTCCCGTCCGGAGCGGCGACGTAGCGCACCTCGATGCCCTTGGCATTGAACTCAGGCACGCTCTTGTGCAGTTCACGAGTCCATGGGCAAAAGGCATCCGCCAACACATAAACATGAGCCTTGGGATTGGCAGGGCTGAAGGAGATGTATTCGTCCGCAGTCAGCTTACTCATCGCATCGCGCACAAATCGATACTGCGGCGCCGGCTTGGGGAGTGGCGGTTGAGTCAGTTCCGAAAGGAAGCTGCCGAGCCCTTCAGCCTGGGCAACATGTGGCATCAGGCTGAACGCCGCGATCAGACCGATTGTAGGAAAACCGAACTTGGATTTCTTGGAAAACATTACTGATCCTTCTTTTGGTGATGGGCTTCCGACTGGCGAAGGTCAAAAACCCTGATCGCCTCGTCGCAGGTCATTTGGGTGCCTGACATGGCTCCGGGTTCATCGCCGTTCTTTATTCCGTCAGCAGTGACCATCCAAGGAATGCTGCCAGCCTCTGAGGCGTTGGCGAAAGCCATGCCCTTGACGTCGCAGAACACATAGGTTGGCCGCGAGGATGTCGCCCCCACGTAGAGGGTCATAGCGGGGAGCAGGACACAAACCAGAAGAAGCCAGAATGGCACTGGGACGCCCAAGAAATAGACTCCGGTCAGTTCGTACCAGGCGCGATTGATCCATCGGTTGCGCCTTAGGATTTCGGCCTTCCTTGCCGCGAAAGATTTGAAGACGGTTTTACTGGCCATCAGTGCCAGCCTTCGATGACAGTAGCTGGTTGACGTAGGCGATCACCGTGTCTTTGGTTGGCTCAGCCAGGCCATGATATGAATGGAACATGAAGAGTTCTTCCTCGCCATCCCATAAAACCAGCTGATCGCCATCGAACGACCAACGCTCACCGCCAAGCGAGAACTCAATCCAGCTGCGGGCATCGCTTTCGGCGCTCACGGCGATTTCCTGTTCGGTTGTCGGCTTGCTGGCAAGAATGGATTCGGGATTAAGCCGCTTCATCTCTGCGGCAACCAGTTCGCCGGCCTCCACAGCCCAGTCGACCCATTCCTTGCGCTGCCAGTAGCAAGGTTCGTCCTCACCTGGGAGGCGAACTTCGTGTTGTTTACCGCGATTGACCGAACGAGCGACACTGATCAGATCGAGCAGCGCTTCGCGGGGGATTTTGACCAGTGTGTCGTCACTCACAGTGAATTCCTTTTTGAAGGCCTTGAAGCCCCCGGCGCACCGAGGGCGATCCGATTAAGCCGCTCGGGCTTGCTTCATGAACTCGTCGCGTCGCATGCGAAACTCAGCAGCGATCTTGAGTTGGCGTTTTTCCCCGCTGATGCGGTAGCCGATGGCCTGGTGATTCAGGTTCCGTGCACGTTGGACGCATTCTTCTTTGCTCATCTGGCAAGCCCTCCAAGGCCTTTGGTGTCACAGATTGCTTTGGGGCATCTTCGGCACCTTGAAATCATCAACTCAGGCCAACCGCATAAAGCAGTTGGCCAAACCCTTATGCACTGTAACTCCGTACAGGATAATGGTGGTTTAGGAAGAGTGCAATGAATCTCTAGCGTTTATTTATCCATCCAGGTCGCCGGGTACGACCCGCTGGTTGTCTTGCCGTGTTCGTTGGCGTAGTGCAGATGCACCGCTTTGCTTCGCCAGGTGAAGCCGCGCTCGTCGATCACACCTGGCAATTCATGGGCAACCATTTCACGCAGATTGCCGTCATCGTCGAAGAGGAATTCGTGCATCCGTCGACTTTCCATCTGCCATGGAAGCTTCGGATCGGTGACATCATAACGGTACGAGCGGTGGGCGTCGAAATTGCGCATGACAAAATTGCCATTATTGTCGAACAGAGCATTTACGTGGCGGCGAACCTCCAGGCGCACTTTGGCGACAAAATTATCGTCGTCGATGTGGCGAAAGTTCTTTTCGAGCTCGATGATTTCTTCGAATGTTAGGTTCATGGTGCCAGTCCAGTTGAACAGTTTAAGGATTTTCTGCGGCTGAAGGATCCGCCGCTCAATCGGTCAACAAATACCCGGTCAGAACCAGGCATAACCGGTCGGTAATACAGCGGTTTAATACATAATACGAACCTTATCGTTTTTGTATTCACCGACCAGGTCGTAAATAACTTCAAATATCTCTTCAGTCCATGCCAATTCGAAATCCTGTTGGTGGCTGCGAAGATATTGGCGATGCAATGCTATACGGCTCTGGTCATCAATTTCCGAGAGATTATCAATGTATTGCCTAACAAATTCATAATCCTGCACCTGTTTACGGCTAGGTTTTCCGGTGGCTTTTTTGATTTTTTCGTGGATTGCAGAGATCACCAGTTTTTTACTACCGCCAACCGATTTGAATTTGGCAAAAACCCTCCAAACGTGCCAGAAATTCTGGTAGAGAGGTCGTTTGACTTCCCCAGCTGGATCGTTTCGGTACTCGGAATACCAAATCTGTGAAGATCCAATCGCCTTCCCTTCTGGATCTTTTCCACGATAACCTTTTCTTCTAGCCCACCTATCAAAATGTGAGCCAGAATTATTAAAATCGTGAATACTTTTCCCTGTTCGAGCTGCAACTTCTTTCAGCAAGTCACTGAAAACAATGACCGGTTCACCTTTAACTATTTTGACCAATGACATGAACTGAAACCTTTATAGAAAAGTTATTACGTCAGTGATTGAGTTTTAAAATATCAGGGCCTAGCTAATCCAGCGCTCGAAGCTCTCGGCCTGGGTGCGGAAGCAATACCAGCCATTGCCGGTATCGTTAAGTCCCCAGAACGCGCCAGCGGCCTTTACAGCTTCAACGTCATCACCTGGTACGCTGAGTAGCAGGCGGTCTTCTTCGCCGGCTGCAGTGATCAGCGGGGACGTCAGCCAGTGCAAGAGCGGCCCGCCCTCCTCGGCCTCAGCTGGTGTGCAACCCCAGTGCTTGAAGATTGGTAACCACTCCGCGCCAGCGGCTTTAGCTTCGCCCCTGTTTTCAAACGGAACCTTGAGGATCACCCATGTCTGGTCGAACAACAGGACGGGCGCTGGCGACGGATCAACAAGCTTCAGACCTTTGATGGCTTTGTCGGTGAGCTGGCGCAAACCACGCTGCCCGTCGTGCAGGCAGTGGGTGTAGAGGCCCGCCGCACCGAATGAGCAGTAACAATCGCGCTCCGTCAGGCTGCGCAGTTGCCAGCCTGATTTGATCAGGCTCTTCGCCTGGGTACTGCTCACCTTGTCGCTGTTGAGCAAGTCCTTGATGTGCAGCGGGTGTTCGAGTGAATCCATTCCAAACTCCTATACTGCTAATCAATGAGCGCCTGAATGCGTGCCAGGACATCGTTAACCACCTCGATAGGTAGCAACCCATCGAAAACAGCGTCCCTGGCCACAAGGTCAACAGTGAAGACCTGATTGCACAGAACAACAGCCTGCGAACTCGTGCCGAAGTACTCGCTGATAGGCACTGCAAAGCCTGCATGCCTTGCGAAGTCGCCACCCAGGGAGATCGGAGCCACAAGCGCGAGTCCGCTGGCGTTGTACAGCGCAGGTGTAAGAACAAGCGCAGGCCGGGACTCGACGTATTCATCACCGGCAGCACTCATCATGACCATGATGATGTCGCCTCGGGCGAATTTGGCTCCGCTCATACTTCACGACCTTGAGGTACCATTGTCTTCCAGGCGGCGAGATCTGCAGGTTCTGGAGCAGTCAGATCACATTGAGCCACGAGGTCGGCGAGACGATAATGTGGCCTGACGTTAAGCGGCTTGAGCGTCATCGCCTCGGCAGACACATCGAGCGACAGAAGATCGCCACTGACCAAGCCCATTTGCTTGAGCACCGTCGCCGGCAATCGAATGCCGACGCTATTGCCCCACTGCTGAATTTTCACTTGCATAACCACCTCCTGCTGAGAGTCGAGAATAGCCCCAAGCCAGCAAGATCCGCAAGCATTTTGTATATACATTGTATATACATTTGTTTGAAGGGCTGAGGCCTGGCGAGCAGGGGGATTGATCAGGGGGAAATCGCCCATTCCGCGCCAGCGGCTATCGCTTTGCTCCCGTCCTAAGGCCGACCTCAAGGATCAAAAATACGGATGCGTCTGCTCGGTTTTTCCGGAAAGCTTTAGCGCCACCGCGTGGCCGACCCTGGTCACCTTCACTTGTATCGACCTACTCTTTGATCGACATGCCCAGCAGCACGGCGGCGTAGAAGATCGCCAAACGGGTGGCGGCTACCTTGTCGTCACCATGCAACACAGTGACGGCGCAGTCGAATCGCCCTCTCGGGTGGCAAACTACTTCCGTGGTCTTGCCGCTGGTTTTGCCAATCTGTTCGATCTGAATATCCAGGGCCGCCGCCAGCGCCAGCGCATCATCGCCGTTGGTTTTTGGGCGCCAGTACTCAAACGACGGCATGATCGCCGGTGGCATATCATCCATGCGCGGCCATTCGATAGTCAGGCCTACGGCTTTAGCGGCGAAGTCGACCTGCTCACGCTCAGTGAGATTCTGCATTTTGATCAGTTCTTGGTTCATCGTGTGCGTCCTTGTTTTCAGTTGAGATCGAGTTTATCGAACTATCAAGTGTTCGGGGCAAAAGCTTGGTTCGATGACAAGGCCAGCAGGTGCAGTCCAAGATCCGTCACGTCCGCTTGGGCAAACTGCGCTGCAACCGCCATCGATTTGGGCTCGTGTTTTGGTAGCAAAATCACGGTGCCTCGGTTGGGAGCCGGCAAAGCAGCCTGAAAGTATGGAGCACCGAACTCACGCATGGTATGGAACAAATCGAGCTCCAACTCAAAAGACTTCGCGACCGCATACAGCTCGTAGTCGTCACTGAGACCACGCACGGACTTGTTGCTGATATGGTGGCTTTGTACAGCCCCGGTAAGCGGGACTTTCGTGTTCAGTTTGCCGGCGATATAGCGAGCAGCGGCAAGCCGCTCAATACCGACTTCTCCGTCCAGGAACATTCGATTGTCCCAGCCGTAGAAACGGAAAACGCCTTCCCCGCTCATCAAAACGCGTAAATCAGTATCATCCAGCGCTTTGGAAAGGCTTTCTTGGCTGATTTCTTCCACCAGATGGGGATAATTTAGCTCCACAAAACGATCCAGGCAGTCAAAACCCTGCAGGAAATATTTTGAAGAGGTCATTCCTGCGAGATCACGAATGTCTCCTTCCCAGCGCTCGACCTCGTCGACGGAAAAATTGGCGATGTCGTAAAAGCACTCGTGGAGGTTGCCCCAGAGACCGTTCTCATTTCGAAGGCCAAGCAAATAGCCTGGCTTGCCTGACGGCGTGTCGTATTGGCCGAAGTTATGCCACTGGGTCACGCTGCTGGCGACGATATCTTTCGCAGCAGTGAGCGTGAGCGGTGTGGGGCTGTGCTTTTCCAAAAACTGCTGGACGGTCAAAGCAGTGGACTCGGTCATTTTTTAACGGTCTGCAATTGAGAGATGGCCGATTCAAAAGCGCCAGCGCCAAGGTCGCGGTCATACAGCCAGGTTTCGACTTCGTCCGAGCTAAGGTCGACCTTCATCACAAAGCCATCCAGGTAGTCGAAATAGCAGTCGCCTTGCAACAAGCTCTCGGCCTTTTCCATGCTCAGGCTGCTCACTACCCGACCGAGCCGGATCTTCTGCGATCCATGGAACAGCGCAATCAGGACTTCTGCTTTGTTGAGGCCTGCAATGTTGATAGTGCTCACGTGTTTTCCTTACTCAAGGTCAGAGTCTTAAAGTACAAAACGAATTTTCACCGGATTTTTCTCGGTGGGCTCGTACTTCTGCTCCGGGTGAAAGTGCAGGAATGTACGCGAACTGCTTTTGATCGGGCATTTTCCTGCTTGGTGATCAGCCTCAACCTTCCCGCAGTGCTTGCAGCGATACCGCAAAATCAGCTGATAAGTGTTTTCAGCATGAAATGTCACGGGTTCGCCTTCGGCAGCCGGTACCGGGCAATGCAGGGTGTCTAGCTGGTGCTTCCCCTTGAGCTTTCCGCAGTGCTTGCAGGTGTAGATTGCGTCCTGCTCAGCCTGGGTCAGTTTTTTGGTGGCCATGATGAATTCCTTGTTGATGCTTAGGCTTGAGCGCCGTCGTAGTAACGCAGGTAATCGTAGATCGCTGTGTTCAGGTTGATTGCGAAGAACCTGGCAACAGTCGTGTAGCCATCGGATTCAAGGATCCCGAGCTTTGAATGTTTTGCATCGAGCTTGGCGAGAGCAGGAAAGATTTCCTCGGCAATATCGCCCCAGGTACGGTCGCCAGCTTTGGCGAATTCAAGCGCTGCGACGAGCACTTCGTTTAGCTCTTTGATCACTTCATCATTGCCTTCCGGCAATCGCCAGTCGTCATTGTCTGGAAGCGCAACCGTCAGGAGCAACGCGTTTTCTTTCTCGCTCAATGTCTGCATTTGCTGAATCCCTCAAAATTCTTTTAACTGGCGTAAAGCCACCATTTCTTCTATGAGTTCAATGTACACCTCTAGCGTTATACGCGCAAGCGGGTCATCAACTTAAATTCGACCGGCCTGAAAAGTTACTTTTTTCTCTGCGTAACTCCCGTAGGTGGCGTTAGCGATGGAAGCCCGAAGGGCCGAGACCGCAGGGCTCGGTTCACGACAGCGCGGGCCGCCAGGCAACGCAGAAACCCTGCCCCGCATCCGCCCCCTCTGTCCGACCTGTAGGGGGAGTACATAGAGAGTCAGTAAGAGGAGAAGACTTAAAACTTAAACCTCGGGACTTAAACCGACTTAACCCTGACCTCGACCGCCAACCACCTCCAAAGCCCTTTACTTACAGGGCAATCGGCTTACAAAACCTGCGCGTCAATTCATGCGATAAGTCTTGACCGTATGACTCTAGGGATTTATTCTTAAGTCCAAGCAAAAACCCCGCGAGTTTTAAGTATCGGGTATACAGCCGGGTTAAGTTTTAACGCTGCCAGGTGAAGCTCAATCCATTATTTTAGTTTTCGGATGGTCGACGATGACAATTCACGCCAATGCGACAGCCATTAAGC
Organism: Pseudomonas serbica; assembly: GCF_028823535.1. GTDB lineage: Bacteria > Pseudomonadota > Gammaproteobacteria > Pseudomonadales > Pseudomonadaceae > Aquipseudomonas > Aquipseudomonas serbica. The sequence continues at coordinate 770,653 of NZ_JAQIYM010000090.1, read as the reverse complement.
AGTTTGGCCAATGGTTTGTCGTGACAGCAGAGACCGTGGATGAACGCCGAAAGGTAGAGGCCCGTGCGAACCTGCTCTGGGTAGACCACCGTGAGCCGACTTTGCAGGAGTGGGAGAGCCTGGAGACAATTACCGCCAGCCAATGGTTGCACGGCGAATGACCACTTTGTTCATAGGGAAGCATGCAGATGCCTGAGACACCAGAGATCACCAAGGAGATGTGGTGGAAGATGTGCGACGTTCATATGAGTCGTCCAGCTCCCCTGAATGAGGCGGATCTGACACGGGAGTTCATTTATGAGCGTTCGTGGGGAGTGTCCTACGTGCCGTTCGGTTACCACCAGGCCGCCATGTCGCTGCTGTTGGCGTTCCAGCATGGTCTGCTCCATGGCATCGATGTGTCCGACAAGCTGAACCTCGAGTTCTCCTCAGGCACGGCTGATCACTGGCTGGAGCACTCCCCCGGCGCCGCCTTCCTGTCCTCCCAGAGCCCGAAGATCTATGTCGGAAACATCAAGGGCCTGACGATCTTGGAAAGGCGTTTGTTTGGCGAGTACGGCGAAATCTTCTGTCCGTTCGAGTAACCTGCTATCCAACTTAAGGAAGTGACCATGAAGGTTGAAGGAATCGAGATCACTGAGGCTCAAATCAGCGCCATGCTCAGCGTAATGGGTAAGCGCTTTCGCGCCTCCGATGTCCGTGAAGCTGCTATTAAGGCCGGCGTCCCTGATGCGGTTGAAATGCGTGCCACAGACCGTCTACTCATCCGGCAGCGCCAGAAAGGCCTTATTCAGCCGATTCCTGACGATAAGCCGTACTGGACGAAGCTGTAAGAAAGGAATTGCACCTTTCTGGAAAAACTTTTCCGGTAGCGAGAAACACGAAAGCCCGCAAGATTGCTCAGGCGGGCCTCGGAGATTGGGCAAAATCGGCAGAACCGAAAGTGCGTTGTGTACAGGTTATTGGCCGGTAGGCATGCTCGTCAACCAGCCACAGCAAAAGAGTGAATGTCGTATGTCTCTACCTTTCATCACGCTCAAGGCCTGCCAACTGGCTTGCTGCCCGGATTGCAAACAACCGCAGAGCGATCCTGTCGAGGATTACCTCTCGGCGACCCAATCTGCCGTGAATGATCGCTGCGAGAGTTGCCATATCAGCCTGCGCTTTATTCGAACGGAGTCCGGCGAGGTTGAGATCCATGCCCGGCAGACCCGTGCCGAGCTGCTGGAGCAGCGTCGCACACTGGGATAGCAACCAGGCCCACCCTTTCACCGGTTTAGAGGATATCTACATGGCGCACGACTGGCTACCGTACACGCACCCATCCTGGGGCCCCGGCAAGATGCTCATGGGCGAGCCTCACCGCCAGTGTCAGCACTGTGGCGCCATTCAGCAGCAGGTAACCTCACACGCCTGGATGCAAGTTACGGGTCGCCGTTGGCTGCCCCTTGTAGGCCGCTGCGCGGAAGTTGGCGATCTTTTATATTGGCAAGTCGCTTTGAACGGCGAGCAGAAAGACCCAGTTCAGGCCCGGCACCATTCCGAAGCTGTACTGCTGGCTAAAGAAAATCACAAACTAATTGATGACGCCGGGCTCGAAGTGACGCCATACGTCAATACACCGCAAACAAAGTAGGCATACCCATGGCGACTTCTGCCCGCGCTAAAACGCACATGTACAACTACTGGGTCACCGCTGATCCGTTGATGCCCGAACACGTGCGAGAGCAGTACCACCGTGAAGGCCTCAAAGGAACGCTGTGCGGTTACGTGCGCCCTCAAACGACGACGGATGCCAACGAGGTAACCTGTTTCTTTTGCCGGAGCCAGATGACCAAGGTTTCTGCCTGATCGACCTGAGTGGAATTTTTCATATGAAAGTAGCACCAGCACCAGCTCAAACAGCCGTTAGGGGCAAGCTTTACACCCTGCGCAACGCAAAAGGCGAGTACTACAGCTTCGCCGACCAGGCCAACTACGACGGCCCGCAGCTCAGCCGCGATCCTCGCAATGCCAAGCAGATGACTGCCCAAGGCTGCGGTGCTGTGAAACGCTGGCTGGCCAACCCAAAATATCATGGGGTGGAATTCGAGCGTGTGGCGGTTATCGACATGATCACATCCGGCCTGTTGCCCCAGCCGGTCTAAATATCTGAAGCAATTGGAGAAGCACATCATGATTACTGCCGTTTACGCACTTTCGGGTGACCCTATCACTTTTGGTCATATTGACATCATCAACCGAGCCGCCGCTGGGTTTGATCATCTCATTGTTGGGCTTGGTGTAAATCCAAACAAAAAATACATGCTGACTCCTCATGAGCGGATAGCTGTTGCCAAACAATCGCTTTCCCATCTAAATAATGTTGAGGTGATGTTCTTCGAAGGCCTGCTTGTGGATTTCGCATTTGAACAAGGTGCCACAATCATTGTTCGTGGCATCAGAAACGCCTCGGATGCAGTGGCCGAACAAGCCCTCGATCAGATCAATGGCTCTCAGATGAACATTGATACTTTTTTCATGTTTTCACGCTCCAAGCTTGCACATGTAAGTTCCAGCAACGTGAAAGCACTACAGGCCGAGAACGGACTCATTCATGAATATGTTCCGCTCCCAGTTAAGAAAATGCTCGAACGCAAGATCTCACACCAGCTTGTCTACGGGGTAACAGGCGTAATGGGATCTGGGAAATCATACGTTGCCGAGCAACTTGCTATCTATGCCGAGGCCCAACATGCGGTATCAGAAAGCAACCCGCTGGTTCACAACATTGAACTTGATAAGCTGGCCCATCAAGTATATGAATCAGATAAACCGGGCTACAAAGACATTCGTGAAAAAATCCAAAATCACTTTGGAACGCTAGACCGGTCAAAAATTGGGCAGATCGCTTTCGGCAGCGAGAACAGCAAGGAGCATGTTGACTTTTTGAACAACATTTTCAAAGACCCTGTCATGGTTCTGCTACGCCAGGAACTACGTGGCAAGAAAGGCATCGTGCTGATCAACGCAGCTTTGCTTGTTGAGAGTGACCTGCTCAATCTCTGCAACAACCATGTGATCTTGGTCAACGCTGAAGACGCAGTGCGCCATGAGCGTCTGGTGAAATTCAGGAACATTGACCCCGTGGTTGCTGAAAAACGCATCAAGCACATGAAAAGCAACAGCGCCAAGAGAGCGCAAATCAAGAGGTCTATTTCAAGTGCACACTTTGGCAATATTGTAGACTTCGACAATTCCTCAAGTAACCTTGATCTGATTGCTAACCTGTATGAACAGCTTAAAGGTGACTACTACGGTAAATAAAAACAACCTGCAATATGATTTTGGTCAGTTACATGATCGCAGCAGGACTATTGAAACCGGCCCCCTGAACACAGAACACAATAATTCAGCGTTAAAAGGATAGAAAAGATGGAACGACTAAAAGGCTACTACCGAGTCAAATATAAAGGCGTCTGGACAATTGCCGAGTACAAACCGTCGGTAAACAGTCGACTAGGCCACTGGCTATGGGTCGACGGTGTGATGCTGTGCGAAGAGTTCGATGAGATTACCGGTCAGAGAATTTCGATGCCTGACGATCCTCAAGAAATCCAGGTCGTCGCGGTCACCCCAGTAACGGCGCCAGAGCAGACTTTTGACGTCGCTCCACCGCCAATGGAAGGGGAATTCATCCCCCGCCAATATCAGTTCACCGACAGTCAGATGCTGGACTTCATTGAGCGCCACCAGACACTCCACAAGCAAGTTGAGTTTACTTATGTCGTGGATGGTTACCACGCGGAGGTCACGTGGGATTTGACGCCGATTTCCGAGACGTTCAAGGGTGACACCCTTCGCGGCGCTCTCGACGCTTTGATGCAGGGTGGTGACGTCATGACTGCTAGCGGTCGCTGAACAACGAATGGGGGCCCTCAATTAGACGGCCCCTGTCCGACCTGCCATCGCTTTTACACCGTCCCGATGCTTTGGCCCTGCTCCGCCAGCGCATTCATCATCCATGCACTCTCCGCGTCTCGCTTCGTTTTGTACGCAACAACGTCCACCAGGCGCAGCCGGCGATGACGTCCGACCTTGGTGAAAGGGATGGCGCCCGCCTCAACCAACCTGATCAGATAGGGCCTGGACACGTTTAGCAGGTCAGCCGCTTCCTGTGTAGTCAGTTCGGCCTGTACCGGCACAACTTGAGCACCGTTACCCTTCGCAATCTCCTCCAGCGCATGCTGAAGCAGCCAGAGCGCAATAGCCGGTACCTCGACCTCTCTTTCAACGTTTTCATCCAACAGGCGTATCCGGTGAGTGACTGCGCCCGTATCAAGCAGGTCACGCAGGGGTGGCAATGCCTTTTCAGCGGTTGCACGCTCGAAAGCGCCGGGGATTGTGTAAAGGGTTGGCATGGCAAGCACCGCATTGGTAGGAAGATGAATTCCATCATAATCGAATTATTCGAATTGAACAGCGCAATTCATAGTTCATATATTGCCGATACGTCGTTTAGGATGGTAATTTGCCACCAGGCTATCCGCGCCACAGTTTACGGCCTGGATTGGCACCAAATCACCGCCCTAGCCGCGCAAATAAAAGGAAATCCGAGATGGATCAGACACGCAAGATCGAACAAATCACCGCGATCAACCAAAAGGTGTCCGAAACCAAGGATCATCAGTTGGTGGTCATTGCTCGGTGCAACGACAACACGGTCTGGATGACTCGTCCAGATACCTTCAATCCTTACTGGAGCCAACTGCCGGACATCCCGCAGCCAGAGTTGAAGGGAGAGCCACAATGAACACGCCGGCGAAGATCTGGAAGCCCTCCCAGGCGCAATGCAAGGTCATCAAGGCTGCCGCCGCTCTAGAGTCGGGCATCAAGGCTGATCAGATCAAGCTGCAACCTGGCGTGCGCCTGAACATGCAAGATCACACCGTCGAGTCGAGCATCAACATCGCTCGCGTCACTCGCAGCACTGACGGCACCTGGGAAGACACGGATCTCGAAGATCGGGTTGAGTGGCTCACCTTCAAGAAAGGCGTCCCGCTCACCGACGATGGCCGGGCTATTGTGGACTTCTACATCCATCGTTACGGCATCCGCGACGATCTGGAAGGCAACGTGGTGGTGTTCTTCGAGAACGGCCAGCTGAGCGGCATCCGTGGCTACGGCGTCAAAGAGCATGCAATCAAGTAACCGACCCGTGCAGAAATGCTGACGGCAGCCGTTCCCGGTGAATCTGGTGTAGAATCATGGCGATTCACTACCTTCTGCACCCAGGGCTGCCAATGCACACCGACGACAAAGAACAATTGAACCGCCAGCTGACCAGCTTGAGAGTAGCGGCTTCGCTGATACAAGGCTGGGTCACCAAAAGTGATGACCCCCATCCTGAGAAAAGCTATGCCCGCATGCTGGCCCAGCTCAATGCCGAGCTAGAAAATACCCAAAGTATCGTGCAGGAACACCGGGAAAATCTGCTCTTATCCATTGCAAATCGGCATAATCAATCCGATGCAGCGTTCAAGACTGCGGCGGTGTTCTCGATCAGCGATGCGAAGAATCGCCGGGCAGCTAAGGCCGCTGAGTAGCGCGATCCAGCTAGGCCCAGGCGCCGACAACCCCATATAAAACCCCCGGATCTTTCGAAACGGGGGGTGCACACTACTGCACTTCGCCTGTGTTTTTGACGCACATTCGAGTAAGCCAATCGGCCTACGAGATATCATTCTAGATCAGGCCTTCCAGGCAGCAACGACTGTCCGTCCGTTAAATGCCATCACGCACTGCTTTCGGCCTGATACGGTGGTGTTCCAAGACACCCTTCGCCGGCAATGTCAGGAAGTTGATCACGTGCGAACCATCCTTGCGAAAATCCTTCCGGAAATCTGCGGCACCGATCATGCGTAAGCGCCGCATCTTGCGGTTGATGGTTTCCGGGGTGCTGGCGGTCAGCTCGGCAAGCTCTGCGTCGGTCATGTCTTTGGCCAATAGGAGCTTCAGCAGATCGCGATACTTGCGCTCCAGCAGGGTCGGTTCAAAGTTATCGTCAACACGCTTGCTGCAAATGGAACTGATCAAACTCTGCGCCAGCGACAACTGACCCAGTACATACGCCTGGCGCAGCTCCGTGGAAACTGGCTGGTGTTGGACAATCGCCGCACGGACTTCAGGGGAGACTGCTCTCAACTGCGCAATGAACGTTTCCTGCAGAAAATCGGAGAACTGGCCCAGCTCAGCCTTCGTCCCGCCGAAACAGTCCTCGATCATGTCTGAGAGAATGGCGAAATAGCTCGACTCCAACTGCTCAAGCGGCTTGTCGATGCGCAAAAAATCAAAGATTTCCATCTGCGTTCCCTACGGCTGATTTTGGTCAACATTAACGCCTGGCCATGCAAGGCTCAAGGAAACGGCTGTACATAGCTAGAACCTGGTTTGGCATCTGCAGGCTTACGCATTTTTTTCAACCGAACAAGTTCGTCCAGTTCCTTTTGACTTGGAGAAGCGGCCTTGCAAGAAAGGGATGACAATTCAGGCGCACAGAAGGCTATCGCAGTGTTTATCGTCGGCGTCGACCATACCATATCGCATTGGTGGCCCTGATAGGTCGTCATCACCTTGGAGGTCAGCTCGGTGTCGTTTTCGAGCTTACTGACGCTTAGGACGTCAACGGTGATCAGATTTGTATCAATCGAGTACAATTTCCCCATGATGTCGCTGGCTGATTCCACCACGCCTGAGCATGGCAGCGGCGGAAGAAAGTGCTCATTCTCCTCAGCCATGGCTGGAAACGCGCAGAGCATCGAGCAAAACAGCAATACTTGCTTAATCATTCCCTATCCTATCTTTTGTATGTGGTCGAAGGCACCCATCAGATGAACAAAAACCCGCTGATGATGCCGTCGTTGTTGACCCGAATGTTCAGGCGATCCGACCTGTGATCTTCCGTCTCCAGGACAAGACCGCAGTAGCGCACGGTGCGACCCGTTTGCTCGGCGATGTCCATTCGAAGGCACTCGGAATAAGCTTTGCCGACCAGGTGGCCGAAGTCATCCAGTATTTCTTGGTTTGTCATGCAGATTCCGCAGGAAATGAGGCCTACAGTACATACCCGAAATCGCTAATGCAGGCTCGGGCAATTCATGGCAACCGATGATACCATTACGGCACCACCAGAGGATGTTAAAACCATGGATGCAGCGCACAAAGAAATGCTCACGGATTCAATCGTCGACAAAATCATGTTGCTGGAAAGAACCGCTGAAAGTCTGCAAACGCGGGTCTCCGGCCAGGCACTATCGGATGATGAGCAAAAGCTGGCGGACACCGAAATGGGAGCCCTGCGCGGCTTCGTTGGAGAAGTCTCCAAGTTATCGGCGCTCAAGGAGTTCGACGCCGCTCAAATTTCGGCTGTCTATGAGCGCTTGGAAGCAGTGGTCGAGCGGGCCGATTCGTTCATGGCCTGAAAAGAAAAAATCGCCACCTGAGTGACGATTCTTTTGCTGGGGCGGTGTTCCGGCTCAGCCTCTACTCGGCAAACCATCAAACTCCGCCACGATGGTTCGAGATCTCTCCGACAGAGGGCCGGCTGGATAAAGCCCCTTCGCGATGGACTGGGCCTTGAACAGACTGGCCAGTGACGCGTCCCCGGTAATGCTGGCAACCAGGGCCTCTGGCGTTTCGAACAGGGCTGAAGGCTTGTAGTTCTTGAGCCCGCCGTGTTGCTCCATCACCCGGTCAATGACCCTGGTGTGAACACTGATCGTGTCCTTCATGCTCTGGGACGAATCGATCAGTGCCTGCACAGAACCCTTCCCGTTGCTCATGATCGTGCCAAAGCTGTCAGCTGGCGCGTGTGCGTGCTCTGCGACATTGAATTGCACCACATCCACCACGAATGCCTGATCACGGTAGGCAGTCGGAGTGTCCTCCATAACTGGGGAGTTCAGATTGCCAGGCGTGCGCTCGGCCAGATTGATCTCAATCGGCTCGTCAAATACTAGGCTCATTGGCCAGTGTCCTTGTCTTTTATTGTTCTTTTAAGGCCTATATTGACACTAGCATTGGCCCGCCATCACAAACAAGATCAGGTGGTTTCCACCGCGACACACGTCACAGACAGCTACCGAATTCGTGATGTAGAATGATGGTAATTCACCAGCCATGGGTCAGGACAACCGATGAACCTCGCCGACCAGGAAGAACTGCAGCGCCAATTGTCCGCCCTGAAAACGGCAGCGACCGGTCTGGAGCTGTACCTTGAGAAACCGGATGAGGAATACAGCGAGGAAAGCTATGACGCGCTGCTGGCTGGGCTTATTGGCGTTGCGGCAGACTCCCTGCACCTGGCGACCAAACACCGGGAGGGCTTGAGCATCGCCGTCGCACGCCGTGCGCTTCAGCATCAACAGGTGATGGAGGCTGGCGCTGCAGCCCTGGAACAGGAAGCGGAGAAGCTTCGCAATCGCGGTAACCATGTCGGCGCTGAGATTTCGATCAACAGCGCCAGGCTTGTCCGGGAGAAGATCCAAGAACTGACGGTTAACGAACGGCGGGCCAGCCTAAAGCTGGTCAGGTAGCCCGCAGCGCATCACTCCATCAACAGCGGGCGTAGAACCATCAGCGTTAGAGTCTTGCCGGCAGGTTGGCCAGAAGACGTCTTCTCCGGCCAGGCCGTTGCAATGCCTTCCCCGCCGCTGATCACGACCAGGTGCTTCGCGTAGGGATTACTTTCGACCTGTCGAGCTTCCTCAACAGTCCAGCAACTGCTCATCCGCTGCTGCCAATCGCGCATTGCGAAATTCGAATCGAACGACACCCAAGATTTCGGGGGATTTCCCGGCAGGGTCTGGACTGAGGCCACTGGTGAAATGGGTTCAGCTTCATGCTTACTCGCATCACAGGTCTTCTTGACCATGTAACCGGTCGCACCCTGCCCTATTGGCACATCTTGCCCAAACTCTGCGTAGCCAATGGAACTGGTAATAAAGGTCAGTTCACCCTGCTTGCGCAGGCCATCCATGAGATCTTCGGCCTTCAATGTTTTCGGCAGGATCACTGTCCCAGGCCCTTCAGTGCTCGTTACAGCTCCGATCTTGCTCCAGTCGATCACACCTGGGCCATCCGGCATTTTAAAGCTATAGAGGGTCGAGACCAGGCCCACCGAGCGATACAGCACAACACCGGATGACGAGGATTCGCTGAAGGTGAATGAGGCTTGGCACCCGGCCAGCGTGGTCAGTGCAAAGGCCGCACAGAGCGCAGCGGTCAGTTTCTTGATCTTCATGGGTGCTTCCGTACGGGTTGAGGGGTTGAAGCCAGCGATGCAGCCGCTGGCAAGCCTACCTTCGGTAGAAAGGTCGATTAATCGGCTGGAACGATCTGGATCAACACCACAGTCACTTCGTTCGATTTGGCATCTTCCGCGTAACGCGAGCTTGAGTTAATTGATTTCAGGTGGAAGCCAGAGACCGCCAATGTCTGTCCTTGCTCAAGCACCGTCATAGCGGCATGACGATTAACCGGGAGCTCTTCATCGGTCACGGTTTGGACAGTGGTCACTGCCGGGCGACGGTACTCCGACAACTCATCCGCGTCACCGTAACCAGTACGTGGCACCTCATGCTCCTGGCAAATCACCCTATGAACCTTGCCGGAAAACTCGATGTCGTAACTGACGATAACCTTCTCCTGTCTACCCGCTGTCGGAGTTACTTTCACTCGCTCCCGCATTTGAATAAAACCAGGCTCAACCTGAACACCTAAGCATTCCTTAGCAGTTATGGCCGTAACGGTATCCTTATCAAACGGCATCGGACTACCGTTCCCGCCTACGAGCACATCGCTCTCCGTCGCTTTTTCCACTTTGCCTTGTTTAGAAAGGGCATCTTCGAAGGCGGTAGTGCTCAGATTGCTGCTGAGCAGTGCTTCGGTCAGGTCGATTTCTTGATCACGCTTGTAGGTATTACGCAGCTTCAGCTCGACCCCTTGGTCAATCTGGCGTGCATCTTCCCGTAACCGGCTCCAGTCCACATCGGTGGCTCGGGAATCGTTGAGTGTCACTTTGAAGGTCAACACCCTGGTGTTGTAGGTCGCCGTGTAGTGTTCCTGTTTGGTATGAGCGATTGCATACGCATTACTGGTAGCCAGCGACAAGGTCAGGGCGGCCAGCGAAGCTGCCGTCAATTTTCGGAAATTCATGATCTTTTCTCCTGGTGCACCACGGAAAAAGGCAAGCGAGCTATAAAGCCCACCTGCCCTGCTTGCCCCAATGCGTGATTACTGGCGGATGGTTGGCTTGATCACCACGATCTTGATTTCGTTGTCAGCATTGTCCGCATAGCTCTGGGTCACCGGATCCATCACCTGCTCACGCAGCCCTGAAACGACCACGGAGTTCCCTTTAAGGACTGTCGATGCCGACACGCGCTTCATACCGTGTGCACCCGGCAGGATGCTTCGAGTGTCCGTATCAGGGCAGCCTGGTATCAAAATCTCCGGGGTGAACTTGATCTCGTAGGTCAACAGAATGTTGTCCTCGCTACGAATCAATGGATTCAGTGTGATGGCTTGGGTTGACGAGAACTTGCCAGGCACCAGTACGTCCGGCTGACACAGCGGCAACTTCAAAAAAGCTTTAGAGTCGGTGTAGCCCAACTTCATATCCAAGCCGTTTACGGTCGTGGCATGGGTGGACTCGGTTGCAACCTTTCCCTGATGCTCTAGCGCTTTACGAAAGATCTCCGGGGTAACTTCCGCACTCAGGTGGACTTCCTGGCTCTGGGCGTAGCTGCTCTTAAAATTCCCGCGCATCAGTATTTGAGCACCCGATGCTTGCGCCAGGATGTCATTTTCCAGGCGCTGCCAGTCAACGTCCGGGGCCTTGGGATCTCTCAGCTTCACGCTGTACATGTCAAAGTCGAAATCCACGTTGACCTGTGGGATAGCTGACTTAGCCACTGGAGGCTTGGTAGGGGCCGGCGAATGGAGCATCTGACACCCTGCCGAAACTGCCAGGGCCAGGACGGTCAGAGCACTTGCGGCGAACTTGATTGCTTTCATGGGCATTTCCAGTGGTTTGAAATAAGTGGGCGCTGAGGCGAACTACCAGCCTGGTGGGTACGACGGATAGGAGATCCAGAACGATATTGAGCTCGAGGCGTTTGCCGGGCCCCAGATGTAAATCCCGGTGGTGTGCAGGTAATACACCGGCTGATCGTCGATCTGGCCAATCACTTCGGGATTTCGCCCTCGACCTTCATAGACTTTGAGGATATCGCAGGCCCTGAAGGTGTCCTCGTAGACATTCTCTGCCACCAGTTGCGCAGGCGTGGCATCGAGGTCGACGTCTGGCCTAGGAGTAATACCCTCGACCTGCTCGAACGCTCGAGCTCGCAGCCAGATCCACCATTCCTGTGGCAATTTCTGGTCAATATGAGTCAGGACAATGGTGCGAAAATCAGCAAACTGCTCGGGGGTTATCTGCAACTTCAGCGGCTCCAGGAAACGGCAGCACCCTGTAACCCAGGGCAATGGAGTATCGGCGGTTTATGCCGGGCGGCTCAGGCAAAGACTTTCACAAGCCAGGCATCGTCAACGTCTTCAACGCTCAGGGGTTCTTTGCTGCTCATGAGCTTCTTCACAATCGCCGACGTCCAGGGTTGACTTGCGGCCATCAACTGCTGCGCTTCGCTCAGGGCTTTACGACACTGATGGCCGTTCTCGATCTGGTCGTTGACGGCTGCGGCCTGGGCCTTGAGGCCCTTCAGTGCGTTGTAGGCTTGTTCAGGCAGGGACTTATCCATCGGGGACACCTCTTTGTTCAAATGGCTTTGACGAGCTCAGCAGACGCACTAGCGCTGGTGGAGAATGGTGGCCACGCAAAAGATGCCGGCCAGTATCAGCACGGTCACGATGTGGGCCATCACGCGGGGTGCCTTGAACTGAAACTTGAGGATCCGGTGGGCGATCAACAGCGTGAACACGGGCGACAGGCTGAGGAGCCCGAGGATTGAGGCCACGTGAGCCGGCAGCAATGTCAACAGCTGGTCGATGACGCCGCTCATGCTGCCCAGTGCTCGCTGGCGCTGGTCACCAGCTCGGTCTTGATCAGTTTCTTGGCCTCGCGCTTGGTCTGCAGGCGGTCATGCTTCGGCGCCTTGAAGTCCTTGCACTTGTGGCCATGGTCAGAACGGGTGCGGGCATCGAGAAACGTGCAGATGCCGCCGCTGAAGGTGCCCTTGATCTTTAGGAAGCTGACGCAGCCACCACAATCAGACATTGTCCTCTCCTTGAGCCGTAGCAACGATCCCGGTGTCATCCAGGGAGAATTGCATCATGGAACGGTAAATTTCTTGATCCCTCTTTGGATCGCGCACTAAACCCAGATCAAGCGGTTTCAGGGTCGGAACGGTGTAACTCGGCTGCGGCAGAGTTTCTTTCAGCAGTTCACCGTTGGCCATCACGAATCGGCCATTGAGCTTGACCTCCCGCATAGCCGATCTGTAGATCGCATTAACGACCTGGTCTGGCACAAACCTGACACCCCTCACCTGCAACTCCGCCTGGCGCAGCTGGTGCTTGATGAAGGTCTCATTGCCTTTGATAACAGCGTCGAGGTATTGCTCAAGCCTCTTGCGACCGTCCTGGGACGGGGTCGTTTGGGGTAGCAGCGAGGAGATCGAGAACGGCATGACACCGATGGTGCCGACTTTAAGCGTCCGCCGCTGTTCAACCCGCTTGCGCAGGGACGCAGCATTGAACGGCTTGCCATTAGATCCGGACGAGGTCTTGCCGGTCTTTGAGCCACGGGCATCATCGGTGCTGTGCATGTTCAATACCCCTCATAAGTTTCAGCGGTTGATCTGTCCAAGCTTAATCCCATGTGATGTTCGCTTGAAAGCCTTCGGCTTCCTTCTCGGCAGCATTGATCTCCGCCGTCGTCCATTGTTCCGATTTAAGGCCTTGGCGGGAGTGATCGTGCGTGATTTCGCCGCTGCTCCACATCACATCGTACTGCTCATAGGCCGTACCAACGAAGTCGGGGCTACCGAAGTCGCAAGAACGACGATTGACCGCTACACGGGCAATCTGGCCAATCTCACGGCCCAACGATGGATCGAACAGGGCAACATCGCGGGAGACCAGCTGGTTTTCGCGGTACGGCTGCTGATCAGGGTCGAGATTGATGGCGTAAGGTAGTCCGGGCATTAGTGAAATTCCGTAAAAGGCAATATTGAGCATTTGTTCTTAAAATCAGGCCTTCTGACAGGACTTCAGGTTGTTCAAGTAAGCATAACGGCTGCGGACTTCGCCAAGGCGCCCTTCATAACGCGTCTTGAGCGTGTCAAAGCAGGTGTTCAATTGAGCCACTTGGCTGTCATCCAGAGTGCTGTCTTGTGGTTTGGAGACAAAACGCTCTTGGGCGAAGCTCAGCAGCAACAGTAGATCCGGGTCTTGCATCGACGTCAGGGCCTGCATCAGGTGGGCATCCTGGTCGCGGGGGGCGCCGGCCTGTGCGTAAGCGGTCATCAGCAGGACATTGGTCAGCGGCAAGCCCGACTTGGCCATGTCACGCAGCATCAGCACGTCGGCGAAGGTGCCATCCTGCAAATGGTTGAACACCCGAAGTGCATTGCGTTCTGCGGGAATCCGGGCCTCCATTTTCTCCACGACCTGCTTGTCCACGTAGTGCGAACTAATGGCAGAGGCCATAACGCACACGCCGAAAGTAGCCATCGAGAAAATGCTGATGGACGCTACCAGGGACGTATATTTTGGTGAGCTCTGGGCCATGACGTGTACCGGATGTTTTAAGAAGGCGGCCAGTATAGACACAAAAACAACTTGCATCAATTGACATCATCCGTGGTAAAAAACACCCGCCACCCTTCCCCGTCAGGCTTTCTAGTCCAACCGGACACGCTCATTGGAGGCTTGAAGTGAGGCCGACCGCTGTTGGCAGCCGGCCAATTCGATCAGCCCTGGACTTTCAATCGCACGAACTCTTTGGAGGCATGCTTAACGGTGATTTCCAGGCGATTCTCGACCCTCACCGCCTCAGCCGAAACAATGGTCTTGGATATGAAATTGCGAGCGATGTCGCGATCTGGCCGGCGATCCGTACGCACAACGCCGGATTTCTGATCGGTTTCCAGCAGATCAAAAACCTGCATCGTCATATAACCATGATTTTCATAGCATTTTGGCGAGAGATTGTTTTCTTGAGCTTCCTGGATGTAGAAGGCAGGTAAAGCATCGAGGTATGCCATAAGCGCTTGCTGATCGACGTATTCATTATCGATCAGAGTCAGATATGCGTCCAACGGCATGTGATCTTTAAACCATGCCGCTGATAGCACGCAGGCTCCAGCATCACGCATGGAGATTGCGCCAGCGATGAGTGGCTTGAGCATGACCATGGCTCGCGATTGCCAAAATTGCCCATCGCCCTGGCCTTCCGCACGGAAAACCCAACCGGTGAAAAAGTCGGTTAGCTCATCGGCAGTGCACGTGCTCCAGCGTACATGCTGATGCGATTTTGCGAATTTGGCGAGTTTCAGCTGCTCAGCAGTCGAGTACCGAGGACGACTGAAAAAGCGGGTGACGTTGGGGATCAGGTAGTCCTCGCAGTAAGGCCTGATATTCAGCCTGACCGACTGCTCGTTGTAACTGACCTCAAACTCGGAGGAATCAAGATCTTTCAAGTCAAACGTGAGAACGGTTGAGTCTGGGGATGAGGAAACTTCGAACTGCGGCCAATCAGCCACATCCGCCGCCTTTTCGATGACTTTGGCGGACTCCTTAAGAATCGTTGAGATACCGCTTGCCGACTGCTTTAGCAGCGTAGAAGTGCCAACAGCCATCAGTTGCACAAACTCTTTTGCGAATGAATTACTCATGAAGGTTTTTACCTTTCTTGTTTTTTAGTGGAAGATTTACCAGTGATATGGGATAGCTGAACTGAGCTCCAGTTTTACGAAGTCGTCTGGGGCCGGGTGTGTTAATTCAACGATTAACATCTTGCCGCGCAAATCAGCCTTGGCCGAAGAGATTGGCTTTCTCGATGGAAAACAGGCTGATGAACTGAAAATGCGCTCACGACGGTACTTGCCAACGCCAGGCGCGTGGTCACGCATAAGGCCGACCAGTTGCATCAGGACGTAGCCGTGAATCGAGTAGGCCTTTGGCTGTGACTCTGACGGACTTCCTCGCCTGTACCCCGGCAAAGCGTCCAGATACAGCTTGAATTCGTCAGCATTAAACGACGGTGGGCAGTCGCCCGTGCTGTATTGCTCATACACATCAAGGATCAGATGCTCGAAGAACATTTCAGTGGTGAGCCTCACGCGGTGCGTATCCCGAAGCCGAATCAATCCCTCGGCCACCGGGGTAACCAGCAGTTTCACTAGATCAGGGAAATTCTGGCTTACGGAAAGCTCCAATTCTTCAAACCATCCCGAAATGAGCGCGATCAACTCTGAAGCTCTGCAGTCAGCCCAATGCAGCTCCAAGTTATTCTCCAGGTGGGTGCGCTCACGCACAGAGAGCTTCTTGTCGGTTTTTCCTAACTTGGCAGGGATCAAAAAACCATGGCAAACAGGATCAACCTCAATCCAGAGCTGCTTGCTGTTGTAGCTCATCCGCAACTCAGAAGGATCGATATCACCCACCTTGATGGAAAAAATGCTCTTTCCATCGAGATACTCGAACTGATTTAGGTCGTTTCCGGCACCAGCAGTATCGACTAACAGATCAGGTAGATTTCTATCATTCATCCAGGGGATTCCGCGAATATTTCGGTGCACTATACCACGGAGATATTGCGAAAGAATTGCCACAGGGGTGACGGTCAAATACCCGTCAAATAGAAATTCTGGCTCAAAGGCCAATAAATTCGAGGCTTGGGAGATTTTTTTGAGTGGCCAATCAAATAGCCGTCAAACAACTTCTGGAGGCTCAACCAGCGCGAAGCACCGGCCACGATTGAAGCGCTTGCTCGGCATCTTTAAAGATACGTGAGAGTCGCAGGGAGCCGCTGTCGCTGACGCTGGCACTTGGGGATTGGGATTGGTTGTAGAGCCTGGTGATCAGGCTGAAGCAGGCTTTGGCGCCCGCCTCGTTGCCCTGTGCCAGGTCACGCAGCAACACCTGCAGCTCGTTGCCGACAATGGCGATCAGGGACTGCTCCCGCAGCGGCAGCCCCTCGCCCACCGCGACCAGACTCAAGAGGCCAGGCGTTCCGGCTGTGCCGCTTTCGCCTGGAGGGCGCTTTCGAACCAGACGGCGTCAGGGGTCAGAAAGTCGGTGACATCGGTATTGCCGGATACACCAATCCAGCGGTCGCCAACGAAGCGGCAGGCCATCGCCAGAGGCTGGTCACGTTGGTAATCCTGCAACACGACAACGCGGTTATCGTTCGGAACTTCTTCGTTGATTTTGAACACTTCCATGGTTACTTCCTCATATTGAAGGTACAAACTGCTTACTGCGTTGGTGATCAGGCCGGCGAATTAGCCCCAGCCAAAGTATTTGGTAACAACCTGCATTCTGGTCGTACACCGCGTCGTTGTATTCGTCCCAGCCGTCGGGGTCGTCGTCGAACTCTACAGCTGGGGCCGTTGGCATCACCAGTCCCCAGGTTTCGATGACGATTTGCTCGATCCCCTTACCGTCATGGGATTTCAAGTCCATACAACCGCCGCTGTCGATGTCCCTGTCGCGGTACGGCTCCATCAGAACAGACAGCAGATCCTTGTCCAACTTACCGAGGTCGTACGCAGCAATCACTGATGCCTCGAAAGCGGTGTAGCTCTTATTGCATCCCATTGCGGTTCCCCATTTACCAGCAGGCGGTTTCTGTCAGTGCACCAAGCGCGTAAATCAGCCCGTAGATACCCGGCGAACCATGAAGGCAGGCCTCGCATCACTGATGATTGGCTTGGCCTTCAAACGACCCTTGGCCACCGAGAACTGGATGCTCTGGATTGCGCCATCAACGGTGCAATGCGTGATGAGGTTGCGAGACTGCACCGACAACGCGAAGGTACGAGCGCCGTTCTCTACGGAGTATCCCATCGCTCGAAGCTGTTCCAAGATGTTCATCCAACGTGTTCCTGTCTTTGAATGTCAATTTTATGAATAAGTTGAATTTAGCCTTTCGGCCTGCGGGTCAGCATCCACGCACCGGCCACCACCACGATCAACGCGGCAAAGGTGTAGCCGCCAACGCCCAGCAGTACCCAGTTTACTTTCGTTGCGCTGACATACGGCAGGCACAGAAAACCGACGCTCATGACTGCCAAATTGCTGTACACAACCCGGTACAGAACTTTGAAGCTGACGACCTTGCGGGCGATCTGCACTCGCTTGCTCAACCAGCTCTGATTTTTCTGGCCGCGCTCAAGCGACACCGGCGAGCTAGACGTCATAGCCCTGTCCACATAGCTGGCCAGGATGTAACGATTCATGTGTCGAAACGGCTCAGGCATCTTCAACGACGGGTAGACCGATTCACACCACTGGAGTTCTTCGGCAGACACGTGCTTGGACAAGCGATAGATCAACCACATGCACAGCACGTAGGCGATCAGGAGCGTGGCCACGGACATGACCGCCAGCGCCAGGCTCAGCTGTGGGGGCGCCCATGGAGCCAGGCCTAACGCGCAAAGAATGGCCAGAAACATCGGGATGACTGCGCTGTACTTGAGTATGGTCGCCATCTTGGCCACCCACCCTTCGAAGCGCAGTAGCACCGGGGCGCGTTGACCGAACCCCAGCAAGGACTTGGGGAGAATCCCCAACACCTGGAAATACCTGAACATCAATAAATCACCCATGAGGTTGCACTCTGGCGGAATTTTCCCACATCCAGGACAAAAGGTCTTCCGGGGTAATCCACAGATCAAACGAGCGACCCGGTTCTTTTTCGCAGTAAAAATGCACCGACCAACCTTTGGCGGCCTGTTCCGTTTCATAGATCTCGAAACGAACAACCGGCCCTTTTTGGTCGAGCACGTAGTTGTTAAGCGGATCTGCCATGTAGGCTTTGATCAGCTTTTCAAATTGCTCGTGTTTGATCGGGTATGCCGACATGTCCGTATCCTGCCTGGTGCCTTGATGTCATTTCAACATTAAGCGTAAATTGTCAGCTTGTCAAATCCTACAGATACAAAAAGGCCCCACCCGAAAGAGTGAGGCCTTTCTTTGCGCTCTGATAACCTACCCGCCGCAGAGAGCGCCGCTGTCATCCACCGGGTTTTCTGCCGCGTGCTTCACCCATTGCGCGTACAGCGCCTTTTGCTCCTCAGAAGCAAACACTAGGGCAACCTCCTGGGCTCGTTCAGCGGGCAGAGCATCGCGAATTTGCTCAGTCAACTTGAAGAACTCACTCATATCGCCAGCTTTGCCGTCGAGGTAAGTCAACTCGCAGGCGGAAGAGCTGATTTCGCCCATCGCTCCATCTGTACTGGCCAAAACGGCGGAATGTTTGGACATGCGATTCACATCCTCCAACCTTCCAAGTGCTGAGACGAACTCAAACTCCCCGACCAGCACGCTGATCTCGTCGCCGTCGTCATCCAGCACCAGCATCGACTCATGCTCGTCCGGGGCTTCGTGGATCAGGTAGTCACCGTCGATGGTCATCCGGGCGTGGCACCAGCGATCCTCGTCACCGCCGCTGCCCAAGTAACGCACGGTGTCGCCGACCGCCCACACGCGCCAGTCAACAACTGGCCGGATTGGCAATTCAGGTGCTTTATCGGACGTCGCCTGCGGTTTCGCAGCTGCACAGTTTTGGCAAATACCGCCGCTGGCATCCATGAACCCAGCGTCCAAAGAGCCTTTCGGGTAGCCATCGCCACAACCGCACCAGCTCATTTCGGACTGGGCAGACGTGCAGCCGTGGCACACCCCCTTATTCGCCAACATGTACCCGGCGTTGTAGCTGTCTGGCGGATAGTGCTTGGAGCACTGAGCGCACTTTACACCGATGATCGATGCTACCGACGGGAAAGGGACTGCGTGACAACCACCATGGGGAGCGCACATGCCAGGCGTTTGGCAACGCATCATCGACGTCCTGCAGATCAGATCCGTCATGTCGGCTTTCCTCCGGCTTCCTGAGTCATTTTCGCGATGTAGGCCTGCAACCGGGTCACCTCGGCCAGCGCCAGCTCGATGCCCGCCGTGTAGGCGTTGCTAGCCAGCATCCACTTGTCCTCGACCAGAACCTTCTGCCGGCCTTCCACCTGGGCGAGAAACCAATCGTTTACATCGCTTTTCAGGATCTGCTCTACCGCGAGCTTGCTGGCGCTGATCACGTCATCTGGGCTCAGCGTCCCAGCGTTCGGCGGAATGCTCATTGGCCTTGCTCCTGCAGGTAATCTTGGATGTCATTGACCAGCTTGCTCAGGTTGAAACCTTGATCAGTCCTGGCTGATTTGTCGAACTCCACTACTCGGGCCAGCAATTGGTTCGCTGTGTTCCGTTCTGGCACGCAACCGCAACGCGCTGGGTGCGCCTGAGGCTGGTCACAGGCCTTGCTCACCCCTTGCTCTGCTTTGTCAGCAACCGGCACTTCGCTGGAGATGACCGAAAGCAAGGCGCCGGTCTGTGGCAACCTGGCAACCTGAAACACATCCCAGTCATCAAACTTACTCAGCTCTTTGGCGATGGCTTCAGTGACGATGATCGGCTCGCCGCCACTCTTGGCGCAATGGGCAATCCAGCCCCAGGGCTCTTGGGCCAGCGCTGATTCCAGCAGCAATTTTTTGAGCTTAGAAACCACGACAGCCTCAGTCATCTGACCAGTGGATGCTCGGGTGATCAATTTCCAAAGTTCCGAAGTCGTTGCTTCTGCGGTCTGGTTATTGCTCATGATTGTCACCCTGGTCGGTGCTCGGATTAAGGTAGTCCGCAATTTCATCTTGCAGCTGCTCGAAGAGATTGCGAAAGCCACTGTCAGCATGAACCGCATCCAGTAGTCTTCTGGCATCCGTTAGCTGCGCTTGTAATGACGCCAAGACCGGATGTAAGGATGGGTCTGAAGCCCTCTCCCCCTTTCCGATTTCTGCCTCATGCTCATCGATGTAGAGACTAATGCCCTCTGGGCTCATTGTTCTGCTCCTTTTCCTTTCCGGGATTGCCGTTCCGTTATCTTGCAGTCTGGGTAACAGCGACCTGGACATCGAGAACGTGCTTCAGCCTGTGTTCAAGCGCTTCGATGTCTTTGATTTTTCTGTTTCGATAGTCAATCTGAGGGCAGCCACGACGTGCAATCTCACCATCCTCATCGTCATCCTTGAATCTCTGGATGACCACCCGGTGGTAAAGCTTCGCCTCGACGAGTGACTCCAGAATCAGCTGAATGTCCTGACAGGCAACCAAAAGCTTATCGCTCAAGGCCAGTCACCGAATCGTCTGGGTCAGTTGGTCGTGGGTTCAGGCCAGGCGGCTGCAGATTCCCCTGCCACACACCTTCCAGTCCAGCGTGTTCGGTTTCCTGAATCATCTTGAGATAGGCCTGGCGCTCCACTTCCTTTTGCTGTTTTGCCGCCCACAGCGTACTTGCCAGCGCCGGTACCGCTTCCTCCACGGTCTTGCTGTGGCCGGCCCAGGTGCAGGCGAGCATCAGGTTCATCGGCAGACCGAAGTCCTCGACCATGAAACCTTCGGCGTCATAGCCCCCGGCATCGTGCGGCACCAGCTTCCTGAGCGTCTCAGGGCCGTCAAAATAGACCCACACCGGTTTACCCAGGGCGATGGCCATGCCGACCTCGAAAACCGTACCAGAATCAGGCTCAAGGCCCCGGAAGCAGTTCAGGTTGGCCAGGACGGCATCGGCCCGGCGAATCATGTCCATGTTCATCTGACTGATCATGGCGGCCATCTGCGCCGGGGGCAGGCTCTGATCGACCTCATTGTCGAATGGATACAGGCCAACCATAGCCTTTTCGCTGCACAGGTCTTTCAGGTAGGCACCACGTTCCAGGCCATCCTGGCGAAACACATCAAAGCCAGCCAGGTAGACTTGTGGCCACCCGAACCCTTCGATGAACTCTTCGATGGAAGGCCCTGCGCTGCCGCACTCATGCAACTGCTGGATAACTTCCTCTGGGGTCAGCTCACTGAGACGCTGCCTGATCGTTTCGAGCATTTGTTTGGTTTTTTCAGTAGCCATTTCTTTCAATCTGCCAGTGATTTTGTGATTTTGTGGTTCATGGTATTAAACAGAATCAGGGCGCTGAACATGACGCTCGGCGATTTACCCTTTGTCCTGAATTCCCAGCGTTTGTTGATGTTGAACGGAGCGTCACCGTTAACTTCATGAGAGGTCATCCAGCCAAGATCCCGCTTCCAGAGCTTGAGGTAGTCCGGCAGATAGTTGACCGACTTCATCCCCAGGAGCTGAGCCAGCTCCTCAGCATTTCGAGGGGAAATCCTGGCTACGGCGTTGATTGGGCTTTTTCCATCAAACACGCACAGCGGGCTAAAACCTTGGCGCTTGGGGTTTTGGGCGTAGAGACTCTTAATGGCCTGGCCGGTTTGTGCCTTATCGTACGTTGAAAACACCTGGGTGGATTCATGGTCGATGGCCTTTTCCATGTTCTTCTGGATGCGCTTAAAGAACCAGTCTTTATCACGCGCCCACAGGAGCTCGAATTTCTCATTGCCCCACTTAAACAGGTATTCGGAAAGGTTGCGGGCGAAGATGGTCTTGATCGCGTCATCGATCTCTTCTTCGGTGCCGGCGATCCCCTGGGAAACGGCGATGAAGTAATAGCGTTCTTTCTTTATTTTTTGCTGCTCGTGGTAGTCGTACTCCTTGTCGTGCTGGTCGGGATAGCGAATGTAGGTGCGGGTTTGCGCACAAAAGCCGAGCTTGGTCTCCCCCATCGGCAGAAAGGTGTCCGCTGTCATCCCGACCAGCGCCTCGGCAAAGAAGCCAGCCATCCACGGATCGTCGAAGCCCAGTAGCGCCAGCATCGAGGCCAGGCTTGGCTTATGCAGTGTCCAGTTCGGACGGAACAGCACCGGCAGTTTGGCAACCTGATCAGAATCAGCCGTGGCCAGTTTCACTGTCTCGGAGAGGCGAATCAGGCCTGGCTCAACCTCAGCCATTTTCTGGCCAGCCAGCTCAATGACCATCGCCACCCAAATGAGAACGTCTCGATCCAGGTCGGAGATCTCGACAACCCCCGTATCGCCAATGTCGATGTAACGATCTTCTTTAAAAGTCAGATTTCGCCATTGCGGGTAGCGTTCGTAGGGCGATTGCAGATCCAGCTTATCGCGCATATGGCGCTCGCTGTCGCCGTTTTGCTGCATTTTGCCGCTGTAACTGTCGATGGAGATCGCAGACAGATAGGCGATACGACCAGGCTTCTTGATCCCGATGGCAGTCTTGCTCTTACCGATTTTCGCCAGATAGGCGCCGAACGGCAGGCTGGTCTTGAGCGCATCAACGAAATCAGCCACCGTCGCGCATTCCACGATCTTGTCGTGCAGGCCAACCGGCTCGTTACTGCCGACCTCATCAAAGCGCACCCAGCGAATGGTCAGGCCCCGATCCATGCTGTAGATGGCGTCGCGCAGACAGCAGGCGATCTCACGGGTGGTCGGGCGACCAAAGTCAGCCGATACCCTGCCGATCAAGCGCTCGATCCGATCCTGGAACTGTATGGTCGGCGCCAGCACCATGGCATTGAGATCGGCCTTGATGCGCAGGATCTCGCACAGCTCGTCCAGGAAGCCGTCTTGACGCAGAAGCTTGCTCAGTTTTACCTGTGAGCCGTCGATGGTGGCTTCCAGCATCTCGTTGAGCAGCATGCCCATGGCCAGGCCGGTGGGATCAGCACGTTTGAGCATCGGGAAAGTGTTTCGAACCACGTCACGGGTGCTGTAGTTGTAGTGATCGCGGTCATCGAACAGCACCAGGCTCTTACCATCGCCACGATAGGCATCAAGTCGTTCGGAAATGCTGTCCAGCGTGGCGTAGTCGATCATGGTTCGAATCCTTCGTTTTCCGTGATGTTTAAAGCGACGGGGTGGCCGGCGCAGATTCTGGCACAGTCTGGATCAGGGACAACATATCGTTCAGCACGGAGTTGGCGAACTCAGGGCCGGCAGCCTTGGCATCAGCCATGGTCTTTAACTGACCGCTTTCGTAATTCAGGTAGTTCAGCTTGTAACCACCCTTGTCGTCAGTGATCGCCATCATCCTGTGGCCGGCGAACAGTGCCGTTTGCAGCAGGTTGTCGCCATTCCACTTTTGCTTGGGGGCGTCTTTAAACAATTTGCCGCCACCATCTAATTGGATTTTCATGCTTTTCGTTCTCTGAAATTTTAGTTGTGTCGCAACTTGTGGGGAGTGAGCTCGGCATCCACCGGTCGTTTGGTGGTCAGCCCAGCCTTTTTCATTTCGTACTGAATCGTCCGGCGCTGGTTGCGCAGGTGATGCAATTTCTTTTCCAGAGCCACCTGTTCCAGGAACAGGTCATCGTCGGATTCGCGCAAGACCATCTGCGCTTCAGTCATGACGGGCGCTTTGGCATTCTTGCGGTTGATCTTGCTGCACAGGGGTTCACGCAACTCGGATTCCTTGTGCGTCTTGGCGCAGGCCGGGCAGATGTACGTGACGCTCGGCTCGTGACGAAACCTGGTTGGCTTTTCGCAGAACTCGCAACGCTCCGACATCTTGTCGACGCCAAAGGCCTCGGCCAGCTCCATGTCCAAGTCGTCATCGTGCTTGAGCGGGATCACTCTTCACCTTCCTTTAGCTTTTTGGCCCGAACAAACGTCCAGCCTGGATTGCTCTCTACAGCGTGCTCAATCCCTTCCTGGCGATTGCGGCAGGTGACCGTCACCGCGAGGTTGTGGATGTTCCACTGATTGGTCAAGGTAATCCGGTAGCGCAGCATCGCCACTGGCCCAATGGCCGCCGCTGGGCAGTCAAAGGTGTCAGCGCCTTGCTCATGCTTGATGCGCCCGCTGCCATCGCGCTTGAGTTGCACGGTGAAATTGTCGCCATACTCAGCCGCGAGTGTGTCGAGCCATTGCGTTACCGCCTGTGGCATATCAGAAGTCATTGCTCACCTTCTTGTCTGAGGTGCGGACGATTTTAGGGAGAACGGCGATCCGGGCTTCCAGGTGATCCGCAAGAAACGGCAGGGGCATTTCCTCGCTGAACAGACGAATCCTGAGCAGAGTGGCCAGTTCGAAGGCGACCCCAATTTCACACTTTGGGTCACCCTTCTCGATCCGGTGCAGCAGGCTGCGGGAAATCCCGGCGCGTTCGGCCAGTGCCTGGGCAGTCATCTGGGCTTCTTTTCGGGCCAGGGCAATCAATTGCCCCATGACCTTAAGAGCGTCCTGCGTCTGCGGTGAGTAGGTGCGAGTAGCCATGGGTTGACGCCATCGTTTGATTCAATGATGTCAATATACGCCATTAATTTGATATCGACAAGCTCAATGTGTCATATACGCTACCAGTTGTTATAACTGGTAGCGCACATGGCGCATTTTGAGGTTAAGGCTCGAAGGTGCTGCTGGTGCTGGTCACCCGACGAGGCGCGGGCTTGGTTGGTTTTTCATTGGCAGGTTGCAGTTCCCACACCGAGGCTCGGCGTCCTCCAGTTGTCACATGGGAAAAGTGCTCATTCTGGTACTTCCTGCTCTTTTTGTTGGCCGTATTCTCTTTCCCATCGACCGTAATCGGTGATGTAGCCGTCGAAAGGCCGGCTGATAGCCTGTTTAACCAATTGCTCGAACCTGGCCTTGCTCCCGCTTTTCAACCAACCCTCCATTCCGACAAGGGCAAGCTCTTTTAAAAGCTCGGTACGCTCGAACCTATTGCCCAGAACCTCCGCAACACTTCCCTCACCCTCCCCGGCATGTTTATCCAGAATTCCCTGAACCAGCGGGTTTGGCGGTAAGCCAAGCTCGGTTCGGGTTAAAACAGTTCGGGCATTTTCGTCGCCGAGCCGAATCGTAATAGGCATGCGTTGATCTCCCTAGGGAAAGCGCGATATCAGATCTCCAGTATGCAGGAGGTGACAATTTACGCGCTATCTGGATTACCCCAGGGCGGGGCCTTCAGTGAGTGACCTGCTTGCGATACCAGATATTCACGTTGCTGCAGTAGGTGTCGATCAGCAGTCCATTGATGTACTCAGAAAAATACTCAGGATGAATACGGATCACGTCGCCGACCTGGATACGATCACCGTCCTGAAGATTCACGTAGCCTTCAGGCAGCTTATTCCACTGGTGGCATCCGTTTTTTACTCGATGTGCTTCCCGCATAGTCCATTTCCATGAGATATAGGGCTGACCAAGCATAGCTTCACAAAATGTATTTGCACAACTGGGCCCTGGGGATGGGCGATAATTTTATGTGTTACGGAAAACACTGTACTCCTAGCGTAAATCAGCATAGGCTGTGCATTGATACCAAAACCCTAAATGGATTTCTGGATGGACGACAGCGACGCCAGTGTCACCGAGAGGCCTGCATCGAATTCGCTTCGAGGGATTCCTCCGGACGCAAAATGCGTACTCAGAGGCAAATCTGGGTCGAAGTCCCATGTCGTCACTCTGGCCAGTGGCAAAGTGATCGGCGTCGGGGCTAACCCTGACGAAGCTTGGGCTCGTGCTGCCCGCTGGGCTGAAGAGCAGCGTGCTGCTTCTGGTACCATGCCGACCTCACGTACACCCGGTCGACCACCTGGCACCAAGGTTAAGGATGAAGACCAGCGAAAAACACGCTCCGTAAGGCTGGATGAGTCGCGCTGGCGAAAGCTGCAGCGCCTTGGATCTGGCTGGCTGGAGCACGCCATTGATATGGCAACCGATCCAAAACCCGAAACAACCCCAGATTCGCAATTCAAGAAGGCTGAACTATGAGGCTTGAACAATTTCACACGCTGGTGAAACTGATGCGAGGCAATCTCGAAACGCCCTCGAACATCGCCGCCAGCCGTGTCCTGTGCGATAACGTGCCGATCCCGCAGGCGACCCGCGAAAGCGGCAAGAAGCGGGCGTCGATTCACATCACCGTCAACCGCTACAAGAAAAACTATGACCTGGTGGTGAACGAGTTCAGCGACGCGAACAACCTCGCCGGCCAGTTCGACCTGATCGTGAAGTTGCACCGTGGCAGTCCGGAAGCGCCGACCACCCTTGCCGCTCGCGCCGTGTTGGTTGATGGCGTGCCTCAGAACGAAATCCCGTTTGAAGGGTTCAGTCCGTCGGCGTTGAGCCAGGCCGTGAAGCGCTACCGCGATGCCCTCCAAATGGTGTCTGAGGCTTTTCCGCCTGTTGAGGGCTTTGTGAGAGAAACCCCAGCGTCCGAAACCGTAGACGTTTAGTTGCCAGGTGGCGCCGGAGCAATCCGGCATCCCCCTTCTGCCCCAGAGTTATTGCCATGACCTACACGCTGACGCCGGAACAAGCCGCTGCCACGACCGATCTGGAATTGGCCTATGGCACCACCCGCCTTCTGCCCGCCTGGGCCGACATTCCAGAAGAATTTAAAGTCGGACGCAATGTGTACTGCAAGCTTGCATCTTGCCTGTTCTACGGAACCGAGCTGCCTGAGCTTGAAGTGACCATGTTCGATGGTTTTACCCCGCAAATCCTGCAGAAATGCGTCCGGGCTCATTTAGGATCCTTCGAGCCTAAGCATGAACTCAAGATGGCCGGCGTCGGTTACATGATCTCGAAGATGGCAACCCTGACCCCGGTAGATGCACCAAAAGCCACCGAGAAAAGTGCCTGATCCACTATTCGCTGCTGACCATGGAGGCCTAATGGCCGGCTTTTCGTTTTCCCAAGTTCCCTCGCAGAACAAGTGCCGGTGGTTCATTAAGCACGGTGCAACCACTCGCTATGATCGCGGTTTTCGTTCCAAAGCTCAGGCGGACGCTTGGATCAGCGCGTTCGGGAAAGACCTCGACTGGCGAGCAGGCTTTGTTTTTCGCTTGAAAGGCCTAGACGCCGACATCTCTGTTGTCGACCGCAAAGGTCAATTGGCAAAGCCGTAATTGCCAAATGGCAGTTTCCAAAGTGCCATTTGGCAGAAGCTGAACTGCCAAATGGCAAAAGCCAAGCCGCCAAATGGCGGAGGGGCGACTTCTCTCTCCACCCCTGGACGACGCGCATGAAGACCCTGATTGAATTCCTGGAAGCTGACGACCAGATGGTTGCACGGCAACTGATCACCGCCATTGGCCGTGAAACCGGTCTTGGCCACGCTGACTACGATCACCCGGTAGGGCCTGATACCCTGTTGATCATGTCCCCGCTGGATGCCGACTTCTTTGCCGATGGGTACATGGATGCCATCCCTGCTTGGCCTGGCCGTCAGGCGGTACTGTGGTTCAACTCCTACGACCTGCCCAACGGCGGCGAGAACATCGCCATCCTGATGCACCAGTTCCAATCGTCACAGGCCCCGGTGAAGCACGCGGTGATCATCGCCAGCCTGGCTCAGTCAGCCGGCGAAATCCGCGCCATGATCCTATGGGCAGTGGAGCAAGGGATTCCGTTGGAGGAAATCCGCGTTGAAAGCCCGTGGATGACCGACAGTGTGCACCAGCAGCTGACCAAAAACTTCGGCGATGATTTTGTTCGCAAAGCACTGGCCTCGGTGGGCGCCGTGCCGGATTCGCTGGGAAGATGTGTCAACCTAGCTCGCCGCCTGAACCTGCCAGATAAGGGCCTGACGTACTTGCCGTCCTTTGTCGTGGAGCGCATCAACAGTGAGCCTGGCGCCAGCGAAAAGAACAAAGTATTTGCCATCGCACCTTGATAATTGACCTCTAGCGTCATACAATAATGTCTAACAAATGCCACGGCAGTATCTAGACATGGATCACCTCATTAAACGCAACGGTCACCACAGCAGCGATGCTGTTCCTTTTGCGATGGCGGCTGGAAATCCAGTCTATCCGTGGTGGGTTCAACATATGCGTGTCGCAGGTGATCGGGACGCTGGCCTTGTACAAGACATGTGCAACAGCCACAAAAAGTGCACCGTGTTACTCATACTGGATGCGAGTACCCCTGAGCACCGCGAGGCGCACCTGGACATTGCTCGCACGGCGCTTGTTGATCGAGTGATTGCGGGCGTGCCTTTGGCCGAGCACATCACGGTGCTGGTGTTCGCCGAAGAGTCGGACTATCCCGAGCTTTTCTCTGATCCTGCTATCGCTGCCGTCGCTCCTACTTTGGAACGAAACGTCAAAGACATGAACCGCCAGTTGGATGACTCGGTGACGTATGCGCTGAGTGTTAATCACGCCGACGTCGCTTTACGTAAGGAGCTGGCCGACGCCAGCGCTATGGCGTTGGAGTTGAGCGGGATCATCCGTGAGTACCAGGCGGCGCCCTCTGCTGGCACGCAAGGCCGATTAGCTCAGGCCGTTGCGCAGCGGCGACCTCTCTACCTTGAGCTTCAAGATACGCATGCCAACATGGTCGGCGACGATATCGATGACTACAGTGATCTGCAAAAGCACGTATCCAAAACTCGTCACCTCGCGCTGGAGCTCAATGCTGGGATTCGCGAGTTCCTCGGTATGCCCTGTAGCTCTCTTGAAAAAGACATGTACCGGCTGCTGGATCGCTATAGCAGTCTGCTGAAGGTGCTTGAGCAGGAGCAAGCCGACGACTCAGACAAGGTTTCGACGCTATGAGAACCACAGTTGACGTCCGTACCGTTGGGTGGCGAACCGACTGTGAGTACGAGGTAAAGGTCGACGATAGCTACCAGGACGACTCCGGGCAGACGATCTACGACTACAAGTGGGAAAGCCGATTGCGGTGCGAGGTCGAGAACGTCAACGCTAAGACCGACTACTGCAAGACCTGCGGCAAACACCTGCTCTACCCCTAGAATTTCAAAGTAGCCAAATCTCAACACCAGGATGCATAAATGTTCCGCACCATCGTTGTTACCGTCACCAGCTCTAAACCTGACAATTTGTGCGGTTTGTATCAGATCGACGGTATCGATCCTGAGTTGTCAGTTGGCCAAGTGGTAGACATCGCGCTTGAGTCCCTGATCGATTTCATTGGCTTGAACATTATGTTCGCCAACTATGCGCTGAACGTGTTCGACCCTCAGGCCAAAGCCGAATTGACTGAACGCGTAGCCATCAAGTCCACCACCAGCCGCCCTTGCACCAAAGTCGCAGACGAAGTGCCCGAGTGGATCGCGAATATTCTCCAAGCCAAAGCGGCAGCTGCCCAAGCTTAATCACCCAATACATCAGGAGGTTGTATGAGCACTATCCGTGGCATCGAACAGGCCTACATCAAGACCAACAAGCGCGGCTGGCCGAATGTGTACTGGGCACTGGATCTGCACGATACCTGCTTGCACGCGACGTACGCGGCGAACGAACCTGCCTCGTATGAGTGGATCAACCCCTACGTCAAAGAAGCCCTGCAGCGTCTGGCCGCACACCCGGAAACCCACATCATCCTGTGGAGTTCGGTGCACGACGCCGAGAAGGCCCATTACCTGAAGTTCTTCGAAGATGCGGGTATCCGCGTAGCCGGCTTCAACCACAACCCCTACGAAACAGGCAGCGATTCCTGCGGAGTGGCCGAGAAGTTCTATTTCTCGATCCTGGTCGACGACAAGGCCGGCTTCCACCATAGCGAATGGCTGCACATCCCGGACTTCGTTGATCAGATCCGTGCGAAGTATCCGCCGAAGCTTGCCGTTGAAACCGAAGTGGCAGATTTGGCCTAAGCGATGATCGACCCAAATGCCGAACGCCACGCCCTGCCCCTGACTCTCGATCAGTTGACGCTCGTTCAAGAAATTCTCGAGGCCTCTCCACGTGTGTATCAGCCAGAGGTCTCGAAAGTACTTGGCCAGGTGCAGAAACTCCGCAAGCAGGTATTAGCTGATCGAGCGCGGATGGCGAACTGCAAACACGAGTTTATCGAGTTCACGTATGGCCCTTATTGTCATAAGTGCCGCATGCCGGAACCGGTAGACCTGAACAGCCTATCGTAAGGAAAGGAGCACCACCGATGGACAACACCACCCCCATAAGCGTCGTTTTGCCGCCCGACATGCAAAATCGCATGGAAACCTACCTGCGTGCCGAAATGGCCTACTTCGGTCTCTCGGATCACGACAGTGAGGGCGCGCACCGCACGGCGGCGGAAATCTATGAGGCCACCTGCCGAAAAGTCGCGATGGGGCTGGTGAACTTGCTGCCACCCGTGTCCACTATGACCGGCACGTTGGGTGAGGCGATTGTCGAAAGTCGACGCTTCACGCCAGCCTTGAATCATCCTGATCACGACGCAGTTCACGC
Source organism: Pseudomonas serbica (assembly GCF_028823535.1). Taxonomy (GTDB): domain Bacteria; phylum Pseudomonadota; class Gammaproteobacteria; order Pseudomonadales; family Pseudomonadaceae; genus Aquipseudomonas; species Aquipseudomonas serbica. The sequence goes on along the minus strand of NZ_JAQIYM010000090.1, from coordinate 740,321 downwards.
CGAAGACCTTGAGGATGCCATTCAAGCTGAAGAAAAGAAGATCGCCGATGCCACCCGGCGTCTCGCCAAGCTCAAAGGCCAAATGGCCGTAGTGAAACACCCGAAACTGAAGCGAGATTATCCAGGGAAGCGCGTGCGCACCCTTTCTGATCTGAAGAACGGTCTTGGCATTATCCCTGCCGGCTCGCTGGCGCTGATCAAAAGCCAAAGTCCGAAAGGCTCGTCGCTCGAGATCGATACCTGTGGCCACTGCGGCTTTAAGCCGATCATCAGTGCTATTCAGCCTGCTGATATCGAGTTCGTAGAATGAACAGCAAGGCGCTCAAGATCGCGCAAGAGGCGCTCGATATCGCTTGGGATGGACGACTGCCGGTTAATCCCGCGCTCCTTGCCAGCAAGCTCCTGGTCGACGTTAAAGACGCCGCTGGGGATGTGGTGAAGAGCACTATCGTTGTCCGTGGGGTTGCCGGCACAGAACTGTTGGGCGCCAGCAGCCAGGTCAGGCTTGAACAGACGCCTGATGGCTTTAGGTTTCTCTGCGAGTACAACAGCGACGAGATCAGCTATCGCAACCGCTTTGTTGTCGCACATGAAATCGGCCATATTCTTCTCGGGCACGTCCACGCGGGCGAAGCCATGCTGTGCCATCATGAATACGGCGATACCTCTGCGCAAATGACACAGGCCAACGCCTTCGCGGCGGCTCTGTTGATGCCTGAGCGTTTTTTGCGGCAGGTATTCGACGGCGTCAAATCCTTGCAGCAGATGGCGGAGGTATTCGGCGTCTCGAACCAGGCCGCGAGCTACAGGATCAAGGCCCTGCGACTGCTGTAGTATCAGGTTGGCGGATAGTCGTTGTCTTTAACTTGCTTGGCTTGGGCGAGATGAGCGCTCTGCTGACCCGTGCTGGTGCCGGCCTGGGCACTGACGCGACTGTGGGATTTTTCGAGACGGTCGGCGCCGTCAGAGGCGTAAGCGCCAGCCGAGGTTACTGCGAGAATGGCGGCAAAGATGCTGCGATACATGTTCAAGCTCCGTTATTGCTCTTTGAAGCATCATCATATAAACGCGACAAATAAATTAATCACTTATATCGCAAATCACTATTACCAAAAACGATACAAGTCTCGAAAAACTTGCAGCTTGACACCAATCTGCCTTCAGCACTCGCTCCAGTGGTAGAATGAGTCATTGGAAAGCCCAGTCCTACTGGCGGATGGCTCAAAGGTCAAAAATGCCTGAAACTCTCACAAAAAATAGAATCGAGAACCTCAAGAGCCTGCTTGAGATTCATGATCTAACACCTCGCAAGCTATCTTTGACAGCTGGACTGGATGCATCCAGAGTCGGCTCAATACTATCAGGCCGAAAAAACCTTTCTGATTCCGTGGCGAGAACCCTCGAAATTGCGCTTGATGTCCCTCCTAATATTCTGGATCAGTCAGCTTCGCTGCTGTTGGAATCAAAAGCGGCAGTTGAGCAAGAGCGTGCTCACGCCATCAATGCGTTTCTTGGTGATAGTCGCTGTGTTAATCGCTACTGGAATGTTCGTGATCTAATGGAAACAATGAAACCGGGTGAGTTCTCAACAAAGACCGGAATATTCCATGTTCATTGCTCGCAACTATTTTCAAAAAACCCTAGATATCGAGTTGTAGATAGCAGAGCTAGATTGATTGAGGATGCTTTAGGGCTTACTCCACTTGTCCTTGATAAAAGACATGAGTTAAACAACCTCGTTGAGTCACAACACATCGAAAGATTATCCACTGAGACTATCGATATTCTCGGAACTGGCACATACTTGAACCGCTACTTGAATATAAAAAATTACTTTTTGAGCAACCGTCTCACCTACAACCAGATTGACACTATTGTCGGTTTTAAACTCAGAGCCTCGGAAAAGCTGGCAGATCCTCCTAAAAATGTGATCGACACTGACTCTGCGCGAGCCTTCGAGCGGCATTTCAACCTGGAGCCAGGTGCTGTCGACCAGTTCGTCCCAGCTTTTGATTACGCTTCCCATCAATCGAGCTTCATCATCGGTGAGAAGGCCTTCAATGAAATCAAGTCTGGTATTCCGTTGTACCGCTACGTGAACACCAAACGAATTTTGCATGAGCGCGGCATGGCGCTGATCGAATTTGTACCCATGCTTGAACGCACCAAAGCCTTTGTTTTTGGGATGCTTTCTGACAGCGTAATCAGCAAAATTGGCGACCAGTCGGCCCGGCGTATTGAACAGGCGCTTGGCCTAAAGCCCCTGAGTTTGGACGTCCAAAAGACTTTCAGGGTTTTTAAGACTCCGCCTGGCTCCAAACACAATAGAGCCTTGTCGCCGGATACAGACCTTCAGCCGTAATCGGCAAAAAACCGCCTTCTCGGCGGTTTCTTATTGTCCGTATCAGCGGCCTACAGCACCGCCCCAGGCTTCGTGAGACTCAATCCGCAACCTTGACCCGCTCCGGGTTCCACAAGCGCTCAGCGGCCCACAGAGGCTGTTTGCCCTGGAACACCTTGATCGCGGCGATGTAGGCGTCGTAGGTCTGCCGGTCGAACACTGTCCATGACTTGCCGAGCGTCTTGGCTTTCGCCAGCGCTGTCTGATAAGTGCCAAGGTCTTCATCCCGGTCGACTTTTTTGGAGGCAAACAACGCATCCAATAGCACCTTGTCCAGCGGCGGGTGCAAGGCATGAACCTTTTCGTGGGTCTCGAAGCCGGCGCAGACGATCTTAAGCTTCAGGTACATATTGACCAACTTCTGGGCCCGGCCATAGGTGCACAGCAGCGGAACGACCTGCTTGTCCTTATTGGTGTAGCGGATCGGCAAGCTCGCGGCCATAACCTGATGGATACGCTCATGAATGAACGCATCCATCAGGTCGGCGTCAGGCAGGTCATCCGGGGTATTGATCTCGTTGAGCTTCGAGTTCTCGATCAGTTGACGAGCCACGGCGATGGTGTGGCCAGGCCCCTGGCGGGAGTAGGCACGACCCGCTCCCCAAACGGCCAACCGGTGACGGTGTTCGATAATGTCGTACATGGGCAACTCCTTTCTTGTGGCCACCCCAGGGATTGGGGCGGACATCTCCATGGTGGTGCGTTTTACCGCTGTAGGCGTTGCTTAAACGTAAAGGCGCAAATCAATGTGGTTACCGTTCAGCGATTGGTGCACAGCGGTAAGGACGTCCAACTCCGCAATATGGCGGTTGCGCAGGATGACCACCTGAGGATTCTCGGAAGTTAGCTCGGCGATGACTGCCTTAAGGCGCAACATGGCCTGTTCGATGAGATGAACGGCTTGCTTCGTGTTTGTTTGGTTGACCATGATTATTGAACTGCTCTTAAGGCCAAATGAAAAGTCGCCATTGCTTTAACCAAATCTAGATTGGCCTCTTTGATCATATCGCCGACCAGACGCATTTCGTGGGTCTGGAGCGTGATCCGATGGTTGCGCAGGTCACGCTGGACGTCTGCAAACACATCCTGAATGAGGGTGAGCTCATCGAAGAAGCCCTCCCTACCCTGTTCCGTATGAAACGGGTGTTCCGCATTTGCGTTGCTGCGCTGGGCCTCCTCCACCTGGAATTCGCCGTAGCCCTTCAAATGGGCCAGGTAAATCATCAATTGCGGTTTGGTCACCGGCTTCTTGCTTAGCGCTTGCAGCAGGTTGGCCGGCGTTGGGGATTGGGTTGTCTGCACGATGATTCCTTATCATGTTGGTCGCAGCCAATGCGACTCTCGTACTGAAAAAGCCCGCAACGATGGCGGGCTTTGGGCGCTAAGGTAGCTCCTTACTTCCAGTAGATCAGTGTATCTGCTGGGACGAGTACCTCTCCGCGATGAAGCACCAGAACACACTTACCGGTGCGTTTTTCGCGCTCAAGGAAGCTGTCATGTACAGGAATCGTGTTGAATTCGCCTTCGTTCAAGATGTCTTCAAACAGCAGAAATGGCTCTCGACCGCCATCAATTTGCGTACCACTGAGTTTTCCGCCAGCGACGTAATCGGCTGCAGTTGTAGTGCGTCCGGATGAGGTGATGCCCTTGACGAATGGGTCACCCTCACGAATAGGGTCAATTCGCTTTGCCAATGACAGACGAGCGCTACGCACCGCAATCGCAGATCCAGCTGCGTATGCTGCCCGGCCTATTTCCTTGCGTTGCGACGTGCTTGGCATATCCAATCCCTCTTTTTCCTAATCGCCATGTGCTGCAACCCTCGGTGGCCTTTGCCGCCTGTTGAATATAGCCCAGTTCTGATACCCATCCAATATTTATTTGTAATACATTTAATTGATGCAGAAACACGAAAGGATCCTTGCTTGTGCGAAAACGGATCCTCTATGCTGGATACAGAACGCCACTATTTAAAGAGAATTGTCATGGCAGACCGCCCGCTATTCGTCGTCGCTCTACCCCTCACCGCCAATACCGAATTGCACGCCGAGGACGCCGGCGCTGTTGGCGTTTATGAGCTGATCGCGGACACGTCCACTCCTAGCGGTGTAGCCGCTGCCAGCGCCCTGGAGTCGTTTCACACAAGAGTCGCCATCTCGTACCCTGAGGATTTTGTCATCAAAGTCGTCGACCCGATGGGAAGACGGGTGATCGAGCCAAGTGATGAAGACCAACCCTTGGTTCTACCATTCCAAAAAATCAGCTCTGTTGTTCGTGGCTGGATCGCAGACTTGGTCGATGGCGTAGAACCTATCGTAGAGACCCCTGGACACAGGAAGTCCACCGTGTTGGTTGTCGCAGTGCCTGTCCGGCCACAAGCGGAACTACACCCGTACGACAAGGGTGTTCGCGGTGTGTATTCGGTCGACATTACTGAATCCAATTTGACCGATGCCCAGAAGGCTGGAAGCGCTCTGAATTCCTTCCACCTCACCGTTGCGGTGGAGGTACCGGAGGACTTCCAGATCACGGTCGTTGATGCGTTCGATAAGATCCTGGAAGCGGGTGCAGAACCAGAGTCTCGTGCGTTCTACTGCGAGATAGTCACTTCGGGGATATCAAAGGACATGCTGGCGCTGGTGGGCGCTCCAGTGATTGAGGAAAAACGTGAGAGCAAGCCAGCGGCTTCCCGCCGCGAAGACGACGACCTCTCCCCTAGCCTCTGATTCCAGCAGTTACAAAAAACCCCGCATGGCGCAAACCAGCGGGGTTTTCTCTTTGTACCGGAGTCACACCTCTTTCGAGGAGGACGGACGCTTACACCGGTGTGCGGAACCTGTTGGAAGTATCCAGGTTAACACGGTAAACAATCCCCATGAAATGCCTGGCACCGGATTAACTCACGGTTGCGGCCCTTCTTGTTTGCGATTTTGCCACTCCTCTTCGAAATTGATGTCCACCCCATCGGTCTCAGGAAAATAAGGCTCTTCCTCAAGATCAGGTGCCGGAGCATCCCTCGATTCCTCCACCACCGCCGCATATTCTTCTGGGTACTTCAGAATCAGCCGCGCTTTGCCGCGATCCATCGATTCTCCCAGTAGGTTGAGACCCTGCCACTTGGTCTTGTCGTGGATACGGGAGTCGGTGATACCCAGGCCGATGCCCCAGATTTTGTCGTTCTTGGCCGCTTCCACCATCAGGGTGTCGAGTGACTTGAACAGATCCAGGCGCTCTTTCGGATTCTGATCGAACCTGGCAAAGACAATGGCATCTTGAATCCCGCTACGCCGGGCGACCCAAACCTCTTCAACATAGCCCTTAACCTTGCGACCTAATGCCTTGTGATCACCAGGCCACTTTGCAGCCAGGATCTGATCTGCGATCTCTTTGTCCCCAAACAGCATGGCTTTGGAGAACATCATCGCCTGCTCGCCGCAGTTGAACTTATAGCCCTTGATGGTGAAATCCATCATGTACCAATTCGACGGTGGGCAGGTCTTGTCGTAGAAGAACGTGTACTTCCCGACGGTTATCATGTTGCTCATTGGCATGCCCTCTTTGGATCGTAGTCAGTCCCTTGCGCCAACCCGGCCTGCCAGGCCGCTGAGAGCAATGGGTCGCGTTTGAAGAAGCTTGGGCAGTCAGTGCCCCTTTCGGAGAAGAACGCCATCCAGGTGACCTTATGGAGCACCTCGCGGTGACGCATGGCGGGAGGGATATGGCCTAGCTTGCGGCCCTCCACTCTCAGCACCTTGGCCACCGCCTGGTCAGCCAGGATCTGCATATTCCCTTTTTCGTACTGAGCACGCAGGTCGATCAGATCGTTCAGGGTGGGCTCGGTCGGCGCCGGTGGAAGATCGATCTTCGGGGTTTTCCAGGGCTCACCGCTGTACATCGAATCGCGAAAGCACTTGAACAGCCAGAGGTACTGGGGGCCGGCTTCCGTGGCGATCATCTGCAGCTTGTCGAGTGCGGCAACGCCGATGTTGTAGACCCTGGACTCGTCCGAAGCGCTGAAGAACCAGTCGGTGCTTTTGAGCTGGTGGTAGAACTGCGCAAGCGTAGGCTGCTGATTCATGTATAACCCTGATGGTTCAGCCGCACCGCCCAGCGCCAGCAGAATCGTGGGCAGGCAGTCCTCAGAGCGTTGTAACGGCTGTGATGCGGTATTGATCTATCCATCATAGAGCGTGCGCCGGTACGGCATCAACTAGACAGGCCTCCAGATGAATCGTGTCAATTGACGCCACGTCAAGCAATTTAAGGCCTTTGTCGGCGCATTCCGATGAACGTGACCATAGCCATTAAAAAAAGTTCCAAACAAATTGCGCTATTGTTTGGCCATGGGTAGACTCCGCGCCCTCATTAAAGCACAACGCCATCTAAAATCATGATCAAGTCCACTTTTTTCACCCTTATTACAGCGGCTCTGGCCTTTTTTCCAGTCGATGGTTCTGCGTTACCAATGCGCCCAGATGCCAGCAAATTAACCCAGTCGCACGTACGGTGCGGGGTGATGGGTAAATACGACGTCAGCGTCCCCTTCTCCATTCGCAACGTCACGACCGAGATGGAAACGCTCAACCCCGCTGAGGTGTGCGACTCCAGGCTGAAAAAGCTCGAAATGAAGTTGCAGGTCAACAGCCTCCAGACCGTCAGTGCCGACAGCTGGGTCAGGCCGCCAGTGGCCAATTACAGCCTGGTCATTGAACCGGCTGACCAAGCCCCTACCGTAAAAACCGGGGACATGATCAAGAAATTGTACAGCCGGGAAAGTTATCAAAGCGGCAACGGCTTCCCTTCACAGGCCCCTGAGCGCTTGAACGGAATGGTGTTCATCAAGGGGTCACTGTTCGAAGGCGCGGAATTTCGCGATGACTTTTACTTGAAAAGCGATAGCCGTGGAAACCTCGAGTACATGATCCACTGCCTGATCGGCGCCAACGAGGCTGGCCAATGCAAGATGGCTTTCTCCCCCAGCGATATCGACTTGAACATGGTGGTCACCATCGCATCCTCAGACATCGACAACTACCGGGGCATTGCGAACGCGGCCAAGACCGTCGTCCGCACCCTGATCAAGAAACAAGACACTTAATACATGACGTCGATGTAAACGACACCGCTCCGGCCAGCTGCCGTTTGGATAAGCAGGCCAACCGTGTCGTAGGTGACGTACCACTGACCCACTTCGGTATTGCCGCCAGAGCCATAGCCGAAGGGTGACTTCCCGCCTTGGATGGTTCCAAATCCTTGGCCATAGCGTTGAGACCCGCTATTTCCTTGTCCGTAATAGACCGGGCCTCCTCCGGCACCAGGAATGAAGTTTGCAGGAGCTGGGCCACACGTACCAGCACTCGCGTAAGTGGCGTATGGCCCATCTGCAGCAGGTGAAGCCGTTGGCCATTTAGGCTTGCCAGAACCCGTAATGATCATCGTAACGCCACCTGGCCCAACCCCATTGTAGCCGTCGATTCCGCCCATTGCGGCGCCACTGCCGCCCGCACACTCCAGCAGCGTTCCATTGGTCGCCGAGACGACCTTGCTGGAAGTCCCGTTAAAACCCACCGTCCCATCTTCACCACCTGGTGGAGGGTTGTAGTAGGTGTAGGGCAACCCAGGGGCTGCTACCCAAGCCGGGTTTGTAACAGGGTTAACACCTTTACCACCCACACCTACTTCAATGGTCAGGGTTTCTCCGGGAACCAATGTGACCGGGTGGTTGTATACATAACCGCCGCTATGGCCACCAGATTGCATACTCCAACTACGCCATCCGAGCCCCGACGAACCTCCGCCAGCCATGCTGATCTGAGCACCGGTGACGCCCTGAGGAACGACCCAGGTGCCATTACTGGTATAGGTAAAACGATACATTTTCGGCGGGTCAGAGATCCCTTTCCACTTCCCTTCCTGGCACGACACCATTTCATATTTGGCGTTCACGCCCATCGCACCGTTGGCGGTACATGGGGTGCCGTCCGATTTGATTCCTTGAAAGAGTACTGGAGTTGCAGAGGTAATCTTGCCGCTCACATTCAACCGATTGAGGCGGCTGGACGCACTTGGGTTGAGCGTATAAGCCGCGTTGTCCGCGTCAATCAATTGCGAACCGATGGCCTTGCCGGTTTTTACCGAGATGTCCCCGTGATTTACCTGAAGTGCTGTTTGCGCCGAGGTAAGACCGGCGTTAGAGCGAATTCCATTCTGAACATACAGTCGCCCCATCTGCTCAACGTCGGCACTCACAATCACCCCAGCGCCAACGACTGGTAACAAGGTGGCTGTTTTGGCGGAGCTATTACCAATGACCAGGGGTTGACCGACCAGGTTCTGAATTCGGCTGACCCCGGTAATCATCCGGGAGGCTAACGTGGGGCCGCTCATCACTAATGGCACATGCAAGCTGCTCTTGCCATCAGTCCGGATCCAAGCGTCATCCGAAGGATTGGTTCTGGCAACGATGTTTATCGCGCCCGTTTTTGGATCTGAGTTGACTGACAAGTGGGTGCTGGAGAACTGAGGTTGGTTAGCCAACCTGTTGCCTGCTGCCACCACAAGCGCGGCCACCCCAGACAGATCCGAGCGGGCCGCTGCCCCACCAACCGTCATCACTTGGTACGGTGACACCTGCAAGGTCGCTGTGGTGAACTCTTTAGGTGCGATGCCGGCGACCGTTATCGACGTTTTGATACTGACCATGCCACCTGGAATTGGAACTGCCGTCGTCGCCGCTGGAAAACTGCAGGGCAAATACTCAATCGCTGAAAGGCCGCCGCAGGATGCTGGTTTTAGCCAATTCGAACCAAACTGGTCGACTGGCTGGGATGGGTTGGCAGCGATCCACTTACGCAAGGCGTTAGTGTATTCGAGTAGCACGTGCCCTGTTTGACGAGCCTGATCAATCTGAAGATCGCCGGTTTTGCTCGAAAAATTGAGCATGAGGGCGAACATCGTCAGGCTGACTGCCAGAATCAATTCAAGTAGGGTAAAGCCGCGTTGATTACGTTTCATGGCCGCTTCCCATTAATACAGCACGTCGATATAAACAATGCCGGGTTTTCCTTTATTGACGTAAACGCAGCTACCGATGAAGTCATGCGTCACGTAACACCCACTAGCGGCGATATCACCGCCCGAGCCATAAGCCAAGGGGGACAACCCTCCCAACTTGATACCCGCAGAAACCTCGTAGATGGCCGTTCCAGAATTTCCCCGTCCATAGTCAGCCGGGCCACAGGCACCCGGCCCGTTTTCTTTCGCGTAACTCCCGGTTGCCATCCGCGATGGCGTTGCATAAACGCCTGGCGCATAGTCTTTCAGCACCGGCTCTATTGGATTGCCAATGGAGGCGGTAGGCGTCACCGCAGAGCCGAACATCGAGTTATAACCATTCATCGACACGCCACTGCCGCCAGAACATTCAATTAATAGACCTCTGGTGAGGGAGGTAACAATTGACGAGCCGCCAGGGTAGCCAGACAAACCATCGGTCGTCGTGCTATCAGGGTTGTAATAGATATAATAGGGAGGGCCAGGATCAGCGAGGATACCTGTTATAATTGGCCCAGAGCCCCTCCCACCAGCCCCCACAGTGATTTGCAAAACCTCACCTGGCTCTAAATTCATTGGATGGTTCATCACAAACCCACCCGAGTGCCCTGTCGCCGTGTAGTTGCGGGATCGCCAACCCACACCAGAACTACCGCCGCCAGCTATCGAGATGTAGGCGCTGGTCACCCCTTCAGGGACTGTCCAGGTACCATCGGCGGTGAAGGTAAAGCGGTAAACCTTCGGCGACTTCGTGACCCGCTCCCAATCGGCTCCACGACAAGTCATGATCCGTCCTGTAGCGTCGGAAGAGATGGCGCCAGGGGTCTGACAGGTGGTTTTCGATTGCTGACCAGGCATGAGTGAATCTTTGACGATGAGCTTGCTCACCACATCCGCCGATTTGGTTGAACTGGTCTTGTCCGGGTCAAACAACAGTGTTGAATTGTCAACACTCTGCAAGGCTTTCGCAGTGATTGATCCAGAGCCTTGATCAAGGTTACCAGTCAGGATATTGATCGACGCATCAGCTATGATTTGATCACGCGCTTGTAATTCGCCCAGGATCGTTGCATCCGAATCAATCACTACGCCACTGGTCAAGGATGAGCTCAAGCCACTTGCTGGGCCAAGATAGAGCAGTTCTCCAGTAAAACTTTCGAGGGCCGATGCCCCGACCACGTTTCGCAGCAATGGCGAGACGTTACCCATTTTCAATGAACCGCTCATCATGTTGCCGCCGTCGACGCGCAGCCATGGGTCATTGGTGGCGACGTTACTGGCCTCCAGTGTGATCACCCCGGTCTTTGGATCAGCATTCACTTTACCGTCAGAGTTTAGGGCGTCCGCTTGGGTGGGTTTGCTGCTGGCAACAACGATAGCAATGACGCCGGCCAAGTCCGCCCGCGTCTTGGTGTCCAATTTGTAGGCTGTGACTGACGATGTAGCCCTTGTCTCAAAGGAGAAACCTTTGGGAACAGAGATAATCTGGGTTTGCACCGATAGTCCACCCCGAGAGAATGGCACCGCTGTACTCAAGGATGGGAAGTTACACGGAAGATACTCAATGCTCGAAAGCCCACCGCAGCTGGTGCTTTTCAACCAGTCAGTGCCGCTGTAGATCCCGTTCGCACCAAGGTTTTGGGACACAAACGAGCGCACGCCGTTGTTGTATTGAGCCAGGATGTTGCCAGCCAAACGCGCCTGATTTTGGTCATTCTCTGCTCGGTTGGCTTCCATTGTCAGCAAGGAAGCAATCGCCACCAGTCCCATGGCTAACACCACTTCGAGCAAGGTGAATCCAGCCTGCTTGGGAGATATATTGGGGCGGTGGCTTTTTCTCGAATTAATAGAAAACATCGATCATCACCACCCCGTCAGAACCATTTTGAGGAAATCTGCACAATTCTTGCTGCGCAGCTGTGACAAAGCAGCGGGAAATAACCAAATCACCACCGGAGCCATAACCAAAAGGAGTGCGCCCTCCGCTGACCATGTCGCCGACAGAAGCAGAGTTATACATGGCTTCTACTCCAAGGCCGTAGTTACCAACCCCACACAAACCGGGCCCCCAAACATCCCCAGCAGCGGAATGTGTGGCCTTTTGTGCCTGCCAGGTGTAAGTCGACGGCCCAAACGGAACCATGACGATGGAAGCGACTGAAGCTACTGGGTTCGTGTTATTTTCTCCATGAAGAGCCGCAGAAGTGATCCCCGAACCCGAACTTCCTGCCCCTCCAGAGCATTCAAGCAATAGCCCATTGGTTGGGGACGTGACTCTCGTGGTACCGCCTGGAAGTCCGGTTAAACCAGAGTTAGCTGGGTTTCCCCAAAAAACGTAGAACGGGTAACCAGCGCTCGAGAGTATGCCGCTGTTTACAGGTGCGTAAGCTAATGCACCCTTACCTACGTTTATCTGAAGTACTTCACCTGGCACCATAGGCACCTGATGGTTCATCACAAAGCCACCCGAGTGGCCGGAGCTACTGTGGGATGCGACACGCCAGCCCATGCCAGAACCACCCCCACCGGCAGCGGAGATGAATCCGCTAGTGACGTGATCTGGCACTGTCCAGCTGCCACTGGATGTGAACACAAAACGGTGCAATACCGGCGACTTGCCGACTTTTAGCCATAAATTGCCCTGACACGACAACAGATTGTTCGCAGCATCTTTGGCGACTTCGCCATTCGTGGGACAACCCGCAAGCTCCACGACAACCGTGTTGATCTCCAGTACAGGGTCAGGACGAGACGCCACCGGCACGGAAAGATCTGGAGTGATGCTGGCCGCGCCGTCGAGCGTCAGGGTACTGAATTTGCTCTGGCCTCCAGGGTTTGCCATGTAGGCACCAGCAGCCGAGTTGTAGAGGCCCTGCTTTGTGATCAAATTGCCTAGCGGAATTTTCGTGTTACCCGAAGCGATAACCACCGAGTTGGCAGAATCAATGCCCCCGTCGGCCAGCAGACGGCCAAGCACCTCAGTGTCCGAGTCAACCACCACCGTGGCGCCAGCCGGGATCCCTAGGCCACTTGAAGAACCAAATATCAGAGGTTGGCCAGGGATAGGTTGGATGCGTGAGGCGCCAACGATGCGGCGATTCGCAGCCAATGAGTTGTCAAAGGACAGGTTGCCATCCATTGTGTTGCCGCCGTCGGCTCGCAGCCAGGCGTCTCCAGATTCCGGCTTTCTGGTCGTCATGGCGATCACAGCGGTTTTTGCGTTGGCATTGATCGAGCCGAACATGGTGCGGTCGAATGCATTACCACTCAAGGCAGCCATTGCCGCAACGCCGGCCAGATCTGCCCGAGGAAGGCCGGAGAGCAGGTAAGGCGAAAACGTGGTCTGCCCCATCGTTTCTGTTTTTTCAGCGTTGGTGACCGTCGAAATGATGGTTTTAACGGTCAGGCTTCCAGGCATCAGGGGCTCTGGATTGACCACATCGGTGATGTCTGCCGTGGGGAATTTGCAATCCAGATAGCCTGGCGCTGGCGCCAGGCCGCCGCAGGAGACGGGCTTCAACCATTTGGTACCGGAGTAACTGCCGGACGCTCCTGGGTGGTCAGCAATCCACTTCTGGACGGCTTTTCCATAATCACGCAACTGGCCACCCGTGCCTTTGGCGGCATTGATGTAGAAGTCTGCCGACTGGCTTTCCACGGTAAACACGGCGGCGATGGAAAGCAGGCTGACGACAAACACAACCTCTATGAGGGTGGCGCCCTTTTGCCTTGATTTGGAAGAATGCACGGCAACACCAATGTTTTTATTATAGTTATGCTGATTATTGTAGAGATGAGTGACCCATTAGTCCATGAATGTCGGACTGAGAAAGTGTCAATATATGTGCTTTAGAATTGTCAGGGCCGCGATTGGAGCCCCGCTACAATGCGGTGAACAAAGTTGGGCTCAACCCGACGCTCTTAGGCTGTCAGGTATAACGCTAGAAGCGGCGCCGAAGGCGACCTTATTTTGGCTTTCGAAGAAAGCCTAAAATGCCTACCATCTGTACAACCTGCTTTTCGCTGTTGTCTTTTTATCATGCTTTTTACCATGCCGTTGTCTTGGCCACCCCTACCAGCCTTCCAATCTAAGATGCTGTGATTGGTCAGTATGTGGCCCGAACAGCATAGGACATTGAGAGCAAAACACGCCCCACAATGCCCTTCAAAATTGATGTCAAACCTCACACGCCTTTAAAGTCTCTCCCAGACCTCAAACTGGTACGCCGGGCTTTTGTCGGTGGCGAGGTTCGGGGTATTCGACGCCAGAACCCACCGACCAGCCTTGAACTCAGGGAACCAGGTATCGCCATCAGGGTTCAAGTCGACGCGGGTGATATAGAGACGGTCGGCCTGCTCCAAGGCTTGGGCATAAAGCTGCGCCCCACCGATCAGCATGATCTCATCGGCGCAGTGCTCATAGGCCCAGGTCGTGGCTCGCTCTAAGGCAGCATCCAAAGAATCAAACACCTCGGCGCCATCGAGGTGCAGGCCTTTTTGACGGCTCACCACCAGGTTCAGTCGACCCGGCAGAGGACGACCCAGGGAGTCCCAGGTTAAGCGCCCCATGATGACCGGTTTGCCGAGTGTCTTGGCCTTGAAGTACTTGAAGTCGCCCGGCAGATGCCAGGGCATGGTGTTGTTGATACCAATCACACCGTTTTGCGCGACGGCGGCGATCAGACTCAGGGGAATCTGTTTCATGAGTACTGGTTCTCAGAGAGGCTTGCGGTGGATCCAGCTTATCAGAACTTGGGGGCCTATGATGCTGGACAGCATCTAGCGCATGATTGAGACTTTGGGCTTGTGGTCACCTGTAATTTGAGGCCGGAGGCAGCCTGTGAGTATCACCATTTCCTCGCCAGTGCCTTCTGCGATTCTGAGCGCAGACCGCTATTGGTTGATGTTTTTTGAGGCTGGCGTGATCAGCCTGGATGAGGCCGAGCGGAGAGCTCGAGGATCGCTGCGCTTGAAAGAGGCATATTCAGACGATCCTTGGTATGCCAGAAAGGCCGAGCGCGACCCAACCTTTTGGAGCAGGTTCTACGCGACCCGTGTCAATTCTTAACCATGCCGCACAAAGAATCGATCCACGGCTGGATGTTCAGTACTATGGGGGAAAGCCCAGCCAGCTTTTGTTCGGGTTGGCGGGGTTCACGGTATTCCATGCAGATGGGGGAAACCATGATAAGACAGCTTTTCGCCGTGTTCGCTTTTTCCGCCCTGGCGGCTAGCTCTGGCTGTAGCTCCACCAGCGCCTTTGATTATCAGTATGGGACGCCCATCACCGACCAGCAGCTCGCTGCCCTGGTCGAAGGCCGCAGCACGTCAGACGATGTGTTCAAAGCCGTGGGTAAGCCCGACAAAAAAGGTCAACTCAGCGGTCGCACGTTCTGGTCGTACCACTACATCCGCAGCCCGGCCCTCCCCTTCGGTGGGCGTAAGCAATACGAGCAGGTGGTAGTCTTCGAATTCAACAAAGACGGCACCCTGCAGAAAACCCGCAAGAAGCTGATTCCAGATGGGGACGCCTCTTAACCGGATCCTTCTGTCCGACCTCCCGCTTTGCATGCAGGCAATATATCGGGATACTTGCCCGATATTTGTCGCTCATGGAGATTTCTGGTGGGAATCGATTTGCTGGTGATTGCCGGATTCCTATTTATCCTGAGCTTGCTCTCGGGGATGTTCTCCGCCGTCGCATTCCAGGATGCCAATCCCAGGCAAAAAACATCCAACTGCGCCGACCATTTCGGCTCCAAGGTTCTCTTTGGGTTTTCAGTCGCCTGCTCGTGCCTATTGGGTTATCTCGCCATTGGTGCAATGCAACAGGTAACAGCTTGCTCAGCGTGGTGGTTTTTGACCCTGCTGCTCCCTGGCTTTGTTGGTTTCGCTCTGCTCACGCCGTTCCTGCTGAGGAAATGAATCAACATTAAGCGTATATTGACACCATACTCAAATTAGGTGGCTGTCCATGATTGTATTGAAATTGTTGGCCTTGGCCTGTGCATTGTTCGCGCTCCTTGTGTTCGTCCGTGTGCTGCTGCAGGACGATCCCAAGTTCGGCAAGTACAACTGGAAAGTAGCCCTCGCGTGCGCCGGCTTCAGCACTGTGCTGATGGTGCTGGCCTGTTTGGAATTCATCGTCTCGATCCCGCTTCGACTCTACTTCTACCTGCAATCTCTGTCCTCGAAAGGAAAGCCATGAGCGGCCCGACCGGAAAGTTGTGTGCAAAACACGGCGGCAACTGCAATCCGGCTGACGCCTACTTTTACTGCGATGAATGCGCTCGCACGGGTATCGACAAGTGCCCCTGCGGCGGCCATGCCAGGTACTTTGGCGAGGCGCTGATGTGCAGCGTTAGCTGTGAAAGCTGTGGCGCCAGTGTGAGCAAGCTGGGCATGAAACCCAGCGTAAGGACGTTGTGGAACCACGGGTATCGAGGTTTTTTTGATTTCGATGCCGTTTTTGACCTACCAGGAACACCTGAGAATGTTTGAGAACACTGCCGAATACCCAGCTCTCGTGATTGCCACGGTTCAGCTCGTCGGTATGATCGGTCTGATCTGCTTGTCCTACGTCAGCTACAGAGCTGGGTACGCCCCGCACTATGAGTGCTCAGCCACCAGAACCAGGCGGCAGACTTGCATGCGCCTTCTGCTGCTGTGGATCGGGGCGATCAGCGCCTATGCCGCTCTCTTCATCGCCCTGCTGATGACGGACTATTCGCATCTCATTTTCCCAATGGTGTTTTTGCTAATGCCGCCCTTTGGATTGCCGTACCTGATGAAGCAATGGTTCACCCGTAACTCGAACTCGTACGCCGGCGATCACCAGGTTCACGGATCTGACGAGAAGTAACGCCACACCACCCCGCGCCTCCTGTCCGACCTCCGGGCTTGAGGTCACTTAGGAGAGATTGCATGAGCTTCATCTTCAATTGCCTGTTGTTCATCGCCAGCCTGGTGGTGTTGCTGATGGCGGGCGCGTTCGGCGCGGTGTCGGTCAAATACGACGTCAAAGCGTCGCGGGCGGTTGCCCAGGCATTTCTGATCGGTTCCTGGATGTCGTTGGTGCTGGGGCTGATCGGTATCGCCCTGCTCTGCTGGGGCACGGGATTGAGCTTCTGGCTTTTGCTCTTGGCGCCGCTGCCAGGATTCGTCGGCATGTTCCTGGGCGCTCCACCAGCGGGCCGGGGCGCCTGATGATTGCCTTATTGACGGGAATGGGTCTGATGGCCCTGTCCGTGGTGATGGGCTATCTGTTGTTGACGGACAACCACCAGGGGCCAGCAAAGCCACTGGTGGACGAATACACCATCCTGTTGCTGATCGCCATAGCGATCATCTGCGGTTGGCGTGGCAGTTCAGAGATCCTGACGCTGGCGGGCCTCAATCTGGAATGGCGATACTATTCCCCGTCTCTGTTTGTGCTGGGGTGTGGCTGGGGGCTGTGGCATTCGCTGCGCTCTCGGCCAACAAAGCTTCCAGCCCGAGGCTCGAACCACTCACAACCTGCATGCTGCCGTCAGGAAGTCGAATAGCGTCACAAGTTTTGGTACCCGTGTCGATCACTGCACTTTTCATGTTGAAGCCTTTCAGGTTCGCCTGGAGGCGCTCAGAGCTCATCATTTTTCGTTCTCCCATCCGCATTCATACCAGTCACAACCATCCCCTGAATAGGAATAGCAAACATAGGCCTTGTCCCCGACAACTTCGCGCACATCGCGTTTGCGAGGCCTGAAAAAACCTTCCGCTGAATACCGGATTTGTCGCTCGCCCATCCTCGCCCGCGTGAGCCAGACGATTCGGTCAACGCCCTCGAGGAACGTTGGCACGCCTTTCTCATCCAGCGGATACACCGGGGGATTATGAATCACGTAGCCATCGATGATTTGGTAAGTCATTCCGGTGCGCCCTGCACCTTCGGCTCGCAGGCGTCAGCGTAACGCATCAGCTCACGAGCCATGGCCCGTGCATGCTCTGGCGTCATCTTGACCCGAACTTGCCGGCCCTCATCATCCTGCAGCTGCACCAAGGGATACCGGTCACTTCCGAATCCCCCGGAACTGACGCCCCAGTGTGTTCCAGAAAGGCTGTCATCCAGGTAGTTGTGTCTCATGGCCGAGTCTCCCGTTTTCATGTTCAATCACTGGTAGGAACACCTCTGTGGCGCCTGTATCGCAGCAGTGAATCTCGACCAGCGTGCCATCGATAAACTTCAGGTCATACAGAGCGCCTGGCCGCCCATAAGAAATCACGTTCAGCACACCGGAGTAGTTCATATCCCCGATGGGCTCGCTGCGCTCATTCCAGGGCTTTTCCATGACCAGTCGGCCAGCCAGCGTAATCACGTACTCGTCGAGACGGCAGTCGAGACTCTTCGTTTGGAAGATCCCGCCCTCATACCCATCTGGCATCCGATGGTCGAAGCTTAAATCGTCGTACATCCCCATGCGCGTCTCCTATTATGCCGCCCGCGTTGGCTTTTGACAGTTCCTGCGCACCGCACAGCCTCGACAAAGCGCCTCACTGGTCGCAAATACCCTGATCTCTTCGCCGGCGTTGGCAGCCCTGGCATGTTTGACCAGGGGCTTGATCTGTTCGTAAATCTCATCGCTCGGAAAGTCGACATCGACCTTATGACGTTGGTCGCCGACGATCACATACGCCAGGGAGACATCAAAGCGCTCTCGGGCAGCAATGACCGTGGCCTTCACTTGGGCGACATCGGAGTTAAACAGCCGTCCGCTGCTGCGGCTCTTGTACTCCACCACGGCGTAGGCGCCCATATCAAAACGAAGCACGAAATCAGGCTTGGCCACGATCCCAAACTCTTTCGACACCAGGGAGGGTGTAGCGCGGCCACGGTCGGCATAAACCACTTCAGCGTCAAAGCCCAGGTGTGCGATCACGGCCTCTCGGCGGCGCTTGCCGACATTGGCAGCGATAAACACCAGCAACAAGCCAAACAACGTAAGGCCCAAGATCATGAGCACGTCGTACGGCACCGTGGGGACGAGACCGGCAAGCGTATGTAGATCCATCACTCATCACCCTTCCTGACCGACCTGCTTATTCGCTGCACCCCGGCCTTAACAATCCGCGCCAACGTCGGTGAACGCTGGCACTGTTTCACCAGCCATGGGGAACACCGGTAATACACCCGCACCAGCACCCGCCCCCACCACGTCGGTTTCAAGACACGGTCGCGCCAGGCTCGCAGGGACACCGTCACCGCATCATCCTCGCCAAAGGCATAGGTCGCCACGTAACAGCGCCTGTCCAGATCGTTCATCACCTTGCTGGTTAGATCCTCATGCATGTGGGTGCCGCGTTGCCGGGCAACATGGGATTCCGCGCTTTCGGGAGAAAGCTTCTTGGACAAATACAGGGAATGCGGGCAGTACGCTGCCTTGCCGATGTCAGAGGCCGAAACAAGCGCTTTGTTTTTGCTCACAACCTAATGCTCCAACAGCTTTTCTTCTGGGGATTCCAGCGAGTCTGAATGATTAAAGTAAAAAGCCGAAAAAAGCGCTCTTGTTTTGCTCCCAAACCTCGCTTCAACCGCGTTTGACTTTCGCTTTTGTGTCCGGTCTGGCCTTGAATAATTGTCTTGAATTGTCAGTGCTGGCGCTGGTCAACCCTAAACGAGCCCCGCCTCACGCAATGCGGTCATCTCGTCCAGCGGCACCGGACGTCCAAGAATCGACTCATGGTAGAGATAATTCGAGAGAATCAGGTGATCTGACTTGATGGATACCCGTCCGAACTCACCTAAAAAGCCACATAACAGAGGATCAAGCTCGTTGAGCAGGATCGTCAGGGGCTTTTGCGGGATGTACAGGTACGGTCGCTGGTGCACGGCGGCGTAGAGACTGATCAGTATCGTCCGCCAATAATGCGATTCCTGGCACGCCGGGTCTGGATCGAGTTCATGCCAAAGGCGATCCACCTCTTGATCCGTTGGGTTCTTGAACAAAATATCAAGCCCAGGACATCCTGACTCCGTCCACTTTTGCTTCAGCTTGTGCCAGTTTTTATCTGGCTCCCTTGCCACACAGAGCGACAGGCCCAGGTAGAGCTGCTTGTAGACCTTGTCGAGCTCTGGTGGTGGCGTGTCATCAAACGGGAATCCAAGCGCTGCCCTTACGCTCTCAGGGGTAGCCTCAAGCATTAAAACCTCAGCATCAATGGATTTAAGGGGAAGGTGTGGAGATGTCCGAAACCAGTTCAACCGGAGATTTCAGGTTTGGTTGCCGAGCCCTGTACTCCTCTGCAAAACCAGGTTCCCAGGGGAATTTACCCGTGGCGTCCGGCCAGGCCATTTGCATGTACTGTGGAGTCTTTCCGGTGCCGGCGTAGTAGCGTTCGGTGCCATAGGCATACTGGGCGGCAAGCTTTCTGTTCGCCTGAACCACGTGCATCGACATGCTGAACCACTCATCGGTAACGAACGGGCCGGGCTGGCGAGTCTTGGCAATGACCATTTCGTGGAAAACCTGGTTCATCCGGCGCCAAATAAGCTCCGAATCCAAGCCCAGGCAGATCAACTCCGGCAGGCCATGTTCGGTAAATCCACAGGTAATGGTGCGAACTTGCCCATGTTCACCGCCGCAATCGCGCAAAACTATGAGTCCGCACCGCTTGATGGTTTCTCGAATGTCTTGATTGCTGGCCTGGAACATAAACAAAACCCTTTGTGAATGCCAGGCATACTACCTCAAATTATTCCGAACGCCCATCCGGGTCATCGGCGATCAGTCGATTGCCAATATCGGTAAGAGAGTCTTGCGGCCTCCCCCACACCCAGCGCTCCATCACTCCAGCTGCTGCGATCTGCAAACTCTCCAAAGTGCTCAGGACATTCATGCTCTCGCAGACCACCTGAATAAGGTCGTCCCGGCTAAGGTCTTCAACTTGCACCGCCTGACCATTGACCCACGTCTGATAGCCAGTCGAGTCAATTTTCTTTTCGATACGGTTCGGGATGTCCATTGTGCTCTCGCTAGAAATGAAAAAAGGCCCGACGAATGCGGGCCTTTGATTGGATCAGGTTAACGTGCCGATTTGCGCGACCAGAGTTCAACGCCGCTCAGCGTCAACAGCGAGCAGACTGGGGGCAGCAGGGCCAACCACCAGTACTCCAACGCACCTTTGACCACGTAGTAGAAGTTAGAGACAAAGCCGTCATCTGGGTTGCCGAAGAACAAGTTGAAGGCCATATGGCCTAACGTCCACACCAAGCTAACCATCAAGACGAACACTAAGCCCATCATCCCGGATGTCAGCGGGGAAGCCAGAAAAACGTACTTCTTCTGGCCTTTGCTCATGCCTCGCCAGTGCGCAAGGATGACATCAGATCGTTTTTGCGACGCTGCATTACGCATGTTCAAACTCCTTTTTGATTACTGCGTCGAAAGTCAGTGCCGGCTGGAGCCCCATGCTGATCGCCCACGAACCCAGGTAGACAATCACGGTGCAACCCAAAGGCCCCATCACCATGGCGATGTTCCAATGGCGCAGAAGGAAATCACTGATCACAGGAGCGATCTGCATACCGATATCGGCCTGCCCAAGGGAAGCGGCATAGCCAATGATCACTGACATGCTCATCCCAAAAACGCAGAGCAACACGCCGACCGCAACCGCGATTTCCTTCCCCATACCATCTCTCCAGACTTATGCAGTTTGTTGTTTGTTGAACAAGCCTTTGAGCTTGCTGACCATCGAAACCGCTACCAGCACGACACCACCGGCAATGAAACCAAACAGGCCTTCAATCGCCATCGGCGCCACAAAAGACAGAACACCACCCACTACCGGAAGCTCACCCACGCTTTCTGGCAATACCAGCGCATGACCCAGCACCGGAATGGAATGCAGAAGGATTGAGCCACCCACCAGCAGCATCGCTGCCGTGCCGACCACGGCAAGGGTCTTCATAAGCTTCGGCGCAAAGCGCAACACCCAGCGACCAAAAGACTTTTTCCACTCGGCTTCCTGTTTGATCAGATAGAAGCCCAGGTCATCCAATCGAACGATACCGGCAACGATAGAGTACACACCGACTGTCACACCAACCGCGATCAGGGTCAGTACCAGCATTTGATTCAGCAGCGATGCACCAGCCACGGCGCCAAGCGAGATTACTATGATCTCAAGCGATAAAATCGAGTCCGTTCTGATAGCGCCCTTAATTTTCTGGCGCTCGAAGGCGACCATATCGACAGCAGGATCAGCAACGGCTTTCTTCAGTTGCTCGGCGGCCTCGGCGGCTTCTTTCTTGCCGTGCAGCAACGTGTGGGCAATCTTTTCAAAGCCTTCAAAGCACAGGTAGGCACCGCCCGCCATCAACATGGGGGTGATCACCCATGGGGCGAACGCACTGACCAGCAACGCGCCAGGTACCAGGATAGCTTTGTTGATCATGGAGCCTTTGGCTACCGCCCAGACAACAGGCAGTTCACGGTCAGCTCTGATGCCAGAAACTTGCTCAGCACTCAACGCGAGGTCATCGCCCAGGACGCCAACTGTCTTGGTGGCGGCGGATTTACTCATGAGGGCGACGTCATCCAGCAAGGCAATGATGTCGTCGATGAGAGCGAGCAGGCTAGTGCCGGCCATTGAATAGTGTCCTTCCATTGTGTGGCTCTTGCCACGGGAAGCACAGTTTGATGGCCTTTTGACCCCTTGTCAATACATTGTGATTATTTGCGGGCCCCGCCACCTTTCTTGGCAAACGACACCGACAACAATGAGGCCGGGCGGCTGCCCAGGTTTTCACTGATGGTTTCAGTGCCGTAGAGCAAGGCGTGCTCGCGCTTCTGACTGAAGGCATAGATGTGATTGGGCTTCAGAGCGCACTCCTCGTCCTCCACCCAGAGCAGGTGCAGCGGGCTCACCTCATACGGGATCAGTATCGTGGTGTCGAACTGTTCGTCGTAGAGGTCGCGATGCTCAACAGTGCTGACAAGGGTCATCGCTATGTGCGTCTGCTGGCCCTTCATGAACTGCCCCAGTTGGGCTTCCAGCACGGGACACTTGGCGGGTTTGGGCAACTCGATGACCGGGCCGTCTTCTTGCAGCCAATGCCGCTTGATGAAGTTCTGCCGATACAGCGCCGTGCCTTCTTTGATATTGCATCCGGGCTCCAGGATGTCCTGCTCCCACTCGTTGAGCGGGTGATCGGATTGGATGCGCTTTTCGCGGTACATCTTCAGTTCGGATCGCATGAAGCGGCGGTAAGCCAAGGGCAACCGGATGGGGCCGAGACAACGAATGAGTGCCATGGGGAATCCTGTCGAAAAGGTCAGACAGGATAATGTGGCTTTTCACCAGGTGCCAGCTCTGCGTTCCATCGCTCTAGCGCCCCTTCTGGACTGCTGGCGCTTTCGAAGTGGCCGCATCCACCTGCCGTCTCGTAGCAGTTGGCGTCCCATTCGGTTCGGGAAAAGTTCGTCGGGTACAGAAAATCCGGCTCGTCGAGCGAGACGATGAAGCCGCAATGCTTGCAGGGTTTCAGGGGCGTTTCTTCGAGGCTCAAGCGCACTCTCCATTAGGCTGCTGCGGGGAAAATCAGGGGCGGCATTTTCGCCTGACTGGCACGACGAAGCAATCTCATCTAACTATTCATCAATGTTATTGCAATGCAATAAATTGTTAATGTTACTAACCATTTAAAGTGTTAGATAAATAACATAAATTGACATTGTTAGTTTTATCTTAAGTCCATATTATGGCACTCAGGAATAACGCTGTTTGTTGAGACAATATCCTGTGAAAATTCATATGATGTTTGCCGGCGTAGTGCTGGCGTATCCGGCTTTTGGCATTGCGTCGTCTCAATTCGAGGGCACCCAGGACATCCAGAGTTCCATGAGGATGGCCGATGTAACCCCTCGGTTCCACGTCATCGACAACCTGCTTGGCAGCTTGCAAGGGGAGTACCCATCAGGCCTTCTGCCGAGCGAGAAAGATCTGTTAAACCTCGGCGTCACCTATAGCTCGCAAGGTCAGGATGCAACGGGCCGCGACGTTGTAGGTATCAACGCAGAATTGAACACCGACTCTGGTTTCAGTGCTGAGGGTCACTACCTCCACGGCCTTGAGGGCCTTCGCACGCTTTCCAAGGAAGGACGGTACGACGCTGGCCGGCTGCGACTGGCTCAAGACACCCGCTACGGCAAATTCTTCATCGGTGGCGACATCACCGGCGCCGATGTGGGGGTCAGCAAGAAAGTCTCCCGCTTCCAGGAAGAGCTGGCCGGCGAAACGCACAGGGCCGTTGTGGGTCACCGTTATAGTTACGACGGCATCAGTTCGGTGCAGAACTCTTTTGGATGGACACGTCGCGAGCAAACTTACGACACGCGCAAGTACCATCTTGTTGAAACCCAGGAATATCAGACCTGGAACACCACCTATAACGGCCAGTTCGGTTACAACCAGTTCAACGTCTCGGTCACCAAAGGGCTTTCTGGCGAGCGTTCGTTCAACTACGTGCCGCTGATGGGTGAATTCAACCCGAACTTTTACGCTGTTCAGTTGGGTTACGGGCTGCAGGGGCTGGCGCTGTACGACCAACTCGGCTACGGCGTGTCAGGTTCTTACTTCAAGGGCTCAGAGGACATGCCATCGGCAGAACGCATGACCCTCGGCGGCAGCGGGCGCGGATCATCCCACGAGGCCGGCGTGGTTTCGGGTTACAAGGGTTGGTTTGCCGAGGCGCGTCTGTACGGCATGAGCGTTCCAGGCCTGTCGTGCTTCTCCCTGAAACCGTACCTCTCCGTCAACGGCGCTGAAACCAGCCACCCTACCGGGGGGGAATACGGCTTGGTCGCGGCAGAGTTCGGTGTGATCGGTCGCTGGAGTGACGTCAGCAGCACCCTGAGTTACGCCAAATCGGTCAAGGATGAAAACCTCGACCACGATTCGCGCCTGAACCTGGATCTGAGCTACACCTACTAAGCTTCACAGCTGGTCAGCAGAAGCCCGAGACTCAGAACCTCGGGCTTTTTCGTTGGAAAGTTCTAGGCTGTAGTTAGCAGTCAATCAACGAAATGGAAGCCGCCATGCCCCTGAACGACCTGTTTCGCCTTGATGATGGTGGGCGCTCGACCAGCCGTCGCCCCAAGCAACGCAACGACTGCACGGTGCGGGCCGTGGCCATTGCAGAAGGCATTGAATACGACCTGGCTTATGACGAGCTGAAAGACGCCGGGAGAAAGTGCGCCAGAGCCTTCCGCTTTACGGACTGGGCCAACAAGCAGCCTGAGCGCTTCGAAAAACTCAGCTTCCCCGCCATCAAAGGACAGCCGCGCATGAATGTGGAACGTTTCTGCCGGCAATTCGCGGAAGGTCACTACATCCTCAACACGGCCAAGCATGTCATGGCGGTCAAGGATGGGGTCATTTATGACGCTGACCCGCCAGGGCTGGAGCGCTGCGTCTACAGCGCTTACCGTGTGCGGAATTGAAGCAAGCGCCTTGACTGTATAACGCTAGAGATGTATGCTTGCTTCATCACAGGTAAGGAATGCCCCATGAAAGCCGAAGAAAAATTCAACAGAAAAACAGCTGCACTTCTTGAATGCCAGCAGCCGGTTGTTGACAGCGGTGGCGGCCTGGCGCTGGGTGTACGGGTTCGTGTCTTCGAGCTGCCGGGGCGAGAAGCCAAAACGCTGAGTCTGCACCTGACACCGGATGAGGCACTTCGCCTGGCCGAAGACCTGGTCAGGGAAGCCAGGAACCACATCGCCTCTGGTGCTTAAAACAGCAGAGCGCCTTCGTGGCGCTCAGATTTAAAAGCCTTGTTTTTGCCACCAAACCAACCGCTTTAAAAGCTTTCCCCCCGCCCTGCTTCTGCCCTACAGCCCCAGATCTTGACCGAACTGTTGAGTCAAATCCTCGGGCGATAGCTGCTGCAAATACTTGCGGTCGATTAGGTTGCTGTTCAGCAGGCAACGCAGGTACTGCGGAACGTTCTTGACCAATTGCACGACCTGCTCATCAGGCATGGTATCGAGGTACAGCGTTGCAGTAGATTCCATGGACTGATTTCGATAAACGCCATCAATAAATCGAGGGGCATCCAATGAGTTATTGCCCTTGACGAACAAGCCATAGTCGCACGCCATCAAGACCAGGGATGCCTGCACAATTTCAGAGCTACTCATGGTTTCAGGATCAGGAACTTCAGCCCCTGAAAAGTAGAACCGTGAGTACATTGTCTTCGCTTGATCGGCAAAACCTGACTCGATGAGCTGCCTACCCTTCTCATAATACTCATTAAGGTGCCGAAACCCTTTCATGATAATGAGCTGCCTTGCCAACAGGTTGTATTCCTTTGGGCAATTGATGCTGAGGGTCAGACCAGCCTCTTCCATCTGCGGCGTGGCCATCAACTTGGACACGTGCATTTCACCTCGGCAGTGATCCTTCAACAGATTCTTGATGTAGGGGTCAGCCAACAGCCGGGAGTTGAATTTCTCAAGACGACCCATGAACACCGTGTCTTCCATGAGAAAGCCATTGCACTCATCCAGGCTCAGCCACTTGCGATTTAGGTAGGCATCCAGAAATTCGCTGTTCACCAGTCTGCGCAACGCTTGATCACTTAGCGTTTCCAAGTGATCAAAAACAGTTGCCGGCACATAGGAAAAGGCCGGCCTCAATGCATGGACATAGAATTTCTCCAAACCTGAGTCGAATTTGCTGAAAAGCGTCCCCATATATTGCTGAAGAATCGTCGGTAGGCGTTCGATCTCGGAAGCTGAAATAACATCGAGCATCGCCCCCATGTCGTCAAAATCCAGTTCCGCCAGGATACGCAGATGCCTCATCGCTGAGTATGCGGGGTCATTGGCAACAGCGTTTTCAGCGTGAACGGCAAACCTGCGTAGCGCGGCATTACCCACGGCCTTGTCACGGAGTGTCTCAGGGTCGCAGAACGACTTCGCCAGCGTTAGATTTTTGGTGAACGCGTCGATACGCACCACAGCATCAACGGCGTCGTACCCTCTCAGGTGACGTTCGCTGTAGGCATCCTCCATTGAGTTGATGGAGAAATCCAACCCCAGCGGCCCGGCCAGGCTCTTGAGCAGATCAAAGTGTCCGGTGTCCAAAAACGGGCATGGATGACTGAAGAAGCGGTCACGCAGCTGCAGGGCTACGTCCATGCCTTCGGTAAAGCCAGGCAAGGCCAATAGACCGCGATCCAGGGTGAATGCCAGTAGTACGCCGGAGAGTTCCTCTACTGAGAGGTCAAACAGCGTTCTGAGCGCCGCATGGCGGCTGCCAACCGGAATCTGATCAAAGAGTGCCTCCAGGCCTTCACCGTCTTTCACAAGGCAGTGACGGGCCTCATGGGCCACCACGGCAAGCACCTCGGCGGGGCTCAGCGCTGCGAAATCGATTCTGTTCATGGTCACAGCCCCAAATCCTTACCGAATTCTTGACCCAGCATCGGCAGCGGCAGCTTGGCCATATGCTCTTTCTTCAAGACAGCCTCGTTGATCAGATACCTGAGGAGGTCAGGTCGTTTGCCCACCGCTTCCAGCAGATCATCTTCACTCAGCGAGCGGGTGATCACCTTCAGCGTCCCAGGGACACCCAAACTGCGGCCTGGCAGATGGTTGTGGCAGAAGAAAAGAACCGGGGTTATCGCCTTCATCTTTGACTGATGCCAGTCGTCTTCATGGATGGCGCTTTCACAGGCCAGCCTGGCCGCCATGTGATTCACCTTGAAGTCATCTGTCACCTTGTCAGGCGCTTTCATGTATTTCTTATCGGCCTGCTCATAAAACTCGTCGTACAGCTTCACCAAAGCAGGCTTCACACCTTCTTTCAGAAGCTCCACCCCATGCTCCCGATAGCTGGCCAACAGGGGGTAATCGGCGGCGAATTTAACCAGGGCAGCGAAGCGATCTGTCTGCTGGGCATTGTTATGGACGCTGAGGGTAACGCCCTGTTCTTTCAGCCGGGAGCTCAACATCAGGGTCACCATGCCTTGGCAGCCAGGTGCGGCGATACCTTGGTGATTGGTGATGTATTTGACGACAAACCTATCGCTCAGGATTCTCTCGTTAAAGCTGTCGACCAGGGCCAGGTAAACCGGGTCATCATAGTCATGGCCGTTTTTGGCTAACGGAACCATCCAGTTCGAAGTCAGATACTGATCCATAAAGCGGCCCCTAACCTGTTTGAAGAAGCTTTCATCTGGTAAGGCCATCAGCTCGCTCAACACGGTGGCTGGGCGAACCTTGAGCACCGCTGTAATGAATCTGAGGGATTCTTGCTTGAACGGCAGGTTCACGACTGTTTTTATCGCAGCGTCCAAGTGAGGGTTTAGAGGCTCAAGACCTGGATGAAAACCGCGCCCCAACATGAGGGTCATGGAGCCAACATCATTGATATTGAAGGTAGAGACAGTCTTCAACAACTCAAACTCAGAAGCTTTATCAATCCCCAAACTGCTGATTGTCTCGGCGAATCGGTAAGCCACCTGGTTCCCGACCTCAGGATCATCCACAGTATCCTGAGCGCAGAACAAGCGTAGGTACTCAAGGCTGGTAACGGCACCGGTCAGCATGGCATCGCTTCCCTTATCAATCTTGAACCCTATGCTTTTGTCACCGGCGTCATAGCTGTTGAAGATCGTGTCGACGCTGTCCATGGTGTAGGCCTTGCCATGGTGAGCTGCCGCTTTTCTCAGAATCTTGATGTGCCCAGGAGATGATAATGCCCCTTTCTGGTTATCAAACACGCGGCGGCGGATGCGATCAGCGACTTCCAGGTCTTGGTAAAGATCCGGATAGAGCTCATCGATCCCCTTACCCTGCACGTAGTCAAGGATGTTGGCGCTGAAGAAATGGATCGCACGAGCATAAGCGTGGAGCAACGCCTGACCCTTCAGTGCCTCAGGGAAGGTGGCAAGGAGCATATCCACTTCGATAGGGTCGGCACCTTTGACCTTCATGCGGTACAGCGCTTTATGGAAGGCCTCGAAATGCTCGTAGGCTTTGAGTTCTGGTAGTTCGAAAATGGACATGCTGACCCCTCTTTTCAACAGTTTACGGGGTGCAGATGGCGCATCACAACGTTGGATAAGTGCCTTTAATCAAAGACCCAAATCCTTGCTGAAAAACTCCCCCTGCTCTTTCAGGGGCAGCCGGGCCAGGTGCGTGCGGTCGAGAATCTCGAGCTGGATCAGCCGCCTGAAGTAGCTCTGGTTCTTGCCAATGGCATCGAGGATCTCGTCTTCGCTTAACGACCTGGCAACCTCTATGACGACGCCTTTGGAAAAGGCCGTTCGCTTCTTGAAAGCCGAGTTGTCCCGATTATCCATGCCGTGCAACACGGGGGTATCGCGTTTCTTGTCAGCTTCGTTGCTCACGCTGACCCCCATTTCACAGGCCAGCCGTACCGCCATGTACTTGTACTTGTAGTCGTCTGAGACCTCAGACCCCTGGCGCAAGCCTTTGACTTTCGCCGTCGAAAAGGAATGCAGGTAGAGCCGGGTGAACTCCTTCTCGAAACACTCTTTGAGGTAATCCAGTCCTGCTTGCCGGTACGATGCCAAGCCAGGAAATTTCCCGGCGTGGGCCACCAAAGCGGCAAAGTTTTCTGCTCGCGGGTGGTGTTCAGGTTTGTCGATGGGTAAATAAATCCCCATGCTGACCATCCTGGGAAGCATTATCAGCGTTTCCAGTCCGTTGCACTCAGGCTCTTGAAATGCTGGGTGCCGTTCCAGGCGACTGGCGATCAAAGGGTCAGCAACCAGGCGTTCGCAGATCCGCTCAAGCTGATCAATGAAAGCCTGATCGTTGTAGTCACACAGGGCCGTATTCTCGGGCTTCAGCCAGCCTCCACCCAGGAATTGGTCAAGCAGTGGGCCGCGCATGGTCTTTTGAAAGCGCTGGTCATCCAGATTGGCCAGCCGTTGCACCATCGTTTGAGGGATAAGTTGCAAAGCCCACCCGAGAAACTCGATTCGCTGAAGTGAATAGTGCTCCAGCGCATCTGGTAGGCACCGCGCAAACTGAGCTTGAAAATGCGGCGCGCTTTTATGGAAGTCTGCTTTCAAAATGGCGGTAAGTGCCGAGGTGTCACTGATGGTGAACCCGCAGACAACCTCCGTAAGCGCCTCAAGTGTGGGCATCGTCGGCCCGCTCTTCGCCACGAGTATTCCCTCCTTTCGGATGAACTCGGCGAGGCGGTAGGCAACACGGTCTCCCACCTCCACATCAGCCTTGATATCGGTCGGGATAAGATCCATCAGAAGCTGAAGATTCTTGAGGAAATAGGCCAGGGTTACCTTGGTTCCGGTTTTCATGCCACCGGACTGCAAGTTCTCTGGACTGAACAGCGTATCAATGCAATTGAGAACATAGTCAACACCATGGTGAGCAATGGTGTTGCGAAACAACTCGCGATGGCCCGTGGACTTGTCGGTGGACTCGCGAAACAAGCTATTACGGATGCGATCTGCCAATTCCAAGTCATGGTGCAACGCCGGGTACAGCTGATCAATCCCCTTAGCGAGGGTGAAGGTCAGCAGCGGTTCATTGAGGAAGTTGGCTGACAGCTCGTAGGCATACAAAAGCGCCGGGCCACGGAGTTCTGCCGGGAAGGCTTCATAGGCCATTTCTAATCGGGTCGGATCTGTATCTGCACGGAATTGGATGCAGAGCATGTTGAAGCTACTGAAATGCTCTGAATCTCTGAGTGCTTCGTCGTCGAAAATTGACATGTGTACCCCGGCTATTTTCAACCAGTGTACGTGGCGCAGCTTCTCGCTCACAACGGCGCCGGCCTGCCCTTCCCGACGACATTGATGCTAATCGTTGGGCGAGTTACCCTCTTGGCCTGGTACCTATTGGCGAGAGCGGCATGAGAAAAGTCACGATTGATGACGTGGTCTACGACCTGATGTTCACCAAAAAGGTCGGCGACGACTATTTTTACACCGTCGGCGAGAAGTCGAAACACGTTGTGCCAGCTGACGAGATGCTCGAGGACATACTGAGTGAAATCTCGGCCACCGGCGCCGGTGTCAGCGTTTGCTACGAAACGATCACAGACTCCTATCGCAAAAAAGGCTGGGATTGGCAGAAGCTTGAGGCAGAACACCTCAAAAAACTCCTGGCCTATATGAATGAGATCCGGGAGGACGACGTGGCAGACAATGAGGAAGACAGCGACTACTACCAGCTAGAGCCATTCACACTTGAGGACTTGCCCTTCCGCCAATGAAGGCGGGAAACCAGCCGTCGGTTCCCCGACAGGAGGTGCTGTCTCCGGGCCGCCTCCTGCCCAACCTCCGGGTTTGACACAAACGGTCGCAGAAGCCCCTTGAGGCCCACCAACATAGTGCGTAAATTGGAGGGCAAATCAAGAGAGGATCAGAAATGTCTGTTCAAGCCTCCGCCGTACGCCTTTTGACCTTGGTCGAGTCCCTGGAACCCATGGTCAGTCAGAATGCCTTGCGCACTCCCACCCAGACCCTCTACCTCGCCGCCTCGTCCATCGTTGAATGGTCGCACACGGCTGAACTGCAATCGCTGGATGTTTACGGCGCCCGCATGTTTCAACAACTGATGACAGTATCCAGCAACGGTCTGACCGGCAGCGACAAAGACGCCAAGGCCGCGCTGCGTGCTTTGCAGACCCACGCCATCGTCTTCAAGGCTGCTTTGAAAAAGCACAGGCAACAGCGAAAGGCTTAGGATCAAGAGCTTCGGGGGAAAGGCTTTTAAAGCTTTTGCTCTTTTTTGACCCCAAACCTCGCTGTTCCGCGTTTGACTTTAGATATGTATTGCCAAAAAGAACGAGACCAGCCCGAGCTGGCCCTACATTGACTACCTTCGAGCTAACCGCCCGTGCAAGTCATCGCCGGCAACACCCACCTGCTGTCATTACTCGACGAGGTGTCCAACGCCCTGCTTACCACCGACCAAGGGGACAGCCATCGTGTGGTAGCGATCAACCGCTTGCTGCACCGTTGGCATTTACTGCACAGCGTGACGGAGCTGGCCAGGCACCAGACCTGCTTGTTGGAGAGCCTGGCGCTGGCGGCCTGCCGGGGATTGTCTGGCGAGGCTGCTGACCTTACTCGCTCCCTCCTCAGTTTGCAGATCAACGTGTCGTATTACCGAAACCGAGTGACCGCTTGGAAATAAAGCCAATCGCCTGATCCAAAAGGGATTTTTGCCATCAATTGTCAAGCCTTCCAATTGATTTTTTTAACAATTGACGCAATCATGGGGCATATGAATTTTTGCTGACCTTATGGGTTGGCCCAAAGGCCTCACATGCTCAAGAACAACCAAGTGCTGATGCAGCTGAAAGCCGGTTTTACCGCGACCGTCAGCTCCACCTCCAGCGTTAGTCAAAGTGCCCCAACACTGGTCACAGGCATCGTGCGCGGCACCCGCAAGGACTATGGTTTCCTCAAATGTGCCGACGGCACCGACCACTTCCTGCCACCGCCACAGATGAGCCGTTGCTTTCATGGCGATGTCGTGGAAGCCGAGATCATTGATAATCACAGCGGTGACGGCAAGACCGAGGCCTGCATTCTGCGCATCGTTGAGTCCTCGATCTCTGGCTTCGTCGGCGTCGTGCGCAACAAGGGCCACAACCCCTACATCCAGCCGGAGAATCCGAACCTCAAACGGGACTTCCTGATCCCGCGCATCAAGCGTGGTAGAGAGCGTGAAGGCGACTTCGTGTGGGCCCGCGTGATCAAGCACCCGTTTGAGGATGGTGGCTGCCACGCTGAAGTGGAAGCCGTCATTTGCAGTGATCGTGATCGCCAGGCGCCTTGGAAAGTGGCCAGTGCCCGCAACGGCCTCAAGCACGAAGCACCGCCCTTCGATCACGACGAGATCCAGGCCCTTAATCTGACGGACGACGTTACGGGTGACGAGAGCTTTGACTGGCGCCATGAATGCCTGGTGACCATCGACGGCGAGAACAGTCGCGACCTCGACGACGCCGTCATGGCCAAGCGCTCCGGTACCGACATTCTGCTGACGGTGGCCATTGCCGACCCTGCCCGCTTTCTGATTGAAGACGGCATCATGGATCGGGAAGCACGCTTGCGCTGCTTTACCACCTACTACCCAGGCATGAGCCTGCCGATGCTGTCGAAGGTGATTTCCGAACAGGGCGCCTCGCTCGTCGCCGGCGAAGACCGTTCAAGCGTCTGCTGCAACATGATCATCAATGAAGCGGGCGAGATCACCGACTCGTACTTCTTCCTGGCCACCATCAACTCCAAGGCCAAGCTGTCCTATGAAGCCGTACAGGCGTTCCTGGACGGCGACCGAAGCGCTTGCCCTAATCATGTGGCTGATGTGCTGGAATGCCTCAATGAGGTCGGCCTACGCCGCAGGAACTGGCGTAACAGCCACGCCCTGGCCTCCAGCCGTTACAAGGACTACACCTTCGTGGTAGAAGACTTTGCGCTGAAGTCCGTGCGCCCGTCCGTCCAGCTCCAATCCAACCGCTTGGTTGAAGAGTGCATGATCGCGGCCAACTTCAGTTTCGCTCAGTACATGAAGCTCCACGGCATGCCGTGCGTTTACCGCCGCCACGACGGCTTCAAGCCAGAACGGCTGGAAGAGCTGGTGCTATTGCTGGCTGAGCATGGGGTTACCACGACCGCCGAGAACCTGGTGGTCTTCGAGGGTTACCGCGAAGTCATGAGGACGGTGCTGGCGCTGGAAAACCCGGCGCTGGAGCAGCTGCTGATCGGCTTCTACGCCAAAAGCCGGCACTCCACCGAGTTCGGGCCGCACTACTCCCTCGGTCTTGATGGGTATGCGACCTTCACCTCGCCGATCCGCAAGTACAGTGACCTGATGAACCACCGGTCGCTGAAAGCCCTGTTGCGCAATCAAGCCACCACCGTCCAGACGTTCACGCCTGAGATGATGGAATTACTGGATGAAAAGTTCTCGGCCACCGACCGGGCTGCACGTGATGTGCAGAATGACCTCTACATCCAGCTGTACCAGGGCAAGATCGGCGAGCAATTCGACGCGGTGGTGACCGGGGTGATGCCGGCTGGCGTGAAAGCTGAGATCATTGAAACCGGCGCCCCGGTATTTCTCTCGACCCGCACGCTGGGACGCAAGTATGACGTCTTTGAGGTCAGTCAGGATGGCATGAGCCTGCTCAAGAAGGGCCAGCCCATTGCCAAGATCGGTCAGGAGCTCAAGATCATCATCAACCTGATCGACATTCCTGGCCGCTCCATCAACGCCACCCTGCCGGCTGCCGAAGCTTAAGCCATCGCCAAAGCCCCCTGACGCTGTTCAGGGGGCTCTTCCCTCCGTTCTGACCCTCGCCCAGTCCCTGTCAATAAATGCCCATTGTTCCAACTCTGGCTCCCTCAATATGATGGAAGTATCTCAGTTAGGAAGAGTGGTTTATGAAAGCCGAACTCACACCCCGCTTGGTTGCTCTGATGGACTCATCTGCCCAGTGCGCCAAGGTTGCTTTGCGCGCTTTGGCCAGGGGCGCCATCGATATCGATGACTTCAAGACCATTGTTGCGCGCTTGAGCGTGATCGAGAGCCGCTCAATTCTGCTCATCGCCTGCCTGAATGTGGAGGAAGTTAAAGCTGACTTCACCGAAATCAGCCTGCCCGATGAAATCGAGTTCATGGGTGCTGCCGAGGTTTTTCTAACTGAAATTCAAGCGATGATGGATGAGGCGTCTGAATAATGAGTACAACCCTGTTTAAGAAATCGCTCCAGGCCGCCACTGACGTCTTTGACGGGGTGGCCGCAAGAACATTTGATTCCTACGACAAGGCCAGTCAGTTTGTGTCGGACTACAACGAATTGACCAGAGCCCAGGACTACACCGGAGCTAAACGGATCTTCGACAAGCTCTCCGACATCTTCGGTAAGTACAAATTCGTCGGCGACATCCCGTTCATCAAAGACCCGGCAGCGGCTGCCGATTGGTTTTCCGAAACTGTCGGCAGCATCGCCGTGGTGCAGCAATTCAAGAACGCCATGAAGCACTATAAGCTCTTCTCGCTGGGCACCATTGCCGGCGCGAGCGCCTTGAACACGCTTGCCCCGAATTTGTTCTCAGACATCGCTCTCCTGCTCAATAATGCCGGCATTCCTTATTATGTCACGGCGCTTACAGGCGTATCGCTACTCGT
Organism: Pseudomonas serbica; assembly: GCF_028823535.1. Lineage (GTDB taxonomy): Bacteria > Pseudomonadota > Gammaproteobacteria > Pseudomonadales > Pseudomonadaceae > Aquipseudomonas > Aquipseudomonas serbica. The sequence continues at coordinate 705,680 of NZ_JAQIYM010000090.1, read as the reverse complement.
GTTGGCACCCGGAATGATCACCGGCAGCAAGACCCTGAAGATGAAATCGTATGCCGATTTTGATCCCGCAACGTGCGAACCGGACTTCTCAGCTAAAGAAGTCAGCGCCATCAGCGAGGGTCTGAAAAACGGACGGTCTGAGTCGAAAATGGTGAGTCAGCTGTCTGGTGAGCAGAAGGACACGATCATAGGCCTCGCCAAAAGATTGCGAGAGGACTTCTTTGTGCCTGAACATCTGGCCACGACAGCGGTATTGACCATGCTGGTTGAAAAAGAAGGCAAATCCGAGGCCGTTAAGGCCATGTTCAACTGCCGCATCATGAGCCGCGACCTGATCACCCGCTTTGAAATTGATCCGCTGAGTACCGTGGGTGGAAAACCCGTACCGGATGATGAGTTCGGCCTCAGGTTCTGACTCGACGAAAAGCCGCCCCGCCCCACGGTGGCGGCTTACCTTCAAAGGCCGAGGTCTTGGCCGAACAGCTCCCCTCTCACCACCAAGCTTTTGACCATCTGCAGGTACTGGGTGTCATTCGTCACCTTGTACAAGAATGACAGCACCTTGTCCTCTGGGTCGTGCTCTTCGGCCCAGGCCCTGATCTTGTGTTTCGGCTGGCAGAACAACACTGCCAGCAGGTTTGGGGATGTTGAGCACTGCTCAGGGGTGTAAAGCTTGGCAATCCATTCGAGCAGACCATCCTCGGGGGTCTCCATGATCGCCGCGTAGCTCTCGGTACCTGGCTCACACAGGCACGCAGTAGCCATCTGCTTCACTGGGCAGGCAGTGTCTTCCAACGCCATGAACACGACCAGGATATTGCGGGTCACATCGACAAGCTCTAGTCCAGATTCACGTGTTAGTTTCTTGGCCGACGCTTGCCCACTAGTGATGAATTGTTTGGAACACGACGCCAGCGCACGGAGCGCACTTTGGTAAGCCGGGCTGTTCACCACATCCCTCTGTAGCGCAGCGTTCTTAACCCACTCAGCTGATTGTTGAAAGCAGTCCTGCACCGCTGATTGCCAGGCTTGAGCATTGCCGTGCGCATATTCATACAGATCCAGCACCTGTCCCTTTTCGAACGGGTGTTCAGACTTCAGCAGACTTTCAAAGCGCTTGTGAATCTCCTGGCGCTCCGGAAAAGGACTTAAGCCTATGGCGCTGCGATAGGCCCTGGCGTCCTGGAGTCCCATTGCCTCTACATGCTGATTCGCAGCGAGAACTGGTGGGCTGGCGCGCAAATACTCCGCAAACACCGCATCATCTTCCTGGCCAAGTACCACGGCCTGGATCACAGGAGTCTGATAGTTCTTAAAGGCACCGAGGATCAATTCTTGCAGATGTTTCCCCATGAGCTTAGTGAAAAAACCAAGCGACCTGACTTTCCCGCTGGGGCTGGTCAGTGAAACCACCTGCTCAGATTCTGATTTTGTACTGTGGAGTCTGTAGAAGGCAGTCCCAAACGCTTGCTCTGAATTGATCGCCTGCATCATCACATCGCCCCTCAGAAAAGCCTGCTTCAGGCCTTCCAGGAGCTCATCCAGGCGCTCGTGCTCTTGACTGATGGCGAAACCAACGTGGCGACCAAAAGCCTTTGTGTGGAGCTGTAATGGCGTGCAGCCCCAGTACAGAACTGATCGTGGCACCGGGTAAGGCTCACTAAGCGCCACGGCGAGGCTAATGCTGTGATCGATATACGCATCAAGGCTCGGGAAACTCAGCGCGTGTAACACCACCTTCCGGGACAGATCTATTTGCGTGAGTGCCAGTGGGCCATAAGCCAAATCATCCACGGGCAGTGGCATGTGCTGCTCAGGATGGAACGCAAGTCCGTTGAGCGAATCGTCCACGGAAATGATGTAATTGTCTTTGCTGACCGGGTAGCCGTCCATCCCCTCGTGGCCATGTGGAATCCTGCTGGCGTTGGTCATGCACTACCTCAGTCAATTCAAATGCCCAGATCTTTGGAAAACGCCTTGCCTCGCTCTTTTACGCTCATCGCGTGCACATAGCGCGGTTCCCCGGTCGCCTCATGCAGGGATCGCAACAGCTTCTCTTTTTGCGGGTGCGCGAGCACTGCCTCGAGCGGTGCCGTCGACAATAACGGCAAATAGCCTGGTCTGGAAAGCTTGCTGGCGCAAACCGCAACCATGGCCGGGTAATCGCGTGGGCCGTCACGCCGATCAAGGTAGCCAAGCCGGCCATAGTGCCCCGCCAGGAATCCCTCGTAGCAATCAATGCCAGCCTTGATCATCCGCATGATCAGCAGATTCGCGTTTGCGAATTCGGCGTTACCCAGCTTCATCACCTGCTCGATGAACTCGACCGGAGCTCGCGCAATCAACCCAGCGTCGAAAAACTGCTCCAATACCCCCAGTTTCTGAGCCATCGTGTAGTTGATACGTCGAACAGACAAACCCGAGTAATCAAGATATGAATCATAATTCAGGAAATTCGCCATCAGAGTCTGCCAATAACCATCGAGTGACGTGGTGGCTGTCGGCGGTAGTGCATGGTTCTCAGCCTTGTAGTGCTCAGCTACCCGCTCAACCCTCACCCCCTCTTCACTCAATCGTGAAATCCAGGTGCTGAGCCATTCTGGCGTCAGGTGGGTTTCCGTCCCCTTTAACGAGCACAACCACTGGGTTGCTTCAAGGTCATCATGGTGCAGGGCAGATTTGCAGAACTCGCGGGCGTACAGTGGCTTCTTGACCAGCTCACCAACAACTTGAGGTGATCGAAAACCGCCGTCACCGCCGCGACACAGCTGAGCTTTCATGTACACGTGCTTAGGAGTGAGCATCGACGTGATTTTCAATGCAGCTTTATGCTTGATCAGGTAATCGAACGCCAGATCTGTCCCGTGCGGGTCAGCCAGGCCAAAAATCACAGCCCCCTGAAGGCAGCCCAGATGCCCATGCCAGGACTTGGCGCCATTCTTCAGGTGCTCCTCTTTCAGCACGTCCAGCAACCACAGAACATCCTTCGCGCCATAACCCGCAGCGTCGAGCACCAGCATGGCCTTGAAACAGAGTTCAGCCTTGGCAACCCAGGTGTAACGGTTATCGTCGTAAGCGCTGCCTAAGGCCCCGCTGAGAATCGCTTTAGCCCTGTTGAAGTCGGTCATAGCCCAATATCTCCTGAAAATGCCTTGGCCCGCCCAATGAGGCTCATGTGTCGAACACACTCCGTATCCTCAGACAGCTTGTAAACCAGATCCAGGAGCAGATCCTTTTCCTTGTGGCCGGCGATGATCTCGGGCGCCAGCGTGGCCAGAATGCCGAGGTAGCCACGCCTGTGCTTGTTGGAATAGCAGATGTTCACGATCTCAGGTTCCGTCAGGCAGAAGTCGGGATGCTCAAGCATGTAGAAGCGCCCATGGTTTGCCATCAAAAAACCCCTTGCCGTAGGCAGCCCTGCCCTGTGCATCCCATAGATAAAAGCGTTGACCGGGTCTTTCTCGAAATTGGAGGTCGTCATCAGCAGGTGCACGAACTCATCCGGGGCTTTGCGCAGCATCTGCACGTTGAAAATCGAGTCCAGAGTTTGCTGGGGCTGTCGATTTTTACCCTGTAACAAAGGACTGTCGACCACCAACTTGGCATAGTCCTCAAGGCTCATTCTGGTAATGGCGTTGATCAGCGTTAGGTCTTCGGTGCGATGCCCATCACTGATCAGTCGGTTGTTCACCACCTTGACGTGATCGGCGAGGAAGGCTTGCGGTAGGTGCTTGGCCATTTGGGGTATGGAAAGCAGATGCTGCACAGCCTGCAGGTCATCAGCAGCCATAGCAGAATCGCAGAACATCCTCGCAATGGTCTGGTTGCGAGGGAATAGCAAAAATGCCTCTGGCTCTCTCAGCACACCGACGCTGTACCTGCAGAGATTGAGTTTACGCTGATTTCTCAGGCTGTCCTTGTGACCAAACCCGTACAACATTCCCTTGAAATTGACGGATGAGTTTTTGCCGCGCATTAGCAGGTCGAACACGACGTCGACGAAATACGGGTTGATCAGCATTTGATTGAGTATGACCGATACGCCCCAACCCCAATCTGGCTCTTTATTTATGTCGGTGAAGATCATGGGGCTTAATGGTTTGGCTTTCTCTTTGAAGCTTTCAATCAACCCCAAAGGTAGCCCCAGGGCATAGGCGCGTTGAAAAAAGAACGTTACGTCGTCAAAACTTGAGTTTAAATTGGCCAACATCGTCAGCAGTGGAAATGCCTTCTTACGCTCGCGGCGATAGTAGATCTCGAAGATCAGATCTTGGATATGAAGCCCCGTGGTTTCTTCAACCAATGCGCAGAAATCGGCATTTTCCACACTGATGACCTCTAAAGTGCTACCTGACTGGCCGCAGTTTAGAGGAAATGAGCTCTGACAAATAGGTCAAGTACAGGTTGGCCGGCAGCGAATGGCTTGCCACCGCCAGTCAGGATGCTGGTCGAAGGCTGTGAAGCCGACGGTTGGTTTGGGCACAAAAAAAAGCTCCTCGCTCTGCTGTTCAGGCATAACAAAGGAGCTTTATTGACAGCCAAAGAAACAATTGAGAAAAATCAGGTCAGTCGAGGAGACCGCTCTGGCCGCTGCCATCGTTATTGGTCAATATGTAGGTGTAGATCTTACGGGCCGAGGCGACTCCCAGTGGACTACCCTCCTCATCAACCACCACAACCAGCGGAATCTTGGTCTCTTTCATCCTTACCATCACGTCGATCAGCTTCTCACCGGCGTCGGCCAAAATGATTTGCCGACAAATGTCAGCGACGTTACCGCCCTTTCCCGATATCAGCCGGCCTGCCAGGTCGTTGTAGAACATGAGCCCGACGAGCTCTTTGTGGTGCGTTACCAGGATTCGCTTGCCGTAGTAGTGCTGAGCCAGCTCGCGGCAGTCCTCCAGCGTGCTCTCCAAGTGCACCGACGGCAGATCAGCAGGCTCCAGCACATCACTGATGCGGTACTGCTTGATCCTGAACACGTTCTGGAGCATGCCGCGCTCGGATTTCCCAAGCAGGCCTTCGGAGTGGTAGTAGTTGATCGTGCTTTTGAGCTCATTCAGGTTCATTTTCCGCTTTTTGTTCAGGCGGAACAGCTTTACCCAGAACAGGGTCATGAACACCATGGGCATCGCAACGAAATAAATGATCCTGGCCAGCCAGGCGAAATGGGTCAGGATCTTTTCGTAGTGGTTGCTGGCCAGGGTTTTTGGCAAGGTTCGAGCAAACACCAGGTTGGCGTAGGTCAGCACCAACATGAAAATGGCCACCTGGCTGCCAGACAACGCTTTGTAAGCCATGACCCCGAGCACCGAGTTGGCGGCCACGCCCTGGAACGTCATAAACACCATCGACGCGGCCATATGCTTGTCGCGTTTCGCGGCGATTCTTTTGAGCCATTTCTTAGTGCGAGCTTTCAGTGTTGGCTGCTCTATAAGTATGCTCATTTTGATATCATCGGCGATAAGCAACGCCGTATCCACACTGCTAAAAAGTGCGGACAAGGCGAGAATGCCAATTGATGCCATAACCAGTATGGCGAGTTCCGTTGTCATGTCGTTTGGGTAACTCAGAGAGAAATCGATCAACCTGAGATTCTATGTTAAATGTCAGTTTGATGAAATATGAATTAACTTTTTTGATAACTTCTCAAGTATCAAACTGACATCAAACAACAAGGCATCTGTCCACATTAAGAGCGGCTGGCGCTTCGAGATACCAGGATCTTGCTACCCGCGACGAGCGGACAATCTAGATGTCCACATTAACGGAAGGCTGGAGCCCCCGGTTTACGTGGCCTGCAGGGGTGTGGGAGGGTTCAACAAGGCAGATGTCCACATAAGCAGAGAAACTCAGTCCCTGCCTTCAGCGTGACAAAGCAGCCGATGGCTGCCGAGGTTAAAGGTTGCAGACCTTGGCAAGCAGCTCCTGGCTGACCGCCTTATTCGCCACCTGTTTCTCGATTTCGCGGTCATATTCACGCTGGCGCTGGCGAGCTTGCTCAAGCCGAGCGTGGCCGGCGCTGTCCAGTTCGCGGATCTGAGACAGGTCGATCAGGGCTTTGAGGCTCATGGGGGTCTCTCATGAAACGGCGTGGATGATTCAAATTACCATGGTGGATCACACGCAAACAACGTGGATTCGGCACACGGAATCTGTCCACATTTGCCCTATCAGTAGGTCGCTACGGGCTCTGCTCGGCGGCGCTCAGCAGTCAGCCGGGCAATCACTTCCTGAGTGGATTCACCAGGGCGAGCCGCCGCCATGATTTCCTTCTCGGTGATTGGCCCGCTCTTGCGCTTGCGTGGGGTCTTCGCCGGCTTTGGCGTCTCATCCTTCTCGGAGATCAAGCTTTCCTGAACCGGGTTCATCGAGAAGTCCGCACGCTCGGCGTAGGAGACCTCAATGGCCACGATTTTGCGCCCTTCGCGCTTTGGCTGGAAACCCAGGATCTTGATGTCGGTGAGGTTGTGGATCATCTCCAGCGCCGGCTCAATCACGCGCTTTCTCAAGTCGGCGTAGAGCGGGTAGGCATCATCGAGGGCCAGACTGAAGCGAATGTCCTCAATGAATATCAACGCCGTTGGACTGCACTTGAACCGGTGCTTAACGATCAGCTCATACATGCGGAAGGCATGCGGGCTGGAGAGTCGGGCCACCGCGTTGAGGCTGTACTTCGTGAAGTTGCCTTGGAGGTCGACCAGATAGGGCAGGATATCCTTTGAGAAACGCAGCATCACCCGCCCTTCCCCGGCGATGTAGTCGGCGGTTTGTATCCAGCGGGTTTTACGCTCCCGGTCATTCATGCTGAGCAGGATCTTTCGGTCGAACAGCTGGTCAACAGCTTCCTTCAGGTCAGAGTAGGCGGCCATCAGGCTGATACCACAGGTCTCTGCGAACTCACGGGCGGTGAAACCATACATCTCATCATCCGAAACCAGGGTGTTGCGGTCACGGTCGATTTTGGCGATGCAGGTGAGAATGATTCGTGTCTCAGCCACCGTCAGTTTGTAGTTCGCAGTCATCAAATCGTTTGATTTGTAGACCTGAAGGTTTTGCGCGGTCATCTGGCCTTGTCCTTAAAGATTGCAGTACGACATTGCGCTGTAGGTTAGGGACGCATACGGGGAATGCCACCTTTTTCATTCATCGGAATAAACGATCTGACGAATGGCCTAGCCATTTGTCCACATTAAGCTTTAGAGCATACACGCAACCGTCACCACACACGCCATTTGTCCACATTAAGCGCGTGAGGCGCCGGAGGTGGCTTCAGATATCTTTGAAATATCCATATTTTTCAATTGGTTAAACAAACCATCTAAAAAGCAGCAACACGGCATCTGTCCACATTAAGTGAAGCCAGCAATCAAAACCCCATGGAAAATTGCATGCCATCTGTCCACATTAAGCTCCAAAACCCACCGTTTTAGTCACGCCATCTGTCCACATTTAGGTTTTTGGCGCGGGATGCGAAAAACACACGGCATCCGTCCACATTTGACCTTGATCCTGGATGGCCATTCTCTGACCTACAAGTCATTTGTCCACATTAAGGAAGATCTGGGATGCGCTCACCAGCCGTCAGACAAGGAATCTGTCCACATAAAGGCCAACGCTCCTGTTCCTGACACGGAATCCGTCCACATTTACCCTCCCAAGACGGTAGGAAAGACACGGCATCCGTCCACATTAAGGTTATTCAGGCACCGTTGATCGGGTGGCGTGAGCAAAAAACTAAAGAAAACAAAGATTTGGAAGATAAATCTGAGGCAATGCACGTGGATGACACGCTATCCGTCCACATTTGAACGGTTTTTTGACTGTACCGAATGGAATTGGATTTAGGCCGGCCCTTATGACACGCCATCCGTCCACATTAATGAGGTTGCCAGGCTCCTGAGCAAGGAATCCGTCCACATTTGGCGGAAGAGCCCCGTAATACGGGCACTTCATACAAGTCATCCGTCCACATTAAGGGATTCATCATGGCCAATTGAACACGGCATCCGTCCACATTAAGGGCTTTGAGGGCTCTTTTTCATTGCCTTTGAGGGGCGGATCCGCTTGGCGACCAGCAAGTCACGGGATCTGTCCACATTTGAGGGGCAGGACAAGGAATCCGTCCACATTGAAGGGCTTACAGCACCTTTCTCGAGGCCTGGCGCCGCCATTGAACACGGCATCCGTCCACATATCGATGAACGGACACGCCATCCGACCACATTTGAAGGCTTTCGACCGATTTCTCCTGGCGCCGGCTGGCGCTGGGCACCTGCTGATCCTCTTGGGAGCACGGCATCCGTCCACATTTGGGGTTGGAGGCACGGAATCTGTCCACATTTGCGGGCTCAGAGCCCCTTCCCAACCCGCCGTCACCGGCCAAAGCTCCTAGACGCCGTCGATTCTCACGCCATCCGTCCACATCAAGCCGACTGGCGAGCATGGCGGTGGAGATTGGACAGGTCAGTCACCCCTGAGGCTATACTGAACCCCAATGAAACAAGGCATCCGACCACATTTCGCAGGTGCAACAAGGCAGATGTCCATACATAAGCAGTTATCCACAAGGCAGGCGTCCACATCAGTACACGGCAGACGTCCACAAAACTCACGGCAGGCGTCCACAGTTCTAAAGCTTCCCGTCCACATCTCTCAAGCCAGTTGTCCATATTTGGAAGCTGGAGCCCTTATGAACCGTGGTCTCCAGCCCCGCTAAAGAGAAAAGATTGAAAAAGAAAGAAAACTAAAGCGTGCACACCAGCTGTGGTTCATCACTTACCTCGATGGTGCGGACATCCTCCACCACGGTATGGAACGGCACCAGCAACCGCCAGGCGTGAAGAAACTCATTCAGCAGCGCCAGATTGCCCGCTTCCCCCGCATCACTGGCCCACACTTTTCCTTCACCCAGCACACACTCCATGGATTTGCGATCCGCCAAAGCGCCACCTCGTTTGAAGCGCTGCGGCTTCACCCCATTGAACGGTAGCCATTCTTCTCGGCTCACGTCGATCAGATAAGCCACCTGCTTGATACGAGCGTTGGCCTCCAGGCGTAACTGAGTGGCCTCAGTTATTTTGAAGTCAGCAGCCACTTCAGCCGGTCGCATGGAGAACAGAGCTGAGAGGTAATCAGCGCCGTCGAGCACCTTCCCCACTTCGGTGACCAGGACATCATGATGCCAAAGACTCAGCGTCACCTCGGCCATTTGCAGCCAAACCAATTGACGCTCACGCCACACCTTGCCGCTGGGAACTCCGACGGTTTTCTCGTTGGTCACTTTGACAATAGGGTGAGCGGTAACTAACGGCGCAGAAAAGAATGACAGCATGGGACTTTCCTCCAACTAATGATGAGCAAAATTAGTTAATTTACACAGCGACTGCTTGAACCTTTCCGTTGATAAACATGCCGCATGAAGCCTTCACATCGAAACCAACTTTTGGAACTATCCGCAACTTCGTTGGTTGAACTAACTCTCGAAGAATTTGTACGTTTCGCTCAATTACTTTCTCGCTTGATTCACGGCCATAACGCTCAGACGCCGGGTTGTAACGAACAATGTTGATGTTGACCTTGAGGGCGCGTGCGTTGATCGCACCGGCCATGGCCACCATGTCCTGCTCACTGTCGTTCTGCCCTTCAATGAACGCGAAGTGCACCTTCGGGATCTTTCCAGAGAAATCCGCCCAGGCTTTGAGCTTGTCCAAGCCCACTTCGGCAGGCAGTGCTTTACCCAGCCAGCGCCGGCGAAAAGCAGGGTTAACACTGTAGAGTGAGTAGTAAATCTCCGGCAGGATTTCCGGGAAAATGTCTTGCAGTTCACGCCCTGCCAGGCTGTTTGGAAAGATAGAGGAAATCAAGAACTTGCATGCAAGGTCGCGCTCGTCTGCCAGCATTTTCAGCGAAGATAGCAGCAGTTTGCTGTCAGCGAGAATAAGCGGGTTGTTAAGCGGCTCACCGCGAGCCATGAAGTTGTAGTGCAGCATATTCGCCGGGGCCTGGCGGTCGTAATGAGCCAGGACGTCCCTCGCCTGGAAAAGGAAATCCTGGAGGGTGGCGTTATCGAGTGCGGTTTCCCCGTTGGCCGTCAGATGGCACATCCGGCAGGCCATGTCACAACCTGATTGCGAGGAGAGGTAGGCCAATACTTTGTCATTGTCGCGGCGGACGTAGCGCCTTTCAAAGTATCCGACATTAGGGGCTTTTTCGACGAAATTAACAGAGTTATCCAAGGTACTTTTAAGTGCAATCAGCTCAGGCATGCATTGAAATCCTATAATAATTCGCGATTTACACCCCGAGACATCCTCTACTTCGGGGATCTCGCCCGTCTCCAGACGGGTCGAGCGCGGCATTATAGGACGTTTTCTGTCAATTCATGCGATATGTTTAGCCGTCGCTTCGACGGGAACCGGCGTCTGCTCAGCACGTTGTTCAGCCAGCACCACCTTGGGCACGCCGATGTCGCGCAAGGCCTTGGCCAGCCGGGTGTCGAGCTGCGTTTCGCGCCCCTGCACCACGGCAAAGAACCTGTTCAGCACCTCACTGCGCGAGGCCCAGACCGGCACAAAGGCGTAGGCACCTTCCCATTCAAAGTACGTGTAGCGCCCTTCGCACCACTCCAGATGCTCTGCCAGCAACTCCTTGAAGCGGATCACGAGCTCTAAACGCCCTTCCCTTGCCATGGCCTGGAGAAATCCATTGGCCTGGATCACGTAGTACATGCCTTCGACCGAGCCGCTGGGCATCGGCAGCTTTGGATACAGCATCTTGCCTTTGTGCTGCACCAACTCTGGCAGATGTTTCATGATCTCGAAGTACAGTCGTGCCCCGTCGTACTGGAGGACTTTAGCGTTGGCACGGGCCTTATCGAGGTAAGGCCTCGACCAATCCTCAATAACTTCCCACCGATTTTTTCCATTCAGGTCACGGTACAGCAGCGTCATGCCGTGGTCAGCCAGCATCAGCTGGTGTTCATGCAGAGGATCCCAGCCCGTTACCCGGCTGACCTGCGGCTCGCTGAACGAGGTGTAGCCCACGCAAAAGGCTTCATAGCGCAGGGTGTCCCACCGCTGAGCTTGCTCTTCCGTTGCCCATCCCTCGACACGGCCATTGCTGGCCTCGAACATTGGATGAATGCCCTTAGGATTGGCGCTTTTCGATTGAAACAGCGCGCCTTCCAGGTCAGTAACCACCAGATTGTCAAACAAGCTTCTTCGGTACATCCAAGTCCCCGTTGCGCATTGGTCGAAGCAATTCTTGAATTACACGGTTGATTTGCGTGGCATATCCACCGGCTTGGCCCACGTTTTCGACCTGCGAACGTAGGTACAGCTCGGTCAATTCTCCCCAGTGTGGCATCAGCACCGCGAAGCCGGGCACCAATTTAGCCACCAGTGGCAGCAAATTCTGCATCTGCGGGAACGCCTTGAGCAACTCCATGCAGGCAATAAAGCCTTTACCGGTGCTTGGCCCGACAAAATCCCCGCTTCGTGACCCAAGTGCAATGGCAATGATGGTCATGGCGCTGTCCGGGCGTTTTTCCCTGGCAATCCACACACCTAACCGCTGGAACTCTTCAATGCTCATCTGACTTTTGGGCTCAAACCATCAACCGCTTCAAAGCCTTCGAGGATAACCATCATCCGCTGGCGCAGCAATGGGACAGGAGCATCGTTGCGACCGGTTACACTCCCTCCGGATAATGGTGGTAATCACCAGGACATCGACCGATGAACAAGCCACTCCCGACACTAAGCCCCTACCGCCTTCGCGCCATCACCAATGAGTTCCGTGGACGCAAGCACTGGGAGGAAGGCTGGCACGGAGGAAAGCCTGACACCTACAACGACAAGGTGGCCGTGCTCGAGGCGATAGAGCCTGCGGTTATGAACAAACTGCTGCAGATTTTGCAGCTGCATGTCGGCGGTGAGACCGTCCGCAACCTTGCACACCTGGATAAGCTTCTGGATGGCGTGGCAAAGGAGAATGAAGGCGGTTTCGAAGCAGGCTTGCCGAAACCTCACTTACGCGTCTACAGCCTGTGCTTCGCCGGCGTGCAGTCTCACGTTTATTGGCCCAGGCTGATAACTCTGATCCAAGGCGCAAGCCAGGAACATGAACAGCAGATTCGTGGGTTTTTCGGCACGGTGATGGACATCGATCTCGACGAGCTACTGAGCAAAGGACAGTTGCCTTTCGAAATGCCTGAGCAGCTGCGCCATATCCTGCCCCGTCAAGCATTCTCCGGCATTGATTACATTCTCGACCCCCAATCCGGATCCTGGTTACGTGAGGATCGCTTTTCTTCTACCTACGAGCTTCAGTTTACTTGCGAGGAGTTCGATGACGCTGCAGATCGAAGGCTAAATTGCAAATACACCATTGCTCACGCCGGTACGCTTGAGGAGGCGCTTGCGCTGGCAAGCTTGCATCTAAAGAGCATAAATCCCTATTTTTCTTCGATTACAGACATGCGAGAGGCGCAGGAAACCCTGAGTACTCCAGTCAGATATGAGATCTTCAGGGGGCCTTTCGAATTGGTCGTGCAGAGCAAGATCACAGAGTGTTTTACCGATGCGGATGAGCACACCCCAGACCCTGCTCTGAGGAAAATGATTCGTTACGACAACACCTGGAACCGGCGACCTTGCGCCGTCGAAGTTCAAAGGCTCCAGCAACAAAACCAGACACTCCAGGAGCGATTGAAAGCCTCCATCAAAGCACGCGACACCGAATATAGCTTTCATCACCAAATTGAGGCCAACGAAGACCGTATTAAGCAGTACGACTTCTGTGTGCCGAACGCGGTGCTTGAGAAAATGATTTTCGACACCGATCAACGCCTGGGCAACATGCACCACCTGGCCAGATATTTTAGCCAAGACCTCGGACTTTAAGCGGTTCGTGCATGATTTCCATCAATTGACATGGTAGTCTGTCAGCCGTTTATTTCAGACCAACCTTTACCGACAGGATCGTCATGACTTCCACTACCGCTGCCTCCAGAATGAACTGGTTCAACCTGATGAAAAGCAACCTTGAAGTCATCAAGACGCTCTATCCGCTGGCGTTCCCAGCCGAAGGTCAGCCCGTCAAACCGCTCAAAAACAAAGTCGCTGATGATCTGGTCGTGGCATTGAAGGACTCGCACCCGGACATTACCCCGGCCCACGTGCAGCATGTGCTGGGTTTCTGGTGCACCCGCCGCTTCTACCTGAAGAGCTTCAAGGCCGCCACGCACCGCATCGACCTGGCCGGCCAACCTGTGGAAGAGATCAGTGAAGCGTCTCGTGAACACGCCATGAACCGTTTGGACGCCAGTGATCAGCAACGAGCCAAGGCCAAGGCCAAAGCCAAGTCTACTGCCACGGCAGCAGCCACTCCGTCCCTTTCCTGACCCACCTGAAGGCCACCCATGTCATTCGATCACGCCCAGAAGATCAAAGGGCCGGATGGCCTGGAAGCCACAGTGACGCTCTACCGGGTCGACAAGACCACGTATAGCAGCGCCAGTAACCGCCTGCATTTCGACTGTGTGGGCGGTGATCAGTTCGAAGCCAAGCTCTCCAAGGCTCAGCTCAAAAGCCGGTTTGTCGACAAACTCATCAGCGCTTTTCGCTTCAACCCACCCTGGCGTGAACACTTCAGGGTCTTCACCAAGCCACACACGGTCTCGGAATTGCGCTACCAGAATGGCCTGGTCGGTTCCGTTGACTGCAAACTCAGGGCTTACGTCCAAGCGTTGAACGACCGTGGCTTCCCCACCATGACAAGCTGCGAGGGGGATGCTCACCCAATGGGCCGGCCACCCTTCATCAAGTTCGTGGGGGCGATGCCTGAGGCTCTGGAGACGGTCTGGAACAAACTGGAATGGGTCAATCTGGATCGCAGCGTCGCACCCTTTGCGATTCATGGCTTCTCTCATGAGTACCGGGCCGTCTTTCTGCTCATACTGGACGACTGGCTACACGACGACCTTGACCTAACCGCCAAACGTTATCGCCTGAATCGGGCCGGCCTTCCGCTCATTCCGCCCTTCCCGCCTGTCAATGAAGCAGAGCTGAAAGCCCATCAGAAGGTGGTTGGCAAGCTTGCTCAGCGCATCAACAAAAAAGGCGGCACAGAGTCGACCTTTGATGACCTGGTCAAACTGCGCAGTGGCCGCGACAGCTACACCAACATGAAATTGCCGGCGCTGTTAGAAGCGCTGGAAGGTGATCCAGAGGTTGTGCACCTGCAACGACTGATCAAGGGTACCCCCGCCCTGCAACGCGCCCTACGCTGGCGCCTGCGCGGCCTGACGCTCGAGATCATCCTACGCAAGTACGAGGTCGATCAGGTGCTGAGTCGCCATGCAGAACAGAAGAAACACGCTCGCTCCATTACTGCCGATTCCTAAAACCTGTTGTTCGACATTCATTTGCGATTTGACCGGGTTCATGTCTGGCGCAGTACACCTTGATAGATTGGTTGTTCGACATCCATTCACTTTTTGACCGGCTGTGCAGGGGCCTTGGCCTTACACCGGCGCGTTCCCCCACACCCCACCAGACAGCTGTTGATCTGCTCTGGCTGTTTTGCCAGCCCTTGCCCTGCTCTTTGCTCGGTTCCGTTTGATGTGTGTTTGCTGCCGTGGATAGTGGCTATCCAGGGTATTTGACCCTGGGCATGGCTTAACGCTCAGAAACTTTGCCAATCAATTGCCGCACAGCGCAACAGCAGGAATCAAAAGCTTCATGCTTTAAAGCAAAAGCCCTCTTCTTAAAGCCTAAAAGCCACCGCAAAAACCAGAGCAAAAGCCAGGCGGTTTAAGATCAAGAGCGCGGAATACGGCTTAAAGGCAAGATCAAGAGCAACAACCAGATCAACAGCATGATGGTTAAAAGCAAAGGCGACTTGCTTGCCGGCGCCGGCGCCCGGTACCCTTGCAAGCACCATAATCAGAAGCGAACACCGCCATGTTTTTGCTCTATTCGACCGCGCTGCTGCTCGTCGTCACCGCCCTCTGCGTGCCTCACCTGGTGCGGCCTTTATTTGCAGCGGTGTACAGCCAGGCGCTGGATAAGGCCTATCTGCTAAAAGCCTATTGGCCTAAAGATCCAGAGCCTGACAACTATCATTTAAAACGCCTCAAACAACACCGGAACCGCCTATCCATACGCGCTGACGCCCAGATCTGCAGTATGGGCATCAATGCAGATTTGTACCGGCCCAACGAGATCTGCGGGCTCCAGGAGGCGCTGTACAAGCTCCAGCACTGTGACGGCGTGGTGTTGTTTGAAAACGGAAGGATGATCTTTCCAGACGGCCAGACCCTGGACATTCATTCACTGACAAAGAAAATCCATCACCAACTGGTCAATGCTTACGTTGGGCTGGATGAAGCGGCCTCGATTATCACGGACTACGCCGATGACTTGGGCAACGAGGCGCTGGCGGCCAGCACCAACAAGACCCTATACAGTATCAGTGGCCAGACGGCGAAGTATCCATTGGACGGGGTGATTGGGCCGCTGGCGCTGCTACTCGGCGTAGATCCGGACAAGAATGACTTAGCCGCCCACGGCGGTGATGCGCTCTGGAGCAGAAACAAAGCTCGGTTGTTTGGCACCAAAAAATAGCGCTCTGTGCTCTTGAGGCCGTGCGCCGCAGGTGCACTGCCGTCGCTTGCTTTGCCCTCCCCCCAAAAGCTTTAAGCCTTGGATTCCGCAAGCTCCAGATCTTTCCACTGGGGCTCAAAAATCTTTTCTTCCTTGTACCGCCCCATTTTTGGGAACACCACGGTAGGTTGTTTAACGTGGCCTGGAAATTCACGCTGGCCACGATACCCGGTGATTTCCCCGACCCGGCCTTTGTATTTCCTGATCTGTTTTTCTCCCCCACGAACAAGGTAGCGCTCAGTGAACTGAACCTTCGTGCCTACGGGGAGAGCTTCTGTGACTTCCATGAATGCACCTCTGCGATACGTCTCACCAAGATACATTCCTAGAATCATACGTGCAAGGGGGTGACACCCCCTCAGCTGGATCAGAACAGGTTGTTCTGTAGCGGCTCTTCACGCTCTGCCTTAAGCGATACCTCAAGCGCTCGCTGAATGCTCTCGGAGTGTTGCATGTCGGCGAACGGGTTGACCTTCTGACGGATCTGCTCGAAGTGCGCCAGTATCCACGCGGAGTCTTTCGGCTGGACGACACAAGGTTTTCCGCCGAAATTCTGGACGTAGTAGTGCTCAAGCGGCAGCTTGGACTCTTCAAGGGCCTCCTTCAGCTCAGGATGACTGGCCAGCTTGGCGTCGTTCGCCTGGCAGATCAGCTCCTGGAAGCGTTCAGGGTGCCACTTCCTGACCGTTGGAAGGTCACGGCCAAGTCTCTTGGCTTCGTACCCATGCGCATGGCGCAGCTCCTCGGCCTGGCGAGTCAGCCAATACCAGTAACCCTCTACAGAGGCGAACCGGCCATGCTCTACGTGGCAGAAAGGCTTGTGGGCGAAGTGCGACAGATCCTTGCCCAGGTCGGTCTTGCCCTTGCTGTAGATGTTGAGGTGGGTGACCCCATCCTCCTCAGGCTTGAATTCCTTTTTCTGCGTCATGGCCACGTCCTCTCATTACATTCTGCATTTCTTCCAGCATACCAACGCCGTATCAATGGATTAAAGGCTTCATGAACAATATGCATTAATTGTCATTCCTTAAGGATCAATTGTATGATGTGGCCGATTTTATCCGTCCTATTGCTATGTAATTGAGGCCTCCATGTTCAAGAAAGCCCTGCTACCCATGCTGATCGTTGCCGCCCTCTCGGGCTGCTACGACAAAAAAACCACGACCGTTGACGGCTCCAGCCAGGTAACGCTCACCGATTCCCTGGGCAAGATCACCGGCAGCCTGCCTGGCGACCAGCAGATGCAGTACGTCCAAGACGTCACCCTGCTGAAGAATACCTACCAGCTGGATCAACTGCAGATCGACCTGAACGGCAAGAACGCCCAGGAAATCATGGCTACCGCGCAACAACTGCGCGACAAGCTGATGCTCGATGAGCAGCAGAAGATCCAGGCTCAACTCCAGGAAGTCGCCGAGCAGTCCAAGCAGCGTGACCTGGCGTCCCTGCGTGCCGACATCGACACGCTCAAAGCCAAGCGTGATGCCGAGCTGACCAAGCTGCAATTCAAGATCGACAGCGTCGTCTTCGAGCATTCGAAAAACAGCGTCACCGACGTCAACGACCCGGTCATCAACCTGCTGGTCACCAACAACACCAAGCTCAATGTCTTCGGCGCGTCGCTTGAAGGCGTTCTGACCGTTGCTGATCAGGCAGAGCCGCTGCACACCGGGTTGCTGGATCTGCAACTGGAAAAGATCCTTCTGCCGGGCGAGTCGATCTCGACCTCCATCAAGCCGAGCATCATCAGTGACTGGCGTTCGGTCAAAGCCCCTGAAAATGCAGCGCTGGCGCTGACTGTCAAAGACCTGCGTGACGAGAAAGGTGAAAGCCTGGTCGGCGGCCTGTCCTTTACCAAAGAAGACGGTGATCAGCTGACCGCTATGGCTCAGCAACTGCTGGCGCTGGATCCGACGGCACAGACCGAAGCCGAAGCTCTGATCAACCCTGCACAGATCGCGCTGCCGCTGCCTGTGACCGCGCCAGAAGCCTCGTCTGATGCAGAACCGGCCCCAGTGGCCCCAACTGCTCCAGAAGCCGCTCAGCCGGACGTCAGCAACGCCATGCCCGTTCAATTGATGCCTGAATCGGAAGTCAGCCTGCCGAAAGAAGCTGAAGTGGCCCAGGCCCAAGCTCCTGAAGTAGCAGCTCCTGTCACCGCTGAACCTGTTGTAGAAGCGCCAGAAGCCACCCCGGCTGATGAAAACGCTCCTGACTTCACCCAGATCCAGGCTCCAACCGAAGCGCCTGCTGCTGAAAACACCCCCGCATCCAACTGATCCATCCACTCAGTCGACAAGCGTCTAGTCCGGCGCTTGTTACTGAAGACAAAAAGGCCGCATCTGAATGCGGCCTTTTTTCGTCCTGCAATTGTGCGATCAGGCGGTTAGGCGTTCCTGGTGGAGAAGCCTGGATTTGCCAACCACTGCTTTCCACACGACCCGCCAGAACAGCAACTCCTCGTCAGTCACCTTGTAGACCTGGCTCTGCTCGACCACATCCATCAGGTTTTCCAGGATGAGGTAGGTTTTGAGTGCTTCTACATCCAGGGTCGCGCTGTAAAAGCTGCACATATCCAGGCCAGCGGCGAGGTCATCACTGCTCATCACGCCCTTAGTGTGAAGGTCGCGCATGCCCAGTTCGGCCCGCTCAAAGAAGATTTCAGGATCTAGCTCTTGTGTGCCAAGGCTGGACTGGCAACGTGCGGCGACTAGCGCCCAGGACTTGCTGGACAGAAAACCCGGCACATCTGCACCCAGCTCGTCTGCCGAAAAGAACACCTGACGGATACCCTCGGGCTGACTGACAACCAACAGCAGACCATCGCTGTCCAGCTGATACAGCAACCTGAGTTCCTGGGACGGCAGGCGCGGGTCGATCAGCTTGATCCGAAAAGCTTTGGAAAGGGACTGGCGACTGGTGTACGAAACGGAGCTGGACATAAGGCTTCCCGCAAAACTTGGTCAATATTCCTTTTTTGTTTAAAGGCCTAAGCCCTGTTCTGGATATTGCCAACTTCCTGGCTTCTTTCCAAGGCCCTTGCGCTCGACGGTCAGCTGCGCCTCCTTCATCAGCTCATTACCCATCTGCTCACGCAAGGCTAGCAACAGCTCATCCTGGTGATTTTCATGCAGGCTAGACAGCAGATCCACGGCAAGAGCCACCTTACGGCTATGTGGCGCCTGAGCATACCGCGTCATGACGTCGGACACGCCGGTAAGGCTGGACGCCGAGGTGAGTTTGGCCCCAAAAAAACGCAGATCTCTGTCCGCCGCAACACTGGTGGGGTTATTGAGCGGCAGCTGTGCCCCTTCCCGGCTAAGATAAAGCGCAGAAAAGGCTGCAATGAGGCCAGGGGTTGATTGGCTGTGGTACATCGTCAGTAGCTGACCCACCGTGAACTGCTTGCCAAAGACCTGCTCGGCCCTGATCAAGCTGTCGAATTCAAAGCTGACCTCGCTTGAATAAATGAACATAAATTGACCAATCAATTTAAGGCCCAGGTTGCCGAACTCAAGACCCATGGCTTGTGTGCACACCGAACTGCCCTGGAATGACTTTGCAAGGCACAGAAAGGCATAGGGCTCTAAATGATCCACCATGTCAGCACACACAGGCTTGCGCATTAGCTCATCCTCCAGCACCGGGCTCACATAGTACCGATGAGCAAAGGCCGGCGAGCGCTCAATGCCTGGCCGCGTCATCAACGCTTCAAGCGATTCCATTGCCAGCTCAGCATTACCCTGCCGGAGGTGCAAGCGGTAGGCGTTGAATAAATCTTCGGCTTCCGAGGATCCAACAAAGCTTTGCATCATAGAAGACTGAACCTGGGCGATTTATAAGTGGTTGGCAAGCCAGACACCGGCGAACGGTGCGACAGTGATAACGAGTAGGCAGAGCGACTGGACGATGAGCATTCGATGAAAGCTGCGGCGTAACAGGACAGAAGTGCCGGCAATGGTTGCATGCAAACCCGCTTTGGTCTGCTGATACTCTGGGTCATCCAGCAAATTAGACATAAAATCCTCGTAAAAAACCCCAGCATAAGCTGGGGCTTGGAGCAAAAGACCGCGTCTGGCGCGTCCGAGGAGGATAATCCAATCCCCCTCGAGACACCATCACTCTTAGACGTCATCCATAACGACGTGCTTGCCCCACTTGTCGGTCGGCGGGGTTTGATGTGGGCAGGTAATCCACAACACCTCCTGTGGCACTCCCAATGGAGCTTTCTCCGGAACGGTGATCGCACCGTCGGTGAACACGCAGATCAGGTTACCTCTCGGCGCTCGCTCCATCATCATCTCTTTCCAGACCATGTCAAAGGCAGGTCGCAAGTCAGAACCGCCCTGACCAGTGATGACGAACTGCCTCTTGTTGATCTGTTCCATAGCCTGTTTGGTGTTCAGCCTGGACGTAACCCCGGTATCACACTGGATCACCACGATTTCCATGCTCTGGTCGACAGCCATCCGCTCAATCAGACCCATGGAGCGACGCAGGCTGTTCAGATCCTTGCCGGTCATCATCGAGCCGCTGACGTCCTGAATCACGTACATGGTCGCCGTGTTCTTGATCAACCCAGGGCGGATCATGTGGTTTTCAAAGAACGTGTTGCGCTTGTTGGCCTTGGAGTACGACCGCTTGATTTCACGACCGTATTTACCCAGGAAGCGACGCATCCGCGCTGTAAAGGACAACGGCGGGTGCAAGATCCCATCGATCTGCGTCTTGAGCCAGTTCGGCAGCGAGCCCATCCCCTGCCCACCGGCTTGCAAGTCCTCTTGAATAGCCCGGTTCAGCGTCTGTCGCTTACGCTCCGCCGTCTCCGCAGGTGTTTCTTGCGCAAACGGGTTGCCCGGCAAGTGGTCGCAGTTGATGTTGATGTCGCCTTCCAGGTCGTTCTGACCCAGTTCTTTGATCGCGTCCTCATAAGCCTGATCCATGCTTTGGTCGTCGATCATGTCTTTGCCAGAGGCCATGCGCCGGTCAACGCCATTCATGCCGCCGTCTTGACCCGTCAGCGAGTTGGTCAGCTCCTCATTGAGGTCGCTCAGCGCCTCTTCAACGTCGCGACGAGCTTGTTTCTCGGAAATCGGTTGACCGTCATACGGCATATTTGGGTCGTACGGGGTTTCCCCCTGCCCCTGAGAACCAGCACCAGGCTCACCTTGACCCGTCTCACCCTCGCCAGGTTGGCCTTGACCGGGTTGACCAGCACCAGGCGTTCCACCCTGCCCCGGCATGCCGTCATGGGATTGATCCGAAGACGGCTCACCGTCCATCGAAGGCTCGCCAGGCTGACCGCCTTCTTGACCGGGCATTGGCTCCCCACCGCCCATATCATCCGTTTTCTGGCCAGGCTGATCACCGGGTTGGCCGTCAGTCGGCTGACCGTCGTTGTTCAGTGATGGCTCACCGTCTTGACCCGGTGCGCCGTTTTCACCCGGCACTTCCTGACCGTCTGGGCCTTCTTTCCCTTCACCAGGCTTACCAGGCTCGCCGTCACCAGGCTCATTGCCGTCTTCTTGCGGGCCGTCACCCTCATTACCAGGCGAAGGTTGCTGATCACCAGGCGCGTCGTCGCCGTCAGGCGAGCTCTCGCCAGGCTCATCGTTCCCAGGCTCTTCTACGCCGTTCTCAGGCGCTTTGGTGACCTTGTCGACGTAGTCTTCAGCGATATCAGCCAAATCCTGCTCGAGCTCTTCCAGATGCTTCTCGCGGGTAGCTTCGGTCGGAATCTTGTCGTATTCATCGGAAATGCGCTGTGTTTCTTTCTTCATGAAGTCCTGAATGGCCTTTTCCAGGCCCTTCTTCAGGTTTTCTTTGGCTTCCTCATGCGGATTTTTAGGCGCATTGGCTGGGGTAGGCTCAGGCTCTGGTGGAGGTGGCGGCGCTACAGGTTCCTCTTCAGGATCTTGAGGTGCCACAGGATTGTCTTTCCAGTTGATCCCGGCGAGGTCGGACAGAACGTCATCGAGCTCTTTGCCCTCTTGAATCACGGCATCACTGGCCGTTTTTTTCTTATTGGTGGCGTCCTTGTTGGCCTCGCTGACCTTCTCCCAAGCTTTGGTCAGAGATTCACGAGCTTCTTTGTTGATCGCCCTGTCGCGATCCCAGGCGGCCTTCTTGACGGGATCGGACATCGCTTCCATGTATTGCTGCTTCAGCGCTGCCGCTTTTTCCGAAACAGCCTTCATGTGAATGGCGTAGATTTCTTCAGCCGAGTGGTTTTTGTACTTGGCATCCCACAGGGTGTTGGCCGGCAACTTGATTTTGAAGTGAACAACCTTCCCGTCTTTTTTGGTAAAGGACAGGGTGCTCAGCGACGTCTTGATGATGTCGTTGATGACGAAGTCGTGGGCGATGTTGGCCATGCGCAGGCGCAGACCCTTGAAGCGATCCCAGAAGTCCAGGCCAACGTGCAAGGCTTCATGCAGCAAGCAACCAATGATCTCGCCTGGATCGAGCTTACCCATGAAGTCAGGGTTGTAGACAATGCAGCCCCTGCCATCGACACCGATAGTTGGCACTGATTTGGAGGGCCCGGCCAGCCATAATTCAGAGGCCAAGACACCGAAAAATGGACTGTGCGTACGCAGCTCAAGAAGCAACAGCTTGATCCGCTGGTGCAGTTCCTGATCCATCTCCTCCATTACAGGCTTGATCACCTTAGGTGTCGCTAATCCCATGCCCATTGCAAACTCCAACAACTAAAACCTCATTACTTTGATTTTGGCATGGGAGACTTCGCCGGCACCACAGGCAATTGTGCAAAATTGCCAGGGCTTGTCCCCTGCCGCCACCGCGTAGGCAAGACGCTCCACTCACCCAGTTGATGCGTCATGTTGTTCGACATCCATTCATGATTTGACCGGCTGGGTGAGGTATCGGAGCACTTTCCACCGACGCCGTCGTCCGACACCCTGTGGCCCCCGCACCCCACTAGACAGCTGTTGTTCTTGATGTTGAGCCAGCTTTTAAAATATTGATGGTCTAACTCTAAAAATCTCAATGGCCTACCACCCCTAAAATGGGATGGCTCCACTCCAAGCCTCAAATGCCTTTGTCATGGCCATGCGGGCCGTGACCAGTCAGCGCCCTGGCCTTCTATCGGGCCGACCTCACCGACCAAAGCCAAAGAGCTTGATGGCAGAAATCAGGGTCAAAAGCCTGGCGATTAAAAGCCAAAGCCTCTTCTGACAAGATCAAAAGCTCCCTGCCTAAAAGCCAAAGCCTTTTCTAGCGACTAACAAAAAGGCCCCTTTCGGGGCCTCTTGAAGCGTGAGGGTTTTACTTCTCAAGCATCGTGCTGACGTCTTTGATCGCTTTCATGACTGCCGGGAAGTCAGCGTTTTTCAACACCGGATCGGATTCATCGAAGCCGTAGCCGATTCCTGCCAACAGGCCTACCAGCGTTTCGTCCTTGTGATTGGCCTTCTGCGCCAAGAATCGGGTGCAGAACACGCCCATTTCGCGGTCTTCAACCATCAGTTCAGCAACCACCTTGCAGAACTTGATCAGCAACTCGGTCTTTTGCGCGTTCACTTTCGCAGTGAACTTGTAACCGCAGTCCTCGTTGATTTTGTCGTTCAGGAGCAGAGCGTGCTGACGCAAGGCCTGGGCAACTGCGTAAACACAGCCTTTGGCGTTTCGTTTTTCTTCAGGCAGTGCTCCCCACATCTTTGGGTTCTCCATCAGCTGGGCTGAGGTTGGATAACCCATCATGGTGATGGCGTAGGTGGTGAAAGCCGTTGAGGTCTTTTCACCGACCAAGGACTGAACGTAAGTCGCCGAACTTGGGAACAGCATGGATGGCTTGAAGTGGCCGATACCATCCCACTTGCGCATCGAGCTTACACCGAGCGTCGTCCACAAGCGTGGCGAAGGGCCGCAGTTGTTTTCGTCGAAGCACTTGATGTTCAGCTTTTCATCGCCACGGCTCGGGGCGAAAAATTCAGGGTTTGCTTCCAGGAAGCCTGCGAACAGCGGATCGAGCATACGGTTGCAAGGCAGATCCAGCCAATATTTGAAGTTGGCCTTGTACTCGATCACGTGGCAACGACCGGTCAGTGCCGCACTCCATGGGATGGCGTATGCGCCGTCGGCGGTACCGTTACCCGTCAGGGCGATCAGAACGTTTTTACCCAGTTTGTGCTCACCGATCCGACCGAACTGTACCAGCTCGAGGATGGCGTTCTGCACGCTTTGGTCAGCCGCCGTCACGTCGTCGAGCAGCAGAATGCCGTGGCCGTCGCCGATGTTTTGCTCCAGCAGCGGCAACAGAACGCTTTCGGTGATCGCTTGGTTAACGACCCAAACGCCACGCTCACCTTCTTTTTCGCCAGGAATGAGTTCCGGGATCGGGTAGGTACCCATGTCCTCTTTGGACTTGCCGGCTACGGCCAGACGAGCGAATGCGTCACCTGGACGGCGCATCGCCATGATGGCGTGGGTTTTACCGATACCTGGGCCACCGGTCAAAATCACGCCGAAGTAGCGGTCGACCTCTTCCTGCCTCGCAACCATGTCATATTCAATAAACATGTCTTACCTCATCCACTGCGTTCTGCCTGCTGCGTTTTGACAGCAAAAAAGCACTCATGCATTTAACATATCAATGGAGAAACACCTGGCGCACGCGTTTCTGCGAAAATTTGCAGGATTCTATGCTGGCTCACCAGGGAAAGCACGCAAAAGCACAGCAAGCCGCGCTCTGCGCCGAAAAGAGTCACAAGCAAGCCGCGCCCTGCGCTGGAGTAGATCAAGATCAAGGGCAACAGCAAGCCGCGCCTCGCGCCGGATTTGGAGGTAACCCGGCTTCAGATCGCGGGAGGGGATTTGGATTTTTGCATCATCGCAGCACGAGCAGCCTGGATGATCTTATTTCGACGGGTAAAGGTAAATTCGTCGAGGATCTCGAAGCGGATTTCGGTAAATTTGGCAATTTTCTCGTGATAGAAATCCCAAGGATCAATCCAGCAGATGTTGAAGGTCATGTGACCATCTGGTGTTTGAGGCACTTCCAGGCGCGTGATCAGCCCCTGTGGACGATAGGTTACGCGATCATTATGGCGTCCAATAAGCTCGGTCTTCAGCTTGTCATGAAAGCCCAACCGCAGCTGCACCACCGGCACACCCAATCGAGCGGACTCCAGCTGCATAAAGCGACTGATTCTCCACACTTGATGATCAGCCCAGCTGATGGCGTTTTCATCGGACGCGTAAAGCGCTTCATGATGCAGTGTCTTTTTTGACATGAGTTCCAAACCCGCCATATCCATATTTCCCGATTATGGCCATAAGCTGACATACCGTCAAATCCATGGTAAAACACCTTATCCTCAATTATTGGAGGGACTTATCGGTTTTCATCCGAGTTGAATCAGCAGAGTGTTTCGTCTATTTTTGATCAATTGACAAATGGTGAGGCGAATCACTATGCAATTGACGCTATCGCTTGTTGATGTCAATCCTGGGCAATTGGCCGATATGTTTGAGGGTAAAATTGCCCAGCGGCTGATCAACCACCTGTATGTGGAATGCGCCCTGGATAAAGATGGCATCAGCCGGGTCTTACCGCTGTTGAGACGAGCCTTCGTCAGTTGCGCTAAAGCAGTGACGTGTGAAGCCAAGCTTGCGCCGTATACGGTGCAAGCTGACGGTAAAATCGCAGAGGTATCTGCTGCTGATCAGCAGGCCACCCAGGAGCTTGTCAATGAGATGGCGCTGCTGACTGCTCAGGTGCTTGATGAAAACCGTCTCGAACTCTTACTGAGCCTGGCAACGGTCATGGCGGAGCAGGACGAGAAATGGGTAAAACGCACCCGGCACTGAAACCAGGTCAATTGTCGTAGCCCTAACGGGAGAACACGATCCCCTCCAGGCATGGGTGCCTGCCACCGGGGAGTGCTGCTCTCCGATGCCGCCCCTGCCCGCCTCTATCGCGTGCTGTTGTTGTGTGGCCTCATGATCGCGCTCTGAAGAAACGCTTCACGAAAAATCTCGTTTTTCTCTCGAGCCTCCAGCTCAGCTATGGGTGGGCTGACCATCAAGCGGTAACCCTCCCCTGGGTAGGCCGCCTCGAACTCGCTCACGCTGGCCCTGGCCTTGTCCAGGCTCTCACAGAAAGCCGTGATGACGTGCTGCTTGAGCGTCAGGTTGACGACTGTTACCACGATGGTCTTATCCATGACGCTGATCCTTTGAAAATGAGGGCCCCGTGAAGGGCCCCAGGCAGCTGATGAATCTTATTTCAGAACAATGCGACCCTGGTGGTCGACGGTGCCTAGTTCTTTATCGGTGATGATGAAATAGGCCGGGTCATCCTTATCAGCCTCGTCTGGGTCATAGTCCAGATCAGGAAACTGGCTTGCGAAAAACAACCGGTGGGCCTCACCACTATCAGTGGCAATCACAACTTCGGCGGCATCATCGTCATCGCCATGCTCGCGACCAGAGATCAGGAACGCGGTCATGCCTGCATCAGGATGCACTGCGGACGGTGTCGACAAGTTCAGTGTGCGGAACAGCGCTTTCATCTGATCTGCACCGGCCACCTCGCATTCAGCGGCAAGATCCACTACCGGGGCCACCTGCTCAACGAAATGGAGCAGGGCCTGATAGCGCTCGGCCAAAGATGGATCGACGGCTACAGGCTTCAGCTGATCCTTGAGCGCGGCCAGCACAGCCTGAGGCTCAAAACCGCCTTTGACTTCCAGCTCGGTGACAATGGCGTCAATCAACCAATAGGCCGAATTCGCGGTAGCCTTGACGTTGACGTTTAACAGCGGGCTTTGGCCCAGGTCACCGAGGTTGCTAATCACGTCTTTGATTTTCATGTCCACATCCGCGTTGGGTAGTAATGACCGGGTGAGCCCCAGTTCGTGTTTAGAGTATAGTAGTAATTGGCCATAATGGCAATATATGTAATACGTTTAATTGCCGTAAATCACCGATCTGCAGGCGCAAAAAAGGGCCTCTCAACGGCCCTTCTTGTCACTCAGGCGGCCTGATTGAGGCCATACAGCTGGGCATGGGCGGCATGCCACTCAGGCGGTAGGCTGGCCACTTCGGCCTGGGCCCATTCCAGTACTGCCTGTTCAGCCCCCAGCGCGTACATCGGCACCACGTGATCGTAGCGTGCTGCGGACACCTTGAGGCGACCGTCGGCGTACAGGGCCGAGATCACCAGCTCAATGTCCGTTGGCCCGCCATAGGCGACCACGGCGCTCCAGGCACTGGCGTCGGGCTGGATAGTGATGTTCTTGATTCGCATAATGGCAGATCCAGTCAGACCTGCTCGTCCGGGACACCCAGTACCGAAGCCCTCGCGACTTCGAGCAAAGCCACGGCGCGTTGTTTTGCTGCCAAAAAATGCTCCGATTCGCAGCCATCAATGTCAAAGATGCTAAGGGCTTGAAGTTCAGCCAAGACGGAGAAGGCGGCGTCTCGGCTGGCGAGCAGTTCAAGCACGTCGGGTTCGCTGTAAACGCGTTCCTGCCGATCCTGGGGGCCTGAACTCCAGTGGGTTGCGTAATCCCAAAAGCCACGACCGTCCTTCCAACGCCAAGCAGCGACGCGCATTCCGCGCAGCATTTCACCTGACCACGGAGCCTGAACACGAACAAGACCGGCTGGAGATCCCGCTGGCGCTGGGGCCAAGGTCAAACTCTCGACTGGCAGGTCAATCAGAACAGGATTGCTGATCGCTTCCTGCGTGGCCTTGGCTGCACCAAACCAGCCACCGCCACGCCATGCGTTATCGCACATCTCGTACTTTTCCACGGTCACAGAGTCGTCGATATTCACTTTCGCCCAAAAGACCTTGCCATCAATCAGTACGGCAGCCTCAGCGCCGACGCTTGCGTCGTAAATGCGCAAGGCCTTGCCTGGGTTCCGCTCAAGAATCCGGCGATAGCTGCTAATCGCGGTTTGGTGGGTCAGTGGCATGCTGTCTTCCTGTGTGTGGAGTTCTTCAGTCTCGCTCGGCAGATCGATCAGGCGCGGGTTCTTGATCGCTTCTTTGGTTGCCCGAACGTTACCAAGCCACCCACCATTGGCCCATGCGTAATCCGTCAACTCACATTTTTCCATTGCCACAGAGCCGTTGGTATACGCCTTTGTCAGGAGAATTTTGCCGTCAACCAATACGATAACCGCGTTAGTGTAACTGGCGTCGAGCAAGCGCATGGCCTTGCCTGGGTTTTGGTCAAGAATCTGGCGATAGCTGGCCATAGCGGACTCAAGGGTCAGCGGCAGGTCAATCAGGATCGGGGTTTCGATAGCTTTCTTGGTCGCCTCATGCTCACCGAACCAGCCGCAGCCGATCCAGCCATGACCGTCCATTTCTGGCATATCGGCCAGTTCAATGGAGCCAAGTTCGATTTCCTGACCCCAGCGCAACGTGTCACCGTCCAGAACGACTATCACCTTACTGGCCTCATACAGGCGCAAAGCCTTGCCTGGGTTTTGTGACAGGATTTGGCGATAGGTTTCTTTGACCGACTGGTAGGTGAGCATGGCGTTCTCCGGTGTGCGCGATGACTGAGGCAGTCCCAACGAATGTGGTAAATTGCCTTCGTGTTACGACTATAGTGCAAACACACATGCAGCGCTAGACGCTGGGCGAAATAAATTTATCCCTAGCGTCATACTCATATTGATGCGTCAGGCGAGTTAAGCAACCAGCTCGACGAGCGGAATGCGGTTCATGTGCATGGTGTAGCCGGTGAGCTTTTCCATGGCGACGTACTCGGCGAAAAGCTCCGGGCGGTGCTTCTTGCCGTTCTTCAGGTCGTGCTTGTTGGCCATGAAGCAAAACACGCAGCTTAGGCGATCATTACCTTCCGCATAGGCCCAGTGCGGCTTCTGGCCGTCCTGCTCGATGATCTGGAAAACATCAGACGTGGAGAGGTCGTGCACCGGCAGCCACTCATACCACGTGTTGACGCTGTTGGAATCGCGTTGATTGAGGCGCAGCGGCACACGCTTGGCCCGGCCAGGGGATTCCTGGGCACGCAGGCCTAGGCAATTCACGATGATCTTGTAGCCGTTGGCCTTGGCGTAGCGACGCACTTCACGCTGGATCGGGCCACGCTTGAGGTCGCTGGTGCATTGACGGGTGGACGCCGAGGGCCAGCTTGGCACTTCCGGGCGACCCTCATACCGGCGCTGAACCATTTCCAGCAGGGTTTTGTTGGCCCTTGCCACGATGAACGGCAGGCCGGCTTCAGCTGCCTGGTCGCGGGCCAGCTCCATGGCGCCCGGCCATTCCATTTCGCCCAGGGACGCATGCACGACGATCATCTGCGCCGCTGGCACCAGCTCCCGCAGGCGAATCAGCATGGCCTGGGAGTCCTTGCCGCCCGAGTGGTTGCTCACAAAAAGGGCCCCGGCTTCAACCAGGCTTTTGATCTGTTCGGAAACGGTTTGCATGGTGCTCATGGGTTTTGATCCTGGCAGTGTTCAGTACTGACAATGCCCCAGTAAATGGGCTTGATCTGTGGGTTGGTTAGCGGCTCAGTTCGCCGCGAATCGCCCACCAGCCTGAATCTGTGTGTTCGACTTGTGCGTCGGTGTAACCGAGCATATTGAGAGCTTCCACATAAGCATCTGCATCAGACTTCAGCGGGAACCATTCGCGAGGTTTCTTTCCAATAGTTTTCATATCGTCTTGCTCCGATGTGGGCGTGCCTTTACTGACAAAGCCCCATTTAAGGGGCTTGAGGTTGGCGTGGTGATTACCCGCGATTGACGTTGGCCCACTTCCAGCCGCGTTGCCATTCGGAGTTTTTGCGGCTATCGAAGTGTTCACCACCCCGGCAGTCCTGAAACCCAGCCTGGAACGAGTAGCACTGATCCAGAAGGTAGATTTGACGTTCGCACATGGTGAGGCTCCTCGTTGATGGTCTGCCGATTCCGTCAGTAGTTATAGGACAGTCTCACGATTACAGAGAACTCCCGAGGTTTAGTTCGGTGAGCGTCGGCGTAGTAGCTTGCACAGCCACAGCAGTCGTATTCATGACCACAGCCACCACCGGACAGCGACTCCTCAATGGCACGATTCATCCAGCGGGTGAAGCTCAAGCGACCATTACCGGCCACACGGCGGTAGGTGTTTTTTGCCGCATCCAATTCAGCAGGAGTCAGCACGACCAGTAGCGCAGTGGAACCACCATCAGACGCTTCTTCGTCACTCGGCGCAGCCACCATGTAAGACTTGGACTTGCGGGCATCGCACACTCGTTCCCAATTGTCCAAATGGGCATAGCCTTGGACGTAGCGAGAGGTCAGTCGGCTTTCGATGCTGATGGCTGTTTTCATGCTTATGCACTCTTTTAGTCTGATCTGGTACTGGCAAGGCCTTTGCAGCTTGCTCAGTTGGCAACCCCGCAAACGAATGAGGTAAATTGCCGATGCGTTATGACTATAGTCAAAACAAACGCCCAGCGCTAGTGGCCAGGCGAAATAAATTAACCTTTAGAGTTATACGTCGACGGGCGAAAGACCTCAGATATAGGGCAATCAACCTTCAGCGCTATTGTTCACCTGGCGCAGCATTGCGACACCCCAGGAGAAGCCGTGCTTATGGGCAGTCACTACCGCGTCCCGAAGCTCCTGACCGGTAGACACCCTACAGAAGCTGACACGCACAATTTTTACATCATTACGCATCAGTGCTAGACATGACCGCAGATCGATCCTATCAATCGTGTAGCCCAGCGCCCTGGCTTGCTCGGTGACGACTTCTCGCTTCTGCTTGGCTGTTAGATCAGTGAGCATGCTGTTCTCCACCAAGTTGGGTTAGAAAGTACGGTTGACCAGCTCGCCAGTCCCCTGGTTACGAAACGAAATGTCGGAGCGCAGAGGTTCAGTGGTCTGATGCTCGGAAACAACCGCGACGACGCCAGATTCGGTAAACATCACCGCATAATGCGCAACATGGCTCGGCAGGTTTGCGCGAGTATTGCCGGCCATGTCGATGTAAACGTCAAAATTGAACATTTGCCCTACTCCTGCCGTTGGTGTGCCTTTACTGAAAATGCCCCAGTGAAGGGGCTTAGTCGGCGGGGATGAGCCAATCAGGGCTTATTCTTCGTCCAACCACTCCTCTTCCCCGACCTCATAGCCAAGGATTTCATTGGCGTGGTCGCGATCCAGGGAGAAGAACACGTTGAGCATGCCGGTCACGTCGGGCTCGCTCAGCCTGACCTCAATCACGCCTTTTGCCAGCAAATCAGCCTGCAAGGTCTCGGCTTCAGCTTGGTCTTGGGCTCGCCACCAAATATGACCAACGTTGATCGGTGCTTGGCCGGCTTGGGAAGTGGTGGTGGCTGCTTTGGATTCTTGGCTCATGAGGCGTTCCTTCCTGTATTCGATGAGAGGTTCGAAGGTGATGACGCTGGTGGTCATCACCCGTTGCTGAATCAGCCTTACCAGCCGCGCAGGCCGTGGCTGCGCATCAGAACCGACGTGGAGGTGCGCAGCGGCTCGCGCATGTAGTCCAGCAGGCTTTCAGCGTCTGCATCAATGACCTCTTCCAACATTTCCTCAGAAGTTTTGCCGTAATGGTCGGCGATGTTCTTGAGTATCGCCGCCCTGGTTTCATCGTCGACGGCGGTCAGAAACTCTTTGTTGCGCAGGGCATTGGCCGGAACGGCAGTGAACGTGAAACCTTCAGCAGGACGGCCATCAGCACCTTTGCACTCACGCTGCGCTTTGACGGCAGCGTCGTCAGCTTCTTCTTTGGACGCAAACACCATGGCCATCTTGACCGAACCCATGCAGGCGGTGCCCCACTGGTCGCACCAGGCGTGGAGGTAATCTTGATTCTGGCCTTTCGAGCCGTAGGTGCGTTTGATTACGTAAGCCATGTGTCCGTCTCCACTCATTTTGTGTTTAGAGTATAGTGGCAATACATGGGTAATGCCAGCGCCCCAGAGAAATAAATTAATCTCTAGGGTGATACTGGAATTTGGGCTGCCTTAGCCCCAGGTGAGGGGCTTGCATGAGTCTTGCTCGCTTAAGCGTTCCTTTCGGCTTCCTTGGCCAATTCTTCGGCCTCCCCTTTCGCCATGTCCACCATCAACTTCTTGATGAAGCCTTTGACCTCAACCAGGGTGCCGTCAAAGCGGCGATCACCCTCAGGGAACGTGATCAGCCACTCAGTGCCGGTCTGGCGGGTGGCCTCATAGATATCGCCTGCGCCGTTTTTCATCTGGAACGTGTCAGCAGGTTTCTTGGCTGTCGCTTGGGCAGGGTTGTTCAATGCCTCTTTGACCGCCAGATGGAAGTCATAAGACTTTGATGTGTCGGCGACCAGTTTCTCGTAAGGCTGGCCCCACTGAAACAGCATGACTGCCGTTTTATAGCCGTCTCTCAACATCCGTATGGTTGCAGAATCACTTGCTTGGAGTTTTTCAGTGACAGCCTGAGCGGTTGTCGCTGTCTCCCAATATCCGCTGCGCATCACTTCAAAAGGAGCCCACCCGGCGACCGCTAGGCCCTGAAGAAGCAGCGAGACATTTGAAAGATCTTGCGGGCTTGCACTGATTTTTGCTGTCGACATGTCCTACTCCATCATTTTGAAATAATTGCCGGGTGTTTTGGCGTTTGCCCGAAGCGTTACGAAACTACGTTTAGGCCCGAGCCCCGAAGCACACTAAATTCAAATGGCACGCTGTCACGATCAACCTTAAATTTCAGGCCTGATTCAGACTCTGTAATCTCGGTAATCACAGCGACTCCTGGCGTGTGGTCATCATCACCTGGCCATACCTGAATTCGGTTGCCAACCTTTACATTTTCGGCCCCAGTTGGACTGACCATCGCACTTCCCTCTCGACTCATTATTTTGTGTTTTGACTATAGTCTAAACAAAAGTGGAATGCTATACTCCGCCAAGACAAATTAATCTCTAGGGTAATACGGAATGACCGAGATCAATTCAGCAGAGAACGCCTTCAAGGCCGAGTACGACGCTGCGTGCTCCCCTGCCGATCCAATGTGTCAGACGCCGACTTTTGAGCAATTCCGCCAGGTCATCAAAGATAAGGTTGAAGAAGAAGGCGAGCATGAAGGCCGTGTACTACTGCTCGGTTTTGGCGACTTCGACGAGTTCTTTACCTGGCTTGATACGTTGAACGCCTATGAGGCTCAGGATACGGATGACGTGACCAGCTACCGGGCAGGGCTCGAAGCGATTTACAAGTCACTGGTCGCTGAGTACAAGGCCGTGAAGGCCTGCCCATTCTGCGGCGACTGTGACTCGAACCTGTCAAACAACGGCATCGAGAGTAATTTCGTGGTGTGTGACTGTGGTGCAGAAGGCCCTCCCGGCACCGATGACATTCAAGCAGTCATTGAATGGAACCGACGGGCTCAACTCTCAACAGGTGGGATCGTCGGCTATCAAGTGCAGACCCCGGCTGGCGATCAGTGGGCAGGTCGACCGGAAAATATCATCCTTAGCCAAGCGACGGCGATCAAGGATCTGCGCATGGCTCGAAAAGGACAAGGGAAGTGGCTCATGGTCGCGGTGCTGGAAGGCGACGTCGAAAATCCTTCTTTCGAGGATTGGCCCGAATGGCTCATGGGAACGAGAAACGAAGGCTGAAGGCCGTCAGAAGCCTTGATCCAAACAAAAAACCTCTGACTTAAGCGGGAGCAAAAAGACATGAGCGCACTGATCAGCACACAAGGTGGCCGTTATCTCAAAGCAGAAGCTGAGCGTATGGCCGGCGAGCTTCAGATGGGCGACAGCGATTGGACGTACTCCGCTGTTCCCGCGCCTGGAAACTGCGGCTTGTTCTGCATTGAAGTGCGTGAACGCGATGGTGCATTGGTCGGGCGGTTCGGCCAGTAAGAGGTTTCTTCGACGTATAACAGCCCCGGCAACTGCCGGGGTTTTTCGTTTCTGACCACCGGAATGATTATTTGAGGCGCGTCCAAATGAGATGCTTGCGGAGATGGGAATAACTCTCATAAAGTGAGGTCTCACCTATTGGAGACACCGCGATGACCGACTGGAAAGCCCCACTGCTGAACGCCCTTGAAGCCGCTCAGGCGCTTGAGATTCGCTTTAACTCAGTCATGGACTGCACCAGGCACTTAAACGGCCCTGTGACGCTGGTGGGCGCCGTGATCGAGCGCAACGAGGACTATGACGATGAAGCCCTTCCCTATTTCTTCGTCAAGGCTGCTGATGGGGAGGTGTTCCAGGCTGGAGAGGATGAGCTGCAGGTGATCCATGAGGCTGATAAGCCAGCCTTGAACAACCTGATTCAAGTGGTGGCCATGCCGTTTGCGCATGCCCGAGACGCTGGCTGGTTGAGCCCCGGCCACCTAATGGACGAAGGTTCAGACGAACAAAAGGCCAGTTTCCTGGCCTCTCTTTGACGCTTGATCAATGGTTGGAGCTGGCCATGGGGCCGGCCCCACCGTCAGGCTGTCTGGCTGGCGGGTGCGCGACCCAGGTTGATCACTACCGCCAGTATCCAGATGCTGGCGATCACCGTCAGGCTGGTCAGGTGCATGAAGCTCAAGACCAGAGCCGCGAGCTGGCCAGCCAGGATAACGCTGGCAAAGGCGACGGCGTGAGCATGCCCCTTGAACTTAAGAAAAAGCAGCAGGCCGACAACGTCGAGGACGCCCATGATCGCCCCGCTGAACACACCGAGGAACGGGTAGGCGCTGAAGGTGCCCAGCAGGCAATCCATCAGAAACACCACGACGACCAGCAGCGACAGGCCCTGGCGCGGATATTCGGCCAAGGATTTGTGGTCAAAACGGAACAGCAAGGTGTTCCAGGCATGGCGGGCAGTCAACAGAATAAATGGGTGCACGGGTTACGCTCCGGTGGGTCTAGGGGTTGGTTTGGCCAGTTCTTCGGCGATTTCAAGATCGATTTGGCGCAGGGCTGCCGCAGCACTCTGCTCAAGGTTGTAGCGTGTCTGGCGCAGGGCATCGAGCCGAGACGAATACAAAGCGCATGCACCCTGCGTATCAGGCCTTAGCGGCCTGGTGTTACCTTCGCTGAACGTTCCATGGAATGAGCGGTTGGTCACGGCCTTCAGGGGGCGATTCCAGTTAACCGATGCGTTTCCTTGCTTGAACCCATAAAGGTTATTGCCGGTTTCCAGCTTCAGCGGTCTTAAATCAGGTGCAATAGCCCCGGTGTGCTGCAAAGCCAGCTGGATTTCCAGCTGCTCCACGTATTCTTTTTCCGCTTTGCTCATCGCCATTGGGGTAGCTCCACATGACAAGGATCGGTTGGGTTCTCATCTTCCTTGAGAATTTCCAGATCAATGGCTCGCAAGGCGGCAGCGGCCTGCTGCTCCAGCTCGTAACGCATGTGTCGCAAGGCGTCCCGACGAGTCGAGTGCAGCCGAATGCCCTTTTGAGAAGACACCCTTGGAGGCTTCTCACTGCCAATGCCACTCGATCCGTGACCTGACCTCGTGGTGACCGCCCTGTTTGGACGAAACCATTCAACGCGCACATGCCCACGGGAAAAGCCGAACGTTTCCTTGTCGCCGACGGTTTCAGGGTCAATATCGTGATCGACCGGCGCCGTGTGCCTCAGGGCCAACCGGGCTTCTAGCTGGTCGACGTAGTCACGTTCCTTTTTGCTCATCGGCATTTCTTGGACTCCACCTGACAATAACGAATCAACGCTGATATGGAACCACACCCCCGCTCGATGGATAGAGCGATGCGGTGATAACCATCAACAATCTTAAGCTCACCGGCAGCATCCATGAACAGGATGATGGGAGCTATATCCTGGGGAGGCATTGAACGCAGGCTGCCCAGGCGCTCATTCCATTCTTCCGGTGTTTCACGCTTCCCCGGAGAAGGCTTTTCCCATTGGATCGGGACACAGGCAGAAAACCACATCGGCTCGCCTTCAAAATCCTCCGGCTCAAGAATGTCCTCGACATTCTCACAGACAGCCTCTACAGCCTCCCATGTGTTTTCAATCAGCCGGGCCGATTGAAGCCAATGATGCTGGGGCAGCACAGCGAGGACAGTCGCATTCAAGCCGGTAGTCATCTTTAGCCTTCACGCATAAACCAGATGGCGTCAATATATAGCAAATTACCATCAAGCGGCAATGCGGCGCTTTCGAGAATTGACAATAATTTTCCCTTCGACACGCACCTGGCGTGACTTCAGGCCCTTACGGATCTCGCGCAGGTTATGGGTGTTGAAGTACAGCGGATGCTTCGCATGGGCGATCTGAGCAACCGCGAGCGGTAGATTGCCGCTGCTGAACTTCAGATCGACAGAAACCAGGGTCATAACGGGGATAGCCAACGGCAGCATGGGGTTTGCTCACAAAATAAAGGCAAAAAAAGACCCCGCCAGATGACTGGCGGGGTTGTAGAAAAGTTACATCAGGGAAATACATCAGAGCGTGCAGCAAAATCGGTACAGGAAACTGGTGTTAGGAGCGAGATTCGAACTCGCGGCCTGTCGCTTAGGAGGCAACCGCTCTATCCAGCTGAGCTATCCCAACGTGTATCAGAATTTGGAGCGGGTAGCGGGAATCGAACCCGCATCATCAGCTTGGAAGGCTGAGGTTCTACCATTAAACTATACCCGCAAGTCCTGAAACCGGCGAACCAGCCCCAGGGTACGACAGCACCCCCACCACAGAGACAGCTAGCGTGCTTTGTGCAGACACCCTACGGACGTCCACGAAACCGGTGTTGCTGTATTCGTGAATCTCAGAAGTGGATTTGAAC
Organism: Pseudomonas serbica; assembly: GCF_028823535.1. Taxonomy (GTDB): domain Bacteria; phylum Pseudomonadota; class Gammaproteobacteria; order Pseudomonadales; family Pseudomonadaceae; genus Aquipseudomonas; species Aquipseudomonas serbica. The sequence goes on along the minus strand of NZ_JAQIYM010000090.1, from coordinate 669,265 downwards.
CCCCATTCTGCCCCGCCACTGAGACTCACGAATACACACTGCTTACGGTCAGTGAATCGTGTTTCTTGGCGCACCCGGCTGGACTCGAACCAGCGACCATCCGCTTAGAAGGCGGATGCTCTATCCAGCTGAGCTACGGGCACGTATCTCAAAACTCGCCAGCGAGGTGGTTTATGTCTCGCTGTGGTTTCCAATCTACGCCGCTGTTGCCAAGGTGTCAATACTTGCCAAATGAAAATCAGCGAGGTCTCACGGCTTCATCACACGCGACAGCTTACGAAGGCGCAGCACGGACTCCATCTGCGCCTCATCGAGCGCCTTGACCGGCTTTTTCATGTTCTGCAAATCCTGGGCGCAGAGATTCACGTCGCGAGTCTCAATATAGTTGGCCCACATGCTCAGCGCTTGGGCGATCAATTCGTTGTCCGTCATTTGATTCAAGTGGCTCATATGTTTCTCCAATGGTGGCTGCAATGATTCTGACAAGCTTAGCTGGGTTATTCACCCAGAGGAACGAATCTCCCCTTCGGTGTTCACTCCCTGCTGATCACCCCGCAAGCTGCTTTATTCAGGCAAAAATGATCCCAAAAATAATGTCAATTTACTACCATTATCATGTGTTTGAGGTATACTCATAACACCCCACCAAGATAGGTTCAACCATCATGTCGAGCACCCTCTTTCCGACCCTGCATATGGCCAAGAAGGTTGGCTTTGCTGTCACCAGAAAGCATGACCATGAAGGCGGTTCCACCGACACCATCAAGCTCGCTGGGAAGAAAGTAGGAACCGTCTACCACCTGCCCTACGGTGCCGGTGAAGATTTTTATATCCCCGCTGATATCATCGCCGATGTGGCCAAAGGATTTGTGGAGCAGGGTTTTAAGAACAGTCACCCTGAGTTGTTCCCAAAACCAACCAATGAGTTGTGGCTGCTGAGCATCTGCTACGCCGTACTCAACGAAACCGTTGACCTGAAAAAGATCAAGCGAAAAGCCAAAACGAATATTATGTTTGTTGAGAAAGGTGCCGAGTTTGGCAATTACATTGAAGTCACGGCACCTTTCACCCCAGAAATGAAGGCGAAAGTGATCAGACAGAGTCCTCCTGACAGCATTTCCTACTTCATCAACGAAGATATCGCCGAGCTATGAGAGATAAAACCGTGAATGCGTTCATCAACCCCGCCGAGGCAGAAGACCGCAATGTCCTCTGCGGAGGTTGCGGTGGAGCCGTGAAAGGACACTGGTCTAAGTGTCCTCATTGCGACACTAAATTCCATGCGAACAAATGGGGCTACGCCCGCCTGTGCAAGAACCCCAATTGCATTCGTACTGAGAGTGCCGGGCATCCCCACGGCTTGTGCAAGCATCACTACCAGCTGCGCAAGTACCGGCAGACGCAGTCAGCGCTCCAGGCCAATTGCAGCTGTGGCGGAAAAGTAAGCTTTGGCCACAGTGACTGCTCTCGCTGCCGCTCTCTCAAGGAGAAGAGAGAGGAATCGCAACACCGCTGCCAATGCCAATGTGGTGCCCTCGGATGCCAGTCGATAAAGGAGCAGGATCAGTGACAATTCACATGTGGAGCCGCCTGGGCATGCTCGGGAAAATCGTTGTCCGCTGTGGCCGCAAGGTAAAGGCCACCCAATTCACCGACCAGCCCTCAAAGGTGACGTGCCAGGCCTGCCTGAATGTCATGGCCAAGGCGCCCAGCTTCAAGGATCGCCTGAATCAAGGGAGCGCCCAATCGTGAGCCGTGAACCTGAGATCGCCACCCCGTACACACACCCCGACCATGAAACGATTGGCCGCATCTTCAAATTTTGGGATGGTCACCGGTATTACTGCGATTCCTGGGAGGAAAATCTAGGTTTCTGGATGACCCGTGTGGACGCACCGCCTGAAAATCGTGCCGATAAAATGGGCGAGTTCCGCAAAAACGTGTCGGAGCGGGCTATTGGTCGAACGTTCCATCGTGACTACACAGCCAGCGGTGAGCGCGAAGGCCTGGAGTTTGTAAAACAAAACGCCCCGTAAAGGGGCGTTTTTTATAGTCCGCACAGGCAGAAGCCCGTCACCTTATCAATGGCTATTTTAATCGCCTCCACCTCGCTCTCCGCCATGCGCCTGGTCAATCGGGTGAAGTAGCCGGTCACGATCAGCAACAGCCCGATGAGCCCAATGAGGAGAATGGCGCCGCCCAGACCACTCATGAACGAGATCAGGCCGCCCATGGCCAGGATAAAAGCCCCCAGATTCATCACCATTTCAGCCACCTTGTACAGGCTGATACGGAAATTCAATACCTCCAGGCGCTCCTGTTCCGAAGTGGTGTCGACGTGGACACTGCCGCCCATTGTCGCCCTTCCCTTTGCACTTATATTCGTGGTCATTTGCTTCAGTTCTCCGGGTGATCGATGGGCCCGGCCCACTCAGTGATCCACGACGAATCAGGCAGTGCTTGTGCAGCAGCCCGCGTGTGCTCGTCTTCTACGGCATTGATGCCGTCTTGCTTTTTGTCGCGCCAGTGCCTGGGCCATTGGCCACAGTAAGGCAGCTCGATGACTCTCACCCCACCGCGTTGACGCTGGAAGTAAAAGCCTGGAATGGTTGGCACCTCATCGGTGTAAAGCAAACCCATGGCGACACCCTCTACAGGATAATGAGTTCTTTGTTTTGGCCCGTGATCGGGTCGTGAATCAGGATCTGTTTACCACCTTGAAGCTCTTTGCGCAGGCGGTGCTGTAGGGCCACGGTTTGACGCAAGACTTCGGTTTTGGTGACTCCGCTGTCATCAGCCATTTCAATCATCAGTGTCATGGTGTCTTGCGGCAACTTCACCGTCAGCTTGTGCTTCTCCATCGGCATTCCCCAATTTGTCATTACATGCGATTCGTTTGCATATGATGGTACGGCTTTGTGCCGTACACAAGCATATTCGAAAGAAAATAGTAAATTGCCATACCGTCCGAAGCGGGCAACAAAAAAAAGCCCGCACTCGGCGGGCTTTTTTACAGAAAGTCCCTGAAAATCAAGAACTTAGTGCTGTCACTGACAAGCCTCACAATTTGGCTCCAAAATGGAGCACGCCTTAGGCATTTCCTGACCCTGGACGTCGCCGAGGAAGTCGTCGGTGGCACTATCCTCCGTATCCCAATCCATCAGCGGCTTGGCTTGGACTGCCTGGGCTTGTGCGGTTTCAGCGGGTTTGTTGTTGTTGCTCATGGGTTTTCTCCGAATGCGGATCAATTGATAGAGTCATCATAGAGAGTGCAGAAGCCTGAGAGCAAGTGGCCGTTCTGTAGCTCATGGTGTCAATTTAGTATCTTTTTTCTCCAACGCCCCTGAATCCGACTGATGGCATATTGAAGTCGAATTTATTTGCGGTATACTCGCAACATACCGATTGGAGACCCCCATGCACGCACTTCTGAAGTCCACGTCCACCCTCGCTTCCAAGCCGACCATGTCTGCGCCAAAGCGGATGCAGCCGACCTATCCGGCCCTCGTCAAGCAGCCTTCGACCAGCCTGGAAACCCCGGTTGATAACCACCTGACCCGCGCTGACTTCCAGAATTTCCTCTCGGCGATTCAGGTTGGCCGCGTAGCACGTCAGCAGCGCATCGTAAAAAAGCTTTCTGACATGCATTTCTAAGGGGCCTGCCATGAAGCGTTTTACTTTTTTCACCATCAGTCAGCCGATCCTGATCTTCGCCTCTGATCTGAATCATGCGTGGGAAAAGTTCACGCAAAGTGGTTATCACGCCTCAGAATGTCTGGCTACGAAGAGCAACTAAGACCTGCGGCACCGAAGTCACTCGATGACGGTGCCGAATAAACTAACTGTATTGCCAGCAACAATTGTTGTTATATTTCCACTCCCCAACTCAACTGCAAGGTGTTTGCGAATGAAGCGTTCCGTTCTGTTTCTGACAACGGCGTCCATGCTGCTGGCCGCGTGCGACAACTCCACCCCTCCGCCTAAACCTGTGGCCGACATATCGACCACCATGGAGTCTGAGGAACCGGCTATTCAAAGCCAGGAAGTCAGTCAGCTTCGAGCGGAAAACGACGACCTGCGCAATGAGCTGGCCAAACTCCAGGCCATCGACCCGACTGTCAAAGACGCGTACTACGGTGTCGATGAAAAAGGCGAGCGTGTGCTTAACGTCGTTCGCGAAGAAACCAACGGCGCCAGTGCCTCATCGCTCAGCAGCACAGTGTGGCCGTTGCTCGGCGGTATGGCCGCTGGTGCGGTAATTGCCAAGATGGCCTCCAGTGGTGGCGTCTCCAATTACGCTTCTTACAACCCACCGGCCCGCGCCCAATCGTTCTACAGCCGTGATGACGAGCGTGCCGAACGCAATCGTGCCTACGACAGCTACCGCAATCGCTATCAGAACCAGGCGCAGCCCAAGCAGGCGTACAACAGCTACACGAACGACCGTAGCAGCTACAACAACGACCGCAACAGCTTCAACCAGCCAAAACCTGCCGCCGTGGTTCAGCGCACTGTGAATGTGGCGTCACCGTCGACCGCAGTCGCTTCCGATCAGCAGAAGATTTCGCAGTATTACGCGCCGACCCGCCAGGCAGCGCCTTCCGGCAATGACTACAGTCGCCAGAACGCGACGACCAGTTATCAGCCGGCGAAGATCAGCACCCGTATCGAACCTGCTTACAAAGCCGCCCCGGCGCCTGCGTACAAGGCCCCGGCCTACCAGGCTCCGAAGACCCAGGCTTACCAAGCTCCGAAAGCCCAGCCCTACAAGGCCCCGGCCTTCAAGACGTCTTCGAGCAGCGGGAGCCGTCGCCGATGATCAAGCAAGACCACCGTGTCCGGTTTGACCTTAATCAGCTTGTCGGTGACAAGCTGCCCACCGTTAAGCAGATCATCGATATCAGCGCCCTGCAGGGGCAGTACGCGTTCCAGTTGAACAATCAGGACGCGCTGCCCTTCTACTCGATTCCGCAACACGCGGTCGAACAGGTGCAGGCGCAGGCCAACGACTCCTATCAGATGATGATCGAAGCGCTGGATCAGCTGTTTTACAAGCCCTGGGACATTTGCGAGTACTTCGACAGCCCGCTGATCCGTGAGCATGGCCGGTACTTCATCCACTATGCCCACCACACCTTCAAGTCCCGTGGGATGATCGGCCAATCCCTCAGCGGACGTTTCGACATGGGGTTTGACCCGGACACCGACCGTGTCACCGGTATCTACGAGTTCAACGGCGCCGTCACCGGCCTGCTGTTCGAGTCGACCAGTCTGCAGAACGATCTGGTGCAGCAAGTAACCGGTTCAAACCAGGCTCAGTTAAACGATTGGTCTCAATTGACAACGAATGCACTGGCCGCTTACAACCTGCAGCATGGGCGTCGCGTGGCCGTGGTCGCTAACCTGGCTTACCCGGAAGATCTCACCAATGCCGAGCTGGTCTCTCAGTTGTTCGGCGCACACGCGGAAACGCACCTGCGCGATCTGTCTCAAGGCCCCTACTTTGAGCTGATGAACCCGACCAAGCCCTGGATGTTGACCGTCGAGAACGAGCACGGTACGCAAGAATTGCCGCTAGACGTCATCTACCTTGACCTCCCATGGGACGAGATCGTCGAGGCTAGCCCTGAAGCCTTCCAGCAATGGAAGTCCTGGGCGGATAACGTGGCGTTCATCGAGCCGGCCTGGCGTTGGTTCATGTCCCATAAGGGCCTTATGGCCTACGTGACCCACTTGCTGGAAACTGATGAGGATTATCGGCGCCGCTGGCTACATGTGCCTATGATTCCTACCCACCTGACCCCGAATCATTTCCTGAAGCACGGCCTGCCGTTTGTGTCCAAACCCGCCCAGGGCTATGGAGCTCAGAATATCGAGTTCTATGAGGCCAGCAGCCTGATGCATAGAACCGAGGGTGACTTGCGCGACATGCCGCAGGTGCACCAGGCGTATTGCCCTGCTGGATCCTTAGAGCCTGGCACGGTCTTCACCCTGGGTGTCTGGATGGCTTCCGGGTATCGTGGCCAAACCACCGATCACCCAGCCTATGCGTCGGCCCTGTGCATTCGCGAGTTCGACGAAAGCCTGGATCGCGACAGCGGACGGTGCCTGCCGCACATGATTCGATAAATAGCCCTTCGGGATGGTCGATCTCCCCCTTCATCAAGAGGGGTGACCATCCCATTGGTATCGGCGCTGACCGAAGACACAAAAATGCCCGGCTTGCCGGGCATCTTGCTTACCGAGAGCGGGAGATCAGTCGCCGCGTCTGAAGTCGAGGTGGCTCACGTCAACGAAGGTTGGATTGGCGATCACCTTGGCCGCGTCTTCGTCATCTTGCCAGCTACGCGGATCCAGACTGCCAATGTATACGTAATCCCTACCGTCTTCAGTCAAGGTCAAGGTAATTACCTCATCCTTATCGAGATCGAGAGCGACGATCTCATTGCCGTAGAGCTTTAGGCCCTTGCCTAGGTTGTCCCTCAGCAGGCTTGAATAGGCACCGTACATTTCTTTGAACGAAATACTGACCATGCTGGAAACCTCTTTCTCAGTTGATGAGCCACAAGATGTGGTTATAGATGCGGCCCGACTTCATCACCAGAGCCACAACCACCAGACCGATAACCGACAGGCTAAAGGACAGGACAGACAGGAGGGTCTTGAGACGCGGGGTGTTCTTGAAATTGATGTTCGACAGGTCGCACCAGATCTGCAACGTGAAGTAGGAGACCACGATCAGCGTGTTACCGAAGGCGCTGCTCACAGGGTCGTTCTCTAGATAGCCAGCCAGGAGCATGAACGCAGCCGCCCCGGCAATCAGCAGGGCTGTTTTACGCAAAGGCGCACAGGTCACCTTGCTGAACTCAAAGTATTCGCGGCTTTCAGTGGCCTTGTTAGTCATGAGGTTCGCCCTTTTGCATGTGACTTAATGTAGGAGAATTGTATAACGCTAGGGGTTTACACGCAAGTTTATTATGACTATAGTGACAACATTCCAACGAGGAACATGCTCATGCCGACTGACAACAGAATCTTCACCTACACCGAGAAAGAACGTGCGCACTACAGCACCTTGAACTTTATCGACAGTGGTCGAACCTACGTTTTGGCTGTCGGTGTGGACTCTCAAGAATCGATTTCGGCATTGGTTCCACAAATCCAGGCCGTCTATGACGACAGCAGCCGCGCTCCTGACGGTCAGTTCACCGTTCGCCAGATGGGTGAGTCGGCTGTCTGCGTAGTCTTCACCCGTAACTGTGCTGCCGATGCGGACGCTATTGGCATTTGCTCAAGTCAGTTGAAGCCAAGCAGCGCCGCCCGGCAACTGGCCCGCGAGTTCGAAGGGGTCGAGGGGGATGCGCCTTTTATCGCCGCCCTCCATTCCGCATTGATCGCCTTCGCCGATAAACACGCTCATCTGTAACAAGGATCAGAAACATGTGCAAAGAACTCAGCACCGCCTGCAAAGCCTGCCCTTGGCGCGTTGACAGCCCACGCGGCTGGTTGGGCGCGAGCAGCCCTGTGGAATTCCTGCAGCAAAGCGAGGCTGAGTTGCGCATGCCCTGCCACTTGCACGTCGACTATGAACAGGATGACTGGCAGGAACAGGCTGACCAGGCCCCGCAGTGCGCCGGTCGTGCGATCCACATGGCAAATCGTTGCAAGGTTCCGATGAACCCCGAGTTGATCAAGGCTAAGTCTGATCGCGCTGCCGTGTTCAGCAACCCTCAGGATTTCATCGACCACCACAGCATCGGCAGCGAGAAGCCAATCATCATGATCGTCATGGGTGAAGTGTCGGTTATCGGGAGCAAGTCATGAGCCAACAGAGCGAGCTGATGCGCACTGGCGTTCGCTACGTCCTAACCTTCAATAACTCGGCCAGCCACCTACGGTATCGGGAGTCCGACAAGGAATCTGGCCCCTTCGACTACTACCGCATTGGCGGTCACCAGGGCGATTCTGTGACTTTCATCCTCAACCACCGCGTTATGGTCGTTGAGGCTGATATGCATGCCGACGTGCGGTTGAATGTCACCTTCGATGCCGCCCGCTCGGGTCTGTTCCGAGACTTCTGCAACGCCCACCTGGCCGCCATCGAGCTGGAGGGCGGGAAGGCCTTCATGCGTTTCTACGACAATGAATGGTCGCCGAAGGCTTCTTTCGAAGTGCCCATGCAGCTCGTCCGCAAATAATAAGGAAATCGATGATGGCAACCACCGCAGCGGCCTACGCAACACAACAGGGCATTTCGATCAGCACCGCTCGAAAGCGCCTGACTGAAATGGTTGAGGCTAACCTGGCTACCGTTTCGTACAACGTCATCATCGGCCAGGGTTCCCGCAAGCGCGGGGCTCGAAGCCACATGGTCTCGATCCGAGGCAACCTGTACAACATCAGTCAATAGGATCGACTTGTATGGAACTTTGGTGGAAACAATACACCCGTTGGCGGGCCCGGAATTTCATTGGGCTCAACCGGGATTACGGCGATGGCTACCTGTACCGCATCGAGTACCACGATGGCCGGCACTGGCGGACGGATTGTCCACAAAGCCTGCGGTTTGGCAACAAAGAGGCCGCCGAGGCCTACATCCGCAAACGCGGTTTCGAGCCGGAACCGTACAACGAAAGCGAAAAAACCGTGAGGTGGTGGCGTGAGCGCTAATATTTCGACTGAATTGCCAGATCCTGCGAAGCTGATCATTACCCCGGCTATGTGCGAAGCCGGCGACCTGGCCGCAGGAAACCTTATCACCGCAGGCGTGGCCGAAACCATGAATGGTCTTGGCGGAAGCATGAAGAAGGACGAAGCCCCGCCAGAAATCAGCCAGTACTTTGGCCGGACGGAGTCCAGCGTTGTGCTGATGTTCATGGCCATGGACGCTGTCGCACCGGAACCCTTTGCACAACCCGTGTCAGAAGGCATGGAAAAGGCCGGTTCAGACATGCTGGCCTTGATGTTCGACGTAACCATGTTGCGTCATATGCGAAAGAACGACCCTGAATTCGATCTGGCCGACTTGACGAAGGATGAACTGGCCCTGCTTGATGACCCCAATCCTCCGGTTTACTTGATGTACCAGGCGATGATCCAACACACCAAGGCAAACTAACTTTCGAGGTGGCCATGACAGCTCTCAGCAACCCCCAGCTGCGTAACCTGGCCATGGCGATCATCCGCTACCGCTCCCGCGTCGGCGGGCTCGGCATGCTGGTCAACAACAAATGGTGCGCGATCATTAAGCGCTCGCCCGAGCTGAAGGCTCTTATCAAGAAAAAGCTGGTGGTTCAGGTGCGCCGCGAGGCCCTGGGCCGTAAGCGCGAGACCTATCTGGTGCCAGCCGACGGCATCACGTTGGAAACCGCGCCGGGTTGCCCGGAGTGCGGCAGGCCCCTCACCCACTTCCGTGCACTGATGAGCGACAGCGGCAGCGTCTGCTATCACCAATAATCCACCCATAACACCCAAGGGACTGAAAATGCCTCAAAACAAGAATTTCGTTGAACGCAGCGTGAGTGCTGACCAAGAATTGCCGTTCGAGACGCTGAAGTTCAACGACATGCGCAATGCCGACGGCAGTCAAGGTGATTGGTTTACCCACATCCTGCTCAGTTACACACCTAAACTTGAATTAGACCAGTTGACCGACGACCCAGGATTTAACCCTGAGAGGATGCAGGTCACTATTCACGTCAACGATGTTCGCATCACCCACGCGACATTCGAGGCGATGATTTCTGAATTCAGCGGCAGGATGCTGTTGCAGCGGGTTCAACGTGCCCGCCTGGACAGCTTTGAAGAAGCGGTAAAAATCAAAGCCGAGCAATTGCTGCGTGACTCCATTGGAGCGCTGCAGGACAACGCGTACAAGCTGGTGGAGAACCTGGGGCACCTCGCTGATCAAAGCAGCACGATTATCGAAAACGTCTGGAATGCACCGTACATGCATCACATCGACGCCAAAATGAAGCGCGCAGGCCTGAACGCCATTGAACACTTCGGCCCGGTCGATCCCAATGACGTTCAACGGATACAGCTAGCCGAAAGGGTCTATCGCGCCATGATGACCGCTCGGCCAAAGTACCCGGTCAACTCTATGAAGGTCACCCTCCCCGCCGTTTTGCCCCTAGAGTCGGTAACTGGCAGCCCCCAGGCTGACCTGATCGCCCAAGGCCGTCAGCAGATGCTGGACGAAGTTATGGCCGCGCTGGACGCCCAGGGTATTTTGTTTCACCGCGAGCCGCGTCAGCCCGAGGAAAACCAGAGCTGATAATTTGATGTCAATTCATCATAATTGTTTTGACCCTCCGGCACGTTATGACTATACTCACAACATCAGCCGGGGTGGTCAGTTCCACCCCTTTAGCCAGAGGTGGTCATCATGAGTCAATTGCATACCCAGTCCCCAAAACGCTTTGTTGCACTGGCCGATGCCATGGCGGTTAAGCATTACGGGTTGGACGCAAACGAGTTCAACGTTGACGAAGAAACCGCCCTGCAGCACATTCAGGAAGGCCGGAGCGTGATCGACGTTCTTAACGCTGATGCAGACGCTTTTGACCTCGACCGATTGGACAGTGATAGCTTCGTCCCTTCTCAACGCCCGCTCACCGAAGAAGATCTGCAGACGGCTGATAAAGAACTTTCCGCCGATATCCAATAAGCCGCATGGCTAGCCAATCAATTCTCCTTTAGGAACCGTCATGCGCAACCGCACAATCAAGCAAACCAGCACCTATCGGAACGCGGCGCTCATCATCTTGCGTAACGCCGGTGCTCAGCTCCACAAGACTGGTTTTTACATGTACAGCGTGGAAACCACCCTTGGAGCCCTATCTATTTCGGTTCGGGACGATTCCCTGATGTGCCGCTTTGAAGATGTTGATCGCGCTAAAGGCTATTTTGGAGACTATTCATATTCGCGGCTTAATCCGCACACAGGTAAGTGGAACTGGATGGGAGGCATGAATCACGAAGGCGACTTGAACGACCTTCAAGATTTCGGAAACGCACTTGAATTGATTCTGCCGGAAGGCCGCACACCAAACCCTACCCTGCCGCTTGCATCCTACGCAGCCTGAAGGAGATCGACATGAGCACCTACCGCCCAAAACGCGCCTCCGCTCGCTGGATGGAAGACGCACCCGCTTATGTGCTGAGCATTCACGATTCCGGCGAAAAGGTTAATGACCGGTACACCGTCTGTTTCGGCTGGCCACTGTGGGAAGAGCGCATGGGCCGCACCGTGCCGTACCTGGGCTTCAATGAAAACCCAACGTCCCCGAACATGGGTGTCAGCCAGTTCGGTGAGTGCGATGCCCACCGCCAAGGCCTTGGTAAGAAAATCCGCTGGAATGATCTTCCTGTGGAGCTGCGCAAACACGTGAAAACCCGAGTTGAAGGCAGTCCTGATGGGGTCATCGTGGCCAAGTTACAGCGAGACACCTCTCTGTGCTGGGTCTTGAAGTCAGAAAGCGGCCAAGTCACTTATGGAACCAGGTTCAAGACCAAAGCCGAGGCCAATCAGTACGCCCAAGAGCATTTGATCGTAGTCACCAGTTAAGCAAAAAAAGCTGTCAATTGATTGTATATGTTGCTTCAGTTGTGTGTTGCGAGTATACTCTAAACACCAACTGAAGTAGCAGGAATTGACACCATGCGTAGACGTGTAACCCTCGCCCAGGCTGGGTACGAGCTGGTCAAATCTCTTGGCGAAGGCCGTCATATTATCACCCAGGGTGGGAATTCCCACGAAGAATGGGTTGAGAAACTGGACGGCGGTCGTACCATCGGCAACCTGTCCATGGACGGTAAGCCCCTGACCTTCATCCAGAGCTTTTGCAAGCCTGACTGCTGCTGCAATTTCTGCGTAGGACACATCGGATGAGCCATATGCCTTTGCCTTTTACGTTCAATCAAGACGCCGCCACCGAGCATCAGGGCCCGCTCAATACCAAGATTGAGTACACCTATCACTGCGCTCGCAACTTTGGGACGGAAGGCACCATCGTCGTCGCCGGACAAGCCTCTCCTGAGGCCCTGCAAGTCATCGCGACCAAGCTTTACGAACGGGAATGCTTTCTGCCCAAGCAAGTCGGCATTGATAGCCTGACCCCGGACGAAGACAGCGACGAATACGTTGCTGAGCTGGATCATCCGCTGCACAAATTTGAAGTGTTCAGCTTGACCGAGGAAGCACCCACCGTGCTCCTTACGTTTGAACAACTCTTTGAAACTTTCCAGGGCATCAACAGCGATTTCGACTGGAATTTCCAGAAGTTCGGCCTTTAATTCACGCGATAAAATGGAGCTGCACCGATGCGCCAATCTGATAACGAACTCAAACGCTTCAAGGTCGACGTGTTCCTCACTGTTCGCGTAGCGGTCAATGAGATCGTCGCGAAAGGCCCGGTGCAGGCCGCACAGATCGCCAATCAGCTGGACTTCAGCGCTGCCGTGGGCCGCGTAGGCTATTCCGCCTGGTTGAACGAGGGTGTCGGGCAACGGTTTGAAACCGGTGACGTGGATATTCAGGAGCTGAACGCCCTTTATTACGGCATCTACCCGGTTGCTGACGAAGAAGATGGCACGGATGACCGCGTGCTGGCCCTGCACGGTGATTTCAGCACGGTAAAGCCCGACGAAAACCCAGCTGACAGGCATTACGACCTGCTTAGCCAGTTGATTCAAGCCCTGGACAAAAGCGGCGAAGGCGACTTCCGCCTGGGTCGTGAACATCTTCCCCTTCTGATCGAGGCCGCGAAGGCCACGAATCAACCGCGACCATTCGACCCCCAGTGGGACGCACACCTTCCCTTCTGAAACGAAGGTTGTAAATTGACGCACTACCCGGTCGGCCACCCATTTTAAAGCCAGGCCCGTGACCAATTCGGGCCTGGTCTCCATTTTTAAGGGCAAAACACCATGAAAAACACCCCCACCGCACTGCAAGGCGCTCTGGCATTCGACATTCTGACCCGCCTGGTCAAAGCCATGACCTGGGACAACAGCCAAGGCGACACGGAAATCCATCTGGAAAACGCGGCCATTATCAATGAAGCCTTCGCCCTGTGTGGCGATCAGCCTATGTGTGTTGATCCAAAATACCTGGGCGACATGGAAACCATCTACGGCTTCCCACGGGATACAGGCTCGTTCGATCCTATGAACTCGAATGACCACTACGCCGAACGCGTAGAAGCCGGGCTACGCGAGCAGTTCCATGCCCTGCGCAAGCGCATCGCCGAGGATCGCTTGGCTCAGGAGAGCCCCAAGCTGGCCGAGGTTTACGTAAACGTTGAGACCACGGTGCCCCGCAGCCGCCTGAACTGTGAAGACTTGCAGATCGCCGGCACCTACAAAGTTATGGTGCCCGGCGACTTTGAAGCAGCCAAGCAGGCAGCGATTGCCCTCGCCGTATTCCACGACAAGGTTGGGCTCAAAGACCCAGCGCACTTCAACCTGCAGGTCATTCAGGTGATGGAGGCCGATCCGGCCTACTCTCAGCAAGTTATGTCGTCTCTGGGCGAATACAAGGGTGCCTTCAGTTTTCACCCAAGCCTGGAGCCGGTCGCTCGAAAGGCCTGAATTAATCGAAATGTTTACTCCAAACGATAAACAACAATTGACAAGTTAATCTCTAGGAGTAAACTTACCCCTACACCCACCATGTAGGACGCCGCAAATGACCGCCACTGAACTGAAGACCGCAACCGAGCCCAAGACCTATGGCCTTGAGGGCCTCCTGGCCAGCGCCGGGGCTCTGAAACCGGTCACCGAAGAAACCGTGAATGGCCTGGAGCAATTCACCAAAATCTTCAACCACGGCAGCGTCAAGGCCAGTATGGCCGGTGTCAAAAGCCGTGACCTGTGGCAGGTAGACCCGCTTACTGTGAAGTTCCTTGAGGACTTCAACACCCGCCTGGATACGCCGGATCTTGAGGCACACATCGAAGCCTTGACCGTGTCGATTATCGAGAACGGCTTCTACATCGACCAGCCTGTGACCATCATGGTGATCAGGGAGGTGGTGGACGGTGTAGAGGTGGACGTCAAGTACATCACCGGTGGTCACTGCCGTACCAAGGCCAGCTTGCGTGCCATTTCCCGTGGTGCCCCGCTGAAGACCATTCCAGCAGTGACCGAAGACCGTGCGACCACGATTGAAGAGCTGATCGTGAAGCTGCACCAGAGCAACACCGGTAAGCCGTTCACCCCATACGAAGTGGGCCTGAACTGCAAACGCCTGCTGCGCTTCAATTGGGAGATCCCGATGATCGCCAAGAAGATGAACTTGAGCGTGCCTCACACCACCAACCTGATCATGCTGGTGAGCAGCCCGTTCGAGATCCGCAATGCGGTGATCTTCAACAAGATCACGGCCACCCTGGCTATCGAGTTGCTGCACAAATACGGCCCCGAGAAGGCCGTCGCAGAGTTGGCAGCGATGCTGTTCCGCGCTTCAAAAGAGGGCAAGACCCGCGTCACTGGCAAGCACGGTAAAGGCGCCCAGCTGAAAAAGGCCGTGACCAAGCATGGTGGCGACCTCTACGAGGCTGCCAAGAAAATCACCTCCGACCCCCAGTTCAAACAACTGAGCGCCGAGAACCAGACCCTGCTGCAGGACTTGATGGCCAAGCTTAAGGCAGCCGAAGCCGCAGACAAGGAAAACTCGGATGACTTCATCGATGGTGAGTCGACCCAAGTAGCCTTCATCGAAGGTCAAGCGACCCGCGTAGACGAACCGCTGCTGATCGAAGGTCAATCGACCCGTGTGGACGAGCCGGAACAGGCCGTAGCCTGATCACCGACGATCCCGCTGCCAGTGAAAACCGGCAGCGGGGCTTCCCTCCTCCGCCCGAGCCTGAATCCCCATGGTCAATGACCTCAACAACCCGGCTCCCGGCACGCTGACTGAAGAAGTGTTCAGCATGCTGATCGAGGATGCTGACATTACCAGCGAAGGGGCGATCAAAGCCCTACGCGCCCATTTTGTTCAAGGTCTTTGCGCGAAAACCTCGTACAGCCAGCACGGCGTAAGCCGTAGTTACTTTTCGCAAAGCCTCAAGCGAATGAACAAGCGAATCGCCCGAGAGGCCAGGATGATAGCCCTGTGCGCTCCTGAGCGGGCCCAGCAAGCCAATGTCGCGAAATTGCTGACTCAGAGCCAGGCTATCGCGAGTGACCTCCATAACGCGCTCACAACTGCCATTGCCACCACAGCCGGAGAACTTCAGTCATGAGCAACACCAAAGCCATCACTCCCGAGCGTGTTGCCCATATCCGTGCGCAAACCGATATGGGGTGCAAGGTTGATCCCAAATGCACGCGTGACCTTTTGCAGGAAATCGAACGGCTGACTGCCCTGCTCCCAAAATCCGACGCCCGCCCCAATGTCGGCAGTGGGCAGGTCGAACCCGAGACGTGGCATGGCGACATGCCTGGGCCAGGCGCGAATAGTGGCCTGCTCATGACCGTCGAGGATCACAATTTGGTGACCGCCGATCTTAAGATCAACGCGGATCGCTACAGAAAGCTCCAAAACTGGATGGCTTCCAACGTCAAAGAGGGCTGGCAGGAAGTGGAACGCATGGGCGCCATCTGCGCCAATATGTCGTTAGAAGACATGGATCACTATCTTGACGGCCTGCCAGAGTGCAATGTCGGCCTGTGCGAAACTTCCACCGCGTCGCAGCCGGAGACACTGTAATGGGCCGCAAAATACAGATCAGCGAGGAACTGGCCGAAGCGATTATCCGGGAACTTGAACGCGGCTCAGGGCCCGGCCCCAAGAATCGAGCCCAGGAGCTGCAAGCCGTTCTCGATGCCCCCGTGGTCAAACGCAAGCCTGATGCCTGGCAACGCATGTCGCAAATGGACGGTGGAAATTGGTGGCCGCTGCCGGAGGATGACGTCGAAGAAGCGATCAGCAAGGGCTGGACAGTCCGCGCACTGTTCACCGACCCCAAGCCTCCTGTTGAGCTGGCTGTTTGGAGCGGCGCAATGCCTGAATCGAATGGCAAGTCGAACTTTACGATAATGCTTCACCGCAAGGACGAGCACTTCTCTGATGGCATCACCTATGAGCGATCCGAGTACCCAGAGCGTATACGGTATGAAGCTGACCGTCTTCGCTACCTGATCGGCGAACTCGACGAAGATCCGTTCATTCTTGACTACGACACCGATAAGCACAGCGGCTACAAGCCAACCCACGGCGAGCAGGACTGAACCATGCCAAATACCACCAAGCTCAAGAAAGAATGCCTGGCACTCGGCGCACCGCTGACCGACAAGGGACTTGATGACCTCAGCCTCCGCCTGACCAAAACGTTCGGGACGGAATCCTACTCAGCCGGTGTCATCAGCCTGTTCATCGTCCAGGCATTGCGTCACCACTACGGCCTTGACCTCGCGTTTACTGACAACCGAGCCATCTTGTTCAATGGCCAAGCGTTCCATACCGTTCAGGACTACTGGCTATCCTGCACTGAGGAGGAACAAGCCTACTTGGACGAAAGAACCCTGAATGGCTTTCTCAAATTGAGCGAAGACGAGCAGTACACCGCGCTGAGTCGCCACGATAATCACACGATCATCGGGCGTACCGAGCAGTGGGATTATGTGTGCACGCAGATCTCCGAAGAGGCCGCGCAGCTGTTTGTCAGCCGCAAGCAGCATGATTACCCCAACGGCCTGCGCTACGTCGCCCAGACGCAAACCCACAGCCCGGAGCTGGCCAGTGTCCTCAATGGGCTCAAGGCCGGCGACCTCGCTGTCACCCCGGAGCGCGACGGCAAGCCCTACTTGACCCCGGTCAAGAGCCAGCAGCTCATCAGGCGGATACACAAGACGCTCGATGGTAATGAGTGGGACAGCGACACTGTCTCGAACGTGGCCCGCCATCTCACCCGCGTCGGGTATGTCATTCGAGACGTCTGATCCCCAGGGAAAGCCAAAAGCGGGCCGAGGTCAGAGAGATGTCGCCTATTCCAGGCGCAGCCTGGCCTCAGCTTTGCCCAAAACAAAGCATGTCATACGCTAGGCATTCAATACTATTGCTAGTATACTGGCAATACAGCGCTTGTGTTTGAGAGCAACCCTCCCCCACCAAAAGCACGACAGGAAGATCGACATGAACCCATGCAAGGCCGGCAAGGTTGACCACGGCATCCCGAATCAAGACCTTGGCTCGTCGGTAACGCTCTCCGCCATGGCGTATGAAGAGGCCCTGGCCAATCATGCTGCCCTTCTTGCTGATCGCGATCACCTGCTGTCACTGCTCAGGACAGCAAAGGCCAGCCGTTTCGATTTCATGGCCAATGACCCGCTGCAGCGCAACATCGATGCCGCCCTGGCTCATGAGCGAAGCAACAAGTCGCTCCAGGACTTCGTCGACGGCCAGTCTATTGCAGAGACTGCCCCTGAAGTCGATAGCGACGCTGATGATGACTGGATCATGAACCCTTGCCATCTGGGGCACCGTGACGTCGGTGCAGGCATGGGGATTGCCATGTGCAACATCTGCAAAGAGAAGATCTGCCGCGAGACCACGGCAGAAGCGTATACCGAGTGGAACCGTACTCACCCCGAGGCGAAGGTCGCTTAGGACACCGCCCTTTTCTGCGCGGCGGTCTGGGCGGTCTGGGCCGCTTTCGCGTCGCTGCGGCCACCGCCTTTAGCCAGCTCCCGCTCGGATGCCACTTGGTTCCCGTTTTGGTGGTGTGTTCAAGGCCTCAGCCCTGGCTTCGCCAGGAAATGTCGATCCTCTCCATATCCCCTGCCAGGCGGCTCTACCAGGTGGCTAAATGTTAGTTTTTAGTGTCAATTGATGGTAAAAAGCCAGCTCTGAGCCTATAATTGAATTTCTTCAAAAGGAGCTAAAAGCATGAAAATCCTCAAGAAAGTGGTTCTCTGGGTCATGGCCGCTATCGGTTTGCTGCTCGCCCTTGCCGGCGCTCTGATCGGCTATTACATGATTCACCCAGCACCCCTGCTCAGCACGTTGGCGACCTTGCTGCTGGTCATCGGCCTGGTGAGCTTCGCCCTGGCTTTTGCCGAGGTGAAATTCGACCACACAGGCGCTGGGATGCCGACACCCGAACGTGGCTGAGAGCCATGCCTGGCCTGCATTTGGGGGCAATAGACATAACCAAAATAGTTAACATTTCATGGAAGTGTTATGACTATAGTGGTAATATGCTATCAAGCGGTGAGGCCCCTCACCCGCCATTTATTTGGATATGTCATGACAATTCTTGCCGATTTCTGGACAACCAACCTCCCTGATGTTGCAGGCGCATATTTTGCCCGTCCTTTGGGTGAAACCCAGGCCTTTGCCGTGGAAGTGGCTGAGACCCCCGATGGACTGATGGTCAACCTCAATGGCTCCCCGTCTGCCCGCGATTTTGAGGACGGCTGGCTGTATGTCGTTGAAATGGATAGCGCGGAATTTGAATGGCAAGGCCCTTTGTCACCAGCTGGTGACATGACTGCCGAGTTGGAAGCCGTCCAGGCGATTACCGCATCCATCGCTTCCGGCCAATGCTGGACAGCAGAGCATGGCGACTCCGAAGCTGTTGGCCCGATCTCATCGGCGCTGGAAGAGGCCGCAGGTCGGCACAACGAGGAGAGCGAGGAGAACCTCAAGCTCCTGATCAAGACGGCGAGCCAGCTCCTGGCCCTGCGTGCAGCTGTTGCAGCTCTACAGGCTGCCAACCCAGACGTCAACGGGCAGGAATGGGATGCCGTTCAGGTCTCCATGAGCAGAAGCGATTCAGCCACAGCGCTTGCTGAGACAATTCTCAGTAAATAACTCAGCCGGCTGTTGAGCAGCAGGTGAATAGCCCTGCTGCTACAGGCTTTTCGTCTGGAAAAGTGGCATTTTGCTTGTAATGTTTAGAGTATAGTAATAACATACCCCTAACGAACAAGCAGCCTCGGTGACCCACCCAGGCTCTCGCCCTTGCCATGAGGTGCCACCATGACCAAATTCGAAATCGCAACGAACCTGGCGTTCTTCCTTCTGGAGAAGACCGGCTCTGTGTGCGGTACCTGGCGTGGTCGCCTCCTGGCGAAAGAGCAACGCGAGCTTTTCGGCGTGTTCCTGGGCAAAGGCCGCCTAATCATCGACGGCGCGACCGAGAGCGTTCAGCACTACGTCAAGATCTGCTTTGGCCTTGACTACGACATCACGTTCGAAGGCGGCCTGGACAAGCTCGCCTCCTACTGCCCGGCTACCGCGCCGCGAAAGCTAACCTAACCCACGCAACCACCGATTTCAGTAGGATCCGCTTCATGATCAAGATTCGCCACCTCCTCGGCGCTGTTGTAGCGCTGGCCTGCCTGCACACCGTCGCCATGCGCGTTGCGAACGCTCATGACAAGTCAGCCGAGATGGAGTCGTTTTGCACGCAAACCTCCAACAAGCAGATCCAGCAGAGCCCAACCTGCGTGAATACCGCAGGCGGTCACCACTAAACCAGGAGTTCCTATGTCTCCACAAGAAGGTTTCAAAGACCTGGTATGCAAGTACCTCAAGGCTCTGGGCGTGCTCGATGACGGTATCACTGTTGAGCAAATCAGCCGTGATGAAACAGGCAGCTGGGAGGTGAAGCTTGACCTGGGCGGCTATGAGTCGATGGTCTACAACATTGATCCAGATGAGCTGCTTGGATGGATGTGGACGCAGTTTCCACGCTGATCGCTCAAACCCACCTTCAAACCAACACCCACCATAGATGGATTCACGCCATGGAAATATCTCACGAAGAGCATCTGGAAAACGTAATGATCGCTGATTTTTCTGTTTCAGTGGAAAAATCCATGGTCAGCTCGCGCCAGAAGCGCCTGTGCATTCGTCGTGGCCGGCACACAGAGTCAGTACCGTTGAACCCCTCCGAAGCCCAGTTGGTGATGCTCAGCCTCATGAACGCGTTCCCTGGTGCCTTAAGCGAACTCCTCGAGGCGGCCAGGCCGCTGTCTGATGCTCTGAATGGCGATGGCAGGGATCTTATCGACAAGATCCACGGTGTTCAGGCAGCAATCGATTCACTTGACGCGATGCTTGCCGCGACCCCTGCGTCATAGCACCTCACGTTTATGTCAATAAACGACCCCCAAGTGCCTGGTGGGTCGTTTTTCTTGCTGCCAATTAATCTCTGGCGTAATACAAAAGTTACGAGTAAACTACCAACATACAGCAACCCGCTTCCACAGACAGACAGGTAGGACTCAGCATGGCGCTCAAAGTGTTTTCAGGACTGGTCAAGGTGATGGGCATTCAACGGCCCACCATCGTGGCAGCCACCACCCAAAAGCGCGCCTCGGAACTCCTAGGCGTCTCCATCCGGATCATGTGCGATTACTGGGAAGTCAGTGAAGACCCGACCGAGATCGCGGTGGCCACTGCCCAGCCCGAAACGGTGTTCCGGTCGTCGAAGATCCTGGCCAAAGACTTTCAGCCGGTAGTGAACCCGATCAACACCAATAGCACCTTCTATAGCGATGGCTGGATGGATGCTCGTCAGGGCAAGCCAGCCTCAGCTCCGGATGGGGTGCACGGGAGCGAGTACATGGCCGGCTACACGGCTGCAGGCATGGCGGCTGATGAACAACTCAATCAAGCAGTCTGAGCAAAGGAGATGCCCATGAACACCGCAAAAAATGGCGAGAATGAAGTGAAAAACGTCGAGAGAAAGAATCGCTCATCCGCCCGCATCTGGTTTGTCGTTCTGCTCATTAACCTTTTCGGCGTGTTCAACACCACTCATTCGGTTACACGGATCTTCACCGCAATTGGCGTGATCGCCTCAATCGTCGTGCTCTTTCGAGCATTGCGAACTGATAAGGCTCCGACCAAAGCCCCTCAGACCAGCGCTGATCAATAACCACCGGAGCACCGTATGAACCAGGCCGAACACAATCAACCTGTCGACTCCTTTGGCGCTTTGCTAGTTGCCTTCCTCAGAGCTAACCGAGTGCATCTCGACGGGATGGAGCCACCCTCATCGGTGACTTACTCGCGCAATGCTGACCTCGACTGCTGGGCCGTTGCGTTCCGCGACAGCTGCGATGAACCGGTGAGTCTCCAAGTTGATCATGAAGACCTCTTGGGTTGGGTATGGTTGAAACTGGGCAATCTGCTCAGCCCGAGCGGGTACTGAGCCATGGCCCAGAAGACGACCAAGCCCGAGTTCTTTTATGAGCTCCAGCTCTCTGACAGCCGTACAGCGGTCTGGATTCATGCCTCTGACGGCTCGACCGTGGGTCGATTTGGCCGCCAGGGCATCGACCTGCACAACACGGTGTCCGAACAAATGAACGGCGCTCCTGAGTGCCGGCTGTGCACTCACGGCCAGCCTGGTGCCGAGGAGTGGAACTTGTTCAGGGAAAAAGCACTTGAATGGTGGGGAGTCAATGTCCCTGCTGACGCCTTTGATGAAACTTTATTTAAGCCAGCTGCTTGTCAGGAGGAACTGACCCATGAGTAATGCCGAGAAAAAGCCGGATTGCGACAAGCACGGCGTCAAACAGTTCTGCAATAATAAGGACGTAAAAACCGTTCAATTGCGGAGCCAGGTGACGGGCGGCAGCAGCCGGAACGAATATAATGGTGTGGTGTTGAACATGTGTGCCGAGTGCCGCAAAAGCAACACTGGCGGCTTTAAAATCGTCAAGAAAAACTAACCAGCCACATATCGAAAAAACACTTCACAAAGGGAGTGAATTTATGATCGACAAATTTATGTACGGCGACACTACTGTCAATGTTGCTGGTAGCTTGTATTGCGAGGTGACACTCGGCAAAAAACATAAAACGATCCTGCAGCACACATTCATGGCCGCCGAACCCGCCGATGAAGTGACTGTCAGTCTTAAACTACCGACGAAAGCTTCCCTGGCTGAACTTCGAATGATGGCCGCCGAGTTAGTTCGTGCCGCTGACATCATTGAAGCTGAAATCAGCAATCCCACGAAAGAGCGATTGAATACCCAGCACCTTGACTCTGGTGAAATCAAGGTCATCGAGCGTTAAACTCCCTCATCGCCTGGTCAATGCTTAAACGGCTTGCTCCGGGCTTTGTGCTCAAATAAAGTCTTCTCCCCGCCGTTACGCTCAAAGGTGACAAGGATGAATCAACCGCAGATACACCCCGAACTCGATCTCAACCCCCCACCCACGGCTGAAGAGCGGCTTGCTCACCTGGAGCAGGTTGAACAGCACATGCACAAAATCCGGGCACTATGCGTGAAGCACGGGTTTACTTATGACTCTTCCCTGCTCGAGTTCCTCGAGTCGCGCCTGGCCGGCCAGTAAGGTTGGCTGCATGAAGATCAAAAATGACCAGGTCGACGAGATGTATGGGCGCATGAGTGAAGCCTGTGACATCGAGCGGGCCATTGAATCCGGGCAGATCACAAGCCTCAGCGGCGTATTGGAATACGTTCAGGCCCGATCCCTGACAATCAGTGAAGCCCTGTCGAGCCAGGGTTTCATTGGTGGACGGCACACCAAGAGTCTTCAACAAGATCTGATACAAGCCCAGCGTGAGGCCGGCGAGCCTGATGTGGTGCTGCACTAAATCTCAGGATCCCCGAATAAACAAAAGGCCTCAATCGAGGCCTTTTGTTGTTTCTACGGGTACCCGCTCAGATCGCTTGAGTAGCTAGCCAGGCTGCTGAGGCACTGCGCATTTCGGTGTAGACACGCACCAGGTTCGAATCTAGGAGGTAAGTTTCCTCCGCCTGGTCTTTACCGAGATGAGCGGTGAAGCCGGTTGTGCTTGCCTGGGCGGAGCCCACGGCATGGCATTCGATCCACTCATCCAGATCAGCCAGCCAGTACTCTAGGCAGGCTCTGAGTGCCTGGATGCCACGCAGGCCATCGGTGTCGGCCAGCACCTGCCGCTTGTACTGCTCAGTCAGACCCCGCATCCCCTGCAGCTTACCTAGGAGTCTTGCAGTGGCATGTCGCAATGGAAGCTCGGTGCAGCCTTGCTGAATGATTACAGCGCATTGATCGGCGGCCTTGGCGAAGTGCTGCTGCAGCAGCGTCTTTATGAAGCTCTCAGCCCTCAGGAGGTGTTCACAGCAGCCCTGCACCTGGTTAGTTACATCCATGCTTAATTCCTCATCGATCAATGCGGACAGTGCTCAATTTCAGCCTACCATAGCCTTTTATAACCCAGCCAGACTGCCAGTAACCAGCTCAGGCAAACAACATTTTGAACCCACAAGAAACAAAAAAGGCCCCTTCAAGGGGCCTTTTTTAAACCTAGCTTACTTACGCAGCCAGCTTTCAACAGTGTCAGAGCCGTGCTTGGCTTTCCACTCTTTCAGTGTTTTTTGATTGCCACCCTTGGTTTCAACAAGTTCACCAGTGTGCGGGTTCTGGTAAACCTTGATTTCGCGAGCGCGGCGGGTTTTCGTTTGAGTGCCGGCAACGGCAGTGATGTTGGTGTCGAAATCAGGGTAGATCAGCAAAGCACCCTTGCGCAGAGAGAGGCCTTTAGAAGCAACGAAAGCCTGCAGTTCTTTCTGCAGTTCGAGTTCCGGCTCAACATGCGGCTTAAGGTCAGCCAATTTCTTTTGCAGCTCAAGAATCGCTGCTTCGGTCGATCTGTATTCGTTAATCTTGTTGCTCATTTTGTCGTCCTCGACAGTGCGTTGGTTCAGGGTGACTTTAGTGCCCCTTTGGTGGAAAGGAATATATTTAAGAATTGATTTAGTGTCAATTCTTTTTGGCATTAAAAGGCTATTTATTCTGGCGGTCTTTTTGTGATCAAAAAAAAGAGCCCTATAGAGGGCTCCTGATGACTACATAGTCATGGTCGGGCCAATAACCAGCCCCAATGATCTGTCCCAACGCTATTTAGGACAAAACTGCAGTGGTCGATAACAACCACCTTAATCAAAACCTCCCCTGGCAGCGTACCCAGCGTTACAGAGGCATTACCAGGGCTTCGTCGAAACGAAATCGGACATTGGCCTATTCTAGCGTCACAGTGTCCTAACCCCCTGGCGAACCGAGACTTTCTTGGCTCCGTGGTGAGGTACCCTTGCAGTATAAGTACCCTCAGGAGACCTAGCAACCACTAAATCAATTAAATTGCCATCATGCAGAAACAATACCCAGGGCATGCACTGCATCTTTCAGTGCTTCCCGCTTACTGCTGCTTCGAAACTCTGCGCCTCGCTTAAATGTGAGGCTGTACCAACCCACATCGACTACGCCGGTGCGTGGGTCTGTCGAACTATCAAACCTTAGCCCAGCCCGTTGAACCCTGCCCTGTTCATCAGTGGACAGATCGATGCCCTGACCCAATACGGCAAACGCATCATCAGCCGCCTGGGCGAAGGAATCGAATCGTTCCTTAGAAGCGAGCCCTGTCGAGCAGCTGCACCAGCACCATTTACCGGGTGTGGCTTCACGAAAGACCATTTCGACACGGGCTTTGGTAATGCCTGGACTGAATGCCCTACCCGTCATGCCGATGCCTGCTCGCCGGCTTGACCAGCCAGGGCTTGCTGGTAGAACGGATCCTGCATCAGCTCCAGGATCTCCCCTGCCGCTGTATTCAAGATATCAAGGGACACCGACACCGAGGACGGGCTTGCACCGTGCATCCGGCACGCCTCAGCCTGTGAAACTCCATTCACCAGGTGTTCACGCATCGCCGGGATCGTGTACTTGCTTCGGATGTCGGTGTGTTTTTTCACCAAACGGTCGAAATGCGAGGCGCTCACCTCACCCGGTACGAGCAGCACGGGTACATCTTTCATTGGCTTTGGCATGTCGGTCTCCCAGGGCTTATGACGGTTGTTTTTCCAGAGCCTGCGCATACAGGCTCAGTTCGTCAGCAATCTTACGCAGATCGCCACGTTGAATGGTGTTCGGAAGGCTCAGCGTGATCGTGCCCTCTTCCCCGTTCTTCTTGATCAGGGTATGGAGGATGCGTGCGTCACCCTGGCCTTCGAATGTCATGTTGGATACCAAGGCGCCGGCCAGGGTATCGGACTTTACAGGAATCAATTCAAGCATTATTTCGTTCCAAAACAGTGTTAATCAATTGACGTAGCATACGAATTTAATACGAGGCGTCCAGGCTTTATTGCTGCCTTTGGATGTGTCGGTTATACCGCGCCTCAGGTCTTATTTTCCAGCTCGTAAACCAGCAGGACATCCCCTACGGAGCACACCCGGCTGTAGTAATACATTTGGCCAGACTTCCATTGCCAGTCGCTGAAATGATCCTCCAGAAACACCGTCTGGTTATGAATAAGCTGGCAGCCTGAGGCAATAAAGGCCTCTTCATCAATGATGGTGGCCACCTTAAGCGGCTTTTCAGCCAGGGGTTTACCCACAAGCCCGCTTACCGGCCAGTCCCGGATAATTTCGTACCGTAGGGCCCTCAGCATTTCTTACTCGCTTCCATGTCCGCAACAGGCTTGGCCACCCCACGCAACAGGGAATGCTTGGCACCGCAGTTGCAGGTGTGGAACAGCTTTTCGTCCCACTTGGCATACACGTACATCGGTAGGGTGTGAACCGCCTGGCAGCGAGTGCAGGTGTACGAGTCCGTTAATTCTTTGCTCATTTAAGCCACCTCCTTATGAAATCGCAGAGAAGCCTCAATGCTGTGCTCGAGGCTGCTGATTCTGGCACCTGTTGCACACCGGCTGACGACCCATTGAGCGAGATCCACCAGGTAGGCATAGGCCTCAACAAACGCCGAGGCTGCCGGGATATCGTCGACAGAAGGATCGCGATGCGATTGATGATCGAATGTTACCGAAGGTCTGGCCGTCGGATACGCCCGGTCGCTACGCACGTGCATAACCACCGCGTCATCGAGATACCCTACCGGGCTACAACGCACCTGGAGCGAATCCTGGTACTCATCAGCAGAGCCGATGACCTTGAACGTCGCGCTCGACGGGGGGATCAACATGGCGGCACATCCAGTGGCTTTCAATATTTCGAGTATAGTCTAAACACGCTGACAATACATATAAAAAAAGGCCTTTTGAATGCAAAAGGCCTGGTCGCTATTCAATGCCAGGTTAACCGACTTGACTACCACCTTCTTCCCCTGGTGCCTGGGCCGCCTGGGTCTGGTGGCTCTCGCCAATCTTGTTCACCTTGCGGTGATCCTCGACCACGATCACCACACGGTGCTGTGGTGTGCCGTTGCCATCCTTCCACCCGCGCACCGCAAGTTGGCCCCTGAGGTGGAGGATGTCGCCTGGACGGTAATACTCAGCCTTCTCGGCAGCGTTGTCGTGCAATTCGATCATCAAGCGCTCACGGTGCGATTCGCGCTTGTCGTCATAGAAGGTCTTGCCAAAGGATCCAGCCGACACCTGCAGGGTGCGCAGGTTGGTACGATGTGGGAAGGTTTTCGATTCACCGACCATCACGCCGGTGACCGTGGCTTCATTTACGCTCAGATTGTCAATATAGTCCATTTAAGCTAACTCGATCTCTAAGTAAGGCATCTTCAGTGACACGGCAGCCTGCTGCGCAGGAGTTTCGATCCTCCCCCCACGCAATGGCCAACTCTCAACCCTGTTTCGTTGCCACCAGTTCTGCCAGGCATTGCAAGAACACCTGCTGAGCGTGGGCCCCTTTGAGGGATTGGGCAATACTCGTACGTTTCGCGACATCGCTGTTCAGCCATTCCTGGGCCAAAGGGCGGGCTTGTTTCAGATTCATGTAAAACTCCTGGAATGCAAAAAGGGAGCCCTAGGGCTCCCTTTTCGGTGTATCGCCTGCAGAGGTGCGGATTATGCCGCTTTATCCTTTGCTTTGCCAGTTGGCTTCATGTTTTCCACAACGAATGGCTTGTTGCGGAATTTGATGGCACCGTGTTCTTTGTGGTTGCCGTCACGATCCTTGCTGGTCTGGTAGGTACCTTCCACGATGTAGTGACGACCTTTTTCCATCTTGGCCGCGATCTCGGCACCTTTGCCGGCCTCGACGTAGCGTACGCAGTTGTGGAAATCGGCATCGAGGTCTTCGTAATTGCCGGTTTCGGGGTTCTTGCGCTGCTTGTTGATGACGATGGTGAAGTTCACCGCATCTTGTTTGTCGCTTACCTTGTTGGAGGTTGCGTCTGCAGCGATGTTGCCCATCAGAGTGCCAAAAGCCATGATTGTATCCTCGTTCGCGTTGGGAGGTGGTCAGGTCTCTTCCCGACTCACAATTACAGTATAGACAGGCTATACCGAGATATCAACAACAAATACCAATAATTGACACTTTTTTTCGACTTTTTCACTCACCTGGCTCCCGGTAAAACGCGGATCAGTAAAGACCTGAGCCAATCGTCTTATCCGCTCCCTGGGAGTGGCTACCTCGCCATAATGAAACGACATTATCTGTCATTTCCAACGAAGCAGATTTTCGCACATGACATCAATATTCTATGCTCAAGACAACAAAAAGCCCTGATTATCAGGGCTTTAGGTTATCTTGTATGGCTCTCAAATGAGAACCATTCTCAGCTCTAGAACGGGATATCGTCATCAAAGCTGTCGAAATCAGGAGCCGGTGCGTTGTTCAGCTGATCAGCTGCTTGCTGAACACGGTCGTCGTGTTGAGCACCGCCAGTGGCCTGCTGAGTGCCCTGGGACTGGTTAGTCGCCGGTGCCTGATTAGTCGCCTGAGACTGGCTGTTTGCCGGTGCCTGATTGGCCGCTGGAGCGGTCTGGCCGGTGCTGTTCAGGAACACCGAACGGTTGCCACGGCACGAAACCATGATGCCTTCGATCATCACACCGTTGTAGAAGTTTGGCTTCAGCTTCACGATGTCACCGGAGACGGTAACGCTCTTGCCCTTGGTGAAGTGCTGGCAACGATTGTCGAACTCGCCGGACTTCACGTACAGAGCTACCGGGTAGGTTTCTGGGTTCATGCCGGTGTTGTCGATGACAACCAGCGAAACCTTGTCACCTTTATCGGTCTTGGTGATGGTTGCGTCTTTGGCCAGGTTGCCGACGACTTTGATGGTTGCTAAGTACATGTTTGAATCCTCATTTCGCGTTGGGATTAAGCTGCTGATTCGTTGTCATCAGCTCACATTCACAGTATAGGTAGGCTATACCGACGCGTCAATACATATCTAATGTTTTTTCCAAAAAAAATAAGGGCCCGAAGGCCCTTTTTTACCCTGGGCCTTAGCCTGGGGTGTTTTCGGTGGTTTTTTCTTTCTCGCGGATCTCGAAGCCGAGGTCGCGCAGGGCCGCATGGCCCTTCTGGATGAAGAAGTTGTGCCACTCACCCAGTTCTTTGCGCTTGGTCTTCAGATCGGTGTTCAGAGCGTTGTACTCAGGCGAGTCCTTACCCACCTTGCCCATCTTGAAGTAGATCACCTCGCACTCTTTCGCCTGGGCGTCGGAGTAGATCTTGGTGCTGACCAGGGTGTAGGCCGTTGGCACTACCTTGTCGCCGTCTTTCTTGTCGTTCTTCACGTTGAGCGTGGCGACCTGGCCGTAGACCAGTTTGCCCGGCTCATCTTTGAACGTCTGGTAGACGTATTCCAGTGCCGCCTGGTCAACGCTTTCAACCGGCTTGCCTTTGGCGTCGAGGTACTGGCCGTCTTTCTCACGTGGTCGGGTCAGGAAGTTGCCTTCAGCATCTACCTGGCGCAACGGAGCGCGGATGGTCATGAAAGGGGTCGAACCGCCCGTCACTACGTCCAGGAAGCCGAAGCGACTGATCTGGCGAACGCCTTCAACCATCTCGGTGAGTTGGACGGTGTACTTGCCGTCGTCCTTACCCTTGACGTCGATGTACCAGCCGTTGCCCTTGGTAACCTGAGAAATATCGAAATCTTTGGACATGCTGACAAAACCCTCTGTATTTGTTGTCAATTTATAGTTATAAATGCTGCGCTACACCAAAGTCACCTACTTCTTTTAAAATTGTGACAGTGTTTTCACTTTCTGGCAAAAACGAGCTTTGACAAGTCTGGTCATTTTGAGTTCCGACCCTTCAGAAATTTTGTTGACCCTGTGTAACGGCTTCGGTATATTTTGTAGCGGCATTTTAATGGCGTCATTGAAAATAAAAATAGATTTTAGCAAGAGACGTGCTGAAACCACTCAGGATGAAATGGAAAGATGGCCCAGCAAGAAATCATGAAACAGGTCAAGAAGACCCTAGCTCCGATCAATGAGGCCCTCTCCAAGCTGGATGAATCAGCAGAAGCCATCAATGGTGCAAGCGATCTCTTGGTAGCCCGCTCCGCCGCTTTGAACAGCGTAATCGGCCCGCGTTATGTCTCGCTTCAGCGTGATGGAGACCTGTATCACACGGTGCAGACCCGCGAGCAGCTGGCCAACAGCCTGATTTACACGTTCGACTCGCTGTCGATCCTCGAAGCTGGAGCAACCACCCGCGAAGCAGCTGCCCTGCACGTTGCCGGCAACGTGAAGCTGATCGACAGCGTTATCAAGCCCCTGGATGAAGAAGACCCGATCAGCTGCAACGATCTGGTGGCCAGAGGGCACATTGATGAAGCGGTACAGCTCCTGGCAGCAGGCCTCAAGGCAGCCGCCCAGGAAGGTGATGATATCTTTACGGTGCTAGCCGAAAAAATGATCAACACCGTGAAGCTGAATCAGGAAAACACCACCATAAACTCGCGTATGAACGACATCGCGACCATGCTCAGCAACAGTAAAGCCATGCTCGAGGCCGAAAAAGCCTCCAACGCGCCGGTCAGAACCGTATGCCTGGGTGACAAGGTCGTTCACCTGGTCTTCCCAGCACGTCGTATGCCACAGGGTGAACCATTGACCAGCATGGTTAGCGGCGAGTAACTCACGTCCTGCTGCTGTATTGAAGAATTTAGCCCGGAAGGCCACCCCTTCTGGGCTTTTTCGTTTTGCGCTTGGTTTTCGCACCAGATTTCACTGCAGGCCTTGGTGGCCAGCTGTCAGCGAGACGATGGTGTTCGCCGGCGCTGATCCGATCCTGTACAACAGCCTCGCCAAACAGCCCTGCGGGGCCCGCCACGGCCAGGATCTTCGTGATCCTATCCTCGCCATGGATCCAATGACCATTCATCCCTGGTTACCACCCACATCCGCTCTACCAAACCGTTCAGGCAGTCATCCTGCGGGTGGCCGAAAAAGTGTCGGGTTGGTTACAAACATCTTCCTCGCGTCACGGCGACACGAAATATTTGACGTCAAATATCTGTGATCCGAAGAAAATAGATGAAGGCAGCCTTCAGAGCGAAGAGAGAACATCGGATTTCCTCCAGGCGGCTTCTTCGCCTGGCTCAATATCAAGGGTTTCTTGGCTGACGGGGTTAAAGTTGAGGCCTTAATTGACACTTTAAAGCAGAGTGCCACTACCGGATTCATTGGGTGAAACGGGGGTTTTGATGGCTCAGGCAGGGAGTGCACGTGGGATGCACATCAGTCACGCGACCTCAGGCCTTGGAAGCCGAAAAACCGACCAGCCAAGTGCTGAAGAAGTGAAAGCTCGCCAAGCTCGAGATAGGGCCGAGCGCTAATTGACAATTATTATCAATAAACCTGTACAAAAAATTTAATTTT
Source organism: Pseudomonas serbica (assembly GCF_028823535.1). Taxonomy (GTDB): domain Bacteria; phylum Pseudomonadota; class Gammaproteobacteria; order Pseudomonadales; family Pseudomonadaceae; genus Aquipseudomonas; species Aquipseudomonas serbica. The sequence continues at coordinate 638,689 of NZ_JAQIYM010000090.1, read as the reverse complement.
GTACAATCTTCGCTCAGTTGAAGACGACCTGTGACACCAGTTGAGCCTCTTGCTGCTCCAGGGCGCCAATCATGGCGGTTGCAGTTTGATCCCAAAAAGCATGAGCAGGATCGTCTTTGGCCGCCCGGTACTCCGGGAATTGTCCGACCACGCACAGGGCAGCCTGGGCGCTGAGACAGGAGACCTCTCCCATCAGATTGAAGAGGGTTGAGCGCCGGGCTTCCACCGGCGTCGCGGATTGTTGATGCATTGCAAAGCCCTCCATGGGTGCAGCCTTAAACGTTTCTTTTGGCCCGTCGAGCAAGCATGAACTGACGTTCCGATTCGATCTGGACAACCAGCGCTTTGCGCATTTCGCCTTTTACTTCCATGACGAGATCGTCAACAAAGTCTGGGTTTTTGCAGGCTTCAGGGTGCTGACTGTCGTAGACCGATATTTCCTGACCACGGCAAAAAAGACGGATTGCGCCGTTGTTTTTGTCCATCTCCACGGTCGCCGTCGAACCTTTGTAGGTAAAGGCATCCGTACGATCCTCGTAACCCGGCACGGCACTACCCCAGCCCAAGGTGCAGAGCAGGTCTACGAGTACCGCGTTGTTCACCGAGGGCCTGGTTTGGCCTGTTTGTCTACCGTTCATCCGAACACCAGCGCCGTAAAGGCGTCCTTGTCGTCATCGTGTACCACGAAATCGTCGCCGACTTTGTGGACGTTGAACTGGTTACCTTCGAAATCCACGTAGAATTCGAGCGGCAGGTCGTCGGTCATCAAATCTTCCGCAATCAGCATGATGCCTGCCGAGTTGAAGACAGCGATGTCAGGTGTTGGAATCCCCTCCTGGATGGGGATTTCGCAGCGTATTGTAGAGCTCATGATCCTAATCCTTTTGTCAGAACGAGCACTGAGTTTGGCTCGTTCGCTGAATGCTGACATTGCCATTGCTTCGGGTGTTGATGACTACGCAGTCACCAGGCCGTAAGTCATTAGCATCGTGATCAACCTGGATCATCTGCCCCCTGGAGCTCTCGAGCACCAGACTGGTGTGCAGGTTTCCGGTTGTCAGCACCTTGTTAATCGCGGCGCCGATAAGAGCGCCTCCTGCCCCACGGTAGAGCTTCGATTCCGTCGAATGGCCACCGCCAGTCAACACGCCGGCGACACCGCCAATGGCAGCACCTGGCATCCAGCTGCCATTGCTGGCCACCTGCTGGACGTCAAGAACCCTGGCAGTTTCCATCCGGGTGGCTTCGTTGTACCCGGAATTGCCCGCGCATCCGCTTATGGCCATCGTTGAAGCCATCGCCAATGCTAAAAATCGTCGATCCATGGTGCAGTCCTTTAAATCTTGAAATTTCCTATTATTGATTCTAAATTGGAGCCCCTGTTTGTCAAGTAAATTGAGCTATTAATGAAGAAATTAATTGTCGCTTCAGCCCTTATTTTTATGAGCTCTGCAGCATTTTGTGACGACTTTTCGAAGGCTGTTGAGCAACATGCCAAAACCGCTGCACGTGATTTGATCTCTGAATTGGTTGAATTGCGTGGCAAAGGGATTGCCTGGAAGCAAATCCTCTCGGATAACTTGCCGAAACAACTCGATGACCGCTGTGGTTACCGTGAGCTCATCAACCTTCCGGAAAACGGTTTTGATGAGATGCGAACAGATGTGGCGAAGACCGTTGGATCCCGCCTGGTCGTAGCCTTCCAGGACGTGCTGTCCAGGCCTGGAAGCAAGGTAGACCTGGTTTCAGTCAAGAACATCAAGCTAAGCACCGGCGATCACTCGCTGGTCACCTTGCGGGTTATTCCGGCCCAGTCCACCGATAAAAACCTGTCCCTGCTGTACCAACTCAACAGTGAAGGAACGATGTCGCTGTGCGACGTTATTCCTGGCACTCTTGTTGCTGACGGTATTTTGAATCGCCTGGGTAAAGAATTGAATCTTTAAGCCTCAGTTGACGATATTAAAATATTGATTATCATGCAAAACAAAGCATGGAACACAACCAATTCCGAACAACAAAAAGAGCCACCCTCGGGTAGCTCTTTTTTATTGGATTTTTTACGGTTTTGGACATGTTGTCAATATATGACAACAAAACTGAAGAAAGTTCACCCCAGCCGACTGCCCCGCCCTCGCAGCCATCTGGAACTCACCCATCTGCAGTGGGCTGATCTGACAAGGCCTTGCAAGCCGGGATCGAATTCCAAATGAATGTCGACCAACCGGTTTAGCGCCTGGCCAGCTTGAAACGGTCGCCGGCGTACCCCCTTACCGCTGTCCACAAAAAACCCGAGGCAAGCCTCGGGTTCATGAATCATCTGGTCTGGTTTAGTCCCAAGTCAGGGCCCCACCGGTTTGATATTCAATCACGCGGGTCTCGAAGAAGTTTTTCTCTTTCTTCAAGTCCATGATTTCGCTCATCCACGGGAATGGGTTGGTCACCCCTGGGTATTGCTCTTTCAGGCCGATCTGCAGCAAACGACGGTTCGCGATGAACTTGAGGTACTCCTCCATCATCTCGGCGTTCATGCCCAGGACACCACGCGGCATACTGTCGCGGGCGTACTCGATCTCGAGCATCGTGCCCTCAAGAATCATGCGGGTGCACTCGAGCTTCATCTCTTCGTCCCACACGTGTGGGTTTTCGAACTTGATCGTGTTGATCACGTCGATGCCGAAGTTCAGGTGCATCGATTCATCGCGCAGGATGTACTGGAACTGCTCGGAGACGCCGGTCATTTTGTTGCGGCGGCCCATCGACAAGATCTGCGTGAAGCCACAGTAGAAGAAGATACCCTCCGTCACGCAGTAGTAGGCCACCAGGTTCTTGAGCAGCCGGCGATCCGCGTCTTTGGAACCGGTGTTGAATGTCGGGTCGGTGATGTCCTGCATGTACCGCAGTGTCCAGGCCGCTTTCTGAGCGACTGAATCGACCTCATGGTACATGTTGAAGACGACGCCTTCATCGATGGCCAGGGACTCAACGCAGTACTGATAAGCATGGGTGTGGATGGCTTCCTCGAAAGCCTGGCGCAGGATGTACTGACGGCATTCCGGGTTGGTGATCAGGCGATATACACCCAGAACCAGGTTGTTGGCCACCAGGGAGTCAGCGGTGGAGAAGTAACCCAGGCTGCGCATCACGATCCGACGTTCATCTTCGGTGAGGCCGTCGGACGACTTCCACATCGAGATATCAGCACTCATGTTTACTTCTTGCGGCATCCAGTGGTTCGAGCAACCGTCGAGGTATTTCTGCCAGGCCCAATCGTACTTGAACGGCACCAGCTGATTGACGTCGGCCCGAGCGTTGATGATCTGCTTTTGACTCACCTCCACGCGGCCCTTGTAACCTTCAGCCAGTTCCCGCTTGCCTGCCTCGATGTCCAGGCTGCCCAGGCTGGCTTTTGCCAACGCGATCATGTCCACGGAGGTGGATTGTGGGGCCTCACCGGCCTCAGGAGTCGTTGGTTCATCCCAACTCAGCATGGTGTTTCTCCAGAAAAATAAGGGAATCCAGCGTATCCGGACTTCCCTTCAGCTTAGATGCTCGAGCGTTGTTTTGCTCGTTCTGGAACCATTGTCCATGAGCAGACCGACCGGTGGCAACGATTCACATCAATTGACTTTCCGTCAACATGTCGAGCTTCGCCGAGAGGTCGAGCTTTTTGACCTTGAGCACGATCTGTACGTCGGATTCCGCAGGGGGTTCCCAGTTCCGACCGTCCTCTCGGATGCAGGTGGTGATGTCTTCGAACCATTTTTGGAAGCACGTACTGGCAATCTCAGCCCTTATGTTCTCTTCATACTCAGCCAGAGAACGGACGTATAGAGGTCGGTTGTTGAATTCGCAAACCCCACCGGCCTTCAGTCCCATTCCCAGCTTGGCCAGCCCTTTTCGCCTGGGCTTATAAAACCGCTCAGGAAAAGACGCTTTCCATGAGTAGGAAAGGACGGCCACCGGTGTACCTTCAGATTGGCCGTTCAGAGCCTCAGCGACCTCGCTAGGCAGATGTGCCCCGCTGGGAAGCTCCATCAGATACCGCCAAAGCAGATCTTCGTCAGCATCATCCAGACCCATGGTTTGACACGTGGCAGCCAACCGGATCGCCAAATCATCAAGCAAATTGCTTTTCATGCCGCCAGTTTCTCTTCCAGGTGAACGAAGAGATTATTCTGGGTGAGAGCGAGGAGGATGTCGACGGCCTGTGTCACCGTTACGCGCCTGATGACCCTTGGGGCCCCCTCACTGTAGTCCAACAAGGAGATCAGCCCCTGGCCCATCATGGTAATACCATAGCGTGAGCCACCGTTCTTCACCCTGACGGTAAACATCTTCGTCATTGGGGTCGCGTCGACAGGCATCTCAGTCCTGGCCTTGATGTCCTCAACGATGAGGTCAACTCTGGCCAGGCTGCTGCACAATCGCATCAACTGGGTGTTTACGTACGCCATGTCCACTTTTTTTCTTCCTAAACCGCTGCCGCTTTACGATTGTGCTTGCCCTGGGCGTACTTGATCTCGCGTTCCCACATGGCAGATGACTGGTCTTCGACCGTGGTTTTCAGATCCAGGAATGTGCGGAAATCCGGCCTGGCGATGCCATGGCAGTCCTTCTTGTTTGGGTCATACCCCTCAAAAATGACTACGCCATCTTCACGGGTGAGCTTCCAACCCCACTTGTACGTCATATAGCGGCTCTGACTGAAATGATCCCAGCAAGGGCAGTAGAAGCGCTCACGCTCAGCGACGTACTTCACACCATCGCGTTCAATCTGCTTTGCCATGCTGCCCTCCGGGCTCACTTGCCAGGCAACCTGGATCGGTGCCAGGACTACCCTTTTATTTGTTGATGGATGCCTGTCGGTATCCCCGGAGGCTTATCCATTGACCTGGCCGGATCACCGACCCAGGTGACTTACGGAAACTTGATCTCTACCAGGACAGCGGCGAGCACCTTCAGCGAGCGCTTCCCCAATTGACCCGCTTTCGCCTTGAGCACCTGACTGTGTCCGACACTGATGCGGCCCACCGAATGAGCACGAGCTGGACGCACAACATCTGCGGTGGAGGTGACGCGGGCATTTCTGGAGAACAGCATTACAACCTCTGGGGTTCCGTATTGAGATTTACCACCAGAAACTCCTGGTGGCCATTTAATACAATTGTACACCTCTAGAGTCATACCTACAATTATTTTCAATTATTTTCAAAAGACCCCCCTTGAAATTTTTTTTGCCCGACGGAGTATATATATTGATTCCAAAAACAAGCGGCTCTCTACCGATCACCCATCCCCAACCTGGTTCACACTGTACTGCGATACTGAGATCCACTGTGCCCTTCGGGCATGCGATGTTTTGTTCTTGATCTTGATCTAGCCAAATGAAGATGAAGGAAAGGGGACGCAAGATCGGGTGGTGGGCTGGAGGGCCGAGACCAGATCGGTTTATTTGCAGCCTTTAGGCTGCTGCTTGGTTTTTGATCCCAAACCATGTTCGCGCTGCTCATTTTTTGAGCAGCCACCCACATATGGTGGTTTTGCACGCTGTCAATGCACTACATCTTGTGGTTTTAGCGGCCTGGTAGCCCACCAGGAAGCCCCCGCCGCCGAGCTCTTCCTCCCTTTAGTTTGAAAATGGGAACTCCTCGCATTTGTCTTGGAGTAGAAAAGCCGCGCCAAGGCGCCGAAAGCAACGTCTAAGGCAAGCCGCGCTCCGCGCCGAACCCAGATCAAAAACCAGCCGCGCTCCGCGCCGAAGGCACATCAAAGGCAAGCCGCGCTCCGCGCCGGATGGTGGATCAAGAGCATTCATGTCACGCATTGTTGGATGGTCTGGAAAGCCCTACAGACGCGTTTGGAGTCGGACGCTGGCTGGGCTAAGCCCGAGGCTGGCGTTGCCGGCACACCGCCGCAGCCCTCACCTGTTCGACCTCCTACATTGGCGGACACCTGGTTCAGCGATTTCCCTGCATCTTTAGCATGATGATCTACACTCCTTTTGCGTTCATATCGCTTGAACATCAAGTGTTTACAGGAGGTGCCATTGTCAGACAGAACACAATTGGGTAGGCTTCATCGTTCTTTACGGAGACTAAAATTTGAGCATGAATCGCGGTAAGAGATTAATGGTTGCGGGTCTTGCGCTTATGATTCTCGGCGGTGGGTTACTCGCCCTGGCAAGGGTTGGTTCAAATGCCGCTTCACACGCACACTCAACTTCATCTTCGACATACACCCCTCCCTATCGCAGCGTCGCACCGGCTCAGGCCGGTGCGGACGCTGTACTGTTCTTCTGGTACGGCTGCCCACACTGTCTGAAGCTGGAGGAGGAATTCAGACAAATCGACTTCTCCGGAACGGCTAGCTCCTCCGTGACGCCGGCAGGCCACACGGCAATTTTCACCAGGGTGCCTGCGGTTTTGGACAGTTCTTGGGAACTCGATGCTCGGGTGTACTACTCGCTTCAGCAGTTGGGTTTCAGCGAGGCTGGTCACTATCGCGTCATGAAGCGATACGTTAAAGACCGCCCAACGGATCTCGAATCTCTCAAAGAGTTACTGATGTCGGGTGTGCTGGAAAAGGAGCGTGAAACCAACCCGTTGTTCCGTTCGACAGCCGATCAAGTCATCAGCCAGCTTTACACGCCGGCCATCGACACCAAAATTTCCGAGTCTCGTAAGTTGACTCAAGCTATTGGTCTCGAAGGTGTCCCTTCGATCCTGGTGGGCAAGGACAAATTGTTGGAGCTGGGTGGTGGTCTGGGTTACCACGATCTGATGATGAGCGCACTTTCGCTCTTGAGAGGTGGCAATGGCTCTGAGTGACGGATGGAAAGATCCCCGGATCAAATACAAGTACATCACGATCTGCGAAGGTTCGGTGAGGGTCAAGATCGAGCGTGGTGGTGAACCTCACCTGCGACACTTCCCCATCCGAAGCTACCCTACCCTCGGTCATGCCATGGCTGCTGCAGTTCATTGGCGAGATGCTGAACACCTGCGCCTTTATGGGATACCTGTGTTGGAGAAGGTGCATCAACTGAGTCGACGAGGGCCTGTGACAGAGCATAAAGACCCAGACACCGGTGAAGTACTGCCAGATTTACCCCCTGGTCTTGCTTATGGGTATCACAGGGGAAGATTGCTCTATGTTGTGGCCAGTTTTCAGGTTGAAAGCAAACCCAAACGCCAGAGATTTCCCATAAAAGCCCATGGAATCACTCAGGCCATCGAATTAGCGCTCAAATGTCGACTTGATGCCCTTGAAAGTGCTGGGTAGATTACAAGTCTTATAATTATTGTAGAAATTATAGAATTATAAATAAAATAAGGGTCACGGCCTGGAGAAACATCCCAACAAATGCGGCGTTTGAAAACCTCTGGATGTGACTGTGCCATTTCTGGCGTAATCCTGGCCTGAATTGGCCAATAGTGAGCCAGATTTGGCGTAGCGCACGACAATTTACGGCAAATATTTACTCGTTGGGGCTGCGTGCCCCGATTTTGGTTGCACTTTCGTGGTGCATCAGAACTCGCTCCAGCTGTTTGCCAATTCACACTCTATGTTGCTGAGTCACTGCATCGGTCTGTGCAGGTACGCTAAGAGTATATTTCGCTGGAGCACCCTCCGAGTTAAATTAACTAAAATAGTTAATTATTAATCACCCGCTTCCCCTACTCCGACGATCTGGAAATTTTCTGTTGGTTGACTACTAATAGAGGCCGCCTTGTTTCAGCTAGAAATGGAAATGGTCAGTTCATGCAAAGCCCACCTGCCGTTCTTGGCTTATTCCGCAGTGCGGGACTGTGAACGTATTATCCGTTAGCACTCGTCTGGAGTGGATTCCCGCCTAGCGCAGATTAATGTGCGGAAACTGCAAAGCCTTTTATAAATAAAGCGTATCGGCTCAGGACGATAGCGAATTTCAGTTTGTCAATAATTGATGTTATTCTTCCTAGAAAATAATAAGAAAGGGTCTTGTTGTGGAAATACCGAAGCCCAATTCCCCGTCACTGTTTGCTGGCGCTAACGCTGACCAGCGGAAAGAACTGACAGAACGGTTGCTCACAGAAATGAATGAGGAAGTCGGCGAAGCCATAGAGACCGAGCCGAATTTTGATGCAGTGCGCAATCGCTTTCGCATGAGCCTCAATCTGATCTTCGTCAGCGTTGTTTTTGGCACTGTCTTTCTGTTGATTGGGTCGATCACGTACTCAGCGCTTCCCGCCCCTACTGTCTTCGTGACTACCCAGGACGGTCGCGTCATCGAGAAAACCCCGTTACCCAAGGAATAACCCATCGTGACCAATAATAAGAGCGACGCAGTCGCCAAGAAACCCGGCGCTCCGGCTCCGAAGCCCCAATCCACTTCTATCAAGACGGCCCAGGTCAAGAAGGGTCTTGAGGTGGTGAACCACCGCAACGAATATTACCGCGACGGGAACAAAAAGATGTATGTCGCGGCCATCGTGTCCATTGTCGGTGTTTTTGCCCAGGTGATGATTGCCTATTCGGGCATCTCCGCAAAAAACGAGCGGGTCTACATCGCGACCGACAGCAACGGCTCCTTAATCAATCTGATTCCACTGTCTCAGCCGAATCAGAAGCCGCAAGTTGTTGCACAGTGGATGCAAGATGCACTGGTCGACACGTTCAGCTTTAACTTCACCGATATTAATAACCGGCTGAATTATACAACTCAGCATTGGTTCACCAAAAACGGTGCTGACCAGTTTTTGCGTGAAATGAAAGAATCCGGGCATATGGATGTTGTTAAAGATGGCAAAATGATCATGAATCTGACCCTTGATCACACGCCGATCAAGATCGGCGAGGGTTATGCACCTGGGTCAACGGTTTACTCCTGGAACTTCCAGGCGGATGCTGTTTTGACGTTCCGTACCCAGAGTAAAGAGTATTCGAAAAAGGTCAGGTTCACTGTCGTAATTGAGCGCCGTTCGGTTCTTGATAATGTGGAAGGCCTCGGTATTGCAAAAATCGTGATGACAAATCGCTAGTAATGAAGTGTGTTTGTCAATATACCCTCGCCTTGCGAGGGTGGTTATTAGCTTTATTTTCATAAACGATTGATGTAAATTGACCGCAATTCTGCATGTACAGTTCGGAGATCAACTAAATGCGCAAGTCGCCGCTGGTGATTGCGATGGCTTTAGCCCTTTCTGGGACGCTCTCGCATGCTGCCGATACTTTCGATAAGGCGTTGGGGGCTGCGGCAGCTGAACGGCCTGAGCAAGAGCAGAAAATTGATCCCAAAGAGCTTGTCGATTGGGACAAGAACATGGCGGCAGCGAAACGCAGCGCTCTGACGGGTACGTTGTACGAGGAAGATCAATTAAAAGACCTTCGCAAGATGCTGCAGGGTAATGAGGTTGCGAAGATCAAGGAGAAGATTTATCGCAAAGAAATGCCACTCGAGCCCTCCGAAATCAGTGAACTACGCAAGCGCCTGGCAAAGACCGAGAAAGCCGTAAATGAGCCGGTCAATGGCGACACTGCGTTCCGAATCCGCAACGTTACGTACAACCCTGACTCCAATCAACCGTTATCCATATCTGTGGCACCGGGTTACTCGGCCCAGATTGAGTTCTACGATTCGTCTGGCAAGCCCTGGCCGATTCGCAAAGATGGTGTGGTGGGTGACAGCGAATCCTTTACGAAGCGTGTAATGGGAGAGGATCGGCATATTGCGTCCTTCTCGCTTAATCGCGCCTACAAGGAGTCCAACGCTTCGGTGGTACTTGAGGGGTTGCCGGCTTCGATCCCGATCCTGCTTAAGGGTACCGCGTCAACTGTGGACGGGCGAATGACGGTGACCTTGCCGCGCCTGGGGCCGAAAGCCGAGATCATGCCTATCTATCAAAACGAGATCGAAAACGTTTCGCCTGAGCTGGTTAAGCTGCAGGGTGGGAACATTCCGACGGGGTCTAAACCTCTGCGTGTAGAGGGTATCGTCAATGCGGAGTCGTGGTACGACGGTAGCTTCCTGTACTTGTCGTTGCCGGGTCGCCTGCTACTCCCTCCCCCACTGAGCAGTTCGGTCAGCCCAACCGGGCGCTTCCTCTACAAGGTGACACCAACCCCAATGATCACGGTATCGGTCAATGGTGAGCGTAAAACCGGCACTATTGAGCGGGTGTACTCGACCGAAATTCGTCATGCGCGAAGCGTTTTCGATAAGGAAAAACAATAAATGAGTGCAATTGACAACCTTCGCAAGATTCCGGTTAAAACGCGTTTGATGATCGGTTTGGCGGTATTGAGTGTCATCGTAGCGGTTGGCTTTACTGTGCTTCGCCTGGGTAGCTCGGGTGAACAGGGGGGCAGCGCGGGTGGTGCGAACCTCAACCTGCCACCGTCAAAAGAGCAGATCGGTCGCGACAAGCCGACTGAGGTCGTTCGTTTTGGCGAAAACACGACCGTGGGGCAGTTGTACCGAAAAGATGAAGAGAAGCGCGCCCAAGAGGCAGTTAAGGGCGATACCAGCCACGTTGACGAGGTTCGTTTACGTCTGGATCCCCCAAAAAGTGCCCCAGTGGTTAAAGCCGAAGCTCCAAAGGTTGAGGAGCCAGACCAGCTGGCAAAGCTGAGGCAGGAGCGTGTTCAGATCCAGCAAGCGCAGGATCGTGAGCGACAGGCTCGTGGTGGTTCGACACCCATCCAGGAAAACCCTTGGAAGGCCTTTGTCGATAGCGAACGCGCCATGACTGCCGACTATGATGTGGCGTTGGCGACAATGATGGGTACTCTGAAACCTTCGAGGACGCTTCCCGTACCGAACTACGAGTCAAGCACAGACGCCACAAGCAAGGCTTCGTCGGCGTCTGGTCGCAGTTCTGCTAATACAGGAAGTTCATCCAGTGGTACTGGTTATGAGCAATACCTGAGCGGGAATGCTACTCAGTCGGGTGGTGGCAACGGTAAGATTACTGCCCAGGGCGCTTCTCAGCGTTCCTTGCAAAAAGGCTCCAGTCGCAACGTCGATGCTGACGAGGTGACAGAAGAAGAATCTGAGGTTGAAAACGTTCCGGATTACCCTAGCGAACGGATTGCCAAGGCGGCAATGAAGAAGACTACCGTCGTCGGCACCGTTCCTGTTGGTTCTACGGTGTATTCCGTGCTGCAAATTGGCGTAAACACTGATGAGATCAGCCCTATTCGCGCTGTGACCGTTGAAAAAGGTCGCCTGGAAGGCGCGGTTTTAACCGGCGAGCCGAAACGTGTGGGTGAGAAAGCCCAGCTTACGTTCACCAGCATGAGTTTGAACGGCAGAAGTTACTCGATCAACGCTGTTGCACTCGATGTCGACACTTACCGGTCAGTGCTGGCGGACGGGGTGGACAATCACACCTTTGAACGTTACTCGAAGCTGTTTGCGGCGGCCTTTGTTGAAGGTTATGCAGACGCCTTGTCAGGTACGCAGACGATCACAAATACTGACGGATCCTCGTCGTCGAGGAAGGATCCCTTGCCGGATACCGGCGCGCAGATCAAAGTTGGTATTGGTGAAATCGGTAAGAAGATGTCGCCGATTTATGCCAAAGAATTTGATCGACCGCCAACGGTTACGGTCGAGCCGAACAAAAGCATTATTATCATGTTTATGCAGGAGCTGGACTTGGATAAGCCAACCCAACGCTAAGGCCGACGGGGCAGGTAAAACTGCCTCGTTGTGTTGACTCCCAAACAAGATTAATATCTATAAATTGACAAGAGTGCCGGAGCAGGTTATGGCTAAGAATGTAGAACAAGACCCGTTTGCTGATGATGAAGGTTTCGCCGGCGACGACTCTTCGAGCTTCACCAGCGATACAGATTATCAAGATGGTTTCTCTGACGGTCACAATGCTGATGATGACCAGTCAACGACCGATTTTGATGATACTGACGCGGACACCCAGGGCTTTGAACCTGAGCACGATGCTGATGCCGCACTCGACAGCCAGGTTCCAGCTCAGGCCGGCCAACCAAAGCCGTTTATGAAATCCCCGTTTGGCATCGCTGTCATGGGCCTCGCGACCCTGGGCGTTGTCGGTATCGGTGTCGCTGGTTATCGCGTCAGCCAGAACTCTGGTGCAGAAGCCGATCCGGTTTCCAGTCCAGTCGCTAACACAAAATCTGAAGTGCCAGCCGGCGAAGTTGATTTCGGCGCTGCTGCTGACATCACCGTTGCCGGTGAAGCGCGTGAAGTGATTCACAATGTCGCGCCGGTGAACGCACCGAAGACTGCTGCTCAGGTGCTGAACATGACGCAGCCTGGGGGTGAGCCTGTTGTCGCTCCTACCCCTACCCTCTCTCAGGTACCGACCACGGCCCCGGCTCCAGTGGTGGGTGCGGCGATCAGTCCGGAATTGCTGGCCGAGCACGATGCGCTGAAAAAGCGTGTTGAGGAACAGCAGGCTTCTGCTGATGAGATGGCGAAAAACGTCACCGCGATCAATCAAGCCCTGGCTCGATTGTCTGCCGTGGTGGAAAAGAACGGTGAAACAGAGATCCTCCTGGGCGAGCAGGTCAAAGCTCTCAATGACAAACTGGAAAGCACCAAGCCTGACGCTGCGTCGGTAGCCACCCCCGAGGGTGCTAAGGCCGATAGCGAGCCTGCCAAGGCGGTTGCGGCTAACTCGAACCCTAAAGTCGAGGGCCGCGTTCGTGTACCTGGTCTGCAGGTTGTCGATTCGACGGCGTCGGGCCATATGGTCGTGGTTAAAAAGGTCAGCAATGGTCGTGTCTTCACCATGTTCGAGGGTGAGAAGATCAATACACCGAAGGGCCAGTACCGTGTTAACGAAGTGTTGGAAAACGGCAAGTTGCTGATCATTGGTGATAAGTACTACATCGACACGGTGGCGGAGGATTACTCCGAGGCGAAGCGTGCAGCTCAAGCTAAGCCGCAGCCGGAACCAAAAAAGGTCGAATCCAAGCGTGAAGCCGAGTCCAAGCGTGAAGCGCCGGCCAAACCCGTGAAGGACAAGCCAAAAGTTGTCAAAACCAGTGTGCTGAAGAACTACACACTGAATGCGGTATATGGCAATGAAAATGACAAGTCGTTTGGTGTTGTCACCAACAGTGGCGATTTCAAGACCTTTAAAGTTGGTGAAAACGTTCAAGGTGTCGGTGTTGTTGACGGCCTGGATTCCGACGGTAACTTGAAAGTCGGTAATTTCGTGATCGAATCTGTTTACTGATTCAGTTAAGTGGCGTGAAAGCAAGAAAAATGTTTTCACGCCACTTGCCAATGTCAATTCTTTGCTTTAAGTTATACCTAAAGTTCTTCAAAGACCTTTATAAAAATAACAACAAAAAGGGGCTTTTATGTACATCTCGAAAAAGCATGCTTCATTGATTACGGCAGTTGCCGTGGGTGCGTGCCTCGCTATGTTCGTTGGTGATGCCAGCGCTGCATCAGACCTCACCATTGTCGGTTCGAAGTGGAAAATCCAACTCAACGCTATCCTGGGCATCGGTAAGCTCGTCCTCGGCGTGGTCGGCTTCTTCATGTTCGCCGCTGGCTTGTTCTACTTCTATAAGGACAACAAGCAGCAAGGTCAAGGTCACCTCAAAACCGGTATCATTGCGATGCTGGTAGGTACCGGTCTGATGATCATCCCTTGGCTGCTCGGCCTTTTCACTGAATCCGTCGCAACGGGTAAAGGTGACGAGGCGGTAACCAAATCGCAAGGTACCGACCTCACATAAGTCGGTGATTAAAAAAGGGTGGCTCATGCCACCCTTTTTTCATACAAGGTGATGACCGTGAAACTACTGCCCATTCGTTTGTCCGTGAAGCGTGGGGCGTTCCGCTCCGACGAACCCTCCCCTCCTGGTTCTGACGCCGTGTACCGCTCGGCCCGTCTGCAAGCCCTTAAGCGTGATGACTACACGTGCCGGTTTTGCGGCTTTCGCAGTGAAAAGAACGAAACCCACCATGCCAACGATGACCACGATGACCACAAGGTCGAGAACCTGATCACGGCCTGTGTGTTGTGCCACATGGCGCATCATATTGCGTTTGCCGGTACCAAGAATCGAGGTAGCCTGATCTACCTCGAAGGTCATCCAATTGACCAGGGTGGACTCAATCAACTGGTGCGCACGTTGTGGATTGCTGAAGAACTTTCCAAAGGTGATTTGAAAAGTACTGCCGCTCAATTGCTTTCGCGTTTAGAGCGAGCTGAGATATTGGCCACGCATCACATTGGTACAACCAATCCAAGCGTTATTGGTGACTTTATGTCAACTTTAAGCGAAGAGGCTTATGCCAATCGCGATGTGTCGTTACAAGGTGTCTATTTGCTACCAAAAAAATCAGCATATGCGGGGCATATTGCTGTTTGGGTAAAAGAGACTAAGCAATTTGGCCCGAACGACTGGATAAAGAAGGCCGAAGAGAAGTTTGCGCAGTGGACTGAAACTGTATAAGATTCGCCAAGATCATGACTCCGCTTAGATGGAGAATTGTTGGCCTCAAATTGGAGGATCGGACAATGGATGATCAGCGTCCGACTACACATGAAAAAAATAATAATAGGTGTGTGTATCTTCGATGACCCGAAAGCCCCCAGAGCGGGTTATTCGTCGGTCGATGGTAGTCCCGCAATGTACGTGGCCGGTCATCATGAACTGAGCACTGACACTCTGTGGGTCACCAACCTAGAGTTCCCGATCTTCAAGGAACTCAACTTTTTGCGCCTGCGGCATATGACTCAGGATCAATACTTCCGCACCAGTATTCGTCTTCTGCAAGCGGAACTGGGGATTACTGATCACAAGCACCTCGCCGAATTTCTATCGAAGCTGTTCACCCGTACCGCGCAAGCTGGGATGAACGGCTTTGGAGTTGATCCGACCAACTTCAACTACCGCTATCACCAGGCGCTGAGCTCTCGCTTGCACGTGCCAGGCATGCATGAGCCGGTGCAAGGCATTGATCCGAGCGCCATTCAGCTGGTGATTGATCACGCGACACAAGAAAACCAGGCCATGTCCGGGGTCAAGCGACCTGACAGGAGCAGCCCGGTGTCGTTCGGATTTCCACGCGATGCCTACGGCCAGTGGCTCATTTCACGGGTTTACCCGGTGGGCAATGTTTGGAAGCGCGACAACATTGACCGCGAGTTCACCTGTGGTACCCGCGATGGCAAGAAGCTGCAGCTGACGGACACCTTCATCAAAAAGCTCGGGGATTATTTCCGCAATAATGCCAGAGCGACGTTCTTTCGCATTTCTGTGAAGAGCCATGAACCTTCACACCGGGCTTTTGCCTCGTTCGGCGCCGGCTCGCGTGAGCCCCGTGTATGGGTCACTTGGCCTGAGCTGCTGGAGTTGCTCGAGTACTCCGTGGTGACGATTTACGAATCGATGAGTACCACGGCGGGCACGATTCGCGAACATCTCCCTGAATATTGCCAGGCGACGGGCTTTGGGCTCGCTGAAGGGCTGTTGTTCGAAAACCTGTACGTCGCGCTGGCCTCGCCGGTAAACAAGCGCAGTACGGCTCTGGGGGCTTACGTGAGGGCCTACGACCGAGCAGCGTGCGGGCGGATGGCTGCTGCGTTCCACAACGCCGGCTTCGTGGTGGGTTCCTACAGCTCTGGGCGGGTGGTGTTACTCATCAACGAAGGTCAGCGTGATCGAGCCAGTGAACTTGCCCTGGAACTGGGTATGGTGCCGCCGTTAGCCAAGGAGTTGAGCGATGCATAGTTTTAACGAGGCTTTTGTGGCCCTCCAACGTGGTTGCCAAGCCAGCACCAGTTTCATGCTGATCAAAACGCTGAAGGCCAACGCGCAGGCGCTGACAGCGTTGGCCGAATTCGATTCCATTTCAGACTTCCCCGCAGATGTCGCGCTTGACCCTCAGATGAGGGCAAAGCTTGTCGCTGAGCTGTTGAGCAAGTCCCTAAACGTCGTGGCATCCCAGGGGGGTTCCCAATGAGCATCGGTTATACGTTCTCTAGCTTCATTGCCAAAATTTTCAAAACCAATGTCATGGATTATTGCCAGATCGAGACCGCTTCCGGCCTTATCAACCCGGCAACCAATCAGAGTCACAACCTGGTGACTCGCGATGGCGGCTTGATGAGCATCTATGAGATCAAGGGCACTTTTGGCATCGTAGGTGATGATGCGTTTCTGTCTCAGCTGCAATCGCTGGTGGAAGGCTACTCTGCTGCGCTGGAGCGTCCTGGACATCGACTGCAGTTCATCTTCAGGCGCGACCCGCTCAACTCCAAGGAGGCCCTGCGGAGCTCGATCAGCGGTGCGATCAAGACCATGCAAAAGCTGAACCTCGACCTTGAGGGGATGCTGCTCGAGCGCGGCGAGTTGCTCGAACGCAAGACGGTGCTTGAAACCTGTCACCTGGTGATCACCACCTACCCTACTGCCCTGCACCCGGACATCCTTAAGCAGGAAACAAAAGTTCGAGCGACGAACAGCCTGAAGAATGGTGGTTTGAAGTCAGGCGCCATGGCCCAGTCCTCGAACATTGAGATGCCTGGCCTGGAAATGATTCACTCAGGTTTCACAACCCAGATCATCGGCAAGCTGCAAGAGCGCATTTCGGTATCCGAAATGACCGTGCACCAGTTCTTGCACACGATCCGCAAGCAGATCACTCAATTCGACGTCAGTGATCGCTGGAAGGCGATGCTACCGGGCGATCACGTCTTGGCGGCACGATTGGTCGAAGAAGTCCCGATGGCCAACGACGTATCCCATCTGCTGGCGCCGGAGATCAGCCACCAACTCTTCACGCGTGAGCCCAAGGTTCACGCCGCTGACAGCACCTTGGTGGACATCGGTGACTGGGTGATTGCGCCGATAATGGTGGATCAACGTCCTCAGGAGCCGAAACCGTTCGCCGATTTATTTGCATCAATTGACCGGAACGTCCCCTACCAGATGTCTCTGGTGATCGATTCTGGCCACAAACGCATCCAGCAAATGATTTCGAGCCGCAAAACCTTCGCTTCCTTTGTGGCCTTCGCCTCAAGTGAAAACGCGTTGATCCGTGACGCGGCTGAAATGCTTCTGCTGGCATCGCAAAACAACACCCTGGTCAGCGCGCAACTCACCTTTTCCACCTGGGGTCGCTCGCTGGAAGAAACGCGCCGAAACCGTTCGAAACTGCGTTCAGCTGTTGAAGCCTGGGGTCAGCTGCAGGTGATCGAAGAGCGCGGGGATCCGGTTGAGGCATGGTTTAACACCTTGCCGGGCTTCTCCGCCAAGCATCTCGCGACACCTATCCCGTTTACCGTCACCGAAGCGCTCGGCATGGCCCCGTTGACTCGGCCAGTATCGCCTTGGGCAAACGGCACGATGCTGTACCGCACCATCGACGAAAAGGTGTTCCCTTATCTGCCCGGCTCCAACCTGCAGAACGCGAACATGGAACTCGTGTTCGCTCCGCCTGGTTTTGGTAAGTCCTTCTACCTCGCGGCAGCCAACATGGGGTTGATCACAAAGCCCGGCAACGAAATCTTGCCACGCATTGGGATTGTCGACATCGGCTTCTCCTCGGCGATGTTCGTGGACATGGTGCGAGATGCCCTGCCGGCCAATCAGAAGCACCTGGCGCAGTCATTCAAGCTGGAGATGGATCCGAAGTATGCGGTGAACTTCTTCGACACTCTCCTCGGCTGTCAAAAGCCTTTGCCAGTAGACAGGGAGTTTGTGGTTAACATCATGACCCTGTTGTGTACACCAGCTGGTCGCGAGGCCCCTTCCCGTCTGCCTGAGCTGGTGTCAGCCCTCGTCGACGAGATGTACAAGTACTTCGCCGAGGACAACAATCCGAATTACTACGAACCGGGCATGGATCCCAAGGTTGACCAGGCCATTGAAGAACACGCTATCAAGCTGCGCACGAACATCAGCTGGTGGGCGGTCGTACGCGAGCTGCACCGCAAGGGCCTGTCCAACGAAGCGTCGCTGGCGCAGCGTTACGCGGTGCCGACACTCAGTGATGCGACCAGCGTGTTGTCTCGTGCCAGCTCGATCAAGGACATTTACGGCACCTCTATGGTCGATAACGGCCAGGAAAGTCTGATCGACTTCCTGAACACCATGATTAACTCGGCGGTGACCGACTACCCGATCCTGTCGATGCCGACGGTGTTCTCTCTGGGTGAGGCCCGGATTGTGGCCATCGACCTCATGAGCGTGGCTCGTGAAGGTTCGGCTCAGGCAGAGAAAAAAACGGGAGTGATGTACCTCTACGCTCGGCAATTGATCTCAAAAGATTACTACCGCAAGGCGATTCACACGATTCCGGACATCCCTGATGAGTACAAGAACTATCACCGTAAAATCATCGAGCGCGATGAGGCCGTGCCGAAAAAGTTTTGCATGGACGAATTCCACCGTACTAGTTCTGTACCGGCAGTTCGTAAGCAAGCGGCAATCGATATTCGTGAAGGTCGAAAGTATGACGTGCACGTGTCCCTGTTGTCGCAATTGCTCGAGGACTTTGACCCTTCCATGGTCAAACTGGTGAATAACATCATCATTCTCTCGAAGGGTATTTCTGAAATGTCCCTACAAGAGATTCGAGCACGGTTTGCACCGTCCGAGGATGCCATCAGTTACATGAACCGCTGGTTGACCGGCCCTGGCCCTGAAGGCTCGAGCATGCTTTATATCGGTCAATTGACCAGTGAAACGGCGCCGAAAATCGAGCAAGTGCTGCGGTTGACGCTAGGCCCGACCGAAATCTGGGCTTATTCAACCACCCCGACGGACGTTTCGTTGCGTAAACGTATGTCCGATAAGATCGGGTTGAACAACGCGCTGGCGATTCTTTCCACAGCCTACCCTAAAGGGTCGGCAAAAGCTGATATTCAAAAGATGTTGGCGGATAACTCGATGGCACTGGAATCAAATGATGAAAACCAAAACATGTTTGACGTGTTGGTCGACCGTTTGATCAAAGAACATGGGAAACTTATTGACCCGGCCAAAATGCCGGTTGCTGGATAGTTTTTGTTCCCATAATATTGCGGCAATGATGAGAGAGAGTTAAAAACTCTCCAAGGTGAGAATAGATAATGAAATCCCGCTACCTGCTGTCATCTATTGCGGCAGCACTTGCCTTGACCGGCTGTGCATCGAATCAAACTCTTCGGGCGACCAACGTTCTGGTCACGCCTCCAGCTGACCCGATTACGGAAATGCGTGCTGTGGCGGTGGAGGCGCGTGATGAACTGCGCCTGCTAGCGAAAATTTCCGATGCCACGGCTGCCCCAAGCCTGAGTAAAGAGCAAATCGCTCAACGTGAATTCCAGTCGGTGCATGTGCCTATTGGTTTCGAGAAGATTTCCCAGTTCTCCTACACCGGCCCGGCGACCAAAGCTGCCATGGCGCTGGCGCAGGTTGCCGGCTACAAGTTCCGCACCTTAGGTGAGCGTCAACCCAACGAGCCGTGGGTCACGATTAACGTGAATCAACTGCCGCTCAATGAGGCGCTCAAGGAGCTGGGTACGCAAACGGGGAGCGCGATTCGCATCGAGATTGATGAGCAAACCACCCCTCCTCGTATGGTCGTTGTGTACAAAAAGTGAGGTCGACCATGCTTAAGCCATTAGCACTTGCTATGGGGCTGCTGCTCGGCTCCTCGGCGGCCTTTGCTGAAGTGGTACCAGGCGTTCAGTCTGGCGCATTGACGCTGCAAGAGTTGCAGACGTTGCACTACACCCCTGGCATGGCCATGGGCGGTGATGACGACGTGACCAACAAGCGCCTGCAGGCTATGCGGGATGCCGCCATGGCCTCTGGGGCACAGCATGCCTACGTCCAGACCATGAACCAGCTGCGTCGCCAGTTTCAGGCTGAAGCACAGTGGCTCGACCAAATGTGGGCCTTCAAGGATCTGATGCGCCTGGCTACGCCTGGTGAGAAATCCTTGTACTTCCTGCCGGCAGTGATTGTCGAGGCTGATGACGTTACTTCCCACTCGGATGACAACAATCGCATCCTGGTGTCAGGCAAATACTACCAGATCGTCAAGCGTGAGCGCCTGGTTACCAACCCGCCCGACTGGCGTGAATACCTGATGATTGACCTGCCGGTGGACGTCTCCAAACCGGTTGGGGCTTTGCTCCCAAAAACGCCTGCGGAGCAACAGCAGTGGTCTGATTGGGCCTCTGAAGGTTGGGAAGCCGGGATTCTCCAGGCCAACGCCGAAATGGTGGCGCGTACGCGTAACCTGGGCACCGACTTCATCGGCATGGTCAAGTACCTGCGTCTGGTGAAAAACAAACAGCTGACTCCGTCGTACGTGGCTTCGCAGTACCGCAACAAGGTCAATCAGGGCAGCAACCTGCACCTGAACCAGCGCACGTTCGCAATTACGGCACCTGCGGCATTCAACGGCAACGACAAGGACTGGATCCCATTGGATCTTGACCCTCGCGCCGGCTATCGCACCCCAGATGAGGTGCGTGCAATAAACAATGGGCAATAATTGCCAAAAGCACTGAAAGCTTGGCTCACAATAAAAATAATAGGCCAACCGTGACAGACGTACAGGATTTTACCATTCCTATTCCGGCGCGAGCGGACAACGCGCAGACACTCGACGCATTGCTCAAGCAGATGGTCGCGATCAGTGCATCCGACATGTTCCTACTGGGCAGCGGTGAGGTCTGCGTGACGCGCTATAGCCAAATTCACCGGCTAACCCGCCGTCGCCTGAGTGACTCAGAGGTGATGAACCTGCTGGGGATTATCTACAACACCAGCGCCCAGTCGTTGCTCGGGGCTCAGACCCCTATCGACACGACGTACGAGTTTTTCGGTGATCCGACTGACTCCGAGGGATTGGTAATTCCCCGTTATCGTTTCAGGGTAAACGCCGTCGGGTGCTTGCGGTCGAGCCGTAACAGCCTGACCGTGACCATGCGGACGATCCCCTCAGCGCCTCCGCACTGGGAAGCTTACGGGATCGAGAAAGATGTCATCGACGTGACCAGTAAGCTCGTACAGGGCCTGGTGTTGATGGTGGGTGGTACCGGCCATGGTAAGTCCACCGCGTTGGCCTCGATCCTGCGTGAGCGCGTTGAGGGCCCTGGTAAGAACATCGTGATGGTCACCATCGAAGACCCTATCGAGTTCACCTACGACGAGATCGACACCCAGTCGTCCATCATCTCGCAGCTGCAGGTAGGTCTGAACCTGAAGAGTTTCTATCACGGGGTAAAGAACTCTCTGCGGATGGCGCCAAAGCTGATTCTGGTCGGTGAGGCGCGTGACTTTGAGACTGTTCAGGCTGCGCTTACGGCTGCAATGACGGGCCACGTCGTGTTTTCAACGGTGCACTCCAACGATGTGGCTTCGACGTTTCAGCGGTTGGTGTACACCTACCCTGGGAACATGCAGAACCAGGCCAAGCTCGACGTTTTACAGCCGATGGCGTTGGTGATGGCTCAGCGGCTGGTGCCGACGGTTGATGGCAAACGCACGGCTCTTCGTGAAATTCTGAAACTTGACCAAGCCGATAAAGACCGACTGCTTTCCGCCAACGATTTGCCCAGCGAGGCCTTTAGATTGCTGGATGCACACGGCAAGCCAATGGTCGCTTCGGCATTGGAGAAGTTCAAAGACGGCCTTATCAGTAAAGACACGCTGAAGATGATTGAATTGAACTACTCAAGTTTGAAGGCAGACCTGAAAGCATGAGTGGCTTCGGTGGCGGACTGGAAGGCAAACATGTGACAAGCCGTCAATTAAGTTGGTTTGTTAAGTGCAGCCTGAAGTTTCGTGAAGTTTTATATACAAATTGCCATACACAGGGGATTCGGAGATGACTGCGCACTATATTACACGTCGGGCCAGGTTGGGGCCGATAGACGCCCAGATCGTCTACCCCCTGCTTTTGCTGATGATGCACCCAAGAATGTGGACGTTTTACATCTTCCTTGTGATGGTCGTGTTTCTTTGGTACCTATCAAGTAAAGGGGTGAACGTGATGATGATGGGTAGAATTGTCCGGCGATGGCTTGTTGGAAATAACCGACAAATCCGATCTCCATGGCGAAGAAACTTGGATATGTAAAATTCAACTTTGTTTCTGTCAATTTACATAATACTATACGGCTATAAAAATAAGAGGACATCACCGAATGGCCCCCAAAGTAAGTATCCTGGCTGCCGCATTGGCTGCTCTGGTGTCCGCACAATACGCGAATGCAGAGTTGTACATTTCACCTGTATTGCGCGCTGCTGTGCAGCCAAGCACTCCGCCCGCTCCGGCCCCTCGCCCTTATGTAGCCCCGCTGGCGGTCAAACCGCAAGTTGCGCCTGCGGTATCGGCGGTTTCGACGGTGCCGGCCACCCCTGCCCCTTCTGTTGTTGCAGCTGCCCCAGCTCCGGCTCCGGTGGCTCCAGCTCGGGATACGTCCCTGTACGGCAAAAGTGTGCCGCTGGGTGTGGCCATGCAGAACCTTATTCCAGATCGCGCTTCCTGGTCGGTGGTATTCGAACCGGGAACCGAAGATCGTCAGGTGTCCTGGAAAGGCGCATCTGATTGGCGCGAAGCGCTGTCCCAGATCGGCAAGAACCACGGCATGACCATCGGCATCAACGAGGCCGGCAAGCGTATTGCCGTCACCTACTCACCGGGCATGAACGCCAAACTCGTTCAGCCGGGCACCAACGTCTGGCAGTTGAAAGCAGGTACCTCGTTGCGCGAGAACCTGGAGGCGTGGGGTGAAAAAGCCGGTTGGCATGTTGATTGGTCGCGCACCCTTGTCGACTACCCGATTGACCATGGCGCAACGCTGGTAGGCCAGTTCTCTGGTGAAGGTGGTGTGGTTGACCGTGTTCTTTCGGCCACCCAGTCCCGTGAAACACCGTTGATTGGTCGGTTCTACACCGGCAACCACGTGGTGGTGATCGAGGAGTCCGGCTACAAGGCCCAGGACGCCAAACGCCCAAACGTTGACGATTCCATTTAAGGCTCAAGGTACTGAAAATGAATAATAAGAAAAAAGCCAGCCTTGTTGCCCTCTCCGCCTTGACCATGCTCGGTGGTTGCAGCACCGTGGTCGACAAGTCGTATGACACTGTTCGTGGGGACATGAGCAACGTCAAAAAGGAAATGAAAAACAGCGCGACGATGAAAAAGAGTTCGGTCGTCGAATCTGAAGACATCTGGCTGGGTGGCGAGGCCTACAAGGTTTCGGATTCCGCCAATGCGCCGGCGATCCTCAAGCGCAACGTGGCGTTCAAACAGCTCGATCCGATTTCCGTCGGCGATCTCGTGTCGATGTTGAGCATGGATCTAGGGCTGAAGATCATTCTCACCCAGGATGCCATCGAATACACATCTCGCAGCGCTGAGAGCAGCAAGTCCAGCAGCAAGGCCGAAAACAATGGGCCAAGCGTTGGCGAGGCAGAAGCGAGTGTCTTCGGCCAGATGGGATCGTCCGGCAGTATTGGCTCGGACACCAAACTGACGCTTGATTACAAGGGTTCTGTTGCTCAGCTGCTGGACGTGATTGCCGGTAAAACCGGTCTGTTCTGGCGTTATGAATATGGCGAAATCGTCATCAAGCGCAACGAAACCAAGTCGTATGTCATCGACATCACGCCTGGCAAAACCGAATTCTCGGCTGAAATGAAGTCCGACCTGGCGTCTGGCGATGACAAGACCGGCAGCTCGGTGCATACCACCAAGAGCGAGATCAAGCCGGATGGTTCCTGGGAAGCGTTGAACAAATCGCTCCAGACCATCCTGAGCGACAGCGGCAAGGTGGCTTACGCCGAGGCTGTGGGCACCATTACCGTGACGGACACGCCACAGGTACAGGCTCGTGTCGCTGATTTCATCAAGGGCGTCAACGGCATTGCGAGCAAGCAAATTGCGGTGAAAGCCGATGTGTACGAGATTACCTCGGACGAGAACGGCGCTTTTGATACCAACATCATGGCTCTGTACGACTGGAAGGGCGACCTGAACATCGGTCTGGACGGCAAGAAGCTGTCTTTCGGCCTAGGTTCCAATGACAAAGCCGCCGATAACAAATTTTCCAAGGGTGAGGCCACTCTGGATCTGCTGCGCACCAACAAAAATGCCAGCCTGGTGACCTCATCCACCATCTACGCCATGAACGGGCAGGCCACGCCGTTCCAGCAGATGGATGAAATCGGTTACCTGGCGCAGGTCACAGTAACCCAGGGTCAAAACGTCAATCCGCAGTCCTCGCTGACGCCTGGCAAAACCAGTCAGGGCTTCTCGATGATGATCCTGCCAAGGATCCTGTCCGATGGCCGCGTGATGATGACCTTTGCCGTGGACTCCTCGCGTATCAACTCGATTGACGAATACGGTACCGAGGCTCAGGGCAAGATCCAGCTCCCGAACCGTTCGACCAACAAATACCAGAACCTGGTGGCGGTACACAGTGGTCAGCCACTGATGATTGCCGGCCTGGAGCGGACAGAGAACACGGCTAACATTGGCTCCAAGTTTGGTCGTTACTCGTGGATGCTCGGTGGCAACCAAAAAGGTGGTAAGCGCAAGGTCATGACCATGATCGTGCTGACCCCTTACATCATGCAGAAATAAGAGAGTCCTCATGGAGCAAATTCTCGAAATTGGCAGCCATCGGTACATCATTGGCCTGCAGTGGAACCCCCTTTCGGGGGCGGATCCACTGTTGGCGGCCCGTACCATGGCAAAGGCCAGGAAAAGCTCATTGGGGCTGCTCCGTACGGTTACAGACAGCGATGGCCACGTGATTCACCAGGTGGGTCTGGCCCAGAAAAAGGTCAAAGGCGTAATTCTGGCTGCGGCAGCGCAGATTGCCACGATTTCGAAAAGTGCGATTGCTATCAGTCAACTGAGCGGCGAGTTGTATTGGCTGTGCATCACAGACAATGGTCGTGTATTGCCAGGCTATGACCGGATTGGCAACGCGGCTGAAATCATTAAGGCTTTCCAAGAGTTCGAAGAAGACTACCAAGTCTCATACATGCAGCTCCTGATGACCTCGGATGTGGCTCAAGCGTTGCGAGTTCGTCACGGGGTTGAGGACATCAACCCGTTGGATATTCTCGCTGAGCAGGTACCTACTGACGCCATCAAGCTGAAGAATCTGGCTGGGATTTCCAACACCACCATGCTCGGCGCCGCCATCGGCATTCTCCTGGTAGGCGGGGGCGGTTACTGGAAATACACCGAGGAGCTCCGTCAGCGTGCACTCGAAGAGCAACTTGCGCTAGAAGCCTTTGAAGCCGAATCGCGAGAAAAAGCCCGCTTGGCCGGTTTAACCAAGGGCCCGACCGACGAAGAGATTCTGGCCAAGGCACGCGAAGAAGAGGTGACCTGGTTACGTGACAGCTTCAACTCGCGCAGCCTGATCAACGCACTCAAGCATATGTACGTCATGACTAGCCGCATGCCGCTTCAGCAAGGCGGCTGGACGCTCGACAGCATCGTTTTTGCCGGGAGTAATCCCCAAGAGCTGCGCACTACATGGAAACGCAATGGCGGAACGCTGGCGAGCCTTAAAGATGGTTTGGAGGGTCAAGGCGCAGTTTCGTTCTCGAACGACTTCAGCCAGGCCAGTGCCAGTCACAAGATCAGCCTGGGTAATCGCGGGATTGAGGACATCGAGCACTTCATCCCGGAACGCGGACTGCGTCAGCACCAATTGGTCGACCTCTTTATTGCTGAAGGTTTCCCCTTCTCGATCAGTACGGTAACCACCACTCAGCGACCGTCGAACATCAAGGGCTTGAAAGACAAAACCCTGGAGAACGTTCCGCAGCTCTTCGTGAAAAAGTGGAGCTTCGGGTTATCAGGCAAGAACAAAGACAGTTTCGTGAAGCTGATGAGTCTGCTTCAGAACGTCGAAAATATGACCCCTGATTCAGTCGAAGTCGTTCGCACAGGTGGCGACTTTTCGTGGAAATTCACCGGAATACTGCAGGACTTATGAGGTCAATAATGATGAATTCTTTTAATAAAACGTTACTGGCGGGGATTGTCGCTGCCACGTTTTGCGCGCCGGCGTTCTCCGATGACACGACCGCGCCTGCGACTTCGCCTGTAGCAGCGGTTGCTGCCGCCCCTGCCGCCCCTGGTGCGACGGCACCGCAGGTGAGCGCGGCCACACCGGCTGCCCCTGTCGCCGTTGTCAAAAAGCAGGACATGACCAGCAAACTGCCGGCTGACCTGATCGAAGAGTTGAAAAGCTCAGGCGACCACAACAAAGAAATCGACGACCTTGTGCGGCTCAAAGCGCTGGCACAAGCTCAAAGCGATCTGGCGCGTGCGGAACTGGATCGGGACAAAGCACGCATTGAGCTCAAGCGTTTAACTGACCCGGTCGCTGCGGCCACGGCAGATGTTGCCGCTGGGGTTGCATTATCCCCTCCCCCTGCGCAAGCAGCGCCAACCGCTTCGACGGCGCCGGGTAAATCGGACTCTGAGGAATCCAAGGTCGAAGAGACTTCGATCCTGGATGACATTTACGTCACACGCATTTACATGTTTGGCGATAAAAAGTCGGCGACCGTGTACATCAAAAACAGTGTGACCACTGCCGAACTTGGTGAAGAAGTTGCGGCGGGCGTGAAGATGATTCAGGTGACCGACAAGGCCGCAACGTTTCAATACAAGGGCAAGAAGCGTACGGTGCGCTTGTCGACGCAGGAACAAGCCTATGGCCGCTCCTACGATGTATCCGGCAAGTCAAATCAGACTCAGCAGGGCATGATGCAGCCTTCGCGCAGTCAATTGATGCCCAATGTCATGCCTTCTGGTATGTCCATGGGTGGTATGGGTGGTATGGGTGGTAGTAACGGCCCAGCTGCCATGCCGAAGGGGATGAGCATGCCTACCCTGCCCGTCCCGCCAGCGGGCATGCCGAATAAAATGAATGCTCCACCTGGCTTCTAATGCCAGGCAGTCGCAGGAGATGAACTTTGAATTTCTCTACTGAGCCGTCCCAAGTGAATCCTGCCCTGCTTGAATTGGATGATGTGCTGAAGGCCGCTGTGAACGCAGCGGCCTCGGCCATTTACCTCAGCGCAAGGCCGGATAAAGCTCGTATTCGGATACTGGCAAACGGTGAATTGCAGGAATATGCGGTCTGGCCAACCAGTCAACTCAGGCAGTTCGCTACTGCCCTTTACCAAATCGTGGCTGAAGATGATTTTGAAGAATCAATGCCTCAGAGTGCACAGTTTGAACGTGATGTTGATGCGGTTCGTTATGAGATAAAAGTCTGCAGTCTCCCGGCCTTCCCATTGGGATTTGATATTGCAATTTTGTATTCAGTTGTCGAAAACTGACAAGTTGGTTAGATTAACTTCAATGAAAGCGGCTATTAAGTAGCCGCTTTTTTGTTTCGGATCGACCAACTAACCAGCTATCGAGTTTTTGCACTAAGATCTTTTGACCTGGTATGGTTTTAATGTATATTGCCTGAAACCTGTACTCATAAAAATAATAAAAGCGAGCAGGCATGGGTCTCTTCAATTTTTGGAGCCGGGCTAAACCCCAGCCTCAGCAAGAAATACGTGTGCCCGCCCGGCCACCTGCTTCTGTGCAGCCTTCAGGCCGCACAGCTGGATCGGCGCCGGCCCAGCGTCCGACACCGTCGAATACCCGTCCGGTGAATTCAGCCTCACCGGCTGCAAAACCAACTCAGCCCGTTCATAAAGAGCGTCAGCCTGCTGAGGTGGCGCTGTCTACCTCTAAGTTAGAAGAAGCACAAGCGGCTTCCGTAGTTGACGAACCTGCGGCGCCGAAGAAAGCCCCTAATGTCCTCTCCAAGAAAGATGATATACCCCATCATGTTTCCGTCATGTCGGTGGCTGGCGGTACATTTCCACTGGAGGGTGATTTACAAAAAAACTATGCGATTCTTTTGATTTCAAGAGAGCGTAAGGATGTTTACCTGGTCGTGTCCACCGACATTGACCAGACTAAAATTGATGATGATTACTTTGCTATTACGGCACGTCTTCATAGTCAGGGTTATAGCCGCAAGAAAATTCTCGCGAATCCAGAAATTCTGTCGATCATCTATGAGGCGAGTACTGCCACCAAGTCGACGGAAGATCAACAACGTCAAGCGACCACCATTCAGCTCGACTTTGACGACCTGTTACGCCAAGCGGACGAGGCTGGTGCCTCCGACATACACATCGAGGTGCGTCGGACTGAAGCCAGGGTGCGCTTTCGTAAGGACGGTAACCTCTATGAGCACCGTTCCTGGCCGGTGCGTTACGCCAGGATGATCTCCAGTGTAATTTACCAGGTGATCGCGGACGAAAAAGATACGACCTTCGACGAGGCCAAGCCACAGGATGCGATCATCGACCGAGAGCTGAGTGAGACGCTCCGGTTGCGCGTACGTCTGGCCACCCTCCCGGCCTACCCTGCTGGCTTCGACATGATCATGCGTCTGTTGAAGATGGGGCAGGACGGCAAGCGCGTCTCGCTGGACAAATTGGGCTATGAAAAAGTCCACCTTTCCAAAATACGCCGGGCGGTTGACAAGCCGGTCGGTGCGGTGATCATGGCCGGTACCACCGGTTCGGGTAAATCCACGTCCTTGAACTCGATGGTTGGCGAGAAAATCGAGAACAACAAAGGTCGGATCAAGGTCATCACGGTGGAAGATCCACCTGAATACCTCTTGATTGGCGCAACGCAAGTACCCGTTGTACGCTCTCGTTCCCAGGCAAAAGCGGGTGATCATCAGGTCAACCCGTTCGCGGCTGTGGTACGTGCTGCCATGCGTTCCGACCCAGACCTCCTTTTAGTCGGCGAGGTTCGAGACGAGGCTTCCGCAGAACTTTTGAAGCATGCCGTACAGTCCGGACACCAGGTTTTCACCACGGTACACGCCTCTGGTGGCATCGATATCGTGGCCCGTTTGCGTTCGAACGGCGTGACCGATGACGTGCTCGGCGGACAGAACTTTATTACCGCACTGATCTACCAGACACTGCTGCAGAAGCTATGTCCAGTCTGCTCTTTCGGCCTGGAAGTTCTTCAGGCCGAAGCCGAGTCTGACTTGGCCTGGGAGTTTGTGGAGCGTGTTTATCGCTACATGCCTCATGCATTGCGCGAAAAACTGCGGTTCACCAACGAATCGGGATGCTCGAATTGCACCGGTGGCCTGATTGGTCGTTCCGTGGCGTCGGAAGTCATCCTGCCAGATACCTACATGCTCAAATGTTTCCGTGAGCGTCAGGACTCTGATGCCCTTATGCATTATCGCCGTCGTGGCGGCAAGATCGCCCTGGAGCACGGGATTCTCAAAGCCTTGCGTGGTGAAACAGACCTGCGCGATGTCGAGAAGAAACTTGACCAGATCACTGCACTGGAGGAACTGGATTCCTCGGTACGGACGAACTTCAAGTTGCCGCTGATCATCGATTACCAAATTAACGAGGATGTGTTCGAAGAAGTCGTCATTGGCGAAGACCCGAATCAGGTCATCGTTCCAAAACGGGTGCTGCTCGATCAATACGGTAAGCCTCTGGTAAGGCCTGGGACGACTGCGCCCATTGTACTTGACCCTGCCCCGGTGGCCGAAGTTGCCCCTGCACCGGCCCCTATGGTGGTTGAGGTTGCAGCGGCACCAGCTGTGGACACCCAAGGTGCCAATCTGACCCCGGCAGATGAATCTTCCCTGTTGGGTCTGTTCTCCGAGCAGAAGATCAAAGAGGAGCCCCTCCTGGCGCCTGCAGAGGCCTTGAGCTCACAGGAGCCGAGTGATGTGGTTGTATTGGCCAAGACCGCCACTCCATCAGATGTGCCGTCTCAGGTCGATGCTGAGCCGGTTACTGAGGCTATCGTGGTCGAATCCGTACCTGAGGTCGCCCTACCCCTGGTAGTCGCGCCTGACGATGTCCAGACAGTTGCGGAGTTGCCAGCCCCTGTGGTGGTTGCCGAGCCGCCTGCTGACGCTGCCACAGACCTTGGCATCGTATTGGCTTTGCCGGAGGTTAAGGTTGCAGAATCATTTGAGGCTGAGACGAAGGAAGCCGAGGTCATCCGTCTGGTACCGAGGAAAGCGGAGCTAATCCTGCAGGAGGTCGACACTGCGCAGGTGGAGCCGGCGCCTGAAGTTGCACCTGAGGCTGGGCCAGAGGTTGTTGTAGAGCCAGTTGTTGAAGTGGCTCTCAATCCGTTGTCCATCGAGTTGATTCGGTTGCTGCAGCGTCAGGTGTTGAGGTCGACGCCTGCCCTGAATGAGAGCGGGGTGGCAGACAAGATTTGTAAGCAGCTGAATCGAAATTTGACCTCGATGGCGAAGATTCAGAACGGTTTTGAACCGCATTCCATTGAACGAATCGCATCAATTGTCAAATCTCTTGATGAAGCGCAATTGGCGGCACTCAAGATCGCCACACCTGAGGCTGTGTTACCGCATTTGCTACCGGTCGAGCAGGTCATTGCCGCCTTCAACACAACGCGTTTGGAAGTTGATGGCCTGAAATCGCAGTTGATGTCAAAACAAAACCGGCCCAAAGAGAAGGCTGGGAATGTCCGCTCAATGGCCGGAAAGGCCAAAAAAGGGTCAAGCAATCCCAAGATTTCAGTGAAGGTAAAGCGCCTTAGCGAAGACAAGGGTGGGGCTGTAGGTCAGCAGGATGGCGATAGCTCTGTGACTGCCGAAAATAACAACAATAACGAAGGTGGTTAAGTATGAACTCCATCAGCCAGTCCATCACCGAAACAGTCAACCGGATACAATTTACGTCGAGTGTTCGCCGGAAAGTTTACCAATCGTTCGTCGACTACCTGAGCCAAGGTATCCCGATCAACGATATCGTCCACTTGCTGTCGACGTCGATTATTAAGGCCGGGGCTCGCAGTCAGATGTTCCAGGTGAAGATCCTGGATGACATTCACCTGCAAATGTCTTCCGGTATCGACTTCGCCGAGGCACTGGCACGTTGGGTGCCTACGAGCGAAGTGATGTCCATCCGGGCCGGTATGCGAAGCGGTGACCCGGTAACAGGTATGCGAAACACCATAGACGCCCTGGACGCCTCTTCGTCGATGATGTCGACCATCTTCGGCAAGCTGACATACCCCGCCGTATTGTTGGTTGCGTTGTTCGGCTTGATATTCTTCTTCTCGGTAGCGATTATTCCGAAGATGGCTGAGGTGATGAACCCGGAACTTTGGCCAGACCCGGCTAAACGCTTGAATGACATGGCTACCTTTGTCCGAGAGGATTGGTATTGGGTTATCGCCGTGGTGGTTGTCCTTTCGATCCTGATCAGTTATTCGTTATCGCGGCTGGTGGGTCGGGTCAGGGACGTCCTGGATTACTTCCCGCCATTCAGCTTCTACAAAGCTTTCCACGGTGCCAACCTGTTGATCTCGTTGGCGGCACTGATGCGCTCAGGCATTCCTTTTGTGGCGGCACTGGAAGACATGAAGCGACTCTCCAGCCCGTATATCTGCTGCCACCTGGAAAAAATGACGAAGAAAATGGCTGAAGGTGCGTCTTTGGGCGAAGCCCTGGATACAGGGCTGCTGTCCACGGACATGATGGTCAGCGTGTACATGATGTCGCACAACGCCAACTTTCAGGCCGCGATTTATGAAATTGGTCGTCAAGCTGTGACGCGAAGCATCGAAAAAATCTCGACCATTTCCGGCATGCTCAACGGCCTCGCGCTGCTGGGCGTTACGGGTTATGTGGGCTGGGTGTACTACGCGTTTTTCACACTATCCAACGCCCTCGGACAATCTGCAGGCTAAAGATCACTCGCGAAGCAAAGGGGCGCTCAGGCGCCCCTTTTTAATTTTGACTTTCATTTAACAAGAAGTTGCTTTGGTATACCACGATTAACCAATAAAGATAACTAGTTAATTCATACGATATTGTACAAAAATTGTATTTTTTGTTGTTGACGCAAGTTATGAATGGTAATTTATGCCTATAACAACTCGAACAACAATAATAATAAAGGATGTTCGTTATGCAGCTGAACTTCAAGCGCCAAGCCGGTGCTACGCTGATCGAAATCATCATGGTTGTTGCCTTGATGGCAATTATCACCATTGGTGCCCTTACCTACTACAACTCCGCCAGCCAATCTTCCAAGGTTCAGGAAACGGTTACTACGTTGACTGCGCTGACGTCGATGATCCGTAACCAGTTCGCCTCCCAGGGTAACTACACGGGCCTCGATGAGGTCGTTGTAGCGGCCTTCGGTAACGTGCCAAAAACAATGCGCGTCGACGACACCACTGAACTGAAGCACCCTTGGAGCTCGGCTGCGAACGCTATCAAGATTGGCCCAATGAACGGCGCCGGCACTAACACCGATTTCTATGTTCAGCTGGCTGACCTGCCGACTCGCGCCTGCACTGACATCGTGACCAAGACGTTCAAGAGCTTCGGCGTACTGAAGGGTACTGCGGGCACCGCCCCGGCCTCTGCCGCTGGCGCCTACACCACCATTGCGACGGCTGTGGCTGGTTGCGGCGGTAACGTCTCCGGTGCTGATACCACCGTGGTGACCATGAACTTCTACAGCAAGTAGGTTCCAAAAATCGAAAATGGCAGGCCTTTGGCCTGCCATTTTTTTTGCCTGGAATTTGGCAGATTGAGTGTAAACAAATA
Organism: Pseudomonas serbica; assembly: GCF_028823535.1. Classification (GTDB taxonomy): domain Bacteria; phylum Pseudomonadota; class Gammaproteobacteria; order Pseudomonadales; family Pseudomonadaceae; genus Aquipseudomonas; species Aquipseudomonas serbica. Next base: position 606,062 of record NZ_JAQIYM010000090.1, on the reverse strand, counting down.
CAGACAATTGCCGCTTTCGTATAGATGGGTAGTAGTTTTTATGTGTAATTGGATTTATGTATACCAAATATACAATATTTGACCAAGTTGACAAATAAGTTATACATATTGAAAACAATAGAAATACTTCCAGACCAGCTTGTAACCCGGTTATCTTGGTGATAATTTTATTGCTGTAACAAGCACCAATAAAAATAATAAGAGGATGTGCGTTATGCAACTTAACTTCAAGCGTCAGGCGGGTGCCACGCTGATCGAGATCATCATGGTTGTTGCCTTGATGGCAATTATCACCATCGGTGCCCTCACCTACTACAACTCGGCAAGCCAGTCTTCCAAAGTGCAGGATGTGGTCACCACGTTGACTTCGTTGACGTCGATGATCCGCAACCAGTTTGCCTCCCAGGGTAACTACACCGGTCTCGACGAGCAGGTTGTTGCCTCGTTCGGCAACGTGCCGAAAACGATGCGTGTCGACGACACCACCGAACTGAAGCACCCATGGAGCTCGGCGGCCAACGCCATTCTCATCGGCCCAATCAACGGCGCCGGTACTGCTACCGAGTTCTTCATTCAGCTGGGCGACCTGCCGACTCGGGCCTGTACTGACATCGTGACCAAGACCTTCAAAAGCTTCGGCGTTCTCAAAGGTACATCGGGTACTGCCCCGGCCTCTTCCGCTGGTACCTACACCACGATTGCTGCGGCTGTAGCCGGTTGTGGCGGTAACGTCTCGGGCGCGGACAGCACCATCGTGACCATGAACTTCTTCTCGAAGTAATCCTGGTTACGGGCAATAAGTGGCAGGCATGGCCTGCCATTTTCATGTCCTGAAAGGGCAGTAGACACAAAATCCATGAACATTATTCGTCAATTGACGAATGATGATTACAAAAAAATAAGAGGTTGCGTCGTGGATACAGCATCCAACGTAGAACCCGATGAAAAGCCGTTTGATTTAGACGAAATCACCGACTTCATCCTTCATGGAGATCATCCTTCGCAAGGGATTTTCTATCCGGGCACCCGTTTTCTTCAGCCCCACATGGTGGGTATGGTGAACGCCCTGGTAGATGCTGCGAAAAAGACTCGGTTGGTGAACAGCACCGTCGCGTATCAAGGGCGAACGTTCCGTTGCCACGTCATGCCGACTCACACCGGCGACCGCTACATTCTTCGGCGCATGCCGAACAAAATCATGAGTCTCATGGAATGTGGCATCCCCAAGGTCATTACCCGTGAGCTGCTCTCCCCTCGCTTGCTCAAAGGCGGTTTGATCATCGTCTCGGGTCTCCCTGGCAATGGTAAGTCCACGACTCTGGGCTCCATCGTGGTTGACCGGTTGACCAAATTCGGTGGGATCTGCATTACCGTTGAAGACCCGGTCGAAATGCCGCTGGATGGCTTCCACGGCGCCGGGTATTGCCTGCAGCGCAGTATCACCGGCGAAGAGGCCCTTGCAGGCGCGATCAAGGACGCGCTGAGGGCTTATCCTGCCAAGACCAATGCCATGATGATGATCGGAGAGATTCGTGACTCCAAGGCCGCTGCATTAGCTCTGCGCTCAGCAGTCGACGGGCGATTGGTGATGCTGACGATGCACGCCGGTTCCGTGGTGCAGTCATTGATTCGATTGTGCTCGATGGCGGCTCGGGAGATGTCCCTCGAGGAGGTGCGTGAATTGCTGGCGTCCAGTTTCCGGATGGCCATGCACCAATCGCTGGTAAAAGACGGTAATGGAAAAAGCCAGTTGAAGGTCAGTGTGTTGATGGACACGCTTCAGGTGTGCGGCACGATCAAGCAGCGCAGCGTGTCTCTGGATAACCTCAAAAATGACTTGGCTCACCAGCAAAATCTGTTCCGCAGCAACCAGCCGATTGAGCTAAGACCCGCAGAATAAAGGATCGAAATGCGGTTAAGGTGCAGCTTAGGCGCCTTAGCCGTCCATTTCGTTCGATCTTTGCTCAGGCTTTCTGCCTAGCGTTCGTCAGCAATTCCATCTCAAACAACATCAAGTCTTCCAGGACTTCGCGGATCAGCCGCGTCAGCTGCTGCCCGGACTTTTTCGCCTGCCATTCCGGAATTCGCTCTGAACTCATACGGCGTCGTTCGGCGACCAGCTCTGGACACAGCTCTTGCAGGGTCATGTCAAACATTTCTCGGGCGATGACGCCGGCCAGCATGAACACCTTTTCTTCGGTCAATTTGGCCTCAAAATGGGCGCAAATGTCCGCCAGGGTATGGCCGTCGACCATCCAGGCGCTGAGGTTGTTGATATCATCCTCAGTCAATTGGTACTTAGTTTTCAACGGGATGATCTGCATACCGGGGTCTCCCAACTGCTCGACTGCTCATGATATTCTATATGTATTGACAGGAAATTAAACCCTATTAGTTAGAACTTCCTGGGTTCCCCAAATTGGAGCAATAAATGGCCGCTATACGTCGCCTAGCCGTCTACGACTTTGAATCCACGGGTCTATCCCGTCATTTCGACCAGGCAATTCAGTTTGCCGGTATCGCCGTGGACACCGACCTCAACTACATCAAGGGCGATGAGCTGCTCCTTGATATCAAATTGCGACCGGATGTGGTTCCTGGCCCGTATGCCTTCGCCCTCACGGGGATCTCGCTGGCGCAGCTCGAAAAAAACGGCATGACTGAATTCGAGGCTGCCGGCCACATTCAGCAATGGTTCAAGCGCAAAAACACCATGATCACAGGGTTCAACACTCAGGGTTATGACGATGAAATATTCCGCAATATGCTTTATCGCAACCAGCTTGAGGTCTATGACCACGAGTGGAAGGACGGTAACTGTCGTTCCGATGCCATGCTTCTGGTGATGTTGGTCTACGCCCTTCGCCCTGAACTCCTGAACTGGCCAACGAAAGCTGATGGCAGTGTCTCGCTGAAGCTGGAGGAGATCGTTAAGGAAAACGGGATCGAGCACACTCACGCGCACGATGCCCGTTCTGACGTGTATGCCACCATCGAGCTGATGCGGGTGATCAAACGCAAAGATGAGCGGCTCTGGAGTTATTTCCTGACGCTGTCGGATAAAACCAAGACCACTGAAATGCTGCAACAGCGCAAGCCATTGATCATGGTCGATTACGGTATCCCCCGCTCCTTGGGGAATATGTCGATTGTGTTGCCGATCATCGCCGATCTCCAAAACACGAAGAAGATGCACTGCATCGATCTGCGTTACGACCCAACTGAATTGCTCAAGTTACCTCCTGAGGAAATCCGCCGCCGAGTCTTCACCAAGGCTACTGAGTTGACTGAAGGCGAGTACCTTCAGGGTGTTCGCAATTTGACGACCAACCAGTGTCCGCTGATGGCGCCTTTAGGTGTTTTGAAAGGTCGTGAAGATCTGCTCAAGCGCTCAGCTCTCGACATGGAATCGTGCATGAAGCATGCACAGATGATCGAAGCTGACCCTACCTTCCGTGACCGTTTGCAGAAGGCCATGAAATCAAACTTCCCAACACCGCCTGACATCTACCAAACCCTTTACAGCATGAAGATGATCGACTACAACGAACAGGCCTTACGCACCCGCCAGCGTGTTCTCAACGTTCCTGGGCCTGGGAATAAGGCGTTGCCGGCGATCATCAAGACCGATCCGTTCAAGCTTGCCGAGCAACAACCAGAAGGAACACCGCGTCTGTTTGAACTGGCCCTGCGGGCAAAATGGTCGAACTACACTGACGAGGTGCTGGCGCTCAACAGCTTCACACAGCCAGAGCTTCAGGAGTGGGTCGACCACCTCAAGCGCATCTGGCATGGGGCTCTGTTCGACGAGAAGAACCAGACCAACCTGGAGAAGTACAAAAAAGACTTGCTGGCGGTTCGCGCCGAGCGAGTGTTGACTCCGGCCCAGGAGAAAGCACTGCAGGAGGTCGAAGCGTACGTCCCGACCATGCTGTCGAAGATCGATACGCTCCAGAGCATGGCTAACGACATGGCAAAGGCCGCCCTGGAAGCTGAGGCGGCTAAAGCCGCAGCGGTGGAAGCTGAGGTGGAGTCGGTCGTCACGACTGAGCCAGTCGCTGAAGTGGCCGAAATGGCTACCACCGGCACAGCCCCCATCGTCCGCGAAGAAGAGTCCAGCCCATCCTTTGGCTGATAGGCCGTAGTTTGAACTGACAATGCCTGGGGGCATCGCTCCCAGGTTTTTCATTTTTGGGAGACACTCGATGAAGCAATACCTTCAACTGATCAAAACCATTCTGACCACCGGTAAGCGTCAGCAAAACCGCACAGGCGTCGCTACCATTGGTGCACCAGGCCAAATGCTCAAATATGACCTCAAGGACGGCTTCCCAGCGATCACCACGCGCCGTTTGGCCTTCAAGACCGGCGTAGGTGAGCTGGTGGCCTTTCTCCGGGCAGAGAGCTCAGCAGCAGGCTTCAGGGCGCTCGGGTGCAAGGTTTGGGATCAGAACGCCAATGAAAACGCGCAGTGGCTGGCCAACCCGTACCGTGAGGGTGAGGATCATCTGGGTGATATCTACGGCGTGCAGTGGCGCAAATGGAAGGCTTACAAGGAAATCCCGTTGGCTCACACCGCGCAGGTTGAAGATGCGTTGGCAAAGGGTTACGTCAAGATTGCTCAGCGTCTGGTCAAAGAACAGCCAGTGATGATCCTGTTCAAGGAAATCGACCAGGTCAGGGAGTGCCTGGACAAGATCATGTTCACCCCCGAGGATCGCCGCATCCTGTTTCATGGTTGGAACCCGGCAGCACTGGATGCCGTCGCCCTGCCAAGTTGCCACCTTCTTTATCAATTTACGCCTAATGTTGCGGATAAAGAGTTATCGCTAACGCTTTACATTCGCAGTAATGACATCGGGCTCGGGAACCCGCTGAACACCAGCGAGGCGGCGTGCCTGCTGGCTCTGTTCGCCCGCTTGACGGGCTACACCCCGCGCTTCCTCAACATCATGATCGCGGATGCGCACATTTACGAAAACCAACTGGACATGCTCCAAGAGCAAATGGCGCGTGAACCCCATGCCCTGCCGACTTTGAGGATCGCTGACCGGGTGCCGGCCTTTGCCGAAACTGGTGTGTATGAGCCGGAGTGGCTGGATCGAATCGAACCGTCTGATTTCATCCTGGAAAACTACACCCACGAAGCTCCGCTGACCGCTCCCATGGCGGTGTAAGCCACCAGGGCGTCCAATGTGGCGCCCTACACCCTTCTGCGCCCCCACGAACGCCAAAATCAGCCACGCCTGCGTCGGAGGGTTTGCTCGCGGGCGTGTGGCGGCAGTTACCCCTGAGGGCTCATTCGAGAGAAGTCGCCCCTCCTCTGTTAAGAGGCTCGATTCCTGCCGGCCCTTTTGGGCTCAACCCAGATCTTCCGACTAAGCCTGCTTTGATTGCTGACGCCAGGAATGAGCGCCTGAATTCGTTGGAATTGAAGAATGAAATCAAAAAGCCATAAATTTTATTGGTGTTGTATTGACATCATGTCAACGCTGTTTATAATTGGAATCAAGAAGGGGCAAAACAGACAAGACGTCCGGTTCCCCTAAGAATTAAGGAGATTCATCATGGTTGCTCTCTACCGCCTGGTTTGGTTGGCGTTGATGATTCTGGTTATGGCACCAGCGTTCATCTTCGCAGGCTCCGTTGATGGCATTACCTACCAAGAAGCCCATTGGGTCGTTGGATCGGGGATGCACGAAATGTTTCATCTGCCTTGGGCTGTTGCATCGGTGATGAGCCCGACTGTAGCGTTCGTGGCGCAACTTCTGCCAGCATCGACCCGTGTGGTGGTACTTGCCGGTGAAATGGTCTGGGAACATATGGGTGTGATTCTTACCTTCCTGCTCTTTGCCCTGATCAGGCCGCCAGTGTTCAGCTGGATGATCAGCAAGACCGATCTGGAAGCCAATGAGTTGCTGGTGGGTAAATAACCCTCCGACCGCTTTGCGGTGGCTAGCAAGGTTCACCCGGCCTGAAAGGTGAACCACCACTCCGACCGCAGCGCGGTGGCTACTAGGCCTTGATGGAGAAATAGAAAAAGCCCAGCGATGCTGGGCTTTTTCATGCCCGCACCTACGGCATCAGCCATGAGGTGGTGCACGATCAGGCACCCGGAGCAAGGTCTAGAGTATTCCGACCGCAGAGCGGTGGCTTGATGCATATGTGGTAAAGAAAAACCCCAGCAGCGCTGGGGTTTTGTTGGAAACGTTAGGAGGCTGGCTCATCTTTTGGTTTGTCGCCACCCATCGCCTTCAGCATCTCCTTATGCCTGGCTTTATCACGGCGCTGCTGAACGATACCCCCAGCTGTCTTCATGCCTGCCATGGCGGTTAGGCCGCTTGCGCCGGCATTCTGTTTCAGGGAACCGCTGACATCGCTGGCTGCAGAGTCTTCACCAAATGGTCTGCTCAAACCGCCACCCATCCAGTCCATGATCTGGTCTGGGATTTTGTGGATGACCGACACCATGTACTCGCAGACCTTGAAGGTCACCGAAGCGTAGATGAAGATCAGGGCCATGATCTCGAATATGCTGAAGTCCGAGGTCAAATTTGCTACCGACCAGAACAGATCGTTCAAGATCGAGAAGCCGGCATAGGACAAGGTCATTGCTGCAAACAGCCCCACAATCGACAAGGTCGGTCGTAAGACCACCGCGTTCACCATCTGCAGGGCTTTGGTGAAGTTGCCGCTACTCATGCCCTCGCCCTCCGGTGTCGCAAGCATGATGACTGCTAGGGGTGCCGCCGCGACTGCCTCGATGATGGTCACGAGGTAGCCGCAGACCAGCATGATCCAAACAGTTACCGGCATGAAGGGGATTGCGAAGGCCATCACAAATGCTAGGGCGCCCACACCCGCGATAATCGGGGCAAGACTGGCCATCACATATTTTGCCATCCCCGCGAGGCCTCCGAGCCAACCAAATGATCCACCGTTAGCCAATATACCTGGCGGTGATTCCATCCAGCCCAAGGCAGTCGCGACAATCAAGCCAGATGACCAGACCATCACTGCCACTTGTTGTAGCCCACGGCCAATGCTTGATACAGCCGTGAAAGGCGATATCATTCCAGTCGCAGTAGAACTTGTTACTGCCCCGTCACCACCTGCTAGCCCCCTGGCGTCATCTGCACCCATTTGCATAATGCCATCAAGGAATGTTTGGGACACAGAGACCGAAAGAGTCTTTACTGCGTTTTCGTCAAAGAGCCCGTGACCACTTTCGTTAGAAATGATGTCAACTTTACCAGTACCCGCACCATTGGTAATGGCTGTCCTTCCAGAACTTTTTGAATCCGCACTCTTTGCTAGTACTTCAATGATGCTCATCCAGGATTTAAACTCTTCCTCTTGTTCACCGCATTTTCCGAAGCCGAATGTAAACATGCAGCCAGAAGCTTCCAACGTCGGCGTGTTGGAATATTTGGCCATGCTACTCATACCACCGAGCAATGTCTGTACGAACCCTTGGAGTCTGGAAGCCTCAAAGAACCAGGCGCCAGCTCTCATCCAGCCTCCTCTTGTCATGCTCTCCCGCCATCCAGACGTAGCACCACTTGCGGTTGTCTTGGTTCGAACCCCTTCGATGTAATTGTCGTAAGCCGTACCAACAGTGGCATAAGTAACGGCAGCTGTTTCAATTTTAACTTTCATGTCAGCAGCTTCTTCTTCACCCTGCTCCATGGCTGACTTATAGTTCTTTGCGTTCAAGTTGTTGGTTATTATGTTGTTGGCAACCGCGACTGAGGCGTTAAGAACGGCTTTGTAATCTGTAAGAACGGCTTGGTTGAACTTTGTCTGAAGGGCAACTTCCCACGGCGATGAGTGGTGCCAGAAACTACTATCAGCAGCTGCGTTTTCAAGCGCAGTTCCATCCAAGATGCCTTGGGCTACTGGGAAGTCGACCTGTCCGCATCCTGTGAACTTGATGCTTATTGCTTTACTTAAATCAAGTCCGGCAATGCCGTCATACTTGAATGCGACTGACCTTGTGAGTGAGCCGGATCCAGGAACAGCACTTTCAACTTCACCAACAAATGGCGCCTGTTTGTCTTTGGTGGTAAGCACTTTATTACGCACAGCGCTGCAATACACTGTGTTCACAATGTCGGTGTATTCATTAGACGTATAGTGAACCGTGGTCGGCATCACCGGTGTGCCGGTTGCAAGCTCTTCCGCGCCTTTTTGCCATAACCAAGTCGCCGAGTTGGAGCCGACGATGATCATCCACATCACCAGGGACTGGGCTACAGAAAATGTACCATCGCCAGTGGTAGCCGGCATTATCATGCCGAAGGCGACCGAGGTTCTCAGCGGTAACCATACACTTGACCAGCTGCGTCCAAGCATTTCACCTGATGCTGCAGTGTTCAGTGTGCCGGCTAGAATGACGTAGCCCATGATGATGACGCCCAAAATCATGGCAACGATGTTTGTATAGCCTAGTACCTTTGCCAATACCGTTGGCGCGTCTGATGGAGCCCCACCAAACGGGGTAAAGACAAAACCTCCGAAGAGGCGAACCATACTCTTGTGAGCCAAGTCCGTACTGTCGTAGGGCATCGACATGATGTGAGTCATGTAGCCTTCTGCTGTACCCGCGCCAACCGCATCGGCAGCATGAGCCGGCGAGGATGCGAATAATGTCAAAAACAACATCACCGCCCCGAGGAGCGCCCCCATTTTTTTGATCATTTTGATGCTCCTTTTTCGGGGCGGGCTTCAGGGAGTTTGAGTGGCAAAAGCGAGAGCGGATTGGCCGCAATAGCGCTCAGGAAATTGCCACCGGTGGCTTGTACAGGGGCGCTCAGGTCTGCCCCAGTTGCCACGGCATAGCGGCATACCCAGAGCATGTAGGCATAGCGGAAATAGCACATCCCAAACAATGTGGTAGCACTGCAGGAGTAAAAGAAATCCCTAAAATTGCCAGCGAAGAGAATGCTAAAAAAAGCAATCCCAGTGAACACCAAGGAGATAATTGCGGTACCTCGGAGGTTTTTATAACGCTTCTGGAATTCGTCGAGATCGTTGTCCTTGATTAAAACGGCTGTTTGCCCACGCTTGAAGGCACCTTTGACCGAATCGCCCATCGCAGGCCAGTCCAGCTTGGGGGTAAAAGCATTTTTCAACTGTGTAATGGTGCTTGCAATGAAACCCATCTTAGCCCCCTGAGCAAAGTGCTGGAATGTTGAGCAGTGCGGATACAAAGCAGCCGAACCAAGTGATGTTCATACAGAGCACGCCACCAATGATCTTGACGATAGGATTAAGCAGCGGGTGCTGTCCGCCTTGTTGGGTGCCGATGTCTTTGATGGCGTAAACGCCGGAGATGAACGCCACAAATCCCACCAAAAATACGAAGGCCAAAATGGTCTTGATCGTTGAGTCTGGGATGAATCTACCGAAACCTGAGGCATGGACGCTGGTCGCGGCAGCGGCGGCTGCGGTGTCCAACGCGAGTGTGAATGCGCCCCCATCTGTGATGTTGACGCCTTTTTCATAGTCGCCAATTAAAGAGCCCTTCATCAGCTGGTAGATCCAGCCAATCGACGCCAGGAAGGTGCCCACCAGAATGTTTAGGATGACCGAACCAATGGACTTTCCCTGATTTCCTTTCGACCAGGTGTATAGCGAGTAGATCGCCGTCGCGACCATGTAGAAGCCGATCACGAAAGCTACAAGCCCGGCGACGTCAAACAATATACCAAAATTGGCAGCGACGTCCGGGGCCTCTGCGGCGAACAGTGGTGTCGAGAGTAGTAAACCGACTGAAGCTGTTGTTATTTTTATGGCTTTCATCAGGTATGCCTTATTTGCCGACTGGGTCGATCTCCATCAGAGCCATGTCAGTCAGGTACTTTTCAGTACGCAGTTGTGATTTATAGGATTGCAGCTGGATGTAGAGCATTACCGCGTCCATCTGGATTTTGCGTTTTTCCAACTCGGCGGGCGGTACGTACTTAGCGCCGGGTGGGCAGGTGTTGGTCACCTCGCAGAGCCAGTTTTGGCTACCCAGACGGTCGTTCAGGTATTGCTGAAGGTTTTCAACCTCACCTTTTTTACGCGTTGATCCATCCAGAGTGCCGTTCATGAGGATGTTCAGGTTGGTCTGCGCCATCACGGCACTTTCCCGCATGTTTTCACGACGCATGTCCTGGGCTACAGCGCGTTTGAACTGTGGACTGTCCAGCTTAATCGACGCGTCCGCGTACGGAACCGGTTTCTCGACGTTGCCTGCGATTATGATCTGCTGCTGAACGGCTTTGTACTCTTTGTCGTCGAGCGTGCCATTAGGCGGGTTGAACATAAGGCTTGGCTGGTTGCACAACGACGTTCCGCCAGGGCCGCTCAAGGCGGTGCAGGTATCAACCACTTCTTTGGCGTCGGCCTTGTTTTTCTTGTTAACGTCATCGGCGGTCGGTGGAACACCCTCCCTGAAGGTGCAGGTGTCGCCAGTGCACTCATAGTGCCCACCACCAGTGGCCATTTTGTTGTTGCCAGAGCGCCCCATTACCGCATTCGCAATCGCGTCCATGCCGTCACACAGTGCATCCCCAAGCCCTTCGGAGACGGTGACGGTCGAACAGGCATCTTGAGCCGGCATTGAGCGCTCAAGCTGCTCGATGTTTTGGCGTTCTTCTTCGCCTTTGCCCAGGCGCGCAATCACGTTGGCAAACCCGTTGTTCGCGCTGTCCACCAACATCCCGGAGAACGTACCAATCGACTTCAACGTTTGGAAAAGAATGGACTGCTCTTTCAGCGCCTCCAAGCTTCGGTTCATGTCCGCCCATGTGTTTTGAACATAAGCGGGCCAGTCGGATACCGGCAAAAGGGCATTAGCCTTTGGAGTTACGGCAGGCAACGAAACGGTAAGAGCAGTAACCGTAATTAAGGCAGCAACTAAGGGCCTCATTTTAAATGATGGCTTATGGCTCATAAGTTTACCTGTTAGGCAGAAAATTCTTTTGATGGAGTGATATCACGCCCTTTGCGCAGGACTGGACGCTCTCGGCAAAATTCAGCGAAATACCGGTTCAGGCCCAGGATAGAGGCTTCTACCTCGTGTCTGGCGGGGGAGAATTCACGGTATGAGGCATTTCGCTCGAGGGAATCGAGGACTGTTTGACAGTCGTATGCGCGGGATGGATTAACCGCGATTTGAAGTTCTGACTGGAGATCGGGCATTGTAATGCCTCTTTTTATTTTGTTGTTTCTTGATCATACGGACTGGTATTTTTCCAGTCAATCATTCAATATATGAAAAACAAGAATAAGAGCACGGCAATATGACAGATATGTCTATGTCTTATATGCTATTTTCGCCAGAAGCTCAGAAGGCTTTTTGGGATGCCATGCATCCTGATACGCGAGCCTTGTTTGAACTGTTGGAGAAGAAAGAGCGCTTCACGCACAATTTTGATGAGACCCCTGAGCTCTTCATCAAAATGTCCGCGATCCTTCCGGACGTTGCGATGATGCCGATGGACAGCAAAAACCAGGAACTCCTGGTGAAAATGATCCCCTTGATGACCAGCATGCCGCTCATGCAGAGCATTTTTGCTGTGCATTGGCTCAATGACCGTGCCAAGGAGAGCCGTATCGGCTGGGGTACGCTGATCTACCTCGAAGCGCTGAACATCCAGAACAACACTCCCAACCATATTCATTACGCAATGGCGAAGGCTATGGTGGCCCGCATCAAAACGGTGATGCAGGCCAGGCAGGCAATGGGTATGGCCTCCAATTGGCCGTTAAAAGCGAGTTAAAGGTACTTCGAGATGAAAGCATCAACACTTTTGTTCGGATCGGTTATGTTCACCACCCTGGCGCTGGCCAGTTCGACGGCTTCTGCCGGGATTTGCGAAGAGGCGAAAGCCAAGCTGGCCCGTGTTTACGGCGCAATTGGCAACCACTGCGTAAACCTGAACAGAGAGCCCAGTCTGGTGAATAACCCGTTCGTCTACACCAACCCGGATGCGCAGTGCGATCTGGGCCTGGCATTGCCTGGTCTGCCTGGATTCGGGATTGGCGGCGGCGGTTTTAATATGTGCTCAATTGCCAAAGCGATTACCGGCACAATGGTCAACGAGGTCAACCAGGGCATGCAGACGGCAGCTAACGCCGCCGTGTCGGCTGTAGACGATATTGCCGTGGATACCATTGGTGTTCAGGCCTCGGGCGGTATCAACGTGGGTCAGGCGGTGAAGGCCAACTACGACAAAATGGCACCTAATGCCCCGTTACCTGGCGGCATTGTGAACTAAAATGAAGCGAATCTGGGTTATTGAAGCCCCTGGAAAAAAAGAGGCGTTCCAGTGGGCTTTAAATGATGCCGGGTTCAAAGGTGAGCTTGTATTGGCGACATATGGTCGTTTGTTCGACTTGCCCGACGACGAATTGGGTTTTGACCCAAGCATGATCAGTCAGCCCACCACCGCTTCGGAGATTCACTGGGAGCCGAAACGGGCCGACCAGGTTCGCAAGTTGATCGAGCTGCTGTCACAAGGCGACGACATCGCCATTGCCACGGACAGCGACCTGGAGGGTGAGCTTATCGCCAGCCAGGTTGAAGGTTTGTGCCTAATTGCCCAGCGCAATCGATCACAGCCTCAGACGATTCGCCGGGTGCATATTGCGGCGATCACCGGTCACGATTTGAAGCTTGGTTTGAAAAACGCCGGCGTGATCGAAGCCAATCAGGTGCGTGCAGCCAAGGCCCGTCGGGTGTTGGATCGCCTGCTTGGCTACCGGCTGCATGATCCAGAAGATCCTTGGCGACTAAGCATTGGCAGGGTGGTAACGCCCTTGGTGGCCAGCTTACTGGAAAATCCCGGTGAGGCCGTCGTAGTGCGCAAGAAGCTGGATCACGGCTGGAGTGCAATTGTACGGCTTGAGACCACCCAGGCAATACATGCCGATACTTTGCTGGGCATCTTGCACGCCCTCCCCCCTCCGCAGTTGTCGGTGACGGCGACCACGGCCCATGAGTTTGAGTACAAACCGCTTACGGGCCCTGAGGCACTGAGCCTGTGCATGCGCAGCCTGTCGTATAGCCCGAGCCAAATTCAAGCCTCCATTCAAAAAAGCTATGAGCGTGGTCGTCTTAGCTATCCGCGCACGGACAGCCGCACCTTGAGTGAGGTGGGCCTGAAGTGGATTGAGCGGGCAGCAGGTCGAGAAGGTGTTCCGTTCGACCCAGCGTTGGCCAACACGCGCCAAAGTGAGGTGCTGGATCGCTCCTATGACGCTCACCAGGCGCTTTTGCCGCTTGGGGATGACATTGCCGCATCGTCTATTCCTTCATCGTTCCTATCCATCGACCAGGCGGTTATACGCTGCATTGCGAGTCACAGTGCGCACATCGGTGAACCTGCTGAAGCGTTCACCCGTGAAATCGGCAATTTATCGGTAGAAGATCCTGCCAGCATCAAATGGGCACAAGTGCTCAAGGCCTGGGGTAGTCGATTGAGTTTCGTGCGCGATACGGATCCTTCGGGCTTTCGTCAGGATCCCCTGCGGCATGAGCTGGCCAGAGCACCAGACCGAACAGAAGCAATGGTCGCCAAATGGACACATTCGCCCACCCAGGTCGTGATGGAACGACTGATTTCGTTGGGACTCGGTCGCCCTTCTACCCTGCTCAAGCTCTCTGAAAAAGCCTTCACCTCATACCTGGATTCGCACGGATCGGTGAACGGGCGTGGTCGAATCATGATTGAAAAGGTTATGCGGCGCCTGCCTGAGCTCTTGAGTCACGAGGCGGCCAGGTCTATCGAAGACGTGGTTTCGGATGTGTCGCAAGAGGCTTCAATTGGCACTCGTTTGGCCAGAGCTTGGGAAATTCTCAAGAAAAACCCTGTGTTGCTCGGCACTGGGGCACCTTCTGGGGTCAAAACGGCACCAGCAGCCGACAAAAAACCTACGGAAATTCAAGGGGATAAGAAAATCGGGCAATTTATAGATAATACATATGGAATGTATTGACAGCTTGTCAAAAAAAGTGATCCCAACCTCTTGTCGATCCTGATAATTCCCTTATACTCAGTTGCATATGAATTGCCATCATCCTTGCACTGCTGTCGCGGCGCTCTATCAGGCGAACCTTGGAGGTTGCTGAAAATGCGTACTAATTTTGAAATACCTGAATTGCTCGGCATTCTCAAATCCAGTAACAAGCCCCTGAGTGCTGATCAGATCGCGAAAAAGGCGGACACCCTGCGTAATCGCGTGACCCCATTTTTGAAAAAAATGGTCACGACCGGTCAGGTCATCGAAGTCCGTGAAGCTGATCAACCGATCCTGTTCAAGATCAGTGAAACTGCCGCGAACGAGCTGATTACCCCGATCAGCACGAAGCCGAGCAAACCGGCAGCCAAGTCCGCTACTAAGCCTTCAACCAAGACTGCTACCAAGGCTGCGACCAAACCTGCTGCCAAGGCCCCGAAAGCCACCACGGCGTCTGCGCAGAAGCCAGGCCGCAAGCCGGCAGCTAAGGCTGAGTCAAACGTTCACCAGTTCGAACGCCCTGCTGACAAAACCCCGAGCACTGCTGCAGCGCCAACCACTTCCGCCAACGTGACGCCGATCAAGGCCGCAGTGGTAGAAGGCGGCGATCTCAAAATGGCGGTGTTGCGCATGCTGGTTGACGCCGACCTGCGTAAAGTCGATCTGCAGGACGCTTTAGGCCCAGTCGACGACGTTCTGGAAGAATTGAAAAAAGAGCAGCTGATCGAGCAGCAACACATCATCGATTCCTACGTCTACAATCTGGCAGATAAGGCTTTTGTGGTCTATCCGGAGCTCAAGGACAAGCCAGCCCCTGTTGCCGCCGTAGCGCCGGTAGTTGCTGTGGTAGAGCCTCAAAAGGCTACTCAAGCGCCAACCACTCCGGCCCCAGCGACCAAACCAGCGGCCAAGCCAGCTGGCAGAAAACCCGCTGCAGCAGCCCCTACACCAGCAGCCCCGGCAGCCACGGTACCCGCTGCCCCAGCCTCAAAAGAACCCACTCTGCCACCGGTCTTCGGCGAGATTTCCCAGGAAATCAGCCGGGTTGTCGAGCAAATTTTCAAAGACAGACTCGACGGGTTGGTTGAAGAGCTGCGCGTGAAGAGCGAAGAGCAAGAAGCGCATCGCCAAGCCGTTGCCGAAGTTAGCGAAGGTATTCTGGTGTGTACTCAAGCATTCCAGTCCGCAATTGACGCCCTCAGCGGCCTGGCTGCAAAGCTGACAAAGCTGAACTAACCCCTCAGGAAAAGGCCGGGAAACCCCGGCCTGATCCATCCAACGCAGACCCTAGGGATTCTCGTCCCGCTTCTCCCAAACAAACGAATCAAGCTGCAACAGCTTGAGGTTGAAGCCCTGCAGTACATCAATCTCCCGTGTAGTACCGCCGTCTTTATTCATCGGAACGGCGCGCAAACTGGTGATCGACTCATCAAGCGCCCCCAGGCGGCGCGACCTGAAGAAAATACGCAAGGCAATCGGATGCTGACTCTTTCCCAAGCCGATCTGCATCACTAGGTATAGCCCTGACTGCCCTTTCACCCGCGCCATGTATAGCCATTTTGCAGATTTGAATTTTTCGTAAAACAGTTGTGGGATTCCGAAGTACAGTTGCCCACTGCTGAGTGGCGTAAGTCCAAACATGCTCGAGCCATAAGGGCTTAAGATAAAGGTGTGTTTAAGATTTGCTTTCGGGAAATTCGGCTTAAAGTTCTCTATCTCATGCCCAATATTGAGCAACAAGGTTTCTTCTGGCGTTTTGCCTTCAACTAATTGATGGTTGTTAGCCATAAGGACTTTCCCTTGTCAATTGTTTTGCCAGATAGTAGGATTAATTATAAAACAATTCAAGGGATGACCAGATGTCTTACCCGGATAATACCGTCACGCTCACTGATGTTTTTGCGATTGAAGAAGGTTTTGTCAGATCGCTGAAGCGTTTAAACCTGGATGGGTACAAAGTAAGCGTCGATGGTGCGGAATTCCCCCTTGAAGCCGCCACTCATCCCTATGTCTTTTTGCCTCGTCTGGCTCTTCGTGCTGAAGAGCTTGCCGTCCTGATCTGTGGGGTCAGGCTCTTTCCGTCCATGGTCTACACGGTCAAGACCGACATGGCCTCGGGCTTTGTCCTCACCGAAACCAGCCGTCTGGCTGGCGAGCAAAAGGACGACCCAAACGCCCTGCGTACCCTGGCCATTCCTGTCGCCGATGAGACGACTTTGACCTACGGTTTGCAAGGGATGTTGTTCGATCAAGCGATCACTCAATGTTTTGATATCGACCATGAAAATAAGTTGCTCAAGTCCAAGGATTTGAACTTAACCGTGCACAAAACCTTCAAGCAAACGGTTAACTACACTGATGGCCAATGCATTCCATTACTCACTGCCGACTATTTGGCAATTAACGAGTTGCATGGCTTGGCTGGACAAGAAGGGCCGCTGCGAGCATTGAACTTGGCCAGGTTGAAAGCGGAAGAGTTAAACCGCCTGATCGCCCAGCGCCGTGAAGACAACAATGAACCGGCAATGAGCAGCGGAGTTTAACCATGGCCTCGCGCACGAGTTCTGATAAACCCAACCACATCCTTGAAGATCAGGACGACGATGACGCCCTCACCTTTCTGGATGGGTTGGACGATAACGATAAAGTAAGCAGCACGCGCAGTCGCCCTAAGCGTCCACGTCCGACGACCCCAAACCAGCCCCCGGCCTCCACGTCACCCATGACCAAAAAGGATGAGGGGATTCACCGTATTCAGTATTACCGAGCCTTGCAGGGGTTCCTGCAAGCCATCCGTGAATCGGGGCCGCTGTACCAGGGCGAGCGTTTTCGCCATCCTGAATTGGACGATCAGGCCCTCAGGGCGCGAATAGGTGCTGCCTGCAACGACCACCTGGCCCTGGTTGACCTGTGTCTGAAGGTCAACAACGCTGACGCTGCCGACATTATGCTGCGTTATCAGCGCAGGTCACTAGCAACGGCCCTTGCCAATCTCTACCGCTACGCACCGATCAGTGAGGTGCGTGGGCTCGTCGAGGTGGCCCAGTCGTGGATGCTCAGCAGCACGGACTTCGAAAATGCCAGTGCTGACTACAACAGTCCGGATAACCTGCTTGCCGTGCGCATGACCCTGTTTACGGCGGCGTTGAAGACACAGTTGAACCTTGAGTCGATGTGGTGCTCCTTCACGCCAGCTGAGGTCATCCAGGAGCTCCAGCAGATCGCGGTCAGCCTCGCCAATGAGTTGGCCTACAACTGGAGTGTCCGCTCGGAGATTTCTGACAAGGAAAACCTCTTTCAGACCTCCCTGCCCCACTGCCTGGAAATCGTTGAGACCGCTTACAAAGAGATCGTTCTCAAAGAATTGCCACCCATTGAATACCTCTACACGGACACCGCCATGAAGCTGCCACGCTTCGAGGATGCAGTGGATGACATGGACGTGGGTTATGAGGATGAGGATCGCGAGGCGTTGTTTACGCGTGCTCGCGCCATGGTGCTCGGCTTGTTTCCGAAGCTGCGCCCGCCGACATTGCCGTTAAATGACACCTGCCGCTGGTACTCAGCCTATATCGCCGAAGTTGATCGCCTGTTGGCCCGAAGCTGGAACGATGCCGCCAATGCGTTCATGACCGAGATGCATGCGATGACGGCCCCGCAGCGGGCGAAGTATGTGGAAGAGAACCATTTGATGGACGCCAATCGGTGTTTTGATCGGTTTATGGATCATCTGGATGAAATAGAGGCCCCCCTGGCTGATGTGGAGATCGACTTCTCCAAGGTGGCAGACCGCGCCAAGCGCCACCTTGCCTGGCTCTGGGCCATTTCAGACTCGTTGATCGTCGCCAGGAAGGAATGTGTTCGTGAGGAGTTCACCTGATGATCGGGAACTCACACCGGCAGGCTCATCGGGATGTTGGGGTTAAACTCCCACTCCCCTGCTTCGAGCAGGCGGTGCTTAAGCTTGATGTAGGGCATGCAGGTCAGGCTCAAGTCGAACTGCTGCACCGGGCCAGAACGTTGATCATGGGCCTGCTTCCTGCGTTTGGGCTTCACCGGTCATGTTTACGTGTCACCCGCCCTTGGCATAGCGAGCTTATTCGCCAGATCGACAGCCTGTTAGCCCGCTGCTGGGAAGTTGCGGCCATGGATTTCCTCGCTGAGGTTTACGCCATGACTGATCTTCAACGCCAAGAGCTTCTGACTTACACACCATCAATGGACGCGGGTCACTGTTTTGACCGTTTCACCCACCAGTTGCTGGAAAGTAGGACATCGGCGGTGAAATACTTAGGTGTATCGATAACTCAGACCGGAATAAACGGCGCGAATCGTTGCACTGGGCAATTCATGGTTCATGTTACAGAGGCGCCAAGCCAAGCGTTTTCAGGGAGCTCATATGAATAAGTACGCAAAGAGCCTGCTGGCCATTGCCGTGTTGAGCGCCGTGTGCTCCTCGGCTCAGGCCTTCATAGTGCCGAACACCGACTTCAAGAAGTTTTCGATCATGGTCATGGATGATGTGAATCGCTCCATGGACTTCATCAAAAAAACGGGTCTGTATCAAGCCATTGATGCTGCCCGCGCTTATGACTACCAAGCCAGGATTGATGGTTGGAACAACGGCGCGGCCAACTGGGTCGCCAGGGTGAACCAGCAAGCTACCGATGTGTTTATGCTTAATCAGAAGGCCAACAGTATGCCCAGTCAGGATGCCTGCTCCACGGTATCTGTGCAGGGCGGTCTTGCTGAGGCGGTCTGCGGAGAAGGCGGAATTGCCGATGCTGTAGCTGAGCAGATGGGGATCAGTGACGCCGGCCCGCTGGAGATCTTGCAGAAGGCCAAAACCATCGTCGGTTCTTTGCTCCCAAAAGTAATCGGTGCCGCCGCGCCGGGTTCCGGTTCTGGTTCTGGTTCCGGTTCCGGCGCTGCCGATGCAGATACAGAAAGCACAAAGGCCTATAAGAGATTTGTAGCGGATGAAATCGCTGCGGTAGACAAAAACAAGGCCTGGGTAGACGCAGGAAAAGCTCTCAAAGCGAATGATCCAACCCTTCTATTGGTTACCTCTGACATGGCGCCTGCGTACTCCCCAGAGGAGCTGGAGATGGCGTTGAACATGGCACGACTCACCTACCCTCCCTTTGTCCGCAAATATGGCGAGGATCCGGTAAATGAGCGTGAAGCCGTCCAGGACTTGAGAAAGAAACTCCGCATCGAAACGGCCAACGCCACCATTGCTCGACAAATCGGTATGCGTACCAGCCTTGACCCCAATAAGCCTTCGAAGCTGATGGCTCTGGGTATGCCTGTGGCTATTAAGTTTGATGGCAACAGCGAAATCGATACGACTGGTGAATCTTGGATTCACAAGGTAGCGCTGAACAACAACACCACCCCTGCTGAGATGAGCAAGGAGTCATTGTTGATGACCGGTCTCAAATTCAACCAGGCACTGGAGCGTTACAAGTCGCAACTGGTCACGGAACAGATGATGCTGAACCGTTACCTCGTGAAATTGGAAACGCCTGCTAAGCGCGGGTGAGTCTGTTTTTAACGAACTTGCTCTTGGGTTTGCTCCAAGCCGAGAATAAATAAAGAGATCCCAGGAGCATTCGTATGTCTGAATTAAGCACCCTTGAGAAATGGCAGGTACCATCCTCGATGGGGCTGGGGGTTTGGTATTACTACCGGAACATTCTCCGGGGTAGCGACTACCTCAACAATCTCGTTCGAGAAACCTTCGCCTGGTGCGACAGTCGCCTTACGCCCGCGTTGCGCAGCATTTACGACGAGGGTCAGAATGCCCGTCCCCATGATCGCCCGGTTTATGGTTGGAATGGCGTTTTTCACCTGCTCGAAGGCGGCGGTGTGGACAAGGTCATCATCAAGCAGTTGGACGCGACCTTATCTCACATGGCTTATCGCCGTGGTGATGCCATTGACTACCTGCAGCTGAAAGAGTTTTTCGCGTACTGCGGGATTGATGGCATCTATGATTTTGAGAACAAGCGGCATTTCGCGGTTGAGCCCACTATCAAAGTGCTCCCACTCACGCTTTTGCCGGAAGTCTGGCAGAAACGTGAAGACATTGATGCTGCCCGTTTGGAGATCGCCAGCCTGATGGCTCCCAAAGGCTATCTGCAGGAGTTCGATGCCGAAATCGAGGAGCTGACGAGCAGCACCTGGAACGAGTATGGGAATGTGGCCAGGGCCAAAATATTCGAAGAAAATATCCTTCCGGACGATGCGTTTCAGAAAGCCTACATTGACGCTCACCCCGAAATGCATGCACCCCTGGCAAAAATCGAGGCGTTGAAAGCAGCTAAGCTCAGCCGCGAGGCCGAGATGAAGGAAAAGTTTGCTCCCTTGGGCGACGCTTTCAAACTGCCTGCCGTCGGAACTCCTTACAATCTGGACTGGCACAACTCATTCGAAAGCATCATGGGCCGCCAGACGGAGTTCAAAGACCGTCTAATGGCCTACCACAAAGAAAACTTGATCAAGCGATCTGACCCACGGTTCCTCAAGTTCAGCTTTGATTCGGTTCGGGTGCGTGCTTTTGCGATGTCTGACTGGGCGTTGAGAGACTTCAACATGAGTGAGGTCAATCGCGGTGTGAACGGCCCTATGCGCCGGCATGACGTGCCCCGTAATTTCGTGAGAGCCGTCCTGGAAGAAAAGGAAGATGGCCTTCTTGGCATTTTGCAAACCCCTCACCGTATCGAGTTCCTCGACCCGGAGAAGAAACGCTTCCGCCTGGTTTTCAATAACCTGGAGGTCGAGACCTTCACCATGGATCAAGTCATGGCGCTAAAGGCTGCCAACGACAAGGAGGATGCCAAGCTAGCCTTGGAGGACTCCCCGCTGGTCAGGAAGTACCACATTGAGCCTATTCCCCAGGTCGAGAAGGTGCCTCAAAAGCTGGAATGGGAGTTCCCTCCAGAATTGCAACACCTGGTGACCATGGTAGACGGTTTCGATGATGACGAAGACCTGGTCGAGGAAAGACAAATGCAAGCCTTCGATGCAGATATCGATGAGCGTCTGGCCGAACTGGCCAGTAAGAAAGAACACGAGGTGAATACCGTGGTACCGAATCAGAACCATGAGGCTCCTGAAAGCCCGTCTGCGCCGTTGGCGGAAGAAGGCACCCTTACGGGTGAAGTTAACGACCTCTCCTCTCCTGCGCCTTCCTCGCCCCCTTCCGCGCCTGCTGACGAGGTTTCTCCGGTAGAAGCTTCCAGCGATGTTCCGAACACCCAAGATGAGCCTGTTTTGGACGCTGAGCCTGGGATTGCATTGGACTCTCCAACTTCTGCCGAGGTAGGTGATGCTCCCGTTGAAAAACCGGCAGTTGAAACGGCTGCTGATTCAGTCGATCCAGTACTTTCGGATACGTCGTCCGCGCAGGCCCCTGATCTGGAGGCTGATGCAAAAAAACCGGTGGACGATAGTGAGAATGACATTCTGGTTCAGTTTGATGTCGCCAGGGAGTTGAATCCAGCATCCGCCGCACCAACTGCCGCCCCTGCCAAGCCGGGTAATCCAGAACTGACTGCCGATGAACTGGCCGCCAAATTGCAGAATCTCGTAGACGCACACGCCCTTTTTGGAATGGATGAAGAAGAACTTAAAACCCATCTAATCGAAGAACATGGGGTGTCTGAAGATACAAAGATACCTCCGGTATCCGCGAAAATGCGTGCAGAGGTAGATGAGTGGATGAAGACCGGAAAGATCCCAGAGGCACTCAAAGGCTCTGTGATTTCAAATAACGACCCTCGTGTTGAAAAGGCGAATGCCAAGCACGAGGAAGGCGTCAAACGCAGTGAGGCCGAGAAGGAGCGCCAGCGCAAATTCGAAGAGAAGCAGTCTGAGCGACTCAAGCAGATGGAGCAGCAGCGACCCATGAACCCGCGTGGGCCTGGCGGTGGTATGCCCGGCATGGGTATGGGCGGTGGTATGGGCGGTATGGGCGGTATGGGCATGCCTGGCATGCGCAATAATTCGCATCTTCCGCCGACCTACAACATCGATCTCGGTTTGAGCACCTTGTTTGGCGGTCTGCGTCGTGCTGGTCGAGCAACCATAGAGGGTGTTGGCAGCAGGGTTGCGGGCATAACGGTCGACGTTGAGCAGCGGGCCGCGCTCCTGAACACGAACGCTGACGAGATCGTGGCGATCCGCGAGCGGCTGGAGACCGGTAAAAACGCTGCCGGCGGAACATTGACGGCGGATGAGCTGCTGCAGAACTGGGGCGGGCTTAAGAATGCTGTGCAGAACATCAAAACCGGCCTGAAGGGCGTTGCACGATTGCCGGATGGCAAAATCACCGATGATCTGGTGGCGTCTTTGAAGCATGCGAGCAAAGTTGTCAATGACACCAAGCCGCTGGTGGATGAGTCAGCCAAGAAGCCAGGCAAGGTTGGTGAAGCTGCCAAGGAGGTTCAGGCGGCGATGAACAAAATCGTTGAGGCGCTGATGAAGCTGATCAAGATGCTTTTGAGTGCGTTCAGCAAAGAAAAATCAGCAGCTCCCGAGTTGTGATTCACGGGCAATTGACATTTGATGTTAATTGCCTAAGATCAGCGCCCGTGACGACACAAGGGCCTGATTAAAGGAGGTTTACCATGCAGGAAACGTATTACGTCAGTCTCGAGCCAACGAGTAACCAATGGCATGTGTCGCCGATCACTCATGATTTCCCTGATACGCATTGGGTGTTTCGCGTGTCGGCCCGATCTGAGCAGGAGGCCGTCCTCAAGGGTGTGGACTGCCATAAAGCGCTCACACTGATGCCAACGCCGTCGGAAATGAAGGTGCTTCGTGCCGTGTCCAGCCAAGTGGGCAAGCTCAAGCGCGTGGCCAGTGAAATCCTGGTCGTGCAGCTGGAGGATAAATGGCTACTTGAGGCACAGACATTGGCCGAGAAAGGCTTTTTTGACCTGGCTCACTACGACGAGTTGATCATTCACACCAACTCGGCGGGTTGGAAGGCAATTGAGCAGCACGTGGCTAAAACGGTTTCTCGCCAGCCTGAGTCGCTGAGCTTCAGCTACGGCTGATGCACAACCAACATTTAGATGAATTGCCACAAGTCCCGCGTCTGCGGGATTTTTTATTGGCCGGCGCCAGCGGCCTTGTACAACTCGAGCAGCCCCTTGGAACGTTGCATGAAGGCTTTCAGATCCGTGCCGGGAATGGTTATCGCGAAATCCTCCATTTTACCGGCCAGTATCATGGTCGCCATGTGGCGCCAGCTTTCCAGTCCCAGTATCACCCCGCGCCAGGCCCAGTGCACAACGTCCTGATCCGCATCTGCCGGCTGCTCCAGCAAGCGTTCAATCGCGGCGTAGTCCGTGATTGCCAGTACAAAGGCCTCTATCGTCGCATTGGTGTCGAAAAACTCCCGCCGCAGCGGGTCGACTGTTCGAAGGTAATCCAGTCCCTGCTCGTATTCGTCAGCGGCCAGGTGCGAACTGTTGAACCTTAGGGCGGCGTGAAACCAACTGCAGTTTCGATGCAAGGTGCGGAGCAAGCCGTACCTGGCCCAGAAATGAATGCCCTCAGCACTGCCGCTGGAGACGGTCAGCACGTGCCGGTATTCGTGATAGTTGTGCCGACCATGCGGCTCGCACAGCATCGCTTCGGTCACGGGCTTCTGCGCGTCGTTGCCTGGATAAGAGCGAGCATCGGTATAAGTCATGGGTTACCTCGGTTGGAGCTGGGGAAGCCCCGTCTCGTCCGTTTTGGGCGCTTGGCCGGTACACGATGGTCAATGGCTCAAGGAACCCGGCAGAACGCTATTGAGCCGCGCTGAATGCCTTGGGCCTCGATTTCCTGGGTGGCATCGCCGAATTGAAAATCCCGCCGAAGCGGGATCCTTGCATCAAGCGGCGCTGGCTTCCTGGCTGATGACCTTCTTGGCCAGAGACAACATGGTACCGCGCATCCAGTCGTCGTACTTGAGGTCATCACACAGAGTGTCAATGAAGGTGATCAAGCTCCCCTTCCCCTCTTCCTCGGCACTTTCGGCGGCGGCCTTGCGCAGGTTGTCCACAAATACGCTGTCGCGCTTCAAGTCCAGGTGTTGGGCATGGGCGTTGGCGTCAACCGTTGAAAACACCTTTGGCAACACCGTCAGCGGAATTTCCTCCACGCCGTCCAGGGTCACCGCGTAGATGTTCACCGTCATCTGCTCTTCGACCGGAGTCAAACGCAGTAGCCGGCCCGCAACGATGCGGTTGCCACTTTCATCGCCTTCCATCAGGGGCAGCTGACGGCTCTGCATGATCTTGAGGTTCATGTCCGCGACATTGAGGTAAGCCGGGCAGCCAGGCTCCAGGCGCTCATGACCGCCCCATGAGGTAAACGCTTCCAGCATCATGCCGTGCATTTTCCCTTCGCGGGCGATCTTCAACTGGAATCGTTTGGCACTGGCGCCGGCCACCTGGACGATGCCTGCGGCTAGCAGGATGGCCGCAATCGAACTCTCCTGCCAACGGGTACTGTGCGGCATCAAGAGCGCCCGAGCGCCGCTCAGGAGGTTGATGATCGGCAACAACTGCCCGATGTCACGAGTTTCATGGAGCATGTCGCCTACGATAATGGGCAACAGGTTCTTTTCCTTGGCTAGCTTGATCCCTTGTTCGAGCTTGCTGAAGGAGGCGGCCCAGGCGTCGTCTGCCCGGCCTACCCGGCGAGGCGAACCCAGCCAGGGGTCACCAATCACCAGAAAACCCGAAAGGCCCATCAGGGTGGTGGTTTCGATGTTGCTGAGCAGTTGATCACCCATGCTGATGGACTCCAAAAGGTTGGTCGCAGGTTGGGCAGATCCCGCCCAGCTCCTCGATGACTTGAGCGTATTCACGGTCGAGTTCTTCTTGCAGAGCCTTATTGGCATTGATCATCGTATTGCCTCTGACTAGCCGAGCCTGCAGGGTTTCAACGCTGGTGATCAGCGTCTCTGTCTCGGTGTGATCGGTGATCTCAACGGCTTCGAACGGGATGACATCTTTAATTTTGGACAGCGCTTCTACCTGGGCGCGGAGCTTTTTCAGCTGTTGACCGCTTTCAATGATGGCGGCGAGGTCATGCAATTCCGGTAGAGGAGCGAAGGGTTTGACGTCCAGGATGGGCAGCAGGGCTTTTTTCCGGCCTTGCAGGCTTTCCAATTGGCCGATGTCACTTTCCATTTGAGGATCGGTCATCAGCTCGACGTCAATCAGCACCTGTCGCTCGATTTTATCGCGGGCTTCACGGTAAATGACTTCCAGCTTCTGTAAACGCTCCAACTCGCTGATCCGCGATTCACGGGCTGCCGTACCGGTGAGTTCGACATCGATAATCGGTTCCTGATTACAGGCTGCAATACCTTCGTGATAGAAGGCGGCCAGCGTCTGCAAGCGCTCAAGCTCGTCAATGAAAGCCTCGCGGCCCTGCAACTCACGCTGGGAGTCTTCCAGCTGCTTGCACCGGGCAAACATGGCATCGCTGTCGAAATCCTTCTCAAGGATGATCGACATCACGGCCAAACGGTTTTGATGATTGAGCAACTCTTTGGCCAGGCGGGTGCGGTCTTGCCTGGCGGCGTTCAGGCGGGCGTTGAACTCCTGGATCATCTGTAACACGTCACGTGATTCCCGGCCCAGCGGCAGCATCACAGCGCGGTCGGTGGACGAGAATTCCGCCCCGAGCAAGTAGTTGGGCAGCTTTTGACTGTGGTAGTGGATGTTTTGTCCGTTTACCAGTGGCATAGCCAGGTACGTTTGCAACCAGTCAGGCTGGTTTTTACCATCATTGGAATATTTGATGGTAGCGCCTTGAGCATCCTTCAAGGTGATCTCGGTCTTTCCCTCACCGCTGCGAGCATAGCGCCAGTGCAGCGACATGCCTTCCTCAAGGCCCAGTTCGACCTCGAAGAACGGACGTTTGTGGGTGATTCGACGCGCCTTCGCATCAAACGTCGACAATTCGGAGATGGCCTGCATCAGCTTGCTCTTGCCGAGGTTGTTATCGCCAGTGATAACGTTCAGACCAGGCGAGAGTTCGATCAGGGCATTCTGCAGGCGCCCGAAGTTTTGCAGACGGACGTAGCGCAGGGCCGTGGCAGGCGGTTCATAGCCCTCCGGCGCTGGGCCCTCTTCACTCAGAATCCGTGAGTGGGTAATGCGACCTTCACGATGCAGCTCAATGACCCGGCCATAGCCCATGAAGTGACTGGCGGGGTGGTGACTGATGTAGAGCACCTGAATGCCCAACTTAATGGCCATCTGACTGATCACAGCGGCAAACGCAGGGATGTATTCCTCGCGCAAATGGCAGTCGGATTCGTCCAGCAGCAGCACACGGCGGTTGGGGTGGCGGGCAAGCACGATAAAGCGGATGGCCATGGCGGTGATGTTGCAGATGGAGCCACCCTGGTCTTCCGCAATGCTTTCCAGATCCCCGTCGTCAACCTCGATGTCGAAGTCCAGGGCTGCCTTATTGTTCTTGATGCCGGTGGTCAAGACGACCTTGCTGTGGTTTTCGGGCATGACCTCCTTGATCAGGTCAGTCAGGAGTCCTTCATACACGCCCTTGTTCTTGGCTTGTGCGCGAGTCTGAGCTTCGTTCAACGCCTTCAGAATGTCGTCTTTGCGCCCCAGAAGACGGTCTAGCTCGGCCATCTCTTGAGAAATGCGAGCGACCTCAGCTTGAGCGTGCTTGGCATTTTCGGTCAGGACAGAAAACTTACTGGCCGTTTGCATCACCTTTTGCTGAAGGTTCTTCATGGGCCTGGCTCCTTAGCTCACGCGCAGCGCAGCAACGGCAGCGTTGGCCGTAGAAATAATCGCTTCCACCACGTCCAGGGTATCTTCAGCGTCCTTCATAATGGTTGCGTCCATGGCTTTATCGGCCTGGAGTTTAGTACGCAACTCCGACACGTTGTCGGTGCCGTGGGCAGCAATGGACTTTTCGGTGGCTTTTTTGAGCTCTTCCTGGATGCTTTCCAGGCTCATGGCCATGCGATCCAGATCGCGACGGGCTGCGACCTGGCGCTCTTTGATTTTGGCCAGACGCTGGTTCGGGGAGATTTGAGCTTCTTGAGACATGGGATTACTCCGGGTTGGTGTTGATATCAATATACCATGAATTGCCAGAACGTCAATTTATGGCCAATGTTTATGGGTTTATTTCGTCACGACAGTGCCAGGCAGCCCCAGTAAACTGGCAGCCAACGGTGTTGCCATCCGACCCCGTGGCGTGCGTTGAATGTAGCCTTCCTGGAGCAGATAGGGCTCGACGGTGTCTTCCAGGGTGCCACTGTCCTCACTCAACGCAGCGGATAGCGTATTGAGGCCCACGGGGCCCCCAGAGAACGCGTCCACCAGGGCTCGCAGATAGTTCAAGTCTTGGGTCGACAAACCCTTGTCGTTGATGCGCAGCAGCTCCAGCGCCAGTGTGATGTGCTCAATGTCCTGACCAGAGTAGTTTTTTGTCTCCAACACGTCCCGCACCCGGCGTAAAAGGCGCAAGGCAATTCGCGGGGTGCCTCGGCTGCGCCGGGCGATCAGTTCGGCACTGGCCCGGCTTACGTCCATACCCAGTTTCTCTGCGGCGTTTGACACCACAGTGGTCAGGTCAGCCAACTGGTAATACTCAAACCGGAAGGTCATACCAAAGCGGTCGCGCAGCGGCGCGGAGAGATTGCCCGACCGGGTGGTTGCGCCGATCAGGGTGAATGGGGACAGCTGGATGCGCAAGGTCTTCTTTTCTACCTCCCCCACCATCACATCGAGCATGCCGTCCTCCATCGCCGAATACAGGATTTCTTCCACCTGGATAGGGATCCGGTGGATTTCGTCGATAAACAGCACGGCGCCAGGCTCCAGGCTCACCAGAAGCGGCGCTAGCGCTGTCGCGTCTTGCAGCAAAGGCCCTGACGTGGAGGTAAAAGGCCCTTCCATCTCATTGGCGATGATGTTGGCCAAGGTCGTCTTGCCGAGTCCAGGCGGGCCGGACAGCAAGACGTGGTCGAGCGTTTCCCCGCGTTTTTTGGCGGCCTCAATAAAAATTTCCAACTGTTCGACGATCACCGGCTGGCCGGCAAAGCGATTCAGGGTCAGCGGGCGTAGTGCTTTATCTTGTAGGTAGACATCTTCAACAACATCGGTGGTCATTCATCACTTCCGAGGGCGCCGGACAATAAAAATCGCCATGCGGGCATGGCGATGATGTTTGCTACGTGAGTCGGTGCTTCGCGCAGCGGCTGCTTACCGGGACGGGCCTGAGTTCGAGGGGCCTGACAGCGCCTGGCCTGGGTACTTGAAGATGGGGTTGTTCGTCCCCCTCGACAGTTCAAGCACGAATGGAGACGCCTTGGTGTACGCCGGCTTGCCAAATTTGACTTTGTACTTCGCGTAACTGATACCCAGCTTGCTCATTGCGCGGGTAATACCCACATAGGTAAGGCGACGCTCTTCCTCGACTTCCTCGTAGGACGGTTGTCTCTCCCCACCTAGCCCCGGCGTATTGTCTTCGTCCATGCCAGGCAGGTAAACATGTGGAAACTCGAGACCTTTGGAGGCGTGTAAGGTGGCCAAGACGACCATCTTTTCCAATTCACGCTCGGTTTTCTGCTTGCGGTCGATTAGCAGACTGAGCTCATCAAGGATGTCCTCAGGCTTGCGCCCTTGACCCAACTCGGCGAAAAACCGGTCAAATAGCATTTTGACGTTGGTCATGCGAGTTTCAGCCGCTTCGTCAACGGCGCCTTTGTCTTTGGCTGCTGCTTTCTTGAGTTTGGCGCCCATGTAGTAGTCCCACAGGCGGTAGACACTCTCGTGGATGTACTCGGGGTCTTCATTGCAGGCAACCAGCTGGCGAATGAGTTGCATCGACTCCTGGAGCGGCGCGACCTTTTGCGCCACGGCGGACAGCTCGCCCTTGGTGCCACGGGTCTTGGTGGACAGACTGGCAAGGTAGGCATGGGCCGAAATTTTTTCCTTGGCAATGGCCTTCTTCGCACTGGAGCTAGACACCCCAAAAGAGGTGTTTTCCAGTACCCGTAGAATGGCCATGTGATCCCAGGGGCGGAAGGTCATCCGCAGCAACGCGATGGAGTTTTTAACTTCAGCACGTTGATAAAAACCGACGTCGCCGATGATCTGGTAGTCGACACCCTGTTTGACCAGCTCTGCTTCGATCAGCGTTTTCGTGGCACGTTTGCGGTAAAGAACGGCAATGTCTTTGCCCTTGACGCCACGGCTCATGTCGCGCTTGATCGCCTGGGCGAGCATTTCCGCCTCTTCTTGTGCGGTTTTGAACTCGACAATGGACACTTTCGGCGGGTTACCGGTGTATTTCTTGCCCTTCTGCAACTGCCCATCGGTTGCCTTTTCGTTCATGTGTCGAGCCACGCAGTTGGCGGCTTCGAGAATTGGAGCTGTGGAGCGGTAGTTAAAATCCAGCTCAATTACGCCGGCATTCCAGCGCTTGGCGAATCCAAGAATAATTCTGTTATCCGATCCCCGGAAACCGTAAATGGCCTGTTTGTCGTCGCCCACCACGAACAGGTTTCTGTGGTGCTTGGCGATTTCCTCAATGATTGCATCCTGCACCGGGTTGGTGTCTTGGTACTCGTCGAGCATGATGTGGCGGAATTTTTGGGCCAGATCCTGGCCGACTGTCGGGTCTTTCTTCATCAAAGTCAGTGCAGTGACCATGATGTCGTCAAAGTCGATGCCATTGGCTGCCCGGCACAACGCGTTGTAGTGATTCCAGACGTCGACGGTCAAGCGGTAGGCGACTTCATTCACATCGCCAAATCCGATCTTCTCCCGGCCATACATGTCAGGGGTAAGACCCCTGGCACGCGCCGCCGCCATTTCAACCTTGATCACTTTGGCAAAGCCGAGTTCATCAATAAGTTCCTGGGATGGCTCATCCAGCGACTTGATGGCTTCGTTAAAGATGGTTTCGGCTTCACTCTCATCGAGAATTACGCATTCCGCCATGTTGAGGTTTGTACTCAACAAATAGGGGTGCTCAAAATTCGCTTTGAGGATGTGGCGGAAAATCAGCGAGTGAAAGGTACCTGCGGCAATGTGCTGGGCTTCTTCACCAACCATGACCTGCAGACGTTCAACGATTTCGCCAGCACCTTTATTGGTAAAGGTCACCAACATCAACTGGGTGGCGGGAGTACCTCTATGCAGCATCATGCAGGTACGACGCGTCAGTACGGTCGTTTTACCCGAACCAGCGCCTGCGATCACAGCCCACGGGCCTTCCTCGACCAAAACAGCTTTGCGCTGGGCGTCGTTCATGCCGGACAAGAGCAACTCAATTTGAGCGTCTTTGTCGGTCAGGCTTCTGATATTGGCAAGGGTGATCGGTACGCTCACGGGCTGCTCCAAACGGGGAAGGCTTCCTTTGATTCATGATCGCATCAAACGCCAATCCAGAACAATAGCGTTATATTGACACTCCGGAGCTTCAATGGAAGAATAACTGACAGCAGGCATTTATCCTGTGACAGGTCTATGCCCCCACCCATCGATAATCAAATTAATGTAAAGGTTCAACATGGCTAATGAAGCTGATCAGGCAGCAGAAGCGGAAGAGGTTTTCCTCAGGGTTAGTCTCCTCAATGCGCAGGCCGATCCCAACAAACTGGAGGTTGAGCCCGAGGGCGAATGCCTGTTTTGTTTTGAACCGCTGGCCAAGCCGCGCCGCTGGTGTGACAAAAGCTGCATGGACGACTGGCAAGCTGCTGAAGATAGCGCAATGCGCTATGGCAGGAAGTCTCCCGATAAATCGGTTGAGTGATGAGCACCCGCTCGCTATCCGGACTCAAATTGCCTGATGTTCAGCGCATGTCGCTGACTGACTATCGGGCATTGACCCAAGGTGGTGCTGCGAGCGCTGCAAAGCCCTCTACCCCTCGCCAGCGTCAGCCCTTGCGCCTTGAAATGGCACCGGGCGGCGAGAACAAAGGCGATAAATTGCCGGCAGCTCCAGAAAAGGCTAAAAAGGCCACGTCTAATGCCAAGAGCAAGCCGCCTGGCAAGCCATCCGGAAAGTCGACCTCTCAGCAAACCATGACCAGCGCTCAATACCGTGAACTCATGGCGGGCGGCGGCAAGGGCGTGCGGGAGTCAAAGCCCAATAAAATGGGTGCCATCAAGGTCTATACCGAAGAAGGTAAATTCGACTCCAAGGAAGAGTATCGTCGCTACCTGACACTCAAAATGTTGCAGGCGGGCGGTGTGATCTCGGACTTGCGCCGGCAAGTAACCTATTCGCTTGACGCCGGTGGTGTGCACATCAGCAACTACGTGGCCGACTTCGTGTACGTCAGCGAGGGCGAGGTGGTCGTTGAGGACTCGAAAGGGTTCAAGACGGCCACTTACATCCAGAAGCGCCGGCTCATGAAAGAAATCCACGGCATCACCATCCTCGAAACGGGCAAAAGTTGCTCTCGCCCACCATCAGCCAAGCGGCCTCGAGGATAAGCTGTGAGCGATCTCCCACCCGAACAACCACTGACGCTGATGCAGATTGATTATTGCGTCAGTCAGGCTGCCAAGCAGAATCCTGGCGCTTCGCCGTGGATGCTAAAGACCCTACTGGCGGTAGAGGGCGGCCAGATCGGCACCATCCGAAAGAATACCGACGGTTCGTATGACCTCGGGCCCATGCAGATCAATACCATCCACCTGTCCAATATCTTTCGACAGCTGGGGTTTAGTGCTCGAGATTTGGTGTTCAATGCCTGTAAGAACATCTCTGCCGGCGCCTGGCTACTGGCCCAGCACATGAAGGACGCTGATGGTCACTACTGGCTGGCCATGGGCAACTACCACTCGAAAACCCCATCGCGGCGGTCGATCTACCTGCGAAAGGTGGGGGAAGCCTACGCACGACTGCTGGCGGGGAGTCGAACCGGGCAGGAATCGCAAGCAATGGGTCGCTCCACCAACTGGGGCCGAGACCCGAGCATGGTCGTGCCGTCCCTGACCCGCCTGGAAGAAATAATCAACACCAACCCAGGGGCCCTGCAGGCGCCCGTGGGCCGCTCTATTGCGCGACAAGAGCCACCAAAGCCAAAGGTTATTACCATCGATAACCGGCGCAAAACCTTGAGGTTTATTGATTGATGAAACGTATACCGATATTGCCGGGGACGCCCTCCTCCTTTTCACCAGTTGAGGGGGTGTGAACCATGCGTTTATTTATTGCGGAAAAACCGACTGTCGCCAGAGCCCTTGCGGCTGAACTGGGCGTTACCAGCAAAGGTGATGGCTTTATCCTGTGCGGGACTGACTACGTCACCTGGTGTTTTGGCCACTTGTTGGAGCAGGCTCCCCCGGATGAATACCTGCCGGATAACATCCCAACGACCAAATCAGGCAACAAGGTCTGGCGCGAGTGTGATCTGCCCATCATTCCCACGACGTGGAAGCTGCACCCGAAAAAAGAGTCCAAAGATCAGCTCGCTGTCATTGGCAAGCTTCTAAAACAAGCAACCCTCATCGTCAACGCCGGCGACCCCGACCGAGAAGGTCAATTGCTCGTGGATGCGGTTATTGAGCATTTTCACGCCAAGGCGCCGGTGAAACGCTACCTGGCCGCCGCCGTCGACTCCGTGAGTATTCAACGTGGCCTGGCTGACCTGAAGGACAACAAAGGTTACGTGGGCTGGGGATATGCGGCGCAGGGCCGTGGTCGTGCCGACTGGTTGATCGGCATGAACTTGACGCGTGCCTATACCCTTCGGGCTAAACGCGGTGGTGGTAACGCCCTCCTCGCCCTGGGCCGAGTCCAGACGCCTACCCTGATGCTGGTGGTTGAGCAAGATCGCAAGATCGAAGCCTTCAAGGCGGTAGACCACTTCAAGGTCAATGGTGGGTTTGTCCATGCCAATGGCACGTTCAGCGCGGACATGGACTTCAAAGAGGATCAGCCCGGTCTGGACGCTGAAGGCCGCCTGACGATTGAGGCGGAAGCGAAAACACTCGTCGACCGCGTCAACCGGAAAGATGGCCTCGTGGTTGGTCATAGCCACGAAGCGGAGAAGGAAGGTCACCCGAAGTGCTATTCGCTGGCAGACATAACTTTGGCGGCGTCCAAGAAGTTCGGTTATTCAGCCGATCAGACGCTTAAGATTTGCCAGGCTTTGTACGACGGCAAATTGGCCACCTACCCGCGTACCGATTGCCCTTACCTGCCTGAATCGCAGTTTGGCGACGCCCCCCGGATCCTTTCAGCCCTGAAGAAAAACCAGGCAGCATCGGATTCGTACATCGACGGTGCGAACACGAAGATCAAATCGAAAACCTGGGATGACTCCAAGGTTACCGCTCACCACGGCATCATACCGACCTCGCACATCGGCAGTTTGGGCAGTTTGTCGCCGGAACAGCGAAACCTGTATGACCTGATTGTGTGCAGTTACCTGGCCCAGTTCTACCCGATGCATGCGTACATGAGCACCAAGATTGTGATCGAAGTTGAAGGTGAGCGTTTCAGCGTCTCTGGCAGGACGGTCACCGATATGGGCTGGAAAGCGGTCTACGTTGACGAAGACGAAGAAGACAACAAGAAAAAGAAGCCGGCGCAGATTCTGCCTCCGGTGAAAAAAGGCGACTCGGTCAATTGCGCCAAGGCAGCGATCAAAGCGGTCAAAACCGATCCGCCTAAGCGGTTTACCGAAGGTTCGTTGGTGAAGGCGATGGAGAACATCCATAAATTCATCAGCGATCCTGCGCTCAAGAAAGAGTTGAAGGACGGTGACGGTATCGGTACCTCGGCGACCCGCGCTTCGATCATCACCGAACTCAAGCGCAAGGAATACCTGGAGCTCAAAGGTAAGGCGATTGTCAGTACGGCGTTAGGTCGAAGCTTGATCGACGCGGTACCTGACGAGGTGCGCAGCCCAATCCTGACCGCGTTGTTCGAGCGGATGCTCAAAGACATCGAACGCACCGGGCATGGCTTGGAAGATTTCGTTCGCTCGCAGGAAGAGTTTGTTCGCGCCCAGGTGGCAGCGGCCAACAGCGGTGTGATCACCAATTTCCTGAGCAAAGGCACCACCGCCCGCCCCGTCCAGACGGGCCCCTTTGTCATGAGTGAGGCGCAGGTCAAGTTTCTGGCCCAGGTCGAGGCAGCGGCTGGTGTTAAAGCGACCGATGAAGAAAAGGCGGATCGTCATTTGATCCGTGCATTCATCGACCGTCATAAACCGACGGAGCCTTCTGAAGCGCAGGTGAAGTTCGCCCGTGACCTGGCGGCCAAGTTGCCGGCTGACAAGCAGCCTAAGCCGGAGACGTTCACCAATCGTGACCTGTGCAAGGCCTTCATCGACGCTCAAATGGCGAAGAAGAATGGCTCCGGCAAGGGTGGTTCTGGTAAAACTGGTAGTTCCTCAGGTGGCGCGAAGGGCGGCACTAAGAGCGGTGCGGCGGGTGGCGCCTCTAGGGGGGCGGCTAGATCCAGCTCCACCACAGGCAGGAGAAAACCCTGATATGCGCGTTCGTTTTGAAAAACTCTATTCCGTGGAATTGTGCCGTGCGCACCCGGATGAGATCTTTGTCTTTGGTGACAACTTGATTCATGCCGGCCAGCGCAAAGGTGCCGGGCAGGCGGAGATCCGCTTTGAGCCAAATGCTTGCGGAATTCCCACCAAACGCTTGCCAAGCACCAAGGATGAGGCGTATTTCAGCGACCAGGAAGATGAGATCAAGGCTGTTCGGGACGCTCTGGCGAACCTCTACAGACTCGCCAAGACCAAACGGCTGGTATTCCCTTTGGATGGGATCGGGACAGGCCGAGCGAAAATGTCGGAGAAGAGTCCAAAAGCCTGGGCTTACTTGAACAAGATCCTCGAGGAACATTTTGAGGTGGAAAACGGCAAGAAGATGAAGATCAAGAGCCCAGATCTGACGCCTTGAAGACTGTCGACGAAAGAGGCCCTTGCTCCGCAAGGGCCTTTTTTATGGAGCGTGACGGAGTCGGGCGCGTAGTGCGGCACTAAACTCCGCCCCTGACGTGATCAGCTCGGTAGGTTTGGCAAACAACCAACCCTGCCCATGGGTAATGCCGGCAGATCGAAGCCAAGCGAGTTGAGCCGTGTTGTCAATGTGTTCGGCGACGATTGGGATGGCGAGCATCGCCGCGAAGCTTATCGCGGCTCTGACGGCCTCCTGCGCGGTTTTAGAGTGCAATACCCGTGTCGTGAGTTTGGATGAAAGCTTGAGGTAGTTGAGATGCAGGTGCTGCACCACACAGAGTTTGGCAAAGCCGTCGCCGACATCGTCCAGGCCAACACTGCAGCCCTGCTGTTTCAGGCGGCGGACAAACCCCTGCGCCCTATCCATGTGCTGGATGGGCCAGGTTTCAGTGATTTCAAAGCTCAACAGGCCCAAGGGGCGCATCTGCAGCAGACTGGAGAGCACTTCGTGCTGAAAGCAGGGATTGAGCAGGCTCAGCGCCGAAACGTTGATGGCGATGGGTACAGGCGGTTTCCCGAGCCGATCAATCTGCTCCAGTGCGTGCGCCAACGCGTGGAGATCGATCTCAATGACAGAGCCACGCTTCTCGAAGGCCCGGACGTAGGCTTCGATATCGGTCACCCCCTCGACTCGCAACAAGGCTTCCTGTCGCACAATGTCCAGGGTATTGAGATCAACAATAGGCTGATATTGATATTGGAGGTTAATAGTCCCCATAAAACCACTTTTTTCTTTTATGGTACGAGGCTAAATCAGATTTGAATAGGCGCGGTATTTCTGGAAGTTGGTTATATTATTTGAATAAGGAACTTTATGATTATCAGTGAACGACATGAAGTGGATTCCAAGTCGCGCTGGATCTGCGTGGGTGAACTGGGTGGGCACTTTGATGCGTTGCAACGCCTGCTGATCAAGGTCGACTTTCAGCCGTCAACGGATCTGCTGGTACTGCCGGGGAACTTCCTGGGCGTTACGCCGACGTCGCGCATGGCGCCAGCTTGGCTGGCCAAGCCCTGGGTTAAGGCAATCCTGGGCGAGCATGAAATTGCCTTGATCGCGCAGCTGCGCGGTGAGCGCACGCCAACGCTCGTGGGCCAATGGCTACGCAAGATGAGTCAGGAACAGCAGGCTCTGCTGAAGACTCAGCTTGGTGTTCTCCCCATGACTCTCGAGCTCCGCAAGGCGGACTCGGTCAGCCTGGTCAGCCATCGTCACATCCCCTTGGGGGCATCCTGGTCAGGAACAAAGGCTCAAATGGAGGCATCGACCAGCTATTCGGAGGCGCTCGGCAAAATGGGTTCGCGTTTGGATGGCCTAAAAGCGGGTGGTTTTATTGGTAAGCCCGAACATAAGGCAATAGATGATATTTGCCTTAACATTTCTTCACTGGTAGTTGAGAAACCGACTCGAATATATTCAAGAAATGCCAACCGCTGCATCCTGTTAAGTTCCGCGCCGATTAACCAGGGACGCCGGTTTGACTGCCCTGCTCTCTTGCCCTTTGTCGAACTTAGCAGTTTAATTGAACAAAATTTGGAGAAGTCAAAATGCCAAGGCCTGCTGGACACGCTGTCAAACTCGTAAGCGAAGATGCGCTTTTGTACGAGACTGCCC
Organism: Pseudomonas serbica; assembly: GCF_028823535.1. Classification (GTDB taxonomy): domain Bacteria; phylum Pseudomonadota; class Gammaproteobacteria; order Pseudomonadales; family Pseudomonadaceae; genus Aquipseudomonas; species Aquipseudomonas serbica. The sequence goes on along the minus strand of NZ_JAQIYM010000090.1, from coordinate 569,439 downwards.
TCAAACGTCGCTCAACCCAACGCCTGGCGCTGGGAATCGTGCTGGGCCTTGTGGCGCTTGGTCTGATTTTGGCGTCGTTCATACCGATTATTGCCAAATCCACCATCCCGCTGTTGTGGATCGAATACGCCAACGCCCACGGCTGGACGAAGGAGCTGCAGGAAATCGGCACAAAGCTGATTGCCAACGGGAGGATCGAGATCTATCCGCTGTGGGTCAGCTACGTGATTATGGCGGTCGGAGGCGTTCTGGGTTGGCTCGCGGCGCACATTGTGCGTAACCGCCACTCCACTACCCTGCTGGGTGATTTGTTGACCAAAAGCTACTGGCTGCACTTTTATTGGGTGAAAAAGCCAGGCGAAACCCTGGTTGTCAATTTTCACTCCAATAAAAAAAACCCGAAATAATCCAGCCCATAAAAAAGCCCAGGTTTCCCTGGGCTTTTTTTCATTCCGCTTAGTAACGATTGCGAGAGAACTTGTAGTTGGTGAGCGCTTTTTCCATGCGATCAACTTCTTCCAGCTCTTTCTCCTTCAGGCGACCGTTAGTGCGCAGGCGCTTGATCCTGTCCATGGTCTGGGCTGGGTTAACCTTGTGCGTCACGGTAATGCGCGCATCAGGCTCCAGCTCACGGATCTTGTCGATCACTTCCAGCTGCTCGGTCTCGTTACGCATAATCGCCATCAGCAAGGATGCCTGCTCGCGATCAGTCGAAGTGACTTCAGCAACTGCCAGGTCACGGTGTCTGGCACGCAATTTTTCCAGTTCACGCTTGTGCAGTGCCGCACCGGTCAGGTTCGCGTCGTGCGCTTCAATCTCCAACTGAACGTCTTCGATCTGCGCTTGCAAGCGTGCAATTTTCAGCTCTTGCATCTTGCTTGGTGTTCTAGCGGTGAGCTCCAATTTCTTCTTCAGATTCACCAGCTTACGATCCATCTTGCCGACAGTGCTGACCTCTGGGCGCCCGCGCCTACTCAGTTCAGTGCCCTTGATAGCCTGCTCGACCGTCCTGATCTCGCCTTTGGACAGCATGTTCGCCGTAGCCACCAGATCCAGCAGGTGACGTTCAGTGCGAAGCAGCATCGCTTCGATAGGCGCCTTTGAGCGACCTGGTTTGCGCAGGCCACGACGCTGATCGTTGTCCAGACTGTCCCATTCCGCCTGGGTCATCCCCAGTTCCGGTACGGTGTTCAGCATTTCCTGGATCGTCACCCCTTCCTGTTTGATCAGGTTGTGCAGGTTCATCAGGCCTTCGATCACATCTGGGGCCACCTTGGCTTTGACCGCCTTGATGGTGTCGCGCACTGCTTCGTAGCGCATTTTGTACGTGAAGTACAATTCGCCCAATTGGTTCCTGATTTCGGTGACGGCTTCCAGAGCTGGGTGCTCGGAGGGCTCAACCATTTCCAGGCCCAGGGTGTTGTCATACTCCTCGCGCAATCCCTGAAGCTCAAGGTGAGTCTTCAAGGCCTCACGACGTACATCGTCGAGGGAGGAAGCAGTTGAAACCGACCGTTGGAAGGTCGATAGCATTTGATCAACAGCATCACCCAACGTTGCGAGACGTTGATTCACTGCCGCAAATTCTTTTGGAAGTGTCAGGGTTTGATTAGATTCTGTCTTTTTCATATTAGATGCCGATTTCATAACCGCCTCCATGAGGATTTTTTAGGGACTTCCCTAATGAAGGCCAAGTCATTCGGCCTGCCAAATTTGCGTTTCTGAGTAAATTTATAGCCATGTTTTGACAAGGTGTCAATACAGTTGACTTAAAAAGATATGAATTGACATCAATACTCCTAAACGTGGTTCTTAATTCATTGAATTGTGGGGATTTTGTCGCGATATGCTAAGTGTCGGAGTGATAAGACTGCGGTGTTTCAAATAAGTTCCAAAAAAAATGCCTGTACATTCATACAGGCATTTCATGGCAAATGTTAACGATTGTGTCCGAATGCTAAATGTTTGTTTTGTATTGCCTACAAACCATCAGGACATTACGCGGATAATGACAAACCGAGCCCGGCCTCCCGCTCTGCCTTCATGGCTTGCGCCACCTCCACCAGGAAGCTCTCTATCTCGGCGGTTGAGACCTTAAGCCCAGGGAACAGGCCGTCATCGAAGCCTTTCTGCGCCTGGCCGCCTGCCGCCAGGTTACCGAATCCACGCTGCTCCATGTCGTACTGGGCAATATCGGATCCACGTGTGTATTTAACAAGCAATTCCATTCGCGCCTTGGCAATCGGATCAATATCGTTAAATGCCGACCCGGCCATCATGATGAAATCACCGGTACCGCCGTTTCGGGCAATCCGACCGCGCAGTTGGTGCAAGGTAAAGGCCCCCATCCTGTCGGCGCCTACCACCATGACGCAGTTAAGGTCTTTAACGTCGACACCGATTTCAATAAGTGTGGTCGATAAGAGAACGTCTGCGCCGCCATTGTTCATAAATTCAATGATTTCGCCTTTCTTGGTTCTGTGCGAACGCCCGTGAATGACCGCGATGCGTCCTGGGTAGATCTTTTCCCAGCCCTGCGCAGCGCTTTCAATCGTGGTGCGGTTCTTCCGGCTGAGGTCATCATCCAGTTGGGAACCCAAGTAGCGGCAATTCAAGGCATGGTCGCCCATGTACTTGTTGTATTTCTTTTGCAGGCGGGCAAATTCGAGTTCTTCGCCGTGAACAACTGCAATGAAACCGTCGGAGGCGGTGTTATCGAGCTCGTTGAGGAGCTCTGTGGCCTCTGCCAGCGGTTTTACGCTCTGTACCGAGACCCCACTGGCCTTCAGCAGCTTGGCGATCTTCTCGGCCTCTTTCTGTGTCTCGGCTTTGATGTGGAAGACGTAAGCTTGCTGCTCCGCCACTAGCGGGTAGATAACCGCCACGCGACGGCCCTGCTTGACCCAGCCCTTGAGGGTTTTTAGGGCCTCGAGTCGGTCGTCCTTGCCATTGCCGATCAATTTGGTCTTGATCGACTTGACCACCGGGCAGTCATCGATGAAGGACACGGATTTGCTGCCAAACTGCGTTTGCGCCATGGTGCGCGGGATTGGTGTGGCGGTCGCCTCCAGCACGTGGGTGCGTGGATGGGTCATGGCGTCGCGCTGGCCGGTACCCATTTTTTGTTGTTCGTCAGTGATGGCGAAGTCTGGGATCCACTCAGGGTGGTTTTTCAGCCAGGTAATGACCGCTGTTGTGCCGACCAGCATGTCCCCCTGCTTCACTTCATCGCTGAAGCCTGCAGTGACCAGGTGCACCTTGATGTCCGGGTACCAGCCTTGAATGTTTGCAGCCACCTGGCCGGCCAGCGGTTCGGTCGGCAACAGCACCACAGTGTTCTTGCCCTTGGAGCACATGTACGCAGCCGGAATACCATACGCCATGGTCTTACCGTTACCCACGTCGGCGGACAACAGCCTGTCCATGGGTTTGTGCTCGGCCAGGTTCTGGATAATGTCCCAGATGGCCGCACGCTGATCTTTGGTTGGCGTAAATGGGTGATCTTTCACCAGTTTGGCAATCAGGGTGCGGTCGACAGGGATCGCTGCCTCCGGGCACGGCTTGCGTTCGGTGGCATTGAGCGCCTTGCGGATCTCGTAGTAAGCGTTGAGTTTCCGGGCGGCCTTCAGCGCCTTTTCAAGATCTTCCACACTTTTTGGCTCGTGGAGGGCCAGAATCACCTCGTTTAACGAGCCATAACCGAGGTTGCAGATCCGAATAATGCTTCTTTCATCCTCATCGAAGCGCTCAACGATTTCACTGACCACTTCGGCTACGCAATCATTTGAGGCCAGGACGGAACGGGTGCAATCGGCGACCTTGGCCGGCGTGATCACCTTTTCCCTGCCGTTGTACCGGGCCACAATTCGGTTGCGATCTCCCGGTGGCACAACTTCGAGGTTATTGAGGTTGGTGTAGCCGTCTTTAAAGCCAATCTTTCCGCAGACGTGCACCACTTTACCGAGCTGATAGCTCTTCAGCTGCGCCCACGGCTCGGTAGGGCCGAAGATGAAGGCGCTGGTCTTGGTCAGACCATCACTGAGCTCGACGATGGCATAACCCCTGGTGTTCTTATCAGGCGTTTCGCCCCTCGCCTTCTTGGTGGCGATAACCTCCTCCTTGGTCTTGATGGTGACACTGTCCAGGCGCAACGTTGCGTAGAACGACGCGCCTTTCTGCATCTTCAAGATGGTGGAGACGTTCTTCAGCGGTACTGTGAAGTTGTCATAACTGTTCGGCAGGCGATAAAGCAGATCCGTCGGCTTTTCGATGTCCAGTTTGAATAGGCGTGAAAGCAAATTGGCGTTGAAATCTACCGACATAGTGAAATCCTTGTTCGTTGTTCCCGCAGTCTACCAAATGAGCAAACATTAAGTATCAATTGACTTCGAGCGATTCATTGCGTTGCGGTTGATCGTTACCAGGTTCGCGAAGTTCGTCCGGTCTTCATCCGTCATGGTGCCTTGCCCTGCCTTGCTGGATAGCTCCACCATGACCTTGCGAGCGCAGATGCCCGTGATGTGCCAACTGAGGCTAACCGCCGTGGACTCTACGGCCTCAGGCTCTCCCCGCATCAATTGTTCCATGTAGTGAGACGGGAGCTCAGACAGCATGCGCCCCAGTGCAGCAGCGCCGCCACGGTATCGCCGGTGTTGTGCCACATTTTTGCTCCAGTCACCTGGCCGATCCAGTTTCTCCTGGTCTTCAGGTGTCAGGCTGGCATCAAGTTCGCCGGCTTGATGCTGTTGTGCCCACGAGCCCAATAGGGACACCAGTTCGTCGCCATGGTGGATCCAGAGCACCGGCTCGGTAATCAGCTTGCTCAGGGATGGATTGTCCCAGAGCATACGGGTCAGGCGAATGGCGGCCTCGTTCATGGATTTCGTCGGTGTCACCTTGCTCTTGGCATGCCCAGAACGCGGCAACGGCATCGCTTCCAGTTTCTCTTCCAGTGCTTTCACCGGGAAACCGGTCTTTTCAGCCACTTTTTCCAAGGTCTGGTAGCGCAGCAGGGGGTCGCGGGCTTGTTGAATCAGCTCAATAGCCTCGTTGGCATAGGCCATGCGCCCTTCCTGGGTCGCCAGGTGGGGGCTCGCGTCGAGATTGTCCAGCAGCGCATCCAGCCACGGTTGGCGGTCTTCAAGCTTGGCCAGGTACACATCCGGAACGGTGGTGATCAGCGAGTGGGGATCGTCGCCTTTGTCCAGGATCACCATGTCATAGGTCACGTCGTAGTCGGTCAAGCTTTCGAGCAATAAGATGCCGGTGCTCACCAATGCCTTGAGGCCCGCAGAGTCGCCGTCAAACACAAAGGTGACGTGCCGGGTGTGGCGCCGCAATAGGCGCAACTGCTGAATGGAGATCGATGAGCCCAGCGCGCCCGCCGCAGGCTTTTCAATCATATGGTGCGCGATAACGTCGAACTGTCCTTCAACGACATAGATTTGATCGACAAAGTTCGGCCCGAAGGCCTTCAGGGACTCGTAGAAGCCGTACAGCAGGTTTGTTTTCGTAAAAGCGGAGCTTTCCTTGCTGTTCAGGTACTTCGGCTCATCCTCGGGATCCAGAGCCCTTCCGGACATGGCGACCACTTTGCCTTTGATGTCACGGATCGGCAGCATGAGCCGGTTGCGGAACATGGAGTACGGGCCATGGTCTTTCTGGCCAAAGACCCCAGCCTCCAGCAGGGCAGTCAGGTGGTCTGAAAGCAACTCAACAATCTTTGGCCCGTAGCCGGCATAACCGAGGGAGAATCGTTGAATCAGTTCGGCTGAAACCTTACGGCTGTCCAGGTACTGCAGTGCAAATTCAGCCTTTGGGTTGTCAACGGTGTCATTCAAGCCATTGGCAAACAGATCGTTGGCGGCCTGTAGCGCCGGTAGCAGGTTGATCGCCCGTTTGTCCTGCTGCGAGCTCATCAGGTAGGGAGTGAGATCCTCGCGGGCAATGTCGGCAAACTCTTGAATCACCGAGATGAAGGATCGGTTGTGAAAATTCTTCATGAACTCGAGTGCATTGCCCCCTGCCCCGCAACCAAAGCAATAGAAAAACTGCTTCTCCGGTGAAACCGAAAAGGAGGGTGAGCGCTCTTTGTGGAAGGGGCAAAGGCCAACGTAGTCGCGACCGGACTTCTTGAGCTTCACGTCGGCCTGGACGATCTCCAGGATGTCGACTTGGTCGATACATTTATCGATAACGTTTTGCGGTATCGTTAATAGGCCTTTGTCACTCATCACGTGCAGCTCAATTTGTAAAAATGGACAACATTTATACTGTATTGACATCATCCAGTCTACTGCATAGGATGCGCGTCCTCGACATTTCTTCGGTAAGTTCGCCAGGGTTGATACCCGGCATGGCCAGGCAATAAAGCCGCAAAAGACCTACCGTTCTCCCGATTTCTGGATGATTACTGATGGATCTCTCTAGCTTCTCTACACAATCGCTCGTTCAACCCTGGGTCGAGCGTTACTGCCGCCTAAACTCGGGTGACGCCTCTACCTGGTCGGAGCTTTACCACGCCAACTACACCTTCGAAATCGCGAAGATGTGGGACGAAATCGATGACCTGCAGCTCAGATCGGTTTGCTCCGAACTGGATTGGTCGGCGAATGACTGCAAAGTGACCCAGCGTACAGTAAAGCGTGCGCTCCAGACGCTGATTCATCTCAAAGATGGTCGTTTGTGCACGATGCTCGAGCATTTGAGCGAAGCCGTGGATGCGCACCCGAATCCGTTCGGACTTCGTGCCTTGATGGCGCAGGTGGAATACAAAGTTGCGGCGCTAGGGCCACGTCAGGACACAGAGGAGGAGAAACTGATCAGGGCGCTGGCGTTTGCTTGAGGAGAGGATCGGTACTCCCAGCCGTGGCTGGGCTGAACAAGGGGAGCCTTTAGGCTCCCCATTTTTGTGGTCAAACTACGCCGTTTGCGATGTACTCGCCGCGATGAGTGCCCTTGGCAATCAACGGTGAATAGTTCAAAGCATTGGAGAAGCTGTGCTTTTTCGGGTGGGCTTTATCACCTACCAGTGGCACCAGCGCGTTTTCCAGTGTCTTTTCGCGGCAGATTTTCTCGGGCGTGGCCCAGATCATTTCGACAATGCCTTTCTCGAACTCGGTGAGCTTGGCTTTGGATTTGAAGCGTGGTGTTTTACGCACTCGGCCTTCTTCTGAGCAGCTCGCCTGTCCCCAGTGATTGATCAATGCCTGGATGACCTCGACTGGCGCCGTCAAGACTGTCGGGCTCTCGGTGCCCTCCTCCTTGGTCTTGCGGAAATACCGGTTGGTGCCGGCGACCACCGATTCGACGGTGGTGCTGCTGAACACGCTCAGCATTTTGTGTAAGCAGGTGATCAGGCGGTTACGCGGGGCTTTCTTAAGCCAGGCCCAGGTTTGATCAGGATCGAGCCACACGGTGTCAGACCGCTCCGCCAAGACGTCACGGATGAATGAAAGACCCTTTTCAGTCGGTAAGCCTGGCACGAGGTATAACAGCGACTCGATATGAACAGCGCCTAAATGGGTGCAGGCTTTCTGTGCATGGGCATTAATCTTCAGGGACAAGCCTTCCATTGACGGAAAGATGACCAGTCGAGCTTCAGCTTCCTGCACTACTCGGATGGCCTTGTGACCGTCAAAGAATAGCGAGGCGGCTTTGAGCACGCCTTCCAGTCGATCAGGGCCAAGGCCATTATCTTTCAGCACGGATTCGATGCGATTGGCACTGGCTGGTGCCAGTTGGGCGATTTCAGTGACCAGGTGTTGCACGGTGGTCAGGTGCTGGTGCGCGAAGGGGGTCAGTTCACTGGCAAAGGCTTTGGAGATTTGACGAACACGTTCGCGGGTCAGTCCAAACTCGTCACCGGCTTGCTGAAGACTGCAGCCACCGCCGCCATCCCAGCCATACAACCTCAAGGTGATGTTCATGTCTCGCACACGGAGCTCATTTGCGGGATATGCTGCCGCAATAAGCGCCCTGATCTCGTCACCGAAGATCTTCATGGGGCTACGCCTCTTATTTTTATTATTATGTGGCGCTGGATTTCTTCCAGTTATGGAGGAATATACCCAGCGCCGGCAAGGCGGTCAATATATTGATATTGTTTTGGGGGTTAAGCAGCGCGTGGATCTTTGCTGGTGACAGCAATGGGCGTCATCCAACGCGTGTCGAGAATGTAACTAGCCGCAGCATTACCGTCATTGGTCATGCCCCGCTCTTTCTTCCACTCTTCAGTGTTTTCCTCGGCGCGTTTTTGATAGCTGTGACAGTGGGCGATTCCCTGATCGATCATGCGCAGAACCTCACCCATGGTGGTGAAGTAGACGGCCCATTTGTAGGGTTGCGGCGCAAATTTCCCGTCCTTGCTGATCCCTTCAGGCCATTGCACCCAGAAGAAGATCCCCATGTCGGGATAGAAACTCCGGTAGCGGATGACATCTTTCAGATTCAGTGTGATGGCGTAATAAGGATCAAAACCCCAGCGGCTACTCACAAAAAATGGCGTCTGTACGGCCTTCAGGTCGCACTCGCCATAACCGGGCACTACCAAGTCCGGAGCTTTTTTGTCAGTCGCTTTGCGGGGGTTTAACTCCACCTGCAGATAGGTGCAGCGGTTCATCAATTGAATGAAGGCGTCTTCACGAAGTTCACCTTCGTGACACCAAGCCAGTTTGTCTTCATTGTTCAACGGAACGGTACTTTCGCACTTAACATCAGACATAAATTGTCAGCGTTAGTGAACCACGTCCTGGGAGCTCAGCCTGCGCATTCTCCTGTGTATTGCAGGGGGTTGATGAACAAAGGGGGCTGTTACAGCGCCTGAGCCCCCTATAGCCTTCGATCAGTCTGGTGTCGGCCCAGACTCTTCCGATCCGGTCATCGCAACCTCAGCGGCGCTCAGAGCCTTTTCTAGCGCCAATCTCAGTGCCGCCCGGTGCTGATCCATGTCATCGATCACTGCCGTCGGTACGGTGTCCCGCGCCACCCGATAATCCACTTTCCGGGCATACTGCTTGACGTATTCGATCTTAACATTGTCACCCCACAGGCTCACCAGCTTTTGCATGGCCGGGCCATTAGCGCTGATCGGAGGGATCGGCAATTCATTTGCCTCTTCCTCTCCGAAGCCCTGGATGAACACGCGCATGGTGCCTTCGTCGTTCAGGGAGGACAAGCCGTGCACTTTGCCCATCTCGCGTATAACGCTAGCCCCTTCGGGGAGGTTAACGACCACCTTGCCGCTCTGGTTGGCCAGAAAGGCGTCCAGCGGCTGCACCGTATCGATGATCAGGTTGAAGCTTTTGGTTTTTTCGTTGGATCTAACCCGACCCTGCAGTACCACCAGGTTATGGTTATTCAAAAAGGCCTGGAAGTCGTTGAACTCCTTGTTATAAATCATGCAATCCATTCGGGCCGTGCCATCGTCGAGCTTGAAGCTGGCGTAGGTACCCTTGGTATTCGACCGGCAGTCGAAGTCGGTCATTAGGCCCGCTACGGTGACGTTGTAGTAGCGATCCTCGCGCTCGACCGTTTCATCTTCGAGGTTGGTAACCAGATCCGATAGGTTGCAGGTCAGAGCTGGACGCAGGGCCGGACGATATTGCTCGTAAGGGTGGCCTGTCAGGTATAGGCCCAGGGCCTTGCGCTCACCGTCGAGACGAATGTTGATTTCCATCGCTGGCACGGTCAAACGGGGGACGGGCGGGATCTCCATATCAAATAACATGCCCTGCCCTTGGTGCTTGCGCAGGTGCTTGCCGGCTTCCAGCGCCAGCGGGTACACCGCGAGCAGTTCAGACCGATCAATCCCGCTGAAGTCGAACATGCCCGCATTGATACAGGACTCGATCACGTTCTTGCGCAGTGGGACGCGGTAGAGGAAGTCGACCAGGTTTTCGAATTCGCCCACTTGTTCACGGTTCTTCAGTACTTCCAGGATCGGTACTTCGCCCAGCCTGTCCACCGAGCCCATGCCGTACAGCACTTTGCCGTTGTGCGGGGTAAAGGCCCACTTGGAGTGGTTGATATCAGGTGGGGTGACTTCCAGGCCCATCATGCGGGTTTCGTGGATCAGCTTGACGATTTTATCGGTGTTGCCGATGTCGCAGGTCAGTGCCGCCGCCATGAAGTCGGCAGGGTAGTTCGCTTTCAGGTAGGCGGTTTGGTAAGCAATTAACGCGTAGGCGGCAGAGTGAGACTTGTTGAAGCCGTATTCGGCGAATTTCGCCATCAGGTCGAACACGGATTCGGCCAGCTCGGCGGGAATCTTGTTGTTGACGCAGCCGTCGACGAAGATCTGCCGCTGTTTAGCCATTTCCTCGGGTTTTTTCTTGCCCATGGCTCGGCGCAGCATGTCCGCGCCGCCGAGGGTGTAACCGGCCATGACCTGGGCGATCTGCATCACCTGTTCCTGGTACACGATTACGCCGTAGGTGTTATTCAATACCGGCTCAAGAGACGAATGCGGGTAGGTAACTTCTGCCCTGCCGTGCTTACGGTTTACGAAGTCGTCGACCATGCCCGATTGCAGTGGGCCCGGACGGAACAAGGCCACCAGTGCGATCAAGTCTTCCAGGCAGTCAGGTTTTAGTTTTTTGACCAGTTCCTTCATGCCCTTCGACTCAAGCTGGAACACTGCCGTGGTCTCGGCGTTTTGTAGCAGCTTGTAGGTCGGCTTGTCGTCCAATGGGATGAAGGCGATGTTCAGAGGGGCCTTACCCTCCTTCAGGTGGCGAGCATTGATCGATTTCACCGCATAATCGATGGTCGTCAGGTTTTTCAGGCCCAAGAAGTCAAACTTCACCAAACCTGCTGCTTCCACATCGTCCTTGTCGAACTGAGTTACCAGGTTCGAACCGTCAGCGTCGCAGTAGACAGGAGAGAAGTCGGTCAATTTGGTCGGTGCGATTACAACACCACCGGCATGTTTACCTGTCTGCAGGCACAAACCCTCAACAGCCACCGCATAATCCCAAATCCTGCGGGCGTCCTGATCCGTATCGATCAAGATCTTCAGCTCAGGCGCCAGCTTCAGAGCCTTTTCAAGGGTAATGTCAGGCGCCTTGGGAACTAGGTTGGCCATGCTGTTACCCAGGCCCCCTGGCATGCCCAGCGCGTTAGTCACCCGCTTGATGGCGCTTTTCGCAGCCATGGTGCCATACGTGATGATCTGACTGACGGCGTGATGACCATACGCATCCGCTACGTATTCGATCACCTTGTCTCGCTTGTCCATGCAAAAGTCGATGTCGAAGTCGGGCATCGAGACCCGTTCCGGGTTAAGGAATCGCTCAAACAGCAATGCATAGGGGATCGGGTTAAGGTCGGTGATTCCTAGGGCGTAGGCCACCAGGGAGCCGGCGCCCGAACCACGGCCTGGCCCTACCGGGATGTCGTTCTTTTTGGCCCAGGTGATAAAGTCAGCAACGATCAGGAAGTAGCCGGGGAAACCCATCTGTTTGATGGTGTTGAGCTCAAAGCGCAGGCGTTCCTCGTACTCTTGCCGGTGTTTGGCAATGACCTCGTCTGTCGGAAAGTATTCACGCAGGCGTGTTTCCAGGCCATCGAATGACATTTTGTCGAGCAGGTCAGCCTCGGTCATCCCCTCCGGGGCTGGGAAGGCCGGCAGGTAGTTTTTGCCTAGGGTGAGGTCAACGCTGCACTGGGCCGCAATAACCAGGGTGTTTTCAATGGCTGCAGGAATGTCCGAGAAGAGCTCAATCATCTCCTCAGGGCTTTTCAGGAACTGATGCTGCGTGCAGTTCGGCGTGTGGTCTTTTCGCAACTCGTCGACGGTACGCTTTTGGGCGATAGCGTCACGAACCTCGTGAGTACTGAATTCATCGCTCTGCAGAAAGCGCACGTTGTTGGTTGCGACCACCGGCAAGTCGACTTCCATGGCCAGCTGCACGGCTTCACGGACATAGCGGTCGTCGGCGCCGTGGCCAATACGTTGCAGCTCGAGGTAAAAATTGTCACCGAAGAGCTCGCGGAACTCCGAGACCGAGTCCATCACCAAGCTTTTATCGCGGTTTTGCATCAACAGCGTGCCGATTTCCCCTTGCCGAGCGCCGGACAGTGCGATCAAACCTGAAGATTTGTCATTAAACCAGCTGAGCGGGATGATCGGACGATTCAGCTTGTCACGGATGCCTTTTTCATAACCCTGCGAGATGATTTCGCTGAGTGCTCGGTATCCGTCATTGTCGCGGCACAGGACGGTTAGAAGCGAGGTGCTCAGACGACTCGTCTGGATCAGTATCTGGGCACCAATAATCGGCTTGACGCCGGACGCCATAGCCGCCTTATATGCCTTGATCGTCGCAAACATGTTGCAGTCGTCGGTCACCGCTACCGCTGGCATCCCAGCATCGGCCACGCCATCCATCAGCTGGTCGATTCTGACCAGCGAGTCGTGCAAGGAGTATTCGGAATGTAGGGACAGATGGACAAAGCTCACGCGGCTTGCTCCTGGGATGCAGATGGTCTATCTAGGGTGACAGATGACACTATATGCAATCAATTGACAATTGAGGTCGGAACCCTATACTCGTCTCCCTCAAACTGCAACCGGGTGTATGCCGATGACGTCTTTCGTTGATGCTAATGGAATATCAAATTTTGCTGAGCGGGCGTATCCCCTCGAAAGAACGATCATCGCCACCTTGCTGGACTCGCCGAGCCTTTTTACAAAAGTCGCTGAGGTTATCGAACCTGGTGACTTTTTTAATGATGGCGCTCGGCAGATTTATGCCTGGGTTAGCGGTGAGACCAAGCTGAACAACCCGGTTTCGACGGCTCTCGCCCTCTCCCGTTTTGCCAGCATGAAGTTCGTTGAAGAGTTCTTGATGGAGTCGTTGGCTGAAATGCCAGACGCCCTCAGCGTGACTCGAGCGGCAGAAGAATTGCGTAATATTGCCGTTCGCCGCGATACCCTGCGAAATCTGCAACAAGTCCAAGTGGATCTGCTGCAGTTCAAAGCGCCGTTGTCCGAAGATCTTTCGAAGCTATCGAAGGGCGTTCAGGACGCCAATCACCGGATGACCTCTGGTGCCGACACAGTCAAATCCTACGCTGATGTCTTTGATCGATGGTTTGTTCAGTTTACCGATCTAGCTTCTGGAAAAACCACGCCGGGCGTGCCCACGGGCTTCGATCAACTCGATGAGTTTCTGGCAGGCTTGCAACCAGCAGACCTGATCATCATCGGTGGCCGCCCTTCCATGGGTAAGACGACGTTTGCGATGAATATCATCGAATACGTGTCGGTGGTGTTGAATCGGGCGACCATGGTGTTTTCCCTGGAAATGCCTGACACATCGATTCTGCAACGTTCGGTTGCCAGCATTGGTGGGATTGATTTTGAAGACCTTCGTCGTGGCAAGCTCAAAGTCGGCGACCTCGAAAAGCTTCAGATCGCGAGCGAAAAACTTAAAAAAGCCCCAATTTTCATCGATGACAGCCCAGGCCTGACGCTTCAGCAACTGTGCGCACGAGCCATCCGGAAGTTCGATGAAACGCCATTCTCCCTGATTATGATCGACTACCTGCAGTTGATGCGGCTGTCGGCGCTTCACGCGGGTGATCCAGTTAAAGGGCTGGGTGAAATCACTCAGGGCCTCAAGGCCTTGGGTAAACTTCTTGGTATCCCGATTATCGTTCTCTCCCAACTGTCGCGCTCATTGGAGCAGCGCCCGAACAAGCGTCCTATCGCTGCCGACCTGCGTGAGTCTGGTGCCATTGAGCAAGATGCTGACGTGATCATGTTCGTGTACCGGGATGAGGTTTATAACCCTGACACTGAATACAAAGGCATTGCCGAGATCATCATTGGGAAGCAGCGTAACGGGCCGCTCGGCACGGCTTACGTTGGGTTTACCGGTGGACAATCAAGGTTCAAAAACATTGACCAGTCGCTGGTCAAGCATCCAGACCCACAGACGTCCAAACGGGGCGGTAAAGACAAAGCCAGAGGGGACAAAGGCCCAAGCTCAGCAGGCGAGGTCTTGGAAGGCATTGATTTCAGAGAATTGCCACAGGACACGATGCCCTGGGAAGACCCAGCATCCGATACCGCCTTGTCCGACCCTGACTATTCTGACAATCCCCTTTAATTGACGCTCTCGTCCATGAAACAATGAGGTCAGTCACTTAATCGCGGGCAACATCTATGTCAGATCCAGAGATTTTTGCGGTGTTGGACACTGAATCCACAGGATTCAAGTTTCATGAAGGCCATCGACTGTGCGAAATTGGCATCGTCGAGATGAAGGGTAGCGTCCCAACGGGCAGAACCTTTCATGTGTATATCGACCCCCAGCGATCCGTACCTGAGGGCGCCTACGATGTGCACGGATTGAGCCGCGATGACTGTATTCAGTTGGGTGGCGGAAAGGTTTTCTCTGACATTGCGATGGATATGCTGGAGTTCATCGGCAGCTCTACGCTTGTCGCTCACAACGCTGCGCACGACATCCCATTTCTGGATGCGGAGCTAAAGCACGCTGGCCTGAAGACGCTTACGCAGTTGGGTAACCCGGTCATTTGTACCCTGGTGCTGGCGAGGGCCAAATACGGGCCTGGTCGCTATAACCTTGACCGCTTGAACAACCTGTTGCTTGGCGATGCCAAGATCAAGCGGGAATTGCACGGCGCTTTGCTCGACGCCACCATTCTTGGTGAAATTTTCAAAGTCATGCGTATCAGCCAAACAGGCATGACGTTTGACACCCGTGCACGTTTGGCTGGCCCTACCCTTTCCCCAGAGCGCCTTTCCTTACCAGTGGGCTCGCTCAAGGTTTCTTCGCTGCGGTCAGATGATCAGGAACGGCACCAGAAGCTCTGTGAGCGCATTAAGAAGTCTTCTGGCGGCGAATGCCTGGCAGCGGGCCTTGAAATGCGCTGAGGCGATCCAGAGAGCCGCAGCAGCGGGTCTCCCAACGTGGCCTTTACCCTGAAAACGAAAAACGTGCGCCTGGCGCACGTTTTTTTATGGGTGAAGCGTAGAGGCAACGATTCAGCGAAGGAGGTAACTAATCAGCTCCTGAGCTTCACCAAACCCTTTGGCTGACCTACCGTTCGAAGCAAACATGGTTGGCGTTCCCTGAACGTCGAACATCTGACCCATGTTGTAGTGATCCGGCACGGGCGGTGGGGTGCGATGGATCGACTTCGGCAGTGCTGCGCAGTCAGCATCAGGCACGCGGTAGCCTAAGAACGCGCTGTCCATTGCGGCCCTCTGGTCAGGCGTGCACCAGATATTGCGCATATTCTCGCCGGTCGGAGACACTTGACCCACGGCGACTGTGGCCATGTCACGCGGATACATCAGGTAGTGAACGGAAATCCCGGCTTGTTGCAATTGTGGCAGCGCCCTGTGCAATTTTTTGCAATATGGGCAGCTTGGGTCGGTAAAGACATAGAGCCTGACCTTCTCCTGCGGAGCCTTGTAAATAATCGTCCACTCATCAGGAATATTCGTAAGGGTAGACCGGATCTGCTCTTGCTTCTCAGATTCGCCCATGATCGAGCCATCGACGTTGTAGCCAATTTTTGCAACACCAGGCTGTCCGGATTTGGCGAACGCCACTCGCTTACTCTCCAGGCTTGCCTTCGCGACGGCGTCGACAAACGGGGCCGGATGCGTGGTCATTGGGAAGCCCTTCGACGTAGTGCCCTTAACTGGCTCGGTACTGCCGGTTGGAGCATGGGCTTCTTGTGACGCCGGCTGTTGAACCGCCTGTGGGGCCGCTGCAAGCGACGGGGACTCTTGTGGTGCCACTGGCGCCTGGGCAGACGAAACGACCGCCTCCAGAGGCTCTGGAGCAACTGGTTCGGTCGCATAGACAACCGGGCCGGCCTTATTCAGTTCGTCAATTTTTACTTTGAGGAACTCTTTGAAGGCCTCGGAACGCTCATCCTGACCAAGATCCAGGCGACCATTGCTTTCAAGCGAATCGCCGGTCGGTTTTGGAGCGGGAGATTGTGCCGGGATGGGTTGCGAAGGGGCTGGTGCGGCAACGGCGAGAGGGGCCGCTGGGGCTGGTCGCGTCGCGGTTGCTTGCTGAGCGGTGTTGATCGCGGCATAGGTTACGGCGACGGAAGCAATGATCAATCCCAGGTTTCGGGCATTTTCGATTGTCAGCCAGCCAGATTTCTTATCCCCAGAGGCTTGCTGCCCAGAGGGTTTCTGATCGTGCATTGGAGAGCTCCTGAAGTGTTCTTTGAACCTGTCGGCAACACCTGCAGGACACCCTCCCCTTGCATGATGTGACACACTGGGGAGATGGCCACAGGCCTACCTCCGCGTCAATATATCACATATGTCTATTTAGCAGGCCAGCTCCAGCGATACTGCCGGAAACTTCAGGTGCTCTTTGAAGTTTTCACGCTGCAGCGAAATAACAAAATCCTCAAGGCTTTCGAACCGAGACACCCCTTCCTTGTAGTCCTGGCGCTCTTGGTTCCACGGCTGGTCGATCAGGATCGTGTATTTCACCAGGCCTGCGTTTTTCATGTCATCGAGGTTTTTCGGCAAGTCGTCAACCATGTACAAGAAGCCCTGTGGGTACTTCGCAATGGCTGCCTCGGCTTTAGTCATGCCCTCCGGCACGATGATCAGATCGTCATGCGGCACCTTGTTGGCAGCCAACCAGCCGGTGGTCAGGGCTTCTGGGGCGTAACCTCGAGACGTAATCAATACCAGCGGGCGACCACTGTCCTTAAGGGCCTGCAAAGCCTTCAGGGCACCGCGAGCCATAGGAATCGTGGCCAGCAGGTTGTCCTCGAGAATGATGTCCAGAAATTCCTTGATAGGAATACCATAGCGATTGTAAATGTCGAAGCCGGCCCAATGCTCAGGGCTTTCGACGCTCGGGTAGCGCTTCTTCAGGCTTGTGTAGAGTGCGTTTTTTAGCACTGCGATCACGTCATCTACATCTATGGCGATAGGCTTCATGGGCAATTCCTTAAATAAGGTGACAATACATACCTAAAGATTGGCACAATGTCAATTCACACCCAATGTCTCCAGTTCGCTTGCGCCAGCGCTTCCGCAGATTTTATGATCAATTAATGACTTACGAGTAGGCGCTATGAACCAGCAACCAGAAGAATTCCTTTACGTCGTTGACCTCAAAAACTGCTTCGATGTTGACGTGAGCACAGGTCAACAGGAATTCTCTTGGGAGGAATTCAAAGAAACAGTGGCCACTCACCGCCTGCGGAACCGTAAAGACGGGGAAGGCTTCATGCCTGTCATGATGAAGCATGAGGCAGAGTGGCAGTTGGTTTACCCCCAACAGAAGCCTGGTAAGGTGCAGCAACCGCCCCACTACCGGGGTGACATCAACATCGAGGCAATCACAGCCTTGGTGATCGACTTGGACAAGCCAGGTGCATTGGATCAGGCTGAAGAGCTGTTTGCCGGCTATGAGTATTGCGTCTACACGACCCACAACTACTCGCTGGCAACGCCGTGGAAATACCGCATGGTTCTGCGCCTGTTCGAGCCGATTCTGGTTGAGCACTGGCCATCTTGCTTCGAGTCGCTGAAAACCCGAATCGAGTTGGACGTCAGCTGCTGCAACCCTTCGCGCTTTTACTACTACCCGAGTCATTCGAAAGAAAACTCCGACATCAAGCCAAAAGCCTACCATCGCCCTGGCGCAGCCATTTCGATGGATGACATTTTGGGGATGGCGCGTGACCAGGAAGACGTCATTAAGGCGAGTCGTGCCATCAAGTTCAGGGCGCCCTCCTCCCAAAAGCATGTTCCTTTGGTGCACTTTACGGGCACCCATGTCAGTCGTTTTGATGCGGTTCCTGATCAGGTAGACATGTCCTGGGCCACGCTGTGCGAGCGACATAAGCCCTCCCTTGATGACTACCGACTTGAAGGTTCCAACCATCGGCTGGCCCTCACCATTACAGCTCGTGAAATCGGCAAGATGGGTCATAAAACGGACATCAAATCCCTCCTCCTTTTCATCTTTCAGGCTGCACATGATGAGGGCAGCAAGCCGATTGAGGCCGGGGACACGATGGACGAGATGCCAGGATTCATCGCCACGGGAATTTGGAAGTACGCTCGCGAGCTGTACGAAAAAATTGAAGCTGAACACTCCGACATTATCGGTTGGCTGTCGAGCATGGTGCGTTGGGCTTACACCAACTACAAAACGGAACGGTTGCCTGAGCCTCCTAAGCCGGCAGCGGAGGTCATCGCCGCTCCTGAGGCCACAGACAAGCAATCGACCTATGCAGCGTTCAAGGAGCGTCACAGGGCCTTCCTGAGGGAGTTCGTTGCCACCGGAGACTCAAAGCTATTGCTCAAGCAGGTGCTTCAGCATGAGCTGAAGTCTTCTTCCCCGAAGTACGACGATATTGCGCATGCTGTGACCAACTACTTGATCGGTTATCAAACCGAGATTCGCAAAGTTCCTGCGCTGCAGGGCTGGGTCAACATTCAGCTCGAAAGCGGCAATCTTGCTCGCATGTTTTCAGACAAGCATGTGGACGTCGATCAGCAGAAGCTCACCTTTGCCAAGAGTGCGTTCATGATCCACCTGATGCAGCGTATGCCGGAAGACGCACGTAAAGCAGCACAACCGGCCTCCCCTGCCCTCGCTTAACGCCAACCGCCCCTAAGGGGCGGTTTTCTTTGCCTTAAACGCCAAAACCATCAAAAGTCATAAGGCTTATCGGTTTTAAGATTTTAAATCTGCGTGATTTTCAGGTGCTTTGCCCAGCAGATTTTTTAAACGAAATCAGTATTTTTATGCCTCAAGGGGTAAATCTGCGCCCATCCCTGTCTTTCACAGCGCTTTTAGCTGGCAACTCTATATCCCTGTAGCGGTACCGCTCCTTCTTAACCTCCCTCTCGATTTGACGATATACCTAAAGTCCAGCATGGTTCTCCGGAAAGCCTGGTGCTCTACCTAATGGTCTCCACTCCAAGAAATTCCCTGTAGCTGTCACCGTCCACCGTTAACCGAAAACATAGAAGCGGAAAGCTGAGTACATCCTAAGAACTAATGGTGCGTAGCGGATTGGCGTCCTTGATCAGCGAAATCTGTCGTGATCGCCAGGTGTCGCCATCCTATGAGACTTGGCTATTTTCTCACTAATCCCGTGAATCTAACTCCGTTATACGCCCGCGAGACTTAACTAGGCCTGCCGCTCAGACACTCGCTAGCCTTAATAGCATGAGGTGTTGATGCTGGTGTCCGGTTCAGTAGATCCGTACACACTCACAAAGCGTGGCTGCATTCCATGTCTTATAGCTCGAACATTTGATTTGGCTTTCCCACGTCAAACGAGGCTTTTGATCCCACTGATGAACCATCGTCATTTTCATCAGTCGCATTTTGCGACTCACGTATGGCCGCCGAGCGATAGGATTGATTGTGCCACTTACCCTTCCCTCATTGCTGTAGATGAGCATGGTGAAAATGGCTGATCCGATGGCTTCCCATCAGATGCTTACTAAGGCTATTCGTGGCACACCGAGATGCAGGTGTGGAACAGTTCAGGATCGCCCATACCTAAGACCTCACCATGCGCACCCACCTGGTCACAAGTCGCATTTTGCGACTTCAGTCTGAGTCGAACCTTAACGTGCAGGGTTGCTCAAGTCGCAAAATGCGACTTACCCACGGGCGCTTCCTCCTGTTTAGACAGTGCGGTGCGGGTCTGATTACTTCTATCAAAGAGTCGCATTTTGCGACTCTTGGTGGTTATGGCCAGAGTATGAGTGCACCTTGAAACGAGTCGCAAAATGCGACTAAGCAACGTTACGATATAACGTCCCAACAGATTGGTTGTGAGGAAACGCCGCACGTTGAATTGCACCAGAGATTGGGCAGTAACGTATGGGTAACCTCATGGCCCTATCCCCTGGAAAGTTCGAAACCATCCGTTTCCGGATCAAGACTGGTGCGAGTTTGGCCGCCAACTGGATTACAAATCCACCTGGCAAGGCGGGCGGTTATTGGCGCTACCACCGGCCAATACCAGTCGTAAGTGCCCAGTCTCAGGGCATACCCACCCAGATAATCGGAAATGCCAGAGCGTCTTTCTCTGCGTGGCCTGCGGCCACACCGAGTATGCGTACCTGGACGCCCCAAAAAACATCCGTGGGCGTGGATTAAAGTTGCCAAAAGGTCAGGACATTGGCCGGATAGTCTGTGAAGTGAATTGCGCTGTTAGGCCGTCAGCAGCAGGAACCTGTAGAAGTGAGCAGGCAGCCGAGGCTGGCTGACACCGTGTGGAATCCCCTTCCTTTCCGCGACCAGGCGGCGACTTACAGGTCGAGGTGGGTGGATGTTAAGAAGCTTTGGGCCGCTTGACCGGTAAACAAGAGACCTTAAATGGGAGGCCTTGCTGGCGTGTTACGAAACCCGAGAGATTTCTGATCAGGAAACTTTCCCGTTGGATGATTTCCCCACATGACCAGAACTCCACAGGCCTATGTAAGGCGCAACCAGAAAAAGTGCGCTCAAGGATTTCTAGCCATCCAGCCACGACGTGAGGCTGTCGAATGAGATGGGGCTCCCCTGACCCTGAAAAAGAGAGGTGTTTGCAACCAAACCCTAGGCGATGCTGACCCTCACCAACCACAACCACCAACCATAAACTGTCGTCGGCCAGTTCCGAATCCCACCGATTGATCGCCGATTAGCTGCCTGTCCGTCGCTTCCGCTCGGCCAGCTTCCAGTGTTTTAAAAGAGGCATGGCCACTCACGAGGCTTCGTGCTCTAAATCAAACAGGTGATCAGGAGGCCCCAAGTCCATTAGGTCGCATTTTGCGACTGATTTCGGGATGGATTCACCTCCATATTCATGGGGTTTGGTAGGAGTCGCATTTTGCGACTCGCTCTTGAAGGCTCTTTTAGCCTCTGATCCTCGACTTAATTCCATACAAATATCAAGGGTATTTGGTCTCAGTCGCAAAATGCGACTCGTTGAGGGAGGCTGAAATCGAGACCGATCCGGGAGCTCTGCAGCATTTCCAGGCACCGGACTCCTAGCGTCAGATGGTTCAGTATGAACTGTTTGCCTGGCCTTTGACTGGCATCACCCTATCTACACCTCTGTTCTAGCTTCAGCGGTCAGCCCTGCTGAGTCGCAAAATGCGATTGTCGGATTCTGTTTCGGTAGGCAAGACCCTCAAGTTCAGTTCGCCGGCTCTGGCGTTAAGTTCTTCATCCACGCCGCTCTGCAAGGAAAATGAAACGCGCCAACTGGCGAGCGGATGTTGGAAACATAAGAGCCCGTTCACAGGATCGCTACTCACCTCGGCCAACCTCACGCTCGCAGGTCTCATACAAATACAGAACTTTTGCCTGCGCTGGCATTCCGCATCAGAAGGTATTGTTCGGATTTTCACTTTGGTACCCTCGTTGTTGTCCCTCGCATTTCCCTAGGCCTGGTTTGAAATACGAGTGCATTACTGAGCCGAATACCAGAATGTGCTTCGACGTCGCCATCATGCGAGCGAACTGCGCGGTGTTAGCGCTGTCGCCAATGATCCGTGTGACGATTGGTTTCCCCTGGTATTTTATATGGCGTGAAACGCCTGCAATGGTTTCACCTGCTCGAATATCGACCACCAGTACATTGACGGAACCGTCAGTATCGTCCCTGCTGTAGCGCGTTTAGGCCAGGCCAGGCCAGGCCAGCGGTGCGAGCCTTGATCTCAGCTTTATAGTGTTGATGCATCCCAGGCGCTAGCGGCTTCAGTTAAGGCTCCACCAGTACCGGACAACGGTTCATCTTCAAATCGGTTTGCAAGGTGCCGCCCGCAGTAAGCACCTGCTCGAAGAGTCTGTTACCGGTCAGCAACCAGGGCAATAAGGTCTAGCCATTTTTTCAGAAGTCTTCCTGCCCATGCACCAAGCCTCATGGCCGTAAAAATCAGCTGTCCTTTAACCACGTCCTACGGATTTTAAAGCAGGCACGATGGGCCGAAGTGAATGATCCACGACAGTCTAAGATGCCAGCGAAGCAGAACATGGATCTTAACATTGTACGAAACGGTTAGTTCATACTATGACCAATAAAGGCAATCTGGTCACATGAAATAGTCGCATTTTGCGACTGTCCCGCATCACCCCGTCGTTATAAATTTAGAAAATGTTCTCAGGACTACGAAAAACGGAACATCTGAATGAACTTACCCAAGAGACGCATTTGGGGGCTCCACACAGACCATCAGGCCAAGTCGCAAAATGCGACTTTGGTACCCATATCTGTAGGGTTATTTTTTTTCGACACTACTAAGTCGCATTTTGCGACTCCTGAACTCCACCTAGAGCGCAAGACCAAAGTCGCAAAATGCGACAGGCATCTCTCGCGAAGAACATCTAAAAAGTTCGATCAAGAGAAGGAGTAAAAGATTGGTAGCCCTCCATGATCACCTTTTCAGCTAGGCTCACAGGATGCTCTCAGTGGAATGCCGGCAGAGATACTGAAGACCGCGTTCAGCCGGTGGTATCTCAGAAGCCTGAATAGTGCCACTCGCAAAATGCGACTTCGGCACCAAGTTTCACATGGCAGAGGGTCGAACATGATGCAAAAGGAGGAGGGCGGCCATCCCAGGCGACAGCGACCCAGAGGCTGGCGACATGCTCGATAAGCTACCCTAAATTTGAGCGTCGTCTGACAGGTAGGATGAAAGTCGCAAATTGCGACCACAGTCATAAAAAATTTCAATAAACCAGCAAAAAACATTGGTTCCTTAAGCCTTACGATTTGACATGAAAAGCTATAAGGCTTATAGTTTTTTCACTTGCTTAGAGCTTTCTAGGCGAATCCAAAAATCTTCTAAGGACAGCCACCATGCTTCAAGACTTCGACCCTCTGTACCAAATGCACCACACCAAGATCCTCATGTTCGTGAACAACAAGGGCGGTGTCGGAAAAACCACCACCAGCATCAACGAAGCGGCAGCACTGGCCGAGCAGGGCAAGTCGGTGCTTTTTTTGGATTTTGACGAGTCGATGAACAGCTCATTCCACATAGGTGCAAAAAAATCGGCAGAGAAGGCGTCCACCAGCAGCAGCCTCGTGGCAAACCCGAATATCGATATCCTGGATTGCATCGCGTGGGGCACAAAGCTTGACGGCGTTGGTTTAATCTCCTCTGATGGCGGGATCAAAGAAGCGCTCGAACATCGCGTTCGTGGTGATGCTGACGAAATTCTTAAAGTGGCGATGAACTTAAAAAGAATGCTGCATCAGTTTGATGGCGACATTGATTTCATCATCATTGACGCATCTCCATCCATGGACATGCTGGTTAAGATTGCTTTGACCGTTGCAACGCATTTGGTCTTTATTGTTGACGGCAGTGCATACGCAGAGCAGGGCATTGTCAACATGCTAAACTCGGAAGAAATGAAGTTTGTGAAAAAACACAACCCGACACAATCGATTGTCGGTGTATTGCTCAACAAAATCGATACACGAAAAAATATTGCCAGAGTTAACTTGGATAAAGTCGAAATTGGCGGCCTTCCTAAGTTGCCGCTGTATATACCCGAGCGAACTGAAATCGACTTTAATACTTATAGTCACGAATTCGCCGTTGGTGCAGGGAAGGAAGGACTACTGGCTGAGTCATATCGCGACTTGGCAAAGATCCTGATCAATATTCCTGCCCTCAACCAAGAGGCTGCATAAGATGACCGCACAAGAAGGTAATCTCTCGCCAGCATCACAGGCGATGAAAGAGCGGATGACCGGCAAAGGAAATGGCAAGTTATCTAATGCTGACAAGTTGCGGCTAACGATGGAGGAAAACTCAACTTCATATACTCAGCAAGTTGTCGTTCCAGAAATTGAGAAGGTGCTCGAAGGTGAGTACATTTCCCATCTGGATACTCATGAAATTGATCCAAACCCTTACCAAAATCGGCGGGATTTTGATGACGAGGGGGTTGATGAGCTATCAAAATCCATTGAGGAAAATGGTCAAAATCAGGCGATTGGTGTCCGTCGGTTTCGTAATCGTTATCAAATTGTTTTTGGCGAGCGCCGGTGGCGGGCCATTAAAAAGCTCAAAGGCGTAAAAATCGCCGTCGTCATTCGGGAGCTGTCCGACCTGGAGATGATTTACATCTGCGACTCGGAAAACAGCAACCGTAAAAAGCCGTACGATTACGAACGCTGGATTACCATTAAACAGTTGCAAGAAATGAAGGAGAGCCAGGAAAACATCTGCAAGCGCTTGGTGTTGGGAAAAGCTCAGTATTACAAGTTGATAAAATATAAAGAACTTCATCCGGACATTAGGGCATTTTTGGAAGTTTCTCCAAGGGCGCTCCAAATCAACGAAGCAGCTGATATGGAAAAA
This sequence comes from Pseudomonas serbica, assembly GCF_028823535.1. Lineage (GTDB taxonomy): Bacteria > Pseudomonadota > Gammaproteobacteria > Pseudomonadales > Pseudomonadaceae > Aquipseudomonas > Aquipseudomonas serbica. The sequence goes on along the minus strand of NZ_JAQIYM010000090.1, from coordinate 545,084 downwards.
ATCTTCAAGGATTTGAATCCAGAAGTTGATCAGGATGAAGTGGTCAAGTACGCCTTGAAGTTAATGGCAGATTATATCGCAGGCGAATTCAAAAATCGTGGCGATATTATCAAGAAGATCAAGGCCAAGTACGCTGACATCAAACCTCGTCAACGCGATAAGGTGAACACGGAGGTCAAACTCAACATGGGCGATACTGTGGTGGGAGCATTGGTTAGCACGCCGACAGAGTTCAGGGTGATCGTCAGTAAAGAAGAATGTGATCAAGACAAGATCGAGCAACTGAAGAAGTTGGTAGAAGATTTTTTCAAATCCTAAGTGAAAAGGCCCCAGTTGAACTGGGGCCTCTTTCATTTACAACTCAGCATTCGACGTCGAAAGACAGGGCGTATTGAAATTTTTTCTCGCACAGTCTCATCTTGCTGCACACTCACATTCGAAACTGTAAGTCGGTGCAAGATTCTTTCCGGTAGCCGAGAGTACAACTGGTACAAACGCTTTCGAGTCCGCAGTATTTTGATACTTTGCTGCTCAAAGTACGCGACAGCTTTCTCCCTTTTCTTCAGCAACTCCTCGATCTCATCCTGATTGACCGTGCTATTAGCCTGGGCCAGCAATTTCGCTTGGGCGGCCAATGCATTGCTGCGATTCTCCGCTGATTCCATTTTCTGGTAGAGGGTTTCGCGCCGTTGTTCGAGCATATCTATTTCATTACCTGGATGGCACTCAGGTTTGAACTCAGCGGGAACCACGGTTACCAACCGATCAGGAAACAGAGTTTCCACGGTCTTCAGATACGCTCGGCCAAGGGATCTTGCCTGCTCGATCTGGATTCGACTCTGAATGTCGTGCAACCTGGACAAGGCGAGACAGCGCTGCAGTCGAAGAGTGTTTAACACCGGGTCGTCGATAGAGGCGGGGGCGGGGGCTTGAATTAATGCCTCAATCTGTTCAGCCAGGTAAACTGACTGTGTAAGGAGTTGAGCTTCCTTTGACTTGAGGGCCCTTAAATCGAGATCAAAAGTCTTCATACAAACGCACTCGAGTGTGTCAATTTGTATGTAATAAACCACATCAAATGTCAATAAACAAGATATGTTTGACAAATGGCAATTTTATGATATCAAAAAGCCCCCTGACGGGGGCTATTGGTCTGAACGGCGCTGAATGAATCAGATCGCCTTTTTCAGACCGCCGATAGGCTTGATCTTCAGGCCCAGGCGTGCCGGGATCTGCAGGGTTTCGCCGGTTTTCGGGTTGCGAGCCTTACGAGCAGGCTTGTCGATGACGTTGATTGACACGATGCCGCCCAGAGTAGCGGTGCGGGTAGCGTTCAGCTGGGCAATGATGGCCTCTGGCAGGGCGGTCAGCACGTCGCCGATGGCTTTCTTGGTCACGGTCGTGCCAGTGCTTTCGATGCTTTCGTAGATCGAATCGATCAGGGCTTGCTTGGTCATGCAAAACTCCAGGGAGGTGGTGTTACACTAAGAAAAACGTGGGTTTTTTACAAAAAAAGCCCTGTTTCAGCGGATTATAGGTTGGAGCAAAAGGGTGTCAACACCCAATGTCAATTTATGGTGATTATTGAGCCATAAATTCTTGATTCCACGCTGTATCACACTTCATAGTACTGGTATGAGACGAAATCGAGTGGTTTCAAGATGAACCCAAAATCAACAATAAAGCTCCTGACCAAGATTATTGAGATGGACTACGGTTTTCCTGGCAAGCTCATGCGGGGCTGGGAAGCCGAGCGCCTGGCGGACGGAGATACGGTTCGTGTGAAACGTTCAAACGGCACGTTCCGCGACTTCCAACTCGATCAGCATGTCACCCTCCACGACAAAAGCGTGGTGATCCCCAAGATCGATGAGACCGGTGTGCTCATGATGGGGGAATGGAGCGTATTGCTTGGCAAAGGCATCAAGCATGATATGTCTGCCCGCAAGAAGGGTGCGTCGACCATGAAGGCCTATTTGTTGATCGGCCCGGATGGTCGTTCATTCGCTGAGGTGAAGCTGGGAACAGACCACGAAGGTCAGTCGGTATCGCTTCTCGATAGTCACCTGCTGAAGGTTGGGGAAGATATCTACCCTGTTATGCCAAAAAAGCGCGATGTTACCTTGAAGGTGATGGACAAAGAATTCAACGGCGGCAAGCTGGCGTACATCAATCTGCACATTCCAGGTATGGCCGACACTCGCAGGAACGCTCCGCCCACTGCGTTTTTCCGCCCAAGTCGTGCCGGCGAGCCGGCTCAAGTCAAGGAAGTCGTGGCTGGTAAATTGGTGACGACGGCGTTGTTTCAATTGGCCTCAACCGGGAAGTCGGTCAAATACAGCTTCCGTACCGGTGAGACTGCCTTGATTGACCTGCAGTTGACTCATGAGCTGAACAAAGCAAGGGAAGTTGCCAGGAACGCGGCGATTGAGCCTGAGGAATACCACGTCTACATGGAAATCAATCAAAAGCTGATTGAAAACCACAGCAAATGGATCACAGGCAGCATGGCTATCGATAACGGGGTTGAATGGTTTAAACCTGCAACCCCCGAAATCAAGCGTGAGAGCGACGGCCCTCAACCGTAAGCCTGATTGACCGAATGGCCTCCCTCAAAGGAGGCCATTTTCATTGAAGAACCGGGCCAAGCCCTTTTTCTTTTTCTCTGGTTCGCTAACTCTGGGCGTGATTGGCGGCACTTCGACGAGGTTGCTAACTGGAGAAGACGGCTCCGGGGGTTGAATCTGGTCAGTCGTTTCCGTTGCAGGCTCAGGGACTTCCGGCAGCGGCGCGTGCTCGCCATCGGTCGACACGTCAATGAACCTCAGCTCATCAATCGGCGCTGTTGGGACGGTAACCGGGGTGCTCTGTTCGTCCCCCTCGACCCTGACAGGCGTGGCCGTGTCCTCACTTGATGTTTCGGGTGTAGCTGATTCGTCGGAGATTGGTTCGGCTCTAAGATCAGTATCCTGATCAACGTCTTCATCCGCATCCTCTACGACAACAGGTTCTGCTGCCACCTCGGCGAGGATCTGCGCTGTTGCTTCCTCGGCCTTTCTCAGTTCGTCCTCGGGGACATCAGCAAACATGTCCGACAAGTCCGCTTCGTCTGATGCATCAACCGACACAACCGATTCTGTGGCCTGCTCAGGGGGTGTCGGCGCATTATCCATGGCTAGATGGGTCTCAGCACTCTGTTCGTCGCTCACGGGCTCTTGCGGCGGTTCTGCGACGACCTCCACCGTGTGAGAGGCCGTCTCTTCGCTAACCGTGTTGCTCTCAGCTGCACTTACAAGAGGCTCAGGGGTTGATTCCGGAGCCTCAGTAGGAATATCGACATCGTTTTGCTCAGGCACCAGGCCACTGAACTGAGGTTCAATGAAAGCTGGTTGGTACCAGGCCGCAAACGCGAGGGCAGGGCAGGAGGACAAGCCGACTATTGGGCGGAGGCTATGATCGACAGACTCTTGGTGCTGATGCACGACTTCATTGGTAGGTTGAGTCGCCTGGGCTTTTTCACCGATGGTGGCGACGGAGCACAGTGGGTTACTCAACGGGAAGTATTTGAGCATGAAGCGATCACCGCTTTCCTCGCGCTTGCTGAGGGTAAACGCGATCATCGACACCGTTGGCTCATTGTTGATCAGGTAACGTTTCTTGATCTTGAGCAGTGAAGCTTCAGGGTCTTTCTGGAAATAGTAGTTTTTGAACGAAGGCCCGCACGAATAACGCATGATAGGCATGGCTGTGATCGTGTGGGCCAGATCGCCCGGCGAGCGCTGGTCAAATGAGCGAAAGAAAAACTTCATGACATCAGTGGCGGCTTGATACGTGTTTTGCCGAATCCAGCGGGGAAATACCTCGACACTGAACCCAGGAATGAACGCACCGCTTTCATCCTGCAGGCGGATCAACAACCCACCGACGACCCCACCACGGGTGTAGCCCGTGAAAACTCGGTCAGCGAACGCTACCAGGGGTTGGCGATTATTGATGGCGAAGGCCTCTTCTTCCTTGTCCTGGTAGAGTTGACCGAAGTAAGAAAATTGCATGGCATCGCCCAGGGTCAGGCGCTTGCGTTCTGCAATCGCTTCCCAGCCTTCTGGCTTTAGCTTTTCCAGGTCAGCCAGTTCCTGTTGAATCGACTTTGTGGCCTGGCTGTCGGCAAGCATGACCACCCGACCGAGCCCGTACACCGGTGTTTGCGCTTCGGAGTGAGAGGCCAGCACGTAGGCCCAACGGGCAATGAACGTCGGAATCCCTTTTCGGTTTTCGCCTTCCACTTCACAGCCGGTGAACAGCAGCATGCCTTCGCGGCTGTCCGGGCCATTGTTAGGGGTGGCCAAGCAGGGTGTTTTGGCTTTTACGTCCTCACGCGAAAACTCCGCAATGCTGGGGGTGGTTTCCTTGCCCAGCATGGTTTCGTCGACGCGAAGTTTGACGTTGACCTCGCGGCCATCGAGGGTAACCCCCTGTACAGAGTGAAGACGCTCCTCACCGCGCTTGTTGTAGCTGCGAGGGTAGAGGACGATGGTTTCGTCCGCGCTGGCAGTCGACTTGTTAATTTCCATAGAAAACTTTATGCTCTCGGCCCGTTTGTGGCATCTGTCAATTGTATGTTAATGATTGACCCGGAAGCCACTTGCATAATTAATCGCTAAAAATTGACGGCACATTCCAATGACGGAAGACCTTCGCAAATTATTGAAAGCCAACGTTTGCACATTTTTGGAGAAGGCGGTTGTCAGGGAGCTGTCCGAGCGCCTGTTTACCGCCTCGCCGGTGGGCAAAATCGCTCTGGAAGCCAAGCGCTGGGCCCAGGAGTGGGACATTCCTGAATCCTTGATCTGGGCGGTGATTGATCGCTTTCAAGCCTTCAAATTCTGGCACGTCGAACAGGGTGCGGTAGGCGGTCATTTGGTGAGTGCCGGCATGGTCGGTTCCGCCAGTGCCATCGGCAAGCGCAAAAAAAACGTTGCCCTGCGCCAAATCAAGGATCTGTCAGCGGCTGACCGCGCCAATGCGCTCAAGCTTAGCGATCTTGGCCCGTCCTCGATGTCGCAAATCACTGAGGTGATTTCGCTGGACAACCGCAAAGACGCCCTGAGTCATGGTTACCCCGGCTGGTTACCGACCAACCTTTACTGGTATGAAGGCTTGGTATTCAAGCCTGACGAAGGTTTGCTCGCAAAGCTACGCTCTGAATTTCCCGATTTGTGCATAGACTCCTGCCTGGCGGGGATGTTTGATGACTTGCGCGAGTCCAAACAAAAACCCACGCTGAAGACGATGCCTTATGCCATCACGCGCTGGATCCAAGAAAATCCAACCCGTGCTGTGGTTGAACAAACTGCTGAAGATGTAGCGCGTCTAGCCGCCATGCTCGAGGATGAAGACTAATGCCCCCTGAGACGCCCCCGGATTTTCTTGAGCTCAGTGCCGAGATCACAAACTTTTTCAAGCACTTGGAGAAACGCTACAGCCAAAATCTCCTGAACCTGACCTATGGTGAAAGGGTCGATTTCCGAGCGCCAATGTTGCTCAACACCCTGAAAAATGTCGGGGGAAAAGCTCTTGAGCTGAAAGCCTTGCGCGAGTGGTTAATGCGTGGAATTCAGTGCTTTGAGGAGTACCCGCCAGGGCCTGAGTCCGTGGTGCAGCTCTGTGCCTTGATTCGTCAGTACCCGATCACCGAATACACCAACCAGTTGGTTGACGCCTGGCGTTCCCTGGATGCTGAATTTGGCCAGTGCTATGGCCGGCAGTGGAAAAGCGATGCGCGTATTGATTCCCTGACCAAGGAAAGGGTCTGGCTACATAAGTTTGCCGAACATAAGGTCTCGGCGGCGGAGATTCTGGAGGCCATGGCCAGGCTGAACAACTGCGGATACTTCCGTACCTTCATGCCGAAGTTTGACGAGTTTCTGGATGCTGTGTACGCCGTTCGCTTTCCCGATGCGCCGTTGGTGGAAGAAGCGTGGGGCCTGGCGACCTGTCAGAGCCCGGAGGTCGCTCATGCCGCCGTGAGGCGGGCTCGTGGGCACGTGGGTGGTCATGAACTGCGAATCAGAGGCAGTGATCGTGACATCGAGCAGCGGTTCAAGAGCTATTACCGGCAGCTGCTGCTTCACCCCGAACTGGTCAAAGAGTATGAGCCTGACGTGGAAAAGCCGGTGGCTCAGTACCTGAGCAGCGAGGAAATACTGGCGTCGCTCATCAATAGGAGCGATTAAGGGGATGCAGAAGAGGGCGGCCTGGAGACAGACCGCCTTTTTGTTTGCCTGGCTTTCAGATCCAAATAGCCGATGGACGGGCAATCTTTCGGATAGCCTCAATCGGCTCTCGCTGAAACAGTGCCTTCAGGACATCAAGATCATCGCGTAGGTTATAAACCGTATTGATGGCACCGTTCAGGGTAACTGTACCCACGTGATGAGGACGGCCATTGATCAGCAGGGCGATGTTGAAGTGGTAGACCAGGACAGTAGGCAGTGACCCCTCGGTGGGGTTACCCGGCCTGGCGTATGCCGTGGTACTGAACTGATAGTGCTTACCCTTGGCCACAGGATGCAGTTGCGGGTCAAAAGCACCGCCAGTCACGACAGACTCGTAATACTGCATCAAACTAGAGAACATCGTATGCATGGCGAGCACGTCATCGCGATGTGGTAATTCCAGATTGAAGGTACATTGCGGCCCGCCATTACCTGAAGGGCGCGGGGAAAAAGTAACTTTGAAATCGTCCCGGCAGTGCTTTTTCGACTTACTGCCGATTGAGGCATTACCCACTTGCGCAGGCGTAATGAAGAAACAGCGGGAGAGGTCAGCATACTGGATAAAATGGTTGGAAGCTATCGAGGCATTAAGGGCTGCAGAATCCTGGGACACGGGTGAACCTCATCATGAGTTTTTAGGTTAAAACAACACCGGGCGCTTTGCTTAAGCGCCTGCCCGGTGATGTGGGGTCTTTCGCGACCCGCTCTTACTGGTTATTTAGGTGTCGACTTACGCGGTAGCTTCCATCAGGGCGCGTTTCAATTTTTTGATGCCGTTGGCTTCAATCTGGCGAACCCGCTCTATGGAGATCCCCATCAGCACGGAGAGCTCTGCCAGCGTTTTGTGAGGGTCAGTCAGGTGTCGCTCCCGGATCACCCCCATTTCTCGCTCTGGAAGACTGGCCAGGGCCTTATCAAGGGCCTCCAGGCGACGCTCCTCGTCAACATCGATGTCGTCCTCATACCCATCGGCGATCTGAGCAAAGCTGGCAGCACTCAGGCTCACGCAGGATGTGTACCAAAAGCCCACGAGCTGGTGCAGACGGTAGAGGGTAATGCCCGACTGCTGGCTGAGCTCCTCCATGGCCTGGCAGGTGATCATGTGTCCTGCCGCCAGGTAAACGCGGATCTGCTTCATTACCGACAACTCGCGCCGAGAGAGGCGAGGACAGTCCGTTGCTTTCTGAGTCAGGTACACCAGAAGCTTTCGCCGCATGAACAACCATGCGTAGTGGGTAAATGTCTCCTGCATGCCAGCATCCCAGTCCTGCACGGCTTCCCATAAGGCAAGCAGTACCTCCTGGATGGCGTCTTCGCGCAGCTCCTGGCGAAAGCAGTAGGCTTTGACCACGTCAGTGGCAAGCGCAAGATGGCCTTTCCAGAGAGACATGGGATGTTGTGACGTGGTGGGGTTGTTCACAGAAACCGTTGACTCTTGTGCGGCGGGTAATGGAATCGTCGGCCTCAATGGTGGAGGCTTTCGTCAATTGATGACAAATGTAGTGCAGCTGGGGGATGATGGCAAGGGATGCGGTAGACGATTGATGCCCATCAGTCAAACAACCCGACAAAACAATAATAATAAATTGACGGTTTGGCGCGGAAACGAAGTTTCCAGGCGCATTTGTTACGGCAGATGCATCTTGGGATAGCCCGAGCGGGTTCGCGCCATGGAGTGCAGCATGATTTTCAAGAACCTCAGCGTTTACCGCGTGCCGGCGACAATAGACGCGGTCGCTTTGGAAACGCATCTGGACAAACGACCTTTCAAGGCCTGCCAACCCGGTCAGGAATCATCGATGGGGTTTGCCCGAATTTTTGGTACCAACAGCCGGCTGTTCTCGTGCGGGGGCTTCCATTTGGTCTGCCTCAAAAGTGAAGAGCGCAAAGTGCCGCCTGCTGTGATTAAAACCAAACTGAAGAAGGTGATCGAGGCGGAGGAGAGGGTTCTTGGCCGTCGAGTCAATCGTGATGAGCGGCGGGATCTAGATACGCAGGTACGTGCGGATCTCATGCGTTCGGCAGAGGACTTCATCCAAGGTCATGACACTTGGGCTTATCTAGATCCAGATGAACATCTGCTGGTCATCAATACCACCTCGGCCAAGACAGCCAGCAGTCTGGCTGAATTGGTGAAGGGTGGAATCAGCGACAAACTCTTATTCCCCTTGAATCCAAGCCACGATGTTTGCGCTCAGATGACAACATGGTTGAAGGATAAGCAAACGCCTGAGCCATTCAGCGCCGGTGTAAAGTGTGATTTGACCGATGACACCGGCACGCTGAAGTACAACAAGTTGAATCTTGATGATCCCCGCCTGGTCAATTACCTGGCAGAGGGCATGCGTGTGACCTGTTTGGCCCTGGCCATGGGCGACCGCTCTACGTTCACCCTGTCAGAGGATTTTACCCTCAAGAGCTGGGTGTTATCCCCTACGGCACTGGTAGATGTTGATCACGGGGCGGGTGAGCCGCTGGAAGAGCTTGCCGGCGACTTGGTATTTATGGGTACGGAAGTGCGTGAATTGTTGAAGGAATTATTGGCGGCTTTGGGCGGCGAGTCTGCAGTGACTGAAGTTTAAATTAAACGGTTAATCTTAAATAGCCAGCCTTACACCGAGTGTCTGGCATTTTTTTTGATTTAAAGGGTGAACCCGTTTATATTGCCAAAATAACCGGAGGTATGTGTATGGGTAGCTCGAAGAACAATGAGGAACTTGATTTCCCCGTTGTTGAAGAAGCCAAGATCAGTATGGCGCTTGCCGAAGCAGAGATGAATAAAGCTGACATTCATTTCTTCAGCCTTCATGGTCTGCATGATAAGCCTGGCCCGATTTCACAAGCCTTGAGCAAATGGCTCTCGGTCACGCCGAAAGGGCACGATGGTGTCTTTTCGATTGTGACCAAAGAACACCCCATGCTTAACGCCTTCAAAGGGCATAAGCGCAGCACGCTGTATCGCTTGAATGACACGCTCCAGGCCCGTGAATGTCAGGAGATCCTGCTGATTGGCAAGGATCTGTCCGTTTGGGATATTGCAGGGCGCATTGAGATTCAGCGTAAAGATCCTTCTCTCGTCGGCTTGGCGAAGCGCGTGATCACAAAAATGATCAGCATCACCAAGCTGCTAGAACAACAAAAATAAGACGGGAACCCCCATGATCAAGCGGATCGCATTACTTTCTTTGCTTGGCGTTTTAAGTGTGACGGCGCAGGCCGGCATTCTCTCCCATAACACGATCAAGGGAGATTTGGTCGACCTGGCGGTGAACCCGGCTGACGCTAAAGCCGGCGAGCGTCTATCGGCGCGGATGCTGTATTCGACTGAGGCGCCAAAAGAGATTTTTGGGGTCTGGTCGACTTACACCAGGCAGGCTGAATACGGACAACGCTGGGGAGAGGTTGGGCTTAACTTGCTACGTTGGACAGAAATGGGTCGCAAGTATGACTGGAAAAGCGCCACCCAGATCTCGTCCAAATCAACGCTGATCTACCAGCAAGACTCACTGGTTGACCTTGAGCGAGTGCAAGCCAAGACCATCAGTTTCCCAACGGTCAACACGGGTGGCTATGCGGTAGTGGATACCAGTTCCTTCAAGGGCGGTCGCCCGATGACGTCGGATCAGTTGCTGCGCAGTGGCCAGGCCCCCATCGGCCCGGATAACCAGCCCGTGAAGGTGTGCAAGCTGGGGCGCTCCAGTGCTGCGCCTTACCTGGAACTGAGCGAAACCCAACGTCAGCGATTCACTAAGGTAACCGGCCTGAACCTGGATAGTTGCCTCGTTGGACTGGAGTTGTCGTCCTACTGGAAAGCGCGCTATAAGGACTTCATCGACGCCTACCACGACAGAACCCCAAATAATGCACCAGGTAGCTCGTGGTGAGTTCGGGCAAGGGTAGCGCTGCTCAAGCCCTCAGCGCCTTCTACGAAGAAGCTCAGGCCGCCTTGGCGGCATTGGCGACCCGTCACGGTGTGCACCTCCCAGATGGGCATGCAGCTCTTGAGCCCACGGTTTTGCATTGGCGTCTGACAGTGCACGCGACCCCTGCGCATCTTTATTGGGCAGAACTGTGGTTTGCTCAAGCCACGCGACTGGGGCTAGGCATCATTATTGAGCCCAACGACATGATCATTGACCAGGAGGGTCGGATTTGGACGTTGTTGGGCTTAGACCCGACCTCGCCGGCCTACCCGGTGCGCCTGGAGGACGCCGATGGCGTGCAGCACATGGCGTCTATCGAGTCAGCGCAACTGTTTCAGCTGATCAAAAAAGCTGTGGTTGAAGCAGATCTACCTCAGGAAGGATGAGCTTTGGCGGCTCCATACCAATGAAGCCGCAGATGCGGTCGAGGTGATCCTGGCGGTTGAGGTTAAAGACCGGGATCTTTAGAGCGCTGGCGAGCGCAATGGCAATACCAGTGCCCCCGGTAACCCCCATCTGGTACTCATCAATCGTGGTGGCCCCATCCGGCGTCCAGCACACGACCATCTTGACCGGTTTATCGAGGGTCTCTTCCAGGATCTGGAAAACGTTTCGAGTATGAAAGTCGGCCAGATCGATTTCCTGTTGGCTGAGCTTTTGCCTCGCTTTGCCCTCTAGCGTGATGAAGCGAGGGATTTTGCTGTTGGGCTTGAAGTCGTAGACCTTGTTGTCGATGAGGATCTGCCTCGCCCTGGCTAGGGTGTCCTCATTCTGGATGTAAATGCCGTCGGTGTGACCGTTAAACGGACGCTTGGGCAAGAACCCCTTGAACAATCCCTCCTGCATGGCGTCACGACCGGGCATGATCAGGCCCTGCTCAAAATAGGTATCAGCCCCTTTGGCCCGACCACTGTTCATGCCCCAGCCGCGCTCCATGACCATCACGCGGGCAAATTTGCCCATGATGTCGCCGATGGGCATTTGAGGAGTGTTGGGTGTTTTTTGCGAGCCGACCCCGGCGAACGTGCTTCTAGAGCTCATATTCGGACTGCCTTTCGTGTTTTTCAATGGTCGTGAGGATGGTCTTGGCGTGCTGAGTGACCCAGTCTTGCGAGAATCCAGCACCGGCGAGCGCATCGAACGTTAACGGCTCCAGTTTGGCGATCTTCTGGATCTGAGCCTCACTCAAGAGGGTGATCTCATTGATATCCTCCTGGTACGCCACAGATTTGCGCCAGCGTCTGATCATCTTCACGCGGTTATCAATGACCTGCATCGGCAACACCGGGGAGGCTGGCGCCTCTTCTCGATCTGGTTTTTGACCAATCGGAATCTCCAGTCGACCCTCGACCCACTCAATGCCTTTGGCTGTCAATTTACGCTGATCGTCTATAATTTCGTTGTCGGTCAGGTTTTTCACCCAGCGGCGCAGGTCGCCCACCGCGTGCCATGCGAACCGACCAGACACCTGGGTTTCCTCGTCAGTCAATTCACTGACCGGCAAGGTACCAAGCAGGATATGCTCCCACTGCTTGTGGTGCTTGTCTGACACGACGTTCAGGGCATTGGCCAAGGCGATGAGGGTGGTAGGCCGTACGGCCTTTTCCACGGCATTCACTTGGATGATCGAGAGCGCTTCACGCTCGCAGTTATCGCAGTTGCCGCAATGGTAATGAGGCTTGCGCTCATCGAAATAGCGCATGATCTGCCAGCGCCGGCACAGGTTGGTCTCGCACCAGCTGCACATTGCGTTGTACTTGAGCCAGTTGTGGCGCTTTACATCGTCTACCCAGATGTATTCTGCATCTTCCTGCCAATTGTCGAGGGCATACAAACCGTCACGCTCTTCGATCTCACCCTGATTGGTCAGCAGGGTGATGGTGGCCAGAACATCGTTGCGGGTAATTTCCATCACACGCACGCCCATCTCTGGCAGGGCGGCGTTCAACACCGCGAGCTGCTGGGTGCAGTTCATGGCGATTTGTCGGGAGTCGAGGTGGCATGGCCCGTTTTTAAGCAGGCGCCCGATCATTTCCTTGACCGGCTCAACCCTGTAACTCTCAGGGCTGGCCTGGCCAATGAAGAAACGGTGAATATTCTTATCGGCATCGTGGTAGAAGAGAATAGCCTTGGCAGGGAGACCATCGCGCCCGGCCCGGCCTGCTTCCTGATACCAGGCTTCCAGCGACCCAGGCATCTGAGCATGAATGACCAGGCGTACATCGGCCTTGTCCACACCCATACCAAAAGCGCTCGTGGCGATCAGGCACTGGATGTTGCCCTTGATAAACTGCTCCTGGATCTCGTTCTTTTCTTCGGTTTCCAGTCGCCCGTGGTAGCGGTTGACATCAACCCCGGCGCCTTTTAGGCGCTCATACAAGCGCTCGACCTCTTTGACGGTGACGCAGTAGATAATGCAGCAATCACCTTTATGCTCTTCCAGCGTCTGAAGAATCTCGACAGTTCGATCAGACTTTTTGGCCATGATCACCGCGTAACTTAGGTTCTCGCGGTCAAAATCCTGAACATGCACTTCCGGTGCTCGTAACTTCAACATCGTGACGATGTCTTGTTGCGCACGGGAGTTGGCTGTAGCGGTTAGGGCGATCCGTTGGACTCTCCGACGAAGATGCACTTCGAGGGTGTCAAGGTATTCGCCGATTCGAGCATATGACGGCCTGAAGTTATGGCCCCATTGGGAGGCGCAGTGGGCTTCGTCGATGGCAATCATGTTCAATGGTGACCGCACCAGGGCTTGCAGGAAGGCCTGATCCTGGAAGCGCTCTGGGGATACGTAGAACAGGGCGTAACCGCCTCGGGCCAAGGTCGCGTAGCGCTGTTGCACTTCATCGAGGGCGAGACCCGAGTTCACGTAGGCGGCTGCCACACCCTTGCCAACCAGCGCATCGACCTGATCTTTCATCAGAGAGATGAGCGGGCTGATGACCAATGTCGTTCCGCCGCGATAAATAGCAGGCGCTTGGTAAGTGAGACTTTTGCCACCGGAAGTTTTTAAGATGGCCAAAGTGTCATGTTTATTCATGACTGACTGAACGATGGGCTTTTGCAAATCCCGGAAGTCATCAAAGCCAAATGTCGACTTTAGAACGTCACGCATGAGGCTGATGTCGAAATCCATTTTTATTTCCATGTTGACCGAATTGGCAATTCATTATATAAATTCCAAAGCGCTAAGTCATCTCCCGGAGCACCCTTTAATGGACGATTCTGCAGTTAAATCTACAGTCCTTTCTCTCGACTCGGCCCGAAATAACTCGGCGGCCAAGGCTGAATTGCTTGGCATGCACCGCAGCATGCAGTTTTTCAGCTGGGATATGCTGGTTTCCAAGGTTTTCAATTACTGTGGAATCGCAGTTTCAGAAGGCTTCCTGGTCAATTACGTGGTTACGCCCTCGCCAACCAGCGTCGCGGGTCAGCTGGGGCACCTGACCATGGAATCCCTGGTCAGCAAGCCTGAATCTGAATACGGTCTTGGCCAGGACTGGGCAGAATTCAAGCAGAAGGCCATTGCATTGGTCTACCGTGGTAAATACGCACTCAGCTCAAGCGCCGACTACCTGGAAATCATCGACCAGGTCGAAGACACCACCAAGATTCTTCAGCGTGCGCCGGGTGACGCCGCAGAATTTCACAGCGCCAAAGAAAAGGCACTGAACGACAACATCATCGAGATGCGTCGTGATCACGAAACCAAAATGACGGACGCTCGTGATCGTCAGCATGAAATGACTCGAAGCCTGGATAAAGTAAAGGCTCAAGTCATCAGCCTCGAAGCCTCGACGCAATCACTCAAGCAAGACAGCGCGGCGCGTATTCAGCAAATCACTCGCGACATGGCTAAACAGGCCGAGCAGCTTGAAAAGGATCACAGTCAGCGCGTGAAAGATGCGTGCCTGGTGATTGAGCAAGAATGCGAACAGAAGATTGCTGCTGAGAAGCTAAAGTTCGAAGGCCTGGTCGCTGCCGCCGTTGCAGAGCGTGAGTCTGCCCAGCAAGCTGTCAACGAATACAAAAATCGTGTGAGCTCCGGCGACCTGGTTGAAGCCTCGGTTCTTGAAGCCCTGAACGGCAAGCTGGAAGAGGCGGTGTCGGCGGAATCGGCAGTACGCGGAAAGTTCATGGAACTGAGCGACGAGCTGACCCAAACGCACAAGCGCCTGGAGCTGATGGGTGATGAAAACACCTTACTCCAGAGTAAAATTGACGGGCTAAACGAGCAGATCAGCCAGCTGGAAATCAGCATGCGTGAACTGGTCGAAGCGCGCTCAGGCTCAACCGAGTTCGCTGTGCTGCATGAGCGACTCGACATGCGCATGCAAGAAATCGTCAAGCTGAAGACTGAGCTTGAGAAAGAGCTGAAGGCGCGTAAAAAAGCTGAAGGCGCTGTAGCTGTTTGGAAAGATCGCTTCCTGCAACTTCGTGCCCAGGGCAACGGCATCATCAAGACGTTGAAACAGCGTAACGTCACGCTGACTGCGCAGTACGCTGCCCAGTTCGCCGGGCTCAAAGCCGAGAACGGCCACTTCAAGATTGCGATGAGTGTCTTGGGTGCACTGACGGCTGTCCTGATCGCCACTCTATGGTTCATGATGCCGGCCTGATGATCAGCTCAACAAAAAAACCGCACAGAAATGTGCGGTTTTTTATGGCCTCAAAGTTGGGGTGGGGTAAGGAGATCCTCCCCACTCATCAACATTATTGGTTTATTGCCAATCCACTGCGAAGCCTCCCGGCTAAACCCGGACAGGGCGACAATGATCACGTCGTCGAACTTGTGCGCGTGCATCACCCCATACATCTCTCGAACGGTGGTCACGCCTACCTTGGCTTTCCAGTGTTTGCACTGCACCAGGGTGGTTTTTCTGCGCTTGCGCAGCAGAAGATCCATGCCGCCATCGGCGCCACCCAGGCCGCACATCTCGACCTCGTAGCCCAAAGCCTTGAAGTGCAGGGCGCAAAACCGCTCAAAGTCCTGCCAACTCATGGTCTTGAGGAAGCTGATGCCGCGCTTTCTGATTTTTTCGAAGGCAATTCTTCGTCTTCGTTTGAGAAACCCGCCAATCGATAAATCCAGTACTAGCAATGCGGGGAATACGCAAAGAGCTACTGTTGTCACATCATAATCGTAAGTCATCACAGGCTCTAAAACGTAATTTCAATATCCTCAGCCCGTACCCGATGTTTCGGCTTTGGAATCTTCGGTGTTTTACCCTGTTCGGCCAGCTTTTGAAAGTCTTCGTAGTCGGAGACTGCGCAAATCTGCTCCGCGATGAGGAAGGGCAGGTGCGTGAGACGTACCTGGCGTTTCTCAATGATCCGCTGGAGGGTGTCCTTTTTCCCGATCACGCAGACCTGGGTCTTTCCACGTGTGATGGCAGTGAAGATGGATTGGCGATCCAATCTGAACTCGTGTTCATCGGGCACGCTGATCAACACGCACTGGTATTCCGAGCCCTGGCTTTTGTGCACCGACATCGCCCCTGCGTGGGTAAGGTAGGGGTGATTATCAAAGGGTAGGGCAATGACCCGACCTTCGATCTCTAGGTGCACCGCTTTTTTCACTTCATCGAAAGCCATAATCTTCCCGACCTCGCCGTTCTGGATGTCCAGATCGTAACGATTGCGCAGCTGCATGACCCGGTCACCCACATGGTAGGTTTGGTTTCCGAGGTTTCGGCAAGGCGTGTTTACATCCTGCGAGGCAGGATTGAGCAATGGTTTCAGGGTTTCGTTCAGCCGGTTGACACCCGCTTCACCTTTGAACATCGCCGCCAGAACCTGGATGTCATCCAGTTGGATACCGTAGGTGCTGGGCATCACCTCTCGGACGAGCCGCATAATCTTCTGGTTGATCTCCTCCGGGGTCTCCGCAGAGATAAAGTGCAAGTCTCCTTCAACCCCGGCGAAATGGGGCATTTTCCCATCTTTGATGGCGTACGAGCCCTTGACGATATCGCTCTTGAGCGCCGCACGGTGCGGCTCAGTCAGTTCAGCCGTGGCGACGTACCGAGACTCGATAATGTCATTGAGCACGGCGCCGGTATCAACCGATCCCAATTGGTCTCTATCGCCGCCAAAGATTACTCGCCCGCGCTTTCCTGTCTGCTTGAGGGCAGAGGCGAGGAGAAACACGTCCATCAGCGAGGCTTCATCGAGAATCAGCGTGTCATATTCATTAAAGCCGGCCAACATAGGGCTGCTGCCTGGTGTCATGCCCATTAACCGGTGCAAGGTGTATGCCTCCTCCCCGGTGACTTCGGACATTCGTCGTGCAGCCTTGCCAGTGGGCGCGGCCAAAAAGATACGCCCATTTGGATTGAGGCGACGAACTTCCCGTATCAGGGACTTTGTGACCGTTGACTTGCCGGTACCTGGCCCACCTGTCAGTACGGAAGTATTGGCGCTGAAAACCGTTTGGATGCCGACCCTCTGCTCAGTGGTCAGGTTGATTGTACGCCCATCGGGCAATGCTTCAGGCTGGAATTCCTTGATCCAGATAGAGGTGTCTTTGTTCTCGTTGCGCTGGGCCAATCCTTCGGCCAAGGCGATGTCGTTGGCGAGCATGCGCCCCATGGACACTGTCTGTACGCCACGCAATAGACGAACCTGCGCCGCGCCGCTTTTGACCATGCCTTCAATGGCGTATTCGATATTCGCCTTGGTCACTCGAAGAGCTTCACTTGCCGCATTGATGGCCTTGTCGAGCAACATCGCGCTTTCACCAGTTTTTTGCATCTGGGTGTCCAGATACCCGGCAATCATCGAGGGGAGATCAGTCTTGCAGCGCTCATACACTCCCATCGCCTCGAAATAGCGATGTTGGGCCATTTTTGACAGGTTTTTCTGCACCGTGAGCAGCAGAAATGGATCGAGGCACGCAGAGGGCTCAATCTGAGCATTGAACACGTCCAAGGCGCGCTCCGCTTCATCCATCGGCATTTCGTGCCTGAGCAAGAACTTGAGTTCGTTCCAGTGCCCTCGGAGCGTGGCCACTTCATTCTTCAGCCGCAGCATGCTGTGGTCATTGAGTTTTAGAAGCTGAGCGACCGTGTCTGGATGATGTGCGAGCATCATGAAGGCCTGCTCACCATGGGCTTTGTACCAACGGCGTAAGTTGTAATCGCCGACAAACCGCAGGCGCCAAGATTTGAAGGCCTCTTCTACGATTCGTTGTTTACCCCATTCAGCGTGGGGAAGGACTGATTTCAACTTTATGGCATGACTGCCCGTATTCGAAGGGGAATCTTCAAATACGCATAAATAGGATGCACCAGTTTCGAGCTCAATGTCGCTGGAAGTTTTGACGGAAACCAACTGCCTGGACGCACCGGGGCTGTACCAAGAAAAACCAGCCAACTCGGTGGCGACAACCGGGGCCAAAGATTCCATGAGGACTTCCTCAGGACTTACTCTTTGGATATACCTGAAAGAGTGTTCATAGTCCATGTTCGCACAAAGTGGTAGTGCGCTACATTCAATAAATGACACCCCTCCTTTGCCATGGCTATTACGCACAGATTATCTCCGATATAATTCGCTTATTCTTAAACTATACATACAAAGAAGTGGAGCGGTCATGCTGAAGAAGCTATTTCCCGTCGTTTTTTTGTGGGTGTGTACCAGCGTGCTGGCATCCCCTCGAGATATATCGATCTTGGGGTCAGTCGTTCCGTTTGATAAACCCATGGATGTAGCTGTCACGGTGATACAAAAAGCCCAGCTTAACCTGGTGTATTGGGCGATACCCCTCGAGAATGATACTGCGGGACAGGCCCAGGCCAGAGAGTATTTGGCCAAAATAGGCACCAGCAATGCCATGGTCGACCCGTTCGCTTTCCAGTTTCGCTTCGCCGGCATTGAAAGCGCGGCGATGGAGGGTACCGACCTCTCGCATGATGACTTTCAGGGTGAAGTCGATCAGGCTATTAAGTCGACGGTTGTGGGTAAGCGGGTGCTTCTCAAATGCACTGGTTATTTCAGTAGCCATGTGGTGCTGGCCTGCAATGCGTATGACCGCGATGGGATTTCCCTAAGTGAGTCGCTGGTTAGGCAGGGTGTAGCAACGCCAAATTCGCTCTTGGCCACAGACTCTGATGAGGAGCGAGCCCTGCTGGATGCGGCGATGGAGGAGGCCAAAACAGCACAAGTCGGTGTCTGGAAACCGTTTCACAACATGTTCCGGGGTCTGAATTAACATTGAGCGATCAGTTGATCTTGACGCCAACAATGATGATATATTGTCAATCAGACATTTTTTGGTCACGGCACCTTGTGACCAGCCAAGATTTGCAAAATTAGAAACCGGGGCTGTGTTAGCAGCCTCCCCACACAGGGTTACACATGATTACCGTTATCAAACGCAATGGCTTGTCCAGCGAGTTCGAAGAGCACAAAATCAAAAACGCCATCCTCAAGGCCTTCGTTGAAGTGGAAGGCCCTCAGGCTCGCTCGTCCCTGCGCGTCGCCGATGTGATCAACGAAATCGTAAAGCAGGTTGTCGAGCAATGCCGCAACCGCGACGCGGTGACGGTAGAAGACATTCAAGACATGGTCGAGCGCGGCCTGGGCTTGAGCGGTGAGCAGAAGGTTACCCGCGCCTACGTTCTGTACCGTGCCGAGCACGCCAGGCTGCGTGGCGATCAGGAAAAATTGCCAAAAATCACCTACAAGGACGATGAAGACGTTCGCCATCCGCTGACGCTGACGCTGCTGGTCAGCTACCTCCGCGATTGCTGCAAGGGTCTCAAGGATGTTTCGCCAGACGCCATTGCCAAGGCCACCATCCGTAACGCCTTCGATGGTCTTACCTGGCCGGAAGTGGTGCAAGTTGTGGTCATGACCTGCGCAACACTGATTGAAACCGAACCTGCTTATGCTTACGTTGCCGCTGGCGTTCTGCAGAAGCAACACAAGGTCACCTCGCGCAAACACCTCAAAGTTTCGACCAAAGCTAACTACGGTACCGACCTGATCAGGGCGCTGGAGCACGGTGTCGCGATTGGCCAGCTGAACCCTATCCTGATCGATGGCCGTTTTGACCTCAAAGCACTCGGCGATGCGCTGGTTGAAGAGCGTGATCTGAAACTTGATCTGCTGAGCGCTCAGACCCTGTTTGACCGTTATTTCCAGCACGACGGCGGTGTTCGTTACGAGCGCATGCAAGTCTTCCTGATGCGCGTGGCCATGGGCCTGGCAGTTGAGGAAAAAGAGCCGACTCGTCGGGCGATTGAGTTCTACGACACGCTGTCGTCGTTCGACTACATGTCCTCGACCCCGACTCTGTTCAACGCCGGCACCCTGCGTCCACAGCTGTCGAGCTGCTACCTGACCACCGTTCCGGACGACCTGTCGGGCATCTACCATGCCATCCACGACAACGCCATGCTGTCCAAATTCGCCGGTGGTCTGGGTAACGACTGGACGCCGGTGCGTGCCATGGGCGCCTACATCAAAGGCACCAACGGCAAATCCCAGGGCGTCGTACCCTTCCTGAAAGTGGTGAACGATACCGCCGTGGCCGTTAACCAGGGTGGCAAGCGCAAAGGCGCTGTGTGCGCGTACCTGGAAACCTGGCACATGGACATCGAGGAGTTCCTCGAACTCCGTAAAAACACCGGTGATGATCGTCGTCGCACCCACGACATGAACACCGCCAACTGGATCCCTGACCTGTTCATGAAGCGCGTCTTCGATGACGGCAAGTGGACGCTGTTCTCGCCGTCCGAAGTTCCGGATCTGCACGACCTGACCGGCAAGGCCTTCGAAGAGCGCTACGAGCACTATGAAGCGCTGACCGAAACGAAAGGCGCCATCAAGCTGTTCAAAACGATTCAGGCCAAAGACCTGTGGCGCAAGATGTTGTCCATGCTGTTTGAAACCGGCCACCCATGGCTGACCTTCAAAGACCCGTGCAACCTGCGCAGCCCGCAGCAGCACGTCGGCGTGGTTCACAGCTCTAACCTGTGCACCGAGATCACCTTGAACACAAACAAGGACGAGATCGCCGTTTGCAACCTGGGCTCGATCAACCTGCCGAACCACATCGTCGACGGTAAACTCGACCTGGTGAAGCTGCAGAAGACGATCAACGTCGCCATTCGCATGCTCGACAACGTGATCGACATCAACTACTACGCTGTGCCTCAGGCTGAAAACTCCAACCTCAAGCATCGTCCAATCGGTCTAGGCCTCATGGGCTTCCAGGACGCGCTGTACAAAATGCACACCCCGTATGCATCCGACGCGGCGGTAGCCTTTGCTGACACTTCGATGGAAGCCATCAGCTACTTTGCTATCCAGGCATCCTGCGACCTGGCTGACGAGCGCGGCGCGTACGAGACTTTCCCTGGCTCCCTGTGGTCGAAAGGCATCCTGCCGTTGGATTCGCAGGAGATCCTGATCGAGCAACGCGGCGAGAAGTACATCTCGGTCGACAAGAGCGAAACCCTGGACTGGGCGCCAGTACGTGCTCGCGTGCAGAAGGGTATCCGTAACTCCAACATCATGGCCATCGCACCGACGGCGACCATCGCCAACATCACCGGCGTATCGCAGTCCATCGAGCCGACTTACCAGAACCTGTTCGTGAAAGCGAACCTGTCGGGCGACTTCACGCTGATCAACACCTACCTCGTCAACGACCTGAAGGCCTTGAACCTGTGGGACGAGGTGATGATCAACGATCTGAAATACCACGATGGTTCGGTGGAACAGATCGAGCGCATCCCACAACACCTGAAAGACCTGTACCAGACCGCGTTCCAGGTAGAACCTCGCTGGCTCATCGACGCTGCGAGCCGTCGCCAAAAGTGGATCGACCAGGCTCAATCGTTGAACCTGTACATCGACGGCGCCAACGGCAGCAAGCTGGACAAAACCTACCGCATGGCCTGGTACCGTGGTCTGAAAACCACGTACTACCTCCGTGCCCTGGCCGCAACCAGCACCGAGAAGTCGACCATCAACACCGGCAAGCTGAACGCCGTCAAAACCGTGTGATGGCATTTAACGCTAAATGATAGCCCCGCCCTTGTGGCGGGGCTTTTTCATGGTTGATAATGAAATATCAAAGAATAAGCGAGTATTGTCAGTGATCACTGCCCTAAAGCCTATTGTCGAGTTGCAACCTGTCGGCGACCGTCCGATACACGACAACCCCGTGCTGGACAGGGTGCTGCGCAATCGTGGCGTTCAGTCGATGGACGAAATGTCCTATTCGCTTAGCAAATTGCTCGATCCATTCCTGATGATGGGTATGCAGCAGGCGGCTGAGGCCTTTGAACGGCACTTGCGGCGCCAGAGCCGCGTGGTCGTCATTGGTGACTTTGACTGCGACGGTGCCACCTCCACGGCCATCGCGGTAGAAGGCCTGCGCCTGCTGGGTTTCAAGGATGTTAGATTTCAGATCCCGGATCGTCGGATTCATGGTTATGGGCTGACGCCAGGGATTGTGAAACTCGCAGGGGAGCTGGAACCCGACTTGATTGTCACCGTGGACAGCGGCATTTCCAACGTCGACGGCGGACTTGCGGTAAAAGCATTGCCGCATCCCTGCGAGCTGATCATTACCGACCACCACCTGGCGGGTACTTATGGCTTGCCAGAGGCCGTCGCCATCGTCAACCCGAACCAACCTAACTGCCCATTCCCGAGCAAGCATCTGGCTGGCTGCGGCGTGATCTTTTACACCATGCTGGCGCTGCGCTCGCACTTGCGCAAGGTGGGGTATTTTGAAGAAGTCGGGGTCAAGGAGCCAAACCTGATTGGCCTGATCGACCTGGTGGCAGTTGGTACCGTGGCAGACGTGGTGAAGCTCGATCAAAACAATCGCAACTTGATCAAGGCTGGCGTGGAACGAATTCGTGTTGGCAAGACCCGAGAGGGCATTCTGGCGCTTATTACGGTCGCCAGGCGCGAACACACCCGTATCACGGCGCAAGATTTTGGTTTTATGCTGGGCCCGCGTATCAACGCCGCAGGCCGCCTCGAGGACATGACCTTGGGGGTCAATTGCCTGCTGTCCACCGACAAGGAAGAGGCCAAGCTGCTGGCCGGGCGCCTGGAAGAGCTGAACCTGGCCCGTCGGGATATTGAAGCCGATCACGTGGTCGACGCCAATGCGCTTATTGAAAAGTTCAATCTGTGGATCAAACACGGCGTCGTTCTGCATGACAGGACATGGCATCCCGGTGTTGTGGGGATTGTGGCCTCACGGGTGAAGGACAAGTTGAACAGGCCCGTGATCTGCATGACAGATACCGACGCGCTGACCGAGGCTCGTGAGGCTTTGGAGGCGCTGAAAATGGCTGGCGCCTCGGCAGAAGAAATTGCAGCGGCCCAGGATGTGGTCGATAACTGTGACGTCAAAGGTAGTGCGCGCTCTCATCCATTAGTGCACTTGAAACACCTGCTCGACAAGATCAACGCGCAGTATCCAGGCCTGCTGTCCAAGTTTGGTGGCCACGCCATGGCAGCGGGCCTCTCGTTGAAATCCAAGAACCTGCCGCAATTCATGGAAGTGTTTGACCACATGGTGAGCTTGGAGCTTAGCCATGACCAAATGATTGGCAGCATCGACGTCGACTTGATGAACATTGATAGCAAGCTGCTCACGATGGATTTGGCCAAGGCCATCCAGAACATGGGCCCGTGGGGGCAACTGTTCCCAGAGCCGGTGTTTCATGCAAAGTTTAAAGTCGAATCGTGGAAGGCGACTAAAGACGGTAAGCACATCCAACTCTCTTTGTCCGTGGAAGGTCGTCCAGAGCTCAAGTTCAAAGCGATCTCATTTGGCACCATGGTTGAAGGGAAACCGCCGTTTATCGACTCGTTTGATGGCGCCTTCACCATGGATATCAACGTATGGCAGGGGAACGAGAGCGTTCAGTTGATGATCCGCAATATTCAGGATCCTAAACTGATCCAGCAGCTCGAGAGAGATGCGAGCCAGCCGGCCAGTCCAAAATCTGAAGAACAACCTGCTATAGAGACAACCCCTGTAGCGGTATCTCAGCCGGCTAATAAGACTCGGGCTTTACCCAGCACGTCCGCACCCGTCACAGTGGAAGAAATCACGGACAGAACCGATCCGTCGAACCCGCAGTGCACCAAGCTGGATGGCCTTTCCCGGCTTCAGCCTGCAGCCAACGGGCCGGGCAAGTCAGCGGCAGAGCTTCGCGCCAACCTGCAATCGGTTGTCCAACAAATTAAATCCAGATCGGTAAAACCCCAGACGACTGAGATCGACGACGGTGCCGCTCCTTTTTGAGGAAATACCCATGAGTCTCATACTGACCCTGAGTGGAATGAGTACCTGCGGCAAGTCGACCTTAGCCGCTGAGTTGTCCAAGACCGACGCGTTCGACGAGGCGGTCAGCGTAACCACGCGCCCGATGCGAGCGGGGGAGGTCGACGGCAAGGATTATCACTTTGTCAGCCAGGCGAAGTTTGATGAGTACGTGCGCGATGGCGTTCTCATTGAGCACGTGCGGTCGCACCACGCCTGTTACGGCGTTCCTCACTTCGAGGTCGAGCGCATCCGTGGCAATGGCCAGTCGGTGATCATGGTGTTGGAGCCGGAAGGGGTGTCTTCGATCAACCGCCTGGCGCTCAAGGCCGACGACAACCTGATTACCGCGTTCATCCACACGAACCCGGACAAGTTGATGGAGCGTTTCTTCGACCGCATCGAAAATCAGGTGGTGAACGGCAAACCGCTGGATACTATGGCCGAAGCCAAACGCCTGCATACCATGCTGACGGTCGAACGCACCTGGGTGGGGTGCTGGGACTGGGATCTCACCCTGATGAACCTGCACCTCGAAAATCGCCTGGAAGAGCAGGTAGAAGCGTTTGTCTCGATGCACGAGCGTGGTGTCAGCGTTAAGCCAATAGCTCGTGAGCTGAAGCGCACGGTGAAGCCTGAATCCCACTCGTTGGAGAAGCTGGCGGATATGATTAGAATTCAGTGCTACGATCCTGTTGGCTACAGGGAGTTCTACAAGACCCTGATGGAGCCGATGATGGCTGCACAGCGTAAAATCCGTTATCACGATGGTGTCCCAAGTCCTGAATTTTGACAATTAGTGGCAAGTAACATATAAAAACCCGCCCATTTGAATGGCGGGTTTTTTATGTGCCATATATCTAAGGCATTAAATAGCTATAAGTGTTAAGTCGTAGGACTTCGGTTGTGGACGGTTTCGAATTCATTTATATTCTCTGTATTGACAACATAACGAGAATAATAAATGTCAGCCCAGACGGTAATCTATGCCGGCGTTGATGGCGGCCATCGTGAAGTTAAACTCACCCTGTCCACTGGACTGAGGATCATGAGCTCTTCCAGCGCGATGAGCGGGTTGAGTCAGCGCATCTCTCTGAACGGCGGAAAAAGCCGAGTCTTTTCTTACAATACTGATGATGGCCCATTTACCCTGGGTGACATCGAAAACGCTGAAGACACGGCGTACGATGAATACCCGTACAGTGCTCAGAACCGAGCCATCGTCACGCACGCATTGCGTATGGCCGGCTTGGACAGCAGTCACCAACTGGTCACGGCCTCGGGACTGCCGCTTAAGCGCTTTTATGTGAGCAACAAGCCAAACGTCGCTCTAATCAAGCAGAAGAAAGCCAACCTGCTGCGCAACGACGTCACAGGCCTGGACGGTTACGCTCCGCCGACGATCATCAAGCATGAAGTGATGGCCGAGGCCGTGGCAGGCTGGGTGAACTACGTTGTTCAGCGAGATGCGGCCAACAAGTTGTATATCGACAGTGAGCGCGTTAAACAACGCACTGCCATTGTCGACATTGGCGGGCGTACCCTGGACATTGCCGTCGTGAAGGACTGGGATATCGACTTCAGTCGTTCAACCACGGACAACATGGGCATGATCACCATCATCAATGGCATTAAAGATCGATTGTTCGATTTTTTCGGCGGCATCGAGCCGACGGATGAGCAAGTTGATCAGGCCTTGAAAGAAGGCACTGTATTGCACTTCGGAAAAGTCATGAATGTGAGTGACCTTGTCGAAAGCGCCGTACAGGCGGTGGTCAACTCGCTGCGATCAACGATCAAGTCAAAGCTGAAGAATGCACACGACATCCACACGATTCGTTTCATCGGTGGCACGAGCAAGTTCCTGGAGCGTCACATCAAAGGCTGGTTTGAAAATCAGCAGATGAGTGACAACCCGGCCTTTGAGAACTCTGATGGCATGTGCAAACACGCCGAACTCGTGGCGAGTCTGAAGTAATGCGCCATCGCCGCTCAATCAGCCTTTACGATGAGGAGCAAGCTCATCGCGATCTGCTGATATACCTGGAAGGGATTTCTGGTCAGCCCCGGCAGAATCAGGCCCTGCTGCAAATGTGCCTGATCGGTTTTCGTGTCATGGCTTTCCAGGAAAGCGGAGAACAAGCTTACCTGTCGGTGCGCAACCCGGACTTGCTTCAGTTTGGGGGAAAACAACGCAAGCCCATCGTTCGCCTGCCTACAGGCCAAGGAGCGCCTGTGAGGACGTACCCGCCACGCACGGATATGGAGCCGACGGTTGCTCCGGACGCGCCCGAGCAGCGCCAGGTAGCGCCTGAGGTCGTTCATGCGCCCGTCCATGACGATCTTGCCGCCATTGAGTCTCATGCGGCGGATAGCCTTGTGGTGAGCCTTGAGAAAACCTCAGTGCCTATTGCTGAGCCAAGCTCATCGGCGCAAACCGCGCCACCCGTGATTGAAAGCGCGGATGAACCCGCTTTTGAATACGAAGAATACGACACGTTGAAACTGCTGCAGCAATTAGGAGGGGAATAGCCATGGCGCAAAAGGGTGGAGGTCAGCCAGATACAGGCGGCACCGAAACGTGGGGCATCATCATTCTGATCATGTTCTGCCTGCTCTATTTCGCGGCCACCCAATTGTTTTGGGTATACGCCACTGGCTGGAAGTGGTTGCGCGTGGTCGAGGTGGGTATGTTTGCCTACCTGGTTCCTGACTTTCTCCAACAGTTCATGAATAACAGCTTCAATGCCGGCCTGGCGTTTCTGCTGGCCAGCGATCCGAAAGATCTCACGGTATCGATCACCAGTCAGTTCGATGACATGTACCTGTTCTGGGGCCGCTGGATCCCTGCCGGGATCTTGATGCTCTGGGGATTTCGCATCATGGACAGAGCGTTGGATGTCGATATTAAGTACGACATGGAAACGCTCTTGGCCAAAATGTTGCCCGCTTTTCCACACAACAAGGAATTCGTTGGCATTCACCCAGAAGAGACGCCACTGGACTTCTACCCGGACGACCCGGATAGCTATTCGTATTCGATGGCCATGGGCGAGCGTCAGTTCTCTCAGTGCGTACCTCCGGTCGGGTTGATGAAGGCCGCAGAGCGGGACAAGTCCCTGTTACGGCCTATCTGGGACGGCGGCAAGAAATTCGACGATGAACTGGCTCGCAAGAGCTTTGAAACCCAGATAGGGCCTATGTACCAGGGTTATAACCGACTATCCCCGGACGAGAAGAATTTGCTGGATCAGTTCCGCAACAAGATGCTCGTCAAGCAGAAAGAAGTGCTGCCGATCATGCTGGACTACACCCGGCAGATCCACCAGTTCAGGGTGCAGTCAAAGGCATTTGCGTCAGCTGATGCTGCCAAGACACTTGACCCGAAGACATTGCCGAAACCAAAAATCGTGTTTCAGCGCGATTTCTCTTCGCACAAGGCACTTGCCGAGAAGCTGACCGAGTACGTTGACCAGGGCTTAAAGAAAAATGGGCCCAAGTGGACGCCGAAAGAAGTCGACCTGCGCCGAATGATCGGCAGTGCTGACTACAAAACAACCCTGCGCAACATCATGGCCGATGAGCGTGTTTCCAAGCACGCGTATACATCCACCGCGCTGATGAGCTTGCTGGAAGCGGCGAGGGAGGGGGCAACCCTGGCGCCGTCAGGTCTGCGCTGGCTGAAGTCTCGTAACAGGCCGCTGTGGTACGCGATGAACTGTGTCGGCAAGAAGGTTGCCTATCCCGAGGCGGCGGGTACGTTCGCGCATTGGCTGCTTGAGAAAGAGGCCAAGCTGGCGATTCCGCACCCAGAGGTGACCGAGGCGATTGAAGCATTGCGGATCGCATTGAAGCTTAATGCGAGCAAAAGTTCGATCAAGAGCAAGGATGACTGGGCCTGACGGCCTGGTTATCTCTTTGCATTGGGTGTAGCAGCCCGATTAAATAGTGGCCATAAATTGTCAGTCTGTAAGTACCAAAGGGTTTTTCAGTTTTGACTGAATCACCCTGACAACATCGCTAGAAAGCCATAAAACAATAATAAGAATGGTGAAATAATGGTACACGGTGTATCCAAGAACGCGGATCTTGATCCGTCGATCATGCAACGAGAGATACGGCCATTCCGCTATCAGATGGCTGACTTCTTTGCGTTCGCCGGTGGCCCGGTAACCATGTTCCTAGGGTTTCTGATCTTTGCATCAACCCTAACAAACATTATTGGGCTTGGTAACTACAGCTCACTCTCAGACTTCCTCGTGCCGGTGACGCTGCTCTGCTACTTCTTTGCCAAGAAGTATGAGAAAAAGTACCCGTTGCGCCGACCAATGAACCCCAATGAGATTGATAAAAAGACTAAAAAACCATTGGGCGATGGACTCATTCTTATTGGTAATGACTTGTTAACCCAGGAGTCATTCTGGGTGAGTAACGACGATGCGCGTACGCATATGTTGGTGATGGGCTCAACTGGCTCTGGTAAAACAAGATTCCTCCTTTCATTGTTCTATCAAGCACTTTTGATGGGCAGTGGAGTGATGTACGTCGACGGTAAGGGCGATACCACTGTGTTCGGTCTGGTTTTCTCCATGGTGCGCCGCCTTGGTCGAGAGGACGACCTGATGGTGATCAACTACCTTACCGGTTCTAAGGGTGTTAACAAAGAGGATGACGGCACCCGTCTATCCAACACTAACAACCCCTTTGCCTATGGCCCTGCCGAAACTTTACGTTCGCTTATTGTGAGTTTGATGCCGGATAGCGGCGGCGACGATATGTGGAAAAACCGAGCTTCTGCACTGCTCGCGGCTACGCTGCAAACCCTTGTTTACCTTAGGGATACCGGTGAAATCAACCTAGACGTAGGGGTGATCCGGGACTCGCTTCCGCTGGACAGAATTTGCGACTTCACCCAACGTGATGACTTACCTGAAATTGCAATTACGCTTCTTAATAAATACTTACTGGAACTTCCAGGTTTTAACTTGGATGAGGCACTTGCCGGTAATATATCTGCCAAGTGTTACGAGCAACATGGCTATTTGATTATGCAACTAACAGGGGTACTTTCTGAGTTATCCTCTACATACGCGCACATCTTTGACGCACCTCTTGGCGAGGTCGACTATAAAGACTTGGTGTATAACAGACGAATCCTCTTTGTTATGTTGCCGGCGTTGGAAAAAGACCCTGATGCATTGTCTGGCCTTGGTAAACTCGTAGTTGCTGGTGTGCGAAGTGCGCTGGCGCCAGCACTTGGTGAAAAAGTTGAAGGTTCACACGAAGAGGTGATGGACGCCAAACCAACTAACTCAAACGTGCCATTCTTACTTATCATGGACGAATACGGCTACTACTCAGTGAAGGGCTTCTCGGTTGTAGCGGCCCAGGCACGTTCTCTTGGTATGAGTGTTGTGTTCGCTGGGCAGGACTTTCCAAGCTTTAAGAAAGGCTCGGAGGACGAGGCTAAGTCAGTAGTAGCCAACACCAACATTAAAGTTTTCATGAAACTAGAGGACAGCGGTGAAACACTAACATTGGCTGTTGATCGTGGTGGTGAAGGTGAAACGGCTGCCAGTGCCGGACATGAAATAAAGGGTGAATTGTTGTCGGGTTATGCAGATAACCAGCAGACGCGATCAGAACGTCGCAAACGTATCAACGTCCGTGACTTGGTGAGCCAAAAGCCGGGTGAAGCACACGTGATTTTTGGTGACATCCTGGTGCGCTGCAAACTGTACTTTACTGACCCGCGTAAATCGCCTGAGTACCGTATCAACAAGATGCTCATGGTGAACGCACCGCGTGGCGACATGGTGAAGCGAATCCACGAAGCCCGTGAGTCGGTCAGCAGGCTGTTCGAAAAGGGCCCGGAAACAAACCGGGGACGTCCTGCCGACCTCGATGGCGGGTTGAAGGCCTTGTTCAATGCTTACGGTGTAGCCATTGCTCGCAAACAAGATCCGGTGCTGGCCAGTCAGATCGCGTTTGGTCTGATGGAGAAGAAAGAGCGTCTTCTAGATGAAGCCTTCGTGCGGGCCTTGAAAGGTGAGGAGCCGACAGCGACCAGCGTCCAAGAGCCAGCCGGCCAGAGGCCGAATACAGCGACCTCTCCTGCAGCGGCCCCTGCACAGCCTCGTCCAGCCTCGCCTACACCGACGGAGCGTAAGGCCCAAGAGATTCTCAACCAGCCTCAGGAGACAGTGAAGCGAGGCGAGGAGCTTGAGAAAGCCATTGAATCGGGTCTGCCGTTCATGCGGGCGCCAGAAACTCCAGATGCGTCGATCAAGGCGGAAGCTGCGGACATCTTCGTTTCACTGTCGAGCATCATCACCGACACCGTCCGGGAGCACATTGATAAGTCCACGGTGGCGTTGTCGCCGGCAGCTCAAGAGAAGGCCTTACCTGTCCACCAGTTGGCCGCTATCGAAGCTGAGCGCGGTCTGAGCAAGGAGGAGGCAATGGCCGAAGCCCGACGCGGGATGGAGATCATCGACGAGCGCATCCAGTATCCGGCAGAACCGCAACCGACCAAGCTGTCGAAAGACACGATCAGTAAAACCGTGGAGCTGATGCTCCAGCAGATCGAGAAAAACAAAAACGCTGAAAGCTGATAAGCTTTTGGAATGAAAGGCGCAGAACTTGCGCCTTTTTCTTTTGCCAGCGCTCAGGATATCGCTGGCGCTGGACACCATAAACTCTCGCAGCCTGCTGTCATTTTGCCTTGATTGTTTCGGGTTGCTGATGAGATAATGCATGTATTGACAAGTCTCTTGAAGGGCACGGAAATGGCTGAAAAACGAGAAATACTGGGCAGCCTGGCAGCGTTGCACGCTGAACAAGCGGTGGGCTTTGTGGGTTACCCGCAGCAGTATGTGAAGGGCGCCACGCCGGAAGAATGTTTTATTCATGGCGTTGATGTCGCTGGTCAACCGTTCACGCTCGCTGTGGTTCCGCCTGAACGCCATCTCCAGGCGGCCAAGGAGTCGACCGACCGGATCGTACCCTCAGTTGCGTTGCTGTCCGATACCCGACGCACTGCGCAAATGCCTTGCGTTGCCATGCCGGACAACTCGCCGATCACCAAAACCGGTGGCATGATCCTCGCCGAACAAGTGACGGTGGTGGACAAGGCCAAAGGTCTGTACCGTTCGAACTGGTTGTCCGTACTTCAGGAGTCGAACCAGGTGCAGGCGCCTCAATTGGCTGTCGGCTACATGGAATCGACGTTCATTTTGAGCACCTCGAGCCCAGAAATTCAGGCCAAAAAACAACGCCTGATCCACATGAACGCCCAGTGGCAGGCAGCAGTAGCGAGAAAGGACGACAAGCCAGAGCAGATCGAGGATATCGACATTCTCGACTACCAGGCGCAGCGTGACAGCTTGTCCAGGGAGCTCTTCAACGAAGCCTACCTGAAGTGGTTTGTGGCCGTGGACGTGCAATACCGTCGTTTGCAGACCCTGCCCATGGACAATGAGGCCAAGGTGCGCAGCACGATCCTGGAGCTGATCGACAGCAACACCGTGCAGGGGATGTACGGTGGCGTCATCTTGCGTCCGGTTCGCGCAAACCACGACGTACGTGTCGTGCAGATGGACAGCATCCGTCGAATGAATGCCGAATTCGACTACAAAAACAAAGTGAAAAAGCCGATTGAGACCGCCTGGAATGATTTCATTACCAAGGGCGGATCGGGTTGGTTGAAGGTCATGAAGCGTGACGGGTATGAAGTTGAAGTGATCCCGGTGCAGCGAATCAACGCCGGCCCGATTTCCAACGCCAAGTTTGCGAAAGAGTTCCTGAAACCGGTGTTGCCGAAAACGATCAAGGCGTTTGTCGATACGTCCTTCTATCATTCCCCACACCTGAATTTTGCCAATCAGAATGCCTACCTGGCCTCGCCGATTGCGGTGCGTAAGGCTGAAAGCCTGGAAAAAGAGATTCTTCTGGGTAGCATCCACTCCTTCGGTAAAGTGATCGGCAACGCCATGGAGCTGGATAAGGACATGAACCGCACCCTGGAGTTGAGTCAGCGGGTTGAGCCCCGTGAATTTAAGCCTCGAGCCCCTGCCAAAACCCTCGAATACTAAGCTTACGGGTTGTGCCAAACCGCCCTCCGGGGCGGTTTGTTGTGCCAGGGCCCGCCCATTCGGCAATATTGTTGATATGTTGTATATTCCGCGCTAGCATGCGCTCCTTGTCCGGGCATCGGCCCAATAACTGCTGAGAAATAGATTGATGAAAACTGTAGAAGACCGTGTTAAAACCGTCGTTTCCGAGCAACTGGGTCTGAAAATTACCGAAGTTTCCAACGCGGCAAATTTCGTCGACGACCTGGGCGCCGACTCCCTGGACGTGGTTGAACTGGTCATGGCGCTGGAAGAAGAATTCGAGACCGAAATCACCGATGACGAGGCGGAAAAGCTGCAGACCGTACAGTCCATCATCGACTATGTCGAGAAAGCTAAAGCCGCCTAACTCGGGCCTCTAGCCAAAACCGTAGGTTGCGCGAGCGCCTGCGGTTTTTTCGTTTTTGACCAATCGAATTTCCTTCGACAGAAGGGCTTGCTTGACGTTCCACAGGTCTAAAAAGAAAGAAATAGGGCCATAAAAACCCGGTTTTTCGCTTGCAATATATAGCTTTAATTGCCAGAATCGCCGCACGATTGACAAGCTGCCCAGGAAAGCGTGCCGCGCAATGCCTGACAGTGTTTATTCCGAATGAAATGCTCTTGGAGAGATCATGATGGTTGACGTTGGAATTGAAGATACAGAGTCGAATGGAGCGGTAATCAAGGTTATCGGCGTGGGTGGTGGCGGCGGCAACGCGGTGAAGAACATGGCTCACACCATTGAAGGTGTTGAGTTCATCTGCGCCAACACGGATGCACAGGCCCTGCGCTCGATCACGAACGCGAAGGTCATCCAACTGGGCTTCAACACCACTAAAGGTCTCGGCGCCGGCACGGATCCTGCCAAGGGGCGTGAGGCTGCCGACGAAGATCGCGCCAAGATCGAAGAAATGCTCAATGGCACCGACATGCTCTTTATCACCACCGGCATGGGTGGCGGTACAGGCACAGGCGCGACCCCCGTCATTGCCAAAATTGCCAAGAGCATGGGTATCCTGACCGTTGCCGTGGTGACCAAGCCGTTCGATTTCGAAGGCAAGCGCCGCCGCATCACCGCTGAACAGGGCATTCAAGAGCTGCGCGAATGTGTTGACTCCCTGATCACCATTCCGAACGCCAAGTTGCAGGAACTGCTGGGCAAAGATGCCGCTCTAACATCGGCCTTCGCTAAGGCGGACGATGTGTTGGCCGGCGCTGTGCGCGGTATCTCGGACATCATCAAGCGTCCAGGCATGATCAACGTCGACTTCGCGGACGTCAAAGCGGTCATGAGTGGCATGGGCCTGGCCCTGATGGGCACTGGCTGCGCGTCTGGCCCGAATCGCGCCAAAGAAGCGACTGAGGCGGCGGTCATGAACCCGCTGCTCGCTGGCGTGGATCTGAAGGGTGCCCAGGGCTTCCTGGTGAACATCACCGCAGGCCCGGATCTGACCCTCGGTGAATACTCCGACGTAGGCCGGGTCATCGAGGATTACGCGCACGATGACGCCACCGTCAAGATCGGTACCGTGGTCGATATGAACATGCGTGACGAACTGCATGTGACTGTGGTCGCGACCGGCTTGAACGAGGCTACCCTCATTGACCAGAAAAGCGGTGCCAATCATATCCCTGTGATGCGTTCCAACCAGCACCAGCAGTCGCACCAGCACCACCAACCGCATGCGCAGACATACCAGGAAACGCCTGCTTACCAACGCCAGCCAGCTCCTGCTCCTGCGCCTGCACCAGTCCACCATCCTGTGCATGACTCGGGTCGCAATCGTCAAAGCTCGCCTCACGTGTCGGCGAACAACTTCCCGCCGATTGGCCACAACGAACGCCATGTGGCGACCGTTGCGTCCGAGCCGGCGTATGCTACAAACCGCGAGCCTGTTGCACCACAGCAGCATGCTGCCCAAAACATGGACACCGACTACCTGGACATTCCAACGTTCCTGCGTATGAAAAACCAAAACCAGTAATCCTTTGGTTCGGCGAGAGGCACCGGCAAACCGGTAGCCTTTCGTTGCACCAATGCTGAGAACAAAGCGGACATCCTTACGAGAGGCTGTCCGTTTTTTGTTCCAAGAATCTGTCCGCCGCTTCCCGCGATCTTTCGGTACTGTGCGTGGGGAAGGGCAACCAAGTTGAAAGGATCAGTTCGCCAAACCTAAATAAGGTTCAGGGGAGGGAAAAGCCCAGCAATGCTGGGCTTTTTGCTTTACGCAGCGGTTAGCTCACTGCGTTTTCGGCATCGAGTTCCTGCTCAGCTTGCCGGACTGAGCCATAGGCAAAGTCTAGGACTGCCACGGGTAACTCAGCCTGAAGCTCCTGAAAGGACTTGAACACTTCGTTTT
Source organism: Pseudomonas serbica (assembly GCF_028823535.1). Taxonomy (GTDB): domain Bacteria; phylum Pseudomonadota; class Gammaproteobacteria; order Pseudomonadales; family Pseudomonadaceae; genus Aquipseudomonas; species Aquipseudomonas serbica. The sequence goes on along the minus strand of NZ_JAQIYM010000090.1, from coordinate 511,106 downwards.
TAAACGACAAGTCTGGCTTCTCGTTGGCATAAGCCCTTAGGTGAATACCCGAGCGGGTCATCTCGGACGAGCCTAGGAATTCACGCCAAAGGGTATCGATGGCCATGAGGTACTGCGTTCGGCAGGCGCTCATGTCTCGCGATAAGACCTGTTTCAGCCGGGCGTTGAGATCAAAACGAATCCATTTTTTAAGTTCGTCTCGCAGCCGCCCCTCATTCATGACCGGGGTCATTGAGTCGCTGAACAGCTGGTCAAACCAGTCAACCGACATACCCCACTGGCGTAACTTGGCTTTAAGGCCGTCGACATCCCAGGTTTCTTCGAAGCCGGCCAGGTTATCCAGATAGACCGTGATTAAGCGATCTACTGCAGGATCAATAAGCCCCATCAGCAGATTTTTGGCTTCTTCATCGCCTACCACCAGTACGTTTCTGCGCAGTCCGTATATAACATTTCTCGGCATTTCGATGACCGAGTCCTGGCGAAGCCCGGTTTTGCGCGATTCGTAGTAGAGCGACTGTTTTTTGCGCTGGGCATTGATTATCGCTTTGTTCGCCATCCGGTGTTCCACGTAGTCGTCTTCGACCAAGCCCAATTTGGTGAACAGCGACTTTAGGGTGTCCCCACCAAAGTTGGCCAGCAATGGATCCTCTAGCGACACGTAGAAGCGACTGGCGCCTGGATCGCCTTGGCGACCGGAGCGGCCCGTGAGTTGTTTATCAAGCCGGCGATCATTCAGTCGTTCCGAGCCGAGTACAAACAAGCCGCCGACCGCCAGCACCTGTTCCCGTTCGACCTGCAGTTGCTCAGGGGTTTCACCTTCCTGAAGGAATTCGGGGTTACCGCCCAACAGGATGTCGGTACCGCGACCGGCCATGCTGGTGGCAATCGTGATGGCGTTCAAACGACCGGCCTGAGCAATCACGGCGGCTTCGTTCTCGTCCTGCTTGGCGTTCAGGACGTTGTGCACCAGGCCCGCTGCCGTGAAGCGGGCTGAAAGGGCTTCTGAGTCTTCCACGCTGCCCGTACCGATCAGAATGGGTTGTCCCGTGGCATGGATGCGAGCGGCGTCTTCTACGATCTTGGCCAGTTTGGCTTCTTTGGTCATGAAGACCAAATCTGGCCATTCGGTGCGGATCAGTGGGCGGTGTGGCGGAATCGGGAGATAGGTCAGACCATAGAGGTCTGAAATCTCAGCGGCGACCGTTGCTACCGTGCCAGTCATGCCGGCAACGATTTTGTACAAGCTCATGTAGTTGGCCAGGGCTATCCGGCCATGTTCGACTGTCTCCGGACGGATTTCTACACCTTCCTTGCACTCAACCGCTTGGTGCAGCCCTTCATTCCAGCGTTTGCCCAATGACAACCGTCCGGTTTCCTGCTCAATGATAATGACCTTCTCATCACGGACGATGTAATCGCGGTCGCGGTGATACAACAGGCGGGCTTTGACTGTGGCCAAAAGGGCCCGCCACAGATAGGAGTTGGACGGTAACCAGAGTTCATTAGAACTTTCAATTACGCCATGCTGGATGAAGAATTGCTCAGCCTTCGCAATGGCCTGGTCGGCGAGGAAGGCGTTCTGGTATTTGGATTCGACACCTAGATCCGCTCCGATCTGATAACCATCCAGCACCTTACGCTCGAGCTGGGTGCGGGTGTCCTCAGGCATCTCCTGATAGGTGAGGGTAGCCACAAAGGCTTTGAGCTCTACCCAAAGAGACACGTCCAGCGAGCCTTCACCTGACAGCACCAGCGGGGTACGCGCCTCATCGATCAGAATCGAGTCAGCCTCGTCGATCAGGATGAAGTCGTGGTCGAGCTGCAGGACGGAATTGAAATCGTAAACCTGGTTGTCGCGCAGGTAGTCGAAGACGAACTGGCTGGGTGTCCCATAGACGATTGAGGACTGATACGCCTGCTGCCGCAACTCCGGCCCCGTTTGATCCTGAACGTAGCCACAGGAGAGCCCCAGGGCGTCGTAGAGAGGCGTCATGGCCAGCGCGTCCCGTTTGGCAAGGTAATCGTTGACCGTGACGGCCCGTGCATGGCCGTTCAACCCGTGCCAGGCCAGTGCGAGGGCGGCAGTTAGTGTTTTCCCCTCACCGGTGGCCATTTCGACGATACGGCCATCACACATGGCCAGAGCACCAACGACCTGCACTTCGTAGGGTTCAAGCTTCAGGACACGGCGACAGAATTGCACCGTGATCGCCATCGCCAGCAACATGCCGGTGCGGTCAAGCCTCCCGCGCAGGTTCTGAAAATTCTGGTGCAGGGAGTCCTCTGGGATCGAATCGAGGGAATCACTGTAGTGCAGGATCAGAGCGGCTTCACGTGTGTAGCGTTCAAGTTCCCGCCTTGATGATGAAAAACTCAGTTTCGGCAGAATTCCGGACAAGAACTCACGCATAAGTGCCCCTGGGGTCAAGTGTTTGAGCCCAAATACTAAAGCAATAAACATATGCCGTAAATTGACGCTATGACGACACCGGGATATTCTGGCTCTTTACGCGTGGCCGGATCGCCTGGCGGTCTCGACCTACATCATCAGATAGCTGACAGAGGAGGAGGCGGGACTGGGGCCACCTGAGCCGAGCTATCCCACCCTCAGTTCGACTGAGGTTCCCGCAAATTGCAGATGAAAATCAGAACGCTTGCCTCGTTTTTGTTGATTTTGTCCCTGAGTCCCCTGGCCATGGCCGCTAGCGAGACCCCAACCTCGCCGGATATCCCCATGCGTGACCCGGTGACCGGGAAGATGACCCGCCTCACGCCTGAAGACATTGCCAATGCCGATAAGGTCGCGGCGTATGTCGCACCGATTGATGGTGCCGCCGACTTGTACAAGGCCTATGTCAGAAACGGCTACCTGCCTTTTCACGCCATGCTCATGACCAACTGGGACGTCACCCAGGGGCTGCGCATCCTGGCCCCAAACATTCCAGAAAACCCGCAATTGGAAGGAAAGATTGCTGAGCTGAAAAAATCGTATCACCCTGCTAATTAATCTAAGGATTTACCCGATGACGTTTAACCCCGCCATGCTTGGCACGATGTTGAAATATCAGGAAAATTTGAACGATGTGTTTGACCCGGCCTGGCGCAGCAACCGCCACCGCTACCTGCGAGCTGCCGGCGTCGAGTGTGCTGAACTGATGGATGATTACGAGCATCACGGCCTGCGTACCGCCGTGGTGGAATGCAGCAAGCTGATCGAGCACTACGGCTACAAGTGGTGGAAGAAAAAGCCGAGCGGTAACGAAGAACAGCTCAAAGACGACATGCTCCGCTTGCTGCGAGCCCTGCTCACCAGTGGCGCCGTTTATCAAGGTTGCCCGACAGCGCATATCCTGGCTGACCTGGCGATCCCGTTTGATGGCCGCGTGTATTACACCGCATCGCTGTCGCCGCTGGAGAAAATGGATCTGATGATGGGCCTGTGCAGTGCCGGGCGCATCGACTTCAATCTGTTCCACGCGATCTGGATCGACCTGGGCCATTCGGTTGAGAGCCTACCGGCTGCTCACGAAGTCCTGGCGCTCGAAGCCCCGACCAAGACCCATGCGATGGACATCAAGCAGGCGATGCTTGAGGTGGTCGATATGGCGCATTTCCTGCTCAGCGAGGTAGCTCGTGAGGTCAACGACCCTGAGCTTGCCAAGGTCAAGTTGCAGGAGCTGTGGGACGACACCGGTACGACGGTAGATTTTGATGAAACGCTCTACATGCTCACCGCCATCGACGCTTCCACGCGCATGGATCTGATGGTCGGCCTGTGCTGCGTCGGGCGAATCAACTTCGAGTTGTATCGCCTGATCATGGCCGACATCGGGCTCAGCTTCCCAAGCCTGTATCGCATGTACGCGGCTAAAAACGTACTGAACCTGTTCCGCCAGCACAATGGCGACAAGCAGGGTGAGTACATCAAAGTCTGGATGGGTCGCGAGGATAACGTCTACCTGGCCGAGCTGATGGAAACCTGGACGGAAGAAGAGGGGATGGACGTGCTTTACGAACGTCTTGCTGATTGCTACAAGGAATTTGCGCTACAGGCCTAAGTGCCTCAGCTGAATTTTTTGAGTCAGGGTAACGCGAAAGGCGGATGGACTACGGGCCATCCGCCTTTTTTCGTGGCTGGTGCATCAATAGGCTGGTTTGGCTTATAGCGCCCATGGCGCAAACACTGCGCACCAGGCGACATCGGCGCCACCTGACGCTGAAATGCGTTTCTTCCTGGTGTTGAAGCTACACAGCTTTTTGATCGCTTGCTTGCAGCCGCAGCCACCGGCCACATCACCTTTGGCCAGGCCGCTGGCGACCCCACTGAAGCAGCCGAACAGATCCTTGGCGGGGTCTGCCATCGAATCAATGCCTTCCATGGTTTGCTCTTCTTTTTGACCGCTTGGGTCGTTGAAGTTTTTGATCTCCAGGCAGGATTTATCCGCAAACGAAAGTGAGGGCAGCAAGCAAAGCAGACCCACGAGCAGGAATTTTTTCATGGAAGGCTCCAGTGACAATATAAACAAATTATTGCAGAGCCGGAGCCGGTGCTCAAGGCGCATCAGAGTTACGATCTTATTCGGAGGTGAAGCCCCCTGAAACAATGTTGCTCCAGGTGGCCGGTTCAGGCTTAGAGATGGCCGCTAATGATAGAGGCAGTAATGACAAAAGTGGCGGCGACGATTGCCGGGCCAGCCGGAATCCCCTTGGCTCCAACGACTTGGACAAACATTCCTCTGGGTAGCCATTGCTTGTGAAACACGTACCACGTTACGCCGAGAAAAGGAATCAGGGGAACGATGATCCAGATCAGCTTTGGGCCTAGGAAAATCCCGCAGAGGGCGATCAAGTGCATGTCAGCGCACCCCATTCCCACCTGTCCCCGTATGGCCGCGTATAAACGGAAAGGAACATAAAGGCTAAAAAATGCAATCAGACCCGTCTGAAAAGCACCTGTCATATCTGCCCAATGTGGGCCAGTCGTCAGAATCATGGCGACAATATAGCCAGCAAATAGGACTGAATCGGGAATGAAACCTTCTTTAAGATCCACCATGGCGGCCAGAGAGAGGATCATCAGGAATACCCCTAGCACCAAACCATACATGCTGGGGCCAACACTGAGACCGACTGCACCAAATAGAAGCGCCCCGAACAATTCATAGCCCAAGTATTGGAATTTGATGGGCTTTTTGCAGCATCGCGACGTACCCCTCAGCAATATCCAGCTGATTATTGGAATGTTCCAGTAAATGGGTATCGGGGTGTTGCAGCATGGGCACTTTGAAAAGCCGCCCATCAAGGTGGGGATTTCAGCCTGATTGGCTAACTTTAGCTGTTTATTGTCTTTTTTGCGCAGCGCCTGCCACGTCGCTGCTTCTTGATCATTTTTGGCAATTTGATGTTTTGGCCAGCGAATCACCAAGACATTAAAAAAACTCCCCAGGGCCGCTCCAATCATCATAAACATGATCAGGAAACCCTGGGGCAGGCCTTCGTACAACGGCATGTTAAAAATCTGCATTTGCTACCTATGCATGGCTGAGTTCCATCCTCATGTCTTGATGGATAGTTGGCCAGACATGAGAGACAAAATGTTTAGCGAGGGGGTGTTGGGTTTTTTTGTGACGCAGGGGGTGCGCTTTACGAAGTACCAGTTCGAAGTTCTTCTCTTGGCGTGCATGCTTGATCTTGCCAGATTTAGCAGCGCGCTCATAGAGTAAATTCTCAAGGTTTTCATCCCAGTGCTGAGCCAATTGTTGCATGCCCATTGCGAGGAGTTGTTCCTTGTTTTGCTCTAGCAGATCTGCCAATTCTTTGAAATCATTTGCTAGGAAATGGTTGCAGATACTGTCGAACATGCCTGCCTCGTCGAGAGGAATATCCCAGACACCAACATTGTTCAACTCCAGCAGGGTGACGAGAACCTCTGGATCTGCCACACCAGATATGATTCCGGCAAAATCACTGTGGATAAGGTCAGCTGCGGGGAGATCCCCTATCTGAACTGTCATGAGCTTATTGCCAAGGGCAACGCTGGAAACAATTTTTAGATCCGTGCTAGTGTGAGAAAACTGCTTCATTATCTCGTGTCCAAGTAAGATTCGGTTTTTATACCGATTCATGTCAGTAGTGTCAACAACTGGTGCTCGTAGGGCTATGAAAAACCTAAACATTGGCTACATCGTGGAAGAAACCAATCGTCTGGGTGCATCCCGTTCGAAATTGTACACATCTTGTCCATGGCATGCGCTGGCTGAATGGCTGGTGAAAAGCTATAACCCTATGGGATTTCCGCCAGGTACGCGCATCGGTTCCCAGCATACTGATGGGGATCTGGTGCTGCATGTAAAGGGTGAGTCGGTAGTTGTCGGTGCAGCACTTTTATCGCTCGAAGGTGTGTTTCGTTTATACGACGAAGAAGTTCGAGCTGTACGGATTACCACTGAATTATCGATGTCTGACAAAGATGCCTACTACACTTCGGGCACGGTGGATAGCTACCTAAAGGTCGAATACGACAGTGCCATCAGGAAGATGAGGGACAAGCTCAACATCTACGTGCATGATCAGATCGACGCTGGCTACATCCTGGCGCAGTTCGCGGCCAACGATCACATGCACCCCTTCTGGAAGCCACGGATGTTCAACCGCGTCCGTGGGCTTTCCATGTAGGGTGGTTAGAACACCGTTCCGGCCAGGATCGCATCGGCGACTTGGCTGATCTGGGCCTTTTTGATCACAAACGTGCGTTCCTTCTCTGTGGCCTGGAAGCGCTGCTTGAATGCGTGGCCCAGCAAGAAGCTCAGGGCTTGCAGCTCCTTGGTGTGTTGCATCTGCAGGATCACCGAACCATCCTCATCGCGCAGGGACTCAATGCCCCAGTGACGGGCAGCAATATGCTCGGAGATCGACTGCTTGAGGTCATAAAGTTCTGCCGGTACATAACCGTACAGGTCTTCAAGTTCCTTGGCATTCTGGTTGAGCTCGGCCAGCGACTCACTGGTCATCAAACGCTGGTACCAGGTCAGACGTTCGCCATTGTTCGGCATGAAGCTCGACGGGATAGAGCCATGAATAGGCATGTTCACGTGGCTCAGGATCACAGCCTTGTCGAGTTGCGATTCACCCCGGTCAATAGCTTTGATCGATAGCTCCAGCAGGCGCATGTACAGGGTGAAACCGATGTTGTGGATGTGTCCGCTCTGTTCATCGCCAAGGATTTCGCCGATGCCACGGATTTCCAGGTCATGTCGAGCGACCAGGACACCTTCGCCGAGGTTACTTGCGCGCTCCATGGCCTTCAGCCGGCGCAGGCTGACCTTATTTTCACGCTCGCTACTCAGCAGGTAGGCGTATGCCTGCGTTCCAGCCCGGCCCACGCGTCCGCGCAGCTGGTGCAACTGCGCCAAGCCAAAGTTATCAGCGTCCTCAACGATCAGGGTGTTGGCATTAGGGACATCAATACCGACCTCGATCACGGTCGTGCTGACCAACACATCAAATTCGTTGTTACGGAAGGCGAACATGATCCGGGTCATTTCGTCCTGGCTCATTTTCCCGTGAAGCTTGCGAATCCGCGCATGGGGGGCAATGGATTGCAGCACATCAACGCAATCATCCATGGTTTCAATGCGGTTGTGCAGGTAGAACACCTGACCACCGCGTGCCAATTCACGGGAAAAAGCTTCGCGAATTACGGCACTGGTATAGCGGCGCACCAGGGTGCGGACTGACAGTCGACTAGCAGGCGGTGTGGCGATGATGGAGATGTCGACGATTTCCGACATAGCCATGCCGAGCGTGCGCGGAATCGGGGTCGCCGCCAGTGACAGCACGTGTTTGTTACCGCGCATGGTGCGCAGGTATTCCTTCTGTTTCACTCCAAAGCGGTGCTCTTCATCAATGATGATCAAGCCGAGGGTGCTGAACACCACGTCCTGCTGGAGGATACGGTGAGTGCCGATGATGATCGAGGTTTCACCGCTCTTAATCGCGGCCAACATCTTGGCATTCAGGGTGCCGCGTTCGGCCAGTACAATCTTGATCGGGGTGTCTTCAAATCGTTTCAGAAGCGACTGGTAGTGCTGCTGAGCCAAAAGGGTAGTAGGGGCCAGAAAAGCCACCTGGTAGCCCTGGCTGGCCATCAGGAACGCCGCCCGCATGGCAACCTCGGTCTTGCCGAAGCCAACGTCGCCGCAAATGAGGCGATCCATCGGCAGGCCTGAGCTCAGGTCGTTCTGAATGTCGACGATAGCGCGCTTCTGATCCTGTGTTTCCTCGTAAGGGAAGGTTTCACAGAACGATACATACCTTTCATCTGGCGGGTTAAGCACCACTCCGGTCGACCGACGACGCAGGTTACGCAGGTTGATCAGCTCGCGTGCCGCCTCGAAAGCGCTCACTTGAGCGATCTTCAGGCCCTTGAGCCAGCTTTCGTCGTGCATTTTGGTTAGAGGTGCCTTTTCCGGCTCAGCCCCGGAATAACGCGAGACCAGGTCAAGGTCGCTGACGCGAACGAAGGTGCTGACGTCGTTGGCGTAACCAATTTTCAGCATGTCTTCTTCGGCAGTACCCAGGTCGATGGTCTCAAAACCCTGGAACCGACCCACGCCATGAATGGCATGAACGATAGGATCGGCCACGGCGATATCGCCCAGACCCTGGAGGATGACTTTACGTTGGTGCTCGCCAAGGTCTTCTTCCACCGACGATTCGATGGTGACGCCAAACACTTCCGGCTCGGTGATCACACGATAGCCGGCGATCAGGTCGGTAAAGCCTTCGACTAGATTTCCCTGGGTGTAGGCAACGCCCTGAGGATTGGCTGCAAACACCTTGAAGTCATCGATGGCCGTCGGCGGGTGAGCGCTCATACGGCAGATGGTTCGGATGTTGCGCATGCGCACATCGCTCTTCATCACGAAGAGGGTGGGCAGGTTGTCGGAGAGAATCGACTTAATCAGATCAATGGCAGCGCTCAGGCTACCTGGACGCTTCATGCCACTCTCGGAACCGGTCTTTTCCAGCTTGAAGTGGGATTTGGCCTGGAGCGTCTCCAGAACCTGATCCGGGCTGAGCCATGACAGGTGTACCGGTGGGCACAACCGGCTGGTGTCATCCTTGATGTCCAGATGACGGGCTGTGACCAACATCCACTGGCGGTGGAGAGCATCTTCGGCCAGGTCATCAAAGACCACATCGTTGCCGGGTGCAATGTTCAGAACCGAGGTGTGATCACTTCCCGGCAGACCGATCCACGAGGCCAGCTCCGGATGATCTTGCCCATCGGTGACACTGCGGTAGCTTTCGAACCGGCGAGCATCTTCATGCACGGCGAAGGCGCCACGACGGAAACTGGTGCAGAACTCCTTCGTGATCGCGTATTCACGGTTGGGAAACAGATTGAGCAGGTCGAGGGTCAAAGCCGACGATTCCTGGGTCAGCGGATCCATTTTGTGGATCGCCGTGATCTGATCCCGCTCGTTGATGCGAATGCGCACGGCCATGTGTTCAGCCTGGCCGGCATGATAGGAGAGGCCAACCGGGTAGATGTCGAAGACCAGTCCTCGGCGTGACCATTGGCCTGGGCTTTTTACCCGACTGCTTTGCTCATAACCCATGAGCTTCATGACATCGGGAATTTTTCCGCCAAGGGTTTCTTCCAGCTGGGCGCCTGGGGTCAGTGGCCGCACTTGACCTTTCCAGAACGAGGGGCCGGAGATAACGCGCATGGCATTGCTTGCTGAAACGATCAGTACACAATCAGCGCTGTCTTTTGCGCACAATTGATGAAAGATCGCAGCCCGCTGACTCATGATGATGGCTGGCGCGGATTGCAAGTCAAAGGGCAGCGTCTCGCTGTCAGGTAGATAAAGCAAACGCCCTTTAAGCTGAGGCTCAAAGAATGCCATTTCTTGGAACAGAACTTTAGCGTCTTGTTCCGAGTTCGTGATGATTAAACCACCTTTATTGGAAAAGTGGTTGGCGTAAGCGATGGCTCGCGAGGAGCCCTTAATATCATACCAGAGCATGCTGCTTCCTATAGTCAGACTGGCGTATGGGAAAAGTATACTGAATGTACGAACAGCTGACAAGTTTAAAGAACTAGATTTTGCTTGGATTACATGGCTAAATAAAAATAAAGACTGGGATTAAAGATGTCAGAATTCACTTTGTCGTTCGAACAGCTTCGAGAGGCGATTTTCAGTGGTATTCTCGATTCTTTGACGAAAAAATCTTACAGTGACCTGCACACAGCGGTGATCAGTGGTAAAGATCCACGTCAAATTATCTTGCCGCGTCCAGAAGATGCCATGCTTATGGGCAATTATGGGACACTAAATCTCAACTTCAACATTCCCGATGAGTACCCCGTTTCCCTGACAATTGTCATGACCATGGGCCGAATCGGTTACACCATTCAAGCCGAATCCCACTTATGCGGACGTGGGAATTTGCGCCAGGGGCTCTTTGACCTGGGGGTTGAATTGGGCCTGACCTGCGATTGGCGAATCGTGCGCGGCGTGGAGCGTTTTGAATATTCGGACGCGAACAACTTGCTATCGACGGAAGACACCATGAACATCCTGGCCGCTCCGCAACTGGAGTTTGGCTTCAAGGAATTCATGAAGTTACAGGTGGATCGCCTCGTGATAGGGGTCGCGACTCTCCTGGCTGATGCGGGCTTACACAAAGAGGTGCCGCCAGGCTTTTTTGCCCTATGTGTAATGGATAGCGTCGTCAACGAACAGATGGCGGAGTCCATACTGCAAGAGAAATTCTTCATTTTCTCAAAGGATGACCGGGACTCGAAGCATACGGTTTACGGGCTTGTCAGCTTGAGTAACGATGCGAAGCCACTCAAGACCTGTGAATCCGTGGCATCCAGGTTACGCGTGTGCGGTTTTGACTGCTCCTTCCGCCCCACATTCAAATACTTGGCAATTGACGATATAAATATGAATTCATCTCCCATAGGGCAACCGTTCAGGGCGGGATCGGACTCCAGCCAAATGTCCTCGGGTGATGATTACCTGGAACCTGCGGTTCCTGTGGTGTGGAACACTGAAACAACGAGGTGATGTCCATGTGGGATCTTGTGACGTACATTGATCGTGATCTTTCGCTCCTGCTGCGCGAGCGCAAGGGGGCATATTTCCTGTACGCCTACCCGTGGAAGGAACCGGTTAAAACCGATACGCCCAATGAAGCCGCAAAGGCGGAAGTGATCAATGTGCAGAGAGATCGCCTCTTCGCAGAATTGACCGTCAGGGCAAAGTTCTGCGCCTTCAACCAGATCATTCGGCTCGCTCGCGGAAGCCTGAATGGTAAAATTCCAACCACCCTTGAGCAATTGCACACTGAAGCGCTGAAATTCGCTCTGCGCCGCTTCAAGAAAGAGCAGATCACCAGCGATGACTTTATCGGCATGCTGCGTTCAGCGGCCTTAATTGCACCCATACCAACGGGCTTCTGGAGCTATCTGTCCACCTTCCTCAAGCCTCAGACCCTGGAGAAGCTGCAGCAGTCGATGAGCGCATTAGCAATCTTCCATGAGGGTGGAGAGGATCAGTGGCTGGAGGGGCAGCTGACGTACATGAATAAAACCGCCTGGTTTGCCAACGATTTCGACAACATCCAGACGAGCTGCATGCAATTGGCTATTCTTTTCTCGGAGCACGCCTTGAAGGACGAATTCAGTGAACTCGGGCGAAAAGCAAAGAGTCAGCTGATGAGGGGGCAGATTGAAGCCGAGCAGGCGAACCAGAAACCGTGGCAGCGCTCCGGGCATGGGGTCAAGAAATCCGTACGTATCGGGCCGGCTACACGCCCTGTCAAGAAGCCTCTGGACGGCGAAGGCGACGACAAACAATAGAAATGTATTGCCAACTGTAGCGTTTCTGTCAAGATGTGCGGAAATACGCAGGAGGAGTGTTTTCCATGATCAATTCGCAATCAAAAGCAGAAGGGACTGGTGCTCGGGTTGGCCTGGTGCTGTCCCGCAAGACCGGTCAGAACATCTGGATTGGCGCCAATGCCGACGCAACCGATGAAGAAATCATCGCAGTCATGCGTGGCCCAGGCGTTTTCATCAAGCTCGTCGAAATCACTTCGATGGGTCGTCGCTTTCACAACGCGCCTGTTTACCCCGACCATAAATCCCCTGCACCTGAAGTAGCCCATGAGGATACCTCCGGCATGGTGGCGATTCATGACGGTAGCAAGGGTTCGGCAAAACTGGGTATCAACGCGCCAAAGGCGATTTGCATCCTGCGCGAAGAAATCATCCCTGGTAATGTTCCAGAAATCGCCCGAGCTTACGGCGGTTAATCTGCAGCAACTGTTTTAATAGGCTTACACCTTAATACCCGGACATGTCCGGGTATTTTGCTTTCCAATTACAGTATGTTTCGCTATTGTTATCTCGAACTGCGCCGACTTAACGCTTGGAGCACTGGAGCGTAACAATGGAAATCATGTTGTTAAAAGACAGTATCAGCCAATTGCAATCCGCAATGGCTGCCTTTACCGGTTCTCTGAATGAGGACACGCCGGTTTTTGTCGCCGCTAAACCTGGAGATTTTCAGGTGGGGGAGGCGGGCATCCAACTGGCAACGGAGGCGATCTGTGATCTTTTTACACCGGAGCACGCCGCTGACGGTCGCTACACCTCGGTCTGCGTGGGCGCCATCGGTGTAGACGAGGACACTCTTGAGCGGGCCAAGTACGTTAACCTGTGCAAAGACCGTTTGATTGCTGCCGTGCAAATCGTTAATGACCGTCTCTGTGCAGGGGCGAAATCCAAGTCCGGCAAGTCCAAGATCATGCGTGCACTGCTGAAGCAGATTGGCTGGGGTCGACTCTCCCTGCGCCTCTGTTATCGTCATTTGCCTGTGCTGGATTACCAACCCTACCGTATTGGCTTCTCCTATTCGTCGGGAGGGAAAAGCATCAAGAAGCTCTCGGTTGCGCAAGCGATGGAACGGCTTTCGGAGGCGGGCTATGAAAGCGATCAAGCCAAATGTGACTATGAGATCCTGGCAAACCAGCAGGCCGATTTGACCCTGGCCTCCGTGCAGCCTTTGGCGGGCTACTACAAAGCCAATGTGCTACAGGAGAAAGGCGCGAAGCCTAAGACGATGGCGGTGTATCTACCGATTATCTACCTGCGCTCTGGTGACGAAGTTGTCCATCACAGCTCCCAGCTGGGTGAAAAGGATGACTGGAAACGAATCGGTCGGAAAACGCGTACGGACTCCAGGTTAGACCCTAACCCGATCATCACCTCGCTGCCCGTGCACACCTACGTGCGCTGATCGCAACCTGGCCACCAACGGTGGCCCTGTTTTGCTGTTGAGAGTGGTCTGGATTTAGCTCGCCCAGCTTTCCACTTCGGCGGCACCCCATTCGGCCTTCCATTCCTTAAGCAGTCTATGGTTTCCGCCCTTTGTTTCGATGGTTTCACCATTGTGCGGGTTCTTGTAAATCTTTGTTTTTCTGGCTCTTTTCGGTGCGACAACCGGGGCGTTGTCACTGGCCTTCCCCTTTTTTCGCAGTTCAAGCTCAGGAGCGATCATCAAGCACAGGTCGATCACGGAGACCTTGTTTTCGTTGGCCATCTCAATGGTCTTATCGGCGACCACTCGAATGACCTTGGTTGCTGCCTCGATTTTAGCGATTTGTCGGTTCAAGGCATCTCGCTGTTCTTTTAAGTTACGTAATTCTCCGACCGAATTTTTCATATTTTTAAACTCCATTTTCCTGCGAGCGAAAGTCATATTAAAATATAGGAGAGGGATATAGGTATGTCAAATTTCTGCTACCAGAAGAAGGCTACGTTATTTACCTGTATGAGGACTATCCTCTTCATGCGAGATTGCTACTTATTTTTCTATCGGAGTGCAAATTAGAATTTTGATTCTGATCAATTTTTAAAAATCACATATCCGATACAATGATCCATTATCAGGTGTGTACTGCGACTTGCTTTTGGAAATCTTGCCGTGTCAATAATAGGGATATATTTGGCACCGATAGAGTACTGAGGCAGGCATGGCCGATATTTTAGAAGACGTCCAGCAGACGCTGCAGGTAGCACTGAATACCTACCTCAAAGAGCACGCCACACACCGCTTGGCCAGGACATTGGCGCTCAACGAACTCCACCTGACGAACGCATTGATCGACGTTTACCCGGACATCATCGACAGCCTGGATAACCCGGCTGAGCGTAAGATCATTTTCACTCAGGCGGTTTCTGACATTTTGTCTTTGGACAGGGTTTCCGCTCAGGTTGGGGCCCCTTCCATCAATCAGATGAATGCAGGCGCTTTGTACGACCGGTTTTTAGTTCATCTGTCGTCAGAACCCAATCATGTGGTCGAGGAATTTCTAAAAATCCTTGAGCATTTTCGCGCTGCTGAGACCAAGGTGCGTGATTATCACAAACTCGAGAGCCATCAGGACACGATTAACGCGGATACCATTACATCGCACCTGCGCGGCATGCATTCAGAAGCCGTAGAGCGATCTATGGTCATGATGGAACGGCTTGACTATGAGGAGCGACACGGAAAGTATCGGCAACCCGAAGTCCTCATTTTGCAAGGCGGTGGTGCGAGAGGGATGGTCTATTCAGCGGTTATGCAGACTCTGGAAGACCTGGGCATGCTCAAGGGCATTAAGCGCGTCGCCGGCACTTCAGCCGGTGCGATGATGGGGCTGCCTATTGCTCTGGGCTACGACGCGGCAACGGTCAACGAGATCGTGGTGAATTCCCGTTTTTCTCACTTCTATGCCGAATCAACCCGTAAATTCAAATTCGTCGCCAAGATGGTCGAACTCCTATCGAACAAAAAACTGGAAGAGCACCCATGGCATGAGGGCGATCTTCTCCAGACCTTTGCCGAGAAGTATTTTCTCCCGCAATTAGCGAAGTGTTCCGACCTCAATGTAAAGCAGTGGACGACCTGGACAGAAGACCGCGTGCAGGAGGAGCTACGCCACCTGGATCAGTTCGACACGCCAGGGGGCAAGCTGAGCCTTCAAGAAATCTTCGATTTAGCCATGGACAGCTTCAAAGTTGACCAGTGGAAAAAAGGACAATCGCCCGACGTCTTGCAGTTTGAAGGATTGTTGGGGCGCTCCAGGGCTTATCAGGCGGCGCTTACCTGCATTCGTCTGAAACGACCTTCTACGGTCTCTCACAGTGATTCCATTGAGGAGTTCATCGGCGACCTCATCCAGGAACGATTGAAAATCGTGCTGGAAACGCACTTTGATCTTCTTGATCCGCCGATCAAGACCCTGCAGGACAGACGTAACATTACGTTTTCTCAGCTCAAAGCCCTGGGTGAAATTGATCCGAGCTATGGCTTCAAAGAATTCGGCGTGGCCATCAGCGACAGCCATATGTTGTTCACGCCGGGCAACATCAAGCGTAAGTATCTTCGCGATAAAATGCTGAAGGGCAAGCGAGCACCTGATCCTGGCACTGGTGACTACGATAAAGGCGGGGACTTCAAGCCGGTGTTTGTGCGGGCGCCGTCCGCGCTGCACTCCTATACAGATATGCCGATCAAGCAAGCTGTGCGGGCGAGTATGAACCTCCCATTCTTGTTTGAAGCCATGAAAATCAATGGGATGCGCAACTTCGACGGTGGCCTAGTGGAAAATTTTCCTCATAAAATGTTCGCCGACGAATACAAGACCCAGGAAGAGGTTCGCGCCAATACAATTGGCTTCAAGCTAACAGCACTGGAAGAAAACATCGAAAACGAGGCGCTGCAGGATTTGGCCAGAAATGGCACCAAGTCGATGGCGATCAAGGTGCCGTTTGCAAAGCAGACATTCAGCCAGAAATTGGAAAAGGTAAGGGACTACCTGATTCACCCAATTGATACCGCCAAGAGTGTGGCTGGCGGAGTGGTCGGCGCTATCCTCTCGAGGGGCATCAAACAGTTGATGCGCGCCAATTCGATGCCGTCGATGGAGTCGCATGAGAACATTGGCCTCATCAACACTGGTACCGTGGGTACGGGTGACTTCCACGTTTCTAAACAGGAGAGGCATGAACTGTTGTTCGCCGGCTCTATTTCAGCTTTGAACTTGTTCCGTTGGGACGCTGACAAACACCTACGTTTTGCCAAGGGCCGCTTGACCGACCTGGTGACGCTTGAAGACAGGTTATTGCAGGAGCGCGGCTTGCTGAAGCATGAAGCGCTACCAAAGAAAGCCTTTCTCGATGCCGAGAGCTTAACGCAATCGCTGATGGGTGGTATTGATTCCTACGATTTGGGTACCGTGTTGATCGGGGGCGCGAAAGCAGCCAGAGCATTGCTGAGGAGGGAAACCTCCCATACCATGGCGATATCAGCAGAACCTGGGGCCAGATAAACATGGAAATGATCAATGATTACGAGGTGATGGTGGCTCAAGGGCTGCCAAGCCCGTACATCACGTCCGATTACGCGGCTTCACCTCTTGCACAACGATCCATGCTGACGCATTGGATCTTCCCTGGCTTAGCCGGTTTTGTGCCGGTTGGGGCAGAACACGTGGTCGTCATCTTTGTTGATAAATTGCCAAGCGATGAGAACTTGCGCGGTTCCTTGCGCCTGACGGCAAGCCTTGATGCCAGTGGTGAGCCAATAGAGAAGTGGCTGGTTCAGCCAGAATCAGCCCAAGAAGCCTGGCAGTTCAAGACAATCGACAGTGACCTGTCGCTACCAGCTAGCACCATCGTGTTGTGTCAGTGGAAGCCGCACGCCCTGGCGAGTGCCTATAGCCTTCATCACAAGATGATTGCAGCACTGGGTGAGGATGAGCATGTTTGGCTGATCGGCAGCGAGCTTGAAAAAGAAGCCTATTCGGAGTTCGTGCTCTCGACTGGGCACTCATCACTGGTTCATCCGCTTGAAAGCCTGGGGCTCATCACCAAAGCCTTAGCACACGTTGGACAAAAAATCGTTTTCAACAATTCAGACGAATTGCTTAGCGTCCCTTGCCTGGCGATGCAGGCATACCCGATTCGCTGGTACACGGAGTCCTGAGTTCGCTAGGTTTTCCTGTCAATATATGTGAAAATATTAATCCTCATTCCGTATCGTGAACGCCCTCACAGGCGCTCGCGGGGCGCTGATTTACCACCCATCCAGAGACCCTCTGTACATGAACTTGAACAAGCAGCAGCAACAGCAATGGCAACTCGTTACCGCCATCTTCACCGGCCTGTCCGCAGCCATTTCTGACGAAGTCATTTTGACCACGCAGATGAAGCCGCACATTGATACCTTTGAGGCCCTAACAGGCGGCAAGGCCAAGGTGAAATTCCACCTGGCACCAACCCCAGGGATTGACTGGATCGATTGCAGCAGCGATGGTCTGAAGCTCTCCAGCACCACCAAAGGCATGGTTGCCCGCGCCTGCATGAATGGCCTTCGTCTTTCGATCAACCTGACCTACGACGGTGCCTACGCTCACAGCAACGTCGCCGTGATCGATGCCTTGGACACGCTTAAAGCAAACCTGCTCAAGCTGACCTCGGACATGAAGGACATGGAACCGGGGGACATTTCCAGTCTCATCGGCTTGGCTCCTTCTGAGAGCGGCAGGCAGGATGACGATGCTGGTGGTGACGATAATTTGGTTCCAAACGGCCAAACCACAGCCAACGCTGCCGGCGTGGTTGTAGCTGCAGCCGAGGTGCTTGCGCCGGTTGTCCCAGTCGACTCGCCAGCCGCAGCACCTGAGTCGGACGCAGAAGACAGCTCCGAGCCCCTGATGAGCTTCGTTTCGGACAGCAGCCAACCGGTAGAAGAACCTGAACAACAAGGCTAAGTAATGCGCAAAGGGCCTGTTTTATCAGGCCCTTTTCACGCCTGCAGAAATCATTGGTTATTGCGTCCCTTTTTGAAATTGAGAATGGCAGGGTAGAGCGTGCAGGGTACTTTTATTGTGCTGGAAGGTATTGAGGCGTGTGGCAAGGGTACAGTCGTGCCCTTTATCTTGAAGTGGTTTGCTCAGAGGGGATTTCGTACGCTGCACACTCGGGAGCCGGGCGGCACTCCCTATGGTGAAGCGCTTCGTGAGTTACTCATTTCGAAAGACCACAACGCGCCGGCGATCTCTGATGCGTTGGGCTTCTACGGTGCCCGGTGTGATCACACCCAAAACATGATCATTCCCGCCTTGCAGCAGGGCATTAATGTGATCTGTGAACGTTACGCAGATTCGAGCCTGGCCTACCAGGTTTCGAGTTGCCCCGAAGTACAAGCCCTTCACGACCTGTGTAAGCCACACCTGCGTGAGCCTGACTTGGTGTTCTTCCTGGATATCAGTGCCGAGACCAGCCTGGTGCGAATGGAGAAGCGCCGGATTGAAAAGAATATCCCGCTGGATAAATTCGAATCCAAGGGTCACGACTACCTGAACCAGGTTCGCACCAACTACACCCAGTTGGCGCTGGATGAAGCTGGAAACATCAAGCAGAACTGGCGAGTCGTGGATGCTGAGCAATCGCTTGAGGACGTGGTGGCGGACATCGAGTCCTATCTAACCGCGTTCATGCAGGCGGCCTGACTGAGCCGAGTAACCCATGGATGGAATCCATGGACGCCCACAGCCATCAAAAGTTTGGCAGGGACAGCTGTCGCTGACTGCGCTCGCTTCGAGGCAATCCCAAGGATTGTTCGGTCACGGTGACCCGAGTGGAGGCAGCCTTGACGTTCTTGATCCATTCCTTGCCAGGAAACAGCGTGATCTCAAAGTCGATGGGGGTCGGACGACCACGAGGGCGCCGGGCAGGGAAGACCTCCTCTACGTCGTAGGAGTCCAGCAGGCCATCCAGCTGCATTTTGTCCAGTTCCTTCTTCACGGCGGCCATGCTGCCGGCGATACGGACGTGGTTCAGACCTGCCGCGAGCCGCTTCATCTCGGTCAACCTGAATGAAAACGGTGTACTGGTCGAGATATTCGGGACGATGTAGTGCATGTAGCGGATGAGGTATGCGCCTGGCGGTGTGTAGTTTTTGGTGATCCCCATGGGGAACTGGCGGTAAGTGACGTTGAGGATTGCGTGAGCAATCAGCGGGTGCAGTTTGACCCGCCAGACGTCGTCCCCGTTGGAGACCTCAACCTCGTCCTTGTTGCGCTCAAAGCCTGGCAGGATAGGGTCACGGTTGTCCTGAAGTTGGTTTGGGCCCGAGCCAATCGTCATGATGCTGCTGGACAACACCTCGAGCGCTTCGCGGATCTGGGTGTTGCTCAGCGTACTGCCCATCAACTTCAGGGTACGCGCCAGGCCGCTAATGGAAAATTTCACGTAATAGGCAACTTCACCTTTCACAGAGTGCGTCTCGGCCTGGACACAGGCGTGGTGGATGATGGCCTGTTCCACCGCCTGTTCTTTTACGCCCGGATATCGGCGCTGAGGCTTAGAGTTCTTCCTGTTCGGGTAGTAGGTACCTGGAAATAGGGTGATCCTGGCCGGCTGATCACCGATGTAGAAGTCTATGACGTGGTCGTTAGGAACCGTGCCGTCCTTGGTGTTCAGGTGCTCGCCGCTGTACTTGGGGATCTGCTCCCACAGCGCAATCACGTTGCCCTGGGAGGCTCGCTCAAGCTCGTTGTTGCAAAGGAAGCCCTGGAACAATCGTAGAGCCTCGGTCGGGCGGTTCAACGGTGAAGTAGGCTTGGGAGTGAACACACCATCTTTGCCAAAGAGCTTGATCTTGTCGTCGGTGGCTAGGTTGGGGTTCGACATCCTGTGACTCCTCGTTGATTGATGGCGGATAACTATCAGCGAAGATCTTAGAGGGCCACCGAGCAGGCCTGCAACGGGGGCAGGAGATAAAACCCCAGAAAAGCCAAGAGACAAATCAGGGCTTAATCGCTTATTTTGGCCAGGAGATAACACCCCTGATATTCGCCAGCCCTTGTGGGCCGGGCCTTGCGGCGCCGGCAGCCAGCTATATTCATTTTGTGCCCATCAACGCTATTTGCGTGACACCTGCTGGTTATGGAGGCGTCGGACGCGAAAATGAGACCTCCGATGTCTCCAGGGCCCCTGAATAGTCAGGGTTCGATGCTGAGCTGATCTAGACTGCTGACCAAGGTTGCGGCCTGACAGGAACGGGTAGAAGAATTAAAGGGAAAGGGAAGAAGAAAAGAAGGGGAGCGGCGCAAAACGCCTGGCCCTGTGGGGTTTGACCTCAATTAAGCCGAGCTCCATCTCCTGGCTTTCCCCAGTTTCTTCTCTTGGGTTTCCAGCGGTTCATCTCTTCTGCGTATCGAATATGCACTGATCCATCTCTTGGATCTGAGGGTTTTTCCTGATTTTCAGGTTCCTTGCCCACGAATTTCTCAACATCCATCTCTTAGGTCTGGACGAATTTCAGGGGATTCATCTCCTGATCAACCTTCGAAGCCTGTGGATAAGCCGGTCAGATCTGGTTGTTTTTTGATCGTATTCGAATAAGGCGGGTTCCATCTCCCGGTTATAGTTGGTTTTGTCTCTCCCCCTCGTGTACCTGGTTCTCACCTCACCCCATCGCGAAGAGAGCATTATCAGGGGGCTTATCTCCTGGCTGCTGGAAGCCCATGTCCCGATGCCGGGGTAATAAAGGCTAGGCCGGAATATCAGCTGATTTGTCTCTTGGTTTTCAGCAGAAGCCACTGCGGGGCTGGCGCCGCTCTCGCATGCGGTGAATATCGCGGGATCTGTCTCTCGATTAAATGAGGTTTGATCTCCTGGTTAGCGCCGAGCCGGCCAGTGCGGAATATCGAGGGATTCATCTCTTGGCTTTAGCGGGGTCAGCTCTTGCAGGAGGGCTTGGACGATGAGGAATGGCAGATTATCCCGTGTTTTGTCTCTTGGGTCGGCTGGGAGATTCTCATGCTAGTGGGTGATGCTGGGCACCAGGCTGAATATCGAGGTGTTTATCTCCTGGCAAGCTCGTTTATTCAGCTCCGGCTGCCGGGCACCGCGACGACTTAGTTTTGAATATCCTGCGTTTGATCTCTCGACCATCGGTCAAAGCTCTTCAGGTCATTGCTCAGCTGGGGCTTGGGCACAATATCAGCGTATTTGTCTCTTGGTGCTGCGATTCCCAAGTTAAGAGCCACGAGTGCTGGTGCTGAATAACTGCCGATCCATCTCTTGGTTTGAAGCGACGGTCGGTACCGGGGCAGGGCGGGGCCGGCCAGCGAGAATATCGGTAGGTTTATCTCTCGGGTTTTCGGCTGATTGATCTCTCGCGCCAGGACACTGCCAAAGTGAGCGGTTGGTAGAGCATCAGCCAGCGCCATGCGCTGGAGTCACGACTGCTCTCGCTGCTCCTGAGCATGGATTTTCACATGGCAGGCGTTGTGCACCAGGGCCAGGAATCCCAGGCAGCGATTAATCTCCGGACAACCTTCGCAGGGTGGCGCCATGACACGGCGGTCGGCCCGCTGCTTCGTTGTGTGAATCAGCTCGATGGTTTCTGCTGTCCGGCAGCGATTGATGTAGGAGATGTGGTGCACCGTAAGTGCACCATCGAGACCGCACTGACAGACGGGGCAGCGATGCTGCTGCTTTATCCGCAAGGCTTCAATCACGGCGGGGTTGCGCTGAATGCGGCGGGCGAAATTACGCCAGTGCTCCGTATCACCCAGTAACTGGCCGGCGTCTTCTGGGCCCACCTTCGGCAGCAGGCGTTGCAACACACTCAATGTACTCATCGGCTTTCCCTATGGTGCATCAGTGGCGGGGCATAACCGGTCTAGGGTTTGTGCGGCCTTCCCATTGATTCCACCTGTGATCCATCCTCACACTAGTGTGATAGAGAGGATTTTATCATGGCCATCAAGCCGGCAACAATTGAAGCAAGTTTAAGCTTTTTCCCTAAGCCATACGCCTTGGTTTTTGCTCAGCATTACACGACCAAATGGCAGACAGATCGAATCCTCAAGGACGAAACAGACTGGTTCCGCTTCAACTTCAACACGAAAGAGCAACTGCTGCAGGCGCTGCTGAATCCCGAGGACAAGCTGCGTGAGGTCAAGGAGTACTTCGTGCGTGAGGCTGCTGCCAAGACATTCAAGCACTTGGTTGCGAACAAGTTTGTGGTGGGCTTTGATGCGCGTCGCGGCTACACCGTCGATGCTCTGGACAAACGCCACCTGAAATTGCTCGCCAAAACCCCTGAGGCCGGCCTGTACCCTCAGGAACCCGACGCCGGGCCCGCCAAATGATTGCTAATAATTGCCAGATTGTGAGTTTTTAAGATGAGCCAAGATCCAGAAGTAAATTACGGTACTGTCACAATTCCAGGCAACTATTTTGCCAACGACAAGCGGAACTACAACGATTTCCGTAAGGCCTGGGCCCGTGAAGGCATGCAAAACAGCTTGGATGCAGGCGCTACGCGCATCGATTTCTCCCTGACGTCAGAGCAAGATTCTGACTTCCTAACCGTTGTCTGCGCAGACAATGGCTGTGGAATGGACGAGCGCACTTTGCTCAACGTATTTCTGGAATTGGGCGGCAGTCAGAAGCCAGAGAACGGCATTGGGGGTTTTGGTCACGCCAAGATTGTCCTGGCGTTTGCGCACAAAGAATGGCGGATGAACACACAAGATCTTGAAGTCGTGGGTGTTGGCAGTAAATACGAGTGGAAGAAGGTCGACACTTGGCATCAGGGTGTCAGGCTCGAGGTAAAAATGGGCCTCGAAGACAACAGCGTATGGTCAATGCGTCGAGCCATTCAGGAGATCGTGACGAATTCCAACCTGCCTCAGGGGGTCGTCATTACGCTGAATGGGGAAGAGGTGACCTGTCCGCGCACTAAGCCTCAGTACCATCTGAACACCGTGCTGGGTGATTTGCGCTTTGACGACAATCCCCATGGGTACGACTCATCCAGCCTGTGGGTTCGAATGAACGGCCTGGCTATGTTCAATTTCAGCGTGTGGACTCAGGGCTCTACCTCGTTTCAGGGGTACCTGGATCTCACCGGGAATTCGGTGGACATTCTGACGCAAAACCGCGACGGTCTATGCCGCGACCAGAACCAAGTCCTGAACAATTTGATGCAGGAATTGGTCAACGACCGCGAAAAACTCAAGCTGGGTGGCGACATCGACATGGTGCTCAACCAGCGAGAGGTTAAGTTTGAGCACATGAGTGCAGAAGAGCGGGCTTGGCTAAGCAGCCTGGCGGCGTCGGAAAACATCAGCGAAACACAAATGCTGGAAAAGCTGAACGCCGACGATGAAGAGATCAGCGATTCATTGGCTATGAGCCCCTTTCGCCACCTGGCTGAAAAGGTCAAGTCGATCAAGTCCGAATTGGATCAGCGCATCGGGAAAATCCCGGCGAATTGGTATCCGGAGAATTTCAAGGTGAAGTTCTCAGACACCGATACCAGCCCAGAAAATGCCCATAAACATGGCGGCTTGATTGCTTCGAGCATGTCAAAAAAAGGCACGGCGAAGATGGCTGCCGGCTGGAACAGGATGATCCAGGAACTCTTGAAAACACCTGAATACCGAGCGGTACTCGGCGTCGAGATGGACGTCCAAGGGCAGTTTTTCTACAGCGACCGGCTGATCCAAACTGGGTTCGTGTTCGGGTCGGTGGAAGGCCTCAACGTGGTGGAAAAAGACCAAAACCGGATCAGTATTCTGCTCAATGCAGAAATGGCCAAAAACCAGAAATGGATCTACGGCGACCTGATAGACATTGCTCACCATGAACTGACGCACATCCGGGTTAAAGATCATAGCGAGACGTTCACCACGGTGCTCTCCCAGTTGCAGCGCGTGAGCCGTCGCCACATTGATGAGAAGACCCTGATCAAAGCCTTTAAAGAGTCTGTTTCACAGTTGGAGTTGAAGGATCCCGTGAAAGTGGAACCACCTCAACTTCAGCGACGGGCCCCAACCGATTCCCACACCTATGAACTCGCTTTATAAAACCGCCGGCGACCGGAAGGACTCACATGACCAACCTGTTTAACCATGACACCGACCATGATGCTCTGGCCCTGGCGCTGGCCCGCGATGGCGTATGGACTCACTACATGTACAGCCCACCTTCAGCGGAGATCTTCGACCGTGCGCTGGGCCTGTATCCTTGCCTTGAGATTCACAAGGATCTCGCCAAACGTCGCCGCATGGGGGCTGGCTTAGAAGCCAAGGAGATTTGCTCGTCATTGATTGAAATGGATGAGGGTGAGAATGCGGTGGAGTTTCTGCAGTTCATCAAACAAGCGACCCCTGAAGGGTACAGCCTAGAGGAAGGCTATCTTGAAGGGGTGCAGAACGTAATGACGCTCCTGGTCGTAGCCTTCATCAAGCAAATGGAAGAAATCCCATCTGATCTGTGGCTGGCGTCTACGGCTCGCCAGGCGCTGAAGCTCATGATCAGCCAGGTCGACGGCATGTTTCCGTTCTCAAGTGATGCTCAGCCTGAGGCGGTGAGGATGCAGCCGCTTCATCAGCCATATATTGCCAGGAAGCTGTATGAAGTCGGCGATATCGAGCTGTTCACGATGATCTACGACCGGATGAACCACCAGACGCAGATCGCCCTTGTGCGAGATATGAAGGAGTTCATGTGCGCGGCGAAGGCGAACCATCTGCCGATGCAGTTGCGGTTGCTTGAAAAGATTAATGGCGATGTCCATGAGCTAGGGCCGGTGGCGGTCAGCAACCTGACGCTGAGTTTCTGGAAAGACCTGCCGGCGTTGCTGAGAGTGCTGAAAACCGACGGCACTGCGACGAACTACCGCCAGGTCTTTGATATGGCGATTGACCGCCTGAGCATCGCCTCTGTGTACCAGCCCTCGAAAGCCTTCCAGCAAAGTAAGCTCTTCCCAATTGTTACCGGCATGGCCAAATTGATCGTTGATGCGAGGGCGGCAGGGCTGGAGCTTAGCGAAAAAGACTTCCGGGAGACACTGCGCCCGATTGAGCAGTGCGCGACCCTCGGAAAAAGAATGCAATGGGCAACACCTATGGGTGACTCCTTTGCTACGCTAAAGGCAGACATGAAGGCAGGCTTTGAAGGGTACACGCCTACCGAGTTGTTCAAACGTCCTCTACCGAAGGAATTAGCCTCCGCTATGAGCACGATAATGGACGACACCCGGTGGGTGGCCAAAGCCAGGTTGAAAGACCAGGGCAAGATCTTTGGTGAAGACCTCGGGCTGTAAGGCCCGACGCCGATAAAATTGAAAGTGAGGTTGCTGTGACGTTGAATGAATCGATAACCCATAAGCTGAGCGCCGAAAGTCGGCTGAACGGTGCGTTTGACGCCTGGATCTCCACAGTCTCGAGTGACCAGAACCTGGCCATTCAAGTCAGCAGGACGCTCCTGGTGAACGGGGAGACGATTTGTAACGATGTTGACCACGATGCCTACCGTGCGCTCATAGACGCCGTTACCGGGGTCTCAGGGCTTGGCAAGGGCATCTTCGTCAACACGATGAAGTACTTGCCCGAATCGTTTGCTCGCACGCAGCTCAAGATGTGGTCACTACAGGGCTTCCTCCCCAAGACCTCGCCAGACCTGTGGCAATCATGCCTGTCTCACGCTCTTACACATGACCGCCTGCGCCTGGGCTTGGACATCATCGGACAGATGAGTAAACAATCGCAAAAACACCTGGCCGTTCAAGTGTTCGCGACCCTCGATGACGAGGTCATGGCCAAGATCCCGATGATCTGGAAACCCTTCTCGGACGACCTGGTTACCGTTTACTGCGGCAATCAATCGTTTATCCGTGCACACGAATGTGCGGTGACACCGAGTGCGAAAAAGCAGGTCATGCACTCAATTGCAGCCTCGGTGAATTTCTCCGGGCAACCGCGCAATTGGGCTGACGTGATGCGGCACATGATTCGTCGCTCCAAGTATGCCGGCGACACTGAGGAGCTGGTGGACAAACACAAAAGCGCGGCGACCGTGGTGATCAACGAGATTCTGTCCATGGATGACGACGCGATCAAGGCGGATCTGAACACTGACGAGCTGCGACTGATGGCGTTCAAGTTGGGCTTGGACGCGGCGGTCAAGAGTATTCAGAGCCTGCAGATGCGCGGCAAGGCATTCGAGCACTCGCTGGCGCTCTAGAAGCTTCGGCGGAAAAGAAGACGCTCCCCGAGGGGAGCGTTTTTGTTGGCTACAAACCGAGGTCTTTGGTGAAGTTGTCCTTCGCTACAGTCAGCGAGAACTTCTTGGGCAGCGTTTGCACCAGAGGCATCAGGTCGAAGTTTTCGTTCACAAACTTGAATTGAGCGTCGGTTTTCATATTGGCGACAATGTCCTCCAGCGAGTGCCGATCCAGCAGACCAAGGATTCTTTGTTTGGCGGTTTTTGCGTCCTCGCTAGCGCTTTCTTTCATGCGGCAGCCCTTGGTCAGCAACTCAGAAATCGACAGTTTAAGGAGGCCATAGTCATAGCCGACCGAGCCCAAGCAAGCACCGACACGCTTACCTTCATTGGACGTATACCAAGCTTGGTTATTGCCATTGATATCCGTCATACCTCCTGGCTCGGTCGTCGGAATTCTAGACCCAGCCAAGGCTCTCATGAACTCAGGGGAACCCCGAAAGCTGACACCGGGTTTGCAGCCGATCTGGTCGGTGACACCTTGCAGAACCGCATGCGCAATTGTGACGTTTTCCGCCAGGGTGAGATGAGGTTTCTCACATATCATCAGCTTTTCTGCGTCCGGGTCGACGACGCCCCTTCTTGTGAAGTTTTTGAACATTCCTTCGATTTCGGCTTCAGACACGAAACAGCTTGGGTAATCAGGGTCTTCGCTGAGGCCGGAGTAGATATACAGGCTTTGGTTCTGCGCGTATTTCACTTCGATACCTCTCAAATACAAACTGGTTGGTATCTGAGTGAAACAATCCTTGGAGACGTTGTAGAGGTCGGTGATGAGCAATTCAGGGCGGTGGTAACGCATTGCCACTTTCAACGCCTCAGGCGGCGCGGTGGGTTCAATGGCCAGCGCTTGCAGCTGTTCTGCCGGCACTAACACGATTTGCTGGTTATTGGTTTTTATCAAGTCACCGATTTGTTGAAGCGACAGCAGTGACATGGCCAGCAGAATCTGATTTTTATCGAGGTCATCGCCAGGGTTGATCGGACTGAATCCATGGGAAGGGTTAGTCCAGGTTTTCGTTTCCTCAGTTCCGAGGCCGTATTGATATTCATCAGTAATGTTTGGCTTGATGCGCACACCACCACGCGCTACCAGCTCGTCCCGACTGCTGGCGTCGGCAAGGACAGGCAGGTAGCGGGGAAAGTTCTCCTGGTGCCATGCACCCAGACCGGCATCGATGCGGGCGTATTCAGTCATGTAGGCATTGGCCAAAGCTGCATTGTTGATCACCAGCGGCCCGCCACCCACGCGCTTGGCCGTAGGCACCTCAAGCTTATGCTCGTTCGCCACTGCGCCGACGCGAGAGATGTTCATGCTGAATCGTGAGGCGTTCCAGACTTGATCACCGGATCTGTTTGAATCTGGGTAATTTTTGGCCGTGAAATGCGCCGGCACGTCGAGATCCAGTTTATCCAGCAATTCTAGGCTGGCTGGCGTCAGGTTATTGGTCGTACCCGTTTCACTAAAGAAATACGCTGGATATTGTGCCGCCACTTTTGCGATGTAGGTTTTGAAGTAGCTGGCGAACGACGATGGATCGGCCATTTGCGTGAACATCTGGAGGGCCAGGCCGTGCTGACTTGCTGCTGTAAGCCCATGGAGTAGGGCGTGCTGACTGTCGCGGTCTTTGGTCGACTCGAACAAGGAAGTAATGAATTGCGCATAAGCAGGGTTGGACATTAAATCGGCATTGGTCAGTTTTCGGGCATCCAGCAGGTCATAGGTTGGACGAGTGAGTGCATCCATCCAAGCCGGAGAAATTTCCTGGTCAGGCTTGATTTCGCGTTTTAGGGCGTCAGCCAGATCACCTGCCGGGACAGTCATCTTAAGGGCGGTGACCAGTCCTAAGTGGTTTTCTTGTAGTGCTCGCTGAAACAGAACGGCGGCGTCTTGCTCGAGGGTGGTCGTAGCCATGGTTCATTTTCCACAGGGGTTTTCATCCATTATTGACGTGGATACAGGGGGGTATCAACGAATCTCGTTAATTGACAAAAACCCTATGTCTGGTATCATTTTGGAATCAATAACCCCTGAAGGGATTCTTATGACCGGCGTCACCCACAGCCCCGCCCTGGAACAACTTTTGGCCTTGCGGGCCGAGATCGATTCGTACAACCACAACTACCACGTACTCGACAATCCGAACGTTTCGGACAGGGAGTACGATGCGAAATTCAAAGCGCTGGTTGCACTGGAAAAGGCCAACCCGCAGTACCATTCGGAGGGCTCGCCGATTCACAAGGTGGGCGGGTATGTGGCGAGTAGCCTTGAGCAGGTGGTGCACGAAGTGCCGATGCTGAGCCTCGACAACGCATTCGAAGACGATGACTATTCAAAATTTGACGTCGAGGTGGCAACGGAACTCGACGATACAGACATCGAGTATTCCACGGAGCCAAAACTTGATGGCATGGCCGTATCGGTCAAGTATCGCCATGGCCTGCTGGAACAGGGCGTAAGTCGAGGTGATGGCGCTAAGGGTGAGGACATCACACACAACGTGCGCACCATCAAGAATTTGCCATTGCAGTTGACGGGCGATTACCCAGAATTTCTGGAAATCCGTGGTGAAGCCTACATGTCGCGCAAAGGCTTCGAAAAGATGAACGAAGAGTTGGTAGAGCAGGGCATCAAGCCATTTGCCAACACTCGGAACGCAGCAGCGGGTACGATGCGGCAATTGGACTCTTCCATTGCTGCCAAGCGCCCGATGGTGTTTTGCGCTTACGTCCTTGCGCAGTGCCCAGGTCGCAGCTTCGACACGCACACCGAGGCCATGGCTGCCCTGGCGTCGTGGGGTATCCCGGTCACCAAGGATATCAAGCTGGTCAAGGGACTCGCCGGCGCTAAAGCAGCGCACGAAGCCATTCTCGCTGAGCGCGACAATCTGGATTACGACATTGACGGTGTCGTCTTCAAAGTGAATAAGCTCGCCTATCAGATGGAACTCGGATTCATCTCCCGTGTTCCACGTTGGGCGAGGGCCTGGAAATTCCCGGCGCAGGAAGAAATGACCCCACTGCTGGATGTGGATTGCCAAGTTGGGCGCACCGGTCAGTTGACGCCAGTGGCTCGATTGCAGCCTGTGCATGTGGGCGGTGTAACAGTTTCCAACGCGACCTTGTTCAACTACAAGCGTGTTGCCCTGTACAACCTGCACCTGGGCGACACTGGCATTATTCGCCGCGCTGGCGACGTGATCCCCCAGTTCATGGGCGTAGTCGAATCCAAGCGTCCTGACGGGGCCGCACCGGTACAGGTTCCTACGGCTTGTCCGTGCTGCGGCGCTCCTGTGGTTATGGAGAAGTCGACGCTGTACTGCACCGGGGACTACAACTGCTCGGCGCAGCGTGAAGAAAAAATCATTCATGCTGGCGGGCGTACCCGGCTGGACATTGATCAGCTGGGCGACAGCACGGTCGCCAGCCTGTGCGAGTTGGGCCTGGTGCACGACCTGGCTGATGTATTTGCGCTGACCAGGGAAGATCTCTCGCGCCTGCCTTCGTTTGGGGACAAATCAGCCACGAACCTGCTAGCGGCGATTGAGGCTGCCAAGAACCCAAGCCTGCAGCGGTTTATCGAAGCACTGGGTATTCGTCAGGTCGGAACCGGTACCAGCAAGATCCTGGCCAGCAACTTTGTCGACCTGGACGCGGTGATGTCAGCCACTTACCAACAACTGATCGTCATCGACGACATTGGCGATATCACGGCGACGTCCATTCTGAAGGCTTTCGCGCCAGGCGCGCAGATTCGCCTCATGGTAGAGCGGATGCTGGAGCTCGGCGTGGTGATTCAGGCCAAGTCGGAAAAAGGTACTAGTCTGGTCGGCAAAACTTACGTGATCACCGGCACCCTGGAGACCATGAGTCGTGATCAGGCTCAGGCAAGGCTCGAAGCTTGCGGTGCACGCGTGTCTGGCTCCGTGTCGAAGAAAACTACCGGCCTGATCTGTGGCATTGACACTGGGGGCAAGTCGCGCAAGAAGGTGACTACCGCCAGCGAGCTTGGTGTGCCACCTCTCGATGAGAACGATCTGTTAGCGCTGCTATCTTGACATCCACCCCCACCAATTCAACTGAAATGGTGGGGGATTCCTACAGCTAGACGCCCATGTCCGAGCGCGAGAATGTTCTTTGCGGCGTTAACGTCGCGGTCGTGAGTGACACCGCACCCACAACAAGTCCATTCTCTTATTCCAAGCCCTGCGATACCTCTCGGCCTCGAGTCCGGCAATTGCTTGCAGCTCGAACAGGTTTGGGTGGTGTTCTTTTCGTTTACGACCATGAAAACGATGCCTGCGTGATCGCACTTGTATTCCAGCATCGACTTCAGCTGGCCCCAGCCGGCGTCCAGCACCGACTTAGCCATGTTGGTTTTCACGAGTTTCTGTGAGCTGACATCGCCCACGACAATCAGCCCGCAACGCGCTACGAGCGCGTTGCTGAATTTGTGCAGGGCATCCTTGCGCCGGTTGGCGATCTTGGCGTGGATGGCCCTCACGCGGGCCTTGCGGCCCGCCCGCTGGGCGACGCCAAGTGCCTTTTCAAGGCCCTGATAGAACTTGCCACTGTCGAGCTTTTCAGCGTCGCTGCAGGTGGCTGTGGTTTTCAGGCCCAGGTCGATGCCGATATCACTTTGGCCGGCAGACAGCTGACGGTCGACGTCAACAACAACGTTGAAATACCAGCGGCCCCGCGAATCTTCGTTGAAGCTGCCGGAACGGAATTTGAAGTTGGACAGGCCGTAGCTGTCGAAGACCTTGAAATGCTGCTTGTTGAAGACGACTTGGCCGCTCTGGAACTTCGCAGCTCCGACTTTGAAGGGTACCCAGCCCAGGCTGCGCTTGGCGCCGCCAGAACAGCGCCAGCGGAGCTGGCGCTTTTTGAACTGCTTTCGACGGGTGACGTATTCGTCGCTGATGCCCTGCACAGTCTGGCTGTGGAGGTTCAGATCCTTGCCGGCGCCGTTCGTGTATTTGTGCAGATCAAAAGCGGACAGGAAACGACTATGCTCACGAATCGAGCGACTGCTCAGTTCGTTCACATAATTCCACACGAAATTCACCGCACGAGACCACTCACGCAGCTGCGCCGCGTGCTTGTCACGTACTCGAATCTTCAGGGTTTTGGTCGATTTCATATCGGTCATGGATGTCAATATAACATCAATGGTTGGAATATCAAGAGCACGGCGGCTACGCCGCTGCGCTATCCATCTCCAGCCAATTGTTAGTGAAGTCGCAGGCTCCTGCTTGGCTCAATTGGGTGGAGCATTTCGCGCTTTTTAGGTAACGTTAGCTAGGGGCGGGGGATACGTCTCCCGCCTCCAGTAGCGGCGGGCACAAAAAAACCCTGGCATTGCCAGGGCTTTTCTTTTGCGGACAGCTTACGCGAAAACCAGGCCGTGATCTGCGCAGATACCACCCAAATCACCTTTGTAACCCTGGCCAATGGGCTCGTAGTCCCATCCGGCTTCATTTCGGTGAAGGTCGCACATGAGCATGGCGACGTCTTCCTTGTAGTCGTCTTTCAAAGGCCAACGGGCGATTTCCTGGCCGGTGGTGTTGTCAAACAGGCGAGCAACGGCGTTTTTGGCCAAGCCGAAGTTCTGACGAAGCTTGATCGCGTCGTCGATGGTGACCACAAAAAGGATGCGCTTGATGCGCTCAGGGACGCCATCAAGCACGACTCTGATTGCCTCGCTGTCGCCTTCCTCACCTTCCTTGGAGCCTTCACGGTTATCGCCGAGGTAGAGAACCGAACCATCAGGCGAGCTGTGTTGGTGGTAAAAAATGAAGTCCTGCTCGGTCATGATGCGGTTGTCTTTATCGAGCAACAGAGCACTCAGGTCGACGTCGACCTTCGGCCCATTCTTTTCACTGACGTTCCAGGAGATGGCGACACGAACCTCGGTCAGGCTTGGTCGTGTTTTTTTCAGGCTCAGTTTCTGGCACTTGGCCAGGGTGATGGTGGTAGCAACGACAGGTGTGTTCAACGAATAGACTCCGTGTGAAGGTTGAGTAGTGGCCTTTTATACCAGTAACGTCGCAAAATGACAATTAAAGGTCAATGTTTTAAGGCGTCGCGGTCGACAATGCGGAGAACATGCCGTAGGCCAGGCCAATGGAAATCAGCGGGACAGACAACCAGTTGACCTTATGGTTAGTGGTGACTGCCATCTGCTGGCTGTAGCCCACAATCAAGGCCATCGAAAGAGAAATCAGTGCATTGCTGTACCCCAACGTGAAAAACCCAAAATAATGGGCCGGCAACGACAGGATGTTAAACAGAACGAAGTAGGTCAGAAAAAATCCGTGGAAAGCCAATACTGCGTTGAAGTAAGCGTCCGACAGGAGCTCGAGCGAGAAGGGTTTTGGCGACAGGATGTGGGAAGGAAGTGCCATCAGAAATGTAGCCATTACACCGATGCCGGCGAGGTCGATGCCAAAACGAACACCGCCGACCGAATACCCGACGTAGAAAAAGAATGCGAGGTAAAGGAAGTGGTATTGGAGTTTGATCTTCAGAGACTCGTGCACCCAAGCTTCGAACACCGAAGGGGCGTGGCTAACAACACCAAAGACATAATGGATGGGATGCTGCGGCTGAGGAAGCATGGGACACCTATTGGACTATTACCTAACCCAATGGTACCCCAAGCTAAATAAAAGACATATGCGCTTTATTGTCAGGTTTTATCAGTTCCGGTGCTGGCGCGGGCATGGTCGGCAATGATGTTTTGCATGGCTTTGAGGTAGTAATCCGGGTTTCCGTAAAACAGGTGCCGCAGCCCTTTGAAATATTCAACAATCGAGTCATGACTTTTTAGCACCTTCTTCGGCAGGCCGAAGGTGTACTCCTGCCCGTAGTTGAATGAGATCGGCTGCTCGGTGCTGAAGAAGCGCATCAATCCCCTCAACACAGTCCTCGTCTTGTCATGGCTGCAAGCGCTGCCCTCGAATTTTGTAAAAATTTCGTCGAGGTGGTTACTGACGAAGCTCGAATTCCCCATCAGAAATTGAGCGTTCCCGTTGCCTGGAAGCTCGGCCTCGAGAATGGCATCGACCATCTGATTTAGCCTGTAGGGAAGTGCGAAGTAGAACGTGTCCAGGCTCAGGGCTTTTGCAGCTGCCCGAGCTTGGATGACCGCTGGCACCTCGGAGACCTGCTGTAGAGCGCTTTGGCCATCGGCTTCTACTCCGCCAAGAAGCGCGTTCAAGACCGCTTTAACGCTTTCCATTTGTTCCGACATGGCGATGTTAATCCTTCGTCTAGCTTTAAGAGTGGTTGTGTTTTCAGCTGGGCACCGGCTCGTCGTCGACAATCTCGGCCAGGTACCTTAGCTTGCGCACGGCTGCTTTCCAACCGCGTTTTTCGAGTTTTCTGAGATCGGGACAGTTGGCTACGGAAATCAAGTAATCCGTCAATTGTTCCAATTCGTAGTCGTTTTCCCCTCGGTAAGGTACGACCCGGATGAGGTTGCCGTAATTGTTCGCGTAGACCTCAGGCTTATCGTCGATTCCGACGATATCTTCCCTGCGGTACTGCGGAAACCGGGCGCGGATGGTTTTCACATCCTTGAAGTGTGGTTCCCCCTGACCATGCTTGACGAGCTTGCTGCAGTCGGCGCGTGACAGGATGCCCGTCATGGGGATTTGCTCTGGCCAGAAGGCAGCAAGCATTTCATGAATGTAGGAAGGGCTGCTGTTGCTCCAGAGCACGAAATCATAGTGTGGCTGGAGCCGCTCAAGCATCTCGACAATGCCTGGACGAATGGCCAGGTGAAACTCGCCAACCTTGGTTTGCGCATGCTCAAACGGCTTCTCGTCCGCATGGATAAGGGTCTGGTCAAGGTCAATTACCAATAGTTTGCGATGTATTGTCATGCTTTTATTCCTTGAGTTTGACCTCTTTGATCATTTCTTCGAAGTCGAGGGTGTCTGGTTCGCCATTAAGCAAATCGTCCAGGACAACTGAAGCTCCCAGCCAGTTGTATTCCGGCCATTTGCTATGCCCCAATGTGACATAGCTCTGGAAAGCCACGCAACGCTCACGGGAGATACGGCCTGCTGCCTTCCCGACGCCGGAGCGTTCAATGAAATGGATGGCATCCATGATATCGGCCAATTTTAGGATGACTTCTAGGTAGGATCCTTTGATCCGCTCCTTGAGCTGGGCGTACGGCGGGCACAGTTTCATTTCAAGCTTATCGAGGGGCGACTCACCTTTGGGGTAGTCCCGCTCAATACACCGTTTCAATGGGGTCGACATGTCGCCAGTCTTGGTCTCAGGCATGTCATGCCACATGGCCGTTTCCAGCAATAGCAGCAAATCTTCTGTGCTCACCTTGGGATCAATGGATGCTACCAGGTAGCGACAGTACATCGTGACCAGGTGGGAGTGCGATGACAGCGGCTGCTTGTAGCCCCCTACGGTGGCTACACTGTGCCATCGGCCAACATCAGCGCTGTGGGCAACGTTCGAAATTGGGAAACCACTAAGGTCGAGCATGGCGACACCTCTCGGAAGGGAGGCCTACAATACCAACAACCGAGGCCCGCATCACCTGTGGCCAAAAGCTATGAAAACCAGGATATCGGGGACATCTTTGCCAGGCCGGGGGATCCATCTTTATACTGGCGATTCAACCTATGGATTTTCAGCTTATGCGCCCTGATCACAAAATCATCGAAGCCCTCAAAGAACTAGAACAAATTAGTGGCGATTCGCTGACGATGTGCGCTCCACGGCGAATGTCGCTTGAGCCGGTTAAAACATTGCGAAGTGCTGTCCTTGGTGACCAATATCAAAAGCTGGTCGAATTCGCCAGGAAGGAATATTCCGGACTGGAAGTTCTGTCTGAGTTAATGAGCGACAACAACTTCTTGTCAAAAATGGCAGAGTCTGGCTGGAATCGTGGTTCAATTGAAACCTGCTATGCGATTATTCGCCATCAGGAAGCAAAAGGCCCTATCTACACAGTCAATGAATCTTTAAGCATGTTGCTTGATGACACCGGCGTTAAAAAGAATATCCCCGTTCGATTTCTTGCGGCTCCAAAACGCACTTGTTACATAGAGTTTGAGCCCCCAGAGTTTCGTCGAGCATCAGATTATATTATTTATGATGACGGGCGCTTGAGTGTCTGTGAAGGTTGCTATATTCAAGAGCGTCAATTCGATGTCCTGCCAAAAATGTCAGCAGTTGACAGGGAAGGGCTAGAACTTGACCCCCATAAACCAACAAGGCTCTTGTACGTTGGCTTTAGTGCTTCACCGCTGAATAGCAGGAAGACGCAGTCGGTGCAATTTGACGCAATGGACTATGCCAGTCTATATATTCAGGATGAAAATGAGGCGCTGGGGGATATGCTCGAGCGAAACCTCAACCACATTATGAGCAAAAAATCTGTCCAGCTGAGTTCACCTCGTGAACTCGACATTTTCATGGATGCTTATCGAAGGAACTTCACTCGGCTGTTTAAAGTGCTTTTCTACTTGAACGTTGAACGTCGTCAGCAAGTCACAGTCAATGAAGCCAGTGATCTGGAAAAGCGCATGGAGTCTGTCGCTGAGAAGAAGCGCGGCAAGCTCTCTCGCCAACTGCAGCGCACCTACGACCGAATTGTGGTTGGCCCGCAAAGCTATACTCCGCGCCATGAACGGATAGCCTCGGGATCACTCACGCCAGGCACCAAAGCACCTCATTACCGCTCTGGTTACTTCGGGATTCGGTGGATGGGCACTGGCCAAGCGAAGACGCCAGAACTACGGCGGATTCCAGAAGTCATCGTTAACAAGGAACTCCTCAATGAAGGGGTGAAAGTTAAGGACTACGAGATTCGGTCGCCATGATAAATATTTCCGATTACCTGAAATACTTTGAAGAATTTGGTTTTGAAGATCCAGAGTTTTTTAAATCAGGTCATGCGATCCAGCAATGCCAAACGTATTTGCTGGAGCAAATGGCGGCAGGGGTAACTGCGAGTGAACTTGCCGAGAGTGAAACCAACTACCCAGAGCTCGATAGAGATACATATGTTGGTGGTATTGCTCATCTGATCGCCGTCGCCTTGGCGTTTGGCGGCGAAAGGGTGGCTGATATTTACAATTGGTCGAAGTTTGATAAAGATGATAGGGATGTCATCAAAAAATATGTGGATGACATCTCCATAAAGGTTAAGCCTCATTTGCAAGGTGCGCTTTCTTCGCCACTGCCACTTCCCATGAAGGAGATTTATAAAAGCAAGGAAAGTCGTGATTCATTTGCGGCATACAACCCAATTAATGATCGCGAGCAGTTAATGATTCATGTCGAGTCTGATAATCATGTTGTGGTTGATCTGATTACCAAATGTTCAGCCGAGCGAATGAGTCGGGACGCTATTCTTTACCTTCGTCTAGCCAGGTACAGTGAGACATTAAATGTTCGACAGCTGTTATTGGGTAAGGTTGAACTTGCGCGCTCAGAAATTCATCAAAAGCTGTTAAGCCAGTTTTCTTTCGTAGATAAGGAAAACAACAGTATTTTTAGCGAATACAATCCACGTTGGGATCCTGACTTGGTCGAGGTGCCGGCTGTTCAGAATTATCTGAAGGCAAACGGAGTTCAACTGATTCAGGAAGTCTTGAGCAGTCGCAAGTATATTTTCCGAGACCTTTTGCACAGCTCCCACGAGGATAATTTCCGGGAACAGCAGGTGACCCTTCTGGAACAGTGGATGCACCTGGTGAAGCCGACCCCTGAGGCCTGTGCCAACATGTACTACGTCGGCATACAATACGAGAACACTGGCTTCCTGCTCGACCTCGCAGAACGTAAGGATTGGCTCAGGGACTTCTGTATCGACCTGGCCGGCGATAAATCCGATAATCCGCTCTATGAGCAGGCAGTTAAGAGCTTCATCCAGAGCATTGGCGTCCCGACGATGGTCAGTGCCATCGCGACAGTACCGGACGACGCCCAGGCCGATGAGTTGATCGCCGCGCTGTATAAAAAGACCAATGATCCATCGCTCCCGCCTCGGTTGAAAAATATGACGGTACTGGCTAGAGTGTTTTGTGACGATTTGTCAATTTAAGGATAAAAATTGAATAACCTCATTGCGCTCGACCTCGAAGCTACCTGCGATCAACCGCAGTTTGACCGCAACCAGATGGAAATCATCGAAATCGGGGCCTGCTTGGTGAATCCCGAGCTTCAGGTAGTGGCGCAGTTCCAAACCTTCGTGCGTCCGGTCGTGAAGCCGCAACTGTCGGCGTTCTGCACCCAGCTGACCAGCATCACCCAGCATGACGTGGAAGGCGCCCCTGGCTTCGTGGAAGCGATTGCGCTCTTTGAGGCGTGGATTGCTCAGTGCCAGGCTCAATTCGGCGCTATCGACGCCTGGGGAAGCTGGGGCGATTACGACCGCAAGCAGTTCGAGCGCAATGCGCAGCTTATCAATGTGCCGGCGCCGGCGTTTCTGACAATTCAGCACATCAACTACAAAGCTCGTTACGGCAAGGTCTTGGGTCTGAAAGACAAAGGCGCCGGTCTGGGTAAGGCCCTGCGCTACGAGAACCTGGCCTTTGAAGGCACGGCACACCGTGGAATCGACGACGCTCTCAACATTGCCCGTCTCCTGCCTGTAGCTTTGGGCCGCCGAGAAAGCGTCTGGCGTGACCGCCCGGCGAAGTAAGCCTGATAACCAGGGAATCAAAGGACTTCCATGTACCCGATCACTACTGCGCACTGTGCGGCGCCGGCCTTCGTAAAGCGTTGGGCCGAGACACCGGCACTGGCTGACCTCATTGTTCAATCCCTGCGTGCGTTCGAGACCGCGATAGCGGAAGGCTACGTCGTGACGGAGGACAGTCTACGAACACTGTACCGGGAGTTTTACCTGCTCGGGTTAAACGACCGTCCAGTGGGTGAGTTGTCCAAGTTGCTGGGTCGCCTGGACAAAGACGTTTGCAGGTTTATCGAAGACATGGAAAAAAACCTGCTGGCCAAGGGCATGCACGTCGACCTGTATCCCCTGCGCAAGGCGATGCGCTGGTACAAAGAGTCCTACTACCAGGCGTATTGGATGACCCAGAATCAGGACACGGTCAATGCAATGGATTTTGTCCAATCCTGCGCCGGCGAGCCTCAGCATTACTTTGTCGACAACCTGTTCTCAGTGGCCAGGTTATTGGGCCGATTTGAGGTTGTCACCGAGTTGCTGAAGCTGTCTGATGTCGAATTCCAGACCTTCCAAACGACATATTGCCGCGACGCCGAATTTGACTTCGAGCTGGAGAAGAACTGGCTGACCCATTTGGTGAGCGTGGGTATTGAGCCAAAAGGGTTAACCGACATCACCTCGAGTATGTGGGCTCATTGCGTGGGCGATGTGATCCAGCGCACCGCAGGGGAAGGGCGGTCTCTTGCGCACACGGCGTCGCGCTTGATGTTCGAGGTGTTGGAGAGTTTCCCTGAGGATAAACGCGACCTGGCTTGCGAAAGCATGAAACTCGGGTTTGCTGGCCAGTGGCAGGCGGGGTACGTGAACACGGACTTGTTCAACTGGTGCGATTACGAACACTACTTCGGGATGTCGGCCCGTGACGCCGCATTGAAGATCCATGAAGGCGCCTTGTGCCTGGACTGGAAAC
The DNA here is from genome assembly GCF_028823535.1 of Pseudomonas serbica. Classification (GTDB taxonomy): domain Bacteria; phylum Pseudomonadota; class Gammaproteobacteria; order Pseudomonadales; family Pseudomonadaceae; genus Aquipseudomonas; species Aquipseudomonas serbica. The sequence goes on along the minus strand of NZ_JAQIYM010000090.1, from coordinate 472,304 downwards.
AGCGATTTCTCCTGTCATTGTTGGAGGACACGCCCGACCAGAGAAGCGTCACGAAAGATTGGTCGAGCCGCGCCCTCGAATTCCAGATCATTTCCATTGCCGAAGGCTTGAAGACGGGTAGCGGAAAACTGGAGACCACGTTCTACGACTTCGTGGAGAAATCCTTCGCCGTAATCGCCGAAGACCACGAAATAAGTTCGAGTCTTTTGGTCAATGACTTCAGCGATGGCACCTGGCCAAGGAATCACCGGAAAATATCAAATCTAGTCGGCGCCTATCACCACTGCATGAGTCACCTATTTCACATCCGAGATGATCAACCATCGCAGCATCAGGTCGATGTGGCTGTCGCAACACTCAAAGAAAAAATGGCGACTACAGTGGGAGTGTCGAGATCATTCTTTACCCTCGGTACGCTACTAGGCCAAAATGTTGAAACAATGGCCTTCTTTGAACACCTGGTTGAAAACTACTCTGTGAATGCGGCGTTTTTACACGAACTCTCTGGTCTGGATAAATCTCTGATGTGCAGAAATCTTAAGTTTGCTGCTTCAATATTTTCTTCGGAGATTGGTCTGTGAATTCCAGTCACTGCACTGTGGTCGGTACCATTATTCGGGATCTTGAAGATAACCTCGAAAAAATCACACACAGTAGAAACCATGCCCCAAAATTCTTTGACAAGCTTGAAACTGACATCCCTAAACTTGCGAACAGCCTAAAGGATTTAGACGTTCAATCTAAGCGAGGAAAGATTCAATTATTGCGTGCCCAGGATGTAATTGGGAAAATTATTGAGCGTCATACCTATTTTGTCGTGGATGCTGGCCTGTTAGAAGTGTGCCAGTCAATCAATCCGAATCCTTTTCTGCTTACCTCCCTAATCGCTGCTGGCCTGAGTTATTTGATTAGCAACCCAGAGGAGCCAAAGCGCACCAAGCTGGCGGTTGTTTGTGCAAAGGCGGGCGGGCTGGTTCAGTCAGACCATGGCCTGGGAAACTTGAGGCGAGATTTATCTAAGGGCCCTGAGGGGGCTGTGAGCTACACCGCAAAATCAAAGCAGCAGTTGGGCCGTGCTCACCTGGCGACCGAGCTTGTCGCCAGTTTGTTCGTGGCTCAGGTAGAATATGATGACCTCGTGGATCCCCGCGACGCGGGGCTGCTCTTACAGGATTACCTTGCAGCCTTGATCGTTTGCGGTGGCCGGGAGGGGACTTTAAAAGCCCTGGCTCTAATTGACGAACACATTGATCTTTTGAGTGCTCGACTTGATCTCAGAAAGACCAGTTCATTAGACCATCTGCCGCAAAATGAGCATCACAAAAACAGATTAATGAGGAATATCTTTACAGAGACGAATAGTTCCAACCTGCTGATGGGGTTGCGTGAAGCCTACCCTGAGCGTTATCAATCGTTTATCGATGATGAACATGTGATGTTTATGGTGTTCATGATGATTCGAGGTGATAACGAGAAATTCGATTTTTCATCTTTATCTGGTTTTGCTGACGGCCCAAAGCAATCATTACTCACGTCGGTAATGACTCGGTTTAATGCGGAAACTAAGCTGGATTCAAAGTTGGCAACGCAGTACCTAGGCGTGCTCAAGCGGAACGGTTTTACACAGAAGCAAGTCATAGACCAGCTTAATGCCGAAGGAAACCTGTTTGGACATCTTAGGCAGGTAATGAAGTCGGTACCTGAAGAGGTGACGTGGACTCATGATGAGGCCGTTGAGTTGTTGAGTGAAATGTCCATTGGCCGGAACGCTGTCAGCATGGCGGTTCTCCTTAAGCAGGGGGACATCACCAGTTCGTTGAAATCCAATCCAGAGATCCGTTCGTTCGTCTCCGCTTTGGCGCTAGAGCTCCACAATGAGGACATTTACGAGACCCTCGACATGCGACGCTCGCACATGGGCCTGCTTGAGCTCGTTGCCTATAGCAATACGGCGACGGAAAGTGAAGAATATGTCGAGCCGCTGAAAAGGGATTTCATGGCGTCCTTGGTTGATACCCGTACTCAGAACGCTCTGCTCAAAATCCATGACCAGACGCTGAATGTCTACAAGGGCCATTTCCCGCAGGTATTTACGGATGAGTTTATGCGCAGCCTTCAGTGGAAGAGCCCGCATGTGTTGAAGCATATCTTCTCGGAAGACCTGGGCTTGTAGGTTACCAAGAGACCACTGAATGAGCTCAGTAGTGGTGCAGAACCATGGGTGCCGAGTGTGCACTCGTGTTGCCATTTCGTGTAAGGACTGATGCATGTTGATTCATTTGATCCCAAAAATCTTTGCCAACCCCATAGCCCATCCCTGTGAGCTCATCGAGTTTGCGTCGCCAGAACTGGGCTTTACCCTGCTGGGCGGTAAGGATCTGATGGTCAAACGTCCGTACTTGAACAAAAACTACCTGGTGGCTTGCCGAAAGGCCGGACAGAAGGCGATGGATGGGGTGCTGTTCGACATTCCCTCGATCCCAGACACGTTTTCAACCGTCACGCGCTGGTTGGTGAATGGTCAGTACGAGGTCAAGCATGAGGTGGTTTACCTGATCCTGGATGATGAGTTCGACGCACTCAGCGATGATCCCATGTTTTGGGGATCACGCTGCGCCTATGCGGATAAACCAGAACGCAAAGGGCGTTGGCCAGAAGGGGTGAGAGGCCCGATATCCACCACTTGGCCCTATATGGAAGTTACGTCCAGCAAGAACAGGGCTGGAGATATCTTCGACATCCTGTTTGACCAGCGAGTGATCAGCCGCGTGGAGAACTTTTCCATGCACACTATCGAACGGGATCGCCTGCTGGAAAAAATGGCTCAACCTGACCAAAGGTTCCCGGCTTTGAAAGACGCGTTCATCCTGGATCGTTAAAAAATCAGCTTTGATTCAACAACCACGCCGAGCACGTCAAACTCACCTTCCTGGGAGATGATGGCGTAGGCAGGATTCAGCGCCATCAGATAAGAGTCGCCGGCGTCCTTGACCAGCTTGCGTACCGTGAGTCCTCGATTCCCTGGAAGCTGAGCCAACACAAGCGAGCCTGAGCCAAATTTCGCCTGAGTGTCGATCAGCAGGAGGGAGCCGGCGCACAGGCTGAGCCCGGTAGCAGAGTTCAAGGTGTCTTCGGTAATCGGTAACCAGTAGGCTTGTCCAATCGTGCAGTAGTGAGAAACCTCAGTCTGGGTGTGCGTGGGGATCGGGTTGCCGGCGAGCATACCTTCGACATCGGTCAGGCTGACGACCGGGTAGTCATAGGAAACTTTTTTAGGAGAGGAAAGGGGGTTTTCGCTGACCAGCTCTTCAAGTGTGACCCCCAGTACGCGGGCGATGATTCTGGCTTCACTCAAGGGTGGAGCCCGCCGCGACGATTCATAGTTGCCAATACGTGATTGCGACCAACCACAAAGCTCGGCCAATTTTCCTTGAGTCATACAGGCTCTGGTTCGAAATTGCTTGATGCGATCAGCGACTGAGGACATTTAGGTAACCCTGGCTTTCATAGTGATGAAGACAGATTTAAGCACGAAATGGCAGATTGGCAATGATAGTCGCTTAAATAATCACGAAACGTGATCTTCTTGGTGCTTTCTTGGCTTGAGCCAAGGGGGATTTTTTTGCTGCCCAGTGATCCTTTCGTACGAATCCCTCAAGCCTCGTTTAAGGCCTGAGGGACGCAGTTTTAAGCATGAGCGGCGCGGAGAGCAACCTGTCTGCGGCGACGAGCCAACTTGCGTACTTCATACAGCTTCAGTAGCGGCAGCGTGGCGATGACGCCAGCAATCGGCCAAACCACAAAACCCATGAGTACGAAGCCGATAAAGTTCATGGTTTCGCTGGCACTCAAAGCCGTCGAAGGCTCAAAAACGTTAGGGAATTTCCAGTTCAGTACATAGACAGCAACCCAGGCAGATCCGACCACAACCGGCAGACTGCCGAGCACCAGGGGTAAAATGAAGAGCATTCGTTTGAGCATTATTTTTCCTGTTGTTGATTTTAAGTGTCGACAGGCTATCCGTTGGGCAGCAATCGTTCGCAATGAACATAGTGGGTATATTGATGCGAAGCCCACTGTACCAGACGGCGACCTGACTACCCAATGAGGACAAACGAAAAGTGACACATGTCGCTTGAACCTAGCGATGCGCGCTCGGTAGAGTGGAATTTCGGGGAGAGCTCACGCCTATGTCAAGAACGTATCGCCGCAAGACTGAAGTGTACAAAGACTCCTTCTTTGGGAGTCTGCAGGGCTTTAATGAAGAGGTTGGTCAGGCGCTGGCAAACGGAGAGCAACCAGCCTCCGGCGTGGTTAGCCGCAGGCTTCGCCATGCGAAGGATTACGATTCTTTTCTCAAGATCAGCTGGAATCGGCTCCATTCTGAAGCGGGCCGCCATTTGTGCCCTTACAGCTTTTACCGGGCACCGTCCTGGTTTCGAACTCTGGTGTGCGAGCGTCGCCTGCGCCGTACGCATAAGGCCCAACTCCACCAGGCGCTGGTAGTCAACCGCACCGAAGAATTGACGCTCCGGCCTTTCTTGAAAGACGCCGGATGGCATTACTGGTAACGGTTAAAAGCGGGTTTACGTCTTTATTTTTCAAACAAATATGGTATATTGACACCACTCAATTCCCACCCCCTGCAAAGGGGGTTTTTTCGTCAAGGTAGCCCATGGACACGCTCGTAACAGACGCCCCAGATCAATCAGTTCCCTTTGAACCCACCGCCCTGGCCTCAGCCCTCGACGGCGCTCTGGCGCCGGTGCATCAATTCAAGATCCTGCGGGCATTTCTGATCGACTCGCTCACCAAGGGGCGGATCACCGAACTGGTCACGGACGGCGGGGCGGTCATTACCGGGCGCAATGGTCGGGGCAAGACCTCGATGTTGCAGTTCCTGCCGTTATTCTACGGGGTTAACCCGAACAAATTGGTGTCGCCTGGCAAGGACTCGTTCATCAAGTACTACCTGCCGAATTCCACCAGTTACATTGTCTTTGAATATCAGCGTGATGACGGTTCGTTGCGCCTGGTGGTGGCTTACAGCAACTCGACGGGCGATAAAGTCTTCTATCGTTTTGTCCGCAGCGGCTATGAAAAACGCCTGTTTGTCCTTGAAAACAATGAGTTTGTTAAGAACAAGGACTTCCGCGCCCGATTGAGCGAACTGCGCATCGAATGCAGCCTGCACCAGATCGAAAACTATGCGGACTACAAGAGCGTTATTCAGTACGGCAAGGTCACCAGTGCTGATCGCAAACAACAGGAATACCTGAAGCGGTTGAGCGCTGATTACGCGTTTTCGCGTTATGGCACGCAACTCAACCACGTCGACAAGATCGTCCTGGGTATGTTTTCCCGCAAAACCAACTTCGAAGATCTGCAGGCCATGGTCGTCGATTGCGTGTCCGAAGATGCCGGTACCGAAAGTGTTCACAGCATTCGCAGTGACCGCAAAAAAATAGAGGAATGGCCACGCCATTTCCGCGCTTACTCGGCAGTAATGCTGATGCAGCCGGTGATGGTTCAGGCCGAGGCCGAAGCTGATGAGCACACCCAGGTGCGCCATACCCTGTCGGGCCTGAAGACCAAACTGACATTGCTGGCCGACCATTTAACGTCCGAAGAGGCGAAGGAGCGTCAGGCTGCACTCGACGCACGTTCTGCCCGTGATGCCGGAGTCTCTGAACAGGCCGAGAAGGTTAACGGGCTGGAAAAATCTCGCATTCAGGTCGAGATGAAAGCGGCGGAGGTGGTCAAAAAGGTTCAGGCCTTGATCGCTCAGTTCGATGAGTACAAAACCAATGGCATGGACGACAAGGTCGAAAAGTCCAAGACGATCAATCAGGTTCTTCAGGATATTCAGGGCCTGGAAAGCCGTCTGGCTGCGCTGGAGGGCTCCTTTGCGAACATCGCGGCCAAGTATGAGCAGGTTAAGGTAAACCTCGCCAACGACCTTGAGGGCGACCGTGCACGGTATCGCGAGGAGCTTGATGAGGTCAGCCGGCAGTGCGAAGAGTTCCTCGCCAAAGCCGAACAGCGCTTCACCGAGCATGAAAAAGAGGTGGCTGCTGATGCTGAAGCCCCGCTGAAGACGCTCAACGAAGCTGTTCAGGAGGCCGGCATCAACCTGGGTGTGGCCCAGCAAAACGCCAAGAGCCCACAGGCGGATCGCCAGATCGCCGAGCGCGTGAGCATCAAGGACGAAGAAGTCACACGGTTGCGAGCCAAGCGCGATGAGGCTGATCGAGCCTCCCGCACGGCCAACCAGGCGGTCGAGCGGTGTAAGAAAGATGAAGAAGCTGCCGATGCTTCAGTGCTCAAGCACATCAAACGCATTGGTGAGCAGGAAATCCTGATCGAAAGCATTCGTCGCTCCCACACTCCTGCCGAAGGTTCACTGCTGCATGTATTGCGCAATGAACATCCCGAGTGGAAGCACGATATCGCCAAGGTCATTCGTGAAGACCTGTTACACCGTACCGATCTGTCGCCACAGATTATCGAGAGCAGTGAGAACCTGTACGGGCTGTGCCTCGATCTCGAAGTCCTGGAGGCACTGCCTCAGGCCGATGAGAGTGTCGTGCTGGCGCAGATTGAAGCTGCACAAGCGACCCTGACGGCACTGCAGACAGGCCGCAAGACCGCTGAGGCTGAGCGAGATACGGCGGCTGCGGCCCTGAAAGCAGCTCAGCAGGTGGACAAGGCTGCCGGTAAAGAGCGTCTGGACGCAGTGTCTAGCGTGCAGGTCAGTGAGACCGAACTGGCTGCCTTGAAGCTTGAACTGCGCAAGAGCTTTAACGACGCTCAGTCCCTTGCCGATGCTGCGCTGCAAAATGCGAAAGACGCCTTCGCGGCGAGAAAGGTGACCCTCGCTGAGTTTGAGACCAAACAGCGTGAATCCATGGCCTTGCGCCGCAACGCCTATGCACAAAAGCGCAGTCAGGCGATCAATGAGCGCGATAACGGGCTTCAACGCATCAAGACCAGTTTGAAAAACCGCGAAATGCTGTTTGATTCGGCGGTTCGAGACTGCAATGCCGAGCGCGATGAGGTTCTGCGCAAGGAAGGGGCGGATGTAGAGCAGATCAATGCCCTGAAAACTCAGCTGGCCACCCTGGCCAAAGAACGCGACCTGATCCGGGCCTCCTGGTCAGAGGTGCAGCAATACAAGCTGTGGCTGACCAATGAGTATGTGCACCGCGAGGGTGTAGAAGCACAGGCGTTGGAGCTGACTCGCCAGGAGGCAGATCTCGCCGGTGAGATCAAAGCACTGGAGCAGGCTTGGAAAGCACAGGCTGAGGCCTTGAATGCGACCGCCGCTGCCGCCGATTTGCGTGTGGACGTTCTGTCCAAAGAGTCTGCGCATGTTTCGCTGGGCATTGAGCGACTGGTCAATGTCACTGCAAGTGAAGAGACCGTGGCGTTCGATCCAACCTGGACAACAGACGGTTTGATCGTTGTGCTGAATCAGCAACTGGACACCGAAAAAGTCCTGATCAAAAAAATCAGCGGTTATGTCCAGCAGATCAAAAAGAGCTTCACCCAGCAGGTCAATACACCACCGTTCGATTACATGCAGGAAGCCGGCAAGCGCCTGGACAACGACACTCCGCTGGGGTGGCTGAAAGTCTTCCGTGAGTGGTTTGAAACACGCCACTCGGACATGCGTCAGATCCTGATGACCGAAGTGCGCACCATCACGGCGGAAATTGAGCTGTTCCACCGCAAACTCAGCACGTTCACCAACCGCATCAACAGCTTTAACCGCGAGCTGCAAAAGTACCTGGACAGCAGCACCTGCTTTGACAGCATCTCTGGCCTGACGGTGTCGATCATCTCGACCGTGGACGAGCTCAAGTACTGGCCGGCGATCAAGCGCCTGGTCGATGCCCGCCGCGAATGGTCGGATGTCAGCACCACGCTGCCGGATATGGAGTTCGTGCAGATGCTCGAAGGATTGCTCGAGCACTGGGAGCTTAAAAACGGCATCAACGCCGATTTCAAGCACATGGTTTCGATCCGGGGTGAGGTTGTTGAAAACGGCAACGTGCGCTCCTTCAAGAACTCCGCCGACCTGGACAACGTGTCCTCCAACGGCTTGTCCTACCTGGTGCTGGTGATCATCTTCATCGCGTTCCTCAACCGTATTCGCCGCAACGTGCCGATCAACCTGGTCTGGAGCCTGGACGAGCTGAAGGCCATTGACTCGGGCAACATCGTGGGCCTGTGCAAACTGCTGTCCCAGAACAACATCACCCTGGTCTCCGCGTTCCCAGATCCCGACGCTGAGACGCTGATGCTGTTCAAAAACGCGTACACCATTGAACCTGATCGCTGCTTGACCACTGCGGTGGTGACCGGCAAAGAACTGAACCTGCACGAGGTTGCCGCCAATGTTTAATCGTCTTGTCAAACAACTGCTGGCTGGTGATTTCATCTGCGGCGTGACCTGTCGTGACGGTTACACCTACCTTCAGGATGATGAGCATTTCCGCAAGGTGGACGACTACCTGCGCAAGATCGACCTGCGCCTGTCGAAAACCGGGTCTGGCATGGCCTATTTCGTGACGCACGCTGACCTCGATGACGAAGGCAAGAAGTCGGCGAAGGCCCTGTTCACCGACATCAAGAACAACATCCGCCCGCTGGTGTCGTTCCTTGACCTGATCATGCGCACGGTGCGCGACGACAACGCCATTTCCCCTGGCGAGAAGCTTGAAAAGAACAAGCTGATGAGCCTGATCGCGCAAAACCCCAGCTTGACTGAAGCCTTGCGCAACGTGGCTAACCAAACCAAGACCGTGTCCAGCGACGGCTCGGACAGTGACCGCTTCCTGAAAATTCTGCGCAAGTTCAGCAAGGATGGTTACCTGGAAGAGGTGAATCGCGAGGAGGAAATTTTCCAGTTCACCGGCAAGGTCGAGTTTGTCCAGGAAGTCATCATTTTCCTGATGCAGCACGATCAAATCAGCCATGAAGACGAGGCCTATGACGCCCGTAAGGTCGTGGCATGAGTGCGGTACTGGAAATGATGGATGGCCGGCGTAACGCCGGCATGTCTCAGAGTCATGATGACATCGTGAACTTTATCGAGATGCTCCACAAAGATCGGCACCTGATCGCCCAGGCCTACTGTGACGGCAAGGTGACGCTGACGGATACCAACCTGAAAGCGGTGCGCCGGTTGCAGCAATTTCGCGTGATGCGCCCGGATGGTTCCAGGGAGGACACCTTCCGCCTGGGCCCATCCCTGAGCAAGCACCTGGATGAAGTGTTCCGGCGCCACCGCAATTTCTCGGTGTCGATCAACTTCGGTGAACAATCGGCCAGCTTGAGCAAGCTGGTCGAGGAGTACAGCAACGCCCGTGATGAGGGCCGCACCGAAGACCAGGAAAACTACCTGAGCGACTTCGATGCGGCGGTGTTCGAGCTGTCCGAGGAGGCCAGCAACCTCCTCATGCGGGTTCGCACTCTCACGGACAACAACTTCGCGAACGTGAAGACTCATGCGGAGAAGCTGCGCCAGAACGAGTACTACCTTGCGCAGATGAACAGAATTGACGCGGCGTTGACCGACCTTCAAAGCCGGGACTTTCTGGACTTGCTGGAATCGTCGCTGACGCTGGAGCCGCTGAACACGGTCTACTACCGCCATATCGTCGACAACCTCTCGGAATGGCGAGCCATCCTGCTGGATATCACCAGCGTCCTGAAGGCGTTCCTGGAGAAGACTCGCGAGATCCAGCCAAAGGCGCGTCGGATCAGGGCCATGGCGCTGTTCCTGCAGAAAAACCCTGGGTACCAGCCGCGTGATGTGGAGGAGTATCCCTACATTCCCGAGTGGGCGTACCTTCACGGTGGCATAGCCATCGCACCTTGGCCGGACATGGGTCGCGATGACATCACTGAGAACCTGATCGAAGTCGCCCGCTCGATCCCTTCACTGACCGCCGTGCCGAGTCGGCAGCGCAGTGCGGGCGTCCTGCTCGATGACGAGCAGAAGAGGGTGGTGGAGATTCAGGTCACGCCGATCCAGGCCGCTATCATCAACTACCTGCGCACTGCCAATGAGTCGAAAAAACCAATTTCGGCGCGGGAATTCCTGGCCAATGACCCGTTGCTCAGTCACATCGAACCGAAGATCAGTTTGCTCTGCCTCATGAGCACCCTGGACAACCACACCAATGCTGGCGCTCCGTTGATTGCCGGGCTGACCATCGAGCGCCATCTCTTCGAGAATGATGATCCGCGCAGTGGCAACCTACAGGTGGAGGACATTTCCGCATGGAAAAGGGTGTAGCAAAAATCCTTGCGACGATTTGTCAGAACGCCTGCGAGGAGTACCCTGCTGGCAAGGGGCTTGAGGCATTTTGCGAAGAGTATGGGGTTGGTTATCGGGACGGTAAATCGTTCCGTTTCTACGCCACGGCCAGAGAAAAGATCAAACGGATTCTGCTCGCCAGCAATTATGATTGGCGTTCGGATATCAGCACCTTCAACCAATTGAGTCGGGCCGAGGTCTCACGGCTCAGCAACAATGAAAAGGATACCTCCCGGCCCGTCCGAGAGGGGAAGGTTGCTATCAAATCCCTTCCTGGTCGTCCTTTGCTGCTCACGACGGGCCCGATAACACTGCCGCCCGGCACCAACCTCGATGTCGGATTTGAGTGGGTGGCAGCCAATATCCGGCATGATTCCGTCCTGGTAATTGAGAACTGGGAGTGCTTCGAGCGTGCGCACGATGTGGAGTTGCTGGGCGAGATCCCTGGCAACCCGCTGGTGGTGTTTCGTGGTGATCCTACCGTGTACAAAGTAGGTTTTACCCATGCTCTGCTTGAGCAACTTCAGAAGCCTGTGGCTGCCTTCGTTGACTACGATCCCGCAGGAATTGTGATTGCGCAGGGATTACCCTGTTTTGAATCGTTTGTAGCGCCTTCTGATGAGGTACTGGAACTGCTCTTGGAGGGTGGCAACGGGGAGCGATTCGCTGAGCAATATTCCTCAAATACGGTCAAGGTTCTCGATACCTTGGAGCATGAGCAGCTTCGCCATGCCTGGCAATTGATAAACAAGCATGGAAAAGCGTTGCCTCAGGAAAAAATGATTTCATTGTGCTAGTAATTATCCTGCAGATTCGTATATCGTGACGGTGTACGTTTGTCCCATATTTGGAAAGGATTGGTCTGCAGGATGACGGCTGAACTCATTGTCATGGATGTCGAGTCTTCTGGCTCAGATAAAGATGCAGGATCTTTTCCGATCAGCATAGGAATTGCTGGGCCGGCTGATACGTCGTGGTCGTGGTACATCTGCCCTCTCGAGGATTGGACGCACTGGGACAGCGCAGCTGAGGACGACCATGGTCTCAGCAGGGATTTATTGATTGCCGAAGGGCAAGATCCCTACATTCTCAGCCGGATACTCAACAGGCTGTTCGGGGGCAAGGTCTTGCTGGTCAGCACTGATTCAAAACGGGATCGGGTGCATCATTTGTTCAGCGCCGTGCAGGTGAAACTGACTTTTGAAGTGCTCACCCTTGCCCAACGGTATGACGGTGAAACCGTACAAAACATGTACGACGAGATACTGGAAACCCAGTTTCCAAGGGTCGCCAAAGAAGATGTCAAAATCCTATATAAAATAATCCAATCGTTGGCGCCTTAAACCATGTCAATTGACCGGATTTGGATTTTGTATATACTTTGCCATTAAATGGAGAGAGCCATGTCAGTTAAAAAGGTCGATGTGATTCGGCAATTCGTTGAATTCGCCGAAAGCGCGCTAAAAGCGCCTAATGAAAACGGTGAAAACACACCGAGTATTCAATTTTTGAAGGCCTTGAGGGCCTTCAACGAAGATCCCGCGCAAACGGATTCTCAACCGTTGTTCTTCATTAACCGGGTAGCAGATGACCACGGTTACATCGGCGAAGAAATCCTTAATCAGATTCTTCTCGAAGCCAGTGCCCTGGGTGAAAGCAAAGGCCTGCGAAAAGAGCGTCATCGAAATGAGGGGTTCATCCTCTATTTCAGTCATGACGTAAAAGGGTTCGCGACAGACATGTGTGAAAAACACGGTCTGGGGTACGCAAATATCGGTTCTGAAGGCCTGTCCCTGAAAGACTTCTGCTTTCACGGTCTGCATACGGCGCCATTGGCGGAAATTCAAGTTTCGCTGGAAGAGGCGAAAGTCCTGCTCCAGTCGATCCAGCATTAAGGGCGAACATGCCAAACACAGTGAATGCTTACACCGACGGCGCTTGCAAGGGCAATCCAGGCCCAGGCGGGTGGGGTGCCCTGATCGAAGTGCCAGGTATGCCGCCGCAGGAAATCTACGGTGGAGAGGTCATGACCACCAACAACCGAATGGAGATGCTGGGGGCCATTAATGCTCTTAAGCTGCTGCCGGCATCTTCAAAGGTCAGGCTGACCACGGACTCCCAGTACGTGATCAAGGGCATCAACGAGTGGCTTCCGGGCTGGAAGAAAAACGGCTGGAGAACCTCGAAAAAAGAACCCGTCAAAAACGGCGACCTGTGGCAGGCACTTGATGCTGCAAGAGCGGGTCACGATATCGATTGGGTCTGGGTACGTGGTCACACGGGTCATCCAGGCAACGAACGGGCCGATCAACTGGCCAACAAGGGCGTTGTCGAGTTCGGCAAAGCTTCTTAAGACAAAGGGCCCTTCGGGGCCTTTTGCGTTATCTTCTGAATAAATCACAACAATTGACGGAACTCTTGCATGACTTCGACCGACAGGCTTCTGTCCTCGATCATCGTGCTGGCGCTGCTGTGTGCCAGCCTCTGGATCTTGGTACCTTTCTTACCCGCACTCTTTTGGGCAAGCGTCCTTGCCTTTGCAACCTGGCCCGTCATGAGTCGACTTACGGTGCTGTTGAAGGGGCGAGCAACGTTGGCGGCCACTGTCCTGACTAGCTTTTGGATGCTGCTGTTTGCGGTTCCGGTGCTGTTCCTGGTCTCCAATTTGGGTGAGCACCTTCACAATCTATCGGGGTTGATAAAAAATCTGTGGATTGAGGGTTTACCGCCTGCACCTCTATGGTTGAAGGGTTTGCCGTTGATCGGCGATAAGGCCCTGGATCTATGGACACGGGTAGATCACGAAGGGGTGGCTTTCTTTTCCACGATGCGACCATATCTGACTCAGGTAGGTAACTGGTTGCTGGCCCGCACCGCACAAATCGGGGGCGGTTTACTTGAGTTGTCGTTGAGTCTGGTCTTTGTGTTCTTTTTTTATCGAAGCGGGGAGCAAATCGCAGCTTTCGCGAAAAGCTTGCTTGAGCGGCTAATCGGTACCCGAGCCGAGTATTATCTTAACCTGGTCGGTGGCAGTATCCAGTGCGTGGTCAATGGGGTGATTGGTACCGCCGCTGCTCAAGCCATTTTGGCGATGATAGGTTTCATGATTGCCGGCGTCCCCGGTGCCATCCTGCTGGGCTTTGCTACCTTCTTCCTCAGTTTGATCCCAATGGGCCCACCCATTGTCTGGCTACCTGCCGTAGGCTGGTTGGCTTATCAGGGTGAGTATGGCATGGCGATCTTCCTCGCAATCTGGGGTGTGGTCATTGTCAGCGGGGTGGACAATGTCCTGAAGCCGTTGCTGATCAGTCGTGGCAGCACGCTGCCGTTGGTGGTGTTGCTGATCGGGTTGTTCGGTGGGCTACTCGCCTTCGGCTTTATGGGAATCTTCCTAGGCCCAACGCTGCTGGCGGTCGCTTACTCCCTGATGAATGATTGGATGACGGGTAGCAAAAAGCAACCGGTCGCTTAGATTTGTGCAAGTCCAGAAGCCCATTTCGGTGGGCTTTTTGATTTCCTAACAGGCAATTCAAGGTAAATGTTTGTTTGGGGTGTTTTCCTGTTGACCGGTGCGGCTTAGCTCGCTGAAAATGTAGCTACAAAAATCAGCCAGGAGTTTTGCTCATCTCATGAAAACCGTTAAAACTGAAGTTGTTCGTTCGCGTGTTGAGCAAGGCATTAAAGACGAAGCGGTCAAGATTCTCGCCGAGCAAGGGCTCACTATTTCCCAAGCGGTTCAACTGCTGTTGCGCGAGGTCGTGGCGCAGAAAACCCTTCCTCTGAAACTCGATGTGCCGACGCTGAATCCCCGCGCAAAGGCGTTGCTGGAATCAATGGCAGAGCAGAAGGGCATCGTCCAACATGAGAACAGCGCAGCGTTCTTCGATTCGCTCGGGATAGATGCCAAATAAAACAGCTCTGGAGCTTGGCCGAGAGCCAGTTCACCTGATCAACCTGATTGAAGAGAATAAAATGGAAACGCTAGCGAGATACGTGTTTGCGCTGTGTGTCGTAGGCGCGGCTGTGATGATGGTAGCGCCTGGGTTGACCCGTGCGTTGCCCGGCGACTGCACCCGTGGAATTACGATGATCCTGGTGATCGGCGTGGTGTTATCGGTGGTCGCCTTGACGAGTTTGAAGGCCAAAAAACGAAAGGCCATTCTGGCCTCAATGCTGCACCTGGGGTCTGAGGATTGAAGATGTCGTTATTCAAGCAGATCACGCTTTTCTTTCTCATCCTTTCTGGGTTGATCACCCTGGTACCAGGACTGACACAGTTCTTTGCATCGACGTTCGACCGTGTCGCAATCACTGGCTTGGTGCTCTGGTGTGCGATCCCTTTTGGTTTCATCAGTGACCGGACGGCCCGCATGGTGAAAGTCAAAATATGGCAATGGTTGTTGGCCTTTGGCGCTCTCGCGCTCGGAGGAGTAGGCCTGGCCTTGCTGGTGGTGAAAGCGCTGCACCTGCCGGCCTAACCGTGCGGTGTTTTAAAATGCGCGGGCGTCGAGGTGTCAATTATGGTAAATTGACCTGAGTCTGCCAGTTCCCAGTCGCCACCCAGCGGGAACTTGTCTACAGGTCTGCGGCGGCCTAAAGGGGGCTGCGGCAAGGCGACAAACCCAAATCTAGCTTTTACAAAAAGAGAGGGTGTCACCATGGATCAATTGAAAAGCGAGCTGCGCGGTAACCGTGGCGCACGTCGCAAGCACTTCTTCCGAATCCTGGAGCGGGTTAAGCGGTTGTGTTTCGCTGAACCCAACCCGAGTGATCGCCATCTTGGCAAGCTGAAGAACACCCGTACGACCTGCAGCACCTGTCCAGCGTGCTCGCCGGAGTACAAGGACTCGGTCAAGTACAAACAGGCGAACGAGGTGATGGCCTGCAACATGGCTGAAGCCGCTCTACCGCCTGCGAACGACATCTAAACCAACCGCTATTTGCTTGCAAAAAGCCTCATGTGCAATTCTAGTAAAATGCACATGAGGATTTGCCATGCCTTCCAATAATCTCTTCTACCAGGCCGCGCTGGCGCAGTTTGTGAAAAACAATCATGCAAAATTGGCGCAGCTGTACGGCGGCGATGCGGATGGCCTTAGTCAGTACGATCTTGAGTTGATCCTTGATCAAACTGCCGGGCAGACCCTGCGACTCGTGTTCGAATACAACGGTCGTTTTGATCAGTTCACCTTGAATGAATTGGCGCTGATGCCTGCGTCGAAGCGTAACCTTGAGGTGGCAGCCAAGTTGATGGCTCGCCATGAGGTTAGCCTGATGATGAATACGCCCTTGTACAAGGCCATGGCAAGTAGACCAGCCTACGGCAAGATACTGGGCGAGAGAGTGGATGAGTGGCGCATGAAACGCATGCGTGAAACCTTCCAGAAAATCACCAAAACCTCGCAACAAGTAGAGCGTAATACCCACCGACTCAAGGTGGCAATGAAGAACTTTGTCGACAACCCTTCCAAGCACAATAAAATGAAGGTCAACGTCGCGGTAAAGTCATTGAAAAAGAGCCTGGTGGCCAGCCATTACCAGGCCAAATCCGGTGCCGCCTGGGCATTGAGAGCAGGATTCTCTGCGCACGCAGTGGCAAAATCTTTAAACGGCCTATACTTGAAAAAAATGGCCAAAATGGCCAGCAGTTTTGGTAAAGTTGACAACTGGCTAGAGCATCATGGAATCAAAAACGATATCAGCGCCGGCATTGATCGCCGCCGCAAAATTGTTATCAGAGACCTGAGGCTCGCGGATGCTGACCCTGAATATCAAGGGCTTCAAAAGTTTAAAGCACTTTTGAAGACTCGTTTAACCAACTCTAACGAAGGACTCGTTTATGCTTGATCAAAAACCTCAGAATAAAGAACAGCTTGCGGTTCAGAACTCGTTTAACGACGTGGCTGAAAAGGTAAGCAGTTTCGACCGGGCAGCGGACATGATGGATGAATTCATGGCCTCCCCGGAAATGCAATTAACGGCTCCAGCTAATACCTCGAAACCTGTTTAATTCTGGTTTTTGGCTGTGATACGCTGAGAATAATAATAAGAATAGGAGCTCCAAAATGAGCGAAAAAGACGTAGTTCTTGATGCCGATGGACTGAGACCAGCTAAGACCGTGGCTGAGATTGCCGAAGACCTTGTCAAATACGGAACAGGCCCGCGCACCTATACTCCTGAGGAAACTCAGGACATTATTGCCGAAGCCCAAGGCAAATCCCCTGAACAGATTCAAAAGATCCTGGCACGCAATGCGGCTAACCATCGCCTGCGCCAGGACATGATTGTCGCCCTCGAAGCGGCGAAAGACCCTAACGCTCCATCGACCGAGTCTATCCAGGAGCGAATTAACGCCCTGTTGGATGGAAAATCGCCTGAAGAAATTCAAGAGCTCCTGGCTAGCAAGCCTGCAGAGGCTGCCACGGATATCGAAGGGCTGAGTGAGAAACCGGTCGATGTGGTTGTTCAACATATTGCCGACACGGCTCCACATGCTGTGGTCGCTGATCCAGCCGCCAGCGGTTCCTCTACCCAACAGATCGTTGACGCGGCGTACCAGAAGTACAACGCTCAGTATGTTGAAGACGTAAAAGCCATTCAGGATAAGGCTGAGGCACGCCAGGCCGAGTTGGTTCAGGAGGGTCTTGCTTCCCTCAGCTCAGCGCCAAAAGCCAAAATCAAAGAGGTTCAGGGCCCGCTCGATGAGCTGGGCGATCCTCTTGAAATGGAGGATGCGAGCAATATCAAGGTCGCTCAGATGGTTTGGCAGATGGCCATCCAGAAGAGTCGCACAAAGGCTGGCTTTGAGGCTGTCGCTGCCAAGCTGGGCAAAGATGCTAAAGACGTTCTTCCACTTGCGGTTGGCAACGTCGCCTTGAGCGCCGAGATGTCCAAAGTGGTTACCGAGGCTTACCCTGACCTTACTGCCATGGTCTGGGATGCTGCGAAGCTGAACCCTGGCCGTGAGATGATGGTCGAGGCCGGCTACAGCGACAACGTGATCAAGAAAATTCCGCAAGACGTACTTGATCATTGGGCAATCTCTGAACTCCACGATACGGCGTTCAAGCAGACCGGCCCGAGTATGGTAGAGCGCCTGAAAGAACATAAGGCGACAATTGCTGAAGCGCTGGGTAATGACCACGTTCAGCGTTCATTGAAGTGGGCCGGTTTGATCGTCGGCTGCGCCACCGGTGGCATCGTAGCCAAAGTCGGCATGAAAGGTATTGCGTTCCTGGCTGAGAAACTGGGTGAGAACCCAAAAGTCCAGGAGCTCGCTAAAACCCTGGAAGACAAGTCGATCAAGTTCGTCAGTCAGACGTTCAAAATCGATGAGGCCAAGGTTCGTGAGAAAGTTGAACATGCCAAGAGCGTCGCCGAGGCGGTCAGCCACAGCAAGTGGGCAACGGCAGCCAAAGTAGCTGCAATGGTCGGCTTGGGCGTCGCCCTAGGCAACCTGGACTTCGTCCACGATGCTGCAATGACTGTGGCGGAGCACTCGGCAACGGCATTCCACGGCGCCACAGAGTTGGCTTCGGCTGCCCTCGACACCACGCAGCAAGCTGTTGTAGCCGCAGCAGGTGCTACGCTGGAAACCGTCGTCAAAGCAGGCGAGGCTTTCGAAGCTGGTTCCATCGCTGTGGTAGACGCTGTTGCGGATGGAGCCGTAGCTACACAGGAATTCGTTGCCACTGGTGCAGGGCAGATTGCTCACGGCGCTGCCGTAGCTGCGAAATTCACGGGTGATGTGATTGTTGACGCGGGACATGCCACTGTCGAGGCAGCCGGGATTGTGAAAGATGCCGTGGTTGATACCGCCCACAGCGTCGGTAGCAGCACGGCAGAAGGGCTGCGTGTAATTGCTGACACGGTAGATCCATCCGTGAGCGACCACGTTGCCAGTGCAGCAGATCGTGCTTCGGTCGACAAGTACTTGGCTGAGATGGTCGCGAGAAATGCGGAGCTGGGTGCTGGCCCGCACGTTGTTCTGGATCATTCCGATATGTCCGGCCTGGGCGAAACAGCTGGATTGGGTGCTAAGTTCAGCCCGGCTGATGGGGTTAGCTTTCCGACCGATTCCATCGCTTCTGCAACCCCAGACGCAACCGCAGCTGTCCCAACTGCAACCGCAGCTGTCCCAACTCCAGACGCACCGTCCACACCCGCACCAGCGGCTGGGCCGACTGTGCATGAGGTAAAACACGGTGAAAGCTTGTGGAAAATCGCCCAAGACCACCTCGATGCTAATGGTGGGCACGCTAGCAACACCGAGATTCATAACCTGGTTAACAAAATCTACGAAGACAACAAGGCTTTGATTGGAAACAATCCGAACCTGATCTTCGACCACCAGTCGCTGGTTATTGACCATCCGGTGTCGGCTCCAGCTATCCCTGGCGTGGATACTGCCCGAATCTCGGCGGTGATGTCTGATGCGCCACATCATGCAGCGCCAACACCTGTTGTGAATGAGCACGCGCACAAGGCTACTGTGGATATGCTGCAGACTGAGGCACTGCCGAACGGCTCCCCTGCGCAGATCAGCACATACCTGAATGCGGTTACGCAGCGTGATCGGATCATCGACGACGGTCTGCAAATCAGCTGAGCAGTACCACTCCAAAAGCCTGGCTTCGCCAGGCTTTTTTATTAGCCAAACAAAAACAAAGTATTGACGAATTGGCGACTGTTGCTGGGCAGGTGAAGTCCAGGAGGCATACAGGCACGAAGATCGCTGCTCTTGGCGCTTCGCCAAGGCTAATCTCTGCGCCGGTATGACGGGCATGAGGGCGTCGCTGCTGTTGTTTAGTGATATGCCCCGTCTACTGACAAAGCATTAGCCTCTCTTGTCAGAGACGGAAGTGCGCTCTTTTAATCGGTGCGAAGACCAATGGATTTAGGGGATCCGGCTAACGCTGATAATCAAAATCCGGCTCAACGCGTGCAGTCGGGAAAGAATATCTGGCAATTTGCTATTATTTTTGTTGTGATGTATTGACATGATGTCAACAGTGCATATAATTAAGTCAGGAAAAGGAGATTACGACATGAAATTGCCAACCACCAAAACTCTGATGAAGTCCGCACTTCTGACCCTGGGTCTGGTGGGCGCCTGCATGTCGGTACAAGCTGCAAACATCTACAAGCCTGGTACTGAAGGCGACTCGCTGTTCAAAAGCGTCCAGGATGTACTTCCTCCAGAAGTGACCATCGTTTACCTACTTAAAGATGACCGTGGTCGCTTTCTGAAACAAGTAGATGCCAAAGCGTTCATTGACGCCGGGTTGACCACAAAAACCATCGACGCAATGCTTGGGCATATCTCGCCAAAACTTACGGCTGAGGCCGGTGTTCATGCTTACACCATGACCCAAAGGGACATCCCTGGTAACGAAGTTCGCAGGAAGTTTCTGGGGATTGTTGCTACCAACGAGCATTGGCTGAAAGACAAAGGCACAATGTTTCACGAATCGCTTCATGTAAAAAACGCCTACGTAAACGGAACTGACGAGTACAAGAAGGCGGCTTTCCCAGCATGGAAACTGGCTGTAAAGCTCAATGCTGTACAGTTTTCGAGCCTTCTTGATGAGGCCGTAGTTGCTGGACAGCAGGTCGCTTACACCTACAACGAAGGCAAATCAGCTGGTCTGGAGATGATCCAAAAATATGCCAGTTATGATCACAACGGTAACGTTTCAATTGGATACCGTACCGCTCGTAATATGCTGCAAAAGTGCGGTCGAAAAGGTGCTTGCCAAACTGATACCGTTGCAATGATTGATGCCATCGTCAGTGATCCGGTTGTTCTGAACGACCTAATCAAAGACATGAACGAAATCACTGAAGCCGGGAAGAAGGATGGTCTTGTTGTATCGGATCAGTGAAATGTGAAGATTCATGATTAAGCCCCTTTGCAAGGGGCTTTTCTTTTTACTCCGTCACTAGAATTATGCTTCCGCTTAGGCTGGCCGGGGCGCCTGAAATTGTTTGGATGACCACGGTGGTAGCCTTTCACCCATCCGATTCCAGCGGAATGGCTAATAAGTGCCTCTATTCTGCAATGTCGAAATGAGATAATGACATGACCACAGTCACCATTAAACTGCTGATGAATACCATGCTTATGGTCATGGGTTTCATGGGTGGGTGTATGTCGGTACAAGCGGGGAACATCTACAAAGCTGGAACCGAGGCTGACGTTCTATTCAGGAGCGTCCAAGATATTCTTCCTGCTGAGGTGGCAATTGTTTATCTGATGAAAGACGACCGTGGTCGTTTTTTGAAGCAAGTAGACGCCGATGCTTTTTTGCGGGCGGGCTTGACCAAGAAAACCGTTAATTTTCTACTGGGCCGTGTTTCGCCAAAGCTTACCGCAGAGTCCGGTGTAAGGGCATACACAGTTGCCGGCAGGGAAATTCCTGGTAACGAAGTTCGCAAGAAGTATGTTTCGATTGTTGTAACCGATGCTCGTTGGTTAAAAGACAAAGGTACAATGTTCCATGAGGGGCTTCATGCCAAAAACTCTTACGTGAATGGTACTGATGCATATAAAGCAGCAGTTTTACCGGTCTGGAAACTAACCGGTAAGTCGCTAACTCCCGAGCAGTTCATGAATCTACTGGATGAGGCAGTTGTTGCTGGCCAGCAGGTTGCTTATACCTTCAACGAGGACAAGCAAGCGGGTCTGGAAATGATCCAGAAATACGCTAGTGCTGATCACAATGGGCGGGTGTCTATTGGTTACCGTACAGCAAGGAACATGCTTGCTAAGTGCGGCCACAAAGGCGCTTGTCCAACAGAGACTGTCGCGATGATTGATGTGATTGCCAAAGATCCGGTTATCCTGAATGACCTGGTCAAAGACATGAATGAGATAATGGACGCCAGCAAGAAGTTGGGTGTGGTGGTAGCGGATCAGTGATGCTCCTGCTCCATGTTGTGTCGAAAGCCCCGTTGATGGGGCTTTTTGCTTTAAGCCGCTACGCGAAGCGGGCTACATGGAGCGAATCAGCAGTCACTTCAGAATTTATGGTCAGCCATCCCGGTTGGCTTACCCCCATTCGATTCCAGCGGAATGGCTAAAGCCAGGTAAGGCCGGCTGTTGATCCTGAGAATTGAGGGCGGGGAGTCCCCTTGACCATGAACAGCTCCGATAGCCGCTTCGCGGAGCGGATTTCTGCTCTCTCCGGATCAACCGATTGCGTTGGTTGTACCCAACCAGGGCCTTCAGTGCTCCCAACCCCATGGGTTGGCTAAGGGCCCGAAAGGGCCTCGCTTTAGCCGTTACGCGGAGCGTGCTCCTCGGTAGCGACTGTGCATGCGATGTTCATTTTTGGACGAGCGTTAAGGTGCGACGACTATCGCTCCGAACCCAGCGGGTTGGCTAATGCCCGTAAGGGCCCCGCTTTAGCCGCTTCGCGGAGCGGGCTTTCCGGGGGTTGGGAACGAACCACCGCAGGACGTGCTGGTGCACTCATCAGGCTGGTCACCCACTCCGAACCCGGAGGGGTGGCTAAGTTCGCTTTTTAGCCGCTGCGCGGATTGAGGTTACGTGTGCGCCTGGCCGACACCCATCGAGCCCCGCTGGACGCTAGGGAGCGGCCATAACATCCGATTCCGGAGGAATGGCTGGTTTTCGCGGTTGAAGCCGCTGCGCGGATGGATGAGAAACCGGCCCGATCCAAACTTTGCTGCCGGCCCTACGATGATACGGCACAAAGGCATTAGCTCGCTGCGCGAGAGTGGAGGATGGCACCAGTGTGCCCCTGGTGACTAGTAGCGGCGGAGCCCAAACGTCCCTCGCTATGGGGTTGCAGGCCATGGTGTGCCTAAATTCCTGGCTTTAACAGGCCGCTGCGCGGCAACGGTCGACCTCTCTGGTGATGAGCTCGACCCGGACAGAAACAAAGGCAATGAATTGACAGTGGCGAAGCTCCACTTTTATACTCAATTCATAGTCAGAGCTAACTTCACTCCTTAGCCTCACCTCGATCAACCAAATGGGTTAACTATGAATAAGCAGGAACTTCGCGAGTACCTGGAAGCGCAAACCAAAAGGGCTGAAAACATTTACGGTGTTAATGTCACTGTCTACGCTGCGTACCCAGCGCCCGAGAAGAAGCACTCGCAACGCAAAATCCCGAACTTGCGCGAAGAGAACTACCAGTCATTCCTCGAAGAAATCGGCGCTAAGACTCCATAATTGCTTTAGTTGTAGGTCACTGGTTTGTTAACCTGGTAGTAACCCAGGAGATTCACGATGAACCATAAAAACTACAATGAACTGCAATTGGTCGACCAGCTTCAGTTACTGGGAGACATTTCAAATCCGGATCCGGATCTCTGCAATGCTATTGAGTTGAAGGTCATTCAGCTCATCAAACAGGGTAGCCTTCAGGCCATTGGCGAAGCCGTAAAGGCCCACCAGCAAGCCTTTGGCCTGACGCTACCCCAGAGCAAACTGCCGAAGCTAGCCAGCTTCACGGAGCCCTCTGTCACCGAAGAGCATCCTAAGCTCAAGCATCTGACCTGGCATTTTCCTGCTATTAATCCTATCCGACGCCTGTTGGAGGCTGGGGATTATGCCGCGATCAAGCCCTTATGGCGACATTTCACGGGCTTCACCCCGTCTGGTTTGGTCGTTGGATCGACCCCAAATAGCTATGGCCAGGAAATGGACAGGATTCAAGCCGGCAGCGCTTTTTCTGGTATCGCTGCAGAGGGTTTGGATACTCTGATTTTCAAATTAACAGCAAAGAAACCGTTCGCTGATGTGATCAAGTTATATGGTAAGGGTGATTATTGGCTTGAAGGTAAATCAATATTAGAAATCATTCGTCATGACCAGGCTCCATTGGACACATTCCACATATGGGGTGATGAAATGCAGTTTGATCATGCGAGGCATGAGTTATTTTTAACCACGGGTATTGCCCACGGTATATCGTTACCATTATACAGTGGCCAGGGTGTTGATGACGTTATTGAAAACTTCATCGCAGATAAACTTTCTGACCCCTATTCATGTGAAAGGTTTAAGTTTTGGATCGGACGACTACTGGCTGACAAGGTCGCTAGCATGGCTGTGCTAAACAGGATCACCCGTCCGCTCCTCGAAACACAGCCGGGTAAGCCAGAAATGTTCATGAATGAGTCATTCATCAACACTCAGAAGGCCATCAGCCTGGCCGCAGAGCGGTTAATCCCTGGTAGTCAGCACAAAGTCATGCACGCACTGCTAGTCGGTCAGGCCGAGGTGATGACGGATTTCGCTACAAATGATCTGTTTCGTGAGCTTGCAGGCACCATGGTCGACAGAAAGGCTTTGCTTGCAGGCCTTGATAAGGTAAAAGTGAAGTCGCTAGAGAGGTGTTTCGGCTGGCCAGAATGCCTGCAGTATGTTGGTCTTAAAGATTTAGGAAAACGGTTTGGGGAAGACCTCGGCCTGTAGTTTCATATTGGAGATGAGGTGTTGGAATGGGTGGCAATGCGCTGAAGGATTATGGTGTCGTACGAGTAAGCTCGGCGGTGGAGGCACGTAAGGCTGCGGAGGTCATTTCGATCCTGTCGGCTCGCATGCTTGAAGCTGGATTGGAGCTGCTGCCGCGCAAAGTCATTGCTTACCGCGACAAGGCCGACCATGGCGACATCGACTTGCTCGTGCCGGACGGTCTGCGTGACCTGCTGACGCCTCCGCAGATCGCCAAGCTGCTCTCTGATCACTACGGTGTTGAGATCCCTTGTGCGTACCATGGTCAGGATGAGCCAGACCTGACTGTGATCCAGAAAACGTCAATGATCAGCCTGGGTGTGCCGCTGGAAGAGGGTGGACGCGTGCAGGTTGACTTGATCTGGGTGAAGGATCATGAACTGGACTATGCCGAGGGCTATTACGCCTGGAACGACCTGGGCAACCTGATGGGTGTGATCGGCAAGAAGATGGGCCTGAAATTTGGCCACAAAGGCCTGACCATGATGGTGAGCCTGGGCAACCGCTATGGCGGGGAGGTCTTGATCTCACAGGACTTCAAGGCCACGGTCGAGTTTTTCGGCTATGACCACGCTCGCTGGGCGCGAGGCTTCGACAACCTTGAACAGATCTTCGAATTCGCTGCGTCCTCGAGCCTATTCGATCCGGACGTCTATCTGCACGAGTTCCGAAGCCATAACGACCGTTCAAAAGAGCGTCGGCGAACTACCTACGCAGGTTTCCTTGAATATCTGCGCAACAATCAGGTGACGAGTAGCGGTGTGATCTGGAAAGCGTCCAGGGCGGATTACCTGGATTCGATCTTTGAGGCGTTCCCGGCTGGGAAGGTTGCTTACGAGACTGTGATGGAGGACTTGAAGCAGAAGCTCGTACGGAAGGCTCGGCTTAACGGCGAGCTGGTGGAAAGGGTCACCGGCCTGGACAAGGAGGAACTCGGCGGCTTCATCAAGGCGTTCAAACTGCACCACGGCGAAGCGTTTGAACAGCAAGTCTTGAGCAAAGGTGAAGACGCTCTGGTAGAGTCGCTTCTAACCTTCCAGCGCAGCTGGAACGCGTCTGAGTGCACGCTATAAGCGAAGTTACACGGAACACGAGAGGCCCGCAGATGCGGGCTTTTTGTTGCGTTGGAAAAGTAACATTCTCTTCGCTTTCGGAAAGCTGAAGATACCAACCCCGGAGCAGGTTATAATGGGTGGATAGCTGCGAAGGGGCAATTGATGCGTTTAACCGTGACACAGGCTTTACCCGCTTTTGACATGGCCCAAGGAGGCGATGCCCAAGGTGATTACTGGCTTATCCATTGGCCGGCTGCATTGGGTTATTGTCCGTTAGAGGGCGATCTGTGTGCCGTTCAGGCTGCCGATTCGCTGATCATTTACGACACTGGGCTGGCGTCTGTGATTGCTTTTAAGGGGTTCGACGCTCAGACCATTGATATGATGCGCGAGGCACGGCTATTCGTGACTGAGCGTGTCGGAGAGGCTTTCGCTCATCATCCCGTGCAATGGCTGAAGAGCACAGATGACCTCGAGGTCGATACCCCCGCCATGGCGTCCTGAACAATGGGCTGTGCAAGCAGCTGACAAACAGTGATAATTGCCAAAAACAAGAGGGAACAACCCCATGATTGGCGCAATTATTGGCGACATCGCCGGTTCCTACTATGAATTTCGCGACGAGAAAGATCGCAACGCAAATTTTTTCATCCCCGGCCATTCGACGATCACTGACGACTCGGTCTTAAGCCTGGCCACCGCCGATGCGATCATCAATCATCGTTCCTACAGCGAGTTCTACCAGCTCTACGCCCGCACCTACCCAAACTACGGGTATGGCCCGAGCTTCATGGATTGGGCCCACACGAACTCCAGCTACAGCAAACCGAATTTTTCCTGCGGTAACGGCGCCGGCATGCGGGTATCACCTGTAGGTTGGGCGTTTGAAAGTGTTCAGCGCGTGATGAGCGAGGCGCACATGTCGGCGTGCATCACTCATGCCCATTCCGAGGGCACAAAAGGCGCGCAAGCGGTTGCGCTGGCGATCTTCTTGTTCCGCAACGGGGTAGAGGCGGCTGTAGTCGAAGAGGTCATGTCAGATTGGTTCGATTACGAGACCCGTTTGGATCTCGATGTCCTGAACGAAGAGTACACCTTCAGTCCTACCTGCCAGGGAACGATTCCCCAGGCGCTCTCCTGCGTCTTCCAGGCCAAGTCGTTCGAGGAAACCATCAGGAATGGTCTCCACGTTGGGGGAGACACCGACACCCTGTGCGCCATTGCGGGATCCATCGCTGAGGCACGCTTTGGTGTACCCGACCGATTGCGCCAGCAGGCTGAAGAAATGGTCGACCGTCACAGTGCAAAATTTCTGGGTGTTCTGCGCCAGTTCGAGCGCATGTATGGTAGGAAGGTTGAGCCGGGTGGTATGGATCTACCTGGGCTGAAGGCCTTGCTTAGTATGATCAAGCTGCACTTGCGGTTGAGGTGAGCTACGCAGGCTGCCAGGCGGTAACCAGGCAGCCTGCAGCCTCAGTCGAATCAGGACTTGGTGCCGGTCAACGCCTTGTCCAGCTTCTGGTAAGTCATCTTGTGCAGGGCCATTTGAGCCTCTACCTCTGACATTTCCGTCAGCTTTGTCGCCGATGGAATGTCGCCCATCAACGCCGCCCGCTTGAGCCAGTAGTAGGCCTCGAATTGCGCCGATTGATCGTAACCCGCCAGGCTGCCCTGGGCCTTGCCGGCCAGCAGCAGTTGTGCAAATTGGTACATGCTTTCTGGATCGCCTTTCATGGCCTGTCGCTGCAGCGCGTAGGAACGCATTAAGTCGGCTGAACGTTGCTCATCCGCCTTCTTGCTGATCCCGCCACCTTTAACAAAGCCTTGCTCGCTGGCCAGAGCGATCAATCGCTTGCCCTCGTCGTTCCTCCCGGCACGGGCTAGCAATCGACCCAGGTAGAAAGACGATTCACCGTCCCCAAGGTCAGAGGCTTTCTGCAGGTATGAGAGGGCTTTCTGTGGATTGTCCAGGTGCGGCTGGCTCAGGTTGCCATACAGGATGCCCAATTGGCGCATGGCTTTGATGCTGTTGGCGGCGGAACCTTCCAGCAAAGCGATGGCTAAGGCTCGCTGATCCGGGCCTTCCTTCAGCTTCAGAAGACCGAGTACACGCATGGCTTCCGCATTCCCCAATTCAGCGGCCTGGTTCAACAAGACCACAGCAGCCTGCTTATTCTCGTCGCTGGGGGTACCCTCCATGAGCTGGCGGGCTTTCTCGTAAAGTTCATCGCTCGACAAGGCCGAGTCTACGGAGAGACCTTCCTCCACATTGAAGGGATCTGGCGTTGTGGTATTCACCTGGATAGGCGTCTCGACCTGAGCTGGAGCGACCCACGGGGTTTCCGGCTGGACAGGCTCACGAATTACCGGCGTGGGCCCAACCGGTGCCACAGGCTGCTGAGGCTGGCTTTGACAACCCGCCAGCATCAGCAAAGCGATGTAGCCACAGCGTAAACGAAAGCGGTTATTAAACATCACCTAGCCCTATTGCGTGAGTTTCTGTTTGGCTTCTTTGTTACCAGCATCAGCGGCGGCTTGTAACCAGCGGCGCGATTGTTTTTTATCGCCGGCCTTCAGCAAGCGTTCGCTGTAGAGCAGCATGGCCTTGGGGTGTTTGTTACGGACGGCAAAATCCAGCACCGTGTCCGCTTCTTCAGTGCGTTGATCCTGGTACAGGAGCTTGGCCAGGTCGTAAGCGGCGTTAACGTCACTTTCGGCGTACAGCAGTGTCAATTTATTGATTTCGTCTTGATGTTGGCTTTTACGCGGCCCCGTGACCGATGATTTCGAATTCTTGGCCGGAGCATGCTGAACCGCCTCCATCGCCAACTCACGCTCCAAGGACGCCGAGATGTCGTAGGGTTCAGCTGGGGGTGCTTTGCTTGCAACCGAAGTGCTCTTCACTGCAATCGGGGCAGGGGCTTGAGCAGGGGGCTGGTACGCCGGGGTTTGTGGCGGAACATCAACGGTAAAGGTTGAGCTCTGCGCCGGCGCTGCGGTTGGCACGAACACTTCCGCCTGACCTGAATCCTGTGTATCAGCGTCCTGATTCTGCACGATCTGTGGTGTGACAATGACGTCCTCACGCATGACGACCGTGGGCGCTAGCCGCGAGGTCTGATCGACCACTGGAACTCCCAGGTTGGGCTTGGAAGGATCGAACAGGGTGGGTTGGAATTGCACGGGGGCACATCCGGCAGTCAACAGGCTGCCGAGCACCAGGGCTGAGATACGCTGCATGCTAGTCACTCACACGAAAACCTCGATTATCGCAACGCGCCAGGCAATGTCAATCAAGGCCTTGTTTCGTTGACCCTGTGAGAGCGTCATCTCTACACTGGAGGAAGGATTTCTAGAAGGAAAATGTCGTGTCGGATACTCTCCAGCAGCTGATCAAAGAACAAATAGAGGCGAAGAATCAGCCGATGGTGGAGGCCTTGCTGCATAGCATCGTCCCTCTCCTTCCTGTCGACCAAAAAGCAACAATGGGCGGCATACTGATGTACGACATTTTGCAGGATGAAGATCCGGCGATGATTGCGTTGTTCTCCCAACACTTCGAATTAACCGATGCGATGGCGGCAGGTTACTTCCTGGATCGCAGCATGTTTCGACGCAAAGACCGAGATGCAATGCCGGTAGCGCTGAATACCCTGAGCGAAAGCTTCGGTAACGTGTTCATCTCCGCCATCATTAAGGGCGATTTGGACATGGTTCGTGTTCTTCAAGCGGAGCATCCAAATAGGCATATCGAGCTGTCTTTCTCCACCGTCGATGGGCGGCTGCTGGCCGATGGTCAGGAGGTGAAGCATCAGTTCGAGGCTATGCAGAACATTGGGGGTGTACCTCAGTTTCGCGAGCTGATGGAAACTCTGCTGCAGATCGTTCAAGACAATAAGCTGGATCAGGATAAGTTTCTCTATTGGATGTGCGCCAAGGTGCACTTGAATGAAGCTGATGAACTGACGGCGATTCAACCATTTACAGGAAATTTGCCCTCGATACGCTCAGGGCAAATCGATCATCCGGAATTGCTGTTGGCCTTCATCGAGGCCCAGGACAGCACGTTGATGAACGCCATGCATAGCCGGCTATTCTGCTGGGTGAAGACCGAGGAGACCAGTGAAATGCCGACTGGGGTGGCGTACGCTCCAGTGAAGAGGGCCACTTGTTACACCGAGTCATTCGACATAGGCATTTTGTCGACGCCAGCGGCATTCACTGAGCCATTGCAGTTCACCAAAAACAATGATGACCGTAAAGCTCTACCGATTATGGATCAATGGCCATGTGTTGACCTTGGTATTGAAGTGGTGGGGGATGAGCTAAGCAAGACCACCATCTATGACGATAAAATTAGGCAGAAAACACTGCTGGACAGCCAATTTATCGGTTTGAATCACCCTACTGGTTACACACTGATGTCCGTGGACATTGATGTATTGAAGTCCTTCGACCTTGGACGGGTTGATCATGAGGCGTTGGCTCATGCGCGAGAATACGCCCAAGGTTTCTACAGCTCAGAATTGCTGTGTGCACGCTATCAAGTTGATAGTAATAAGACTGCAAGTTTCAGAAAGGAATTGAAGGGCGAATCTGTTGCCGATCTCTTTAATTTCGCTGCAAAAAGCACGGATCGTGAGGCTATCTTCGACAGTTTCGAGCACACCTTTTGGAAAAACATTTTCCACGCATTCTCGGTGGTTATCGGGGCGCCAGGGATAGTTGAGGCAAAGGAGCGTTTTGGCTGGACAAACGCTGACGGTCGCCACGGCTTCAGACTTGATGAGAACACAATCCCACAACTCTTCAATGCTGGTTACGTTTTCGCTCAAGATGGACTTGGTGTGAAGACTTCGTACGGGACTTCAACGACCAGCGAATGCGCTGTCCTTAACCGCCAAGTAATTTCAATGGGCGGCTGGCCCAGTACCGACCCTAGACCAACGGATGTTGAGGACGCCCTGAAAATGGGTATCCGGAAGAAGGGTCAAAGTCTGTATTCCATCTATCTCAATGTGCATGGAGCAGATGCCGCGATCCGGGCCTGCAAAACCACGGCTCAACATGAGTACATCCTGAGGATCTTCACGCAGGACGAGATCAGGCCTTTTGCGCACAAACTCCCGCTGAAGCAACTCGGCGACGTTTTCTCACGAGACAT
This sequence comes from Pseudomonas serbica, assembly GCF_028823535.1. Lineage (GTDB taxonomy): Bacteria > Pseudomonadota > Gammaproteobacteria > Pseudomonadales > Pseudomonadaceae > Aquipseudomonas > Aquipseudomonas serbica. The sequence goes on along the minus strand of NZ_JAQIYM010000090.1, from coordinate 442,268 downwards.
CGGGCTTTAACCGCGTTCTGCGCGGGCGTAGAGCGTGCGCACCCATTCCAGGGCTTGTTCCGACGACTGCTCGTCGATGAGCGAGTACTGGAACCCTTTTTTGCTGACGCGGGTGCGCACATTCTCACCTATCTCCAGCTCATTGGGGGTGCAGTAGAATTCCACCATCAGCTTTGGGTATTGGGTTTCGGTCACAAACAGGCGGCCCAGGGGGCCGAATAAGCCGAACTCATAGGCCTGGCCTTGCTCCTCGACGATTAGGTCACTGGCGATCTCATAGAGCCCATCCACGAACACCAGAAACCGTGCCTGGCTTTCCTGTGGAGCTCTTGCGAGGGCCTGGGAGATGCTCAGCGGGTGTCTTCGAGTGGCAGGAGGTCTCTTGGCCTGTAAATAGCCTGGGCGGCGCTTGGAGGCGACTGTGGAGAGCGACAAAAGGCCGGACTCGAAGAACTTGTAGGTGACCAAGTCGAGGTTGGCCTCGAATTGGTGGATGGCTTCAAGGTCATACCGGGCGAAGTCCTTGGCGATGCAGATCACCCTGGCCCCTGACCAATCGATCTGCCCGGCCACCGCCGCCCCCAAACGATTCTGCACGAGCAGTTGAAACTCAGCTTGATGGGTGAGTAGCCAGTTCAGGTAGAACAAACCTTGGTTGATGACGGTGCTTTCCACGTCTCGTTTGAACTCAACGATGATCGGGGCGTTGTACTGATCCAGCCCCAAGGTATCGATGCGCCCACGATGTACTTCACCGGTGCTGTACTCACTCGCCAGAAACCGAACCTTGAGCAATGGCTCGAGGTGGTGTTCCAGCACCTGCTGCAGATCACGCTCGAGGGCGATCTGGGAAGGGTGGAGTTCGTGGCATTCGTTATCACGCAAGGAAAACAGCTGGAAAGAAGTCACAGGCCACCGGTAATGCTTGTTTGGCAATTGATGGTCATTATTCACTTTTTTGACCGTCAGGAAAACAAAAACCCCAAGCCAGGCTTGGGGTTGGGTGGTCTATCAGTGGAAACTGTCGTGCTTGGCAAGATCCCACAGCGTTCGGTACTCGGCGTTTGTACCGCGTCCGGAGAGCAGCTCACCTTCCAGTAGGAAATGGTACAAGGAGGTGTAGTTCATGATCCGGGTGTCGGAAACGCGTCGCATCATACGGGCCGGACTCAGTTCTTCCGTCGACGCCATCCCGGCAGCGCCCAGGATATCAGCGACCGAGATCAAGGTGTTCTTATGGAAGTTGAAGACCATCTCGCCTTTGTTTTTGACGTTCAGTGCTTTTTGGCGAATAGGATCCTGAGTAGTAATACCCACCGGGCAGGTGCCGAGGTGACAGGTCTGACTGCCAATACACCCGAGTGCGAACATAAAGCCCCTAGCGATGTTGATTCCGTCGGCGCCGAGCGAGAGGACGCGAACGATATCGAAGCCGCTGATGATCTTGCCGCTGGCGATGATCTTCACTTTGTCGCGAAGGCCGGCGCCTCTCAACAGGTTGTGCACCACGACCAGGCCATCACGCAGAGGCATGCCCATATGGTCGGAGAACTCTTCTGGGGCGGCACCGGTACCGCCCTCAGAACCGTCGACCACGATGAAGTCCGGGGTGATGCCAGTGTGCAGCATGGCTTTGACGAGCGCCGCCACTTCCACCAGGTGACCCACGCAGAGTTTGAAGCCAACAGGTTTGCCACCTGAGAGTTCACGCATCTGCTGGAGGAAGTTGATCAAGCCATCCGGGCCGCTAAAGGCGGAGTGTTTGGAAGGCGAAATGCAGTCCTGGCCCTGGGGTACGCCGCGTGCTTCAGCGATCTCTTTGCTGACCTTTGCACCGGGCAGCATCCCGCCTTTGGAGGGCTTGGCGCCCTGGCTCAGCTTCAAGAGTGTCATTTTGACATTAGGCTTTTTTGCCTGGGCTGCGAACTTTTCAGGATCGAAAGTTCCATCATTTTTGCGGCAACCAAAGTAGCCAGTACCGATCTCAAAGATGGTGTCGTTGCCATTTTCCTGGTGGTAGCGGGACATGCCGCCTTCACCAGTGTCCAGCGCAAAATTACCTGCTTTGGCGCCACGGCCCAGGGCGCGAATGGCATTTGCCGACAGGGCGCCGAAGCTCATGGCGCTGATGTTCAGCAACGAGGCAGAGTAGGGCTGAGTACAGGCGGGGCCACCGATGGTGATGCGCAGGGACTTAGGGTCGACCTTTACGGGCTCAATCGAGTGGCTGATGAATTCATGCGCTTCATCGTAAAGGTTGTCCAGAGTGCCAAAACTCTTGTCCGCGTTGATACCGCGTGCACGGCGGTAGACCATGGAGCGCGCCGAACGACTGTATGGCACCTCCTCATGGTCGGCCTCCCAGAAGTACTGCCTCAATTCTGGTCGGATGGCCTCCAGCAGAAAGCGAATGTGTCCGGTGATGGGATAGTTCTTGAGGACGGCGTGCTTGCTCTGCACGATGTCATAGATTCCCAGCAGGGTCAGGACTGCGAAGGGCAGCATCCAACCGAAGCTCAGGTAGTCGTAGTAGGCGCCCAGACTGCCCGCAACTGAAAGCCCGAGGCAGAGCAGAAACACCAGGTGACGCTGGAACAGACTTATCATGCTACTTACTCACAATCCAAGTTCGATAGAGAAAACGACACCCCTGAGTACCAGGGGCAATGATTCGATTTGTGCCGGCGATAGGCTGCAGATAGAGGCCAGGCGCTCGGTTGGCTTTTTATTGATCAAGGTCGGGAGAATCCGGTCGATCAGCGTCGGGTATTGCGTAAGAGCGGCTTTTGCCCGGTCAGCGTTGGCATTGCCACCGTCGTCGAGGAAAGTCATAACATTTTTGTAACAGTTGTCCTCACTCATCAAGTCGATGGTCACAGTGCCCTGCATCGCATGATGATAGAAATCTATGCTGGCCAGTTCATTGAGCACGGAGGAGGCTGCCTTGTAATCAGGAACGTTGTTTGACCATACGGTTGTGCGGCTACCGAAACGTTGCACATTCAGCGGATCGAGCAGCGCTGGGAAGGCTTTGATCAGCGTTTTGGTGACGGCTTTCTGTACATCGATACCAAAGCGTCGACTCACATAACCATCGAACAGCCCTGCAAAGCTGCTCTCTTCCTTGTTCCAGTGCGCCTGGTACTCAAGGATCGGAGGGCCCAGGAGCTCTTTGGCCTCAAAGTGGAACGCCGGCCAGCAGTCAGGGTAATGCACCAGCACATGGCCGATGAAGTTTCGAATTTGTAGGGCGTGGATCTTGGCGTCAAGGTTCGGGAACAAGACGGGGAGGATCACGGCCAGGCGCCGCTCCAGTTCGAGGGTGGTCTGCACCACATCACCACCCGCCAGTGTCCAGAAATAGCTGGCATTGACCAGGGACATTACGAAGTCGTGCTCGAAGTCGCGAGAAACACTTCGATCACGACTCTTGATCAGCGCTTTGAAAGTCATCACGGTTTTGGCGCCGGCTACCAGTGTGGCCGCCGACGGTAGTCCATTCAGAGCGAATGTCTCAGCACATTCCCTATCCAGCCCTTCACGGGTAGTGGACAACAGATCCCCCAGGCAATCCTGAACTCCCTGCGTGTAGGTCAGGCTTCGCAGAACATGGAGGTGCCTCTCATGCTCGAAACTGAATTTGGTGGAGTCGGGGAGGTTGTCCAGTCGCTTGACGGCGTGACGATGCAGCTCAATTGCGCAGGGCTGGAGGATACTGACTATCTTGCACCCTGGATGCAGCATGAGTACGTGAGCCAAATCCATTTCCAGGATTGTCGGCAACAACTGTACTGTGCCTTCGAGATAGTGACGGTCATGGACGTGCGCGGACGGATCAAAGCCTGACCTCACCAAGGCCAGGGCAAACAGGCCAAAGCCGAGCCGAGGCTGTAGTTTTTCGTGGAAGTCGGCTAGCGCCTGCTGAAGTTTGGAATACTTATTGAACGGGGCAGCATTGATGCGTCGATAGTCTTCGAGCGAAAAGTCGTATTTCTCGAAAAACTTCGACACGTGTTTGGCCAACCCCATGTCAAACGACTTGGGGTCAAGGTGTTCAAACGGCCAATAAACAGGGTAGTTGGAACCCATCCTGAGCATCCTCCTGGTTGGTGGGGTTGACGCGAAAAGGGGCCGAGGGCCCCTTAAGTGCGGATTATCGATCCCCGAGGAACTCTCTGACCGTGGGGCCGACTTCCTCGTCTGCCAGGATTTCGTCGAGCAGATCCTCGGGAATCTCACGGTCTTCATGCAGGATCAGCGGGAACTGCTTGAGCGCCACCAGAAAGGGTTCCTTCTCGGTCATCTCGTTATCGAAGGGGATACTCGGATCAATTTTGATCATCAACGACAGCAGTTCCGGGGCTGTGTCCCAGGACAGGTTCGGGTGCAGCGGCAGGGCGTCTTCGAACATCGCTCGCTCGCCACAGCAATCGAATAGGTCGCCACGCTGGCCGACCTTTGTAGGCAGTGCGCCAACCAGAGGGCCATAGCCGGTGTTGAACACGTATACATCACCATCCGCCAACAGGCTGCGGTAAAGGCCATCACCACGACCGTCGAAGACATTGTCCGCACCGGTGATCACGATGACATCTTCAATGCAGCGCGCTTTGTGCACGGTCAAGCCGTCGCAGGCCATCACCTGGGTTTCAAGCAGGCATTCGTGTAGGTCGAGCATTTTCAGAAATTTCTTGGAAGCATTGAACCGGGTAGCGCGATGGGGAGTCAACGCCTGTTCCAGCTCGTGCACGGAGCCGTAGACAAAAATGTCGCGCTGCTCCAGCGGCAGGCGCTGCTTTACACCGTGAAACTCTGCCAGGAGGTTGCCGACCGTGTTACAACCCTGGGCGGAGTTTTTGAGTTCGTTGATCAGGACTTCAGGATTGCGATGCAGACGGGTCATCAGCCACTTGGTGTAGATGCAGTCCGGTGTCGGGTCAAAGCTGGAGACGTACTGGATCACACTGAGGTCGTCGCCAAAGGACGCAATTGCGTCGGGAAGGCGGCCCTTCATTGCAGTCAGACGTTTAAGGGAACGGTCGAAAACCAGCTTATCTACAAGGGCAAGATCCAGCATGAGAGGGGTCTCAGGGAGAAAGATGCGCGATGGTAGCCTGGCTTGTCAATTGACGCAATAAATTGGAGATATTTCGTCAATACATGCCATTCGTTCATACAGGAAAGGGCTCAAACAGATCCTGACCTTAATCTTTTCGCGACTTTCTGGGGTGTGAGCTCTGGCGAAAACTGTGGTCGTCAAAGCCGTGGGCCACGATGCGGTCTTTATCCTTGAGCTCAATCATCGGACTGCTCGGAGCGCCCAGTACCCCAGAGATGAACATCGAGATTTCCTGGAAGGCCTCCACTGCGCCAACAACCCGTTGGAATTCGAAATCTTTCAGGCATGGGTTAATGATCGCACGGCCCGGCGAATAGACGAACGTGGCCATCTGATGCTTGGTGAACAGGTCGACGTCGTCGAAATTGCGGATGTGTTCATCGTTAAACCAGTCTTTGATGGTTTTTATGGAGCCATCACGCAGAAAGCGTTGCACGAGATCGATTTCAAGCAGGCGCTCTGGGACGTCTTTCAGGCGCCACATCAGGCAGTCCGTCATAACGATGTCACGGTATTGCGTTTGATGCAGGTTGCCGGTCTTAGGATCGATATGGGTGAGCAAGCCCTGGTAGACCTTTCCGCAAAATCCGATGTAGATCGAGCAGACCTTGGAGCTCCGACGAGTAATATCGCCTTTGAGATCTTCAAAGCGACGCAGCGACTTCTCGATGTCCGCTACTACTTGGGCATCGTCGCCGGACTTGGCGTAGTAGTCCAGCTCACGCCGGGTGCGGTTGAACACCACGGTGTTGTCGATGCCGAAACCAACGCTGGAGTCGTAGTAATCCCGGAACGGGCTATTAATCCGCATGACACCTCACTTGAGGATGAGAAAATTGAACTGGCCAGCAGTGAAACCGATCACCAAGCCGCACATCAGGCCTGAGACCTTGCTGGTTTTGGGGATCAGGTCGAAGGTGGCGCAGGTTAAGCCAACAATGCCGACCACAAACCAGGCAATCGGCATGGGAAAAAGTTTGTTCAGGATCAGCATGAGGATCAGTGTGCCGGCCAACAGCACCATGGTTTCGACCATGTCCGGCTTGTGCACCTGAAGCCCGAATACGACGGAGTGCAATTCTTTTTGCTTGAATAGGGGCATACGGCGCGATCTTATTGTCGGAATGTGAAAAACCGCACCGAAGTGCGGTAAGTGCGGTCTCACCCTACGCCGATGTCCAACCATCGCCGGGGTACCATCACCATCTCTTGCGGTTGGACGCAGATGGGTCAGCGCGCACTGCCACTCTAAGCGAACAGCTCAGCCTCAACAAGCCCTAAACGCGTTGCATGCCCTTCAGAAAACGTTCAGGCGCCTTACCCCAGAACTGTTTCGTGCGCAGGTCGCGGTACAACACCAATACAGGGTGTTTCCCATCGGCCATGCCCTCGTTGGCGAGCCCTATGCAGTAATAGTCATTACCGTTTTCGTGGTGCCAGGCGGTATCGGGTTCGATGGGGCGGTGCTCGTCGATCCGGGGTGGCGAAATGGCTGGGTCGGTGACCACATCCGTCGCAGGATCGACAGCCAGCAGGGCGCCTGTTTGGCGGTGCTGGAGGACAAGGAGTAGTGGATAGGCCGAACGCGACGCGGCGTCGGCCTCTTCATTGATCAGCCCGAGCGTGAAGTAACGTTCGGGACACAGCGCCTTAGCGTTCGTTTGAGACATCAGCATCGGCCTGTCTGCGTTGTTCGCGACGAATGTCGGCGCCCAGGGAGCTGTTGAAGTCGGCGGCGAGCTGGTTTGCGACGGCCACGAAGTTGGCGTCCTTGCTGCCGGCCATGAAGCCTTCACGCTTAGCGACTTTGCGCACGTGCGGTACAAGGAACTCGGAGAGCTTGATTTCCGGGTAGCGGTTGTCGGCGATGATCTTGGAAACGGCGGCGTGCACCGGCTGGTCGTTGAGGAATTCGTCGTTGGCGAATTCGTAAACGCAGTCGATTTCATCCAGAGCGTCGGAGTCACCGCGCATAACGATGACTTCCAGGTTGTTTCGAGTGGTTCTCATCGGTTTCATGGACATTCCCCTGAAGTAAGTGATGACCGTTTCATTCATCCTAGCAAATGAGTGATTTCAGGGGGAAGACCGTGATCGCGTCAATTGATGGCTAACGTTTAAGGCCTCTGGTCAACCGCTCAGGCTTGTTCCCGTTGTCATAGTTGATCAACTTCTTGACCACCAGAACCCGCTGCTCATCCATCGTACCAAACTCGCACTCCATCACCGGAATGCCGTCGACCCCGGCAGAAATGACGTCAGGAAAGTCGGTTTTAAGGACGTCCCCTACCTTCAGATTCATGAACTGTTCGACGGTGAGCCCAATGTCGAGCAGTTTCGCCTGGATCTCCACGGAGGTTTCCTTAAGCTCCATGGCCATAAGCTCTTTCCAGAGGCGCTCTTCCTCGGGGTTGCTCTCGGTCAGCGGCCCGCTGAGCTTGCCGTGTACGGGCTCAACCATGAGGTAGGGAAAGGCGATATTGAAGTAGGTATCCAGCACGCCCTGAGACTCCAGGCGGAAGGTGGTGTTCACCACGACTTCGTTTGATGAGCTGGTGATGTTAGCAAAGCGGGGCATCATCTCGGAGCGAACCACACCGATTTCAAGCGGGTAAAGGTCTTTCCAGGCTTCTTGGTAGCTGTTGATGGCGTGATTAAGCAGGCGGCTGATCACGAGATGTTCGGTGGGCGTGAAATCGCGACCCTCGGTCTTCATGATTTGCTTGCCTTCGCCGCCGAAGAGGGTTTCAACCGCCCAGAAGATTAAGGCAGCTGGGAATACGATCAACCCATTTCCTCGTAGCGGCTTCATCGCCACGATGTTGAGGTTCGTTGGCGCCGGCATCTTTTGAGAAAATTCGCTGTAGCTTTGGTAATCGACCGAGACGACGCTGACGTCAGCTGTGCGACGCAACAAAAGGAACATTGCGGCCCTGAAACTTCGGGCGAAGCGCTCGTTGATGATCTCAAGCGCGTGTAAGTTGTCGGTGACAACCCGGTGCTGAGTGGCGGCGTTGTAGGGCCTGACACCACCACTATCTGGAGCCGCTTTGGCTTCAGCCTTTGGGCTGTCACCGCCCATGAATAGGGCGTCGATCTCGTCCTGTGAGAGCATATTTGTCATCTTGTTGCACCACCGATAAGGTCAATGTTCCTGTTGGATGCCTGGGCAACCCTCGACAGACGCCAGGCAGCCTGAAAACACTCATGTCTTCAAAGGCGCCTATGGATAGCGAGTAGTTACGACAAGCTCCGTAGATCTTCAGTCGGCCACTTTATCGTAAAGCTTGCGGTGCAGCGACTGTTTTTACATAGTAAGGGCGCCCGGTTGGGCGCCCATCCGACTAGACGCTGAAGGTACTGTATTGCGGATTGAGGTCGGGGCGACGGTTTAATAATTGCGGGGCTGTTTTGGCTTTGAAGCCAGGCGTCAAACACTGACCCTCGGTGTTCTGATCCAGCGCCGCGAGAGCGACAACCACCTTGAAGGCCACCCATTGAATCGACAATTCGCGGTCGTCGAGTTCAAGCGCGTTTTCAGTTGGCAAACCCACGATTTCTCGAAATTCGTCGAGCGACTGCGATTGCAGGATGGCTGGAAAGTTGTCCTCAACGATCAGCGCTCGTACATAACCACGGTCGATGTCCCGGTAGCAGATACTCACGCAGCGCGCATTATCGCTGGCCTCATCGGTGATAATGCCCAGGGGCCGCGTCAGGTTGACGTAGTCATAGAAGGGCGCCAGGGAGTAATGCAAGGCCTTGGCATATGGCATGAGTGTCACAAGGAATCCAGGCATCTCAACCCCTTCGAACGAATAGCGCTTGGGGGCTGCTACCGTAAAGCTTTCATGGGGGAGAGCAAACCTACCGGTGGGGATTGAAATATCACCCTTGAGCAATGTATTCAGCGTCGCCGCGTTTTCAGGCACCAAGATATGACTGCCTTGGCGGCGCCAGAAATACTCCTCCGCCATGATTTTGAAGTCCATGGTTTTCACGAACTCTGGGATCATTTCGAAGGTCTTGGTCAAAACCTCCTTGGTGGACATGCTCTTTGCGTTTTTATCATCGCTGTGTTTCTTGTACTCATCCACGAGAAAGTCAGTCATTCTCGGGTAGAGGGTGTATTTGGCCTGTTCGTGTTTGGTGGCCATGTTTCGTCCTTGTGTTTCATGCGATTTATAAGATGTCGATTGCCGCTACTTTGCCATATTTGAAAAGCCCTGTCGAAAAATGCAAAAACGGCCCGTAGGCCGTTTGGATGTGTGCAGTGTGATCAGGCGTGAACGACCTGGCCCTCGATCACGGTTGGGCCGTAACCCGCCAGCTGCGCGGGATTCGCCTGGAAGAACTCATCAATGATGACCAGCAATTGAGCATGGGTCAGCACATAGTCATTGATCAGACGATCCGCGATGATCCACGTCAGATCTTGGTAGCTTTCCAGAAGCTGGATGGCGTGAGAGTACAGGTACGCCGACTGGTCGTTCATATCCGCCAGGCGGGAAGCCCCTGCATCAACACCAATTTGCTGAAGCTTTTTGTAGCTCAGTTTTGCGCCATTCTGGAACCCGATTTCGTTGTACATCAGGTCGAGCAAATCAGTGGCACGGGAGATATCGTCACGACCACCGGATGTCACGTTGCCAGAACCGAACATAATTTCTTCGTTGGCCATTCCGCCATACAGTTCGATGATGGCTTCCTTGTAGTCGTTGAAGCTGCTCAGCGGAACGTCTTTCTGTTTGTTGAGCACAAACCCGAGCGCACCGATCTTCGACACGGCCTCGGTGGAAATCTTCAGCGTATCGAGGGTGTCGGGCAGGGTCAGCAGGTTACCTTGGCTTTTGATCAGGGCGTGGTGCATCTTGATGATGAAGTGCCCGGCCTCGTGGACAGCGATTGTGCGCCGAGCCAAATCCATACCCTTGGTAGTAGCCCTGTCAGTCAAGCCGACCGCTTCACGCTCATAGGCACGAATCAATACGTCCTGGGAGATTTGCACCTTCTCCTGGATCGCGATGAGGCTTGCACGGGTCATCAGGGTGTTGAGGTCAGCCGGGCTCATCCCGCCACTGATCATGGCCAGCTGGTTGAGGTTGACGTCATGAGAGATGTTCTTGCTCTCGCATTTGCCGATCAGGCGGTGCAGAAGTTCGAGCCTTTCCTCTTCATTAGGAAGGCGGAAGTTGATCTTGTGCTGAAAGCGCCGGAGCATCGCTTTGTCCATTGGCGTCTTGGTTTCGTCGAAGTTACTGGCGAGAATCCAGATCACCTTGCCTGACTTTTTAGAGTTCACGCCATCGGTCATGCTGAGTAGGGCGTTGCTGGTATCGTTTTCGGATCTGTGCCTATTCCCTTTGTCACGGGCGCCCAGCAAGCCTTCGGCCTCGTCCAGGAAAATGATTGCACCGTTCTTATGCTTCTTCGCGCTGTTCAGCAGGCGGCGTAGTGTCTTCGGGCCACCACCCACATACGACGTCTCAAGTGAGGCGCCAGAAGCGTAATAAAGCGGCATATCAAGGCGTTTGGCGATGCAGCGAACGAGCACCGTCTTACCGCAGCCAGGTGGGCCGGTGAACAGCATGTTGTGTGGCTTGACGATCCCGTGCTCTGCAAAGAGCTTCTTGTCGAGGATCATCTGCTCGACCTGCAGAACCTCGGATTTAATGTCGGCCAGGCCTACAAGGTCATCAAGATCATCCTGGATGTCCTTGGGTTCGGTCATCTCTTGTTTGTTACTGGTCATGGAGCCAGTCAGCCAGACAAACGCACCCACGAACAGAAGTACCGAGAGGATGGTACCGAGCAGTGTGTAAGCGTACTTGCCGGCACTCTTGGCCGTTTGTGTGGCTATCAAGGCGTTTGGATCGTGACTCACGCCAAGCATCTTGCCGACACCGGACAATGAGTTGGTTACCCGGTAGTCAACTTCAGGGTGATCCTTCAGAAACTGGGACAGCACCAGCTCTTCGTACTGGTTGAAACCATCATAGTTAAGGGAAGGGTAGAGCAGGATCAGAGGGTTTGAGGATCGGCGCATCAGGATCTGACGCTCGCCAAACACTTCACCACTGACAAGGATGATCTGCTGTACGTCTTTGAGTTTATCCCCCTTCATCTGGAAGATTTCATCAGACGTGTGTACTTCGTACGCGTTGGTAGGCTTTTCGGCAGCACCGTCCGCAGGCGTTTCGACCACTGGCGCAGGGTAAAAAGTATCGACTGCCACGTAAGCCGACATCCCCAGGACGATGCCGAGGGTGACGCCAAGGAGCAGTTTTTTCATCAACGGTGACATAAAACCTCCGGAATGTCGGGGGATTATTTCATCGTTCCATCAATTGTCAATAGATAGTAAACGTTTGAAACCCCTGTTTTTAAAGGGGTTTCGCGGGGATGAAACAGGTTGACAATTTAAGCTTAAAAAGCAGTTCCATTCGCTAGATTGTTTCAGACATACTGAGTGTAGGGGTGATAAATATGCATACAAATAGAACATTCCGGCTCGACGATGACGAAGTCAAAGCGGTTTTCGTCGGCCTGCAAGCTCATCGGTTGCATGAAGTCTACGACAACAGCTCGATGAAAGACCTGCACGAGGTGCTGGTTGACGTTTTCCAGTCTGAAGTTTGGAAAAATCCAAAGTATTACGACCAGCGCAACGTATTCATTGAAACAATCAAGGGATTGAACGCTGATCCGGCAGACCACCGTCGGGCTTTCCTGGCGATGGCTGAGGCCGCAAACCCCCACGCCGTGGTGGCTTACATGCGCTTGTTCGGCGGCAAGGATCGGGTGTTCCTTAAAGATCACTCGGCCTTGATCACGACCGACGAGCTCACACAGATGTTCAGGGACAGGGGTTCGAACATGGCGCCTGTCAGTCATTTCCTGTGCCGCGCAGCCACTTCCGGGTTGCCGGGGAGCATTCCGCAACTGTGGAAGGCGGTCTCGAAAGCGTATGACCCAAATAACCGACTCAAAGAGCGCATGCAGGAAGGCATGTCAGCGTTGGTCAGGCGTTTTGGGCTCAAATCCCTAGGTATCGGAAAGACAGACCAAGACCATGCGCCCTGGGTGGACAAGTTCTTCAATACTGAACTGGTCGATGTTCAGGAGGTAGCCAGCTCGATCCTCGCCGGCCAGTTGATGAGTCGACGCCTGAGCAAGGAAGACCTGCTGGAGACACGCCCAGACTTCGTCGGGAAGATGCGCATGGTCAATCAACTGGGCTTTGACATGAAGGACTTTGACGTAAAGCATGTCATCCGCACAGAAGACTCGAAGCATCGTGCCTACCAGATGCGCATTGAGGAACAATTGACGCGATAAAACGCCGCGTCAATACTAGCCCCTTTTCAAGCAGTGAAAGGGGCTCGGCCAATGCGACCAATGCTGAAAAAGACTCTAATGTTGACGAGTCTTCTTTTTGTTATCCATTCTTCGGCCAGTGCCGCCGATGCCGCCAAACCTGCAGAAACGCCACCGGATCCGCGAGCCCCGTTTTCTGCGGCCATGTTCCCCCTGATTGAGAAAACCCAGCAGGCTATGGCTGAGTCGATGGCCCCTATCGAATCGCCGCTGGCGGATGTATTGGTCGATAAGACCAAAAAGCTCCTGGCCGATAAAGTGGTGTATCAGCACCTCGTGGATATGGCGTATGAGCGCAGCAAGATCGACGATGTCAGTGAGGAGCCAGAGCACTACGCCAAGCAGGCGTTGGCAGCCTTCAATGCTTCGCTGCGCCTAACGCCGGGTGTGATGGGCCGCGCAGCGTTGATTAACAGGGCCAAATTGCTGTCGCAGGTCTCCGACTACTACAGCAAAAACAAACCCTCGATGTGCCGTTACATTCCGGCTGATTTCTCCATGGTTATGTCAGTCGATTCCCCTTGGGTCGCCGGCGTAGAAGAGGACGTATTTAATCAGGCACTCGACGACGAGACCGATGCGATCAAGCGCATGCTGGCCGGCACGCTGCCATATGGGGTGAATGATTCCGACGCCCAGATGGTCTTCGCGAAATTCGCTGGGGAGTGGCTTGGCGGCCTGGACGCTGACACTCGTTATCGCATCGGCCTGGCTAAAACGAATGGAAACTATTGCCTGTTGTGGAAGTACATGTTCAAGGATTTCGCGAACATGTCCGAAGCCTACCCTCGCTCCAGCGATAAAGTACTGCGCCCCGTACTTACGATGATGAGCCGTGGGTGGTTGGATTCAGGCCTGTGGTCGTACGAAGTCGCCCCTACTCGACCACAATCTTCAGAGGCTGAGCCAGACGAAGAGGGGGCGCCATAGGCGCAGTTGTGAGGGCCGCTACGCCTATGCTGTAATGAAAAGAAAAGTGGAGAATTGTCATGAGCACTTCCGCAGAACCATCACCTTCTAGCCTGGACACCGTGGGCGCAGCCGCCACTCCAAGCGTGCCAAGCCCAACCCCTGCCGCTGTCAAAGCCGGCCTGGATGGGGATCCGCTGGCCGATGAAATGAACAACGCTCACGATGCGCTCACGGCAGCAGCAAAAGATATCGCTCCGGATGACGACAACAATCCCCCTGACCCTGAAAAAGAGGCGAAGGCTTTGGATACGGCCCAGAGAGAATCTGATCGTCTACGTGACTACATGATGCGCCAGAATGGGCCCATGAAAATGACGGTTCCTATTGTTGAAGAGGCGATCAAGGCATTCATGAAGTTGCTGAAGGATATCTATAATCTTCTCAGGGGGAAGAAAAGTGATCCTTCGCTCTCGTCCGACAGTCCTGGGTTGATCGCCAAGCGTGACTCAGTGTGCAAGTCCATTGAGGATACTCAAGACGTGGTGCAGGGTGCTCAAAACGAAGCGTCCAAAATCAAGCAAGCCGAACTCGACAAGTCCGACATCGAGAACGACGGGCCGTCGCCAGACTCCCCTGGTGCAAAAGCCATGGCGCCGAAGTAACCTCGGTACAAAACGGCCCCCCGAGTGGGGGCTTTTTCATTTTCGTTGAAAGTTGAGTTAGGTGGTTAGCATGCTGGTGTTGATTCTTGAATGGTCGGGTACCTTCACCGGCATTGCCGGTGCCTTGCTGGTGGCTAGTAACACGCGCCACAGCGCCTGGGGCTGGGTCAGCTTCCTGATCAGCAGTTCGTGCATAGCGGGCTTTGCCTGGCTCACTCAAGCCGACGGGCTGTTGCTCCTGGAAAGCTGCTTTATTCTGACCAACCTGCTTGGCTTGTGGCGCTGGTTGCTGAAACCGTATATTGGTAGGAGGAAGGGCCAACAACAGTAAGGCTGCACCATGTCTTGGAACATTACCCACGATCCCCTTTATCATGTCGAACTGGATTGCCAGTTTACGGAAAGGATGAAAGGCCTTCGGTTTCGACGTGAGCAGCTTGAAATTCTCACGCGCAGCACTGATATCGAGAGTGGGTTTGCCAAGCAGGCACCCATCTGGCTGTCAGAAGGAAAGTCACTCGACGTGGTAGAGGCGTTCCTCCAGGGCCTGGCAGAAGCGGGGCGGAATCTGGATCATCACGCCTGTTTCAGCACCTGGGCCGAACTGGTACATGCCGATCCGATGCGATTTTTCGAGAACCTGAATTTTGCCAATTATCCGTTGGACTTGGCCAAAACGCCGAACCCCTTGTTCAGCAAGGACGACAGCTTTGCAACGCTGAACGCTCTTCTAGCCCTTGATCCTGTTCGTTGCCTGCAGATTCCAGGCTTGTTGTCTGGCGCCTGGAAAGCTGGCGCGATGAACCCAGAAACCCGCGACCTGGCTTTGATTGGCATTTTTTCAGCCTTCACCCGTTACACTCGCTATCAAGAGAAGCACCGACATCGGGACAACTATGAAATCCCGTTGGAAACACATGCCAAGAATGTGTTCAGTCAACTTGGAAAAGTGATTGATCTGAATTTCAGCGGTTTCCTTGAGCAGTTGCCGGACAGTCCGCAGGAAATGACTCCTGTCTTGCATCGCTACTACGGTAAGTTAGCTGGGGAGATGAAGAATGCTGAACATCTGCTGCCACCCCTGCCTATACCGCGTCAAATGGACTCTAACGGTCACCCCTATGCCTTGCTATGCCTAGGACTTAAAGCCAAGCTGGTGAGTACGCCTGGGCATATCAAATATCTTGACCGCGTGCGAAGCAAAAATGAGAAAAGGCGATTCTCACCCAATTGGGAGCAAGACGTCTTCTCACGGGTAATTCAGAACGATTACAGCGATTTGAAGCAGATACGCGCTGCCGTACGCTCGTACTCGCTGGAAGCACATCATATTGAAATGCTCGAAGAGCGCGGCCTGGTTAAACAATACCTAAAAGGCCTGCCGGCAGAAGAACGTGAATTTCTTATTGCCAAGGATGTCGTACCGGTTCGATTAATTGTCAAAGTAAAGGAACTGGGCAATAAATTCGGTCAAGACTTGGGTTTGTAGTGTTGACACTGAATGGCCATCTTCCTATGCTCAGGTAACGGATTTCTGAGATCACTTTATGCTCATCGACCCAAAACCTCTGTTGGCGTTCAGTGATTTGGATAAGCGCGAGCAATCAGTGTTCATGCATCGGTTTATTTCAACTCTGACCGCTGAGCATGCCTATCAGGCGGTGCTGTTGACCTGCGCTCAAAACGGCGCCTGGGCCTTCATGAGCCGGTTTCTGAAGTTACCGCATGCCCGTGATGGCTTGTGGGAGATCATTGACACCCTGCAAAGCTACGCCTACAACGCGCAAACCATTCCCCAGTTGATGGCAGCTTTGCCAAAAAAGTTTCGGCACAATGAAGGCATGCGGGCTCTGGTGTACCCTTTTGAAATTAAAAACTGGGAACTGGCCGAGGTAGCTTTTGAGCATGGTGCGGCGCCGGGTGAACAACTGTTTTGCAAGGTCTGCCACGACTATACGTTTGAGCCGAATGACTTCTCCAAGCAGTTCATTTCTCGTGCGATCAAGACGGGTAAGGTTAACTGGAAGTCTATGTTGGCTTTCAATGACTATGCCGACGGTTTTGATCTAATCAGCAGGGCAGCCCAGAACGACACCCGAAGCCTGTACGTCGTGGCGTCTGCTGTCATGTCAAATGGGGAAAAGCGCCGGCTGCTTCATGCTGTGACGGAAAAGGCCACCTTGAATCATTACTTGCAACACATGGAGTTTCCAGAGAACTGGCGCACTTATTTGAATTTGCCTATGAGGGCACTGATCTTTTCAGAAGATCTAGGGGTTTGAAGAAATTGGCTGCTATTCCTCTTCCTGGCAAATGCCGTTACAATGGATTAACGGTTAGTGCAGCATAAGGGACGCGGTCAATGGTTGAAGACATTGAAGAGTGCATTCAAGATCTAATGACACTCTGCTCACAACATAAAGTCCCCATGTTGTTGGCCATCCAGGACACCCCAAGTAGTTATCGAGCCCTCGGTGCGAATGAGAACCTCGCAATGGGTCAGCAACTTCGCCACATGCGTATGTTGATCCGCGCCGGCGATATCGACTCTTTCCTACGTAACCTGATTCGCGAGGCCGAGCAGAACGGCCACCGCAGTATCCTCCTGCGTGCTATGGGCATCGCGGAAGAGCCGAAGAACTAACAAAAACCCGTCCGAAGACGGGTTTTTGTAATATCTCATTTACCAGACTGGCTGCGTTTCCGCTTCAGGCATTGGTTCCTTCGGACGTCGTTTGGCTTTCGGGTTTTTACCCTTTTCGATGAGTTCGTCGATTTCCTCAAGTGAGTGGAATTTGCAACGCTTGAGGGTGTTTTTGTACATGATTTTCTCGTACTTTTTCGACTCGAAAGTTTCAGGTTTACCCAAGGTGCCGACCAGGTGGACGATGTCACCAGGCTTAACCTCGAAACGGCCTGATGCTTTCCACTCAAACAGCCGGTTTTTCTCATCGTACATCGTGATCTTGGTCGTATAGCCCCATTCACCTTCATCCACGTATGCAGAGGCTACTTGCATGTTCTTGAGGGGAAGGCGCTCGCCTTCCTTCCCGAAGTGCTCATTAGCCAGAGAGGCGCCTTCCAACGGCTTCGCCATCTTGCTCAAGTGCGTCTCGTAGGACTTGATGGAGCTGCACAGTAGGCTCGATTGACGCATGGTCAGGTGGCCATACTTGACCAGGCTCAACAGGTTGCACCAGTAGTCCTTATCGCGCCGCTCAGGGTCAGCCTCAGCTTTGAGGATGTGGTCTCGAACAGCTTTCGCTTTCTCAACGACCTCAGCAGGGTAGGTTGGGGAATCACCCTCGGCGTCGAGCCTGTCACCCAGGGCTTGGAAGGCTTCGTAACCAGAGGAGCGACCGGATTCGTTGAACGTCAGGTAGCCGTGTTCTTTGGTATGCATGACAGCTTCTTTGAGGAAGTCCATCACCGGCACCACCGAATGGTCATCGACGACCGAAAAATCCACATCACTGTATTTTTCGATGGATTCGACCGCTTTTTCGTAGGCCGCCTGCCAGCTGCGGATCGAAAGCCCGGCGAATTCGTCCACGCAGCCACTGCCCACGCGCTTGATCTCATTGTTGATTTCAAGGGTGTACATGTAGACGCGGATGCGGTTGGTGCCGCAGTGATCACACAAGCATGGCGTGTCGGTCAGGCGTACCTGGACATCCTGCTCGGGCGTCAGTTTGGTAAAGGTCTTGTGCTCCATCCACTGCGTTGTCTTGTCGACCGTGGACAGCGCCAGCATCTTGACCTCGCCCTTGGGCCCATCGAGTTCACGATTGAGCTCGACCTTCATCACAGGCAGCAAGCGGCTGTAGAGGCCGAAGTGTATGCGGCGGATGATAGGCCCAGTGATGTTCATCTCAATGAGCGGCGCTTTCGATGCGCGAAGCTTTTCGTTGATCGCATCAATCCGCTGCTGAAGTAACGGCATACGGGTCTCAAGGACGTAACGTTCTTGCTGATGTCTGATCTGCATGCTCATAACTCCATGGAGGAAGTGCGATCAAGGTCGCGGCGGCTTTTAGGCAGGCAGCGATCAACGAAAAGACCGAAAGTCGACTTGATATGACCCAGGTGATGATCGTCACTGTCAATTTCAGTGCTTTGTTTGGTAACCTTCGCCACGCGTTTTTCCGCGTTGAAGGAAATAGACATTGCCCCGTGAGCCAAAGTTACAACGCCTCGACCTTCCTGGCAGACCTGATCGATCTGGCGGCGAAGCTCACGGCGCTCGGTTGGAGTACCGGCAAAGCCCTTTAATTTGTCCTGCAGGTCGAACAAGCCGTCGCTGAACGTATGGCGATAAATGTCGTTTGGATTGACCTGGTAGGTGCCAGCACGATCCAGCCAGGCCTGTTGTTGACCGGGGTCAAAGGTGTTGTTGCCAACACAGGTCTCATAGGCCATGTCGGCAAGGCTCAGGGGCCCCAGAGCATCCAGACGCCGACGATAGTCGGCCAGGTAGCTCTCCTGACCACCAATGCCATCCAGCTCCAGGCGCTTGCGCTCATCTGCCACGAGCGCGTTGATGATGTCATCGCGGGGCATGGATTTTGGAATGGTCAGGTAGAGCTCTTCAAAGATCTCCTGAGGCAGGGCGGTGAGGGCGGACATGGTCGTTTCCAATTTTATCGATTTCTTTCAGTTTAGGGATGTATTGACAGTCGCTGCAATAACTATTGATGAATATTATCGGCAAATCGCATACTGAATAAAAATTGAGGGAAAAGGCATGACCACAGCACTCGAGTTGGACTTCAAAAACGACTCCATTGAGATTGAAGATCCGAGCGATCAGGACAGCTGGGTTAAGGCTTTTGAGCCTCTGATGCAAAAATGGGCACAGTCAGAATATGGCCTGAAGTATGAGCAACGCGATGATGACTTTGATGCTAAAAAATCGAAGTCTCTTAGCGAGTGCGTTGGCATTGCAATGAGTAATTACCGCAAGGAAGTGGCTGATAGTCTGGTGAGTGATGAGCCATTTACTGAATGGCAATACATACTTGGCGATGCGATTAGTTGTGAATTATATGGCGAGATGGGCAACGACCACGATGCTAATGATTATTTCCTGCATGGTGAAACCTTCACTGCCCTGTATGAATGCATCAGTGAAGCCATGGAAGAGCATGACGGCCCTGTCTGCGACCTTGACGAATTGATCGATGAGATTCGCCACCAAACTCGCTACAAGATGGAGGACTTGGATTACACAACGATTTTCGATGAGGTCGGAAAGCAGACTATTAAGCTGATGTACGTCCCAGGGTTTGATCCCAACACCCAAAACGTCGATAATTTTGACATCAACCCCTCTGAAATAAGTACCAGAGCGCCGGGCCTTGGCCATCAGGCCCTGCTGAACCTGGCGCGAGTCTCGATCCCTGAGCTGATGGAGATGGTGGAGGTTGACCAAGATGACAGTGAGCTTATTGATGCTTGGCTGGAGCTGGAAGACCCGGTTGCTAAAGCAGAGGCGGCTGGCCAGCCGCTAACACCGCTCTTTACGTCGAGTGATGACCTACAGTCGTTGTTTGAAAATACCAATGGGAATAGTTACGTGTTGCCATGCTGGGTGGGATCACTGACCTTCAATGATCTTAAAAAAATCGATCCAACTAAACCTCTAGAACTTAGTGGTGGGATTGTATTTTTCAATGATTATTCAAACGGATCAGGCTTCGACGTACATCTGGATGATTCAGCAAAAATCATTGTTCCGCCTGATCACTTTCTTGGAAAGGAATATGGCCACAGTGTAGAGGAAACATTCGGCTTAACAAGAAGGAGTCTTGCCGCAAATATCAAGAATCATGAGCCAATTGTTCCTTTGGTCAAGGTTGTTGAAACTGGCCATATGGAACCGGAATTCTCCTGATCGTGACAATTCTTGATCTATGTGGAAAATGATCTAGAATGGAGGAAGGTAAATGGGTTGGACATCGTCGGTGACAAGGCCAACCCTCAGGATAAAGGCGTTTTTATGTCGGATTTCCAATTGCTTGATCGCATGTTGTCCAAGATGTTCCAGCCCAACGATGACATCGTCCTGGATCGTCCCGCGTTCGATGCGTTGATTGAGCCCATACTTCACAAGCGAAGTGTGAGGGAAAATATCCATTCTTACCTGTCGAGCAACAGCACGTCCCCTCGAATCATCGCCGCCCTGGTGTACAGCGCCTCGGGGAATGAGTTGCTGCGCGAGATGATTGAAGAGAAGGGGATGCCGGCCAGGCTGCTGTACGGCCCCCTGATGTTCGAGGGCTCAAGCTGGAGTGTTTTGAAGGCGCCGCTGCCACCACGGCTGTACGACATGATCGTCAATGGCGATGAGCGATGGGATGTGCCGGCAGAGACGTTAGATCACTACGAACCGATCAATGCGTTCCCAGGCGTGGTGAATGCACTCGTCGAGCGTTTCAGAAAGTTGGGGCGTATCGATCAACCCCTGCGCCATCTTCGCCTGGCGGATTTGTCTTTGCTGCTGGAAACCGATCAGAGTTTGTTCGCTCCGGAAGTCGACGCCATGAGTGATGACATCAAGGCACTGATCAATCCGGACTTCTACTACGACCATTTGGCAAAGTGCCTTCTGCGGGAGTATCTTCCTCGCGTGGATGCCATCGCCAAGGTGTTGGGCAGTGGCATGGTGACCAGGCCGTAATGTTGGTTACGCTGCATGGTTAGGGCTCCAAAAAGCGAGCCGCTCCAGGAGGAGCGGAGGACTCGACTCCCCCCTCATGCCGCCCCACCCATCAATCAGCAAATTTAATAAAGAGTATTGACATGCCAGGCGGAGTTGCCTAGAATTCAATTCAAGGGGCCGATTAGGATTCGACGCCGGTAACAAAACTTTAGGTGCGTGCCGAGTTGGTAACAGAACTCGTAAATCCACTGTTGCAACTTTCTATAGTTGCCAATGACAATGCCTTCGAGGGCGCTCGTCTCGCTGCCTAACCGCAGCTGACACGCCCTTCTGGTTACTTCGGTACCAGCGATCACTAGGGGATGCCTGTAAACCCGAAGTGATTGTCATGCAGAACAGGATCGCCACCCGAGTACGTTGCGGACAACGGGGCTAAAACTTACGTAACTCGTCCAAAGCACCCTGCCAATCGGGCGGCTGCGGATTAACTCAGTAGATATGGCTACGCATGTAGTACCGACAGCGGAGTACTGGCGGACGGGGGTTCAAATCCCCCCGGCTCCACCAACTTAAATCAAACTAGGCGTCCGTTGGGCGCCTTTTTTGTTTCAGCGCCGAGTGATTTGGCCACTGTAAAGAGAATTGATGATGAGCAAGGACAAGCAGAATACGCTAATCGCTCAGAACCGTAAGGCACGTCACGACTACTTCATCGAAGACTCCGTTGAAGCTGGCGTGGCGCTGCTCGGCTGGGAAGTAAAAAGTTTGCGGGCAGGCAAGGGTCAACTGGTTGATTGCTACGTGGTCTTCAAGGACAACGAAGCATTTTTGCTGGGTAGTCATATCCAGCCATTGATCAGTGCCGGTACCCATGTGGAAACCGATCCTGAGCGCACCCGGAAATTGCTGTTGAACCGTCGTGAACTGGATCGCCTGAAAGAAGCCTGCGACCAGAAGGGTTTCACCTGTGTCGCCTTGTCACTTCAATGGAAAGCGCACATGGTGAAATGCACCATCGGCCTGGCCAAGGGTAAGAAAAACCACGACAAACGTGACACCGAAAAAGCCAGGGATGCCCAGCGGCAGATCCAGCAAGCGACCAAATCTTCCCGTTGATCAGGAGCTTCGCATGAGCGTTACGCCAAGCTCCTTGAGCGATGTGCTGAGCCTGGTCGGTGACGCGGTTAAGCTCCTGTTTACAGACGCCCTGTGGATGACTGCCGAAGTCCTCCAGGTCAGTAATGGTCGTCACAAATACCTCGAGTTGGTTGAGTACGACGCCAACCGCAAAGAGGTGGCGAAGGGGCGGGGCACCATCTGGGCGGATGATGTTGGCATCCTGGCCAATTTCCAGAAAGTGACGGGCAACCCACTTGCCAGTGGCATGAAGATCCTCTTCAGGGCTAAACCCTCATTCAACCCCGTGTATGGTCTCTCTCTGGCTATCAAGGAGATCGACCCGGTGTTCACCGTGGGCTTGATGACAGCTCAGCTGAACGAGTATCGGGCACAGCTTAAAAAGCAAAACCTGTGGGACAAGAATCGGCATCTGCGTAAGCCTGGTGAGTTTTGTCGTCTCGCGGTGATCTCGCCTGCAGAAGCAGCCGGCCTGGGCGACTTTAGAGTCGTGGCGGATCGGCTTGATGCTCGTGGGCTATGCCAATTCGAATACTTTCCGGCTGTGTTTCAGGGTGCCGGCGCCGGCGACCGGATTTTTGAGCAGATGGTGAAGGTCAACGAACGCCACAAACTCGCGGCCTTTGACGCCTTAGTAGTCATTCGCGGGGGCGGTGACAAGGCGGGCCTTTATCACCTGAATCATTGGCTCTTGGCCAAGGCGGTTTGCCGTTTCCCGATACCCGTCATGGTGGGTATAGGGCATGATCGTGACGAGGTGCTGATCGACGAGGTGGCCAATCAATCCTTCTCAACACCCAGTTTGTTGGTCTCGCATATTCGTTCAACGATCATCAAAAACGCCCAGAAAGCCCAGGCCGATGCTGAGCGCCTGATGCACCTGGCGGACAAGATCCTGAGCCGGGCCACGAATCAGTGCGAAACCCTCAAGGAGCGGTTATTTGCCAATGCCGAGCAACAATTGGACAAAGCCGAGAGCACCCTTAAATCCAGGCAGCTTGAGTTGTTGCAAACCGCCACTGTCAAAATCACGGCGGCAGAGCAGGAGTTTGAGCTCAAAAAGGCAGCGTTTGGCCGGGCGTACGACGCCACCATGAAGTTTCACGAAGAACATCAAGCACGCCTACGTGCCGATCTGTTTATACACGCTGAGCGCAGCCTCCAGGCCGCGCAACAGGATTTGGATACCAAACTCGCTTTTATCACCTCCATTAACCCTGTAGCGATTCTAGCGCGGGGTTACGGCTATGTACGCCGCGAAGATGGGTTTGTGCGCAGTGTCAAACAAGTTAACGCGGGCGATTCCCTGGAGATTCAGCTTCAGGATGGCGCTCTAACAGTTGAAGTGAAGGGGATCAGCAATGAGTGACAGCGAAGCGTACATGGGACACATGGAAAACCTGAGCCAATCAGTGACACGGCTTGAAGCGATTGAGCAAGACGTGGATCAGATCACACCACTCGTACGGAGTGGCCTGGAATCACTCAAGGTCTGCGCCGAACGTCTTGCCAAGGTCAGAGAAGAATGTGCTGAGCTCAAGAGTTTGCTCTGATCGAGCTCAGCGAATCGTTTTAGGCGAGGGCGGGGATTACATTTCGCCCGAGCAGTTTCGATATTTTGTCTGCGGCAGTCTGTGCAGATCGCTTGTGTGCGGTGCTTTTCTGCTGCGTCTGCAAGCCGTCGAAGATGGCGTGTTTATCGTCGCCGAAGTAGGTACTCCCCTCAAGGGCCTCAGCGAGGATGAGAAGATCGCTAGGCTCGCGGATGGCGACCACGTAGTTTTTGGCCTGAAACTGCTTTGACAGCGTACTGGCAAATTCAGAGGCCTGCGCCAGGTTGATATCTTCCTCTTCGAATAACTCTACCAATTCATCTTCTTCAGATAATTGCCCCAGGCGATGGGCGATGATCTCGGCTTCAGTCGGTGTAAAGGTGATTTGCTTGGTCATGGGGGCACCTTGTTGATGATGGTGATTTGCTAGTCGCCTTATAAATATAGACTATATTGACAATATATCAAATAGCCATCCGCATCCGTATTTTTCGGTAACATACCCATGTTGATTCAGCTTTAATTCAGTTTTAGACTGAAATCAGAGATCCTTCGTGTGAGGTATATGTCAATAATGGCTATCAATTTCGGAAAGCTTCGCAATACCGCGCCGAGCCATTCGCTCGATGAAGCAGGTATGTCGAAACTGTTGCAGCAGACTTACATGCTGCTGTCGATCACCCTCGGCGTCACGGCCATTGTGGCCCTGATATCCCAGCAGTTGGGTTGGCCAGCGCCAGGCATTCTGATCTCCCTGGTCGGCTTCTACGGCTTGATGTTTCTCATCCACAAGACGCAAGACAGCGGCAAGTCGATCTTCTTCACCCTGATGCTGGCCGCCTTTATGGGTTACACCTTGGGGCCGATCCTGAACAAGGTCTTGAACCTGCAGAACGGCGGTACATTGATCGCCAACGCTTTCTTGATGACAGCGTTTGCCTTCGTCGCACTGTCAGCTTATGTAACCCGAACCGGTAAGGACATGAGCTTCCTGGGCGGCTTCCTGGTTGCCGGCTTTGTCGTGCTGCTAGTGGGTGTGGTGCTGTCGATGATCTTCAACATTTCTGGCTTGGGCCTGGCACTGTCCGTAGGCTTCGTCCTGTTCTCCTGTGCGGCGATCTTGTTCGAGACCAGCGCTATCATCCACGGCGGGCAGACCAACTACGTGTTGGCCACCGTGGGTCTTTACGTGTCGATCTACAACCTGTTTCTGAGCCTGCTGAACCTCTTGCAAGCCTTCTCTGGCAACAAGTGACCTGGGCAGAAACACCGAAGGCGCCGAAAGGCGCCTTTTTGCTGTCCGCTGATTATCGCAGGCACTTGTTCAGGCGCTCCTGCTCCTTGAGATTAGCCAGACGCAGTAAGCGGTTGATGTAGCCATTTTTGGCTTCACGCTCGGTTGGTAACACGCGCCCCTGTTGCAGAGCATCCAAGAACTGCGCGGTGGTCACAGACCGGCTTTTGCCGTATTCGCAGCTGATCGTCAATTCCTTGCAATTATTGACATGAAGGTGGTCAAAGAACTTGAGGATGGCCATCGCCTCGGGCAGCGTCATCGGGCAGTTAGGGTACTCACCGGCGCGTATAGCACGACGCAGGGCGTAGCCCTTGGCCCAGTAGGCCACTCGAGGCCCGCGTAGTAGCAACAGGGCGTACCACGCGTCAGAGACGACCTGGGTATCCAGATCCGAGGCCGTGATGACCAGAAGCTTCCCAGGGACGCTTACCGGGTGAGGCCGGCTGGTGCTGCTCGGTTCCACAAAGGCGATACGAGGGTGCGGCAATTCGCTGGCATCAAAGGACGGAGCGCAGCCATGACTTTCAGTGGTGATGGTGATCATGCGGTTCCCACGGGTAATCTTAAGCCTGTTTCTCAGGCTCGTGCCTCAACATTGGCGAAGTATTGCACGCATCCCGTGGTGATACGAGCCAAGGATGAAGCTATTCGTCGCCTCCACCGAGCCTTGGCGACAGTGGCTTGCTTGTCCATTGCGCTCGATATCGCAGGTACTGGTTTTGAGTGCCATGTCATAGGTAGCTGGGGGATTGGCGCTGTCGGGCGTTGGCCGCCCATTAAAAAACCCAGGCAAGGCCTGGGTTCTTGGTGCTACCGATGAATCACTGCTTAACGGACACGTCCAGCGAGAGATCTTTCAGCGACTTGGCTGCGATCACTTGCATGTAGGTGTTCAGATCAGCCTGGCGGGAGCCGGCGCCATTGCCGTCGCCGCCACCGCCGAGCATTACACCCGGTACCGGCGCTTTAGCTGAGGCGTCAGCCCATGCACGGTTGGTCTCAACCCAGGCGTCGAGCTTCTGCTTCAACGCGCCGTCAGCAAGCAGGAGCGCTTTCTTGGCATAGGCTTCAGCATCGGCACGTTCTTTGGTGGTTTTCGCTTCGATCTGCGCTTTGTCAAAAGTGATCTGCGCAGTTTGTTTCTCGATCTCAGCGCGTTCTTTTTCACGACCGGCTTCAATCAGCACCAATTGACGCTTGGTTTCAGCCTGAGTGGTCATCTCAACCTGTTCCTTCAAACTCCCTTGGCGCTTTTCTTCCACTTCACGCTCACCGCGTGCTGTCACCAGGCGCTTCTGCTCTTCTTCTTTGGAGCGGTCGAGGCGAGCCAGCGACAGGTCGGCTTGAGATTTCTGAGCATTAACCATCCGGTCACGGAATTGCTGGTTCGGCGAAATATCCGTAATGGACGCCTCTGCCACTGACACGCCGAGTTTGCGGAACTGCTGATCCAGACGCACCGGAACGCCATCGCGCATGACCTTTTCGGTCACGAATTTGGTCGTCACGTTGTCACCGTATTCGCCCTGCTCGGTACCAGCTTGGAGGATGGCGGTTTTGGTGGCACGCGGGTTGTTCTTTGTGATTTCGTTGCGGTTGACCAGGAAGATACCGTCCGAAATCTGGTCGCGGAAGTTGCTCGCAAATTCAGAGCGACCGCCCGAATAGAACTCGTCTGCCGTCATCATCTGAGCGGTGGACTGCAACGTATTCTTCATACTCGGAATCAAGGCCATCTGGATGAAGTTTTCTGGGTTCCGATAGCCACGTGCGATGGCTAAGAACTGATCACCTTTTGGCAAAACGATTCGCACGTTTGAGTCGACCGTCGCGGTCACGCCGCCCAGGAAAGTCACCGGGAACGAGGTAATCAGGGAGGCGCCAAGGCCGTCGAAGTCGCCCTTCAAGCGTAACGTTGATGGATCAGAAACGGATTGTGCCGTCATCTCCCTTGGCCAGGCGGTAGTTGACCCGAAGCCCTTGACTGCGTATCCAAGGGTGTCGACGACTTTCTCGGTACCCCAGATGGTACGGATGTGGGATTGGTATCCGGCTTCGTTGTAGTAGAGAAAGCCATCAAAAATGGTGAAATAGCTGGCAACTGCCAGGACGCCAATACCGGCCCACTTCAGGGTTTTCTTCTTGACACTCGGATCAACAGACTGAAATTCGCTCTTATCAAACATGCTTGTCTTACCCTCAGCGGACTGTAATAAACCATCAACTGGTAGTTCGTGCGCACAGAGGCACCCGGTCTAACCAAGTTATTGCTTTCGTCAAATCTGATGGCGGGATCATAGGCCAAGCTGAAACTGAAAGAAATACAAACAATACATAAAAATTGACAATCTATTGATTTAACAAATTAGGTTAAGTTGTTAATCGGATGATGGAGCAGGGCGATATTAATATCGTTTTGATATCTTTAGTTTGCTCTAATGGATGATGGCTTACTAATATAAAACTGGCGCTTTCTCACGAAAACACCAGTAATTAAAGGGATTGCGGATGAGTGTGGATCTGGCGTTTATTGCATGCCGAGACGGGTGAAGATGGCGTTCAGTTTTTCCTCCAGCACCACAGCGGTGAAGGGCTTGACCACGTAGCCGCTCACGCCGGCCTGGGCCGCTTCGATGATCTGCTCGCGCTTCGCCTCAGCGGTCACGAGTAGAACAGGGAGCTCTTTTAACCCATCTGTAGCGCGGACGGCCTTCAGAAGTTCTAACCCTGTCATTACAGGCATGTTCCAGTCGGTAACTAGAAAGTCGAACTTGCCGGCCTTCAGTTTGGCGAGGGCCTCGCTACCGTCCTCAGCTTCCTCGATATTGTTGAAGCCGATGTCTCGCAGGAGAGATCGAACGATTCGGCGCATGGTAGAAAAGTCATCGACCACGAGAAAACGCATGTTCTTATCTACCATGAACCGCCCCAACTTGCTGATAATTAGAATCCGCCCAATGTATGATAATTTTATCCGCGTTTCCAGCCGCTTTATCCTTGCAGCGACGGTTGGAGATGTTTTTGTCAATTGTTGACAAACAGTCAACGGAGTTAGTGCGTGGAACCCTTATCCAAATCCGACGTAAGTGCGGTCTACCCACCGCGTTACGAGCTTAATCAAGAAACGTTCTCTATCGCGCAGGGTCTGATTCGTGACCTCTGGAATGAGCGCCGCCTGGAACATGGCCTGCCACCGACGGATGATCGCTCAAGCAGCTGCAAATTTGCCTCATTGATCGCCAGGGAGCTCTTTGGCGGGCGCCTTGCAGGAAATGAGATGCACGTTTTTGTGCTGAGAGATGGGGCCGTGCTCGATCTAAATGAGGAGCAGACGGATGTCCTGCTCTTGGCGGAGCAGGCTCATCATGAGATACCCAAGTGCATTCAGCATCGCGATTATCGGGCATCACTCGGCACTTGCATGCCCCGTGTGAGGCATTGGATTAAGGTGGCGGAGGAGCGCATGCCGGCGACAGCGCGATTAGATCGCGCCCTGGTAGTGGGGCTTGATGAGTGCGAAGCCCTAATTATCTGATCAATTGCCAAAGTGCGCCGTCATAGTCGCCGACCATCACCCCGGCATCAACCGGAAAACACGAAAAGACTGATGATCATCAGGCCCAGGAGCACGGCATCCCTCAGATTGTGCGTTTTCTGTTTTTCAACGATCCAGGAATAGGCGTAGCTCACGAAGATGAAGCCAACACTCCTGATGATCGTGTAGGTCTCAATCGTGGAGTGCTTGATTACATAGCTGCTGATGTAGAGCGAGACCACAAAGCAAAAAACGATTTCAGAGATCGGCCTAATCTGCAGGTTGGCGTCTCTGATACGCTTATGCTCACCGTTGAACAAGGCCAGGCCCAAGAACGAGATGGCGGTGAACACACTGGCGGCAATCAGGTAGTTAATTGCGTTGTATTCCTGAACCAGCCGGCCACCCAGGATGATCGCAACGGAACCGAACACGATGTTGGCCACCAACAGATCCGGACGATGGCAGGTCTTGTTTCTGAGCTTTCTGGCGTAGAAAAGGAAGCTCAGTACCAGCATGCAGCCGACCAGGGCGTACTTGGAATATGGGCTGCTGTACGTTTCCACTACCGCATATTTGAAATTAAATACATCGGTGAGCAACGGGGTCAGAATCGGTATGGCAGAGATAATCAGGAAGCTGGAGAAGTAGAAAACCTCCATATTTTTCTCGTTCTGTTTCCGGCCTTCGACCTGAACCATCAGCATCACGATGTTAAAGACTTGCGCCAGATAAAACCGGTAGTCGGTGAGGAAATCAAACGAGTCAGTGGTGATCTCGCTGCCATTCACGGCCAGCAGGATGAGAGAGCCACACAAGCAAATGATGACCGAGCAGGTGTATTTGACCGTATAGAACTTGTTCTGAATTTTTTGAAGGTGTAGGGCCAGGGCCAGCCCCACAAAAAGCATGGTGTAGATGAGCATTCTTCTACCTGCGGTTCAGTATGAGCCTCGCGTCTTTGTCGTGCCCAGCTCATGATACCAGCCCAAAGGTTAACGCCACCATTCAGCTGATTGGCATTTTCCATGATATCTTTCTGCCCTATTAGTCGGTAACGCAGGAGCGCCTGACCCGTGATAAGTCCGTCCGAAAGTATGTTCGTTTGCGCTGCTGTCCTCTTTGTTTTTTCGGTCATCATCAGTCTAGCGCCAGTCATGGAAACCAGCGGGGTCGGCCTATTGGGCGCAATATCCTCGCTGTGTTTTCTAAGTTTTGCGTCATTGGCTGATCCGCAGGGGTTAATGAGTTCGGCGGGCATCGTCGGGTCACTGCTCCTTATTGGCATTGGCATCTTCACGTTGGACTCCTGGAATCCGGTCGAGCGCCATCGAGCGAAAGTTGCAGCTCGTGAGCGCTTTCCCTTGGCCTCCACGAAACAGATCAAGGCGGTTGTCGCCAAAGTGCTCAGTGGCACGTCTGTGTCGATGTTCAGCCTGCTGGATGGGCGGGTTCTGCACAATCGCGGCCAGCACTCGACTTGGTGCGCCGAAGACGGTCGTTGGCACCCAGCGTCCACGCGGGCTGCGAATTACTACCAGGTCGAGCAGCAGCTCATCGCGAAGGTAATCGCCCTAGCGCCGTCGAGACTGCCACAAGAGGCCATGCGTGAGCTCTGCGTCAACCTGTACTTTAACTGGACAATTGCCGACCACGAGTTTGAGGGTAGCCGGTTGACAGTGATTCTTGCCCGTCGCAGGGAAAAGAAGATGAAGCAATACACGTGCATCCAGAGTTAACTGTCCTAGCAGCCCGCTCCAAGGCGCGGGTGCTGTGATCAAGACCTGGCGAGGGCAATGCACCGGTTGTGGTGCGGCACCTCCCAAAAGCGACCATAGGAATTTGTGAATGATCTCTGAACTGAACCCCGGCAACCCATGTGAATCGGATACTCACGATCAAGCGAAGGCATTGAGGCAGCTCGAGCATGGGGCTACCTTCCCATATGATGGTGACAACGATAACCCGACGCCAGCGACGGACTGGGCGCATGCGGCTGCACGTGGCGTTCTGGCCAACCTGCTTGACCGGGGAGGGGTCGGTAATGCTCTTGAGGATCTGGATGAAGAGCTGCGTGACGAAATTGTCAGCGAGCTTGCGCTGATCATCCGTCTGGCCCCGTCGCAAACAAGCGGGGAATGATTGTGGGAGCCTACATCACTACGGTCGCGGAAGTGCGGGATGCCGACGGCTGGAAGCTGAACGCAAAGGGTGTATTTTCCAATGAGGTTCTTGTGGATTCACCTCCGCTTTTGACGCACAAACCCTTCGTTTGTCAGAACTATACCGTCTACTCGCTGCTTGCCGGCGTTCGTGTTCGGGAACATGGGATAACGCCCATCGCGCCGGGGCGAAACCTGCCAGCAGATGCGGATGACGATTCCCTGGTCGAATTGCTGGGCAGCTGGGATACAGGCAATCATTGGTTCGAGCCCGATCTCGAAACGGAGATGACTGTGTATGACAAGCAACGAAACCGAGCTCATTGCGAGCAGTATGGATTTTCCTGGGTCACCGCCGCCGAGTTGATGGCTGTCGACTACGACGCTTTGATAACTTCCATTGACGAGCCGACCATCGTCCGCTCGCTGCGCAGCCAGCTTGGGAAGAGTTATTTTCAGCACCTTGAACTACTGAGCGCGCTTGGGCCCCCTGAAGACGTCAGAGTTTTGTTCGGGTTCACTGGCTGAATATGCGTGCGCCAGCCCCAATGGGGTCGGCAGCACGCATCCAAATGCAGGCCCATCAAAAGCCCGGTCTGGATGGGTCTAACCTTCCGTCGCTAATCCTCAATGCCGTATACCAGAAAGTCAGGAAACGGCACCATTTGCCTTGCTTCTTTGCATTATAATCGTGATGATGGCTTCGGGACATTAAGTCCCTTTTTTGCCCGCTTTTTCCTTTATTTTCAGAGCCATAAGGACAATTCATGTTTGACGACAAGGAAATGCTGTACCAGATAGCCCTCGAGCACCCGGTGCACCGCTGCATGCTCCCGGACAGATTTCTGCTCGACGCGACCCGTGATCGCGTATGGTCAGCGCTACTCGGGGGCAAGGCCGCCATTCGAGACCTGGCTCAGCGCTTACGCAAATCGTCGCACATTGAGGCAGTGCCACGGGAAGCCCGTAGACGCATGGCTGACGAAGCGATCATTGCGATGCTGATGGTTTCTCACGAGGCTCGAACGATGCTCACCCAGACCGGTACTCTAAACCCGGAAGAGTGGCATGACATCATCTTCAACGGTCAGACCAAAGCGCTTTCAGGAAAGACCCCGAAGACGAAAAATTGGGCACTTAAGCTGGAAAACTACGACTTCGAGCTGACCAGAGGGTCGGTTGAGAAGGCCATGCTGGAGTTGCTTCACCCCTATACCGATGTCGATTTTTACCGGGGTCTGGGCCAAACGGAAAAAGACTGCGCAGACTTTGTTATCAACGTCTCGCTCTGCAACCTGATGAGCATCGATCTCAATTTCGTCAGTGATTTCCTCGAGCAATACCAATTCCTGATGGAACGCCAGACGGCATTTGCCATGGGCGTCACGCGTGCGGTGGTGGAGGGCGGCTCCCCAGGTGCCCAGTTCGACATCCTTACGCCTCCTACTGATATGCCTTATCCGCTTTACTGGCGCGGATGCTTAAAAGTTATGCACGACATGACGCCCAGCAAGGGGCAGGAAATGTCGTTCAGAAACCTTATTCTCAATGCCGATGTGCTACTCAGCCTAACCACCAACGAGAGTCACGGTATTTGCTCGGTCATTCGCAATCGGATGGAAAGCGAAGAGCAATTGTTACTCAAGGGGCTGTCTCGCCTGGGCGCAGAGGTGGAAGAGTCCGGGCTTCAAGTGGCTCAGGAAACCTGGAAATATGCCATTGATACCCTTGAAAGCCTTCCGCCGCTCCCAGCCTTTCCACCCTTATCCAAAAAGCTCCTGAATGCATTGGAGCGCTACACGCTTGAACGATCCGACATTTGCCGTAAAGCCGATCCTGATCCAGATGCCTTTATCAGCTCCCTGTATGCAATCAAGGATATCAAGGTAGCCATTACCGAAGAGATCTCGAAGTCCAATACTGACGTTAGCAAGATCACCGAACTGACGACGCAACTGTCGGAACAGACAACCATGTTCCAAACATCGGCGGCGCAGTTTGGGGACATGTACACCGGCGTACTCAAGGTCTGCCTGGACTTGCGCGAAAAGCTAAAGGAGTTCGCTGAGAACAAAGCGCCTGAGGCCGCGACAGTTCCAACGCCTGAGCCTGAGGCGACACCTGAAGCCCAAGAGCCAGCGTATCCGGATCTTCGTGAAGAGCTTAAACAGTCCGAGCAGGAAAAGCTGACACTCAATGACAAACTGTCATCCCAAGTGCAGCTGAACGTGTCCAACAGCACGCTGATCGATAAACTTACGTCAGAACTGACCGAGTGCCGGGGCAACAACCACAAGCTCAAGCAGCGTCTGAATTTTCTTCCAAAAGTCGTGGAAGAGCCCGAGATCGAGGCACCTCTTCCGCTCGACCTCTTCAAGAAGATCATTACCGGTGGCAAGCCAAGTCCCTTGGAAGTCCTCACGTTTTTCGAGATGGAAGCCCAGGATCGGGTTGTTGTGCTCCCCAGTGCCAAGGTGTCGGCAGACGAAGCGAATGACTACAAGCACGGCTATCGCCTGGCCGGCCTGGTTCAGCGTTTGATCTACCCTTACTTTGATGCCATTCAGTCGGGTAACGCGGATTCCGTGGCACGTAAGATTTTGGGCGATAACTACGCGGCTAAGGAGTCCCAAGGCGTTGAACAAAGCCGTAGTCTCAGGTCTCAGCGCGAGTTTTATTACAACGGCGAACCGCACTATTTCGAGCGCCATCTGACCTTGGGCCGTAACTACGGAACGGCGGACTCGGTTCGACTTTACTTCGATATCATCGACGGTAAGGTCGTTATCGCCTACTGTGGTAAGCACCTGGATTCAGTGCAGACCAACTGATCCCCGCAATGTTATGCAAACCACAAGAGGCGCTTCGGCGCCTCTTTCTGTCTGAACCGATAGCATGGAAGTTAGTGCTTTAGGCACAAGTAGCTATGCGGCCCTTCTTTACCCTGTTGCTCCACAGCAATAATGGAAAGAAATTGTGCATGTACAGCATGAGTGTCATTCAAGTCAGCACTTGAAGCCAAGACACGCTGTACTGAGCCAAGGGGGTTTCGGTGCAGCCAGGTGCGTCATGGTCTTCGACCATTTTACAAAGACTAGGCGTCTCACAAGCCACCGTAATTGATGTTGGTCAAACGTTCAGGGCCATTGGCGTTGCATGTTTTTTGACGGCATCACTGGCCATGAGCGGCATTCCATCGACCGCCCATGCTGGAACAGTCGACAAAGCGTGGACGGATTCTGAGCTTGATTACATTGGTAGCCAGGCCGAGCCTGCCAGTATTGGCCGGCAAGGTTTTCACACCTATGGTCGATATCCTACGGCAGAAACTGCACGCAAAGGTGCTTTTGATGCAATGATCGCCGGCGCTGGCAGGCTTTCGACTAGCCAGAAGTTAGAAACGGTAAACAATTTCTTTAATGAGCGGGTGCTGTACCAGCGCGACGCTGAAGCCTGGGGTAAAAATGATTACTGGGCCACGTTGGGGGAGACTCTGACGAAGGGCGCCGGGGATTGTGAGGACTTTGCAATTGCCAAGTACTACACCCTGCAGAAACTGGGGATCGAGCAGAGTCATCTCAGGATGGTTTACGTTAAATCCAGTCAGTTTCCCGAGCCACACATGGTGCTGTCCTATGCCGACAAGCGAGGCAGCGACCCTTTGATTCTGGATAACATCGAGAAAAGCATCAGCCGGCTCTCAAGCCGTACTGACCTTTTTCAGGTGTACTCGTTTAATGATGCAGGCGTCTACCTGCCAGGCAAGGAAACCAGCCTTGCCGGCCCCGAGCGACTGTCAAAGTGGGTGGCCGTGATGAATAGAGCCGCCAGTGAGGTACCAAAAAAAATTCAGGTCGCAGCAGAGCAGAGCAAGCCAATGGATCTGACGATGCTTACGACGGATGACATCAAGCAGTCGGCCACAATCGGAAGCCACCTGAAGTCTAGAAACAAGCGTTCATTGGAAACTGACGAGCCTGACCTAAAATGACATCATACCCAACGGTGCGGAGCCACTAGTTGCGCTCGAAAAAGCAGCTTGTGAGTGAAGCCGCTTGCCGTAGCACGCCTATCCGGCTTTCGCTAAGCCCGTTGCGCAGCTCGCCGAGGTAGACACCGCTGAGCGGCGATTTGAAGTTGTCCAGGTGTCCGGACTGGCCCTGACGAAGCGCAGAATCAACCACCAGGTTGATCATGCTGGACATGCCGATTCCAGCTTTTCCAAACAAAGCCCGCAGGCGCGACGGACTTAAAGTCTTTAGGGCATCACAACCATCCTGATCAAAAGCAATCACTGCGACCGTAATACGTTCGCCGGAGCCCATGACGGGCTCCATGTAGATTGCCCGCCATTGCGCTTCATGAGAAGGCAGGGGCGGTAGCTGATCAAGAATCGATTGATGAATGGTGTCCAAGGTCGCGGCCTGCGGTCAGTGATTACTTGGTAGCGGGCGCGTCGGACTCGTTACCTTCGAGTTTCAGCTTTTCGGTAACAGCGGTAGCCTGCGTCTGCGCCGCAGGCGCTTCGACTGCCTCTGCCACGGTGCCTTCTGGCGCTGCGGCCACTGGGCTTTGGGTTTCGGCAGCAGGGCTAACTTCGCTCTGCTTTTCCTGCTCGGAGGCGCGGTGAAGGTAGCAGGCAGCCGAACCGATCAGACCAACAACGGCGACCGACAACAGAACAACAATAGACTTACGCATGCGAAAATATACCCGTGAATGACTGAAGTGTTGCTCTGGCAATTAACGCATAATCTTTTCGGCACCTCAAGTGTTGGTTTTGACAGCAAGAAAGCGCCAGAAGGCGCTTTTTTGATTTTTTATCACTCTTGGAGGGGTTTTCTACCCCCAAAAAAGTGCACAACGGTGGTTTTACGGAGCGTAAGGCAGGGCGCGTTTGTGAGCGGTTCTGGCGTATGCGTCGATGATCACCTTGGCGACTTCATCAGAGACAGGCCTGCCGAGCAGGAAGTTGTCGATGTCATCGTAGGTGCAGCCGTAAGCCAATTCATCTGGCTTTCCTGGGGCGAGATCTTCAAGGTCGGCGGTCGGGGTCTTCAGCACCAGGTCAGTTGGTGCACCCAGCGCCAGCGCGATCTGACGAACCTGACCTTTGACCAAACCTGACAGTGGAGTCAGGTCTGCCGCGCCGTCGCCGAACTTGGTAAAGAAACCAAATACAGCCTCGCATGCATGATCCGTGCCAACAACCAGACATCCTCTGTCGCCAGCAATTGCGTATTGGGCGATCATGCGGGCACGTGCTTTGACGTTACCTTTCACGAAGTCGATCTGGTGCTCGTTGCCGGCTTGCTGGCCACTCAAAGCGCCCATCATGGCATCGACAGACTGGCCGATGTCGACGGTCAGGATTTCGTCCGGTTTGATGAAGCGCAGGGCCGCTTGAGCATCTTCTTCGTCGCGTTGAACGTAGTAGGGCAGGCGTACGGCGTAGAACTTGGCGTCGTAGCCTTCGGCACGCAGCTGTTCAACCGCTTCCTGGCACATCTTGCCTGCCGTGGTGGAGTCAACGCCGCCGCTGATACCCAGTACCAGGCCTTTGGTGTTACTGGCCCGTACGTAGTCTTTCAGGAAGGCCACGCGGGTTTCGAGTTCTGCTACCGCGTCGCTGGCTCGATGAACCCACTGTTTGACGTTGAGTTCGCCGGCAATGCGAGCGGCGATGTCGGTTGTGATGTCGGTTTTCAGGATGTCGTTCATTACTGGGCCACCTTGTCGTTGAATTCTTTGATGCCGAACACACTCGCGGCGTATTGCAGGAAGCTCGGGTCTTCACAGACGTTCTTCACCGGGTCGTCGGAGAACTTCACAACCGCCGCACCGTTAACACGCACCAGTTTCATCACGATGCTCAAAGGCTCAACGCCTTCGACGTCGCAGGCCAGGCTGGTACCGATGCCGAAGCCTACTCGAGCTCGGCCACCGACGTGACGGTGGATGGCCAGCGCTTTCTCGAAGTTCAGGCTGTCGGAGAACATCAGTTCCTTGCGCTTCGGATCGATGCGCAGATCTTCGTAACGCTTGATGCATTTGTCAGCCCAGGCGAATGGGCAGCCGGAATCATGGCGAAGGCCGTCATACAACTTCGCGAAATACAGATCGAAGTCCTTGTTCAGGAAGTAGTCGCTCGAGATGACATCGGTCAGGGCAATACCCAGGCGACCACGATATTCATGAACCCAGTTTTCCAGCGCGGCCTTTTCGCTATTGACCAGGCGGACATCGGTCTGCTGGTGAAGCATCAACCATTCGTGAGCCATCGTGCCGATCAACGGCAGGTCGAACTCGTAGGCCAGCATCGGGTTACTGGTGCCGACAAATTGGCCGGGGAAGTCACGGCGCATGATATCGACCACTTCACGCTGTACCTCTTGCGACAGACGACGGCGCGTCGAAAAGTCCGAGACGCGGAAGTCGGCCAGCTCTTCTTTCGTGGCGTTCTTTTCCAGCCATTCGAATTTCTGGTAGAGGCGGTCACGCACTTGGGACAGTTGCACATCCGGGTACTTGGTGCGGTTGCGCAGCTCGCTTACGATGGCCAAAACGGCGATTTCGAAGAGCATGGTGTGCACCATCGGCCCACGAACGCGGATCGAAATCTGACCGTCTACCTCGGACACATGCACGTAACGCAGGTTAAAGCGAAACAGCGCCAGGAAGCGGCGGAAGTCGTCGGTCAGGTACTCGCGGAAGCGCTGATCAAAGACAAAACGCAGTTCGTCATCACGCACTTGCAGATTCGCCAGGTGTTCGAGTTGCTCACGAACTTCAGGGATCAAGTGCGATAAGTTTTCCTTCGACCTGCAAATAAAGGCGTATTCGACGTCAACGTTAGCATGCTGGTGGTGCACTGCCTGCAGCATCGTTAGCTTATAAAAGTCGGTATCCAGCACGCTGGAAAGGAGCGGCTGATTCCATTTGTAGATGCTTTCCGTCTTCCCGATGACCGGGGTATTCCATGCGCGATTGCTTTCCATCTCAATTCCCCTCTTTAGCGAATTTTGTCAATTCATCTTGATTGTGAGCGATCACCGCACCGGCAGCGACCATTTCGACCAATGCTTCTAGTGCGCCTTCGGCACTGATTGCTCGGCAGGCCGGCAAGTGGAGCACGACGATGAAGTCTGCGGCCAGCAGTTGCAGGACGGTGGTTTTGACGCAGTAGTCCAGAGCCAGACCGCCCACCAGGACTTTTTCGATGCCATTGCAGCGCAGGACTTCGATGGCGCCGGTGGTCAGCTTGTTGTGCAGATCGTGGTAGCAGGCGCCGTAGGGGTGCAGGTCGGTCGATACACCCTTGTAGACCATGTAGCCGTAGTCGGTCTCGGCGGGCAGCGTGTCGAGGAGCTCGTAGCCCAAGGTACCGGGTACGCAGTGCACAGGCCAGAACAGGTCAGCATTTGGCAGGCCGGTAGGCTGGGCGATCTTTTCGCCGGTCTCGTCGATCCATGGGGCTTGCGGAGAGTGAGCGTCTTTGCTGCCGACGCGAAAACCAGCCAGGGAAGCCATGAAGTTCAGCTCAGGGGCAATCTGGTCACCGCCAACGACAGGCAGTTCATTTGGGCAGATCGGGGTGAACCCCTTTTGGGCGTCTACGTCAAAGCTTGCGATTTTGTTCTTGGGGAAGCTCATGTGAGGTGCTCCTTGTTTGCCGATGATTAGATATTACGCCACACGTCATAAGTCGTCAACAACCCGAAATGAAAATTTCTAAAAATCTTCCATCAATCGAAAAACAGTCGCTCATTTGCCTATATATAGTGGTACTGGCTGAAATTATTGCTGAGCCATAATTTCATATAATTGACCTGTTGCGATTGACTAGATACGACGTGACACGTATTATGTTGAAAAAGAAGGAGCAAAACATGAGCAAGATCCCATTGGCCGTATACGGCGGCGCATTCAACCCACCTCACCCAGGGCACGCCCAAGTGATGAAGGGTCTGCTTGAGAAGGCTGAAAAAGTGCTGGTGGTACCCTCTTATGCTCACCCGTTTGGCAAGCACATGGTGGCTTTCGAAACGCGGGTAGGGTGGCTGACCAAGATCGTGACCCAGCTGCAAGATGAGCGCATTCAGGTAGATGCCTGTGAGGAAGATCTAGCCGCCATCAAGACCCCGATCTTCAGCATCGATCTGTTGCGGTTCATCGCCGACCGGTTCGGCCTCGATAGCAAGTCGGTGGCGTTGGTGATGGGCGCGGACAACGCAAAGGTTTTCCCAACCTTCTTTGGCTACCAGGCCATCGTGGATGAGTTCTCGGTGATCACCATGCCTGAGGTGTACCAGATCCACAGCACGATGCTGCGCAGTGCCCTGGCTGATACGGGTGAAATTCCGCAGGACTGGGTTGCCCCCGGCCTGACGCAACATGATTACCAGGTGTACAGCCAAGACCCGGCTGGCCAAGCCAACTTGAATTCACGCAAAATCGCCTGAATCACCAATTTATCTTTCAAGGGGACTCCAGGATGACCACTCAACAAAGACCTTACCTCCACTCCGTCGACATCGGTGTGCTGCGCTTCAACCAGGCGAGTGAGGTGATCGAGGTCATGCTGCAGAAGCGCCTCGACCCTGATCAACCTTACTTTGGTCAGTGGGCGCTGCCCGGCATCGTGATCAATGGTGACATGATCGACCAGGACATCAACGCCGCACTGGCCCGCCTACTGGCGTCGCCCAAGGTCGGCATCCCGGTAAAGTACACCGAACAAGTGGGAACCGAAGGCAACGGCGTGCGTGATCCGCGCTGCTGGTCGAGCACCACCGTCTACCTTGGTCTCGTGGATGACGCCATTGCCCTGGAAGGGGACAAGCAGTGGGTGCCGCTGGCTGGCGTTCTGTCCTCCGAGATCCTGCTCGCATTTGACCACAACCTCTTGGCTGGCATGATTTATGAGCGGCTTGCGTCGAAGTGCCTCTACAGCAGCCTGGGCCTGCAACTGCTGCCACAGGAATTTACCATCACCGGCGCGATCAGCGTGTTCGCCTCGATCCTCAATTATCCGGTGGCCCGGACGAGCATGGTGCAACGCATCAACAAGATGACGGAAGCCGGCCTGGTGCTGAAGACTGACCGCAAAAACCAACCGCTGATGGGCCGGGCCCAAACCATCTACGAAAACCTTCAACCAGAAAAAGTCTTCTTTTTCGACCGTACTCTCTCTGCCTCTGAATAAGGAAATCGACATGAACGCACCCGTCAAACCGTTTGAACTCCTGCATGAAACCCCGTATTTCAACGTGATCAAGCGTGGGAAGTATTACCTCGTGAGTGAAGAGTACGAGGTTAACGCTGCGGTGATCCTCGCCAGAACCACTGATGGCAAGTACCTGATGGTCAACCACTACCGTGGCGCTATTGATCAGGATTCCCTGGAACTGCCGCGTGGTGGCCGCAAGCCGAACGAAACTCTGCTGGAAACTGCCCAGCGTGAGTTGAAGGAGGAGACTGGTTACGTGTCTGAGGCCTGGTCGTTCCTCGGGAAGATCCACACCAACACCTCGATCATCGTCAGTGCGGTCGAAATCTACCTGGCGCTCGACGCGGTACAAGTGACCACCGTCACTGACGGAGAAACCAAAGGTAACCTGCTGTACACCGAGGACGAATTTAAAGTCCTGATTCGCACCGGGAAGATCACTGACGCGCACACCCTGTCGGCCTGGGCAATGCGATAATCGCACCTTCAGCCAAAGGCTGCCTGCTCGGGTGGCCTTTGCAGGCTGTACCGTTAAAGGCCTGGGGTTGATTCTGGTGATAGGCGTTTCACTGGCAGCGGTATTCCTGACGCCTCATGGATGACCGTTTCCACTGCGGCGACCGGGTCGAGTTCGGTGATCTGGAATCTTCCACCGGCAATCTCACCAAGCACCTGGTCGTACTCATCATTCGATGCTAAGCGCACTTTCGTGTCTTCCATCACCACCGCAAAGAGCGGAATGTCATCCCACGCCTCGAAAATGAACTGCGTTCCTGAAGAGTTTTTGCCGACCACGTTGTCCGGAAGTGCTTGCTTTGACAGGATCTTGGCTGCCCATGCGTCCATGACCTGGTGTGCAGTGTTGGCAAGTAGGATAGGCATGTTCGCAAGTTCTCCAAGGGATTGATCGTGTACTGCAAGTGCGGGATGGTTCGGTTAAAACGATTCGTCACCGGGCCCTACAATCCAAGGTCGTGGCTGAAGACGTCTTTTCGAAACTCCTCGAACTGCGGTGATTGTAGGAGGAGGTTCTTGATGGCAACGCTGGGCTGGGTGAAGCCAACTATCAGGAACTCAGCCTTCGCGGCCCTGCGCAGTTCGTCTGGATAAGCCACCGTTGCCCCGTTCAGCGCATCCTCAACCAGTTTGATTGCTCGAGCGTTAAAGTCATCGGCCAGTGGCGCTGTTGGGTCTTTTGCACTTCTCGCTAAGGCTTTACCTATTCCGCCCCTGACATTGGCGAAGAGCTGATAGCGCGTCATGTCAGCCATCCCGAGGTTAAACACTGCGGGATCGTATAAAGGGCCCTGGCCTGTGCCATGCAGGGCCCGTTCAACAAGCGCGTGCCACTTGTTCGCAGGCCCCTGGCCTGTGCCGTGAAGAATCTTTTCAATAAACTCGTACGACTTGTTCAAAACGTCAGTCCGCCGCTGTCATATTCGCGGCGAATTTTTTCTGGCTGCAAGGGGTTGCCGGTCGCCTTGTGCAGAACAGCCGATACCTCGCCGAAGCGGTCGTAAGCGGTGATACTGAATTGACCTTTGGCGATGGCGTCGATGACCTCGTCATACTGTTCCTGAGATGCTTCCATAATGCCAATGCCATCTTGGATGGCCAAGGTAGGCTTGCCAGTGTGGTACTCCCAGACGTAGCGATCACCGGGTTCCATTTTTCCAACGACGTCATCTGGAGGAAGCCCTTTGGACGTGATGTATTTGTTCCAGGCGGTCAAAACGGCTTCTGGGGTAGAGGCCAGGGTAGGGGCCTTGTTCATGGGAGGTTCCTCTTGTGGCAATACTTCATCTTAGTTCTGGATCGGGAGCTCCTGCAACTCCGCATTGTGAAACTGGTCGTGTTATATCTGAGGCTGCACGTATCATAAGTGGTTAATTTACATGGGAATGATATGTTAATGAATAAAGTTTGTTGAACAATTGACATTCGCTTGATGTCAATATAGTATCATGATAAACAACGCCAGGAATACCAGATATGGAATCGTGTTTAACTACAGAGCAGGAAGCCCTTCAGAGCAAAATCGTGTACTACAGGTGCGGTTGGTTTCTGTTCATGGTCATGGTGTTCGCGCCAGCCTGGTTGTTCGCGTCGAGTGTTGAAGGTGTACCATTCGAAATGGCGGTTGACATTATCAGGCAGGAACTTGGCTACCTGTTTTTTCCTGATTTTCTATCCAGCGTGCTGAGCTATCCCGTCACCGCGCTGGCGACATTAATTCCTGGTTCTAGCGCATTTATTATCATGCCCATTTACATGTGGGTGGGTGGCT
This sequence comes from Pseudomonas serbica, assembly GCF_028823535.1. Lineage (GTDB taxonomy): Bacteria > Pseudomonadota > Gammaproteobacteria > Pseudomonadales > Pseudomonadaceae > Aquipseudomonas > Aquipseudomonas serbica. Next base: position 400,337 of record NZ_JAQIYM010000090.1, on the reverse strand, counting down.
TTTCCGTTGTGGCCGCTATGTTGTATTTCGCGTTTGTTCAGCCACCATACTTCAAAGAATTGTTGTTTAAGCTAGACCCGATGTGGCAAGTCAAGGAAAATGCTAAGTGGGTAATTAAATCAAAAGCCCAACCAATACCGTTTTCCAAGATGATTGCTTTGATCCTTCTTACTGCACTCGTAGGCGAGATCATCTACGGTTACAACCGGCCAGTCATTGCTGATAATTATGAAGGCAGTGTTTACTTGGTGAATCGAAAAGGCCAAAAAATACCCCTGGCCGTGACGCTAAAACTCGACCTTCTATCGCCTGGAGTGGTGTTCGATAAAAAACCAGGCGTCGACTCCAGGTCGCTGCACATAAGGTTCGATGGCAACGATGTCGCAGTATTGAAAAAGTTGGGGATTGACGAAAAACTGATTGGCGAGAACGTCGACAAAGATGGTTATGGCAGCGTCGTCTGCGGCGCCGATGGTGCTCGTGAATTCAATGTGGCTGGCTACGCACCGGGTTACCGGCTTCTGGTTAGTGAACATTACATCAACAAGCCAATCTTCCAGAAGAACGTAAAATGCCCATTGAATATGTTTTTTGGCCTTGAATCGTTCGATGAGGGACAGTTTGCAATCTCAGACATCTCCCCTGATTACCTCATTGTGGCTGACGTCACACGTAATTCACGTTTTAGCCCGCTACAGCGCTGGATCATGAAGTATCGTTACAGCAAAGATTCATACAGATTCTTCAAGTCGGAGTAAATATTTAACGAGAATGCAAAAGCCCGCACAAGATGCGGGCTTTTATATATCAAGACTTAGATAGTTTCAGTCTGAGCTCCTACAATCCACGGAATAATCATCAAGGCTGTCGCCAATATCATCAACCCCAGATCCCTCCAGCCGGCGTCCGGGTCGTTTCTTGTCCTGAACATACCTACAAGTGCCAAAAAGAAGATTACCATCCCCTGAAAGCCACAAAGTAAGTTTGCGAAGGCATGCGACTGTATCTGAAAGCACCATGCAAGCAGCGGTGATACGGTCAGCGGCACAGATAATAAGAGAGCGAGCGTGCTCAACACCAGGTCAAGCGTAAGGTTTTGCCTCCAACCTGCTTTGAGTGTCTTTAGGTTAAAGAGTGTGCAAAACAAGCCTGTGATGAAGAATGTGATCGAAAATCCCAAGGAAGGCAGAATTGGATAATAGGAAAAGTACATAGTGATCTCGTCCAGGGTCTTTGGCGGGAATACAGGCCTGCAGAGTTAGTCCTGCAGACCCCGGTGTTCGATTTTTATGATGCGGTTGAAGGCTCTGCCGCTTCAGTGGAATGCGCCCACGTTGTGAACGGATGCTTGGCCAGGTACGAGTTGTAGTAACGCTTGTCGCCGGTCACTTCTTCGCCCAGCCAGACGGGACGTTCAAACTCTTCATCTTCGCTGGACAGCTCGATCTCTGCCAGGACGAGGCCGGCATTCGCGCCACCAAACACATCAACCTCAAAGGTGTGGCCTACACGTATAAGGTGGCGGAGTTTTTCGATCAAACCAGGCAGGCAGAGGGGCATGAGCATCTTTGCCTCCGCGCCGGCGATGTTTTTTTCCCATTCAAATCGCGACATGCCAGAGGCGCTACCAATCCCTTTGATGGTTAATACGCCATTGTCGTTGTGCAGCCTTACCCGAACGGTTCGGCCAGGATCGTCGTTCAGGTATCCCTGGGCGATAATGTCGACCTTGCTGGCGCTGGCAAGGAGTTCCTTCAGGTACTCTGGCTTAACCAGAAATTTTCGTTCGATTTCGACTTTTGGCTTTTCGTGTCGACGGAGAAGGACAGCAAAAAGCACCCAAGCGGCAAAGACAATGGTCAGCCATATGAGCAGAGTATTCAGTGCGGAGTGGTACGTGTCGTACAGATGAAGAAACATGTGCGAAGACCTCTGACGGCGAGCAAAAGGTTGAGAATCGTCGAATATACCTGCGCCCGACTCGAAGTCAATATATGGCATATGTTATCGTAGGCCTTGATATTTCTGCTTTCTAAACCTTGAAATTGGAGCATCCATGCGTATTGCTATGGGCATTCATGCCCTTATTTTGTCCTCAGTTGTTGCCTCCGGTTTGGCTAACGCGCAATCGCCTTTAACCCCTGCTCACCGGCCTTGTGGTGTGGCTGCAGTGTGCAAGGTGACCGACAATGGCAACGAGGCGAAGGTCAATCTGATCAACCTTTCTGTCAAAGTCGAGCAGGTGATCAACAACGACACGATGGAAATCAAGCTGTTCCATGAGGCTGAGGGGGCAACCGCCGAGCAAGCTTTTGCCCGCAACTCAGAAGCCCTGGACAAAGTCATGAAGCGGGTCGACAAAGTGGCTGGCATCAAGGTCTTCACCGGCAACCGTAGGGCCACCCCGATCTACGTCGAAAGGGTGGTCGAGGATCCAACCGGTTCCTTTACAACCAGACATCCGTCTGACAAGCCGGATATCAAGCCAGTACCTGCTGAGGGGACTATCGCTTCCTGGCGCGAGCGAGTAGACATCACGCTACAGAGTCAGGACTTCAAGCTGCTCTCGACTGTTCTGACTGACCTGTCGGGTGACATGCAGATCGACAGAATGACTTTTAAGGTGTCCGATCAGGCCCGCAAGGCCCAAGAAGGGGCCATGCTCGACAAGGCACTGGCGGAGTTTAAAGATAAGGCGACGTTGACCAGTACCGCTTTTGGCGCCTCTAGCTATGGACTGGTGAATGTTTCTGTCGGCGAGGTGATGCCGAGTTATGACAACCAGGTGGGTGGTATGCAGATGATGGCGTACAAGACTTCTCGCAGTGTGTCTGTGCCTGAAGTCGCCGGTGGTGAATCCAAGTTCAACCTAAGCGTGAATGGTTCTATCCAGCTCTTTAATGAGGTGCGATGAATGAAGCTGACGCGTGTTGTTAAAATTGGCAAGGCGCCTTACGACGAATACATTGGCCGTCCTAAGCAGCCCAATATGATGCATTGGGGAAACCCGTTTGGTTTGTCCGGGGACAAGTGCGCAGTACGGGTCAGTAGCCGCACCGAGGCCATGAACCGCTTCTGGTACTGGCTGGAGGGGACTGCTGATCAAAACGTAGAGCCAGAACGCCGGCAGTGGATCCTGGACAACCTGGAGAGTTTGCGCGGCAAGCGGCTGGGCTGCTTCTGTATGCCCCAACCATGTCACGGCCTAATCTACCGTGCCTTCCTGGGCGAAATCACCAAGGAGCAGGCGCTGAGCACTCAACCGTGGCAAGAGGTTCAGAATGACATTTTCGCTGGAGCCGTTGCGCCCACTACAGAGGTGAAGGTTGTCGTAGCCAGCGAAGTGGATGTGGAAGATCCACCGCTCAAGACGGCGACACGTGCTCGTGTCATGGAAGAAGATCAGCTGGATCTGTTTGGCTGATCGGGTGAAGAGAAAAAACAAGGCGGCCTAAGCCGCCTTTTTGTTGTCCCCGTTTTCAGTCTCTTCGCAATATCTCAGGTATGGATCTACCCAACCATCACTACGCATTTTCTTGGAAACGGATGGCTCGACCTTTACGACAGGCTCTGCCGATTTTTTGCGTCGCCATCTTGCACTGATGCGCAGAGGCTTTGGTTTGAAACGTGCCAGTGAAACGATGGGTCGGTTAAAGCGACCCTTCAACGTTTTACCCCATTGTCCAAGTCTGGAAACCTTGAGTGCTTCGCTCATCTCGGGTTGCTGATCGATGATGATCGTGGACTCTTTATTGGCTTTCCTGGCCTGGTACCGCGCATAGCCCTTGTCAAACATCGTGACGTCTTGGCGAGGCGCAAACAACGTCGCCAGCACCACAATGTCCAATAAGACAAACATGCCCAAGGGCATGCGTTGCCAGACGATAAGGCCAAACGTGGCGGAAATGAGGATAGCCATCAGTGACTTTCCCAACATGAAACCTCCTGTCCTCGTGGTTAATCATGCAGCAATAACACTGTATATTCATCCACGGAAAGGTGCAACCCTGAATGACCGGTCATGGAAGTGCTAACAAGCTCTCGTAAATGTCAAGAAACAGGCATAGAATAATCACCAATAATTGACGGAATGAATGTAAATTGGGAGCCGGGGATGGAAAACGTTCCTCGCAGTTCTGAGTACGACCGCCTTGAGGTCGATCTTCGGCTTATTGACGCCAATTTGAGTGACGTCATGCGCCACCTTTTTTACAGCGAGCAGGCTTCTTCTGAAGAGGGTAGACTCGCCGGCGTGGCTGACGCAAAGCGCCAGCTGAACAAGGCGATGGACAGAGTGGGTCAGGTTCGTCGAGGAGTAAAGGCCAAATCTTAGTTACAGGCCCAGGTCTTTACCGAAGGAGTCCGCACGAAAGCTCATAGACCGAGTGAGTTTGCACTTTTTCAGGAAGGCGTCTTTCCGCTCAAGGCCCAAAGCTTTCTGCAATTCTTCACTGCCTGAGAATTTGAACAGGGTCTCAATGGTCTTTTCGTGGGCTGATGCGAGCGCTCCCACCTTGTCTGCTTCAATTAATTGCTTGGCGTGGGCCAAGGCGATTTTTTTCGTATTGAAATAACGACCATCAGCTAACTTAATTGCAGCATCCAGACTCAATGATCCAATGCATTTTTGAAGTTCAGCATTGAAGCCATCGTGCCCATTCAAGTAAAGGGCACCTTCCTGGGTATAGTGTCTGATCACACTCATCATGTGCTTGGGATCAGCGGTCAGTACGTTCATTCCGGCTTCCATCGCGACATGAAACAAACGTTCCGTCAGGGTTTCGTCGCCTCGTGGGGATTGATCAATAGCTTTGATCAAACGCAATGGAGTGAAATCAGTCCGGCGTCCCATGATGATCTCTGTAGGTGTTCTTTCCATCGGCGACATCTCATACAAACGCGAGAAAATTGCCTTCAGGTGAGTCGTATCTCGAAGGTGCGTTATGTCCTTGGGCTCTCCATTCTTGAGAGCACCCAAAAATCGATTGAAGACTAAACCGGGGTCAAAATCCCGGATCCCATTTAGGGCTTCGGCGTCCATGGCATAGTCCAGGATCTGGTTATGCACCCATGGCTTTTTCTCGAGGCGCGAGATGTTGTCGAGGCATTTGATGATCGACTCATCGAACGTCAGCTCCGAGTCCACATCGCGGGACAGGGAGACTCCACCGCTCTCAAGGAAATGGGACAGGGCTGTGACCATTTTTTCCTTGTCTCTACTTCCCATGAAATTGTTCAGGTACATGTCCTTGAACATCATTGCGACGTACTGGGGTTCGGAGATATAGCGGTGACCGCCCATGCTCCGGAGAACATTCATCGTTTCGACAAAATCCTCTTCAGAGACCAGGGGCTCCCTATCGGATTTTGGGAATTTCCGACCAAATCCGAGAATGGCAGATCCCAATGGCTTGAGCGGATTTGGAAAGATTACCTTACTGTAAAGGATGGTCTGCGGGCTGGAGTCGTCCAGGGCAGGGTCGTCAAGGTAGCAATCGTACCGTTCGAAAATAGCCAGGGGTACTCCATGATCACGGAAAATGGCCAATGCCTCATGATTACCCTCCATGGCACATTCGCAGATGTGCTGTTCCACCTCCCTACGCAAGGATTGTGGGGTCATGTATCTCGGACTCTTACGGTCAGGAGACATAGGTGCCGGCAAGTAGCCTGCTGCTTCTGGCATGTTCTCCAGTTGCTCGCAGTAGATCCTGGCGTTGCTTACGGCCCTTTCCGACGTTGTTGGCCATGTACGGCGGTGATCGAATGTCATGGAAGCTCTCGGGTAGATTTGAATGGTTGATCAGTCGGGCGATGCAGGGGAGGGCTCAGTACTTGAGCCCCGTGCCTCAAAGGCCGAGGTCTTTTGAAAAGGACTCAGCGCGAAATTGTAGCGACTGGGTGGTCTTACCTTTGTAGGCAAAGGCGTCACCCATGCTCAGGCCAAGCTTTATCCGGTAGCTTTCGCTGGTAGGGTCGGTAAACAGCCGCTGGATGGTCGCTTCATCGGCGCCGGCGATGGCATTCACCTTGTCGTCGGTAAGCATCTGCTTTATCCGTGCCAAGGCAGCTGGATTGGCCTTGAGCACATGGCCTTTGCACAGCTTCATCGCGGCAGTGAGGTTGAGCACCTCAGTGTGCTTCCCGAGTTCATCATTGAACTCTTCCAACTTATCCAGATCCAGACAGCCTTTACGTTCGTACTTGGAGATCAAGGTGAAGAGATGGCCTTTGTCATTGATCAACGTGTCCATGCCCGCTGACATGCAAGCGTTGAACAACGCTGGGATGCGCGCAGGCTCTACTTTGGCACTCTTTGATTCATCTATCGCACGCAGCAGCATCAGCGGAGTGAAGCGCTTCTGGTTGCCGAGGATGATCGCATTCGGATCTTTGTTGATCTGGTAGAGTTCGTGCATGCGCTGGAAGATGGCCCGAAGGTTGGTGTTCTCCCCCAGCCAACTGACCACCTTGTCTTGCCCGCGACTCAAGGCATTCATAAACGATTGAAAGACGATGACCGGGTCAAAATCACGCACGCCGGCTTTCACTTCGCTCTCTAGCGCGAACGGTAGCATCACGTTCTGGGTTTCTGGGTTGAAATCCATGTTCCGGATCTTTTTGATGATTTTCAGCACCGAGTCATCGAAGCTTAGATCTGAGTCATAGTCCCGGCACAGGGAGATACCACCCTCGGCGAGGAATTTATCGCTGGCGTAGCTCAAGCGACGGCTGTTATTGAGGTTCATGAACAGGAAGCCCATGTCACGAAACATTTTCGAGACGTACTGGGGATCGTTCTTGTAGTGATTTCCACCCATGATCATGAGAACCGACAGGGTCTCGTCGAAGTCGGCCTCGGTGATGCAGGCAGCTTCATAGAGATCGCTTCTCGAATAACCGGATATCAACGTGCCGACGGCTTCCAGAGGATTCGGAAAAACTGTACCGCGATTCAAGATATCGCGAGGGTGGGGTGAGTACAGTTCCTGGTTTTCCAAGAAACTGTCATAGCGCTCGAAGATCACGAGGCCTACCCCGTGCTCACGATAGATCTTCAATGCTTCATGGTTGACGGTTTCAGCGCACCGGGCGATGTTGACTTCAATTGCCCGGCGCAGCGTGGATGGCGTCCAATTATCTTTGCTCTCGCCGCTACCATTACTGGGTGCGGGCAGGTAACCGATAGCTTCCGGCATTTTCTCTAGGGCACGGCAGAAACGAGTCGCTAACGTGACGCCCCATGCAACCTGGTCGGCTCTGCGGCGTTGGTAAGTTGCGTCTAGATCGCTCATGGAAAAGCCCCAATGTTTTTTCTCAGTATGGGGCTTGCGCTAACGCGGGCGCAACGCGACGAACCGGGACTCAGGCCTCGGGTGTACGGTCGTCTGTGATCGACAGTGGGGGTGATTCCGGTTCCTCTTTGGGAGCAAAATGGGCCTTGGTCGCCTGATAGGCTTTCTGCCCGGCAACTCCCAGGCAATACGCGGCGCCAGCGGACACAGAGGCCGTCACGATCAAACCCCCGCCTACAGCCCCTGCCGCAGCGATCCCGAGGGCGGCCCCGACGGAAGCCCCGCCGATTTCAGCAGTCTTCTCCCCAAGGGTGTCGGCGGCTTGTAGCAGGGTCTTTTCCTTGCGCATGACCGCAATGGACTCCTTACCAACGGTCAAGGCCGTTTCCACGATCAGCGCAGCAGGCAGGCGCTTGAGCAAACCCGAGGAACTTGCGGTAAGGACACGTGACAAGCCTTTAGAGGCGCCCATTTCCAGAGCCTTGCCTGCGGCTGCTTTGAGAATCCCCATGAATAACGGCTCCTGATACAGCGACAATAAGCCCACCTGGCGGTGGAAGTGTGCTCCTGTATTCTACAGCTTATTCTCGGTGTTGGTGACCCAAAACCCTGATTCGAGTTATTGCCAAAAAGCGAGCCGGCTTCGCCGGATGTGCGATCTCTCGAGAACTGTCCGCTGGCAATGCATGCTCTATGTTGTGTACCCTTTCGGCATTGAACTGGAGGTGACATGAAAATCCTGGTGCTGTCTGACCTGCATATTGAGTTTTCGCCGTTCGAGCCCTCATTGACCGACGTCGACGTCGTGATCCTGGCCGGTGATATCGGACTGAAAACCCGTGGCATCGAGTGGGCGGCCAGCGCATTCAGCTGCCCGGTGCTGTACATCCCCGGCAATCATGAGTACTACGGGGGCGAGCTGGGCCGCAACCTGGTGAAAATGCGCGAAGCTGCCGCCAAGACGCCCAACGTCAAAGTGCTCGATTGCGACGAGGTCATCATCGATGACGTGCGCTTCCTCGGTGCGACCGCCTGGACGGATTACACCGCTTCGGGTAACGAACCCATGGCGAAGCTGGCGGCGACAGCTCTGACTGATTTTAAAAAGATTCGGACGGCGTTGTTCAAGCGGGTTAATCCGGATCATTTTGCCTATGAATGCCGCAGGGCTAAGGCCTGGTTCATGCGCAAGCTCGAAGAACCATTCGCTGGCCACACGGTGGGCATTACGCACCATGCACCGTCAGTGGAGTCCCTTCACGGCCACCCTGATGCCGGAACGCACCTGGATGCGTCTTTTGCCAACCGCTGGGAAGACATTCTGAGCGGATTCGACCTCTTCGTGCACGGTCACAATCATCAGCGGGCTGACTACGACGTCTACGGGTGCCGGGTTGTTTCGAATCAGCGAGGGTATCCCGGCGAAGTCATCGACTTCGATCCGGCCTTCGTGATCGACACGGACAACTTTCGAAGGAAAGGTTGAGCTTAACCGCAAGGGCCTTTTGGAGGCCCGTTCGGATCAGCAAGAATGACTGACGTACGGTACTTTGGCATCCCTACGGCGCCACCACTGCCAGCGCTTGGGTGCCGTCCAGCCTTCCTGGGTCGCGAGGAGGGTGCACATTTCCTGGGCCGTATCGCTAGTCGGGCCAAACGCTGCAATATGCCGTCGCTTCGCGAAAGGAAAGTCGGTGACAGTCAGGCAGGCGCTGTATTGGTCTGGGGTGTCTCGAAGAGTCATAAGCTTCCTTGTGCGGGGTGCTGGGAAAGCCCCTGAGAGGCGTCAGGGGCGCCGGTGTGGGCTTAAGCTCTGAGTCGGTCGAAATCAGATCGCAACGACCTGAGATCAACTCCGGAGGGCTGCTGGTGCACGCTCAAGCCAAATTCCGGTAGGATCGAAATCACGTGATCGAAGATATCGCCCTGGATTCGCTCATAATCGACCCAGACCGTGGTGTTGGCAAATACGTAGATTTCAACTGGTATCCCGGTCGGGGTCGGATCGAGCAGGCGAACCATCAGGGTCATGTCCTGGTGCACGCCGGGGTGGTTGCGCAGGTACTGTTCGAGGTACGCCCGGAATGTACCCAAGTTGGTCAGTCGACGCTGGTTGACCTCATCTTTGCCGGCTTCTGGCAGTTTCTCGTTCCAGGCATTGATCTCCCGATCCTTCTCAATGAGGTAATCGCGCAGCAGGCTGAAGCGGGAGAGGGCAGTCTTTTCCTCGGGGCTTAAAAAACCGACGGTATTTTGATCGATGAAGAGTGAACGCATAATCCGTCTCCCCCCTGCCTCCCTCATACCACGCATATTACGGAATGCGCCTTCAACTATCGCTCGGGTCGGCACTGTAGATAACGTAAAGTCATGATTTCTGACGAGAATTTGGTGAAGCGCGATGTCAATCACGTCGCCGTTGGCATTGAACTGAGGAACCTCGATCCAGTCGCCCAGGCGTACGATCTCGCTGGAAGAAATCTGAATGCTGGCGACTAGGCTATGCAGGGTTGACTGAAAGACCAGTACCGCAACCGCCGCCAGCGCACCGAGGCCGGAGAACATGATCAATGGAGACTTGTCGACCAGGGCGGCAATGCACAGGATGGTGGTCAGGCAGTAAACGACAATTTTACAGATCTGAATGTAGCTTTTGATCGTCCGCTGCGTGGCCCGTGGTCGGCTTTGGTAGGCCGTATTGATCATGTCCAATACGCCGCACAGCGCAAGGGCCAGTGTCATCACGATAAAGGCGCTGCAAAGGTTTGCAATGATCGTGCTGATGGTTTTTGAAATTTCCGGGATGTAGGGAACCCCGTACATGATCGACAAAGCCGGCACCACGTGAAGGATGCGTGAAATCACCTTGGTCGGCAGCTGTTGGAAGGTCTGAACCAGCGGGGACTGACTGAACAAACGGTAGATACCGTTGATGAAAATGACTTTGAGCAAGAAGGTGCTAAGGGCTGCAAAAATCAACAAGGCCGCGCCCATGCCGGCTGAGTAGGCGTCAGGGTAGCCTTTCAGCCAGGCAATTGCCTGGTACACATGGTCAAACATGGAAAATGAATCCTACGAAGACACGCTGCCGCTCTTGGCAGAGTAAGCCGTCAATTTATCATATATGCCTAGCTGGAAAGGAGAGGGTGTCGACCACTCAGTCAAAAAATAAAAGCCCGGCCACCTTGCGGCGGTCGGGCTCGTTATCACCAGTAATCCCAGCTATTGAATTTCTGCAGCGCAGAAAGGCATACATCGAAATCACCGGTGCTCAGTGCCTTGCGAATGGCCTGGAAGTGCTGGGCCTTTTGCATGTCGCGATCACGCCTGCGGTAATCACGCGGCACACTGTTGAACCTGTAAGTACGGTAGTCCGTATGAAACACCCGGATGGTTTCGGCGACGTACTCAGCGTAGGTTTTCCCTTTGCCGTCGTCCCAGGAATGGATAAATACTCCATCACGTTTGAAGCAGTACCCATGGTTTTCGTGATCGATTACGCCGAGCCGAATGTAGTAGGCGAAATTACGCGAGGGTTTCCCGCGTCGGAAGGTTCTGGACATCTTGACTCCTCGATTGGACTGCACAATCGGGAGTACCTGTCGTGGATGTATTTCACCGTCATAATTTCTTCCTCAAGTCTGTATTTCAGGCTAACAACGCCCACCCAGAGGGCCTTGCCTTGGCGTTCAAAGGTTTGGCAACAAAGGGCCCGACCAACCATGGTGGTCGAGCTTTGCATCAATAATAACGCCAGCTATAGAACTTCTCCAGCACTGACAAGCAAACATCGTAGTCGCCAGTGCTGAGCGCTACGCGAATGGCCTGCAGGTGCTTGGCCTTTTGCGCATCATTATCGGCCTTGCGGCAGGCGCGGGGTACATTGCTGAACCTGCGGCTACGGAAGTCAGAATGGAACCACCGAATCTCTCGGGCGGCGTACTCCTCGTAGGACTTGCCATCGCCTTCACACCAGGTCTGTTGGAAGTCGCCAGCCCTATAGGAAAAGTAAACCCGGTTCTCGTGATCGATGACGCCGATCCGATTGTAGCGGGCGAAATTACGCGAGGGTTTCCCGCGACGGATAGTTCTGGACATGTTGATTCCTCGATTGACTGCACAATCGGGAATACCTGTCGTGGATGTCTTTCTGCTTCATATCTGCCCCCTTAAATCAGCATTCCAGGTTAACAGCATGAATCAGGAAGGCAAGCAATTTCTGTAGGCAGCCTTGGTGGTCAACCGAGTGATGGAGTCGGCAGGGGCGTCCAGTGGGTGTGATCGCCGGGCCAGCGGTCGTCCCTGGGCGTGCCCAGGTAAGGAGGCTCGGAGACCGGCAACTTCCACCACAGTACGGGGCCATCGCTAAGCGCCCAGGCCGCTTGCGGGCGAACCACCGTCATCACATCGAGCGCAATGGATTCTGAGATTGCAGCGTCGATGACGTCGGCTAGCTCGTCCTTGGTGTAGATACCGCCGTGGAACAGAGTGCCCTGCCGGGTCGTCTTGGCAATGACCCGCATCAGCCGGCGCACTTCCTTTTTGCTAGGCATCATGGGTGATCACCTCGGAGGCCATCCAAGGTAGCATTCCACGCAAGGTCATGGTCTGAAATGCCATTCTGTTTCATGTTTCACTCCTCTGCTGAGCATTACAGGAGACCAAGGCCTCTGAAGACATCAATCGCTTTCTGCCTGTCACGCTCATCTTGTCCGATCTCATGGGCCTGCAAGAGCCCTCGGAAGGTCAAGCTGACACGCGGGCCGCATGAGGCGCTGTGCTTTGGAATGCGGTGCAGATGCGTCAGCTGCATGCCGGCAGGCATCACAAACAACGAGCCTGATTCCAACATTTGCTTATGAACGATGCCGTCCATGCCTTTGTACCAGATCTCGCGTTTCGCGCCGAAGCTGAACACCAGAATTGGCCGTTTGTGATCAATGACTTCGCTGTCGTCGGCATGCCAGTTCAACGAATCGTGCTCATCGTTGTAGCCGTTGCAAAAGCAGGCCTCAAATTTGACACCAAAGTCGGCTTCGGCTTTTTGCTTGATCTCAGCAATCAGATCGTCCCAGCCCGCAGCGGGGTAGTAGGTTTTGGCACCGAGGCCGCGACCATAGGTGTAGGGTTTACCGTTGTCACTGAAAAAACACTCGCGCCGGGGTACATCGCGCTGCTCCCAAGGCAGGTTGTTCCAGAAGTGTTCAAAGCACGCTGCTGGATTGGGTACCGCCTCGGCAATGTAAGTGATCTTGACCATTGAAAAGAGCTCCTTCCCTTCAAATGTATGACGGCCCTTTCGGGCCGTCGGTGATGCAGTGGGGGTTATCGAATCAAGGACTGGATAATGTTAAACAGACCCAGGTTGGATTCGATGGCCAGCTTGGCCGCCACCTTGCCCTTGGCGATGTTTTGACCTTCGTAGTAAACATGAGGGCCGCTCATGTACAGAATGTCCTTCTCCATGGCCTTGTCGAACCACGACTTTTGATCACCGGTGGTTGGTGCTGCTCCATCGGTCACCGGGGTGATGACTGGGGTGATGACCTCAACCGAAGGCGACGTGTCGGAGCTCAACAGGGTACTGATCGGCTGCGCGAAGTACTCGTCATCGTCCAGGGGCTCCCGGTGAGCCGGGCGTTCACCGTCGGCCAGTTCATCGAACTCTTCTTCCTCATCTACCTGTGGTTTGATTACAGGGGCAGGGATCTCGGCAGCTGGGCGCAACTTCTCGGCAGCCTCAGCCGGCACCACCTTCGGTTTGACCGCCTCGATCACACCGTTGTTGCCCAACAGCTTGTCGCGCAGTTGCTTCTCGAGCGCTGCCGCGACCTTCGGGTTATCCGCCAGGTATTTTGCCGAGTTAGCCTTACCCTGACCGATTTTGGTGCCGTTGTAGGCGTACCAGGCACCGGATTTTTCGACGAACCCGTGCAGAACACCCTGGTCGATCATCTCGCCGTGTAGGTAGATACCCTTACCGTAAAGGATCTGGAACTCGGCTTGCTTGAATGGTGAAGCGACCTTGTTCTTTACAACTTTGACGCGGGTTTCGCTGCCGATGACTTCTTCGCCATCCTTCACCGAGCCAGTACGGCGGATATCGAGACGAACCGACGCGTAGAACTTCAGCGCGTTACCACCGGTGGTGGTTTCCGGGCTACCGAACATCACGCCGATCTTCATGCGGATCTGGTTGATGAAGATCACCAGGCAGTTGGCGTTCTTGATGTTACCGGTGATTTTACGCAACGCCTGGGACATCAGACGGGCTTGCAGGCCCACGTGCATGTCACCCATTTCGCCTTCGATCTCAGCCTTTGGCACCAGCGCCGCCACGGAGTCGACGATCAGGACATCGACCGCGTTCGAACGCACCAGCATGTCGGTGATTTCCAGCGCTTGCTCACCAGTGTCGGGTTGGGAGACCAGGAGGTTGTCGACGTTTACACCCAGCTTGGCGGCATACTCAGGGTCGAGAGCGTGTTCGGCGTCGACGAAAGCACAGGTCGCACCGGCTTTTTGCGCCTGGGCGATCACGGACAGGGTCAGGGTGGTTTTACCAGACGATTCCGGGCCGTAAATTTCGATGATGCGACCACGCGGCAGGCCGCCGATGCCCAGTGCCACGTCCAGACCCAGGGAGCCGGTAGAAAAAGAGTCGATAGGCGCACGCTCGCTATCGCCCATGCGCCTGATCGAGCCATCGCCGAACTGCTTGTTGATCTGCGACAACGCTGTTTGGAGCGCCTTTTTCTTTTCAGTAGACATATGAATCTCCGATGAATCTGGTGTAGGTGTGAATGTAATTATTGTCTTCAATTGACAGGCTGTCAACAAGATTGATGGTAAATTGATATGATATTTTCACATCAATCTTCGTTCTGATAACGGCCTGTCCAAGGGGCTACCAGGTCAACTTTAACGGTGAGGTAGGGCAGTTGGTTGACCACGGCATCGAATGCAAATTTGCGAGCTGACACGGGGTCTTTGGTACCGGCTTTGTCCATGGCTGAAAGGGACTGACCTACGCCATCCACCCGAATGATTGGGTCGATGCCAAAGCCTGGTGTGTCATAAGGGCATATGGTGCCATAGGTCTCGCCGAGGTAGGCGTACACCACACCCTCGTGAAGAATGCCCAGGCGCACCTGCCAGATAGCTTTGGCGGGATGCTGGATTTCGCCGGCGAGCAGAGCGTCTTTACGCCAGCGAATGTCGATCATGGGCTGGCCATCAATGACCATGATGGAGTCTTCGACCATGCGGCCTGGCCCTGCGGCTAGAGCTTTGTGAATGATGACTTCATCTGGATTACCATCGACCTCGTCGAGGTCTTCGCCTGTTTCGATACGCAGTGAAGCGTTAGAAAATCGTTGGTATTCAGCAATCTTGACCGGGTTTGAAGTAACCAGGGTGAAATCTTGAAGGGTTGGAGCGCCCATTGGTGTCACGTCCTGTCGTTGATCGCTAGGTTATCAGTATAGTCCTGCTATACCGAAACGTCAATTGATGGGCTTTAATATTGAGTCTATGAGGCATCAGGTGGAGAAGGCCTGGCATCGAGAGAAGTCGGGTTCTGCGCCAGCTGGCGCCTATAAAAAAACGGCGCCCTAGGCGCCGTTTTTTCACTGCCTGCCGGAATTACTTGCGGCTGGCTTTTTCGAGCATGCGCAGAGCGCGCTCGTTGGCTTCGTCAGCGGTCTGCTGCGCCTTTTGGGCGGCGGCCAGGGCTTCATCAGCTTTCTGCGAAGCCGAATCAGCGGTCTGCTGAGCTTTGGAGATCGCGTCTTCGTTGGCGGTCAGGCGCGCTTCGGTCTCTTTGGTGAAATGAGACGAGCAGCCGGTGGCCAGCACAGCAGCGATAGCCAGAGCCGAGAATTGGAGCACACGTTTCATGCGTTTGTATCCCTATGTTGAGTGAGTTCGGTCATGCGACCGGTCGACTGACTTGAAGCAAAACCCATTGTTGCAGTGTTCCTATGGAATGTAAATATACCTTTCTGCAAAATATTTTAATTGGAAGAGCTGCTACCGCTGTTACCTGAAACGAATGGTAAAAACAGTTTCTATATAGAATTCATGGAGAGTTTCTGGGTAGTTGATCGTCGAGACTGGCATTCAGAAGCGTTATGGCCAATCGATATCTACGATCATAATACCCAGATCAGTGGTTAGGTCTTGATTACAAATTCAGAGCTTGACCGAACAACACGCCCTTGATTTTTAATTTCCGGAACAATTGGATCAACTCGACGGTGTTATATACCCTATTCAGAGCTTGAGCATTACGAACAGATTGCTGGATTTGTGGAACAACTTCATTGGCTTGGAACTGGGAAAGGTAGGCCTTAGCAAATAATTCGCATATGCTACATTTGTCTTTGACAAGTTGGCGTACTGCTTCAGTGCCAGTTTCAGGAAACCGGGGGTCAGGATTGATTTGCTGTAGAAGTAAAATGCTTTGATACAGATGCAGAGTGGACACCCAGGGATGGCTGTCGAGCGTGTTAAGCAATGCGTGAAAACAAATAAGTCTGCTTTGCTCGGCACAGGGGATGAACTGAATGGCCCTGCCATCGCGCTTTATGGCCTCTAAACGAATCGTTTCAGTTTGTTCCTGTGGGGGTATCTGACCGAGCATCATCGGGTTTCTAGAAACGGCAAGAAGACGGAGCTTTTCGGTTTGGAAGGAGGGCGGAATGTCGTCAAGACAGGCCCCGTGGGGGCATGAACCGATTGCAGTCTCGCACAGCTTGCCTGTTAGCAGGCGCGGGGGCACGAAGACGATGGCACCCCCGTTGGAGCGAACAGCAGCGTTAGCCATGTCCGACGTTACGATATTTACAGGGCAGAAACGCAACAGAAGGCCATCTTTCCCAAGGGCGGTCAGCCAAATGTCCTTCTTGAGGTGCTGAGCAGGAATTTGATGGATCAGTTGCGCATTCAGGCTTACCGCTTTTTTGTATAAGGACTTATTCAAAAGATGGTCAGGAAGAAAGAACAACATGGTCGGTTCTTTTTCCATAGCAAGCAGACATAACTCAATTTTTTTCAGAGCGTCTGGAACATAACAAAAATCTTTTGGGTTGAGTTTTACAGCCACCCAGCACACGCGCTCTGTTCGCTCAAACAAAGGAATGTCCTGGAAGTTACAAAGGAAACCTTTCAGCATGGAAATCCAGAGATCTTCTACGTTTTTTGATGCTTTTGCCTGCGACTCAAACAAATCAGGTTCAATCAACGATTTGATATCAATTCGCAGAGCAACACATAAGTATTTATAAAAGTTAGTAAGCGATGAAGCGCTCATATTAGATAATGGTTCCCCGTGGGAAGAGCGCAGCATGCTCCAAACCTCTGGCGCTATGTTGTTTTGCAAATGTGCAATCGCAGTGAAATCGAAATAGCCATCTACTATGGATTGTTTGGCCAAGGTTTCTCGTCTTGTTTTCAATCTCACAATATTATTCCCCATTCCATCAAATATTGAATCCCTGTCAAACTTGATTGTTGAAATTAATATTCACTGTTTTGTTTTTATTTCACTTATTTGTTTTTATTACATGGGGTTATTGAGTTGGTGGCCATCATTATAGCATCAAAATCAGGAATGTGGTGGCACATTGGCATGTGAGCAAGCTCATCAGGAAGTTGGCCAACCAGGTCAGGAAAATTGACGAAAATTGCCTGGAAAGCTTGGCGGCTTTTTCTATTTGAGGTAAATTGCCACCATCCTTTCAGCACTAGATTTTTCAGCAATGCATAAGCCGTACGACTATTTTCAAGAATTCTTCCGGGTTAACGAAGCTGGTAGACCCATACCAAAATTTTCAGTCCCGGTGTGTAACGGTCGCACCCAGGAAATTCTTAACCCCCGCCACAGCGTGCATATTTTTCCGCACCTGACGGAAATCGACCGCAGGATTAATGCTCTGCTTGAGTCGCAGGCCGCTGGTAAGGAGGCCTCTGACCCTGAGGCTTGTTTCGACGACCTGGCGCAACTGCACAGGCATGCTGAAAAGCTGTTCAAGCAGGCTCTGTTTCTGGATACAGCGGATCGCAATTCATGGAGTCATATCGAGCAGGCTTACACGACTGCGCCGGAGCCATCGACCCTGTCCTCACGGCTGAATGACCTCAAGGCTTTCTGGAAGGGTCGGTTGGAATCTCTGGTAGAGTCAGAGGTAGCCTACAGTCGGTAGCATTAACGGCTAAAGCGTTGCGAATCACTGGGAGGCGTGATGACGATCTTTGTCGACGACGCTGCGATCATGTACCGGAGCAAGCCGTGCTTTCACATGATTGCCGACTCGGTGGTGGAGCTGCATGCGTTCTGCCAACAGATCGGCATCAATCGCTGCTGGTTCCATAACGTTCGAGGACGTCCGCACTACGACATCACGGGCCTGCAGCGCGACTTGGCGATTCTGGCCGGCGCCATAGCCGTTTCGTCAGAAGAGTTGGCTCTGCGCACGGAAGCTGGGCAACGCACCTTGAAGCGGCTCCTGGAGCGCAGTAAAGATGACCCTCTGGAAGTCGCTCGACTGCAGCAGTACCTGAGGCCACACACAAGCACCGAACCTGCGCCCGGCGATACCAGGCAATTGTTCTAGAACCTTAATTACGCTGGGAGTACGTCGTGTCAGAAAAAGTAGACAGCATTTTCGCAGAAGCCAAAAGTCACATGCAGGCTGGTTTACGCACAATACGCGACGGAATCAGTCAGATTGCCCCGCATGGCAAGGCTGTTGAGCATCTCAGTAATCTGGAGCTGTGGTTGTCCGAGCCGGCAAAGGCCAGTGCAGTGATTCCTGCGGTGGTGCGCGAGAGCCTGATCACCACCAGCAAAGCCCTTTCCCTGTTGCATGCGAATGGTATCGAGTCGCTCGAGATCGACGATCTCCAGGAAGCCCACGCTCAGCAGGTTATGGGCGTATTAAGCCTGGATCCTTTTGCTCTCAAACAGGAAATCCCGGAGCCGTTACCGGAGGGGATGGACGCGCTATTCCCGAAGCCGACGCCTTTTCTTGGATTTGCCGCGTGCAAAGACTGTGGCAGCCCGGTGGTACTGGTGCGGGTGCTACAGTCGGTGGAGTGCAGTCACTGCTCAGCGCAATACAGTACGCCAACACACTGGAATGAAATGAACGCCTCGACGCCGGCGCCTGGGAAGGATTTCTCTGCATGATCAAACTGGGTGATTTCTCTGAGCTCATCACGTCCCTTGGCGATGAAAGCTGTGAACTCAAAGTGATTCTGCCGATTTTCAGTCCAGGCAAAGTCGGTGGACGGGCGGGGCTCCCGGTCACGGCGCTCGACGTGGGCTTCGATCATGATCGAGGCAAGCTGTTCCTGCGGCTTGATAAGGACGTTTCGATCCTCACTGCCAAGCAGAAAGCTGCGATTCTCAAAAGCGTTAATCGCGGCAGCTCATGGCATGCCTACGAGCAACACAAAGCCATGAAGGCCAGGATGGCGGAGGAGACTGACCGAAAAAATGCTCTGCTCCTGGCGGCGCGGGCCTCTGTACAAAACGACCTGAACCGGGTTGGATGGCTCGGGGGTACTGATGAGGAACGTACCCGCCTCTCGGCGTTGCTGGATGGTATCGATGCCGAGCTAGCGCCGAAGCGAGGAACACCTCGCCATGGCAATTGATTGACTATTTAATGGGCAGGCTTGTCAGTTTGGCCTGCATCTGCATTATCACCGTTGGCTAGAGGTTAAATGTGCTTTATTCCCCCGAATACCACCACCGAGAAGCCTACATTTCGAGGCTGAAAACAAAACTGACCTTTGCTTTTGGTCTGTTTTCACTGATTTGGGTGGGCAGCACGTATGCGTTAGGGATGATCACCCTGGTGTTTGTCGCAGTCGGTTGCATTGCCCTGTGGTGCGGTCGTGAGTACTTGCGTTCGCAAGTGCGTAGGGAGGCAAATGAGCGCAAACTCCTGAGCGAATTCACTGAGTATGAAGCGGCGTTTATATCGGCGTCGCCGGAGCGCAGTAACGACCCCATGATGATTGTCTGTTCCTGGGATGAAGTTGCTGAAAGCAATAGCCTGGTGCGATTGGTGCTGATGAAGCGCTCGGATGATGACTTTGTGTTGGTGGGTATTGGGTTTGGCGGCGTTGTCGGCGGTACCAAGTTGGTGGTCGAGGCCGTGCCGTTAGACGTCGACACCGCTGTTCGTCTATTCGCCACCTCTCAGAAGGATAAGGCTGTCATTCAAGGTAGGGATGACTACCGATCCACTGACAGTAGAACCTCTGGCGGCGGTGGGGGTTCATCGGTTGGCGAAGGCGGTGTGGGAGGTGACGGCGGCGGGTGTGGCGGAGATGGTGGCTGCGGCGGCGGGGGTGGCGATTAAACCGCTGAAGCTCAAATAATGAGGCCCCATCTTGCATTGGGGCCTTTTTGTTTCTGACGTTTAGCTGCCTTCGGTCTCTTCGACGGCTTCAGCCGCTTCCTGACCATCATCCGACAGTTTGGCCAATTCCGCTTTGGCTATTTCGGTCATCAGCGTTTCCCTGTCGATCTCGTACAACTCTTCGTGATCGAGGTTCATGTCCATCAGCACCGCATGAAGCAGCTCGCGCAGACTGATCTGGTGGCCGTCTTGAAGAATTTTGATGCGGCTCGTAGCGCTCTGTTCGATGGCGGTTCGATCTTCGGTCGCCACCTCCATCGCCTGTACGTTGAGGGCAGGGGCTAAGACGATAGGTAGATAGAAGATCTGGTGCAGCCTGGTCATTGCCAGGCTGTAACGACTGCTGCCTTTAATGCCATACAAATTGACCTCGTCGGTGATGGTCACGGACGGCACATCTTCGTAGGTGGCCGTCATCTCTGCCGGCACTTCACCATTGATGTTGATGACCTTTTCGTCGATATCCAAAGTGATTTTGACGAGCGTCAACTCTGAGAACGTCGCGATACGCGTTTTTTGCAGTTCCAAATGGGTGAACCCAGGGTCACCTATCTGTGGCTGGAGGCTGGCACTGTTGACCAGTCTTGGGCGGATCCCCTCGGCGTCTTCAAGCAGCGCCTCAGCCCAGCCGTTGAGCTGCTGCAGGAGTGGATAGTTGAGGAGCAGCCGCTTCATGGTTAAGAGGGTAAGAGGGGCTGGTGAGTCAGGGCTAAGGTCGAATTCAGCATCGATGAACATGAGTACATCTTCAGCCGGGATATCCTGATCCTCATAGCTGAGCATGGCGGTGCGGGGATTAAGTACCAGCATGATCGTTGTACCTTTGTGAGGTGCACAAGAGCCAAGTGGGCGTACCGGGGCTAGAGTGCGGGAGCGGCGATTTACCCAAGCTCTACTTAAGTGTCAATATACACACAATCTCTATGAATATTTAACCCCCGAAAGTGCCTGCCTCACGCCAGGCGATGGAGTCTTCATGATAACGCCAGTATTTAAAGGACGCAGCCGAGACTCACACCGGAATTTTTTCTATTCGGCAACGTTCCTTGAGCCCCGTTTGAGTATTTTCCTGGAGGAGCGCGAGAATTTAAGCATTCAACAGGTGTTCCAGGTCATACCCCCAGTCATGAGTAACCAAATTGAACTGACGTTTGGCCGCTACCTTGAAGACCTGGATAACATCGCTCAAAAATACGGCTGCAATGTTGACCCATGGGCTCCTGCGCTGCGAGAGGCTAAAATAACGCCTGAAATGGCCTATGCCATGTCCGTGAATTTCGCTCAAAGCGCCTTGCCGAACATCAAGAATATGGCGGGCTTCCAGCAGCTGCTTCCGGTGGCCAAGGATCTGCACGATTTACTTCAGACCTACGCCGACTTCGCCCCCAGACCTGCCGACAGCAAAATGGGTTTTAGTGTGAATTTCCTCAGGGCGGCGATGATGAGTTTTCGCCGGGAACACAACGATTTGGTGGGCTTCGATGAGAAAAAGGCCCAAGCCTTTGGGGCTCGTTTGGAGCCAAAATTATCGAGTCAGTTTCAGGTGGCTTTGGGGGAGATCCACCAGAAGTTGTTTTTGCAGGCGACCCTAATGAAGGGGGCGGAAGAAGGGCAGCGGCAAGCCCAGCGATACAAAGAGAAAAACCTCGATACCGCGCCGGCTGGGCCATAGCCGCCATGCTTGAGCCAGGAACTACGGCGAAAACTCGTCGCTTTCTGGTTTAACACTGCGCCGGGTGGCTCTCACAGCCCCCTCGACTGCCTTCAGGGCCTGAAGGTGCTCCTCAATTCGCGCAGGTTCGAAGGAGCGGGCTTGATGCGCAGCAATGGCGTAGTTGGCGGCTTCCACGACCGTCGCAAAGTGCTTCAAAATCGTTTCGCTCGACTGGCCGAACACGTCCTCGTAGTAGCACTCACCGATGACCCTAAACGGTAGTTCATGGGTTCCGTACAGTTTTACGACTTCAACCTTTGTTGACTCCTCCGGTTCATCGAAATCAACCATGGGTGTGTTCAGCAGAACCACTCCTAACTTTTCAATGCCAACTGAGCTGTCAGCGTATTCGCGCTGCCCAGAGCGCCAGTCTGGCCAAAGCTCAGAAAAAGCTTTGGACGAGTCTACGGCCAGTAGCTGCTTGAGGTCGTCGCTGGACAGAAATTTTTTGAGATCTGCTGTATCAAAATTATTGATCATCGGGCACACCAGGGAAAAGGTAGATAAAGCCTTTGTGGCCTTATAAACTTGAAAGTCGCAGTTGGAAAACGTTGCCGACTGCGTAGCTCAGAGCCTTCAGCGTACCTGATGAGCTCATTTCAGGACAAACTCGACCGGGTGCACGCGCACAGATGGACTACAAACAACTGTTGGAACACAGCTTCAACACAGAAAAGCTGCACGGCGAATGCCCATCTGAAAGCCCGCTGGTCTTTCTCGCCGATCACATTTTCGACTTCACAACCTACGACGAAGGGATGTCCAAGCTCTTTGCGTCGAAGGCTGTCGAGGTATGCTTGGCAATCACCAAAAGAACCGCGTCTGAGTATGTCCAGGACGAAGATAACTACCGGTGGTTTTTGCTGATGTGCAACATGCCGTTCTTTGCCAAACGCATTGAGTGGGGGACTTCACTACGCGGCGCCTGGTGGAACCCAGACAGATCGATGATGATGGAGCTTACTTCCTGTGGTTTTTGGATTGGAGATGAGCAGAAGCATAAACCGTTGCGCTTCAATACCGAGCAATGGAGAGGCTTCATGCTTGCGGTTGGTGAGTTTGCAGCTAGCGATTTCGTGTGACCGCACACTGATCGAGCGGTCACCTCTTGGGAGCGGAAAATAGCCCTTGCGAAAGTTATCGGTACTGATAAGATTTGTTTTAGCAAAGCAGTTGCTTGTTGCGACTGCAGTACCGGTTTCTCCTGCTGAGATTTGAGCCGCATGACGCAGAATCTGTTCGCGATGTTTACTGAAGATCCGATTGAATCAAACATGAAGCACCTGAAGGTGAACCTCTTCATGATGCTGACCCATCTGATCCGCCAAAAGGGTTGGACGCAGGTGGCCGCAGCAAGGGCGTTGAACATCACTGAACCACGGATGAGCAACCTGATTAAAGGCAAGCTCGAAAAGTTCTCAATCGAAGCGCTCCTGGAGTTGGTAGTGCGCAGCGGTTACGACTTCGATGTCGATGTCGACTCAACTAACAAGGCTTCGCCTTTGTCATTTCAGTTGAAGAAACGAAAAAAGAAGAGTGCGCCGGCTGCTTAATTCCAGCCCATTTATCAGCCAACATTAAGGAAAATTGCCATGGCAAATTGCGTGAAATGCGTGGACTGCAAATTCTCAACATGGACGAGGACGGACAGTGGGCGGATCAAGAAGAAGGTCGCCGGAAGGTGTGAAGCGGTGATCGATGTCAGGATCCCGGTGTTGATGTGCTCGCCGCCGCCAACCAACGTGTTCTTCAAGCAGGGGATTTGGCCGGACAATGATGGTGAGTGCGATTTCTTCCAGCCAAACATTATGGTCGAGAGTGATTAACCGAGATGGCGACAGTTACGGTTGATGGGATTGAGTATGTGCCGCGTGCCGAGATCCCGGAGTTGACGGACGAACGCTTGAAGCTTGCGCTTGGCGAGTTAGTCTCTATCCAGTACTTTCGGGAGCATCACAAAGCTGTTGCGCAGGCCTGGAACGTCTTGCACGCCTTGGCGCCGGAGTTGGCCGAGTTGTCTGCAAGTGACCCTCGAGCGGCGTGGCAGCGGATTCATGGTAGCGAAGATTGAGCAAAGAGCTATACCGAATCGGTTACCGGCTTGGTATTTGGCTCTACCCGCAAAAGCCTCATGAGAATCATGCAGCCGTTCAGGTACGGCGCCATTGCCAGGCGCACGCGGATCGACTGCCATTCTTCGTGCGGAAGATGAAAAACCGCATCTTCGTAGCGGTCATAGGAAACTTTCTCGTGGCCGAGCAGCTTGCAATGAATTTCGGTCAATACCGACTTTTTTTGCTCGATGCTTAAGCCGCTGTGTAGCTCATGAACCCCGTTCACCCGGAAATTCACATTGATCTCATCGTGATGCATCAAAAAATCAAGGTTTGAGGCATCTGCTTTGATCGCTGAGCTGACCAAAGCGGTTAACTCAGGTGCGAAATCGGGTTCAAGGCTCATGGGACTTCTCTGTCGATTTTTAGATGGGCAATTCTCGGCTATTTATCGGCGGATGCCCAGCCATTTGAGCAAACGAATCATCAGGCTATGACGGACAACGACCACTGGCAATTCAGGCAATATTTCACTCTCCGCTTCCAGAGGTAATGCAACAGTCTTGCGTGGTTCCTTGATCGGTCTACCGTAGCGCTCTTCAGACCAGGGATTGCCCCGGTTGTGATAGTTGCGCAGCTCCCAGTAGCCAGGCTCATCCTCCAGCAGCACCTCAATCTTCGTGATCCATTTAGAACTTTTCCAAAAGTACAGGTGCGGAATTACGAGGCGGGCGGGGGAGCCGTTGTCGATGGACAGTGGGCTCCCTTTCATGGTGTGGGCAATCAGGCAATCGTCGCCGAGGAAGTCCTCCATCGAGAGATTGGTGCTGTAGCCGTCGGCACTGTGCACCAGGACGAATTTGGCGTTCGGATCAGGGTTGGCCAGCTTAAGTGCATCTGCGGTGCGTACGCCTTGCCAGGTACAGTCCTGGTGCGACCAGCTCGTGACGCAGTGTATGTCCACCATCGTTTCGACCTGCGGCAAATCGGCGACGAGATTGTCCCAGGTGATGATCGCCGGCGTGTCGACGGCGCCGAAGATCTGCAGCGACCATTCGCTGGTCGAGATCTCCGGTTTAATGCCCAGATCGAGCGTCGGAAACCCTTTGACCCATGACTGTCCAGGCGGCAGGCGATCCTCCTCAGGGGATGAGATCATCCCGGTCAGAAACCGACCTTGCTCAGCAAAGTCGAGTTTCGCCCTGGTCAGTTTTGAATCGTCCGCATCGGTTGGATCGCTCATGGTTTGGGGTTGGCGCTGTCCTGGTTGATTTCTTTCATGATCGCGCTGGCCAATGTTTGCGACAGCGCAAAATGACGCTGCTCTAGATCCTTCATCTGAGCTTCAAGCGCCTTTTTCATGCTGCGCAACGCGTCCTTTTCCGAGAGGTGCACATCCTCAGCAGGATAAAAGCAGGGCATCGAGGCCGTCTCTGGCGAAATGGCCTGGAGCTTTAGGATACATTTGTCGTGGGTGAAGTTGAAGAAGTACATCTTCACCACCTGATCCTCTCGGACTACATAAACTTCCTGGCCTCTTTTTAGTTGTAGAGGGCCGCCGAAGAATTGACTTGTCATGTGGTATAGCTCCTTTGTTGGTTGTGGATTCAAGTCTAAGCTAATAAACGAAGCAAGTTAAGAGATTTATGAAAGTATTTATTAAGCTGCAACTAACAAAGTTTAACTGCAGACTAATTATATTACCTGCAGCTGTGTCGTGCTTCTGGAAAAAATTGAAGCTTGCTGAACTGCCAATGTTCACTCCCCACTGAAAGCTGTCTACGAAAACTCTGAGCGCGAGGGTTACAAGCCTCGTATATCAGGCCTTTGGCCGATGAAGCCAAGGTAGATCAGTCTCCGTCACCACCGCCATCACCACTCCCGCAGCCGTGACTGCCACCACAGCTGTCTCCGTGCGTACCAAAAGAATCGTCTACTTCAATTCCAAAAAAATTCCTTCTACTCCCATGCCCTTGACCAGGGCTCAGTAAATAGATCACAGAAAATGTGAGGAACATAAATATGGCGGCGATGGCCAACGATAGAATAACAGTCGGCTCGGTGGGCAGCCCCAAAAAGGCGCCAGCAGCAAAGCCGGTGCTCAAACACCCAAGAACAATTAGCCATGATTGATGTTTAACATACCAGAGCTCTTTAAGCGGCTCAGGTTGCAACATTTCCATACGGGTCTTTTTCAAGAGTGACCTCTTTCGGCTGTGTGTAG
Organism: Pseudomonas serbica; assembly: GCF_028823535.1. Classification (GTDB taxonomy): domain Bacteria; phylum Pseudomonadota; class Gammaproteobacteria; order Pseudomonadales; family Pseudomonadaceae; genus Aquipseudomonas; species Aquipseudomonas serbica. The sequence continues at coordinate 374,616 of NZ_JAQIYM010000090.1, read as the reverse complement.
GAAGTTTTGAGTAGCGTAGAACTACGTTAGAACGGCCTAGTTGGCCAACGCTCGCACACCACGGAAATTTGCCGATAAACGGCCTGTGGGTGAGCGTCAGAAGCCCTGCATAGTCATGACTTTGAACGGCCTAGCTAGCCATTTTCGGACTTAGATGCCGCCACCGCCATCTGCGCCTCCACCATCGCCGCCGCAACCGTCACCCCCACAGCTCTCGCCGCCAAACCATCCGCCACTAGCGCCATCAGATGTTCGACGTCTCGCTCCGGAATTTCTGGAGGTGTCCGCGAAGACTACGGAAAAAACCAAGAGCATGAAGATAAGAGCCAGGATAAAAGAGCATGCCAAATAGGCCTTGGGTGAGACCGGTATAAAATATGCCGCTGCGAACCCAAACATCAACGAAACAAGTAAAACGCCCGTGTCCAGGATGAAAATTTTCCTGGTCAATTTTTGCGGTTTCAGCTGATTATCCATGTGTATCTCCTTAAGAGGTTTCCATTTGTTCGTCATGATCCGGAAAATGGCGTTGGGGCCACATAAATCTACGCTTCAAATTCACCGAATCTGGCAATATACTGCTTAAGATTGGATCAATCGTCAAATCGGCAACCTGGCAGCTTCAACACGCTCCGGGGCGGGCATAGGCGGAGAAGTCGTTCTCTTCGCGCCAGCGGCTATTTGTCCTCACGCACTGACGCACAACGCTCACCGTGAAGCTACGGACATCTCTGCGTGCCTGATTCTTTGAATTCTGCTCAGCCTGCCTGTGCTCGTTATCGTTTGCCCCTGTGGCCGGATGCGCCGGGCGGCCAGTCCATCACGCTAGCCCAAAGTCCTTTACTCGAATACCTGGCAATCACCGTCCGCCTGGCCGGTTTGTTTCATGACCTGGGCAAAGGCACTGTCGGCTTTAGCCGTAAATTGACAAAAGCCGTCGCCGGCACGTTGGCCGAAGGTGAGGGTAATGATCCGATTCGGCATGAGGTTGTCAGTGCGCTGCTGATCGATGTCGCAGACCCTGAGGCTTGGCTTGAGCAACTGAGCAGCCCAAGGGGTGTCTTTGATGCCTTCGAATCACAACGAGCCTGGCTGGATAGTGAGCCTATGCGCCTGGAGATCGACGAGCATATCCAAGTCGCCCTGAAGATGGCTGGGGCCAGTCGCGGCTCTACCTCGGTGGCAGAACTCAACCATTTCGCGAAGCGCCTGAGCCTGAACAACGCCAGCCGCTGGGCAAAGTTCCCGTTGTGGATGAGTGTGTTGTGGCTGGTTTTCACACATCACAAGTTGCCCACAGGTGGCTGGCTGAAACGCGAAGGCAGTTTCATCAGCGTACTCAATCACCACTTTGGCATTGTGACGTGCGAAGAGTCAGGGGAGTTTAGCCTGGCCAACATTGAACGCCTGGGCGATTTCCTGAAACTCCCGGCTGCTGATCAGCCATGGCGCCATGGCCAGTGGCGGGCGGCGGTGGTTGAAAGTGTCCAACAGCTGTTGGACTTACGGGAGAAATGGCCGGGGTTTGAGCAGGAGATGTTCACCTGCGGCGGAGACGGTGCCGATAAGGGCTTCGGTGCGGCTACATCCTGGATGACCTCGCTGGTCAGGGTAGGTCGTTTAAGCCTGGTCTTGGGTGACTATGAGGCCTCCTGTGATGCCGTAAAGCAGGTTTTCACCGGTGAAGCGGACAATCTTCTGTTTGCCAACACCAAAATGGCCGAGAACAGCCCACGCCTCGCCGATAGGCTCCATGTGCACCTGCGCAAAGCCGGCGATTTCGCCGAACAGATTTTGCGTGGGTTATTCATTCAGCAGGCGCCGGGCATGTTCGATCCGGTGAAGCTCGGCAGGGCCGACAAGCCGGCTTCCCTTCGGGTGCCGGAAAGCATTGTTGAGTCACCGTATGCCTGGCAGGGCTATGCCCAGCAACACATGCAGCGCTATGCACAAACGGAAAAGGGTTTCTTCTGCGTTGTGGCGGCAGGCACGGGCAGGGGGAAGACACGTGCTTGTGCGGCCATCATGACTTCGTCCCGCCAGCATCCTCGTTTTTCCGTGCTCCTGAGCATGCGCTCGCTGACGTTCCAGACATCCAGTGCCTATTTGAGTGACACCGTAGGCTTCAGGCCCGATCAGGTGGCGATGTTCGTGGGCGACGACGTGCTGAAGCGGCGTTTCCGGGAGCAAAAGAAAACAGTCCGCGCCGCCAGCCGGCAGCGGCTTAAGGACATTGGTACCGACAACCGGCTGAGTGAGCCCGGCGCCGAGCAGTATTCAGTGGTTTACCACGGCTCGCAGCGGGCAACCCTGCAATTGGCTTGTCTGCAAGAGGATCACCACCTGATGCGCATGCTCTCGGCCCCCGTGTCGGTGATGACCGTTGATCATGTCATCCGCCTGATCGACCTCGCGAAGTCAAAAGACCTGTTGCAGGCCTTGCACCTGATGACCACAGACTTGATTCTCGATGAAGTTGACGATTATCGAGGCGATGACCTGATCTGTATTGGGCGCTTGATTGAGATCGCCGGTCAATTCGGTCGGCGGGTGATCATTGCCTCGGCCACGCTGCCAAAGACCGTGGTGGACGGGTTCCGGGATGCTTATTTCAAGGGCTATGCGGTTTATCAAAACCTCTATGGTACAGAGGACGCGGACAGTCTCATCATCACCCACCTGGCCCCATACTTCAGCCAGCACGAGACCGGAAGTTTCGGTGAGTTCTATACCGAGGTGATGGACACCTTCTCGGAGGAGGAGCGCAAAGGCGCCGAGCTGTCGCCTCGAAGGATTGTCCGGAACATGGAGCCGTGGTTTACCGCGTTTGATAGCAAACGACCGCCCGAGCGCCGCCTGGAACTGGTGGCGGAGAGCATCTACACCGAAAGAACCGGGAAAGAGCGCACAGTGCCTCACGCTCAGGATCGCTATTTTTCGTCGCTGTTGTATTCGGCGACCGAAGCGCACAAGGACAACCGCCTCAAGGACAATGAAACAGGCATAAGCTACAGCGCGGGATTTGTCCGACTCAACACGGTGAAGAGCGCCCAGAAGTTCGCTCAGTGGTTGATTCAGTCGGATCTGCGCAAACACCTGGATGGCAAAGGGTTGGTGGTCAAGCTCATTTGCTACCATGCCCAGAACATAGGGCTTGTTCGCGTGCTGCAAGAGCGATTTCTTGAGGCGCACTTGAACCGCACGAGGATGAACGACGGCGTCGGAGATCCGCTGCTGGACAACGCTGACTTCAAAGCTGCTTTGGTTAAGGCCAAAGATGAGGGCAAGCAACACGTGGTGATGATGGTGGTCACCAGCTCCATCATGGAAACCGGGCGTGATTTTGACTTTGACTGGTGTGTGCTTGAGCCGTGCTCCACCACATCAATCGTTCAGGCCGGGGGCCGTGTTAGGCGTCACCGCAGGCTTGCCGCCGAGAAGCCCAACGTACTGGTGATGCCGGTGTCACTGGCGGGTATGACGGACGACCGCAGCGCCTGGCGTGATCTGAAGCGCTCCTACTATGTTCCGCAGCAGTGCGCAGAGCGTAATCATGGCCAGGCCCTGCAGTATCTGACCATTCAGGCGCAGCCGGCGCCGGCGACGCCACTGTGTACGCGCACCGCATTGTCAGCCCTCCTGGTGGACAACAAGCCCCTGCACGCCGGGCACTGCCTCACGACACCACCCAAGTATGCGTTGGCGCCCCTGACAGCGATGGAGCGGGTCAAGCAGCTGGGCTTATTCCGACGAGCCTATGCTCAAAGCGGTACTGACCATTTCACCCTGGAATACGCCACGCGGCAGGCGGACGCTCTCTTGTGCAGCACGTTCTATGAAAACTCGGTGTTTCGGGGAACTGATCAGAGCACCAAGATCGAGTACCTGCGGGGAGAGGCCGGTTGGTTCACTTTCAACAGCCAGGAGCAGGTCAAGTCTGCCAATGACTGCATCTTCCCGACCTTTCATGACACGCTGGTCAGCCCGGATATTTACTTGTTGTCGGCGTTAAACATCCTAAGCATCGAGCAAATGCTGGCGCTGACCGATACGGTGGCCGGCCTGTTGGGTTACCGGCCTGAAGATCCGGAAGACATGAGCTTGGCTGAAAGTGCCTTGCTGTCGATGCAGAAAAGCGGCAACTTCACGTCCTTGTGGTTCGATCCGCAGCTTGGCTTTTATCAGAAGGTGTAGGTCAGGGCTAAAACGGCCTAAGTGGCCAGTGCTTCTGCCATTGAATCAACGACGTGTTTTGTTGTTTGCGTTCGTTGAACAGCCTAAGGGCTTCTCAACTCACCAGCGCCTTGGCCGCTCTGCGGGTGGCCATGGCGAGGGTGGCTGATCCTTGTTGATCGGCAAGACCCCCGACAACCTTTACCGGCCCCCTGGAATTAAAGGGATTGGCCTTTGCGCATAAAAACAATGTATGTATATTGACGCGCTTTAGCCGACGCCACGGATCTGCAATGACCATAGCCATCAACACCCATCGATTGTTCGGTGATTTTGAGGCCAACTTCACCGGTTGGCTCAAATCACAGGCGTACGCGTTGGAGTTGTCCGGCTTTGCAGATTATCAGCGTGCCCTCAGCTTCCTGATCCACCTGGCGCTGGTCAGGGAGTTCGACAAGAACAACCTGAGCCTGGTACCGAAGGCGTTGAAAGTTGAGAAATGTCTGGTGCTCGAAACTGACGACGAGCATGACCGTGCCTGGGAACTCTTCGAGTCCATCGGGACTGATTATTTGACCCAGACACAGTGCTTGCCCGGCATTGGCATGGCTGTCGAACTCCTGCGTAAGGGTGCCGCCTCGCTGAGCACTCACATCGACAAGTCTTCCGAATTACCACAGCGGTCGACGATGCGTGACAGTTTGTTGAGTGGTCTATCCAAGCAGTTGAGAGAGGGTGTCATCACGTACGCCGGCAACGACGCCAAGGTGTTGGTCGACGCGGCCTTTGGTCAAGCGCTGGGCCCTTCGGTGACCATGAGTGCCGACGACCAATCCGAATTGGGGATCGTGTGTTCATCCGCCACCCCATTCGTGACCTCGGTGGGAAATGCCGCCGATGCGCCGGCCCAGCAATTTTTCATGATCAAGGTGATGGAGCCCGGTGCAGAGGCGCTGAACCTGCTTCAGATCATCACCGAGCCTCGCTTGGATATCTTGGGAAAGATGATCGGCCTGACGCAAACGCCGACGGTGGAGACCCTTGAGGCCTGGCTGAAGAGCACAGATGGTCTGGAGGCTTTCGTCGCCACCCTGTTTTTCGGCTTGAATTACATGCGTGACGGTAGCCACGAAGCGCAAGTACAGGCGCTGTTCAAGTGCCTGGGTCAGCCGGTGTGTTTGGACGCGGCTAAACTACTGAATACGCCAGAAGGCACCGGCTTGAACATGATTCGGCTGCCTGTCGGCGAGGATTACCACCTGGCCACGCCGCTGATCAATACCGGGTTGCTGCGTGACATTCACAACCTGCTGTACCGTGCTCCCGAGAAGGAAGATCCGACCCAGTGGCGTCGGATGTTCACCCCGATCATGGTGGGAGGCAGCAAACCGCAGAACGCCGGCTCATTTTTTACTGCCGTGATGAGCAACGGTAGGATCAACGCCTTCCACGCGCCACTGAATGACCAGAACTCGGGACTGCGCCTGATTCAAAAGCGTATGAACGCCGGGCGGGCGTTATTTTACATTTCCCATGCAAGGGCCTTGGAAATTTGCTCACGCCGAGCATCCAAAGACCCAGCCTTCGCCCTGGCCAGACTTAGCCGGCCCCGGCGTACCGCGCTGGAGGGGCAGGTGGACGCGTTGGCAGCTGAGACCGTCAATTTCCTTGGCAGCATAGCAACGCTGGTGAAGGACGGCTTGATTCCGCGAATCGAGATGATGGCGCCGGCGAGGTTGAAAAGTACCGTTGCCGAGCGCCACCTGATCCTGGGCATGGGCACCGAGCAGCACATCGATGACTACGCCGATTACCTTCAGTTTTGGCTCTTCAAGCATACGCACATGACGAGGGCAGAAAAGGCTGTGTCAGCCCGCGCCTTGCGCAAGTCGTTAACCCGCCATTTGAAGGGCGCTTGAAATGTACTTTCTGACGATCCCCTTCACCTATTCCGCCAGCAACATTCGCCCCAACGACATGATTGCGGGAATGCCGTCGATGAGTGCGGTGGCCGGCATGGCGCACAACCTGCAGCGCGTGATGCAAACTGAGTTGGGCTACACGACCTTTAGCTCACTGGCGTTCAGCCTGATCTATTTCAACATTGACCGCGATATCGGAACCCCGCGCCGCCCGCCGCAAGAGCCGTCTAAGGGCTCAATGCGCATGCCGGGGCTGATGGACATCCGTCGCGCCCATGGTCAGGCCGCCCTGGTGGTGTATTTCGACGTCACCGATGAGCACGAATCGAATACGTTACTCAATCAACTCGGTGAATCGGCTCGTGTACACGCCCTGCAGCATCTCTTGGCCGGCGAACTTCGGTTTGCTGGGGGCGAAGTCTTTATCGGTACCCAGGGTGAGTTTGGGAACAAATCGCTCACGATGTTCGTCGAGCAAGACTGGAGCGCGGTGGTCAGCCAATTGATGACCGCTTACCCGACGCAAGGGTTGTTGATCCAGGATATGAGCCACGAGCTCTCCAGAGCGGCTCAGGAGTGCGGGACGAGCACCTTAGTGGCTCTGGCTGACCTTATTTACCAAAGTCGCCTCCAGCGCGAAGCCAAGCGCCAGCAAAGCCCTCGGACAGAGTCCTCGGCAGTGATGGAAGCTTGCGTGTCTGTTGATTCCACTCCTTTGATCAGTGAGGGGTTAGAGGATCAGCCGGACGAGCCCTGCGGTCTGTCCGAAGAATCGACTTCTCTCTCAACTGACCCGCTGCTCGACGACGATGCTCTGTTTGACTACGACGACTTTGACCTGGACGCGATGACTGACGAGGCCATCGTTGAAAACGCCGACACCGATGCCGGGCAGCCTTACGTTGGCGTGCTGTTGCCCTGTGCCATTGGCTTCCATGAAGTCTGCCAGCCGCGTGGCGATCAGCATTTTGTCGAGTCGGTGCTGTCGTTGGTGAGAGCCCGCATTCTGCCGTCGGTGAAGCTCGACCTCAGCCAGAGCCGTGCTGCCTGGCAAACCCATTTTTGGCGCTGGGAGTACTTGCCCGCGCACCGCCTTTACCGTGCGGTTTCTTTCGCACAATGACTAAGGATCCCTCGATGTCCGAATCGAATGCAGCCGTGATGCTCGATGCCGAGCCACTTATTTTGCCCACGATGCTCAGCTACAAACGCTCCATCAGCCAAGGGCGGGCATTGATGTTCGCTTGCAGCGATATGTCCGGGCGCGACGCCGAGCCGCTGCTGGTCGAAGTGGCCTGCCTGCGTGGTACGAAAGCCTTCGACATCTGGAAAAACATCGAAGAGGCCAAGAAGCAGAGCCTGGCGCTGGAAAAAGGGATTCACGAGGTCACGACGCCGAACCCCCAGCGGGTTGAAACTGCGTTCATGCCTGAGAACAAGCCGTATCTCAAGGTGTGTTTCTCGGCCAAGTACCTGGCGAACAGCCGTGCGCCGCACATGTGCAACAACCTGGCCGTGGGCGGATTGTTCAAGGACGTGGTGCGTCACTACACCAGGCTTGAGGGGTTTCAATACCTGGGTCTGCGTTACGCCATACCGCTTGCCACGGGCCTTTGGATGTGGCGCAACAATGACGAAGCGTTCGAGAAGCGTATAAAGATCACGGTCGTTTCCAGTGCGAAGCCCCAGGTATTTGAGTTCAGCCCTGACTACAACGCCTTCAGCTACACCGATCTCAGCCCCTCCGATCAGAAGAAAGTGGATGAACTCGGCACCCTCATTGGTCTCCACTTGGCCCACAAGCCCCTGGCTATCAACGTCGAAGCCGTTTACCACATGGGCGGCGGTACCCAGGCTTACCCGAGCCAGGAAATGATCATGGGGGATCGCGAAAAAGGCGAACTCAGCCGCACGCTGTACAAGGTTTCGCAAGGCGGTATCAAGAATCAGGCGGCGCTACATGAGCAGAAAATAGGTAATGCGATGCGCTGCATTGATGACTGGCATGGGCACGACCATTTTGGGGTGCAAGCGGTCGAACCGCTCGGCGTGGTATCAACCCACCAGGCGTCTACGCGGGTTGAGAACAAGCGCGATTTCTTTTCGCTGTGCAAGTCCAAGTTGGTGCTGTGGCGCAATGAACTCGAAAATGCCAAATCACTGGCCACTGTCACCGATTTGCATGACCTGCATTACGTGATCGCTGTACTGGTGCGTGGCGGCGCATTCGTTTAACCCCAATGCTGGCGCCAAACGGGGCCGGCGTTTCAACGAGGCTTGTATGCTTTCCCATTTCATCGATATCCAGCTGGTCGGGAAGGGTGATAACTCATCCAAGTTCGCCAGGCTGCTCAGCCGATTGCACGGCTTCAAATCCAAGCATCCGCTTTACGAGATTGCTGTGGACTTTCCGGATTGGCAGATGGCGAGTTCGTTCATGGCGGCACATCCCGGCACCGTACTGCGGGTGCTTGGCGGCCAGGAGGGCCTGGCGTTGTTCATGAGCAAGTCTGGCCTGCTGGAGTTGCTGATTGAAGGGGGCTTTTCTATCGCCGGCGTGCGCGAGGTGCCAGCGACCCCTGAGGGGTATGTGATCGTGAAGCGCAACTACAAGATCAGCCGGTACCTGGAACTCCTGTCCAAACCGGAGAACATCCACTACGACCAAGTGGAGGGGGAGGCGTCCAGCATGATGAAAGAAGTCGCGGCGAAGTTGGGTATTCCGGTTAACCTGATGGTGTCGATGGAACTGATCAAAAGCAAATTGCTGGAAGAGCAGCGAAACTCCGTATTGATCAAGCTGAAAAGCCAGTCAACGGATCTACGTTTCACCGCCTTTGTGATTCGTGAGCCTGCCGAACGAACATCGTCAGAACCCAAGCTCTCCACCTACGGCTTTAGCCTGGATGGATCCGTTATCCCGACGTGGTGACCCATGAAAACGTTAAACGACTTGAACCGACAATTGGCCGGACTTGGCCGTTTGAAGAGTTTCCTGAGCCTGGAGTTTTCATCGCAATGGCAGTGGCTGGCCTTATCGTTGATGCTGGTAGGCTACGTGCTGTCGCCTTCGACATACTTTCATGTGCGCGTCATGACTGTGGGGGCCTGGACGCAGTTCGCCCTGGCGACCCTACTGATCGTCGCCACCGGGGGCGGCTCGTTCCTGTGGATGAGATTGCGTAAGACACAGCCCGTCGTGGCTCGGTGGTGCTGCCTGGGCGCCTTGTGCCCTTTGTGGATGCCGTCCCTGTTTATTATCGAAGGACTGCCCTCGCTCATCTTCATGGGGCTGGTCATGGGGTTGTGCTTCATGTCCTGCAGTCTCGCATGCACCTTGGCGCCGGCGACAACAACGCAGCCAACACACGACCAATAGCCTGAAGGCGGGCTCTACAGAAAGGCGAAAGATATGAACAGTTATTTTGAAAAGGCTCTGGCTGCCCGGTTGCTTTGGATCAATGTGCGAGCCTTTGAAGGCATGGCCGGTTTTGAAACGGATGTTGAGAACGCGACCCAGGCGGCTTTCGATACGGTGGATGAACTCGCCGATGATGAGGTCTATGGTCAGTGGCACTACAAGGAAAACGTCCCGCTGGTGCTGCAAGATGTTCCGGAGTTGGCAGCGCGATACACACAGTCTTATGCGCTGAATGTGGCGAACGTAGAAAAGTGGCATGAGGAAGAGGAAGCGGAAGAGCGTAATCGTCAGGACATGCAGGACATCCAAGACACGAACGATTTTATTGATGCAGAACTGATCGCCGGTTGGAAAGAAGAGTGTCAGGAACTCGGGTTAATATAACGAGACGGATAACGCGCCGGGAGATCCGGCGCGAAAACCTGTTGCGATCAGGCTTTGGGGTGCACCGCGCCGAACAAGCCGGCTTGAACATCTTCAAGCGGGCCTTCGCCAACGATGCGACGGATTTTCGGGCAGTGGCGGTATGGCAAATTCCGGTAGAAGTTCAGGATCGGGTTGATTTGCTCGTGGTAGATGGCCAGGCGCTTCAAGACGATTTCTGGCGCATCATCAGCCCGGCTGGTGAGCGGTTCGCCGGTGATATCGTCGACGTCTGGAGTCAACGGAGGATTCAGCGTGACGTGGTAGGTGCGTCCGGACGGCTTGTGGACGCGTCGACCGCTCATGCGATCCACGATCACCTCGTCGGCAACGTGGAGTTCCAGAACAAGCGTCACCACAACGCCAGCATCGAATAGCATCTGGCATTGCTCAGCGGTGCGAGGAAAGCCGTCGAGCACATAGCCTTGGGCGCAATCGGCTTGATCAAGGCGCTGGCTCAGCAATTCCATGACGATTTCATCAGCGATCAATTGCCCGGTGCCCATCAACGACTCGACTTTGAGTCCAATCTCGGTGCGGTTGGCCACGGCTTCGCGCAGCAGGTCGCCAGTGGAGATCTTGGGAATGCCCAGCTTCTTGCACAGCAGTTCACCCTGGGTGCCTTTGCCGGCGCCTGGAGCGCCCAATAGTACGATCTTCGTGGTCATCTATTTCAGTCCCTTTGATTGCTTGGGTTCTTGGAGAGCTGTCCGCCCAATCAGGGGCGGAGCTTTTTACCAATTGGAAACCCCATCTAAAGACGGGCATGACAATCCAATCCGTTACTGGATAACTTTAGCTGAAAACCAGGGTGCAGTGAGCATATTTGGCAATTTTTGCTCAATGAATTGTGACAGTGAGTGAGGGCTATTGCGGGGATCGTGACGACCTAAGATTTATAGGTTCAGGTCTTCAGAAAACCACCGCGCACGGGCTTTGTCATCCGCACTCAGGAGCGTCAAAACCCCCCGACTGCCGAACAACCGCCGCAGCAGATCCTTTTGCTTGGCCGAGCGTGAGGCCTTCGCCAACGGAGCCAGCGTTTCCAAGGTAGCGCCTTCGATGCTTTGCAACATCGCGACCTGGCGCACCTTGTTTTTCTCATTGCCGGCTAGCTTGAGGATTTCAGCAGGCTCATCAGGCAACTCGATGTCTTCGAACCAATGGTGGGGGTAGTCATTGCGCTGGATATACAGCCGCATCAGTTCAAACTGTTCAAGGTCTGGAAAGAGCCCCAACATGTCTTCACTGCGCTGGATTGCGATGATCTTGTGATCGGTGTTCGAGGAGTCGACCAGGTGCTCTCGGACAAATTCTGCCAAGTCACCGGTGCGCTGGGCGGCGTCAATCGCCATCAGCTGGAAGTCATCGGTGGCCTGAATGTCGCCTGGAATCATGTGCCAGGCCTGATATCCGTAGTAACCGGAAAGAGCCGCTGTATAGACCTCAATGGTGCGTAAGGCGTTTGGAACGAACTCCAACGCTGAACCTTGATCGTGCACAGCAGTTAGAAGCAAACCTGTGCTCATGGCCTGGACAGGCACATGCTGCAACGCACAACCGTGACATTTTACGGCTGCCATGAACACGGCTTCTGTCTGAAAAGAATCAGGAACAGTTAGCAGTCGTTGCTCTGTATTGGAGCTCCTTTGATTACTCAGGTAGGCGATGTAAAACGCCTCATCTTTTAGCTCATCGGGGATCCTGGCATAGGTTTCTGGTTCGGCACTGGCTTCGATCATGAACCGGGCGACGCGGTGGGTGATCTGCTCGACTGGAATCTTACCGACCTTTTTCGGGTCGGTAAGAATGGAGGAGATCAGGCGTTCTTCTTTGGTCGCGGTCATGATCGAGGCTCGTGCGTTTTCTTTACCGTAGCACCGGAGCCATAACAGTCGCCATCAGGTTCAGGTTCGACTGCCAGAGTGCAACGTAGCCAGCGGCCTCGCCATTGAACAGTTCAACCACGGACTCAAAATAAGCGATCAGTTCTTCTGGGGACTTGAAGGCCTGTGGTGCTGTGGCCAGGTCATGAGCCGCCAGCGTAATCGGGTACCCGTGCTGGTAGTGGGATGCCAGACTATTCAGGAGAGCTCGCGCCTTCGCGTCAGCGCCTACGCCGCCCTCGACCTTGCGAATCAAAGAGACCAGGTGACGTTCGACAAACTCTGCTTCCTGGTAGATGAACTGTGCCTGGAAGCACAGGGGGAATTTCGAGGCCAAAAGTTGGGCAGAGGCCGTGGTCAGCGGGGCTATGAATGCTTTGTAGAAAGACGCCGGATCTGTTTCGCGAATTGCCCTGTAGGCGATGAGACCGGGAGAATCGACTTGGTAATCAAGGCTGCCGCCAACATCTTGCGCACAAGCCTGGGATACGATCTGGATGGATCGACATTGGCCAGGCTGCATGGTGATGAAGCCCTTTGCTTTGAGGCGCTTCAGATGCTCACAGGAGGCATTGGCTGATCTGAAGTTCAGTCCATCGGCAATTTCCTTCATAGACGGTGGATAGCCGTGGTCGTCGATAAATTTCTGAAGGAAAGCTAAGACCATTGCCTGCTTTGGGGTTATCTCTTGCATTCAATCCATATCCTGAGGCGATAAAATCAGCGTCCGTGATGGCTATGCTGTACGTATGCACAGAATCATATGGCATAAATTGACAAATTAACAAGCGCGGTCAGTCAAACAGGCTGGAAAGGTTCGGCTAGGGGTGGGTTGGTATCGCGCAATCCTGAAAACGGCGTAATTCGCCACTTGATTGGTTGGGCACGAACTGGTCAACGTCGGTCGCTGAGCGGCATACAGATGCCAATGAAACTGGCGGGCAGGATAACTCCATGGATGGTGACGGGCAAGCGGGAAAAGGATCCAGAGTGCGCGTCCGGATGGGTACTTTGGTCAGTTGAAACAGCGCGGGAATTACCAGGTATCGGCGTACGTCGCCACTGCCAGTATGGCTTGAGCAGGATCTGGACATCGTGGGTCGCTGAGCGGCATAGAATTGCCGGGGATGCTGGCCGGTAGCGCAAATCCAGGGGTTCTCGGAAAAATAGCGCAGAGTATTCTCTGCGCCCCGTGTAGCTTACCAAACTTTCGTTGGCGCAGTTACGGCGAACACAGCATCAACCGGTCGAAGCCCACCGCAAATCCAATACCTTGCTCGTAAGCGCCACCACCCACGACTTGCTTTTGAGCTCCGAGAGCCGGCACCGCGATCTCGAAACCATCCGAGGTGTAATAGTCGAGGCCGCGCTTGGCACTGATGTTGGTATCAAAAGAGCTCGTTTTGAGTGAAACCATGGCCTGGGCAATCTCGACGAGTTCATCGCGGATGGTGGCGCTGCTCGGATTGATCACCTCCATGCCGAACTGGAAGAACTCACGGTACCGACCTTCCTGAGGCCGCTCGTACCGCCAGCAGCGCTCGAAATACCACAGACGAATATCCTTCTGATTTTTGAAGTATTGGTCGGCCAGGCGCTGTACCGTGGCGGTCGCCTCGGGCCGAAGACACAGTGTGCGATTCTTTTTGTCGGGAAACACGTACATCTGGCCGAGGATTTCTGGCCCTGCTTTGTCCACGTAGAGTTGGGCAGGTTCAATCGACGGTAGCGTGATTTCCCCAAAGCCGTTCGCCTCAGCGATCTCGATGAGCTGGTTGAGTACGACACGACGATCTTTAGCCTGTTCGCCGGCAATGATGCGCACGCCACGGGCTTGTTCGCTAATCTTGTATTCCATAAGTCACCTGTCTTGATTTTTGAGCCACAAAAAAGCCCTCCGAGGATCGCTGGGAGGGCATATCGTGTGCAGTGAGGGACTTACGAAATCGTATTCTCCACACGCAGTAGCGCTCCCAGCCGGCGATGCGACTGATGGTGGTGGAGCGCCAAGTATTGCGATGAGCTGTTCATGGCATCACGTTAGTGGTTTTCCGGTCGCAGCGTCAAGAGGTTATGGTTGAGGCGATTCGTCCTGCTGTGGCTTTGGCACCTGGGCCAGCACGTCACGGGCACTGACGGCGAACGCTTCGTTTTCGTCGGCCACACAGGTTGGTTCACGGTCATCACCATCTTTAAGCCGATAGGCAGCCCAGCCGCGCTGAGATTCCAACTCATGTGTCCAGTCTTGAACAACCTTTTCGGCCAGCTTGGCACCTTCGATACGCAGGGCCTTTGGGTTAATCGTGTTGGCCTGTATCTTGGTGGAAAGACGTTGTGCCTCGAGTACGAAGCCAGGATTGTCGTACTGGTTATCCCACTCTTCGTCGCCCACGGGCACCATGTCGAATTTATGATTTTCCCACCAGTCCAGGATGTCGGTAACTAGTTTGTGAACAGCTTGCTGTGTCATATGTGGAGCTCTGTAAGAAAGGTCTGTGCCAACAAGCTTATATCGAGAGCCAGTCTTGAATCCACTGACAACTGTCTGGAGCAGATTAATGAACAAAGACCATTTTTTCGAATATTTTAACCGCCTTCGGCTCGACCATCCTTGGCTCCCGCCGTTATCGCAAATTTACCTATAGCGTTACATGTAATCAGTATGGGTAGGTGGCTGCCCTAGAACCGTCAGTTCCGGAGCAGTGTACGTGTTGATACTGGCGCTGATATCTGATTTTGTCATGATTACGTCATCAAACTTAAAGCCGCCATGTAGGAAGTCTTCGCTCGAGAGGGCGTTTTTGATCATTACTTGGTCATTTGCACCGTACTTAATGATTAAGTCATCGTCATTTTTTTCAAATGTTGCCTGAGAAGCTATCAGCCCAGAGAAAATTACGCTGTCATTATGGTCAATGTCAAAATTCTCAAAGAAAATCGTGTCTTGACCATCGCCAAGCTGAAACGAATACGAGTCAGCGCCACCATTGCCATGTATGGCGTCGTTGCCAGTGCCGCCTATGATCAGATCGTTTCCTGCACCGCCATAAATGACATCATCACCCCCTTGGCCATTGATCTTAGAGCCATTGGATCCTGCCCATATATTGTCGTTTCCATCACCAGCATAGATGTTGTTCTTGGCCTGGTCGTAACCCCATATGTAATCATCCCCTGAGGTTCCTTTTATGATAGATTTCTCAAGAACATCCTGCCTTGACCAGGCGCTTTCATCTGAAAATACCAAACCGCCAGACAAAGTAGTGCTGCTTGAAAAGAAATCCTTTACGGTAATCTGGTCGCCATCCCCGTACTTAATCACAAGTGAGCTGTCAATATTTAGTAAGGATTGAATGTCCGTTTTCAAAACATCATTGAAGACGATTTTATCGAAAATATTGTCGTCGTAGGGATACGTCTTTATGGTGTCATGACCATCGCCTTTGGATGCCCTAAAAATATCTTGCCCAAACGATAGGTTGATAAAATCATCGCCTTGACCACCAATTAGTATGTCGTTTCCTGCCCCATCATAAATCGTATCGTTACCGGCCCCGGCTTCCACCAGAGACCCCCCATTGCCGACATAGATCGTGTCGCTCCCATCGCCAGCGATAATGTTATTGAACCCACCGTTGAAGCCCGAGATGTAATCATCTCCAGGCGTACCTTGAATCAAAACCTTTGCCAAGATGTCCTGCCTAGACCATTTCGTCTGGTCAGAAAATTCAATACCACCTGAAAATGCAATATCGCTTGAGAAGAAGCCTTTAATAATTATGCTGTCATCTTCACCATAATTAATAATCAATTGTTCGTTAACAAGTTCGACGGTTATTTCGTCTGTGGAGGCAATGTCAGTAAAGACAATCCGGTCATTCGGATTATCGTCGTGGTAGCCCAGCAGGAGGGTGTCATGACCGTCGCCTTTTGAGGCGTAAAAGACGTCCTCACCGTACGATAAGTTGATAAAATCATCACCTTCGCCTCCAATGAGGATGTCGTTTCCTACGCCGTCATAGATCGTATCATTCCCTGATCCAGCATAGACTTTTGAACCACTATTCCCGACAAAGATAAGATCATCTCCAGAATTAGCAACGATGTTGTTGAAACCGCCATTAAATCCCCAAATCTGATCATCACCTTTAGAACCATTGATCATTGTTCTGGTAAGAATTTGATCCCTTGACCAAGTTACTTGATCTGAAAATGTAATGCCTTCTTTAAAATAAGCATCACTGTAGAAAAAGTCCTTAAGTGTCACGCTATCAGATTCGCTTAAATTTATGATTAGAGAGTCGTTAGATTTAACAAGGCTGATAGGTTCTGATGACTTAGTGTCGGTCAGAAATATAAGGTCTGAAAAGTTGTTGTCGTTGGAGTTCGATAAGACGGTGTCATGGCCGTCACCCTTTGCGAAGTAAAATGAATCAAGGCCGGAGCTACCGTTAATGATATCATCACCTGTGCCTCCAAAAATATGGTCGTCAACCATGCTGCCAAAGACCACATCGTTACCAGAACCGGCAATAATTTTTGAGCCTAGGCTGCCGGCCCAAATAGTATCGTCACCGGCGCCAGCGTCAATCAAATTAAATGTTTCATTGAGTCCATATACGCTGTCATTACCTTCTGTTCCTCTGATAACTGCGTGCTTAAGGATGTCCAACTTTGTCAATATTTCCCCGTTTTTGAACGTAAACCCTCCTTGTAATGTGTTTACGTCGAAGAAATTATGAATAGTTAGCTTAGAGTTATCACCGTACTCGACCTCCAACATTTCCCCGCGCTTGGTGATATTTTTTACATCGCTTATATCCATTTCGCTGAATATAACTTTATCGTTTCGAATGTCGTCGTATATTGATAGGTACAAATTATCATCGCCACTGTTTTTGGCTAAAACATAGGTGTCCAGACCGCCTGCCGAGTGAATGATGTCGTTCCCAGTGCCTGCGAAAATCAAATCATCGGTATTCCAGGTGTTGATTAAGTCATCACCAGTTTTACCGCTGACCGTGTCTTGGCTGCTACCGATTATTATGTTCTTTTCAAATGCAACCAGGCTCATTCCAGGAAGTCTGTCGGTAAAAATTATGCCGGCAGGAAGAGGCCCGATACTAGCGAGTTCAGCGTCGGTTACGTTTCCAGCGAACTTGGCTATCAGCGCAGTCAATGTACCGTCTTTATCTCCATAATACGCGGCAAGATCCATAGCAATACGGATGACCTTCAAAGGATTTACTTCACCTTCGACTGACAAAGTGGTAGCAATCTTGTCAAAATTGAAATATATATCGCTACCACTGACCCCAATTTTCATATCCTGGAGATAGCTGTTAAATAGTGTATTGACAGTTAAAGATAGGTAGGTGTCTGACAAGAGTTGATGATATATTTGATCGACACTATGTTTAACTGAGGTTGTAATTAATTCGACTGCATTTACTACTGTTAACGTGGATGCGTCGTTATAGAAATGTAATTCATTACCATTTACAACAATTTTGAGATGCTGCGTATTGCCGTTATTGTCGATTGTAAAAGTCAGAAGATCATTGCCGAGAAACTTTTCAATAATCATTAATTTACTGAGGAAGGTATCAGCAAGGGATGATCCAAACCCTTGATCCAGGTCGTGAAAATTCAATGAAAACCCGGTTTGCTTTCCGCCCGCTTCTTCGAAGCGTGTTGCTATGTTTTTTGATCCGCTGGTTAATGCCCACCTGGCGAGAATCTCGTCCATTAGCGGTGCGCCTTTACCTTCAGTGGTTTTTATAAGAAAGTTCCTTACATCCTCGGCCAATTGTGCATCAAGGATAGAGGCCTCATAGAGATTTCGCACTTTGCCCGACCCGGCAATTTGGGGAATGTCGTCAAAGTCATTATTTTCAGGGATGATTTCAGTAAATTCACTATCAAAATTATTGGTGGCGAAATTTATGTCATAAGAATTCTGGATATTTGAAGCAACTAGGCCAGAACTACCATCCTGTTTAACAAACTCAC
Organism: Pseudomonas serbica; assembly: GCF_028823535.1. Classification (GTDB taxonomy): domain Bacteria; phylum Pseudomonadota; class Gammaproteobacteria; order Pseudomonadales; family Pseudomonadaceae; genus Aquipseudomonas; species Aquipseudomonas serbica. Next base: position 356,779 of record NZ_JAQIYM010000090.1, on the reverse strand, counting down.
CGATTGTTGCCAGAGAATTTCCATTCGAATCTACATTGTGGGACTTCCCAGTGAGTCCAATCGATGTAATACCCAGTTCCGTCAGCGATTTAAGTTCACCAGCCTCAGATATGCCATTTCCGTTGATGTCCTGCCATACAGAAACCTTCGAAAAGTCACTATCCAAGGCGTCAAACACACCGTCCACGTTGGAGTCTAAATCCCGTAGAGCATCCAGGCCATTAAGGGCTTTTTGGCCATCCTGCTTGATCGTGTCCTCGCCGAACAGCTCTGACCCATTGTCAATTAGGGAGTTGCCGTTACGGTCAAATACCAGAATTCCATCATCACGGGCGATCCAGCCAGTCCCGGTCTTAATTCCGTCCCCATCAAAATCGAATTTAACGCCACCTTGCACAGCTATAGTTTCTATACCATCATCATCAAGATCCAGCACCAACGGATCGTAGGCTTTCATTCCAAGTGATCGATCCAGAACATGGCCTGATACACCAGGTAATTCTGTCATCGCGAGGAGTTTTATAAATTCATTACCTCCCCATTCCCCAATCCCGTGAATTGTTACTCCAGCAACGACCTTTGTTACTGGAAGAGAAACCATTCTGTCAAGCCAGGTCACCGATTGAATATCGTGATTCATATTCTTCTGGTTGAGCATGTACAAGTAAGTATTTGCAGAGAATGAAACCTCTTCAATTGTATTACCTGCTGAGTTTAAACAGTCTTTCCAGTATTCTTCTCTTTGTTCAATAGTAAGAAGATCATAGGTGGCTTTAGCAATCCATGAGTCAGAAGGTAGACTTTTACTCTCAAACAACTTTCTATGGAAAAGCTCGGCCTCGTCGAAGTTGATTTCACGGGTAATTGGCCCATCGTGGTTATCAGCAGATATTTTTTTCAGCGCCTCGAGATAACCATTGGCCATGCCAAACTTTATGTCAGCTATTTCGTCATCCGTTAAAGTTCTATGAATACCAAGTGCCGCCTCCTTCAAATAGCCAATAGATGATGCTGATAATGAATTTTCATTAGCTACGCCCAATGCCAAGGTTGCGTATTGAAACCCCATATCAGAAAGGTATGTATAGAAAGCTTCTGGGCCTTTAGTATATAGCTCATTTTCTGCTACAGACAGCTTGTCTTTATGAAGATTGATTTCGCTCATTTGTTAATCCTTGACTTTTGAAGAAAATAAATTGAAAAACTTCTAGCTTTATCGAATTTTCTTAATGATTCAAAAGACCCGTACATACTTACATGAAAGTTGTCATGCTCAAATAATAACTCGCAAATGTTGCGTTTCGTTGTTGTATTAAACGTACATTTTGTTATTTCAGTTACATGAGAATTATCTAAGTAAATAACCGTCCTCTCAAAGCCTCCGTATCTATTGTGAGTGGTTTCGAGAACTTTCTTATCAATAGTGCTGCTAACCAACATGTTTGATTTGTTTTGTTCTAATGTTTTAGAATATCTTTCGAGAAACAAATTATCCTTAGCTGGCTCAAAAGAAAGAACGATGTCGAAAGGTTTTTCTGAGAATGCCTTGGACGGCTCTCCGGTGTTGATGTTTGTATGTACGCTGAGTAGAGTTAATTTGCTCGTGCAGTCTTCCTTAGGTTGGAAGTTATTTGACTCCCATGCGCTGGTACCTTCATAATCTGGCTTCATAGTGAAATATAGGCTATCAAGTTGAACTTGATATTGACCTAGAGCACCACAATATGTCTTAGCGTTTGCCTGGTGGGCCGTGATCCCCAGGAAAATAGTTAGACCAATAACGAATATCTTGTTAACTTTCATCATAAAGCACCTTTTAAAAGTATCTTGTCTAGAAAACTTTTTACAAAAATCCGCATATTTTCAAAATCAATTAGAGAATCGTAGTCTCCTGATATATTGATATCGTATCCTTCGTAATAATAAAACAGCTCACAGCCAAGATTTTTACCTGTTGAATTTACAGTGCACTCAACAATACGATTTGCCTTCCCCTCATTGGTTTTAATAGTAATTCTTTTTGTATGGTTTATCTCATCTTTAACGGTTTCATATACACTGGTATCAAAATTTTTATCGATTAACACAATGTTTTTGTCAGTTGAAATGTTCTTTAAGCGGTCACTTAACTTTAAATCTACTTTGCTAGGCCTGTATGTAACTACAATATCAAATGGGCTTTGACCAAAAGGCCCGGTCGGCAACCCGCTTTTAATGTTTGTGTGGACTTCAAGGCTATTAAGCTTGCTAGAGCAATCTTCTTTGACTATTAGCCTATCCGCTGCCGAAATGTTTATTTCCTCGTAATCGGGTACTGTCCCAAAATACTCGCTAGGTACTTCAATTTTTTGCTCACCGAGCAGGCCGCAAAATGTCTTTGGGAGGAATGGCGTGCGTACCGGTGGCTTCGGGTTATGCATGTGAATCGCGGTGAAAATAAGGCAAGCGGAAATACCTAAAAATGCTGCGATCTTGTTCTTCATCTGGTGGGATTCCATATTGTCTGAAATTTTTAGGTTAATTTGCTAGGGGGAAGTCTCGACCAACGCACGATCCTATGACAAAACTAGGGTGTTCAGATCCGTTGCCGGTATTGATATAGCCATGAGTTGACCCGGCAATATATCTTAAATGTATCACTGAGTTCAACGTAATGCTTTTTAGCCGATCTGATCATGAGCGCTTAGTCTCCAGATCGGCCTTTAGGGCCTGATCGGTAAGAACGGACAGCGCAGGGCAGCCTTCGATGTTTTTGACCTGGGCGAGTAGATCGAGCAGTTCTTTTCCTTCAACCCGTCCCTTTTCCAGAACACCATCCCGAATCTGTGCATGGAGGCCCTGGTTTGCTAGCAGCAGACGCCTGGCAATTTCGACATGCTCGGCCTTCAGCTTCTCCAGCTGCTCTGCGTTGAAATCAAACTCCTGTTTCGACGCCGGCTTCCGGAAAAATATGTGGGTGGGGGAGGTTTCAAGGAATCGTCTTGCACAGGTCAGCCATTTGTCATTGTCTGTAGTCCCACAGATGGAGTATTCGCCAACGAACAGTAGTTCAGCCTCCCGACCGGCCAAAAGAAGGATCATGTACAGCTCGTGAAAGCCCCTCGGCGTGATATGCGTTTCCAGACCGACACTGGAGCACCAGCCATTATTGTTGTTCCCCATCACGTCAGCCGTCATGACCACAGCGATATCATCGGGTTGGTGAGGAAATAAAGCCAGAACGATGGCATGGCCAGCTTCATGGGCCGCGACAAACTGGGCATCCAATTTTTGAAGTTTTGTGTAAGGCCCGATCAGTGTCGGTTTACGGGGCCGAGGCGGGAGCTGATTGCTAATGTCTGCCTCGAAGAGCGCAAACATAAGTTGAGAAGCAGTGACGAGCCCTCCGATTACAACCATGATGGCGATGGTACCAATATGGTGTTCCGCAAATGCCATGGCATTGGTCAGGTCATTGGAAAAACGGGTCGCGAGAACCAGACTGCCCATGCCGACCACTAGCGTGAACGTTTGCCTGACCATGCGCGACATAAATCGTGACGCCAGGGGACTGAGGGATGAGATCACCAAGCAGGGGATGATGATGGCGACGTGTAACGGCTTGTCCAAAGTGGTCAGGAGCAATGCACCCCACCAAAGGACAAAGAAAGCCTGCAACGATTCGTCGAGAATCGTTTTGGTTTTCTGGATGAACGAAAAGCCAGGATCGGACAAGCAAGTGACCCGGATCCACTGAAACAGCTTGAAAACTGGCATGGCAAGCTCCGCAACCGCACGACGTCACCGCCGCTGGTGGGCGACGAAAGAGAAGGAATCGTAGGGGTAGGTCAAAAAAGTGTCAATTCATGCTAAATAATTGCTTTTCAATATCGCCTAACGCCATGATTTCGTATATCTTTTGGTTAATTCCGGGCCAGCCGCCTCAACGTGGCGCCATTTCTATCATTTGCGGTGGCGCATGCGGGCCGGTTTCGGCTGCGCCACCAGGCATTCTCTGGGTGTGTTATGACGGTAGGAGTCAGTTGGATCAAGGCAGGGGCGCTAATTGCAACCCTGACTGGCGTCGGGGCCTTCCTGGTGTTCTCCGCTAATGGATCGATGGGACAAACCGCCGCTGCGGTGCCGGCCTCACCGTTTGGCACAGGGCAAGGCCCGTCGGAACTGATTGCGGATGTCTCGGCGCTGATGATCGTGGTCGACGGGCACGCCGGAGCTGACGAACTGGCTTTTGCACAATCGTTAGCCGATAAGCCAGAAATGTTGATCTCAGGGCAGGGCCTTTGGCCCGTGGATCAGCAGATGGTGAAGGGCTTTTCCAAGGAAAAGTACCGCCAGCAACTGGAAGCAGACTTGGCCGCCTTCAATCGCGAAAGCATGGGTTCGAGTTGGTCAGCGAACAAGATCAGTTCAGCGGCCAGCGAGATTCTGGCCAGCGCCAAGGCGGTTGGGCCGGGCGAGTCATCGGCCATGTTGGTATCTGCTGCATCAAGCGTGTGGTCAAAGCAGACGTTTGAGCAGGCTGGCCTGGACGAAACCCATGAAAATGCAAAGCAGCGTGAACGAGTGAATTTGCGGTTTTAAGGGTGGTGTCGATCCTCGACGTTCTTCGCACACCCTCTGTATGTGAGTGAATTGAGACCCTGCAGCCTGAGGTTGCAGGTAGTCCAGCCCCTAACAACTCAACTCGGAAAAGCGTAGCGCCATGCGTAGCACCCATTGGTTGTTCGTTGTACTGCTTGTGATTTTTGGATATCTGCAACAGCGACTATGGGTAGGGGATGGCAGCTTCAAAAGCGCCAGGGCACTGGAGGTCAAGATCGCCGAGCAACGTGCTGAAAACGAAAAGCTGCAGGAACGGAATACGATTCTTGACGCCGAGGTGCAGGAATTGAAATCCGGTATGGAGACCGTCGAGGAGCGAGCCCGGCAGGAGCTTGGAATGATCAAGGAGGGGGAGACCCTGTACATGATCATCAAGTGATCCCTGGTGCAAATATTTTTAAAAAATTCGACAAATGACTGATTGACATCAACACTTAACTTTATTAGCTATGCTGGTCATTCTGATCGAGCGACAGGTTTTCATCAAATAAGTTTCACAGATGCTGTCTAGCCGACGAGCTGCAAAGCTTACTGGGTGATGAGCGTGATAATATATTGACATAAATAGCTTGGAGCCCATTTAGAAATGGATGCAGTAGCATTAGCCCACAAACAGTTTGAATTACAACGTCAAGCCTTTATCTTCGCGGACATTAAAACAGAGTTATTGGAGTCTTTTAGAGAGAAAAAACAGGCGTACATATATCATGAAGAGAGTGAAGAAACTTATTGCTCTATGATTGATACTAAGGCTGTTCCTATATACGACGACAAAATGACAAGCTCATTTAAAGTCGGCGATAACTTCAACTGTATTGTTAGGCAAAGTACAAAAGAACTTTGGTTCCAAATCAAGCACAACAAGACGTTCATCAACCTTCGTGACCCTGAAAAATATTTCAAGCGGGAGATCGATGGTGTCGACTATTACGTTTTCGTAGCCTTGACCGGTCTGTACATCGTCATGCTTGTAACGGAGCCTCTGAATTTTCCTGATGATTTTCCAAAGGCTAAGGCCATGCTCAGGAGAATGTCGAAGTCGATCATAAATTACGACAAGCACGGGCAGGCAGTGGTCAAACGCGGAGTGAAGTAGGAGGCCCAGGGCGCGGCCTCCTGGTCAACCTTAGGTCAGCTGACTGCGCGAAGTTGATCGCTGCCTTGTGAGGCCTGTGGGGCCTCTTCAGGCTTCTCTACGATGGAGTAGCCGAGCTTTAGCCAATGTTGGTTACCGGCGAGTAAGTCGTTGATGATGATTGTCCTGGATATTGAGGTGACGCGGTTGCCATTAATGTCCGGGAAAGAGCCCGGTGTCAGCGTTTTACCGTCACCTGACACCTGAAACCCCATAAATTCAAAGAAGTCCTTGTCCTTACCCGGTGAGGTTGGCCTTCCCGAGTTGCGCATCGCCTCAATCGACTTTTCGCCCTTCGCGATGATGAAGGCTCTTTTCGAATTTGACCGACTCCGGCTTTTTCCACGGCTTCGGCTGCCTGATTTCGTTTTTTCTTCCTCAGCTGTCTGAAGGACGATCAACGCTATTTCGAATGCCAGTGCCTTGAGATCCTCGGAATAGACGCTCAAAACCGATTCAAAGGGATAATCTTTAGTCAGCTGGACGAGTTTTTCTTTATCGACTTCTTCGTCGTCAACCACCTTGCCCAGTCGCTCAGCGAGTCGCCGCACCTCGGGAATGTTATGTTCCGCCGAGGCTATCTGGATGGCCCTGGTAATGGCTAAGGTCGCTGTATAGGGCTTGATGCTATTGAACCGCTCCAGCACCTTATCAGCTGTGACTTTTGCCACTGCGCTGACGGTTTCTTTGGTCACAGCACCTTCGTAAAGCTGCGCGAAATCCTGAGGTGGTGTTGGTTCATCGGTGGCCATCGCCGTTTCTCTCCAAGAGCTGGGCATCAATTGGCCATAATACCAAACCTCGAGGAACTTGAAAACTGAGCCTGAGATTGAGCGATAGGAGGAAGTCGGCTGAGATATTAACTTAGATAAGCCATTTAACATTTATTATCTAAGTAGCAATTCATCTGGATAACTTACTAAAACTATTCAGATTTAATTATTTATCTTGATCCTGTTCAATTGCATCCATCAACTTCAATAGCTCTTCATCGGAAAGTGCTAACTGCACAGCCTTTACCCCAAACCTTTCAATCAAATCGTGGATAAAATGAATGTGAGGTCTGTCGCACATTAGGTGCATGCCGATGGCATTGGGAATGGAAGTGTTAGCAGTATGCATTAGCTGCAAATAGTCGAATTGCATTCCCTGGTACCGGCATGAAATGGCTGAGGGTCGAATTCTACAAAATGCCAAGGGAAATTTCACCTACGGAATGTCCTTTGGGTGCTATAGGCGCCGGCCAAGTCCTTGTGGATTGATGAGTACACGGCGCTGGGTTTTAGACCTGAACCAATCAGATGCTGAAACCAAGAGTTTCCTCTGGCTGAGGCAGTCTTAGCTTCACTTTCTTTGGTGGATTGTAATCGGTGCAGCCGATTTTCATCTGCTCATCAGCAATGGCTTCAAGCTGTGTGTACAAGGCCTTGTAGGCGGGTGGGGCGGGGTGCACGGCAGCAAGATTGGCAAAGGTTTCCGGGCACATATTCCCCTCGCCCCAGTTCGAGAACACATGGATCTCGTCAGGGGTAAACCGCACAGTGCCGTAGAAGCAGCCGCAGACGACGCCATTGCTTGAACCTCTGTCATCCCGGTCGACACCCCCGATCATAAAAGGCTCTTCATCCACCGCGTGGTGATGCACCACTAGCTTCATGGCCAGGTTGGCGAGGGGGTGACACCAATTGGCGGTCATTGGCTCACGAAGAGTGGCCAGTAGGGTTTTTTCATCGTAAGGAAAGGGTTCTGTCACCTCAGCGAATTTTGCATCAACCCTGGCTTTGAAGCTTTCCCTAGCTGCCCGCAATTCAGCTTGATGGTCGACGGAGAGATCCACTAGGAATTCTTCGAAACGTTCGTCTTCTTTTTTATGGCGCATGCGAAATCCCCTTTTCCCTTAGAATACCGATGGAGAGCAGGGTGAGGCCAGGACGTAACCGCAGGGCCCCTATTTCTCATGGCGCTTGAGCCGTCAGTGGCGCCAGAGATATTCTGGATCAAAGCGATTGCGGGAGTGGTGGATTTGTATTTTCTAGAAACTGGGTCTGTCAGTTCCAAATCCGTCCATTGGAATCAGCTCTGCCGCATCGTTCGAGATCTCGCAGATACTGATTTAGTGGCACACGTAAGCCGCCAACAAACACCAGAGTTCGCAAATTTTAAGGCAATGATGGGTTATCTGCCTGAGGAGGAGGTGGCCGCGCTTGCGTTGTACATCATCTCCTACGGTGAGTTGACCCTCTTGAAGGAGCTGTGGCAGGGGCGTGGGCCATTCCCATTGAACCTTAAGCACGATCCGCAGAAAAACATCCATACCCTCAATGGGCGCGAATTTGTGCTGCTTTCGGACGCGCCTAACCTGTTCGAGTGCCTAGAAACTGTCGAGGATTACCAGAAGCTGTTTCACCTAATCTCGGACATGGGTTTCCGAGGGCTGATCGACATGACTCCGGAAGGCAGCAATCTGTTTGCTATGGGTAAGTCGGAGGTGGTCAGGCGAACCTGCCGTCGAGGCGCCCGATTTTCCGGAGATTTGCCTAAACTGGATGCCGGCGTTGTCAGCCAAGGTGAACTGCTACAAGCTCTAACCACTGGCTCCAAAAGGCCAGGCTTGCGCAAGGCTTACGACAGGTTGCTGTGCTGGGCAACGCCAGAAATGGTCAGGCAACACCCTGGGCTTTTAAAGCCGTATGCAGCCAAGCACGAGTTCTTCACCAATGGCGTGTTCTATCCGCCAAAAATGCCGATTTCCGAGTGGTCTGAACGCTTCGAGGCGGACGCCCAGGCTGGCGTAACTGGAGCATTGCCTTCGAAGATCTGGCTTCGAAACGAATCGGATGAAGAATCGGTCGTTGCTGGTATTCTGTTGAAGTATATGGCGACGAAGGAAGTTCAGCATGGTTTTGAGGCCGAGCCTGGCTACGTGCTGTGCCACACATCAGCGGATTTTTTGTGTGAGTTCCCGGCAGCGCGGGGTGTTGACGATGTGAACCTTAGAGACGCTTGCGTATTCGTCAATAGATACCTGCCATTTGACCTGCTTTGACTGGACGCAATCCCTGGCAGTCAGCTGAATGATGATGAATTTTACCAGGGACACACCTATTCGCAATTCCTATGGCTGCTTGGAAGCGATCCTATTGTGGTCGAAGCGACCAAAAACCTCCTGACTCCAGCTCAGTTCAAGGCGATTGCGAGCGGAGAGACGATAGATGGGGCGCTGCTGGCCGTACTCAACAGAAATTTCGAGTTCGACAACCGGGGCCTTAAGGTGAAACTTGCCGTACACGACTTGGAAACGCTTAAGGCCATCGACTTCAAATTCGCCGAGGGCACAACAATCCTGTCAGGCAAATCATCTCCCTCGGCCTACCGGGGTATTTCATCCACCGTCGACCTAGACGACACCAGCAAGGGTACGGATCCTGAGCCGACCTGGCCGGCTAGACAGACAGTTTTGGTGAAAGCCTATACCGACCTCACCGCAATGGGGCTTTGGCCGTGCAGCCAGATTCCGGAGCCCGCCTCAGTGAAAGATGCATTGCTCGAATGCACGCGCAAGAAGTTAGGAAAGCGTTACAACGAGGCCGCTCTTTCCCTGCGGGGTTACCTCATCAACGCTGGAGCAGAAGCGTGCGCAGCTGTGGCCAAGTCGCCGGCACAGTGGGAGTACCTGGTCGACGCACTGGGCGCGGAAGCGATGAGGCCTTATGCAGAAAAAATGACCCTTAAGGCTTTGGGCACTGTCTTCGCCGCCGAGTTGGGGATTTGAGCATGCAGAGGAAATCCGGGAGGGCGTTGATCGTAAGATTTAGTGATCTGATGAGGACTCGAGCAAATGACACAGACAGATGATCCAGTCGACTCTCCATCGTTGAGTCTTTTTAAAGAGTGGGTCTACCAACGTTCTGAACAGTTTGATGCGGCCAGACTCCCTAACGACCCATACTTGAATCTGGATCGAGCAACACTCCTAAAGGTCTGCAGAGAGTTGCCTGCATCGGAGCTAGCCTCAGGATTGCTGTACGCAGTTTACCTGGGGGACGTGACGCTGGCGGAAGATCTGTGGAGTGAGCGGGGCCCGTTCAAGATTCACTTGGTGGAGACGGCGACCAATCAGTTGGAGCTCAACGGCGAGGCTTACACAAGGCCAACAGACAGGCTTTATCTGTTCGAGGCCATAAGGACTGCCGACCAGCTAAAGGCCATGTTCGATCTTCTCGATCATCCAGACATTATTGGATTGCTTGATGATGCTGGCGCTCTATTTCAGAAAGGCCTCATGAAGCCCGTGGCTGAAATCGCCCGAGCGGTAGAGTTTGATGGTAATTTGCCGACCCTTAGTGGCGAGACTGTCAGTGACCCTGAGCTTATGGTCGCATTGAACGAGATGGCGAACGGAAGGCAGCATCCAAAGCCCTATAACCCTATTCTTTGCTGGGCAACGCCTGAAATGGTCGAAGCTTATGGGGAGTACCTGGATCCTTACGTTCCCGTTCATGGGGCTACGCTGGGGGATCAGTTCGTGGACTTCGAAACTTGGCGAGCCCTCCACACAAAAGCAGAAACAGAAGCCAGTGAGCCTCCATCCTGCGACGCACTGACACTGCAATTCAAGGCCTCGAGAAATGATCTTCTCGGGCAGGTCGTCATGCAGGCCTATGGAAACAAAAAACAAAAACATGGCATCTTCGAGAAGACTGGGTACCTTCTGTGCCACACGTCTTGCGCTTTTCTTGCAGAGTTCGAAAGGCCCGTTGAGCTGGATAGCCGGAACTATGCTTTGGCTCGGGCGTTCACTCACCATTATGTCCCCTTTGACCTGATGACGCTCAACGCTCACCCTGGCGGAGACAGGAACTGTCCAGCTGAACTTGGCTTTCACTATGCTACCCGTGTAAAGGCGCTTGCCTTCATGCGCATTGGTGAGGATATTCATCAAGCCCTCGGGCCGGTGCTAAGTCACAGTCAGTGGAAATTTATCCTTAAGGACGACTGGCTCGTAGGCCAGGATATCGTTACCGCTGTGAAGGTGTTTGGCCTGGACAACCAGGCCATGGTTTGGAGATTGGAGCAGGAGACGCCGGGTGACTTGAAGGATTTAGGCTATAGGTTTGTGCCCCAAACCGAAGTCTTCTTGCAGGATAAAAAAGGAGTCACAAGTCGTGATCGGCTTAACACCGGCGCCACCTGTGTTGACCTTTCGGAAATCAAGACATTTTGCAGGCGCACAGACATCAATGATGTTGGGACTCGGTGGGGAAGGTGCATGCTACAGAACACCTACGAAATTGGCCTGTGGCCGTTCAAGGAGCCCAAGCGACCACTTTCCAAGCTGATCCGTGGTCTGGCCCGGACGCAAACTCCGACGGATGATCTGAGCGACATGGCTTCCATTGCCAGGGTCATCATCAAAGATTCGCCCATTGAGGAATGCGTGAAGCACGCCAAAACGGCTAGTGAATGGACATTGTTGGCAGTTATTCATGGCCCAGAGGTCATGCAGCCTTATTTGCGCGTGATGCCATTAACCTCAAGAGGTGTCGTGTTTTCCCAGGATCTTGGCATTTAAGTCGATAGTTCAAAAAGACAAAAGGCACCTTCAGAGGTGCCTTTTGTTTTGTGGGGTGGCCAGCAAGGAGGTGAGAAAGACTTCGATGAGTGTAGTCCTGCCCGGCATCTGGCCGTTGGTTCGACAAAAATGGAGGAGACGGTTATCCCAAATGATGTAGTCCCCGCCGCATTCGAACCAAATTTTGAAGCTGTTGGTCACCGGCGCTGCCGGTAATCGATTGTAGTGTGGCCAGCAAAGGATGAGCTGTCGGAACATTTAAAAGATGTAGACATGCTCGGCATCTGGCCGATGGTTCGACAAAAACTGGTGAGACGTATCAATGCGTGTAGTCCCATTCCACATTCGAACCAAATTTTGAAGCTGTTGGTCGCCGGCACTGCCGGAAACCGGAGTAGGGTGGTCAGCAAAAGGTGCGCAAGACGGACATTCGTAGTGTAGTCCTGAACGGCATCTGACCGTTGAATCGACAAAAAAGGAGGAGACGGTTATCCCGAATGATGTAGTCCCAACCGCATTCGACTCAAATTTTGAAGCCTGTCCCTATCGCCGTAGCGCCAGGGTGAAAAATAGGTTGCCAGCAAAGGATTGTGAGACGGACAGTTTTCGAAATGTAGTCCCAACAGGCATCTGGCGAAGGTCGACAAAAAGTTGCCGTAGATTTCCGTTCAATGTAATCCACGGCGACATTCGACCTATGGACACTTTACCATCTTTTAGCAGAAGATCAATACTTTTTCGTAGATCTTTCAATCATTTGGCGAAATCCTTTTCGCCAGGCGTTGCCTTACAGCTTGATTGCCTTTACCGCGTCCAACTGCGTTTTATTGCCTGCCAGGAATGCTGACATTACATGGAACACTTCGTCCGAGAAGCCACCGACGCGCAAGGTATCTGCACGGTTGGCTGAAACCGAGGTTTCGTTCGGCGTGATGTCCAGGTTGATCATCCGCGCACCTGGAATCTTTTTCTTGTAGCCGGCCCAGAGGGCCGAGAGGTTCGAATTGTGGCGATCAGCCCAACTTTCGTTGTCGCTGATCAAGATTACATTCTGCACCTCAATGTTGTGTTCATTCATGTGCCGCAGGACGCTACCGCAATCCGTCCCACCACCTTGGATCGCCGAGAACTCGCGAGCCATTTGCATCACTGACTGATCGGCTGGGAACTCCCCCTCATGGCAAGCGGTGTTAAACGCCACCAGGTGGGCAGAGCGGTTCTTGTGGAGCAGGGCAGACCCGATCAGTGCTGCGGCCTGCAGGCAAGAAATCTTGCTTGGCACACCACCGCGTCCGGTCACTGGGTCGGACATGCTACCCGAGATATCCACCGCAATCAGGGTGGAGCCCTCGATCACAGGGACGCTTTCCAGGGCCACGTCCATGGCCTGCTCAAGCGCGTTCGCCATCTCGTAGGGGATCTCGCTGTCGATGTTCAGCATCGCTGCCATCAACTGGTACGGAAAAGCCTTGGCCTTCAGTACGTTTTCACGGTTGGCCAGCCGGTCAGCCAGCAGCGCCACCATTTCACGATCCTTGAACACGCCATGCCGGGCAAAGGTGTTTAGGTTTAATCGGGTCTGCGTCCAGCTCGCGTTCAGCGCAATGCGCTTCCAGTCGTCTTCCTTGAGCGGCAGGGCCGTCAATTTCAGGAAGGGGGCCTTCAGTGGCGCGTCTTTAGAATCGCCATTCACAAAGTCTTCGTACTCGCGGATGAAGTCTGGCAGCTGCGCTGCATCGACTGGGCGACCCAGGATGTAGGCGTACAACGCGTTACGACGGTCATCCTTGGCTTTCGGGTGCGCCAGCTTCATCACATCCACCAGCGATGGGTCGTTGCCAATCGACGCCTCCCACAGCGAGTAGTCCGACAATTTACCGATAAAGTCTTGCACCAGGCGCTTGGCTTTCGAACCCAGCGACTTACGACCAACCACGCCGGAGCGCATCATCTGCACGAAGTTACGCAGCATTTTTGGCGAATCGATGACCTGTGTGAATACAGTCTCGACGTGCACGCTCTGACGAGCCACCAGAACGGCACACAGCAGCGCCGGCATATCTTTCATCAAGCCCTGTTGACGACCGTAGATCGCCAGCTTGGCGATGAACTCGTCCGAGACGCGAGCCGCACGCTCCAGCACCTGGCTCAGCTGGTTCGAGCCCTTGGTGTAGAAGGTGTCGTTAAAGGTTCCGGTCATCGCGAATTGTACGAGGGTTTCCTCGTCTGATTTGGCGAAGGCCTTTCCACCAGCGTGGTTCGTGACGGTTGCCGAGGCGAATACTGCTTTGTTAGCCATTGTGAAGCTCCTTGAATTCATTCTGAAGTGTTCAGACGATGAAATACCTAATGAAAAAGGCGTGCCAACTTCGCAATCCTTTGCAAAACAAACTCGTAACATACTGATAAATATGGATTTAAATATTTTTTACGGCTGTAACCTTGATTTAAGTAAATTGACGAAAGCAACGGTATTGGCTAGGCTATATTCCATACATATATGGATATGGTGGGAATATGGGAAAGACGATTATGTACAGCTTCCTTGGCACAGACTTGGATGCTGGCTTCCATCCGCGCCGATGGAAACGCTGGCGTCCGAACGTAGGGATGTCGGCCTCCACAGGTGTGCGGGTCGACACCCTGGTGCTCCTGCATCAGCCAGAACACGCGTCTCTGGCCAAACTTGTCATGGAGGATGCGTTGTCGATTAAGTCCCACGAGGGCTTTGAAGTTGAACTGAAAGAAGTCGACTTCGAGCCATTCGACCTGGTATCCACCTTCCTGATGATGGATTCGCTTCGGTCATCCATCAATTTCAGGCCTGAAAATACTTACCTGCTAAGCATTAGCACCGGTACGCACATCATGCAGATTGCTAGCTACAAGATGGCGGAAGAAAAGCGCTGGCCAGGGCTGATAGCGCAGTGCTCGCGTGGTGAGGATTTAAGCACGGCCATCAACCTGATCGACCTAGATCTGCGTAAATATGACCTGGTCATGGCCCGGTACCGCCTGGACGACCTGCAAGGCGAGTCGAAACTCAAGCAAGGGATCGTGACGCTCAACCCTGCGTTCAACAACATGGTCAGCAAGCTACAACAGGTTGCGTCGAAGTCCCGTAGCCCAATCCTCCTGATGGGCCCTACAGGCTCCGGGAAGACCGCTATGGCGCGAAGGCTACACAAGGTCAAAGAAGAGGCCGGACTGCTCAAGGGCGAGTTCGTGGAAGTCAACTGCGCCACCCTGCGGGGTGACACGGTGATGTCGACGTTGTTTGGTCACGTGCGCGGCGCGTTCACCGGCGCTCAGGCCAATCGGGACGGATTACTGAAGAAAGCCAATGGGGGGTTGTTGTTCCTGGATGAGATCGGCGACCTGGGTCTCGATGAGCAGGCCATGCTGCTGCATGCGCTCGAAGACAAGATCTTCACGCCAATGGGTAGTGACGCGACGGTCGAAAGTGACTTTCAATTGATCGCCGGCACCAACCGGGATCTTCTGGAGTCAGTTGAGCAGGGCACCTTCCGGGGTGACTTGCTGGCGCGGATCAACACCTGGGCGTTCACCATGCCAGGCCTGCGGGATCGTTTGGAGGATATTCATCCCAACATCACGTATGAGCTGGATGCTCTGCAAAAGCGCGAGGGCGTCATGTATCGATTCTTGCCACAATCGCTGAAGCGCTACTTGGCGTTTGCAATGTCGAGTGAGGCGTTGTGGACGGGTAACTTTCGTGACCTGGCGTCGTCGGTCGAGCGAATGTCGACCTTGGCTATCAATGGAACCATCGATAATGGCGTGGTGAGTGATGAGCTATCGACCCTTAAGGCGGCTTGGCGCCGAGCTAGCCCGGCCATAGCCGGGAGTAAGACGACCCTCCTGGAGCAGGTGCTCCCTGGCCACACCCTCAACCTGTTCGAGCAGGCGCAGTTGAACCTCGTCTTGAGCTTGTGTAGGGAGGCTAAGAATTACGCGGATCTCGGGCGTAAGGTCTTTGGTGATGATGTGGGCAAGAACCCTTCACAGAAAGTCCGCGACCTCCTGGTTGACCATGGACTGAATCTGGAGAAGGTAAAAGTTGTGTTGCACAATTCTATTCCGGCTGGAGGTTTGAAATGACAGTTCTGGTTGGACTTAATCTTGGAACTCATGTAGTAGTCATTTCAGACACAAGATCTATGTCGGTGAATCCTATGCCAGGCCAGAAGATATTCAAGAATAATAGGCGAAAACGACATCTTTCTGTAAATTCAGCAACTGTCTATGGAGGCATCGAGAGGATAAGTAAGGATGTTGCAGGATTAATTAGATACCAATCTGTCAAGTCTTATAAATGCTTCGAGGTCGTCATTGATTTTCTGAAAGGCCTCCCATCAACGACCGAAACTGATATTGGGTATTTTGAGCGCCTTGCGGCAATTTCTGGCCTGCACAAAGATGGCGCAGTGGAATTGATTTATCATAATCTTTATCGATTTATTGACGATGGATTCGTGCGAAAATCAGGCATTGTCGAGATTGGTAACGCCTGCATCTCGTACCCAGGAACCATCACTAAAAAGGAATCCCATATTCTTGATGGTAGGATTAATGAAGTCTTATGCAGTTTTTTCATAAATAGTGGCAATAAATTTAAACCGAGTAATCGCTCTGCATTGGGTAAGCTAATCATCCAAGTTACTGGGGTGTTAACTGAACTCGCTAAGGTGAAAAGTGAAATCTCTAGTAAGTTTAATGTCTGCGTAAAAGACTCAGAGGGAAATATGATTGGCGGAACTGTAAACTTGAGTAAAAAAACCAAAATCAAATGGCATTCGCTAAGTGGTAACCAATTTAGTTAATCTTTATCGTGTTTTTGTTTGCGCGGATATGGATCTATATAACGATGCAAGAATTCTTGCGTCAAAAAGCGCATGGTGAGGCACTTCAGGTATATATATCACAATTTCGTTGGACTCAAGTTCGTTGTACCAGTCACGGAGGTTGAGTGGTCTGTTACTCACGTTTACAGGCCAATGACTATCCACATACATCAGCTCGCAAAAGAACTCCCAATCAAATTCTGGTGCGTCGCTCAGGATCTGAATGTTTGAGTGCAACTCTGATACGAAGCCGGCGAGTTTAGCCTGAGCTTCCTCTAGGGTACATCCGTACCTGGCCTGATCAAGCTGCCGTAGGACGTATTCTTTGACGAAGCCGCTGCAATCATCAAAGCCGTAGCTGTCCGATAATTCCACGTAGAGCTCGCGGCCATCTTCAGCTACCAGGGCGAGAGAAATGAGCTTGGCTTGGGCGTTGATCTGGGTAAATTCACAGTCAAGAAAGACTTTCATTGGTCACCATCGTGAGTGATGCCCGATGCTGCAAAGCGCCGGGCGTTCCACATTACGGCCTCGGTGAGTCGTCCAGATCCAACTGCTGGTAGAGACCCAGGCCGCCCTTGACGTTGATGCCTTTCGCCTTTGCAAAATCGATCAGTTCATTCATGATCTTTTCGCCGAGGTAATTGTGTAGAACGAGTTTCGGGGCTATCCATTCCGAGCCCTGCTGGATCATGGGCTTGTCCATATTCAGGCGCGTTAGGTTGTCCGATAGAACGCCCAATTGGCGCAGGGTAACCCCTTCACCTTCGGATCTGTTCGGATCAAAGTAGGCGGGGTTGGCTCGTAGGAAGTCACCGAGAACGGGATCTACGCCAGCTGGCGATTTATCTTTGAGCTCAAGCCAGTCCTCGAGAGACACCTTGATTGGAACCGGCTTCATCGAATCGGCTATGCCCTTGGGCAAATGTTTGTATTTTTCGTCCTCATCCACCAACACGCCTTCGATGTCGGGTCTGTAAGAGGATAGTGCTGGTTCCTTTAGAAATTCCAACACCATTGGATCAAACGTTTGCATCCAGTCATCTTTGGCGATCAGATCACCAGTGACTGGGTTACCCTGAGATTGCATAGGGGTAGCGGTATCCTCACCAGGGGCTGGCGTCACGTCTCGTTTGGCACCGTATTGCGCGAATGGATTGGGCCCAGTAGGGGGAGTGAAATCACCGTCCACTTCAATTCCCATGGCGTTCCATTTTGCAACTTCAGCCGCCGCGTACGCCGCGCCATCCAGAACTACGACCCTTTCGGTATTAATACCAGAGTGCTGGCCAGGATCAGGATTCACACTACCGCTAGCGAAATAGGCACCTTCAGATCCGTAATTTTTGGAGGCGGTGAAGTCCACTTCCTCGTTTTTTGTGCCGTGGAATACCAGAGGAGCTACAGCCTGGTCTTTCTTGGATGGGTGATCGTCGTTCATGTGACATTCCTGCGCGGTGATGCTGCATCATTTCACTGTACAGAGTATGCGCAAATATGGTCAACGCAGAGTGTCTCCTATGCGCATGGATCGCGCCGCGAAAATCTTATTGTTAGCTGGTGCTTCGAATCGCGGCACTGGTAAATTGAGTAATAGACCCAGTGAAATTTATGTGAGATTTCGTCATGCCTCATCGCTTTGTAACCCGCTGCATAGAAGCCAATGGCGACGACATCAACGAAATGGTCGACATGCCCCTGAAAACCACGATGACCAATGGCTATTTCATTGAGAAGCTGGCGCCAAAGCTGGGCATCGACAAGGAAGTTTTGGGCATGCTCGGGTACGACACCAAGAAGTTTTTCGCCGGCGACTGGGCCATGAATTGCGCTAGGTCGTTTTACCAGGGCATACCTTGCCTTTACGTGCAGCACAGCCGTATCGAGCACGTCTTCGTTGATGTTGATGACGTCCACCTGGTGCTATCGGAAGACGGGGCGAATCAGCGTCAGATCAGAATTTCCGGGTTGAGGGATGACCTCGAGGATATGATCGAAGAACGTAAGCCGTCCTCAACCCGCGACTACTACGCCTTGGCCACGGCATTCTACAAAGAGCATAAGGACGATCTGGACAGCTACCGCATCCCGCTGAGCACCTTTGCCGCCCACCACTGCGACTACGACAAGGCCTTCGCCCAGTTCGATAAAACGCACTATGGGAAAGAGTCAGAACAAGAGGCTCAACCAAGTCGCTGAGGCAAACCCTGGAAGGCCCTTCACTGGGCCATCCAGCCTGCCAGGAGCAAAACCCGAGTCAGTAGGCCTGCGCCTATCCATGGCGGCTACACGGCTTCCTGTGGGCGTCCTACTAGATCAACGCAAATTGTGCAGCAGGCTGCTGCCCAATTTCAGCATCGCTTTTTCGGGTTGTTGAGCAAAGTCGAAAGGGATTGGAAATAACAACAGGCCTTTCGGCCTGTTTTTTAATACTCCAATCTCAGATCAATCGGACTTATCGCTTTGAGTGGTATCTTCCGGCAGCTTCATGCCGAAGTTGGTCAGTCGGTAGTCTCCGATTCCACCTGTCGTTTCAGTTCTCACCTCTTTGATCGGCTGATCGTTCGAGTGTGACACTTTGGTTGTTGCCGAGATCGTTGAGATAACCTCCCTGGCCTGCTCAAGTTGCACGATTACGAGCGGCGGGGTTGGCGGAGTCACAACTGGTGGATTCACAACAGGCGGAGTTATCACTGGAGGTGTCACGACTGGCGGAGTCACCACAGGCGGGGTTATAACCGGTGGAGTCACCACAGGAGGGGGCGCCACTGCTGAGATGTCATACTTCCCGGCAACGAAGGCCAGATTGTAGTTCATGCCAGCATCAAGGGTTCCCTTATTGATCACGTACTCTCCGGCGACTTCGCCAGCGTCTCGAGCCAAGGATCCATTGATGGAGTCGGCCCCGAAGAGGTTGCCCGACGTCAGATTCCAGCCTAGGGCACCATCTGTTTCACCTTCGACCTTGCCGCCATTTACGGCCTTCACGACGAGGTTCGCTTTGGCGATATCGGCAGTGGTTGAGGCCAACGTGTTCCATGTGTAGTTATTGGCATCGATCCCGCTTGCGGTGATACCGGTGACGCTAATCGACTTTGCTGTGCCTGCGTTTTTGTCCGCAAAAGAACCCAGCCCGGAAACGCTCAGGCTATCGCCAGCCACTCGGTTATCCGAGAAGGTCAAGCCGGCTGCCGTTGTTCCGTCGTAGTCCCTGTTGGTACCTGCTGCGGTCACGTTAAGCGCAGCCTTGGCGATGTCTGCTGAGGTTGCAGCGGTTGTGTTCCAGATATAGTTCCCGGCGTCAGCGCCTGTTGCGTTGACACCATTGACGGTGATCGTTTTCCCGGCCCCAGCGTTCTTGTCTGCGAACGTTTTGCTTGACGCTCCGATGACCAGGTCGTCTGCGCCAATGCGATTATCAGTCAAGGTGGCGCCAGCGTTGGTTGAGCCATCGTATGTTTTGTTCACGCCAGCAGCGGTCACTAACAGTGCCGCTTTGGCAATATCGGCTGAAGTGACGGCTGATGTGTTCCAGGTGTAGTTTGCGGCATCAGCCCCGGTCACCGTAATGCCGTTCACCGAGATCGTCTTGCCCAGGCCTGCGTTCTTGTCTGCGAAGACTTTTGAACCAGCGCTCAGCACCAGGTCATCAGACCCAATTCGGTTGTCGTTCAGCGTTGCGGCAGCGGCGGTGGAGCCGTCGTACGTTTTGTTCACACCGGTCGCAGACACATTCAGCGCGGCTTTCGCGATATCTGCAGAGGTTAGCGCAGACGTGTTCCAGATGTAGTTACCAGCATCAGCACCGGTCACGCTGATCCCGTTCACTGTGATCGCTTTGCCAGTGCCTGCATTCTTGTCAGCGAAGGCTTTGCTTCCTGAACTGAGTACCAGATCATCGGAACCAATTCTGTCATCGGCAAGGTTGGCAGCTGCAGTCGTGGTGCCATCGTAGGTCTTGTTGATCCCGTTGGCGGTGACATTCAGCGCCGCCTTTGCGATGTCAGCAGTCGTTACAGCGCTGGTATTCCACGTGTAGTTTCCAGCGTCAGCACCCGTGACATTGATGCCACTTACATTGATCGCCTTGCCTGTACCCGCGTTTTTATCGGCGAAGGCTTTTGAGCCTGCGCTGATGGTCAGATCATCTGCACCAACGCGGTTATCGCCCAAGTTCACACCGGCTGAGCTGCTGCCATTGTATATCTTGTTAACGCCATTCGCGGTGACGGTGAGGGCAGCCTTGGCGATGTCGGCTGCGGTCAATGCCGTGGTGTTCCAGGTGTAGTTAACCGCGTCAGAGCCCGTAACGTTGATGCCGTTCACGGTGATAGTTTTTCCAAGGCCCGCGTTTTTATCCGCGAAGGACTTGCCGGTAGAGCTAAGCACCAGGTCATCGGCGCCTATGCGATTGTCGCTTAGGTTCGCCCCAGCGGTGTTTGTACCGTCGTAGGTCTTATTGACCCCAGTGGCTGTTACCGTCAGTGCAGCTTTGGCGATGTCTGCCGTCGTGGAGGCGCTGTTGTTCCAGGTGTAGTTGCCAGCGTCGGCGCCCGTGACGTTGATCCCAGTGACAGTGATCGCCTTGCTGCTGCCAGCATTTTTATCCGCGAAATTTTTCCCGGTAGCATTCAAGACAAGAACATCAGAACCGATTCTGTCATCAGCCAGGTTCGCACTGGCAGTGGCGCTGCCATCGTATGTCTTGTTCACACCGGTAGCGGTGACATTCAGCGCTGCTTTTGCGATGTCGGCTGACGTGACGGCGGTCGTGTTCCACGTGTAGTTCCCGGCGTCGACACCGGTCACGTTGATGCCGTTGACGGTCAAGGTTTTACCAACGCCTGCGTTTTTGTCAGAGAAGGCCTTGCCTGAAGAGCTGAGCGCGAGGTCGTCAGCACCGATGCGGTTATCGCTCAGATTCGCGCTAGCGACTGTCGTGCCGTCGTAGATCTTGTTCACACCCGAAGCACTTACAGTCAAGGCTGCTTTGGCGATGTCAGCAGAGGCGGTAGCCGAAGTGTTCCAGGTATAGTTGCCGGCATCCGCGCCCGTGACGTTGATGCCGCCCACGGTGATGGATTTACTGGTGCCTGAGTTTTTGTCTGAGAAGGCCTTGGCACCAGATGTCACGACCAGTACATCAGAGCCGATACGATCATCGCTGAGGTTGGCGCCGGCATTCGTCGTGCCGTCGTAGGTCTTATTCACCCCGGTGGCAGTCACGTTTAGGGCCGCCTTGGTGATGTCTGCGGTAGTAACTGCTGAGGTGTTCCACGTGTAGTTGCCAGCATCTGCGCCCGTCACGGTGATTCCATTCACGGTTACGGTCTTGCCAAGGCCGGCATTTTTGTCAGCAAAAGTCTTGCTGCCTGCGCCCAACACCAATACGTCAGAACCGATGCGGTTATCGCTTAGGGTTGCACCAGCAGCCGTTGAGCTATCATACGTCTTGTTCACGCCGGCAGCCGTGACGGTCAGGGCCGCCTTGGCGATGTCGGCAGTAGTCGACGCTGAGGTGTTCCAGGTGTAGTTCCCTGCATCCGTACCGGTTACGGTGATACCGCTCACCGTGATCGTTTTGCCTGTACCGGCATTTTTGTCAGAGAAGGCCTTGCCCGTTGAACTGAGAACCAGGTTGTCCGCACCGATACGGTTATCGCTCAGGGTAGCGCCAGCATTGGTGGTGCCGTCATAGGTCTTGTTCACGCCAGCAGCGGTCACCGACAATGCAGCTTTGGTAATGTCAGCCGAGGTAGCGGTGGAGGTGTTCCACGTATAGTTACCAGCGTCAGCGCCTGTGACAGTGATGCCGTTTACGGTGATTGTTTTAGCCACCCCGGCGTTTTTGTCAGCGAAGGCATTAGTGGTTGAGCCAATCACCAGAACATCGGAGCCAAAGCGATTGTCAGTCAAATTGACACTGGCTCCGGCTGTGCCGTCGTAGGTTTTGTTGACTCCCGTCGCGCCGACAGTCAGGGCGGCCTTGGTGATGTTGGCCGTCGTGGTGGCGCTCGTGTTCCAGGTGTAGTTTCCGGCGTCAGCGCCTGTTACGGTGATTCCGCCGATAGTGATGGTCTTACCATTGCCCACGTTTTTGTTGGCAAAGGTGCTGGAGGCGGATCCGATCACCAGAGAGTCGCTGCCCAGGCGGTTATCACTAAACGTCGTGCCTGCAGTAGTGGTGCCGTCGTAGGTCTTGTTATCGCCGGTGGCCGTGATGCTCAGGTTGGCCTTGTTGATAACGACGGTTTTAGGCGCCGCTTCAACGATGTCGTAGCCGAACTGGGTCGAGTAGAAGAGATCGGTGGTGTAGGTGCCTGCATTTCTTATTGCCAGGCCGCCACCGTAGGTATTACCGCCCAAGATATACCGAGCATCGTTAGTGGCGCGGGGATCCCAGGTCAAGTTGTACCAGTCCGTATACAGATCACTCGTCGAGTATCCGAAAGCGGTGCCGGCATCCAACTCAGCTCTGGTGACGGCATGGCCTGAGTAGGTCAGGGTTTTGTCGTTACCGCTAACTGACACAGTCGGCATCACAAAACGCATCAGGGGCGCTGTGAAGCCATTGTAGATGCGCCAGATTTCGCCGGTACCACCCAAAGTGCCGATGTTCCAGTTAGCAAAGGTAGAGGCCGCTCGCATTTGGGCCGTGGTTTTGCCAAGCCCGTGAACACTGGTCGCTTGACCTGATAATTGGGTATCCCAGAAGCTTTCGGAGATGGTGTTGCCTGTTCCAAAACCGCTGTATCCACCGTAGTTTAGCGAAGCGGAAACCAGGCCGAGAGAATAGGTGAAATTGACGACAGACGTTGCCACTGACCCGAGGAATCCGCCGACGTATCGGGTGCCGGTGACATCACCACCTGCATAGGCGTTAGAAATCGCGCCTGATACATCACGCCCGGCGAAGCCGCCGACGTAGTTTGTGCCAACCACCCTGGAGGTAGAAAATGCTTGGTTGATGGTGCCGGTCGAAAGGTCGCCGACCAGGCCACCGGTGTAGGTGGTACCCGTCACATTGCCGCTGGCATAGACGTTGTTGACGTTCAGGTTTACCGATTTACCAATCAGGCCACCCGTTTGGGTCTGGCCGTCTACTTGTCCTGTTGCGTAGGAATTGATGAGAGATCCGCCAGTGGCGTAGCCAATCAAACCACCCGTGGCTTGCACGCCGGAGACTGCACCACCTTGAGCAGAACCCAGGCTGATTGTGCTGTTTTTGCTGTAGCCGAATAAACCGCCTACAAAGTTGGCCCCGATGATGTTGCCTGTACTGAGCAGGCCTTCATAGGTGCTGTTTTGTGAGTAACCCGCAATACCGCCCGTGTAATCACTGTCGGCATCTTTACCGGTTACCGACCACCCGGTGTAATACGAATAGATCATGTCCGAATCGATGACGTACCCGATCAGGCCGCCAACGTCGTTTGTGCCCGCTACAACAGCGCTGCTTTCTAGGTTTCGCAGCGTTAAGTTGTTACCCCAACCTATGACCCCGCCGACACCGTCGGCGTTAGTGCCGTTGACCGTGCCACTAGTTACTACGTTAAAGACCGTGCTGTTTTCCAGGTACCCGGCAAGCATGCCGGTGTAGCCAAAGCCATCAACAGCACCGTTCAGTTTGATGTTGGAAAGGGTGGCATTGCTCGCCTGACCAATTAATCCGGAATAGTCGTTAGCCAGATTAATCCTGAGATTGGTGATCGAGTTGTTGAATCCATCAACCACCAGACCATCGATCATTCCTACATCCCAACCTCCTGGCGGAACATAGCCAGCACCACTGTTCCAGGTGCCGGTTGCAGAAGCATCAATGTTGTCGACGATTGCAAATCGTTGGTTGTTGGTAGCATTCGAGAGCAGGGCCAGGTCAGCTACCGTCCTGATCATCGTGTAGTTGATGCCGTTGACCGAAAAGGTCGAGTTGGCACCGGGCATCCGTAACCTAACGTCAGGGGAGATGTAGTATTCCCATGGCGCGTTGATGGCTAAGCCTGCGCTGGCCCCCGTAGCGGTGATGTTCGCATGGATGTTGACCATGTTATGGGCGGTCAACGTCAGCTTGGTGTTGGCTGACCAGCTAACGTCGGCGTTGACGTTGATGTCGCCGGATTGACTGCCTGCAGCCGATGTCTGCAGTGTCACGTTCGTTGACGCCAGGTTAGTTTTAAGGGTTGTGGCGCCAATTTTGGAGGTCGTTTGCGCGGCTGTGCCACTCACGATTGTGAAGTCCGTTGGGTCTATCAGCCAATCGCCGGTTTTGCCTTCTTTTGCTAGGGTGGTGACCTTGGTGCCATCCTTGACGATCAAGTTAGGGCCGGAGGTCTCAATAAAGCCACCATTGCCGTTAACCGGGGCGCTGGCATCCAGGGTTCCGCCCACCATGACCGTACCGCTGTCCACGCCACCATCGAGAAATATCTTGCCTGCGTGAGTTCCGATGGTTTGGGCTTGAACGATACCGTCGTTGTTCACGACTGTGTTGAGCAAGGCGTTGCTCGCTCTAGCGGTCATCAAGACGTTGCCGCCGTCGGCCTGGATCAGGCCTTTGTTGTCGACCAGGGCGTTGACTGAGCTTTTCTTTACCAGAATGTTGACTAGGCCATCGCCAGCAAAGTCTAGCGTCACGGCATCGCCAGCGGCCATAGCCGCTGTGCCGAGCTTGGCTTTGATGATGCCGTTGTTCTTGACCGATTTTCCAAGCAGGGCGACGTAACCGCCGTCAGCCGCTTGCAGTTGGCCGAGGTTAGTCACCTCGCCATTCTTGCCGCCCTCGGCGGCGAAGGAGTAATCACCGTTCTTGAATTTTTCATCGGTGATGTTCATCGTCGAAGCGACCAGGCCGCCGACGTTGACCTGAGCATCTTTGCCGAAAATCACCCCGTTCGGGTTGATCAGGAACACTTGGCCGTTGGCGTCGATTTTGCCAAGAATGGCGCTGCCATCACTACCGACGACGCGGTTCAGCGCTATCGATTCTTTGCTCGGTTGCGCGAAAATCACCTGGCCGTCGGCGCCGACGTTGAAACTCTGCCAGTTGATGCCTAATTTTTCGGTGTTTTGCTTGATGACCATCTGGTTGCCACCGTTGTTGACGATGGTGCCTTCACCCACACTGATCACGCCACCCTGAGGAAGGGTTGCGGCGGAGGCGCCAGCCGGGGAGAGCAGAATCAGCGCAATCATCACGTTAAGTGCTTTTGCACCCGATTTTGAGCTGCGCTTGGTGCCTTCGGCGACGACAACCCAAGCATTTTGAGCCGTGCTCCAAATGATATTATGGATTCTGTTCATGGGAGGCGGCCTCTGACTTACTCGTGGTAAGTTTTCTTATTATTGTCAATTCACAGCATATCATGCTGAGGTTTGACAATCTACAATTCGACATTTGTTGGAAATAAAAACAGGTCTTTCGACCTGTTTTTTATTCCATTATTGGTCGGAGTTATCGCCTGTCGTTGAATCTTCCGGAAGTTTCATGCCGAAGTTGGTGAGTCGGTAGTCGCCAATTCCACCATTTGTATCGGTTCTCACTTCTTTTAGTGGCTGCTCGGTTGAGTGCGAGACTTTGGTCGCTGCACTGATGGTCGAAATCACCTCTTTAGCTTGCTGAAGTTGTGCATTCACGACCGGTGAGGTTGGCGGTGTCACGACTGGCGGCTCAACAATCACCGGAGGAGTGACAACCGGTGGGGTGATCGGATCGACGACGACCGGTGGGGTCACCACTGGAGGGGTTATCACTGGAGGCGTCACCACTGGAGGGGTTACCACCGGAGGCGTCACCACTGGAGGGGTTACCACCGGAGGCGCGGTGATGTCATACGTGCCGGCAACAAAAGCCAGGTTATAGTTCGCGCCAGCATCGAGAGTGCCTTTGTTGATGGCGTACTGCCCGGACACTTCACCAGCATCTCGAGCCAACGCGCCATTAATCGAATCACTGCCGAACAAGCTGCCCGACTGGAGGCTCCAATTCAACACTCCATCTGTATCACCTTCTGTCTTGCTGCCATTTATCGCTTTCACGGTAAGGTTCGCTTGGGCGATATCGGCGGCAGTCACAGCAAGCGTGTTCCAGGTGTAGTTCCCAGCGTCGGCACCGGTCACGGTGATACCAGATACGCTGATCGATTTCCCTGTGCCCGCATTTTTATCGGCGAATGATCCGAGGCCAGAAACACTTAGGGTGTCGCCTGCTACCCGGTTGTCTGCGAAGGTCAGTCCCGCCACGGTTGTCCCATCGTAGGACTTGTTGGCGCCGGCTGCGGTTACGTTGAGCGCGGCCTTGGCGATGTCCGCAGTGGTTGTTGTCGAGGTGTTCCAGGTGTAATTGGCGGCATCAGCACCAGCGACGCTGATTCCGTTAACAGAGACCGTCTTTCCCAAGCCTGCATTTTTGTCTGCAAAGCTTTTCCCAGCAGAGCTGACCACCAGATCATCGGAGGCTATGCGGTTATCGCTGAGATTGGCGGCAGCGGCTGTCGAGCCGTCGTATGTTTTGTTCACGCCAGCGGCGGTGATGCTGAGGGCGGCCTTGGCGACGTCTGCCGTGGTAGAGGCAGTCGTGTTCCATGTGTAGTTCCCGGCGTCGACCCCGGTGACGTTGATACCGTTAACCGTGATCAGTTTACCGACCCCGGCGTTTTTGTCTGCAAAGGACTGACTCGAGGAGCTGATCACCAGGTTGTCAGCGCCAAGATGGTTGTCGCTTAAGTTCGCGTTAGCGGCTGTCGTGCCGTCATAGACTTTATTGGTGCCGACAGCGGACACTGTCAGACCTGCTTTGGCGATATCTGCACTGGTCGTTGCGGAAGTGTTCCAAACGTAGTTGACTGCATCGACACCCGTGACGGAAATGCCGCTGACGGAGACCGTCTTGCCGGTGCCCGCATTCTTGTCAGCGAAGGTGCTGCTTCCTGCAGTCAAGGCCAGAACATCAGTGCCGATCCTGTCGTCGCTGAGCGTTGAACTGGCGTTGGTGGTTCCATCATAGGTTCTGTTAACGCCAGAGGCAGTCACGTTGAGCGCCGCTTTGGCAATGTCAGCCATGGTGGTGGCAGTCGTGTTCCAAACGTAGTTCCCGGCGTCGGCACCCGTTACTGTGATGCCGGCTACGTTGATGCTTTTACCTACGCCGGCATTTTTGTCGGAGAAGGATTTAGCGCCAGAGCCTATGATTAACACGTCGGAGCCGATGCGGTCATCACTCAGGCTTGCTGAAGCTACCGTCGTGCCATCGTAGGTTTTGCCTACGCCAGAAGCCGTCACGGTCAAAGCAGCTTTCGTGATGTCGGCTGTTGTGGCTGCCGTGGTGTTGAACGTGTAGTTCCCGGCGTCAGTTCCGGTGACGTTGATACCAGTGACATTGAGGGCCTTGCCGACCCCGACATTTTTGTTTGCGAAGGTGGCTGCTGCTGAACTCACGTTCAGCACATCTGCGCCAAAGCGGTTGTCACCCAAGGTGATACCGGCTGTCATTGTGCCGTCATACGTTTTGTTTACCCCAGTAGCGGTCACAGTCAGCGCGGCTTTGGCGACATTCGCTGAGGTCACCGCAGACGAGTTCCACGTGTAGTTGGCCGCGTCCGCGCCTGAGACTGTGATCCCATTGACGGAGACCAATTTACCGGCACCTGCATTTTTGTCGGTGAATGCGCTGCTGCCTGCGCTAACGACCAGTACATCCGAACCAATCCGGTTGTCGCTGAGCGTTGTGCTGGCGTTGGTGCTTCCGTCGTAGGTCTTGTCGAGGCCTGATGCGCTCACCGTGAGGGCAGCCTTGGTGATATCGGCACTGCTCGTGGTCGAGGCATTCCAGGTGTAGTTGCTCGCATCCGCACCGGTGACGTTAATCCCGCTGACGGTTACGGTTTTACCGGTGCCGGCATTTTTGTCCGAGAAGGTGCTACTGCCGGCGCTTAAGGTCAGGACATCGGAGCCGAGTCTGTCATCGCCAAGCGTCGAACCCGCGTTGGTGGTGCCATCGTAGGCCCTGTTCGCCGCCGTGGCCGTGACGTTCAGTGCGGCCTTGGCAATGTCAGCCGAGGTAACCGCCGTCGTGTTCCACGTATAGTTTGAAGCGTCAGTCCCGGTCACGGTGATGCCAGTGACGGTGATGGTTCTGTTCAGGCCAGCGTTCTTGCCGCTGAAGTTTTTGCTGGTAGCGCTGACTGTAAGGACATCCGAGCCAATGCGGTTATCCGCCAGAGAGGCGTCGGCATTCGTCGTGGTGTCATAGGTTTTGTTGACACCGGTGGCGGTGACGTTGAGCGCCGCCTTGGCGATATTCGCCGCCGTGCTCGCCGTCGTATTCCAAGTATAGTTGGCGGCATCGGCACCGGTTACGTTGATACCGGTGACCGTGATGGTTTTACCAACGCCAGCATTTTTGTCTGCGAAGGATTCGCCGGAAGAGGTTAGAGTCAGGTCATCTGCACCGATCCGATTGTCGCTCAAATTCGCGTTAGCGTCTGTGGTTCCGTCATAGGTCTTGTTGATACCTGATGCACTCACGGTCAGTGCAGCTTTGGTGATATCAGCACTGGTGGAGGTCGAGGTGTTCCAAACGTAGTTTCCTGCATCCGCACCCGTGACGGTTATTCCGCTGATCGTGACAGTCTTGCCTGTGCCCGCATTTTTATCCGCGAAGGCGTTGCTGGCAGCGCCTAAAACCAACACGTCGGAACCGATTCTGTCGTCGCTTAGGGTTGATCCTGCGCTGGTGGTGCCGTCGTAGGCCCTGCTCACCCCTGTGGCGGTTACGTTGAGGGCTTTCTTGGCAATGTCGGCGGTGGTGACTGAAGAGGTATTCCACGTGTAGTTCGATGCATCCGAACCGGTCACGGTGATGCCACTCACCGTAACGGTTTTTCCGGCTCCTGCGTTTTTGTTTGCAAAACTACCGGACGAATATCCGAGTACCAGCGCATCTGTTCCGAGGCGGTTGTCACTGAGGGTTGCGCCAGCGTTGGTATTCCCATCGTAGGTCTTGTTGGTGCCGATGGCAGTGACTGCCATGGCTGCTTTGGCAATGTCTGCAGTTGTCGTCGTGGTGGCGTTCCAAACGTAGTTGGACGCGTCAGCACCGGTCACCGTGATGCCGCCGACGGTAATGGTTTTACCAGTTCCGGCATTCTTGTCGGTGAAGTTTTTGGAGCCAGCGCTTACAACCAGCGAATCGCCGCTAATGCGATTATCGTTTAGCGATGCGCCGGCGACGGTGGTGCCGTCGTACGTTTTGCTCACGCCTGCGGCGGTCACGTTCAGCGCTGCCTTAGTGATATTGGCCGTGGTGGAGGCGGTCGTGTTCCAAATGTAATTATCTGCATCCACGCCTGTCACGTTGATGCCAGTGATTGAGACGACCTTTCCGGTGCCGGCGTTTTTGTCAGAGAACGTTACGCCGGTCGAACTAACCACGACATCGTCGGCACCAAAGTGGTTGTCACTGAGAGTCACTGATGCCGCAACCGTTCCATCGTAGACTTTATTGCCCCCTGTGGCCGTGACGTTGAGGATCGCCTTGTTGATGTCTGCTGTTGCGGTAGTCGGAAGTGAAACGATATTATAGTTGCCCGCGTCAGCGCCACCGAGAGTGGCTCCAGAAATTGTTACCGTCTTGCCTGTACCCGCATTTTTGTCGTCAAACGTAGCCAAGGCAGAAAGCACTACGTCGTCGCCAGCGATGGCATCTGATGTGAAATTGATGTCGGCCAAACTTGATCCATCGTAAACCTTATTCACTCCAGTACCGGTCGCTGAAAGGTCTTTTTTGTTAACCGTTAGGGTGAAATCTCCTTGCTGATCAAAGTTCATTCCCATTTGATTGGAATAAAATCGGTCAAGGGTATAGGTGCCAGCATTCCGGATCGCCGAGCCACCACTGGTATCCCCGCCGATTAACCCAGTACCAGCGATTGCTCTGTAGAAAAATGTGTCAGAACCGTAGCCGAAGCTAGGCACGACGATATCGGCTGATGTGAGTGTTCGGCCTTGATAGGTCGTGGATATTACGGAGCCTGGTGAAGATCCATAGGGCATCATAAACGTCAGGAGAGGAACGCTTTTACCATCGTAGATACGCCACAGAGCGGTGCGATCACTGCCGATAGTATCGGCGCCCCAGCCTGCAAACGTGGCAGCTGAACGCATCTCCAAGTTCGTTTTACCAACGCCAACCGCACTGATAGCTGAGCCCGTTAAATCAATATCCCAGACTGCGTTTTGAATCGTTCCACCTGTCGAATGACTGATGAAACCAGAGCCACCATCGGCGAAGGTGGTTGAGTAAACGCGATCCAGATTGGCGTTAAGCGCGTTATAGGCAAAGCCGCCGACTTTGGTTGGGTCGAGGGCGCCTGAAATTGCGCTGATGCTTCCCGATGAATATGAATTGGTGATTGTCGTTCCAGACATGTCGACAATCAAACCGGCTCCATATCCATTGGTTTTTACGTTTGATAGCGAGAAAGCCTGGTCAATGGTCGTTCCACCATCATCGGTGCCGATCAATCCAGCGGCATAGTTTTGCCCACTCACATCACCCGTAGTGTAAACCATGGAAATGGTCGAACCGTAGCCTTTGCCCAACAAGCCACCCACGTTGTATCCGCCTTTTACCGCCGATGCGCTGTAGGCTTTGTTGATAGTGGTAGAACTGGCGTTGCCAATAAGGCCGCCGATTTCGTTTACGCCTTCCACGGTGCCAGATGATTTCACCTGGGCGACATTGGTTGAATCAGATACGCCCACAGCGCCACCAACATTGTTGCCTGTGGCTTTTACGTCCCCTTGGAAAGAACTGTCAGAGAGGTTGTTAATCGTCGTGGGTGCAGTAGAGCCACCAGCAGATTGGCCGACAAGGCCGCCGACATTTGAAGTGCCCGAGACGTTGGATTTTACGTCGACGAAGTTAACAACACTGCCTGACAAGTAACCAGCGATACCTCCGCTGTTAGTACCGCCATTCACGGTTCCAGAGAGTGCAAGGTCACTCAGATAGCCTTCTTTGAAGGATCCCGCGAGAAGGGCGGTGTTATTACCGCCCAACACATTGCCAGAAAGCTTGAGACTTCGAACGGAAGCCCCGGTGGCGTAGCCAATAAGCCCAATCCCAGCATCGCTCCCCCGATTGATGGTGAGATCGGTGATGGAATGGCCAAGCCCTAGTAAGACACCTGTGAAGGGGTTGACCAAGGTGCCCATAGGCTTGTAACCAAGACCTCCGTCCCAGGAATTTGACGAGGCTGCATTGATGTTGTTGCCGATCACATAATTACCGGATACCGATCCGGTGTTCCAATTTTGTAGGTCGGCAAGATTTCGAATGACTTGGTAGTTTTCTCCATTTAGTGCGAATGTGGAGTTGGCACCGTTCAGGTTTATGGTATGCCCAAAGAAACCGATGGTCTGTGCGTTGGATCTCGGATCGGCACCATAATTTAAGGCTAGGCCGCCATTTGCGCCGTTGACATTGATGTTGCCGTATAATTCGATGCCGGTATGGGCAGTCAGCGTCAACGTGGTGTCTGCACTCCAGGAAAGATCACCGTAGAGGGTCATTTTCCCACCCCAGCCGAACGCGCTTGAGGTTTCCAATGCTACGTTTGTACTGGAAAGATTGCTGACCAGGGTGTCAACACCAATGCCGAAACTGCTGAGAGGGTCATTGCCGCCATAAATCGTAAAGTCCTGCGGATCAACAAGCCATAGGCCTGTTTTTCCAGCTTTGCTTAAGGTCGTGACCCTCGTATCCGCCGCGATTTTTACATTTTTTGCCGAGGTCTCAATGAATCCGCCGTCACCGGTTGTGGGAGCGCTGGCATCCAGCGTTCCAGCGACCTCTAAAGTGCCGCCTTCCATACCGCCATCAAGGAAGATTTTCCCGCCTCGAGAACCAATGGTTTGCGCCTCGATGACACCCTCGTTGTTGACGACGGTATTGAGCAGAGCATTTGAAGCCCGCGCCGTCATCAACACACTGCCTCCGTCAGTTTTGATCAGGCCTTTGTTCTCGACCAGGGCGTTAACGCTGCTTTGTTTGACCTGAATGTTGACCAGACCATCGCCAGCAAAGTCCAGCGTCACAGCATCACCAGCGGCCATAGCCGCTGTGCCAAGCTTGGCCTTAATGATACCGTTGTTCTTGACCGATTTTCCAAGCAGGGCGACGTAACCGCCGTCAGCGGCTTGCAGTTGGCCAAGGTTGATCACTTCACCATTTTTGCCGCCATCGGCGGTGAAAGAGTAATCACTGTTCTTGAATTTTTCATCGGTGATATTCATCGTAGAAGCGACCAAGCCGCCGACGTTGACCTGAGCATCTTTGCCGAAAATCACCCCGTTCGGGTTGATCAGGAATACCTGGCCGTTGGCGTCGATCTTGCCGAGAATCGCGCTGCCATCGCTACCGACGACGCGGTTCAGCGCTATCGATTCTTTGCTCGGCTGGGTGAATATCACCTGGCCGTCGGCGCCGACATTAAAGCTCTGCCAATTGACACCTAGTTTATCGGTGGTCTGTTTGATGACGAGTTGGTTGCCACCGTTGTTGACGATGGTGCCCTGTCCCACACTGATCACGCCACCCTGCGGAAGGGTTGCAGCGGAGGCGCCAGCCGGGGACAGCAGAATCAGCGCGATCATTACGTTAAGCGCTTTCGCGCCGGATTTTGCGCTGCGCTTTGTGCCCTCAGCGACCACGATCCAGGCGTTCTGAGTCGTGCTCCAAATGATATTGTGGATTTTGTTCACTGGGCATTACCTTGGACTTACTCGTGGTAAGTATTCTTATTATTGTCAATTCACATCATATCATATCTCTAAAACTGATAATGAGGTACCCACTACTGGAGCCTGTTAGGCCTGTTCGGAGAAAATAAGGTAATTATCCAGAAACAGAAACAGAAAAAGCAGGCCAGGCCTGCTTTCTACCGAACAGATTGAAGCCTTTAGAACGATTTAATCAATTGAACCCAGAATTGATGGCTGTCTGGGGTCGACTCTGTGGATCCGGAGACTTTCCATGACCCAACCATGCTGACCTTCCAGTCTTTCCCGAAGAGGTCTACACCAACACCCGCACCGGATTTTGTTGCCTTATTCTTCGAATTGTCCCAAGCATCCTGATTGATGTGCACTTGGCCAATGTCATAGAAAGTGTTCAGCACGACCATATCTGTTAGGGAGTAATGCAAGTCCAGGTTGGCGAGCCACCCGGTATCGCCACTGGAGTCACCCTGTTTGAAGGCCCTGACTGCCTGGGCGCCGCCGACATCGAACTTCTCAGCAGAGTCCAGGTTGTTATCTGCAAGTTGGCCGCTGAGCCGGGCAGCCAGACTCAGCTTGTCGGTGATGCGTTGGGTTCTGGAGAACATGCCGTCGATTTTGGTGTAATGACCATCGGTGCCAGCAGATAGATCGTCGATGGCTTTGACGTCAGCTGACTGAATGTTCACCACGCCGGCATGATAGTTGACAGCAAAGCTGTTGAGCCCACCGCCCAGGAATTCGTCATAGGCACTTCCGCTCAGACCGAACGACCAGCTGTTGATCGTCTTCTGTGATTTGCTCTCAAACAGATCGACGTCGTCCTTGAGTACCGTGTTGTCGAATTGCAAAGACGCGTTCAGGTTGGTTTGACGCGTGCGCACGATAGGGTAGAGGCCGTAAGCACTGGTAACACGCGAAGTGCCATGGGCCTCGAAGAAACCAAACTCACGGCCCAGTCGATAATCCATCTCGGAGAAGGAGCTGCCTAGCTGCAAACCTGAGCCACCTACCGGGGCCTGATAGGCAATTCGCCCGTATTGCTGTTTACCCTCAGATGCCATCACACGGGTGGTGAGCTGATCACCGATCCCCAGCGGGCTGTTGACATTAACTGTCACGCCCATGCGGTTGGTGCCGGTGTACTTGTTGCCGTAGTTGTCGGCGTCAACGTAGCCGCTAATGAGTTCTTTCTGCTTGATATCCACGTCAAGCGCGGTGGTGCCCACTCGGCTACCCGGCTTCAGGGTTGAGTTTACCCCAGTGCCTGGAAGGTCAGAGATCAGCAGCAGCTTACGCTCAAGCGATGTGCGGTACACCACATCATCGGTCGCGAAGTCACCGAGAAAGCGGTTGAGCGTGGCATCCGAGGTTCTTGAGGTGTTGTGCAGGCCGATGTTGTCGTACTTACCCTCAAGGATCTCAATTTTGATCTTGCCGTCTGTGATTTCCTGACGGGGCAGGTAAGCCTTGGCCAGGAAAAATCCTTCACGGTGGTAGTAATTGGAGATCGCGTCGGCAGCGTCCTGGATCTCAGCCAACGTGAGCTCTTTACCAACAGAACTTTCCACCAGCTTCTGCAGTACATCCGTCGGGATTGCGCTGTTGCCCCCGATTTCAAACTGACTGACCTGGATGGTAGCGCCGCCAGGCTTTGCATTGGATTTCGCTTCAGCAGAGCGAGGAGCCTGCAGATTTACTTTGAAGTCAGACGGCTGATAGCTGTTGGTCGGCTCGAGAATCCGGATGGCCTGACCTGCGTCTGGAATATAGGGGGAGGCCGCATAAACAGAGGCAGTCTGCAGCAAAATGGCCGCAGTAAGCAGATTCAGAGAAAATCGCATTGGTGACTTCCGTTATTTTATGCGCCTGGAGGGCGCTTTTTATTGTTAACCAATGGGGCGGGATTCTAGATTATTTGATTATATATTGACAGAAAAAGATCGAGGGTCTTATCCCGTATTTACTGGCTTAAACTGATGTCGGCGAGGGCCATTAGGGTGATCAATGGCCTCTCGTGTAGCCCACTCGTATTTCGCAACACAGGGGTAAAACGAATAATATCAATTGCCAATTGGCGTGCCCAGCCCTTGCCAGGCAAGGGAAAGGCCAATGCTCCATCGCAAATTTTTCACCCGCGATGCTCATCTCGCTGGCGGATGGCTTTCATTTCACTGGGTTTTCGGTATATTCGCTGTCTCCCTAGACGATGTACAGAGCCAATAGACATGACCAGCCTCAAAATCGTGAGCGATGCTGCCCAAACCCCGATGCAGGCGGCAGACCGACTAGAGAAGCTGCAGTTCAAGCAACTGAAGCACGATGAGATCTACCATAGCGACATCTGCTTGCTGCGTATTCAGGCCAGGATTGCTCACCACACGCTTCACCTGGGCAAATACTCAGGGAAAATGGCGCAAGCCCTGGTTACGAAGGAGGGCGTTGACTCCAAGAGCCTGACGAAAACAGTCCTCGATGCACTGATCATCGTGATGTCCTCTGCAAACACCTTGAATCTGCCGCTGTGGAACATCACAGGCGCTGAAGATGATTTGCAGGGCGCCCTTGATGGTCGCCAACAGTCCGGCGATGAGCAGGCACATATCCTGAGCTATGTGATCATCGTGGGTAAGCTCGCCAAAGCGGTCGAAGCCCTTGACCATGTAGAGAGCTTCGATAGTCGAACTGCCTACGAACACAACCTCAAGGCGTTGTGGATTGTACTTTTGACGTTCTGGCGAGTGCTTACGGACGTGCCACTGGAGTCCGCGCTGACAGCTCGCATGGCGGGGATTGAATCAAAGCACATTTTCTATCGGCGACAGCTCAAGTACATCGATGACTACTGCAACGCAGTCTAAGTCCTCTACGGGGCAATTGGACTCAGAAATGAGCTCTCAAACAGCCCTCAGTGAAGGTCATTATTTAGCAATTATAGGGGTCTACCCGCCCTTACTCTTGAGTAAAAACGGATGACAGGAGTTCGAAATGCTCGACCAAAAACTGTTACGCACTGACCTGGGAGCTATTGCTCTGCGCCTGGCAAGTCGCGGGTTCACATTGGACGTTGGCCGCTTGGAGATGTTGGAATCCCAGCGAAAGGCGATTCAGACCCGCACCGAGCAACTTCAGTCAGAGCGTAATAGCCGGGCCAAAGCCATTGGTCAGGCCAAGCAGCGCGGTGAAGACATCGCGCCTCTGACGGCAGATGAAGCGGCCACGGCCACAGAATTGGTTGAGTGCAAAAACAAGCTCGAGGGTATTCAGGCGGAACTGGACGCCATCATGATGGCGATCCCCAACTTGCCTCATGCGTCGGTACCCGTCGGTGAAGATGAAAGCGGTAACGTCGAAGTGCGCAGATGGGGAGCGCCGAGCGAGTTTGACTTCCCGGTAAACGATCACGTGACACTGGGTGAGAATTTGGGCTGGCTGAATTTCGACATCGCTACGAAACTCTCCGGCTCGCGGTTTGCGATCATGTGTGGGCCTATTGCACGCCTGCACCGGGCGCTGGCGCAGTTCATGCTCGACCTGCATACCAGCGAAGCCCACGGCTACGAAGAAGCCTACACCCCTTACCTGGTGCAAGCTGCTGCGTTGAAGGGTACCGGGCAACTGCCGAAGTTCGAAGAGGATCTGTTCAAGATCAGCAGGCCGGGGGAAGGGGATCTTTACCTGATCCCGACGTCGGAGGTGACCTTAACCAACACCGTCGCCGGCGCCGTACTCGATGCGAAAGACTTGCCTATTCGCTTGGTCGCGCACACGCCGTGTTTCCGCAGCGAAGCTGGATCGTCCGGTCGCGACACCAGAGGCCTGATTCGTCAGCACCAGTTCGACAAGGTGGAAATGGTACACATCGTGACCCCGGATCAGTCCGAGGCCGCGTTGGAGACCATGACTGGGCATGCCGAGAAGGTGCTGCAATTGCTGGGTCTTCCATATCGTGTGCTGGCCTTGTGCACTGGCGACATGGGCTTTAGCGCGGTCAAGACTTACGACTTGGAAGTGTGGATCCCAAGCCAGGAGAAGTACCGAGAAATCTCCTCCTGCTCGAACTGTGGCGACTTCCAGGCCCGTCGCATGATGGCCCGCTGGCGCAACCCTACCACCGGCAAACCAGAGCTGGTGCACACGCTGAATGGCTCTGGTCTGGCAGTCGGTCGTACGTTGGTGGCCGTGTTGGAAAACTACCAGCAGGCTGACGGCTCGATTGTGGTGCCGGTGGCGTTGCGCCCTTACATGGGCGGCATCGACGTGATTGGCCAGTAATAACCCTCAGCGCAGCCTTCACAGGCTGCGCTGGCTTCTTCGCGGCTGAGCCCGAAGTCCCTACTGGCATCGCCGTGGTTCAGTCTTATGGCTGGTTCTAGCCTGCTGCCCGCAGGAGTGTGGCGGCTTGCTCCTCGGGCTCTTCAACATCCCGCGCTTCTTCGATGGGCAATTGCTCCTCGGGCTCTGGTGCAGACCCTGCCGGGATGATCAACTCGTTCAGCAGGCTCGCCAATTCCTCTACGGTAAGTGGCAGCCGTTGGTTCCACGGGTGGATATGCGGAAGGGCAACGTCGACGATAAAGTTGCGAGCATCCTTGGCCCAAGGCCCATCCTCCAGCATGCCGTCTTCATTCAGGTAGGCATGTTGTGAGCGCTTGCGGCACAACTCGGCATAGTTCTCGCGGGCGAGCTTAGCGAACTGTCGTGTGGCCTTCAGTCGTTCATGCCCCGCAGCTCTCCGTTCAACCTGGTGGCCAAGTCTATTTAGCCTGGACGATGCGTCTTGATAGAGGCTGTAGGTCAACCAGCTCCAAGGGCGAAGCGGGTTGCCGAAGATATTGGCTCCAGGCCCTAGTTCGGCGAATCTTTTTCTCAGGTCTGATCTGCGTATCCTGGCCAGCGCAACGTAGTCGCAACCAATCATGGCGTAATAGAACATCGGCATCAGGACGATGCTGCAGTGGATCTCCAACTCATAAAACTGCATGAACGATGTGAAGGGGCCGTAATCAGTAAAGGCAACCTGCAAGAGGAGCAGCAGGGTGATATTGAAGGGCACTATCCACCAGTCAACGTTCGCCCAGCGTTGGAGGCTTGCTAGGCAAAAAGCAGTAGCACTGACAAGTCCGAACGTCAGCATGGCAGCCAGTTCGATGGTCATTTCGCTGTTTCCTTCAGCTTGCCCATATCCATCGCGATCTTCAGCAACTTATAGGCGGTCGCCGAGTCCGTGGTTTCCAGTGATTCGGACAACTGGACAAGTGTCTCCCTGAACGGATCAAACAGTGCCAGTGTTTCCCTACGAGCTTTCCCAGGATCAAGCGCAATTGCGCCTTGATGGGTAGGGTTATGCCCGGTCAATAGCCATTCGATGGTGGTGTGGTACTCCCTGGCAATCGCAAGCAGGTGTTCAGGACGCATGGTCTTAGTGGTGCTGAACCACTGATATACGGCTTGGTGCGAAATACCGCAGAGTTTGGCCAGGGTCGGACGCACATTACGCTCGGCAATACCGCTGGCCTTGAGCAAACCAAAGATTCGGTCATGCACCGTTTGAGTGGTCGTCTCTGAAGTGGTCATGCAGAGATCCAATCCTTCTGCGCTTTGTGCGGCAGCAGTGGATGGGGCCCGGTTTCGTCAGGGCGCGCTATATCGTCGGCCAGTGGCTCATGAAGCCGCTCGTACAAGGTTGTGATCTCGAACCTTCGGTTAAACACGATGGCCACCATGAGGATTGGACTAGGCCAGCATATACAAATCTGTCATATCTGCAAGTAAGCTTTAACCTGTGAAGGATACATTCAAGTTTTGTTGAATATCTGTCAGTCATGCAGGCTGTGATTTGACGAAACTTATGGTGATATCTGCTTCCAGTAATTCCAAGTCCGGTAAGCGATTGAGGTCGTCCTGATGGTTTTCGAGTGCCACAGAGATACGATCTAAAACGAGTGTGAGGTCAGTCGCTGAGAGTTCATCGCTGGTGTCGCGGGCGAGGATATCGCGGGCTTGGCTGATTTCTGAAAAGTGGAAGGGTTGAAGGGCTATCATCATGTTTTTGCGAAGCATGGCGGGCTCCCGTTCAATCTTGCTTGAGGATCATCTGTCCAGGCTTTTGGTTGCGTACAAGGTGCAATCGCCAACCTTCAAACGTTCTGTCTCGGGCGATTTGATACCCTTCTGAAGGTGTAGTTGAAAATGCACGAGGTCGCCTGGCGATTCGATAATTTTTAGTGCCAGTTGAGTGGCTCATGGGCCACAAATCGATAGGTGACTTTCGTTTTCTGTTGGCCACGATCCGCAGGTCGAGATGTCTAATTTTGAGTTTTTCAGTGTCCGATGCCTAAACGGGCGCCAGAAAATAAAATAACAATCTCTGCTTCTGGCAAGCCCCTGCCAGGCATCCCCCAGGTGGGTTAAGATGCGCCCAGGTTTCACCTGACTAGCGGACAATCAATGAACGATAATTGGAAGAACTCCCTTAAGTTGTTGGGTTTTGGTGATTCGCATGTCGAATCCATTGAGCTCGCTCTGTCCATGCCGTCGGGAGCAATCATTGCTTCAGGCCCAACGTGGTCGGGCAAAAGCAAAACACTGCATACGCTGCTGCAAGCGCCCTTGCGTGAAGATATTCACCCAAGTCTGAAACCAAAAGAGCCTGCCTCAAAACTTGATTTTGCCACTGTCGCGGCTGAAAACTTCTGGGTAGACCCAGAGCTCTACTACCTCCCGGAGATCAGAGACGAGAATTGCGTTTCGGCATGCGCTGAGTTTGTGAACACAGGACATCGAGTGATGGCGAAGATCCATGCTGCCACTGCCTTCCACGTCCCGGTGAGGCTCCATCACTTGGGCAAAGGGCAACAGTTCAAGATCTCCGCCCTGATTAACCAGCGGTTAGTTAATTGCGTCTGCTCTGAGTGTTCCTTGGCGCTTGGAAATCTTCCTGTGTCGGAAACGCTAGATACGTGGTTTACGCCGGCTCTCGATCAAAACATTCCAGCCGATCAGCGTCATAATCTGCGTTTCCGCAACCCGCTCGGTTGCCCCAGCTGCAAGGAGGGCTACACAGGTCGCACGGCTGTCGTAGAGGTTGTGGCGCCCGACGCGCCCATGCTGGAGTGTCTCCACAATTTGGAATGGGAGAAGGCCGCCAGGATGTTCCGTGACGCGGGCGGAAAGTTTCTGATTGACCATGCCCTGGAAAAAGTAATGGCCGGCCAGGTCGACCTGCGTGATGTCGCACAACGGATTGGATTTGATTATCTCGAAGAGATCCGCCGCCCACAGGCGTAAAATCTGTAACGATGCTTATATATTGCCAGTCGCGACTCTCGGGCATCGCAGGAAACAAAAACCGCCTCGGCTGAGGCGGTTTTTCGTCTCCCCCTCATGGAAGGAGACTCAGCCAATCCTGATCGGACTGGGGCAGGTCACTGTTGCCTGGCCGTCGGCCAACTGGCAGAGCCAGCAGTGGGGTGCGATCCAAAAGACCCCTGTAACCACCCGAATCAGGACTGTAGCAGACCGTCAGAGGTCAACTCAAGCGTGACAGTCTTATTCAGGCTTGGAAAAGCTTGCGGCTCTCAAAAACAGCGAACTGTCTATGAAGTAACTCGTATCGTAGGGGCGGTATTTTGTCTCTTTTGAGCACAAACCTTCTTTCAGCCAATCCTCGCGATCACCGGCTTTGTATTTGTCTTTAGCCCTCTGCAGTTTCGCCGCGCACCCTTGGAGCTTTGACCGTTCTAATTCAGTCAGAGTTGTTTGAGTCTGTGCCACGTCGTATTTCCGTTCAGATTCATAAGCATAATCATTGTTATCGAGATTATTTCTAATTTCGAAGCGGATCTTTTGATCAAACAGGCGTCTGTGAATATCTAAAAGCCAGGATAACTGAGCATTGCTCAGGTAATCCATTGCTTCCAGCAGCAACACGTCGGCTGCATGGGTATCTGCTGCGGCAATGGTTTCGAGTGTTCCGTACTTCAGAGAACCCTTGGATGCATCAAACGCATCTCCCCTCAGGGTGTTGATAAGAAACATGTAAGACACAGCAGATCCGGCTTTGGCCATGCTTTCCATGACCACTTTCTGGGTTTTGTCGCCTTCCTTGTATTTTTGCGACGCTGCACCACCAAGAAGTGAGACAGTCTCGTCTCTGACGGCTACAGCAACTTCTTTATATACAACGTGGGTGTTGTATTCGTTCATTGCAATTGCACCCCAGAGGGCGCCGACCAAACCGAATAGTGCCAGGTTTGCATTACGTTTGAACTTGTCAGACGCTGTGAAAAACTTGTTAAATTTCATCGAATTTTTACCTGACCGAATGGTTACTGATATTTCAAGTATTCGCGAGGATTGAAAAGCGTAGCCGCCTTCTTGCGAGCTGGCTCATCGCAAGTACCCGAGCCAGCATCGAATCTCAGGTGATCATCGGGCAATTTACCCAGTTTCTCTTTGAGTTTTAAGTAGCACGCGGTCAATGCGTCCCGCTGTTCCTCGGAGAGGGTGGTGTGGGCCCAGTACAGGTTACGAGCACGCTCCTTAGCGTCTGTCGATTCCGTATCACTGAGCATGGCCATTCTGTAGCCGTTTTCTGCGAGAAAGAGATTCGATTTCTCTTCAAGAACTCCGAACAGGTCTTGATCACCCAGTTTACTCATCGCCTCGATCAGCAACTCATCCGCCATGCGGGTATCAATGGCCTGAAGGGCCACGACATCGTTGTTATCAAGGGCTTCTTTGAGGGCATTATTGCGCAGGGTTGATATTTCCCTGTTGTAAGCTTCAGCTACACCGGCCTGACGCAAGCCTGAAACGAAGGATAGTATGGCTAATTCATCGCCATGGAATGCTTTTTGGGCCCTTTGAATCAACCCTTCTTCAGTAGAAGTACGAAGGTTTTCCAGTAAGATTGGCGTTTTATACGCCTTCTCGTACGAATGCATCGAGGCCCCGCCGAAGACGAACGACAAGATCACTACGCTCACCGATGCGAGGCCAATAGCGAATTTCTTTTGAGAGGGCGTAAGTGGTTTCTTAGTCGGTCGCATGGAGCATCCAATTCAGGGTTGGTTATTATTATCGACCGTAATCTACCAGATATATTGACAAATGGAAGTATATTGGTGATCTGAAAGTTCGTCAGATCAGATATAATTAAGGAGCTAAATTGACATCAGTTAGTGCCTGGGTTATGGCACTAACATACAAGTCGAAATATGGAGTTATCCATAAACTAAAGGGGATTGACTAGGTATTGATAGCGCATGGAAGCCTCGCCCAAGGGGCGAGGATTGGAGGAAAAATGCTTGGTTCGCGGGGTGTTACAAGCCACTGCCTGCCAGCTCAGCAGGTGACTCCATGGTTTCATTGGCGACCTCCCAGTTGATCGCCTCATGGATCCGCGCAGCCGTTTTTGCGCCGATACCTGGCGCTTTGGTGAGCTCGATGGGCATAGCATTACAAGCGGCCCGGACGGAACCGAAGTGATCGAGGATTTTTCTGGCGTTAGTAGGCCCCACACCTGGAAGACCTTCAAGGATGAACTCGGCCATATGCCTGGACGGTTTCGGCTTGGCTGCTCGCAGGGCGATGTCGTAACCCAAGCCTTCCTGGGCGTGCCTGGCCATTGTGCCGACCAGCAGCGCTGTTTGTGCCGCATTACTGGATGGCGTCAAGCTCACACCTTCAATGACCTGCAGCCAGGAGAGGGCGCCGGCGATTGCTTCCTTGGACATTTCGGTTCTGACCTTGGAGATGTCACCCTCGACAATAATGATCACTCGCTGGTAGTCCAACTTGCACTTGGCTACTTGCTCAAACAGGCGGCGATCTTTGATTGAGTCGACAAAGTCCTTGGCCTCCTTACGTTCGACCACCATATTGGGGCCGACTACAAAGTCGCCGCAGGGCAGGGCGCCGACCTTGAGGTTCACGTTGGGCATTTGTGCCAAGGCCTGCAGAATCCCTGACTTTCCCTCGCGCATGTCCGCAAAAATCTCGATCATCAAGGTGTTCCTTATTTGGGCTCAAAAGGCCAGCTTAGCCGCCCGGTCGGCGGACGGCTAGGGCGGGGTCAGTTATTTTTCCCACGCCCCCAATGTTTGAAGGCCTTTTGCGTCGAATATCCCAACCAGCCACAGGCCACAGCGCCGGCTACCACCGGCCATAAAGGCGCGGAAATGATACCCATGGACATCATCAATCCACCAAGGAATGGAAATCCCATCAAGGTCACTGAGCTGGCAGCTGCAGCCCCACCAATAGCGGCGCCTACCGCACCGCAGGTCAAGGTAGTACTCGAAACGAGTGCGAGTTCAGCAGGGGTCTCGGGCAATGTCGTTAGTTCGGCTGCAAAGCCGGCTAGCTCTTCCCAGGTGCGGGCGATGATCGTTGTCACCAAAGGGTAGAGGCGCATATTCCTGTGGTTCGTTTCAGGTAGGTGGTCGTGGACGGCTACCTTCCCATAAGCCGCCGATAGACGTCGGCCACCCTGGATTAACAGATAGGTTCCAATGGCGAGTGCCGATCCAGATGCGAGCAGGGGGCTGATCTGTAACGCCGGTGTAATCAGGTTATGGATGACATCCCCAATGGCATAGCCAGCTAGGCCA
Organism: Pseudomonas serbica; assembly: GCF_028823535.1. Lineage (GTDB taxonomy): Bacteria > Pseudomonadota > Gammaproteobacteria > Pseudomonadales > Pseudomonadaceae > Aquipseudomonas > Aquipseudomonas serbica. The sequence continues at coordinate 313,213 of NZ_JAQIYM010000090.1, read as the reverse complement.
AAAATTGCGGAAGCGCCGGCGATAACAAGAATGGCTGGGATACCGATGGCAGTGCCGCCTGCAGCCACACCAATCGAGCCGAGAATGTAACCGGCCCAGGCGCCAAGCCCTAGCCCAGCAGCCGATCCAGCCAAGGCTTCCGAATTGATCAGTGGCGTGCTGGTGCCGACCAGTGCGTTACCAAGCTCGATGGCGCCGCTACTGACACCTATGGCAATGAGACTCGCGCCAGCTGCCATCTCCCCAACGCCGAGTGCAACTTGGTTTTCCGCGCACCAGCTCGTGATGCTGGTTTGTAGTTTCTGTAGGCCAGTCCAGGCACGAGGGTTAAGGCTGAGGTCAGTGGTCATGGGCATCTCAATCTGGGTTTGATCGTAGGTATGCTCGCATGACCGAACAGGTGGCGTAATAGCATTATTCAATGATGTTTGCGATTACGTATAGTCCTTAATCATCGACAGCAGCGGTCAGGCCGCTTGGGTGTCATCCTCGTACACGCTCGAGTTTTCGCCAGGGCGTCTAATGCGTGGCGCCTGTTCAATCACAGACTGGTAGTCCGGACAGAATTTCTTGGCGGCATTCTTCAGGGTGTTGTAAGGCCGGCCCACGAGCTCAGCAGCAGCCCAGGCAGGAATTCCTTTTCGGCGTAATTCCGTGAATTTACGAGCCTCTTCCTGGGTGACCATCGCCGCTACACTCGGCGGTGCCTTAAGGTCTTCCTTACGCTCCAATCGCCCACGGAGTGTGCCTACCGTAATCCCGTAGCGTGCTGCGTGACCAGGCAGGGTGTCAGTTATACCGTCGATGGTAAGTTTTCCACCGGTGGGCCTGCGCTTCCACCTCAGTTTCCATCCACCTGCCTGCAGGATTGCACCGAACTTATCCACGGTTAGGCCTAATTTTTGAGCGGCCTGCGCTCTGGAGATCCCTGAAGCATGGAGGTCGCGAATCTCTTGTTCCAATGACACTGTTACTGATCCTCTGTAATCGGCTAAGCCATGTGGCTGGTGGAGAAGAGGGCTAGATTAACCAATCTGGGCGGTGGAAAACAACAATTAACGGCAATATGACATCTACTTTCAAGATGTTGTCGTCAATCTCTCCTATTCCAAAGGGGATCGATCAGTTTCCGGTTGGCGTTGACACTCTCACGGTCAATGAACAGAATTGACCACGAGAGCTCAGGAGAAGCTGGGGTGTATTTGATCCCCTGCATTTCATAAACTGGCGCTAACACTACCAATTGTCGACGATTTTACCGAAGCGCCTTTGGCGCTTTTTGCTTGCAACGTGCCGGCGCGAGTGGCTGCTTTGCTGTTTCGCCTGCGTTGGGAAATTGTGTGGCTAGCACAGGTTGAACCTGACATTTTTGTGTATTTAACTTCTGATAAAAAGTGAACCACCGACATGGGTAGAGTTGTTGCTGCTGCGGTTTATAACACCGGTAGGAAAGTCACCAATATCTCCCTGAAGGATGGTGCCGAGTGGGCTGCAAAGCCTGATCACTTTGTGTGGATTGGCCTTGAAGAGCCGGATGCCCAGGAACTCGCCGTCCTGCAACGTCAGTTCAACCTCCATGAACTGGCCATCCAGGATGCGCTTGAGGATCACAGCCGGCCCAAGCTCGAAACGTTCGGCGATGCCCTATTTATCGTCACCTATTCGCCTATCCGGATCGAAGGACAACTCGAGTTCATCGAGACGAATATTTTCGCCGGTAAAGGGTACGTCATTACTGCCCGCAACGGTCACTCGGCGTCCTATGCCCATGTCCGCCAGCGCTGTGAGGCTCGTCCGCTGCTGCTTGAGCAAGGGGAAGATTTTGTACTCTATGCGCTGCTCGATTTCGTGATCGAAAGTTACCAGCCGGTGGGCGAAGCGATCCACGCCGAGATCGATGAGCTAGAACGCAGCATCCTGGCCACTGAACTGAATGAGCGGGATATTCAAAGGCTCCACAGCCTGCGCCGTGATGTGTTGCGCCTAAGGCGGTATGTGGCGCCGATGGTTGAAATCAGTGAGGAATTACAAAACCTTGAATTCCCATTCATCGACAAGACCATGCGTCCGTACTTTCGTGACGTGCAGATTCATGTAGCGCGTCAAATGGAAGATCTGACGACCCTGGCTGAGATTGCGAGCCAGACCATTGAAGTCGGAGTGTTGCTCGAGTCGTCACGCCAGAGCGTGGTGCAGCGAAAGTTTGCGGCTTGGGCAGCTATCCTCGCTTTCCCGACGGCGGTAGCCGGGATCTACGGGATGAATTTCCAAAACATGCCTGAATTGACCTGGCAGTATGGGTATTTCGGGGTGGTGGGGTTCATTGCGACGGGGTGCACGAGTTTGTGGGCGAGCTTCAAGAAATCTGGATGGTTGTAGGCAAACCATCAAGCCGAGATCCCGAGCCCAGACAAGCCTCAGCCAGCTTGCGCTGGGGTTCACGAGCCTTTTTTCGATAGTACCCCGGAGTTGCCTATGCGCGTCGACCTCAATTACCTGGTTCTCAATGCCAGTCAGGCCGTAACCCCGCTCAATCTTCAGGGGTGGCTCCGGCGTCAGCTGGTGGCCCAGACTTTTGACGACAAGGAAGACGAGGATGACGTCATGGTCATCCTCTTTGTGACTGAAACCTGCATTGGTACGCTCGGGCGTAAGAAGTTTGCAAAGCTCGTGAACAAGGCAGCCAGCAAGCATGAATGGATCGACGAGATCAAAGTGGTCACCTTGAGTGCGCCGATTTCGGTCGAAGAGGCCTATATGCACGCCTCGAATATGCTCGGTCAGCGGGCCAACACTGATATGGACGGCTTGGGGACGACATTTCTGTGTTACGACTCAGAGAGCGCCGCTGAGCAATTTTTAAAGACCCATGATGTAGAGCCGGTATGCCTTCTTCGCCAGACCACAGCACGCGACATCGAAAAAATCGACGTTAAACATTTGGGCCTCACGCTGGGCGCATGGATGGTCATCTCTGTGGTTCGGGAAACTGTAGAACATGACGACAATCTGGTGATCAGTCCACCCATCGCAACTCAGGGAGAGGCCATGGAGTACGCAAGGCTTAAGTACGGCGCCGTGCGGTTTTTGCAGATGCCATTGGCGCGTTGATTCATACACCGGAAATTGCGCGTTAAAAACGGAGGCAGGTGCCTCCGTTTTCTGGCCGCAATCAGCTTTTTAGATTTTTGGCTTCTCGTGCTCAGCCTTGAATGCTTCGTACTGGGCCTTCTGGCGAGCAAAGACCACTTCGACCTTGACGCGCTGCTCGGGAGTGAGAACTTTCAGGATCTCAGCCTTGCGCAGTTGGGTCGCAGCCTCGTGCTCTTGTTTCATCGCGGCCCGATCTTCGGGGGAAAGCTTATCCAGGTATTTCTGGACGATTTCGAAGTGCGAACGCATTTCTGACATCTGTGCGTCCTTGAAGATAGCCGCCTGATCTTCGGTCAGATTGAGTTCTTTCTTGATCTTTTGGAACCCATGACCCTGACCCTGGCCTGGTTTTCCATGTTCGCCTTTCGGTGGGCCATCACCGTTATGAGGGCGGTGACCGTCGCGGCCTCCGAATTCCTGATGAGCACCAGGTGGTTGAATCGGCGCTTCCTCAGTGATGGTCGAAGCAGCGAAAGCTACGGTAGGCAGAGCCAGGGCAAAGGCCAGGGCCAGAACGGATTTTTTCATAAAATCTCTCCTTGTGGTTGGTATGCCCATCCTAGGTATCATCCCGTGGCCAATCAAACACTTACGTGTAAGTTTTGTGAAAAGATTGGCAAGGATCGCTTGTAGAACAATGATGTATAATTGACACTGTTTCGCCGGCAAGAGCACGATGCCGGCAACGCTGGCCGGACGGCAAAGATCCGGCGTACTCATTGAAAGGCAAATATGAAAACCTCTCTGCGTTTAATCGTGGCTTCTACCGTGTTGGCCATGCTTTCTGGCTGTGCCGTTGACGGCATCAACAAAACTGCGACCTACGGTGGGATCGGCGTGCTGGCTGGCGCTGCCACCGGTGCTTTGGTGGGTGGCCATAAAAACCGTGGCAAGGGTGCGCTGATTGGTGCGCTGGTAGGTGGCGCAGCAGGTACCGGTTACGGTTACTATGCTGACAAGCAGGAAGCCGAGTTGCGTAACCAGTTGGCCAACAGCGGCGTTGACATTCAGCGCCAGGGTGACCAGATCAAGTTGATCATGCCGGGAAGCGTTACTTTCAGCAGCAACTCATCGGACGTTGCCAGCCAGTTCTACAACCCGCTCAATCAGGTGGCCGCTTCTCTGAAGCAGTACGACCAGAGCAGCATCGAAATTGTCGGCCACACCGACAGCGTTGGTGCACGCCAGCGTAACCTCGACCTGTCGATGCTCCGCGCCCAAAGCGTGGGTAACTACCTGATCGCGCAAGGTGTGAATGGCACCCGCATCAACAGTCGTGGTGCCGGCCCGGATCAACCGGTCGCCAGCAATGCCGACGAGTACGGTCGTACGCAAAACCGTCGTGTTGAAATCAACCTGCGTCCGATGAACACCACTCAGCAGTAATTGCTACCGCACCGGGTGGCCGCCTTAGTGTCGACGCTGGTATTCTCTGTACAGGGACAATCCAAGGAATCGCACAATGCCGCCACCCGTTGCCGCCACGCCTTACATCATCCAGCTCAAAAACGGGCTGATGGTTCGTATCAATAAGGCCGAGGTTCGAAAGGAGTTCTACGACCACCATCATGGGGGCCGGGATGGCGCTCTGATCGCCGCCACAGCCTACCGCGACCAAGTCTGCGCAGAGCATGGCATTGTCCTTCGAAAAGCCAATCAGCCGACCCTGAACAGCGTCAGCCGTACTCAGAACGGTGTGCTACCTGGTGTCTTTATTTAGATCGATAAGGGATCGCCGTACTTTGTGGCGAAGCGGCACAATGGCACGGCCTGGGAAAAGAAACTGTTCAACATCAAAAAGCTCGGTTACGAGCCTGCGTTCTGGGCGGCTGTGGATTTCCGTTTGGAGGCCGGCGACCTGGGCATCGAACGGAGTCAAATCACGCTCCAGCTGCCGACGATGGAAGAGTACGTCTTACTGGTTGGCGTATGCGCGGGTAAGCCGGTGCCATTGCCAACGCCCAAGGTTGAGAGCGAGAGCGATTCGCCATCGCCATTCTGACTGACCTTGCTGCAAGTACAGATGACCAATCGAATGAGAATATCGCCAATGGCAAATATAGATGGAATTAGCATCGAGAAAAACACCAAGCTCAAGGTGCTCGAAAACGGCTGGTGGAAAGGCCTGACCGTCGAGGATGAGTGCCTAGTTACAGAGGTGTTCCAGCACCATTTGGTGCTGAGCTTTGGTGCCCGTGAGTATAATGTTCCTTTGACCATGCTCGATGATTTTGAGGTGGTGTCGTAGGCTGGTACAATCGATTCACGATCACGCGTTGCCCACGGTTACCCAATAGTTCTGTCCAACCTTTTCCAGTGACGCCATCGGATCTCCATGGCGATCAGCATCCCTTTGCTCAGGAAAAGCTATATGGACACGATTGAGGTAGGTACTAGGTTGAAAGCTGTGGACGCCAAATGGTGGGAAGGCACCACGGTGGACGATATTTGGCTGGTAACAGCGGTGGATGAACATCAATTTGTCATTCACTACGGCACTCTTGAGCTGATTGTCCACATTATCTTGCTCGGTCTTTTTGAGGTTGTTCCGTAGGGTCATTTCGGGTGCTGGTCGCGTGGTTGGCACCTGATCTCAGAACATTTCTAGCGTAGCCCGCTCGTCGATGATCCGATACCCAATGGCCTTGTAGGCCTTTTGTCGGGCTTTCCACATCTTCTTAGCCAAAGGGTGGCCTTCGTCTATCGGATCGAAGATCTCGGCATCGAGCTTGTCCGGCAGGTAGCGGTCAAGCCGGCCAGCACACTGCTCGACGGTGCCTTCCCAGGAGAATGGCAGACAGAGGATCAGGGTATTCAGCGGGGCGTGATCAAAGCCTTCGCCCACCAGTTGCCATGTAGAGACCAGTACCCGTGGCGTATCCACAGGCAGCGCCTCCATTGCCGCGATCACGTCCTCCCTGGCCTTCTCCTTCGCTTCGCTACTCAGGACAAAGAGCTGATCGACCTTACCATCCAGAGCCTCGGCGATGGCTTTGGAGTGGGCTTTACGCCCGGTCAAAAGCAAAACTTGTCGACCCCTGGAATACGCCGCCAGCGCTTGCTCTACAAGCCACCGGGTTCGTTCCTGATCATCCACCAGGTAGGAATGCAACTCAGTGGTGTTGGCTGTCGCCGGAAGATCGATGTTTTTCTTCCTGACCTTTGATTTAACCGTCAGATCTTGCGGTGCCCCTAAAGGGCGCTTGGAGATGTACCGAATGTTGCCAGCGCACATGAAGACTAGGGGCTGGCGCCCATCGCTGCGTTTAGGCTTGGCGGAGAGCCCGACGAAATAGCGAGACTTCAGTTTGTTGAGGCCCTCCTCGAACGTCTTGGCGGCGAGGTGTTGGCATTCATCAATGATCACCTGCCCGTAACCTTCGGAGATGCTTTGAATATCCTTCAGGCGGCCCAGGGAGGGCATCATGACAATGTCGATAATCCCGGTGGGTTTCGACTTGGGCCCGCCCAATTGACCAATTTGATCGTCTTCCAGGTTCAGAAAACGCTTCAGGCGCAAACGCCATTGCTTGATCAAGTACCTGCGGTGCACCACGATCAGCGTTGAGACCTGCCGACTGGCAATCAAGGCAGCGCCGATGACGGTCTTACCGAATGAGGGATTAGCTTTCAGGGTGCCTACATCGTGCTCCAGCATCGCTTTCAGAGCCTCGGCCTGATCGTCTCTAAGCGTGCCGGTAAATGTCACATCAATGGGGCGCCCAAGTGAACGCTCATCCTTGAGCAAGAAGGGCACGTCATAGCTTTTGATGAAATCCAGCACGGCGTCGAGGCAGCCCCTGGGCATGCTCAACATGCCGTTCTCGACAACGCATCGACGCTCCACCATTGGCTTACCCCATGTCGAAAAGCCGCCTGCCTCAGCAATGTAGAACGCGGGGTTTGGAAACGCTGCCAGCCTGGCCAGCTGCCCAAAAAATGGGCGTGGCAGCTCCTTGAGATCGAACTGCAAGCCTTTGTCCTGCACGATGGTGACGACCTTGGGCAGGTCGTCCAATTTTAATTTTTTTGCGGATTTCGGCGCCGACCAAAAGTGGTGATCATCACCCGCTTTCATGAACTGGACACCGAGTTCGTGCTCGCCTTCTACAACGACCTCGCTGATCTTCTGGCTGACTTCGACTGATGATAATTTTTGGATCGTCTTCAGGTACGCGATTTGGTCATAGTAGGGCTTGAAGTCGTCATTCGGATCGACGAACACGCTGAAGTTGTTCAACCTGGCCAGAAATTGGCATGGCATGGCGATGAGGTTACCGATACCACCAGCTGGCATAAAATCCTGGTTTGGAAACAGTCGATCATAAGAGTCAAATTCGATCTTACCAGTGCGCTGCTGAGCGTGACTCATCAAGCCGAGTGCCAGCTTGCGTGCGTTGATCGCGGGGACTTTTTCAGAGAAAAACAGCCAGACATGGGCGCCGTTACCGCTGCGGCTGATCTCCGTCGTTGTCGGGATGCCGAAAAGCTTGCAGGACGCCAGAAATTCCAAGACGTCCGTCCTCCAATCCTCCTTGTCGAAGTCGACCGCCACGAGATAGCAGGTGTTATCGAGCAGTAGCGGAAAGATACCGATGTGCGGCGCCTTGGTCAGGTGTTTGTACATAACCTGATCGGTCAACGGGGCAAAAACACGGTGTTTGCAGGTTTTGCAGTCAAACGAGTAGTCAAGGTACTTCTTGCAGATGTTGGGGGCCCGGTAATTCGAACATGCCGGCGCATAGCCGGGCTTGCCGGTGCGACTACTGATCCAGGACTTGGCGTAAATGTCCCGGCGCACGTGGAATGTGTCCATCAGCAAATGGACTTTTTTGAGAGAGTTCTCAGACAGCGGTTCTTGACTGACCTTTGACTTCCTTTTCGATGGGTAGTTGGAGGTAGGGGGTTGGGGAGGATTTGATACACCATCAGAAGCCTCTACCTGTACGGCAGGGATCAGTTCCAAGTCTATTGAAGACTGGCTCGGGTTGTAGGTGGCAGTCGGTCGTTTGGGGCGCTTCATCAAAATTTGCCAAGCCATACGCTGAGTTATCCCTTAGCGTAGTTCGCGATTTCAATTTTATCGAAATAGGCCAGGTGAAGAGCTGGCGATGAGCTATTGTTTCTGGATTCAATAAAGGAAAGGTCTTCCCATGAGTTATGCGCTAGTAGCCAGAGGTGTTTTGGTGGTTGTGGCATGTGTCGCTTCATACGCCGCTGGTCACACCCGCTCGAACATTCGCGGCAACAAAGCCAAAGATGATGCGCTCAGGAAAATGCACGAGGAAAATGAACGAGAACGTGCTGAGGCCAGGGCTTTTTTCGAATCGATTGTCGCGAACAATGCGAACATAGAAGCCGCCTTAGCGAGCATTCTTGCAAACCCGCCAAGGTGCAGGGCCGATGTCATTGATCGTCTCCGGTCTCACGGAGTTCTGGAGGTACTGATTGCGAAAATCATGACGGAACTGGATGCCAAAGGCTTCTTCAAGGCGGCGTCATGAAAGTCGAATACGAGAAAATACTGGCCGAAATCGGTGGCTCTCAGATGGTCGAGCAATTCCAGGCTCGACTCCTTGCAACACCACCAAAGCCGTTGCCGACTACCGAAATAGACAACTTCTCCGTTGGCTATGCAATGGTAATTGGCGCCTTGGCGACAACGGCAGATTTGATTCTCGATCAGGCGTTTCGCCAAGAGATGGCGACCAAACACGCACAGGTTGATCCAAAGACCCAGGCGGAGCTGGAGGCGAGGGTCAAAAAGCGTCTTGAAGAGCTTGGCGTGAACCCCACGGATAAGGGGAAGCCTGGAATGGCCATGGATTGGTATCAAAAGCTCAATGAGGATCTGGGGCTAAAGTCACCGTTTCGCCTTCGACCACGTAATCACCGAATTCTCAACCATACCGATGAGCGCACCGTCATCGAGATGTTGATGAAAGGCGAAGCTGGCATCGGGAAACTGGTTTACAAGATCTTTCCGGCGATGTCGCGAGAGGCCGCAACCGAACTACTAAAAATGCACCTCGATGCTGACCGCTGCTCGCCGGCGAGCCTGCCACTCAAAATGATGTCGTGGTTGTGGGAGCAGGGCATCAAGGCGGGTGACCCGGCCAACGTCGGTGAGCCAAGCGCAGTGTTTAAGTTACTGCAGGGCATGACCAAAAATGTTGACTGGTCAAAGTGGCTTAACAAGTTCTTCGGTGAAGGGTTGGTTCCTGAGGGGGCCACGATTGGCGAGGCTATGCTTAAGCTCTACGACTCCGGAGCGCTGAATCAACGTGTGTTCTGGACGAGCGACTTGGGGGCGGCTGCCGGGGGTGTTAAACGTCGGCTGGTCATCACGGCAGTCATGGAACTAGGGGTCGAAGTGTTTGCCTTCCTGGAAGGCGTGAAGAAAGGGCACATCAACTGGAATGGCAATGCTGCCCAGCTGGGAAATGAGGTCAAAGCCTGGCGTGATCAGCCCAAATACGTGGATATGAAAATCATTGCTCAGGCCTTCGCTGCATCAGGCGGTGCTGCTCGTGCGATGTTCACTGGCGATATCCTCCAGGTGAACTACTTTTCCATCGGCATGGTGCTAAAGCACCTGTACACCTATTCCGATGTGGAGCGCCGGCACCTTCAACGACTGGTCGAATTCGCTCGTCAGGACAGCAATGAGATCTTTGCCGGCTTTACACGGGCTACCGGCATACGCCCACGACGGAATTTCACACTCATCGATGGAGGCATCACAATGGCGACTACCCTCGACACCAGGCTGATCAAAGCGGGCTGCCAATCGACGCGAGTGAGGGTGCTGGCCACCGATCATCCGTCAGACCTCGAAGGGATTGTTTCCAGGATAGAGGCTGCCTCAAAGAAAGCGGCGGGTGATGGTGACAAGGAAGCGGCCTTCGATAGCATCTGTGAATCGTGGTATCTGTCGGATGAAGCGGATGACAAGAAGGCTATTGCGAAGCTGCGCAAGGACTTGGCGGACGTGGAGAAGGCGGTTGGTGGTTAACCGACCACGTCATGAAAAGGCCCACCAGGGTGGGCCTTTTGTCTTCAGCGACTGAGCTACATTCCGTATTCCTCGTAACGATCAAATCGCGCAATGGCTTCGCTATCACGTAGCTTCTCAAGGCCTCGAAGGTTCAGCATTTGCTTGGCATGATCACGTGCAGTGACGATGTAATCGTTATCCAATTGCATTTTTGTCCACTCGGGCTCGAAGAAACTCGTCTTCAACTGGGGATCGGGGATGACTGTCAGCTGGCAGCCAAGACGGGCACTGATTTCAGCCAGGCTGGCGGTGCCACAGGCATCCAGGTACTGGTTTTTGCCAACCTGGACGGCGGCATGGCGTGGGAATCCTGCCGGCAGGCCTGGATCGCTGGAGTTGCCGGCGATGTTAAAAACCACCACCGGGAGGTCGGTGATTTGGTTCAGGGCAACGGCAAACACGGCGCACTCACCGTCACCGTAACGCTCGGCAAGATAGTTTACCTGACGTTCGCAATCGGCTTGATGCATACGCTCCAGTCGCTCTTGAAGGGCGATAAGCCGCTTGGATGCATCGTCCATGCTGACGGCTAGGTCATCCATGACGGAATTGTTGTCGTACGTCCATCCATTGAGCAGGCGGTCGACGATCAGGGGCATATAGGCGTAGATCGTTTTGACACCGTAGACCGGGTACTTGGTGTCGTACTCGGCCAGCTTGGTGGCGCTGAAGCTTCGCAGAAGACGCAGGGTTAGCTCCTGGTCGTCCATCAAATCCAGAATTTTCTGCGCGTCATCCATTTTCTTGCCAATGGTTTCCAGCGCAGGAAATCGTACGGGGCGCTCACTGTAAGGGGATTTGCTGGGAGTGGGGTAGTAGAGCTCCCTGACCCTGGATCCAGCCTCGCCATTAAGGAGCCGTTTAGCTTCGCCCATCAGGTACACGTCGTTGACCAGCGGCGCTATCGACTCCAACGTCGTGTTGGCGCCTTGACGCAGGGTGTCAAAGCCATCCTTTTTCTCAAAGGTGCTCAAAGCATGTTTCACACGCAGATTCAGGCTCATCAGGTCTGCAGCCTGTTGAAACACCTGCCCACTGCGCTCGATAAATTCAGGGCCAAGGACTTTGCTGACGTAGCGGTACAGCACTTCTCTCATCAGAAAGTCAGTTTTGTTGATGTAACCATTCTGAACATCATCGCGGGTGGTGAAATTGGCTTGGCCAAACCCGTCATACAGCAGCGAGGTCAACAACCTGACGTCATTTCGGCTGTTGCGCAAAATGTCGATGCCCCAGTTGGATAGCTCCGTCACCGCGTCCCGGCCAGGAAGGCTTCGGTCGAGGAGGAATTGGGTGATCTCAATGTTGGATTTTTTCATGGGTTAGAGCGCCTGCGCCTATCATGTCCCATTATACGGTCAGTGCAGACGCCAAGATCCACCCAATATGTGTGATCAATTGCCAGAAAAGCTGGGAAGGAAGTCGGAGGCGCCGGTCGACGCTCTCCAACGTAGCCTGGCCTTACGCCTGAACGACCTCAGCCATTGGTGCGATGTAACCTTTGTTGATGTCGTAGGTGAGGCCCAGCAATTTGGCGACTATTTTCCGGGTGCTGTAAACGCTGTAACCATTGAAATACCTGAATTTGCACTCTTTGATTCTGGCCAGGTCATAAACGCGATACATGCTCGTGACCAGGTTGTACACATCCAGGTGCTGGGTCTCTGTTAAGCGCACCTTGTAGCCGAGGTGAAGTTTATCCTCGTCAATGATTTCACTGGTGTAGCTGATACCGCTCAGAATCTCCTCCAAGGCCAGCTTTTGCTCGTTCGAGCAGAGCAGGATGTAGTCGTATTCCGGAGCGTAGAACTTGGCGGCATAGGCAAACGCTTCGTTGTACTTGTCGTCGATCAGTTCTTTTAGAGGCTTCTCGTTTCGATCACGGGCGCACCAGGCGATCAGGCCAGTGGTACCGAATTTATCGAACATTTCAGTCAGATCGGCAGTGTCCGTCAGGTCGAATTCCGTGAAGTCAGAGCATGCGTAGTAAAAGGTGTCACTGCAATTAACGGAAAAGCGAAGGTGGGGATCCTTGAATTCACTGTCCGCGTTTTCGTCGGTATTCGATGCTCGGTAGAGGTACACATGATCGCTTGCGACTAGGGAGAGCAGGCGCTTGTAGTCTTCTATGGTGTTTAATTCGGCAACGCGTTCGGGTGATTGCATGGACATTCCTTGGTATTGATTGGTGCTGCCATAGCGTGGTAGAGCCAGCCGGTGGCCAGCGGAATAGGGGACGCATTGTGGCAATTTATGCATAAAAAACCAATTGCATTTTTGCCGGCCTCTGGTAGATTTTATCGAGGCTTGTCTCCGCCTGCAGCTCGCCCCGTATCGGGATGGCGAAGGATGACGCAGCAAACCAATCCCATCGAATTTCGGTCTTTCAGCCAGCGATTGGGCAATGCGAGCACCTGTTCAGACACCGCTGGCGCCAGGAAGCATCCGAATGCAAAACGATTACGTTGTTGTAGCGAAGAGTCACGCCAACCTTTTGGTTGAGTCTCTCAAGAAACAGGGCATCACCCTGAAAAAGGCACAGGCGCTTGAAATTATCAGCAGTCTGCACAATCGCACTGATTGGAACCGTCTTCAATCAAAGTTGAAAGGCTTGAGCAAACCTGGAAGCAACACGAAGCCAACTACCATCAATACTTATGATGCGTTTCTTATCGATGGTTACAGCTCGAAAGGTGTACCTCTGGAAACTCTGAGGTCACTCTTTGAGCTTGAATGTGCAGATGGCGAAACTAGCCCTGTAATGATCGCAGTAGCAGGGGACGGCCACACCTACAATGGTAGGATTGATGATTATTTCAACAGCAGGGAACGTTTAACCATTACCTATGATGCCGACGGCGTTGTTGAAATATTTCATAGTGGCTACAGTAAGAGCGGACTGTTAATTAATTTAGTCCCAGAAAAACGAGGGGCTCGCCACGGTGCCGGCCTGGCTTTGGCTCAGTTCCTCAATAACACTGGGCACAAGTATTCATTAGATTTTCGCCAGCGAATTGGAACTTTGATGATTTCGGATTTTGGTCAATTCGAAGAAGTAGAATTGGATGGCATATTTGCTGCGATAAACGGCTTTGCGCTGAGGAAAGTAAATACATTTCGACGGTTTATAGCTACTACGCATAACTACAAAATAATGGACTACTTAAATTCGATTGGTATGAATGCACAAAGGATTAGCTATCAAGATCCTGCCTACCAACCATCAAGCATGGACACTAGCTATCATTTTCAATTTGTTCGTGCGACTTCATTGGAAGATCGAACAATAGTCACTGATACGCTGAATTGGTTGAAAACAATTGCGATGTCATCATTAGAGGATCGCTTTGGCTCTGGCGAATCCAGAGCTAAGAAAATCCCAGGAAATTCCCTTTGGTTTAGAGATCTTCGTGCGTCATTGCTCGATGACTCGTCCCGCACCTAACTGCTGACCGGTATGGAACCCGATTAAATGGGTTCCATCACCTGGATGGTTGCGAATCCGCTCATTAGTGACAAATGAGCTATATTGTCACTACATCCTTTCTTACTGGGTACTGAGATGAAGACCAAGATCGTCAAGGAGCGGTGTCGAATCCTGCTTGTTCAAGACATACCTGTCGAACCAGGTAGGGGGCGACCTCAGCTAGCGGCAATGACCGAAATGGAGGGTACTGGATGTTGGATGGTGGTAGACATCCGCCTTCATCCGCGACCTGTTGCGCACGAATACGCTGGTGGCGTTCGAGCTGAGGATGTCCATTCGCGTTTTAAGCCGGATTCTGCTGAAGAAGCCCAGGCTGCAAAGGCGATGCTCCGTGAGTTTGAAGAGCGCAGTGATGGTGAGTTGGTCTGGTGCCCATGCACGAACCTCGTTAGGGGTGAGCAGGGAGTCAAAGGGTATATCCCTGTGGCTTACGATAATTTTCATCCACCGGTGTACCACTCGCGAGCGTCCGCCTGGGCGAAATTGCGCGCCCTTAAAGTCTTTTGGGATGAGCACGAGGGCTCGGTTGCCGAAGCGAAAATTCCAAACCCTCATGCGCAGCCGACAGAATCAGTGGTTATGCAGAAAGCCCACTTCGCTCGATTTGTGAAGAAGCGCGGCTTGGAAGACGTTGGAATCGAGCCTTGAAGCGCCTGTGGTCGTCCATAGGGCGAGTTTCGGGGTTTGTCGGAAGGTTGGCCAGGTGAGGGGTTGAATCGCCTCAGGTAGCCATTCAAAATGTCAGTAATCTAATAAATAACATAAATTGACATCATGGCAGTGCCCCGGTATTTTTCGGCCCCTAAGTCACTTGTTCCAGAACTGTCGTAAGGGAAACGTATGCAAGGCCGTCCAGTCACCCCAGCAGAGAAATTGTTGCACGACCGCATTGCTCAGCTCGGGTGTATCGCTTGCCGGCAACATGGCATATTCAACACGCACATCAGCATCCACCACGTTCATGGGCGAACAAAGCCCGGTGCCCATATGCAGGTGCTTGCGCTTTGTGAAGGTCATCACGTAGGTGATGGTAGCGACACAATTTCAGTGCATCCCTGGAAACGCCGCTTCGAAGAACGGTACGGTAAGCAGGATGATCTGGTAGCGGCTCAATGGGCTGACCTTGGGGTTGAGTACAAAACTCCTGAGCGCAAAGCCAAGCCGATCAACCGCGAGCGCAAAGAGAAAGAAGCCGTAGCGAAGCCAAAACTGACCCAGCGCGAGTCGTCGACCAAGCCCGAAAATCCGCCTCAGCGCGGTACGCTAAGCCAGCGCGACAGGGAGTCTAAGCCAGCGAAGCCGAAATTGGCTCAGCGGCAGACCTTGCAGACCCCTTCTGAACAAGAGGCGCCGGCTCAACACGGGACGCTGCGTCAGCGGGAGAGGGTGCCAAAACCAGAGAAAGCTGTAAGGCCTGCGAAGATCGCCTCGCCGGCACGACCACTTCAATCGAAGGGCCAGAAGATCCCGAGTGCAAAGGCACCGAAGTCAGCCCAGCAGATTGCCTACCAAGCTGAGCAAAAGGTCAAAAAGAAAAAGCTACAAGATGCCCTAAAGCCAGAATTGAAGGCCCAGGCTAAGGAATTTAGAAAGGCGCGAGAGGCCGAATACCTGGAGGCCAACAAAGAGATTATCGAAGCCAGGAAGCAGAAAGCTAAAGACGACCAGAAGAGATTCAAGGCCGATCTCGCGGCGAAACGAAAACTGAGCAAATAAGTTAGTCGGGCAGGCCAGGCACACTGCCACATAGAAAGAGAATTGCCAAACTCCATCGTGATCCATTAAGATTGGCTTTCTGCTCGAGACAGATAACCAAGCGCAGCATGCAGGAACCCTGGCAGATCGCATGCAGATTCGCTGCACAGGGTGAGACCTTGGTTATCGAAAGGCCGGATACGACTCATGGCGATCATACGGCGGCAATCAGCGCCTCCTTATCCGTCATTGGCACATCTCGTAATGGAAAGCAGCGTAAGACCAGTTTCCGGTTTCCCCGTGCAGCAAGGCCCGGATGTTGGACGGATGGAGAGCTGCACACTCCATCGGAGGCGGCGGCCTGGCAACAGTTGGTCGGAATGCGAACCCTGGCGAAAGCCCGAGCTAAGTAGTCGGTGCGACCTCCCTGCAAAAACAGCAACCCGAACCAGACGTGGGGCTGTCCTAGCCTGTACAAAGGCCGAGCCCGTAGGCGGTAATGAGGTTGAATTCGGATTAATGGCAGCCGATGCGGCCAGAGAAATGTCGCTAGACGTGGCGATGCAATCGGAACGACTGACCGGATGAGATTGAACGTTCCCCAGCGGAGAAATCCGTAATCGCACAAGGCGATTCGAAAGTGGTGTCCGGAGCTGCTGTTGGCCGAAAGGCAAATGTGTAAAAAAGAGACCCGCTTCGGCGGGTTTTCTTTTGCTCTTCAAAAAAATGGGAGAGATAGGCGAGGCGAAGTCTATCTCCCTGGCGCCGTGGCGTCTGGGTAACCGATGTTGATATGCTGGGATTCACTTCAAAGGATAAGACTGGGTGCAGGCATCGCAGTCCTCCTGATATTTTGAGGATTGATCATGAAAGAAAAAGAAGAGCGCTTGGCCTGGCTGGATTTGGAAACCACAGGGTTTACCGAACTCAACAGAAGGGGGGTCTACCAGCACAAGCTGTTGGAGATTGCAGTTCTGATCACCAACAAAGACCTGGAGTACGTTGATGAACTGAACCTGGTCATCGGCCACGACAGGGAAGAGGCGCAGTACTGGGCAGATGAATATGTCCTCAACATGCACACGAAGAACGGTCTCTGGGATGATTGCGCAGCATCCTCTGTGACCCATGAGCAGGCCCAGGATACCATTCTGGAGTTCTTCGCCAAGCATCATATCGAGGCCAGACAGACCGCGCTGTGGGGTAACAGCGTTTATCTGGATCGCGTTTTCATCGAGGCCAAGCTACCGCTGCTCAGCGATCACCTGCACTACCAAAACGGTGACATCTCCTCCGTCAAACGTTTCATTCAACTGATTTCTCCTGAATTCGAACCGGTGAAAGCTAGATGCCACCGCGCCATGGACGATATCAAGGAGTCCGTGGCTGAGGCCCGCGTGTACATGGATCTGATCAAGCCAGGCCTGGAAAAGATCCTTCAGGCCCGAAGGGCAAAGGAACGAGTAATCCGCGAGCGCGAAAGTGGTTCAGATTACACTCCCTGAAAAGATCGTTGGCCGCTGCCTGGTCTGGATAGGATCTGAGTAAATAATTGATATAAATTGCCACTAGGGGGTTGGAAATTTGAGGTGATCTGGCATGATTCATCCATCCACCCCCCGAAGGGGGTTCCTTGCACTTAGGAATCTCGCCATGACCCAGAACCATAAGAATAATCAGCACCTGGCAACCCATTTCATTGGCGGCGTTTTCAGCTTTGGCGTGGGTATAAACGGGATTCTGCGGGACGAAACCATTGGATTGACCAATTTCACCATCATCACCTGCCTCTTAGGTGTAGTCCTTCTTTTGCGTAGTGCCTACCTCTACGGGCGATTGACAGAGGGCCAGTGCAGGGTGTCTATGAGCAGCACTGAAGTCCAGGTGACCAATCAGAGCAACGTGTCTTGAAACATTTCAAACGATTTCTACCTGTTTACCTCCTCGTTGGCTTCTTCATTAGTGCCAACCTGTTGTACAAATACTTCCCTGATTCGCAGCCGCGTCAGCCTCTTGGCAGTACAGCGATTGCGGAAATGTGTTGGAATTTGGAGGTGTCGCTGACTGATCGTCCAGTCTCGTCATCGGTGATCTGGACGCTGGGCGAAATCGCCAATATCGATGATCAGCACGCGGCGGTCGTCGGGTCTTACGCCTCGCAACGAGAACTGACGCCAGAAGCGCGCCAGGGTCTCTGCACGTCGCTTTCTAAATTGCCTGTACCGGCACAGGCCTCAACGACTCCGAAAGCGGGATGAGCCATGCACACCATACGGCTGGAACGAATTCTGTGGAAGGTGCTCGCCTTCGCATTTATTGCACTCGGTGCAGCGCTCCTCGTAGTGCGGTAGGGCACCTGTAATGGTTATTTACATACTGGCTGAGGCGTCATTCAGACATCATGTCGAGACTTGATATTGTCATTTATGCTGTTCTCGCTGCGATGATCGGGTATGTCGGATACAACTTCGCCGACGAGTATCGCCAGGTGCATTACGGTGATCCGCATTACGATAATCTGGTCGACCAGTGCTACAGCCTGAGGATTGGCCCTCCTGAGTCTGACGGGTATCGGCAACTGCGCCGTACGCTGGCCAATGCGACGCAGAATTATCCAGGCACTCGAGCGCCACTGGCGGCGCTGAGCATGGGCCTGGGGATGCCTGACTACAAAATGAGTCAATACGTGGCATTCTTTGAAAACGGATTGACCAGAGGTCAGCGGGCACAAATCTGCCACATCATCGAATCCAACGTACCTAAGCGTAAAGATCTTGAGGCGGGCAGCAGTCATGAGTAAGCAGTATCTGCACAAAGCTCCGTTTATCAAGTACGTCCTGATCTGGTGCGTAGTGCTTTGCGGTGTGTGGTGGGCCGCCGTAGGCGTTACCCATGGCCTCAGGAACGCCTACATCTACGGCCTGGGCATTTACATTACCCATGAAGGCCAAGACAGCGTGATCATGCGTTGCCTTAACCTCGGCGTCTCCAGCGTGCCTCTGGAGCTTTCCTTCGAAGACAAGGCGTTGCTCATCGTGATGGAGCGTCAGCAGCCGTCGTTGTCGGAAAAAATTCAGGACATTCGTTTTACCGAAATGCTCACCGATCCAGATCGAAGCGGCCTGTGTGATGCCTACGCTGCACGAGCTCGAAGTGATAACCAAACGACAGCTAAAGAGGTCAAGGCACCATGAGCACCTGGCAAGTTTTTATGAATGATGTGCGCGTGGGAACATTGGCGGATGACCGTTACGAAGCCATTTGCGACGACGTCAGAAGCCGCAAGTTGTTGTACATCAAGCAGGCATTTAATTGGCTACTCTGCGCCCTCGAGCTCTGCATTCGGGTAACGGTGACGAGCCTGGCTGTAATGATTTTGGTGACGGGGCACATGGTCGCTTCGAACGGTATGGACGCCAGCTTATGGGCGAGCTACACCGCGAATCCACTCAGTCTGATCGGCACTTGGTACAGTACTTCTTTCACCCTGGGGATCTTGGGTCTTGTCTTAGTGCCGGTGTTTTACTTTGACCGGCGTATGGGATTTCGCAATCTGTTCGAAGACCAGATTGCGCTGTGCATTCGCCAGGAATTGGCCCTGCCTTACCCAGGGTCGGTCGTACTCAAGCGTGAGCCGTTGACCTCCCAAACCCCTACCGAAGCCGCCAAAGAAGAAAAGAATCCGTCATGAGTCAAAATTCCTCCAGCACCCCTGTAACTACTACTGTGGACAGCCTCAAAATTACCAAGGCGTTCTGCGAGTCCATTGCCAATAACCCAGCGGCCTATTCGGAGGTCGAGCGCCAAGCTGCCGACATGGTGGCCGGGCAGCTTCGCCACTGGATCTTTGACAGCAGTAAAGATCCCAACCAGGTTGACGGGCCGGTGTTAACTGCGCAGATGGCCAAGCACCGGCTGGATAGCTTGAAGGTAGCCACCACGCCAAAAATCGAAGAGCTGGTTGAGGATAGGGCGCAGATGGCGCAAGACTTGGCGAATCAAGCCCAGTTGATCAGCGACATTGCTCATCACATCAAAAAGCTTAAATTGCCCGCTGAGCTCACCGCCAGGCTGTTGGCCAGCGCCAGCGTTAATCGGGACGAGCAAGGTCGGCCAATCAACACTGATAGTTCAGTATCTCGCGTCGCCTAGCCACCAGGTGGCGGGCCACAGCCAGGATGGCATCGATGGGCGCGGCGCTGTTACGATGAAGGCACAAGCGCTCCCTGGAGAACCTCTGTGCCTCATCACGAAATCCTCAAGCTGTTGGAAGCCGGTGATTACCGGATCGGTTTCCATGGCAGTGCCCAAAAGATCACAGCATTCACCTCTGCGGGAATGGGTCGCGGTAGTGACCTGAACACCGGACTAGGTCTGTTCACTTCAGAAATCCCCGCAAACGCGGCTGAATACGCTCAAAATGCCGGTGAGTTGGGCGAAGGGGATTATGAGCATGTGTACGTCCTGGCCATCCCCTGCCAAAAACCGTTCAGCGACATAGACCGTGCCGGGTTTTACGGACGCGACGATGGGGTGCAACTCGCAGACAAAGCGTCATTCGTGGCGTTACGTGCGCGTCTGCTTAGCGAGGGCTATGACGTGCTCGACTTTGAGTCGAGTGAAGACGTTATATCGGTATGCTTTGAACCAGAACGGGCGATCATGCTGGCCGAGCTAACTGCTGAGCAGGCCATCGAGCTCCAGGAAGACGGGTTAAGTCTCTTCGACGGTGTGGCCATCATGAAGACAATTATGGAGAAGCACCCCGATCAGCTGGTGGTTCCGGCTGAGAAGAGCAGGGTGGTCGCTATGGATGGGCCATCACCATAAATTTTCAAAATATTATTCGGCATGTATTGACGACTAAGTCTGATGGCCCTATGCTCTCAAACACAAAGCGTAGGTGGCACGAGCGGCCAAAGGCACAGACACTGCTAACGTCTGGGTAGCAATACCATCAGGGGTTCGAATCCCCTCCTATGCACCAAATTCAGGGTTACGGCTTTCACCCAAAGAAAGCCCTTTAAATGAGATGAACTGACATGTTGTAGCTCTTGCGCACGGATTAGACCGCGATTCATCGACCCGCTTGAAAATATCGACCTCAAATCGATATCCCCTAAAGATTTGGCTTTGCACCTGGCGAATAACAGGCCGGCTGCTAACGTCGATCATCTGTACATCTACGCCATCATTCCAATGTCGCTCGAGATGCCTGTCGGTAAGCTCGGGGCGCAGCTTGGACATGCTTTTGGCGACAGCCTCAAAGAAGCCGAACGAATTGATCCGGAGCGTGCCGCACGCTACCGAAACCATGAATATGGCGGATCAAAAGTCGCGATGAAAACCAAAAAGCAAGAAGACCTGCTTAAAGCGTGCGATCTGGCGCGTGAGCGGGGGATTCCTTGTGCCCTGGTGTCTGACAGCCACCACATACTCCCTCCACATTTTGACGGTACTCCAGTGATCACTGCATTGGGGATTGGCCCCTGCACGAAAGCTGAAGCCAAAGAGCTCACCAAAAAATTCCAGTGTTTGTAACCAAACCAACAACCACAAAAAAACCAAAAGAGGATACACCTATGACTACTTTCATCGAATTCACCGCCGCTCGCAAAGCCATGATCGCTCACACCAAGGGGCTGCTGACCAACCCTGAGAACCTGAAACGCGAGGTTGTCAACGAGTACGGTTACCGCCCGAAGAAGCTCACCCTGCGTGACTTTGTGGTTTATGCCGCACTGCGTGGTTCCGACTACCGCAAAGCAAGCCATCCGGCAGGTTATGACAATGCCAAGCGTGAGCTGAAAATTGTATTGGCAAAAATCACCGACTACACCCCTGAGAAACAGCCGGCATGGGTGAAAAAGGATTTGTCTCGCTTCGTACCGGAAGGGATGCCCCTCGATGAGTTGAAAGCTAGCCTGGAACAAGCCTTGGCGAGCTAATCAACTCGAGCGCAATGGCCTGCCACCAGCCGTCGGCAGGTCGTGATTGCTAAAACTATGGATACTAAAGTCAGTTTAATCAGCATGTTATCACTGATTTATAATCTGAAATCGAGAAAAAGGAATACCGAGATGTTGTAGCTCTTGCGCACGGATTAGACCGCGCTCCGACCTAACACTGAACACCGTCATCGATGATATGCAGGCATGTGAGCAAACCTCAGGCCTGTCTGTTATGGCCCATGGCCAGTCAGTCCATGACTATTTCCTTGACCTGAAGTCCCATGTGCAAAGCGGTAGCCGGCTACGCCTGGAATGGAAACTGCCGGAGTGGATCTTGAGCCCTGCATTGTGGTCGAATCTCGCCCCTGAAACGATCCTGGAGGAGTACCAGGTCTTCCATGACTGCGGTAAACCTTACTGTCGAACGACGGATCTGGAGGGGCGTGTGCACTTCCCGGATCACGCGGCCTGGTCTGAGGCAATCTGGAACCAAGTCGGCACCGCCGAGGCAGCCCGCTTGATGGGGATGGACATGGATGTGCATTTGTTAAAAGGAGAAGGGGTAGCCGACTTCGCAGCCAGGCCGGAAGCAGCTTCGCTGCTGATCACCGGGTTCTGTGAAGTGCACGCCAACGCGGCGATGTTTGGCGGTATCGAGTCCACGTCGTTCAAGATGAAGTGGAAGCACCTTGATCGCCGAGGCAAGCAGATCAGTAAGCTGTTGCTGTAGAGGTCGACACCCTCCCGTTGCCGGCGCTTCATCCGGCAGCGGGCTTACACTCACGGCTGGTGGGTGGTGGAAATCCTCACTTCCCAACACCGCGCTCAGCTCGCCAGCCAACCTGGTCTTTATTTACAGATTTTGTCGGGCAATGGCTGTCCATTCGCAACTAAAAATGACATCATTAGACAATTCAAGGGATGATCAGCATACAGTCGGGTCAGTAACAATTGTCATCAATTGCCATAGCCAAGCGCCGGTCGTTTGACAACTCATTGTCGTGACGTAAAACCAACCAGGTATGGGCTTCTGCCATGAAACTGCGAGATTTTATCGGCAAGGTAACGAAACTTGACCTCACGGATGCCAACTGCGTTGTGGTGGTCATTGTCATCGACTTCGTCATTGCAGCGCTGATTGTCTTCTTGGGTGCAGAGACCTTGATTCGTGTCCAGACAGGGCTGCGCTGGACAGGACTTTTCATCCAGCTCGGCGGGCTGGTGTTTGGCGTCAGGGGTTGGAGTCTGCTCAGCCGGTACCGTCAGGCAGTGACGGGAAAAGTCCCATGGTGGGATTTAGACCGGGCCATCGCGTGCCTGCGCTGACTGGACAACTTATCAATCAAGAGGACAATCGATGTATGTCATGAGTGCAAAACAGGCCATGGGGCTCTTTGGCGTAGACGGTAAGCCAAAGGATTCGGCCAGCGAAAACATCCTGGAATCCACGCGTGACAATGCGGCGTTCTACCTTGAGCAGATCAATGCGAAGCCGAGTGAAGAGGCCTGGGGCGGATTCAGTCGCTATGCACAAGATGTGTGCGGGATCGAATTCGGTAAGGGTCAGCTTCAAACAATTTTTGACATGTTCCCAATGGCACGGATCGAGCTGTCGACCAATTCCCTCGATGAGCTGCGCTCTCGGGAATTGCTACTGATGACCATCTCGCAGTTTTTCCTGGGTTGCAGTTGGCCGTCCTACACCTCGGTGGATTATGACGCTTTCATGCAGCTGCTTGGCAACCAGGCCGTCAAACTGGGTTTCACCCTGACCCCTGACACCGTCTGAATCGACCCTACGATCTGCAAGGTATACGTAACGTGAGAATTGAAACAGCTGCCGCCCTGATGTTCCGGGTTCAAGAAGACCCCAGTGCCCTGGCGCTACACCACCACTTTCAAAAGTTCTACATGGCGAACCGTGACACAGTCCCGTCTGACGAACAGTACGAAGCGGCCACGCGCTATGTCTCCAAGCTGACGGCGATCAAGTTTACCCAGGCCAATGTGGTTGCGATTTTGGGTCTGTACCCACAAGCGCGAATTCTCTTGGCCGTCATGGGCCCGGATGAAAGCGCCGTGCACGAAGCCTTGCAGTTCGCCGTGGCGCATTTCCTCCTGAGTTGCCGCTGGCCAGCGGCAGACGAAGGACTGGATGTACACGAGTTCACCAGCTTGCTGCGCCGGCGTGCGGTGGAGATGGGTCTGAACACCCTGCAAGGTATGAACGAATTCACCGAGCCAGCAGCGACGGTGGAGTCTGTAGTGGACGACTCCTTCAATGTGGAGCCGAGACATGAAGTCGAGCCAGGCGACCAGGCCAGGGAGTTTGGTCTGTTTATCCCGCCAAAGCAGCCTTCTCTACTGAGCAGGCTCGTCGGAAAAGTCCGCGAGATGGTGCAGAAGAAGCACTTCAGCAAGCTCGTCAGCAAGGCCAGAGCCAAATTGGCCGAGAAGTCTGCAGCCAAAGTTGCATCCAAAGTCGCCAGCAAGCAGATTACTGATCGCCTCGACCCGTCGGTGTAACACGAGCCCCTCGGCTTAACGGGTTTTCGGTTTTTTGTGGCCAGTCAGTCGAGGGGGAGGTGCACGGCAAAGAAAAAGTCGCAAAATGCGACTTTTCCTTATGGCTATGGTTTTTCGGCCTGCGGACGTGAAAAAGCTGATGGTCAGCCCATCGCCTGGTTCGCTTGCCGAGGCTAGCGGGACAGTTCCGAGCTGTGATCGCGTTCGACTTTTTTGTCCTTGTTGAGCAAGGTTCCAATGCCCGAGGTCGAGGAAGGTACATCAGGACTATCAAAGGCGGCAGCTGATGCTGTGCTTTTCTGATCCAGCTCGATATCGATGTCGGCCATAGCCGCATCCATGACGCGTTCAGCATTTTTAGCAATTAGCTGTTGACGGATTTCCTGATGGCGCTGATCTTGGGCATAAAAATCCGCTTCGGTAGGATTTTCGATGCCTTGCTTTTTGAGCTCTTCCGTGCGGCTTGCTAACACAGTTTCTTGGTAGACATGGGCAGTCCGCCTCTCGACTTCAGTCATTTTTGTGTTGAGGTCGGCTTCTTGCTTTTCCTGGACGAACGCCACGGAGCTGTCGACTTGTTTAGCCAAAATCCAGAGCCCCATGGCAGGTGCGGCAGCGCTCGCTGCCATAACTGACATACCCGCGCCAAAGACATGCGTGTAGGGGGATTCTGACTCGCCTGAGACAAGGGTCTGTTGATACTTAAGCTCATCGGCGTCAACAACCTGCTCTACGGCCTTACCGACCAGGTAGCTGTCTACATTCAGCACCGAATCTTTGATCTTCGTGAAGGTACTTTCCTCTTTAACTGCTTCTTTTTGTTTCTGCGCCCAGGTTTTGCCTAGACCCTCATGCTGGGTCTGATCCCTCAACTCATTGTACTGCTCAGCATGAGCAGGAGCTGCTGCGCCAAGACTAGCGACCACGGTAGCGGCCAGAAGAGCACCTTTGAGAAGGCCGGAAGGGCCGTGGTCAGTGCCCGCGACCGAGACCACGCCCAGCTTGTCTAGGAGTTTAGATTTCCATGTGCTCATGCTTTTACTTCCTGTCTTTCCGACATTGTTGTTATGTGGTTTCAGTTCACTACGGGTGTTAGTTCAGCCAGCGCTCAACCATGATTTCGCGCTCACGCTCAGGGTCGATTACAACCACTGGGAGACGCAGCTCAGCGGCATCTTTGATGGCCTGCCCGACGTTGCTCAGAACCAGGGTTCCGAGGTTTGACGTGAGTTGAAAATCGTTCCCGACCAGTTGAGCGGTCGTTGCGCTGATGGCGATATCGCCACCTTGTTCGAGAGCGTCATAGCTCAGGATCAGGCAGGCCGGCTTCTGTTCATCGGTCATGCCGATGCCGATGCTGTAGCTGTTCAGGGATAGCGCTGTAATGGGTTTCAGGCTGTTCATGGCAGTCTCGAAAGCATGTGTTCTATCACTATACGGGAGGATAGAATAGCGACACAATTGACAGGCCAAATTTGACCGAAAAGGCCAGATTTTCCTGTCATTACTATTGCAATGTTTTTTTTGAGCAATTATGATACCAAAATGAAATCAGGATGCCTGGATCTCATTACTCCAAGGCCTTTTACCCCCTACAACGGAAATCCACATGACTCGCAGCAAAGATGCCAAAGTTTGCCCTTCCCGCACCGCGCCCAAATTTGTGATTCGTGTTCCCCAAGATCTGAACGATGCCATCGCCGAGCTGGGCTTGCGCCACAACCGTAGCGCCAACAGCGAAATGGTACAGGCGATCCAATCCTGGCAGTCGTGCAAGGGCCAACTTGAACTGCTCAAGGCAGTCCTGTCCAGCCGCATGGAACCCGCCCAGGCTGTTTTAGCCCTCAGCGTGCCGCACATGGTACCGCAGCTGCCACAAACCAAGTTCGTGGTACGTTTACTGCCTGGCATGCGTGAAAAGATCAGCGAAGAGAAAGACGAGCGTGTCGCAGCCAGTGCCCGTGACAAATCCGTCAAGCGTTGCGCGATGAACGACATCGTGAACGAAATTTTGCAGTGGTGGATCAACATCAACCAGGATCTCAAAGCGCTGATGGCCGCCTGCAACAAACACAACGGCAGCCCGAAGGACGTCCTTGATGTCAGCATTTTCATGACGCACGCTGCCTGATAGTGCTTCATACATCCCTGGGGCTTGCACGAGCTCCAGGGAAAGCTACACAGGCCTGTCCGACCAGGTCGTAGCTCCTCGCTGAACTTCCGATATCGGTGAGGGCAAAGCCGGGATTTTCTTGGCTTTCAACGCGCCATAGCACCATTCCTTCCCGGTTAACCTCTTGACCAGCGCCAGCCCCCTGCGGGGAAGTGGCGAACATCCCCTTATCATTCCCCAAAATGCTTGGCTGCGCCTGTGCGCGTGTCGGACAATGAATCTTTAGAGCCTGCGGCGTCACTGATTGCCGTCGGGGAATTACAAGGATTCTGAGAAATGCCGCAAGGGTATAGAGTTGTCTCGTTTGATCTCAAAACACTGGAGGCTAAGACCCTGCAGTATCGCAATCCGGTCGACCTCAGCATCGGCTCGGTGCATACCTCTCCAGGTGGGTTTTACTTGGGGAGTGATCTGGGTTTTCTGGATTACTACCGGGGTGGTACCGATGACAAAGATCTGATCCTGACTTTCGATTACGACGAAGTCGACCTTCTGACCGAGGTTCACCCTAACTCAGAGCTGAAGGTGCACAAGGCCACATTGGCTGAACTGCGCTTCGACGATGCGGATTTGCAGCAGAAATTCGGCCACCTGCTAAACCCGGCTGAAACTGAACGCCGTCGCTCAATCTCCCAAGGGGTCTGCGTGAAGAACCTGGAGCCTGGCTACGAGTTCACGCTGATTCGCGCCATGAGTCAGGAGGTGAACCATCTGTTCCCTATGGATTACGCCTACAAGACGGACACTCGCCTCCTGCCGACCATGGTCAAGCGGGTACTGCGGGCCTATGAAGAAGGGGAGCGGTCGCGCACCCAGGCAGAGCACATGCTGCGCATGACCCTCGACCATGCGGTAACCACCGCCATCTATGAGCAGGCGCCGCAGCACGTCACCTGCGCCAGAGTGCCGGCAGCGGAGATCTTCAGGGCCTCCAATGAAGGTGAGTACTTCTTCGACGGGCTCAAGGCCCAGGCCGTTGTGACGCTGTTTGAAGTCGACGAACATGGAAATGTGTCGATACCAGCGCCGGCGCCTACCGTAAGGCATGCTGCAGAAGATGAGTCTCCGGCGCCGTAACGAGCTTGAGCTTAAAGAAGGCCACGTTATCGTGGCTTTTTACATGAGGTCAACTTTCTCCAGAGTGAATGAATAGCTCTCGTGGCCAAAAACCCGAGCCCGTAAATCACCAGTGCGATCCCGGCAAAAAACACAAATAAGACGGCGTTTTGCTGCGAGAGGTAATTTGCGTAGGTTGCCCAAAGGAATGCACCAACGGAAAGAGAGCTCAGCGCAATCACCTGGAACGCAAGCCGAGCTACATTTTCTACCTCGATCTCAATCTTTCTGGTCGTCGCAGCCTTGTGCGCCTTCTGGGTCATTTGCTCTTTGCCGGCCTGGTCTATGAGGCCGAACTGCACAAGCGTATGCACGTCAGCGAGGAGATCTTTAAGGATAGGATCAATCTGATTGGACGGCAGCTGGCTGAGCGCCGCAATGCGCACATCCATTTTCATCGCGTACTCGGGCTGATCATTCATTTGTATTGCCTCAATGTTGAAGGTAGTGCCGGTAGATTGTCGTTTCTTCCTTCTTTTCGGGATCGTCGTCGGTCGAAGTCATGAGGTGGCCCCGATTCAGTAGGAGTTGCCAGCTTGGCTACCTGCAAATCTTATCGTTTCAGCTGACAATACTCAGTAAATATTCCGTGTCACGACACGTTATGTGCTGGCAGTATGCGCGATTGGTACTTGGTCGGCTGGTCTGGGTTGGCTATTCGAGTTTATTTAGCGCAGGGGATTCTCGATGTTGAAATGTCGTTCGAGCGGGACTATTGACGTGGCCAATGGGTACCTCACAGCGGATGGGCTGTTTATCCGGGGTACCAAGATTGCTCTGGAGGATTGGGACGATTTTTCGCTGGTCGTCAAATACTGCAAGCCTTACCTTGAGTCGGCCCTGGCCAAGGCGTTCGACCCTCATATCGGGGAGCTGTACGAGGCATCACCAGGCCGTTTGGCCTTAAAGCCAGGGCGCTCGCCACAGGCCCAATTCGCCGCCGTGGCGGACAGCTTCAAGGGAGACCCGATCACGACCAAAATCCTGATTGGCTGGTGCGTCCTGTTGAACCTGGAGATCCAGGTGGGCGCCACACTGATGGAAGTCGATCCGGAGGATGATTTCGATGAAGATCTTGATGATGGGTATGACGAGGTCATCACGGATCTTGAGTTGGGCTCGATAGCGTCCTACTTCCTGGCTGGGCCAGGTTGGTCTGCCGCGTTCAAAGTTCCCTTACCGCAGCACTGCCGGGGGAGGCTGGTGGACATTCCGGAAGAGATTCGCGACCAGGAAACGGCAGTCTTCAACCGACACCGCTTTGACAAACCATTGGCGGTGGGCGTGCCGGGGATCGGCAGCTGTACCGACGTTAGCGCCTTTAGTATTGCTGCCTTATCCTGGGGAGACGTCCTGGTCACGCGGACGGGTACTTGCGTCGGGGTGTTCATTGACCACTTTGTTGAGTCCAAAACGGATCTTTCGGAGTGGTTGGGGACTGAGGGTTTAACGGATAAGGTGATAAGCATTGATGAGAACGGGGAGAACCTGAGGTTCCGCGTCCACCAGAAGATGGAATATGCCTGCTTCCGGTTGCAGCCGAGCCAGCCTTCCGGTTTCGGTCGCCTGAAGATTAATGGTTAATTGCCATTCGGCTCACCGATCAGACTTTGACAATTAATGGCATTTTAATAATACTGCACGCGATTTTTCGACCGCGCTCGCACCGTGCCGACACATTGGTACGTGAGCGCGAATTCACGTGCAACACAGCCTTTGGCCACGTCTGGCGGGTTTGATGCACGTCAGACAAGCCAGGGTAGATGCGCATGCGTATTCCAGTTTCTTTTGCCGATCATGACCGGTTGTTTGCCTCACAGATCCAGTCTGTGCGTGACAGCCTCCACGAACTGCGGGGAGAGGATGCTTTCTACCCTGATCTGTTCGCCAAAGTGATGGGCTACCAGAACTACGACGAGCTGCTGAGTGCGCGGGTTGAAGACATCCACGTCCACAGCCAATTTCAGGTTACCCGTAGCAGCTTGTTAGAGGCCATGACCTGGAATGCCTTCTCTCAAGGGGTATGCGGCTATCTCCAGGCCACAAAAGTGGTTGGCTCTCTTGAATTGGAGCGCTTCGACTGCGACTTGCTGACTCGTGAGACCCGCGCTGCCAATGCTGTTCTGGGAGTGAAGAACTTTCGTCCGGGAAAAGTCCTATTTGGTGGCGCCACCAATAATCCCTTCGCCAGTCCAAACACTCCGCTTGGGTTGATCTTGGATGAGTTTCCATCCTACAAAGATACTTGGCTTAAGCAAACACCCGAGCTCATAGAGGCTGGGGCGCCGCCGTACAAATCATCGATTCTGCCAAATGGTTTGGCGTTCTGCTGGAAGCGGCTAACATCCATGGTAGGGGCATTACCGGATGATTTGGATGAGCAGCTTGCCAATGTGGCGCTTTATGACAAGTTGCCTGATCCGAAGAGCCGGCGACTAAAGTTCTGGCAGGATGAGATTATTCTCCACAATTTTGAGCCGGCCTGGGTCTACGCCAGGCGGACTTACAAGCTGCCTGAAGGTTTTGAGATCATTTGTAATCAGGAGCGTTGGTACCTGTACAACAAGGTGCTGATGGGGTTCATTCCTCTGTCGTTTAAGGCCGACTCGCAAGCCTTTTACAAGGCGGTTGTCATGATTCTCTGCGGACAGCCGATTGTGTTTGCCGAAAATGAACTAGGGCCAGCAGATGAGCGAGGCTTTCAAGAGGTCTTACTAACAGACCCCATCGAGTCAGGCGATGAACGTTCAGAGCTTCGCATGAGAGGGCGGCAAGTGGCGAACCTGCTGGTGAAGGCTGACGAGCTGTTTTTTGAAAACTGGCAACCTTATCTGCGCAGCCAACAGTGGATTACCCCATCCGGGATCCCAGCCGGGCTTGCGGATGTCTGTGCAAGTAAGACACTTATGCCGAACCGATTGAGCCCACAGGTGCTACCGACTTGGGGCATGGAGTTTGCGGACGCACTTCGCAAGGAGTTTGCCGGCACCGTTCAATCGGCCTCCCAGCGCCTGAGGGAGTCCCTTGGTCGTGGCGACTTGGTTAAGCTAACGGCGGCCCTGTTAACCTTCAGCTGTATCGATCTGGATCGGTATGCGACGTCGAAACGCCAATTCTGGTATCCGTTGGCTGGGGATAGGGAAGCACTGGAGTCTGCCCTGGAACAGTACCAACTGGCGGGCACTTGCATTCAGAAAGCGTTCCCTGAGCTAAGTGGATTGAGCGTGATCACCCTGGGTATCCTGCATTGTGAGTGCGAGTATGCATTCATTAACAAGGATTGCACTGACTTCCCAAACTTCGATCCAACCAATACCGAGCAATTGGTACGCTTCCTGAGCTACGTCATCCTGTTGCTTAGCGCCTCGATGACCCAGCCCGTGCACCAATCTGACCTACGGAACCAACAGGCCATGACCTTTGCAGTGAGTGTCTTGAGCGAGGCTGTGAGCAAGTCAAAAGCTGGCATGACGCTGAGCCAGTTGGAAATGTCCACCTTGGTGTCCATGAACATCCATAGGGTTTATGCAAGCACCTGCGACTTTATGCAGCGGCTGCAATGGCATGATACGTTCGTGGAGCGAGTACGTGAGTGGCATGCTTCGAATGACGCAATGAAGTTGATCCGGCAGAAAGGCGACTATCTCTTTGCGGATGAGAAAGTGCCGTTGCAACGGCCTGTGGCAGTGTCGGAGCTTTTTGATCTGGCGCGAGGGGGACATCTGGCCAACCAGACAGCTGTCATCAATCTGGAAACGTGTGCGGTGACGCTTATGCCCACCGTTCCAGCCGAAGGGCAGGTCTGAGGATGAAGATCCCGTTCTCTTTCAGGGATTTCGATCAGCATTTCTTCCACCTGGTGGATGCGCTCAGCGGCTGCTGGCATCGGCATGGTGTGAGCCCGGTTGTTTACCAGAATGGATTCGCCCAGCTGTTGGGCTACCGCGACCTGCAAGACTTGATGGACAACAGGATGGAGAGTGTTGCCTCTGCCATTGACGCCTCATGGAAGGCGCCAAAAGTGGTGGAGGCGATTGTCTGGAACGCATTTACGTCAGGTCTGATGGGCTACAACGAAGCTGAAGTGGCGGTGAACCTACTGCCGCTGGAACGCCTCGACTGGAAAGCGTGTATAGACGCCCACAAAAAGACTTCCCACTCAGTTTCTGGTTTTTTCGCAGTCTTCGATGAGGTGGGTGCCTACTGGGCCGGAACGCCCTGGCTCGAGCAAACCCCCGAGCTGATCGAGGCCGGCGCACCGCCCTACAGTTTGTGCATCGCCGCAGATGGTAGAGGTTTCCGCTGGTCAAGATTGAGGGATGCGGTTAAAAAGCTTCCGTCGAACTTTGATGAAAAACTCAGTGCGGTGAAGGTGTACAGCGGGCTCGATTCAAAACAGCGCCGGCTGAGATTCTACCGTGATGAGATGATCGAACCGCTGTACGAAATCGCCATCGATACGATCACTCAGCAGATGCTGATGCCGGATGGCTTTATCATCGTTCGCTGCGCGGGGCGTGATTACCTCTGCAACGAGCATCTGAACGGTTACATCCCGATTGCGTTCTATCCGAACTCGGGAATGCTTGAGCAGGCCGTGCTGATGATTCTGAGAGGGGAGGCTGTAGCTTTTGAGTCATCCCGACTTAAGCCGGCAGACGACGAAGGTTTTCAGTACGAAATCTATACCCCCAAGGAATATGGAATTCGATCACTGACCCGTGTGCATCAAGCTCTTCATTTCAATTCAAGCATCGAAAGCCTGCGACAAACTCGACGGGGCAATACGTTCACCCAGGCAAATCAGGTCTACCTGAGACGTCAGAGCTGGCTTGCTCCGGGCGAAATTCCAGAGGGGATGGCCGATAACTGCAAAGCAAGCACGCTCGCTGATCTTTGTGAGTCTCAGGAGGTGCTTCCTGAGGCATACACGGCTTTCCTTGAAGATCTGCAGAAAGAGATCGCATTGACGCACCATCGTGCCTCAGAACGGGTTTTGGAGGCGTATAGAGACGGCGAGCTCCTCCGAATATTGAATGTTGAAGCGCTGTTTTCTGTCGCTGACTTGAATCGGTATGCCCTGAAAAAATTCAGTGCTGCTCACCCGGTGGCAGACATGGATGAGGACGACAAGTGGTATCTGATCGATCAGACGCAAGCGCAGACGCACTATGAGGACGTAGGAAGGCAAATTCTCCAGGCGTTTCCTGGCTTGTCAGACTGTACCGCCATGACGCTCGGCTGGCTCCATTATTCAAGCTATGACGACGATTTCACCGAAGGCTATAAGGTCAAAGCCTTCAGGGCCGACAACGACAGGGTCTGCGCCTACTACCTCTGTTATCTGCTAATGGTAATTGGGGCTTTGACCGAGAGTGTTGACTACTGCTTAACGCATAGGCGTTCCACTGACGGCGATGAATACTGTGCAGTGGCCACACTCATCGAGGCGATTACGAAGTCCAAGCGCAACGTGCCCTTAACCCAGACAGAGACGCTGGCGCTTGAGTCGATGAATCCGTACCTGCAGTTCAAACAGTTGCGGAAATTTCGAAGCACCTTAGAGTTTCATGAAAAAAACGTCCAAAAGGTGCTCGATTGGCAAGAACGCGATGCAAAGCTCTGGGCAATAAGGGCGGCGGGTGAGTACCTGTACGCAACTGACAAAGTGCCCACAGAGCGCCAGCCGTCCTTCGGTGAGGCCATGATCCAAGAGGGTAGAAAATACGGCACCAGGACGGTAACCGTCACACAAAGCTTGACCGACTTTGCAGCCGGCGATGATGGATCGAGCGCAATGGCTGAACTTGGGGCCGCCGTATTGGGGGATATTCGGAACGCGCTGCAGACCGATCAGAACGTTAAAAGCCAGGGGTCGACTCATCGGAGCGGACGGGCGATTTTAACCTGCGTAGATCAGGGTGCTGGCGCCACCAGGACTCCTTGATCATATCAGGGACTTTGGCACAGGCTGCCAAGTCGTCGATGGTTAAGATCTTGGAAAAGCGCTTGTTCTGATGTGACTCACTCGGGTAGCTGATAGCGCTGTATGCGGGCTTAAGCCAGGCTAGCGCCTGAGCCGCGTTTTGGAAAAGCTGGTTGCTGGTGTAGCCGAGACCTTGCCCGATGCGAATGGAGGTGATCATTCGACGTTCGTGTGGGTTGATCGATTGGAGGAGGGTGATCAACGGACTGCTCGGTGCTGCCAGCTGTGGGAGCTTGCCCGTGGCCTGGAAATCCATCATCTGTTTTGGGTGGCGCAGAAGGTGGTTTAGCGTCTTCGAGTCGATCATCTTTTGTCCTCTTCCTTTTGGTCAGTATGCCGCCAGCACCTGGGTAACAGCAAATATGCCTGAAAAAGTTCATCAAAAAACCCGTAAAAAGGAGCATGCATGACCGATTATCCAGTGAGCATTGGCAACGTCACGTACCTCGATGGGCAGCCGCCGCAAGAGGCCATCGAAGCCATGGCCAGATCAATGTCTGCCGGCATAGACGAGAGCGCCTACATCGAGCGCTTTCGCGCCGAGATGAAGTTGTATGGCCGGCCATGCAAAGAGGACGACGTCGAGGTCTGGTACGCCATGACCCTGAACGACCTGCTGAGAAACGGCTCGCTGATGTTTCGCGCACCATGGTACGAATTCCCGCACCGTATGCAGTCCGGTTCCGTTGCCATCGTCCAGGTGCTGAACGGTGAGGGAGTAGGCTGGTGGGCTGAGATCGCGCCCGGTGTGTTGTTGCACACAAAAACAGATGGCCACAAGGGTCTCAACGCGCATGAAATGGCGTGTTTTTTGACGGAATCTGAAACGCCGGCGCCAGCCTTGATGGAGTGGTTGCAGGAAAAACTTGTTCCGGATGCGCCTGAGTATTACCTCGACCTTGGGCATTTTTCCGAAGACATGGTCAAGCTGCTCAGCTGGCGCACCCAAACGGGCAGGCGGATTGTGTCCTTCTCGAACACTGCAGGGACAGCCGAAAATCCCCGCTACTATGCCAATGAGCGTCCAAATTTCGACTTCATGTTTTGAGGTTGCGGCAAAGGCATCGGCAGGGGATGTGTCGATCAGTCTTAATGACCTGATCGACGTCCATCAGGGTTTCGATTTTGGCTGAGAGTCGCTCAGATCGTTTGTTCTCTGCTTTCTCGGCTTGATTTCTTCAACGATGTATTCGACCTTGGCCGCTTCCGAAGGCACTGGAACTTCCCAGCGGAATAGCATTTTGGTGATGTCCTTGTTGCGCAGGGAGGTATCACGGCGCGAGTTGCGCGAGTAGATCACCTCCTCTGGGTGTTCCAGGTACACCAGGCGTACGTCAGCATGGTAGTCGTGCAGCAAATCCAGAGTCTTGGTGCGCATCTGATTGCTCAGATGCGTGGCATTCCACACAAATGGCTTGCCGGCCCGCAAGAGTTCCTTGGCCATGTCGAATGCATGGTGAGCAACCAGCCCCTCGTTCTTGCCGTGGGCCAGGCCCAGTTCATCGCGAGCATCGTCGAAGGAAATGACCGGTAAGCCAGGGGCGTTCTTGTCGACCCAGGTGTTCTTGCCGCTGGCTGGCATGCCGGACATGACAATGACCTGCGAACCCACTTTCTCCCGGAACAGCGCGAACTGCGGTTGCACATTCGCCCCGCTGAAGTAGCGCTGGCGCGTGTAGTCGTCGGCGAAAGGCACAGGAGCATTCAACGCCCCCATGTCCTCAGCAAGCAAACGGAACACTTCGATGTCGTCCAGCACGGCCTGCTTGCCGTGATAGGTGCGACCCTCCATGTCAGCGGTGGCCACCGCGCAGAGCATCCAGACCGGCAGCTCCCACGACAGTTTGGTGATGGTGAACTCCGGGGTGGTTCCACGCTTGTCGCCTGCCAGGGCAAAGAACGGTAGCTGGTGCACGGTGATGATCCGGCAGATGGTTTCACGCATCTGGAACGGCACACCGGCCCGCCACAGCAGAATCCGGGCGTCGATGGCGCCGCGACGGGAATGACCTGGCTGACTAATCTTGCCGGTGACCTCATCGATGACCGTGGTCGCCGGCTTGGCGATGTCGTGCAGCAGCGCGGAATGGAAGAGCACAAAGCGGTCAGCCGGGCCGGCGCTGGCATATGCTTGGCTGTTCACCAGAGCTTCCACCACCATTTTTGTATGCGTCCACACATCGCCCTCGGCATGGAACACCGGATCTTGGGGTGTGGTGGCCAGCAGGGCCAGGTCGGGAATGATTTCCAGGCAGCGTGCAAAATCGACGCGAGAACCAGGCTCCGGAACCAGTCCTGCCAAAAGTGAGTAGTCCATTTTTTCACCTGAGTGTATGAAGGCAAGACAGTTGCCAATTCGCTGAGTATGTCACATTGGCCATCATTTATCCAACATTGGCTCGTAAGATGTGATAAAACATTGCCCGTCAATTGACAGTCGAGTGGTGGTGCACTGGGCACTACGAAAATAATCTGGAGCAACACGATGAAAATGAAAACAGTTATCGCTGCCTGTATCCTGGCGACGCTCGCTGGCTGTGAAGGTGGCGATGCGCAGGTGGCGTCTCGCAACCTGTCGAAAGCAGCTGATATGTTCGAAATCAACCGCCGCATCGTTTTCTACAACGGCATCACCGGTGACTACATGCTTTCGCTTGAGGGTCGGTGTTCGTTCGATGTTTCCGGAAGCAACAAGATCGACGTGACCTGCAAGACCGGCCCTAACGAATACAAAAAACACTCGCTGGGCCTGTCGGACAACGTTACCTACTTCTCGGAACAGTTGGCCTCTGCTGACGTGAGCGTTTACCACTACCGAGTGATCTTCAAGCCGCAAACAATCCTTCCTGACGTTGATTTTGCCGGCAGCACTGACGCACTCAAGAAGCTTGCTCATTAAGGCAGCACCACGTACTCCGATGTTAAATGCCACAGAAGCATTCAGCATAAATTGACGGTAAGCTCATCGAGCCGAAAGGCTACAGGCTGAAAAAATTCAGGGGTGCTGAAGGCGCCCCGTGAACAGAAATCATGCGCAGGGATCGGGAACAATGGAAAGATTTGACTGGGAAGCGTGGTTCGAGTTTGTCGATCCGATCAGCAAAGAGTTGGTAGCTGTGCCTGGACGGAAACTCTCTGCCGACGAAGCCGAGGAGATTCAAGGCCGTATCAGCGAGGCCCTGGCTCGTGATCTGTCGCTGAAATTGCCCTCGGATTTCCAAGTGAGTTGCGATGTGTTTGCTCAATTCATCAGCATCATGCCCGTGGCGGATGGATTGCCGTGCTCTTTCCAGTTCAGCCAGGGTGAGGACGGGGAGTGC
Source organism: Pseudomonas serbica (assembly GCF_028823535.1). Classification (GTDB taxonomy): domain Bacteria; phylum Pseudomonadota; class Gammaproteobacteria; order Pseudomonadales; family Pseudomonadaceae; genus Aquipseudomonas; species Aquipseudomonas serbica. Next base: position 276,749 of record NZ_JAQIYM010000090.1, on the reverse strand, counting down.
GCTTCAATCGCGGTGTACCGAAATGCCGAAAGGATGGAGTTTTTCGTGACCGGAGACTCAGTCGAGCTGGGCTGGGCCATGACCTCGACGGAAGGCAGTTATGGTATGAGAGGAACCGTCTGCTGCACTGATCCGGCTGACCGGGCATCTATGCTCCGGAAATTATTGGCCATGCTTGGTGATTGATAAGAGAAAAGGTATGGCAAATTCAATCTCAGTAAATTGACACTTTCTCGGTGTTTTCGTGATACTGCACCGCGATCTACGGCTTATGCACCATGGGTTGACCATTTTGGCAAGGCCGTAGGATCGCATCAGGCTGGCTATTGCTTAAACCCACACAGGACAGTTCATGAAGTTTCGTGCAAAGCCCGTGGCCTTTCTGGCCCTAGCTGTGGCCATCGCCCTCAGCGCCAAGGCCCTCTACGACTCGAAGCATTTCGATTACACCCCATCGAAATACACAACCATCCAGACTCAGATCGAGCACGAGGGGCTGGAGGCGGACAAGTCACGAACCCTAGGCGCGCTTACCGCGTTGATGCTGCTCGCCGATGGCAAGCTGGACGCCGGCGAACAAGCATTTGTGGACAAACTGAGCCAAGATCCCAAAGCTACGCTGACGCCTTGTGTTAAACCAGGATCTGTCGAAGAGGGTGAATTGGTCGGTATTGATCCGGCTAAGGTGACTCAGGGTTACCAGTCCTTCACGCAGCTGCTTGGCGAATTTACCCGTATGCCGGGTGTTGAATTGGAAATGGAGGACGTGGCCTACCTGGTAGGCGGATTGGTGGCGGCGCCCAACTCAACGCTCAATCCCAAGCTGGCGGTCACTCTCATCAAAGCCGCAAGCGGGCCGATGAGCTGCGCACCTTCGGACACCGGACTCCAGATCGGCCAGGGCCAGAAATAAGAAAGCCCCGCAAAGCGGGGCAATCGAAATACCTAGTCTCTTCACCGTTTCTGGAGCACGGGAGTGGAGGTTCCTAGGGCTGCAACAATGAGTTTAGCACGACGGAGTATTTATGTACTCCATTTGGATAGTGCGCATTATGGTGAGCTTTATGGTGCGTAAGACGCACTACGGTGAGCCTTACACCAGCTGGCTGACGGTCTTTTTGAGCTTTTAGTGAGGTTTCAGGATGAGTGAAGTGAAGCGGTACCGTTTCAACGGCGAAGCTGGAGAGTTCGTGGATGCAGCGCTGTTTGACGCCATGCAACGTGAGCTTGCGGGGCTGCGCGACATGCACACGATAGCCACGGCCAAGCTGGAGAAGATACGAGATCGATCCACTTATCTCGACCCTTCAAGAGACGCCTTCATTCCCAATGCGTTAGACGCCTGGGGCAGGGCGGTACCGCAGTACCTGCACTACAAGAACGGCTTCAACGCTTCTATCGCCTATTGCAATGGCTGGAACGATTCTGGGGGTTATTGGAGCGCGCACGCCGGCGACCTAAAAACAAAGCTGACTGCTGCCGAGCAGGAACTTGCACCCCTAAAGGCCTTCGCCAGCGAAATGGTTGAAGCCGCAGGCCAAGGTGGCAGTTTTGATGGTTGGGAGATTCAGGACATCGCGGTCAAGCACGGCTTGCTGCGCGTCGAGCCTCGCGAAGAAGCATGTGGCGAGGTGTGTGCCTGCAGTGAATGCGGCTTCCCCACCGACTGTTATCGCAAGACCGATCTGGTCAAACCGATTGAACCAGGCATAAGCGAAGTCGTAAAGCGGGCCCTGAGCTTTGAGAATCAGCGCATACAACCGGCGCGATTCAAGTGCCTGGCGTGTGGCGAGTACCATGAAGGCTCCGGCAATCTTCCCTGCCCGAAAATGTCTCCTATGTCGGTAATTCCCTCATGAGCAGCAATGTCAAAATGTCGCGAGAGCTGGCTGAGCGTGTGAAGAAACACCTGGCGGGTTTCCTGGATCACAACCTCTGCGAGTGTGAAGGTCTCCACGATTGTGGGCGTGACGAAGTTGAAGCGGATATGAAAGCGCTGGGCCTTGTTTTGGAGGCCGACATTATCGAACAACAAGCGCCCGCAGTGACTGTCGTTATCCAGCAAAAAAAATTCGCCTTCCACGTGCACGACTACCAGGCGCTCCATCCAGGCACCAATCTTTACCTCAAGCCAGAGCTATGAGCGGCGGCAGCTTCAACTATGCCTACAGTCGTGTTCAGGACTTTAACGAGGCTCTGGCGGAAAAGATCCGGAACAACGATATCCCTGACGAATACGGGGACGTCGCCGGCTATCCGCCTGAAGTGCTGGTGGTATTGAACGACGTGCAGGCTCAAACCGTGCAGATCGCCGCGCTGATGAAAGCGGTGGAGTGGTTGTACTCTGGTGATTACGGCCCGGAGACATTTCTGGAGCGCGTGGCTGAACACCTGGCGCCGAGCACTAATCCGCAGGCGCCGGATGGTATAGCGGTCGACTAGCTGGGTTTACGGATCTGTTCCAAGCGGATCTGGCACACCCGTTTGACCTCGATCCTTTCCTCGCTGGTGTAGAAGTTCCACTCACGCACCTCTTCGACGGTGCGGCCACAGCCTGTGCAGACGTCGCCACCGACGTTGTGCGAGCAGAGGCTTACACATGGGCTCGAATCAGGTTTATTCGGTCGTAGCACGCTCATAGGGCCATCCTGGAGATTTGTCCGTTCAATGCGTCCAGAACATCCTCGCCGGTTAGCTGTTGCTCGAGTATGGCTTTGATCAGGTGCTCATGGGCACCCATCGAGCGAAGCCAGCTGATCAGCAGGTGTTGGGGGAAGGCGGAGGCCATACGAATCGATGCGCGAATCTGGTCTGCCACAAATCGTATTTGACTGCGCGGGTCGAGTCTCGCCAGCGCGGCGTTCAATGCGGCCCTGGCGGTCGTGAAGCATTCGTTACGGTGGACGGAGAGCGTCGCTGGATACTTTCGGGTGCAGGAAAAAAAGCAGGTTTGAACACTGACCCATTTGAAGAATACCAGGCGCCAGTAGCCCTGGTGTAACAGCCAGACAGGCTGATCGCGCTTGAGATCAATCACAGTAAACTCCAAAACTTAAAAGTGACGAAAAATGCACTGTAGTGCCGCCGCAAGCATGCAGGGTTAGACCTGCTCGGGTGGCGCCCGGTCGACGTCAGCTCTGAGCAGTTTGGCGAACAACAGTGCCAAGCCTGGAGAGATGCCGCCATAAGGCATGTTGATGAAAATGGTTTCGTTCTTGGCGATCAAGTCTCGAAAGTCAATTTCACCCAGTCCTTGCTCGAACAATGGGGCGTAGGAAGGTTGTGCCACAGTGGCAACCTGCTGGGATGAACCATCGGGGGCTGGTAGTTCCATAGGGATCCTGAGGAGAGGCTCGAGACTCCGGCCTTGGCCGGCTCCAATCATAGATAGGTCGCAAACATACACCACCAATTGACATAGCGCCAACGCGACCCATAATACGACCCATCAAACGCCGCCCCGTAGGGCGGATTCCTTACGCACTCTGGATGCGCGCCTCATGAGTACTTCAAAGCCTTTCAAAATGCCGAGATGGCTCTGCTGGACGGGTGCGGGGTTTCTGGTGTTAGGCATTTCGCTGCTGGCGCTTCTTGAATGCCCATGGGTGAGGGGCCACTTCAAGCCTGCACCTGAAAAAAGGGTGAGCCTATTGCAGGCTTCACCGTTTGCCGAGGCGGCCAATGTTTCGCAGTTGATGGGCGTCACCACTGCGATCCTGGTGCTAGCTGACGGCACCGTCACCCCAAATGAATCTGTATTTGTCGACAAACTGATCGGGAGTAATAGCCTGCTCGCGCAGGAGCAGGGCGAATTCGACATCTCCTCATCGATGCTCGCTCGCATTGATCCTGAGACCTGGCGCCGTCAATACCAGGCTTGTCTAGATGCCTACCAAATGTTCAGGGGCGATGGCAAAGCACCGCCGTTCACAGCCGGCGATTTGTTTCAGTTCAAAGAGACACTACAAGCCAAGGTCAGCCATACAGACAGCCCACAGGACGATGCGCGGTTGCTGCTTGCGCTATCGCGGCTATGGGAGGGGCCTGAGGGGGATAACGTGTCAGTTGATTCGCAGGAAAGCACCGAGGCGCTGGAACGTGCCGTGATGATTTTTCGCAAACTGCGCAAAATCATAAATCAGCCGGATCAAAAGTTAAATTTAGTGCCGGGCGGGGCAGCAGTACATTGATGCTGGGTTAACCATGGTGGTGTATTGACAGCATGTCAATTTATGATATGGTTCGAGTACTCACTCAAGCAAGATAAGGGATTAAAATGGGTATCTTCAAAAAATCCGTGGTACTGGCCGCTGTGCTGCTGTTGGCCGCGTGTGGCGAATCCAAGATCACCAAGATCGATGGCGCTTCCGATCAGTCGCTCCAGCATACCTTCCGCCAGGTGGTGGGGGATATTCATGATCCATCGCAGATTCTCCAGTGGGATCTCGACCTGAAAATGTTGAAGCATCGCTACCCAGATGGTCAGTACCTCAAGGTACTCCACGGGAAAACCATCGAAGGCATGAAGCCTTTGATCGTTGAAGCCCACACCTTCTACCTGAAAGAGCATCGTGTGCGGATGCTTCGCATCGAGCAGGAACAACTGGATGCCGAGCAGGCCAAGCTGGACGAGTGGAACACCCAACCGGACAGCAATATCAAACCGGTGAGGATGGGGCAACTCGAGGCCAGAGTGAAAATGTACACAAAATCACGTGATGAACTCGCCGCATTGTCGGACGAGCAGTTCGTGAAAATTTACGGTGATGGGGCGTCGTTTTCCGACTACGTAAGGCCGGGGGCAAATTACTAAACCCAATAGCCTAAAAAGCCGGCATCGAGCCGGCTTTTTGTTATCTGGTGTTCATGCAGGACGATACTTAATTTTTTGTCATAACCTGAGCTTAAATAGTGAAAAATACAGAAAGTAAATTGTCTAAGATTCCAACGAATACGAAATTAGTAATTGGGTTGGCATTATTAGGTGTACTTACGGCTGTTGGTGTAACAGTCAAAAGGCTGGTGGATCCTGATCTTGTGATGACCGCCACGCCATGTACGCAGGGCGAATCCGTTTCTGAATGGCTTGGATCACAGACAGCTTTTCTAGAGCATGGATATCAACTCTCTACGAAACCTTCAAACTTGTATGATTCGTGGATTTTTTGGGATGAGCGCGGGATCATTGGTGGCCATAATATTTTCCCAAAATCTCAATTGCATTTGATTCAAGCAGATACAGTAATCAACAGTTATAAGCAGTGTCGAGATTTTTTGGAAGCCCATCACGCTGATCAGTCGTTTTCAAAGACGGAGGTTAGCAACTATCTGACGGCATTGGACGCTACCATCGAGCGCAATAGCCGTTTGGATGAAAGCCGGAAGATGCTTGTTAGCTTCGCCGGTTATTTTAAGACACGCTATGGCGACCATCTCGACGTTAACGACGATGTTGATTTCGAGTTCCGGCGATACCTGACCAGAAGGTTCAAGGAACTTGATAAGAACTATGTATCCGAAGGTGAAGTAGATCAATTTATTCGAGGGTATGAGGTCTCAACATTGCTAGGCGCGATGTCTGCAATATTGGTTTATGCAGATAATACAACTGCCTCTGACAAAGACTTCGATTTCATTGAGGAGTTGGTGAAAAATCCGGAAAAATTTGGTCTTTCCATCCCAGGTGGTGCCGCCAATGAGGTGAAACCGCAGGCGGTTCTGCGAGGATTCGAGAATTCATCGCGATATTTGGATAAGCTGAAAGAAAACGGAAAAATACGGTTGAGTGCAGCTGACGCCACCATCTTGATCAGCAAGATCATGGCAGGTTATCTGGACGGAAAAGATCCGAAGGACGCATTGGAATTAAACAAGAGCTGGGTAAATGCCTGGGTCTTAAACCGCTATTCCGACGAAAGCAAAGTTAAAAACATTGTTGATAAACTGACGAATCACTTCAATTCTCATGCGCTTGAGGTCATGGCAGCTCGATCCGCAGAAGAGCGCATTGTTAGTATGAGGGCGGCTATGCAGAGTGCGATCAACATCCACACTGAAGAGCTCAAAAATGTACAAAAATTGGTAGAAATGCGGGCTATGGATAGTAGCGCTGCCCGTTCGGCGGAAGACAGAGCTGATTACTTGAGGGCGGAAGCCGAGATAGCGATCAAGCAACGTATGGAGGAGGTCGTAAAAGAGCGAGAAATCGTTGCCGGTGTCCAGCAAAGCCGAAAGGCACTGGATAGTCCTGAGGCAAAACCGCCTCAGCAGTAGGCTGCCGGTAGGTTAGGCATGGAATGGCCTATTGACATGTGATACAATAGGCATATATTGACGCTACCTATGCCGCGCTGATTGCAGTGTCTGATTCCAGGGCCAGGGCCCAGGCTGAAACCTGCTTAAACCGCCTTTAATAGGCGGTTTTTTGCTGCTACATAATCGTTATATTGTCGCCACGCCAGTCGTGGGATCTGATGAGGTGTATTGCCAGATGACGACGCTCAAAGATGAGTTTCTTAAAGCTGCCAAGGAAACCCCACGCCTATTTTTCGCACCCTTGATTGGGGCTGTGGAGGCTGTTCGTCGGGAATTCAAGGCGATCAGCGCCGGTGATAAGGAGAAATACGAACGTTATCTTGCCTGCCTGGCACGTCGCCCTCTGACCTCCTACGAGTGGCGCCAAGCGCTTGGTATCAAGGCGCCTGATCAGAGCTTCAACCAGACCCTGAGCGAGCTCCTGGATCACGAGGTGGTCATCCGCGAACCCATTGAAGGCACGCACGTCTATCGGTACCGCCTGCCCACTTGAATACAAAGGATTGCGACACTCATGGTTATGTACCCTAAATTTGTTACTCCAGATGGCGCTGTGTTTGAGGCGTCAGCCAGTCAATTCCATACAATGATCGTTGGAACGACCGGGAAGGGGCGCTCTTTGTTAAGCGAATCGTTTCTGGCGAAGGCGCGACAGGAAGGCAGGTTTGTCATTGACTCCAGTTGCTTTCGTGATGAGGGCGGAAGGGGGTTGCTACCCTACGAGTTCGAAGCATCTCGCAGGCTGGCGTTAGGGCTTTCAGGGCGAAATCCAAGGGCGCTCCAGCGCCGTCGCAAGACGTACATTGTGTCCGATGTTGAACGGCCACGCGGGAAGAAGCACAGGAAAGAAGTTCATCCCATAACCACGGCCAACGGTGTTGTCCTCACTCGGTCATTGGTACGCTCGGCAGTAAATGCTGTTTGTATGCAAACGAATATTGAGCTCAAACAACCGCAAATGATCGCATTCTTAGAGCGTTCAGGCATCGATGCCAGGATTGCCGAGTTCGGCGAGGTGGAAACACAACTGCGTGAAGAACTAAGCAGTGCGCTAGCCTTCGAACTGACCGGTCGGCGGGTGCCAACCTACGGTGATAACATTGTCGACCGCGCTGTGTTCTGGGCGGACTTTGAAAAGGCCGCGAAAGTAGCAGGTTATCAGGTTTGAAGGGGCTGTCCATGCGGGAAGACGATGTTCTTATTGAGCACCGTAGCTTTCGCTTTGGCCCGGAAGAGCACCTGGTTATCAATGCCCTTCATGGCCAGGGCAGAACCTACTTGAAGGCCGCTTCATCGCAGTTGATGCGCAATCGCTTCGATTCGAGCGCCAGCCGGCTGGTTGTGGGTGGGTTGGATTTCATGAAATACGCGCTTCGGCAGCGCGCCCTGCAACTGCCATCAGAGTCCTGCTACCCCGACTGCCTGGCTCACCTGCTGCATCGCGATGTCGGCCTGTCGACGCTCGGGAAGGTGATGGAACGGGTGGCTTACCGGGCCCCGGTGTTTGTGAAGCCCGCGTTGCGCGCAAAACGCTTTACCGGTCTGGTGCTGCGTGAAGCCAATGATTACCGCATGAGCGGGATCCCCAGGTCTGAGTCGGTCTATCACAGTGAGGTGGTACAGTGGCTCAGTGAATGGCGCTGCTACGTCATAGGTCAGGAGTTGCTGTTCCAGGCCTGCTATGCAGGCAATGACCGACTGATGCCTGACGCTACCATCGTTGCCGAGGCTTTGATCCTCATGGCCCAGCAGCCTAACGCACCAATGGGCTACGCCATCGATTTTGGCGTGCTGGCGTGTGGTCGAACCGCCCTGGTCGAATGCAATGACGGCTTTTCCGTTGGCGCCTACGGCGCCCTGCCGGGGGAGAGTTACCTGGCCATGTTGCAAGCGCGATGGGATCAGATGGTCGGGATGGACGCTCGTCTTGTTTGCTAATGCAACTAACCGTTCGATTTCAGTTTATTCAATGAGTTAAGGCGCAATCATGCAGATATGTATCCGTCTTCAGGACACCTTGCGTCCGTTTCGATATGACGACGTTCAGAAGCTGTTCATCGATGGCAATTTCCTGTGCGTTCTTTGCGCCGATGATGTGATCAACAGGTTCCCCTTGGAGGATGTCATCAAGTTTTACGAGACAAATGGTGAGCTCCCACTGGACGCCACCTCGGCGCGGTTCAGAGTCAAAATCTGGCCTAAAAAATCCTCAGACCATGATTTTTTCTACGCTGGGTCAACTGACGAATTCGGCCCGTTCTACCGGGTGACCGGCAGAGGGAATGTGGTGTGTTACCACAGAAGCACCATTTCGTTTGTACAAGAGGAGCCTATCGTTAAATCCGAACGTAAACCTGCGTCCGGGCTCGTGCCAGTCCTCGACTTCTTCAGAGGGGCTCTGGTCGATCTGCAGGTCTTTGAGGTGCATCCTCCGATCATGCCTGAGAAATGCGGTGTTGCTCATCTTCAGCAGCTCTGCAAGGAGGCGCTGGACAATAACCAGCGATACCCGTCGGACAAACTGTGCCGGTGGATGGGCTTTGCTGGCGGGGTGCTCAGCACATTGGACAAGCGCCTTGAATTCAGCGGGTACACCGGGCTGGTTAAAGGTGACCTTACCAGTGCGGCACAGAACGTGCTGTCAAAGCTGTTCGACCGCTACCTTGGGATCATTTCCAAAATTTCCATAGATGCGCCGCTCCGTAAGGAGCTCAAGCCCATCGAGATCATGATCTATGACTCCCTCGAAGTCATTGAAGATTGTGACCTAGAGTCGCAGTCTATTCGCCTGGGCTATGTGCAAGGCGTCCTTGCGGCCAAGGGGCTAATCAGTGTCGATGAGGAGAGGGCCTTCAGCCGACCGCTTCTGCACAGCCTGCACGATCAGCCAATCGCCTCTTTTCCCTAGATGCGTATTGAAATCGCCCAAAGTTCGATCTTGATCTGGTCACCGATACCCAGCCTGCGATAAGGTAAAGGAATTGGGTATTTAGACTTTGGGCGATTGAAATGGCATATAACGCAACGCAGGAAGAGGATGAACTGCTCTACAACTCAATGGAGTTGTACTTGTCGGTCATCGATTACTATAAAGATCGATGCACTCCTGCTGCGATTGAGTCCTGCCGTTTGGACTTTCCAAACCTATTGCGAAAAGACGCAGATGGCCAGGGTATCGCATACAAGGCTGATTGCGTTGATTATCTTATAAAGTCGACCGGGCTGTCAGGGGCGCTTTGCAGTGAATATTTGGCTGTGCGTGGGATTCAATTTGTTCCACCTCAGAATCAAGAGTCATTAAAGCGTTCACCAGTTGAAAGCGTTGCCGAACGCATAAAAAATATTACTAATCTAGAGTTTGATGAGTTTAGCTATAAGCTTTTCAAACAAGTTGATGTAAAGCCACTTCATGCTGTCCTTGATAGTCTTGCGATGGCTGGAAACAGGCTGAATAAGCTAGGTAAATTAATCAGTGATGTTAGATATTACTCACGGCTGAATTTCCAGGGATTGGTCAGTGAGGACGAGTTGGTAGCAAAACCATCGTTAGATTACGTCATGGATTGGATTTCCGAGCGCTTATACTCTCCTGCCAGTGCAGATGAAATGATGAAGTACGTTATCAAAAACGCTTCTTCTATAGATCACCTGGCTAGGTTGACCTCCCAGTACTGCACTGATCCTAGCCAAACACAGGCGCCTGTGGTCAACCTGTGCCGCGAGCAGGATGGCACGCTTAGAAGTAAGGATTACTTCAAAGATCGCCTTGATAATTTTATGCCGGTACTGATTCAGTCGGCATTTCACTTCGATGATCTTGAAGCATTCAAGTATTTGCAAAGTTTACCTGGAATTGCAAAGTACAGGGGTGATGGTACGGTACAGAAAATAGCCAATCACGTTGTCGGCTATTACAAAGTATATGCGGAAGCCAACCCTGAATTTGACATGAAGTCACGATGGCTCTTTAAGGAGTATGGTAATCCTATCCGGCAATACTGGAATGATATTGCTCAGTGCAAGGCATTGGAGTCTGTAGTTAGCGATATTAAAAATGACCATAAATGGTCAGATATTTTCGTGCCGGAGTTTTTAAAATTAGCCCCAGCTGATTTTATAGATCAGTTGCTGACTGCAACCAAGGTCTCGGCTCTAAATGCCAACCGGTTTATATTTGAAATGCATCAAGCGGGAATAGACTGCAATCAAGGTTTTATTCTGACCACAGTTGGTCGGTTCCAGTACGAGGTTCAAAAACATGAGCCTGTCGACCACGCTTTCATGATACGTATGTGCCTGGCCGACCTGAAAAAACCTGGCCGAATTGGCTTCCTCGCGACCGTTCCACTGGAGTTGATCATTGGACATCCACGCCGGGATGAAATGCTCAAGCCGCTGTATGAGCTGACTGGCGAACCTCGGTTGCTGAAAGCCATGAACCTCAAAATGCTCGGTAAGATGTTTGGGCAAGAGTTGGGTATCTGAACCTGCTGTTCTGTGGGGCTCCCGCTACCAGGAGCCCATAGGATATGCGATGATTAGTTATGCTGATTTGAAATGATGGCGCTTACCGTGTGGCGGCAGATTCATGGCCGCCTCGTCGACGTTGGTTGGAAGGAACGGCTTTTTCACGAAGGTATTTCAATGCGCACGGTTTACGCGAAAGAGTTAGTCAACGAGTTCACAGTGGATACCCAGGCTGCCTTGAGGGACGCGCATGCACGATACCTCGACGCTACGCTGCCAGCAGGCCTTTGCACAAATCCAGAGCTAAGTACCGCTGACAGGATGGCTCACGGGTTCTTCCAGGCTGTTTCGGAGTCGGGTGCTGTATATCGCACGGACAAGGACTGCATATCGTTCCTGGTGGCGGTCACCGGGCTTACAGAGCTTCAGTGTGCGGCTTTCATCCTCTCAGAGAGCCAGCCTTGGCATCAGCAGTGGCCAGCCACTGATGCGCAGATGCTTTCGAGTGAAAACAAAGATTGATAATTGACGCGGGCGGAAAGTATGCATAACAACAAGAAGAAGGCTGAAGCCTTCCCGGACTTATCCAAGACCCAGGCGGTAGGCGATGACGGCAAACCACTGCTGCTTTATCGCGGTGAAACAGGAGTGCACAGCGGTAACCCTCTGGCCCTGCAGAGCAAGCTGGGGTCGTACTCGTTCGGTGACCGGAGAATCGCGAACATTTACGCGGGTTTCGACGAGCAAGGTAGGTCGGACTATCAAGGGAACGATTATGGGCCGAAGGAGCAACGACTGTACCAAGTTTATTTGGACATTCAGAACCCTGTCGTCAACTGGAAAGATCCGTTTATTGAATACCCTGATTTGCTCAAAAGCGTCGGTGCCGAGGTCGCTCTCGAGTTGCTAATCAAGCACCAGGATCACGTGTTCAACACCGACAATTGGGGCTCGAACATCGACCCGGATGAGGAGTACGGTGACGTGGCCACTGTGGCACTCAAGGCGCCGGATCTGCTTGAAGAGATTTACCTCGATATCTGGCCGATCCTTGATGATCCACTGTTCGTCAATGAGGCCAGGAAGCGCGGATTTGACGGCGCGATCTACAACGGCACGAATCAGAACTCGCGCTGCCAAGAGTACCGAGTCTTCGATGCAAGCCAGGTAATTTTTGCGCTGACCGGGGAGAGGGCAGAGCCAGAAGCCCCTGTGGCGCCTGTTGCGAAACGGTCACGCATGCGCACCATCGAGCTAGAAGACTCACCAAGTATGAGCATGTGAGGATTGTTTGCGTAAGGGGCAAGCTGTCCATTTTTAAAGGAGACGCCTGTGGCGCGTAGCAAAATAAAAAGAACCTACGACTTTCCTATCGACCTGAGCCAGACCAAGGTAGTGGGTAAAGATGGTAAGCCGCTGTTGGTCTATCGAGGTGAATTCGGCGAGGTTGATGGTAACCCTGCCGGTTTTCAAGCGACACGGGCTTCCTACAGCTTTGGGGATTTGAGGATTGCCAACATTTACTCGAAAAACGGGCCAGCCTCAGAATTGACCTATGATGGCCGCAACCGGGCGCCCAAGGTTTTTGCCGTTTACCTGGATATACGAAACCCGGTCGTTAACTGGGAAGACCCTTTCATTGAGTATCCAGAGATTCTTGCGGCGGTTGGCGAAGAGTTAGCTCTGAAGCTCCTCATCAAGCACCAGAACTATGTCTTCCACACCAGCAACTGGCGTGAAAGGATCGATCCGCAGGGTACATATGGGGATGTCGCTACGCTGGCTGAGAAGGCGCCGCACCTGATCAAGGATCTTTACCTCGATATATTCCCCATCCTGGATGACCACGAGTTTATCGAGGCCGCCAAAAAACGCGGGTTTGACGGGGCAATTTACAACGGCACGGGAGAGAACCTTCTCAGGCAGGAGTACCGCGTTTTCGATCAGAGCCAGGCAATTTTTGCTCTGACAGGGGAAAGGGCTCAGCCGGAACTCCCAGCAACCCAAGCGCCAGCAGCCAGGCGCCAAAGGGCCAAGGCCCGCGATGAAGAGTTATCAATGGGCTTCTGATCAAGTCGGAATAAGAAAGGCGCCCCTGAGGGCGCCTTCTTCGTCACAGGAAGCGTTACAGGTGCGCTTCCGCGTACTCGGCCAGGATGGAGCGGGGCACGCCTTGCAGCGTCAGGTGCGTTCCGTACTCGAAGCCCTTGAAGCGCTCTGTCAGATAAGTCAGGCCAGAACTGGTGGCCGACAGGTAAGGGGTGTCGATTTGCGCCAGGTTACCCAAGCAGATCACCTTGGAACCGTTGCCGGCACGGGTGATGAGGGTTTTCATTTGGTGCGGCGTCAGGTTCTGACATTCGTCGACGATGATCAAGCTTCGCTGGAAGGAACGGCCACGCATGAAGTTCATCGATTTGAACTGCAGCGGCACCTTCTGGAGGATGTACTCGATGCTGCCGGAAGACGACTCATCGTCGGCATGCAATGCTTCCAGGTTGTCGCTGATCGCGCCAAGCCATGGTTCCATCTTCTCGGCCTCGGTGCCTGGCAGAAAGCCGATATCCTCATCCAGGCCCTGCACACTGCGGGTGACGATGATCTTGTCGTAGATCTTGGAGACCATCGTCTGTTCGATTGCAGCTGCGAGTGCCAGGATCGTTTTACCCGAGCCGGCAGAGCCTGCCAGATTCACCAGGTGGATGTCCGGATCCATTAGGCCTTTGAGCGCCAGCGCCTGATAGATATCGCGTGGAATGAGGCCCCAGGCTTCTTGGCTCATCAGTTCGTCTTTGCTGAACTCCTGGATCAGCAGGTATTTGCCATTCACTTCCTTGGCCCAAAACACCTTACCTTCGTCGTCCAGGATGAATTCGTTCACAGACAATGCGGTAATCGGATCAACCAGCTCCACGGTGTGCCAGGTAAACTTGCGGTCTGGACGGGTTTCTACTTTGGCCACGTTGTCCCAGAACGAGCCGGTCACGTGATGGAAGCCATTGGAGAGCAGGTCGACGTCGTCGACCAACTGGTCGGAGCTGTAATCTTCCGAGTCCAGGCCAATCGCACGCGCCTTCAGGCGCATGTTGATGTCCTTGGTGACCAGTACCACCTTGCTCTCAGACGAGCGCTTGAGCTCGATGGCCAGGTTGATGATTTTGTTGTCGTTCACACTGGACGGCAGAATGTTGTTGAGGTCGGGGTGGTCGACCAGAATCGACAGTGTGCCTTTTGGAGCATTTTTGCCCCGCGCAATCGGTACACCGGCCTCGATCTGTTCCGGAGTGGCCGAGCCGAGCAGTTTGTCGATCAGACGGATGGCCTGGCGGCATTCGGCGGCGACGCTGTGCTTTCCGGTTTTCAGTTTGTCGAGTTCTTCAAGCACCGTCATGGGCAGAGCCACGTGGTGTTCTTCGAAGTTCATCAAGGCGTTGGGGTCGTGAATCAGAACGTTGGTGTCGATGACATAGCGGATAGGCGAGGGGGATGCTGCGGCGGCTTTGCGATCAACCATGTGAGACGTTCCTGTTTTTTGTGGCTCCCTTCGCTATGGTGTGCGCAGGAGTCACTTATTATTGGAATTTCAAACGCCATGTAGCCCGGCACCTTTCATGTTGCTCCTTCTGCCGGGAAAAGAAAAGATACCCATCAATTGACGGTCACTTTTTTAAACGCACCTGGACTGGGGCGAGGCAAGGATCCCGTCAATTGTTGACATATAACTGCACCCCTAGATAATGACTTGCAAGTTCGGCAAGCTCACAACCTGGGTCTGATTCGTTGTCGAAAGTGAAAACATAATAAAAATAAGGGGTCACCATGAAACTGTCCGATGTGATCTGCCCAAGCTTCGTTGCCGGCGCGATGGTGAGCCTGGCTATTTCGGCTAGCGCGTACGTCTTTGTTTTAAAGCCTGACCATTACGTCAACAACGCGTACGAGCTAGGTCAAATCGATGTTGCCCTTAACGTCCTTATGGACAAAGGCAATGATCGACCAAAAGAATATTGGCTTGAGGACTTGGCCAGCAAAGGAAATCCACGCGCAGCCACGATGGCGATGGGCGGCTCCGTGAATCGGGAGCTAGAGGCTATGGGGGCGACGAAAGACAGCCTCAAGGGGCTACTTGAGGACAAGGTGACTTACGCGCTGTCTGACAAGATCTTGCTCCAATCCATGGAGACGATGACGGACGTGAATCTGCGTGAATTTCTCACTCAGCACAAACTGAAGTTTGTGCCTTCTGAAAAGAAGTTGATGGAAAAAGAGATTGCCGGCCAGAAGCCCAACGAAGTCACTTGGGTCAATTTCTCCCTTGGCACCAGGTTGTCTGAGATCGATCAGGCCCGTCTAACTGGCTGCCTGGAGAAGCTTGAGGCCGACTGGCCGTCCTGGAAAGGGATCTTCAATGTGTATGCAAAAGGGCTGTGTGCAATCCCCTCGGCAGCGCCAGCATCGGCGCCATAAGGCTTTGAGCAGAGTTGAATCCCTGTTCCACAGACTTTTAGTGAGACCCGAGCATGCCTCATGTGACAGCCGTATATGGAAAATCCGCCGCAATTGACGTTGCTGATGCGTTCTTTGCCCGTAATCAACTCGAGGCGACCAAAGCGTTTTCAGCCCTGGCGGACGAGGTGAGGGCGGTCGGTTTGACCATCGACATCAACCCTTTGGTTGAGGCCAACAAAATGGTCGTATTTATCGGGAAAGCGGACGCTGAGGGCGTTCAGGTTTCTTGGGCCGAGTTCAAAATAGAAGATAATTGTCCAGAGGGCCCATCACCCACCGAGGTCGAGCCTTTCTTTGACCGTTTGCTTTCCATCCTACCTACGCTTGGTTGGTCGGCATGGGATACCGCTGAAGGCGTCGTGGCGCTCAATATCTCCTGACCAACACCTCGAGACACAACAGATGACCCCGATGGCCACCGCAATCCTCACCATTTTCGACCAGGCGCCGGAGGGGGAAATACACTCCGCTGGTGATCTGCTGCACCTCGGGCCCCGTGCTGGTGTGGCGAGGTGCTTATCTCACCTGTGCAAGAACGGAGAGTTGCTTCGGATCGACCGGGGATTGTATGTCAGGCGAATAGCGACAAGGTTCGGCCTCCGTGGGCCATCTATTCCATACCTCATTGATGCGGTGGCAAGGCGTACTGGTGAGACAATCGTCAGCGAGGGTGGCAAGTGCGCTAACCGCCTGGGCTTGACCCTTCACGTTCCGATGAGATCAATCTTTTTGACGTCAGGGGTGACCAGGGTTTTAGCCATTAATCGCGCCCAGGTTGAGTTACGGCACACCAGGTGTTGGACGCTCGCCCTGGGTGGCGGAATTCTGGGCGACGCGGCCCGAGCGGTACAATGGTGCGGCTCGTCTGACCTGCCTGAAACTCTTAAGCGACTTCGTCGGACACTTACGCCGGATGATTGGCGTGCTTTCTGTGAACGACGAGCGCAGTTTCCGGATTGGATGGCCACCGCTGTTGAGCAATACCTGGCCACCGACTTCCCTTCAAGCAGACCAGGGCAGCATGAAAACCAAGTTTTCGATTGAGAAGGGGAGGATCTCGTTGCTGGTGGATCACGGTAAAAACGCCGACGCTGAAAAGCAGGTACTAGCGGCCATGACTCTGTACGAGGGCACCCGCTGCTGGACGATCATCGACATTCGGCTCGACAAGGCGCCGGTGGCCGATCCATGGTCTGGTTCGGGCAGCGGGGAAGACTTCTTTTCCGAATTGAAGCCCAAGTCGCCAGCGGAAGCTGAGGACGCCAAGGCAATGCTAAATGAGTATGAAGAGCGACCGGACGGTACGCTCATGTGGTGTACCTACAACAGTATCGTTCGCGGGGAGCTCGCGATCAATGGCTACACGCCGGTGTCTCCATACGGCCTGAAACGCTACATCCATCACAACAAGTCAGGCGGTATGGACAAGCTCCGTGAAATCAAGGCCTTCTGGAATAATCACCAAGGCACCATCGTGGAAGGGGCGATCTCAAACCCGCACGGCCAACCGAGTGTAACGGAAGTCTGGATGGCGCTCGCGTGCAAGGCGCTCCTTGCCAAGCACGGGCTGTGACTCAGGGTGAAGGCGAAGAATTCTCATCGCAGCGTATTTTTGGAAAGGAAGTGTGTGTCGGCTTTACGGTATGGATAACACCTATCTCGATCCCATAGCAGAAACGATTTGCGTCGTTCGAAATGGTTACCACCTCGGCGACCATCTGGGTAACTGAGGCGTCGGCGTCGAGCCATTCCAGTTCTTTATTCAGAAGCTCACCTTCGGCAGTAGAGTCCTTGGCTGCGATGATCGCCCGCTCCTTAAGGTCTGACTCGTCGACCACAACGGCCTCGATTGTTGCCTGCCAAATATCGGGCCCCCATTTTTCAAGGGAGAGATGAGAAACTTCAAGTCCATCGTTTTCACTGCGCTTGTACCTGGTCAACAGATCCAGAACGTAAGCTTCGTCGTCGACTGTCACCTTCTCGCATTTTTTGTAGTGGTCGAAATCATTTCGATTCACGATTTGAGCAACGACCTGATAAGCCACGATTACGGGTTTGTGCTGACTCAATTTTAAGCCCTCTGTTTTCAATTATTTTACATGAGGAGAACAGGCCCGTAACGGACAGGTTGCAGTCTTTCACTTCTGTCAATTCTTGACAATTATCTGACTTTAAACATAATCCACCGTCACCTTAAAAGTTCCGTTTCTGGAGAAAGTGGTCATGCCAGTCTACAACCCTGAAGAATTCATGGCTCTGCCTGAGCAGGAGCTTGCACAGCAGGCGCACGTGGCAGAACGAAGCCTTCGCATGCGCTCGAACCTTGAAGGCGCTGGAAAGCTGCCAGAGGGGCTTGCAGTGGCCGGCACCTGCAGTTACATCGGCAAGCTCACAGGGATCTACCTGTCAGAACCGGAGTTGCAGGGGGTGTTCTCGCTCTATCCTGCGGAGCGGGCTCGCCTGGCGCGTTATACCACCAGTGACCTGGCCAAGGCGGAAGCGGCCAAGAGCGGCACGGGCAATCAGGACTCTTATTTGATTGCAAACGTGGTGGCAGACTTCTTCGGGCGCACGGTGTGGCCAAGCAACGACTCCTCGGTCGACCGTGCTTCGTTTGCACTGCGCCTGCGCAAGGCCGCCCACAAGATGGGTTACAACGTGATTCACCCGACTGCAATGGCCTCATGATCGGTAATAAACCCCAGCACCAGGTGGATACCTGGAACAAGCGGGTAGAGGTGGGCATCACCGTCATCGAGTTCCGCCCTTACCCGGCTGCCGCTAAGAAGCAATACCGTACCCGCTCGCCGGCGTACCTGCTCAATGGGCACTCACCCGTCGTAGAGCTGGAAGGGAAGGCAGGGACGGTCGACATCAATTGCTGCAAGGTCTTCAAGGGCGCCAGCGGCGAAATGCAGGATTTTCAGTAGCAGAGGAGTCGTTATGTCACGCAAATTTGTTCAGATCGCAGCAATCCCGGCATCATCCGTCGGAGGTGAGCCCTATGTACCGGTTGTTTTTGGCTTGGACAGTGAAGGCGCCGTCTGGTACTCCACGATGAATCCCAGGACTGATAAGTTCGATAAGTGGGAGAGCATGCCAGACATCAATGAAACCGAGTACACACCACCGCGAACAGCTTGACTGTTCGCTGAAAACTCTTAACCCGGTATCAGAGTTGGTAACAATGTCGATAAATTGGTGGTGGAACGGGAACAAGCGTGAGGCCAACAGCTCCGGGCCGTTGAAAACCGGTATTTCTAAGCGAATCCTGCCTGATCACCTGGATCTAATGCGCGACGAAAACTCCTTTGCAGACATGATGTCGCGTAAAGAAGAGATTCAAGCTTGGAGCCTGGGAGATGAGGCTTACGCCGAGTGGAAAAAACGTAATCAGCGCCAACAGCAGGAGCCACGTCCGAATGAGCTTTGATCAGCAAACGACCCAGCGCAAGGGCATCTACATCGCCAGTCGGGCAAGCATTCCAGAACGCTCTGCCGCCTGGCGGCGCCTGCGTGAAGTCGGTTGGGATGTACGCTGCTCCTGGATCGATGCAACAGGGGAAAGCGAACTTGATGATCTGGGCGGTCTTTGGCATAAAATCCAGGGCGAGGTTTGCTCCGCCGAGCGCTTGATTCTGTACGTTGAGCCAGACGACTTCCCCCTAAAAGGCGCATTGGTTGAGGTCGGCATGGCCCTGGCCGTGGGTGTGAAGGTCTACGTTGTGGCCCCTGGGGTTAAAATCGATCCTGAGACCTATCGTCCCCTGGGTTCTTGGGCTTTTCATCCAAACGTGAAAATCGTCCAAGACATTGCGGCGGCCCTTCAGGGTGCCTCAAGGGAAACGGATCTGCTCAATCGATTTCTCTTTTTCGTCGGGCGCTATTTGGATCGATTCAAAAGTTGGCTAAACAGGCTTGATTAACAGGTTCAGAAGCTAGCGTAGGCGGTGCCAAGATGAGATTTAAGCTGAAAAGGTTGCTGAACTCGTTGTTTCCCTCATTCGTCGTTATGCCGGCGAGCAACACTGAGGAGGCTTCAAAGGCCCTGGCTCATAAACTCGTGCGCTCATACTCCCGCAGTAACTTGAATCTCCAACTGGGCCGGTACCTGACCGCAGAACAGCTGGAAGATCGCAAGCGCCAGCTGGCCAAACATTCATTCTTAAAAGGACTCACTCATGAGCCGGATTTCTGAAGTGTTGCCCATGACTTCGCAGGAAGCGGACAACATCCTAGCCGCATTGATGCCTTGGGCTATTGAAAGCCTTGAGCAGGCGATGGCGCGTTATCTGCATTTATGCGGAGCATCGGTGTGCACAGCGGATCCTGTAGTGCTAGAGCAAGACAAGCTGAAGTACCCACATATGGTTTTGCGAGACAATGACGGGGATCCGTATCTCAGCGTCGATGACTGTGTGGATTTCTTATGTGACGTGACGGGGCTAACAGCTGAAAAAAGCTTGGCTTACCAGAAGCGGGTATTCTTAAAATTGTACAAAGAGGCGATCACGCGTCGATAAGCCTGGGTAAGTCACCCACGGCTTCCACAACTGCTGTCGGAACACCACCGGCATGGGGAAATGCAATGCGTTCAATTGGCAACTTTCTTTGGTTCATCCTGGGCGGTGTTTTCATGGGTCTGGCCTGGTGGTTGATCGGCGCCGCGTGCTTCTTAACTATCGTCGGCATCCCTTGGGGTAAGGCATGTTTCGTGATGGGCCAGTTCTCGTTCTTTCCTTTCGGGAACGAGGCTATCAGCCGCAGCGAGTTAAGTCGGACGGTTGATGTCGGCAACAGCGGTTTTGGTCTGCTGGGTAACGTGATCTGGTTCGTCTTCGCCGGTTTTTGGCTTGCGCTTGGACATGTTGCCTCGGCGCTTCTGTGCTTCATCTCGATCATCGGGATTCCGTTTGGCATCCAGCACTTGAAGCTGGCTGGGATTTCCCTGGCGCCAATCGGCAAGACGGTTGTGACGAAGGAAGTGGCCGAAGCTGCTCGCCGGGCCAATGCTGTGGCCAAGGTCAATGCCTTGAGCTGATCGGTATCACCGGTGGATAGACACCGTGTGTTCGTTGTAGGTAGGATTGACTCGTAGGCGCTTGGGCAAAATCGTCAGAACGGTTAAGAGCACCCCTGAAGATCCAAGGGCAAGGTAGATGTAAAAAGGCCACCTGACGGTGGCCTTTTCTTTTGGATGCGATTAGTTAATCACATGCCGAAGCTTGGTTCGTCGTCACGTTCTCGTGCCGGCTTTACTACTTTCTGAACCTGATTGTCCAGGATGCGGTCAGCGGCAAAATCATAACCAGCTGTGCGCAGTTTGGTTACGCATGCTTCGGCGTGAGCGGCGTGATTGTGTTCCACCTCAGCGTAGACTTCCTGGTGATGGCCCAGCAAAAATGGCAACGCCTTGATCTCATTCACCGTTAACGGATTTGAAGAGAACTCATTGACGGTGAACTCCTTAGCAGAGATAAGGAACTCACCTTTATGGCCCCATAGCTTACCCTTCAAGAGCGCCATGAACCTTTGTTTTTCGTATTCATCTGGGATGCTCATCGAAACAGATCCCAGGGCCACTAGAGCGAAAGCAGCAAGCGCCCTTGGTTGCTCAGCAGCTTTGAGGTAAGCAATGGAGAAATCTTTCCTGGACACCTCTGAAAAGGTGTTCGGCAGGCTCATGACGGTTTTGACCGCCTTGTCTTTGAACATAGTGTAATCGCCACTGACAGCGTCTAGGCTGAGGCCTTGCATATCGTAGCTGTTGATCGGACGTTTAAGATCAGGAAATTTACGAACATAACCGCCCATTGCAACGGCTTTAAAGCAATCTGCGTTTGTCATCACATATTCAGTGATCATTGAGCGATGACGCTGCTCTCTTGGATAAATCCCGAATTCTTCGGGATCGCCTGGTGTTAGATGAGCTTTTGATTGATCCAGGCCGTGGTAGAGACTGCCTTGCTCGATTTTTATTGGTGGTGCACCATTAAAATTCTTCGCAGCGGCAGACAATGCTGGATCAAGCAGTGCTTTTATCAGTGCCATCAGGGCCTTTTGCCCTTGATTGGTCAACCTGTCCTCATCAACCTTCGTCAATTTTTGGATCAGTGACATGTCTGAAGGTTGGATTTCGTATTTTTTGATCCAGTAACTTGCGTTCTCGGAAGGGGTGATCAGACCGGCCAAGTGCTTGGCGCTTTCAAGTATGTCAACGATCACATCATTTTCGATGGCGACATCGAGGCGAGCAGTCAGGTTTGGTGCGCGTAGGAATTCCAGTGCGTATGCACCCCGGTGTTGGCTTGTTTGCATGCTCATGACGCTCTCCAATGCTTTTTAGCAGTATAGGGATCGAGAAAGCGTCAGGGCAAGCGCGCAGGCCAATCCTCACTGGGTCGGAAAATCCCTCCGAATCATTGATTTGGGTAAACCTGTCGCTTCCCGGCACCATCGCTCAATGCCTATCATGTAGAGATACAGTACTCGTAAGAAGGACGACTCACATGGCCGAGAATAAGCTCCAGTACGCTCTTTCCTGCGACCGCCTACGGGTCAATGATGACGGCGATCAGGTCTGGCATACGCTGATGGCCAAGGCTGAGCGAATTACCTTTGAAGAACTCTCAGAGGCGTGTGAGCTCAGCAGCTTGCTTGAAGACGGGGAGACGCTGGATGATTACATCTCGGTTGACGATTGGGCTGGCGCCTACAAGGTTGAAACTGATGCTGAGCCAGTCGTCTTCTTGCAGCGGGCCGGTTTCGAGTTATTCTTCACCCATGACGGTCAAGCGCCCACCTACGTTGAACCGCTAGACCGATTCGCCTACGAACACATGATGGAAAACGGCGCTGCCAGGGTGCTGCTCAAGCCAAACGACGCCCGCATCGGCGGTTCATTCGGTTTCGAAGGGGAGCTTGTTGAAATCGACTACGATCTGGACTGCGTGATGGGCGACCGCCCACGCTTCAGACTTTATCGTGATGGGGAGGTGGTGGCCGGTCTACGAATTGACAATGGAGTCGTCGATTCGCTCTACGTGCATAGCCGGATGCGCCGGCACGGACTTGCTACCGAGTTGTTCAACCGGGCTCAGAAAGTCTATGGTCACATTGAGCATTCCACCAGCCTGAACGATGACGGCAAGGCCTTCCGTGCTAGCTTTGATGTCGAGCCAGAAGACACATCAAACCTGGATGACGAGGAATTCTCGTTGTGAGAAAACCACGTCCGACGCAATCGCTGGACAAGATCTACACCCAGAGAGAACTGGAAGATATGGACGTCGACGAGCTCGATGTTCTGGCCTACGGCTGCAAGGGCGGTGACATTTGCACGTTCAAGCCCTCGGAACTCCGGATCAAATGGAAAGAAGACCTGGGTAACCCTCAATACAAGTTTGAGCAGGACGGCATGGCCTGGGTCAGGTCGGTCATCTTTGATGAGCCTGTTGAGGTCTCAGTCAGCGAGGATGGCGTCTTCGAGCTTGAGGATGGCCATCACCGGTGGTTCGCCGCGACCAAGCTTGGTTTGGAGCTCAAGGCCGTCATCGAGGTGAAGGGGAATCCGATAAGGACGATCCTGGCCCGACAAGAAAAAGCTCTAAAATCCGACAATTCGACCCCCACACCATAAGGCGTTCGGTACATGACAATCATCATCGGGATGCACCTCGGGACACACTCAGTCGTCATCTCAGATACACGATCAACTGTCGGCGGAGAAATCTCCAGCGACAAAACAGAGAAGCTCCATGTATCTGCCAATCATGCTGCCGTGATGGCTGGAAGTCATTACCTGGGATCCATTGGAATTGGATCGCTGAAAGACAAAGAAGTCAGAAATACAGATGACGTTTTGGATCTCTCAGAAGTTGTACTCGCTGCGGCCAAAGCCCCATTTTACGAAATGACGATTGTGCAAGAGCGCACGATTTTCATGATTGCGTCGACGGTTGAGGAGAAAGCGAGGCTCTTCTTTTTGGAGCTAGATGATCTCCCCAATGGTGGTTGCATAAAAGATCAGCGTGAGCTGGAGAAAGGCCAGGTTGGGTTCGGTGGGCCGGCAGGCCTGTCAGAAGACGAGCACTTAGCCTTACGAGCTGAGGTAACCGGCATCCTGGACGAATTTATGGAGACGAAGGCTCGCTACCTCAATCCTGAAAATACCAAAGGGATCAGCGAGTTG
Source organism: Pseudomonas serbica (assembly GCF_028823535.1). GTDB lineage: Bacteria > Pseudomonadota > Gammaproteobacteria > Pseudomonadales > Pseudomonadaceae > Aquipseudomonas > Aquipseudomonas serbica. The sequence continues at coordinate 253,267 of NZ_JAQIYM010000090.1, read as the reverse complement.
CTATTTTCACTCGGAAAGGTGCTTACACGACTTGCTGAGACGACCCCAAGCATTTCCAGCATGTTCGACGTTGCCATTAAGAGTTCGACGGGGTTGACCATCCAGGGTGAGATCAACTTTAAAAAGCGTCGTGTGGTGAACCTGCATCAGCGCTTGGAAAAGCGCTGGGACTACGAGGTCGACGGCTACGCGCCCTGATCATGCAATGAATTAAGCCCAATAAAAATAAAAACAAAGAGGCTCAAATGAAAAACCTGAAGTTTACGAAAATCCCCCTCGACCCGAATAACCGCATGCTCCGGGTGGGCGCGGGTCTCCATGACGGTAAGTGGTTTTTTCGAATTGATCTCTGGTGCGCCGGCTATCGCATTACTGGCGCCAGCGAGGATCAGAAAACAGGCTGACTGAGCACAATTTCATTAATTGAGCGAAGGCGGTCGTTCGCCTGCTGCATCATTACTGCCCTGGCCGGGGTGTGATCTTCGGGGTAGCAGTCTACAGACATTCCTGGGAATCGGAATTTTCCGCCGAACCCCAGCTTTCCATTGATGCGGAATTCGCGAGGTGGATTTTCCTCGGTGAACGCCAGGGTGAATGCGCTCTCGGCGGATGGCAGGGCACCGCATTCGTCGATCAGCACGCTGTACACCAATTTAGCCGTCGTCTCGTTCAAGATCACTTCCTGGCCAACCTGAATGTTGGATAAAAAATCATTTAAAAACCTACGATCAAAGCCTTTTCTATCGCCAAAAAAGCTATGATCAGGTGCAGGAAATTAGGAACCTTAACTATACAGGCAAGGAGTTATGCAGTGGTTCAAAATATCGATCTTGAAGTGCACGAGAAGCGGCACACGGCCTTTCATCAAAAGCGACTTGAGCGTGCGAAGGCTCAGGTTTTTGACACACCTGTGACCGCGTTTTTGAGTGATGTGTTCATCACGTCCTGTACTGCCGTCGGTGTCACGTTTGAGCACAAAAATCAGAACGCTTTTACAGGGCGTTTCGTGGACGGCCATCGCATCCGCACCTCAGACATTCAACGGGCTGAAAAGCAGGGCCGTTTCTGGGTACTGACCACGATGAACAGCACCTACGTGGTGTCCTCGTTTAAAAGGGAAATCGGCAGGGCGAGCCTTCACAAGTTCCTGGCCATTGCCAAAGGCAGCTACCACCACACGCCTGCCAGTCGCCACTAAGGCCATTCGCGTGAAGCCTGTGCCGAGAAAGCCGGCACAGGATCGAAACAAACAAGAATCAAACTGCTTTTTGAACTACCAGGTCTGAGCTTTCATAGCTTTTCATGAATTTCTCAGCCTCTTTCCAGGCTTGCCCATCATCGCCCTGCAACATGTCCTTGATGCGGTCGGTGGCCTGGGTGAGCATGGCGCGTAGTTTGCGGATCTCCCCAAGTTCCTTGATCCTGCTCTCACGTAGGTCGACCAAGTCGCGCTTCATCCGCTCGATCTCAGGGGCGTCCGGGTGGTCGTAGAGATTGGTCAACCAGGAGGCGTATTTCTCCCCCAAGTGCTTCGCCCAGCGCTCAGATGTCTCTTCATCATCGGTGAAGTCGTAGCCGCCTTCGCCATTGAACATACGCCAGGCCACAGGGTCTGGAGTCACCACCGGTTGTGGCGGGGTGGAGGGGGTGTGGCACTCCATGCAAAAGTTACGACCGTGTCCGCATTTATTGGCCATTGGTTGGATCTCCGTTTGCATCGTTCTGCAGTTTTGTGCGTTCGGCTACTTCACCGGCGTTCAAAACGGATGCGGTTTCAACCGCCAGCTGCGCCAGGTTGTCATCACAGACATTGGACAGGTGCAGCCAATGATTGAGGAGCTCCTTCAGCTCGCGGGTGTGAGCCCGCAGCATGGCAATCTCCAGCAACTGGGCATCGTCGTCGTTCAGAACCTCGCCAAAGAGCTTACTGATCGAACGAACACTGGGTTTGGCGATGTTGCCTCGCAGCATGTTGACCAGAACCACCTCTGGGTCTTTCAACATTTCGACCTGGGCCTGCAGGGCCGCGTGTTGATCGCTGAGGGAACGCCCCGATTCGACGAGGGCAATCGGGTGGGTTTGCTCCAGCCATGCCTTAAACGCGCCCTCAGGGGCCTTGCCCATCGGAAGAGAGGACAGCGATTCCAGTATCGTTTGTGCTGATTTAGAACGTTCGCTGCTGAATGCACCAGAGCCGTCGAGTGACACAACATGCTTGCGAGGTGCGCTAACGGGTTCAATCGATGAGGCAATCAACTCCTCGAGTAACTTGATGGATTTGCCCTTCCAGTCCGGATCGCCGCCGTCGAGCACCTTCCGCAAGGAGATCAGCGTTGCACCTTGCTGGTCGAACCGCGACTCTAACTTTTCCAGCTCCCGTCGGGATTCACCCCATTGATCTTCCAAGGCTTCGCTGGATGCCTTGTAGATGTCACGCTCAGGCGTCATGATCTGAACCATCTGAGTCAGTTCAGCGTTTTTCTTCTCTACGTCTTCGACGGCGCTTTCAAGCCTGGAAACCTTGATCAGCGTCTTGCTTAGCATGGAGAGGACGTCGTCAATCACCATTGGCGTGAGCGTACCGGGGGATGATTCCGTGATGGTGCCAGCGGCATTGATGGCCTTCTTTTCTTCGCGAATGATCCGACTCACCTCCGGCCAGTTGAAGCCGAAGGTGCCGTTCTCACGTGGATCCCGATGGAAGTGCCAAGCGACCACTCGCGAATCAACGTTGTACAGGGCGTATGCCTGCATCTGCTCTGCGGTGTAGGCTGCAGTCGAGGGATCACCCATCAGCGAATGGCGGGTTTCAGGAAGCGGGAGCAGCGACACTGTCTTGCCGGGCCTGGCCAGCGCTTCCCGCAATTCGTGCAGGCCATTCACGATCATCGTTTCAGCATATTCGCTTACGCTTTGTGGGTAACCGTTTGGCACGCGCCAAGACTTTTCGATGGTCTCGAGGAGTTCCCGGCGCATGCTCAGTCTTTCTGTACTCATCACGACGATCCTTGCCAAGCAGGTGAGAAATAGGAGGAGACGATGGTAATCGCCTATGGGTCGTTGTCAATATATGGATAATAATTATATAGCCACAGGAACCCGAGCCGTCGTGGAGGCCTCGACAAGAGAGGCGTCGCCCATTCAGATCGAAGATCTGGCTTAACCAGGTGCAGTGTAGGGCGGTTGACGGCAAAGTGGGCATCACCTCGGGCGCCGCGTTCCCCCGTTTGTGTCTCAGGGTGGTCGGCTCCAACTTTAAGCCGCTGACGCGGAGTGGGCGAGGGGCTCTGGCCTTTCCCCTTGCCCGGCACAGATCTTTACCGACATGTTACTTTTGGGTGGCAAAAGAAAAGGCCAACACCTTTCGATGTTGACCTTGCTTTGAAAACGGATTGTTACTTGATGTTGGCCGCGTCCAGCAGGGCGTTGCCCGAGCCACCAGCAGAACCGCCCGCTTTGTAGAAGTTCAGCAGGACGCCCTTGGCGTTCCACTCGAAAACTGTGGTTTCCTGCTTGTTCGGCGCGAACGGCATTGCCGCGATCAGGGTGTAGGGGTAGCTCCACACTTCTTTGCCGGTGACTTCAGCTTTGCTGGCCGGATAACCGATGGCAGCTACCACTTGATCCTGGGTGGTTTTGCCTTTCTTGAAGCTTTGCAGCTGCTGATCGGTCACTTGGGTACCGGTGGTGTAATCCATCTTTTTCACGACGGAGTTAACTTGCGCACAGCCACCCAGCAGAGCCAGGGACATTACGGCGGCGGACAGCAACAGAGTCTTTTTCATGCAGGGCTTTCCTTAAACACATGTCAGTGATGAGCTTTGATGATGCCCATGAATTGACATACTGTCAATATGATATAACACGCCAAATGGAAATAAATCTTTGCCGTGTTTTAAGCGGGTATTTCAAGGGTTACAAAGTAGTCGTTCAGGGTCTTGATCACGCCGAGGTTGGCCTTAACTTCCGCCAGCGTCAGGTTACTGCACAGGTATTCGACCAGGTGAGTGTGAAGGAAAAACACCTCGTCACTTACGTAGTCCGGAGAAACGCGTGAAGCGTCGTGTTGTCCGAATACCTCATGCAGGTTCCAGATCGAGACCTTTTTGTTGAGATCCCGCTCAACCGCCTTGACTAGAACAGTGAGGGCCAGGCTTGCACCTTCGAATCCAAAGTCCTGCAGCACGTCGGAGCGCACAGTCATAACCCTAAGGGCGCTGTTGTCGCGGTGCTTTTTCAGGGTGTAACTAATCGACTTCTTCTCGACTGTGCACGCAGCCAATTTGAGGGCATGTTCGTAAGCGGCGGCAATTAACAACAGGTTCTTGTCGATGCCTTTGCGCAGGTGCGACTCGTACGCGGTGATCGTGGACTGGAGAAGCAGCTTTCCCGGCATGCTCAGTGCCGACCGAGCAGTATTGGCCCCATGGCGATTTGCGTCGACAAACGCCTGGGTAGGGCCATCCAGCACAGCACGGGTGTTTCCACGCCGGTACATTTCCATAGTGGCCTCAAACCACCAGGTCAGCACAGCAGGGTTGAAATCGGCGCACTCAGGCGTGAGAGCCAGCTCCATGGCATTGTTGGTGCGTTTGATCCCCATGTAGTCGATAGACAAAGCGTGGCCTCCTGGGCGACCTGGTGGAATTGCGCAATGAGCAGATCATATCAGAATGGCTGTGTGGCTAATGATCCTTTCAGGCGGGTTTACCATCGATTAGAGGGGCCATTTCACCATATGGTCATCGCAGCGATTAACCCTTGACCAGCTACCATATCTTGAACATTCTCGTTACAACGAAGGGAAAGTGAAGGTAGGTTATGGCATGAAGATCAAGAACCTGAACGTAGCCGTACCAGAAGGCCCGTCGGGCGTCTTGCACAAAGGCTCCCAGTTCCTTTACAGCTATGAGGGAGCTGATGAGCAAGCCAGGGAAGTTTCGCTGGTCATGCCAAGCGCAAACGCTCCCTTCAGGTCGAGTACACTGCACCCGATATTCGACATGAATGTACCTGAAGGGTACCTGGCCGATCAGATCCGGCGCAGGATGGCCAAGCACCTGCCGCTCGATGAGATGCGGATGCTCTCGTTGATCGGTGAAAACCAGATTGGACGTCTTACGCTCCGAGACCCCCTGTCGACAGGGGCGACGATAACACCGCAGGTTGGACTCAAAGAGCTTCTCAACGAGAAGCAGTCCGCAAAGATCTTTGAGTTCCTGGTCGACGCCCACTTTGCCTCGGGTATTTCCGGTGTACAGCCCAAAGTACTTGTCCCGGATCTGGACAAGCAGGATGCCTTTCGCGGTGCCTTAGGAGCCTCTGACCTGATCGTGAAATCTGGTTCAGAGCAGTACCATGGGTTGGCTCAGAATGAGTTCCTGTGCATGGAGGCGGCTCGGTTGGCAGGTATTTCAACGCCGGCCTACTGGCTCTCCGACAGCCGCGAGCTGTTCATCATGGAGCGGTTCGATCTTACCCCGGAAGGCCTTCTGGGCTTCGAGGACATGGCGGTTTTGCTCAGGCTGCCCAAGGATCAACACGACAACTACAAGTACTCCCAGAGCTACGAGGTAGTCTCCAGGGTGGTGAATGACCTGTGCCAAGACAAGGATCGCGAGCTGGAGGCGTTTTTCGCCTCGTTCTGCTTATCCGTGATGGTGCGCAACGGCGATGCTCACCTCAAGAACTTTGGCCTGCTCTACACCCATCCAGGGGATAGGGCGTCGGTCAGGCTGTCCCCCATCTTTGACGTGACCACAACTACCATCTACGACCACTACAACCCGAAATCCGGACAAAGCCTGGTTGATCGCACCATGGCGCTCAAACTTAATGGCAAGAAGAACTACCCGACCCGCCAGGAACTCCTGGCCTTCGGCTCGAACCAATGCATGTTGCGCCGGCCAGAAGACGTGATCAACCGGATTGCCGAGGCCATGCACGAAGCCTTGCGGATCAACCGTGACCGCCTCGATCCGAGCCTGCACGCCGCGATGAGTAAGGAATGGGAGGCTGGGATCGTCATGGCATTGCACCCAGCACTGGGAAAAGGCTTTCGCCGGAGCCCGGTCAAAAATATCAAAGAGTAATCTGAAGGGCCGAGCCGATTGGCTTATTGAGTACAGCATCCAGTTCCGGCTGAGTGATGGGCATTTCTTCCAATTCCTCCTGCACCTGGTCGGCAACCATCTCCGGTACCGAGTGACTGATGGCGTTATAGGCCAGTTCGTTTACAAGGCTCAGGAAGCCCTCTGGCTCCTTGAAGGGAGCGAGCGCATTGGAAAGGCTTCTCGACGCGGTGCTGAGGCGATTCAAATGATCAATTTCAACCAACGCAGCAAGAATCAGGTTGTTGCGGTAATCGATGAATGGGTTGTTCTGAGGGAATTTCATTGTTGGCACCTTTTCTTGTGGTGTTGTTTACGTTGCGAGATACCGTCGGCTACGTAGCAGGCACGCCGCAACGTAGGTACGCTCTGGCCCAAATCGCAGTCTGGATTTCCCATTGTGGTAGGTTTATCAGCCGTAACGTTTCATCCTTGAAAGTGAGCGTACGGCACTGGCTGAATACATCCGGAGAGACGCTGAAGAACAGATCGCTGTCCATGTGATACATCTCGATCAGCCCGGATTCCGTCATGCCTTTAACCATCACGGATCCGCAGAATGGCGGCACTTTCCAGAGTAGGGCGGCGCCCGGTCGGGCAATCACCGTCTTGAACTCTTGCGGAGGTACTTAAGCCTGGAGAAAGGGGCTTTTGGATTTTCAATCGCGTCGAAGATCAGAATGATAGGCAGACCAGTCGAATAGAACAGGCCGCAGAGCAGAGAGATCTGCCAGCAGTACCGTCCAAATTTGCCATCCTCGACGAAAACCAAGACGGTGTAGTAAACAAACACGCAGGCCCAGATACAGGCCAGAATCTTGATGGCTAACAAGATGAACACCATAGCGATGGCGGCATCCAAAGCGACCATGGCGACAATGGATAGCGCGAGAATATGTGTTCATGATCTCACAACGGCAGGGCGGTGTTAATCGTCCTGTCGCTGTGTTCTCTCTGCGGACTCATATTCCAACTCATCTTGCTCATCGTTCTTCGTCTGGGCCGTGGCCATCGCCAGCACATCCTCTGGCCAGCCCTCGAATTCCGTCACCAGCTGATCGTTCGTGATGTTGATCCAGACACGCTTGGTACCTTTGAAGCCTAGGTAGTGCCCAGGATAGTCGCGGAACTCAAGATGGTAGACGTAGTAGGCTCGTTCCAGATTCTTGTCGTTGACAGGGCCGATCACGAACTGGTTGTGGGAGTAGCGCCTGGAGATTGTTATGCGCATCATTTCAGTGGTTTCGATGTCATCGAAATGAGGCCACAGCAGCCCGAAGACCAGTGACCCAAGATTCTCTTCACGCCCTAGCCTGATGCGCTTTTCAGGGTCACGATCTTCGAGAGAGTACAAAGATATGTGGTGACCCCAGAGGATGTCACCGCACAGCGAGGAGAGACATTCGCCAAGGGCGGAGATACCACCAGAGGATTCCACCAAGATGTCGATGGCTTGCTCCGGAGTTTTGCCGGCGCAGCGGATCAGAGCAGGGGTCATTGGCCGGCCTCCAGTTCCGCTTTTTCGGCCAGCTCGCGCTCGGCGGTCTTCAAGGCAATGAACTCGAGCACGTCCTCCGGCCAACCTTCGAACGAGTTAGCGGGGTGTATGACCTTGATCCAGACTCGCATAGGATCTGTGAAACTCATAAACTCGTTTGGATAGTCACGAAATTCCACCTGGTACACCCAGGCAGCCAAGCTCATGTTATCGGCACTGGCGGGCACGATTTGGAACTGGCTGTGCGAGTACCGGACAGGGTAATCCTTGCCGCGAACTGTGAACGAAGTCAGTTTGTCGAACTCTTCCCATACCAGGCCGAAGATGAGCGAACTAAGGTGGCGCTCGCTGCCCAGGCGAATGTTGTGGTCGGGGTGCTGCTCGTTCAGCAAATGGATGCAGAACCGATCCCCCCAAAGTATGTCTTTCGACGCGGTAGCGAGGACTTCGCCCAAGCGTAACAGGCCGCCGTCGGAGTAGACGAGGATGTCTATGGTCGTTTCTGGTGTTTTTCCGATGCAGCGGATAAGGGCAGGGGTCATTGGCGTTTTCTGTCCAGACTGAAGTGCCTATTGTGAAAGTATTATTGGCATATATTGACGACTGTCAATCGACCACCAATACATACTGAGCCGCAGATCTGGCGTAGGCGCCAAAAGAAAAAACCCCGCGATGCGGGGCTTTAGGTGTTTCAAGTCAGATCAGGCTTCTCTGTTCTTCAGAAGGTAACGGTTGCTGATGACCTTGAACGAGCCGCGACCGTGGACGCTGTGGTAGAACAGGCCTTCACGCTTTGTGTTCGGGTTCAGAGATGGGCCATCGGCTCTCGCCAGCATGTCTTCCATTGTCCCTAGCTCAGACAGCTTGAAAATACCCGTAAACACAGTGGTTTCCAGCTTAGCCCCGAGCTCACGCAGTTCGCGCACGATGCGATCTCGCTCCTCCGGAGTGCATCGACGGCTGTTGGCAATATCCCAGATGCGGAACAGGCGGAACTCTTTCTGAGCCAGCTTTTCCTTGTTTTTGCGCACGCCAGGGCCAATCAGCTCACCCTGCAGACCTAAACTCATCGGGTGCTTTTTCAAGGCTTCGATCAGCCCCATGCGGGCCGCAGTCGTCATGTATTCATTCACGGTGTCGTCTTTGAACCACCAGCTCCGGTCGCACACACCGTGATCATCGCCATGCTTGAAAACGGTCATGGAAAACCCGTCCAATTTCACGCTCTCCTCGAACATTTCCTCGGGGCAGTCTTCAATCAACGCCGGGATGTTTTGAATGCGTTCACCACCGGTAGCCGGGAGGTAGGTGGGCATACCGCCACGCACTGTTTCCATGATTTCGTCAGGAACAATGGCTTCCCACTTGACGACGCCAACGACGTCCGTGAAATCCATAGCGCGGATCGACTTGTCGTCCAACCCTTCAATGAGCTGCTGCACCTCAGGGAAGTCCTTAAGTGGCAGGGCCAAACCTTGGGAGATTTGCTTGCGGAACTCGCGGGTCGAGATTTTCATCCCAACGAGGCCATTCCATTCCCGCTTACTGTCCTTCATCAGAACCTCAAAACGAGGGTCGGAATCGAGCAGAAATGAGTCAATCTCAAAGTAGAGACAGTGATCCCCAACAACGAAATCGCCTTTCAGTGCAACGCATTTCCACCCTTCGACGGTGGCGCACTCGATCAGATCGGCTTCGGGAATGGGCTTAAGCGAGGACACTCGTCGAACGGTTACTAACTTGCGCATGACAATCCTTTAGGTCAGCAAATAAGGGCTTTATCTCATGGTGGGGCGCGAATTATTAGCATATATTGACGTGATGTCAATTTGATTGTGATTGCGCAGAGGGCAATAAAAAGCCCCGCAATAGCGGAGCTTTTCTGCGCAGGCTAGGTGCCGCTTAAGGTGCGTAGCCGCCGTCAACCTGGTGTGCTTTGATGGTTGGTTGCAAAGCCAGCTTCGCCCAATCTGGAGCATCGTCGGAAACGTCGAGGCCGTAGTCACTTGGATTGTCGAACATCTCGTCGTTGCCATGCTTGAGGCTGTCGAGCAGATCGGCTCTTTCATCAGCACGCATCGGGCGCCAGATGGCAGGCTGGGAGCCTTCCTGGCGAGTACAGATCTCGCCGGCGACCAGATTCACGTTGTCCGCGTCCACCAGGATGCGGCAGGTGGTATCGCGGGTTGGGGAGGTCGGGAACTTGTGTTGCCATTCGCCATGGATGTATTGCATGAAAATCTCCTACTGGGTATTTCACTATTCTATGAATGGAGTCCTTCTGCTTACCAGCTGATTAGAAGTCAGCCGTCAATTTATTGTAGAAATTCAGCCTTTCCTTGAGTTGCAGGCGCCGGTGGCGCAGTGGTCGAGCCCGATCCGCCTAGATCCCGCAATTTGTGGCACTGTCGTCGGCAACGGCATACTAGAAGAAAATAATCACAGGCTTAATGTCGATGGCAAAGAAATTTGATGGAACCGATGCCCTAGTTGGATTGAAACAGGCGGTTTACGCTCGCGCTAGCGACAACAAAATCAAGAATCGCCAATTATCGACCGAAGCATGGGGATTCGACGTTAAGGTGCTCGACGACAATTGCCAGGCGATGCCTGATGCCGAGCTGGCGCCGGCGCTGCTGTATGCACTGATGAATGGCGATAATTTCATCGCAGAGCGCCTGTGGCAGCAACGCGGCCCGTTCCCGGTTCAGCTTGTTCGGCAAAGCAATGGCGCGTACGAACTCAACGGGCAGCCGCATCAACTAGTGCATTACCAACAGAATGGCCTGCTCTACACGTCCAGATCTGCCCCTGAGCTGATGAGGCTTTTTCAAAATATACGGGACATGCAGGTGAACGGCCTCGTCAGTACGAACGAGACAGGCCAGGGGATCTTTCGTGCAGGCACTGGGGTCACTTCGGTTGCGGACGTCTGCAGGACAGTGATCTTCGAGGGTGTAGTGCCAACGCTGGACAACGAGCGCTTGAAAGACCCTGAGCTGTTGATGGGTCTCCTTGAAGCGGGTAAGGACTCTATTGCGGGCCGGGCGTACGAGCCGATGCTGTGCTGGGCAACGCCAGCAATGGTGGCTGCCTACCCTGAACACCTTCATCCGTTTCACGCTCGGCATGAAGCATCCTGCCGCTCAACCGTACAAAGAATGGGGACTACCCAAAGCCTTTCCGCCTGGCAGGCGCGTTTTGCAGCGGCTACTGAAGCGAATGAGCCTGTGCCAGATCTGTGGAACCTGACCATCTCAGCTGAGGCGGTTTCGGATGACCTCAAGGGTCAATACGTTCTTCACGCGATGGCGCCAGCGACAGCCCGTTATGGCTTTCTTGAAAACGACAACCTGCAGTTGTGCCACACAACGACGTCGTTTCTCTCCGAGTTTCAGATACCGCAAGCCTGCAACACGGCCAACCTTGCCCTGGTCGAGCAATTCATGAGCCAGTATTTGCCATTTGATTTACTGACGCTCGAGGCATTTCCTGACGGAAAATTATCTCATTCGATCTCCAATGGACTGGTGAGTAGCAGTATCAGTGATGTCTTTGATGCACTGGCTCTAGACTACGCAGTTGGTTCGAACCTGGCGAGGCTGATGAGCCCGGAGCAATGGCGGGCGCTCGGAAGATCCTGTGTCATCAAGGGAAGTGCTATGAGCCGGCTGCATGCCGAGTTGGGCATCGACAATCAGGGGTTTCTGATGAGCCCCAGTCAGCAGTCCATCGAGGCTCTCCACGACCAGGGTTTCAAGTTTTATCCTGGGAGTCAGGTAATCGGAAACAAATTTGCGGACTCAAACGCTTATGCGTTCCGGTCGAGCGGCGAGACGATAGTCGACCTTACAACGCTGTTCAGCACAATCATTGGGGCGACCAAGACATTGCCGGACTACTTCAAGAGTGAGTCGAATCAGAGTTGCTATCGCTTGGCGCAGATGGGGATATGGCCTTTTGAGAAACACGCGCCTGGGAGTGTTGCCGACGCGCTTAAGGTCTGCGGGCGGATGAAAGACCCGATGGGCAGCTTCACGCAGCCGGCAATAGCAAACCGAACATTTTTGGTCAGCGCTGGCGCTGAGGCCTGTACGGCTGCCGCCAGGTCGGTAAAGGAGTGGACGTTTCTTCTGGAATTACTGGGCGTAGATGCGATGCGCCCATACTTGCATCAAATGCCTTCAAAAACTTTGGCGCAGGCGTTTTCCCAGGATTTAGGCTTGTGATATCAACCACTTTTAGCATGCGGTGCATTCGAACATGATCAACTACAACCAGAAACTGTTAGGTGTGGCAAAGTCGATGACGCGACTGCCGTATGCCGACAAAATCAAGGTTTTCGGCTCGATGGCGGAAGGCTCGTTACAGCCTGGAGACATCGATGTGTTCGTCGATCTTTCGGACACCGCTTTAACGGATGATAGGCAATATCAGGAGTTTTCTGAGCTGATTAAACTGGCTCGCCGGAATTACGGCTTCGTCGACCCGTTTCTTCGTTTCAAGAACACGCTGATCGTGCGCAACGACACGGCGTCAGGCTGGATAAGGGCGTCGAATGCTCGTGCGATGCGCCAGAACATGGATGAGCATGCGAAGTCGCTCAGCGAGGTGATTGCTCATTACAGCCAGTTGGTTCCTGAGGCGGACGAAATTCCATCACCGTGAGTCATCGGGCGGGGCTAGTCGCCACAATCACGGCAAGGCCGGGCTATCCCCGGTCTTTTTGTTCACGTAGTATTTGCCCCGATCCATGGATGAATCCAGGCGGTCTGTAGGTGGATCCTGCCTGGTAACCAGAGGCACCATTTTGGCGCGTCTCGAGAATCAATCTGATGGTCATCCGGTCAACCTAATGAGAACAGAAAATGGCTGTCTCTGATGAGCACAAAAGGCTGACTGCACTGGGTGCAGGCTGGTTCAGAAAGAGCGGCTTTGGCGTTATTGCCACGGAGCTCACGTGTTTCGGCAGCCGTGAGCAGCCAGACGTGATTGGGTTTCGCAGTAGCTGCTCGGCAATCATTGAGGTGAAGGTCAGTCGATCAGACTTCTTCGCTGACCGGAAAAAGCCTGAACGCTCCGTTGGCGGTCTGGGCTTGTACCGGTTTTATCTTTGCCCGGAGGGGATGATTACCCCGGAGGAGCTTCCGCCGAAATGGGGACTGCTGTACGCCAAAGGCAGATCGGTGATTGCTGTTGTAAAAGCCGACGGAAATCTCTGGCCGGCGCTGCGTGTAAGCGCTTCAGCTGAGGCGGTAATGGGGAACTGGCGTGCATTCCAGCATGAGCCGAATGAGGAAGTAGAAAGGCGTGCGTTGTACTCAATCGCACGGCGGTTATCAGCTAATCCTCAGACAGCCTGACCCCCCCAACAGGCATTCAAGAAAGCATCTACGATTAGCTATCATCTGAGATAAGATCCTCGAAGCTTAGCACCGGCAACTCAAGACATCCTCAGATACCCAGGACGGTTACGATGGAACAAACGCTGATCCCTTTCGGGCTCCTTGAGGGGCGCCTGGTACGCGCTATAGAGGTTGCCAATGGGTTGGCCTGCGGATGCCTTTGCCCAGGCTGCAAAACCTCTCTGATCGCCGCTAACGCAGGCCTGAAGAACGTCCCACACTTTCGTCACGCCAAGACGGTCGACTGCCGGGCAGGCTACGAGTCCTCGCTACACAAAGTTGCGATAGCTCTCTTGGTAGAGCGCAAGTTCATTGTTACACCCGACTTTGAGGAAATCATCAGCGGATCGACCCATGATGGCGGTGCCTTGAGCAAGGTGGTTCGCTTCAAAGGGCGAAGTCTGACAGCCACACGCGCTGATGCGGAAGTGGTGTTATCGGGTGTCACGCCGGATGTAATCTACGAGGTCGATGGTCATCAGCTATTGATCGAAGTGCGGGTCGCCAAAAAAATCGACCACGACAAACACACACGATTGCGAGCTTTGGGTCTATCTACCCTGGAAATCAACATTTCCAGTCTGGACATGCGCACGATCTGCGACCCTGGACTCTTTGAGCAGGCGCTTTTGCATGACCCCAGCAACAAGCACTGGGTGCATTCAAATCGCGGCGTTCAGATGGTTAACGAGGCCAAGGCCGAACTGGCAACGGAGATCAAAGCCAAGAATGAAACCATCCGACTGCGGTTGGAGGCCGCTGCAGCTGAGCGTAAAGCCAGGGCAGAGGCTATAAGGCTTCGTAGACAGGGGATAAAAGACTTCGGAAGCAGTAGGGTGACTCAAGCGGTCAACCTACCTGTAAGGCAGCCCCTGCGGGAGGATAAGAGCGCCTTACGCCAGAAGATCCTGCAGCGTGCTGAGTTGATCGCGGCCAGTATTCAACGCTCAGTCGCGGAGTGGGGAGGCCAGGCGGCTCAATGCGACACCTGCTTGATGGTCAACCCGCCAGCTTCAGCTCATTGTGCGCATTGTGGGGCCGCCCGTGGCCTGAATCCGGTCACCTTCACTTCGGACTATGCGAGGACAGCATTGGCCAGGCTTAAATGCTCTCCGCGTGTTGACCGCTCGTTCGAGCAAGTGCCAAAGCTGAAGCCTTGATTGTCGTTTAAGGGGAAGGGGAGCTGTCAGCCGATGGGGCCGGCACCGCTCTCGGATTCAAGCAAACCCGGCGCAACTCGGCCAGCTTATCCACCAGGGCCTGGTCATTCGCGGACAACGTTTTCGGCCCACCATCAGTCCGGCTTTCTCGCATCATTGCGCCCATCCGGAAGCTTGCGTCGGTGCTGTCCAGGGCCATCCGGATGGCGATGACGGCGTACAGATTCTTCAGGTCATCGGTGTTGGTGTACTTTGAAATCAGCATCTCGACTCGGTCGAATCGCTTGGCCGTGTGAATCTCAGCGTTGTCGAAGACCACCTGTGGAAGCTGCGGGTACTCATCCATCAGCGATTCCATAGGCTGGAGGTATTCAATCTTGTCAGGTCTGTGCCGCCTTATCTTGGCGAAATCAAGCCTGAGCTCTGCATGGGCGCCGTTGTAGGCAAGCATATCGAGTTCGGAATCCCGATCCGTGCACTGCTCAAAGATCTGCCTGAATTCAGCAATCCGCGCCAAGCCTTTGTCCATGAACCAATCCCCAGCATCGAGTGGGCCTTTTTAATAGCCGATTTCCCATTATAGGTGTGGAGGCTGATTGGTCACAAACGCCGGCGCCACCAGACTTTAGATGTCGTACCACAGGAGCTCGGAACGAAGGGCATTAAGTGCCTCCATCAGAGTGTCACCACCGGGTTCAAGTGAAATCTCATCCGTATGAAGCGAGCACTTAAAGTAGGGCGCGTCGTCAGTGCCCTTGACCCACCAGTGTACGGTGTTCAGAGGAGCCAGGCGTTCAGTGTCTAACTTCGCATCATAAAGCTCGGATCTGCTGACTACCGGGTATTGGCGATCCCCAATCGTTACGCTTGTGATCAGGTAGTCGTCGTAGGCGCCGGCCTGAAGTCGGTTGACCAGGTAGGTTTTGCTCTTGTCGTGATCTACATGGAATTTTCCATCAAACTCCAAAACCCATTGCAAAAAGCCGTGGTGTGTTTTATGCGTCAGGTTGAAAACCGCCGCAGCATCGGCACGCGTGGCCACGAACATCGTGTCACTGATTTTTTTCAGGTCGTAAGTTGGCATGGCGTCCAGATCCAGTTTAATGCTGAGCTTTCCAGGCCGGTTGGGCTTTCGTTGGCGCTGTCTGTCTTCGACAATTATCAGATAATGTCAATTTGCCAATGATAGCCATCTCCGTCCTGGATTGCGATCTTTCGCGTGCTTGGCATGCGCCGAAAGCAGGAACGGCGGCCTCAGCCACCGTTCATTGATCGAAGCGACGCCCAGGTTCAGCCGGGCGGGAAGGGGCGCGTCACATCTCTAAACCGGGCTCGCTGTCACGCGTTCGGGGCTTTTGTTTATTGGCCAATTCCAGCTCCTGGCTCAACAGCAGGTAATGCTTAGCCACGAAGTGCAGGTTGAAGAAATTGTCTTCAGCGAACAGGCGCACCATGCCCATAAAATCACCCTGACCCTCTTCAGGGGCGCTGTACTCCGGGTAGGCATCATACACGGTTTGAAGCTCTGCTTTTAGGGCGCTTAGGGATTTTCCTCCGGCTCTGGAGTAGCTCTCGTTGGTATAGGCATAGAACGCAGGCCCTGGAGTTGCTTGAGGTGCTGAACACCACTGTGAAAAGGCCGCCTGGAAGTTATTGAACAGTTTCTCGTGGGCTGATCCCGGCTCAAACTCGAGCTCCTCAGCAGTCATGTCGTACTGATGGTGTGGCAGGTCACAACGCAGGAGATGGCCGAGTTTGTTTTGCGTGAACTCGACAGATTGCAACCAGGCCATTTGGTCTTCCAGGTTGTGTTCATGCTCAATTCCGCCACGAATTCTGTCGGCATGGCCCTGAGCATCGATGAAATAAGCGGCATAGGCCTCTTTATTACTCACGTGCATCTGACGTTTGATGACCACGCAGTTACCGTCAATCACATCGCTGACGACTTTGTATTCGCCTGAGGCAATAAAATGCCTGAACCCACTAGGACATTGATCGACGGCGGTGAGCATGTCCTTCATGGTTTCAAAGTGCGTTGCCATCCGGAAACGAAAGACTTCACTCTTGCGCTCGTCAAAATTCTTGAATTGCATACCGCCCTCACGTTTCGTTACCAATTACTCATATCTTGCCACCGGAAACTGACCAATAGCCATGGAATTGCCAGGGCATGGTCAAGCCGAAGGAGGAAAGAAATCGCGGATATCGCCCCAGGTGTCTTTTAGGAAGGCCATCATGTAGCCCTCTTCAAGCTGGTGGACATTGAGCATGGTCACATGGCTGTCTTTGGGTTCGATGGCTGTGTCGCAGAAGTGTGGGTTATCGGCGATATTGAACTGAAGGCGGCAAACCAGTGGACGGTCTTCGTAGACCGAGCAGCGACCTTTCTTCAGAAACGGGCAGGGCACACGAAAGTATTTCATGATCGCTTCTGACGACGGCGGCGGCCCACTCAGTTGCTTGGCCTTGCGACCACTGGCAGTGGCGAGGGCATTCGCCTCGGTCTGAGTGATGATCGCGGATATGTTGCAGCAGTGACTGCAACCGTTTCGACAAGCGCTGTGCGGCACGACGGCGCCACTGATCTTGTCGGCCAGCTTCTTCAGGCGGTTCATCTTGGCACGGGGTTGAATCGGAGCCCTGAGCTCATCCATAAACGCTTGGCCATACTTCTCCATAGCGCCTTCCTGGCGAATCAGAGTCAGATTCTTTTCAGCCTGAGCGGTTACCTCTTCCTTGGTAGGGGACACCGCCAGGAGTGGAATGAGTGTGACAGCGGTAGTCGTGGTCGCCATGATTTGGGCTCAATTCAGAAGGCCGGCAGAAGGTATGCAACGGTTTAATGATAGCTAATTATCATCAGCTCTGCACTGGTGTTCGCCATGTTTACGACCAGAAAAAAGCCCCTAGGAGCTCGAACTCTTCGGGGCCTTCTGCTACCAGTACATGAACCAAGCGTCGAAGGCGCGTTTCCCTAGCAGGGGCAGCACGACATCGAAATCATTGCGCTCCACGGCCTTGCGCAGGATTGCTGCGCTTTCGCGTGATTGACGCTTCACGTCTATGATGCGCACGCAGCGTGGCACCCCAGTGGAATACACATCAAACCGGCTCATTGGCCTGTGCTTGTCACGGTGAAAGTCGATCAGCGCCAGCTGGACATACTGGCTGTAATCTTCATCACCTTCAAAGTAATGATGGCTTTTCAGGATCTCAAGATCGATGTAACCGCGCATGGTGGTGGCGACGCGGGTGCGGCGGATGGTTCTGGACATTGTGCTTCTCCGATTGAGTAACACAATCGAGAGCTCTTATCGTGGATGTACTTCATTCGACCTCCAAGGTGCTTAGGACTCCAGCCGGCAATCAAGAAATCTGCGATTTTTGGCCGTCTTCAATATTTTACATCAATTGACGGTGATTAGCCGTCCGATATGATGTGGCCGAGAAATCAATCAATGCCGGCGCCGTGGCCATGCCACAGAAGCCTAAGGTCAGTGAGAACAGCATGTCTAACGAGCGGTATGCAACGATAGTCAACGCCGGCGCAGCCGTCACGCCTTTGAACTTCCGCCCCTGGTTGCGCAATGAACTTCGCCGCCAAGGCTACTCCGGACACAAAAATGGCGGCGTGGATGTCTACGTGTTTGTCACCAAAGCCTTCGTCACGGCGCTGGGCCGAAAGAAGCTCACCAAAATCATCGCCGATACGGTGGATCTGCATTGCTGGATCAAGGAAGCTCAAGTGGTGACCACCGAAACCGCCGTAACAACGCAAGAAGCCACGTACTACCTTGAGAATCAGCTTCTCAACTGAAGCACGGGGATGTGGTTGATCACAGGCTGCGGCGACAGTGGCGGCAACCCGTGTTTTGCCCTAGCATCGTCGCACCGTGGATTGTGCTCGCCATTTTCCCAGGACGCATCGAAATCACGGCAGGACGAGGAGCGTTGTTCGTACATGGTGCAGCGAACATCTTCACCGATCTCGCCGGCAAGCTTGGTGCAACGTGGATTCGGTTGGCTGGTGCCACGCATCGCCACCAGGCTCGGCGTGACAAGCTCAACGGTGTCGTCAGGGACAGTCCCACCGCTTGATTGGCACTCGCCCCAGAAGAACGAGACACGGAAAAACGCGCAGCAGGCGCCGCAGGACGTGCATGGAGAGGTCGACATCTTTTCCGGCTCGATAGGTGGCTGAATCAAGGGTTTTTTGCAAGAGGTGGGCAATTTACCATCATTGTTAGATGGCGCCAATACCTATCCATAGCTATAAATAGCAGCACAATTCCGTTACTCAGACGCGCCGATGTGCGCAGGAGCAAGTCATGAAAAAAGAGCTGAGCGAGCAACTCAAAATCAAGTATCCGAAGATTCTCACCGGGGGTCGGTTCAGGTGCTTTGAGCTTGGAGATGGTTGGTACGACCTGCTGGATGAAGCCCTGGCTAAAATTCAGGCCAGGGTCGACGAGTCAGGCTGCCCGCAAGTGGTTGCGGATCAAATTAAGGAAAAGTTCGGCACGCTGCGGTTTTACAAATCGGGCGGTGATTCGGCTTGCCGGGAGTTCATCACAGAGGCAGAAGCAAAGTCGGCCAAAACCTGCGACACCTGTGGCAAGCCGGGTGTGATGGTTCGCGGCGCGTGGATCCGTGTCGCGTGCCAGGATCACGCAGAAGCCACCACTCGAAACTGATTCGTTTGAGCCGCGATATACGCACCCCATAGACTGTATAAAAGCCATCCTGCGTACACACGCCAAAGGATGGCGTGTCATTTCACAATATGAAAGTCTAGGGGTCGCTATGAGTGAGGTCATTGGTTCTACGATAAGACGACTCCGAGATGAGTTTTTGCGCACCAATGGCGTTCCCTCATACTTTGAAATCAACAATGGCTTATGCGATGAATTCGCAATCATGGTGGTACTCCAGCTAGGATCACCAGCCCATTTGTATGATGTTGAAGGCGGCAATTTTCAGACTGATGATGGCGGATGGGATTGGCCGCTTTTGGACAAGTTTTGGGGCATTGCGCCACCTGAAGGGTTGTCTGCCGAAGAGATGGACACTATTGATGTCGGTGGGCATGTTTTCGTCGCGGATCATTCAGAGCGGCGCTTCTACGACGCGGAGTGCCCGGAGGGCGTGTCGAGTTTTTTTGAGTTGCCGCTTTACCGCCGATCCGTCATACACGCTTTACGACTAAAGGGGATACCTACGGACGAGGTTCTACCTGAGGATGTTGTACCGCCGCCAAAATGCCCAGTCAGCAACCCGGTGGTTAGCCGACCTCCGGAAAGTTTGAGCGAAGGCGTGTTCTCGATTTAACAGATTTGAATCACGCAACCAACTGGTGGTCACAACTACACATGCCCGCCTGTAGTTCACGATCATGCCAAGTACCAAAGGATCATCCGCCGAACTACCTCCAAGGTTCCCGCCTCAACTCGCTTCGCTGGCGACCAGGCCTCCCCATGGAAAGTACTTCTGGGAAATAAAGTTCGACGGCTATCGAATGATGGCTAGGGTGCACGGGGGAAAGGTAACCCTTTACACGAAAAATGGTGCCGACTGGACGTCGAAGTTCAAGAGCGTCGCGGGGGCGGTTGAGTCGCTCGGCCTGCTGGACGCCTGGCTGGATGGCGAGTTGGTCATGCAGGATGCCGAGGGTCGGCCTGACTTTGGCGCCCTACAGGAGGCAATCGGTCAGAAGAATACCGGGGAGCTCGTCCTGTACGTGTTTGATCTGATGTTCTACGACAAGACCGACCTAAGGCCCAGGAAGCTTGAGTTCCGCCGAGCGAAGCTCAAGAAACTGCTCTCAGGCCACGAGACGGAACAAGTTCGGATCTCCGAGGATTTTGATCAGCCCGTGGAGTCACTCCTGGCATCCGCCTGCGCCATGAATCTGGAGGGCCTGATTGGCAAACGCGCCGGCAGTCCCTACCTCTCCGGCAGGAGCACCGACTGGCTGAAGCTCAAATGCCGGAATCGGCAGGAGTTCGTAATCGTCGGCTTCACCCAATCCGCGACCGGGCTCGGATCAGTGCTGCTTGCGAGCTACGACGATGCTGGAGCCTTGAAGTATGCGGGCAGGGTAGGTTCGGGCTTCAACGCCAAGAATCTGCAAAGCGTCCATAAGGCGCTCAAGCCCATCGTGACCGACACCAGCGCACTGATCGATCCGGGAGCAGTGACAGTCAGGCACGTGATTTGGGTACAACCCATTCTTGTTTGCGAGGTGAAGTTTGCCGAAATCACCCGCAAGGGGCGCGTCAGGCATGGGGTTTTTGTGGCATTGAGGTCTGACATAGCGGCAACGGAAGTATGGATAGAGACGCCAGTCGACCCATTGAGCTGACTGAGCTTATTGCAACGCCTTCAGTCGGCTGCCTGGATCCTTTTTCAGGCGGAGCTTGACGAAGACACCTGTTTGCTGGATAGATATACAGTCCTTCTCCCCGATCTCCGCCATCATGTCAGAAGCCTTTATCTCACCAGGACGCCGATCCGGCACCCTGGCCAACCTCCCAGAAAAGATCAAGATCACTGGTTTCAGCTCGCCGGCTGCGGATTACGAGCAACTACAACTGTCGCTCGACGAGATCACCGGCCTGGGGGCGCCCCATATCTTCTTCTGGCGCCTGACAAGTGAAGCCCTCGCTGGACTGAGCCTGCACGCGGGTGACCTGTTGATCGTGAATCGTCAGACCGAGCTGACGCCGGGAAAGATCGCGGTGATCGCTGCGGAGGGGGCCTATCGGGTCTTCCTGGCCGAAGGGCAGGCTGGAGCTTTAAACCTGGTAACGGTATCCGCCTGCGGGGAGAGGGTGGCCATCGAAAAAACGGAGGAGGTTAACGTCTGGGGTGTCGTCGACTTTGTGGTTCGAGATCTGCGGGCGACCAGGTTCTGATGGTCATCGCACTGATCGACTGTGAGAGCTTTTACGCCCGGTGTGAAATGCTGTTTCGACCCGACCTAACGGACAAGCCCGTCTGTGTACTCGCGAACAACGACGGATGCGTGATTGCCCGAAACAAGCAGGTCAAAGCGCTTGGTGTAAAGATGGGCGTGCCGTACTTCCAGGTGAAGGATTACCTGCGCCAGGAGGGCGTTAACGTGTTCTCCAGCAACTACGCCCTATACGCAGACATCTCCCGCCGCGTGATGCAGACCATCCATTCGCAAGTACCCGATATTGAGTGTTACAGCATCGATGAATGTTGGGCCGATCTAACTGGCGTTCCAGGGAGCTTGGAAGCGTTGGGCTTTGTGATAAAAGATAAGGTCATGCGCGACGTCGGCATGCCGGTGGGTATGGGCATATCCACGACAAAAACACTGGCCAAGCTGGCGCAGTGGGCATCGAAGACCTGGCCGGGCACCAAGGGGGTGGTCGATCTGACGGCTAAAGACCGGCAGGAAAAGCTGCTGCGCATAGCCCCCGTTGGGGAAGTGTGGGGGATCGGCAGAAAGCTCGGTGCTCACCTGGATATCATGAACATCAAGACGGCCTGGGACTTGTCCCGGTACGACCGGAAGTCGCTGCGCAAGATGTTCAATGTCAATGTTGAACGCAC
The DNA here is from genome assembly GCF_028823535.1 of Pseudomonas serbica. GTDB lineage: Bacteria > Pseudomonadota > Gammaproteobacteria > Pseudomonadales > Pseudomonadaceae > Aquipseudomonas > Aquipseudomonas serbica. Next base: position 231,510 of record NZ_JAQIYM010000090.1, on the reverse strand, counting down.
CGCCAGGGAACTCGCCGGCGAGGCCTGCCTGGAGATGCACCAGGCCCCGGATCTGAAACAGGAAATTATGAAGTCCTGCATGTTCGGGCAGCGCGTTCATCTGCTGGATGAGTTGCGCCAGGCCACAGCGAGCTACACCAGTGTCGCTGCCGAAAAGATGCGCTCGCAGCGTTCTCTCTGTCAGCAGGTGAGCGTGTCGGTACAGACCGGGCAATTCGAGGATGCCTCTAAGCGCTATTACAACAGCATCGACATGAAGTTGACCAATCCCTCCGACGACACGCGAATCCTCCTGAGCGCGGCGCTGGCGGGCTTGGAGCGTATCTATCGCAAGGGGTACGCGTATTCGAAGTGTTCGGTGCGGCTGACCAGGCTTCACCAGCGCGGTGAATTCACCGAGGATTTGTTTGCGGCGCCGGCGCCGGCAGGCTCTGACAAGATCGGGGCGGTGATGGACACGATCAATCTGCGGTATGGCCGTCAGGCGATTCACTCCGCCAGGCTAAAACCGGATCCAGACTGGGTGATGCGCCGGGACATGCTCTCGCCGGGCTACACCTATCGGTGGGGGGATCTACCGCAGTGCAGCTAGGTAACCGAGCCGCCACTTGAAACGAAAAACCCAGCCGAGCTGGGTTTTTTCAGACCATGACAGCATCGGCGTCAATGAATCACAGTTTTTTCCGGTTCGGCTTCTTCTGATGTTTCGATAGAGGAAAGCATATCTTCGAGCGCTTTTTCGGCTATCGCCCCTAAGTCTATTTTCAGCCTGGGTTCCGGCTCGCGTATGGGCTTCATGGCCAGGATTTCAGCTTCAGGCTTGCCATCTATGAGCGCTCTCATGACCTCGAAATCGTGAGCCACTCGAAGAGCAGAGTCGATGCCGCAGTAAAGGTCATAGCCACCGATATCAATTTCACCATTCGGAGTGATAACAAGGATTTGGAGATAGTTTGTAAATGGTGAACCTGTCTTCAAGCCAACAGGTTCAAGTTTGTCATCTTCGCCGCGTGTGTAGGCCAGGACGCTGTTGGTGCTGAGGTTCATTTTGAACGCGAACACTGCACCTTGTCGGTGAATCTCTACATAGCCTGATTCCGGGGCCACTTCACCGCTCTCGATTAGCGGAATCAGTCGCGTCATTTCAGCGAAGACTGCTTCGATTGCGAAGATGTCTTCCAGGTTGGTGTAACGGATCCTGCAAAGAACGTCGTCTTCGCTCATTTTTTGCGACAGGCCAAAGCCCAGGCTATGGCGCATGAGTTTTTTGCCAACAACTTCTTGTCCAAGCCAAAGCGCCTTACCGGTTGCAGAGTCATAGGCCATCGAGTGAATGTTGACGGCGCCGGACAGGTTACCGAACTTCTGGGTAATTTCCCAAACACCTCTTGCTTCAAAACCGGGAATCTCGATGTACATGAGCCGATCCTTTTGATCGTGGATTTTTTAGAGATTGTATAGCGCTTGAACATTGCAAACAAATTGTCGGTGTGAGGACTGGTAGGGCAAGCGTCGCCAAGGTCATACTTAAAGAAAATGGGGCGATACTTATGATTCTTCGCGAAAATTTTCCATCCGTTTACTCGAGCAAGGGTCGCGGCGCCGAGCGTCAAATCGTTCGGTTCGAGAATGTGATGGAGACCTTGAATCGCTCAATTCTCAACGGTTCCATCCGCAACACCGAGATGAAAGACGTGAAGCGTTGGGCGAGCGATATCGCGATGGATCTGTGGGAAGAGAAGATCTCCGACGTGTACTCCAATTGCGGGAAGCATGCGAGCCTGCCAGAAGACGTCCGGAACTTGAATTTCTCGATCATGATTATGGGTATCCATACTCTACCTTCCGTAGACAAGAAGATTCAGAAAACCAAGCTGACACATCCCATGATCGATGCGATGCGCGAGCTGCTGGCTGAGTTGATGCCACTGGCCACAACGATTGACTCTCTAAAAGCAAGTATTGTGAAGGGTAGGGCTCCGAGTACTGAGCCTCCTAAAGAGGTCAATCCGAACAAGGTGGTCAAAACCTGCCCGTGCTGCAACAGACCTATCGCGGTTGTCGGTAGCCACATGGCGCACCACGGGTATGAGCGACCGGGCGACGGTGGGCAGACCGCAAGTTGCCCAGGCATTCATTTTCCGCCTCTCGAGGTATCGAGCGCCGGCTTGCAGTGGATGATCGAAAATCACCAGGCGAGGTTGACGCACACAATCCAATTGCAGGCGGAAAAAGATACCATCGAAAGCCTGCCGATTCGAATTGCCGGCGAGAGAGTGACGATCACCAAGGCCAGTTCCCGGTGGGCGAGTTCATTCAGATCCTACGAGGCCAGGCTTGTCTCCGACATCCGGGACTTGCAATCGGATCTGGTAGGAATGACCAAGCGGCTAAAAGACTGGAAGCCAGAGGTTTCCCCCGAGGACGATAGCCCTTCGCCTTAACGCGGGTAGAAAATCAGTAAACGGGCCGAAAGGCCCGTTTCTATGTTTTGTCCATGAATTTCGTGAGCTTTGTCAGATCCGGATATGGCATGATTAGTAGTCAGCTTCAACTGCATAAAAATAACAATAAGTCAGAAGGGGTTTACATATGGGTAGTGGTCATTTCTTTGCTTTTGAACACTTTGGTACTGGCTGGGCAATTTTTGCTGTCTACTTTTTCGCGCTGATGGGCTACTGTTTTTACGAGTCGCAACGGCTTCCTAGTTGTTTTCCGACTGGCCGTTTCGACTATCGAATTCCAATTGGTACCCTTGGCATAATTTTCCTATGCCACTATTCGACCTTTTTCTTAGGTGTCATGATCCTAACGCCGATGGCCTTCGGTATTTTTCCAGGGATGATTTACCAGAGTATCAAGACCACGCGCCTAATGCGGGCCGGAAGGGTCAATAAACTATCTTTGATTGAGCATAGGAAGGCTGACGATCTGGAGTTTTCCATCAACAACCTGATCCATAACGTGGGAAGACCATACCAGGCGTCGAAAGAGGCTACTGAAGAAGGACTTTTGGAAATCAAGAACAAGGCCAAGCAGGCAGCAAAATACTTTTTCACGCTCACAGGTAAGGACATCGAGCAGGACATCGACAAGTGGCTAGATCGTCGCTGGGATGCCGATGAAAGCCCCAAGCCTGATGCCGCTTAATACAGCCTGAACTGCTAAATCGAAACCCGGACTTGATGCCGGGTTTTTTAACGCCTGGGGTCGCCGGACAATAGCCGCGATTAGCCTCAATGCGGCAATTTTTTTCTAGCTCCTGCGTGTAGCTGGGTTAGTGGCATTCAGCGGCGGTCTGTAGTCGATCAAACCTGGCCTTGATGGCCTGTAACTCTGCCGTTGCGCTGGTCAGCTGATCTGACAGCGTTTCTATCATCGATTTGTTGTCAAAGCTCCAACCGTTTAACAGCCGATCAATGAGGATGGGGGCATAGGCAAAAATGGTCTTCACCCCGTATATGGGTGGCTCACCCTGGTGTTTCGCTTCGTGGGTGTCCTCAAAGCTTCTGAGCAACCTGAGGCACAGCTCCTTGTTGTTCATCTGCTCAATGACGGCCAGTGACTCCTCCTGGCTTTTTCGAATGCCTTCGAAGACTTCAATTTTGGCCGGATTGAGCGTGCGCTTGACTGCGCCAATTCCTGGTACATATTGCACCTCACCCGAGAAATACAGGTCTCGGATCTTGTGTCCGAGCGTTTCATGCAAAAGGCGATTAGCGTCCCCCATGAAGTAGACATCCCAGCCGAGCTTCTCGTTCTTTTCGATGGCCTTGGCGCCATCTTTTTGTAACGACAGAAAGGTCTTCTCACGCATGATTTTGCGGACGTCCTTCGCCACCTGCAACGACAATTGGCGATAGGTGTACGCCTGGTCGAATAGATCTCGACTGTGGCTGATGAATTCAGGATCGAGCACCTCTGTGAGGTACCGGTAGAGCAATTCCTTGAGCAAAAAGGAAGGCTCCATGATATCGACGGCGGGTCTCGGCGTTCGTACGGCTCGTTCCGTTTGAGCAAACCCATCGTGGAGCAGGTTGGAAAGGATAATCACGTCCGGCGTAACGTTCCTTGATGAACCTAGCCTCCAATGGGACAAAACAGCCTTTGCATCCTTCCCAGGCTGAAATCGATCAAGGAGCTGCTGCGTGATTCCTACGTTTGAGTGTGGCATTCGTAATCACCTCAGAGGGCTCATTGGCTAGATGAGTCATTTTGCTTGGTGTCGACCGGAGGCCGCGTGCCTCTTTCGGCCCGCCTTACGTGCCTACAGCGGGTGCAACATAAGTTTCGTCAGCACGCCGACTTTCCATCGATGTGGCGTGCTTCGGGGGAGCGTAACCCAGTACCTACTGATAATCCATCAGGCGACAGCAGATTCAAAATGCTGAGTCTCGACGTCGCGACGAACGCTGTAGGCGCCCGTCATCATGTCGTAGGTCAATTGCCATGACACAGGGTCGAGCTCGCGATAGTCCGCTCTTGTGATCTCAGACTCAGAAACCTTGGCACGAGCATCAACAATGCAGATTCTGACGCCGAGCTTGTTCCGGTAAGCCTGCTTCAGAACCTCGTCAATTTGGTGAGCAATTGTGGCCCGCTGTCTCGCCCGATTACGCACGACTTTATCCCAGTGGTCGGCGCCGGCAGCCGCACGCTCAAGCTGGTCAGCTCGGGCATTGCCCTCGTAAGTCCAGACCCCGCCGACGCATTTTATGGAGTCCGCCCATAGGCAGAGCAGGGCGGTTTTTTCCCCCACAAATGCCCAACGAAAGCAAAAGCTCGGGTTGGTCTCGTAATGACCTTTGCCGGTGTGCCATTCACTGACATCGATGCCCGACGCCGCGACCACCGCGTAAAGTTTGTCGAGCTTTTTTGGTCTCAATGCCGAATTATCAGGAGTATCCACTTATCTAAGCCTTTGGGTGCTGGATGATAATGAGTAGCCGGCCCTGTGTGCCGGTGTCTAGCCGTCAATACAGCTCAAATGTTATGGTTAAATTCAAGAATATTTCTGTGAAACTAAAAAGCGGATACCACTCATGAAAGCAGTTGCACACAAATCAGCGAGCTATCCGCCACGCACCTATCACAACGCGAAAACGGCTGATCTGACGGTCGCCTTCGCTGAGGATTTCAGCTCCAGGGGCGAGGAACTCACCAAAACTGCCGCAGATGGGAAGTATCTGCACATCGACCTGAGCTTGTCGCCGATTGAAGCGGCCCGCCTGGTGTTCGCTGAATGCCGGAAGCGAGGCGCAAAAGTCCTCAACATCGCTGGCAACGGCATCTACACGCTGAAGGACTACGGCTGGCGCCAGGAGCACCTTAACCTGTGGATGTACCAGGTGCTGGATCTGGTGCATAAGCACTGGCCGTTGGAGAGGGTAATCTCCGGTGGCCAAACGGGTGTCGACTTTGCAGGCGGAGTTGCCGGCGAGCTGTTGGGGCTGGATCCAGTGATGACTTTCCCTAAGGACTATTTGCAGCGCACACTGACCAAGTTTTCCCACACACAAACCGAGGCCCAGGTGCTTGCTGAGGTGGAAAATCAGGTTGGAATGCTGACGTCGATGATCATGGCCGGGGATGAAGTGGAAAAAACCGCCGCGACCAAAGTCAGCAAGCCGAAGGTGGTTGAGGATTCTCCATCGCCGCACTGATCTGCTTTTTTCAAAGGTCGCAAGTACGAGCGAGCATCTCGTTGGTAACGGCTTGGGCTTTGGATTGAGCTGCAAGGATCTTGGTCATCACGACGGTGCGGGCTCGTGCCTTGCGTTGGCGCTCCTCCGGAGTCGCGCCCGAAAGTTTCCTGGCCTTTTCATACAAAAGCTCAACGCTCATTTACAGTCCTCTGTAGTGCAGGAATGGAATTCAGCCTATAGCTCGGCTTCGCTCTAGCGTATCAGCTCTGAGCGCTCAAGTTCATAATTGTCTAGGGTGCAGCCAGGAAAGCAGCGACGGCTTCATCCACGCGCTTTTGCGCTTTTTGCTCATCCCAGTATTGGACATTTGGATCGCGCCCGATAAGTGTGATGATCTGCTTTGAGTAAGCATCCAGCATTACAACCAGAGCTTCTTTTTCAGTGGGTGTCATTAGGTATTCCATCAGTCGCTTTGAGAATCGCTTAATCAGGGGGGCTTTTGCCCCCTTTTAGTACTGAAAATCAAAGGTGAGGAAGGTATTGCAGGTTTTCGGCCTGCGACATCCCGTACCCGTTTAGCACACCCTCACTGCCTGACTCTGCAACGTGGCTTTGGACGTACATCCGGAACCGGTGGCCGTTTTCACGGCTTTGCACGTTGAACCATGGATTGCCGTTGGATTCGACCTCGAGCATTTTCTTCAGGCGCTTGACGCCATCGGCTCGGGACTTGATCCGCACGCGGCTGAAGGCCTTGTACGTGCCGGCGAAGTCCGCTGGCACCATTTTCGGGAAGCCGGCGACAAAGTAGGTGTCTAGATACCCCGAGCGCTGCATGAATTCGTGAAGCATGACGTGATCTTCCATGCTCTGGGCAAACACCCGGAACGTGGATAGCTTCTTCTGAGGGCTGGACTCGTCGAGGAACGGCAGGGCGAGCGCGAACTTCTCCTTGTACTCGGAAAAACCGGCGTGCAGTGCCTTCATCAGCAGGGAGGCGCCCTGGGACACCTCCGCAACGGACGCCCTGTTGGCCACCTTCAAGGTGTAATCAACATAAGTGGCGGGCTTCATTACTTGTCACCACCCTCGGAGTACACGCCGCCACGAATCAGCGAGGCGATCATGAACATGCCTTCGCCGCTGTTGACGTCGGTGGCATTGAGCTGGCGCATGAAGGTGAAGGACGATTCCTTGTTGCCACGGAACATCTTTTGAGCGTCCAGGTTCGCACCGCACGGTTCAACCGAGATTGGCAGGCCGTGGGATTCGAAATCAGGGTACCAGGTATCCATGGTGCGCAAGGCGTTGGCCACCTTGGTGTCACGCAATGCCGCCTGGCCGACGATACGGCTGGACTGCAGCGCCATCAGGTCAGTTGCAGGGGTCAGGAAGGACTCACCGACCGCGTACAACGAACGAGCGAAGCCTTTTGGCTTGTCTCCGCCTAGGTAGTTTTGCGATGGGTAGACTTCCATGCTGCCGTTCATGCCTTCACCGAAGTTCAGGATGGCACCGACGGTCAGCTTGTGTTGGGCTTGGCCGGCCAGGCAGCTGGCGATGTAGCCGCCCAGTTTAAGTTCATCGGCGGTGTAGTTGTCGAAGCGGTTCAGCGGTGTCTTCAGGGCGTCGAAAGTCATGATGTCGTCGCCACACTGGACGGTCACACTGACGGTCTGTGCGTACTGACGATTGCGCCACAGCCAACGACCATTGGCGATGTTTCGGGCATAGCGGTTGGCGACTTCTTGAAGACCTGCAGAGATCCCGGTGGCGCCGGCACTGCGTTCGAGGAAGCCGTTAAAGCTGGCCTTGAACTGACCCAGCAACGACTCGTCGTCGGTCTTGGACAGAGCGCAGGAGTTCAGGCCATTCTGCAGCGCATAGAAGCCGATGCCCATCTGAACAACCAGGGACGCCGCTTCAACATCGGTTTTGGCCGAGTCGGTCAGTTGGATGTTCGAGACTTCCTGGCGATCACCGGTGGCCTTCTTGTTGATGTTCTGCGTACCACGCAGGCCGCTGCGGGTTACCAGCAGGGGCTTCAGCGAGCCGTCAGGCATGCCACTGAAGAACAGGCAGTCGGTGACGTTGATACGGCGTGTAAAAGACAGGACGCCTGGGAGTTTCGAAAATTTAATAGTCGGTGTGGTCATTGTCGGTCTTCTCTAAAAAATTAGTAGGTTGTGCTTACAGCGAAAACGGTGTCGTCGATCCAGCGGCTGCGCCAGAACGGGAGGGATTCGCCCTCGAATTCACGAACTGAAACGTACTGCGCCAGGCCCATCAGTGGCTCGCCGTAGGCGTGGGCCGGGTAGGTGCCATCTGAGAGGCTCCTGACACCCACAACACGTTCAGCAGGCTCGGACGTCAAGGCGTAAGCCGGCACAACTGGAGTGAGCCACGAGTCGTTTGCGTCAGACTGCGCCCGAGTACCAAGTGCGCTGACCAGCAGATCCACAGGGTTTTCGCCCACCAACAAGTCTTGACGGTCGATGAGCCAGAACCCGTTACCAGGGATGGCATCGAACAGCTTGTCATCGCTTTCATGGAATTCCTGCGGGGTGACGTAGCTTTCGATTACACCGCCAGCAAGACGACCCTCATGCAGGAACGCTTTTACCAGGCCCAAGTCAGGTTTGGTCGCAAACTCGATTACCAGACTGATCTTCAAATGAACGGTGGCCACCGGCTGCAACGAGAGCGCCATGGTGGTACCGACATAGTCGTTCTTGTCGATGTAGGTTGAGGCGCGGCGCTGCTGGAACTGAGGGCGCTTGTAGCCGCTGTGGAAGTCCATCTCCGCCAGGTATTTGGCATCGTGGTGGATCATCGCCACGCCGTCTGCCTGGCAACCGATCTTCAGGCCCATTGCATGGGCAAAGAGGTTGACCGCCATGATGGGCGCCGCCGTAACCGCGTAGTTGCTCGACAATGCGTTGGCATGGCGAACGTTGAGGTGTTTCAGAATCAGGTAGTAGCTCATTTCAGGCTATTCCTCACCAGGCCGGCAATCGCATTGATCTCGCCTTGCGAATATTCGTATTGACGCGTGTCGTCGCGTTCAATCGCTGCGAAGCGCCGGGCAAGTGCCGAACCAGCGTCGTATCGCCAGTTGGTCGTGCGACGATCTGGATCAATCAGGCCAGCTTCAAGGTGACCGACCTGGGCACCCAGCAGCACGCCGCCTGGGAGTTTGTCGGCATTTTGCTGGAGCAGCTCGTAAGCGTCCGCGCCTAAGCGCAACAGGTGCTGAACCATGCGCGAGATCAAATTGGCATGCTCAGTGCGAGTGGTTTGATCAGCCTCAACCATGCCTTTGTGCTTGTTGCGCCAGCTCACATACTCCGCTTGCATGCCCTTGGGCAAACGCAGGTTGCGAATGCCGTAGTAATGCAGCGAAAGGGCGCGTGAACGCTCGCTGGCCATGGCCGGAAATTTCCCAACGATAGGTGCTCGCATGGAAAACACCATGCCGCCAGGGTTCAGGGGCTTAGCGCCGCCGATAGGGAAGTCGGCGAGCGTAATGCGCCTGAAGCCTTCAGCCGATTCATCCTTGGCCTTTCGAAGCTCATGGATCATCTGATTGTGAGCCAGCGCGGACGACTTCAGCTGATGGCTAACGCCGGCAGCAGAGATTGGCGTGACACTCAGGTAGCCGCCATCAGGGCGCGGCAGCAAGATCTGACGCACACGTGGCGAGATCTGCCGGCTCTGCACCAGGCTCGTGGATTTGATCAGAGCCAGGGATTGCTGGATATGAGCGAGTTCCAGGGGTGGAACTCCTTCAACACGGCCCTGAGCAACTTCACTGATCTGGGAGTAGATCCGAGAGGTCGCAGCGCCTTCATAGCGATCCATCAGGACATCGATGCCGTGGCCCAGCAGGGTACGTACGCCAACGTAGGGCAGTTTGGTGCCGTTCGTTTGTGCGATCCGGACGCCACCGGCTTCAGCATTGGTGTTCACAGTTTTGAACGAGTGGTGCACAAGCTTTTCGATGGCTGTGGAGTAGTCATCCAGAGGATGGCTTTTCCACTCCTTGATATCTGCAGCTTCGGCTGTCGCTGATTCTTTTGTCATTTTGTGTGCATCGTTAGTCGTGATGGGGCGGCAATATATGCAATACGTTATGACTCGTCAACACTTGAATTATGTTTGGGTGAAAATCGCGAAAAACGTTGCGGCGTAAGGGTTTACGGAATCTCCACGGTGCCTTCTTCAAACGAAAAAACCATCGGAAGCTGGCTGATTGACTCCGCAATTTCGCAGAAAAAGCTCAGACCACCCGAAGGTGGCGGACGCTGGCGAGCCGATTGTTCGAAACCGTCGCCTGGGGAGGCGAATGGCGTCGACGGGCTACAGTCTCTTCAAAACCACCCGTAGGGTGGTGAACAAATGGTACAGAATCGAGTCTTCACTGGGGTTTTTCCAAACCACCCGCAGGGTGGTGAACTCGAATTGTGTTTCTTCTAAACCACCAGTGCGGTGGGGATGAAAAACGAGCGTGACCAGCCCGATAAATCGGGGATCGGGACACGCGGGAGCGCAGAATATAGATTCCAAACCACTCGAAAGTGGAGAACAGAAAGCTGGGTTCAGTCTTCTTCAAAACCACCCTTTAGGGTGGGGAACACGTGGGGAGCACTATGACTTCGAAACCACTCAAGGGTGGACAGCAAACGGTATCCAGGCTGAGTTCAAAACCACCGGTGGGTGGTAAACGGATGAAGCCTATGGCCATCAGCAATATCAAAACCACCACAAGGGTGGACGACAGTACCTACAGTCTTTTCACAAACCACCTCAGCAGTGGTGAATGCATGCCACCATGGACGCGGGGCAATACGATATTTCACAACCACAGCGAAAGTGGTGAACAATTTCATTTTTATAGATCTCAAAACCACCAGGTCGGTGGAGAACTACTGACCGCATGATCTTCCTGTGTCAAAACCACCAAGCAGGTGGTTAAGTCATTTATCCAGTTTTCAAAACCACCTGAACGGTGGAGAACCAATGTCCGCTTGATCTTTCTGTGTCAAAACCACCTCAATGTGGTAAATGCCAAGCTGCCATCCAACGGCTTTCAAAACCACCCTCAGGGTGGGGGACGTCAGGGTCGTGCCAGTCCTTATTAAAACCACCTGGACGGTGGTGAACGCTGCGCTCACAAGGGTCGGTACCACGTTGTATTTCTAAACCACCCGCAGGTGGTGAACAGCTGTGCAGCTAGTACTTAACCGCTAATCATTCAAAACCACCCACAAGGTGGAGAACAAACCTTGAGTTGACCCTGGTTGGTAAATTCATTTCAAAACCACCTTGGCGGTGGAGGATAAACAGAGAAAAGGTGATTTTAAAGAGCATACCCAGTGTGAGAGCGCTTACCTTTGAAGGCAGACCATTCCCAGGGCTTCAGATGGGGGCGGAATATAGGTACTATGCGGCCCTCCGTCAATACATGGTATATGTTGAGCCAGATGACCTCTCTTCTCGTCCCCATTTCGAGCTCCATCCTGCGTGAAACTTGCCTCACAACATGGCGCGATCAGGCCTGTCTTATGGCCCGAGCGGCTGGGTATCTCCATGATTGGGGCAAGAGCAGCCAAGATTTCTTCCTGAAGCTTGAAGACTCCGTTCAAGGCCGGGAGCGACGGGTCGAACCGGTGCGCCATGAATGGCTTTCGTACGCGCTGCTCAAGGCGGCGAGGGTGCACGGATTTGAAGCTGCGTGGGGTGGCGCCAGCACTCAGTCGTTGATCAATGACTGCGAGTCGCTGAAGAAAGGTTTGGTGGATCGTGACAGGGTGCTCGAGTACCTGCTCGTCAGTCACCATAAGCTCCTCGGTGGGCGCGATATTGCTCTGAGTGGTGCGGCCCACATACAAGGACACATCCCAGTTAGTGGCGTGAAGTCTGCCGGAAATATCGATGGCGGCCTCTACGCAGACGCTTCGAGGCTTCTTACCAGGATTCCCGAAGCTTACGGAGCAGAACACTGGGAGTTGATAGCCGTATTTTCTCGAGCAGCCCTGATCCTGGCCGACCACTTCATTTCTTCAGTGGATTATCAAGCGCTGCACGGCCAGCCTGCGGCGTCATGCCTTTTCGCAAATACTAAGGACACTGCCAGCGGGCAGCGTCGATATGACCAGCCCCTCGATTGGCATTTGCGAAGTGTTGGCGACCTGGCGGGTGACATTGCTATGGAAATGGGTAGGCAAGAGTACCCAGGGCTGAGCCCGGCCACGATTGCCTCGATCATGGCGCCGGCAACGCATCCACGTTTCGACTGGCAAGATCAGGCAGTGGCCTACCTGAAGGAGGTGAGAGAAAATAATTGTGCTCCAGCACTCGTTTTCTGCGGCGCCGGCACCGGGGCGGGAAAGACCAGAGGCAATGCGAAAATAGCGTGTGCGCTTTCTGCAAACCCTCGGTTCTGTGTTGCTCTCAACCTTCGCTCTCTGACACTCCAAACCGGCGATAGTCTTCGCAGCGACCTGCAAATCAGATCAGACGAAATGGCGGTCGTGATCGGTGACCGCATCACAGAGCAGATGCATAGGGCGAGTTCGGACGCCTTCTCACTGAATGGTAACGCCGGTGATCAAACAGAAATCGAGGTCAGCTGTGATGACTTCGTGATTCCGACTTGGCTTCAGCCTCTCGCAAGGAGCCAGAAGGCCCCCCAGCTGCTGATGCCACCCGTTCTAGTGTCGACCATCGACTTCATCATCAACGCCAGTGAGCCGGGCCGCCAGGGGCACCATGCGCTGGCGCTGCTCCGTGTCATGAACAGCGATCTCATACTTGACGAGATAGACAGTTACGACCCCCAAGCGATGGTCGCAGTGCTGCGGCTGATACAGCTGAGTGCCATGCTCGGGCGGAATGTGATTTGCTCGTCGGCGACGTTATCGGTACCGGTGGCGGTTGCGGTACATGAAGCGTTTCTGAGTGGTGCCCGGATGCGGGGAGCCGTAGAGCCTGGCTCAACGAGGCCGGTTGTGGTCATGATCGATGATTTGTTGCCGCCAGCTGGGTTCCACGACGGTGCCGGCGAGCTCGGTGCCTTTGTCGCAGCCCGCTACGCGGAAATGATCGACTCCCTTCAGCAGAAGGCGGTGTATCGCCAGCCGAGGATCGCCAAGGTGGCGGGGAGCAGTGATCAGGCCTATCTCGAAATTATCCGGAATTCGGTTCTGCAGTTGCATGCCGACCATCAATGGGAGCTGGCGCCGGGCAAACACCTGTCATTCGGTCTGATTAGGGTGGCCAACATCTCGACCGCCATTAAAGTGGCCAGGTACCTAAGTGAACAATTCGGCGAGACCGGGCCCAGGATCGCGTGTTACCACTCGAATGAGCTGCGCATTCAGCGGCACCTGAAGGAACAAAGGCTCGACTACCTGCTTAACCGTAAAAGCGGTCACCAGGAGAGGCTAGGGTCAGATCCAGAGCTGCTCGCTGCTTTCCCGACAGGGGCTGGCTCTGTCCCAATGATTGTCATCGCAACGCCGGTGGAAGAAGTGGGGCGCGATCATGACTTTGACTGGGCTGTCATCGAACCGTCGAGCGCTCAGTCCATCGTGCAAACCAGTGGGCGGGTGAACCGGCATCGCCTGGTGGAAGTGGATAAGCCAAACGTGGTGATCCTAGATTGCAACCTACGGTCGCTGAAGGGGAGCCAGCGTAAGGGTCTTGGCAGCCAACCATGTTTTGTTAAACCAGGATTCGAAGTCAGGGCCTGCCGGTACAGTTCAACAAAGATCAGTGAGATGCTTCACGTGGGCGGGGCTGAGACACCGCTGGAGCGCATTGACGCGTCATTCCGACTCAGTGGGCGGCAGATTGCCAAGGACGAGGACAGAATCATCAGCAAGCGCCTTGAGGAGGGTATGGACATCATCCTCAGGCGGGAAGGGTGCGAAGCGGCTTGGATGACCCAAGCTTTCTACGAGCGGTACCCGTTGCGCGGGTCAACGTCGACGGATCGGTACCGGATTGCAGTTGATCAGGACTGCGGTAAGTTCGTGTTGCAGAAAGTCGTTAACTCGACTGACAAATCCTCCTGGGAGCGTCGGGCTTACCGAAGGACAGCGCCGGCTTCCAACGCCTGGCTGGTCTGGCCAGATGAGTATCTGGTGGAGAAGAGCATCGAGCTGGGCATCCAGCCGGACGAGGCGATGGTCTTCGAGTTGGCCAACTACCAGCCTGATCAGGTAGACCGGTTCATCCATCGAGATGAGAGTTTTGGGTTTTACCACGAAGGCTGACAACCGAGTTGTGATGCTGGCAATTCATGCCATATGATTGCAAGGCGGCGGAAGGTGACCACCACGCAGTCACCGCATTCCCCACAGACCGTAAAGGTTGGATAAGCCCTATGAACGTAAAAGAGCCGACTTTCCCGCAGTCAGTAGACAGCTACCTGGTCACAGTCTCAGGCTTCCTGAATACTCCTGGTGAATCGCTCATGGGTTTAGACATGACCGAAGGGGAGGCCATTGCATTTGTGAAGAGTCACTTTCCGAATAAACCGTACTGCCTGGTCTCAAACTGGATGCTGATCAAGATGGACGCCGATGAGCGTTCTTTGAAGGCAATCCAACGCATAGGCAGCGAGCCATATCTGGTTTATGCCCACAACGTGCTCCAGGACAGCGCTGGGCGCTTTTACCGTGGTCAGTGGGTACGCAGCACGCTTCAGGTCTCCTTTACCCATGGTGGGCTATTTGAAACGGTGAACACCGTTTATGTGCTTGTCGGCGCTGGGCTTGCCAAAACGGCTGATCCTGATGTGGTGATGTCCATTCACGGCTGATGAGAATTACGGGGTCTTTTTAATCAGATATAACTAACAAGACTCGCATATCACACCTATCCTTCATCCATAATTTTAGAAATTGATTCACTAAGAAGCCTGCTTGCCTTTACCATGGGTGATGGCTCTGGCTTCTTGCAGTGATAAAGAATAATTGAAATAGGGTCAAGAACATCATATTCAAGTTTTTTTACAGCGCTTTTGTCGTCATGCGAGATTTCTAATTGATCTGTCATTTTTTTCACGCTTTCATAATTTTTCCGAGGGCGGTGCCAAGGTCGGTTGGTGTGGTACTCCTCACCATTGATTCATCATCAAGTGTGAATTTGTTTTTTGCATGTCCAACAGAAAATAGAAACTGATGAATGTGCCCGCAATTTTTCAATGATCTTATAGTTTTTACTAGCTGTGGGTCATTGTAGAAGTCTAAAGATTCTTTATCTCCGCCGCCACGCATAATAATTAAGTTTATTTGCTTTCTTGTTGGTGAGAATGCCTCAACTAATGCTTTTGCATAATTCTCTATATTTTCAGGCCCCTGAAGACGAATAACTCTTAATTTTTTGAGAAAATGTTTGCCTATCGGGTTTTCAGCCATTTCCTTTATAAATGCCGTCTCAAAATCCTGAACAACGATACTGCTTTTAGGGCATATTAAGCACCATTGTTCATTGTATCTAACATGTCTCTTGTTTAATGATGTTTCTGGTTTAGTGTTATAACTAGATGATATTGGCCCACGGGCAGTAAAATAGTCTAGCAGCGTGAACCACCCAGCGAATGACGGTACATTACCCTTGTATATGAAACATGACCCGTAAGTTTTAGGGTATAAAAATTCTTCTGTAGCTTCTGTGTGTTGTTCTATGTGGTCTAGCGTAGGTTTATCATCGGTCGGAAGATAAATTTTTGTTCGGATGTTCTGTAGGATTGAATCTACTGCTTCCTTTGATGCTTTAGCGTAAAGAGAGGAAATTCCTTGTGTTGCAAAAATGTTTATATGGCCAAATGACCTTGATTTATCTATCCATGTATTGTCATCAATTGTTGTGAATGTACTACTTTCATTAATGAAGTTTTGGTATTCATCAACCAACATGAAGGTCTTATGGTTCACATCTTTTGTTAGGCGCAGCCTAGACTCCGGTGTCATTGAAAACACCAGGTTAAAGAATCTCTCACGCAAAATCTTAGAAACTGTGTATCCGGCTTCACCGTATTGATGGTTAGGCATGTCAAGAAAGATAACTTTCCTTTTGTCGTATATTTCGGTTGCAAGGTTTATTTTTGATAATCCCTCACACAGCTTGGCTCTTATTAATTTATTTTCAGCAAATGGTCGAAGAGAATTAAGTAGTGTTGCTGTGTGCCATGCATACTGCTCTTCTTTTCTGTGTGAAACATCAGGATTTGCAAATTTTGAAGCACCCATTGCCAGAAGCCCAAAAGGGTCAGCGAGCGCAGATTCATATATATTAATAAAATCATTAGAAAGTGTTGTACTGTTTGAGACAAAATCGTCTAAGTTGCTTGCCGTTTTGCGACAATCAACAAGACAACCATAAAGATCTGAAAGTGATATGTATCTTTTGAAGTGATCTCTGTAGTAGTAATAAAGCATCATCGAATCACGAATCCCTCCAATACCCCAGAAATTGTCTCCAGCTTTTAAGGCTATTTGCGCCAAAAAAGATCTAAAAACCTCAGCTTTCATGCCTGCAATTATGTTTATTGGTACGCATTTGTCAGATGCACCGATGATTGTGGCTCTTTCAGATGCAAAGTTAAGGGCGTAGTTTACGTAGTCCCCTTTCACGTCTAGTACAAGTCCAGAATGACCTAAATCTACCAGTCGACGTAATGCCGGAAGCAAAACCGACGATGTTTTGCCAGAGCCTGTTGCACCGAAAGCAATCAAAGATGTTGTCAGGTCATCATCTGAGATTGAATATTCATTTTTTTGGGGGTTGGTGATACCGATCCGGAGAACATGGTTATCTTGGATTTTCTTTCGATTTTTGAAGATCATTCGTAGTTACCACCTTTCGAGAACGTGGCTGCTTCAAGCGAAAGGTGAATCCATCTGAGGAAAACTGTGGTTCGCATTCAAATCTCGGAATATATTTTTATTTTCAGTCATCTTAATAAAGATTTGTAATCAGTCAATTGATTTCTTTGTAATGTTTCGAAGTATTTTTATATTATAAATTTGTGTATAGTGGTTAGTGGTTTTATACTTCAATTTGACGTATAAGCATCTCATTAAAATTTGAGGCGGTCGGTGTGCCTGGCATGATGTTCTTTATGTTTTTTACCAAAGGCCGATTAAATAAATTGGCATCCTGTCAATTCATCATCTATGATTAGATCTTACGAGGTTGCAGGTGAGCCGCCATAGATGAAAATAGATTTGGCTGAGCGCTATGCGCAACGGATTGCTGAACGCTGCAAAGCAGTAAATGGTTTGCTGGCAACACCGCTTTGTGATTTCGAAGCCGTCAGGATTTATCAGGTGTGGATTTTCGGTTCGACCGTTAAGGGGTCGCAAGAGCCCAGCGACCTAGATGTGATGGTGCGCTATAACGGGGTTGGCCGTCGGCGTAACTGGAAGCAAGGGAAGCTCGATTTGCAATGCCGCAGATCGTGGGGCTACTCTCGTGCCATTTGCGCTAGTAAAGAGATGTATAAGTGGCTCAGCAAAGGCATGAAGCACGTAAGCCGCCATAATTACGAAGTAGAGAAAGACCTGGGGATAGATCAAATGGTGATGATTTACCCGCGAAACGACTTTCCGGCGCACATGGAGCGGCTAAGAGCCTCAGGCGTGAATACTTACGAACGTCCCGATTACCCACCATGTTAAACGCTAGATTTCTGAAGGTCTGGCTTTGTAATGTGAAAGGTGAGTAAAGCTACAGCTCGTAGATTGCGAATCATTGTTGTACTGTGGAACCTATATCCTAGGGAGTTGGAGCTTTGACTCTGGAACGCATGATCGAAGAAGCCCGCACTCGAAACGGGACTCATGAAGAGAGCCTGAAGGCTGCCCGTGAGCGCATGGCCAACACCAACAAACGGCTAGCCCGCGAGTTCGCGGCCCAAGAAGTCACTCCGGCTCTGTTGGCCAAGACCTGCACACTTTAAACGCGATGCCTGGTGTACCAATGACCGATGAGCTGAGCAAGATCACCGCTGACATCGCGTTCCACGACGAGGTTCTTGCAGCCATTGCGGCGGCAGGGGCCAAGCGTCAGGCGATCACTCATGAAGCGCATCGGTTTACAGCCGAGGAGAGTCAAATGTTCGAGCACATTGAGTCGGCCCGCATTGGCCTGATTGCTCGAAAGCGGCGGATCGAGATCATCGGCAGATGACCGATTGTCTTGCTTCCAGGTAAGCGCCGGCATGCGCCTGAGTGATCCATTTGCGCTTCAGGCTTGATCGCATTACGATGGCAGCGCTATCGAGGTAACCTTTCTTCATTCACTCAGCCTGTGCGCAGGCCGGAGAAGCACATGAAACCAGAATTCCGCATTCGTGAAGTTACTCGCTACGTCATCACCCGGCACGATGAAAAAGGCACCAAGGCCTTGGTCGAGTGCGAATCCGCGCCGGCTGCAAGGGAAATACTGGCAGCACTAGCACTCCAGGCGGATACAATCGACAATACGCTTCCACCTGATGATTTCGAACTCTACGATTCTGATCTTTACCGTGCGGCCAACATACTTCGTAGCAACGAAATCCGGACTTTTGGACAGTTACGATCCATGAGTAGAAAGGAATTGAGCGATCTGCGTGGTATGGGGACGGAGAATCTTCAGAAAACCCTGTCCTATCTCGCCCGCTATGGCATCTTCCCCTGATGGGGCACCCCGCAGCAGCCATGTAACACACGGAGCGGCCTCGTCAATAACGGGGCGTTTCTATGGTTACCGGCCTGTAGCTTCACGAATCACCTGATGGTGGCTCTCATCATAGCGAAATCATTGGCTACACTAATGGCGTTTTCCAACGGAGCGTACAAGTTATAAATAGCAGACACTAGTTCTCCGGTTGGAACTACGACGTAGACAGTTAAATTGTTGGTGAAAGGTGAACAGCTTTTAACTTTTTGAAGCATCTCCCTACCTTGATCATTTCGCGAGCATTCAAGCACATGACGCGTGCTGAGATTCATTCTGAATGCGAACAGGAGACCTCTTTTATAAATTTCAACGTAGCCGCACTCAGGGGCGACTTCGCCACTCTCAATTAGTGGTATCAGCCGGGCCATTTCAGCGAATACAGCCTCGATGGCAAGAATGTCGAGCTTGTTGCTGTATCGCATGCCAAAGGAAACCTGATCATTTTTTTGGGATAACCCAAAGTTGAACCAATGGCGCATACGATCTTCGTCGATCAACTTGTAGCCATCCACAAGTTTGCATCCAGTAGCGGTATCGTAGCCTTCCACGGCAAGGTCGACCCCCCATGAAAGATTTTCGACCATGTCCGTAATTTCCAAAACACCTCGGGTTTCAAAACCTGGACTTTCAATGTACATAGCGTGTCCTTGTGTATATTGTAAAATGAACGAAATTTCAGACGACTTTAGTTCCTGGTGCTGTTTGTTCCTGAGCCTGGAGGATGTGCTTAACGATGTTGCCGGCCAGGGGGCCGGCAAATGTAAGATTAGCCTCCGATGCGTCTTTCAGCACTTTGCCAAATAGATCCTTCGTGACCGCGTGGTACTTCTTGACCCGTTCCAGGCCTTCTTCAAACTCTTTTTCGCCTTTGGTCATGGTTCCCCCTTCGGTTAAAGATACTCGGCAGATCACCCAACCACGCTGGGTAGGGTAATCATACTTTTGAGCCTTATTTCGGCGTGTATTCGATGGTGATGTGATCGTACACAGTGGTGACGAATCCATTCTCGATGTTGCTGCCGAATGCGCCGTGCACCATCAAGAAATTCTGACCCGTGGACACATTTTTGTAGGGGAATTTAGAAACCGAGTCATGAAAGGAGGCGAGCAAGGAGCCACGTTTTACATTGTGATACAGATCGCAAATCCAGCCATTGATCTGGAGATCACCACCGGAGCCAACGTTCTTCTGAGTGAAAATGTCAGTCCAGAATTCAGTCTGGTCTTGATCGAACGATTCCAGGATGTTGGAAGCGATGTTCAAGGCGTCACCCAGGTATGGGGTGACGGAGATAATAGCGTCTGGACTGGCGCCAGAGGCATACACGGCCTTTTTAATATCGGTGATCGCATCACAGATTGCGAGCCAGTCCTCACGGGTTCCGCGCAGGTCAATCGCAGGAATTCCGCAGCAGAACATGCAGTAATCGTAGTGGTGCTGCGCCATGTCCAAGACCGACGCAGCCATCGCCAATTGGGCTTCCGGGGTGGTGTCCGAAAACTCAGGCAGGAACATCGAAAGGTCTACTGGCGCCGCAGCTTTTAGAACCTTGATCAGTTTATCAATGTTGATGTCTGTTGGATGATCCTGCAGGACAAGCAGGCTCTCCTTTTTATCCGAGACCGTGAAGATGGATCTGAATTCATCGGCGTGCTCCTGGATCAGAGCCACGACATTGGAGAGGATCACAAACCAGATGTCATGGGGATTGACGACCAGGCCGATGTGGCGCGAGTACGCCTGGGCGACAACGTTGATGAAACCGGTCTGTGTCCGTTGATGATCTCTCAGTCCGCGAACCACAACACCATCTACGTCGGAGTATGCTTTCAGGTGCCATTTGTTAGCAAAACGATCAGCGAATCCTTTATGGCTGTTTTGACGTTTGTCATTCCAGTTAGCCGCTTGTTGCTCAGTTGGCGGTACATATTTGAGTTCGTCGTTCAGGGTAATGATCATAGCTTTGCATCCTTGTATTCGAAGTTTGTTGTTGGTGGAAAGACCGTTAAATCCACGGCCATGACCCTGCAGGTCTTCAAAAATTCAGTGTTGCGCCGTCATTGAGCCGGGATCGGCTTGGCCTTGGCTTTCTCTACGACGATGGTGACGAATTTCTTCGAGCGGTTGGCGAGAAAGCTCACCAGTGGCGCTGGAATACCGGTTTTCTCGGCAACGAGATCTTTTAGGTTGTCCAGGTATGGAGCGCCGGCATGGCGTCCGGAAAGAATGGCGATGGTTTGATCCCTGATCTCTGTGTAGTCGACGTACATTCGGTACGGAACAGTGAAGATCACGGCCAGGATGATTGTTAAAAAGGCCAACGCCGGCAACACTCCATCCGTAAACCAGATGGCGAGGATCCATAGGGCAGCTGCGGTGAAGACATAGCCAATCAGGAATGTCAGGTAACGCTTGAGGATGAGGACGAACATGCTGGATAACTCATGAGAGAATCTCTAGAATCTATCGAAGAAGCGGACAATTGTCAAAAATTGACAACCTCAGTACAGTAAAATTCTGGCCGTTTGGAGCATGAGATGATCTTGGATGAGTTGCTGGAAAAGGGGATTCATTCCCTTACCGATGGGTGCTTCTTGCGTAGTGCGCCGATGCTGTTGAACGACACCACGTTTGAAGCGCTCCGGCATTACACCAAGACATCGGAAGCCCATCAGGTGGTTTGGGCCGTTGGCCGGGAGGTTCGCCAGCGCCTACTGAAACGCGAGGTGCTTGGAACACCTAAAGAATTAATGATTGAGGCTGGGCCTGGCGCGATCATCGGTAATATCAGCCATGCGGACGTTCATGCCTTTACCAATGATCAGTTGTGGAATCCTGAAGCCATCATCGTCATCGCCTTGGGTAAGGATGATGTGGTTTTACGGTATACGGGTGTGATGATTGACGTGAATACGCAGCACTAGGTCTCCGAGGCTAGCTCTACTCACCATCCCGAAATTTCTCGTATGGCTAAAATAAGCCAAGCGCTATGCGTTGAGTTTACCGTCAGGTACCAGCCAAGATAAGAGAAGATCGATGTGTAAGGGGTGATGGAAGAGATGCCAATTAAAGAACATTTGTACGTCCACGACGTCGAGCATCTAAGTGTTCACGAAGATTTTGTGGTGTTTGGCGAATATCGCGTAGAAGACTATTTGCACGGTCGTTGCCATCTGATGGCGTTGGCTATCCGGGAGCAAACCGGGCTGCAGTGTGGCGTCATGCTTGACCTTGAGGCGGGCTACGATGCTGATGATGAACCCGTTGCGGCGCTTGACCATGCCTTCTGCGAATTGGAGGGCTCTATGACCGGCTATGTCCATGATGCGCGTGGCGTTCGTAGTCGTGTAGAGATCCAGCGTGAATATAACGAGGCGTTCGAGCCTGAGCAGATTTCAGGCATTGATGCAGAAAATTTAATTCGTCAATGGATTGCGTCCGGGAGGCTGGAAGATTTTCTACCTGGTGAACAGGAAGCTTTGGGATTCTACGTCAAGGAACTCCAGCAGTACCCGTGCATGGTCATTCTGCCTGTAGGCAGTTCCTGGCATTCATTCGAGGCCAGTGGAATTCCAGCGACCACGCCATTTTTCAACAAAACGAACGCCATCAGCGAATCCACTTTCGACTTGGGATAATGATCCAATGCGGCAGTAGGAAGCAGCTGAATGCATCATAGGCCATCAATTGACGCTCGACTGAGCGGGGGGTACAGTCCTAAAAAAATAATAAAAAAGGAACACCTCTGTGAAAACCTTGGCCGCTGGCCTGGCGCTCTGCGCTCTTGTGACTGGGTGCAACGGGATTCCCACGCCGTTTGTAACGGATCCGGTCTTGAGTCAGTTTTTCGTAGTCAACTCCGGCCCGCCGTTGCCGCTGATGTTCCAAGGATCTGCAATCCAGTGGAACGAAGACTACGCCGTGACGGCAAAACACATCCCATTCCTCTGGCACGTCGCGCATGAAGGGAAGGGTGATCTTGTTTTCTTCAAGCACAAGTCTAAAAAGGTGCCGCAGTGGCGGCAGTACACAGGTGGCGAGCGGCTTACTGCAGCAGGATTCAGCCCATTCTTTATCCCGGTGAAGGGGACTGGCCATGCGCTGGCTTCACGGGTTGTGCTTTCCGACGTCAATGACGGAGTCCGATATTCCGTCGCCGACCTTCCCCTCGTGAAAGGGATGTCCGGAGGCCCGGTGTTTGCCGATGACGCTAAAGTCGTTGGGATTGTGACGTCCTTCCTTCCTCACCGGTACTTCTCGAAATCACCCAACCCTGAGATTGCCAACAGTCAACGCGTCAGCATTTTCATGCCTTACGACGAGATTCAAAAAGAGTGGGAAATCTTCGCCAAGCAATTACAGGCTAAGGCGCCAGATCCTGTATGACCTGGCAGCCCTCGCTGGCTCATGAAGCCGGCTTCATTTCTACAACCAGTGTGCTTGGGTATTCATACCAGGCCTTGTGGTAGCCGTCGATGAAGCACGACACCAGGCATAAGTCCGTCGCGAGATCCAAGAACAGAAAGCGCTGGGCAAAGTCACTTTTTTCCCGCAAATGGCCGATTGATGAGCCATCTTCGCAAGTGATGTAGAGGGATCTTGAGCTTCGTTTGACCTGAAATTCCTCTGAAGTCTTAACGGCCATACTCAGGTCGGGTTTAGAGACGTTGCAGGTGGCTGATTTAGGAGCCTTGGTTGTTGCGTCAACAGCCTCAATTTTCAGCGATTGTTTGCTGCCGTTGACCATGCTGGCGCAGCCCGTGAGGGATAATACTGAGAGCGCAGCGATAAGGCCGATGATGCGGCGGCCCCTGAGGCAGACACGGGACAGCTTAGGGATAGACACGAACTGGTTTGACACCAAAGGCTCCTTGGAATGGGTATCGCGGCTGGCGTTGGGACTCGGGCCGCCGACGATGCGCATGATCGCACCACATTCGTTCTTGTTCCAGAGCAATATATCGCCGGCTTTAAAATTAGATCGTTGTCTACTTTTGCGGATACGTATGTCCTCAAACCGCGCTCCGGGAAATCAGCAGGGTGGGGCTCCTGGGGGTAGCGCGTCGTTCAACGCCACCAGAACTACTGCGTCAGGTTTTCTCTACGTTTACGGACACTGCGCTGGCGTGGCACAGTAGTGAAAGTAACCTTTTGAGGATTCAAAAAATGGCTCAGGTACCCGCCGAAAACAGCGAGAACGGCAAATTGATGGCGGATCTTGTTGAGGAATGGAAATCCAAGCAGAAAAAGGTTAACGGCCTGATTTCACTGCATGATCATGATTTGCGTGACAAGCTAGTGGACGGTCTTATGAAACTCGCACTGAATATTTCAGTGTACAACCCGCCAAAGTCGCTCTTAGGGCGGATCAGTGATGTCCTTTTCATGGATCCGGCAGCTGCCGAACAAAAAAAGATCACGTTCATCACCAAGGCTATAAAAAACCTGGCAAATCCAACCACGCTAGACGATTTAAACACCTCGCGACTGGCCAGCATCGAGCAGGGTATATCGCTGCTTTCAGAAGTTCAAAACATGGGTGAGTGGGTTGGCTCCCGAATGAACGCTAAGGAACCTTTTGCCAGGGATCCAGGTTTTGTTTTCAACTTTCACCAAGATGCGATTGCTTATGCGGTGGATGGTTATCTGCGAAACATCGAAGTCGGCGTTCTCGAAATGCCCCATTACGAAAACCTCTGTCAACAGATCATCAGCGCAAGTAAGCTCGCGACAGCGAAGTCGGCTCAAGCTCGGAGGGACGAAGTCCGAGAAATGCTTCCATTCGAACCAGATCGATCAAAACCAGATCGTCTTAGATTCGACAACGACCTGGGCCTCTGATAGCTCAAGAAAAAAAGGGGGCTCCGAAGCAGCCCCCTTGCTCAATCACCAGCACCCATACATTGCGCTGGGCGCGAGCGACAGATCAGTCTCGAAGACACGCGCAATATCTGCTTTCCAAAGGGGATACGCGCCCAGGGCAGTGAAAAGTTGATCGCAAAGGATTTTGCTGAAAGCCGCGTCCCTTGGCACTTCAGATTCAGGGTTGTGCTGTGGATTCTCGAGGAACACGCATGGCTCCTGAACTTCCTCTCTTTCAAAGTACCTACGATATGGGGCCGGAAATTTCAGGCCATTGGCATCCAGAAGGAACGTCTTTCCTGCCACGTCCATGGACACAAACCAGTGGTCGCCACCGGATTCACTCTTGTTGCTCACCCGGTCAATTGCGCCAAGCTTCAGCTCGCCATCGCTCCACTGCACCAGGGCATCAGCGAGTAATAAACACCCGCCGTCGAAAAAACCGCAACCGTTGTAGTGATACAAGGAGATAACCGGCTCATACAGTGCCTTTCTGAAGCGACGGTTCTCTGCGGCAATACTCTGGGCCATGTGATGGAATTCCTGGGTAAATAGCTTTCTTCAGATTACAGATCGCGTGGCCTGCGGTTCAACGGCAATGATCAAAAATTGGTTGCCAGCCGTGCCCAGCGTATTGGTATTATTCGTGCCATGAATACGCAGCGGACAGACAGCAGCCTGGTTTCCACAGGTTATGTTCGGTTTCCGGAAGCGACGTATAAGGCATAAACCCGATGGGGGTAATCATGCAGCGCAAAAAAGTGTCCTATTTCGAGATGCTCGTAATGACGGCTCTGGCCTGCGTCCACCATCGGCGCATGCTGGAGCTTTACAAAGACGATGATAACAGTCATTACCCGGATAGAGCCGCTGATGAGGCCATGAGCGCGTTGTTGACGCTTGCTGCCGCCAGTAAGGCTGAGGGGAGAGATGCGAGGACTTCGCCGCTCTACGAGAGTTTTGGCCCCATGGCTGTCCACTATGAAGAAGCCTATGAGCAGTGGAGGCCGGTTGAGTGCCAAGAGCTCACGCCACGCGTCATCTTTGATGCGATGGATAAGGGTAACAAGCTCATCTGGGGTGATTGGGTCATTAAGGCCTCACGCGGGCAAGAGGTGACCGATGACTACGGCCTCCCAGCCTGGGACAGGATCGTGACCGTCACCCATAGTAACGGTAGTTGTAAGACGCTCGAATATTCCAATCGGCCACGACACCGGGCTCTCGAGATCTACAGGGTGGTGACAGGTACCACATTCGACGGCGACGATGGCCTACCTCGCGATCCGCGCCACATGTACGATGGCGACATGGATGATGACTGGCCTTAGGCACAACCAGATCAACAGGCCAAAATGCGGTATTGGGTGTCGCGTGTGCGCCAAGCGGAGTCAGTGTTTTTCGACGAGATGAATGAAGCGCTCCACATCCTGGTGAACCAAGAAGGGTCGGCGATAAGACAACCCAATTTTCTTGTCGACCAAAGCCTGAAGTTTCTCTTCATCACGGACATCGACACCCAGCACCAGGAAGCTGCATTGCACCTGCGGTTCAACGATGCACCAGTTTCCTTCCTTGATCATCGTGAGATGGAGCACGTGGAGAAAGCTGCTGAAGTCACGGGCGGTGTGCTTGGCGGCTTCCCAACCGACCGGCATGAACAGGTAGGCATTCAGGTTGGTGAAGTAGATCCAGTTGGCCAGCGTTCTAAAGTCGTCGTACTCATCGCCCTGGAGCTTTAAGTACTGTTCGCACGACTCAATAGCCTCAAAGGTGTTGTCGATCCAGCCTTTTTTGATAGCGTCCACGTATGCTCCGGGGAGGGGTTTATCAGCAACAAAAATCGATGAATAACAAGTGGCAATTAATAGAAATATTCCACTTTGGTAGGTGGATTTCCCTTGGTCGGAGGCATCATAATTACTGTTCTACCTTGTGTAAAATGATTCGCTCACTGCGCAGGAAAACGAAGAGAGAAGGGGAAGCAACGTGGTAGAAAGGACTGATCAACGCGCAGATGCAGCGGCTCCTCACGGCCAAACGATAGAGCTCATCGGCACCTCACCGGCCCAGGCTGGCGCCTTCATTCGAAAGATGTCTCAGCGTTATATCAAAGGCGAGATTAGCGCCGAGCAGGCCGTCGAACTGGCCCAGGGTCACCACAAGCAAGTCTTGGATGAGTCCGGCCCGCCATTCTGACGGGTACGTCAATCACAACATCGTCTGAAAATTAGATCGTTGTCTACCGGTTGAGTAAGCGCTATCCAATATCCGCGCACAAGTTAACAAACCAGGCAGTGTAGCCGGGCATGGCCAGTTGCAAGGAAGAGGGCGCAAGTCGTCAATTCTTTGTGAATGTGATGCTTCCTTCGCCCTCAACTGATTCAGATGGTCAAGACTTCACCGGATCTCGTATTCCCGCTCCGGTCTGACCTTCAGTTGATCTTCATTGATGATCGATTCCTTGATCTTCGTGAGTTCTGGCACCTTGGCCTGGCCAGAGCCGTTCCAGCGGATGGCAAAGTAGCTGCTTCGGTAGTGCGTTGCCTTGCGACCTTTGATCTTTTCCCCTGGCGCCAGTCGATCAGCCAGAGGGATGTAGGTCATCGGGCCGACCACGATGCGGTCATAGACGCGATTGAGCATCCGTTGCAGCTTGGGTTTCTTTTTGTCCCCAACCGCCAGTATGCGCTCCTCGAGCTCCTTGGCTGGTGTCTGATGTACCTGCGCCTTGCGCTCGACATGCATATAGAACAGGATTTTGGTCAGCTTGCTGAAGTTCGTGCGTAGGGACTCTTTGAAGGCCTCAACGTTTTCGGCGCCGACCGACTCCATCCCGAGCGGATCAGAAGCGGCAAATTGGATCGACCGCTCCAGTAACTCGGCGATGGGCTCAAGCTCATCCTGAACGTAGATCTGGATGTAGGACATCCGGTCGCCCAGCACCAGGGGAGCGCCTTGTATCGCCTTATCGGCAGAGTTGATCGGGGAGTAGGTGAACGCCACATCGATAACCCGCACCGGCTTGTGCGGATCGAGCTCGAGGATTTCCCTCTGGTGTTGGGGCATTGGTGGCGGGGTGTCTAGCACCTGCTCCTGGAAAAACACACCCTCCACCAGATCGGCTGGCTCCGTTTTGCTCATCGCAAGGACACGGCGGTCTTCAGCTGGATCGAATTCAAGATAGGAGGTGCGGAAGGGGCCGGTGAAGAATTTGGCAGGGATGTTGCCCTTCAGGCCTGTTTCTTTGAGCATCCCCTTGAGGCCAGGCGCTACCGTAAAAATGGGTGCGTTGGTGTACTCGTGCCGGGCACGGATCTGCATCATTCGAAGCGTCGAGAATGAAGTCCCTTGCTGCTTGAAGTAGTCGGACAGATCCTGGCATTCATTCAAGCTACGCAGCATGCTAGTGGTGCATGACTCACGCTTAGCGTGCTCCTTGAAGAAATCGATGGCCGGGCCCATGACTTCCTCATTCAGAAGCCGCAAAGGAGTAATTTTGAAGCGACGCGGCAGCGGCAGGACGGCAGCCTCTGGGCCGATCTGGACAATTTGACTGACCAGTGCTCTCAGACGATCTTGATTCAAGTTTCGCACACCCTTGTGAAAAGTATCATTGAGCCATCATATCATGTGCAGCGAATCAGCAGCAGAAAAAATGCAATATATGGCTATTGTTTATTTGGTTCCCTTGAGTTGATATCTCCACCTTCGATCCTTGAACAAGGTTGGTTTGATTGCGCTCACGGATTTATGGTACTAATATGCCATTAATGCCACTTAGCTTACCAAGGATGAATAAATGACCAGCCGCTTGCAGCATGAACTCCCGAAGCTCCACGAAACTAACGAAGTGCTCTCGTGGATTCGCCAGGTCTCCGGAGCTGACTTGGTATTTCCAGGGCACCCGGTTGTCATCGCCTGCTCGATCATGGCGCTATATTCTGACATTGCTCAGGTCACAGCTCCAGCAACCGAGGTCGGCTCAGCCGAGGCGATGGCCGACGGACGTGTTCCTGGCGCAGGTGATTGTGTCCGAGCCGCGCTGCATGCCCTCACCAGCGGCGCTTCCGTCGGAGAGATGTTGGAGACGATGCGTCGGTACTGGTCGAGAAGCCAGGCAGGCGGACACATGGGCAATGTAGATCCTGGTATCGCCCAGGCCTTGAAGCTCGAGCCTTACTTTCGTGAAAACGTTGAGAACTGGTTGGGCCGCGTCACCACGCCACTTCCGACCGCTGCGCAGACCGGTGGTGTGCGAAATAGTGCTGATCAGCTCCCTGATGATCTGGAAGCTCTGGTCAACGAATTAGCCATTGCTGTTCGATCTGCCAGGTTGATGAGCGCCGATCTGGCGATTTCTGAAGTCCGCGAGCTGTGCCATCTGATCAACCTTGAGGACGAGGCGGGGAGACCGCGTGCCCTACAGACGCCGGCGATTATGCTTTACGGTGTGATCAAAGGCTTTGGTATCTGTGGATTGATCAGTAATCGGCAAATCGTCGATTTTGCGCCGCAGATCTTTACCCAGAGCAAGCCTGATCAGTACAAAAATTAGTCGGTATACCTCGTTCAGTTGTAAACCATTAGTTTACAACTGACCTTTTCAGGCGGTTAAGAGAGAGAACATGGCTGAATCACAGAACAAACACAATGCACTGAACGTCTCGAAACTCAAGGCTTCAGATGTTCCTGAATGGGACAAACGAATCAAGGTTGAATCCGAAGGTATTGTGTTTTCCGTATGGTACAAACCAAATGTACGGCTATACGTTGCCAATGCACCGTCCGGTGACCGCTATGAAGAATCGAGCCTGGCTAGCCTCAAAAGCGCGCTGAAATCCTATGCCGCCCCGGACGAACATTCGGTTGTGACCGTTGAGGGTAAGACCGTAGGTCACATCATGATCCAAGACAACGAGTTCTTTTATCGTCCGGTCGGCACCAAGGTCATCGGCGAGAAACTGTATCGTCCGCAAGACGTTCGCGAGAGCTTGATTAAGCAAGGCATGAAGCTGGACTGATTACACCGAGAGTGCGCGTCAGAGCGCGTAAATCATTAGGGATATTGAGGTCATTGTGGCGAGCAAAACAGCACAAAAACACCAGCGTGCCGAGCACGTGAATCAAGTGATCAAGATCATCGCCGACCACGGGCGCCGGTTCTTTTACAATGCAACCGCCCAAACCTATTCCAGTATGCACGTTGATAGATACGGTAAGGTCTGGTTCGTCGATCACTACACAGGTAAAGCGATCCTGACCACAGAGACCGCCTGGGGTGGGCGCTGGAAGGGATTCTCCAACGGCGGCACGTTGAAGGATTTGGTCAAAGAGTTTCGGGACTACATCCGCACCGGTGAGCCCCTGCATCCGGGTTACCTGGGCCCGGAGCGTTTTGACGACTCCAATATCTGGGGATACGACGAAGCGGAGATGAAAACCGTCCGTGAATTGGCCGGGGCTCTCCCGGTATTCAAGCAGCGTGCCCAGACAGTGAGTTCAGGACATGAATAAAACTGCAGAGTTAAGCGAAGTGCCTGATGTGGACGAGAAAACACTCCTGGGTTTCGTCCTGGTGGTCACATGTATGGCTATGGGCTTAACATTTCTAATGACGAAGAGTTTGACCATTGACGTCAAGGTGATGCTCGGGGCCATTGGTACTGTTGCATGCGGACTCGGTCTTGCCCTGATCAAATGGCGCATGGGCTATCGTGAATTTTTGCGCAGGCCAGTGCTTTGGCTTTGCATCTCTGCATTTACAGCTATCCACGGCAGTGTTACGGCGCTGATTATCGCGCTAGCGGTATCGGTCATGAGTTAGCGAGCTGCTGCGAATTGTCTGATAGCCCTGGATGTGCGACATGCTGCAGTCCAGGCTGTAATCTGCAGGATCAGTATTTTAAAGGGCACCAAGATCATGAAGATCCAACCAGACACAGAGTACCGATTCAAAAAGAGCGGGAACATGGTGCGCACGGTCGAACCCACTGACTACACCGGCAAAGGCAGTTGGGCTGTCATTCGTGTCGATACCGGCAAGGGCATGATTGTGCACGGCGATGCTTTGGTTGCAAAAGACGATCCGAACTGGAGCGAGGGTTGAGACATGGTGGAAGTGACGGCAAACCTGGATCAGATGATGGAGCTGATCAAGCGCCTCGATCCGCGTGACGGAGAAGTGGTGGCCAAAGCAATAGGGGAGATCGAACTTTCCCGCAAGCGGGCTAAAGATCTTCAGCACTATGGGAAGTGGTACCTATGGCTGCGTGATCGGATCGCATTCCGAACGAGCTGGACGGATGAAAAGCTCACGTACGTGGACATCACCGGGTCGACGTTCATCCAGGGCGATCAGCTGCAAAAGACACATGATTCGGTTGATGACTGGGTCAAGGCCGCCATTAAGGCGGAGAGCAAACTGAAGGGTAAAAAGTAATGGCCGAGAACGACAACCTGCAGGTGATCTTGTCTGGCACTCAGCTGAATGCTGAGGTGGCTGGCTTACTCAATGAGCTCACGCTTGCTACGCCGCTTGAGAGCGAAGGCTCGGCACTTGTGTGGCTTGTACCATCAGCGCTGACGCTGCGCCTGGCCGATGTGCTCCACCATTATGTGTTTCCCAGCCGGCCATTATCGGACTCGATCATTCGCATAGATCCAAAACTCCTGGCCGCCGAGATCAGGGCGTTGGCGCCAGAGTTTGAAGATGGTGAGTTGAAGGGGTATCTGTTCACTGAAAACCTGGTGACCAGAATCCACTACCTGGCCAAAGCCACGGTTCGACCAATCGGTAAATCCGACAATGAGTCTGTTGCTACAGGCGATGATCTCTTTCAAGTAATCCGCAAACGACTTTGAAATCGCGGGGATTATTCACGGCTTATGAAAAGCTGGGTACCATCGTGTTCACCAAGTCTATACCGGAGCGCAACAGATCCTAGCGATCAACGTCCGCGACATTACCCAGTGGCCGACCAAGTAAGTCAGTGACCCGCAGATGGTCGACATCATCAAGCTGGGGATCGTTCTCGTTAATGATCGCAGGGGTGTCCAGATAATTCACCTGTCCCTTATAAGCCCACGGCTCTGGAAGCGTTTCCGGCTCTGGAAGCTCGCCCCGGCGCTTTTTCGCGTAGGCCATTGCTTGACTGAACAACACACCACCTGCGACGTAAGACGTGATGCAACCAACCGTAATGAAGACCACGACGCCAACCAGGTCTAGAATCATTCGGCTTTGCATCGAGTCGGCGACGGGGTGGGGGATCCACTGGATTAACGCAGTCCCGAACGCGACGCTGAAGATCATCGAGGCGAAAAACGGGCCGTATCCGATCCAGTCCCATAGGCGACCTTTCTTCGAGTGTGCGAGTTTTGCTAGTGCCTGCAAGGAAATTGCGAGTAACAAATAGCCAATAATGGCGAGCATGGCTGTACTTCCTGGTGGGTTGCTGATTGTGGGTCAGACGTTTATGGTCGGTGGTGGGGTTCAGAAATTCTTGCCGGTGCGCGACTTCCAGTTATTCAGTGCGATGTTTGCCACCAAACCCAAGGCCACTGCTCCCAGGCAGAAAAAGCCAAGGCCTCCCCACTCCAGCAGACTATTGAGAAGAGGGCGGCCCGTGTTCGGGGTAGGGAGATAGTCCATCAAGCTCTGGCTAAACTGCAGGCCGAATCCTAAATACGCCATCGCGACGAGATAGTCTAACAAGGCCATCCAGAACGAAGTCCGCTTGATATCCGTCATTAGGAGGCCGGACACAACACACAGTACCAGTGACCCGAGAATGACCAGCATTGCGTGATGCTCCAGTGCAATTTTTGCCGAATATAGCTGATAAATTGACTATAGAACATGCCTAGGCGGCTCCAGGCATGTCAGAACGCGGCCCGACCGCTCAGGAATGACCGGAAGAAGCCGTTTAGGACTTTTTGCCACAACGGCGGATCCACTCTGCCAACATCGCGCCAATGAGCCCAGGCGCTACAGTAAGTACCAGAATCAGGATGAGTGGGATGTTGTCAGGCATTTGGCCCATGAAATTCACCGTGATCAACACGCCCAACGTTAAGCCGAAAGCGGCTGACATAACGCTAAAAACAAAATTCCAGACACGCGAAAACAACCGATTACCTATTGGATAGCCAGATAATGCACCTGCGTAAACAGCAATAAAAAGCATCATAGCCCACATGACGTAGTTCATGATTCCAACCCCTTTTGCCTGTGCATCCAATGCTCCCATCATACCAAGTGTGCCAAGCACTCTGCGCAAATAAGTGGACACCTGTCGATAGCTGGCCGGCCATGTCGTAGCGACTGTTGTCGGGTTTTCCCCAGCGATTGGCGTGTACACGGGCCTTGAGATGTCAAACACGCCGCAATCCAGCGCCACAGGTCGAATACCCCTGAAAATCTTGAATGCACCTTAAATATCTGGGCGGAGCAGTCGATTGCTTTTAGACAAGAGACGTCCAAAAAGAGGGTTCCACTTTGTCGATAAAGCTCAGGTTGCTCCTGTTGATTGGTACCAGTTTGCTCGCCGCGCTGATCGTGAGCCTGGTCAGCTACGTAGGGAACACGCAAATGGCAGAGGCGGTGAAGGAGAGTGAGGTCAGCATGGCAGCGCTGCGCAACCACCTCGAGGCCGACATGATGCATGACGCCCTGCGGGCCGATGTGATGTCCGCCATGCTGGTTGGGTTGGGTAAAAGCGCCAGCAGCAAAGGTGATGTGAGCAGCTCAATCGAGGAGCATGCCAAGCATTTTCGGGACGTCTTGGGGGATAACTTCAAGTTGCCGGTGAACGACACCATCAGGGCCGGTCTGAACAAGGTTAAGCCAAGCCTCGATACCTACATCGGCGCCGCCGAGCGCATCGTTGGCCTAGCGCTGGAGAATCCTGAGGCTGCGCAGAAAGACCTGGGCTCGTTCAATGCCGCCTTCAGCCAACTGGAAGAACAGATGGCCAGCCTCAGCTCGTTGATCGAATCCGACACGCAACAGACCAGCCAGGGCACCCAGCAAGCGATCCAGGGTGCCAACTTGACCCTGGGTCTAGTGCTTACCGTCACTCTGGTGTTGCTGCTCATACAGGGGCGCTGGGTGATCTCCAGCATCATGGTTCCGCTGCAGATCGCCACCCGGATTGCCAACAGTATTGCCATGGGTAACTTGAGTGAGGCGATTGTTGAGCCAACGCAGAAGGATGAGGCTAGTACCCTGATTCGCAACCTAGCGACGATGCAGCGAGACCTGCGTGGAATGATCGAAGTGGTACGCAGCAACGCCCACGGCGTGAGCGGAATGAGTGAACAGTTGAGCAGCGGTTGCCATCAGGTCTCTGACAGCAGTCAGCAGCAAAGCGCCGCCGCCAGCACCATGGCCGCTGCTGCCAGCGAAATGACCGCCAGCATTGAGGAAATCACCCGGCATGCAGAGCGCGCACTGAATATGGCCCACCAAGCTGAAACACTGGCAAAGGACGGCGGCAGAGTCATTCACCAAGTGGTGAACGATATGGATGGCATTGCGCAGTCGTCCCAACAGTCAGCACAAGTCATCCGCACGCTGGACAAGGAGTCTGAAGGAATTTTCAACATCATCCAAGTGATCAAGGGCATTGCTGACCAGACCAACCTACTGGCGCTCAACGCCGCCATCGAGGCCGCCCGTGCCGGCGAACAAGGTCGCGGCTTTGCCGTAGTCGCGGATGAGGTGCGCAGCCTGGCCGGGCGCACCAGCGCATCGACTCAAGAAATCTCCAATATGGTCTCACGCATTCAGCAAAGCACCCGCGAGGCGGTGACCAGCATCGAAGCCGGTGTAGTGCAGGTGGACAAAGGCATGGCTGTTACTACCGATGTTGAGCGGGCGATCCGTGAAATCCTCGAGGCGACGCTGAGCACCACACAGCTGGTGAATGACATCAGCCGCACCATCGGCGAACAAAGCCTGGCCAGCAACGAAATTGCGCACCAGGTGACCATGATCGCCAACATGTCGGAAGGGAACAGCAAGGTGATTGGCCAGACGGCCTCAACGACCGATGAACTATCTACGCTGGCCGGCAAGTTGTCGCAATCGGTCGACCGCTTCCGCCTCTAACATTTATTCCAATTTGTTTACAGGGGTGTCGCGTTAGTGGCTTCCCTGTATTAAAAGCCAGCTTGCCACATTGTGAGTTACCTCATACTTGGGCTCTCCAGGAAACAGCCTCGAGCCTGGAGCAATTACGGCAATCAAAGCGGGTGGCATATTTTCAGTCACATAGACTGGAAGTCCCCTGATGTAGCCGATTTTAACACCCGGCTCTGATGTCGCTTGAAACAAACCTGATTGTTTCACCTCGTCCACAGCGGCAGCGCCTACCAGAAAAAACTCTGGCTGTACCCCTTCGCGGTGCTCTAGAAGGCTGTCTATTATTGTGTTGGCTTCTGAACCAAAGTCGCGCCATCCCCAACGAATGGTATTCCAACAGGATTTTGCGCTTATTTCTTCAGCGATTTTCTCGTGGTGCATAGATTTATCCAGCCAGCGGCAAGGCTATCGAAGGGTCTCCATACTACAGGGCTTTTTCTGAAGTGCAATTAATGCCACAGCTATGTACCGCTGGAACAATCCTGAACACAAAAAACCCGCCGAGGCGGGCTTTTTGATTGGTGCCACTCAGGCAGCGGCGCTTGGAGTTCCCTGCTTAACGGGCGGCTTGATCACCTGTTCAGACATCAGGAATACGCCACGGCGAAACGCGGCGCCGGTGAAGAACGTTGCCACGGAGCTGAACGCCACCAGGATGGTGCAGGGCAGGAACGTGTGGGATTCGGCGCCCCAGACATCGAAGTTCAGAAGGAACGAGCCGAAGGCCACGAGGATGGCCAGACCAAGGGCCATCAAACCGGTGCCGAAACGCTTGCTGTATTCGCGATTGTAATTCATGAGAAAACCTCACTTGATTGCTACCTGAAGCAAGATTAGCGGTGAGCTTTGGCGAATGAAATACTCAACTCATTGAAAATACACTGACTTTTCCGTCAAAATAACCCCAGGCCTAGCGCCATCGGGTAGACAATTGATGGCTATTATTTGAGATTTATTAATGCGACCCGTGACCAAGCAAGTACCGATCAACATGCGTGTCGCAGCGGACAGGGTACGTCTGATTGACATTGCAGCTGCAATGGAAGGTGTTAATCGTACGGCGTTTATCACCGACGCCGCGACTGCCAGGGCTGAGGCACTGATCTTGAATGGCCCCGATGAGGCCGCCCGGATCGAGAAGGCTCAAGCCTTCGAGGATGCACTGGACTCATATTCCCTGCGCTGAACCTCGGCCTGAATTAAACGGCCAATCACCGTCGACATTGCGCTACTGCTGGCCATGATCTCTGCAGCACGGCTTGGGGGCCATACCGAGCCCAGTTGGTTGTCCGATAAACCAGTTCAAGCCTTTGATTAAATGGTCTTTGCGTGAGAAAATGACGAACACGTGTAAAAAAATTATCTGAACATTGACCGAAGATCTAATCGCCCGGACGCGAGGAAAAGCAAGACTATGAGCAAGGCACCCAAAACGAATGAAGCCATCAGCTTTGACCACTGCAAAGGTATCGGTAACGGGTCAGTGTTCATCGTCGCTTCCGGCAGCTCAGCAAAAGACTTCTCCTTCAAGAAATATGCTCAGTATCCGATGATCACCATGAACGGTGGCATTGCCATGTTCAAAGACACCGGCGTCCGTCCATTCTTCTACACATGCTCGGATAAAAGCTTCTATTCGCAGCAACCAGAGCTTTTTAACGAGGCTCTGCGCTTGAGTCAGCGAGTCGCGCTATGGCCAGATGTGATTGACAGCTTCCAGGGGCAGCTACCTAACGAAACCTACGCCCTGAAAAAGGCCACAAAAAAATCAATGATGGAGTGGCTTGTACCTAACCGTGATCTGATTCGCGGGGCGTCGCGAAAAGGCTTCCAAGTGCGCCCTATAGGTTTCAGCAAGGATCTCAGCCAAGGTTATTTCGACGCTCGAACGGTGGCCTACATCGCCCTGCAGATCGCCTACCACACTGGATTTGAACAGGTATTTATGGTCGGTTTCGACATGAACGAGTCAGTCGGTCGTTTCTATGAGGGAGGATTGGACTACAAGTCGCCTTGCGGGCTTGATAGCCATTTTGAAACGCGGATACTCCCCTCTCTGAAGCTCATGTCCAAGCGAGTAGTGAACGACTCGTTCAAAGTCTATAACCTCTCGCCCATCTCACGCATTCAGTCGGACGTGATCCCCTACGTCTCTGAGGACATGCTGGACGGGCTGCTGAAAAAATCAACAAAAACCCAAGTCACAACGCAACCGGAGTTGGCTTCCTGCTAGGGGTCAGATCATCAAAAAGCAATGGAGATAGAGTGAGGAATCCAGGTAGCCACGAACGGGGCAGTCGTACTTCCGCCCAAAGGCGGCTGGGCCTTGCCTTACAAAATGGCCACCAGCCTATGAGGATCCCCCAGTTCTTTCCCTCGGCTGGATAGTTTATAGACATTCGCGGTGCAGACGTCTGCGAGAGCAACGTAACCATTTTCGGGAAACTTCTCGAGTACGCGGTCGATGAATGCCCGGCTGAAAACATTTGGCTCAATTTTCAGGTGAGCTCTCGCCGATGGGTTAACCCTGATCAAGCCAGCCCTCAGGAGATAGCGCCAACCCGGATGGCTATCGAGCATTTTCTCGGCACGGCTCACCTCATACCATCGAATTATTTGAAAATGATCCAGAACCAAGTCTTTCAGTAACATCGCCCATTGCCACGGAAGTGAAGTGACGGCCAGCATCCATTCATGTATCTGCGCTGCAAACTCAGGCTCAAGCTTTTGATCGATTTCAAGGATGTTGAGTACTGACTGGCCAATGGAGTCACGCCATTTCGCCAGACATATGGATAGCTCAGCATCCAGGTGCGGTCGGTAGGGTCTGCGGGCCTGTAGCGCCAGCTTCATCGGATGGTCAGAAAACAATGAACATGGCGGGTAGGTAGCGTTCGAGGCCTCGTGGTGTTTTGGACACAACAAAGGGGTGTAGTCAGTATTCCACAGCTGGCTCACATCTGAAGCCTTCTCGAACATGTTGTAGATACGTCCAAGATTCCCGTGTACCTCACCATCTTGGACGATTCGCTCGGCGCACTCGGGATGCTCGCATTTCCCATTTGCTCGATAGAAAATCTCTCTCATTGACTCAGGATGCCTACTGTAATCGCGGAGTCTGAGGTTGTAGATCTTCCAACCTAAAGCGCCGGTGGTAATGCCGTAAGGGTCGTTGTCTTCAAGACGATCAAACCCAATGTAAGGGCCTTTCCTGAGAATGATGTCTGGACTATCGAGCTTGAATGCGCTGATGCCGTGGGGGCCGGACTTCAGCATGTTTTTGTGCAATGGATGCCTCTTAACCTGTTCGACCATCATCGGGTAGGTCATGAACAGAATGCCTTCTTTGAGGTAAAGCTCGTCTACCATCTTTTGCTGCAGATCTGACTCAATCGTTTCTGAGCCGACGATAAGCACATAACCCATTTCGATCTGGGTGTTTTTGCTGACCGAGCCATCAGCTGCAAAAAGCTCAATAGGGTAATACTCGAATAAACGCTTAAGATTGAGCAGGAGGGCTTCTCGCTGCGCTTTTGGCTCCATGAGCGTGATCCACTCACGCACCTGGGTCAATCCAGTATTGACTCCTGACATGAACGAGCTACCGCTGAATACACCATGCGCGGGTTTCTCGATTTCAACCAACGTGAAGCGTATCACTCGGTTATGCACGGTTATATAAAGGAAATCCGGCACCAACCCACATGGCAGGCGGTGCTTGCTTACAACCGTATTCAAGTACAGTCCGCCTGAGTACAACTCAGGGGTGTGCAGCAGAATGGGGTTGTCTCGGATTATCTCGTGGATCTCTTGTTCCTTCTCAGATTTTGCAATCGATCCAGACTGCCCCTGGCGTTTGCGATGCCGGTTTGCATAGGCTT
Source organism: Pseudomonas serbica (assembly GCF_028823535.1). Classification (GTDB taxonomy): domain Bacteria; phylum Pseudomonadota; class Gammaproteobacteria; order Pseudomonadales; family Pseudomonadaceae; genus Aquipseudomonas; species Aquipseudomonas serbica. Next base: position 193,239 of record NZ_JAQIYM010000090.1, on the reverse strand, counting down.
TCCCTTGCGCCTTGATCGGGTTTTTCGATTCTGGCGCCGATGACGACTGAAGCTGAAGCTTTATCTTCTCTGTCAGAGATGGCCTGGTTAACTGCTGTACGATTTTCTTCAGGGCGTTTGTGTCGATTGTCTGTCCACTCATGGTCTGACGTCCGTGCGCTGGTTAGTCTGTTCAATTTATATCAGATGGCATAGTATTGTGCTATCAAATGGATATTTCACAATACGACCAATTTACAAAACCGAGAGCCGGAGTAAGCCTCAATGCAGTGGCACATTATCCATTCAGTGACCCTGGAAAAACCTGTCATGGGCGACCCGTGCAATGGCTGTGGTGTCTGCTGCATAGCGAAAGTCTGCGAGATAGGCGTTGAATTGGGTGATGACGTGAACTGTAAAGCCTTGATGCAATCCACTGACGGCAGCTTCGAATGCGGAATGGTGGTCGACCCCTACCGGTTTATGGCGGAAGACGAGCTTGAAACCTGGAAGGCGATTGATGACATTGGCAAAGCCCACCAGGGTGAACTTGCGCTGAAGAAGCTGCATGCGGACATGCTGGGGGCGGGAAGGGGATGCGACAGCGACGATGACGCAGTGCAGGAGTACATCGAAGAGGCTCTTGCTCGAGAGAAATCGCCGCCAGGGCTTTAGCCGCCAGCAGCGATCACTTGTCAGGCTTAGCGGAAGGAAAAATCGTCAGAAGCGTCTTTCTGTTTAGCGTTGCGGACAACACTGGCCGCCTTTGCCTTCGCTTTATCTTTGGTTGTGAATTGGCCGTATTCGTCGCCATCGGCACCGCTTACAAAGTGAACACGCTTGGCCAGCTCATTATTTTCTGGGATCAAGCAGGAGTAGGCCGACACCCCGTCAGTATCAAAGTAGACGTCCTTTGGCGCATTCATCGCGCTTTGGCTGTCGATTTTTACCAGTTCGTAGCCATCTTCTGTGGTCATCGTGGTTTATCCTTCCTTCCGGCCTATCAAGTCTGTCTATTTAACCAGTAGACCATACGCGAGTAGCCGGCTCAACAAGCCGAGCGAACCTCTGGCCACCGTGCGTAAATCCCCTAATTTTGATAGGCTTGGTACTGCGGGCTCACGAGAGACCAGCCCATCTTCGGTCAGAGGTGTTCATGCGCGGTGTGATATTCGATGCTTTCGGCACCCTGGTGAAAATCCATGAGGGTAACCACCCGTATCGCCAGATCCTGAAGCTGGGTAGCCAGCAAGGACGTCGACCACAGCCCGAAGATGCCAAGACTTTGATGACAAACCCGTGGGGCCTGGCCGAAGCCGCGAAGCGCCTGGGTATCTCCGTCGTAGACAGCGACCTTGAGCACATTCAGGCTCAACTAGACGAGGAGCTTGCGCAGATTACGGCCTATCCGGATGGACTGGAAGCCGTAGATTTACTGAAAAATTCCGGGTTCAAGGTAGCGGTCTGCAGCAACCTTGCGTTACCTTACGCTGCGGCTATCGAGCGTCTCTATCCATCCCTGGATGGCTACAGCTACAGCTTTGAGGTCGGTACCGTAAAACCAGAATTCGCGATCTACCAAGATGCCTGCACCAGGATCGATGTGAAACCCTACCTGATTGACATGGTGGGTGATTCGCAACGGTGTGACCAAACCGGCCCGACTGAGTTTGGCATGCAAGGCTGGTATCTAGATCGAAAGGGAGAGTCCGCCCTCAAGGATCTGGCCAGCTTTGCTCACATGCTAATCACCAAGCAAAAGTCAGTTTAGAGGTTGTTCCATGGGTAATTGGATTCAAAAAATTCCGCTCAACACCAAAGGGCGCACCTTTGCGATCAGTGACATTCATGGCTGCTACAAGTTGCTTGAGAAGCGCTTGGCCGCTGTGGGCTTTGATAAGAAGATCGATTTAGCAGTAGCCGCTGGAGATCTGGTAGACCGGGGCCCTCATAACGAGATGGTGCTCGACTACCTGGACGAAGACTGGTTCAGGGCAATCTTAGGCAACCACGAAGCGTTCATACTCAAGCTGTACCGCGACGGTAACCCTTCGCCAGCGGCCTTGAAGGACGCCCTGGAATACAAGGATTCCGGTTTCGGATGGTGGGGTAAGACCTCGCCGGCGTTCCGTCGGGCCTTCATCGAGAAGGTTGGCAAGCTTCCCATCGCCGCAGAACTTGAAACCACGATTGGCCGGGTAGGGATCATTCACGCCGATGTGCCAAGCGGCATGCATTGGGACGCCATCGTTGACCTGATTAATGATCCTGACTTTCAGCAGCAGCGGCGGCTGCTCAGCAATCGAGAGCGGATTAAAAACAACGACTGCACACCGGTGCCTGGTGTTGAACGCGTGTACGTGGGTCATAACATCGTCAGACGTCCACGCATTCTCGGCAACGTGGTGGCAATAGACACCGGCGCTTACAAGGGAAGAACGCCTGAGTGGAAGGGTAACGGCCAGTTGAGCGTGGTGCGGGTCGATGTCTCGATGGAGGAACTGCAAAAACACATCGAAAAACTCAAGCCAGGCCAGGGACTTCTCATCCCTTAAAGCATGTAAATTGACAGTTGAATTGAAAGATTCTCTAATGGTATGATTAGTAACTCGGTCGGGCTAAGAGAGCAGCACTCCACCCCGGCGACACGGCTAATACCGTCTGCTGTGAAAGTAAAGAAGTTCAACGAACCGCCTACGGGCGGTTTTTTGTTGCCCGTAAAATGGCATTCTGATTGATCCGGAGACGACTGACCGGTCATGATGAGAAGAAAAGCGCCTGGAGAAAGAGACGAATGGAAGAACCTTTTGAGCTGAGTGAGAAGGCCCGCAAAATCCTCATCGTCCCACAAGAGCTTGTTGATCCCACTCTGCTACAGGTCTTGGCCATCATCATCGACAACGAAGGCTCGGACTGGTCGGATATCTCTGGCGTCGATGACGTGATGACCCATGTGCTTGGGCGTCACATGATGGTTAACAGCAAGTACAACTGGAACCTGGTGTCGGAATTTGTGAGGTGGAGTCAGAAGAGGCTTCCCCTGACGGCGACAATGCTATTTTCGGCGTTGGACGCTGAGTATCAGGATTACCTTGGCGACCACTTCACACTGTCGCTGGCCACGAAGTTTTCGCTCGAAGCAATCGGTGAGCCGAGTCTGAAAACGGCGGCCCGCATGCTGAACCAGCTTAGCCGGCACCTAGCGGTGAAAAAAGACGCCAAGATCACGCCGTGGCACCGGGCGTGTGAGGTGTTCGCGGCGGTAGTGGTCAAGCTGAACAAAGAATACCCCTTCATGATCGAGATGGACGCCGAGGTGAAGCGTGCCGTCAATCGATGGCTGCCTGAGCTCGAGACGTATTCCAGTCGATTCCCTCAATTCCTGGCACTGGAGAACAACCTCACTACGTGTTTCATTCATCACGAGGGGGATGCCATCCGGGTCGATGAAGGTCTGATGGGCCGGCTTAATGACAGGTTCGATGCAATGATCGCGGACACCGACAAGAAGCTGCATCTAGGGTCTAACCTGGTGGCCGTCATAGGTAACGCCAACACGCTCCTAGAAAAAGCTAACGAGGCCTCTGATGCCTACCGCTACGAATCCCATGTCCGCCGTCCTGAAAAGGCTGTTGCGCTGGTTCTAGCTACCCTGGAGGCGCCTTCCAAGTTACTCCGCCCGTCATTCTTGGCGGTCGGTAGCGCTGGGAACAGGTACATCGCGTTTAGAGACCTCACTAGAGAGTGTGCGGCGTTGCATACGAACCTTCTGAGGCTTGGTTGCAGCCCAGAACAACTCAAGGCCGGGTACACCAACCTCTTTGCGACAGCTGTGTCCGTGTTTGGCAATGTCACCTTCAAGAAAGATGTGGGTCTCGATAGACAGCATGACCTCCTGAACCAGCTGTTCCCGCATGTCGACTTTGCCGAGGTGCAGAAGAAAGCCACGCCAGGCGGTAAGTCAATATTTGCTAATTATATACGGGTCAACCACCCTGACCGGGTCAAAGATCTGACCCTCAAGCAATTGGGCCAGGTCTTCAGCCAGGATTTAGGACTCTGATTGCAGCGTTCTGCCAGCGCCTGGTAATCTAGAACAAATAACAATAAAAACAAGGGAATACCTGATGGGAAACAAGGAATCCAATCCAGCTGATAACCTGCTGGAAGACATCGTCCGTAACGCCGTCCCGATGGACAAGGTCTGGGCCACGAACAATAACAACCATCAGCCGTTGCTCGATGAAATCGTCGGCAATTCTAGTGCAATAGTCACTGCGGTTGATGAGATCCTGGCGAATGCCAAAGAAATTCCGTTCCTGCCGCAGGAGTATCAAGGCAATACGGACAAGCTCATTTACACCAGGCCTACCGAACAGGAACTGGGGATTTATCCCTCTGAGCCCGTGAGCCTGCCGCCGCTGAAGCTGGTTGAGTACAAAAACCTGTTCAATGGCAAGACCACCAACCTGGAAAACTACCTGCTCGCCGGTGGCGACATCAACGCCAAGAACAGTGACGGTCAAACGCCAATTGAAGTGGCCGTATCGGTTGGGAGCCCTCGGGATGTGCGGATAATCCTCGATACGCCTGGCTTTGACCCACGGGGTGTCGATATTTCTGAGCCAGCCAGGCTCCAGAAGCACTACGGTGATGTCCAGGACTACAGGGAGCTGGAGCCGTTGCTGGCCAAGTTCGATGGCATGAAGGTGGCCATCGAAGCCGATCCTGCACAGATCAAAGCGCGGGGAGACATCATCCCGGCTGACTTCGATCCAAGCGCCTCGGTGACCGATATCGACGCTATCCACAAACAGGTGGGTTCGGCAGGCCTGCGGTTTAACCAGGACTCCATCAGTGCCTTGATGTCATCCTACTATCCTGCTGCGGCGGTGAAAGTGCCAAGTCCAGATGAGCCGTCACTCTGACGGATTTGTGTGTTTGACACGCTTAAGAACAAGAGGCCGACCTAGTGTCGGCTTTTTTCATGCGCGGATTCGTTACGAAATACCTGTCCATTCAATCCCATGATGCCCCTGAAACCGACGCCGTAGGCTTCAAAGCCGATTCTGGGCCAAGATTTTCGGTAATCAAGGCAATCATGGTGGTGCCCATGAAAGAGCTGTTTAACGCCGAGTGAAGTGGCAAGGTCATCAATCTCTGGGTAGCCATAGGGATGACAGCTCGGCGCTTCATGGCAAACGAGAATGTCGGCTTGCTCCATCCCTAGACAGAAATAGTCATCAGGATAAATGTGTGACAGAGCATGCTGCTTTTTCGTGGTGATCACGTCGACTGGCTGCGGGTTGGCGCTTAGGCGAGCAAGGTACTCCTGATAGTTCTGGATACCGGCCTCAGGCTCTCCAGGAAGCCATACAGGCGCTTCGAATGTTCCACCTAGCCCAGCGACACGATATCCGGCAACCGTAGCTACACGGCCATGCAGATTGCGCTCAGCGAGGCTGTAACCATGTAGATTGTGCCAATAGGCGCCCTTGTCGCTGTCGTGATTGCCGTGGATGAACCACACCTCGGTGAGATCGAGTATGGGACGTAGCAGCACATCCAGTGGTAAAGGACACTCAAGATCGCCCAGGAAGATGATGGCATCTGGTTTGTGCGTTTTGACCATCGTAATGATGTAGTCGAATTTACCGTGTGGGTCGCCCAACAGCCAGATCATGCCATTCTCCATTTTGTTAGCTTTACTCACCTTATCCCGGCATATTGTAACAGCCACACCGACTTTTATCGGAAAGCAATAAAAGCCAGTAAGCACCGACAGGATTAAGAATGAAGTCTCACCCTGATCAACCTACACACTTCATCGACTTCGAGGCTTCTGGCATTGCGCCTGACAGCTACCCCATAGAAGTGGCGGTGGTGTACCCAGGCAGTGAGTTCCAGACACTCATTCAGCCGGCGCCTTACTGGGATCACTGGAGCCATGACGCGGAGGACATGCATGGGATAAGCCGTGACCAGCTGCTGCGGGAGGGCAGGCCGGCGCTTGAAGTGGCCATCGTCATGAATGAGCTGTTTGCAGGCAAAACCTTGTGCTCTGACGCACCCACAGATTGCTTCTGGCTTGAGGCTCTTTATGAGGCTGCATGGATAGGGCCCACGTTCACTGTGCGGCCCCTAGAGGCATTTGTAGGGCGTGAGGCAGCAACGGAGATCTTTGGTCGGCTGCCAGTGAGGAAAGGTCATCGGGCGCTTCCGGATGCCAAAGGACTCAGTGTGGCCGTTGACTCATACTTCTCTTTAAAAAATCCAAGGGGTAGGGCGGTAAAGCGCTAAGCCGGCTCGTTGCGCCGAAGGGACGAATCTTCGGAATAACATTGCGCTCACCGGCACCAAACAAATGTTACTTTCAACATCAGATAGCCCTCGGGCACCTATAACTGTTTTCGTAAAAGTTTTAACTAACGCCTTAATGTGCAATAATTGTGAAAGGTTAAAGTGCTCGCATTCAGGAACACTAAATGTTGTACTCGCCTGACGCTATATACATGCTTGAGAGGCTTGGTATTTCGCTGAATTTGGTTTTCAATCGAAATCTCGAAGAGTTCGCTGAGGCAACCAATCTTGAAATTGTTGAGATTGATGTCAATAGTCGGCCTCATATGTTGGCACCAGCCGCTGCACAGGCATGGCGTAACCTGCGAAGCGCCGCTCAGGCCGAAGGCATTGAGCTTTATTTGATCTCCGCTTTCAGAAGCGTCAACCGCCAGGCGGAAATATTCGAAAGAAAAATCCGCATGGGCATGAACATCGAACGAATTCTGGATTTCTCGGCGCCGCCATTCTTCAGTGAACACCATACCGGCCAAGCGGTCGACGTGGGAACACCAGGCAGAACGGATCTGGAGCAAGCTTTTGAGGAAACCGAAGCCTTTAAATGGCTAACGAAGCACGCAGGCTCGTTCGGTTTTGAAATGTCATACCCTCAAGGGAACATCAGAGGATTCGCCTATGAGCCGTGGCACTGGCGGTACGCCTCAACGGTTACGCGGATCCCTACCGAGTGACATGTTTGTCTGGCTAAGAATGGGCATGACATACTGGATAAATGACCAGAAGTTCCACCTTCGGTAGAGGTTCAAGAGAGAATTAAAATGTCAGATTATTTTGGCAAAGCTGTGTTCAAAGACGGTACAGAGGCATTTTTGGTGTACAGGACAAGTCCTGGGTGGACACTTCAGCCGCTGTTCTCATCTTTGGACGCCGCCGTTAAGTGGAAGCAGGCCGGCTGCCCAAAGTTGGAAAGAGAACAAGATCAGGCTTTTGCCAGAAGCAAGACATCTGAGGAGCCCGTGCACGTCCTGATCGACGTGGACTACCCAGGGAAACCGAGTATGTGGTTCTACACCACTGCATCGAAATCGGGCATGGTGATCACAGGCCCTAAGTCAGATCTTCAGGCAGAGGAAGCGAACGAGTCCGCTGGAGGCATCTACTCGAAAGAGTTTTTTGACGCGTGGGCTACCGAAAGCCCTGCTGAAAAAAGGCCATCGGCCAGATCGATCAGCAAACAAGATGACGGTTTCCAGCCCTAATCAGTTTCTTGCCTGAAGGTTTGACTCCAACCACTCAGCCCTATCTGTTTCCAAAAAGTGGATCTCAGTAAGGGTGAGTGATTCATGGCCCGGACGGTGATGTTTCAAGCTCCACCGCTCGGGACTGCTTCTGCTTTGACGCTAGTGAAGAGGCGCCCCTGGCCAAGGCGTCAGCACGCTCGTTGTGCTTGTGCCCGCTATGCCCCTTCACCCACTTCCAGGTGATGTGTCTTTCTGAGCTGATCTCGTCAAGGCGCTTCCACAGGTCGTCGTTCTTTACCGGCTCACCCTCGGTAGTCAACCAACCTGATTGCTTCCATTGTTTAAGCCAGTCTTCCATGCCGCGCTTTACGTACTTGGAGTCAGTGGTAACCCGGACTGGTAGGAATGGATCTACGTCCTCCAGGGCCTGTATCACCGCCAGCATTTCCATGCGATTCGACGTGGTGCGATATTCAGAGCCAGACAACTCCCTCTTTTTGGCTTCATTCACGATGACCACACCCCATCCACCTGTTCTATCCCTCAGGCAGGAACCGTCTGTGTAGATCTTGACTGGTTGTATGGTCGAGCCGTCCTCGGCCTGATAGCGACTATTGTAGTCGTCGTCCCTACGGGCTTTCAGGTCTGCCTGAAGGTCATTCATACCTTTGTTGGCTAGCTTCTTGGCCCGTCGCCCCTGGGGGCCCGGCTCCGTTTCGTTCAGGTACTGGAAGACCACCGCATGGCGCTGAAAATGCTCATCGAGCTGCTCCCATAAATCGGCATTTTTCACTGATTGTTGGTTGGTGGTTTGCCAGCCCATTCGCTTCCAGTTAGCCAACCATTCACAGCAGCCTTTGATCAGGTACTCAGAACCCGAATGCACCTCGACCCTGCAGGGCCTTGAGAGGGCACCCAGAGCGGTTATGAGGGCAGTCATTTCCGCCCGGTGCTGGGTGGTTTCTTCGTCAACGCCGGCGAGCTCTTTCTGCGCTGAGCCTTTGCTAAGTACAGCACCCCACGCGCCAGGGCCACGTTGCTTTTGGCATACGCCGGCAATATGAACTTGAACAGCCTGACTCATGACGGTGCCTTATCTTGATTCTGCTTTTCTTCATTGTTTCATGGGAGGGTTCGTAAACAACAGTGCTAAGTCGGAGCCAGGCCTGTAGCCAGGAAAGATTTGATATTCCACGGGATGACATGCGGGAATTTTAAAGCCTACACCGTGGGCAAGAAGCTTGTTTTACTTACATGTGTTGACAACACGACCATCCGTACTATTGTTCAATGTGCCGCTAGGGCTTCAAGCGGTACCTTGAAGGATGTGTAGGGCAGCGATCCGACTCCTTCTGCTAACCCCCGGCGCCACAAGGCCGGGGGTTTTTTATTTGACTTTTGGCTACCTAACCGCAGTCTCACACGAGGTTTTGAAAAAATCGGGATTGCTTCCCCACCCTAAGCTTTTGCTGAGCGGTTTTAGTACATCGGCTACCCAGCAAATCCCTTTAGGAATTCGATCATCGGCATGGTGCCTTCCATTGGGTCATAGAAACATGGTTTAGGAGTTGGGTGATTACTAACCTCATAAAATTCTGAGTCTATCAATGTATGCGAAATCCAGTGTAAAGGGATGAATGCATTTATTGAATAGCCATGAAAGCCACTATATGCACCATACATCCTGCCACTCAGGATATTCTCGACACCTTTAGCCATTTCTAAAGTCATAGCAAACATTGGCGTCTCGACAAGGGTAGGTCTGATCGCGCCTGTTATGGTTGGGTAAAACTCAAAATTAGCTCGATTCGCCCAAAACGGCTCAGTTTTGTAGAACCTGACCATCGTTCCTTCAAACTTGGCACCAGACCCTATAATCATCTTTTTCCCGTGCATGCTTTGAGACACTAACTCTTCGCCATCTGGAATTGTGATGATTACATCCGTTCCACCGTAAAATCCTCTTGTCATAGTAGACTTAAAAGACTTTGATCTATCGAGGTTTTGTGAGAGTCGGTAGCTTTCCTTATCCCCAAGTAAGAGTTCTGCATCAATGCTACTATAGGTAGCATCAACATTCTTGTTGATATTAAAGTAGTCACGAACGCCTAAGTAGCCGCTAAATAAACGCTCTAATACATCGAATGTATATAAAAACCGCGTTATTGAAACTGGATCAGGGTTTTCAATGAAGCGATACACATCAGACTCGCTTAATGTTCGTCTCTTGACGCCAACTATTTGGTTAAAACCGAAATGGTTAGAACTCATCGACTCTTCAATTTTACTGATGTAAGCCAACATCCATGAGCAATCTTTAGGATTTATGAATGGCGGGTACGAAGCAATTATTCTCCTCGCCATATCGAAAAATTCGTCAGCCGTCTTTGGCTGTAGAATTTCACTTGTAACTAGAACAGTTTTACCACCTGGGCAAATCTCTTCGTATCGTGGATTGTCGTGCGGCCTCTTTTCAATTTTGAATTCCAGCCCGCCAACAACTTCATTGAGATTCCCATCGAAATCAAAATATTCCATTCAGCCCTCACTTAGAATGTGTTCTTCAATAGGTATTTTTAGGGTGGATTCTACGAGTATGGCTTCTATTGCACGGTTACGCTGGTTGATTGGAGCATCTAGGAAGTCATCCCTTATCAAACGCCGACCAAGCCGCGCCTGAAGACACGACAGGCATAGCATTCCGTGGCGATTAGGGTGTACCTGCGACCACAGAGCATGCTGAACCATGTAGTAGTCACCGCCAGCCGTATGCTTTGAGCAATCCTGGCACGCATCCCAAGCCATGCCTGAAAACAGCGTACAGGCCTCTAGGCATAACCGAATGGCGACATGCTCAGCCTGGTCAGCGGGAAGCGCCTGGGAACCACCACGCAACTCACCACGCCAGTGTAACGAAGGGCAGCGTCCACCCATGGGAGCAGCTTTGGCGCCAGCGATGCCACAGAAAAAGTCATAAACCAACCCGGACTTGTGGCGTGCTTCGCGCTTTACCACGTCGATTTGCCAGGCGCTATGCCACCTGTAGGCGCCGTAGTCCTTCGATTCCTTCGGGTAGCTGTCTTTTGCCACGTAAGGTTACCTATGGGGTTCAATTTCTGGGTTTCGGAAAGGTTAACGCATCTGTGAATTTCTGGTGAAAGTCGAGGAACCTAAGTCCGCTGCACGGGAGTGATTGATTTCGCGCTCAACGCCAGTCCAGCGCGACCTGAGCAGCCCTGCACTGGGTGACATCCAGCTCGTACTGGGCGCGGGTCAGAGCCACATAGAAAATCCTGGCTTCCTCTTCGCTGAAGGGCATCTTGGACTTCATGCCGTCAACAGGCGGGAATGCAAAATCATCAGCAAGCTTAACTGTGGGGAACTCAAGGCCCTTGGCTTTGTGTACGGTTGAAATGGTGACATCTGCATCAGCCACTCCGACTTTTTGGACGGAATTGAGGGCGGCCAGCAACTGCTCTGCCGGCCACAGTTCGATGAGTTTCACCAAGGTGGCCAGTTCCGCACCCACTTCAGTCTTGGAATACTCCAGGAGCTCATGCCAGCTCTGAAACATCTGGAAGTCAGGTGAGCGTGGGCGCCTACCCGTCATCAGGCTAACGCATGATTCAACCTCGTTGATCAAGGTCATGACATCGCCGGCCATGTGGACTTTTTTGCCCTGATTTAAGGCGCCCATCAGCTCGGTCAGAGCGCCCCTGTTACCTCTGCAGAGGATGGCCTTCGGGTTGCGTACTTCACACAACTTCGAATCCACCATGGGCGACCCGACGATCTTAAAGGTCTTCTCCCCGAGGAAGTTCTGCAGGACAGCGTTGGCCATCTCAGCAATCGGCTGTCCGTAGCGGAACGAGCGCGTGAGGGTAGTGGTTCGATCAGTGGTGATGGTATCCATGGCGTTTATCGCGTTACGCCAGGCATAGATCTGCTGCCGGCGATCCCCGACCCAGATGACTTGACTGGGCTGGTCGCGGATGACTTTCAGAACGACACCCGCTGTATCCTGAGCCTCGTCGAGCAGGATGAAGTCGCATTCCAAAACCGGCTCTGAAAGCGCCCAGATCTTCAAGTAGACGTCTGGCCAGATCGGCAGCGTGCCGTTTACGTTTCGCAGAAGCTCCCACAGCCTGGCGGCAAATGGCCCAAGTTTTGACGCTATAGGCTGAGCCGCAAGGTACGCCTTCGCTTTGTCGGCTTCCTTGGTCAGGAGGAAGATTTGCTTCCACGGGGCTGACTTGAGATCGAGGTAGGGTTCGGCACCTTGGGTGAAATTGACCACCCACTGACGTATGAGGTTGGCTTGAGCCCATTTTGAAATTCCAGCCCAGTCCTCCAGGAACAGGGCATCGATAATCACCTTGCTGGGCAGGGTCTTTTTTTGAATCCGGTGACTGAACGGGTGGCCGGCCCCCTCGAAGGCTACGGAGTGGGTTGTCCGGCAGTCTGTGTTGCTATGGAACCGCGATGACGCGTCTTTAATGATGTCCTTGTTAAACGCCAGGTACAGCCCTTTACGTTTACCCATGTTCTGGCTGATAGCGGTTAATCCGCTGGTCTTTCCAGAGCCGGCGCCAGCTTCCACCTTCAGGCTGCAACCGGTCACGGCGTAATCAACGCCTTGCTGTTGCTCGTCTGTCAGGGGGTGCGCCCCGAGTCGATAGTTCGTGGGGTTTGACCGCAAAGGCGGGGCCTTGCACTTGTTCAGACGTTGCATGGTCGCAGGGAGCACGGCAGGGGCCGCTTCAAACGGGATCGAGGGTTGGATGCTCGTGGCGACGGCGGCCTGGGTGATTACAGGCGAGGCACCGTTATCTAACCCAAGCTGCGCCGAAAGTGACTTTCCGGTGGCCTCGAAATGAATCTTCTCAGCCCTTTGCAGCGCGTCATGAAGACGACTGTTTTCCAGGGCGAGATTTCTGATCATGTCGACGTGGTTGACGGCCATGGGTGAATCCGTTTTCCATACGGCAGAGATTCATCAAGGGTAGCTCATTTCGGAACCAAAATAACGCTGTAAAAAAGGTACAGATCAAGGCCTTGGCGAAGACAATTAAAGGCAATTGGCGACCGATTGAACGGCATCTTTCTGCATGCAACAATGTGCCAATAGAGACCAAACGAAACAGATAACCGTTTCCCGTCACGGCGGATCTGTTTTCGATAAGAATAGGTACGGCCATGAGGCGAAACCAGAGGCATCTTTTCCACATCATTCTGCTTTTGCTGGAAGCGCCACACAGAGCCCCACCCATCACGTCGCTGCCTGGCGTATCGAGTGATGAGTTTCAGCACGCCGCCTGGCTCCTGTCCAGCCAGGGCTACGTCCTGGTCAGGCGCGTGAATGAAACATTTGAGGTCACCGCCTTGACGTGGAGCGGTTATGACTATGCCGACGCCCACAAAACGTTCATCAAGAAAATTGCTGAGGAGCGGCCCAAGGCTTCGAGTAAAACCGAAGATAAGGCATGACATCTCGAGGGAAATTGCGGGTCGATTCGCCACCGAGGTAACGAATATCTCGCTCCTACAATAGGCCGAACAGCCCTGATGAGCACTCCATCATGACTAGCTTTATCCGTGAAGTACCCACCGCATCCTGCGAATGTTGAGCCCGTCCGCCTTGACAAGCAGGAGCCAATAATCCAGAAGGTCATTTCCAGGTAATACCTAACAACTCGATAGGACGCGTGAAATGAGTGAAATTTTGACAGGCATCTCGATTCCAGAGCATTACGTGCTGATTTTCGCCCGGCGCCTGTTGAACTTCACCGATGAGCTGGTCAAGGAACACTTCGATCAGCACCCGCCGTATGCCGGCCAGACCCTCATCCTGTCGATGCAGCAGCACAACATGAATCGCTATCGCCTGGTGAAGGTCGTGAACCCGGCGAGCGGGCGACAGAAGCGGATCATCATCGACCATAGCGAGTCGTTTGGTGGCGCCTCCTACTACCGGAGCGGCAAAAGCGGATTTGCACCCAAAGGGCAGACCAGGCTGCTGCCCTACGTCGAGGCAGTGGCTGAGCGGCTGTCCTTTGACCGGGACACGGTGCTGACAGATGAAGTCCTTCTTGAGTTGCTCCCGCCAAGCGCCCTAATGGAGTGAGCGGTCTTTAACCGGGAGAGCAGCAGGACAAGTATTCGATTTAGGTGCACTCACTAAGATTTTGTTTCCCAGGACTAAATGAGCCTTTGCACTGTGACTCTATCAATGAATTCTATATTGAACACATTTTCAAGCACGGACTTGAATTTCTTCGGCATTTTTCCTTCGAAATCTGAAGCACTTATTTTCATGCTATCTACAATCCTGGAAACGTTTGCTGCTTTTATATTCAAGTCCTCACAAAGCTCAAAGTACCATTGGGCGTTTGCGAATGACGTACTTGAGTACGATAGTAATGGAATGATGCCTGGCGGAGCTGCTTTAGATCTGTCCTTCAATACATGATGTTGTTGCCATCTTGGAACATTAAAGAGACTTTCATTGAATTTTTTTGCCTTCGCTAAATCATGAAAATCATCGGCATATACCTTTAAGCCTCCACTATCTCCGAGCTTTAACATCATCTCCATGTCCGCTAAATCTATGTAGTCAGAAGGCATGATAATTTCTGTTTCATTTGAGGCTGATGGTAGCGTCCTGAAGAACTCTTCCAATACACCATAATTTGCTTGGCTAGCATCTACTCTCGGAGGGCATTTGTACTGTTTGAAATTTGGGGTAACACCTATAAACACCACCGTTGAATATATAGTCATACCTGCATCCCGATAAATTGAGTTCGCACACTTAATCGTATTTTTTCTTTCTTGTCAATTTGGGCTAGTTGACAACCATGTTGTCAAATCTGCAATCACCAACTCTATGATTTGCTGGTTGTTCTGGCTGTTTTGACAACATTTAGTCAAAAAATGAGCCAAATGGCAAAATACGTAAATGCTTGGGATCGTGGCTCGAGCTGTCAAAAAATCAGAATTTTAGCAAAGAAAATCAATAGCCTAGGAATTTTTGACAACATATTGATCTGATCGGCAAAATTTGAGTGAGACTGAAAAATATTTAAAAACCGCTGTATTTTATGTAACGAGTAGAAACGTGTACCAAAAGAAAGGGGCCATGAATGGCCCCATAGTGGTTGCTAGACATCCAGTCTTTCTGGAAGAAGGCTAAGGTAGGCAAAGGTGTGTGAGTTTGGCCTATGATGCCGAGGGCATCCCCTGGCATCGCTTGGCAGGATTAATCCAAATCCATTGCCCGGATCTCATTTATTCCTCGATAAAATGAGTTACCAATTCCGTGATAATGCCCGCAATGTCCTCCTGCAACAAAGTCACACCAGATACCTCCGAAATTAGAGCTTCTGGTTGTGACTTTATTCCAAATACTCTCGATAACATCTTTATCTTTATTGTAATTCAAGAAGGGTAATTTCTTCAAAGCGCAAGTCGGCGTTACTGGATAGCGCAGCGGTTCAACATTAGCAATTACAACTTCTGGCTTTTTTAAGCCCTTGAGTCCTTGGCGAAAGGCCTCATGGAATAACTCAGTACCAATTCCTTTATTCTGGTGTGAGATCGCAACCTCCCAATCAAATACAAACGCAGCCGATTGGTAATCCCAGTAGGATTGACCATCCTGACATCTGAGGCCAATAGAATGAAGCATCTCAAGGCTTTCAGTATTATCATGATCATTGAGCATCTCTGCATGCGCACCTAATGAGCGATACTGGCTGTTGGTGTAATCAATTGAAATATAGCCAATAACTAGCCCACCAGAATCCTCGGCTACAGCAAAAACCTCATAGAGTTTATCTTGTCTAGGTTCTTCACACTTTCTATACTTTCTGAATACGCTTAAGAAAACACCTGACTCTAGTGGCTTTCTATCAAGGCAGATCTTTGTTGACTCGGTTCTATGGTAGTCAAGACGCGCATTGTTTTCTTCGCCATACATGCGGTATTGATTGGGTTGCTTTACCAGGAAGCTTAAAGCCGGGCGGCCTAATTTATGGAACCGGCTTTTGATGAAATCATTGATTTCATTATCGATGCTTGGGTGCCCAAATTTAATAAGAAGACTGTTTTTATCAGAAAGTGAATCTTCATAAAACAACCCTGCGATATCACGGGTTGTGTTTTCTATGTAATATCTTATGTGGTGCTTGATGCGGCGACAGAGGAGCTCTGAGTATTTCTTGTACGACATATAGTCGTCTGTCTTCGCAAAGGCAAAGACTTCGAGTAAATCCATGATCTCAATTTGATCGAGATCGAGCGGCTTTTGTTGATTAGTCAGTGGGTATGTTGAGATTAGGTCGGTAATCATAAACTGATCAACATTGGAATTGATTGACTCGATCATGCTAAAAATTTCTAGTTGACCAAAAGCCTTTGACTGAATACTAGAATCACTAAATGTTTTCCTTGCAATGTATTCAATTCGTTGGTCGCTTGCTCCTTTTTCACCACCAAGAATTAATGCGGAAAGCTTGAAGTGAGTTTCGATAGTTTCAGTGAAGCCTGTGCCTTCAGTGATAGCCCAAGCGCCTATTGATAACTTAAATGTCCTTGCATCCGCGATGACGCTCTTGGCGTTCATGGATGGTAGAAGTTTTGAATATTCATGAAGATCGCGCCATGAATTGAAATAGCACAATGAGGCTGCAATATTAAGGGCGCTGATCCTTGTTATGTCAGCGAAGCAACTTAGAATCGAGGCTTTAGCTTTGATCCTAGCGATACATATCTCGACAAACCTGGCTGGGTCTTTGTGAAATATCTCCTGAAGCCCAGATACCTTTAGCGAGTTTTCTAGTGCTGTAGAAGGGCGCTGAGGCTCTGAAAAAAACTGATGAGGAGGGTTGAGCGCCTCATCTTCAGCAAAATCCTTAAGTGCGGAGAAAGCTCTTTGGATCATCTCTTCGGTAAAATCGCTCATATATATTTTCCAGTAGTCTGAACAACCAATTATTTGGTTAACTACGGCTCACTCGTACAATTTCAGACGCTGGTTGTGTTAGAAAATGTATGCAATAACTAACAACATATAACAATTGTGCCTGATTTTGATTTTCCAGTGTGAGCGGAAGGGATGCACATGCCCTGCTCGAACAATAATCATTTCATGGGCGTAACGCAACCCCATGTGGGCTGAACACGACAGGGTTTTCTTCGCTACGCCGAAGAGGCGTTATTTTGCATCGCCCACCTAAATAATCTTGAGCCCGGTGCAAAAGCCATCGATGAGCGCCACCTGGCCAGATGGATCAAGCTGTCGCTCGACCGTCCACATGCCCCCGCCAAACACCAACTGATAGCTGCAGCAATTCCCCAGTGGCTCACACACATCTGCGACCCGGAACTCACGCATACGGTCTGGAGAACCAGCAGCGGCGCCGTGCTTGATGACCCATGCCACGGCTCGGATGAATTGCCCATGACTGAACACCAGGACATCCTGGGCCTCATGAGCCTCATGAGCCTCGAGCCTGGCCAACACGGCCCGTGCACGACCCAGTAGCTGCTCACAAGACTCGGCGCCAGGGCCATCGACCAGGGCCGCATCACCGTTCGACAAGTAGCTTTCCACGTAAGGTTTTCGGTCAACCTGGGTGGATCCGGCAAATCGATTTGGAGCCAAATAGGTAAACTCTTCGACTGCCCAGACTTCGAACGGCACGTCCGGGCATCGAGAGACTGTCGGTAGCGCGGTATCCATGGCGCGAAGGTAGGGCGAGGATATGATGAGGTCGGGCGCTGACGTGATGGCATCAGCTAGCTCCAGGGCCTGGCGCTGTCCTGCCTGCGTGAGCGGTATGGCGCTGGGATCGGTTTTAGGGAGGTCGGCGTTGCTGCGCTCTGGGCGTGCCTGATCAATCTGACGCGGATCATAATGATCCTTTATTCAAATGGAAGTCTCATCTAACTTTAGATATCACTGTCATCTTTTATTTTAGTTGCAATGTTATCTTCGATAAAATGTATTAAAATATCCTCTGACTCCTTGCATCTTGCAAGGTTATGCATCGCGATCATTGCTCCTAGATTATCATAAGTGGCAGGGGCGATTTCGATGACTGGAGTATGATGAAAGAAAATAGATTCGTAATCGTTATACTTCTCACTACTCAACACAAACAAGCAAAGACCAGCATTGTAATTGCTGCAAATAAATATCCTGCCTATATTTGGGGTTATGCTTTTGCATGAAATCTCAGCGTGTTTAAATGTATCGCCTCCGCCACCGATGAAGCTCCAGGCCTGTTCCAAAATATGTATAGAACCGTGCTGAAAGTATTGAATATTATCTCTGAACGATTGAGTTATATTGGTATAGTCATCTATGGTAATTGGGCATAAAAACTCATGAAACGAATAAAACTTGTCAATGTCAATTATATCGCAAATGAACTGATCGTAGTCGCTAATTATACAAGCTAGCGCCGGGAAGAAATCGGAATCTATCTCGTCACGCCAAACCATCCCCATAGATCGTGTGGGGACAAAGCCGTGATTTTCCTCGAAATTAGTCAATTTTATCTTTTTCAAGTGTCACCTCGAGATCTGATCGTGATCGCTAATTTCAGTGGATTGTAGTAGATCACATGGCTGGTCGTTTTTTCTCTGACGTCGCAGATTCCGCATTAGCTACCTTGGCTTTCTGCTAAGTCTCAACGATTCCCTTTATACTCTCTGGCCTTATTTTCCAGAACACACCCTGAATGGTCTTGTCCTTCAGTTCACAGGTATACCCATTCACGCGATCCAGACAGAAAATTTCCCGCCAGCTGGCTTGGACGCGAGTGTGAAAGGGATACGGAAGCGGCTTGTCTTCGTAGATATTGAGACCCGCCAACTCCAGCTCGTTTTCAAAAGCTTCAACCTCATCACCTTCACCGTTGAGCCAGTAGTTCAGCGGTACGTGCCACATGTCGAAATCAGACAGTAGAACGTCCTTGGGATCGAGGCTGAGCTCCAACAGGACAGAGGTTCCATCTGCCTCCAAGGAGGTTGGCCGGGTCTGGTCTGCGTTCGTTTGAATCCAGCACCACCAGGGATTTATGCCAGCTTCTCGGCCTTTTACGCCTGCCTCATCCATGGCGTCTTTCATCCATTCGTAGGCCAGGCGAAACAAAAGCCCTTGGTCAGAGAACTCCATGGGGCAGGTCTGAATCTTGCCTGCAAGCACTTCGTCGACAATGGCTCTTGGCACAAACGTCCAGGCGGTGATGCGGCCTTGTTCATTGGTGAAGGCTTCGCACCACCGGTGCTGAATCTCAGCGAGGTTTTGAGGCGCTACGGGCATTGATTACTCACACTTATCCATGGCTAAAATGTTCTGGAGTACAACCAGAACATCAAGTCTTCGACACTAACCACAACTTTTTCAATGTTGTTGTGGCTATGCCTGACAGTTACAGACCATCCGCCCTCAACTTTTTCTATGAAAGTCTCTGTAGTGGTGCTTGGCTTGGTTCTAAGTCTATTTTCCACGGTTCCTGTGAACCCTTCGCGAAGGAAGTGGTTCATCATCGTATCGAGCCTGCTCATGTTCACTGACATATCCATTCCTTTTGGCGCTGATCAGCCGCGATCCTTCAGCCCAAGCTTCTTCACCGAGCGGGCGCGTTCGTCATCCAGGGTGTTGTAGTAGGTGTCCTGCGTGGTTTTCATACTCTCGTGGCGCAGGTCAGCCTGCAAATCCTTGGTTTCGCGGTACGGCGCATCAAAAGTGGCCGAGGTGTGCCGGAGCCAGTGCAGCGACGCTGAGCGTAAATTGTCGAGCTCGTCTTCTGTCCGACCTTCAGCCTTCATGCGTTCAAGAGCCTTGTCGAAAACCTCCTGGAGCAGCAACCGGATATGGCGGTCAGACAGACCAGAGCGGCCATTCAAGGTAGCCAGCAGCGGCGTGTTGTCATCAGGGGAGGGCAGTGGCGTCATGTTCAGGTGCGCCCGGTACCGCTTGAGGTAGTCCAGGTACTCGTCGCGCACGCTGATCTTGGCGGCTTTGTTTCCTTTACCGACCACGTGGTACCACCAGTTACCATTGCTGTCCTTGCGAAAATCCTTCATGCGTGGTGTCCAGTTATCCCGGCCAACCATGTCCGATACCCGAAGGTACATCGAAAAGGCCGTGGCCAGGATGAACAAGGTGCGTTCGTGAGTTGGCGCCTCGGCAGCCATGGTTTCAGCGGTTTGCAGGACGTAATCCCACTGGAAAGGAGTCAGTGACTTGGTGGCGCTGGTGTCCGTGTTGCGCTGTTTGTATTTGGATTTCTGCTTGATCGCCCGGATCGGGTTGGCTTTATCCGTAAGGCCTTCGTCGGTCGCGTACTTGAAGAAGCTGCCGCACACCGCAAAGACCTGGGCCACCGAACCCTGGGACATCTCGTAGGGTTTGTCCTCAACCTCACGGTTTTGCTCTTGGGCGAGTTTCAGGGCGCGTTTGGAGGTGGTCAGGTTAAAAGGGCGCCACTCAGAGTTGACCTCATAGGGATCTTCATCTGATGCTTTTCTGCCACCAATGCGGATAAAGCGGGATTTGACGACCGGGCCGATCCATTCTGGCAGTGGATTGAGGCAAAACTCCATGAAGCGCTCGGCGTCGGTGCGGCTGAGCTCGAGGAGTGGCTTCTTGGCCACCAGCAGTGACCAGAGCAGCATGCGCTCAACGTGGGTTCGATACGAGTTGAAGGTAGCGTCGTTGCCGGCGTAAGACCTGAGGAAGCCTCGGACAGCTTTGTAGCCTTCGACGGCTTGCAGCTGACTTGGAAATGACGCCAGGTATTCTTGAACGACTGGCAATTCGCTTGTGACGCGATTAAAGTTCAGCTCGTGAAATTTCTTGAACGTGTCGAACAGCGGTAACGGTTTGGCAGCCACAAGAAAACCCTCAAGTAGAAAATCCGCGAAAAACCCAAAAACGAAAAAATGGGAAAAAGCCCAGGAATAGTCGCACAGAAGCGCCCTATGTGCAATATCCGGGTCTAGCCATTATCGGATATCGCACATATAGGTAACGGTATAACATCACCTTTCTTCTCTCGATTTTTCGCGCCCAGGGTTTTCTCTTCATTTTTCAAATGACGATGTCTGGCCCAGCGCGGTCGCTCGCATCTCTCTGTCGACATGCTTTTGAAAGTGACTGATGCCTGGCTGGCGATCACGGCTTGTTGCTTTTTCAAAAGTCGGCGGCATCGTTGATCAGGGATGAAAATGGCCTGCGCTGATCTGGGCAGTGATTATGGGTTTGTCTCCTGATTGTTTGACAGGAAACGGCCTTTCCACCCATTGATTGACTGGAAATGGCTTTTTGTCCTTATTTCGTTAAAAACCGACCCAGGCCCTCAGATGATCTGCATCACTATCACGATTAGAGATGCTGACTTGTTATACTGAGCTCCTGGATACGGGGAGATAAACGTGAAAGATAAACTCAAGAAGCTTTTTGCTAAAACCAGGCCGAACGAGCGCCGACCGGCGCAGTTTTCACGCCAGTTCCTTGAGTATGCACCGGGCATTGGTAAAGACGCTCTCCTTAGGTTGGATGAGGTTTTCCCGAAAAAAGTACAACTTACAAAGGCTAAAAAAGCGAACTTCATGGTCGATATCGCCTGGTCTTCGTCTGTCCTCGAGGGCAACCTGTACAGTCACTTGGACACCCAGAAACTGCTCCAGTATGGGGTCGCTGCTGAACATGCTTCTGCGGAAGACACCCAAATGATCATCAATCATAAGCGTGCTTTTGACCTCGTAATCCAAAGCAAAGACGTTTCTTTGCGCATGCTAAAGGCCATCCACGTTTGCATTGCAGATCCAGGTGAGATTCAAGGCCCGACTAAACATTTTGTGCTCAAACATGAATTGGGCCAGATTAGAACAACAGAGCTGATGGATATCGATAACACGGCCTATACCCCGCCCTCCTACTACCCAGGCACCGGGCAGGAGAAAATCTACGACCTCATCGATTACGTAATGAACGCGGCTAGCGAGATTGAAAACCCTATAGAGGCAGCTTTTTACCTGATGACCAGAGTTCCCTACGTCCAGGCCTTTGCGGATTGCAATAAAAGGACATCCCGGATGATGGCCAACGTACCGTTGCTTGCGCATGGTTGCATGCCGATCTCATTCGACATCATGAAAAAGCGCGACTACATCGAGGCGCTGCTTGGTGTTTATGAATTCGGTAACGTTGAGATCTTCAGGGACGTTTTCCTGGGATCTTATGTCGACTCCTTCCTGAAGTATTACCCCCTGCCTCGATCCATTGAGAATGAGGTCAGGCTGAATATGCCGGCGTACCAGGAGAAGCTCGCCCTGTATGTCTGCACGGGCCAAAGATCGGAATTGATCGACAACCTGATTTTTCACACCAAAACCTCGACCCCGGATGCTGGTTACGAACCCTGATCCCAGCCAGGCAGCCCTACCCGCCCTGCCATGATGGTCATGCTGTATACCTACCAGGGGATTAGTTGCTAATCTAAGCCGGTATTAAATTAACATCACGAGCCAACGATGAGACCCAGCGACAGCGAGATCGCCCTGCGAATCAGGGCCATGATCACCAGCAACATATCCAGCCATGGGTTGCACATTCAGCATGTGATGGGCTCTGAGGAATCCCCGCCTTTCAGCTACACAATCGGAATGACCAACATTGGCGCACCGGAGCTCATCGTCTTCGGCCTTCCGCCACAGGCGATCCATGGCGCCATCATGGAGTACTTCAACGAGTTGAGGATGTGCCATCGCCCGAAAGATGGTCGCAAGATTGAGGATATCTGGAGTGTGACCATGCTCCTTGAGAGCGTGGATAACGAGGAAGCCTCTGCTTATACCATCCAGGCAGATGCCTACTTCGAAGACGAAGGTAAGAAGCCGACCTACAAGCAGATGCTTTGGCCAGACCAAAATGGAAAGTACCCGCATCAACGCGGGTTCAATCCGGACTACAAGCCTAGCCAACCGTACATTGCGAAGCGTCGTCCTCGGCTTGATGACGATCACAGTGTTGAGTCATTCTCATTGCATTGACTCAGGCGGAACATTGCCAGAGCGATGGAACTCCCGCAATTATAAAAACGGATTACAGTCCAAAATCTTCCGTCGATTTTCTATTTCCTGCCTCGCGGCCAGTTAGTAGTCGCCCCTCTGATAAACCTTAATATTTAAAGTCCACCCTGGCGTCACAACCTCTCCAGATTCATGCTCATGATCATCAGAAAAGCCCAGGGATATATCATGGGTGATTTTGTGTTTTTTGCGGAAGAACTCACCATTAGGAGACTCAAAGAAGAGCTTTGCAGCGTGCCTTAAATTCTCTGCAACAATGATGGAAGAGAGCCGCACACCTTTGTCGTCAAATGCATAGTGATAAGCCTTCATAAAGCCCCCATAACACCCATGTATTGGTTCTCAGGTTACCATGATGAAATCCAATATTGAACCGTCCTGCCGCCCCCTTACGCATAACTAGCAATCATTGCCATACGGTGGACAACAGGGTTTATTGCTTTCTTGGGCAGGCAATGGAGATAATTGGGAAAAGAGGATATCCCGTGGATCGCATATTTCTAACTGATAGCACTAATAGTTTCATGGCTACCTTGGCATCTCAGGTCGAGCCCCTCGGTAAATCAGTATTCCTAACTCTGGATAGCCCGTTTTCAGAGCAAATGGAAAATCTTCTGAACGACCATGACGGCTCGCCCATCATTGCAGTCCTCAACATCGGTAATGGCAAGCCGATTGACTGGCATAAGCCACTGGCCGGCGCTTTGGCTAGCAGGGTTATTGGCGGCGTCGTGCTCCCAGAGCGCTCATCAATCTTTGTGCTTACAGAATGGTCGGTCTCAGATTTAGCAACCCCTGACTTTGGTGCGCCCTACCGTCCCCTCACGTCAAAAGCCCGACTGACTGACGTGACGCACGACTATCTGGTGTCCACCAGTTCAGAGTGGGAAAGTGAAAGCGCCGCCGAGAAGAGCATGGGGTACGTTTTAAAAAATGTCGTTGAGGGTATAGAGCGCCAGCGCCTGCAAAAAAGCCTCCAGACACACACATATCATCCGGATGTACTTCAGGCCTGAGGCCTGATCTTCGCCGGCGACCGCCTGACTATCACCAGGGTTATCTATGAGCAATAAAATCGACTTGGCAGGAATTGAGCTGGTCAACACCACCAGCGAGTGGCTTGGGCAAGCCCAACCAGAGCCGATCTTCATGGTAGACAGACTCCATGAATTCCTTACCGACATGATGGACAAGGACAAGAAAGGCTTTTACCGGCTTGGTGTCAGCCACCTCGACGCTTACAAAAAACTGTGGGGCGAGCCGGCGTTTACGTTTGATGGCAAATACCCTTGGAAAACCTGGATCTTCAAGCTCGCCGAGGGTGAGCACCTGGTGCTGTATACCGACAAGGATGGTGGAACATCCTTCGAGTACGCCGGGCCGAGAACGCCATCAGACGCAGCCTTCGACAAAGCTACCAGCATCCTCAATGCCATCAAGGATGAGGTTCATGCGAGGAAGGAGCCAGATGCGGAGTTCAGCATGTGACTTCAGTCTCGCCAAAGTTGACATATCCAAATGACTATCTCGAGAGTAATGAGGCTGAGTTTAGCGAGTAATTACTTGGACTTTAATCCATCAGGAGCCTTACCAAGCGACTTAGGCTTATCTAGAATATCTTTTCTCATCTAATTTCAACTCCGTCATGTCTAATGTTCTTTAAAAGTTCTGATAAACCATCTGTTTTATTAAATTCAGCAACGCCGACTATTAACGGGTTAATAACCAAGCCAGTTCTTAGCTCTATATCGAAAGTAACTTTCGATAGCTTTTTTGCAAACAGTCTTTTTTCTACATACGTGACGGGAGGATTTGGCACAATGACTGATATCAATATCACTATCAAGGTCATTATCTCCCCGAGCCCTGCTTCCAAATAGGACAACCTTTTCTAATTCTATCTCCACTTCAATTCTTGATTTGAATTCATTGATCGTGGCAGAAACGTCCTGCTTGGCAATTAATTCGTTAATTTGTTTTTCAGCATCAATTGCAGTGATCATGACGACCTCCACTTACATTGATAATGATCATGCACCTTAATTTGCTAAATAATGGCATAGGTATGTTCTGGAAATATAGCATGCCGGGCCGAAAACACCATCCCGCGAGGCCTTCGAGAAGGTAACCAGTATCCTGAACGCCTTCAAGGATGATGTTCATGTGCGAAAGTAACCCGATGTTGATTTCGGCATGTAATTGAGATGTCAGCGATGGTGGCCAGTCCGCCCTCAATAGTTTTCGCAGCACCTACCGTAGTCAGCTCAGATATCCCCTATCGAACCATCATCACCGCCCTGATAGCGCCCACCAAGGCGTTATAGGCTGTCCCGCCTGCAGAGCCTGGAGTGTCATTGCGGTAGAGGTTAAAACGGCTGACAGCCTGGTAGACACGCGCAGCCACTTCGCCAACTTCGTCCTCGGTCAGCGCAACAACAATTTTGGTGAGACGAGCCCGCTCCTGGGCCGGCGTGCATTCCAGCGCGTAGTCGATTACTGAGTCGTTCATCTAGGTCGCTCCATGATTGAGTGGGTACAAGTAATGCTATTTCGCACCAGCTTGTAGATCTCAAGAGCTTGTGAAGACGGCCTAGGGGGACGCATCGAAAAAAAATTCCAACCTCAGTCGGATCGGTCGGTCAACACGGATCGAAAGACGGCGTTTGTATTTCTTTTTTGGATTCTTTTTCCAATGTCTTGAGGCCCTGCTTATCAATAACCATCCACGTCCAACCATCTACTTTGAATGGCTTATATCCGCGACTCGAATAAAACTTATCGATATTAAGTTGCCCATCCATCAGTTGCTTCTTTCCTGCGTCAGTTTTGAGATACTGATCTTCCTCATCATAGCTAATCTTAAGGTCTCGAAGTTCCTCATAGACTTCTCCTGGGTAGCTCTGAAGAAACATAAAATCAACGGTATTCCTAAATCGCTTTAGCATGTTCATCATTTTTGAGCCAATACCAAGACCTCTGTACTCCTTGCGAACATCTACACTATCAAGAAATCCAATTGTTATATCGTAATGACTAAACCAAGCGTCATCGTGATCATCTACAGAATCGAATGAGCACTCAAAATTTTCATTTATAGCCTCGAGGCACTCTGGTTTGAACCCTTTAACCATGCTTTCAATGTCGGCATTTAACGGCGTGCTGTGATACAAGGAGCAGAACAGCCTATCTGTTGTTTCGGTGTCATCCAGAATATCTAGCATGTTGCATTCAGCTAAGGCGCGCATGTTAAATATATATCCGTTAGCTACACCAATCTCTTTTTCGCCCTTCTTGGCTGAAATCTTAAAATTTTTGACAAATAGGTGAGAGTCTTCGTAGTCGCACATATTCCTGGCTGGCGTTACAGAGATTTTATAATCGATTTTTTTACTTTTCATTTGCGCGACCACTCTCAACTCTGTCATCACCTATGTAAATATTTTAGGCTAGGACGTCTAAGTCATGCAATTTATTGATGCCATGCCTTCCAGGGTTCGATCTTCCATGAGCAACTGGAGTTAGCGGGCATCGCAAGTGGCCTTAAACCGTAGGGATCCCTTACGCCGTTCTTCAAGGCGACGAGTAGTTGGCAGGCTGAGCGGTAGTTAAGCTTTTCCGCCCCGCATCGAGCAGTTGGGGATGATCAGCGAAAGGGTCGGCATTCCCGCCCTTAAGGCGGGCTGCTTATGCTTTGGACACAACCAGGGCCAGCGAGGGAATGACCTTTCGACGGCTCCAGCCTCTGGCGTCTTCCTTCAGCCCAACCGTGTGCCTCAATTGCTTCAGTCCGCGCTTACACAGCACAATGGAGCTATAAGCACCCGAGCGAGCAAAATCATGTCTGCGCCACATCCAACCTCTTTGAAACCGCCAAGCATCAACTCCCACCCGCTGATTCAACTCAAGTACGAAGCTGATTTTGGTGAATTCGCACCTCCTGGGCAGACGATGGCCAACTGGCCAAGCAATACAGACGTCGCATTTCGAGATGCCAATTTTTACCTGCCCTCCCGTGTCGGCCAGTTGCAGATAGCGGCTCTTGAAAATCTCAGCGAAGCGACGTTTACGGGTCTTTGCAAGGCGATGGAGCCGATGTGGGATGGAATGCCCATCGTGAACAAGGCCGGCCTTC
Source organism: Pseudomonas serbica (assembly GCF_028823535.1). GTDB lineage: Bacteria > Pseudomonadota > Gammaproteobacteria > Pseudomonadales > Pseudomonadaceae > Aquipseudomonas > Aquipseudomonas serbica. The sequence goes on along the minus strand of NZ_JAQIYM010000090.1, from coordinate 166,482 downwards.
AGGCCTTGGCTCTATTACAAGAACCGGAGATCAATGAGTTCGAGGAAGAAAAAGGTCACGCGAATCTGTCTCAGATCGAGAGTTTCTTTATGTCCGAGGCATTGGTTAGTCCAAATGTCCATTGGGGTAAATTGGCCGAACTCTACAACGCTTCTGATGTGGTGCAGCAGAAAGCTCTGCTTGGATTTTTCACCCAGGTCTTGAACCGTGACTTGGTCGACCTGTTGAGCATTCAGGAGCCTGATCTGACCCTGCCGGCTTCGCTCGAAGAGACTTATGAGACGAGAGTGATGGATGACGAAATCTACGTCATCGATCAAGTCAACAAGGCCCTGGTCAGGGAAGATATTTTCATGACCAAATACACGGTGAGCATGGACGATGACGATAATCTGTCGTGCCTGATGTTCTCCGCGCCAAGTCTTTCTCAGGCTATGGCCAAAGGGGTTACGTATCTCAGAGACCCCGTGAACACCATGTTCTCAAACATGCGCATATGGCATGAGGACAACCCCATTGCAACAGGCCAGAAACACAGGGCTGACCCACTTGCCCCACCCGAAACTTCAAGGATGATTTGGCGCCTTGAGGAATTCACGGACAAGGCGTCGTTTGATATAACAGCCTCCGCAGTCGAGCAGGCCATCGTGTTGCACGAGCGTGCAGTGAGCGGAAAAGCCAACGATCACGAAGCGATCAATCCTTCGGTGATCTGGACAAAGACTTCGGCTTTTCGTCCAGGCACTAAAGAAGAAACCTGCGCTCGATGGATCGCTGAACAGGAATCAGGGCCTGTTGGCACAGATCCCCTGGTGAAAGCCTTTCTTCAGCGTCATCCAGAGTACCTTGGAAAGGTTATGTCTCTAGGTCTTCAGCAAATCCCGACACCGATAAAGTGGGCAAGAATTTCCGCGTTGATGGTGGTGGCCAACAAATTCAACGCATATGGCGATCCACATCTCTACCCAGAGTACATGCTGAACAGAGATATCACCCCAGGAATCGTTACAGAATTCAAGGATTTTGCCAAAGAGATTGGAATAACACTTCTGGCTATGCCAACAAAAAATCTAGAGCGTGACGATGGATTGTCGTTCTAACCCCATTAGCGAAGCCAGGCTCTCGACGTGGACGCTGCTAGATAAAGCGGCGTCCTTTTTGTTGCCAACCTCCCTTGGCCCTGAACTGCCATCCATTTGTAGGCATATGCACTCCTGTGCAAAGCTTAATGCAGGCAGGGATTCACCAAGGATTCATTGATGGTCATGGCGCGAAGCGAACACATTGCACAGGGAGCCACTGACCAATGCCACAGGGCATTAGTCAAAATCCCTGCGTACACTCCGGAAAATATCCCTGACGACATTGACCTGATGTACGCCTGTGGTCGTTGCATGTACCTGGCTGCCGCGCTCCATAGATCAATAGGCTGGCCGATCAGTGTTGTGCTAAATGATGGGACAGATGACGCCTACATCGATCATGCGTGGGTCTCTAACCCGGCAGATGCGATGATGTTCGATATCAACGGCTGCTATCCGGAATCCAGGAACGGCTTTATCACCCGGAGCTCGGTCGTCTTGAGTGACCTGAGCGAGGATGAGTTATTTCACCTAACCCTAAAAACGAGCGGTCGTCCTATGGCCAAGGCTGAATGGGATGTTGAGGTTGATGATGCTTTGGTCGTGATTGATCAATTCTTTCGGTCACAAGTTGCTATGGCCATCGAGGAAGCACCTGAGCCAACCCAAGAGCCCACGAGGAGAAACCCTCGATGGGAGATGGACGAGCCAGGGCTGTGATTCGCTCTGACCGCAAGGAAAGCCGTCTTGGGCATTGCTCGCTGTGTCACCACCTAGGTGTGTCAACAAATGGCACCATCCCGACCGCAGGCAGATAACTAAAGCATTATTATCTGCTCAGTACATTTGTTGACAGATGCCTAAAGTCCAAACAGTTCAGTCACTTAGGTGTATTAACGCGAGGGAAAACACTTGTCAACGTTGACACCGGTAACTTTTGGGATGACGTCACGTTAAGGTGCCGCCAGGCGACGTGGTTCTGTTTTTTGACCAAAGCCAGACGCTCGACCAGATGCTCGTCCTGGTGGTCTGCTGGGGTCTGAAGATAGAGTTGAAATTGCCCCTGACCTTTGACACTATCGACACGCGTCGAAGCTTCCTGTGAAACGCCGCAACGGCCCTACTAGCCAATGCGTCATAGAGAGACCGCCCTAATACGGCGGTCTTTCTATTTGCGCCGGCTGCTGATCGGATCCCAGGCGTCGCCGAAATAATTGCCCTTCGACACCAGTCCGAAATTTTCTCCCTGATCGGGGCCGTTCTCACGGAACAGGGTATTGGTGCGCAGCTCCTGCTTGATGTTGGCCAAGGCCTGGAAGAAGCAAAGCTCACACAGGTGAACTTCATAGCGTTCCCCGTCATGGGTTGTGCCGTATCCCCAGTCAGCCTTGAGCGTGCCGAACTGGTGTCCACCATTGACGAGGAAGGTTGATTTTCCGCAGACGTCGCAGACGATGTCAGTGACGGTTTCCACCTCGATCATTTCGGTTATTCGCATCAATTGCCTTCCATCATATGGAGCCATACCACCTGCTATCAGCATACAGTAGAGGACGTCGGCGTTGATGGGTTTCAAGCTCCAACCGTAAGCTTAGAGGTAGCACTCCATGCCCCGGCGTTTCGAGCGACAGAACCTTTATGAACCCAGCCTATGCCATCCCTGAAGATCTCAACATGGATCCTTCTCATCTGCCAATTCCTGATCCTGTGGCGGCCCCTGAAGAACTCAGCAGCTGCAAGGCCTTCAAGGACTGGTTTCAGCAGAGTCGCGTTACGACGCCTGCCGGCGCACCTCTGATGGTTTTTCATGGAACATCGCGAGAGGATCGGCGTTTCAATTCATCGCGCCATGTTGATCTGGAAGGCGCGTATTTCACGCCGTCGTTCAAAGCTGCAAAACAACATGCTCACATGGACAGCGAAGTCGAATGCGAGCAGCCCTACGTCATCGCAGCCTTTATTCGAATTAACAACCCTTTCGTTATGGACGGCTATGATAGCCAGGTGCTCAGCACCGAACAGGTCAAAAGTTTGATCTCAAATGGGTACGACGGCGTCTTTGGCGTCGAGGAAGATGGTTCGGTTGGCGAGTACGTGGTTTTCGACCCGAGTCAGATCGCACAGTTTCACGACGGAGTCATCGAGCTGCCAAACATTCCTGTTGATCTGACAATAGAAGCTGCGGCGGTCAAGGGGCCAGATGCGGAGAATGCTTCACCTGCCCTACCCGTTTTCTACCACGGCACGACGCGCAAGGCATGGCGAAAGCGCCACGAGGATCCATCCTACCTAAACCTGACATCCTCCCTGGAGGATGCAGAACGCTATGCCAGCGAATCCGGTGAAGCCGAGTACGAGGATTGTGGGCGTTCCCACCCAGTCGTGATGAAGATCAGCCCATCCGCCTTGGAGCTTTTGCTGACAAAACCTGATGTTGAGCTACAGCCGGACTGGGGCTGGGTTGAGGGCCAAGAGCATGATGCGCGGAAAGGGTTCGGCACGTTTACGTACGCTGATGCTACCTGGCAGAACAGCTTGGAAAAATGCAGTGGCATCGGTATTGGCGGATTCAGGAACAAGTTCAAGAAGGCATTTGAGTTGGCCGTTGATCTTGCCCTTGAGCAGGAATCGCCTGCCCCGTAGGTCTTTAGTCAGCCTTAATTGGCAAAGAAAATCGATATTCAAACTGAGGCCCCCCTCGGAGGTGCTAACCTTTTATGGTTGTCACCATTCGTTAGCAAGGGGCTTATCTCATGCTGTTCGAGAAGAGAAAATCAAACGCCGGTATTGTGCTTTGGGGAGACATGTATGAGCTCAAGGCGCTATGGGGATTCGTCGACGACATTCAAACAAAAAGCCTTTTAATCAGGAACACCGAGGAAAGCCCGCTACTGTTACTGCTCTCTGATATCGACCAGGCGCACAGAGGTTATCGACGAAAAAGCACGCGGGACTGGTATGGTGAAGACAAAACGCCGATTTATGGGTTTGACTGGTTTTGGACAGATTTGCTTTGGCAAGCTGGCTTGTTGCGGGCCGCCATGGCTTTTATGCCGACGCTTGACCGGAATCACCAAGCAATCATGTACGCGCTTGAGGACGTCATCGAATCGTCGCTCAATGTAATGATTCCCGGCACCGGTAATAATTTCCTTGAGGTAGCCTTACGGATCGGAACATCAGGCCCTACCGCAATCTTCAAGAGTTCTGCGAGCCGTACGCACTACTTTCTGACACTAACGCCTGAACAGCGAAAGGCTCAGCTATGGGCTCTCGTGAACTCCATGGATTCGGTTTTGGCCGTCATATATCGAAATGAACTGCCAGATTTTGATGATTACAGTTATATCGATCAATACCCTCAATTCAAGTGGTAGTTGTCTGATACAAACCACTGATCGCTAACCGCACAGTGTTTCCAGGCCACAATGCGTATTGGTAGTAATAGTCATAGTGTGCGATTGATTGGGAAAACCTCGGAATTAGTTTTCTATTTCGCCACTTAAGGATAACGAGGAAAGATCGCTATCTAATTCCATGATTTTAATGATGGACTTTGGGCCAATAAACATAACAACTTTTCCATGATCCCTTGATGTTATCGCTCTAATTAACGCCATGTCTGTTTGCAATTCTTTTTTAGTGTTGATAAGCAGGTCTTGAGGGTTCTTAATTATCGTAATATCCCTTAGGCCTTTAATAACCTCCTTCCTTGTATAGTCCTCCATTTGCCCTCTTGAGCTCTTTTGGAACAGTCTGCTATAAATTGTTTTATCGGAAAATCTTACGCTCACATCAAGCTGCCCTATAAACAGACGAGAATCCGTCTTGTCGTTCTCTATATGCTCAATTAGTTTCCCTATAAATTCGTTGCGCGCTTCGGGGTTTTCACTATAGGCGAAGACAGCAAGACCCTGATTAACTCTTCCACGAGTATGTATAAAGGACACAATGCTTTCGACACTAAGTTTCTTTTCGATTACTGTCTTTTTCATGAAAAAATCCTGAGTACGGGTAGAGTTTAAATCTCTAAAATCGAAAGCCTACTACAACATGCTTCGATAGCAAAGTTTCCTCAGCTGCTTTCTCCGCTTGGCTGGCGTGACTTTACGCCATTGATCGATCACCTGGCGGTCAAGCCAGCCCCTAGGTGGATTATCTCGACAGTTCTTCTACGATTGTATGGGTCTGTGTTTCGAGCAACGAGGGTTACTATGGACAAGGCAGAACTCAGTAGGCTGCTGGAAGATAAAGTCCAGGAGAAGCTCCAGGACGGCTATACGATCACAACCTATGCACTTGATGCAGCCAGTCGTGACCGAGTAAAGCGTGGTCTCAGACCTCAGTCCCACGCCATCCACCATGACGAGGGTGACGGTGCTGCGTGGAATGACTACCTGATGCAGCTTGAAGATGGTGAACAGGTTTCGAACTCGCCGAAGTCACCGGTAACGTTGACCTATCGGGAATCTGAACCTGTTACTGCCCCTTCCAGCTCCTGCTCAGGACTATGGCGAGTCAGACGCCACTAGGCCCTGTAACTCAGGAGATATCTCTATCAAGAGTGCGTGAGGTGAGGCTCTGCGAATATCTTCCATGGCGCTTTCTATAGCTTCCCGCGCTGTTGCCGCCTCACGGATAAACTGCAAAGCCAGGTAACCTTGTTGCCCGCCCCCGACCAGAGCATCATCACAGCCTTCCTGCGCAAAGCGTTCGACAAGCGCATCAATTGCGCCGGTTTCTGGCGGCAGCTGGTATTTCAACGTGAAGCTGTGTTCCATTCCTAATCCTCCGCTCGCGGGTTGTGCTGGGTGTTTTTTTATCAAATATCTGGGAGTCACGCCGACGAATTTTCTAAGCCTGGATGCGCATGTGAAGTTCGTGAAAAATCTGCTGAGCAAACCACGCGGGCAAGCCAGGCTCCACCGTCCGTGACTTAGGGGTTGGACTCAACACAACGCCCAGCTTGATCAGCCTACTCAGCTCGTCAATCGCACCGCGTGGTGGTAGACCGGAGAACATTTTGAACTCCGAGCGTGGTAATGACCCTTGCAACAGTAGCGCGAGCACTGCTGGCGCTGTGTCAGGCCGTACCCCGGCGTCAAGGAGGCGCTCGTTGGTCTTGAATGCCCTGATCACGCGTTCGCGCATCTTCTCGCGGTTCAAGGCAGCGGTCATGTAGTCCACCTGGTCATGGCAGACGTCGAGCATGAACTCGATGAAGTTGAAGTAGTGCTTCTGTGACAGTTGCCCACGGCCATCCAAGTCGCCCTCGCGGGGCCGGTCGGCCTTGGCCAATACCGAGTAGTATTCTTGGTGCCGGCGAGCCAGGCCTCGAGACAATGACCACAGATCCGGCTGCAGGCCAATCTGCGCCAATTGCAGGTGCGTGATCATGCGGCAGACCCGTCCATTGCCATCTAGGAACGGATGCACGAAGGCCAGGCGATGGTGGTTAGCCAAGGCCGCGATGATACGCCGGCGAGGATCTTGGATGTTCCCGAATCCCCATTGCAGGTGTTCGAGCATTGGGGTTACTACGGCAGCTGCTGGCGCCAAGTGAGTACCGACCACCACTTCCTCATCGGGACGACTGCGCAGCGTGCCGGGCTCCATGATGCGCCCATCCGAAAGACGGCGACTGGCCTCATCGGAGCCCTCGAACAGCTGACGATGTACAGAGCGGATCAGATCCGGGGAGAACATGGACTTGAAATCGGTCGGGTACCGGCGTAACGCCCTCTCGTACAGCCGTTGCACATCCATGTGCTTGACCGCCAAGTCGCCCAGCTGTTGGCGCTCTCTCTTTGGGGCGTTCTGAGCTTTCTGCATCGCGGCGGGCTCGGTGTATTGACCCTCGATCATGTTCGAGTAGTAGGTGTTCGTCACACGCAGCAGCTGGGTAAGCCTGGAAGCGGTTTCTGGCGCCAGTCTGCCGGCCAGGAAAGCTGTTTTTGCCGGAAGCGTCTCGGCCCGGTCGAGCAACGATTGAGGGAGCTGATCGGTGAGGACTGGATTCAACCAGCTTTTATCGGTTATCAGGGTCATACGGGCCAACCAGGCAATCAAACATGCCACCAATTCTAGATGATATGCATCGCTATCTACACATTTATTTTCAAATATTATCTGCCTGAATGCGCCGATTTATAGGCCTTTGTTGAGTTTAACCTCCATCTTTACTACACATTTATTTTCACTTATTTTTTCAGATAACCTTCTCACAAACGGCTATCCTCTCTTCGGCGCAGTTGAAAGCTGATTGGGCGACTGCAAAACGTTTAGGCAAGGTGATCCCAGCGCCACGCTTGGACTCCAAATTGAGGAAATGGATACATGGCAATCGAAAAACAGCCTTCACAGATTTTATCGAGGCTCCAGGCCGCAGACTGGTCTGATTTAAGTAGCCTACCTCGCACCAAGGATACTGGATTCTGGCTCTATTCGATCTCGGCCATCTCGGGCCCAAGGTTCATGTTCAATATCACCACACCGCTGCTCAAGGACATCCTGTCAGGCTCTGGCAAAATTGCTGAGGTTGTCCGGCTTATGAACCCCTTGGATCTCTATGTGTCGGCTATTGCTGAGTACGACTCGAAACACGATTTTGCCCAAAAATTAGAGCTCGGCGAGCCAATGGCCTTGGCCATGACGTCGTTCGCCAGCTGCCAGAACAGCTGGAAATCATTGGTTGATGACAAAACGAATGACGAGAAACATGTCGTCGTTCTGGACTGGGAAACACAAGCAGGCCAAAGAACTGCTCAGGCGTGCTTTATCACGTCGGCAGGAAATATGCCCGACAAGGCAACGTTGATTGATATTTCGATGGCCATCTATTCAAAGCACTACGGCGCAAAGCCAAAGACAATCCTGGACGCTTGAATGTCCCTGGCGATGCCCGCCCTGGCTATGGCGAAACGCGGGGAATCCTGGCGAATCACGGGGATCCATGGCTAAACGCGGCGAAAGTGTGGCGAAACCCGGCGTTCGGGGTTTGCGGTATAGGCATCGCCCAGACCCTCGGCTAGTCTCTGGTTTTCCATGAACAAGGGACTTAAGCATGAGCACATTTGAGCGTTACCAAGACCTGATCAGCAACCCGAAGACATCGTTCTTCGGGAATCCCATGTCCAATAAGCTGCTGGTGTCGACGGAGGGTCGGTTCCAGACCTTTTACGCCCCCTTCGACCATATCAACCGTGACGCAAAGGTGGTGATCTGTGGAATCACCCCCGGCAAACAACAAGCATTGAATGCCCTGGAGGAAGCGCGCAAATCCATGCTCAACGGGGACAGTGCTGAGGTCGCCAAGCAGAAGGCAAAAAAGTTTGGCAGTTTCTCCGGTGACATGCGCCCAAACCTGATCGCAATGCTCAACCATATTGGTCTTGATGAGGTGTTGGGAATCACCAATTGTGCGGACTTGTTTGGCGCTTACAGCAATCTCGTCCATTACACGTCGGCGTTGCGCAACCCGGTCTTCCTGGATGGCGAGAATTACAGTGGAAGCCCGTCCATGGTGAAACAGCCTGCGTTGCTCAGACAGATTGAGCTGGCGCTTGTCGAAGAGATCAGACTACTCGGCCAGGATTGCATCTATGTACCGTTGGGCGACGAGGTGTCGAAGGTCTTCACTTACCTTGAAGCGAAGGGCCTGGTTAACCCCGCCCAGGTGTTGAATGGCCTGCCCCACCCTTCAGGGAATAGCGTAGAGCGAGTTCACTACTTCCTTGGGAAGAAAGAACGGGCCTTGCTCTCAAACAGAACTGACGCGGACAAGATTGATACCGGCAAGGCCTCCATCCTGGCCAAGGTGAAAGCCCTGCGGGCACTATAGATGCCATCCTTGGCCTACTTCGATAGCTACAGACTGAGGCCAGGCCATTTGCTCTGGCTAAAGTCATTGGGCAGGTTATCCAACTTCTTGGCCATATCCTGAAGATCGAGCCCTGAATCCTTGCGGGCCAGGATCGACATCCGCGTCCCAATCTCAGGATTCCACATTCCAGGCCAAGTCGGTGTGACGATGTCGTAACCCTTATCGGCGCACCAGCCGGCTTGAAGCGGCAAGCCAGAGTTGTCGTGATAGGGTTCGTTGACGATCAGAGCCGCCCCTTGTTGGGTTACCCAGACGCTATAGTGGTCGGTTCCTGGCATGCGCACTTCATATTTATGACGGTCAGTACCAATTTCCGTGGGCCATGCATTGATCCGCGCTGGCGCCGGCGTGATGTCGAGCGCCTCCATCAACATCAGCTCACGAATCGTCTGGCAGGCCCTACGGCGAGCCTCAACTTGAGTCATAGGGAACCCTGGATACATAACCTCAAGCACGTTTGGCGAAGTCATGACGAACATCCCAAGCCGCTGGCGCCGGCGACCTTTTGCTGGTGCAAGCATCTGTCCCAATGGCCGAATGAACGGGTACTCGAGGGTTTCGCTCCCCTTGAGGTTGTAACGCGGTTCATGCCAGCGGACTTTTACCCGAATCATCGTCATGCTGGCAGGCAAAACCTGCTGAGCCTTCTTGTAGCTCGAATAACCCAGCTCTTGGGCGGCTATGTCGAGTGATTTCATGTGGCCGAGGGAGCGCTCCGCTGCCAAGGTCTTGGCGCGGTTCTTTAGACCATTGAGGGAGCGAACGGTGTGAAAGGAAACAGACATATCAGCAACTCCGGTTCTGCCTGGTGAGCGCCATCCGTTAACGAGCACACAGGGGCCGAAATTGGCTGTTTGCGTGATTAATGCGATAGGAGGTGAAGCGCAGGTGTGGCGGTACCACTTTGCTTAAACGGATGAGCATGCCCCTGCAGGACGCCCATGAATATGCCATGCAAAAACTAACATTTCAAGTCCATGGCGATTACCCATGCAAGGCTGGGTGCGCTGTTGATTTTAGGGTTGACCAACCTGCCAAAAACACTTAAATTTTTGGTCGTGTTCGCCCAACCCAACCTGCCACCGGGTTAAATCGGGAGCTTTTCTGCAAGTCTGGCAACAACCCTCCGCACACAATCCTGTGATCGGCGAGTAATCGGTGGACGCGATCTAAAGGATTTGTCATGGCTCACCTAAAACTCTCAGCACCAAATCTCAAACTGCTTAAAGACCAGATACGAGACACGTACAAGATTCCGTCGTCACACCTAAGTGAAGCTCTCGCTTTGGCCCTTGGCTTTCGTAGCCACGCTGCATTGACTGCTCATGTTAAAGGCTTAACCGGTGACCCTGAACCGGTTGCCCTCTCTGACGAAATATTCCTTGAAAGGCTGGAATCGCTCGGTTCTTCGGTTGAAGGTTGGCGCGGTTTTTCCAGCTTACTGTCCTCAGCTGTAACGAGCGACGAAAAACCGAAGATCGGCACTAAGCGCAGTGGGCCGTTCAGGATGGTTTACAACTTCTGGATTGCACCAAATTTTGAGCGTGTTCTCGCCGGTAAAGTCCAGCCACCCTTCGTAAATCATGATCGGGTCGATTTTGAGTACCTGCGTTCTGTTATTGCAGACGAGTTTCGTTTTGGCTCACCGGTTGTGATTCGTCTGGCGAATGACACAGTTGATCAGGTCACTGCCCACGTCCGTGAAGCTACCAATAATCTTGAACTGATGAAGTGCCGTGACTTTGCTGAGCGACTTCTCCAAGAGGCCAGAAAGCAGCCATCTTCCATCATTGATATTAGGGGCAAATGGGCCCCACTTCACCAGCTCACTGAGCGGCGGCATGCCCCGCCACCGGTCTTGATTCCAATCGTGGTGGAGTCACACGATGCGGAAGATGGAATCCTGTGGTCGCAGCAAGCAAGAATGAGATTGGGCGTCAGGGCGGCAAACCCTGAGTTCTTCTTTAATCCAGCACATGAAAGACGCGACGATGATCATGAGGGGCATCTGACTGACCGGCTGCACAAGGCATTGGCAAAGTGTTTCAGCACACCTTATTTGCCTTACTGCTTACTTGACTGGGCAGCCTCTGATCCTCTTCCAGCTGAGTATCGAAGCGCCTTCCGGTAGCGCCTGAATTTTACTCAGCCCGACTTGGCCTAAATGCTGGGTCGGGCTAGTGTTGGCGCATCAGCCACCAAAATCAGGCCACATCCTGGCGCTCAGTTTCAATCAGGCGCCACAACTGCTGCTCGATGAGCTCAGCGTATTTCTCGGCCAGGGCAGCGCAGGCATTGCGGCCTGCATCGCTGGCCACCCCGTTCTCATCATAGACCTGGCCTGACACCACCCGAAATTCCATCTCGCGGTACCCGTAAGCATCCCAGTCGCTGGTGTCGATGCCAGGTGAGGGCTGAACGTCCTCGATGAAGGTTATTTCGCACTGCAGTACGAACTGATCAAGGTGCACCTCATACACAACGGCCTCCAGCACACCTGTAGGAATGGTGTGCTCTCAAAGGCTTGGACGGTTGGGGTCAAAGAAAGTGCACTGTTTCTCAGCCGGCTTAGAGCGCGGTATCGCCCGGCAGCAGCAATGTCTCTGGATGATTGCCGATTTCAGCCGAACAGACGCTATGGTCTACCCGTTCGCCAAAAGCCATGACTCAACTTTTCCATAACCACGTCGTGCTGACGGGTTGGATATCCGTCATCAGTGATTTCTCCACCGGCATCGAAGTGAACCTGTAGGCGGCGCATCCAGGCATCGGTAGATGCTCGAGTTGGTGGAAATCCACCCTTGCCTAAAAGTGGAGGGTTGCTGCTCAGCTTTTCCATTGGTAACAACCTTTTTATTTTAACCGAACAGGCGCTGAAGCAACTGCTTGATTTGCGTATCCGGGAAGCTGGCGCAGATCTGCTCAAGCTTGGCCGCTTTGCGATCAGCTGGCGTCAGACTGAGTCCGTGAAGCGCGTTGATGAGGCGCTGCGGCTCGGAAATGTCTTCCCGCAGGTTGAGCCAACCGGAATTGATTTGCTTGACCAGGGCGTCAGCTTCAACGCTAAGCCCCTGCGTTTCGATCAGCTTGTTGGCATGCGTCATGGTCTTCAGGTCGGCCAGGGTATGCTCAAGCTGCTGCAGCTGCTCTGTGACTACCTCAGCGCTGCTCAAGGAAACGGGCCGGCCTTCCATGTAAATAGTGTCGTCTTGCACGCAGTACAGCACCAGCGGGCCCTCTCCGCCGCTCGAGCAATCCAGCGCCAGGAAGTTGCCCAGCCTCAGAGGCCGTGGAATCCACGTGTGGCCGGTACACACACGCCATATGCCCGGTACACCCTCTCGATTGTGTTTCGAGACTCGCTGCATGCTCCATTGCGCGACGTGTTTGATTTGCGGGTCATCAATCCTGGTGACGAATTCGCTCCACTGCATACCCTCAGGCACATCCGCATGAACGACACCGACCAGACCTCGGGCTGACTGGATTTCGATAACCGTCGGCAGACTGGCCAACTTGTCGATGATCATTCCTTTGGAGCTGTCGTCGATGGTCGCCCACCATCCGGCGCCATGTGCGCTGTACCGGGCTTCCGGATTTTTACGGTAGGCATTGATCAGCATGTCTTCGTGGTTGCCGGCCACGGTGGTGAACCAGGGTTCCCCGAGCAGCTTAAGCCCGTCGAGAACGCCTGGGCCACGGTCAATCACGTCGCCGACCCCAACGAGTCGATCCACTGACGGGTCGAATCCAACGGCCTTGAGTGCCTTGTAAAGATCGGTCGTTTTGAAGTGGATATCACCCACAACAAAATCCCGGCCATATTGGTTTACCGGCAGTCTTAATACGTTCCGCTGCATGTTCCTTGGGCTCCCCGAGGCGCTAGTCCGAGCAAGGACTTAATAGCATGTATTGTCTCATTTACGGCCCGGTTCGCCTAAGAGATTGATGCCGTCGTGGAACAATTTTCTCTGTGCATCGCCCATTTCCGGGACTGGCTCGACAAGGTATTTTGTGGGAACGCTGTCCGTTAACCAGACACCATTGTCGGCCTGATAAAACTTCGCGCCTTCGCTGTGCATGTCCTGAGCATTAACTTCCAGGGTCACCGGGAACCCATAGCGCTTACCCACCGAAGTGGCGGTCTGCCTTGATTCAGAGAGGTGCACATGATGACGTGATCCAGGTAATAGACCCTGCGCCCGAATGGACTCCATGAAACGTCTTGCGGTGCCGTGGTACAGCACGGCAGGCGGCGTCTTCTCCACATGATCAAGTTTCACTGTGGGTGTCGAATGGCCCTGAGCGGCTCGAATGCGCAAGCCGTCCTCGGAGATTGAAAACCGTTTCTTGTCGTTGCCGTCGACGACAGTTCGCAGCAGTTCAACGTCCAGTGCTCTGCCGTCCTTCACGGCGCCGGCAATCAACGCATCGATAGAAACCCAGCCCTCACTGTCCAGGCTAAGGCCTACCGCCTCAGGCGAGTGGCGCAGCACGTAACTGAGGAACTTGCTGGTCTCGGTAAGCTTATTCTTGCTCATCTAAAAATCCCTATGGTGCAGCTGCAAGCCTACCGGTTCCCGTTAGGATGGCCGAGGCAACAGCCGTTGATCAAACTTGAATTCCACCGGCTTGGCTTTCGTCACGACGGCGGCGAAGGCCGGGTGGTTGATATTCATGAGATAGTTCCAGGACATCGGCACGATCACACTCGGAACGGCCAGGGCCAAACTGACACCCGACTCAATCCATTCATCACCGAAGCTAGCCGTTTCCTGCGGCGCCGGCTCCGCTCTCCAATTCGCAGGCAGGCTTTTATCTTTTGCTCGCAAAACTAGGTCAGCTGGCAGCTCGATCTCGTACATCGCGTAGGATTGCATCACATCATTGCTGGTCAAGTGAACGAGCACCTCCAGCACAGCCAGTGACGGGGTGTCGGCAACGTAAACGCAAGAGATTCCTTTGCTGTTCCAACGCCCCCCGTACAAATTGGCGCCTTCGCCATCAAAAGCCGAGTTTGCCCAGCGTTTCTTTACGATTCGGTACGCTTTGATATCGCTCAAACGACAACCCCATGCTCAAGGCGGCCAATCAGAGAGAGCACGGCCTGGGTTTCTACCCTGGTGGCCAGCATGCTCACCGGCGCCTTACCGCCCAGGCCTCTTACCGGTGTCACCATCCATTTCCTGGTGGCATCGATGTCGCCTTCAAACAGAACCTGGGCAGCGTGAAAGACCTCGGCAAAGGCGTACAGCCGGTCGCTTTCTTCAGCTGAGAATTTGCCTGCTTTAGAACGACGAGCCAGTGTGGCCGGCGCGATGTTGGCGTGCAGGCCCAGGGTCTTCTTATCGAGCATCAACACGGAGGCAATGCGATCATAAACGGCGTATGGCAAGCCATCGTGTATCGCCTGATACAGTTTTGGGCCACGAGACGGTAGACCCAGGGCTTGCCAGATGTCGTTGTTGGTCACTGGATTGGGTTCGTAGTCTTTAAGTTGCGTCTGCATGGCGAAACCTCCATTTGATATTTGAATACTATATCAAATGAGATAAGCCAGCAATGGAATCCAAAGGTGCCGAGCGAGGAGCGATTAGATCTGTATGGTCGTCCTCTGCTGCCTTGGCAGCCTGCTCGGCTCAGCCCGCTTAGTCGTGTACGTGGTGCAGCAACAGATTCAGTGAGTGCTGCCCTCCCCGCGACCGCTGCAATTAAGCGCCGAAAACCGAATCTGTTGCCATACCGGCCTTGAACCTCACTTATACTGGAGATTCAATGTGAGGTGCATCGATGAATGTAAGCCAGTTAGAAGAGCGGCGCTGGAATGAGCTTTGGTCTTCTTTGGGAGCAAAAGCTCCGCAGGGCAGTTTCAATGAGCTCGTCAGGCTCTATAGCGAGCCACACCGCCGATACCACAACACCAGCCACATCCTTGCGGCTTTGAAACACTTCGACACCCTGAAGGGCCTTGCAGAGCGTCCTGACCTCGTTGAGTTTTCCCTCTGGCTACACGATGTAGTCTATGACCCGCGTGGCACCGACAACGAAGCCAAAAGTGCTGACCTTGCCGAAAGCTATCTGCTGGCTGCTGGTTTAGGAAAATGGGTTTCAGAGGTCAGAAGACTCATTATCGCCACGGCCCACACGGCTGCCTGTGAAGCGGATGACGCAGGGCTCGTGGTCGACATCGATCTCTCGGTTCTGGCGCTTGATTCTGCCAGCTACGCGGCCTACACAAGGGCTATACGACAGGAGTACCAGTGGGTTCCCGAAGAGGCCTTCCGAGCAGGACGTACCAAGGTGCTGCAATCATTTCTGGCGATGCCTAAGCTGTACTCACACTCGACGACCGTTACGGCCTGGGAGGATAAAGCTAGGTCAAACATAAGCGCTGAATTGACCAGCATCGAGCCTGGTCTGACCAGCTCGTTTGATATGTAGCGGTGCTGCAGTAAAACAAAAAAGCTGCCTATCGGCAGCTTTTTAACTCACGAGGTCTTAGGATCCCCAATCTGGAATCAGTATTCGCCGGGGCTCAAGACACGGTAAGAAGGCTCTTTTTTGACCTCAACCGTCGCTTCTTTCGTTGAATTCAGTTGGAAGTTGATTCCATCTTTTGACTGATCAGTTTTCAGGCCTTCTCGAGCCAACAGGTACAGAGCCCCACCAACACCTACGGCAGCAGCAGCACCGATGGCCAGAGTTGAAGTTCCAGGATTGGTTACCAGGCTTGGCATGTCAAAGGCGATGCGGGCAAGGCCAATACCACCAGCGGCGACTGCCGAAACACCAGCAGCCTGCACAAACTTGCAGGTAGCCCTGGCGAGGAAAGAAGGTTCGGTATCCTCGTTCAGACCGTTCATTCTCTCGTTGAGCGCGTTAGTGGCTGTTTCCCCTTCCTTGACAAGGCCTATGGAATGTCCAACTTTAGACGCGAAGTCAGTGATACCGGCCCCAAAGTTTTTGAATTTCGTGCCGAGCTCACTGATGTCATTGTGAGTCGTAGCGGTGGCAATACCCCAGAGGGCCGAGGTTCCGGCGAGGAATGTTCCAGCATCGGTAAGCGACTGCACGTTCAAGGCCATGTCAAATACGGGCTTGATGCTTGAGCCATGAGAGATTGCCATCACATCACCCCCTAACGCCTTGCCAGCGGCCCATACAGCTCCAGCAGTCACCGCCATAAGCACTGGTAAAACCATGTGCCCAGCGATCAAAGAAACCATCTCAGATGTTTGAGTTTTACCGTCAGCTTTAGTGATCATGAACTAGCCCTGCGCTCTTATAGTTTTGGCTCATTAGGTAAAGCATCTCACGGCATCAGACATGTTTTCAATCAGAAACACACTGACGTATTGTCAATTTACTTCAATTAATCTACTGTTCAATTCTAAATAAGAGCATCGTCACAATGGCGAAGTGATACTTTAGTTGGGTCGTGTATGAATTTTGCTGAAGAGCTGGAAAAGATGTTTGAAAGGGCCAGAAACATTGTTACTGAGCTCTCTGCTTTGACCGAAAAGCCCGGCACCCTTGACGATGAAACCCAGCTGGTGGTGCTGTCGTTGATTGAGATGATCGGTTCAACGTTCATTATCCTGGGTCAGGAACTCGAAGAGGTTAACCAGGAAGGCGTCAAAGAAGCCTTCGACACCGCCCAGAACCTGCATGAAAGAGCGCTCCAAATTCTCGCCCAGCATGCAAAGGCTACCGCGTAACACAGCACCTGGTTTTACTTGAATTCCCCTATCCGGCACGTGGCCCCACCACTGCCGGTTTCTTGCGTCTTATGCCTTGTATTTTTGAAAAACAGAATGACTTCAGTCCTGGCCCTGGAGCGTACAAGATTGATGGTTGTTCGTCTGAGAGGATAAACTCAAGTCATGACTTCAGTTTTGCCCGAGGGTTGAGCATGCCGCAGAATCCATGGTTGTTACATAAGAAAACGCGTCAATACGACAAGCCATTTCAGCTGGCCACAAGCGAGGGTGAAGTGATTGTCGGGAAATTCACCGATCCTGAATCTCCCAATCAGCCTTTTGGGCATGTGCTTGAAGCTCGTGGTTCAGCCGGCCAAGACTATCGGTGGGTCTTCAATAGTGTGCTGACTGATATCAGTATGAGCATGATCCTGAAGGGTCTCAAGCTCGACCCTGAGTTTCGCAAGCAATTTGCCAAGCCTGACGCCATCGTCTTGCACGACACCAGGGTTATCGCTGACGCTGTGCAGTCGGCCTTCGGCGATCATGAAATTCTTGATCCTGGTACCGCCGAGCCAACAGCCCATTCATGGGAGCAGAATACTTCCGTCGTTCTGAAAGAAAAGCCGCCCAAACCGTTTACAGACTTCCTGAGCAAATTTCCGGGTATGAAGCTGACCAAGGCCAAGGGTGGGTTCCACTTAATGGTCACGAGTGCGATGGGTCACGCCAGCGAGGCCAATCAGGTTTTTTTGACCGTCTTGTCCGATTTTGCCAATGGTGTATTGCTTGCGCCTAAGGCTTATAAATACGACAGAAAAACCATCAACACAAAACCGACTAGGCCGTCGCTGCCGCAAGCACAAAAATCACAGGTGAAAATCGACCTCGAGCAGTCCATTGAGAAGATCAACGCATCCGAGAAGGAAGCGGCGACCCTGCTGATCGAAAAGTTGAAAGCTGGGCGTGATGAATTTACGACGATGAAAGCTGATGCGCTGAAAGACAAGATAGAGCCGGAAGAGCTGAATCGAATTCTGACCAAGTTTCATGTTGGGACGCAGTTCGAAACTAAAAAGCGGGTGAGCCAAGCCAGTCAGTGTATGCGCTGGCGCTTGCGGGGACTCTCCCTCGACCAGGCGATGCTAAAAGTGGATTTTGAGGCAAAATCCGACGCGTTTTTTGCTGAACGCAGTACGAGCCTTAACGCCTTCAATTGATCCGCCAATGGCCTGATCGAGTTATGGGGTCATGCTCTCTGAGGTAGGGTGCCAATTCTTTAGCTTTGGGTTGGCATTATGAATCTCGTTTCTGACCTCCCTGCCCCGTCCTTTGTTGAACACCAACTTATACCGATGACCACCACGCTCAAGCAAAGTGGTCAACTCATCGACTTTGTCCTGGTTCAGCGCCTTGCCATTGTTAAGGCCGATTTGCCGGTCTGTAATAATGGTGATGCTGGAAGGTTCCTTCAACTCTTTGACACCCTCGATGAGCCCCTGGATGGCCAGTCTGTTTGCATTGGTTTTGGTCAGGATCGCTGACAGGTGCAGTGAGCGTTCTTTGTCGTCGACCTTTACATGGTAGGTACCGGTTTGCGAATGGATGTCATAGGTTCCAATCGACAGCAGTCTGACCTCGCGCATACTCGTGCCCCTCTTAGTCTCCCCGGTCAGTGATGCGACCAGTCTGTCAGCGTATCCCACGATGGATCGTAGCGGCTCCCCTCTCACCATCGCAATTGCCGCACGGTGATAGCCATCCCAGA
Organism: Pseudomonas serbica; assembly: GCF_028823535.1. Classification (GTDB taxonomy): domain Bacteria; phylum Pseudomonadota; class Gammaproteobacteria; order Pseudomonadales; family Pseudomonadaceae; genus Aquipseudomonas; species Aquipseudomonas serbica. The sequence continues at coordinate 148,050 of NZ_JAQIYM010000090.1, read as the reverse complement.
GCTTGGCGCCGGCATGCGCGACACCGACGATGACAGGCTCACTGATGCCCTTTTCGATCATGGTTTGGTACATCTGGCCGCGAGGGTTTCCAATAGAGTTGAAGAACTCGATCTCTTCCAAGATCCATGCACAAGCACTTTCCCTGGACTCAAACGCATGGATCTGCAAGGGATCTATGGACTCAAGCTTCCACAAGCCCTGTCCAGGTTTGAAAAAAGATGACGACCCATCGTTATGGTCTTCGAAGTGTTCTGCAGCGTAAGCCTGAAGCTGTTCGGCACTCAGGGATGCCCAATCTGTATTCACGCAGCCACCATATTGTGAAAACGGCTGCCTGGGCAGCCACGTATTATTTTGCTTCACGACTACAGGCTTGGCCCATCTGATGGGTAGATGGAGAAATCGTGTTTCTTAATCTTGTCAGGGCCGTTCAAGGCCTCCACGACCTGACGCATTGGTAGCTGCTGGTCGAAATCCAGGTACATGGCAGTTTTCAGCAATATCGTGAGGTACACGGAGGCTGGATCGTCAGCATCTTCGATCTCCTCGATGTCAGGAACATCCTTGGCGAGCGTCTTTTCCAGCCACAATGGGTGTCCAGAACGCTCATTCATGATGTCCATGCTCTCACCGCAGCTGACATCTAGCATCATCGCCCCAAGCACGATTTTTGAGTCTTCAAAATGCTGAATCAGCATTTTCTGAAGGCAGAAGATACCTTTCTTGTAAACTTCGCGCTGCTGAGTGGGCATTTCACGGAGCTCATCTTCGAAAGCAACTCCAGCGCGCCTGAGCTTGTTTTTCTCATGGCTCAAGACGCTCGTGAAATCGCTCAAGAAAGACGTTTTCATGTATTGGCCGTTCCGTGAAACGACGTTGATGTCTGCGGTAAATTTTCGAATAGACAGCAAGTGAGGGTTAGCCAAAACTTCGGCAATTTCCTTAACTTTATTTGAGCAAGCTCTTCCCGTAGGAATTTGATTCGGTTCGTTATTTAGCAGTTCAGTTAGGGTCTGACGACTTTTTTCAGTTGGCTTAAGGACGTCGCTGTCATTCAGCTGAATAATATAGGTTTTGAAATCGATCCAGGTTTGCGAATTCTGGCCATTAGCTTGAATTACATTAGCTATATCAACTATCACATCAGAGTTGCGATTAAGAACATCGTCAGAATAACCGAGAAGCTTCTCCGGAGCACGTAATGCTAACAAAGCAGCTTTTCGAACACCCCAATCATCACCGGCAACATCAAGAATCATGTGGTCTTGCTGGGCAGTGAAGCCCTCCTTCATGCCGGAAATAACTTCACGCTTAGTTGATTTAAGGAGTTCCCAGACTTTTTCTAGACCTTCACCAGCGCCTGCATGCACGTTACCTGCTACCGTTCCAAGCGCTTGCAAGAACCCTTTAGCAGCCTCGGCGCCATGCGGCAGGTTATGGATTGCTTCAAGCGCCTGATGACACGAGCCACTCGTCTCAATAGCCTCATTCGTCAAGTCTTCACATAACTCGAGGAAGTCACGTGAGTTGATTTTCAGGTGGCTGTCCCAACCTTCAAGGTAAGGGTGCACTTGCGGGTACTTTTGCTGGTCAGTGATCAAGGTTTCAATGGTGAGAAAGTGTTCTGCAAGCTGCTCAATTGGTCTAGCCACAATGATAAATCCTTGAGTGTTTCTCCCATGATAAACCCTGAGTAAGTCATTGGTTAAGTCATTTCACTGGAACACTCTTAAGTGACCCAGCACCACATAAAATCGAATCAAATCGCCTATGGAATAGCTACAGCCGGCGCAGGCAGATTACCGATGATCGGCAGCAGTTTCAGATACTGATCGATAGTCGGCAGCTGAAGCGGAACGGAGGCTGGATCGATATTGAGTCCGCTGTCCTTAAGGCGAAAGCGCACCGCTGCCCTGAACGCTTCTACATAGCCAAAATCCTTCAGGCTGAATCTCACTTTCTGCCAGTTGGTTCCGTCGTGTGTGCGGGAGACAAAATAGGCCACGGTGCCCTCAATGGACAGAGACACGCCCGACAGGCTGCCATTGGGTTGACGACTCTTTATCCTCAGATTTGGCTTGTCCTTATGGCGTGGGCCAATCCCGTGTTCTTTATACAAGCTGTCCCGGTAGTCCAGTGCCGCGAAGAGCGCGCCCCGCTCGCCATACTGGCTCTTCGAGAACTCACGACGAACACCGAAGCGAACCATGCGCACCGAGTACCCCAGTTCAAGGGTGATGATGTAGCTCATGTCGTACTTCGGGGTCATAACATGCTCGGTCGGTCTGAAAAAAGGCCGGCATTGTACCCACCATTGGCGATCATTCCCATGACCGAGGTGCTGAGTGGCAATCTTGTTGAGGTGGGACGCTGATTTGGAGGCAAAAGGTAGATTTGGAAGCAAAGCCAGGCTCATCGAGAACCTGGCCCCTCCCCGGCTTACTGAACTTCTTTTAAGAAGCTGCCATCGATGGTGAAGTCAGCGATCTTGGTGTTTTTCACCATGCCGCCGAACGCGTTCTTTCCCCTGAAGGTGGATATGACGCGAATGTATGTGCCCTTGTCGACGTACTTGGTTTCGACGTGGTCGTAGCTATCTGGATCATTCATCGCGTCCTTAATCAGACGCTCAAATTTGTAATGTGCGCCCGACCAGCCGCTGAATTGTCCTTCGATTTTCTTCTGTCGCTCGGCTTTGGCGGTTGCAGCAGCTTTCTCTGCAGCTTCTTTGGCGTACTGGGCATCCCGTACTTTCGTGAAGCGCTCGAGTTTTTGCTGATACGACTTATTCGCCGGTTCCAGTGCGACCAGTTGGGTGTAGATCATGATCGCCTGGGTGTAGTCAGTGGCCGAGACCGACGCAAGTTGCCCGGTGAGAGTGGCGACTTTAGCCTGGCGGGCCTTTTCAGCCTCGGCGCGTTCTACTTCATCCTTCAGAGAAACGTAGCGATTCAGGATCTGGTCAAACTCAGGGTCTCGAATCGCAAGGATGAATCGATCTCGGATCGCCTTTGCCGTCGCCAGGTTCTTACCGTCTACCGCCGTGGCAAATTCCGCAAGGACTGCATCCCGATGTTCGGCAAAGTAGGCCTTGGTCGAGTTCAACTGAGCTTCTGCCTCTGCCGTACGCTTGGCTTCAGCAGCTTGCGCATCCGCCAGGGCTTTGATTCGGGTTTCTTCCGCTGCGTCTGCGGCGACCCTGGCCGTGTGCTCATATAGCACGTACGTCGAGCCCGCTAGCGCGAGAAGAACGATTGCCACGCGAATCTGAAGAGGATCATCGGCGGAGAGCCATGCCAGGATTCGAGCGAACCCATACGGGCTCACCACGGCGCCGAACATGATCAACATGAGGCCGGCGATCCAGCTCTCCTTTATGACCATGGCGCCAAACACAACCAGGGCGAGCGTTACCACCCACCACAGGCTGTTGAGCTGACTGAATGGCTGGGACGAGGTTACAGGTATCGATTTAGCCATGTCGTTTACTCCTTGTGATCCAGGGTGGCGATACCGCAGTTCAGCTCAAAGCCTTTACCGGTGGCCCAGACGCTTTTGCTGAGGAACAGGCGGTAACCTTCGAATTCCACTTCAAAGGGCTTGCCCTGGGCTATATGCTTGACCAGATCGGCTGGCGCCTCTCCCACAAGGTTGCTGACCATCTGCGTGCACATCGTACCAAGGGTTTTAGTGTCTTTAGCGGCGTTGGCGGCTTGGTTTACGTTGAGCATGATTTTCACGCGGGTGACTTGGGTGCTTGTACCCCGGCCATACAGTGCAAGGTTATTGGGGAGCCCGGCAGTGCCGAGTTCCTTGTAAGGGGTTGCACAGGAGTAGACGTCGTCTTCGAGCAACGAATATCCGCTAGGGTTAACCTGAAAGCCGGGCACTTCGGTCAACGCGTTGCAGGCGTCCAATGGTGTGAATGGCGACCCAGCTGCGGCGTATGTAGGTTGGCCAGAGGTTAACAGCCCAATCGCCAGAATAGTGGCAGCCAGGCGACTGATCAGTACCTTACCAGGCTGGTACTTCGGTTCGCCGGTAAAGAATGCGACTGCATCGGTGTCACTTTCTACGGAGCTAATCAGTGTTTTGATGTCGTAGCTTTCAGGCAAGAAGGCCTGAGCAGCCAGGTCTTTGACGAAGTGGTCACAGAAAGTCGTGAAGGAAGTACTCACGGCTTGCGAGCCTTTCACACGAGAGCGGGTTTTGGGCGAAAGCGACTGGAGGACGATGTTAGTGACGAAGGTCGAAACGGTTTCGCACCAGGCTGATTCGTCGATCATCTTGAAGCCTTTGTCGACGATGCCGCTGTTTCGCTTAGCCTTCAACTCTTCGAAGTGCTGCTGGACTTGCGCAAATGTTACTTTTGCAAACTCCGCATAGTCACTGTGGCGTACCCAGCGCAAGTAGTAGCCGCGATAGAAAATGAACGTGAATACCGCCCACGCCAAGCACAAACCAACCATGGTCGTCTTCATAAAAACACCTTGCTCCTGATCCCCGAAGTAGGCCTAGTGGCCAAAGGCATCCACCATGAACGCCGAGGTGATCAAAAGCAAGGTTTTCGACTTAAAAGAAAAGAATTTATGTCTGATCGGGCATTAATCGAGTTTGATTTTCAGTGCTTCCTTCGTAAGAAACCCGTCAATCTTCGGTTCGATATTTTCGCCGGTAAGTGCGTAATAGGCCTGGGCTTTGGCTCTGGCCGCGTCTTTTATTTCATTCAGACCTTTGACTGTGGCGTCGGCTGAAAACTGATAAGGCATTCCCGAGTTGAAGATGATCTCGTCTACTTCTTCGACGAGGTTGTCAGCTAGTTGGTGTTCCGCGTTAGTCAGTAGCTTTGGCCTCTTCGACCAACGATACAGGCGTTCCTTGCGGCGTTTTAAGCCTCCTCCGATAGCGCTTGGGACAAGAATGGCCAGGATCATCATCAAGCCCATTGTTTGCGCCCAACCGCCTTTTGCACCCAAAACGGCCATGCACAAGCCGATAAAACCGATGGGCCAACGCAGGTCTTCCGACCCTTCGGGGTAGCCCTGTGGTTCGTACATGCTCTCCAGTAGCGAATGAACAACAATCCCAACAATTGCCAAAACTATCAGGCACAGCTGCCAGGTTTTCAGATCTGCAAACATGATTTCCGTTGCTCGGTAGTCAAATTGAAGTGAACCATCGGGTCAGTCGCTCTGAATGCGCCGCAGCGTATTCCCGGCGCATCCACAGCGACAAGCAGATTGTTACTCGTCTGCTGTGGCTGCCAGCGGGTGCTTGTCGTGAATATCTGTCCCCACCATGAACTCCGGCTGAGGCGGCAAGCCCAGATGCTTCCGGGTGAATTCATCACATTCCTGCAAGCTGGTGATCTGGTCTACACGGGTTTCAAGATCATAAAGGTCAACCTCCCCACGGAAAGCCTTCATCAGTCCGTGCTCAAGGGCAACGTGGCCACCCTCGTTACGGTAGTGAGCAAAGGCAGCCACATCGTTGCCATCCTTGAAGTGCTGGCGCATCACGGCGTCTGGCTCAATCACTTCAGCCGCCATAGTGAATCCAGTAATTCCAGATTCGCAGTAGGAGCAACCGGCTTCATATCGAAAGCGTAAACCCTCGATGGCCTTGGGTGTTACGTACCGGTGGATGCGCTCAACCATGTCACCTTTGTAGTCGCCCATAGCCTTTAACTGATCAAAATCAATAGCGCAATGTGGGCATACAACCGGCAAGAGGCTCTGGTACATGAGCGTCGATAGCACGTCACTGTCACCAAGATGTTCGTCGGTGACGCCGAGCGTGCGCAGTCGAGCGACGATATCAATTGCGCTGGAAGCATTCACGCTGGTGCTGACCAGATGACCGCTGCTGACTAGGTGTAACATCAATTCCGCGCTGGTTTCGTCCTTGAGCTTGCCGCAGAGGGTAATATCAGGATCAGAACGCATTGCACTGCGCACTGCTGCTTCAAACGGCGAGGTTGATTTGCATTTTTCCACTGTCGTGCCGGGAGTTTTTGTCGAATCGCGCTTTCTTGCGATCACCTGACGCATCAAAGCTAATTGGGTCAGCGACTTCCGAGAATATGACCCCGACATGATGACGACGCCTTTTTCCTTCTCAATCGCCTGGCGGACGGTTTCAATTTGAGCCGGTGTATAACCGAGGTCATTCAGGTTTGCAGGTGGGCCTATTCGCCGGGTTTTCCGTGCCAAACGGTGAATGGATTCATCGTTCATGTGATCCATCGGATCGTTTACAGGCACCCACTTGTACGACAGGCACTCATCGGTATTGATCTTTACAGCCTCAACCTTGCTGGCCTCAAGGGCATAACGTACATCGATATGCCAGTGAGCTGGTTCGTTCTTCTTCTCGCTGGCTGGAATCCGATGAATGTCGATGTCGAAGATGCCGTCGACCAACTGCTTCAAGTTGTGGAGCCCGACTTCCTCGCCCACTTCTCTCAAGCAGGCCTGCAGAGCAGTTTCGTTTGCATCTACGTGCCCACCAGGAGGGCAGAATTTGTTGTACTTGGCGTGTTCAATCAGCAGTGCGTGCGTCCCCTCCTCGTTGAGGATCCAACCTGACGCAGTCACGTGAGCCAGCGATTGGCCGCGCTCAAACAAATCACCGTTGCCAGCAATCAAGCATTTGAGAATCACCGAATTTTTGGTGGACGGGTTCTGTTTAAGATAAGCAGAAAGATCTTCGCGCATCGCCGATTGAATCATGGTTCGCTCCTGGTGAATGACGCCCAATCCTATCACTGCGTTTTATCCACGCCCACAAATATATAGCGTAAATTGCCACGCATTAGACCTGATCACTCTTGCGCAGGAAGGATGGATGTCTACCTCCAAGAGTAGAAGACAACGATCTAATTTTCTATTCCTTCTTGATCCTGGAACCTTCGTTTGCGGGCGTCTGCCGGCCACTGGTAAGCTGAAACGAGATGAACTGAATCAAGGGATATCCAATGAACAGACTCAGATACGTCCTCCAAACTTTCGGCGAGATGCTGTCTGAAGGTCGGGGCCACATGGATTCACTGAAGCTCCAAAGTACTGGTGAGTTTCATACCCTCTCCTTCGCGGAAAGCACGTTTCCGGAACCGAGGTCAGCGGCTTTCAAGGCCTTCGAATTCAAGGCGAAGGTTGTTGAAGGCGAATCGCCGGCGAAGACTCTCTTCCGTGAGATGGTGACTGCCCCGGAGAGCGTCTACAAGGTGGCCAAGCTGTTCAGTACCTACAATCTGCACAGACATGTGCGCCTTTTGTTTGAAGACATCAAGGAAGTCCAGCAGCTTCACAAAGGCAAGCTTGGCCTGTTCGATGCGTTCACCAAAGAAGGTGGCGATGACATTGAGGCCTACTTTGTTCGTCCGGAGTGTGCAGATCGACATCCAGACTTGTTCATGAAGGCCCAGATTTCTCCGAATCAGGCCGTCGTCGACAAGCTGACCGCGTTGGGGATGTACAGGAAAGTGGCGTTGATCCCTGCCCTCTCTAACGTTGCCCCGGAGGATGTGGCAGAGCACGTTTATTCCACGCTTCAGAACGAGCAATTGAGCTGGAAAGACAATTCAGACATTATCACCATGACCGACTTCGCTCGCTCAATGGGCGTGGGCGATGTGTTGTTGTTCGGCAGTAATGCGCACCTGGTGAAGGGTTCAGGTTTCGAGAAGCTTTCCGGCTTCTGGCCAAGGGAGCCTGAGGCTGAGGTCGCCAGGCATGATTGGGGCCCTGAAGGCCCTAGCATGTAAACAGACACAGCAAGTGCCGGCCTGTAGGTAGGCGCTCTCCATTTAAACAAGAAACCACTAAGGGTCTGATCTGTGAAAATCACCATCCCGAAGGATTACCACCAGGCCTTTCAGGCCTCGATCCTGATCGCGAAACTCATCGAACAAGGCAAGTTTACCGCCGCGTTTGATTCGATCAGTTTTTCGGAAGAGGCGAAGATGAACTCCATTGGGTGGGGCTCAGACCTTTCCAAGCGCAGGGAAATTCTTCAGCGGTGTGAAACACTGCTCGGGCTGCACGGTTACAAGCCCGAGGAGGAGAAAATCGCGCTGCTTGATGCTTTCGCCGCCCAGGTGTCCGACAAGGATGCATCAGTAATTGTGCTGACCGTGACAGATAAGGAAGCCCAGATCCTGGCCGATGCGCTTGAGTCGTACACCCGGCTATCTTTGGGCCAAGTTGATGAAGCGCTTGATGACTTTTCATATGGGACAAAGCCTGGCGTGAGTCGTCAAGACAGCGAAGTGATCAATGAGATGCGCTTGCTGGCAATCACCACCGGTGGCGCTTCCTTCGGCATCACCAACAGCCTGCTTCCTGACGATGCGCGAACCGGCTGGATGGCGAAAAAGGTGATCGACTATCACCTCGCGTACAAACATCGTCCAGAAGGTGGTGTGGGCTTGCGCTACGACAAGCCGATGAGGATTGGTAGCTGTTCTGACCAGGACATCACCATCGACGATCCAGAGTTGAACCACACCCGCAAAATCGTTCACGTCACCCCTTCAGGGCCGGCGTTCTAAAATTGATTCACCTTCGGCTCCATCAACATACTGGTTAAAACCCTGTTGATGGATCCCCTTATGGAAAACCGAGAAACCTGGCTGCGCCAGACCAAACTCATTGGCCTGGACGGCGAGCCGCTGGTGCTTTACCACGGCACCCGATCCCTCGAGCCATTCAGCGAGTTCAGGCCATCCGTGTCTGGAGCCCAAGGCCCCGGTATCTACATGGCCGATGAGCCTGGTCACTACGGCGTCCGGACGATGCGGCTCCATGTCCGGATGACCAACCCCTTCTACTTCTATCCGTCCGACGAATCCCTTGAAGCTGACATCAACTGTGAGCTCATTGAGCAAGTGCTGCCTGCCGATATCGCATCAATGGTGATTGAGCGGCTCGACCGCGATGGCTATAACCACTACGGCACTGAGGTTCAGGATGCCCTCAAAGCGCAAGGATATGACGGCATTGTGATGATCTATCCCTTTGGCGAGCCCAAGCTCCAAGATCAGCCTGGCTCGGCGGTTGTCATTGCTTTTGATCCCAAACAGATCCTGATCCTCCCTGAGAAAGCGCCGGCGCCGTTGCAGGAATTGGTAGACGACTCCCCTGCCCCTTGAAACCTGCTCATGGTTTTATCGTGTGTTATTATCAAACATGCAACGCCAATAATTACAATAAAAACAGGCAGTTAGCTATCGTGATTACTTACCATGTTCTCTCCGTTTTCGGTGTAGCGCTTGGCTGTGTGGGGATATCCCATGGCTGATTCCAACAACCGATACAGCGCTATTATGCTTGAAATCTTCACACCCATTATTTCTGGTGCTCTTACGATTGATCAAATCTCTGGTGCAGTTGGTTTTGAGTTCCCCAGGAGCGCAATCATAGCTGCAGCAAACAAACTTAAATTAACACTTCCAAAGAATGCTGGGGACGTCGTTTACGCTTTCAGGTATCGCGAAGAACTACCGGACGCTATCCTCTATTTGGCGCCAGCCGGTGAAATGTGGATTCTTATGGGGGCGGGACGCTCGAAGTATCGAGCAAGGCTCATCGATTATATTTGCATCACTCCAAGCAAGACACTGACGCCAATAAAAATACCGGATGCAACCCCGCCAAACATCCGTGCCCATGCCGGTAGTGATGAGCAGCAGCTTCTTTCACGTGTGCGGGACAATCAGCTGGTGGGGCTTTTTGTAGGAATTAAGCTCTGGTCACACCAAAATCACCTGCGAACGACGGTTAAATCCATGGGTCAGATCGAGATCGATGAGATTTACCTTGGTATCGATAAATATGGTGTTGAGTATGTAGTTCCCGTGCAAGCCAAGCGGAATAAGGACAAACACGGGATTGTTCAGACGTTGCAGGATATCGCGTACTGCAAGGAGAAGTTCCCAAACCATGTATGCATCCCTGTCTCAGTGCACTTCATTGAGGAAGGGGGCATCATAGCGATGTTCAAGCTTGCGGAGGACGTAGAAAAAATGTCCATCAAGCTGATCGAAGAGCTCCACTACACCCTCAATTCAACCTGGGAGTGATCTATTCGTTTTTTGCCATATATTGTCAACTGGAGGCACACATGGCTTCGCGATACGTCAGCATCAGTCTTGACTTGCTCGAACTGATTAATAGGTTTTTGGGTGTGCCGACTAGCCAGGCAGCGAGTGTTGATGAGCAGTCTGAACTCAAAATCAAGAATGGGCTGCAGCAGTTGCGTGACGCTCTCGCCCGCGAATGTGAGGTCATCTATTCGACAGAGACCGGCACGCTTGTGCTTCTACCACTTCCAGATCGCTTCCGGTCTATAGGTCTTCAAAGCGCCAACCTCTACACGGCTGAGCAGATGCGTGATTACGCCCTTGGCAATGCCAGCCGCATCGCAGCCCTGCACACCAGCATCATTCGCCGGCAGCTTGAACACGTTCGACGTGTTAAAGAGGATGCCTTCGAAGCGCTGACTGCGATTTCTGAAATCGAAGACAAGCTCAATGGTGGCGATTGGGATGAGATTGAAGAAGCCCGAGGTATCGCTAATGCCGCCCTATCAGCTTGTGAGACGTATGCTGAGGTTTTGCCAGCAAATCCATTGCTTTGCTGATCATGCTGCCTCAGCGCCATTCCAAGGCTACAGGGCTGCCATTCGGCGGGTTGTCTGTAAAGGTAACCTTATTTGTTCTATATTGAGCCTCCCGAGATCCCCATCAGGGAATGTGGTTATCAGTTATCCGCTGAGCCCCACAGGAAAATGCCGCCCTAATCAGGCGGCATTTTTTTATCGCGGGAGCGTTATAGGAACGCATTCATCATGCTTTCCATTGGCTTGGCGAGCTTGGCCTGCGGGGCACTTACCTCCTTCAATGGTTCCAGCTTGTATTTCTCAGCGATACGGGCATAACCGGCTTTCGCATCAGCGATGACACCTGCAGGTGCCACGCCCTGGTATTTGGCCACGTGCTCAGAGAATGTGTTGGTAATTTCCTCACCAAGCTTGATGGTGTACTCAGACTCACGCTCGAAGCCAAAGTGAATAGAGCCAAGCACGTCATGCCAGAGGGCTTTCGCGGCTGGCTGCTCCAGACCAATTCTCCCGCTGCCTGATAGCACACCAGGGTTGTAGCTACCGTCCTTGGCCATGAAATTTTTTTCCATCAGGAATCGGACGACGTCTGGCACCTCTTTTGGCGTCTTGTTTTGCATCGCAACCGGGTCTATCTGGCTGATCACGATATCGAGCGCCATGGCCGTTCGGTGCCAACTGTCCTTGATAGCCACGAGGCGACGTGGCCGAATGTAGTCGTTGTAGATGTCGGCATTACCATTGAGGCGCATGTAGTCGACAACGGCGGTCAGATCAGCAGCCACTTCGACCAGGCTGTAGTTATACCGCCCCCTACTCGAGGACTGGTTATGGAGGGCCTGGTCTTTAACCTCATCCTTATCGTCAATTTCCGGGAAAAAGAAGCAGTGGCCTGCCTCGTGTGATTTCACCATGAAATCGGCGTATTTCTTGTCCGTGATGGTTGGGTCATCATCATGGAACTCGTAAAAATTACCGTCGACACTGACATCTGCTATCGGCTTGTGCTGCACCAGGCACACCGCTTCATCGGAGAGGATCCCTTTATCCACTTGCGTGGAGAAGCCACTGCGATTCGACTGGCTCAGAGAGTCGAAGCTCTCTTTCATCGATTTGGCCGATTCGACATTCATGTAGTGATGCAAGAGCTGGGTGCTGTCGAACTCCCCGTAATTGACGATCTTGTGTTTCTCAAATTTACCGCTACCAATAGACGTCTCAATTGTTGGCCTGGCGGACAGATCGACGTAGGCAACATTTTCCGCTTTCTGAACGAGGTTCGCGCCCCATAGTCCGGCCATGGCCATTACGCCAATGGCTGCAGTTGTGGCGGCGAGTTTCAGCCCGTTAGCCAGGAATTTTTTCAACGGATTGGATTTGAGCGCTGCGGTGTCTACGTTCTCAGGGGCCTCATTAATCATGGTCAACAGATCGCGACTTTCATCCGGGTACTGATCAACCCACTGAGACGACACGATCTCATTCTTGATCGAGGCCAGAGGATCAGTCGGCGCAACACTTGCAACGATGGTTTGCAGGGAGGTGTTGTAGAGACCCAGCTCATTGACATCCCTTGAGGCCCTTGCCGTCATCTCAGACAGCGCCTGCGGTGCGAACTCGTCGCTCAGCAAAGAGTACAGATCTTGTGAGTACAGGCTTTTGATATCGTCTTTGACGCTGGTGCACATCGAGCGATACAGCGGTGCGTTCCCGGTCATCAACGAACTGGTGAGCAGCAGCCCCTTGCTCTTGATGCTGAGACACGACGAAAATGCCTGGTCGGAGCCAAGCCCGTCCGGATTGGTGAGGTCAAGTTCAGCCCAGAACCCTGAGAGCTCCTGCCCTTGGCTCGCATCATTCAGGCCATTAAGCGTGGGCTGATAGCCCTCGGCATCGACAATTCGTTCTAGCTCGACAAACTGGGCTTGATAACCCGTGATGGCCTGAGAGATACCCTGACGAATGCGTTCAGAAGACATGTGAATTCCTTGTCATTTCTTCTTATTGTTACATAAGCGATTTGACCAAGCACAGGCCACGCAGCGGCCCTTGGAAATGGTTGAATGAAATAATTCTGGAGTGACATCAGCTGACGCCAATGCATATACATAAGGGTGACAATCTGGCGCCTTACGCTACCGGCTCTAGCGCCTTATCATTAAAGGCAGTTGATAGAAGAAGATAAGCCCCGCTGTCGCGACGTAGCAGTGAGGCTCTTGGAGCTATGAATGGGGTCGCACAACGTACAAGCGTTGCCATTCGAGCGGGGATTGGGTCTTTTGGGCTCAAACTGTGCTTTCAGGGCAGCCTGACACAGCTGGCGCCGCTCCGACGTTGAACATCGATCAGCTGGTTAAGGCTCCGGGAAGCATTCGTCAGCTTCATCAGGCTCATCGTCCCACACAGGCTCCGTCGTGAGAGCCTCCATGTTCGCCTGCATGTATGTCGCCAGGGCTCCGAAATCTTCCAGGGCTTGTCGCAGCCCTTCCCGCCCGCACTGGCTAAGCTCGATGATATCGTCTTGTGACACGGGCTTCAGGCATATTGGTTCCCCCAGCATGCGTCCTGTCCAATTCTGAATAAGACTTGCCATGGAGTGAACACCGTTGGCATCGAGCAAAAGTTCGTTCTCATGGCTCCAAAGGCCGCTATGGAGCGTGAGGCCATCGCGAGTCGTGATCAGCATTAGCCTGGCATCCGGAAACGCCTGAGACAGCGCCAGGGTTAAGTCGTGCTTGGCCTGATTACCGCCGTATTTCAATGCGAGCCTCAACACCTGGCCATAACGCTCAGGATCGGTGTCCATGATGTCGTAGAGCACATCACTGTCTTCCAGCGGATACCAAAATGGCTTAATACTCCAATTCATGAACTGACGCCCGAAGTCCAGTGCCGCATCGATGCTTGGTGCGATTGGATTGCTGGTGCTGGAAATCGCCTCACTGATTGAGGTTAGGTTTTTGCTGGCGCCATCCAGAAGCTGCTTGAACTCAAATCTGTCTTTGCCGTCGATTACGTTGGTCATGAGAATCCCCCTGCCCCAGTCTATTGGTTGCCGGTAGTAGCGGGCAACCAGGTCGTTCATTGTGACCTTGGTTGACCAGGTTGACGGAGAGTGCCGCCTGCGCGTTCCGAATTAGTGGCCATTTTTATGCTTAATTGTACAGAAGGCAATTCTTCATTTACACTAATGCCACTGTAAACTGGAATATTTAAAGATGGAATTAAAACCCTACATAGCTAATGAACTTACAAGAATCGAAGCGCTTAAGGAACTAATTGGCGAAGAAGATCCTGGTGATTTTGCGGCTAAATTCAATCTAACATACGAAGGGATTGCAAAATATTTGTCAGGCGCATTGCCGCTTACAAAAAAATCGGGCAGGATTTTAACGACTCGATTAAACCTGCCGTATGATTATTTTGAGTTGGCTCGACCAGGCACAACAAACAAATACAACTCTACTCAAAGCACTGATGAATTAATCCCGGTTACCCAGGTCACAAAAAAGTGGGCGAAGCCGAGAGTATTTAGACGACCAAAGCGTGAAAAAGAGGTCGTTGTTGATATCTCATCGGATAACATATCGGAATACATACTCAACAGCTTGCTATCAGGCCGTCACCAGATCGGAAGACGTCTTAAAGACGAACGCATTCGTTTAGGCTTTGCAATAAGCAGGTTCTCAAGCCTTATGTCAGTCGATGGTAAAACTCAGCTTCGATATGAATCAGGCGCAGAAGACATACCCGCAGAGTACTTGAGACTTGCGGAATTAAGTCATAAAGTTGATGTTCTTTATGTTTTATCGGCAAAAAGGCAAGTCATATTAACGTCGCATCAGGAGTTAATTGGAGCGAGATTAAAGATCGAGCGCCTGAGATGTAAAATGTCAGAATATGAATTCGCTGACGCCCTGTCCACTTCACTATCAACGCAGATACTTTATGAGTCTGGTGCGGAAAGTATTCCATCCAGATATTTGAGTCTTGCGGCACTTATTTTGAATGTGGATGTTGTTTACATACTTACTTCAAACAGAATATATCGTGGGCAGTGAATCTAAAAGTTATTATTAGTTATGTTTTGTTTTGACAAAACCTCTTTTCGATCAAGCTGATAATACCAATTCTGAAGCTGGAGTGCCTGGCCTGTTGTACGAATCAGGTTGGCGCTCGTCGCAAAAGTGACAAAAATGGTTATCAATCCCGTCACAATCGCCAATTCTTGCTCTATAATATGGACATTAATTTGCGGATATGGCCCATGCGGACACCATCATACAAGGCTGATGAATTATCTCGAGCTACAGTTCTTAATGAGTTGATTGGCAATCGCAATATTTGTGCTTTTGCAAGTAAGTTCGGACTTACATCCACTGGATTAATTAATTACCTGTATGGCGGTGCGAAATTAACGAAACAATCAGGTAAAGTTCTTGCGGTTAGGCTAAAACTCCCGGTCGATTATTTTGAAGTCGTAAAACCTGGAAGCAAAAACAGATTTAATTCCCCGTATGGGCATTATGACGAAGATGAGGACGCTGCTTTGACAGGCGGATCAGCCCCTCACCGCCTTGCTAAGAACTTTTCTGAACCTGAATCTGACATATTGAATACTCATCCGGTTCTGATAGGTAAAAGACTACGTGAGGAGCGGATGCGCCTTGGTATATCCGTAAATCATTTTACCTATGTCATGGCGATTAATGGATCCACACAGACTATGTTTGAGGAAGGATTGAAAATCATTACTGCTGAATATCTAATCCTCGCACAAGCAAGATTTCATATCGACGTAAATTACATTTTAACCGCAGAGCGGCGTGTCAGTGAAGACAATCACAAAAAGCAAATCGGCGAGAGATTAAAAGAAGAAAGGATCAGGATGAATATTTCACAAGAAGACTTTTCAGGTGTATTGGCGACACCAATTGAAACGCAAATACTCTATGAATCAGGCGTTGAAAGTATTCCTGTGCAGTATTTAAGCTTGGCGGCATTTAAGTTTGATATTAATGTTTATTACATTCTCTCAGGAAAGTGATTAATTGTTAAATTACTCTATCAATGGAATTTGTGATGGACAACTTAAAAGAAGATCTTTCACAACTTGCTCAGATTGTTACTGAAGCTAGAGATCACTTTCTGCAAATTCTTGAGGCCTCGGTTGAGCATCAAAACACCAAAGGCACATGCTTATTCGCGGTGGTTTTCTGCGGCACACTGATCAATCGATTCACTGGCTTCACAGCAATCATTCGCGGGGGCGATGGATCCGACGATGGTGGGCTGTTCATCGGTGACAAGGGCTACGGCCATTACTGGATCGATATTGACGTTCAGAGTCAAACCTACATCGTCGACATCACAGGCGATCAATTTGGTTTGGAGCCGGTCATCGTTTCGGCTGCTGACGCCCTGACCCCCAAGTATGTGCCAGGGTGCCAAACCACAGTGGATCGCCACGTTGAAGAGATGCACCTGAGCTTTACCCAGACCTGTGTCGGTTAACATCCGGTGCGAAGCCTAGGGTGCCGGTGCCGGCGCCTGGCCATGGGGAACAATTGCTGGCGCCGATACGGATACTTCATACTGGGAAAAACTCAACGTAAGGTGAGCGTATGCAGCAGCGTTTTTACCATGGCTCGCCAAAACACTTCCCTATTGGCTTTAGACTGGCACCACAAGCAGACGGGTACGCTCAACGAGATGAGGCCTCTGACCTGGAGAAGTTGTTTGAATCCAGACGGCCAGCAGGCAAGACTGCCCGTACGAAGAGCGTTTTCTTGGTAGCTGACCCTGACCTTATCGATGCAGCCGGTGGTTACACCGACGCAGTGTATCTTGTCGAGCCAAAGTCCACACCTGAGCAATCAGACCTTTGCTGGTATTCCGAAGCGTATGCTGAGATGGAAAGCGAACCGCACTCCATGGCCCGCGTGCTGGAATGCATTGACCAATACTGGTCGGGTGAGCCCTTCCCGGTATCCGAGCGGCGGTGCACTGAATACCGCGTCACCGCAGCCATCGTTCTGGAGCTCGCCGAGCTCAATGTGGACTTCGAGGATCTGGAGCAGCTCCCAGCGGCGCCAGCCGACTATTCCAGGTGGCCGGATCTGCTTCCTGATGCGCAGGCTATCGCCGAGTACATCTCATCCAAGACGCCCTATGAGATCTGTGAGGAGCAAATCGAAGAGCAGTACTTTGGCAGCGCCGCCCGGCTCCAATGGATTGCCCTGTCTTCGATTTCGCTCGAAAAACAGGAACATCATGAGATTGATCCGAAGCGGCAAGCCAAATGCGAAAAACGCAACGTAGCGACGATGCCACCTTTCCTGGTTGAGGATGGCGTCATGCAGGACGGTCATCACAGGATTCGCACGCTGCTGGCCAAAGGCATAACCCATCACTGGGTCTACGTGACGGAAGACGCTCCAGATTCAGCGCTGGCCCCCGCTTGCGCAAGCCGTTGGGATCGGCTCTATGACGGCTATGAGCCAAGCTGATCAAGACCTTCAGCAATCTGTGGAAGTCATGCAGAACACGCATTGCGATTATAATAAATTGCCAAAATCCTTATACAACATTGTAATTACGAGCCATAATCACTCCGTCGAAACCATGATTCTTGGCTGCGCAGCCAGTTCTCGCGCAGCAATTAAACCGAAGAAAGCATACGGCGGAGCCATTGATGCTGATCTACACCAATCACCTGACCCTCGAACCCGAAGACGGCGCCAACAGCGTACTGACCCTGCTGGCCGAGTGGCTATCCTGGAAAACTAAAGAACCCATCAATATCGCGATGCTGCTTTCTGACATTACGGAGCGCACATACCGCGAGCAAGGTGTACTGCAAACAAGCCACTGCCCCACTGCTAAAGGTGCATTTGGCTTCAAGGCTGACTATTCTCACGTGGATTCCAGGATCCCCACGCGCCGATGGACGACCGAGATCGAACTCCATCAGGCAGAGCACGACCATTGCGTTGAATGCACCGTCTCTGTCAGCGTGGTCGATCAAATGCGGGTGAAAGGCAGCAAGCCCATGTCATCACGGCCACGGCTTCTCGTCGACATCGTAGAAAAATGCCGACCGGTTGGGTCAACCCCAGGGTTGTTCGCAAAAGACCTGACACTCGCCACCTGCGAGAAATTTCTCACTGAGGTCAATCGGATCGGGCGGCAAACGCCTATCGTGGTCTTCAGTTGCAAAGCAGACGGCCAGCCGATCATTGAATCAGATAGATTGCGTGAGCAGTTGCTGGGCCTGGCAGAGATTTATTTCATTCCGCCCCATGCGGACGTCAGTGATCTGGCCACTGCTATCGGTACGCGGATGATGGCCGATGAAGGCGCCGCACGCATTCTGTATCCGATTAGCGACTCGAGCATTCCTAGCCTGTATGTCCTGCCATACAACCGGGATGGAAGTGATCGCACCAGGCGTGAGATGGAAGATTTCATTTGCCAGAAGCTCATGCGCCGGAACGCCGCCAGCAAAACGGCGTTGATGGACTGCGAAGATTCGGCGTGATCCAGGTGTTGGCTTGCCGGCTCGTGTGGCCGGCAATTATCAATCGCCGGCTTCACACAAAAACTTGCACCGGGAATAGCCCGCGTGGCAATCGGTTACGACCTCGAAGTCGTGCAACCTTCGTAGCCCAAAAGTGACGTGCCTGACCTCGAGGTGAGGCGCTTTTCTCGTAGATAGCAGAGATCAGAGACGTGGGCATGTTCGATGCCTTGGCGCCGTACTCAACCTCCGCGTAAAAACATAAAACGGCATCTTTGTTCAAACGTAAGTGTTTCGGGGCTGCTTGATCAACGCCACAGGCCGAGCACGTAGCAGCTCTGCACGTAACCGCTCGCGATTGACCACGAAACTCGATGACGTTATCGAACGATATTTCTGTCAGTGAGCCCTGTTCGCAGATTGGGCATTGATCTTGGTTCACAGGGGTTTCTCCTTTACCGCAATCAGGCACGGTCGCCATAGTCGTGACAGCGTGTTTAGTCATCCAGATCGATCATGCCAACGGGTGTGAACACGTTGTTAATTTGTCCACTTAGTTCCCCTTCGAGGTCGCCAAGAAAGCAGATTTTCGAGTATTCCGGGGTTTCCTCCAAGAGTGCGATGATTTTGTCCTTGAGCGGAGTTTTGCCCAACTTCATCTCCTGAACCACGATGGCACCGTTGTTACCCATAGGCAGGTTCTTGAGAGACTCATAGGCTGCTCGCCCTACCAATGTCATTGCTATTCCTTCTGGTCTAAGTTCGCCACCAGACCAACTGCAGTAAAAAATCCGACCCTTGTACTCGATTTCAAAGACGAAGAATCCCATGGCCTGACCTGGCTCCGTGGGGAATGACTCTTTGATTTCGAGTTCCGTCTCCATCGAAATTGTGGAGCCTATGATGAGCTTTGCGTTGATATCCGACATTGATCCGATCCATATTTTACTGGTTTTTGCGTGGAATGAGCTTAGCACGTCACCCAGGCTAGCTGGTGCTCCTGGAGGCTTTCAGCCAAATTTACAGGTGAATGGTCGGAGCTTGCACACATCCAGTTTGTAGCCCTGGTGAGCCGTCACGTACGCATCGAGAATCCTCTTCTCGAACTTCGGGTACGTGGCCACCAAAGCCTTGAACCGTTCCGAGCGGTACGGCACGCAAGCAAGCCCGTCTTCCTTGTCCTGCTTTCCCGCCACCCTCGCCTCGTCTTTCCATTGTTCGTTCATGCTCACCTCTCGTTGTCGTTGGAATGGCCTGTTTGGTCAAAATCACTGCACTCGGTCGGCCCCGGCGAGCGCACTGGACATATCCGGAACGAACTTGACATGGGGCCTTTGCAGCCAGCGCTCCATGACCGGGTATTTGATCGGATCAATCTCTAGGCCATTGAGCACGATGTACACGTCAACCCCTGCCGATGCAGCCATGTGCACTTCAATGAACACCCCGGATGGGCTGAGCTGCTCGCCGGCGAGGTCGATGACCAGGCGTTCGGATTGAGCAATCTCCTTCTCCAGTCGCTGCCATAGCTCACTCATGACCCAAAGGTCTGAGATGTGATCAGCGTCCCTGCCGCCGAAGCGGTCAATCCACGTCGAGGTGATTAGATAGCCGTGCTGTTCACGAAGCTGGCGCCAGGCAGCTGGTTTAGCCGGGTCACCCGACCAGCTGGCAAAGTAAGTACCGGCCCGATCAGGCTTGTGCTCTTGATCTGTGCAGGAGGCCAGCTTCATTCCGGCCTGACTTCCACAGGCATCCCCGCAGCCATACTGCGGAATCTGCGATAGGTGTAGAGGATCTGTTGAGTTTCAGGATCGGTACACAGGGCAATCATTTCATCCAGGTTGTGCTCTTCCAGGGTTTGTACCCAACGACCAGCATAGGGGCCTGTCTTGACCTCCCCCTTCACTTCGACGGATTGGCTACTGATCTCCAGACGGATGTGCTCAGTCTCAAGTACGGCGGTCTCGGGAATACGGCCATGTTTTTGAAGCAAGGCGACCGTTCGGTCGAAGTGGCGACGGCGCTTAGCCTCATACAGCTTTGCATGGATCTTGCCCTGGGAGCCTTCGAGCTTGTACTCCATCAGCGCGATCATACCGACACCGATAGCGAGTGGCACCGGCGCCACCATGAAGGCGATGCTGATGGGAAATTCGATGTACGGAAGCTCGATCAGGGATCGGCCCAGGTCAACCGCCTTACCCATCTGGCGAACGACTGACCCAACCGCCGCGTCTTTTGCGTCCAAAGCTGCGTCTCGCACCGAAGCCTTGGTGCTGTCGACCGTGTAAGCCACGTTCTTCTGGACACGTTCAGCGGCGTCCTTGAGTTTGTCTAACGGGTTGAACGCCATTACCCTGCCCCCTGTGGATCGCAGAACATCTTCAAAAGTAACATTTAACCTAAATTGCCGGGCCATTGTGGCGGTTTCCGGCAATACGCTCTTCAACCGATGGGCTCAGGCCTCAGTACAAAGGCAATCAATCATATGATGCGTGTTGCTTACCTCTTGGGTCAGGTCTTTGAGCGCCCCTCCCATTGTTAACAACCCTTGCACGAGGCCCAGAGAGAAGCAATGACCTTCCAGTGGATAACGATCTAATTTAGACAGCATCATCTTGCACACTTCACTGGCGAAGTAGATACCCGACAAATCAGTGCCTTCCGGCTCAGGGACTCCAACCTGGGCAATGGTGTGTGCGGCCAGGCGTTTATAGGTGTCCCACAACGCTTCAACGCGACCACTTTCAGAGATATTTGGGCCTTCTACCAGGAACTCGTCAAATGACAGGGGCCTGTTGTGGTGGCGCAACACGCCGACGCAAAACCCGATCATTCGGTAAACCCTGGCATCGGTCTTTGGGTACCACTGCAGAGAACTGCCTTTGGCGCAGATGGCCAAAATGTCTTCAGTGGTGCACCCTTTCACCTGAGTGTCACTTTCGGGGATGGTCTTGATGAGGCGCTCAATCTTCTTGAAGTAGGCTGCCGGGGTCGTCTCACGGCTCTCCCCTACTGCCATGCACTCCAGTGGGCCTGACGGCTCTTTCGGACGACGTACCGGCACTGCCGCGTAGTCTTCGTCGATGAAGGCGATGTTGGCCATCGGGTAAAGCTTGATAGCGTTTGACGGCATGCGGGCGACAAACATGTCCCGATCATGGCTGGTGCTGTCGGCCTGCAGGGCGATAGGCTCAACCGTGCCGTGCAGGTGAATCTTCACGTTCATCAGCGCCGGCGTGTTGCGGGCATCCATCACCTCCGGCTGAACCTCTACGTCGAAGAGATTTGCCAGGGGAAATTTGCGGACGGTATCGTCCTCCCGGTACACGCAGTAGCAGCCATTCTTGATATAGGCGTTCTTTGCGTGAATTGTCACGCGCTGGGAGCCTGCTTTCAGACGGATCAACACTTTCATTTCGTTTGCCCTGGTTTTTCTAGTCTGGTTGGGGTGATAACCACTCTGATCGGGGTCTCATCGATCTCGAAATCCATGGGCTTAGCTGGCGTCCCACTCACGGTTTTGAGGGTCGACAGAAGCAACCGGTCAGGACTCATCCCCTTCGAGTTGATCCACTTGGTTTTTACGTCCAGGACAACGCGCCCGTTAGGCCACACACGGGGCGTTACCACAACGCTGTAATGGGCAGGGGTCGACTCTACAAAGTAGGCCGGCTCCCCTACCTTAACCACCTGTGTGAGGCTATGGAGCTTCTTACCCGATTGGTAAATGTCAGCTTTGACCTCGACCAATGAGCCAGCAATGGCCTTCATCGCTTCGACCTTGGCGTTCATGGCTGGGTCGTGCACCGCAGGAGGTGGTTCAATCGGCGCCGTGCTGCAGCCGGCCAGCGCCAACAGGGCAATATATGAAATATGTTTGAGCATGCACTCATCCTTTACTGACTGGGTCAGGTGGTAAATTTACCCACTGCTGATCGACCTACGTTCAGCATGAGTTGGCATGTCGAACGCAACCACGGAGGCATTATTCAACGCCGGCACGAACAATATCATGATGGCTATCAGCATGACCACCGGACGAAAACTGCGCCCGCCATTATTTCAATGGGTGACCATTTCAGATCACCCATACGCTGAATTATGCGCTCAGTTCTTCTTTAAGCTCATTGACCCGCAACTCTAGGCTTGCCAGCATGTCAGGGACACCTCTGATGAATGGTCGATCTTTATACATCAGGAGGTAGTTCTCCATCACCTGCTTGATCTTGGTGATCTTTTCCTCGGTCGAGAGCACCTTTTCAAAGTCATGAGGCTGGTAGCCGTCCCTCGAGTTGGCCATGAAGACATGGGCCCAGTCCTGGGTGTATTCGCACCACGGACAAACCCAGCCATCGGCGGTCGCAATCAGGACGCCGGTGTCTCCGCCCTCTTCTCCGTGATGACCGTCCCCACGTTCGGCGCAAGTAAATGGGTGCATGTGCATCCCAAACGCGGTACCGGTCTGATATTCGTTAAGACCTCGCACCTGGGCGGCGGTGAACGGTGCTTGTATTCTCTCGAGGGTTGGCATGAACGGGATCCTTCTCTAGTTTGCTTAAAACCACTGGATTTGCAGGGTACAACGAATAGAATAGCTTCTCCAGACCAACATACGCTCTGCCCTCAGAGGATCGAGATGTCCGGCTTTCGCATGCTCACAGTAAAGCGTATCAAGGGCACCGTTCAGGTTGGATTTACCGATCTGGCCACAACGTACGACCCGGTGGCCCAAGTGTTATGGCTGCGTACGGTGCACGCTTCCTACCAGATCGATGGATGTCCAATGCAGTTTGAACAGGAGACTGAAGAGTTCCTGAGAAATGCTGGCGCCGATGTACTGCTGGCCATGGCCACCATCTCCTTGCCTGGACAGCAGCTCATTCAATGGGTTTGCTCGGCCTGCACATCGCAGGAGCGCAATGATTTTGACTACAACCTTGAGCTGATCGCCCAGGTGCTGGCGCGGGCTAGGGCCATTGAAGTGTGCAATGAGAAACTCAAGTTCGTGTACACGGTGCGTAAGCCTAACCCTGACGCCCTGACGTTGATCATGGCGCTGCGCTCCGACGTGTATCGCACCTTCGGCCTGCAGGCCGGCTTGCTGGTGACCAATGCCTTGGTTGCGGCGATCAAACGCGAACGGCAGCTTGCGGTCTACGTGCTCAATCCCCCGGTGCCCGACGGCTTTGACCGTGCAGCCCTACGCCCAGCTGCCAAGTTCGACAGCCACTATGACGCTGACGCTCTCCGTATCTTCTGTCAGTACGTACTAAAAATGAGTACGGATGAAATCAAAGCCAGCCTTAATCTGATCAAGTCCGTAAGCGAACATTATCGGCACCTGGAGCTTCCGGCCTCTAATAGCCAACCTCAGTCAAAGGGCCAACCATGAAACAGTCCAAACGCAATTTTGCTCATTGAAGCCAGGTCATAGCATCGCCTGGGGATCCATCGGGGTTATCAGAAAGAAGGCCATTCGCAAGCTCGTCGGTGATGCGTGGTTCGTCTTTCGCTGCGTCGACGTTCCCCGTACAGAATTCATCAGGCTGTCGAAGAACCCGTTGGACATGTGACTGGCTAAGCCGCCACTAACAAGGTTTGTTCAGCCCCAGCGGATCGACTTGACACACAGCTGACGGTTTTGAGATTGTAGGTTTCTCGGCGGGGAATGCTGGAGCAGTACCGGAACCTCGCGACGGCCCATGGGCACATACTGCAGAAGAAATCGAAACACCGAGAGCCGCCTCATGAGGGCGGTTTTTTATTGCCTGCGTACCCCATCCTTGTCCGCTCATGTCAGCTTCCCTTTCGCATCCGGCGATTGGCCGCTATTCTCACAGGCCACTCAATCACAGGTACACGCCCATGGCGATTTCCGACAAATCCGCCATAACGCCCAAAAAACTCGAGCGAATTTATGACGTCGTCGCGGCAGCTGGTATCGATGTCAGTGCCTGGCACAAAGGCAGCGGCGAGTATTCGACTAATCCGAACTTCTGCTACCGCTGGGCCTTTGTTGGGGACAAAACTGCGCTGCTCTGCTTGTGGGTGCATGCCATTGAATGGGTGGACGGCGGCTGGGTGTGTGAAGGGAATGCACGGGAAGATCAAATAGCGCGTGCGGCTGCTGGCGCCGACCACTGGGATTCAGCCGTACGTAATCGCACGAAACGCTGGGCCAATAGCGCTCAACAGATGGAGGAAGTCCTGAAGGACGCCTACCGGAATAAGCTGGAAGTCCGAGTCTGCATCGTGGCGACCCGCGCCAGAGCAACCGAATTCGAAGCGGCCACTGCAGATTTCCGGGCCCTCGATCCAATGCCTTGGAATCTGACGTACGACATGATGACCGGGAATTACGTCGTTCGCCGCAGTGCGGAGCCGCACACAACTGAGCAGCAGGAAGATATTCAGGCGTCAGAAGCTCCTCTGGCCACCTCAGACGACGAAGTAGCCATCGATCCACCCCATGAGTCGATTGAAGCGCCAGCGCTGCCAGAGATCACTGCGACGTCCTATGGCGTTGGCGTCGTAGATCAGTTCGTCATCGATGAAAATCAGCGCGACCCTGTCCTCGTGGAGCGCTATGAGCGCGAGCGGTCTGCCGTGGTTCGGCAGCTTGTCATGGCAAGGTCTAACGGATGCTGCGAGTGGTGCGGCCAGCCGGGCTTCAAAAAACACGATGGCCAGATCTATCTGGAGAGCCACCACGTGGTGCCGCTCTACCAGGACGGAGATGACACCATCGAAAATGTGATCGCCCTATGTCCCAACGATCACCGGATGGCACACTTCGGTGAGCACCGCGACGACCTGGCCATCGAGATGCTAATCCGGGTGGAAGAACGCCTTAACGCGGCTTGCTTGCAGGGCAATGCTAGTCAGGGTTGAAAATCATCGTCGGCATCCACGCTTTTTGGTTTTCGCACTGCTACCGCTTCGGCACCGATGCTTTTGCTCTTAGGCGTTGATGAAAATCCAGAAGTCAGCGCATCGGTGAGTATCTGTAGCGAGCTGTCCCTACCCTTGTAAGGCGCTAAATGCGAGTAGTCAACCAACCGGGAAGTATCTGGATTGCGATCACTGAAAATTTCCGGCTGCTCGGGTTCCCTGGCTAAAACGATAAGGTCAACATCGGCGGCCAAGCTTTTGCCGTCGACCGTTCCGTGATTAAGGGCTTCTAGCGCAAAATCCCTCCACGCTTCGTATTCAGCTTCATCCTGAAGCGTCGAGTCAATTGGTATAACCAGGGCTCGGCGCTTTGTTGGATCGGTACTATCGCTCAGGTACGGCCTCCAGCCATCGGTATCCTTCCGATGACTGAGCTCACTAGCACTTCTCATTACGTCAAATTTCAGAATATCCCCATAAATATTCTCGTCCCCATATACCTTTGGGAGAACGTCAAATAAAACACCAAAATGGGGGCCGTACTCGTCGTGGCTTTTAATTAAAAATCTCATTTCTGCTCCGTCGGAAGACTTCTTTAAGCACTGAGTGTTTTTTTACTTTATACGGGGCCTGGTGAGCCACACAAGCGACCCCCAGGCGTCATCGACGCCAGTCAGTAGCTGGATCAGATACCGGTAAGCAACCTAGTCCTCTTCGAGGAGGTGACGATTTCTCTCTTTGCATGCCTTCAGCAGGCCATGCCCATACTGCTGACTACAGTCGCCCAAGCCATTCTTTTCCGGTTCTGGCACCTGGTATAGTGACAATACTGCTGTGTGAATTGAAGCTCGGGAGCTAAGCATGTCTTATACGAAAATCATCGCTAAACAAAACGGTGAAAGAGCAAGAATTGTCGTTACTGACTACGCGATGCCAGGCTTCCCAACCAGCATCGGCGTTGACGTCTTTAAGCAACACACGGACGGCGTAAATTGGGTTATTTGCACACAAGATCCAGATGCTGCAAAAGCAGCCAAGGCCATGAGCGTTGCCGACTATGTTAAACATGGCCGTCACCCCATGTTCAGTGAAGTGACCCACGCCGATTTGCTGAAGGCTCAGTCTGAGGCCAAGCGCTTCGGTTACAACAATCCTCTCATAGAAACAACCCTTCACATCACGCATCCCGATGGTACCGAGGCTACGATTCCTGTCATCGTCCACACGGGGGATGGCCGGCTGGAAGACCCAGCGACTGAGAGCTATCTGCGCAGCCCTGAGTCAGTAGAGAAAAAGGAACGCGAGAAAGGTTTATACCGCGTCAAGGTAGAAGGTACCTGGACAGTCGCCGAGTTCCATCCTGCCGAGACCCATCGTCCAGAACGCTGGTTATGGGCCGGTGGATTGATTTACAGCGAGGAGCTTGACGAGATCTCTGATGAGCGCATTCCAATGCCTGACGATCTTCAGGAACTGGAGATGGTCTCGCACACCTCCAAAAAAGCGGTAGTTATGCATCTCAACATCGGTGAAAAACAGTACAGGGTAGAGACCACAACCTGGCAGCAGTGCCGTGTGGTGGATTTACCTGAGCTGCAGCAATTTCTAGCACGCCCGGAGCCAAAGCAAGAAAAGGATGCTTCCGAGAGCTTTAACGGCCCATCTTGATGGCCTAATGATTCACTTGATCCATAATCGGAGCGCCAGCCCCCACGCCTCAGAGTATCTCTGTTCACTGTTCGCCAGGGGGCTGGTCACACCCTATTCAGGGTTTTCCAGCGCCAGCAGCTGCTTGCACGTGTCGAGCGATTTGAAGCTCGCGTCCACCGACTGAAAATCCGCCTTATCAACCAAAAAGACCTTTCCATCCTTGGCTCTAAGCAGGAACACAGTCAGACAGAGGCCAGTCCCCAGCCATAACACGCCCTTCTCTTGGAGGTCTCGCTCCTCGGTGTACTCCACCATGTCCTTGGCGGTGAACAACACGCCCTGCTCTGCTTGTACACCATTGGGGTTTTCAGAGAAATGCACCAGCAACTCTGCCGGCGCCGGCGTACCGTAATTCTTCTCAAACCACTTAGGGAACGTTTTCATTCTATGCCTCAATCTGTGCAACCCTGTGGGACATCATAGCGAGTACGCCTTGGCTAAAGCCAATTCAGTGGTTGCCCAAAAACTATTCTGATAAATTGCCACAAGCCAAACTAGACAAGACCGAAAAGGTTTCGCTGCCAAAAATCTTTCACTTTTCAGGATCAAAAAATGAACGAGCAACTCGGCGAGCTTGACGAAGATGAGATGTATTTGGTTCTGCGCCACCGCAGGTTAAAGGCGTACCATAGTCGTCCCATGACAATCATCACAAAGGCCCTGCTGGCCTGCGTTGCTCTTTCTGGCATTGCGATTGTGGTCATTTGCTCCACGATGATTAGTCAAGTTAATGATTACAAGGCGAACGGAGAACAAGGCGAGGTGCCAGCGCCGCTGTCCTGGCTGTTCAAACCAAAACCAAAACAACTTCAAGCCACCGTAGATCAATGCAATCCGACCAATACCAGCCATGTGCAGGGTGTAGAGCGTGAATGATTCTGTGTTGATTCACCGTGAGAAACGTTCAAGGTTGAAGCGTTGGGCCCTGAAATTCGGCCTGTCGAGCCATTTTGACTCTGTAGCTCTGCACTTCCTGATTGAAGATCAAAAGAAGCTCTACAACCAGTTCAAGCACCTTGAAATGGTGAGTCCAAAATATCGGACGGAGATCCGGGATAGCGACAAGGAGCTGGCGCATCAGCTATTGCAGATTGCTAACGCACATGGCTTGCGCTATTACGGCTCTATGGATGCCGGCCACTTACATTTTGGTTGCGTTTATCCCGAGTACATCCAGCTCATTCGGATATATGTTTCAGGTTGGCCAAAGGGTGCAGAGATGCGGCTCGACTTCAACAGCCACAACGGACAGCTCGTGCCTGAGATACTCGTTAGGGCCGCTGTCGCCGCCTATAACGCGCCGATCACACCACCGGATGCCATGGCGCATAAGCTCCTTGATCTGCTTGCGGAGGGACAACGGTTACGAATGGAATTTCTGGCAAATGACGCGGTTGAATAATTTCAAATAATGGAATGTGAGCAGTCATCGGAAGTCAGCGTCGATGAGTCTCTCCTTTTCAACTCGCGACGTATGGTTGAGCGGAGCAGAGATCAAAGCAGTCTTTGACCTGCGGTAGCTTGTACATGGAGGGGCAGCAACTGTACAGATGACGCGGATGGCGTTGAAGCGTCGCGATTTCATTACGCTCAATGAGATAACCTAGCGCATCTACTGTGTCCAGGGCCAGGTCTTGGATCTCGACAGTCCTGTTTCGATGCTTGGGATTGGGCACCAGCGGTTTGTCTAACATCCTCGGTTCGCAAGAACTCAGCATGTCCTGGCTGGGATCGTAATCTGCAGGAACGTAATAGCGAACGCTGTGAACGGCGATGTGCCTGTCTGCCACGGCCCAACGAGTGATTACGGTGAACTCGGGGTGAAAAGCTGGTGTATTCAGCAGAATGCCTTCAGCACCCCATTTTACACCTTGCCGGCAAGCCACCAGATACCGACCGTTTCTGTAAGGATGACACAGCGACAGGTCGTGCTCGGCGGTGAGCGTCAGGTCGAACTCCTTGATCGTCAGATCCACTAACGCGCAGCGCTCTGTTGCATGGATCCTGGGAACGATATGAATAAACACGGAGATCCTCCTCGGCATGAGTGAAGCGGCACCCCTACTGATAAGGGGCGCCGCGTCGGCAACGCTTACACCGTCACTTTCTTAACCGCAATGGCATCGACCTTCTGGTAACCCTGTGGAAGCTTGCTACCCCGCTTGCCACGAACGCCACGATAGGTCTCCTGATCGCTCGCCTTGATGGTCATGCTTTGCTTGCCGGCAGTCACCACCAGATCCTCATCGGCGGTGTGCACGATTAGCTGAATCATCAGCTCCTCCCGCCTTTCTGCACGCTCGGAGGAAATGCTGATGATCTTGTTACCTTTGCCTTTGCCCAGCTGCGGCAGCTCAGACACCGGGAACGTCAGCAGGCGACCTTCATTGGTCACCGCCGAGATCAGGTCGGTTTCTGGGTTGCTGATCAGCACCGGGATTGAGGATTTGGCACCTTCTGGCAGCGACAGGAGCGCCTTACCGCTCTTGTTCTTGGCCTGAAGGTCTTCGCCTTTGACCACGAAGCCATAACCAGCGTCCGAAGAAATCACGTAAAGGGCGTTGTCATCCGGCATCATCACCCATTCGCAGGACGCTGCTGGCGGCATGCTCAGCTTACCGGTGAGCGGTTCGCCCTGGCCCCGTGCCGAAGGCAACAGATGGGTCAGGAGCGAGTAGCTACGACCCGTGGTGTCCATGAACACAGCCGACTGGTTGGAGCGGCCATTGGCGGCACACTTGAACATGTCACCGGCCTTGTACGACAGAGCGGTGCCATCGATGTCGTGACCCTTGGCGCAGCGTACCCAGCCCTTGTCGGACAGCACCACCGTGACCGGTTCAGACGGCAACAACTCAGTTTCCGACATGGCCTTGGCTTCGCCCCGCTCCACCAGTGGCGAGCGACGGTCATCACCGTAGGTTTCGGCGTCGGCGATGAGTTCGCCACGCACAAGACCACGCAGTTTCGACTCGTTGCCCAGCTTGTCGGTCAAGTCGGCCCGCTCGATCAGCAGTTCATCCTGCTCACCGCGAATTTTCATCTCTTCCAGGCGAGCGAGCTGGCGCAGTCGGGTTTCCAGGATGTAGTCAGCCTGGACGTCGGTCAGCTTGAATTCGTCGATCAGCGCTTGTTTTGGGCTTTCCTCGGTGCGGATGATGTGAATCACCCGATCCATGTTCAGAAACGCGATCAGCAAGCCTTCCAGCAAGTGCAGGCGCTTGTTGACCTTGTCGAGACGGAACTGCAAGCGCCGGCGAACGGTGTCGATCCGGTAGTGCAGCCACTCAGAAAGCATGTTGTGCAGGTTTTTGACCTGTGGACTGCCGTCCAGGCCGATGACGTTCATGTTCACCCGGTAGCTCGATTCCAGCTCCGTGGTCGCGAACAGGTGACTCATCAGTGCGTCATGGTCGAACTTTTTACGGGCGACCGGGATGATAACGATCCGGCACGGGTTTTCGTGGTCGGACTCATCGCGCAGATCGGCAATTTGTGGTGCCTTGGAAGGCTTGGCCTGCATCATGGCCGCGATCTGTTCCAGCACCTTGGCACCGGAGATCTGGTGCGGCAGCGAGGTGATGACGATGTCTCCGTCTTCAACGGTGTACACCGCCCGCATCCGCAACGAACCCTTGCCCGAAGCGTACATCTTCATCAGCTCGGATTTCGGCGTGATGATTTCAGCTTCAGTCGGATAGTCCGGGCCCTGGATGTGTTCCATCAGCTGCTCGAGACTGGCCTGTGGCTCGTCGAGCAAGCGAACGCAGGCGCTGGCGACTTCCCGCAGGTTGTGCGGCGGTACGTCGGTGGCCATGCCCACGGCAATGCCCGTGGTGCCATTGAGCAGGATGTTCGGCAGTCGGGCAGGCAGCGTGGAGGGCTCATCCAACGTGCCGTCGAAGTTCGGCTGCCAATCGACCGTACCCTGGTCGATCTCGGAAAGCAGGGACTCAGCGTAGCGCGACAAGCGAGCTTCGGTGTATCGCATGGCGGCGAAGGACTTGGGATCATCCGGCGCACCCCAGTTACCCTGGCCATCGACCAGCGTGTAGCGATAGCTGAACGGCTGAGCCATCAGCACCATCGCTTCGTAGCAGGCTGAGTCGCCGTGGGGATGGTACTTACCGAGAACGTCACCGACCGTACGCGCCGACTTCTTGTGCTTGGAATCAGCGTCCAGGCCCAGTTGATTCATCGCGTAGACAATGCGGCGCTGCACCGGCTTCAGGCCGTCACCGATGTGCGGCAATGCACGATCCAGGATCACGTACATCGAGTAGTTGAGGTAGGCCTGCTCGGTGAAGGCGTGCATCGAGCGCTTTTCTACGCCGTCCAGGCTCTGGTCTATGGCTTCAGACATTGGAAGCTTCTCCATCAATAGGGTGGTCAGCCAGGGATTCTTCTGGCTCAGTCAATACAGGTGGCTCTGGAATTTCCAAGGGCCCGAAAAATTGGTATCCGGCGCCTTCCTCGTAAACAAACCTGTCGTAATCACTGTCAAGGCTGGATACGACCCCATCGGTGACATCGATCAATTCGTGCATGGCACCATACTGCCCATAGCCAATGGCAACAAAGTAGTCACCGGACACGGTGGGAAGCGTTGTTGTCCAAACGAGATCGGCTAATGCGATTGGCAGAGTCATGACATGCCCTTCCCTGTGGAATTGAGCATTGGATGACTTGCCATCAATTCAGCAGGAATGGTTGGCACTGGAATCGGGCCGTAATACCAGAACTCGTGCAGCTCACTTCGCCAAGTCCCGCCAGGTTCACCGAATTCGAAGCTAAAAACCTGCCCATCAGCTTCGACGCAGATTTTTTCAAGGTCGGTGGCGCCAGACGATGGGAGCATCACCCAGTAAAAGCCATCGACTTTAGGTAAGTCCTGAGTCCAGGCCAGCTCGGCGGTGGGCAGAATATCACTCACGCCAACACCTCGGCCAAGTTGCCTTTGGTCTCGAGCCAGGTCTTGCGGTCGCCGGCGCGTTTCTTCGACAGGAGCATGTCCATCATTTCGCTGGTCTGGGCGTAGTCTTCCAGGGTCAGCTGCACCAGACGGCGGGTGTTCGGATCCATGGTGGTCTCACGCAGCTGCGGCGGGTTCATCTCACCCAGACCCTTGAATCGGGTCACTTGAGGCGTGCCACGCTTCTTGGTCGCCGCCAGGCGATCCAGCACGCCATCGCGCTCGGCTTCGTCCAGGGCGTAGAACACTTCCTTACCCAGGTCGATGCGGTACAGCGGTGGCATAGCGACGTAAACGTGGCCGGCATCAACCAGAGGACGGAAATGCTGAACGAACAAGGCGCAGAGCAAGGTGGCGATGTGCAGACCGTCGGAGTCGGCGTCAGCGAGGATGCAGATCTTGCCATAGCGCAGTTCAGTGAGATTATCCGAACCTGGGTCAATACCCATGGCCACGGCGATGTTGTGCACTTCCTGGCTGGCCAGCACTTCCCCGCCGTCGACTTCCCAGGTGTTCAGGATCTTACCGCGAAGCGGCAGGATGGCCTGGAACTCCTTGTCGCGGGCCTGCTTGGCGGAACCGCCTGCAGAGTCACCCTCTACCAGGAACAGTTCAGAACGCATGCTGTCCTGCCCGGAGCAGTCGGCCAGCTTGCCGGGCAGCGCCGGGCCCTGGGTGATTCGCTTGCGCTCTACGCTTTTGTTGGTTTTGAGGCGGCGACGGGCGTTGTCGATGAACATTTCAGCCAGCGCCTGGCCCTTTTCAGGGTTACCGTTGAGCCACAGACTGAAGGCATCCTTGACCACGCCGGAAACGAATGACGACGCGTTACGCGAGGACAGACGCTCTTTGGTCTGGCCCGAGAACTGGGCGTCCTGCATTTTCAACGAGACGACGTGTGAAATCTTGTCCCAGACGTCTTCCGGGGTCAGTTTCACGCCACGCGGAAGGATGTTGCGGAATTCGCAGAACTCACGCACGGCATCGAGCAAGCCCTGGCGCAGGCCGTTGACGTGTGTACCACCTTGCGCAGTCGGGATCAGGTTGACGTAGCTTTCTTGAATCAGCTCGCCGCCCTCGGGTTGCCACAGCAACGCCCACTCAACCGCTTCTTTGGTACCTGAGAAGGAACCGGTGAACGGCACTTCCGGCATCTTTAGCCATTCGTCGCCGCAGGCTTCCATCAGGTAGCTTGGCAGGCCATCTTCGTAGTGCCACTCGGTGACTTCACCGGTGTTTTTGTCCTCAAACGACACCGCCAGGCCTGGGCACAGAACGGCTTTGGCCTTGAGCACGTGCTTGAGGCGGCTGACGGAGAACTTGGCGAAGTCGAAATACTTCGGATCTGGCCAGAAGTGAACGCTGGTGCCGGTGTTTTTCTTGCCGACGGTACCGGTGATTGCCATCTCGGTGGCTTTGTAGCCATCCTTGAAGGTCATCTGGTATTCGTTACCGCCACGCTTGACCCGCACCCGAACATCCGTGGACAAGGCGTTAACCACGGAAATACCCACACCGTGCAAGCCACCGGAGAACGCGTAGTTCTTGTTGCTGAACTTACCACCTGCGTGCAACTTGGTCAGGATCAGCTCGACACCGCTCACCCCTTCTTCCGGGTGAATGTCCACCGGCATGCCACGACCGTCGTCGATGACTTCCATCGAGTTGTCGGCATGGAGAATGACCTGAATTGACTTGGCATGGCCGGCCATGGCTTCGTCGACACTGTTGTCGATGACTTCCTGGGCCAAATGGTTTGGCCGCGTGGTATCGGTGTACATGCCAGGTCGCTTTCGGACAGGATCGAGGCCGGAAAGCACTTCGATGGCGTCAGCGTTGTAACTGTTCGGTAAAGTCATTGGGCGTTCCATCAAATCAGATAGTGGCAGAATTATGGCGGCGAGTTGTCAATTTGTCAATTCTTCATGTTTGTTTTTCAAACTTAAAACTCTCCTTTAGCCCTTTAAGCACAAGGGTTTCAGCGAAACTCTTGCCGCGCCAGCAGGCCTTCAACGACGCCATCTCCGCCACGATTGGGCCAGCAGATGCCCACCATGATGACATGGTGGATCGCAGAGAATCCATGTCTCACCTTTCACCCTAGCCGGACACGTCCCACCTGCCGAGTTTGCCGCCAGAACGCCCGCCCCTCACCTTTGCGCCGACTGGTTTCTTCAACTAGCGTTGAGTGGTCGCATCACAGGATGATGGATCACGGGGACTCTTCTGCATGGCAAGTACGAAAATGGTGGTTGGATTGCGTATTGAAGTCGACTTCACCGAGTTCCATTCGGGAGAATCAGCCCTACCCTGGGTTAACATGAAAACCCTGGCTCTGGACAGGTTTGCTCAAATTATTGAAGACACGGTGTATCAGGACTCCAAAATCGAAATCATCTGCCCGGATGACTACCTTGATGTAACGATCCTGGATCCTGAAGTGCGTCAAGACTCGCAACTGACAGCTATTAACGAATTCGCCCGAATTTTTCTCGAGCAGTCCATGAAACGACGTAAAGGCCGTGTTGTAGTGGTCTCCAAGCTCTTGGAGGCGCTGACCGGTGAATGCCGCTCAGGCCTACGTGCACCGCCCTGCTGGTTATTTTTCATCATCAAAGGCAGTACGGATTTGACTAACGGGGTGTGGCTCAGTCATTTTCTATTGCTCATGCGGGTGCGGCAGGCTGTCTACGATAAGACATCTCGCTCACCCATTGGACAGTGGCTACCCATGTTCAAGATGGTGGCCGAGGATTGCCTCGGCTTGAAACTGCGTGATGAGGTTATGGTCGGGCGGATTCTTTGAGCTCAACCAGCGGGAAACCCTGTTGCATAGTGTCAATTCTCTCAGTATATTACAGCTATACCGAACAGGGAGGTATTTATGCACCTTTACACCATTCATGACATCAGCACCAACAGAACAAAGCTGGTTGGGGAACGCGAGTTTGTCGAATTCCTTATCGAGCGTGGGAATGAATTCCAGTCGGCGCATGCCCTTCAATTCGCCATACAAAATCACGGCCCTCGAATGGTCAATGGTCAGTTTATGATCACCATGCATGACACGGTAAAGCTGGGCTTGTCCTAACATCTGGTCGCAGGCTGAGGGCTCTGGGGATGAGGACTTGTCGAGAGAAGTCGCCACTTCCGCGAAGCGGCCTAGCCCCTGATGGCCGGAACAAGCCCAATGCGTTTGGCCTGGGTTGTGCCCAACCGAGGCTTGCAACCACGGTGTGCGAAGCTATCGTTTATCCCGCTATCGCTCCGTTGCTAACATGAAACCATTGCTGCCGGATCAAACGCATGATTAAGCTCAAGGAAGGTCGTTCCAATTACTACAAGACTGATGATACCTACGAGTTCCGTCTCGATCAGGGCGGAAGACGGTGGTATTTCGAGGTCAAGTCGGTGGATGGAACATCGCTTGAGGGTGAGGTGGCCAGCGGGCAAGTCCAGGGACGCGAGTGTGACGTGCTCACCATGCGCAGTGGTGATGAGCAATTTCGTTGGCATTTCGGTAATGACAACTTCATCACCGAGAAGAAGCTGAGAAACATCCTAAAAGCCCTGGAAAAAGACCCAGGCTTTAGAGATCAATTCAGGCGCCCAGCAGAAAAGCTAAAGATGGTGAACACCGCTCACCTGTCATCTCTAATCCAGAAAGCATTCGGTGATCACAGCGTGACGTCTGCAGGTACCGAAAAACCCACCGGGCACTCCTGGGAGCTCGCCACCAAGGTGGTGATCAACCAGAAATTGCCGGACGACTTCATGGCTTTTGCCAGAAAGTACGAGCATCTGAGCCTCGTCAAATCCAGGGGCAAGACCGCGCTAATGGTGCACTTCCCTCTTGGACTTGCCAGCGAAGCCAACGCCATGTTCTTGAAGATCCTGACTGATTACACTCAGGGTTGCCTGGGAACCCCGAAAGACTACAAGTTGGATGCTAAAGCGGTTTCTACCCGACTGGCTCGGCCAAGTATCCCGGAAGACTTGTTGAAGCTGATAATGCCCAACGTCGAGGAAAAGGCCGAATCACTCAAAGGCCCCACCCATCCTGCTACAGTCAAAAAGATTTTGGATGGAATGGAAGCTGGGCGGGATCGTTTCTCAGGCATGCGCCTGGGAACGCTGAAAGAATGCGTCGGCGATGCTGTGATTTACACGTTCGAAGAAGCGTGTAAAGCCGCCAAGAAACACCACCAGAAAAGCCATTTCACCCATACGTTCAAGCCGGATAACTACCTCGCACGTTGCATTCGCTGGCACCTGCGCGGGCTTTCCGTAGAGCATGCCATCGATAAGGTCGAGCAGGAAAACCGGGCTGCCGAGAATAGCATCGCGCTCCGTAAGGGTGATTCTGTCTACCAGGCGCTCTAAACGCTGAATCTTCACACGCATAACCCGTATTCGTTTACAAAATAGCCTGGCTGGGCGACCCTCCGGCCTAAATAAAAAGGTAAGTCCATGACACGTTCCGCCCAAATTGCTGCTGCAATAAAATACAACTTGGTACCAATGACCGAGAATACCCGTGCCATCCTGGACAGCGGGCAGGCTGTCACTGGTGAGATGCTGCATGACCTGTACATCAGCTCGCTCGACGACGCGTTCAACCTGGCGTTGCACGGCGCCGACAAGGACGCCATCAAAGATTACTTTTCGAGGGTGGTCGAAGTCGACGTGAAACCCGCTGAAGGGGAAGATTTCATGCAGTCGCTGGCGGCCTGGATGAAATTGGATCTGTCTCGATCCATTTTCGAAGCCATCGGCGTTAATGCGGGCT
The DNA here is from genome assembly GCF_028823535.1 of Pseudomonas serbica. Lineage (GTDB taxonomy): Bacteria > Pseudomonadota > Gammaproteobacteria > Pseudomonadales > Pseudomonadaceae > Aquipseudomonas > Aquipseudomonas serbica. The sequence continues at coordinate 111,542 of NZ_JAQIYM010000090.1, read as the reverse complement.
TAGTACGCTACCAGGGCAATGATAAAATCGAACCGCTGGATCTTGATCAGCTCCCCACTGGGCCTGTCATCAGTGTCATGGGCCGGGTAATCAGGGATTCACCTGATGATCCGATTGAGCCTGAGATCCAGGAGGTGGTGAATGCCTGCAACAAATACGCACAAATGCTCCCGCTCCTGAAACAAGCAACTTCCAACTTCGTCCTGGAGAATGCAGAAAACGGCACTGCCTTGGACGCAGCGATGGAGACCTGGACTAAGGCTGACGGGATCCTGACCCGCTTCGAAAAGTCGGATTCCAACCCAGCTTTAACTGACGATGTGTTCGCCCTCATCATCGAGAAGAACAAGTCATTAGCAAAAGGCACGCAGATGATCGACACCGTTGCCAGGACGCTGAAAGCGTCTTCGGACGAAAAACGTCTGCAGATCGCCGCGTCCGTCCTCAACGCAGTCGATGGTTTCGACCCTGCCGGTGGTTACGCTCAATCTGGCCTGAAGTTCTTCATTGCCCTACAAAAAACTTACCTGAGTACTGACAACGGCAAGCACCGGGCCCAGGCACTGAGCCTGATGGATGCTTTCCACGAAAAGTACTTCACCACTCCTACAGCCAAAGCCGTTCTTGCCACAATGTATGGCGATGGCTGGGCGCCGGCCACTGTTCCAGTGTTGACCAATGACATCGTTAAAGCGATGGAAAATGGCGCCAGTCCGAAGGTCTTGTACGATGCCCTCTCGCGCACCCACAAACTCAATCCGGCCAATGACCCTGCTATCAACCCGTCTGGCGTACTCCCAACGACGAACCTCGAGGTCGCCGTAAAAATGTCCCCTGGTTATGACTCCCTGGTGGCCGTGGCGCTCAGCCATTACCTTGGCAAAGATGCCAGCAATCACTCCAGAGTCCAGAACACCATTACGGACACCTGGCAGGATGAAATTCTGGCCAAGGCCAGGGCAATCCAACTCACGAACGAAAGCAAGCTCGACGCTGGGTTAACTTTGTAATCCGCCTCGTTGAGAAACAGAAAAGGCCGTCATCTGATGGCCTTTTTTATTCACCAGCATAAGGCCTAAGGACTCAAAGCGAGCCCTGTTCCAGGGAGTGGCGACTTCTCTCTGTGGTGATCCCGCACGACATCCTCAGGACTGCATAGGGAGTGGATCCTGCTTCATCTCAGTTGTGGCGGCTGCGACGTTCTTTCCAATACTCGCGTGCCGTGGCAGCGCCTTTGTTTAGCACCCCCATGATCTCGTAAAACCTTACCTTATCGCCGCTTTTGACCCACTCTGCATAACCCACCTGGCTGAGACGTTTTTCAAGCTGGTCTAGTTCAGTGCTTTGGCGAATCAGTTCACGGACTTCGCCGGCTATTTCTCTGATCTCTTCAATTTTTACGGTCGCATCGGCTTGTTTCATCGAGTGCGAAGAAATGACGGTACCGTCTGGCATTCGGAGTTTTACTTCCATTTGTTTTTACCCCGCACGTAGAACTTTTAGGATGTATTGCCGTATTTTGCCTGGTGATAGGAATGCAGACCATCCACTTCATCTAATGCCCGGTGAACAGTCGACCGCAAGAAGCAAAAAAAGGCGAAACCATCACTGGCCTCGCCTTCGTTGCATCCAGAAGCAGCACCCGCTGAGGCATGGAGGAGGAATTGCGGCGCGGAGACCCTTCGGCCCTGGTGCTCTCCCTCCAACACGTCCATCACAAGCCAGGTCGGTGTCCGCTAAAGCAGATTCAGCGACCTGGGCAGCCATACCGCCTAGACGTCTTTAGCGTAGCACGACATGCGCCGAAGCTATCTCGTTTCTTTGTTGATGCAGGCTTTAACTCTTTCAGCTGCGTCGGCAGCAACGGTTGCACCAAGATCAACTATTGGCCCAGGCATCAGCGTCTCCTTAACCTGATTCTTCCACGCATCTTTCTGCTTACGCTCCTCAATGTTTTTCTTGCGGGTCTCCATGAAGTGCTCGGTGATGTCGGCCTCATCCATGTACTCCGGATCCTGGTGGCGATGCACGCTGTAGATCGCGTTCAGCTTACGAACCAAGGCTGAAGTGATCATGTAGCCAGACAGCGCCCAAGCCGCCAGTTGATACCAGTAGAAGAGATTCCAGTTGGTGATCCAGGAATAATCAAAGCGCTCTGGCCAATGCGCGTAGGTGTAGTCGTTGACGGTGACGGAGATCAGCGCGAAGGACAGTACCACCAGTGTTTCCGAGAGCCAGGTTGTCCAGATGCGCCGCGTGGTCTTATCGAACGCCGGCAGCCCAACAACGATGTTCTCATGCATGACGCGCTTGAACCAATGGGAATTGTCGAGGTGGTTGGCCGCATAACACCAGGTGGCGAGGACGTTTACAATCGGGATCGGCATCAATAACCCTACGGTCAGAAACGCCTTGAAGCGTCGCACGATAGCCCAAAAGGCCATGAACTTTTTCATAGTGAACAGATACCTGTGTGGTAAGCCCCTACTCCGGACGCTCCATGCGCACGGATGCGGTTGGAACTATAACCACATCGCCACCAGTGTCAATTCATAGCATTTGTTTGATCGTGGAATTTGAATTTCGTGATGCCAGGGCTAAAACATTTCCGGTACAGAGGGCGATGACTCAGGTCGACGTTTTGGCTTCACAGGCGCCCCCATGGCGACCGTTTGATTGGCGAGCTCGCCCATCGAGTTCATTTCGATCATGTGAGGCGTGGCAATACCCGTAAGGTCGATAGCGATAAAGCTGTCCACCCCCAACTCCCTGAATGAAAAGCATCGGTGCTTGCCGTCGAGAAAGTGGTTATTTGCGATGACCAGTGGCGGAGCGTTATCTGGGTTGAGCTCTCTCGCATACCCCGCCCCTCGATCAAACTCACACAATTCCACGACAGGGATATCTGCAATCCTGACCTCGCGAGTCGGCAGCAGGGCCGGGACATTATCGCAATCAACCTCGACAAAATCAGAAATAAGAGCCTGCATATCGCCCGGAAGGCTGTCAAAACGAATCATGGTTAATGCCTCTTTTCCACCAGTATGGCGGATGCCCACCTGGATGGCCAAGACCTGGGTGGGAGGCGCCAGCGCCCTCCTCTTACCGCCGATCAGCAGCACGGCTAGAATCGATTCGTTATCAAGGAGATCAGCATGGCAAAACAATCCGCAAGCGACCGGCACAGAAGGCTTCTCGCCGGCTGCTGCCCGATTCATGGTATGGGCATGGGACAGGTTGGCCTTTGGCGGCAAAAAGGCCAAGTCGTGGGTTACCTGGTCGGATGCTGTCGCAGAAACTGCGAGGTGCAAGCCATCCAAGAGCAGGCTGATGGCCCCCTGCAGTTAACGCCGAGGTTCAGGTATCTGGTGGGGCCCGCCGCATAGTAAGTTACGTGTGAGCTCCGGTGAAATCGCGCAACGCGTGAGTTGCAAAAAATTGACTGCCTAAAGGTCGGTTGCAAGGCGAGCCCGTCATGTTCGTTGCCATCTTTTGGATTCAATATTCAATGGTAGGCCTGGTGGAGAGGACGAAACTTGGATACAAAAAAGCCCGAGAACGATCTCGAGCTTCTTCGTTAAGCTTTAGGCTACCCCACCAGATCTTTGGCCACGCGGGAGGCGGTGCCCTTGTCGTACTGGCCTGCATAACGCTTGCCAAGGTACTTCATTGCCTCACCGATATTGGTCGCGCCACTCAGGCGCAGCGCTTCCCGTAGGGCGTCCTCGCTCATCTCGCTCGGCAGGAATGACTGTAGCTCCAGGTTCTCGGCTGTCAGTCGGGCATCACCATCGCACAGCTTGATGGTTTCATCGTTGGACTTGATCAGTTTCTTGACCACTGCGACAACTTTATCGTCGGTGATCTCCAGCCCCTTGCCCTTGGTGAGCGTTTCCAGCTCGCCGACCAGGAGGGTGAGAATCTTGAAACCAATGACCTGGGTCGCGTCCTTTCGCAACTCAGCCCGTCTGGTTTGTACTGCCTCGAACAAGCTCATGGTGCATTTTTCCTTCCGATGTTTATGAGGGGTTATGGGTGGCTGAAAACCCTGGACATCCAATGACGGACAGGGCGGTTACGATGGAGCGTCCTATGGGTTTCGAACCCATCTCTCTTGCCTGGCAGACAAGGGCACAACCCCTATACCAAGGACGCAAAATTGTGGCGGGCCTGACAGGATTCGACCTGTGGTGGACGGATCAAAACCGCCTGCCTTACCAACTTGGCTACAGACCTACATCTGGGGTGACTAAAGGGAATCGAACCCTTGACCTCCGGTGCCACAAACCGGCGCTCTAACCAACTGAGCTATAATCACCATTTACTCTTCACGACTTACAGACGGAACCACCTGTAAGTCATTGTTTGGAAGACCTGCCTGGATTCGAACCAGGGGTGCCGGGATCAAAACCCAGTGCCTTACCGCTTGGCTACAAGTCCACAACTGAGGGTGTCCGGAGGGCATCGAACCCCCGCGTATAGTGGGAAGGCCACCACTGTTCTACCGACTGAACTACAAACACCACGAACCTAATAAAGACTCACAAGAACTGCTCGCAAGTCATTGAAAAATGGCGGGCCCTGCTGGACTCGAACCAGCGATGGCGGTATCAGAAACCGCTGCCTTACCAACTTGGCTAAGGGCCTTCAAAATGGTAGGGAGTGACAGATTTGAACTGTCGACCCTCTGCTTGTAAGGCAGATGCTCTAACCAACTGAGCTAACCCCCTGAAAACTGATAGCGCCCCGCCGCTGCGCTACCGTGCCTGATGCCCTATCAAGCGCCAGAACCATACAGGTTCCAATGTGGTGGGTGCCGTGGGATTCGAACCCTGACGACCTTCCGGTTAAGAGCCGGTTGCTCTACCAACTGAGCTAGGCACCCGTGAAATCGTGTTGCATGTACTCGATGAATGGCCCCTCTACGCGCCTTCATCGCAACCCCTCGCCAGGGGCTCCCATTCTTCCTACTTTAGATCACATATAATCCGCAACCTATTGTTTTAATTGGCGGGCCATCAGGGATTCGAACCCCATCCGCACGGTTTTGGAGACCGGCAATGCATGCCATCACAACCATGACCCGTAAAACTGCGGAGATTTCTCTCCTGGTGTTGTGTGCCGCTGTGTCAAAGTGGTGGAACAAGACGGGATCGAACCGTCGACCTCTTGCATGCCATGCAAGCGCTCTCCCAGCTGAGCTATTGCCCCGTGTGTGGTGGGTGGCGCGAGGTTCGAACTCGCGACCAGTCGATTAAAAGTCGACTGCTCTTCCAGCTGAGCTAGCCACCCAAAAATCCTGACAGTAACGGACTGCCTCCCGTGTTTGATGAACAGCCCCACGCCTCGCTTTCATCCTGTTCAAGACTTAACTTGAACCCCTAAATATGTATCGTAACACTCTGTTCTACAACACATTTGGTGGAATCAAAGGGGTTCGAACCCTCGACCTCCTGCTTGCAAGGCAGGCGCTCTCCCAGCTGAGCTATGACCCCGTTTGTTGCCTGGCACCACCGGCCATTGAGACCGCTCTGTGATGCCGTATGTGGTGGGCCGGGAAGGATTTGAACCTTCGAATCCGTCGGAGGCGGGGTTACAACCCGCTTGCTTTAGCCACTTGCATACCGACCCAAAACTGCTGATTTCTACTTTACCGGGCCACTCTTTTGCCCTTCAAAAATGGTTCCATGACCAGGGTTCGAACCTGGGCCTCCTACCTACTATTTCAAGGCCTGGACTCTACCGACTGAGTTATCACGGAACAATTTGGTGCATGTGGACAGGTTCGAACTGCCGGCCTCACCCTTATCAGGGGTGCGCTCTACCAACTGAGCTACACGTGCGTGTTTCGTTTTGGGAGCAAACCGCCTCCCGATACTGCCTACTATATGGTGCTGAAGACTGGCCTTGAACCAGTGACCTCGGGGTTATGAGTCCCGCGCTCTGCCAACTGAGCTACATCAGCGTGGTCGGGGGCACGTGATTCGAACACGTGACCAATCGGTTAAAAGCCGATTGCTCTATCCAGCTGAGCTAGCCCCCGGTAAATCAAATTCTTCGCCCCTTTATCGATAAGGGCATCGCCACATACGAAGTGGGTCGTGTCTCAGCTTCTTGACCTGGTCGAAACCTCGGCGTCTGCTGGTCAACTGTGTACTCAAACTAGTGTTAGAACAACTAACTGCAACTTCTGAGTACGACTTTATTGGTGGGGAAGGAAGGATTCGAACCTTCGAAAAATTAATATCCGATTTACAGTCAGACGGCTTTGGCCACTCACCTACTTCCCCGGTAAACATTTAATCGATAACACTTTCAAAAACTTTATGAAGACCATTGAATATTGTATTTTTATCGATGTCAACAACTTATTTTAAACTCTTAAAACATTAAAATCTGGAGATAACGGCGGGACTTGAACCCGCGTAAAAATGATTTGCAATCATTTGCCTAACCAACTCAGCCACGTCACCAGAACTAATAGCTACTCAATTTAAACACCTTGAGTTGCTTTGAAATTGGCTCCCACACCTGGACTCGAACCAGGGACACCGTGATTAACAGTCACGTACTCTACCAACTGAGCTATATGGGATCTAAACATTTGAAACCCTTGTAAACTCTGCCTTCCACGCTTTTGAAGGTCTTAAATTTGGCTCCCCCGCCTGGACTCGAACCAGAGACCTGATGATTAACAGTCAACTGCTCTACCAACTGAGCTACAAGGGAATGAAACTTTTTCTAGTTCTGCCTTCCATGCTTTCGAAGGACTTAAAATTGGTGCAGCGAACTGGGATCGAACCAGTGACCAACGGGCTTTCAACTCGTCACTCTACCAACTGAGTTACCGCTGCAATGTGCCGCTTAGTTTCTCCGAGGCAAACAAAAACCCCGGAGCTTTTGAAGGCTCCGGGGTTTTGAGTTCCCGTTTTCTTGAGCCTTCACTTGCTTTCGCTAGTGTAGGCTCCAAACAGGCTACCTACACGTGGCGCACACACCACTTGGCAAAATAATTATTCGCCATCTGTTTCGCTTGGTGGTTAATGTGTGCGTTCATGTTCGGTATCTCCGTTGAGTTGATTTAATTAAATACAACCTTCTAAACCGTGTCAACAACATTTTTAAAAAAAGTTGAAATTATTTTTAGAGGGGCTTGGCTAATCGAGGAGCGGCCTCTCCAGACAGTCTTATTACTAAGGGCTTGGTGACGACTCTTCAGCAGCTTCGTATTTTTTCCGAAGTCTGTCAGCACTCATCCAGGCGCAATCCTCAAACCCCTCGGTGAACTCATAACCTCTACGCTTGAGTGCATCCTTCAACAGCGGGCTGATAATCGACTGAACGAACAGTGATAACCCATGCTGGCTTGAAACCCGTTCTGCGTGATTCAGAAATTGTCGAAAGACGCCCTGCCCTTTATGCCTGTCATCAACCTCAACGTCGGCGATGTCGAGCGTACGACCAACAGTAGATCCCATAAACCGAGTAGTAAGGCGAACGTACACCTTCAGTGGGCCCATGGAGAGTTTCTTGCGAGCAACCTGCTTTGCCGCATTGTCACGGATGAAATCATCGAGCTCTTGAAACGAGATGCTCATTGCCGTTTCCCTATCCTTAATCTGTTCATTATGCGCGACCGTCCATGCTGGGCGCCAGTGCAACGGACAGAGGCGGTATTTGGATACCCATTGCGCCTCTGACATACTGGTACTACTACGTAAGCTAGCGCAGAGGTCACCGCTCAATGTTTACCAGGATCCCCGGCGTTCCCCTGTTCAGGCGCCTGGCAGCCAATACCCGTGGCCGCGACTTTATCGTGGCCGACGTGCATGGTTGCTACACCCTGCTGCAGAGACTTCTCGACAAAGTGAGCTTCGATCCCACCAAGGATCGCCTCATTATTGCCGGCGACCTCATAGACCGAGGGCCTGAATCCATCAAAGCCCTGGACTGGATTTACAAACCCTGGGTGCACGTCGTTGCGGGCAACCACGACCTCATGTTGCTGGTGGCCGCATACAAGGGTGGCGATGAGTTTCATGAGGAGCATGGAGGCGAATGGTTCGTTCCTGTTATGCGGGAGCAACCTGATCTCGCCATGGAATTTGTCCAGGTATTTGAAGGGCTGCCCATCGCCCTTGAGGTCGAGTGCCTGGATGGTCGGCGATTTGGCATTGTCCATGCCGAATGCCCGCATTTCGACTGGAACGATTTTACGCACGCCTTGGAGCATGAACAGAACCCGGCAAGGTTGGATAATATTGTTTGTGCTGCAACGCGGATGCGCACCCGAGACGAGCTCAAAGACACCACGTGCGTCACCGGGATCGACACCGTTTTCGTTGGCCACTCTTTGGTGGATCGCACCCAACTGCTTGGGAATACCCTATACATCGATACCTGGGCCTCCTCCGATAAGGGCCGGCTCACGCTAATGCAGATGGACACCCGCCAGGAGTGGACACTTTCCCGCCCAGAGCTCAGAGCCATGCGACTCCTCGAGCAGGAATCGGCAAGCAGCTATAGCCCGTAATTAGCAAGAATTGCCGTGCGTTGTGCGCCACAGGTACAGTCAGTTAAAGAGAGGATCAAGATGGCCACCAACGTTTCCGCCCTGCACAAACAGTTCATCAATGGATTTCGGCAGTATGGTTCGGACTACGCGCCGGACTTCCCCGATATGCACGATTATGGGCAAGTCAATCTTGATGAGGGTGGAATCTGCAAGCTTCCCTCCGCTAAATGGGTGCCCGCCGTTACTGCCGTCATGGTTGGAATGTCACCCCATGTCGTAGGCCGCCTGCTCCAGCATTATGGCGTGAAGCCAGATGATTTTAAGCAGATCTACTACAACCGCACGTGGGCCGCCCCAGGGGAAGAGGTTCCGGAAGGATACAATCTTGCCAAGGGTATTCTGGAGGGCTTCGAGGCCGTTCAGCCGCACATCTTCCATATGGGGCAGGAATTGAATTCGGTGGTTCAGTTCGCGTTGTTGAGCAGTCAGATGAAGGAAAACTGGACAATAACGAAAATCCAGGCGCTGAGTCGAGCCTTCGACCAGGGCATCACCACACCGGAAGATTTTTTTGACCAAGAAAACACCGAGCTCTTCGTTAATAGCTCCACTGTACCTTCGCTCCCAAACCAGAGCATAACGGATTTTATTTCCCGAAGCGGCCTGCTCACACCCGAGGTTGCCAGGAAAAAACTGTTCCGCCACGAAGCATGGGAAACGATGCTTGTCGATTGGCATACCAACAATAACGAGCGCTGGCTGCCTGTTTTTGAATTTTGCATCAAGAACCTGACCGGCGAACCACGAAAGGCAATGATCAGAGCCTTGCATTCCCTTGTTCCAAACGATGTTACCGACAATGCAAGTGTCGGCTATGTCTACCAGGAATTAATGGATAAGACCGCAAGATGGGGAATCGGTGACATTGGCCACAACGTCGTCATGAAGCTCAATTATTTGCCGACCGTCCCGGTACCCAACAAGCGGTACATCAAAGACACTCACAGCTTCGACGATCTGCTTTCTGCGCCGCAGTCTATTCTTGGCCAGGTTGTCGATGAGCTTGATGATGTGGATGCCGATGACTTCTCCCTCGCCCACTTCCGCGCCTTCAAGCAAATTGAGAACCTTGGTTACCAAAAACAAGATCTGAGTAGCTTTGATCCCAACCGCTTCGCTCTGAAGGTCATGCAGGCTTACGAGGCGTTCAGTACGCCAGTCGGAGTCTACGCCAACGAGGACAAGCTGAAGATCGACGTCATGGCCCGCGAGGGTGCCAAGGCCCTGGTGTCCTTGCTGGTGCGTGAGCATGACTTTGATCACACCGTGTTCAAGCATCTCCAATCACGCAGTGTCGCGATCCTGGCCAGCGCCGGGCTCGACAAGTCGAGGTTACCGAAAATGAGCTACCAAGACCTTGGGCAGGTGTTCGGTGAAGATCTCGGGCTGTGAAATATGACAATTAAGCATCTATGTTGCTTTGCGATGAATGCGCCAGCTATGCTTGAGAAAAGAGGGGAATCCAATGCCAATTAGTATCCGCGACGCTTTGAAAAACTGTGAAGCCAGGGAAGCCAAGACTCCACTGTTCAGCCTGGACAAGGTGAAGCCATTGGTGGCTCCAGTGACGCTACTTGCCGTCGGCGCCGCGATCCCATTCGCGCCAGGCCTGGATTCCATGTTCCAGTCCATAGCGGACGTCTCTCAACGGGTGGCTGAAAACACTACGCTGATTGCGCAAAAGCATACCTATCTCCTCTACGCCCTGAGCGGAATTTCCGGTACGGTCGGCCTCATGCTGTCTGGCGTTGGCTTACTTGAGCACCGCGATACCCAGAAAGGCAGGGAAAAAGCAAAGGGCAGAGAAATCATCGTCGCCACGCAAACCGCCTGGACAAGCCTAACCCGCACCAACGATAACCTAGCTTTGCAGCTTTCGAACCGCAAGAACTGGCTGGCCAACACGCTGGGGGATAAGAGCGATCTGACCACCGACATCCTAGCGAATCATGGTCTTGATAAAAAAGAGCGTGCTGAAATGGCGGAACTTGGTCGCGCCTTCGTCTTTGGCTTGCAATACGCCGTAGTCGGCGCCGATCTGCAAGGCATCAAGCTGGATGTCGACAGCTTGAACAGCCACCCGAAGACGCAGAACGCCATTGCTGAAGGCATGCTCCAGTACTACAAGAGCAAATCTGATGTACCAAACGCCTTGACCACCAGCTTGAAAAGCTTTGTTGGTATAGAATCCAAGGACAACCATGTGGAACTCTTCCGGCTGGTCAGATCTGGACTGGAAGCTTTGCGTGACTTGCAGGTGGTGCACAAATATCAGGACAAAACCCGCGATCAGAGCGGCCTGAGCCACGGCATGTAGGGCTTATCCCCTCAAAAGAGAATCCCGGCCATGGCCGGGATTTTCTGTTTCTGAACTGTATCTTTAGCCGAGTATTGCCAGCTAAGATAAAAGAAAAGAGAGAGGATCATCTTATGAATACCATCCAATCTGCCCTGCGCAACGTGGTTAGCCGTGAAGCAGAGCGCCTGAAGCAATTCGACTTCAGTAGCGAGAAGATGGATGACGCCATCCACCTCGTGATCCCCGGCATCTTGTGCGGTATTGCGCTGACCGCTTTAACCATTAAGGCGGGCGGCGTCACTGAGTTGCCGGCTTACACAGCCGCTCACCTGCAGACCTGGAAAGATCAGGTCGTAAACTTCGCCATGCAAAACCAGACGGCGTTGACCGCTGCGGGTAGCGTGATCGCAGGTGGTGGTGCGGTCATGTTCTTGAAAGGTCTGAAGGAGGAAAACGACGAACTACGCGCTCGCTGGCGCCATGCGTTCAATCCGAAGGGCCACGGCGCCGCGTACATCAACGAGGTCGAACAGACCACGGATAAGTTGTTGTCCACCCAGCAGAACGTAGTCCGAGAAGTAGCCAGACAAGAAAAATGGGCTGACTTCGCCCTAACGGATCTGAAAGTGACGAACTTGATGATCCTGCGCACCATGGGGTACGACGTCGCCGCTGATGACCAACTCGCCACCCTACAAGATGCTTACATCTTCGGTGTGAAAAAGGCCTGCGCGGATGCCCTGGACACCAAGCGAGACATCATCAATGGCTTCGACCAGCCGAACTATCTGGTCGAGCGCTCCATCATCGAGGGTATGACGGAGTACTTCCGCGCCACGGCGGTAAAAGAGCCTGGCCTGGCCGACAAGTTGAAGTTCGTGTTCTTCGGGGATGACGAGATTCTGAAGGATCGAACCAAGGCCTATCAGACGGCGCATGCCGGCTACAAGGCGATCAAGAAGATCCGTACCATCACTCCGCAGGAAGCTTCAGCGGATGAGTTCAGCCTCTGACCAAAACGCCGCCCTCGCCTTGCGTGAGGGCGGCGTCCTTTAGGCTCAGGCCTCGATCTGAGCAATCTGATCGACGCAGTTTTCGACCACGCCAATGAACTCCATGACTGCCTCAATGTGCAGCGGGCTCGTGTCGGCCAACATCAGCACGATATCTTGCAGGTAAACGGCAACCCGATCATTCAGCCCACCCAGGGCGACCAAGTCTTCCTTCGGCAGCTTTTTCATCGAGAGCGTATTGAGCTTGGTGGCAGCATCGTTCAGCTCAAGAATGAGCTTGGTGAGTTTTTCGCGAGCGATTGGGCTGAGATCTTCAGTCATGGAAAGGCCTTGGAGAGTTTATTGAACAACACCTCACAATATCTCCCTGCCTGACATCACTCAAGACAAATTTGTCTTCGTGATCCCATAACGATTTGCAATAATTGCCGCACTCATCTACGCGAGAGCTCATCGTGGTTGTTCTCAAAACGCTGCCTGCACTGATCCTACTCGCCTGCCTTCAGTTCTTCTCGCCTTCCCCGGCTGAGGCACAGACGCTCGACTGGAAAACCAACCTGTTGAACCAGGATCGCTGCCTTACGCTAACGCGGGTGAAGTCCAAAGAGACCCGGCGTTTTTGCTACTGGCGAAAAAACAGTGGCCTGGATCGCCAGGGCTACAGCATGGCCAACTGGATGCTCCGCGATGTGGACTACAACGCGGTTGTGTACATGGATCCCACACTACTAGACACCTTGTTCATCATCCAACAGTGGTTGATCCTCGAAGGTCGCAATGGCGAAATTCATGTTCTTTCAGGTTACCGGACTCCGGAACACAACAAACGCACGAAGGGGTCGGCGAAAAACTCGCAACACATGCGCGGAACGGCCACGGATCTGCACGTACCGGGCGTCTCTACAAAATTGCTTGCCGCGATGGGTCGGGTGATCGGCGCCGGTGGCGTGGGCATCTACATCAAAAACAATTTCGTCCATGTCGACACGGCAGGTGTTCGTGTCTGGGCCGGATGAACACCCCTTTAAAATATGGGCTTTCAACAATTTAATTGGGTGTAATACCCCATAGAAAGAGTCTAGCTTCCTAATACAGAACCGACGAATAACCTCACCTTTGTTATCTAAGTAGTTGATTTGACTCTTTCTTATTGCAAGAATGCGGGAAATCTATGCGCCATTTGTTTGCTGGACGGCCTCTATTAGTTGACCTGATCATGGTGACTTACGGTTTCTACCTGGAGTATCTGTGTTTGATGGCCTTGCCTTCATACCTGATCTATCTCTGTCTTTACCAGATGCCATCCGAGGCCAAGCTCACTCATTTCCTTGCTGAGAACAAGCTACGTTATTGCGATCAGGCGCAGCGGACTTACCCTTGGCGCATGGCCCTGTACAAAATCACACCTAAGACCTCCGGCACCGACTTGACGTTCCACTATGCATTGGAACTGAATGCAGGGCCCTGGTTTTGGCCGCGCTGGCGCAAAATCTTCGTCGCCAAGGCGGACACTGCCAATCACTTTCTAAAGAGTGTCCCCTCTTCACTGCGACCCCATATGCTGCCGGCCCAAAGAATTCCGAACCACGTGTACGTCGATGGCGTTCGCCAAAGTCTGCATATGGGTGCATTCACCATTGGCCTAGTGCTGTTGTTGAACGTCAGCATTCTCTGGCTTTATTTCTGAGTCATCGGTCACGTAAAATTGACTGCTAGCTCGACCGCCTTTTTCAGACAAAATGACCTGAGGTTTTAATGAGCATCAAACCAGACAAGTGGATCCGCCGCATGGCGCAGGAACACGGCATGATCGAGCCTTTCGTTGAGCGCCAGGTACGCGGCAGCGAAGATAGCCGTTTGATCTCCTACGGCGTGTCGAGCTACGGCTACGATGTACGCTGCACCACTCACTTCAAGGTGTTTACCAACATCAATTCAGCAGTCGTCGATCCAAAGGCCTTCGATGAAGGCAGCTTCGTCGACGTTCATAGCGACGTGTGCATCATTCCACCGAACTCCTTCGCCTTGGCCAGCACCGTCGAATATTTCCGCATTCCGCGCAATGTGCTGACCGTATGCCTGGGCAAGAGCACCTACGCCCGCTGCGGCATTATCGTCAACGTGACGCCGCTTGAGCCCGAATGGGAAGGCCATGTGACTCTGGAGTTCTCCAACACGACCACGCTGCCGGCGAAGATCTACGCCAACGAGGGCGTGGCTCAGATGCTGTTCTTCGAATCCGACGAAGACTGTGAAGTGTCGTACAAGGATCGTGGCGGTAAGTACCAGGGCCAACGTGGCGTCACCCTGCCTCGCACCTGATATGCACCCATGAAAAAGGACGAGCTTGCTCGTCCTTTTTGCTGCCTGCTACTCCACGGTCAAAGATTGTCGCTAAGCCATGGTGTAACTGATTTGTTTGGCTAGCCGCTGCCTAGCCTGCCACTACTTGCCTGTTATCGGCTGACCATGACGGGTGCCTCGCGGGCCTCTTCTGGTTTTTAAGAGCGAGGAAGCTTTTGCACACTCTTGAATGCCAGAATTTCATATTTTACGAGCGTGAGGCATTCACACGCTCGTGGTCATTCTAGCCCCCTCCGATTTCCACCGTCAATTTATGCACATTAAATACTTTATGAATTTGCGAATGCTGACTTGCATGTAAGCCTCTAGAGGCTTACAATTCATTCCATAGGGAGGCGGTTAAACGCTGTCCCATAGGGCTCAATTCGACAATTAATAGGAAAAAATGATGAAACTACGGACACTTACAAGCAGCGTCGCGGTGGTATTGGCTATGGCCTGTTCTTCTGGCGAAGCCAGGAGCCTCATGGACTTGATCCCGTCCCCGTACCAGCAGGGTTCCCGCAGCGAACAGCATGAGTCGCGTCAAAGTTCGTTGAGCCAAAGCGAGGCGCTGTCGCTGTACTCCACCCGCCAGCAACAAAACTCGTTTGACGACTGCGCTGACAAGTTTCCGCAAAACCGTCCGATCTCGATGGCCAGTGTGTCGCCCAAGATGAAGCCGATGGCACTGTGCTCTGACAACTTCGCCGTCCTCTACTCGCAAACCAGCAAAACCCCGATGGTGGTGGTTGAGCGCCTGAACTCCGCCCTGCTGCGAGACGCCAAAGGCGAAGAACGCACCAACGCCTTCTACCCGGATCCGCGCATTCCTAAAGGCGCCCGTGCCGAGCTCTCGGATTACCGTGGATCGAACCTTGACCGTGGTCACCAGTCGCCGGCAGCGGATGCCCCGGATCAAAAGGCCATGGCGCAGTCGTTCGCCCTGTCGAACATGATCCCGCAAGACCCGAACAACAACCGTAAAATCTGGAGCAAGGTTGAGAAGGACGTGCGCAAGTACGCCCAGCGCGTTGACGGTAACGTCTTCGTGTTCACTGGCCCGCTGTATGACCAAGGTTTCCAGACCATCGGTGAGAACAAGGTGTGGGTGCCTACCCGCCTGTTCAAGCTGGTCTACGACGAAAAGACACAACGTGCCTGGGCCTATGTACTGAGCAACGGTAACACGCCGATTCAGAAACCGATGGATTATGACAGCTTCGTCAAACTCACGGGCCTGCAGTTGCTGGGCAACCTGCCGGTCTCTGGCAGTGTAGGCCGCGTGACCTCGATCTAAATCGAGTCTACTGAATATGGGTGGCCTCAGGGCCGCCCATTTTTGTTCACGTCCTTCGGATCTTCCAGGATGGCGCTACGCTTGAACCACAGACAATTTTGTTCAGGAAATACAGCATGACCATGACATTGGTACAATTCGAGACCATCGTAACGGTGTTAGGCGGAACACTTGATTGTCCATCCAATCTTGCTGCACGACGGGTCTTGGTAGATGGAGTGACCCAAGCTGACGCCATGCGTGAATGTGGCATCAAACGAGGCACGGTGAACAAGGCCGTACGCCGCTATGAGAAAGTTCATGCAAGCCTTCTTGCTGCATACTGCTAAAACCCCAGAAAAGCCGGCAAGCTGACCTCCTCAGCCACTCTCAGCGGTGCTGCGCAACCAATCCAAGCAGACTACCAAAAGAGCGACGAAGTCGCCTCAGGGCCACTACAAGGCGCTGATTGATTTCCAAAACTAACATTCAGACAACAAAAAGCCGCTCCGTAGAGCGGCTTTGGCAGTCCAGTTACCACCGGCGCTAATCGTGTTCGCCCTTAGTCTCACTGCCGTCAACGAACAACTGATACCGCTGAATGATGGTGATGTTCAACGGCAGGCCCTTGGCCAGGCTTTCATCAAAATGACTCAGGGTGGATGGCGTGTACAGACCGTTGGTCTTTTCGAGGTACAACGCCAGTTCTGCCCCGCTAATGTCTTTGACCAAGATCATGTTGATCAGTCGGTTAAATTCAAACACCTGCAGGGACAACAATCCGCTGACCACGACCACCCAGACCAACAGCATTACCGGAGCCGCCAATAGCACCGAAATCATCAAGAGGAACTGAATCAGCACGAACTTCGCAATGAAGAACAGGAACAAGCTTACTGACATTTTCTGCACATTCTTTTCGTCAAAGCCTTCCTTGTACAGCTTCACCAACTCCTGCCCCTGGAAGAGTGTGTAGATCAGCATCCCGAGGAAAGCAGGAATCATCAATACCAGAATATTGGTCAGTTCAGTCCACGCCATCGAGCAGAACAACACCACCGCCGTGAGGCCCATCAACCCCACCAAACCTTTGCCAATCAGGTCGACATCGATCAGGCGCACCCGAGTCTCATTGATCGAGCGGCCAATAAGATCACTCAACACATGCTGAAAGTAGTCGATGTTCTTGTCGCGCACGCTCTGCAGCTGCGTGGCGGTCAGTGGCTGATTGTGTGGCATGAAGTGGTTGAAGCGGTTGCTCAGAATGAGGTCGAGCAGATAACCAACGAATAGCCGGTACAGAGATATCAGCATGCTCTTGCTTTCCGTTTCGGGGGCGAATATGAATATCTTATCATGTGAAGATCGAAGGTATCTTCAAGATTCCAGTGAAAGTTCACCGATAAATTCGCGCCAGGCCACCTTGCCCACGGCATCGAATAACCTCAAGGCGTGACAGGCGTAGAGACCTGATGTTGAGAACGCATTGAGCTCAACGACCTTTGGCTCGCCAGCGAACAGGCCAACATCACAGGTGTACGCCAGGTCAACCTGCCACGGTAGTGCCGCGACCTGCTGTGCGACCTCAAGACACAGCTTACTCACCACCGGATCAATACTGCGCTGCCCATTTACATGGTAGCGACTGCCGGTGACCACCTTCCCTTCGACAATGAAGAACCGGTATTCAGCGCGAATGCTTTGGGCTGGCGCAATCAATACACGGGTATCGTCTGTGACCGAGGTCAGTTGGCGAAGACTGTTGATCTCAACCCCTGCGGTTTCCTGCTCCAGGCATAGCCCGGTGAACGTCTTACCTCCAGAGTCAGGTCGGACAAACAGGCGGCTGTCGCCGAAGAGTCGATATATCTGATCACGCCTGCGCACGAAATCACCGAACGGCAGGTACACCCCTTCTGCATTGCCCAGGAGCTCCAAGGGTAAGCGAGGCATGTAGTGGGAGCACGCCAGGCGATCCTTGGTGTAGTAGGCGCCGGGAATGGCGTTTGAGTTACGCAGGCGCTGTTCAACGAACCCGATGCTGCCGTAGAGCACGATGCATTCATCGGCGCTGTAAGCTCGTAGGGGTTCTCTGTACGTATCACGGCAGTACTCGGTCACCTCAACGGTGTAACCTATCCTGCGCAGCGCCATGGGTAGCCTGACGTGGGGTGTGTCGGCGAGCATCCCCTGATCTATGACAAAGGTGACCGAGCCACGGCCACGATTCGCCAAGGGTTGCGGCGGGATCACGGGGCGCATTTTACAGCGTCCCTAGACACCCTGTTCATTTCCGGCGTGGCAAACATCAGGCTACCGACGAACACCACCGCCATTTCCTGCCCCACACTGCAACCACCGGTGGCCGGCGTGCTACAGCCTGTGCAAGTCGCCAGCAACAGGCAACCCAAGAGAAAATGGCGCATCGTGCCCCCTTAAATCAGCTTCAACCCTGCGGTTAGATGACTGATATTGTCCAGAAACTCCGGGCCGACCGCCAGCATTTTCACGCTGTCCAGTTCAACCAGCGAAGTCGTCGAGCCCATGGCATCGAACTGAACCTGGAGGTCTAGCAATGCCTCGTCCGTGGCCACACTCAGAGAAATCTTGGTGTATCCGTTTTTGATCCAGGAATCAAAAGCGATGTTGGTGTGGCTGGAGATCAGGAACTGCTTAAAGTCCGACTGCGTGTCAGACTCCAGCATTTTTGCCATCTGGCTCAGGCAACCAATAGCCGCAAGGGCGCAGACAGTTTCCTTCTTCAGCGTCCGCGAGCGGCTGAAAATGAAGTACTGCCGGGCTCGGCGTTCAGAGCCTTCCTCAGCGCAGTCGTAGGGGGCATCTTCCCATTTTTCGGTAAAGATACCGCTGGCCGCGCAGGTTACGGTCTTGACGCCTTTGAATTCGGTGGCGCCGTTGTCGATCACTTTCTGACCGTCATCCGCCTGGCCCAGAAAAGCCTGGACTGCCGCCTCGTCACCAACAAAGTTGAAGTTGACGTCCGGGGCGGCCAGAAAATTGTTCAGAGTGTTCATCTTCGCGGTCGACAGACGAAGGCCATCTTTGCTCGGTCTCATATGGCTGGCGAGCACTTTCATCGCGGCGTGGCCTGATTGGGAGGCCATCTTTCCCATGCGCATATTCAGATCGCTGCGCATTACGATCTTAAGCTTTTTCATCTTTTCCGTATCAGGTGAAGTCCATCGCCAGGGTGTCTGGGCGACTTTTGAAGCTGGCAATTTATCATCAATGTAGGGTAACTGCAAGCGTTGCCTGCAGCTTTTGCCTGATTTTGTTGAGTGATGAGCCCGGCTTTAGGACTTTCGTTCGTTTTTCAGGTGAAAGCTAATATCAAACTTGCGAACGTCGGCCAGCAGCGAAAAAATTTCTGCGTAGGTTAGTTTGTGCTTGGCGATTAACTCAACCAGTTGATCACCGATCTTGGTCGCTACGTGGGTCAGGGTAAAGCTGGATTTATCCAGGTCTTTCCAATTGCTGCAGGCCGTCTTCATCGCGACGTCATCGAGGGAGGCCTCAAGCCAATACCGCTCAATTTGGTTACAGATCATGTACCCCTGCTCGTACGACTCGACCTCCTTGACGCCCATGGCTTCTGCCCACATCAGGCCGAAAGCTGTTGCTACGCGGTGATGCATAAGGCTTCGTGGAGTGGTTGTCATTGATTTCTTTTCCTGGTCAGTGTCGTGGAGGACTGTCGGTATACCGCAATCTCGTTATATACAAATTGACATCAAGTATTCAACCAAAAAGCCTGGAAATCAACCACGCATTGCCAGTCAGGACAACCATCGCTGTTTTGATGGGGCCTGAAACAAAAAAGCACCCCGAGAGGTGCTTTGGCTGAAGCGATGCCGGCCTTACTGCTCAGGGCTGAGCGCTTTGGCCTTTTCAGCTTCCGATTTGTGCCTCATATAGGCGCTTGCCGCCTTGCTTTGCTGCTCGGGCGTGAGCATGCCCATGACCCTGGTCTGGCGCTTTTTGGCGGCGTCCATATGCTCCTGGTTCATCGCAGCCTTGTCGTTGTCCGACAGCCTGCTAAGGTAGCGCATGTTAATTTCGTAGTGCGCCCGCATCTCTTCCTGGGTGGCGTCACTCAGAATCGAGGTTTGGTCATTGGTTAAACCCAGCTCTTGCTGAGCCTGCTGCACCATCTGAGCCGGGCTCGGAGCCCCGCCCTGGCCACCTTGGGCGGCCAACGCCAAGGACGGGACAGCCATGGACAGTGCAACGGCAAGCAGAACATTTTTCATGAAATACTCCTCAATGAATGTTGATCAATATGCTAGTCAGCATCTTCAATCGGTTCAAATGGTTAGATGTAAACGTTCGGTAAATTAGACACTGACGGGCAAAAACATTGTTTACAAATTGACAAAAGCATCATAGTATTTAGCCATCAACGTGCACCGAGAGATCATCGTGATCAACCCTGTCGTCGCCAAGGAAGCCAGCCCTATGTCCACTGAACCATACCTGCGGCCTGATCGCGACGACGTCCTGCAGAAGCTGGAAAGTTACCAGCAAACTGGCTGCCAGAAAACCCTGGCATGGCTGCTGAACGAACACCGGGACATGTGTTACAGCATCGCCTACCGGTACGATCATCGGTTTGAAGTGGACGATACCTTTCAGGACTGCATGGAAATTCTGATTCATGCCATCCGGGATCACGATTTGACCGGGTCGTACCCATTCTTTTCGTACGCCTACACCCGCGTATCCCGTGAGGTTGCTCGCAAGAAAATCCGCCAATGGTCGATTGTCAGTGTTCCTGACAACCGAGAGCTACTAAAGGTCTTTCGCAAGGTCAACAAAATGGGGATTCCGGCTTACCCGTCAGATGCTAAAGCCAAAGAAGTCGCCGAAATTCTTGATGTCAAGGTTGAGTACGTTTTCGCCGCTGCGGCGCTTTACTATAAAAAACCGATGTCTCTGGACAGCGGCACTCATAGCGACGTGGTGAGGTCAACGCTCTATGACGATTCATGCTCTCCTGAGCGAATTGTAAGTGAGCAGGATTTTGAGGCCAAACGTACCGAACTCGCTCAGAGGATGATCGGTCGACTGAACGAGCGAGAGGCTCTGGTCATCCAGCTGCGACACTTGAACGAGCCACCTTTGAAGTTGCGTGAGGTCGGCGAAGAGCTGGGCATTACCGCAGCGCGTGTGCAGCAGATCGAAACCAAGGCCATGAAGATGATGATGGCGGCTTGACCGTCGGTGAAGACAGCAGGTCGACCAGAATGCCTGCTTCCCCCGTCCTTGTCTTTCCAGCGGCTTGCAGTGTCAATTTATGCTATAATTTGAGCAGTAAAAATCGAGGATCTGATCATGCTCGTTACCTCGCATCGCAATATTGAATTCACCATGGTGTGCGGGCACAAAGAGATTGTGTCTGACGCTATTCGCGGTTCTCGGCAGATGGCCGAGGAAAGGCGAAACCTGGCCAGCATGCTGTGCTCCACATGCGTGAGGGTGCTTGAAGGCTGGCTTAAGGCCGATCATGGTCAGCAGGCCTACCCGATGGACTTCCCGGTGCTCAACGGCGCTTCGGATGCCCAGGTGAGGTTCGCCTCCGACATGCGCCTGAAAGAATTCAAGAAGTACGGCCCCATCATGCAAACCTTGAGCAAAGACAGCACCGAACTGGCCAAGTTTGCCTGGCGTGCCCTGTACATGTGCTTCATGGTCACCGATAGCCGCTACTGGCTGGACGAACGGAAGCGATTCAACCATCACGTTTGGGGCGGCGAGATCCAGCGCCTGATGAAGGAGCCTGGGTTCAGCGACCGTGTATCGTCGTCTTCGGCCTACGGTTTCTTTTACAACAGCCGCGCACGCGACTCGATCAGCTACTTCATGGCGATCAACCCGGCTTGCGATCTTCAGGGTAAAAACCTGCCATTGATGCGGTTCTGGACGAAGGAAATGTTCAAAACCACGGTGGCGGTAGAGGAAGACCGGCAGGCGAGTTGAAAAAGGTCGCCCCTTCCGCGCAGCGGGCTCGCTCCAAGGGATTGGAGCAATCTCCACGAACATTTCTGGCCAATTGACGGCATTCATAATCAGCTGTAGATTTTGCGATCAAAATTGATTGAGGGGAATTTTTCGATGTTTCGTCGTAAGCCAACATCCATCCACCCAGAACTCAACCGAGCTGCTGCCAAACGTGCCCGCACCTTCAACGTCGGCATGCTGAAAGTGGCAGCTATCGCAGTGGGTTCCTTGTTGGTCATTGGCGGAACGTGGGCCGTAGCCGAAATGAGCGCCTCGACGCCTGACCCGGCAAAGTTGCGCATGGCTGAACTCAAAGGGCGCTCTGTCGCCCATACGTTTATCATCGATGCCTACGAGCAGTGCATGGCGCCAAAAGATGCCAACCGCTACCGCTGCTTGAAGTCGACCGCTGACGCAGCCAAAACGAAGACCATGACCTCCTTCCAAATCATCGGGGTGTTCAAGGACTACGGCATCAACATCAACGGCTCTGATTTCCCGGAAATCTAAGGCCAGTTGTACCTTTTGTGATTATGGAGAGTGGCATGGACGAAACAAACGCTGCAGGAATCGAAACCACTGCCGTTAAGCACCCGGCGAAACTTCTGGACTGGAAGCCGAAGACCTTCGGGGACTTCCTGCTGGTCGGTGTCGGTGTACTGTTATTTGCCGGCTTGCTTTGGGCCTACATTGCAGCAGGCCTTGACGGCGTCCGTACCCAGGAGCGCCTTGACGAGTTGAGGAGCCGATCACCCGCCCATGATCAGATTCTGACGGCCTACTATCAGTGCACGGGGCGGATGCCGTCTGCACCCCTCTCCTGCCTTGGGTCTGTTTCTAAGGGTGCTGAGATGAGCGGGATCAAGCCTGAAGTGGTCAAGTCAGTGCTGGTCGACGCAGGAATTACGCCCCCATCCGAAGTCAAAGCCCCCTGAATGCTATCAGGGGCTCCGAGCAGAGCACCTGTGGAAAAGGAGATGAATCATGCAAACGGACTACAACATAGGCGTAAAGCGCCTAAACGAGATCACCGCTTGCCAAAAATGCGGCAACAACGAGGTGAAGGAAAAACGCCAATGGGCATTGCACTCCTGCGGCCATTGGAACGAATCCGTTGAGTTCGTGTGCGGGGCTAAGTACGAATTCACGCCAAATTTCATGAAAGTCGGCCTGGCGAAAGTCTGCACCTACGACCCTGAATTCAAGGCTCGCCAGGAACTGACCGCCTCCGTGAAGGCTGAGTTTTTTAAGCTGGCGGAGAAGCGCGGCATTCATCCAGAAGAGATGAAAAGCCTGAGGGACAAGCTCCAATACTGGTATCCCTCAAGCTGGTGAACACTAAAGGTAGGCTGACAACAGCGAGTCTAGGGGCTTTGAAACCTGGGCCTTAGCAACCTGAACCGTTTCGACAGGCTTCAGGTTGTAGTCGGCTGCCATGTCTTTGTAAACCGCAATCGATGCGTCGACATCCGCTTGACTGGCAACCCCGGTGTACCTGGAGTAATGATTCTCCATCGTGGTGTGAATGTCCTCGGCCAATTTCATGGCCAACGGATCATCAGTGCGCTTGAACAGCATTTTCCTCGTCGCAGAAATCTCGCTCCACATCGCCTTCACTGCGGGTGTGAACATCGTATCCGAGTTAAGGCGCAACTCCCCAGGAAAATAGGTTCCATCCTTGGCCATGAAGTTCTTCTCCATAAGGAACTTGGCAATCTCCGGAATCTCTTCTTTGGTTTTCATATGGATCGCCGCAGGATCTATCTGCGGAAAAATCTCATCGAGTGCCCAAGCGGTTTTGTGCGCGTAGTCGTTTACCGTCGAGATTCGCATGGGGCGAATGAGGTCGGTGTACAAATCATTGGTGCCTGTTTCACGCATGTAATCCAGGCTGGCAACCAGGTCACCGAAGGTTTCCTCAAGACTGCGTTGATAAGCCAGTTGCATATCAGACAGCTCCCTGTCCCCAGCACCTGGTTGATCCAGCTGGAAGAAACAATGACCCCCTTCGTGTGATTTCATAAAGAAATCCCAAAGGTTTTTGTCTACTAGCATCTCCGGCATGTTGCTGAATTTGTAGAAATTACCGTCTTTTGTTACCGGGGCAATCTGGTGGTGGTGGACTATACAAAGTGCGCTCTCCGAGGCCTCACCAGGCTCAACCATTTGAGCTAGGCCTCCCACCTTGTCCGCTGTAAAACTGTCGATGGATTTCTGCAAGGTGTGATCGCGGGCATAATTCTTAACCATCTGAATGCCGTCAAATTCGCCGAACTGGACAATCTTGCGTTCCGAGACCTTGTCCTTGGACAACACTGTTTCTATCGTTGGCCGCGATTGCAGGTCAACCAGACCAAATCCACTGGTGGTATTCGCAAACCCAGTGGCATAAATGCCGCCAAGAGTAATGCTGGCCAGCACCGCTGCCACCACCCCAAGCTTTAGACCCTTTTTCAGGTAAAGGGTCAGTGGCTTGTCCTTGAGTGCTTCCACGTCCACAGACGCCGGCGCCGAATCGACCATGGTCAGGAAGTCGCGGCTCTCTGCGCGGTTCTTGTCCACCCACTGTGATTCTGAAATTTCAGTTTTGACGCTGGTCAGCGACTGGCCTGGGTGGATCGAGGCACAAATTCTGCTAAAACCGCTGTTGAAGTGCTCCAGTGAACCGATGTCGTGGCATGCTCGCTTGGTCATTTCAACCAAACCGTCGCGAGCGTGCTCGCCGCCTAGCAACGACGTCAGGTCTTGGGCATACATCTCGCCCAAGTGATTGTTGATGCCACTGTAGAGCGGTTTATAGACGCGCTCATTGTCGGTCAGCAGTGCGCTGGTCAGCATCATGCCCTTGGACTTTGGGCTCAAAGCGCTCATGAATTCAGGTGTTGGGTAGTTGATCTCGGGGTGACTTGCTGTAGCTGACAGGTCGACCAGGCTAGCCAAGACCGGTGAGTAACCCGCCGAGTCGACGACATCTTCAAGGCGAATCTGCCCAACCGCGTATCCGCTTAATGCACCCGACAAATGTAACTTCAGCGCTTCGTTAACCATGTTTTTGGATCTCCTTTCCGACATAATCTCATAGCCGCCTCATGTTGTTCAAAATGCTCGGTTACATCACATAAAATTGTTGTCAATTTAGCCTATATGCTTATAATGATGGCCATTCATTCACTTACCCTTTGCGAGTCGATCATTTGATCAATTCCATGACCTTCGCCGGCAGGATCAACTGCCTCGTTTCAGCCTAGCGCCCTTCCCTCGCACATTTTTGCGGGCCCGGCGCCTGTAGAGATTGCGATCATGAACGCCCAATACCTTTTTGATGCCGAACAGTTTCGCGACGCCGTGTTCAAACGGGATCGACGTGTCTGTGTGTTTTGCTCGGCACCGGCTGAATCAGCCACACACATCCTGGAATCCCAGCTGTGGGACGACGGCGGCCACTACCTGCAAAATGGCGCCAGCGTCTGCAGAGAGCACCGACTCGCTTTTGAAATGACACATCTGTTGCCTAAGCAAATTCGGATTGCTGCTCGTATCCCGGAAATACTGGTACCTCAGGACTACTTTCAGACCACGCCCTATGACCACTGGGGCAACGAGATTTTGCACAATGGAATGCGTCTGCGCGGTGAGCTGTTTCTCGATGATAATGTCCAGCAGCTACTGAGCCAGGGCCGCGTACTGGATCAGTTCACCTGGCAGGTGAAGTACCCAACCACCCCTCACCTACCATGGTCAGAAGGGATTCAGCGGGATGACCGCCTTCTGCGTGACGTGCTTCACTTCCTGGGTAAGCGCGTCGTCGTCACAATGAAGATGGATGGCGAAAACACCTCGCTTTACAGTGACTACATCCACGCTCGTTCGCTGGATTCAAGGCACCACGAATCTCGTGACTGGGTGAAAAACTTCTGGGCCAGATTCAAATGGCAAATCCCTGAAGGTTGGAGGATCTGCGGTGAAAACCTGTTTGCCCAGCACTCGATCCGGTACAACGATCTGGTGAGCTACTTCAATGGCTTCTCGATCTGGAACGAACGCAACAAGGCGTTGGACTGGGATGACACCCTGGGCTACTTCGACATCCTGGGGATCACCCCGGTCGAGGAAATATACCGTGGCGTCTTTGACCAGAAGTTGATCCACACAGCCTACCTGGAAAAGTCAAAAGGCAAGGTGTGCGAAGGCTATGTCGTACGCCTGGAGGACGAGTTCGACTTCCGAGATTTCCGCCGTTCGGTGGCCAAGTTTGTCCGCAAAGACCATGTGCAAACCAAAGATCACTGGATGACCAGTGAGATCATCCCCAACAAGCTGAAAGGTTGATCGCTGCACCACCAGCGGAGTTCGCTGCTCCGCTGTTTTCAGCGCCTGTTCCCTTGGACTTATTGCCATTAAATTGATATAAAATGGCATAACGAAATCACCAAGGATCTGGCCATGTACATTCGCCCTAAACGCAATCACCCAAACGCCGGCCCCATGCTCACCCGCACCTTCATGCGCCGCGAGGGGTCGGCCTTTGATGCCACGATTTTTCGTGACGACGGTGATCACTACGCTGAAGACATTAAGTTCGAGTATCTCCTCTACAAGGTACCCTTCTGCCTTCAGC
Organism: Pseudomonas serbica; assembly: GCF_028823535.1. Classification (GTDB taxonomy): domain Bacteria; phylum Pseudomonadota; class Gammaproteobacteria; order Pseudomonadales; family Pseudomonadaceae; genus Aquipseudomonas; species Aquipseudomonas serbica. The sequence goes on along the minus strand of NZ_JAQIYM010000090.1, from coordinate 85,397 downwards.
CGGCGTTATTTGGCATTTTTCTGGGTTTCTCCAAGCCGGCCATCACCCGATTTTTGAGCCAGGCTGAAGTCAACCTGAGCGACATCGCAGGCTTAGCAACTGATGCGTTTGATCGCGCCGTCATGATTGCTGAAACCGGTGAGGAATTTACCCTGCGGCAATTGCAGCGGTACCTGATCGAGGCCATGGTTGGTTGCCCGGTGCGAACCCACGCCATGATCAAGGAACTACGCTCGATAGAGTTCAGCAGTACCATCGTTGAGTCGCTGCTGCACTGTGAGATTCCCGAGTTGTGGGTGACCACTCGCCTTGGTGATGAAACCTTCACCATGCAGCGCCTGCCGAAAAACATCGACCCAAACCTCTCTTACGAGAGCAACCTGGACATCCCCAATCACTCTTTTCCTGATTTGCTGCGCCGATCTGGTGTTCTCAAAGGTCAGTTCATCCGCAAAGTCTTCGCATTCCATGATTTCTATGAAGACGTGCTGATCAACCTGCGCGATGGTGAAGGATTGGCGTCGCGCATCGTAAACAGCCTGGAGTTCCTCGAAGACGATGAGGTCGCGTCCTTTGCCTCGGGACTGATCAATACGGTGTTCATACCGGAAAATGATCGCTTCGGTCTGCAAGGTGAAGAAAACAGCGCCAACCCTAGACCGTTGTTCCAAGTGCTGAAAACGCTCATCGAGGAGATGGAGTGTTATGGGCTCGCCGACACCGTAACTGTGGCACTCAACTACCTGCCTGCAGATTACATCGGCAAGTTAGACCGGGTGCAAGGAGATGAGCTCTACGCCCCACTCCACGACTTCACCAGTGTGCTCAACCGTTTCTGTGAAGAACTGCTGGATCTCGATCCTCTGGATCTCACCCTGGCCCATTTCACCGCCATGTCAAAACTGTGCAGTTTTCGTTTTGAAGACTTCGACCGCCCTCGGCTGAGCAATACCTGCGTGTTGAGGCACATAGCTTGCGCCGTAAAGGCATTCAAGCCTTTCTTCAGCGACGTGCCGACACCGAAATGGGAGCTCGACACACTGGTCGTCGCTATCTGGCGGGATTTTGCAGACTTGTTCAGAGATGAAGAAATGCGCCTCAAGTATGACGCGTCTGAGTTCAACGCCTCTGCGGTGCTCGCCATGAACATGATAAACGAGTATGACCGTAAATTCCCGGAGCTGGGCGAGGATGACCAGTTGGTTCTGAAACGCTATGAGGCACTTCAGGAACAGTGAGCCAAAGACAAGGTCACCCAGGGGTGGCCTGCCATTCCCTCAACGTCCTGGGCTACCTCTTGGCCCAGGTGCCGCGCTTTGACTCAGCGATGACGCGCCCCATAAACTGGGGTATGGCAACGTATTTTGAGTCCAACCCATGCGCAAGCTGCCCAACTTGAAAGATCGGTTTTTCTACCACGGATCCCCGTGCTCCATTGATGTCTTCGACTACAAGTTCGCCGAGAACGGGCAGGGATTTGGCTTTTACTTCACCACGGATAAATCCGGCGCCGCAGGCTTTTGCTCCGAAAACCCCATCACCAAGGCGGCGGGGTTACCTTTCGTCCCGACACTTCACAAAGTCCGCCTAAAGGTAGAAAACCCACTGGGTCACCAGCATGTCCAGGCGCTGACGAAGGCCCAATGCCGGGAGATCATTAAACACGCTCCAAACCTCGAGGAAAGGCTCTGGAACACCTGGGATGTCGATAGCCTCGGTGCAGACAAAGCGCTGGATGAGGCAGCCAAGCTCTTTAGCGGCAAGGATTGCATCCTCATCAGTACACTCAACCAAATCGCCAACGAATTCTTTGAGGGCGAGATGGGGGCGCTCACCTCTGCCCTGCGCGACGTAACTGGTTACGACGGCTTGATCCGCACATGCGGTAAAGATGTGACGATCATGGCGTGGTTTCCTGACCAGGTCGAAATCGTGTCGCGCATCGACCCAACTCTGGAATTGGATGAGGCGCCTGCACCATGAGTGACACTACCCCAAGCGCCTTCGACCAGTTGGTAAAAATCCGCGTTGAAATCCGCAAGCATTGTAAGTCTCAGGCTGGCGGCGATCCGATGGACGTCTACGACCTCCTGTCCGACTACTGTGACATCTTGGAGCGCCTGGCCACCCAGCGGAAATATTCGGTCATGGCCACGGCCATGGATCGCCTCAACACCGTCGCTGAAGATTTGTTTCAGCGTCCGCACATGGTGCCGGTGATCGCCGAATTGTTTTTGGAGCGCCTCCCCTTTAGTCACCGCACGGTATTCAACCTCGCTGGAAGTTTGACCGGCGTGCTGCGTGAAAACCTGTCGCAACTCGCTGTTGAGAACCTCATAGCACACGAGGCATTTCTTTCGGACAGGGATGAGCATCTCGCAGGTGGCGTTATCCGAAATCTGCTGCGCTATTGCGATAATCCAACACCGGCTTTGCAGTACGCACAATCGATCCTGCCACTGTTCAATAGCAAGACGTCGGGTTTTGAGTCAATTCTAAGCGCCATCCTCGACAGTCGAACCTTGAAAAATATGCCTCATGAGAAATTCGTGCCCCTGGTGGAATGGGTGTCCCAGCTCGATGTTCTTAACTTGTGCCAAAGCCTAAAGCCGGGCTACGCCACGAAAGAGAGAGTCGCCATCTTCCGCGAAGCGGGCTTGCCTCTTCTCGCCGATGGCCTGTACTACAAAAACAACCAGGTGAACGCTCGGGAGATGATCGAGATCCATAAGCGAACAGGCCTTAAACCCGACACGGCATATCTTGATCAATTCTTTGGCCAAGGTAAAACACCAGAGGTGAGAGAGCTTCGAGAGCTGCTGAAGTATTCTTTGGCGGTTGAGAACGTTTTCCCACTGGACTGGGAGGGAATCAAAGCACCGTGGGTCACCAGCTCCCTGGTAGATGCTTTTGCCCGCCTTGAGCAGATGGGTGTAAGACCCCGCTCTCCTGAGGAATGCGAACCGCTGATTTCACAGTTGGGCGATCACCTTAGAAGCTCGGAAAACATGGACTCGCTGCTCAACAAAAAGACGAAGCCATACCTGCAGATCTCCCATAAATTTAACGGCAAGCTGTTTGGCCTAGAACTCGGCCTTTAAGGAATTTTCAATGTCAAACCAGATTGCCCGTGATCTGACGCAAGCCGCACAAGCGCTGATCCGAACCGTGAACGGCACCAATCCGGGCGAAGATGTTCTGCACCAACAATTATGGGATCTTGCTAATGCGTGCCATCTGGCCAAGCAAAATGACAGCCTCAATCTCCTGGCGCGTGCTCATCAGGCGGTAAAAGAAACGACACGAGGGTTCATGAACCTGGTCACACGTCGTGGATGTCCCGATGTCATCGCTCAGTACCTGGAGTTGTTTCCTCTCCATGAGCAATACGCCGAGGAGTTTTTGCAGATCATTCACGAATCGGAGTGTCTCAACGCGGCAGATAAGAGCCGCTTGCTTGGGGATCTGGTCGACAATGTCATCAAGCACGAAACCTTCACCGTGAAAAATCAGTTTGGGGGCACCGACTTCTACGACGCCCGCAAGTTTCTGGTGATGAATCTGAATGGCTTCGAATTCGAAGAGGGCAAAAGCCTCGACTCCACGCCGCTTGGCAAATTCTGTACGAATCTCTGCGAGATCCGAAACGATGCCGCCGCCATCATAATCACCACGTTGAACACGGCGGAAAGTGCCCGTTCGTCCAATGCGGCTGTTGGATACAAAGCTCTAGGCTATTGGTTCAATGGTCATCAGCCGGATCTGTTTTTGGGTGTGATGCGCAACAATCCGTCTGACTACAATACCTTTAACATTGTGCAAACAACGAGGGATACGCTTGAGGCGCCCTACCTCGCCGCTTGCCTCAATATGCGTTCAACCGATCCTGATTTTCAGATCCTGATCGAAGGCCTTAAAACCTATGAGCTCAGGGTTGATGAGACCTTTAAACGTACGATGGCATACGATTCTGATGGAGAGTCAATGCGGACTCTTTCTGAGGGAACTCTGGAGACATTGATCGCATACTCACTTACCGTCGAACACGTCTTGCCCCACGCCATACAGACTGTTGGGACAAAGTACGACCTCATCACAGCATTGGTCAACGCCGGTCGAGAAGTGGCGAAGCCCGAGTACCAGGCGTTTGATAGCAAAGCCAGGGCTCAAGAGGTCGTCGACTTTGTAATGGACAGGGTCACCGGGAAAGAGGACTTCGACCTGGTTAAGAACAGCTGGCTACTGCCGTATGCCCAAAAGAACCTGACCTTCCTCAAGCACGCGTTCGGTCGCGACCTCGGGTTGTGAAATGTCTACCAGCCGCCCATATCAACGAAGGAACGGATGAATGACAACTCTGACTAGTAGACTCGCCACAGCGACCAAGGCTTTGAAATCCAGCCTAGAGCTCCGGCATCCCTCCCCCGAGGTGTTGATGCAGCAACTGCACGACCTGGCGGAGATCGGGTATCAAGCCCAGGGCACATTCAGCGTCAACCTTTTAGCGAAGCTGCATGGCGCTTTGAAGGACTGCACGCGAGGGCTGATGAGCAACCTCGAGCGCAACGAAAATCCCGAAGTCATCGAGCTATTCCTTCAGCTTTTTCCTGTAAACGACCATTACGTCGTTGAGTTTATGGAAACAATCGGTCGTTGCGGAACGCTGGACATAATGGAAAAAAGGCATCTGCGGGAGGAGCTGATTACCAATGTGACAAAGCATGAGACCTTGGCAACTTACGGTCGCGACGCCATCTTGAACCATAGCGCCACAATAAACTTTATCGAGGCCAGCATGGACGGGTATGGCGATGGCGGCGAATCAGCTGCTGTCGACCGAGTCTTCGCTGGTTTTTTCAGGACAATCGCGCAGACACGATACGACGGTGTCAATGTCCTAATGCGTGCGCTAAGCGCGAAGGAATCCGGCATAGGCATTGCAAAACTTGACGGGTGGAAAAAACTGAAGGCATGGCTGCAGGACAACGAACAGTTCCTGGTCAGCTGTGTGATGGCCAACGGGCTGTCGGACTACAATTCTGCATCCAGCATCCTGCATGCGCAAAATAGCATGGGCTTACCGCACCTCTCCGCCGCCTTGAACCTTCGATCTTCAGATCCAATTTTGAAGATTCTGGTGGAAGCTCACACCACCCATGGATTGTCAGTGGATGAAAGCTTCGTCCAGGGTATTGGCCTGACTGACGCTGGTACCCAGCGCAAGTTTGATCATCTCACCCTCGAGTGCCTCCTCGCCTACTCCTTGATGATAAAACCAATTTTACCTAACCCGCTGGAGCCCAAGGCCGCAAACAGCCTGATTGAGTCTCTTTGCGCGGCTGCCGACATAGTCACCTTTGAACAATATGAGGGGTTTGACTGCAAACCTAACGCTCAAGCGGTGGTCGACTTTGTGATGGAGCGTGTGACCGGAAAAGAGGATTTTTCCTTGATCGAGAACACTTGGCTGCGCCCTTACGCCGAGAAGAACCTAACCTACTTGAAACACGCGTTCACACGCGATTTGGGATTATGATGATGCCCTCTCAGAATCCCCTACCCCCGATTGTCCGTGACGTCAGCCGGTACAATGACTTGCTCACGATCAACAAGGAGTTGTACCGGTTGGCCGTGCTCGATGAACCGGATCCCATCATGGTTCACGCGCTGATTTCCGACTTCATTCAGGGCATGGATGACCTGGCTTCCCAGCGTCTGCATGTCCTGGTAGGGAAAGCAGCAACGATGATGGATACGACAATTCTGGATCTGTTCAAGCGTCCGGCGATTGCTGAAGTTATTTCTGAGTTGTACTTCCAGCATTTTCAGGCCCCTATTCGTCTGGTATTCAGTATTGCTGCCGGGCCTGAAGGCCAGCTGCTGACGGATGCGTATAGCGATGAGCTGCGTGATGCGTTGGTGGCTAGGGGTGTCGAAAACCTGATCGCCTATGATGCCTTCAGCACTGACGCCGACCAGCATCTCATGGACTCATTGATTATCTACATACTTCGACTCAGCGATAATCCTCAGCCGGCACTCGACTTGTGCGACGTTATTTTGGAGCGTCGTAATGACAAAAAAGCAGGCATCGATGTGATATTTACAGCGCTCTTCCAAGCCATCTCCGCCAAGGACGTGAAATATAAATTCGACTCAGCCAGGCCTTTATTGCAATGGATGCAGGGTAAGCAAGCTGATCTGGTCAAACAGATGGTAAATGCCAGACCAGGGATTTGGATGGCCAATGAACTGACAGACATTTTCCAAAGCAACGAGCTACAGGATCTCGCGGATCGCTGGTACCTTCGCTCTAGCTACTTGGATTTTCAGCGTCTGTACGCAATTCATCAGCGCTGTGGCTTGAAGCCTGATCAGGATTATCTGCAGCAATTCATCGCCCACGATTGCAGGCCATCCCAAAAGCAACTGGGTGACTTGCTCAAGTATTCGCTTGCAGTCGAAAATTTTATCCCTGACGCCAGTAAACTCACCTTCAAGCCAACCTGGGTCACCAAATCCTTGGTGGATGCCTTCAACACCTTCCGCGAAATGGGCATTGAACCCCGCTCACCAAAAGAGTGTGAGCCACTGATTTCCCTTTTGGCTGGGCATTTGAAAAGCGAAGAAACCATGACTCCCCTAATGGCCAAGGAAATCCAGCCCTACATCGCGATCTCGAATAGCTTCCAGACTAAAATGTTCGGCATGGACTTGGGTCTGTAGGCCGCCACACAAAAAGGGCCATGTAAATTTTCTGGCTTAAGAATTATGGAGTTCACAATGTCAACTGATCCATTTGCCCGGCTCGAAAACATCAACCCCGGCATGGGCCGACAAGCCATGTGCGATGCCATCGTGGAGGTCGGCAAGGCCCTTGAGGCAGCGCTACCAGCGTACGGCAGGATGACCTTGATCTCGCTGAGTCAGCAGATATTACAACTGCGCACGGAGCTGCTGGAAGCATTCCCGCTGATGGAGGATCCTGCCCCGTACCTGGCGCTGATTTCAGCCCTTCCGCTTGATATGAAGGCAGCACACCAACTGACCTATGATTTTGGCAAGCTTGGTGATGATCCCGGTCATGGGCCGGTGCTTTTTGAATTGACCCGTGCGCTGGTGGATAACTTAAAACGCAACAATACCCTCGAGCGCGAGGCTGAATTTTTCAAGCACTCACACACCCCTCGGGCAGCTGGAGATATCGTGTGGACAACCACAGATTTTGAAAGGGATTTTGATGACTTTGCTTACCTCCTGCTAGATAGTCAGGCGAAAGACCCACACTGCTGCCTCGACCTGGTCGAGCACGTATTTTCTTTTTCCATCAATTGCCGCGACCTCAATCTTCAAGGAGGCTTGCTAACGGCAATGCTGGCCATCAACACGACATTCAACCATGAATCCGCATGCTGGCCAGCCGTGAAGCAATGGCTCAAGACCCACGAAGATCGGGTCTGCACGAGCTTGTTGAGCCAAGGCTGGAGCCGACAATTCAAACCGGAGCTGGCCCAGAAGGCCTTGGCGCTTGGCTACCCGAAACTGCACAATGCGATAGTGCTCCGCAGTTGCCGGCACAATGAAAGCAACTTTCTTGCGCTTAAGCGGTTCCACGGGATCGATCCCGATCAAACCTGCTACGACATCATCTTGAAAAATCATCGTGACGAGGCCTGTGGAGCAGACAGCACGAGTCTTACAGCCTTGTTGGCGCACGCCCTGGTGTACGACCACCAGCTCCCGGAAGACTGGATGATCAAGGCTTCAGACTCACCGCTGAAATTGCTGGATAGCGCATATCAGGAAGTCAAAAAGAATGGCTTAGTGCCATCCAATGACAAACTCCACGACTTGTTTGAGAAGTCCTTGCGAAAGTTGCGTAATGATCGAGATTTGACGTGGCTGGAGTCGTCAATATTTGCCCCATTTCTCCGTCAGTCATTGGCCTATCAGGCTGAGCGCTTCGGGCAGGATTTAGGCCTTTAGCCCTATAATTCACTTGTATTGACTACAAGTCCATGAGCGATATACTTAGGTTACTTTTATTACGCCTGGATCAATACCATGAGTTGGATTGAAAAACCGAGGCTGGAACGTAAGGCTGAAGTTGAACAGATGTTTCAACGCCTGGAAGAGGAGTCGCCAGATCGTTTCTGGATCTCCAATGACCAGGACGGGCCCGACACCCAGCTGATGAACATCATTTTGCCGTTGGTGGAAACCGACGCAATCTACTACATCACGATGATGACTGCCCAGCTCAAAGCAGCCCGCCTGATCGCCTACGACTTGGGGCAACTGCCCGGCGAGATGCTGGCCATCACGCCTAGCCTTCTCGACCGCGTCGGCATTGTGGGTGAAGAGATTTTTGCGCTCAACACCAACCATGAGACTGGCATCGGCCTGGAAATTGTCCTCGATGAGCCGGGTCTTACCCATCAGATCATTGACGACGTTCTCCTCCGCTTCATTGATGGCGGTGAGATGCCGCTGCCAACCCGCAAGATCTATGCACTGGATCTGGCGAAGCGCTTAGCCAAGGCCCGTGAAGAGAAGCAACACGCACTGTACCCTCTTTGATAAAATAAAGAGGCGTACTGAAGTACTGTTTTATCCATAAAAACAATAACAAAGGATAATTCGTTTTGAACTCGCAATTGCATTTGATCGCTGCTTTCGGGATCCAGGGTCAGGTCGGATTGAAAAACTCCAGCCCCTGGAACATCCCAGCAGAGCAGCAACACTCGACTGAAACGATTGCAAACGCGACCGTGATCATGTGCCTCCCGACGTTTCAATCGCTTGGCTATGCGTTGCCGAAGCGTCGAAACATTGTCGTGACGGATGAAATCGGCTTTTTGCCTGGATGCGAGGTGGTCACCACCATCGAACAGGCGCTCGAGCTGGTCAAGCATGATCGACGTGTTTATGTAATCGGCGGCGTGCCACTGTGGAGCCAAGCACTGGCCCATGCCACCCATTTGGTGTTGAGTGAGGTTAACTACAACGGCGAGGCCGACACCCTGCTGCCTGAGCCTTTCTTCACCCGCGTGCGCAGCGAGTTTCGCTTGAACCATCTGCGGCATCAGGAAGAGTTCACGGCAACCTACTGGATAAGACATGGTCACCGCTAACACCGCTGAAGCTCAACCGAATCCCCGCCGCTTGCTCCATTTCATCGCCTGCGGCTTCGGCTCCGGGCTGATGCGCCCCGCTCCTGGTACTTGGGGTAGCTTAGCGGCTATCCCCTTTATCCTGGCTCTCCAGGGGCTCTCTACGCCGGTTTATACATTGATCCTGTTCTTAGCCACTCTGTTTGGCATTTGGGTTTGCCAGCGTGTGTCCGAGGATCTTGGCGTTGACGATCACCCAGCCATTGTTTGGGATGAATTTGTCGGCATGGGCTTTGCCCTGATCTGCCTGCCAGCAGAACATCAATTCCTGGGCGCAGCCCTGGGCTTTGGTTTGTTCCGCTTTTTCGACGTCGTGAAGCCTGGCCCGGTGGGCTGGCTGGACAGAAATCTAAGGGGCGGCATGGGCATCATGTTTGATGATGTTCTCGCGGGTATCTTTGCGGGCGTCTGCCTCCAACTGGCATTCTTTGGTTGGGCCTGGATGATTTAATCACCAGCCATTAACCATTTAGTGCAATGATTGTCTAATGACTTTCGAGTATGGAGTTTTTGTAATATGAATAAAGCCAGAGACGGCTGACACTAATTTTATAAAGTTTGGATGTGTTATAGTATCTTTTGGCAATTCATTATAAAGTTCCATGAGTCTACATGAAACATTAAACGGATCAGGCAACTGCAATGGATCTTTATCCAAAAATGTTACCTTTCCCCTCTCAATAGTATATCGCCGTCCTACAACATATGTTTTTCTCTTCTTTGACACAATAGCCGCAGATAGCCAATTTACTCCGTCGCCACCATTATCGTTATGCGAATTGGATGAATTATTCTCGACAACCAAGTAAGCGTCAGGATTTAATGTGCTTATTACTGCATTTGCGTAGGTGACATAAAGAGGACTAGGTTTCAATAATAGAGGAGAATAGCCGTCATTAAATAAAAGATGACAAGACACCGACACCGACCTTCCTTCAAGTAAGTCTTTGGAGACTTTAGAAAGCAAGATAGTGACGATTGGCATATAAAACTTAAAGCCCATCCACTGCACTCATATCCGCTTGGTTTGGTGCCACGATACCCTCTGCGGAAGGTAACATCAAGACGCCACCTTTCCTGGACGACGAGCCACAAGGGCCGGGCCAGCCCTAGGTGGCTTTGACCTGATCACAGGATTCTCACAAGCCTAGGTCATTGGCGAAAGCGTGCCCGATCACCTTCAATGGAAGGTGGGGCAAGACCAGAGATTTCTCTAGTCCACCTTTGGACGTTATGGTGTTGAATTGCTGGATTGACTTAATATTGGCGCCAATTTCACTGATAGACAATGCGTTCAGTTTTACAATCTCAGCCATTATCTCAGGGTCTTTGTCGGTCACCGCATGTTTTATTACATGAAAAATAAGTTCTGATACTTTTCGCTTGGCCTGATCGCTTTCCGGGAAGGATCCCAGGAGCATTTTTGCATAAGCCATCCCACATCGACCCCTGGAATTCGTATGTGTGATCCCATATTCGAACCGTTCCAACAAGAACTCCAAGAATTCCTGCTTGGCATCCTCATTCAACAAGTTAACCCAGCGCTTCAATTTTCTTGTCGTTGCCAAGGAATTGGAGTCGCTGCATTCGGCGGAATAATCTCTGCACCATAGAATAATACTGTCAACAGTAGAAACTTCTCGCAGAAGGTCAGCGCAGGAAGGATTTGCGGCCAACTTATCGAACCAATCTTCGTCCCATTCAAACGCGTGCTCATTGAGCATCATGCGCAAAGGAGTCATTTCGGAACCGTCTCTGATTGCGAGTAACTCAGGTATGGGCGCGGGATTGTAATCCCAACTAACCGCTGAGGCTAAAATACAGGACGCCAACTCCAAATGATTATCCGCAATAACCTGTCTGCCAAGATAACTGCCAATGAGTTGCTGTCGGCTGATGTCGTCGAGCACGTACAACCCGTACCTGAAATTCCGACGTGAAAAATCATCTCCAGTGAGCGTGAAGGCACGTGAAAAGCCGCCATAGGAGAGGTCGTACAGGGTGGCATCGGTGAAACGTTTGATGGAGGCGCCCACCATCTCTTGATCGAGCACGCCGGCGAGTACCATCAGCATGGGTATGCGACACAGACTGCCCTCGCTGGTTTCCAGGTTCTTGTAGGCCTTGGTTACCTTGAATTGGCTGCTAAACGGTTTGGAGTATTTTGAGCCTGGTCGTTCGCAGCGTTTGATGCCACGAACCCATTCTTGAACCCAGGTGTCTAGATGCAACTCGTCCTGCAAAATGATCGGAACAATCCGTCCGGCCAGTAGCATCTGCCCATCCATAGTGCTGCTGTTACGACCAGGCATCGCGTCGCACTGCTTTAAGATGTTGACCTGTTCAAGCGGGGTGTATCGGTTGTTCAGTGCCTTGACGGTGTGCGGCAGCCAGATGAAGTAGCTGGTCATTTCCATGTGATGGATCAGATGGCTTAACAGCGCAATGCTGTCAGAAGAATTATCTGAGGTCAGGAAGATGCTCTTCCATTCGATCCGCTGATCCGCAATCAGCTCCGCGACCTCTTCATCACTGAACCATGGCCAGTAAAATTCAGTGTGCGCCTGGCTGGTGCTAATCAGCTCATCGATGGCCTTACGCTTTACGAAGATTTCTTCGCCAGCGAGATCTTGCTCTTCGATATGCATCAGCAGTGGCGTAATGAACCGCTCTCGCACGTCAGCGGGCTTCATGATGGTTGTCATAGCCCGAGGTCAGCCGAGAAGGCGCCGCCAAGCGCTTCTACGCTGAAATCTCGTTTATCCAGGCGATCCAAGTCAATACCCGGAATGGCGTTCAGCAGATCGAAGTCCTGAAGGGTCTTGAGTCCTGTTGCCAAAGCCTTCGCGTCCATCTGATTGAAGTACTTCGCATAACTCACGCCCGCCAGATGTGCGCGCCCTACTCCCAAGGCCAGGCCCACACTGTCACCCAAAGCCAGATCAGCTCGTATGCCTTTCATGAGTTCTGACTTGAATGCGTTCATGCGATCATCAGTATCCAGCAGCAACTGCAACAGGTGCTCGGCATGATCACTGTCGAATGCACCCTCCAAGCGCTCTTTGAGAAAACCGGCCAAGCGGTTGATGAACGAAGGCCCTGGGTTATCGTCTGTTGAGGACGTCGCCAACTGTAGGTCAAGGAATAACGCTTTGCTGTTCTCGTCGTACTCCCGTCCCATCAGGCTGCCCAACAGGGCGTCATCCAGGAAGGTCATAAAGGGCGGCGCAGTCTGCTCATGCGCGGTCACACGCCGCAACTCACCAACGAGTCGATAAGCATTACAGTCAAGACTGGTGGCCGCCTGGCCGAGCTCACTCAAACCATTCTTTACCAGCAGGTTAGGAGCAGCGCGGCCAAGGCCTTCCATGAGCGACTTTGCGATGCTCGAAAGTGCTGCAGGGCTTACCGGGTCGGTCGATGAAGCAACAGAACGCAGCAGTGAACGCGCAGAGAAGCCGGCAGACTTGGTCAGGCCTTTGTCCATATCCGCAAGGCCCAGCGATGAGCCCACCACAGGAGTCAGAGGCTTGACGAGATCCGCGTTCAGGCTTGCTGCAGCGACATCCAGTTGATGGTAATCACAGGACGCTTTGAAGAGGATCGGTACAGTGATATCGAAGTGGCCGGTGAGCGCGGCCAACTCCGTCTGAACCAAAGAAGTGGGCAGACCTGTCGTCAGGCCACCCCCTTCGGATAAAAACGAAAATACTGCCTGGTTCAGCGCGTTCAGTGAGTCTTCAGGAAGCGCCTCGTTTACTGGATTTGACATTGGATTTGCCACTCTTCGTCGTCATCCCGGCCTTAGCTGCGCTCAAGCCAGCTGGGGTCACTCGGGCGGGCTGCGCCTGGTGTTCGGGGTGCTTAGACAGCCAATTACTAATCACCAGTTTAACATAGGGCTGGAAGGCCACGTAAACAGGCCGATTGAAAATCCCCCAGCTAAGCACTGTAAAGCGCCGGTGCTTATCAAGGTCAATGTCGCACCCACATTCATCGCGCAGGCGACCTATCCAGGTTTGGGCGCTGAGCTTGCTGACACCCATCATCTGACCAAGCAACTCGCCCGTGACGATGTTTTGTAGCCCCTCGATGAGCATCAGGAACAGGCACATGTCCATGCTGCTGAAGCGCGAGGCTCGAGGCAGTCCGTATTCGTTTAGGTAGCTATTGCCATCACCATCTACAAAAAGGAGGGCTTTCTTGACTTTGAAGGCAATCGCCTGATTCTCAACGCCGGTATAGGAGCGAATCAGCTCATCCATCTCGGCGGATTGTAGGAAAGCTATCGGGTCGATTGTCATGGTGACTTTTCCTAAGGTTTGATTTTGAGTCCGAGCCTTTTCTGTCTGGGGTCTCGCTTTCTGTCAGTATAGCCATACTATACTCGAAAATCCAGCCACCAACAAAACAATGACATTCTATTGACACCTTTTTTGGTGGCCAGTAGACTTGATCTTGCAAGGCCATTCCGTGATAGCTCAGTCGGTAGAGCATCGGACTGTTAATCCGAGTGTCCCTGGTTCGAGTCCAGGTCACGGAGCCAGCCTTAAGCACTGCCCGAATGGCGAAACTGGTAGACGCATGGGACTTAAAATCCTCTGCTCGAAAGGGCGTCCCGGTTCGACTCCGGGTTCGGGCACCAAGAATTCAAAGCCGAAGTGGTGGAATTGGTAGACGCGGCTGATTCAAAATCAGTTGCCTACGGCGTGCGGGTTCGAGTCCCGCCTTCGGCACCAAACAAGAAAGGCCCAGCATATGTCTGGGCCTTTTTCATTTTACTGCGCCCTGGATGTCGTCATCATGAAACGCCTGTTTAGTCTGTTGTCCGAGCTTACGCGCCCTGCCCCACAACCAAACCTGGAAGGTCGCATCGAACCTACCGTGCCACGGCACATAGCAGCCTCACCCTTCGAAATGGCCTCAGATGAGCTGGCCAGAGATGGCGCCCGTCGCTTCAGCAATATCGATCAATTACGCGACAGAGTGAAGGGAACGCTTAGTCCCAATAATTAATTTCAAATATTTTAAAAATTGCTGTTGACAGTGTTTCAGGATTAGTTCTATCTTAGCTACATCACTAGTTCAACCGAGTTTTTGACATGACCACTTTCACTCAACGCGATGATGCACGGCAGCAGGACGAACGTCCTGATATCTGCTCGCGTGATGAACGCTCTGTCAAAACTTTCTAGCATCTCAGATTTGAGGGCTAGACGCCCTCTTCTGCTAAAACAGCCGGGGGCCCAAACCTCCGGCTTTTTGTTTTAAGGATTTCTATCATGGCTACCTACACTAACTTCGCTGACCGGACTGATCGTGACGAACGTCGCGATGAGCGCGAGTGCCTGACTGTCTAGTGCCGTGATACGGGGCTAGAAGCCCCCAGATCGACGAACCGGGGGCCATGGCTCCCGGTTTTTTTTGAGTGTTATTTTGTCCCTCTCGTCTAATGGCTCAGGATATCTGGTTCTCAACCAGGTGATTGGGGTTCGAGTCCCCAGAGGGAAACCAATTAGTGGTCATTGCCAGGTTAGAGGCGATGCCAGCAAGGAATAAAGCGCTCATTAAGGTGAGTGTCAAGTTTACAAGGCCCGTTAGCCAAGTTGGAAAGGTACGTGACTGTCTATCACGCATGCAGGGGTTCGAGCCCCCTACGGGTCGCCACTTAGTTACACTTTTCGAAACTGAAAAGTGTGTTTTAAAAGTTACGCTCCATTCGTCTAGCGGCCTAGGACGGAGGGTCTTCGCCCCTCTAACACCGGTTCGAATCCGGTATGGAGAACCAATTATAGCTACACGTTTTATAAAGGTTTATAAGTTACAAAGGCCTGTTAGCCAAGTTGGAAAGGCATATGACTGTCTATCATACATCAGGGGTTCGAGCCCCCTACGGGTCGCCATTTTAGTTGCACTTTGATGCATTTCAAAGTGTTGGTTTTAATAGTTTTGTTCCATTCGTCTAGTGGCCTAGGACAGAGGGTCTTCACCCCTCAAACGCCGGTTCGAGTCCGGTATGGAACTCCAATTTTGTTCGTTGTGTGGAGTGATTTCTGTGTCGGCAATCGAAACATAGACACAATTAAAGCTGTCACTTTGGACACAAAACACGGTTTGTTAGCTCAGCTGGATATGAGCGCCGGCTTGTCACGCCGGAGGTCGCGGGTTCGAGCCCCGTACAAACCGCCACTTACCGCTTCTGTAGCTCAACTGGATAGAGCAGCGCCCTACGAAGGCGAAGGTTAGAGGTTCGAGCCCTCTCAGAAGCACCATTTCAAACGCCTGGCTCACCCCAGACGATCTACCCCAGTCGCCAAACTGGATTAAGGCACCGGTCTTCGAAACCGGTCATGTGCAAGTTCGAATCTTGCCTGGGGTACCACCTTCTCGTCGCCTGCCCAGAAGCCACAATTGATTCCTTCGGTCAGCGTTAAAAATTAACTGGACAGGTGACTGCCAACTGGGTTTTTGGCAGCATCAATGCTCCCACCACTTCGACTTCGGTATGGCCGGATTCATCAGTCGGATTCGGTTTACCATCCCACCCGTCACATGCGAGTCCAGGAAGGTTAGAGGGTATTCCTTTCCCTTCAGCCACAGGGTTAGATTATACGTTGGGTTCCGGTAACCACTCCTCCCCGTCTGAGCTGTCTCGATCAACTCTGCGGGAACAATGGCGATACGAGCCGAAAAACGCTCGTAATACACGACAGCTCCGAGATCAAAGCACAAAAGAAGGTTTTTATCCCTGCCACGCCGTTCGGGGTCGCCGCTTAGCAGGTCACCCAGCACGAAATCAGCTCTTTTGCTGTGCAAATAAAGCCATTCGCTGACGGCGTAGATCCCCACCAGAATAATGGCCAGGGATAGCTCTGAAGCCACGGCGGTCAGCAGCCCGACGACGCCCACCGCCCAGCGCCAGCGAAGTGTTACGAGACGCATCTGCTGCTTAAAATCAGCAAAGTACGCATCCGGAAGATCGTAGGTCACCACGCTCCTCGCGCCGACGCCCTGATCCAAGGCTTTCGCCAACACACTGCTCAGCGATGTATCTGACATATCGATCCCCCAAGTGCGTCTTCCTACTGAGGCCTGCGAATGCTGCCGTCAGGGCGAACCTATTTGGATGTTGCGGAAGTTAGCAGCCCTATCGCTTGAAGCTCCGCCTTGACTGCAGCCTGGAAAGCATCCGTCTTGACGGTGCTCAGGTTAAGAATTTTCTCCGCGCAAGCTTCGTCGCTGAGTTCTTGGTACACAATCACTTTGGCAGCCACAAAACTCTTTGCCGCCACCACCACACGCTCAGGATTGGTCGGATCGAAACCTTTCACCGCCATAGCCAGCAAGTACATGCCCAGCGTAAACACAAGGGCAATGGGCGCCATCATGCAGATCACAAGCGTAACAAGCGCCTCTGGCTTTGCGCCATTCAGCAATGCCTGGAGGGTCACTGCCTCAAAAGCCCTGTGTCCAAAAAAGAAACAAACCGTGGAGAACAACACCAATAGCACGCCATAAACCAAATTCCAGAATGCTGCATTTTTTTGCACGTCAGCTTTGCTCATCATCATTGCCTCAAAAGGTCGTGCGGAGAACGGGGGCCGACGCCGGCCCCCATGCAATCATTCATTGACTGATATGGTGGGTGTAGCGGCCTTCTCACTGATCATCACGGTCAGCAAGTTGGTCACGAGCGTGGCTTTTTGCGACTCGGTGAACTCGACCGTAGGGCCATGATCGCTTTCTTCACCCAGTTGCTTGATCACCTGGCGTACCAGGGGTACGGAAGCATCCAGGATCGCAGTACGGGCCGAGACCATCGCGCTCGCCTGCTGGCGCAGAAGCATCAAGCCAGCGATCTCCTGCGCATACGCAATATTGCTCAACCGGACATCGAGTACACGAATACCGATGATGAACAGCTTCTTCTGGATCTTCTCCCGCATTTCATTCGCGATTTGTTCGGAGTTCTGGCGAAGGCAGGTTTTATCCGTCTTCTCCTTCATCTCCGCATCCGACAGATCGAATGGGTAGATCGACACCGATTCACGCAGGACGACTTCCATGGCATTGGCGACGATTGAATCCGGGTCATCGGCGTTAAAAATGTAGGACTCAGGGTTTACCACCCGATAGTTCAAGACAGCGCCAACGGTGATTGGACGTCCATCACTGTCGGTCATTTTAACGCTGGCCGTGGTTAGGGTCTTGGCTTTCAGACTGACCCTGGAACCGTCCATGAAGGGGTTAATCCAGAAAAAACCACTATCGAGCGCCGAGCCTTTCCGAGTGCCGAAAAACGTCAGCACCACCGATTCGTTCGGGTTGATCTGCGTGAATCCACTCCACGACAGCATGAGTACAATCAGTGCCAGCGGGCACGCAAAGTCATAAATGTCGCCGATGAGATACGCGTGACTGCCATCAGCACGAATACCGTAGCCAATGAACGGCATGTAGATGATGCAGGCCAATGCCAGGATCATCACCAACACCATGGCACCACCGTTGAAGGGGGTGTAGCGTCGGATTTCATGCTTATGGTCTTGCTCTTGTTCCATGAAAAGTACCTATGTGAATGAAGGTTACAGCCGCAGCTGGCTCGCTTTGCACAACTCACAAACTATACCGATATATTGACACTGCGACAAACAACATGCCTGTGACACTGGCGCCAGCCAGACCGCGTGCGTCACACTTAAATATCGTCGCAATCACTTCAGGCTGCCGCAGCATGACCCCGGATTATCGCCAGCTCTCTGATGAGGATCTTCTGGATCTTGTGCTCTACGACAAGATCGAGGTTCAGGACATTCCGCCAGCCAGAATGACTCGATCTTTCATACTCGAGGGCTCCCGGCAATTGCAGCGGTTTACCAAGAAGCTCACCCCGGAGCAATTCACTCCGGAAGTGCAGACGATTGAGATCGAGCATTTACTCAAAGCGCTTAGTTTTGTGGAGCTGGCCACGCTGCCCGAGAAGGCCGGTTACGCTGTGGTCGCCAGGCTGTATTTGAAGCGGTTCTCGGACAACATTCACGAAATACATCCGTCCTACCTGACTGATGATGACATCCAGACCGCCATCCTGAAAAATCCTGACTTGGTGAAATTACACAACCCTTCTCTCTTTGTTGCTGCACTCACACCGGCCCTGGCCAATCAACTGATTGAACATGACATTGCCAAGATCGATATGGTCGACCCATGGGTCATCACCGACGAATCTCTAAAGGCCGGCATTCACAAGAGGCCGCTCCGACTCCCCCATTTCGGAAAAGGCGAAGCGTTTCGACGCCTCATGGCTTTGCTCAAAACCGGATACTGGCCAGATCCAGACAACAACATCTGGATTACCTACCACAAACCCAGGACAGTGGCTGAGGCCGTAAAGAACAGACTGGCTGACCACAATCAGCTGGCTGATATAACTCTACTCGATGCATATCTTTGCATTCAGCCGCTGACGTCTCTGAAGCTTCACGTGAGCAACAATGAGCTCCTCTTGCGCCTGATGCCCTGGTATCCGAAAGAAGAGGTGCTATCGACCTTCAAGGAGAACCTGGTGGTGGTCGGCGATGTGTTCAAAGCAGACCTCGGTCTCTAACCAAAAAGGATTTTCCCGATGACCGACGCGCACGAAAGCTATGACCACTACGATTACGAACCGTCGCCATTTGAGACCAAACCAAAGGGTGACTGGACTGACCAGGACTACGCCGATGCTTTGGGTGAGCAGAAAATCGTCTGGAATGAGATTCCTGGGTCATTCAGAACCAGCACGGTCTACCGGGTGGCCGTGACTCAGGATCGTACGTTGTACGGGCAAATACCGAAGGATCATCTGAATACCGAAATTCAGCTGAATGCGATCCGAACTTTCCCCGCGTTGTTCGCTGAGCAGAAGTTCTTTAACCCAAAGCTCTGCGATAACTACTACACCCTGGCGTGCGCGGCGGTCGCGACTGACGCCCAAAATATCTACGAGGTCAGCATTCAGTGCATTGATCGTCGTCTAGTGAGCGAGGCCATCCTCACCCAGCCGACCGTGGTGTACCACCTGTGGCAAAGATCGGAAGAACTGTGCAAAGAATTGGTGGATCAAGCCTTCGTCGAAGAGGCGGCTATCGATAACCTCAGCTGCATAGTCCTGCACAAATCGTTTAAGGGCAGAAACTACCTCGCTGACTTCCCTCTCCCGGATGAGGTGCTGATCAAAGCCGTCGAGGCACAACCGAAGAAAGCCCGCTTGCTCGCAGAACTTGGCAGGGAGGGACTGCTCACTGAAATGATCAGGTCTGGCTACTGGCCTGAACACTGGCATGACATATCCAGGCCACAAGACCTGGATGCAGGCATTACGGCGTTCATCCGGAACAAGGAATCTGCAATTCAGCGAGCCTACTACAAGGCCTACATCAACCAGTGGCCATCGAGTGAAGTCATTCCCCTGATGCTCAACTGGCCGAGGAAAAACTACCTCCCGGACTTGTTCCCCAAGGAGGAATTGTTTGACGTGTTCAAGGGCGATCTGCAGACCCTGGGCAAATGGTTCAGCGAAGACCTTGGACTGTAATCATTTACGCAGGATGAGCCAGGCCACGACCAGCAGCACGACGGCGAGGACTTTGACGCTCGTCTTCACCTCCCAGGGATTAATGGGCTTAAACCTCTCCTGAGAGGCCTTGCCGGCCCCTTCCCTGTCTGCACCATTACTCTGACCGAACACCTTTCTCCCCTCCAGCGCTTTCTGCTGGTACAGCTTGGTGTCATAGCTCATGCGCTTCTGAGGATCCATCAGCGTGGTGTACGCCAAGTTGAGCATGGTCATGACACGCACCGCCTCAGGCGAACCTTGATGGCGGTCAGGATGGTGCCGCTGAGCCAGACGCTTGAAGGCAGTCCTGATCTCAGTGGTCGTCGCGTTTTGGCTCACTCCGAGCCGGTCGTAATGCGTAATGGTGTGTTCCATAGGGGTATCATCGTGCTAATTGTTCGTAGGGTGTCTGCCTCAGGGTGTTTCCAGGGTTAACGTACAACTCTCGTACGTTTCGTTGCTGTTCATGTCGACCAAGGTCAGGAAACCGTGCTGCTCGGGATAGCAGACGCCGGTGTCGATGTAGCAAATATTGCCAAGCCTTTGTCGACTTTTAAGGGACGTGTGACCAACAAATAATATGTCTAAATTGCCTATCGTTTTGTTGTACCGGTCAACACGCCATACGGTCGATTCAGCCAAATGACTCCCCCTCAATAACTCGGGAGAGTAGTGGCTGATTTCCAGAACGAAATCATCCCAATCATCCATAGGACATTGTGCGTGCACGATCCCAAGTCGACGCCCATCTTGAGCTTCCACCTCGATAGCCAAGGGTAATCGCTGAAACGCGTGAATGATTGCCGCTCGGGTACCGGATGGCAGTTCATAGAACCAGGCTCCCCCATGATTGACATGCCTCTGCCGACGGCCCTGTAGATCGACGCCGGCAGCAATGCACATCAAATCGTGGTTGCCAATAACCGCATGCACCCAGGGTTTGGCCAGCCATTCGAGAACCTTTATGGAGAATGGGCCACGGTCGACCAGATCGCCGGCGATAAACAGGCGGTCTTTTTCCGGGTCAAAACTGACATGCTCTAGCAGCGCTTCCAGTTCACCGTAATGTCCGTGAACATCACTGGCAATAAAGTCTCGGCCACGCGTGTTTTTTGAGAACTTGAGGTAGTTTTTATTGGTCATGCGAGGCCATCCTCGACAACTCACAACCGCTATCGGGATGGGCCATCAATCAACTTACGACAGCATTGAACCTGCAGGACGAAACGCCGCAAGGGACTCAACAAACTGGAGAGAAGAAGTTGACACAGGTAACCGACTTCGGAGGAGATTTTTGATGGCCCAGGTTAACACTTATTATAGACAAAACAAAGCCTTAAGCGGACTCGCAAGATCCGCTTAGAGGGAGGTATAAATCGATGGTTTTACAGTCGGCTACTCATTAGCGCACAAGAACTCGAGGCATCCTATCAACCAGAAAAATGCACCCCAAGCTGCAATTGATCCAACACACTTAAGGGCAAGAATTGCCCACTCACCCAGTGTTTGGTCTGCTAGAACAGGGACTTGCAGGAAAAAGTTAACCACGGCGATCACCAAAATGACCAACGAGGTCGGCACCGCAATCATCACGAAGCGACCCACTTTATTCAGGCGTGGCTCACGCAGTCCGCATTGGCAGTAAGGACAATGCTGCGGGTCATTGCGTAATTCTGTCTTGCATTCCGGGCAGGTAACAGTGGCCATGGGAAAATCACCTGAGTGGTTTCTCTTATTAACAACTATTCACGCTCATTAGTCAATTGCCCGTATAGCAAAAAGCCGCCATCTGGCGGCTTTAGATGATGCTTAATGCGTCAACTCACCGCGAATCGTGTCGATTCGACCGAGCAGTCCTTCAAGGGGATAGCCCTCTTCAATCAAGCGGGACACATCGCCCTTCAACGAGAGAACGTGTGAGGAGGCTGAATTCAGTTTTTTAGCCACGTCACGATCTTTGGTGTGGGCGTAAGACGCACCCAGGTCGGGACGAATATCAAAGGGCTGAACCTTCAGCAGGTTGGCCAGGGAGACCAGTACCGATTGCGTCAGCGGGCGCTTGCCGTTCAAAGCAATGGTCAAGTTGGAGCGATCAACCCCTATGCTTTTGGCAGCCGCGCAACGAGTGATGCGGTTGGAGCGCTGATACAATGCCCAGGCGCCAACTAGACGCTCCCAAGTTTCGCGGTCAGAGCCTTTGACGGCGACGTCGATGGGCGTTTTAAGAATTTCTTCACAAGCTTTGATGATGGCTTTGCCGAAAAAACGCAGGTTTTCATGCTGTCCCGGCATCTTGAGCGGTTCGAGCTCGCGCAGGTAACTATTCTCTGGCAGCCGACTCCAAATGCCATCCAGCAGCTGCCCCAAATTAGGCTTGGTGGGCTTTCTCGCCATGTTAAACAGGCCTCCCTTGTGAGTGGGCCGCGAATGCAGTCGTGGCTGGGTTACGAGTGGAAAAGTAAGTGATCATCGAGTTCACTGCTTTGGTGCTCCCTGGTTAGGCTCAGGGTTGCAGTTCGGAATGACGACATCCCCTTCCACCAGCCCCATACGGGAAAATTCTTTGAAGACGCAGCGCTTGGCTTGCGGCTCGAAGTAGGACACCCACAGTGAATCTTCTTTCCAGGTAGCGCCGAGGAACTGAGCATTGGTGGGGAGCTCAACGGTAAGCGTGCCCCCGAAGCGGCGAGCGACTGTGTTTCCCAGGTAGAACTGCCAGAAACTCCAGCCGACGACGCCGACCAACAGCGCTGAGCAGAACGCCTTGCCCAGACGAGTCAACTGACTGCCGCTTGCGTACTGTAAGACAACGAAACCCACGAGGCCCATAACCACCAGCAACGCGATGAAATAGACGTAAATAGCCATAAATACCAACGTAACAGTGAGCCCCCTCCTTGGCGGAGGGTATCTAGCCGGAAATATACCTTAAATTGACAAAAATATGAAATCGGTTTTTCCGCTAACCGTCCAGGGCCTCAGGCCATGTCCAGCAGATCGGCATGCACACTGTCCCACTGCTCTTTTGCCGTTTTGCGCAGGGTTGCGCTAGTCACGGCGGCAAAGGTGTTCAGCGATTCTTCCAGATCCAGCGGCGGTATCCGGCGCACCCGATTCAGCGACACCCAGAAGGCATCCAGGGCGTCGAGGTTGAACTCCCCCGCGCCTTCCACATCCAGGGCGGACTCTGGATCATCCAATGCCTCATGCCACGGGTAAAGCTCCCCGTCGATAATGAGGTCGCAGCACACTTGTTCGTCCACCAGGCGGGCGCGTTGCATCACCAGCCAACGGCCACAGCACTCATAGCGGACGTCGGTATCCTGGGTAGGCACTGGAATCGGTTGACTCATGTTCAGAATCCTTCTTGGAATTAGATGCCAGGTCAGGCCTCCCGGTGTTGGGTGGCCGCCCCGCTGTGTTTGTCACCAACCTGACTGCGCTTAGATCCACGGCGGGCGCTATTGCGCTCAAGACATAGCTCTGACAGTTCAAACAGATATCACCGCTAGAACGGCCACAGGGGAGCTTCAAGCCGGCCTGCCTGCGGCGATCCGGAGATACGACTTCTCTCTTACACCACGCCCTCGGCTTCACTCACTCCCGCCGTCGGCAACATTACCGCTTTCGACCACGAGAACAATCGGCGTCCGATCTGAGGCGTCGGCAACTCGCCAATGTTCTGACCTTTAGACGCGTGCAGCTTCAACCACAGCCACGGCAGGTTAACCCCGCAAAGCAGACTCAGGCCCAGGCCATCACTAAAGCGTGGGCTGGCGCTGAGCACCTTACAGCGACCCTCGCTGTCGAGCTTGAACTTGGCGTTGAACAAACCGGAAAAGCCAAATTCACGGACGATTATTTGCAGCTTGCGGCGCAGCTCGGGGTTGTCGACGATTAACTCACCCTCCTCCTCGCCTTCCGGTTTCTGGCGAGCGACGTAGGTCACAAGCTGACCTTTCCACGCCAGGCAATCCACGGAGAATTCTTGGCCAGGCAGGTACTCCATCACCATCCAGTTATTGGCGGCGCCGGCTTTGATCGAAGCCTGGTGCGCCAGCAAACCGAAATCAGGGAAGCGCATGACCTTGTTCTCAGGAAAGAACAGTTGCTGGTGTGGATCAGGGTGGTCGTCGAAACGGTAGAACGCTTTGCCAAGTAGCCGATTGGACGGTTTTGCGCAGACAGCCTTAAGCTCATCCGGAACAGCCACCATGCGTGTTTTGATGGTCGCCACGCTGTCATTCAGCTGGGTCTCATAGTCGTCGTTCCAGATCAGCCAGGCCGGCACCATGTCGCCATAGTAGGCCTGCTCAAGCCGGTGGTAGAACTCAGCCTTAACGTCGAGCACCGCCAGTTCCTTTGGCGAACAGCTGTACAGCAACTCCACGCCGATGGCCCGGAAGTCTTCACGGCGCTCGATCATCGCTGCATAGAAACGACTGACGACGATACAGTCGATGCCATGCTCGGCGGCATAGCCCAGGGCCCAGTCAGTGTAATCCTGCGCCGAAATGCTCGAAGCTTCGACCGCGACCTGGTCAGCCAGGGTGAAACCGATGAAGTTCGGGTTGTGGTGCGTCACATGGATTTGTTGCAGAATACGCTCGCTTTCAGGGAGCATCGACTCATGTTGCTTGATGGACTGAATGGCTTCGGCGATCACTGCCATTCCGTCGTTGAACCAGACCTTGAGCTTCACGTACACCACACCCTGAGCCATAAAATATGGGCGGATGGTACGTAGCGGATTGATAAACTGTCAATATATACGAGTTGTTTCAAGGGGTTAATCACACCTCATTCATGCATGGAGAAGGCGGTGAACAAGGCTTGCAGCGTCAGCAAAATAAAGACAGCGACATTGGCATTTACCGCGTCACCCCCTGTGGAGATGTCCGTGTGCACAGAAAGCCAGGAAGAATACCGTCAGCGCCTGAACACCATCATCAAATGGGAAGTGGCGCAGTATTTCGATACAGGCAAGAAAGAACCGGCCAACTGGGGGCAGTTTAGCCTCCAGCGCAGCATGGTATTTCCCGTCCACAAAGGAACCACCGCCTACTCCTATCAGGGAAAAGGCCTAATCCACGCCTATGATCTGAGCATGCTCAAGCCGGCGTTGATGAAAACCAAGGGAAAGAAGCTGAAGGATTATCAGGAGGCTGTAGACCGATTCACTCGCGTCGCAAGCACTCTATCCGTCAATGACCTTCATGAGCTGAAGATCCACTACCAGGGTGACCTGACGCTCGCTCTCAGGGTGAAAGACAGGCAACTCCATTGGATTACCGGGGAAGAAACCCACGAGACCCTCACCTTCCAGGACTCGGAAACCGCTGAAGGCCTGATGACCGCGTTGGAGCAATACGGGGAAACTGGCGAGATCGATGATGCCTACACGATGTTCATGCTAACGCCATTCGATCTGCACAAATCGGAGATGAACCTCAATCAGAGGGGCCGACTGTTCGCCATCGACCTCGGGCTCTGACAACACGTACGCAATTACGGGGAAGGCGAGTCATCCTCGACGCGCTGGCGGCTTGGCGCAGGTGACTTGCTGCTAAGCAAGACCTTGAGTTCAGGCTCCAGGAGTTCCCGCATTTTCACATGATGGCCGCACGAGAAATCGAGCAGCTTCGCTTTGAATTCTTCCACGACCCGGCGTTCGTCGTAGAGCTCTGGGAAGGTTGCTTCGTCAGCCATCACGATGAGGATTACATCTTTGGGCACGGTGTAATCACCGAGGGTTCTTTCCGTAAGCAGCTTGGCTGACAGTTCCGACAGCTTCTGGATACTTGTCTGATCGCCGGTGTACGCCTCAATCGAGAAAACCGCGACACCCAGTTTTTTCGTGTTGATATCCATGATGTTATAGCGCTCGTCAGTCACGCCTTCGAGAAAGTTTTCAGGCGCCTTGGCAATAATCAGCCTGTGATCCGCCCCCAAATCGTTGAGCATGGAAAAGACGATGCCATGGTTTGGGCCATGACCTTTCTTGATCAGGAAATTCATAGAGGTTCCTCGTGATTTCTTCCCAGCTTAGCACTGGCATATGGGCTGGCGGTACGCACCAGATGGCTTACCGTGACGAACCTAGTCGAACAAATTCGTGAACTTGAGCACGTCGGTCTCGGCGGAGTAGCCATTAGGCAGTCTTTCGAGCCAGCCAAGCCTCACAAGCCGTTCAAGGCTGTCAGCGTTAGGTATACGCAGTGATTCGTCGTAGCAGCAGTCCAGGAAGCGCCTGGCGGCAGACTTATCCGCGCTGGTCGGCGTGAGTAAGGCGACTTCAGTCGTCATTTTCCCTTTCTCGCAGTCTTATTTACCAGGCGCTCGCCAACCTCGGACGGCGAATACACCGTAGCGTAGTCGGAATCCCAATGATTCGAGCAATCGAAGTGGCCTTGACCTTTAAGGCCATTGGCATCGACAAGCCCTTCGTACCAAAAGCCGATCATCCACTCCTCCGACCCTTCCGGGCGGATCCAGTAATATCCGGAATCACGCACATTGTCAGTCATTGGCCGCCACCTTTTCGCGCTCTACCTGGGCGAGGTAAGCAGTAAAACCTTTAATTTTCTCTTCAACCCAGCTGTCTGGCGTCTCAGCATCCAGAGATCCGCCGTTGGTGAAGTACCAGTCGGCGTATTCCCAGCCGGCGAGATAGTCTTCTGTGCAGTCTGCCGGGGGCGATTTCTGAAGCTGGTGTTGAGGCAGCGTCTTGGCAGCGTTAGACATGGCGAAATCCCTTTGTGTCGTTCGGTGCAGATGAATGCACAGACTGTATGCCTCTAGAGGTTAATCGTCAAGGGAGTACCAAGAAATGCTATAGCTCGGGTGCGCTAGGATCGAGTGTGGTTTTTCCGAACTCGACCCATTTGACTTTGGAGACACCTTTCAGCGCCACCTCATCATCCGGAAAACCATCAACCGCAGTTAGGCCGGACACCTCAAAAGGAAAGAGGCCAGCACAAGGCGCCACGCCGTTATACGGGTCGTGCGGGTCTCGCCAGTAAACACCGGAGATGACCTCAGGGAATTTTTCCTTGGCCCATTCAATAATCGCAAATTCCACACCAATGATGTCGTGCGGACGAAAACCATGCCTGGCCAACAATTCAGAGGTACCCACCTGGATGCAGGCCTGCGACAGCGTTTTATCATCACCCTCCTCCATTTCGGCCTCAGCGTCCTCTCGGGTTTTGTAGCTGTAGCTTTGAACGCCATCCATCTCGTCGTCGTACCAACTGAGACTGAAAATCGTCCGAGGTTCCAGCAAACCCTGGGCAATCCCCCATTCGGTTATTTCTTGCTTCAGCGCTTCAGCAGTCGACGTCATGGGATCGAGGATCGAATACAAGTCTAGCAGCGTTGTGCTGTCTGCCTTGAGGTGGAGCTTCTTACCGCCGAATTTGGAGATACGCTGCCAAGCTTCAGGACAGGCAGACATGGAGAATAGATTCCCTTCGTAGCTTGTCCCTCGCTCGAACTTATGACTGGCGTCGAGGGATCCCCAGTGCCAGAGCGAAGCCACTTTGATTACTGGGATCTTAGATCCTCCGGGTATTGAAGCCACTGGAGAAGAAGACCCTGACGAGAGTGCCTGTCCAACTGAAATGAAGTTTTCCTGAATGAAGTCAGCAATGATCGAGAAGTCTTCAAGGGCGATCTCTGCAGACGATTCATCGCA
This sequence comes from Pseudomonas serbica, assembly GCF_028823535.1. GTDB lineage: Bacteria > Pseudomonadota > Gammaproteobacteria > Pseudomonadales > Pseudomonadaceae > Aquipseudomonas > Aquipseudomonas serbica. Next base: position 57,931 of record NZ_JAQIYM010000090.1, on the reverse strand, counting down.
GCCAGAGATGCCATACAACTCGTCCACTTCCATAAGCCTGGCACTGCATGGCTGACGTGTAATCCCGCTCCAGAACGCCACCGCCGCCTCTATGGTGTGAACACCATTGGCATCAAGGATCAGTTGGGCTGCGCTGTTGTACAAGCCACTGTGCACCGGCATCCCAGCGTCATCGACAATGGCAATCACCGCTTCCTGGCTCAGCGCATCAGCCAGTCCGATGGTTAGGTCGTGGCACGAGCCATGCGCCAGCTCCATCACTGCGGACTCAATCGAGGCGTTTTTCTCGCTGTAAGTCTCGGAGAGCTTCGCGAAAGCTTGCGTGTCTTCGATGGGTAAATCGAACGATTTCACCGCGCCGGCCAGAAACTTTTGAGCGAAATCAATACTGGAACTCATTGCGGCCACTCTCCACGGGAACTCAGGAAACGCCGGCAGGACTATTGCCTGCCGGCCATCTCTCTATCGTAACGAAGGAGCTCCACGACTGGCGAACAGCAAAAGACCGCTCAGTTAAAGCGGATCACTTCGCCTCTAGTCAACTGGCGATGAGATTCCAGGGCGCCAGCGTCGCTCCGTTTTGGATTGTCTGGCTGGTAGTGCCGGGCTTTTTCCGGATCATTCGTCCAGCAGAACGAATAACCGTAGCCGGTGGCGTAAGAGCTACCCTTTAGGTACTTGCCACGCTTCTTGATGGTGTACAACGGTGCTTTTCTGTCCATTGCGTTCGACATGGTGGGCTCCAGATTATTTCGATCAAAAAGCAATATGGCTCAGGTTTGCCAGAATGCAAGAAATGGCGAAGTTCGCAGTCAATTATTTAACAATATTGCCGGCCTAGTCTTTGGCCGGAATATCAGGAACAACAGGGCAAGGGCCTTGGCACCCTACCCAGTTAACGCCCTGGCCCGAAGTCAGTTTCCGGCTGCTCCTTGAGAAAGCGACTAACCGCATCGCGACGAGCTGTCCTCACCGCCGTCTTGGCAGCCTCCAGGATCAACGCCTTATCCGGTGTCCGGTTCCTTGCAATGGCCCGTGCCTCTTCCTTCGCCATGGTGGCCTGCATGATCGGGCCTGGCTTGACCGAACTCACCGCTTCCATGGCGCTCAGCAGGTAAGCTCCCTGCAGATACGTTTCTGGCCTTTTGGTCGAACCATCCTTTTGACGAATACGTCGGCCAAAGTTATCCGCTGCGCACATCGTCGCCACATCCCCTAAAAAGGCCTTGTCATGGCGCTGAATTCGATCAAGGTCAAGGCGCTCATATAGCGCCTGAAGGCCCTGGCGACCTGCTGACGAAATGCGGTGTACTTCTTGATGGGTCAACGCACATTTGTGCACAAAGTACTGGATTTCAGACGGCATCTTGATGCGGGCGGCCAGCGTGTCAAGAAGCCCCTCAAAACGTTCTACATTTTCGTGCCCATGGTGATGGCCACGAACGGAGCCGTCCGCGTACCACAGCAAATCGGCTGGTGTCTTGATCTTGCCCAGGTCATGGAGCAAAGCAGCCATGCGAATCCGCAGAGAGCTCGCCGTTGAATGGCCCGTCGTTAGCTTGGCCGCTTCATCGAGAACCATCTTGGTATGGATCCAGACATCACCCTCGGCGTGGTAATCATCCCGCTGTGGAACGCCCTTCATCTGCTCTAGTTCAGGGAACAGGACTTTCAGCGCCCCACAGGCATCCAGCACATCAAAATAGACGTGTGGGTTGGGTGTCAGCATCGCCTTCTCGGTTTCTTTCCAAATCCGTTCTGGCTTGATGTTGGGCTTGCCGCTCGGCGTCGTTGGATTGAGCATCCCTTTGGACGTCATCTCAGTCATCAGAGACATGGTCTCTGGCGCCACAGAGAAGTCGTACCTTGCCGCGAAGCGGGCTACGCGCAGAATGCGCAACGGATCCTCAGCAAAGCTCGGGCCGACATGCCGCAGCGTGCGATTTTGAAGGTCTTGTTGGCCGCCGTAGGGATCGAACACCGTTCCGTCATCCAGCTCGGCCATGGCGTTGATGGTGCAATCCCGGCGCCCAAGATCTTGCTCCAGCGTGATGCCTTCCCACTTGTACTTGAAGTCGTTGTAACCATCACCGGTGCTGATTTCCGAGCGGCCAAGGGCGTACTCGTCGCCGGTTTCCGGGTGCAGAAAGACCGGGAAATCCCCGCCCACCTGGGTAAAGCCGCGACTCAACATTGACTCCGGTGATTCGCCGATCACCACATAGTCGATATCCGTGGGCTCAAGGCCAAGCAGCCTATCCCGGACACAACCCCCCACTCTGTAGCACTTCTCAAATGTCATAGGCCTATATCCTCCCTGACGGGTACCAAGTGCGTGTGTCTTACGCACGCGCTCACATGTTAAATTCAAGTATGACTCACGCCGCAACGGCAAAGAAGAGATTCTCGTGCATGGACAACACCTTCCTCGGGCAATATTACCCAGCAGCCTCTGATCGTGAGCGCCGAGCCCTGGCCGAGAGGATCAGACACATCTCTGATGAAGATCGAGCCGCCCTGTTCAATGACCTGTCGAAGATGTCCGCTGATACCCTATTCTACTTCGTTGAGGGTATGACTCAGGCTCAGGCATTACCGCACCTGGTCACCATGGCTATCGAATCCAGGCCAACTTTAACGGGTTTCAACTACAACAACACCCTCTCCATGATCAACTTGGCGCTAAAAACCCCTTTCGACGAAAAATTCGACAAGGCCGCTGCCGTCTCCGGCGTTGCTAAGCTGATCAAAGGGTATGTGCACCGCACCAACATGAACCTCATCGAAGGTATCTCAACGTCGCTGACGAAGGAATCGATAACCCTCTTGTCGGGTCATCACGAGATCGACGAGGCATTTGTTGAACACCTCGGGCGTGCATTAACTAAAAAACCAAGTTTCGCGCAGACCCAAAACATCATTTATGGCCTGCGTGATCTTGATATTCCACTCTCGTTCGCAACCTTCCTCGTTACGATCAAGGAGCCTGAGCAATACGCCATTCGTTCGAACCTCTTAAACGACTTTTACCACGGCAATGCCTTGACGCCCGCCTACATCAAAACCATTCGTGCCGAGTTGGGCGATGACGTTCTGATTAACCTGGCCAGGTTGAACATTAACGAAAAGAAAGCCGGCCTCACATCCTTCAACTGGATAGTGAGTGAATTGACAGAAGCGGTTGTGATCAACCAGGCCACCCTGGATCAGCAGCTTGCAGCTTCTATCAAGGCGAAAAAGGCCTGTGATTTTTTCAGCGACATTCTGGCGGGAACCAAAGGCTCTGGGATCTACGAACAATCTGCCACGTTTGTGTTGAACAACCTGGCTACCCTCATCAAGCACGAAAAACTGGCACCGAGTGAATCTTTTGCCTACTTTGCCAGGGATTCAAAACGGGGCCAGGAGCTGGTAAGCGTTTACCTGGACAAAATAGCGTCCATGATTTCGGGGCTGGATGATTTCCGCGATGTGAACCCTGAGCATCGCTTCGACGCTAAGGCCAATACCCAAGGCGCGGTGTTGAGCGAGGTGTTCAACATTCGCTATGAACTGCCTGAAGCTCGGGACATCAAAACCTGGCGCAACGCAACCATCCGGGCTATCACCACCACTGGTGTGCTGGAGTTTGCCGAGAGCCTAGCCGACATCCATGAACCAGCTGCAATGGCGATCTACAAGGACATGGGCACCGTAGCGAACCGAGATGAAATCCTGAAGAAGTTCATGAAGATTCGCCAGGTCGCGTTCTGTTCCGACTTAGGTATGTGAAACATCCCCCAACCACGAAAGAGACGTAAGCATGCAGAACACCTTCCTCGGGGAAAATTTCACTCTCCCAGCATTTTCAGAAAAGGCGCTGCTGGGAGAAAGAATCAAGAATATGACCGCCGAAGAGCGGACTTACCTTGAAAATGACCTGGCGGCCATGAGTGCTGAGGCTGTGTATCACATCGTCTCCCAAATGGCTGTCGCCACCCGTCTGCCAAATCTGGCCAGTGCGGCTGTAGCTTCTCGCCCTGTGCCCACGGGTTTTTGCTTTAATCACACCTTGTCGATGCTCAATTACGTCCTGGTCAATCAGGATGAAGAGGAGTTTGACGCCGACCAAGCGCTCCTCGACGCCGCCAGCCTGATCAAAGGCTATCAGCACCGGACGAACATGAACCTGCTAGAAGAAGTTTCACCCCAGGTTACCAAAAAGTCGAAGGCGTTGATGGCCGGGAACGCAGGCATCGACGAAGCCTTTGTCGAACACCTTGGCCGAGCACTGGAGAAAAGGTTAGTTTTCAGCAAAGCGGAAGGCATGATCGCCGGCCTATGTGAACTAAACCTTCCCCAGTCACTTAAATGCGTACTGGCTGCCTTCAAGGCGTCAAAGCATGTGCACCTCCTCCATACAACACTCCAGGATTTGTACACAAAGGACGCACTCAACCCGGCTTACATCGAAGTGGTGAGGTCTGTGTTGGGCGACCAGAGCTTGATCAGCCTGGCCAGGACGCACCTGAATGACAACTCTGGGCAGAAGTCTTTTGTTTGGCTACTGGAAGCATTTTCAGAGAAGACACTGCTCGATCACCTTACCCTGGGTGATCATCTGGAATATTCGATCAAGCTGAAGAAGCCCTGTTTCTTCTTCAACAGCATTCTGAGAGGGAACAAAGAGCTAGGTCTTCTCCAGAATACTGGGAACTTTGTGTTGGACAACCTCGCGGTTTTGGTCGCGAGCGAAGCATTTCCGCCCAGCGATAAGCTGGTCGAGTTTGCCATCCAACAAGGACGCGGCGCCGAATTGGTTAGTCTGTATCTGGACAATATTCGGGCACAGATCACTCGTATGGAGGATCGTGTTCAGGCCGAAGATCGTTTCGATTCGATAGGCGCCACACCGGGCCAGGTGTTGAATGAAGTCCTCAAGAATCGCTATAGCATTGAGGCTCCGGAGATTACCCGGTGGCGTGATGCGACCATCCGAGCCGTCATCAAAATTGGCGTGCTGGAGTTTCAGACGGTACTGGCTGACATGAACGAGGAGCTGGCCACCACCCTTCACAAGCAAATTGGTAATGCGCCGAACCGTATGGAAATTCTGGAGAAGTGCCTCAAGATTCGGCAGGTCGCGTTCAGCCACGACCTGGGCTTGTAGCGAGTCGCTGGCAGTTACGCGCCCTGCTCAGCTGCCCGTCGCTCATCCCCTTCTCGTAGCCATTGCGCTACCGTCTCAGGGTCTTCAAGACGCATGAAGACTTTTACGTTGACCGAAGCGATGGTTTCCTTCCTGCCGAGCAGCACGTCGATAAACCATTGGCCTTTTTCGCCGTGCTTGGCCAGATAGGCGGCTTCGATATCTTCAGGTACGGTCACCACCAGCCCTTCCTTGCGAGCGAACGCGAGGTTGGGATACATCGGCTCCAAGTCTTCCAAGACTCGGATGGCAACCTTCTCAAAATCACCCAGCCGCTTCCAGACTTTTACGATCACCGATAAGTTGGCATCCTTTCTGCCGAGCAACACGTCGATGAACCCCTGGGCCTTCTCGCCGTGCTTGGCCACATATTCGGCTTCGATGTGTTCCGGCACGGTCACCACAAGCCCTGCCACGCGAATATAGGCAAGGTTGGAAGACATGGGCGACAAGGCCTCCAACACATGGAGGGAGACCTGGGTTTCTACCGATGGAAGCTCGTCAACGCGCTGTGCAGGTACCGTATGCATGGGGCTCTCGAATAGTCAGTGAATGTCGTTGGTGATCCGGTCTACAACGAAAAATCCGGATGTTCCATCTTCAGGTAAACGCTTTCGTCTATTTTTTAACCCTGTCTTTAAGCTGCTCAAGCGTAAGAATCTCCCCCAACGGTGGGCGCATCCCCCATTTCTTGGTTTTGTGGCTGAAGCCAATGGCCGCGTAGAAGTCCCACAGCGATGCCTGAAGAAAATGGGGATCGTCACGCCAGTCATACACGTAGTCTTCACGCTTTTTCCGCTCCGCTTCCATACGGGCAACCAGGCGTAGCGGCTCGAAAATAACTGACAGGTCTTCCGTAAAGTCACGACTGCCAAACCAACCGATACTGGTCAAGGCTCGGTAATCACTGCGATTTGAATCGGCCTCAAGCGGAAAACGATGGATCTCAAGTCCTTCGCCGATTAAGACCGTAGCCTGATACCAGTTAAATTGGCCTTTGCGCATTCAACTCCCCTCAACGCTTTTCGAGCAACGCCCGCATCGCCACTCCAAGGTCGCAGAACTGCCCCTTGGCGCTCTCCGTACGGCCCTTAGCCCAGGCGTCAAAGACAAACGCTTCACGGTGGTAGTCTTCCAGCATACGCATGTCCCCAGACAGCCCATAGCTCAGGCGGGATTGCTCAGCACGCTCTCCAATCTCCACCTGGTGCCGGCGTAGCGGAGTTCCGAACAGCGGCAGACCCAGCTCAATGGCCTTGGATGACCACAACATGTCGTATTGGGTGATGATCAGTGGTGCAGCCTCGGCAATCGACTCAATGCTGTACCCATCGGTGAAGGCTTCCTCAGGGGAAATCATGACAAACCCATCACCCCACAGCGACTGCCCCTTTTCCATCAGCTCAGGGGTGTTCACATGCCGGGTGTCCCAGATCGCCAGCACCTGACCTTTGAAGTCCTTCTTGCCGACGCCCGCCAAATCCGGAGCAACTCGCAGGATCAACCCGGTACGATCACGGTCGAGGCTTTTGGCTGCAAAAACGACGCCGGGCTTGTCGATGAGCTGACCCGCAGTTCTCCCTGTGATGTTGTGTAGCCAATGCTCCAGCTCTGGGAATGAGGACTCCTTCGGCCAGTCTTTCACATCAGCAATCAATTGACTGTCACCGACCTGAATCACTCTGATGTTTTCCAGGACAGCCACCAGCATGGCGCTGTGGGCGCCGGAGGCCACAATGGCATCAGGCTTGAGTTTTCGCAGGAGTACAGACCAGGATTGATAAATGGTCTGCCGAAGGGTCGGATCCGTCCAGCCAGCGTTGTGCAGGTGGCGCCAAGGGCCTTCTGCGACGTGATTGGTTTGGATCTTGACCGTTACGGTTGAATAGACCTTGTCAACCCAGGTCAGGTCGACATCCGGGAGGTTGTTGTTAGTCGCCAGGATGATTCTGACGCCTTCGAACTGAGCCCTCAGCGCCTGCGCACAACACTTAAGCTGGTGCAGGGATTGCTGAGCAGGGCCCTGTTCGTAGATGAACAATACACGCATGATCCAACCTCTTAGTCTGTTGCTATCATACGCGATAAATTGACAGGTTAACCAGGTTGCGAGTTAACCGTGTTGCTTTGCCTTTTAAGCTGTGCGCCGCTCACTGGTTTTAGGAATGTCCTTCAACGGATATTTCTCGGACAACACCGCTGGAGCGAGACTCAACAACTTAAGGATCGTATGCAGGCTCTTGTAGTCCCAGACCAGGTTGACATCATGGTTGGGGGTTTCCATGCAGGTTACGCCTACCATTGCAGCCGACTCTTGGGCCGTTCCAGCGTTCTCAAGCATCAATAGAGTGCTGAATTTCGCTTTCAGATCCTTGTGCAGCATCTTGGCCATGTCGACTGACAAGTTCGCCGCCGTCACGTCATGAACCTGCTTGTAAGGGTTTTCCACCTTGATGATAGCAATCGGGCCATTTGCCGTGGGTACCGGCCACAACAACGTCGCCGTAACGCCGACCTTAGTAGGCACACGATATTCTTTGGTCATGGCAATAGCGATCCTGAATAATTGAGAGTTACATGCATACACAGACACGAGCAAAAACGAACCAGGCCCCTTCGGGGAAGGATCGACTAGTTGAAGTATACGGGGTACCAGACCTGCCGGCCATAGTCGAAATTCCACTTCTGCCTTAATTCAACCGTGTCTGCAGCATTGATATACGAAGGGCCCGTGGCGTCGACTATCAAGTAGCGTTTTCCGTCTTTGATGTAGGCCAATTCGTCAGGAGCTTCAGGCATTTCTACCGCCGAGACGATGTGTTCTTTGTCCGGCAAAAGCACCAAAAATACCGAGCGGTTCGGATACATCTTTTTTAACAAACCGGCCATGTAGACCTGTTTGCTCTCGCAATCCCCTTGCTTCTCCACCAGCATTCGGATGGGCGTCAGCATGCCAAACTCGTTGTTCTGAAGGGCGTCGTAAGGGATCGACTGGAGAAAATTGAGCCGGTCGTTGATCATCTGCGATTGCGTTTTACCGGAGTCTCGCCGCTGAAAGAACTGATGGGTGACACCTATGATGTCGGCATAGTCGAGGATGATGTCCTCGTAGTTGATGATCAGCTCTTTCAGCTCCTGGTCATAACGGTAGTAGGTGATCGGGCGCAGCTCGTCGAACGCGCCATCGATGTAAGCTTTGACCTTTAGATAGGCCTCCTTGGCCATGGCTTCACTGCCCTCCCTGTAGGTGTAACTGATCTCGTAGGATTCGCCAAAGGTTCTGAGACTCACTTGCACATCAGCCGAAGAGAGTTGCTGGGACAGGATCTTGGCTTCGTCCATGACCTTATCTCGCAATTGTTCATGGCCATACATGTCTCGGCCAGCTGTCATGGCTATGCGCATTCTGGACTCACCGATAGTAAGGCCAAAATGCTGCGTCTCCCCCGCCTCGTCTTTCCACCAGTGCTCTAGGTAGTAAGGCTCTGCCTGACTATGGCCAGCGAAGACCAAGTTGATTACTAGGGGCAAAAGGAGTTTCGTGAAGTGTCGGCGCATGATAATAGACAACGATCTAATATTGGGCGTGTTCGCCAGATACTTAGATTATCTCAATACGAGACTGACAATACACATGAATTGTTAGTTTGCTCGGTGGATAAAAACCCCGGCCAGGCCGGGTTTCGTAGTTTTTAACCGGTCAGACGGTTAAGGCGCCGTACCATCCCAGTAATGCAGCGGCACCTTCGGCCCTGTGGAGGCCAACCAGCCTGTTCTCCCGCCAATCAAGGTCGTCACCGCATGGTTGCGCACAAACCCGACGTGCTGGGCCGCCAGCAACGCTGCGTCGCGAATAAGCGGTGTAATCGAGCTCGCGGACTGGAAAAGCGGCGTCAAATGACGACTGGCGGACTGGTAATACCCGAGGTGCTTGCGGCGGTACTTGGAGTATTGCGCAAAAATCGCGGGCCAGTGCAACACTTGGGGCTCCTCCGCGATCTCGCGTTCGATGATGACCTCGGCAATAGTCATGGCGTCCACCAGGCCCATGTTGGCGCCCTGCCCCAGTTGTGGGCTCATCGAGTGCGCACAATCACCGATGGCCAACACCCTGCCGCAATGCCAGCCAGGCATCTCGATGTCGGTGTAGGTGGCCAGGGAAAACTGATCCTCCGACTGCAATTGCTCCAACAAGGGATTGGCGTGGATGCCCACCAGGGCTCTGACGTCGCGCTTCCAACCGTCCAGTGACCCACTCGACCCAAAGAGGCCGTGGCCGTATTCAACAGGTCGGCTCCAAAACAGGCTGCACAGCCGTTGCGTGTTATTGGCAGCTTCGCCTATCGGCATGATTCCAAACATCTGCCGGCTCTGCTTGTACCATTGGCGCAGAACGCTTTCGTTCAGGCGGTCAGGCAGCTCGACCGTCGCCCACAAGGCACCCCACGTATAAGGCTTCGCCCGGTGCTGGATTGATGACTTGTATTGCAGCGTGGAGTTACGCCCGCTTGCGAGGATCAACGCGTCGTATTCGGATGAAATCTGCCGGGTTGCAACGATGCTGTCTAACACGGATTGGCTGGCCGGGGACGGATTGCGCTCCGTAACCGTGATCTCGATCACCTCAGCACTGACAAAATCACTGACATTAACCCCGAAGAAGAACTTCACGCCGCAGCGCTTGGCTTCTTCATACAACACCTCGAGGAGAACACTGCGATGAATGCCAAGTCCATGCGCTCCCCGCTTCCAGTGTTCATACCGGGTATCGAGAATCAGTCGCTCACCGAGCTTGGAAGTGCCCAGAACGCCCTTGAGTGGAGCGCCCTTCCTCAGGCATTGATCCAACAGCCCCAATTCGTGAAGAACAGCCATCCCGGACGGTTGCAACATGATTCCGGAACCGACCGCCTCGAGCGTGGATGCCCGCTCAAAGACATGAACTTCCAGACCTGAACGTTTGAGGAAAATTGACGTGGCAAGCCCTGCCACCCCAGCGCCAACAACTGCTATGGCCATACGCATTCCTTTTCGGGGGATCTGATCGCGTCTAAATTACACAGATTTGCGGAAACAAAAAAGCCCGGACATGTCCGGGCTTCTCTGACGACGAGCGTGATTACAGCGCGGACTTCACCGCTGCGATCATGTCAGTAACGACGTTGCCAGGGGTCGCCTTGGCCAGTGCAATGACTTTCCAGCCGCCAGCTACACGCTCCAGCGCGGCCATAACCATCCCGGTATTGTTACCCTTCTCGGAGATGTTCATGAACGTTAGCTTGGTCTTGCGGCCCGCTTCCATGTCATAGATGGAGCAGTGGGCGTTTTCGACCTCGTTAAAGGTCTGATTACGAAACGAGTTAACTGTGAAAACCAGGTACTTGGCCCGTGGGTTCAAACGATCCAGATCGACATCGATGGTCTCGTCATCGCCGTCGCCGGCGCCGGTCAGGTTGTCACCGCCGTGACGGATGGAGCCACAGGCGCTGATCTTGTTGCGGAACCAGATCGTGTCGAGCAGTTGTTTGTCGTCATCCAGCACCAAGCAGGATGCATCCAGGTCGATTTCCTTGGCTGTACCACCAAAACCAAGAAAACCTTTGGACTTCGCCGGATCCCAACCCAGGCCCATGGCGATTTTTGACAGCGGCAGGCCATTAGGCTTGGACAGGCTTACACGATCACCTTTCGAAAGGCTGACTACGTTACTCATAAAAATGTTCCCTTTTTGAGAAAAGAAGCCGGCAGCAAGTGCGTGCCGGCATTAGCAGTTAGCCCGCGACCAGACCGACTTCCTTCAGGACGCCCTGCAGGCCATCACGGTAACCCTGGCCGACAGCACGAACTTTCCAGGCGTTGCCTTCACGGTAGATATCGGCCATCACGACTCCGGTCTCTGGCTTGTAGTCTTCGGTGAGGGAGAAACGGATCAGGGTTTTGCCGGTGTCCATATCGTCGATATGGAACACAGCGGTGGGCACCTGACCGAAGTCGTGGCCGCGCTCTTTGGCTTCGTGGATGCTTACCACATAGCGCAAAATCGAAACGGTTTCAGGCAGGCGTGCACGCTTGAAGGTGATTTGTTCATCGTCACCCTCACCTGCGCCGTCCAGGCTGTCCTTACCACACTTGAGGGAGCCGCACGCTGATTCCGGGTTGCCATAGAAAATGAAGTTCTTGGCGCCGTGGCATTTGCCGTTGGCATCGAGCATCAGCACGCTGGCGTCCAGGTCGAATTTGTGGCCGTTGACCGGTTCCTTTGGTGCATCCCAGCTCAAACCCACGCGCAGGTTTTGCAGATCATCGGCACGCTTGGTCAAGTCCACAAATTGGTCTTTGGAAAGATTTACGATCATATCGCTCATGGAAATTACCCTATCAGACAGTGAATTAAATGGTGTGAATTGGCGGGGCCTAATTGCGGCCCCACCGAGTGGCCAGTTAGGCCGTTACCGGAGCTTTGCTCTCTTCAGCCTTTTTGTGGCGGAAGGAAGAAAAGATCGCCAGGGCAATCAAGACTGCGCCAGCCAGACCGGTGAACATCTCTGGCACGTGCATGAAGTTGTGGCAGAGCATGATTGCAGCCAGGACACCGATGGCGTAGTGAGCGCCGTGCTCCAGGTAGACCAGTTCAGCCAGTACACCAGCACGAACCAGGTGGATCGTGATCGAACGCACGAACCAAGCGCCGATGGCCAGACCCAGCATGATGATGATCGGGTCATTGCTCATCGCGAAGGCGCCAATCACACCGTCCAACGAGAAGGACGCATCAACGACCTCAAGATAGAGAAAACTCATGAATCCACCGCGCTTGATAGTTTCTGTCACTGCTTCGCCAGTGTCTTTGTCTTCGAAGGCGTTCTTCAGCAGACCCATCACGAAGTACAGAGCGATACCGAAGACGCCGGCGAACAAGAACGTGCCAACCTTGCCTGCTTCAATACCCATGGACACGCTAATCAGGACAACCAGGGCCACAATCGAGCTCATCGTCTGGTGCTCGCCAAAGCGGCCCATAAGACGCTCTACGCCACCCAGCCAGTGGTGTTCTTTTTCGGAGTCGAACAGGAAGTCGAGGAAGATCATCAGCAGGAACATGCCGCCGAATGCGGTAATCGCGGTGCTCGCTTCGTCCAGGTGTTTGGAGTACGACGCGGTGTCATTGAACACCATGTTGGCCGTTTCCATGAAGCCCAGGTTGGCGGTGACTGCAACGATGAGCACCGGCAGTAGCAAACGCACGCCTACCACTGCAATCAAGATACCCAGCCAAAGGAACAGGTTCTGCCAAAAAACACTCATATTTTGGAGGATTTTAGCGTTGAACACTGCGTTATCAAAGCTCACGCTCACTTCAAGCACGCCCAGGATCGCGACGATGAAGGCACCTTCCACCCCATGGAAGTAGTAACCCAGACAAATACCGATGATGGCGACCAGCGCCGACGTCCAATAATTTCGCATTGCCAAACCTCTAGTTTTAGGAAGCGAGGCGAGACACCGGTAGGAGCCCTTTCTCGACTTTTGAGTGAGTGGAGTAGCCCCGAGCATTCAATCCGATAGGATCGGTACTGGGCCAGAGCCAAACGCGAGAGGGATTATTGCGAATATTGACGACTTGTCAATACATGTGGAATGTTTTTATGGCGTTTTGATGCCAGCCTGCCGAACAGTGGTGCCCGGCAGGAGGTGCGATAGGTCAATCGATGTCAGACGGTGAGCGCGGATTGCGAACTCGGCGGCTGTTTGCTTCACGCTTTTTCCGGACAGATTCAAAAGCTCGCCAGATCGACATCGCTGCCAACGTCTGAGCGCAGTTAATGCGCCTGTCGTAGCCACCTTCGTACAGTCCGTCCTCAGTGATCCGTTTCACATCACGAATCAATTTGGTATTGGGAACGATGTTCTCTTCCAGGTCGAAGGTGCCGTAGTACACCTCGCACATGCCAGAGATCATGTGGCTGTCAGGGCGCATCTCACCGATCTTTTCCAGGCCACGGAGTGGCAGGCCGGTCAATTCCTGCAAGACAATCGCGGCAGCGGTTTCACGGTTGTGCATTTTCGACGCCGGCACCCGTGGAAACTCGAGCACGTGCAGACTGTCAATTTCACTGAATCGTTCCACCATGAGGAAATGTCCATCACGTGGATCATGCATGAGAATGATCGCGGTCTTCCCGTCCGGGTAGCGCATCACGTACTGATATTTGGGCCCAACAACAATTTCAAAGCCAGGCCCCTCCAGCACCACATCGCCTGGACGGCTGGAGCGCTTCTGCCCTGCCATCGAATCATTGCCCTGCAGGCGCCTAAGGAGTGTGCTGATGCTTTGTTCGATAATGACAGTGAGGTTGGCATGGCTCTGCACCGCTGACGGTGACAAGGCCTTGTTAACGTCCTTTACACCTGGGAGGGTCATCAGGTAGCTCTCAAAGGCCACTTGAAACTGAGTGCCGATTGATTGTGCCCGTAAATACTCAATATCAAGGAGTTGCCGAAACTTGTTGAGACCTCTACTCACATCGGTACGGTGCCAGGGGTGGATCTCGCACATCAGCTCCAGTAATTGGCTTAGTGATTTAAGCCAGTGTTCACCCAGGTCGGGGATCTCATGAATCGGGCTGGAGAAGAGTTGATACAACGCCGAGGAACTGAAATTATTCAGCATGAAATCAAGGCGTTCTTCAGGCGTAGCGATGGCCATCAATGTGGCTTCAGCAGATACATTTGGCATGGTTATACCCATTCCTATTTTTCTTATTGATTTATAATGACAAAATTCACGAAGAAAACAATCTATTTGTTGTCAATTGAATGCAGAAAAAACATTAAAAAAAGATGCACCATCAATTGACACACGGTAAAGGCCAGGTATACTGACACCAAGAACGTCAAATCTTGGAGAACGACGATGAAAATCCGTAGCTTTAGTACCGCAGCTGCTGTGGTCGTGACCGTCTTGGTGGTCATCGAGATCTTTTTAGGTTTTGCTCGCAACCCATTGGATGACCGCTGGGTTGGTAAAGTCGAATTGGTGACCATTTCCAAGGTTAAGCCACTCGACGTCACCATGACCTATGAGATGCTCGATCCAGGTTTCGTGATGAACATTCGTCCAGACGTTACCCGTCCTGGCGTGAGGATCACCTACGAAGGGCCAGATGCTGACGTCCTGCGTAAAATGAACATCAAGCCTGAATTGTTTGCCAGCCCGGATCGGTGGAAATTCAGCCAGGGCTACTGCAACCTCCATGTCGAGAAGAAGTTGGCGTGGCAGGGAACCAGCTACCTCGGTGGCCCAGAAGTCAACATGTACGCAATGCGTTACCAGACCGAGCCGAAAGATCCGTGCGAGACCTACGAGCTTGGCGTGGTTGACTTTAACCACCTCGACTTCAAAATCTTGCGTCCTGGTGAAGGCCAGTACAGCATGAACGGTATCAGTCTGAAAGACATGGTTCATGTGTCGCTGGAGCGTGATAGTCGCTTAAGCTTCATTCAACGGATGGTTATGCGGATGCGGTTCGGATGGTGGCTTGAACAACCAACTTTCCAGAAAGATGGTTCAAACACCTGACGATTAACGTAGGTAAACAAAAGCCCTGGCATGCCAGGGCTTTTTTATTGTGTGAATTTACAACCCAAGGTCTTTGCTGAAGGCTTTGCCCAAATCCTTTGTTGCCAGATACTTGGTGTAGTAGCTGGAGTCGTCAAACTCACTTATAAGTTGTGCGCGCCCCTTCGCATTTAACGTTGACACGCAATACTCCCAATCAATCAAATCCTTTGCGATTGACAACACTCTTTTTACCGAATCAGATTGCATTTTATCACTACGCCCATTGAGCAAAGTAATAAAGACCTGGCCGATCAACTTTTTTTGCACAGCTGGATCAAGAGCCGACCCCCAAACTTTACCGATGAGATTAAACATCTCATTAGGGATTTGAGCTGCAGAGGCTTTTTGTGTTGGAACACCGAAACATTGCAGCGCTATTGAGCTTTTTTGACTGAGTGTTTCAATTAACTGCTCAGCGGAGGCATGGAGTGCCTCACTCATCACCTTACGGATTACCGGCACATGGTAGCCTTTCCGATCTTTCGGCAGGGCGTCATCATAATGGCCAAAGCGATTTCTGATGCGTGATGGTCTGTCATCAGGTTCATCACTAATGCTCTTGAACAACGCATAGCGCTGCAGCCATGCCTTCACCTCTGGGGCGTCGTTACCTGGGTGCATTTTGAAGCCAAGATAATTAGGCTCTCCCTCGGCAGCGTTAATGGCCATTGGGAGGCGTTCCAGAAGGTTCAACTCAGCACCATAGCGACTGGCCTTCACAGTGTCTGGAGACAGCACCCCTTCCAACGCCTTGTAAATGATCTTCGCCTCTGCCGGCTCGAACAGTGCCGCCACGAGGTTAAATAACTTGCCCGTCCTGAACCCATTCTCGAGATGATCCGAGCGCACACCCCGGTTATCTTCATCCCCATGAACCTCTAAATGACTACCGTATTCACGGATAAATTGTCTCAAGAAGAGGTGATCTGGATGGGGCGGTTGCCGCCAGACGCCATCCCTGTCCAGCCAACTACTGGACTCGTAACAAAGACCAGTAAGGAGGAGCCAGAATTCATCCGCCTTTAGCGCTTCGAGAAAGAACCTGAAGTCATCTGCTGACAACAGATCTGGTCGTGAAAAAACTTCCAATTCGCGGGGTGCTTGCGCCATATTGTGGCGCTGTACCTGAAAACGAACTTCGTTACCTTGGCGCTCCTGAATGGCATACACCAGAGGGCCAATCGGTTCGACAAATTCACCCGCCTTTTCCATGGCGTTTAATTTTTTACGAAACTCAATGAACGGCGGACTTTTGCGGGGCAACTCAGGCTGTTTTTGTTCCACGATCAGGGCTCCTAGGCTATTGATCCAGGTTAGCACTGCCGCAACGGTTACCTCAAACGACCGGAAGCATCCCTCCCCGTTTTAATCACCCCCTTGCCCTACGCGGTCGGGAAACGAGGCACGATGTTCAACGGACTATCCCAGGGGCTGCCGGTGCAGCGACCACGGTCATGCGGACGGTTGTAGCGCCAGGCGCCATCGCTAAACCGCGCACACTCATAACCTCGCAGCTTGTCCGAAAGCTCAGTACAGATAACCTCTTCACCGCCGAGCGTGATGCAACGATCCCCCAGCTCAAAAGCCATGGAGCCCTTCATCCCATTCTCCGGTGTTACGCCGGCGATCTCCAACATTCCGAGCGGAGTGCTCATTTCCGACTGGTTCATTCAACCTTCCTTTTCATTGGTATGGGGATATTCCGGCCAGTCACGTGACCGCGTTGCCTGTAACAGCAAAAAACCCGCACAGGGCGGGTTCTCGAGGCGCTCACGCGCAGTAACGACTTCTCTAGACCAGGGCCTCAACTGCAAGGCCTTTATCGCTCAGACGAACGCTGGCGCCGTCCTGGATCAGCAGACCGAACTTGTATAAGCGTTCGGCACCCGTGCCGAGAACAACCGGGTTGATCGTCCCTCGCAGCTTTGCCTGCCGGATGATGTGTTTTTCAGGGCTATTCAGGCGCTTGGCCAGATCAGACAGCTCCATCTGCTCGACCAGCTGCTGAGGATCGTTAGCAGGTGGGGTTCCGGCCTGAGTACGAATACCGTTGACCAGGCGCTGCGCCCTTTGGAGCTGCTCGAGCACGTCTGGGGACAACTGTTTAGTGCCACCATGCTCATCAAGAATATCTTGGAACATGATTTCAATTGCCGACAGGGAATCCTTGAGCGCGTGCATGTGAGTACTCCAATGGATGCCCTGTAAGCCTGGCATCTGAATAGCGGTGCAAGGTACTGTCTTCCGGAAAAATACCGAGAAGATCACCTCTTTGTTGTTTATAATATTAGCTATGTATTGCCAATTTTGCAAGGCGATTCTGCTGTATTTCACCTCCACTAAAACCTGTCTAACACCTTTATTTAAAGGCATTCTCAGAGGTTTAAATGCGTCAGACCGAACACAAAAATCCGCGTGATGATGAACCAAAAACCCCGACGAAATCCTTACCGCAAGGGCCGTCACGTTTTCGCCATCGCGACTATGCCGAGGAGCGCGAGCACTACCCGGATGAGTCCGACCGTCGCTGAACACCAGACAGCAAAAGACCACCCGAAGGTGGTCTTTTTTTATGCCCGGCCCCGAATCAACGGGTCTTGTTCAGGTACGTCGTGTTGAGGATCTTGCCTGGCACTTGGCTCATGCGCACCATCTGGCCGTTGTGCAGGATGTAGGTCACGATCCCATTGACGCAGGTGGACGCATTGCCCTTGATCGGGGTTTCCATCATGGCAATGCCATTAGGCACTCCGGCGCCGTGGCGGAGCTCAGTGATGCAGCCCAGGTCTTGGTACAGCGCTTGGCTGCGGCCATATTGGGTGATGGTGACTTCCGCACGGGTCTTGCGACCGTCATGGGTCAAAGTCGTGCCAGACCAGGTACCGAGCATGCGTGGATCGAGTTGCTTGTCGACAGTGCGGCTGACCTGCGACGACTTACGCACCTGGCCCAGGGCAATGCGCTTACCTTCCAGGTCAAAGTGCGCGTAGCGCATCGATCCATCCGGGTTTGGCTCCAAACGCAGGTAGCTGTTGCGCGGGCAAGAACCAACACCGGACTCGATCTGCTCCAGCAGCACCATGGCCTGGCCTTCATGTCGCTGGTATTTCACCAGGCCGCTGCAACCAGGCGTCTTGTATTCCACTCGACCGAGGTCATTCAGGCGAAGATCAATTTCCAGCGGACGGGGTTGCTTGTCTTCGTCCGTGTACTCGGCGCCGACCCACACACCGGACAGTTCAGCCGGAATACCAGGTTTGGAATAGACGGTCGGGGTAGTCGAGGTCGAGGCGCTATCCTCGGAACCAGAGTGGTGCGCGCAGCCAGCCAGTACGGCGAGGGACATGGCAGCTACTGTGAGTTTGATCATCGATTTCATGGTGAACATCCTGTTTTCTTGGTTGATGTCAGTATACTACAGCTATACCGACAAGCAAGCCCTTAAGGACGTAAATTGCCATATATTTATAGGTTCTTTGCAGTTTTCCTGCGGACAGTAAAAAGCCCACCGAAGTGGGCTTTATCCAAGCTGATCAAGCTGGGGTGTCGCAGGGCTCAGGGGCCAATGGGTGCAATTTACCGGATTTATTGCTTTTAGCCTAGAGGCCAGGGCTCACGCTCGGTTCATGGTGGGTTTCATAGCCACCATTGACCCAGGTAAAGTTGTCCTTCGTCAGTACGGTCTCACCGCTCCAGCGATAGGCGCACAGCTTGCCACTGGCAGTTCCCTTGCCGACGCTGTAGTCCAGGCAAGCCACGTGCTTGTCCAGCAAATCCGGCTGTCCCTGGAACCAGTAGTGCCCAAAGAATAGCGGTACTTTGGAATCGTCTTCAACGCGTTCTGCTCCGGGTACCACATGATCCGGTAGCAAGTGACGCATCGCCTCAGAAACCAGCCCAAGCTCACGGTAGGTACGTGCCTCTTTGTCCCACCAGCGGGTGCGGGTTTTATTCCGCTCCGTGCCGTCTTTGTCGTGGTAAGTCAGACCGTCCGGCAAGTGAATTTCAGTGCCCTTCAGCAAGGTTTCAAGCGCGATGAAGGCCGGGGTGTCACGGCGGGTAATCTGATACCACCCATCTTGGGTCAATGTCTGATCTGCATTCAGGTACTGCTGAACATCGAGGATGTACTGCGGGTGCCAGCAAGCATGGATCGCCCGCACACCCTCCATCTCCAGGTAAATCGGCAGGGTTTTGAACCACTCGATCATGTCCGTGTATGCAGGACTGCCCTCGCCCACCTGGCGAAGAAATTCATGATGCGGGTGGCGGTTACGCGCAATGTGCCTGCGCAGGTACTCACCAGGTCGCTCAGGATCAGGTGTGGCGAACGCCACTGCATTGAGCTCGTGATTGCCCATGACCGCGAGGGCTGTGCCGGCCTCGACCATCGCCCGCACAATGCGGACGGTTTCCACCTGCTCTGGGCCACGATCAATGAAGTCACCGAGAAACAATGCTTTGCGGGTCGGGTGCGAATACACCCCGTCAGTCGACGTATAACCCATTTGCTCCAACAGCAACTTGAGCTTTTGAGCGTGGCCGTGAATGTCACCAATGATGTCATACATACGAAATCCTCCAAGGATGATAAGCCGGCCAGCTTGAGATAAGTCCGACACTTTCGCAGTCGGCGCGATGGGTTGGGTGTGCACGCCCGCCCCATACCGATTACAGCCTTCCACTGCAGGAGATCTGCAGCATGACTGCACGCTCGTTCCGCATCGGCGGTATAGCTCCAATATACCTAGGGATCGAATTGCCGTCCAACAGGATTTGCCATTTATTGACAAAAAACCCCGCTTTCGCGGGGTTTATTTCTTGAGCTACTGCAGATCAGAGATTTTCTGGGATCGCCTTTGGCTTCTTCTCGCCAAACAGTAGCTTCACCAGCTTACCGATGGTCAGACCTTGAACCAGGATCGACGACAACACGACGATGTAGGTCAGCGTCAGCACCAGGTCACGCTGCTCACCGAGCGGCAAGGACAGCGCCAGTGCCACGGATACCCCGCCCCGCAGGCCGCCCCAGGTCAACGTGCGAATCGTTCCTTTGGCGATCTGACGATCACCTCCGTGATGAGCACGCATCAACAGGATCGCCGGCCCAACGGTCAGTACACGCGACAGCAGAACAACGACCGCGAGAATCAGGCCAGCTGCAATATGCACCCAGGTGAATGGTAGTAATAACAGCTCCAAACCGATCAACGCGAACAGTAAAGTGTTAAGTATGTCGTCGACTAACTCCCAGAGGCCATCCACGTAGCGACGGGAATTTTCCGACATCGCCAGGTTACGTCCGTGGTTACCAATGATCAGGCCAGCCACCACCATGGCAATTGGCGATGACACGTGGAGCTTCGCGGCCAAGGCCGAACCACCAAACACCACCGCTAAGGTCAACAGTACCGACACCTGGTGCTGATCAATGGTGCGCAGGAGCATGAAGCCAGCCGTCCCCAGCACCACACCGTAGACCACGCCGCCAACGGCTTCTTTGAGGAACAACGTAGTAATGTCGCCCACGGTTGGGGTGTGCCCAAGTACAAGAATGCCCATCAAAATCGAGAACGCAACAATCGCGACGCCATCGTTAAATAGACTTTCGCCGGTGATCGTGGCTCGTAGCGGCTTTGGCGCCGAGCTAGTTTTCAGAATGGACATCACCGCAATCGGATCTGTAGGGCTAATCAGCGCACCAAACAGCAAGCAGTAAACGATGCTGATATTCCATCCAAGGAAATGCAGCATGTAATACGAGAGCACGCCAACAACGCCGGTTGAGATCAAAACGCCAAACGTTGCGAGCAGCCCAATCGGCCACTTGTAGCTGCGCAAGTCATTGAGGTCGACGTGCAAGGCGCCGGCGAACAACAACGCTGGCAGGAACCAGGTCATCAAAACTTGACTGAAGTCGATACCGGCGATCAGGGTCTGCATGTGCAGTTCAAGTACCGGGTAGCCCATGGCCGAAACGATCTGCAGCCCGAGCGACAGAAGCAAGGCTGTAACCATCACGCCAATAGCAGGCGGCATGCGCAGAAAGCGATAGTTTAGGTAGGTGAGAAAGGTGGTTAGCGTGATGAACGCTGCGGCAAGATCCAGCATGATGAAGGCTCCTTGAACGTATAGCCTGAACTCCTGAGCCGAACAGTCCTTGCCAGTCTCAATACCTCTAGGCCTAAATGATTCCACAGCCTAAATACAGGCGGTGAAATGTAGGTCGTGTACCAGTGGATTATATACCATGAATTGACGCGAATGTAAATTCGTGCAGTCGACATCTGACTTGGAAGTATTGCAATAGAGCCTTACCGTACATGGATGATATTACAGACCTAAGTCCTCGGAAAACACCGCCGCTCGAGCCGCCAAACTAAAATAGGGCAGAAAATCAGCCGAGTTCACCCCCGCTGCCCTTAGGAAAAAGATCAGCTTCATTTCCTCTACGTACGGAAGTTGGTCAGCCAGGTTGGCGTAATCCCGAACGGCTCTACGATAAGTGGAGCCACCGTCGCGACTCCCAACCACCTGCAGTCGGTTGGCGCTGCTGAACAGATACTCGTCAACAATCTGGCTCCAGACCCTCATCACACTGGACTGCGTAATCCTGTCACCGAGGAATAGACCAAAATGATCTCCCGCCAACATTTCCAGCCCACCGCCCGAAGCCATGCCGGGTTTGTCATCGCAAGCCTTAAGGTAAGCGCTCAAAGAAGACCGAGCCTGAACACTCAAATCCACATGAGTCACGATTTCCTTCAACTCATCGATCCACAACAATTTCGAGAAGGTGTGCATGTTCAGCGGGTGCTTGAGCTTACCAAAGTCGCGCAATTCAAGCACAGCCGGCAACACCATCTGAAGCATATTGATGGCGCTCCCATAGGACTCAAGTGATGGAGATAGACATACCTGGAAGACCCCGACAAAGTCCTGCACGCTCGCAGTCGAGAAGCGCAAGTGTTCACGCCCTGGAGCCATAAACGCGAAAGCTTGAGGGCAAACCGTATCCAGCATCAGCTCCAGCGATTGATAATCAATGAAACTGTTTGACGGCACACTGGACTCACCAAGGTGACAAGGCACAGGCGTGCGGGCTCCAATGGGCAGCGTGGCGCTCATCGATTGACCTTAATGGCAGACAATTGGCCTATCCAGCTCCGCAGCGGACAGAGTCCCCCACCCGTCTTCATGGGATGACTGCATTTCAACGATGTCTGCGCAGCGGGCCTCAATTTTCTGGACAAAAGCCTTAGCCAGGACTGGAGGTACGACTTTATCCTTCGCACCGACATAGTGGCGTTGCGGAACGCTCGACAACCTGGCTGCGAAGTCCAGAGGGTTTACCAGATCTCCCAGGGGCGTAAGGTTGTGAAGCTCGATCCAGGCCAGTGGGTCGACATTTCCGGCGATGGTCACGACTTGCTCGATGTCCTGCCGCTGGCCAGCTAACGCCATGGCCACTGCCCCTCCGCCTGAGTAGCCGACCAACCTGAAATGTTGCACACCCCTTTGTCGCTTCAACTGATCCAAGGCCTGGTTGTAGGCGGCAACAACACCTGTAGAAAATCGGTCAGATGTCCAAAGCGCAGAATTGCAGCCAGGATCTTCTATCTTCTGGAACTGACACGGGCGGGCCAGGTACACCGCTGGTTGACTATCATCAAGGGCTTTCTGCACCATCATGAAGCTGCGAGGAGATGGGTCTTTGCTCGGAATGCTTGAAGTAAGCCAGGCGCGTCCATCACCTTCGATGTAAACGGTCATTACGCTCGCATCGCCGTGATCAGGACTATGGCGGACAGCCTGGGCAACGCCGGTCAAGTTGAATGGCGTTCCAGCGGCTGCAAACACCACACCAGCGTGCTCGCCGGCAAAAGTCTTGAGCTTTTGATAAGGCGTCACCGACTGCATGAAATCGCCGAATGCCGAAGACCGGCCCACCCCATCATTGGGAGTAGACTGGCAGCCACTCAGCACCCACAAAAAAAGGGCCACTAGCCCTGATTTCGTTAGTGTCGTGAGTGTTCGACGAGTTGTCATGATCAGTCCTCAAAATGGCGTGTGTTGGCATGCTTAGGCTTGCGACGGAACCGTGACTTGTCTTGCACCACCCGTTGGGCGTACAGCGGCACCATCACCATCGACTTCGCCCGACTCTCTTCCTTTCGGGTTTTCGCTTTCATTTTCGTTTCTTCCTGGCGTGCAGATACAGCGTCAATTTACAGTATAAGTCTAGGCTATAGGTCACCTTGTGTCAATCTGACATCAAAACGTGTGCTCTATCCGACAATCTTACCGATAAGCGCCGGGCTGAACAATTTTTGGTTTCAAACCAGTGGGGTTGTGGGCAGCGACATCCTGCCTCAGATCTTCGGCGCAGTCGTTTGGGCGATTTCGTTGGATCAGATCAAGCCAATCAACAACTTCCTGCACGTAGCTGATCGGCGCTCTAACACTCTCTAAATCAGTCTTCGAAATGGCTTCCAGATCCGAATAAATAGCCTGAAATCGAGCTGATCGCGGGTATTGATCGACCCAGTCTAGTGCCTCCACCAGCAGCCCCCTGCAAACACTGATGAATGTCATGTCATCCCCAGATGATTCTCTGAAGTAATTCTGAAAATCCTTACCAAACGCCTTCTGCCTCGGTACTACACCGGGGTTTTCGGCGATTGCCATAAGTGCTCGTGGCGCTAGTGCCATGGAATCGAAACGCACAATATGGCTGACGCCAAGCTCCAGGCAACCTGCCAGGCTTTTCTGCACCTCGGGATGAATGCTTAGTTGGAGCGACGTGCCTGGCTGTTCGGCCAGCAAGGTAATCAGGTCGGACAGATCGCGGATGTCGTGCATCGCTTACTCCGTATTTTCAGAAAGCTCAAATGAAACAACCCGCCACCAGGGCGGGTTGTTGACCATCCATCCCGAGGGATTAGAAGTCGTAACGCACTTTCGCAGTCAGGGTATCAGCTTCGAAACCCGTTTTGGTCAGGCGGTCGTAGCCCAGGCCAACGGTGACAGCTTCCTTGCGGTAGCTGACGCCCATGCCCAGTTCATAGCTGTCACGGGCCGACGAAGCGCCGGTGGTGACGAACGAGTTGCCGCCCAGGACGAAGGTCGACGTGCTGTTGGTGCTGTCCGCGATGAAGTCATGGTAAGCCATGGCTTTAACTTCTGGCTCCAGGACGCCACCAGCCACTTCGAACTGACCAGCCAGACGTACGCCGGCACCCAGTTCACCCACTTCCATGCGCTGCTCACCGGTGGTCAGGTTCGCCGACGAGCTACCTTTTTCGGTGAAGCCATCGATGTTGACGCGGCTGTAGCGTGCAGCAACGCGAGGCTCCACGATCATGCCGTTGTGGATGTCGAAGGCATAACCAGCCAGGGCGTTCATACCCAGCATGTCGCTGTCGTAGTTGCCCTTGGCGGTAGCGCCGGCAACGATTTCACGCTTGGAGTGGTTACGGTTCTGACCATAGGTCAGGCTACCGTCGACAAAGAACTGACCGGAAGTCCAGCTGCCATAGCCAGTGACGGCGTTGGTGTCGACATCCGTATGGTTGCCGTCATCTGCGTCGACGTCGGTGTTGATGGTGCTGAAGGCCAGGCCGAGCACGGTGCTTTCGGTCAGCTGACCGTCGACACCCAGGGAGAAACCCTTGGCTTTGGCGTTGTAACCGTCGATGCCGTCGCGCTTGTCCTGGTCGGAGTCATTATTCAGCGCCTGGAACCAACCGCCGACTTCAGAAACACCTTCGCCCGACGACATACCCTGACGAACGCTGCTCATGCGGGTGCCAACTGCGCTGGACACCATTTGCTGACCGGTAAGAGCAGCCTTGGTACCGCCTACGCCCACTTCTGGGGACAGCTTCTTGGTGATACGGGCGACCGCCTCGACGTCGTCACCAGCGGCCATCAGAGCGGCCAGAACGGTGTCGTTCGGGTTGGTTTTGGCCAGTTCGGTAGCCGCGTTGACGTAAGCTGCGCCGGCACGCTGGGTGTTGGCGTTACCGCCACCGAGAGCAATTACGTGTTTTACTTCTTCAGCCTTCTTCGGCGCTACGGTCACGAACAGTTCGGTGTCGTTGGCGCGAACGTTGGTTACTTGCAGTACCGCCGAGTTGGAGCTGATACCCACGCCTTTGTTTTCCAGGACGTTGGCGGTCAGCAGGCGATATTCACGACCGCCTTCGATGAAGTCACGACCCTGGGCGATGACCTTCACGTTGGAGCCGCTTTCAAACTTGGCGGTACCATCGACGGTGAGGATCGCCGCATCAGTGGTTTCCTCGAAAATTGGCAGGCCCAATGTACCACCGGTGTTGACCGTCAGGTCGCCGTCCAGGCTAGTGTTCATGCTAGCCATGTTCAAAGTGCCGTCCGATGCGATATGCAAGCCCTGGTTGGCTTCGATGCGCTTACCAGCGAAACCAACGTCCCCGGTCACAGTGATCTTCGACAGGCCCAGCAGCTCACCGGCGATACCACCACCTTTCCAGTTCAGATCAGTGTGCTCGTGCCCGTCGATAGCCGTTTCGTTCGAGGAGATCGTGCCGTAGTTGTTGATCTGGAAGTTCGGACTGATGTCTGCGGCGGCTGGTGTCAAGCCAAAACCTTCCACATTGATGGCGACTGTCTCACCCAAAATGCTGCCGTAGTTTTCGATGCCACCGGCGAGGGTAGCGCCATCAACACGGACGCCAACGCTGTTAGCGCCGAGGCCATTGACAAAGCCCCGGTTCACGAAGCTTTTCAGTGTTGACTGGTCATCGAAGTCGATGCCATCGGCATTGTCGCCGTGGGCAATGATGACGCCGGTGTTAATGAAATCACCACCGAAGCTGGAGTTCTCGACGTGCACACCATCAGTGTTGGTACCAAACACGGAGACTTCGGCAGAGTTGCTCACTTCACCGGCGACCGAGGTGCCGTTGGTGAAGTTCAGGCCGGCGCCATGCCAGCCTTGCAGCTTGACGTCGCCGTCGTTAGCAAACTTGCCCGCTACGGTAGCGCGGTTCAGGTCAATACCACGTGCAGGAGCTTGTTCATTTCGACCGGAGATGCTCAATGCACCCGAGTTGATGACATCGCCGCCAACGTGGGTGTTGCGAACGGTCATGCCACTGGCGCCGATGCCATGAGCAATCAGATTGGCGGTGTTGGTAACGTTGCCGCCCACTTGCGACGGACGACCCCAGATGGTGTCGTTCAAATCGACGCTGCCGACTTCGAACGCTGCTGGGTAGTTTACCCCAGTGAAGTCGTCCGAGTTAACATTGGCTTCGTTGGCGATGTCGCCAACCACGTTCACACTTTTCAGCGAGATGCCGTCGGAATCGCCGGCATATTGGCCAGTGATACGGATCGAGTCGAAGTCGGTGCTCTGAACTTCAATGGCACCCTTCTGGTTCACGTAGAAGTTGCTACCGCCGTTCAGGGCGATAGTGCTGTTGACCAGGTTGGTCGCCATGGCTGGAGATGCGGCAGCCATCGCGATTGAGACAGCCAGAAGGCTCTTGCGAAGAACGATGTTCAAATTCGTGATTCCCTATTGCCGAGTTGTTTGTGCGCCTTAATCAATAACGCACAATTGCCGATTGGCGCCATCTTACCCGTACCGAATGTTCTCATGGAAGAGGCAAACTGGTGTGTTTGCAGCCTTCTGGAGCTTTGTGTACGGGCCTTTTGGGCTTCGTTGGGTGAATTTTATGTATGAATTGACATCATGTCAACAAGTGTTTTTTCATCGCATTAAATCGGATTAACAATAGATATATCAATGAGATAGCACAAAATGGTGCGCGATTGACGGCAGACGAACCTAAATTCAAGGCATAAAAAAACCGCCCTAGGGCGGTCATTTGTAGAATCAGCTAATTTACCAACCACTTGGTAAAAACCATCAGTTCCTGCTCCAGCGTGGGCTCAGGCGCGGTCACTTCCTCGATCACAGGCCAAATGGCCTGTTGCTCTGGCTTTTCAGTAAAGATGTCCAGGCACTGCGTTCGAAACAACGCTGTGTGTTTGGCTTCTACCTCCGGCGTGCGGTAGTTCTCTGGAAGTAACCGGGCTAACGGGTTGTAAACACCCATGATCGTTTCCTGTGTACACCGCCAAGCGGATGATGAATATCAATGCACACAACTGCAGCACATCCCCACAACCCAAGCATTTATTGATCATAAATTGCCCAGTGTCTGATGATGACCCTGCCCTCCATGATGCTGACGTTGCCGTGCCCCGTGTTGAAGCTGGCCAATTTTACTAGCCAAATCGGGTGAGTTCCACCCTTGAGAACCTGCGCCCTACTCGGCTCAGGCGACACGCGGCTACGCGAGAGAGAATCGACCCTCCTTGCGGAGCAAGGCTGGCTTTTCCTCACCAAGCTGATTAACCGGTATGGCCTGGACAACAGACTGCCCGCGCAGAATGCTCTCCAGGGCCACCTCACAACGCGATGTGAAGTGATCTGGTCGGATTCAAGGCCAACCCTTCGCCCGCTCACGCTACGGGCCTCATCACGGCTTTGGCTTGCCTACACGTCTATTCCGTAGTGTCAGGGTTCTCGAACACGCATGACGACGCTTCTGCAGCCCGACCACAGCCCGTGAGGACTACGAAGCGCAAGCACTTCTATGGAGGGGTTGCCACCCATTTGAACTGCACCCGGCTGTTCCAGCTACTCATAAACTTGCCTTCGTACGCGCTCAACAGGGCGTTGAAGACCGTTCCAGTTTTCGTGGTCACGGGTGCAGCCAAAATCGCTTACAACGGCCCCAATGGGCTTCAGATGCCCTGTGGCGCCTCTTCCCCGCCCAGTGCTTCCATCAGCGCCGGCAGGAAGTCACGGAAGGTCAGCATCATCAGATTGAAGCTCGCATCCAGCTGACTCAACGCATCGTCGCCGCCGTCTTGTTCAGCCTGATCCATGATCAGATCTTCGAACTTGATGGCCTTGATGTTCATGCGGTCGTCGAGGTTGAAGGACAGTTTGTCCGTCCACGCCAGGGACAACTGGGTCACGACCTTGCCGGTGTCCAGGTGGTTCTTCACCTCATCACTGGTCAAGTCTTGACGCTTGCAACGTACGATGCCGCCGTCTTCATGGGTATCACGCAGTTCGCAGTTGTCCAGCACGAAGAAATCTTCTGCGGCTTTCTGAGTGTTGACCCACTCGGTCATAGTGGCCGACGGCGCGATCTTCACCGTCAGAGGTCGGACAGGCAGCGTGCCGAGCACTTCACGAACGGTGGACAGCAAGTCTTCTGCTTTTTTCGGGCTGGCCGAGTTCACCAGGATCAGACCCTTCTTGAGGTCGATGGCGGCAAACGTCGAGCTGTTGCGAATGAAAGCGCGTGGCAAGAAAGCCTGGATGATCTCGTCTTTGATCTGATCACGCTCTTTCTTGTACACCTTGCGCTGCTGGGACTCTTCGATCTCGTCGACCTTTTCCTTCAGCGCGTCGCGGACGACTGCGCCTGGGAGGATGCGCTCTTGTTTGCGGGCCGAGATCAGCATGAAATCGCCGCTTACATGCACCAGTGGAGCATCTTCACCCTTGCCGAACGGGGCTACGAAACCGTAGGTCGTCAGCTCTTGCGACGCACATGGACGAGCAGGTTTTGTAGCCAGCGCGGTTTCTAAAGCCTCTGCGTCTAGCTCGAGGTCTGTAGTCAGTCGGTATACCAGTAGGTTTTTGAACCACATGCGTCATCACTCCTAGAGAAAATCGATCCAATAAACTTCATGATTTCTTGAGAAACATCACACAACTACATGATGTAAAACAGAAAATGGTGCGCAGCGGGGGACTCGAACCCCCACGCCCGTTGGGCACAACCACCTCAAGGTTGCGTGTCTACCAATTCCACCAGCTGCGCGAAAACTTACTTTACAACGAATCCCTGGGCTTCAGGCGAACAGCTCCTGATATCCCCTGCTTTGTCTTTTTTGCTCTCAAATCCCGCCGATGCCTCTGGCACCACCGAGCAAAGAATCCAAGCGAAGCGATGGCAAATGCCGCTGACCAACCAAGGGTTATTCCGATGGTTAGAAATGCGGCAAGTGCGGCAATGATTAACGCGACCATTCTTGAAAAAACAAAATGAGGCATCGTGGAGTCCCCTAGCTTTTGGCTCTGGGGCCAAGAATCCTCAAACAGTCGTAAATGACCAATAAAAACAGGTTGATCCCCGGCGTAGTGCCCCGGCTCTCGCCTGGCTAGTGCTGAAGATCAACCCAAAAGTGGTGCCGGCAGCAGGAATTGAACCCGCGACCTTCTGATTACAAGTCAGCTGCTCTACCGACTGAGCTATACCGGCGAATACTGTTGTGCCCCTATGATTCTGAACCATTCAGGTCACTTTGGCAATTTATCACAATGTTATTCGAGCTGTTTGTTGCCTGCTCCGGTTCCCGTCCACGCTTCGACAGGCTCCTCACGATTACGCAAAGCTTCGGTCTGAGCCATGAAAATTTTGTAGTAAATGCCCTTGAATACCCTGGTCACCAGCGACTGGATAGCGGTGATGATGTCGCCCAGGGAGTTTTCGATCACAGAGAATGGCCAAACAATGATCCAGGAGGTGATGCGCTCCAGGTTGTTGCTTGGGGCCAGATTGTTGATCGCCTTGTCTTTGTCTTCCTGAGTACGCCACGTGCGTTTTTCAAGAGACTTGACCATGACGCCAACGTACCGCCTGTAGCGCAAGAAGCTCCAAACCACACCGACCGCAAAGTAAGCGACCACATATCCCCAGATGGTGCTGAACGGAATGTCGAAATAGAAATAACTGATTGCCATCGCGACAAGACCGGTGAAAACAGCACTTTTACGATTGCCTGCATGCTCGAAAGCGATACCCAACAACAGCACAATCACCAGTGCCTGCCAGGTCAACAGGTAAGCGGCGAGAAACAAAAACGTTCCTTCAATCACGGGTGCATCCTCAGGGTTGGTCGATTATCGAAACCAGTGGTTGAACCGGCTTAATCGTTGCTACAGCTGCGGTTCGACTTCACGGTGATTCGAGCGCACACGCTGTGGTGCCCTGAACTCAAAACCAGAAGGTCTTGGGAAGCAGTGCTGGTAAAGATCCTGTAGACGCGTGCGCATCAGATCAACATCATCACGATTGTCAGTGGTGTCGTTGATGCACACGGACAGCTTTTGGTTCAAA
The DNA here is from genome assembly GCF_028823535.1 of Pseudomonas serbica. Classification (GTDB taxonomy): domain Bacteria; phylum Pseudomonadota; class Gammaproteobacteria; order Pseudomonadales; family Pseudomonadaceae; genus Aquipseudomonas; species Aquipseudomonas serbica. The sequence goes on along the minus strand of NZ_JAQIYM010000090.1, from coordinate 27,927 downwards.
GCACACAGCATTTCAACCGTCATGTCTTGAAACTCGACGTCATCCGTAAAGAAATACAGGCTTTCGTCTCGGCGGATCTGAGCACGGCCTTTGCCTACGCAATCCACCGGGTAAATGTTGGCCAGGATGCTATGGGCACCCAAAGCCCGAAATTTCTCGCTCCGGGTGGTGTGAAACATCTCCGGATGGTCATGTTCCAACTCCTCCATCCAGGATTTTCTGATCCCCTTTGGAGTATGCGCGACGAATCGGTCGATGGGCGCCACACCGAAGTGCTCTTTGCCCCACCTGTAAGCCATGATCGTATCGTTATGGCCCGTCAGGTTCTTCACACCAAGGTCTTCCGGAATGGCTTCGTCCGTTAGATGGACAGTTGCACCGGCGCCTGCGAAAAAGTCATCGAACTGAACTTGGCGCATCAACAAAACGTCGTCGTTGAACGCGACGAAGTGCTCTGCAAGTCCAGGAATTTTGTGAAGTGCCGACTCAATGGCTCGTGAAGAGAACGTTGGCAGGTACTGCGGGTCGAGAATCTCGGAGTGATCCACCACGTGAACACGTGGATGCTCGACCAAGTACGCGGGACGCTGGTTGTCCGTCACGAGAAAAATCCTGCCCTCGAAAGGCCAGAATTCTTCAATCGAGCGAAGGAGATAACGCAATTCGTCGTTATCACGATAACGCCCTTCCACATTGCCTGTTTCAAAGACGCCAGCAAGGTTGCCCTCGGTGTTTTCGTGTCTCTTTTTGCGCCAGGCTGTGTCTGACCCATCCACCCAGGTGATTACCAGGTCTACAGGAGTATTCATTAGCGCCTCTTCTTATTATTATTGGCTGCTGTGTAATCCTTGGTCTTGAAGCAAGAATTCGTCCCGGTTACTCACGTCCGGGGACACAATCCGCAAGCGGTGTGCCAGGTGGATCGGCCTCTCCGCTATCGAAAGCGAACAAGGTGTTACCGATCATTTTGCTCAGCGCTCGCTGAACTGCACGATGCCTGGTACAGGCTCCGATATTCCTCAGCGCAAGCTTTACGGGCTGCGTCGGATTTAAGTACCTTTCGCCTAGACACTCCAACCGTCATGACAACGGAAGCGATGGCGCAGTAATGCGTAGGGCGAACCCCAGGCATTCGAATAATGGCAACTGGCATTTGATTGCAATTATTCGAATGCCCCCACCCTTTATTTGCCTAAACGGCTAGGGTGGTGCATTCGTCACAAGCTGTACTGGCGAGGTATCAAGGCGGTCGAGCCGCACCTGGCGTTCCCGTTAGCTGTACCCAGTCTTTCGGCAACCCTTTTCAATTGGGCTTACCTGGCTCGTAATTGGTGGGACTAGGGGTGCATCGAACCCCCGACATCTCGATTATGAGTCGAGCGCTCTACCGCTGAGCTATAGTCCCCTTACTGGTTGCGGGCACAGGAATCGAACCTGCAATTTCCGGGTAATGAGCCCAGCGTGGTCTATCTATCCAGTCCACTCGCCCGCCAGACCTTAAAACCTAGAATAACCCCAGGTCTTTCTCATTTTCAACCAATGCCATGTTCGGCTTCATAAGAAAACCTCTCATCACAACAGTTAATCGATTCGGAGCGGTTGCTATTCCACCGCAAAAGTCACCACCCTTTCAGGGGCCGGCTGCAACCTCTAGTTCGAAGGACTGTCCGGCAACAGTGAACTTCGATCTGACTGGGGCCGACACGCATCAGTCTGTCGTGCGTGTACACCCAGCAAGATAATGGTGCGGATGGAGAGACTCGAACTCTCACGCCTTGCGGCGCCGGAACCTAAATCCGGTGTGTCTACCAATTCCACCACATCCGCGTGCTACGTAAACCCTCGTCTGTTGCAAGGCTTAGAAGGCCTCGACGAGAGTTTTTGATTGGCGGGTACGTAGAGATTCGAACTCTAGGGGCTGTTACACCCGACGGTTTTCAAGACCGTTGCCTTAAGCCACTCGGCCACGTACCCAGGGAACTCTTGAAGCTGTTGGTGACCCGCTGTAAGCGTCACTTGTCGCCAAATCTACAGCCTCTACAACCGTTGTCAACACTGACTTGCTGTCATTTATGGGATTAAGCATCACCTGAAACAACAGCGGAAATGGTCGGGGTGAGGGGATTCGAACTCCTGACATCCTGCTCCCAAAGCAGGCGCGCTACCAACTGCGCTACACCCCGATAAAACAGCCTTTCACATCAACCTCTATCACACGGTTGCAGCGTGGTACCGCCCGTGCAACTAGCTGATGAGTCCAGCTGCCAGCCAAAGACTGTAAGGTTATTAAACCCTAAATCACCACTCGATACAGACCAAACGATCTTCTGCTCAAGGGCCAACACGGATTCAAGTCGAAAGAAGCTTCGTTGGCTTCCGCTCCTTCCGCCTGGTTTCACCTAACCAAGGTTAAATACCCTGACCTTTTCAGCTTCAACGGAGTACAGGGGAAATACAGTCCACCCCTGCCACCTCCTCCACCGCTACCCGGCCTAGCAATGCTTGGGGCGGGAGCTTTCAATCATCCTGAAGGGATCAAGAGTGCCAAGTCGCAGAGTCAGGCTCTACTGCGACCGCTTTGCGGATCGTGTGAAACTCACGATACGCTGCACCTGGTGCCGAAAACAGGAATCGAACCTGCGACCTTCGCGTTACGAGTGCGCTGCTCTACCGTCTGAGCTATTTCGGCGTAAATGGCGGACAGGGAGGGATTCGAACCCTCGAGACGTTTTAAGATCTACTCCCTTAGCAGGGGAGCACCTTCGGCCACTCGGTCACCTGTCCTATGTGAATCTCAAATTGTGTAAAGAGCGATGAATCAAAAAAAGTGGCGGATAGTAAAGGGTTCGAACCTTTGTGCCCCTTTCGGGACTCATGCTTTCCAAGCAAGCCCGTTTGACCGCTCCGGCAACTACCCGTAATTACAAAAACAAAAACCCGGAAATTAGATTCCGGGTTTCGTCAGAAGACATAATCCCGGAACACATGTCCGGGCAGAGGACATGCGTCAGTCAGCTGGTGAGCTGGGTGTCAGGCTGGTGAGCGATGATATACTGGACATGATATTTCCTCTGGTGTGATCCCATCTTAGTAGGGCAATTTAGATGAGTCAATACTCTTTCTTTCTTTTTTTTCACAAATTAATCGAAAGCGTTGAGAATTGTGGGTTGCGGCTGTGCGAGAACCTGCATTATCCTGCGGGAATACCCAGTTATGGCAATTTATGTGCATTGTTTGGTGCCTGCTGGACATGCTCATTATAGACAGGTTCTGCTCATGTACATGCCCTTCCCGTATAACAGCACCACCCCGCTCCACCAGGTCGCCGTAGAAATCCAAGGCGCCAGTATTCCCGTCTACCTATTGCTGGGCAACAAACCGGTGGATGATGCGATACTCAACGTGGCCAAGGACAGCATCAGGGACTTTCCCTTCAGCAAGTTCATGTCACCTGACATGCTCGACTTGGCCCTGGATAAAGCTGCCGAGAACCACTACCCCGAGCACCTCAAAACAAACCCTGGCCACACGGTCAGCAAGAGCGCTTTCAAGAAAGGTCTGAAGCCTCTGAGCGCGACGCTGTGGATCGACGGCAGCTGGGGCGTCACCTTCGTACCTGACACCGGTATCCTCGGCTCCAGACATGTGTGCGTCAGCTTCCCGGTCGACCGCCCTGAATTCACCTCCGTAATTGCCTGAAGAGATCGAATCAGATGATGACCCCCGCAGCAGCCCTCGGCCTAGCCCTAAAAGACCAGGTCAAATTCGGCAAAGAAACGCTGACCGTCATAGGCACTGTCGACGTGGGCACGCACCAGGAACCCTTGCTGATCTCCGAGACTGGCAAGAAGTTCTTCGGCACGTTGTATATCGCACACCTGCTGAGCATCCTGGGAGAGCCAGTGCCGATGGTGGAAGAAGATGATGGGTTTTACATACCAGCAGATGACGCCCCACTGACAATAACCGCAGAGCCTGCTGCCAACAAAGTGACCGAAGCTGTCGAAGCGATGGATGCGCCAGCCACCAGTCCCGAGAGCGCACTCCCAGAATCTATGCCGTTGGATGATGAACCTGATATCCCTGCGGACGAACTGGAGCTGGTGAAAGCCTACGCGCTAAACGAGCTGATTTAGCCTTCGCCGAGTTCTACATGGCCGCCATTACGCGGCCATTTTTTCGAGCCAATATTTCAAGCCGGTGAGCCGGCGTTCGCTGCCTACGCGACTGATCGCGGTCTTCAGCGCTTTGAGCTCTCCGACATACACCATGAACTGCTTTGCGCGAGTGGTACCGGTGTAAAAGATGCTCCGGAAAAGCATGTTGTAGTGAGACATCGAGCAGGGAATGATCACGCACGGGTATTCGGAGCCCTGGCTTTTGTGGATGGTTTGCGCGTAGTTCAGCCTCAATTGGGCAAGATCCGCAAACGCATAAACGATCTTTGCGCCCTCAATCATGGCCGTCACCTCGCGGCGAGGAACGTCGACCGCTATGACCCTGCCGACCTCACCATTCATCACCCCAAGGGCCTGGTTGTTCTCAACATGCATAACTTTGTCACCCAGGCAGAACTCGACATTGATGTCGTCCTGCTTGAGTTTGATGCCCTTACCCAGGTTTTTACCGTTCAGCTTTTTCTGTAGCCGGTTGTTAAGCTCGTACATCCCCACAGCGCCCATGCGCATCGGGGTCAATACCTGGATGTCATCAAACGGGTCAAAGCCATATTTTGCGCTCAACCGGTCGATAAGCCCGATGATCGTATCCGCAGTTTCCTCGTCAGATTTCGTGTTGAGGAACCAGAAGTCCGAGTCTTTATCGCCGTTGGCCAAGATCGGCATCCGACCGTTGTTCATCTCCGTGGCGTTTAGGGCAATCATGCTCGAGGCGCTCGTGCGATACAGGTCGGTCAGGCGCTGATACGGAATCACCTCTGAGTCGATCATGTCCTTGAGCACACGCCCTGCCCCGACCGATTCGAGTTGATCAACGTCGCCCACAAAGACCAGTCGCGTGCCTGTCGCCACTGCCTGAATCAGCGAGTAACACAACATGGTGTCGGTCATTGAAAATTCGTCGACGACAATCACACTGAACGGCAGTTGGCACTCTTCGTTGAAGTTGAAACCACCATCTGGGCTGAATCCAAGGGCACGGTGAATCGTGAATGCCGGTAGGCCTGTCGAATGCTCAAGCCGTTTGGAGGCTTTACCCGTCGGAGCGCTCGGCAGCATGTCCCCATCAACAGCCCCTAAACCAATTCTGCAGCATTCCAGGAGCACGCGCATGATGGTTGTTTTTCCGGTGCCTGGGCCCCCGGTGATGATCGAGAGTGGGTTGCACAGCGCGAGCTTAACGGCACGACGTTGATTCAGGGACAGTTCCTTTCCTACCCGACTCTGAGCCTCATTCACCAGATCATCGAGCGCCTCCGGATCAATCTCAACCGTAATGCGCGGGCCCAACAAGCGCTTAACGTGTTTGGCGATCCCCCGCTCCGCCCAATACAGGTTAACCGGGAAAAGGAATGGCGCACCTTCTACCTCCAGCTCCATCGCGTGCTTCTCAGCGACCAGCCGGGGGATGACCGTTTTGATTTTACCAGCCTCAACCGCACCGTTTGGCTTGAGCAGTTTTTCGGTGGCCGCCACCAAAGTTACTTCTGGGACGCCGGTGCTGCCGGTGGCCCGTACAACGCCCTCCAGCGAATGGACGAGACCGGCCAGGATGCGATCCGGATCGTCAATGGCAATGTTCATCTGACGACCGATGCTGTCGGCAATGGTGAAACCGACGCCCGGAATGTCAGTGCAAAGCTTGTAGGGGTTTTCCTTGATGCGGTTGACGGCGTTAAAGGTGTAGACGTCGTGGATCTTCTTGACCAGGTAAGTGCCGAGGCCGAAACCACTCAAGAACAACAGAATGCTTCGGTATCCCAGCTGCGCCCGCAGCCCTTCGGTGAGATCCTTGATCCGCGCCGGCCCAAAACCTTTTACCTTTTTGAGCTTTGCCGGCTCGTTTTCGATCACATACAGCAAATCTACGCCGAACGCCTCAACCAAGCGCTTGCCAAGTACCGTACTGATGCCTTTGATCCGGCCTGCCAGAATATAGGCCTCGATTGCCTCTTTCGAGGTTGGAATCTGCGGCAGGATGGTTTTGGTTTTGAATTGGGGCTTACCGTCGTACTTCACCCATTCCCCGGTGCACACAACCACGTCACCTTCGAAGAGCTCCTGGTCGGTACCGGTGACAGTGACGACACGCTCGCCGAGCCGCAGTTCGAAAATGATGAAGCCATTTCCATTACGGAGTCGGACTCCATCAATAACGCCGGTTAGCTGCTCCACGTTGGTGATCCCTTCAAAAGTGAGCCGTTATGGTATCAATTCAAACCCTATGTTGCCAATCCAATATCGAATAACCACTGATCCTGGTGCACTCCTGTCCAGCCCGAAAGACCAAGTTTGGGTAGATTGGACTCAAAACGAAGGCGATGAATTACCAAAATTCAAATAAATCAATGTTTTTATCGAAAAACACACATAAATTAGTTGTGCAAGTTAATCGGATAATTATAATGCAGACATAATATCAATATATGGTCTTTATTCATAAAATGGCCTCTCCAAACTTTTCCCAACCTCCTCATTTGTCTGCGGTTAAGTCCGGAGATTTCGTCGGCCTCGAAGGGTTGTTGCCGGCCCGACTCAAAGTGTCTGAACCACTGCACTTGAAGTTGGTGGCGGACGCCGGGGAGATCATTCAAGAGGCGATTAAAGCAACAGTTAATCCCGCTGTTCAACAAGCTCTTGTAAGTGCTCCAGCACTCCCTGTTTTTACCGCACCTGCGAAACCGAAGGCTGAACCCATCCGCCAGACGGTGACGGAAAAGGTTTATGCGTATCAAACGCTGGGTGAGTCTATCTTTACCAGAGACTTCTATCCTTTGGATGAGTCCGAAGATCTGGTGTTCGAGCACCGTATCGAGTCGCGCTTTTACGAGACGGCTGAAGAAGCAATGGCCGCTCTACGGAAAATGGTCAGTACCACGAGAATCAACTTTGCCGACCAGGTCGAAATCGTTTCCAGGTTCTTCTACATTGCTGATTACCGCTACCGCAAGTTTGCCTTCAAGGCGCGTGTCGGCCTGTACCTGAAAACGGAATGGAAAGCCGACAAGGCCGCGTGCGTCCGTCAACTGGAAGAGCTGAACGACTCTACCCTACCGTCCCTTGAGGCACGCCTAGAGAATCAACTGTCGGTACACGACACCGCTCGCAAGCTCGACCTGTTACCAAGCAAAGAGTTTACCGAACGGGATTTCACCCTGATGAGCCTCGGGGCCTTTGGCACCCTGTGTGTGGCTCTGCACGGCATCTTTAGTGGATGGCTCTTGTAAGAAAGAGGCAAGCCGCATCATGGATGCGGAGCACCGACTTCTCTCCGCACCTGTCCAGCTCTGGCTGACGCCAACGCCCCTTTGATCACCAGGCCATCGCCGCCCGAATGCGAAGATCGCTGCTCGCTTAGAGCGCGTTGAGCACGGCCTCAAGATCGGCTTGGGTGTGCGTGTGCGCCGCCATGGCCAAAAACTGCTTGTAGGGGATTTCAACGATTTCGCCCCCTCTGAACCCCTCATCCAGCAAGAAGTCACGTACCCGCCTCACTTCCTCTAGGGGGTCACCGTGAAGCTCATGGTTGTTCGTCAGCCAGCCAAAAAGATCCGCGTCAAACGAAGGCCATTCTTCTGGGTAGTCGATGTCGAGATCATCCATCAGCTCATCAAGACGTTGATCAAACCCGTCATCCTCGTGCCGGATAATGGCTGCTAACCGCGCATCCGGGGTGACATCAAACTTCATCACAAAACTGCGAGCATCTGGGTATAAATCACTGCCTTCGTAAACGAAGTGAAAACTGACCAGAGCATCCATTGAAAACACCTTCTGCAGGGCAAAACACAAGAAACAATCGCCAACCAACTGGCCATAAAAAAAGCACCCAGCGGGTGCTTTCTGATGCTGAGCAAGCCCGTTTCCACGGGCCCGCCGAGCGATTACTGAAGCAGTTTCAGAACCGACTGAGTCGACTGGTTGGCCTGGCTCAGAACGCTGGTGCCGGCCTGCTGCAGGATCTGGGCACGGGTCATGTTTGCCACTTCAACAGCGTAATCGGCGTCTTCGATACGCGACTTGGCGGCGGACAGGTTGGTGGAGCTGGTTTGCAGGTTGCTTACGACGGAGTCGAAACGGTTCAGGGTCGCACCCAGGGTTGCACGAGCGGTGTCGACTTTCTTCAGCGCTGCGTCGACGGAGGTGATGGTGGCGTTGGAGGTGGTGCTGTCCGTTACGGCCAGGGCGTCTACAGCCAGGGTGGCGCTGGTAGCGTCAACAGTGGCAACGTCAATTTTGTCGTTGGTGGTGGTGTTGCCGCCGACCTGGATGCTCAGGGCTGCAGTAACGGTACCGTCCAGCAAGTGCGTGCCGTTGAACGTGGTGGAACCGGCGATGCGGTCGATTTCTTTGACGCGTTCGTCGATTTCAGTTTTGATCGAAGTGCGGTCGTCAGCGGTGTTGGTGTCGGAAGCCGCTTGCACAGCCAGCTCGCGGATACGCTGCAGGTTGTCGTTGATACGGCTCAGGCCGCCTTCCATCGTTTGCACCATCGACACGCCGTCGTTGGCGTTACGCTCGGCTTGCGCCATGCCTTTGACCTGCGCGGTCATGCGGTTGGCGATGGCCTGGCCAGCGGCGTCGTCCTTCGAAGAGTTGATGCGCATGCCGGAGCTCAGACGCTCCATCGCGGTGCTCAGGCTGTTGCCGGAGCTGATCAGGTTCTTCTGAGCAATCAGGGAACTCATGTTGGTATTGATAACGGCCATATATCTGCTCTCTTTTTTTGTTTCGGCTCTAGCGCCTCAATACCTAACTAATCGGACAAGTTATTCGAATTCTTTAGTCAATTTATGAAATATATTTAACTGTTTCTTCAGCAATGAAAAACGCCCTGCAAGCAGGGCGTTTTTTTGTTCTCTAGCGTTGTCAATTCATTGAATAATCAACAACGGGCGCCAGATTACTGGAGCAGCTTCAAAACGCTTTGAGTCGACTGGTTAGCCTGGCTCAGAACGCTGGTGCCGGCTTGTTGCAGGATCTGGGCGCGGGTCATGTTCGCAACTTCGACGGCGTAATCGGCGTCTTCGATGCGGGACTTGGCAGCGGACAGGTTGGTGGAGCTGGTTTGCAGGTTGCTGACCACGGAATCGAAGCGGTTCAGGGTAGCACCCAAGGTAGCACGAGCGGTATCGACCGATTTCAGCGCGGCGTCGACAGAGGTAATGGCGGCGTTGGAGGTCGTGTTGTCCGTTACGGCCAGGGCGCCTACGGCCAGGGTGGCGCTGGTGGCGTCAACGGTGGAAACGGCGATCTTGTCGTTGGCAGTAGTGTTGCCGCCGACCTGGATGTTCAGCGTTGCTACGCCGTTCAGCAAGTTCGTGCCGTTGAAGGTCGTCGAGCCGGCGATGCGGTCGATTTCCTTCACACGCTCACCGATTTCCGTTGCAATCGAAGTACGGTCGTCGGCGGTGTTGGTGTCGGAAGCCGCTTGCACAGCGAGTTCGCGGATACGCTGCAGGTTGTCGTTGATGCGGCTCAGGCCGCCTTCCATCGTTTGCACCATCGACACGCCGTCGTTGGCGTTACGCTCAGCTTGCGCCATGCCTTTGACCTGGGCGGTCATGCGGTTAGCGATGGCCTGGCCAGCGGCGTCGTCCTTGGACGAGTTGATGCGCATGCCAGAGCTCAGACGCTCCATGGCGGTGCTCAGGCTGTTGCCGGAACTGACCAGGTTCTTCTGAGCAATCAGGGAACTCATGTTGGTGTTGATAACTGACATATCTCTGCTCTCTTTTTTGTTTCGGCTCTAGCGCCTCAATACCTAACTAATCGGTCTGCTGGAACAGTTCTTTACTCAATTTATTGAATATATTGAATTTATTTTTTTAAAACAAAAACGCCCTGCAAGCAGGGCGTTTTTTAGTTCTAGCCGGTGTCAATTCATTGAATAATTAACACCTGGCGCCAGATTACTGGAGCAGTTTCAGAACCGACTGAGTCGATTGGTTCGCCTGGCTCAGGACGCTGGTACCGGCTTGTTGCAGGATCTGGGCGCGGGTCATGTTCGCAACTTCGACGGCGTAGTCGGCGTCTTCGATGCGGGACTTGGCAGCGGACAGGTTGGTGGAGCTGGTTTGCAGGTTGCTGACCACGGAGTCGAAACGGTTCAGGGTAGCACCCAGAGTCGAACGAGCGGTGTCGACCGATTTCAGCGCGGTGTCGACCAGGCCGATAGCGGTGTTGGCGTTGGCGTTGGTGTCAACCAGAACGGCAGCAGCGGTAGTGCCCAGGGTGGTGCTGGTGGCGCTTACAGTTGCCACGGCGATCTTGTCGTTGGCAGTAGTGTTGCCGCCGACCTGGATGTTCAGCGTGCTGACAGCGTTCAGCAGGTTCGTGCCGTTGAAGGTCGTCGAGCCGGCGATACGGTCGATTTCCTTGATGCGTTCGTCGATTTCAGTTTTGATCGAGGTACGGTCGTCGGCGGTGTTGGTGTCGGAAGCGCCTTGAACAGCCAGCTCGCGGATACGCTGCAGGTTGTCGTTGATGCGGCTCAGGCCACCTTCCATCGTTTGCACCATCGACACGCCGTCGTTGGCGTTACGCTCAGCTTGCGCCATGCCTTTGACCTGGGCGGTCATGCGGTTAGCGATGGCCTGGCCAGCGGCGTCGTCCTTCGAAGAGTTGATGCGCATGCCGGAGCTCAGACGCTCCATCGCGGTGCTCAGGCTGTTGCCGGAGCTGATCAGGTTCTTCTGAGCAATCAGGGAGCTCATGTTGGTGTTAATAACAGACATCGGTAGTTCCTTTTGTGGTCTGGCTGAGTGCCTTCTAACCCATAAATCGGAACGGACTTTACGAACCTTTAACATCAACTAGAAAAATAATTGAAAATTTTTTTAGCCCCTCGAAAATTGTTGAATCTTTATTAGTATGGAACACGCTTTAATGCCTTTTATATATGGCGTTAATCGAGTTTTAACCAAATCGGAAAGCTCCAGGTGTCCACGCGCAGAGAAATTTCGCCGCAGGGTCTTCCCCTCCCCCACGGATGCTGATTTAAATGGGAAACTGATGGCTTTTTGGTTGCTTTGAGGCTGCGAATGTAGCTACACTTCAACCACAAAGAGAGATCTGGCGAAATGCCTGCCTCAAAGTTATAAGAAGGAGACGGAAACATGGTACCCGAAGGCATTGAAGTCAGAATCAAAGCGAGAGATGAGCAGCAATTCGATCATTTCGTCAGCGTCATGACGCCACTGTTTCAGGATTCACTCATCATCGAGACTGCAGAACGACGGGTCGGCTACCATTTGCTTGAGGTTTTCTACTGCGATCCGGATCTTTTGCAGATCGACCTGCGTTTCCACCAGCCTGCACTGGCGTACATCCGCGAGTCCGCCACCGATCCCCGCCGCCTGCTGGTAGAGCTGATCCTAGCCCTGAACGAACCTGCACAAGTACCGGGATAAAACGCTGGTCAAGAAAAAGCCGGAGCATGGGCTCCGGCTTGTTTTCGCAGCGTCGATCAGGCGGCCAACGTCGCTCGGATCTTGGCGACCGCACGGACGTGAAGCTGGCTCACTCGGGATTCACAGACCCCCAGCACCAGCCCAATCTCTTTGAGGTTCATCTCCTCAAGATAGTACATGCCCAGGGCTTTCTGCTCACGCTCACTGAGCAGGGAGATGGCCTTGACGACCTCTTCCCGCTTACTGCTGTCGAGCAGTTCGTCCAGTGGAGAGCCGGTATGAGCCGACGAGCGATCTTCTACAGCTTCAGCGCCAAGAAGGTCATATGACAATATTACTCCATTGTTTGACTCCCCAAGCCAGAGTTGATACTCCTTTAGGGTCATGTTCATGTGCTCAGCCACTTCACGCTCTTCAGGTGCCCTTCCCAGCACCTTACTCAAGTCACTCACAGCCTTTGAAATTTCACGAGCCATCCGACGGTAGCGTCGCGGTACCCAGTCAAGCTTACGCACTTCATCGAGAATCGCCCCATGGATCCGCAATCTCGCGTACGACTCAAAACTGGTTCCCTTGGTAGGGTCGTACTTTTTCACCGCATCCATCAACCCAAAGGTACCGCCCTGGATCAGATCATCCAGATCGACGTTGCCCGGCAATTGAACGCGCATGTGCAGTGCGACCCTCCTCACTAACGGCAGGTGTGCCTCAATCAGATCATTGTCGTTGATTTTGCCTTGAGCATTGTACATACAGCGGGTGTCCCCTTATTTTTTACAACAGTCTGCCTCGATGCTCAGAGGCAGAATTGTCGAACAATGCCGGCAATATTAAGCATTTGTTTGAATTGAAGCAAAGCCAATCGAAGACTCAATCCACCAACTCAATCCGTTGCGACGAACGGGTTTCCGCCTTGGCCATGTCTGCCTGGCCTGTGGCGCCACGGTAAAACACGCTTTCAACCGGGTAGTTATTGTGGAACCAGAGCAAGCTGGGCTTGGCTGGAGCCTGTGCCGGCTGGGCAATCTGCAGTGCATACTGCGGCTGCTTGTTTGACTCCACCAGGCCAGACACTTCAGCTTGACGGGTCACGATACCAGCACTTTTGAACTCGCGACGAATGGCATTCATCACATGTGACATTTCATGAACATTGTTCATCAACTGATCACGATGCTCATCAAATTTTCGACCCTGCTGAGCGTTGTAGCCCTGGATCGGAGTCGTTGTCCAGCCCATGGCCGCCGACTCAAAGGCCTGTCTGGCCAGTACCATTGCATTGCCGCGATCAAAGTCGTCGAGAATGTCGCTGCTGTAGGATTGGTAGCAAATCGTCAGGTTGTGCTGCTCGATGACGCTGAGCAGCCCTCCGATGCGCACGGTGTCGTCCAGTTTAGATATCGCACAATGCTCGATACTGACCCCTGCTTCTCGAGCCAACTGCTGATACGTCAGGGTGGTTTGATCGAGCAGATCTGATTCGCTGTTGGCGTTCATGATCAGCAATGGCTTCATCGGCTGCTCAGGCTGGTTCAATCGCGCCAGCTGAATGGGCAGTTTTTTGCTGCGGTAGCCATAACCCTTGGTATCAATCAGCACGACCTGCTTGTGCTGTAGCTTTTCCAGCTCCGCGCCAAGATCCTGGTACTCCTGCAGCACCTTGAAAGGCACGCCGAGCACTTCGGCCTGGCCTTTTAGCGTGTCCGAGTTGTCCGGATCGAGGCTGATGATCTGCATATCAGCGCCCTGGTAACGAAGAGAGTACCGGGCGGCAAGCTTGGCCACCGCCACCGACTTCCCGCTACCACTGGAACCTAGTACCGGTACCACCACACGTTGGTCTGACCAGATGTCCTGGGTATTCATCACCCTCATGTGTGAAACCAGAGCTTGTTCAATCCAGCGACTCATCGCCATAGGCTCAAGACGGCGCTCTGCGACCTCACTTGGGAGGTGCTTGAGCACGGCATCGCAGCTAGCAGGCTTGAAGCCAGCTTGTATCAGAAGGTTGTGCAGATCCGCGTACGCACTCCCCTGCGCTACGCTGGGCAGCAACCGGCGCCGGATGATGTCCTGCATGTTCTGCATTTCATCAAGCAGATGCTTGCTCCAGTTGGAGATGGCCTCGACTTGCTTCAGATCTTCCAAAAAGCGTTGGTTGGCATCGAGCTGAGCCTTCTTCGGAATTTCATCTTCAACCGGTTCAGCTTCCAGGAGCTCGAACACCTCATGGATCTCTTGGGCGGTGGCCTGCTTCACAGGGGGAGCTTGGGTAACCGGAGAGGTCGACCATTGCGGCGCAGCCGCCTCTGACCTGGTTGGGCCTTCAGGCTTCTCACTGGCTTGCGTGGCATACGCAGCCCCGCCTTTTGCCTTGCGATAGGCGGTCGCCGGCCCTGCTGGAAGGCTGGCGGGTGGCAACGGAATTTCCATGTTCTCAGTTAGTTGTTCAGATCGGGCCAAGGCGCGACGAAAACCAGTGAGCTGAAGTTCCTCGGCGGGCGGTTCCACCAGCGCCGGCGCTACCAGTGCCGGCCCGACGGTGATTTTTACACCACCGGGAACCTTGTCTTTACCGTAGAACAGAAAGTCATCACCAAACGCTTCCTTGGCCTGAGCCATGGCTTCGCTCATCGTTGGTGCACTAAACGCACGTTGTCCGGCCATTATTGGGTCGCTCCAATTTCACTGGTCATGATGATGGCGCAATCTGGCGGAATCTCTTCCCCCGACATCACGACCAGGTTCGGCAGCTGGCGACGCAGCATACGGCTGAGCATCGGTCTAAGAACGTGTTCGACCATCAAGACTGGAGGCAGATTTTGTTTTTCCTGCATCTCGACCGCTTTTTGCGTCTGCGAGATCAGAGTGTTGGCCAGACCTGGTTCAATTGCACCACCACCGGTGACGGCCTTCATCATCATGCTTTCAATGTCAGAATTGAGGCAGATCACTTGCAACACTTTTGAATTGTCGAACCAATGCTGAGTGATCACACCGCGCAACGCGATTCGGATGATCGCCACCAACGAGTACCATTCGGTTTGCTGTGGTACCGCGTGTTCGACGATCACTTCAAGAATGGTGCGCAGGTCACGGATGGAGACTTGCTCCTCCAGCAGGCTTTGCAGGATGCGTTGCAGCGTAGAGATCGACACCAGCTTGGGCACGGCGTCCTCAACCAGCGCCTTGTCGGTCTTCCTCATCATGTCCAGTAGCGCTTCAACCTCCGGACGCCCCAGTAGCACGCTGGCGTGGCGACGAAGCAGGTGGTTCAGGAAGGTGGCGGCCACTACGCTCGGCTCGACCACGGTGTAGCCATACACCTGGGCAAAGTCGCACTGGTCTTCATCGATCCATACCGAAGGGATATCGAACGCAGGGTCTACAAAGTCGATACCTTCGAGTTTGCCGCTGACCTGACCGGATTCAATGGCCAGGAACTTGTCGATGTACAGCTGGCTACAGCCGATCTCCACACCTTTCAAACTGATGCGGTAGGTGTTCTGCTCCAGATCCATACGGTCTTTGATGTGCACAATCGCAGGCAGAAAGCCGATGTCCTGGGCGAACTTTTTGCGCACGCTGCTGATCCTACCGATCAACGCGCCGTTTTGGCGTTCATCAACAATCGGAATCAGGCGATGGCCGACTTCAAACGAGAGGGTTTCGGTCTGTTTAACGTCATCCCAGCTCGCTTCCGGCGCTTCTTTGGTCGCGGCTGACTGCGGCACGTGCAACAGCGCGGCTTCTTCAAGTTTTTTCTGGTTCTTGATCATGAGCCAGCCGATGCCAAACAGCGCAGCGGCAAATGGCAAGAAGATCATGGTAGGCATACCTGGAATGATGCCGAACGCAGCGATGATCCCTCCGACCATGAACATCACGCGGGGGTTAACAAACAACTGCCCTACGATCTGCTGGCCAACGTCCTCATCGGTGTTAACCCTGGAAACGATCACACCCGCTGCAATGGAAATCACCAATGCTGGGATTTGAGCAACCAGGCCATCACCAATGGTGAGCAGCACATAGGTTTCAATCGCCTGGCTGAATGGCAAGTCGTGCATCAGCATGCCGATCAGCAGACCGCCAATGACTGTCACGAAAAGAATGATGATACCGGCCATGGCGTCGCCACGGACGAACTTACTCGCACCGTCCATGGAGGCGTAGAACTCGGACTCCTGAGCGACCTGTTTACGGCGACTCTTGGCTTCATCGGCATCTATCAGGCCGGCATTCAAGTCGGCATCAATCGCCATCTGTTTACCAGGCATAGAGTCGAGGGTGAATCGGGCCCCTACCTCAGCGATACGACCGGCACCCTTGGTGATCACCATGAAGTTGATGACCACGAAGATGAAGAACAGCACCACGCCAACAGCGAAGTTGCCCCCAACCAAGAAGTGGCCGAACGCTTCGATCACTTTACCCGCAGCGTCAGGGCCATTGTGACCGTGCATAAGCACGATACGAGCGGAGGCCACGTTCAACGACAGTCGCAGCAACGTCGTAAACAGGAGAACGGAGGGAAACGCTGCGAAATCCAGAGGTTTTTTGGTGAGCATACTCACCAGCAAGACCATCAAGCCCAGAGCGATGTTGAATGTGAAAAAGATATCCAGTAAGAACGGTGGGAGCGGCAGGATCATCATCGCCAAAATGAGGATGATCAGCACCGGCCCGGTAAGAATCTTCGGGTCTTTTATGTTGAACAGGGAGGATGGCCCCGTCAGCTTGTCTAAAATGCTCATTTACGATTCGTTCCTTTTTATCTTAGTACCTGTTGGCCGGGCATCCATCCCTTCCGGTACAGGCAAATACACAGGGGTTTCAGGCGCAGGCCCACCGTCTTTCTTCACTTGCTTGAGGCGGTACACCCAGGCCAGAACCTCAGCCACAGCGGTGTACAACCCCGAGGGTATCTCTCGATCTAGATCGACATTCCAGTACAAGGCTCGCGCCAGCTCTGGTGCCTCCAGTAACGGAATGTTGCTTTCTTTGCCCAGTTCACGGATCCGCGCCGCGACATGATCAGTGCCCTTGGCGATGACTTTCGGGGCGCCAGAATCACTATCCTTGTAGGACAGTGCTACAGCAAAATGCGTTGGGTTGGTCACGATGACGTCGGCAGTTGGCACCTTGCTCATCATCCGCGAGCGGGCAAGCGCCTGCTGCATGGAGCGGATTTTGCCTTTAACGTGCGGATCGCCTTCGTTTTCCTTGTGTTCCTGTTTAATTTCTTCCTTGGTCATTCGCAGTTTGATGGCCATGGAAATCAATTGATATGGCACATCCATCGCGACCACAAGGATTAGGGAGAAGGCCATGTATCCGCATCCCCACACAATCAGGTTCAACATGGAGGCCAATCCATGCCCTAGGGTCATCTGCGAAAGCGCCATGATCTCTGCAATGTGAGCTTTCAGGTAAAACACTGCGACGGTACCGACCAGCACGCTCTTGGCAATGGCCTTTCCCAGTTCGTTGAGCGTCTGCAGGGAAAACATCTTCTTGATCCCGGCAATGGGGTTGAGCTTGCCGAAATTGGGTTGCAATGATTTTGTTGAAAACGACCACCCACCAAGCAGCGCCGGCGCGATCAGCGCGAGCACGGCCATGATGCCCATAAGCGGGGCGACAGCCTTGATGGCGATGCTAGCCTGAAGGTAGACGTGCTTTAGCGCCAGCGCGGTGTCAAAGGCTCTCTGGCGGTCAAACAACATGCCCTGCTCCATCAACAGCGACAATTGCTCTTTTGCGTGGCCGCCAGCCCACCACAAGGCCCCGATGCCGCCGACCAGCATGACAAAGGTCGTCAGCTCCCGCGAACGGGCGATCTGGCCCTCTTCACGAGCCTTTTCCAGCCGTTGGGGCGTTGCTGATTCTGTTTTGTCTTCTTGGCTGACTTCAGACACAGGTGGGTTGCCGTATGGGTTGCATGAAGTGGTGAGGTTTCAGGGGGTGGATCATAAAGCAAAGGAACGCCGCATTGCTACATTTTGTCAATTTACTGCATATGTTAATCGCTCGACTGATCCTCCCATGCAGAGCGTTGCTCTGCCCTCCTCGGTCTGGTCATACTGGAAAGATCAGCGCTAAGGTCGGATTCGCCTCACTCCGAGCCCAGCATGCAAGGGGAGAGACAATGGCGACTACAGACGAGTACGGCATCATTCCAGCCATTGTGGTGTGGCAAACCGACCACCCTGCCACGATGCTGCCTCCTCATGCATTCGACGTTGATCCGGCTACTGACCAAATCGTTACGCTGATCGATGACACTGTCGCGAACAAGAAATGCATCAGCAACGTGCACAAGCGAGTACTCCCGCTGATGGTTGCCGTGGGTCTAGGCCGCGAAGCTAACTACCTGGCCAAACTCATCAGTCACCACCAGATCACCTATCAGGATATTAAAGATTGTTACTGGAACTCCGATTTCAGTGTTGTTCTCGCTGGCACCCATCACAGTTTCAAGGACAATGACTTGTCCATCGCTTTTTTCCAGGCAGTGAACGCCTGCCCAGATCTAAAGAATCATGCTGAACTGGAAATTTATGAGGATAAAACTGAAGTTGGCTTGATATTCCTAGAAGATCCAGCATTCTCTATAAAAGATCGGTATCTGAATGCTGACTTTGAAGCTGAAAAGAACAGTCTCATGAAGCTTTCAACACAGATAGTCACTACGATTGACTTTTCGAAGGAACAGTACTGGGCTGATGGTGATGTTGGAAAACTTATTGAGTGCGCAGGCGGTTATTTGCCTGACGTTCTGTTTGGAGATCAGTTACACCGAAGACAACCTGATCTAGACCCTGATTTTTGGTACTGTTTGCTTAAGGACACAGCGCGGGAGTTGGAACCAGATGACCGTGTGCACTATCTACGCAAAATACTTACTTCGGTCGATAAAAATGATTCAGCACTTTTTTACAAAGGGCTGAGAACTATTGAAGCTTACGCAGAAGTCGAAAACGATATCCTCGAAGAGCTAAAGGATTTTGAGACAGCTCTCGGAAGTAATGCTCGAAGCGTCATCACCGACTTGCAACTACTCAAAGGCATCGTTGACCCATCGGATGCAGGAAAGGCGTTAGCGAAGTATGGATATACTTCCCGCTTTGAGAGCAAATTGTTTGTTCACAACGTCTTCACGGAGCTTTTATCTGTCGACCAGCGTGAAATCAATCATGCCGACCTAAAAGCCTTTAGCAAGATCCACCTCATGGGTAATGACCAGGATCTCTCTAAAGTCGATGTGTTGAATGTTCTTGTGCACGTTTTGAGTGCCTACGACAACAAGTGCGACCATTTCAAGGAAACCGCCCAAATTACTGATGGGCTTATCAAGACCGTCGCGTACCTCAAAGACCTCCTCCCTGCCGAACTTGAATGGATTGATGGTCTCGGCGAAGAGGCACTTCAGTTACTAGCCATGGCGGGGTTTAACACCCACAAAAAAATGTCACTACAAAGCTTGGGCAAGGTGTTTAGCTATGACCTAAACCTTTGAGCAATTCACAGGCGAGAAAAGACCAGGCAATGTCTTATAATCCATGGTTAGCTCGACTGGGTTCTGCCAAGTAGCCGCATGTGCCACAGCACAATTCATAAAATAGCAAGGTATTCCTGAATGTATCTTCAAGACGATCAAAACATGGTGATGCAGGCGGTGGAATGGGCAGCCCAACATCCGAATACGCTAATGCCGAATATCCCTGCCTGGGCAAAATACTTTACAGATGTACCAGCTGAATCAAATTTGATCCTGGAGGATTTCAAGGGGCAGCGGCAAATAGAGAATGTTGCGCCAAAAATAATTCCATTTCTTGTTGCTGTATGCCAGGAAAAGTCATTGGATTTCTTAGCTTCGATTATTGAACACCACAAAATTTCTACTCATGACTTGCAGAGATTTAAATTCGCACGGGATTCATCTGAGTTTACCGTTGTCGATCCATGCTACAAATGGATAGATAAGCTTGACTTAAATCTGCTATTCATTAAGGCTTGCGATAAAGATCCTGATCTCCACAATAGGATTGACGATGCACGAATTCATTACGGTCATCTACCCAACGTAAAGATTGCATTACTGCATAGCCACCAGCAGAGTGGGTGGCTGTCTACAAGGCTCTCCCAGGAGACGGGAGATCGAGCTAAACTTATTTCCATACAAATACGCAGCATCTCAACAAGTAGTCTAATGTGGGAAGAAAAATGCTGGCCTAAGTCATCCCTGTTAACGTTTCTTGAGCGTCTCGGCGGGTTGCATGAAAGTAACTTGCTGGGTTATGACTGCGCGAACAAAACCTGCCTTGAATTCAGATATTGTGGGTTTTGGTCAACATTTATGTTTGAATCGACATTCCTATTCGATGAGGATAAGAAAGAAGAGGTTTACAAAAAAATGATATCCATGCTGCCTACAGAAGCCGGCCCGAAAATTCTTAGGGGCATCCGCTCCATACTTCCAGATCAAGGCCTCGACTTAGCCAGCATCATAAATCAATTTTCAACCCATGCCGACCGGAAAACCATACCCCTCAGCACCTTGAGGGTAATGCTCTGCAATTCACTCAATGACGGTAAAATTCAAAGATTCACAGATTTCACTGGCAAATTTTCAGATGAAATATTAAACGAGTTGGTTTTTAACCAGCCCGAGCAGTTCGTCGCTTCAGTGGCCCAAACCCTTCTCGAAATACCATTGGATGAACTCGGTCAAGCAGAGTTATTGTCCCTCTGGGGTGCCTCGCAAATGGATCTCCCTCCACAGGATCTGAGCACTGTTGATATCGAAGCCACGCTGTCTCATATCTTCCAGGCCTTTGCCTTGCATCGGGATGGTTTCCTCGATTTCGAAAGGTTCGACAAGAAAAAGATTGAGCTTATTGCCTTCTTGAGCCGACACCACACGTTCTCCGAGCCCTTCCTCGAACGTTTGAGCGATCACGAATTAGAGATGGTAGTACGTGGCGGTGCTGCCCCTCAAAAGCGCGGAAAACTCTCTCTGCAGGCGCTTGGGCGGGCGTTTGGAGGCGACCTCGGCCTGTAGCGTGTTGGCTCAGGACTCGCGGCACCGGCATACTGACACTCAGCGCAATGCTCACTTTCGTAGGTTCTGGTATCTAGCCCTGCGTGTAGGTTAAAGAGCTGCTCAACATCCTCATGGCGCATCACGGGAACAGAAATGAAAAAGCTCTACGACAAAGAAAACCTGATTACCCTGGCCATGATGTGGCAGTTTGAGCAAGGCGACGCCATGATCCCAAACACCGCGCATTTGGGGTCGTTCTTCCCGAGCCAGGAGAGCGGGCAAGCCGACAGAATCGGTCTTCACACAAGTGATTCCTTCCCCTCCGTAAATTACGTATCCAAAGCCCTTCTGCCCTTTCTAGTCGGCCTATCCCTAGGTAAGGACTCGGTATACCTTTCAAAAGTAATTAAGCATCACAACCTGCATCCAAATGACCTGACCAATATCGCTTATAGCTTAGACACCCACGAAAAGGTGGAGATTGATGGCGGAACCGTACCCATTGGCCAGGATGAGATTTACGTAGGGTTTGTCAAAGCACTGATCGCCGACCCTTCGCTCAAACACTTGCTTGATGCTGCTATCGCCGCCCCATATGACCAGCACATGCGTGCTGCCGTTTTGTTTGTAGAAGATCCTGCTGCCTGGCATGTGAGACGTTTTGAAGCCCATAAAGAAAGCGATTTCATCGAGGCCTGCGTTCGCCTTACAAAAATGTGCAAGGAAGGTTGTGATGTTTCCGATCCGCTGAACTGGCCCAACGGCAAACTGGAGCACCTGCTTGAACGAAGCGGCGCTTATCTGGAGCGGAACCTGGGTCACAGCAACCCGGAAAAGGTCTCGGACGATAGGGGTTCCTCGGTCTGGTTTTCCCTACTGTGTGAAGCCCCACAATCGCTTGAAGGTCAAGATAAGGTTGACTACTACCGCAGTATCTTCACCGCCTACGACGGTGGTGACCCACGTTTCTTGCGTGGCCTGCGATCCATGAGAGCTGAAACATGGGCTGATGGACATTTGCTATACCACATGTCGGCGATGCTCGAGGCCGCCCAAGATAAGCTGGCGATCCAGGATGTGCTGTTGACCGAATTGATGCTGACCCGTTCGTTCAGCAAGCCTGCTGAGTTCGATTTCGACCAAGTTAAAATTGGCGAATTTCAAAAACTGGTCATTGATCGCATCGATCCGCGTTTCCTCGAGAAACTAGCCGGCAACCGTGAGCACTTCCTCGCCAAGGTCTGCCAGCAGCTACTGCAGATCCCGGTTGAGGAATTCGGTCGGTCGGATTTGACCGCCATTCAATCGACCCTGGCCATGAAACTTCCGGAGCAAGACCTCAGCGGCATTGATGTCGAGCAAGTCCTCGGGCACCTGATGGCTGCATTTGACGCGCAGCAACTGAACTACCAGGACTTCCGCCCTTTCCGCTCTGCTCAAGTAGACCTTTTGAAGTACTTTTCAGGCCGGCATGAGCTCTCACAAGACTGGATTGATACCTTTGAGGACAAAGACCGGGAAATGATGGCTATGGCCGGGATCGGCGACAAGCGCAAGCTTTCGCTCCAGGCATTGGGCCGGGTCTTCGGCTCGGAACTTGGCATTTGACATTCAAATAACTCAACACACGCGGGAGGCCCAGATGCTGGTTAATGACAAATCTGAGCTGATTTCACGGGCCGTCCAGTGGTACCAGGATAATGGCGACGCCATGATCCCCAACGAAAGTGGATACACCGAGTTTTTCGATGAAACCCCAGAAGAGTACGAGACTACTCAGCTTTACACCGTTCTGGACAGTAGCACGACCCATGGCGTGTGGGATGTCCGTCGACGATTGATCCCTTTTCTGGTGGCCATCGGCTTGGAACAAAAACCAGATCAGCTGGCGAAAATCATTGAGCACCATCGGATACAACCAATGGATCTCGCAGAGATTATGTGGTGTGTGCCTGGAGCCGCATCCCTTCCCGCCACGACAGGTTCATTTGACCTCAGCGACATGCACAACCTGTTCTACCAGGCGATCAACACTGATCAGTCTCTTTGGCCACTGGCCAGGAAAGCCATTCATGCAGCGTACCTCCCTAATGAAGCAGCTGCGGCTCTGTTATTTTTTAATGACCCTGAGTTCTGGATGCACAATCGTGCTTTGGAGGCCTCGTCTGACAAAATCGCGGCCATTATTGAAAGCTCTGCAGGAATCCCCACCACGGTCGATGTATCTCAGCCAAAGAACTGGCCCGACGGCAACCTGAACACCTTCCTTGAGCGCAGCGGAGCCTATCTCGAACGCACGTTACTCAACTACACCGCAGACCTCACGCAGGTAGAACCCTCTTTTTGGTACAACCTTCTCTGCAGCGCTCCAGCGAAAATGCAAACGGAAGATGAGCAAACCGAGTATTACCGTCGAATCTTTCAAGCGGTCGATCCATGCGAAAGTAGGTTTCTCAGGGGGATCAGATCGATCTACGCCAGCTACGACGGTAGCCAGCATCTAATATTCAGTCTCTCGCGCATGCTCAACGCAGCTGAAGACCTACCGCACATCAAGGGGGCGCTCGCGAATGAACTCATGCTCATGAGGGTCACCTGGGATCCTGCAAACTTCGACTTATTCAGAATGGATTTATCCAGGATTCATCCCAGCTTGATACTGTTGTTTGGTCGTGATCAGCAGGGCTTTATTCCAAGACTGTGCCGGCAGCTGCTTGATCTCCCCATAGAAGAGTTCAACAAATACGACCTGGCGGCGCTGCATGCCGCCAACCTGCGTCAACCAGATCAGCCATTTCCGGCAATTGATGCGGAAAAACTGGTTGACCACCTAATGAACGCCTTCGCTTACCATGAGCCTGGTTACGCGGACTGTAGTCCGCTTCAGAGGGCGAAGACAGACATTATCCGCTGGATTGCCAGTAGCCATGAGTTCACCTCAGGGTTCCTCGACTCGCGCACGGACAATGATCTTGAGGTCATGGCGCTCGCCGGCGTTCAGACCCACCGTAGGCTGTCCACGCAGGCGCTGGGCCGCGTGTTCAGTCAGGATCTAGGTCTTTAAGAAAATGTCTAACAAGGTGTTGGACAAAGAAAAAGGCCCTTTCGGGCCCTTTTTTGTTGGCAACCTACTGCGTCTTGCCCAGGGGGTTTGGCGATTGCAGTTGCTCTGGCGTCATCAGCTTGTCGTGTTGGTCGAGGATGGAGCGCCTTTCGTAGCTGTCAACCACGATGATCGCGATGCGGCGGTTGATGGCATCTAGCTCGCCAGCGCCCTGAAAACGCAGCTCATCGGCCATCCCGGACACCCGGATCAGTTTGCCTGAGTCGAGGCCACCCATAACCAATTCACGGCGTGAGGCGTTGGCTCGCTCGGCGGACAGCTCCCAGTTACTGTAGCCCTTCTCGCCCCCGGCATAAGGCCGGCTATCGGTGTGGCCACTGATCTGAATGCTGTTCGGAAGCTGGTTAAGGATCGGTGCAATGATGCGCAACAATTGCCCCATATACGGCGCCACCTTTGCACTGCCCACTTCGAACATCGGGCGCTTGTCCGAGTCGACCAATTGAATCCTTAGGCCTTCGGGAATCAGGTCGATCAAGATCTGATCCTTGAACTCCTTGAGCAGCGCATTCAGGTTGATAGCCTCTTCCAGGCGGCGCTTCAACTCTTCCAGGTGTCGACGTTCGATACGGCGGCTTTCCTGGCGAATGTCATTGTTGCGCACTTCGCCTTCAGTGTACGTCGGATCCGGGCCACCGCCAGGGATGGCACTGTTGCTGGAGCTGTCCCTGTCACCGTTGGTCAAGGCAACCACCAGCGGACTACGGAAGTACTCGGCGACGGCTTTGCGCTGATCCGGGTTCGACGTGGAGAGAATCCACAACACCAGAAACAGCGCCATCATCGCAGTCATGAAGTCGGCGAACGCAATCTTCCAGGCGCCACCGTGGTGCGGATGGCGGCCCTTTTTGCGCTTGATGATAATCGGACGTTTTTCGTCAGCTTTCATTACGCGGTACCGACTTTTTTGCTTTCGCGGAGGATGTCTTCCAGCTCAGCGGCGGTCGGACGTTCGTCCATGTGCAGGGCCTTGCGCCCGAACTCCAGGGCAATGCCCGGCTGCTCACCGTGCAGGCTGGCCAACAGGGTGATGCGGATGCACTGCAGGATCTTCACCGACTCGGCCACCTGGCGTTCAATCTTGGTCGCCAGTGGGTTAAAGAAGCCGTAGGCCAGCAAGATACCCAGGAACGTACCCACAAGCGCGTGGGCGATCATTTCGCCCATTTCCTGTGGCGAGGCATCGGCCAGCGTCAGCGCCTTCACCACGCCCATCACAGCAGCCACGATACCGAACGCTGGCATGGCATCGGCCACCTTGTTCAAGGCATCGGAACCTAGGCTCAGCTCATGCTCCAGTTCTTCGATTTCGTGGAGCATCAGCTCATCGAGTTCATGCGGGTTGATGTTACCGATGACCATCATGCGCATGTAGTCGCAGATGAACCCCATCAGCATCGGGTCGGCCATGATTTTAGGGTGCCTTTGGAACACGGCACTTTCGAGAGGCTTCTCAATGTCCTGCTCGACCTTCTTCATGCCTTCGCGCTTGGATTTGGTCAGGAGTGTGTAGAGCAACACCATCAGCTCGATGTACAGATCCTTGTTGTATTTCGTGCTGAGCTTCAAGCGTGAAGCTGCTTTGAGCGTACCCTTAATGGACTTGCGACTGTTGGCCGCGATGAACGCGCCCAGCCCTGCTCCGCCGATGATGAGCAGCTCGGTGGGTTGCCACAGGGGGCCCAAACTGCCGCCCGAAAGGACGTACCCTCCGAACACAGAGGACAAGACGATGATAAAACCGATAGCAATGAACACAGAATTGTCCTTTTGTTATTTTTATTATAAGTCGGACAGGCTTACGTTTTTCTTGACCAGCACGTTGAAAATATACCGAAATATTCTTCCCAACTACTCACGAAGGCATGTGACCTTATAACGCGGCAGGTCGCAAAAGCCCTTACTAAGTCAATTCTACGTCTTTATTTGCTTTTTTCAATCTTTTACCGGCACGAGATGGTGGTTGGCAAATTCCGCAGACGAACTGCTTGACCGGCGAATGGGTGTGGACGATAAAGCGACCATCGCACCGGGTGCACACGGCCAAGTCCAGTTGTTTGCTCTCGAAGAAGCGCAGTAGAGTCCAGACACGAGTAATACCAAGTGCAACCGACTCAGGACAATGCTGAACTTGTTCGCGGTATAACTGATAAGCGGAAATAAACAAGTCCAGACGTTCGGATGTTGGGTTTTCTCGCTGCATCTGCTGAAAGATCCCATAAAACAACGACGCCTGCATATTCGGCTGCCAGGTCAGGAACCACTCTGTCGAAAACGGCAGCAGTCCCTTGGGCGGAGATTGCCCCTGAAGCTCCTTGTACAGGCGTATCAGCTTGGGCCGGCTGATGAGCACTTCACTCTCAACCACCTGCAGGCGGGCGCCGAGGTTGATCAGCTCAATGGCCTTTTGAACGTCTCGATACTCATCGAGCAGGCGCCGTGGCTGATCAGTCATTCGCCCTCTCCTCGCAGCCGGCCCGTCTTCACGTCAAGGTTGGACAGAAGGATGGCGGCATGCAGGCTGGCTTGATCTGGCGCCCTGGTGTTACTGGTTAATATCTTGAGTTGATGAGGGTCAAGCGCCAGGCTGGTCAACAACTGGCTGGATGATGACAGAGTAAACAATTTCTCAGCACCCAACCCAAGTACCAGGTCGGCAATCTCATCATTCCAATGCAGTCGGTACTTGGCGCTGAGCCTGTCCGCTCGCAACAACTTTTGTGCAAGCAGCAGGTACGAAAGATTGAATGCCTGAACTTCGTCGAAAACAGCTGAATTACCCATGATGCATCGCCTCTTATTGTTCTTATGGCGAACATGATTGTGCGCTTGGAAGTTGGAATTCCCTATGCGCACAAAAGCGATTAACTTTATGGGTTATGTAGACGGAGTGTCAATACTTGGGATTGTGGGTGCTGTCACAGATTCTCAAAGTGTAATAACTCATTTCATCACACTTCGATAGGCCTGGCGACTTATAGCCCAGGGGCGTCGTGTTCAAACGCGGTATCCCTCGCCGTAACCTTGTGCTTGACGGATGTTCGATCTACCTGCGACTGCTCGATTGCAAGTGCCGCTGCCTCGCAGCCGGCGAAGGTCAGCTTTTTGATACAGCTGTTGGCATGCCGCTCCAGGTCATGGTGCACTCGGGAATAGACCTCCTTGTATTGATTGAGCAGATAAGGCATTGCTTTGAGCTCATCGTTGTTCAGGGGGTTCTCTGCAAAGATCCCGCTCCTGAATTCGTCTACCGAAATGAGGTGCCCATCACGCTGTTTATCAAGCTGCGCAAAAAACCCTTTCCTTCAAGGGGGATATAAGCGCTATCGCGGAGCGATCAGGGCTTGAAATCCCTGTAATTGATAGTATATTGACATGCATGAGCGATATGAAATCGACCAAAACCCTGAAGATTCGAGTGCGCGACAAGCACGCAGCGCAGCTGCGTGAATGGTCTCGTGCGGTGAACTTCGTGTGGAATTATGTGAATGAATTGAGCAGTCGCTCGATTCGTGAGCATGGTCGTTTTCTGTCAGCCTATGACATGCATAGATACACGACTGGCGCCGGTAAACTGCTGGGTTTGCATAGCCAAACCATCCAAGGGATTACCGAAGAATATGTCATCCGTCGCAAGCAGTTCAGAAAGCGCCAGCTTCGCTGGCGCTGCTCGGGTGGCGCCAAGCGCAGCCTGGGGTGGGTGCCGTTTAAGGTTGGTGCTGCAGTTTGGAAGTCTGGCCAGGTTGTTTTTCATAAGCAACACTTCAAGGTCTGGGACAGCTACGGCTTGGCCGGCCACAGGTTCCGCTCCGGCAGCTTCAACGAAGACTCGCGGGGTCGCTGGTATTTCAACGTTGTGGTCGACGTAGACCGGCAACTGTCTGCCGGCCAAAGCGATGTCGGCATCGACCTGGGCCTGAAAACCACGGCCACCTGCAGCGACGCCGAAAAGCTCGATAGTGGCAGGTTCTATCAGGGCCTTGAAAAGGCACTGGGCGTCGCCCAGCGGGCGGGCCGCAAGGCCCGCGTGAGGGCCATCCACGCCAAGATCGCCAACCGGCGCAAGGATGCCCTGCACAAATTCAGCAACGCGCTCGTAGCGCGTTGCGGGCTGATTGTCGTGGGCGATGTCAGCTCACAGAAACTCGTGAAAACCAACATGGC